>NZ_CP071301.1:0-2181504 GCF_017309645.1 Lactococcus sp. LG606
ATGGATAAAATAGTGCTAGGAGCTAAAATTGAGCTGTCTAAGCGCTTTTTCTTTGATTACTGTAATCTCATCATGCCAAGCTTTTATAAACGAGATAGGGCTTATTTAGTGACGATGTGTGAAGAGTTTCAGTCATTTCTAAATGATGATGAACATGATGTTTTAGTTTTAAATCTTCCACCACGTCACGGAAAGTCTCTCACGCTTGGTAAGTTTGTAGAGTGGGTGCTTGGTAATGACCACACGAAGAAAATTATGACTGGGTCATATAACGAAACCTTATCTACAGTCTTTTCTAAAAATGTTCGTAATACGCTTCAAGAAGAAAAAGCAGATGAGAACAAAATCGTTTACTCCGATATTTTCGATGCTGCAATCAAGTATGGAGATGCTGCGAAAAATCTTTGGAGTTTATCAGACGGCTATAACAACTATCTGGCAACTTCTCCGACAGGTACTGCAACAGGTTTCGGTGCTGACATTATTATTATTGATGATGTTATTAAGAATGCTGAGGAAGCTAACAATGCGACTGTCTTAGAAAAACACTGGGAATGGTTTGTTAATACCATGCTTTCACGTTTGGAATCAGGCGGAAAGATTATTATCAATATGACTCGTTGGCATAGTGAAGATTTAGCCGGACGAGCTTTGCGTGAACTGCCTAAGAATGGCTATCGAGTAAAGCATATTAATTTTAAGGCTTTCAATGAACAAACGAATGAAATGCTTTGTGATGATGTTCTGACACTTGAAGATTATAAGCGCAAGGTAAAAACAATGGGTGCTGATATTGCCAGCGCCAACTACCAACAAGAGCCGATTGATGTCAAAGGTCGATTATATAGTGAGTTCCAAACCTACAATGCTCGTTCAGAGTACAAAAAGATTTGGAATTACTGCGATACTGCAGATACTGGGAAAGACTATCTCTGTTCAATTGTATGGGGAGAAACCTCAGACGGTTTTGCGGATGTGTTGGATATTATTTACACTCAAAAGCCGATGGAATACACAGAAAATGCTGTAGCAAATCAATTAATTAACAACAGAGTAAATGCTTCAAGAATCGAGCGCAACAATGGCGGTCGGTCTTTTGCTCGTTCTGTCAGGGATAAGATTCAAGGCAAAGTTGCTTGTGCTGTAGAAGATTTCTTCCAAGGAAATAATAAAGAAGCCCGAATTTATTCCAATAGTTACTGGATAGAACAGCACGTTCGCTTTCCTGATGACTGGCGGACTCGTTTCCCGGAATACTATCAAGCAATGACAACTTATCAGCGTGAGGGTAAAAATAAACACGATGATGCGCCGGATGCAACAACGGGTATTGCTGAATCTATGAATGGTAAGCAAAAAGCCAAATTAAAATCATTCCAAGGAGGATTATAGTTGGACATTAAACCAATTAAACTCATGACTTTTTCAAAAGATGGAGAAATTACTCCTGAGGTGGTGAAAGAGTTTATAGAAAAACATAAAGAAGAAATTGCACGCTATCAGTATTTAATAAATATGTATAAAGGCATTATGGATATCGCTTCTCAGAAAAAGAAGGATGATTGGAAGCCTGACAACCGCTTAGCTGTGAATTTTCCAAAATATATTGTTGATACTTTTACAGGTTATTTTAATGGGATACCTGTTAAGAAATCACATAAAGATTCTAAAGTGCTAGAAAAGCTGCAGTCATTTGATAATTTAAATGATATGGAAGATGAAGAATCAGAACTTGCTAAGGTGGCATGTATTTATGGCCGGGCTTATGAGTTACTTTATCAAGATGAAGCTACACAAACAAACGTTATTTATAACACTCCTGAAAATATGTTTATGGTATATGATGACTCAATCAAAGAAGAACCTTTGTTTGCGGTGAGATATGGTATTGATGATGACGGAAAAATTCAAGGAGAAGTTTATACATTACTTGAGACGATTGAAATTAATGGGGAGGCTAGCGATTTAAGTTTTGGAGATAGAACTTACAATCCTTATCCAGATCTTCCTGTGGTTGAATTTTATTTTAACGAAGAGAGAATGAGTATCTTTGAATCTGTAATTTCTCTAGTTAACGCTTTTAACAAAGCTATTAGTGAGAAAGCAAATGATGTGGAATATTTTAGTGACCAATACATGGCTTTTCTTGGCGCTGAGGTAGACATAGAAGATTTAAAAAATATCCGAAGCAACCGAGTCATTAATTACTATGCACGAGATCCTGAAGGAGCAAATAAGGTTGACGTTAAGTTTCTTGAAAAGCCTGATAGTGATGCTCAAACAGAAAATTTATTGGATCGATTAGAAAAATTAGTTTTCCTTACAAGTATGGTTGCAAATATCTCAGATGAATCTTTTGGCTCATCAAGCGGTGTTGCATTGGCTTATAAGCTGCAAGCTATGAGTAATCTTGCTTTATCTTTTCAACGTAAATTTCAATCTTCACTCAATAAGCGTTATAAATTATTTTGTAGTCTAACGACTAATGAAGCTGGGAAAGACTCATGGAAAGATATTGAGTATTCCTTTACACGTAACGAGCCTAAGGATATCAAAGAACAAGCTGAGACAGCTACACTGCTTATGGGAGTGACGAGTGAACAAACTGCTTTAAGTGTTTTGTCTGTTGTTCCTGATGTAAAGACAGAAATAGAACGAATTAATAAAGAAAAAGCTGATAATCCATTGTTTGACCAAGATAAGATACAGCAAGAGGAATCAACACAACAAAAGGAGTAATTTATGAAAACTCCAGATTATTGGATAAAGCGTGAAAAAGCTTGGCAAGCTCAACAGATTAAAGATGATAAAAAACGTATGACACAAATCATGGATAAACTTTTTGATGCACAAGAAGCCGTTCAAAAAGAAATCAATGCCAACTGGCAGAACTTTGCGAATGGTCAAGGTATTTCTATTAGTGAAGCCATGAAACGTGCGGATAATATGGATGTCAAAGCATTTGCCAATAAAGCTAAGAAATACGTAGAAGAAAAAGACTTTTCACATCAAGCAAATCAAGTGTTGAAACTTTATAACTTGACTATGAGAGTGAATCGCTTGGAACTTTTGAAAGCAAATATAGGGTTAGAGCTTATTTCAGCATTTGACGATTTGGACAAATATTTTTCAAAGAATTTGACTGATGCAGCTCTCACAGAATTTGAAAGACAAGCCGGAATTCTTGGTTTAAGCGTTCCAAAGAAAGGATATAACAGTTTAATTGAATCAGTTCTTAATGGAAGTTATAAAGTCGAAGGATTTGCCAGTTTCTCTGACAAGCTTTGGCAGTACCAATTTGAATTGAAAGCTGATATTGAAAAACTTCTTATTCGTTCAGTAACTGGTGGAATCAATCCCAAAGCACTAGCCCCACAACTAAAAAGGCTAATGACAGAAAAGGGAAAGCTTAATGCCACTTACAACGCCCAACGATTACTAGTTTCAGAAACAACGAGAGTTCAAACAGCCATTCAAGAAGAAAGCTATAAAAAAGCTGATATTGATAGTTATGAGTATATTGCTGAACCGTCTGCTTGTCCTATCTGCGGAGTGTTGAATGGCAAAATATTCAAACTAAAGGATATGTCGCCTGGTATTAATGCACCTAACATGCACCCGTTCTGTAGATGCAGCACAGCACCGCATGTTGATGATAAAGGTTTCTGGGATGATTTACTTGATAGAAAAGTAATTAACCAAGATGAATACAAACAAGCGTTTGACGATAGAGCAGAAGCTGACAAAGCGATTGAAGAATTGCGCAATAAAAGAAAAGGATAGATTTCAATGAATAAAAATAATAAAAAATTATTTGTTCTTGCAAATGAGCTATTGGGAGATGTAGCTAATCAAAAAATTTCTGGTGTTTCTGTAGATAATACTAATTACGAAGACGGATCAAAACACTTGTCCATTGTTATTGATTATGTAGAAGCATCAGGGACTAATTTTGAAATAAAAACAGATGGTCTGAAAAATATTACTCCGGGTGATATTTCTGCGGATATTATAAAAGCAGGAAAACTTAACGCTCAAAACTAAACCCTTGGTATTCCATGGGTTTTTATCATGTCCGTTTCCGAACGTTGTGGACACTAAATAAAACACGAGAAAAATCAGACTCCCAAGTCTTTAAATGCGAGTAGGAGGAACCAGAAATGGAACAAACAAAACTTTTACCCCTTAATTTGCAACTGTTCGCAGAAGAAGCAGTCGATGAGACGTCTGAAGCTGGTTCGGAAAAAACAGAAACAAACGAAGAAGAGCAACAAGAACAATCAACTGACAACGACAAAATTGTCGAAAAGCTTCAAAAACGAATCGGTAAAGAGCAAGCTGAAAAAAATGAAACAAAAACACAGCTAGAACAAGCGCTGGCTCGTATTGAAGAACTTGAAAAAGGTGGCAAAAAGTCAGTTAAAGAAAAATCTGACGAAGAAAAAGCTGCTGAACTTCAAAAAGCTAAAGACGATGAGATCGCAAGCCTTAAAGCACAAATCAAAATTTCAAATATCACCAGCCAAGCTGATGAAGTGTTGAAAGAAAGTGGAATTGCTTTGAGTGCTGCTGAATTAGGATTGTTAGTTGATGTTGATGAAGAAAAAACCTACAGCAATGTAAAAACTTTCCTCAATTTGCTTGATAATCAACGCTCACAATGGGAAAAAGCACGAAACACAGGAACAACGCCTAAACGTGTTCCAGGTAATGTAGTATCAGTCGATAAAGATAAATTTGATTCAATGACTTATGCTGAAAAAGCTGAATTAGCAAAATCTAATCCAGAAGAATTTAGAAAAATAACAGGAGGCTATTAAAATGGCAAATACAAAAACAACACTCGCAGACTTAGTAAATCCAGAGGTGCTTGCACCAATTGTTTCATACGAATTGAATAAAGCACTTCGTTTTGCACCTCTTGCACAAGTTGACACAACACTTGAAGGACAACCAGGGAATACTTTGAAATTCCCAGCTTTTACTTATATCGGAGATGCTTCTGATGTTGCAGAAGGCGGAGCTATTCCGTTAGATAAAATCGGAACTACTGCTAAGTCAGTAACAATTAAAAAAGCTGCAAAAGGTACAGAAATCACGGATGAAGCCGTATTATCTGGTTATGGTGATCCAATTGGAGAATCTAATAAACAACTTGGGCTATCTATTGCAAATAAAGTCGATGACGACTTATTGAGCGCAGCTAAGACTACCACTCAAACTGTTTCTACTACAGCAAGCGTTGACGGGGTTCAAGCTGCATTGGATATCTTTGATGATGAGGATGCACAAGCCTATGTTCTTATCGCCAATCCTAAAGATGCGGCAAAAATTCGTAAAGATGCAAACGCACAAAAAATTGGTTCAGAAGTAGGAGCAAATGCTTTTATCAATGGAACTTACGCTGATATTTTAGGCGCTCAAATTGTACGATCTAAAAAACTAGCTGAGGGTTCAGCTTTATTGTTCAAGATTGTTTCAAATAGCCCAGCTTTGAAATTAGTTTTAAAACGTGGAGTTCAGGTAGAAACTGACCGTGATATTGTTACTAAAACAACCGTCATTACTGCAGATGAACACTACGCAGCGTATCTCTATGATTTAACAAAAGTTGTTAATGTCACATTTACGACTGGTGTATAATGGGACGGCTGCTAAGTCGCCACTTGCATGAATATAAAAACATAAATGCGACTAAGCAAGTGAAAATTGATGAACTAACGACGCTTACCGTTAATCAGCTAAAAGAGCTTCTTGAAACTAAAGGGATAGAATACACAAAAAATGATAAGAAATCAGATTTGATTTCAAAATTAGGAGTTGCTTATGACTATCACTGATGATTTAAAAAAGCTTTTAGGCGGTTCATCGGATGAGCGCTTGGAAGTAATCGAAAAACGCACTCGTGAACGTCTATTACTTATTCTTGGTTCTGACATTATAGAAGTACCGCCAGAACTAGAGTATGTTGTTTTGGACGTTTCCTTGAAGCGTTTTAATCGTGTCGGTCAAGAAGGTATGCAGTCCTACTCACAGGAAGGGCTAAGCATGACCTTTTCAGAATCTGATTTTGATGAGTATGCCGATGAAATTGAATCATGGCGAAAATCAAAAGAAACTGAGGGCGATAAGAAGATAGGGAGGTTCAGATTGTATTGAGATATTTAGATGAAGTTACTTTTATCAAAGAATCGCCTGACTCACATTATGATCCTGATTTAGGCGAATGGGTTGAAAAAGAGCCTTCCAGAACTGTTTTTAGTGCAAATATCACTGATATTGGAACTGACAGAAGTGTAAAAGTTTTTGGAGATATTAAACAAGGGGCAAAAGTCATGCGAATGATGCCCCTTTTTACTATGCCAGAATATGATTACATTGAATTTGATAATAAAAAGTGGGCTTTAACAACCTATCGCAATCCAAGTGAGAGAAACACTTTTATTTTGCAGGAGGTAAGTCAATGAAATCTAGCTTATCCATAAAAGGGATTGACCAGCTTGTAAAGCATTTGGATAAAGCAGCTTCTTTAAAGGATGTTAAACAAGTTGTAAAGTCTAACACTTCAAATATGACAGCGAATATGCAAAAACTCGCTCCAGTTGATACTGGATATATGAAACGATCCATAAAAATGGAGTTGACAGAGGGTGGATTCAGCGGACAAGCTGGGCCACACACAGATTATTCCGCATACGTTGAATATGGAACTCGTTTTCAATCTGCTCAACCTTTTGTAAAACCAGCTTATAATGAGCAAAAAGTCGCATTCATTAAAGATTTAGAAAGGTTACTCAAATGATTAAAACTCGAGACCAATCTATTTTTGACGAATTGTTCAAACGAATACAATCCTTGGGATATACCGTTTATGATTATAAACCAATGAATGAGGTGGGATATCCATTTGTAGAAATGGAGAACACTCAAACCATTCATGAACCAAACAAAACAGATATTAAAGGGACGGTAAGTCTTTCATTATCTGTTTGGGGCTTACAGAAGAAGCGCAAAGAGGTGTCTGACATGGCAAGCAATATATTTAATCAAGCATTGAATATAAGTGCCACAGAGGGCTATTCTTGGGCTTTGAATCTACAAGCAAGCACCATTCAAATGGTGGACGATACAACAACAGATACACCGCTCAAAAGAGCGTTGATTAATTTAGAATTTAGACTAAGATAGGAGATTTAATATGGCAGAATTAACAGCCAAACAGGGTAAAGATATTATCTTGCTCTATCGTTTGCTTAGTAAAGCAACAGAAGAAGCCGCTTGGAAACTTGCTTTCCAAACCGAACACTCGAATGAAAAAACTCGAGAGTATAACACTACAGCAACCAAAGATGGGGCGATTGGCGCTCTTGCGGAAGTTGAATATAGTTTGTCCGCTACATCTATTGCAGCAAATGGTGACCCACATCTTGACGAAATGGATAAAGCGTTTGATGATGGAGAAATTATTGAAGTGTGGGAAATTGATAAAGCTGAAAAAGGGACGGGAGAGAATGCGGATAAATACAAAGCGAAATATCTTCGTGCTTATCTTACGAGTTTTTCTTATGAACCCAACTCTGAAGATGCGCTTGAGCTAAGCTTGGAATTTGGAGTGTTTGGTAAACCTCAAAAAGGCTATGCTACACTTACTGCTGAACAAGCTGATGTTGTTCAGTATGTATTCAAAGATACAGCAATAGAGACTACACCCTAGTGACCCCGTAGTCGGTCAATCGACCGTAGGGGACGCTGAATTATAAACAACGAGTTAAAAGAGAGCTGAGTCTCTCTTTTATTTTTTTAAGGAGAAATCAAAATGGAATTAACAATTAATGACAAACAGTATGTTTTTATCTTTGGTTACCGATTCATTAAGGAATTGAATAAAAAAAATGAAGTAAAAGAAAGTGGGATGACTTTAAAAGCTGGTCTGGACAATACTTTAATGAACTTCTTTAGTGGCGATATTGAAACTCTTGTTGAAATGTTGAAAACTGCTAATGCTACAGAGAATCCACGAGTTTCCGAAAAAGGACTTATTGAATGGATTGAAGAAAATGGAGTTGATACGCTTTTTGATTTAGTACTCGAAGAGTTAAAAAAGTCGGAATTTACCAAGAAGAAAACGTTGAACTTCGAGAAAGAAGTCAACAAAAATCTACAGTAATAGATTTTGAAAAACTCTATGAACAAGTTCAGTTAAATTGTTTGCGTTATCTCGGAATTGTCAATCTAAGAGATATAGAGCGCATGACCATTTCGGAGTATGAATTAAGACTGAAAGCTTATAGACTAAAAAGACTTGATGAGCAAGAATTTATTTACCAACAAGCATGGGCAAATTGGCAAGTTCAATCAACTAAGCAACAAGGTAAGAAGCAAGTTCCAGTTTATTCAACCTTCAAGAAGTTTTTTGATAAGGAAAAATTTGAAAATGAAATTCTAGGGATCGAAACTTCGGACAGTACTTTTAAAAAGGACAATAAATTAATTGACCTCATGAAAAAAGCAAATAAGTAAGAAAGGAGGAAAAACATGGAATCTTATAGTGTAGAAGCGGTTCTGAGTGCTGTTGATAAAAATTTCACCTCAACCATGAATAAAGCAGATAGTTCAATGGGAGGATTAGATAAAAGATCACAAAATACAAATACTTCTATCCTGGATATTGCTAAAGGGGTTGGAGTTTTTAAACTTGTTGATTCTGCGGTAGGTTTGGTTAGAAATTCATTAGATGGCGCTATAAATCGATTTGATACTTTGAATAAGTATCCTGTTGTAATGCAGGCACTTGGTTATTCTGCTTCTGATGTTGATAAATCAATGGCAAAACTGAATAAAGGAATTGATGGCTTACCTACATCTCTTGATGAAATTGTATCCAATACTCAACAACTTGCTATATCTACAGGAAGCTTAACAAAAGGGACAGATACAGCTATTGCGTTAAACAATGCTTTTCTAGCTTCTGGTGCTTCTACTGCAGATGCAAGCCGAGGAATGCAACAATATGTTCAAATGTTATCTAAGGGAACTGTTGATATGCAATCGTGGCGCTCGATCCAAGAAACAATGCCCGTTGCAATGGATAAAGTTGCTAAGTCTTTTAAAGACCAAGGTGTAAATTCGGTTAGTGAGCTATATGATGCTTTACAAAGCGGGAAAATTACATTCGATGACTTTAATAATCGATTAATTAAATTGAATGGCGGTGTTGGAGGATTTGCGGACCTTGCTAAGAAAAATTCAGCAGGGATAAAAACCTCGTTCTCAAATGTAAAAACAGCAGTAGCGAAAGGTTTGGAGAATGTTTTATCTGCAATTGATAACGGAATGAAGAGCGCTGGTCTTGGTTCAATCGCTGAGAATTTTGACAAGCTAAAAATTGTAGTTAATCAAGTTTTTAGTGCAATTACAAAAGCTATTCCACCAGTTATTAGTGTAATTGCAACATTTATCAAATTGATAGGAAATATAATTAATGCACTAAAACCGTTCTTACCCGTATTATTGCCAATAATTACAACTTGGGGAGCATTCATGGTTCAGCTCAAAGGTGTTGGAGCAGTTGTAAAAACTTTTAATCAAGTTAAGTCTGCAATAACAGGAGTGATGAGTACAATAAAAATATTGTTCGCTATTATGGCTGCGAACCCAATTACTGTAATCATTGGCTTAATAGCTGCCTTGGTAGTTGGTTTTATTTATTTCTGGAACACAAGTGAGGACTTCCGCAATTTCTGGAAAGGTTTATGGGAAGGAATCAAAAAAGCAGTCGATACTGCAGTAAAAGGAATCCAGAGCGCTTGGAATGCTACGGTAAAATGGTTTTCTGATACATGGAACAATATCAAAAGCGGAGCGAAAGGGCTTTGGGATGGAACAATCCAGGGTGCCAAAGATGCCGTTGATAGTGTTAAAAACGCTTGGAACGGCATCAAGGAGTGGTTCTCTAATCTTTGGAAAGGTACAACAAGCGGTTTAGCTAGTGCTTGGGATAGTGTAACAACAACCCTTGCACCATTTGTTGAAACAATCAAATCAATATTCCAGCCAATTCTTGAATTCTTTAGTGGATTATGGGGACAAGTCCAAACAATCTTTGCTTCAGCTTGGGAGATTATAAAAACGGTTGTTATGGGGCCAGTTTTGTTGCTCATTGATTTAATCACTGGAGACTTTAACCAATTCAAAGAAGATTTTGGAATGCTTTGGCAAACACTAGCAACAGCGATTCAAACAATAGTCCAAACTTTTGTGAATATCGTAGTTGGATTTTACAATTCATTTTTCCAAACTGTAGTTAATATCTGGACAACAATTGTAAACACAATTCAAAGCCTTTGGGGAGCTTTCACAACATGGGTCATTAATATGGCTAAGTCTATTGTTGACGGAATTGTTAATGGTTGGAATGCCTTCAAGCAAGGTACCGTTGATTTATGGAACGCAACTGTTCAATGGGTCAAGGACACTTGGTCTTCATTTAAGCAGTGGGTTATTGATTCTGCCAATGCTATTGTGAACGGAGTCAAACAAGGTTGGGAAAACTTGAAACAAGGAACAATTGACTTATGGAACGGTATAGTCAACGGTCTCAAAGGAATTTGGGACGATTTGAAACAAGGCGTTGGCGATCTGATTGATAATGTTGTAAGTATCTTCAATACCTTGAAAAACATCAACTTGCTAGACATTGGTAAAGCCATTATTGATGGTTTTGTAAATGGCCTAAAAAGTGCCTGGGAAGCGGGTATGAAGTTTATTGGCGGAATTGGAGATTGGATCCGTGAACATAAAGGACCGATTCGAGTCGATAGGAAACTTCTTATCCCAGCAGGGAATGCTATTATGGGCGGTCTTAATAAAGGTCTCAATAATAGCTTTAAGACTGTTCAAAATAGTGTGCTTGGTATGAATGATTTCTTGGCCAATGCAATAAATGCTGGTGGTTCTGTAGATATCGGTGCAAACATTCGCAATGCTAACAATTCAATAGGGGGCACAATTGCTCATGAAGTGAATTTAAACAAAGGTAAGCAGCCTGCCCAAATCAATATAAGACTTGGTAAGCAACAGTTCAAAGCTTTTGTAGAGGATATTTCACAAGCACAAGGCTGGGAAACGGCCACAAATAATCTATACTAGGAGGAAAAATGTATAAATTTAGAGATACACCAAAAAGGAAATATCAATCTGAACATATCTTTATTCCAACTAGTGCCATGATTTATAAAGGAACATTTATAGAACGTCTTATTGAAGGTTATCAGACACTTTCAGTTGAAGGCAGAGAAATGTACTCCTTAAATCATGAAATGCAAGAACTACAGTATGGAGGAATTATCACGAACACAAAACTTCCAGCACGTGTTCTGACCATCAAATATAAACTAGAGGACAAAGACTCGGAAAGCTTACAAAATAAGTTTGATGAGTTGATGGCCTTTTTGTTTTCTGAAGAAGATGTGCTGATACAGTTCAATGATGATTTAGAGTATTTCTTCAAAGGACGTTACCAATCTGCAGAACCAGTACCAGGCGATACAAATACAATTATTTCTACTTTTACAGTAATCTGTGGTGATCCATATAAGTATGGCAAGGAACAAGTTTCTACAGGAAAAATTCTTGGAAGCCTTCCTTATCCTGTAAAGCCTGAGAGCATGAAAGTCATCATGAACACAGGTTTTTTGGATATTACAGATGGTAAGTATCATTTGAAAGCTTCTAATATTAAAAAAGGAGATGTTCTCTTCTTTGATTTTAGAACAGGAGATATTTGGGTTAATGGAAATTTAGCTCCTGATGTTTTAAATCTAGATTCTGACTTCAAAAATATTCGTTTGAGAACAGGTTCAAACTTTTCAGATGGAAATTATGACATAGAAATAAAGTATAGAAAGGCGGTGCTGTAGTGGCAAACGTTCTTTTTTTGGATAAATTTCAAAAAGTAATGAAGAGTTTTGACTCTGCAGAGCTTTCGGAATGTATTCAAACAAGGGAAATTACAACAAATGCTTCTGAGTTAATGAACGATAGTCTTTCTCTATCTTTAGCTTATGAAGCGTTATTAGAAGAAGCAAGTTATATTGCTTTGAATGACTCAGGAGAAAAGCAATTCACGCTTTATCGTATTTTGAAAAGTAGTGATGAAGAAAATATTTTGAGCTTTGAAAATATCAACTTTGCGGTTGATGAATTAGATAATTTTATTATTAAGGATGTCCGTCCAAATAATAAAGCACTGCCTCAGGTTATTAATCAGCTTCTTAATGATTCTGACTGTGATTGGAAACTTGGTGTTTGTGAAGTAAATAAAAATATTACAAGTAATTTTTATTATTCTTCAATGCGTGAAGCCCTAAAAGCGCTCCAAGAATTTGGCTGTGAATTTACTTTTGCAGTAGAAATAACTGGAAATACGATCACAAGGAAAGTTATCAATTGTTATAACAAAATTGGTAAAGTCACAAACAAACGTTTTGAGTATGGCGAAGATGTTTTAAAAATTGTCCGTGAAAAAGACAGAACAAATATTGTGACTGCAATCATTGGACGTGGGAAAGGTGAAGAAGTAGGAGATGGATATGGCCGAAGATTAGAGTTTACAAATGTCGAGTGGAAGAAATCAAACGGCAAACCACTTGATAAACCAAAAGGACAAAACTATCTGGAATATCCTGCAATGACTGCAGAGTATGGTATTCCTTCAAATGGGAAAATGTTACCACGGAAAACCGTGGTTGTTTTTGAAGATATTGAAGATGCGAATGAGCTGCTACAAAAGACATATGAAACTCTTGAATATTATAGCCGTCCTTTGGTGCAGTTTAGTACAGAAGTTTTAGGCGCAGATGCTATTGGTAATACTGTGACGATTCACAGAGGAGACCGAGGCTATCATTATCAGACCAGGGTATTTAAAGTTGTCACGAATTATGTGACTGGCCAAGTACAAGCAGGACTTGGAGATAACTTGAACGGGACTTCTATAAATAGGCAAGTTTCAAATGTGCAGAATAATATCTCTGATTTAAACCAAAATAAAATGGGCTTCTATGAGTCCACTGAAATCGGGAAGTATCAAGATGATATTATGCGAGGTGCTGGTAAGAATGGTGGCTCTATCTACCTCGTTAACGGAATTGAAGCAGGCGTATCAAAAAGTCGTGAACCGTACGAACAAGTGTTTATGGATGCTCCGAGCATTTCGGAAGCACAGCATTTTATGATTGCAAACTCTGAAGGAATTTCATTTAAGCAATGCAAAAAAGGAGAATGGAAAACGATTCAGGATGTTCACAACGGAAAAAGTAACACCGCTTGGACCCTTGACGGAACATTACGAGCTGAGTTTATTCGAGCAGGCATACTGTCAGGCATTCTTGTTCAAGGTAGTGTGATAAAAACAGATAGTAAAGAAAAAGATTATCAAATTGTATTAGATGGAGGCGCACTATCTTTTGAAAAGTATAAGAAAGCTTCAGGACCTAACGATGCACATGGCAAGCAGCTCAGTAAATTTTATGTCTCAAGAAATGCCTCAAGCGGTAAGGTAAATGGTACTGCGATTGTGCAGCAACCAGGTTATATCTTTTCTTTAAATAGTGGAGGAAGTGATGGGTTATCAGCTGCAGTAGTACAGATCCCTGCAGATTCAAATAATTATAGTCCGAAACTCAATCTTTTTGGAGATATAAATATTAAAGGGCGCCTTTATCTTAATGGCGAAGAAGTTATTGCAGGCGGGGGCTCTGGAGGTGGAGAAGGTGATTTTCCACCAGAAATTGTCACAGACCAAGAAAAGAATGCTTGGATTGTTTGGCAGTTCTTGAAGTCAAAAGGCTATACTGAACAAGCTGCCGCAGGTATTCTCGGGAATATGGACCAAGAATCTGGTGTGATGCCAGATACAGACCAAATAGGCGGGCCTGCTTATGGTTTGGTACAGTGGGACGGTTCCGCTTATCCTCTGGTTCCTCCTGCTACTTGGAACGGACGTGAATATGTTCAAAACTTACTTCGTGCTGCAGGTATTTCTGGAGATTATCGTATTGCTAAAACACAATCTCAACTCTTAGAGTGGTGTATGTTTAACGGGCAATACATCGCCTCAAGCAGCTATCCTTATTCTGTTGCTCAGTTTAAAGGATTAACTAATATTTCCACAGCCACAACGGCTTTTGAAGCAAACTTTGAGCGCCCTGCGGTGACTCATCCAGAGCGTGTTCAGCTTGCGATTAAATGGTATAACAAGCTTCATGGTTTGAAACCACCAACACCAAGCGGAAGTTTAAAAGAACAGTTGGATAAATTCTACAATACCTATAAAGAACGCTATGTTCAAAATGGTCAATGTGTAGGGTTGACGACAGCATGGATGGCTACAATTACCGCAAATAAATACGGCATGACACCTTGGAATTCTCAAGCTTATAATCCAGATGGCTCTCCAACTTCTGGAAATCCACGCTGGAATTATGAAATTAATATCGGTGATGGAATTTCGGCTGCAACAATTGGTACATTCGCACCGCCTCCAGGTTGGACAAAAATTATCCCTCATAGCGCAGAAGATTGCAAAGCGGGGGATATTTTTTATGTCGGAACAGACAGTGGAATATCTACAGGACATACTGGAATCGTCTTTGAAGATGGGAAAAATGGAAGAGTTCCAACACTTGACCAGAACTTTCTTAATTCTCCTGTCAGATGGTTTGACGGAGGAGCCGGGAGTTCATGGGGGCTTTATAATTGGTTTTGTATTTGGAGAAAGAACACATAAGGAAAGGATAAAAATGACAGATTATAATTTAACGCTATCAACAACTGAAGCGAATAGTGTGGGCATGATAAAACTACGTCATGCGGATACAAATAGTCAGATATTAAAAGTTCAAGTTATTGAAAATGGAATTGCCAAAAAATTCACAGGACTTACCCCCTTCTTTTGTTTAATGGCTCAGTCTGTGACAGGTCAAGGGGTATCTGAAGAACCTGTAAAAACATTTAATTCAGATAAAGGAACACTAGAATATATAGCGAGTGATAATGCGCTTCAAATGATTGGACGTAATGAAGCATATTTTAGTTTTCGTAAACAGACTGGAACGGAATGGGTGGAACAATTTTCTACAAGGAGTTTTTATTTCGTTGTTGAAAAATCGATTTATTCCCAACCCTTTAAGGATTCCAACTATTGGTGGACTTTCAAAGAGTTAAATCGAATCTTCAACCAATATATTGAAGATGGTAAAAATAGTTGGGAAGAGTTTGTGGAAGCAAATCGTGAAATCCTTGAATCAATTGATCCAGGAGGACGGTTGCTTGCGGAAGTTTTAGACCTCAATCCATTGAAAAATAAAAAAATCGTTATGTTTGGCGATAGTATTATCGACCTAGGCACAATTCCATCCGAGATTAAAACTTTATCAGGAGCGACAGAGGTCTATAATGTTGGCTTTGGCGGTTGTACCATGACACCAACGGACACCATTGGAGGTGGATATGACAAATTCTCCATGCATGCCTTAGCTACTGCGGTTTTAGCAAATGATTTTACCGCTCAAACGACTTTGGCGACAACGACATTGGGCGGATTTTTAGCGCACCTGAATACATTAAAAGCGATTGACTTTGCAACGATTGATATTTGTTTTATCTCGTATGGTACAAATGATTTTGGGTTTAACGTAAATTCCGGCACTGCCGATGTAGTAAGCAATTTGACGGTTGCTGGAGCGATGAAAGAGGTTGTAAATAAATTACAATCTAAAAACCCTAACATGGAGATTATCTTTACCACTCCGGTTTATCGTGCAGACAAGTTTTTAAATACACTCAACTTGCCATTATCCGTATATGCCGATACAATCAAAAGCACTGCAGGAAGATTAGGCACAAAAGTCATTGACCTACACACCTGTAGTGGAATCAACGAGTTTAACTACACCACCTTATTAAAAGCTGCTGACAAACTCCATCCGGTAGCAGCAGGAAATACCTTGATGGCAAAAGCCTTTGTCAAATATGCTAGGGGTGGCTATGTAGGGCGGACAGATAACAAATTTGAGCCGTTGACGGTTGGTGTGAATTTGGCGCAGGACAGCGAAAAATTTAACGTTCACAATCCTAACAACGCAGGGGCATTTTATGGCGGAAAATCGTATATCACGCATGCGCCAAAGTCGTACATGAAGTATACCGACATTGTATTATGTGACTGCCCGATTGAGTTGACAGGAGTTACAACGATTAAAATAGTCTTTGACGCAATCATTAAAGGTTGTCAAGGAAGTGTGAACGCTATTTTATACGATAGTGCAAACACGCAAGTAGCTGTCAAAACAGCCACATTAAACATCAATGAAACCGAAGCAAACTATGTGACCAATCATGTGATGGGTAACTTTACTGGTGTATATCGCTTGTATGTGGCAATTAAAGCGATGGATGTTGCACCGGAAATTTATATCCGCAACCCTCTTATTTTGCAGAAGAACCATGAAAAAGTTAGTGTTGGCGCGACTACAGTAACCGTATCTGGTTCTCCATTGTCCGTTAAGAAGTCAGTTATTTATACTGATTATAATAATTGGGCGGTAGATTATATTCCTGTTGTAATGGCTAACTCGCAGTATACGGATTTAATCGTTAGTGTCGCTAATTTTTACAATCATTTTGATGTTACAATTACCACAAAAAAAGGCGAAGCATTGACCGCAGGCGATTATGTGATTAACTATGTTAGGTTCTTACCGTAAAACTCCATCCGAGCGGTCATTGGTATAGATTATGCTCAAGTTCATCATCTGGCTACACGACTGTAACATAGCAAAATATCGGTTCAGCATTAATTGGTTCAACAACAATATATTATTGGAAACGTACTGCATAAAAAACATAAAAAATAGGAGAAATAAATCAGTTTCAGTTGAAATTACTTGATAAAACTAACTTTTAGAAATTGATTTTCGGAATTAGTGGTTCTTCGGCTTCTGCACCAAGTGGTTCTTATGCAATGGATACAGAACTAAGTGGAATTACAGTTGGAGATAACACTAATCATAACAACTGGCAACCATTCGAGACTGCCTATATTTGGAAACGTACAGCTTAGAACAACTCTATCGAAAGGCAGAGTTTTTATTAATGAAAGGAAAATACAAATTGGAGTATCAATTATTAGAAAGCAGGGGTTATGGAGGAAAAATCAGAAGAAGTTGTTGAGAGACTAGCACGAATTGAGACAAAACTAGATAATTATGGTTCAATTCGAGAAAAAGCTGAACAGGCTCACTTAATTGCTTTGAATAATGCAGAAGATATTAAAGAAATAAAGGCAAATAACAAGTGGGCTTGGGGTTATATGATTGCTTTAGGACTAGGATTTGTAAGTTATTTTTTAACAAAAGGAATCGGAGGGTAACCCGTGAATAAAATTAATTGGGAAGTACGTATTAAAAGTAAAACATTTTGGCTGGCAGCTGTGCCGGCTTTTCTTTTACTCGCACAAACTATTGGAGCCCCATTTGGTTATAAATGGGATTTTGTAGTTTTAAATCAACAGCTGGCAGCAATTATCAATGCTGCTTTTGGTTTATTGGCAATTATTGGTGTTGTGGTTGATCCCACGACTGCGGGAATTAAAGACAGTCAACGTGTAATGGAAAAAATGGAGGACAACAAATGAAAAAAATTATTAAAGCCACGACAATTGCAATTCTAGCTCTGACGAGTTTTGGAGCAACAAGCCAAGCGTTTGCAGCAGTAGGTGACCAAGGCGTGGACTGGTCAAAATATAACGGCTATCAAGGAAACTTTGGTTATGCCAATGACAAGTTCTCAATCGCTCAAATTGGGGGAACTTATGGCGGGTACTACGTGGACCAACTGACTTATAATAGCCAAGTTCAAAATACACTGGCACAAGGGAAACGTGCGCACACTTATATTTGGTATCAAGTAGGCGGATCTATTGAACTTTCAAAAGGCGTGCTTGATCGATACTTGCCACAAATTGCTACACCAAAAGGCTCTATTGTCGCTCTTGATTATGAGAGTGGGGCGAGTGGAAGTAAGCAGGCGAACACAGATGCTATTCTTTACGGAATGCGTCGTGTGAAAGAAGCAGGCTATACACCAATGTATTACAGCTATAAGCCTTATACAATTGCAAATGTGGACTACAAACGAATTATTAAAGAGTTTCCTGGATCACTTTGGATTGCGGAATATCCAAATTATGAAGTAACTCCAACACCAAACTGGAATTTCTTCCCAAGTATGGATGATATTGGCATTTTCCAATTTACCTCAACTTATGTTGCAGGTGGATTGGATGGTAATATTGACCTTACAGGTATCACGGATAATGGATATGATGGAAAAGTTCCTGATCCAGCACCGACACCAACACCAAATCCAGAACCTACTCCAACACCAAGTCCAAGCAAGAAAACTCACGTTGTACAATATGGCGACACACTGAGCAGCATTGCTTACAATTGGGGTACAAGCTGGCAAGAATTGGCCCGTCAGAACGCTTTGAGTAATCCTAACCTTATTTATGCAGGACAAGCAATCAGCTACTCAGGCGGCTCAAATGCGGCAACAGGCGGAACTTATACTGTACAATATGGAGATAATCTCTCAGTTATTGCACAACGTTTAGGAACAACAGTACAGCATCTTGTTTCAAGTAACGGCATTCAAAATCCTAACTTGATTTATGCAGGTCAAACATTAAATTATTAAGAAAAAGCACTTAGTCAATTGGCTAGGTGCTTTTTTTTTACAAACTCACATTATATGTATGCTATAATTTAATTAATGTAAATTAAATTGAGGGATATATGGCGAAAGAAGAATTATCAGAAAAATTAGTGGAAAAAAGTATTGAAGCTTTTATCATGGGGTTGGAAGTATACAATAAACCTACTATAAAATACAGAATTGAAGGATTTTCTTACTTTATAATTAATGCTTGGGAGCTTATGCTAAAAGCTGAATTACTTAATAGAGGTCAGTCAATATATTACAAGGGAAGCTCTAGAACCCTATCTTTTAATGATGTAGTAGAGAGAATTTATACCGATAAAAAGCAACCGTTACGCTTAAATCTTGAAAAAATTATTGAATTAAGAAATACGAGTACTCATTTTATTACAGAAGAATATGAAACCATCTATGCTCCCTTTTTTCAAGCAAATGTAGGAAGCTTTGCGATTCAAATAAACAGATTTCATGGAATAGATATTACTAAGCATATCGCACAGAATTTTTTAACATTATCAGTAAACGTTAATAGGCTTTCTACTGAAGAAGTTCGTGCAAAATATACAAGTGAAATGGCAGAAAAATTAATTACTGCTCAAGATGACAGCGATTTCTTAATGAAGAGTAATCCATCGAATGATTTATTTATCCCTCTCCGTCATGATTTCTTTATTACCAAAAATAAAAAAGAAGCAGATTTATTAGTTGGAGTAGATAATAAAGCAGAAGCAAAAATAAAGATTGTTAGACAACTGCAAGATCCTAATGATAAGTACAAGTTAACATATAATAATGTAATTAAAGCTGTAAATAAGCAGCTTAAATCTAAACAAATTCCATTTGAATATAAAACAAGTAAAGGAGTAAACGAGTTTAGTCAGCACGCATTGAAGACTTTTATACAATTTTATGATATAAAACGAGATGAAAAATTTGCCTTCTGCTTTGCAGGGGTATATAGATACTCGCAACAACTTGTAGATTTTATAATTGAAGAAATAGAAAAAGACGAGAAAATAATTTCTCGCCTTCTCCGTTGATAACCCCAGGCACATAGGAATTCTAAGCGAAATGCCTACTCCCATTCGGGAACCCAGTGGTAATCCTTCTCAAGTTATCTTTATATTAATTATAAC
The DNA here is from genome assembly GCF_017309645.1 of Lactococcus sp. LG606. Lineage (NCBI taxonomy): Bacteria > Bacillati > Bacillota > Bacilli > Lactobacillales > Streptococcaceae > Lactococcus > Lactococcus sp. LG606. Next base: position 19,917 of record NZ_CP071301.1, read on the forward strand.
AAAAAGAGTTGAAAAATCAACAGATTTGCTATAAATAAATAATGATTTATAAAAAAGAGCCAATATAGCTCTTTTCTTTTACCACTCTTCATCATAAGATTCACGATATCTTTTATCTATTGAATCTTCAATGAGTTGTTCTTCAGTAAATTTCTTTAGAGCCTCAGTCAACTCTCCAGTAGCGAATGCACCCCACTTCATCATTCCTCTATCATGGTAATTACGAATAGATTCATAAGGGCTATAAGAACGGTCAACCATAAATCACTCCTTTACACAAATATTGATATATTCGATGTTATATATAAAAATAACATCTAAATCAATGAAAAAAATTGAATTAGTCGATAATTTTTCTTTTTTTATATAAGGATTCAAGAAAATCTCTGTGCCCCTTTTTATAAAACAAGCTCAAAGATAGTTGATATATATGAAATAGTTATTAATTATTTATTAATAAAAAAATGAAGTTACAAGCAGACTAGCAATAATCTTATGTATAATAAAAAAGATGATGTTATCAATTAATCCCGATTATAATTTCGGAAAAATATATGGACCAATTAAAACTTTGATTAACAAATCATCTAATAAAAATCAAGCTGCTAACCTGATAGGATTTTCAAGTGCCGGTACAGTAGTCGATTTATTCCCAAAGAAGAAGAAAAAATCATATAAAATAAATAAGAATAATAAAAAATGATATACTCTTATTTAATAGTTCTTCGCCCTCCGGGGCGTTTTTCTTTTGCAAAAAAAATCCTACTAGCAGCGGACTAGTAGAATGATTTTAATAATGAAGGAGGTGGGAATTGAACCCACTAAATAAAAATATTCTCCCAACCATTTCGGGTTTCCTTCTTAATTGATAGTTTAAGAATACCAAAAAAAGATAGCGTTGTCAAAAGAAATGCTCTAAGCGTTATTGGCATATTTTACTTTTTTTGATTTAAGAATGAAGTGCTATAATATAACTATTCCAAAAAACTTTTCATAAGTTTATCCTAAGCGTCCCTCTCCTAACTGGGGCGCTTTTTTTGTGCTATAATATATTCGGGATAATTGTGGGATTTCATCCTATTTCTAGAGTTAAGCTGCTCTTCGGAGTGGCTTTTTTCATTTTCCGAATTAAACCAAATCGTCCGTAAAACCACAATATACGTTGATACATAGCAATTTAATCGTCCATAGATTCGCACATCTTTATTTTCCGAATTAAATCCAGTTGTTTAATTTTATGCAATATCTTCATTATCCCTGACCTCAGCAATATTTGGTATTATGCGGTTTGTGAGTTTGTGACCCTCATTTTTGATGGTCGCAAAATATGCTATAATGTAAGTGAGAGCTAATGACTCTCTGGGGCTTGCGAGTTTGCGGGCGAATGATATAGACCGCGTTTCACCTATGCTTAGCATGCGTACCAGTATGCGGTCGTCAAGGTTCTTTAGCTCAGTTGGTCAGAGCTAACGGCTCATAACCGTTCGGTCGCTGGTTCGAGTCCAGCAAGAACCATATGAAAAGATTTGAATTTGTTTATAAATTACTTGCGACTTTGCTTATCGTATTAGCACTATTTCTTCAGTATTTTACAGAATATAAATCTGTAAGCCGGATTATATTGGTCATTATTTTAATAACTGTTTTGATTAGATCATTTTTCCGAACCGTGAAAAATAAAGATTATGCTATAATAAGTTTCTGTTCTTAATAGGTAGATCTCTATGACAATAGGGATTTTTCTGTTATACTCTAAGTACACAATTTAGTTATTTCAATTTATCCCTACACTCTGTGGGGATTTTAATTTAGGGGGCAAAAAAGGGGCATAAGTATAAAACTTTAGTATATTTTCCACAATTTGTGGAAAAAGTTTGATATTTACGAAGCTTTACATAATCAACTTTTATAACTTTCTACTATTATAATAGTAGAAAAATTAGATTGGAGGGTTCAATCGGTTAAAGAAAAAGCAAAGCTTTTTCCCGATTGAATCAGCAGATAGAGATTTTCATAAGAAAATCATCACTCGTATCGGTTAAAGAAAAAGTAAAGCTTTTTCCCGATTGAATCAGCTCTCAGACACCTTGTCTGAAACAATCTCAATATCAAACTAAAAACTCCTTATATAAGGAGTTTTTTTAGAATTGTTATATAATTTCAATACAAAAACATCTTATATCAATAAAAATATATTGACAATCGATAATTAATCTTATAAAATAAGTCCATCAATATTTATGAAAATTAGGAGTAGAACTATGGAAGTAAAAAGCAAGGAGATAATAAAAGCACTAATTGGCTTCGGTCTTCTTTATATCGGATTTTATCTTATGGGATCTGTAAATTTACATATCGGTCTTTTTCAAGAGTTGACATTGCTAGTATTTAGCCTTTTAGCTGCTGCACTTATCTTTAAAAACTCCGCACTGGAATGGTTTAGAAAGCCAGAAGGTAAGTATCTTAAAATAATTATTCTTTGCTTTTTTGCAAATGTTATTTGGTCATTTATTGGTGGAGCTTTGGTGCAGATAATCTTTGGCTTAGCCGGAAATCATGGCAACGAGGCCATTGGAAATCTAGCGCTCCTACCTTTTGTACCTTTTATGCTGATGGGAGAAGAACTTTTTTCGATAACTCTTCTGGAAACTTTTCGTAAAAAATTTGCTTGGCCGACATGGATTAGTACCTTGCTGACAGCTTTTATTTTCGGTATGGTTCATTTTCAAACTTATTTTGGCGGAGATGTACTAAGAACAATTGTTCAAATCTTACTCGTGCAGGGAGCTGGCCGTTTGATATTTAACTATGCTTATCTGAAAACAAAATCAATCTGGACTTCTTGGACAGTGCATCTTATCTTTGATATTGTTATGTTAACAGTACCTCTTTTTTTACAGAAATAGTAAGCTGATCCTCTGGATCAGTTTTTACTTATCTGAACAAAATAATAAATGAGGAATAATCTTTACTTAAGGGTATACTCAACTTCCTACTTTTAACTTTTTGTGTTAAACTATTAAACAGTATGTAAAAAAGAAAGAGCTGTAATATGAGTATTATCAATGTAAAAAATTTATCGCATGGCTTTGGTGAGCGCGTGATTTTTGAAAATGTGTCTTTCCGTCTTCTTAAAGGCGAACATGTCGGGCTGGTCGGTGCGAATGGTGAAGGTAAATCCACCTTTATGAATATCATCACAGGAGCTTTACAACCCGATGAAGGTAAAGTAGAATGGTCAAAAAAAGTTCGCGTGGGTTACTTAGATCAACATGCAGTCTTACAAAAAGGGCAAACAATCCGTGATGTTCTTTCAAGTGCCTTTCAGTATCTTTTTGATATTGAAGCGGAAATTAATGATCTGTATTTGAAAATGGGAGATGTGACTCCCGAAGAAATGGATCAACTTTTGGAAGAAGTCGGCGAACTACAAGATATTCTAGAGCAAAGTGATTTTTATCAAATTAACTCTAAAGTGGAAGAAATCGGGCGCGGACTTGGTCTTCATGAAATCGGCTTTGAGCGAGATGTTGAAGATCTGTCTGGTGGCCAACGTACCAAGGTTCTTTTGGCAAAACTCTTGCTGACAAAACCCGAAATCCTGATGTTGGATGAGCCAACAAACTATTTGGATGAAGAGCATATTGCATGGCTTAAGCAGTATCTCTTAGATTATGAAAATGCCTTTATCTTAATCTCGCATGACATTCCTTTCTTAAGTTCTGTTATTAACATCATTTACCATATGGAAAATGGTTCCTTAGATCGTTATGTTGGCAATTACGAAGCCTTCCAGTCTGTCTATGAAATGAAGAAAAAACAAGAATTGGCCGCATATAAACGCCAGCAATCAGAAATTGCAGATCTTAAAGATTTTGTTGCACGAAATAAAGCACGTGTTGCGACACGAAATATGGCAATGTCCCGTCAGAAAAAACTAGATAAAATGGACATGATTGAATTAAGTGCAGAGCGACCAAAACCGCAATTTGATTTCAAAAAAGGTGCAACTTCAAGTAAACTTATTTTTGAGACTAAAGATTTAGTTATTGGATATACGGAGCCTTTGTCACGCCCACTCAACTTACGGGCTGAGCGCGGCCAGAAGATAGTTTTTACAGGGGCAAACGGGATTGGTAAAACAACTCTCTTGCGCAGCATTTTGGGAGAAATACAAGCCATTGACGGAGAAGTTCAACGTGGTGAAAAATTAGAAATTGGTTATTTTGAACAAGAAGTGAAAAGTGACAATGGGAAAACATGTTTGGAAGAGATTTGGGATACTTTCCCGGCAATGAACCAAGCGGAAGTTCGGGCTGCATTGGCACGTTGTGGCTTAACAAAAAAACATATTGAAAGTAAAGTTGCGGTTTTAAGTGGTGGTGAAAAAGCTAAAGTTCGCTTGTGTAAATTAATGAATGCTGAAAGTAACGTTCTTGTCCTTGATGAGCCAACCAATCATTTGGATGTGGATGCCAAGGATGAACTCAAACGTGCCTTACAAGAATATAAGGGAACAATTCTTTTAATTTCACATGAACCAGAATTCTACCAAGATGTTGCAACTGAGACTTGGAATTGTGAATCTTGGACGACAAAAGTACTGTAAACAGTACTTTTTATTTATTTAAAGTAACTTTTTTAGAACCGATAATCCTTGCTGTATTTTTTCTTCTAAAAAAAAATCCGTTTTTTTATAATCTTTTTCGTAATTTCATGGAAAAAAGTTGTATAATTGTAGGAGTGCAATTAATCAGTTTTTTAAGGAGAAAACATGGAACAGCAAATCACAAGAAAGCCAGACAATGCTTTCAAAAAGTTGACCCAGTTTTTTATTGTTGATAAGGTCTTTCTTGTATCGTTTATTATCGCCGTTATTTCAGTGAGTATGGGCGGAATACAGACTGAATTTTTTGATAACAAAGTCATTGTAACTGTTTTTGGTTTAATGTTAGTTATTGCTGGTTTTCGATCTACTGGTATTTTGTCCTATATGGGCCAAACATTGGTTAAAAGAAGTAAAACAACGCGTCAGCTTGTACGATTCACCACAATGCTGGCCTTCTTTTTTGCCGTATTTTTTACTAATGATCTCACCATATTGACGATTTTACCGCTTTACTTGACGATTACTCGAGAAATAAAAAATCGTAAGTCTGTTTACATTGGAGCCGCGATGATTGTACCTGCTTGTCATACAGGCTCAAGTCTTTTACCGCAAGGTAATCCTCACAATCTTTATTTATATTCTTTTTATCAAAACCCAGCACATCATTTGGGGCAGTCATTGACAAATTTAGAATTTTTTAAAGGAACAGGATTACTATGGCTCGCAGGCTTTCTGCTCTTGAACTTGGCTTGCCAATTTATTGACAACGAACCCTTGGTCATTGAAACAAAAGTAAACAAGTTTAATCGATTAGAAACCTCAATCTTTATTGCTTTAATGATTTTAATGGCCGCAGCTGTATTTGGTTATGTTAACTTTTATCTTGCTGTAGCTATTGTTGCTGTAATTGTTCTTTTCTATCGCCCCGAACTTTTTAAGGGTGTTGATTACCATTTACTTCTTACCTTTGTTTTCTTCTTCTTGATTGTAGGAAATATCGCAAATATTCAAGTACTTACGGACTTTATTAGCAATACCTTTGTTGGCCCACAGATGTCCTTCTTAGGCACAGTCTTTATGAGCCAGATTATCTCTAATATCGCAGCACCAATTCTTATATCACCTTTTACTCCTCATGCCGTTTCTGTCGTTATCGGAGCAGATATTGGAGGTATAGGGACGATGGTAGCTTCAATGGCAACGTTGATTGCCTATAAAATCATTCGCGTTCAAGCACGTGGTGAAACGGCAGGATTTGTAAAATACTTTGCCTTAGTAAATGCTGGTTTTCTTGCTGTTTTAGTAGTTGTAGGTTTGATTATCGTGAGTTTTGGAATTTAAAAAAGTTTTTATAAAAACATGCAGTGAAAAACTGCATGTTTTTTCGTATTTAGAACTATGAAAAAAATATCAGAATATGTAAAAGAAAATTGGAAAATCGCTGTTGGAATTGTTTTGGCATTGACTATTTTAGGGGCTTTTTATTGGAATAAAAAAGTTTTAGATATCCCAAAGCAAGAAGAAAAGCATTCCGAGTGGGCGGAGCTGAGCAAGGAAAAAGAAGCTACAGGAAAGAAAAAAGAAGAAAAAGAAGCAGATGAGAATGAAATCGTCGTTGATGTCAAAGGCGCTGTCAAAAAGCCAGGCATCTACAAGTTATCCTCCAAAAAGCGTGTATCTGATGCAGTAGCAAGTGCTGGGGGCTTTACAGAAGAAGCAGAAAGGAAGGGAATAAATCTGGCAAAAAAATTACAAGATGAAGCAGAGGTCTATGTTCCAGTGAGAGGAGAAACAGATACAAATCACTTGTTAGAAACCAAAGATAATACCAGTAAAACAGCTGAAAAAATTAATATTAATACAGCTGATTTAACTGAATTGCAGCAGCTTAGTGGTGTAGGAGCAAAAAAAGCGCAAGATATTCTGGATTACCGTTCTGAAAATGGTTCTTTTGAGTCAGTGGAAGAATTGACCAAGGTAAGTGGCTTTGGTCCTAAAACATTAGAAAAGTTAAAAGAAGCAATCACTGTAGATTAAGAAAGGCTCTGGCAGTTAGATGAAACAAAAATTTACGCTTATCTATTTAGTATATCTCTTAGTTTTTGTTTATTTTCTTATTTTCAGTTTTTCATGGCCTTTACTTATTCTTAGTTTGTTTAGTCTCTTCATCGCTTTTTATCGTCAATACTATAGTTTGTTAGCCCTTTTACTGTGCTTTAGTTTCTTCTTACTCATGGTAAAAAAAGAGACAGAAGTACAGGAAATACAACAACCAGAAAAAATTTCGAAGATTACCCCTTATATGGATACTCTTCAAGTGAATGGAAACAGACTCAGTTTCAGGGGAGAAGTGAACGGAAGAGATTTCCAAGCTTTTTACACATTGACTTCGGAAAAAGAAAAAGAATACTTTAAAAATCTTAGGATAAAGGGGATTTTTTACATTGAAGGCACATTAGAGATACCAGAAGAGCAAAGAAACTTTTCAGGTTTTGATTACAGAAAGTATTTAAGGACGCAAGGTATTTCCCGACTTCTTAAAATAGAAAAAATTGAAGGATTTGAAGAAAAACATGACTTTGATTTACGGCTGGAACGCCGAAAAGCCATTCTTTGGACACAAGAACATTTTCCTTCTCCCATGTCGTCCTATATGACAGGGCTTCTTTTTGGTTGGTTGGATAAAGACTTTGAAGAAATGGGGGAGCTTTATACTAGCCTCGGTATTATCCATTTATTTGCCCTGTCAGGGATGCAGGTGAATTTTTTTATTGAACTTCTTCGAAATATTTTATTAAGGCTAGGTTTATCAAGAAAGTTGGTCTATTTTATCCAAATTCCCTTTTCGATATTTTATGCTTTTCTTACTGGCTTATCTCTCTCAATCTTACGTGCGCTTCTTCAAAAAAATATACCTATTAAAAATTCAAGCGATAGATTTTCTATCACTTTTCTTCTTTTAATGATATTCAGTCCATATTTCCTACTGACAACAGGAGGACAACTGACGATGCTCTATTCTTTCTTAATCACATTTTTTTCACAAAAATTCAATGAACTAAAAGGATTAAAAAGAGCATTACTTGATTCTACTGTTCTAGCTGTTGGGGTACTTCCGCTTTTGATTTTTCACTTCCATTCTTTCCAACCATTATCGATTATATTGACTTTATTATTTAGTCTGATTTTTGATTTTTTACTTTTGCCAGGTTTACTTTTTGTCTTTCTCCTTTCTTTATTCGGCATTGATCTTACATTACTTAATCCTTTTTTTATTATTTTAGAATCAATAGTAAGACTGGTTGGCAGTTTATTTGATAAACCGATTGTATTTGGCAAACCAAATCTTATTTTTTTACTTTTGCTTTTTATGCTAAGTGGACTTGCACTCGATTTTTACAGAAAAAGAAACTGGAACTTAGTTGTAATAATTGTTCTTTTCTTTCTTTTTTTCCTTGTTAAGAATCCTAAACACCCAAGCATTACAATGGTAGATGTGGGCCAAGGAGACAGTATTCTCTTGCAAGACAGGTGGAACAGTCAAAATATCTTAATTGATACTGGCGGTAGATTAAAAATAAGAGCTGATGAGCAGTGGAAGGAGGGAATTTATAAGAGCAATGCTGAAAGTACACTTCTACCTTATCTGAGAGCGAGTGGAGTGAGCAAAGTAGATGTTCTGATTGTGACACATCCAGATGAGGATCATATTGGAGACTTGGAGAGTGTAGCTCAGAAAGTACCAATAAAAAATATTTATGTCTCAGCTAGTGCATTAGAGAAGAAAAATTTTGTTAAAAAACTAAGCAGCTTAAAAAGTCAGATTCACATTGTGCAAGAGGGAGACAAGCTCCCCATATTTAACAGTTATCTCCGGTTTCTAACGACAGGAGGTGAAGGAAAAAGCGATAATGATAATTCTTTAGTGACGTTTGGTGAATTTTATGGGAAGAAATTTCTTTTTACAGGTGACTTAGAAGAAGAGGGAGAGGTTAAACTCCAGAAAGAATATCCACATTTAGAGGTTGATATCCTAAAAGTTGGACATCATGGCAGTAAGACTTCTACAAAGGAAGGTTTTTTAGAAGCGATTAAGCCTAAGGTTGCTCTTATTTCTGCTGGAAAGAATAATCGATATAAACATCCGAGTCAAGAAACGCTTCACCAATTAACTGCACGAGGAATAAAAATTTATCGGACAGACCAGCAAGGAGCAATCCGTCTCCTTTATAAAAAAGGCACTTGGCAAATTCAAACAGTAAAGTAAGTTCGGGTACAAAAAATGTTACATACTATATGACAAAACAGCGTTGCTTTTTGATTGAATAGCAATGAGAATAAGGCGATATGTAATAATTCTTATGTTATAATAGTAGGAAACGTTTACTTGAATCATAAAAGTAAACGGGATGGGAGGAAAAATGGCTATTATAAATATTGAATATTACTCCGAAGTACTGGGGATGAATCGTAAGTTTAATGTGATTTATCCAGAAGCTAGTAAAACAGGTGTAAAAGATGGAAAAGATATTCCAGTGCTTTATCTATTGCATGGGATGTCTGGAAATGAAGATTCATGGCTTATAAGAACGGGGATTGATCGTTTGATTCGTCATTCTCAACTTGCCATTGTCATGCCTTCAACTGATTTGGGCTTCTATACTAATACTAATTATGGTATGAGATATTTTGATGCAATTGCAAAGGAATTGCCACAAGTGGTACATAATTTCTTTCCTAACTTGAGCAGCAAGAGAGAAAAGAATTTTATCGCAGGTTTGTCGATGGGAGGTTATGGCGCATTCAAGCTGGCTTTGGCTACGAAAAACTTCAGTTATGCAGCAAGCTTATCAGGAGCGTTAGATATGACTGACCTAAAAGAACAAAGCGCTGAGAATGAAGCTTATTGGACCGGAATTTTTGGCGACCTTGATCACTTTAATGATAGTGAAAATAGTATTCTCTATCTTGCAGAACATCATGAAGGTGAAAAGCCCAAGCTTTACAGTTGGTGTGGGGAACAAGATTATCTTATTTCTGGAAATAATAGAGCGGCTCAACTTCTTGAGGAAAAAGGCTTTGACCTTTGTTATGAAAAATCGCCGGGTACACATGAATGGTACTATTGGACTAAACAAATCGAGACCGTTTTAAAATGGCTTCCTATTGATTATAAGGAAGAAGAACGTCTAAGTTAAACAGCTTAAAATTAAAATATAAAACCTTGAAACTTAAATAAATCCTAAAGAAAACGTTTGCTCAAAAAAGGCCGAACGATTTATAGAAAAATGTTTGATAATCTTAGGTTAAGTTTTGACAAACGGATTGAATAGGACTATAATTTCATAGTAATAAAAATTTGCGAAAAATCGCACATAGAAAGAGGTCATTAAATGACAACAATCTCAATTGAAGCTCTTAAAGCAGTAGCTATTGGTATTAGTGCACTTGGTGCCGCTATCGGTGATGGACTTATTGTTTCAGCATTTATTAATGCTGTTGCACGCCAACCAGAAATGGAAGGCAAACTCCGCGGAAGTATGTTCCTTGGTGTTGCCTTTGCCGAAGGTACATTCTTCATCGCCTTAGCTATGGCTTTCTTGTTCTAAAAATCGTTGATTTAACTTTTATACTCAACAATTATTTAGAAAGGAAGACTAGCTATGGAATCAACATGGACTTTTAATGTTGGGCCAGTAACTTTTGACGGAGTCATTCTATATATGACAGCTTTGACCGTTTTAATTGTCTTTGGTCTGATTTATTGGGCAAGTCGCAATATGCAACTGAAGCCTACAGGTAAGCAAAACGTCCTTGAGTGGGTAGTTGACTTTATTAATGGCATCGGACGTGAAAATCTAGGTGCTAAAGAGTCACCAAAGTATGCCCTCATGAGTTTTACACTCTTTTCTTTCCTTTTGATTTCGAATATTATTGGGCTAGTTACTAAAATCACTGCACCGGGTGACATCAGCTTATGGCGCTCTCCAACAGCAAACTCAACAGTTGACTTGACTTTAGCAGTCTTAGTCATTGTACTCGCCAATACCCTTGGTGTGAAACAGTTTGGCTTTAAAGGCTATATTAAAAATGCCTTTTGGAAAGAACCTAAAGCAATGCTTCCGATGACTATCATGGAAGAGTTTACAAATGCCCTTTCTATGGGACTTCGTCTTTACGGTAATATCTTTGCCGGAGAAGTTCTTCTAGGGATTATTGCTGGAATGATCGATTCTGGTTGGTTTATTCTTCCTGTGACATGGATTTTAGCAATGGCTTGGATAGCATTCTCAATCTTTATTTCATCTCTTCAGGCTTATGTATTTGTTCTTTTGACAAATCTTTACATTAGCCACAAAATTTTAGCAGAACACTAGGAAAGGAGTAGAAATGCTTACTACATTATTAGAAACTGCTCCGAATACAGTTCTTGGTAATATTATCGTTGTCAGCGGTGCATTCATCATCTTGCTGATCTTGGTTCGTAAATTTGCGTGGGGTGCTATTACAGGTATCTTTGAAGAACGTGCAAATAAAATCAACAACGATATTACAACTGCAGAACTGTCAAAAAAAGAAGCAGAAACATTATTAGCGCAACGTGAAAATGAACTTGCAGGTTCTAAAGAAGAAGCTGCCAACATTATCCAAACTGCCAATGATACAGCTAAACAAAATCGTGCAAATATCTTGGCAACAGCCAATGAAGAAGCTGCGAATGTGAAAAAACGTGCCCAAGAAGATATTGAACAAGAACGCAAAGAAGCGCTCAGTTCAGTTAAAGGGGATGTTGCTGATATTTCAGTACAAATTGCTGAAAAACTCATCGGTCAATCTTTGGATTCACAAGCACAATCAGAACTTATTGACAGCTATATTGCTAAGCTTGGCGAATAGGGGGTTGGTTGAAAATGACAACAGTCAATTCTCAAAAATACAGTAAAGCCTTGCTTGAAGTTGCAGAGGAACAATCTCAATTAGAAGTTATTCTTTCTGAGGTTAACGAACTGACACAACTTTTTAAAGAAGATGATCTTGCTTCTTTCTTCGGAACGGAAGTATATTCTACAGCAGCAAAATCAGAAGTTATTGACAGTATCAAAGAAAATTCATCACCACTGATGAAAAATTTCCTTGATACTGTTCGTGCAAACGGACGATTAGCTGATTTAGCAGAAATTCTTGCTGAAATTAAAAATACAGCAGATGATATGTTTAGAATTGCTGATGTAGAGGTCATTTCAAGCGTGAAATTAACCGAAACACAAATCGAAAAATTTGTTGCTCTCGCTAAATCGAAATTTGATTTGAACGAAGTAACAATCGTGAACACAGTAGATGAAAAGATTGTCGGTGGATTTATTGTAAATTCACGTGGAAAAATCATTGATGCTTCTGTCAAATCACAATTGGCAAAAATTGCCAAAGAGATTCTCTAAGAATCTCCTTTGAGAAAAAATTCTCAGCCATTTAACATGAAAACTCAGAAAGGAGCAAAATACATTTGGCAATCAAAGCGAATGAAATCAGCTCACTGATTAAACAACAAATTGAAAATTTTACACCAGATTTTGAAGTTGCTGAAACTGGTATCGTCACTTATGTTGGTGACGGTATCGCCCGTGCTTACGGCCTTGAAAATGCGATGAGCGGAGAGCTTGTCGAGTTTGACAACGGCGTATATGGTATGGCGCAAAACTTAGACAGTACAGACGTTGGTATTATCGTACTTGGTGATTTCCTTAGCATCCGCGAAGGAGATACAGTAAAACGTACAGGTAAAATCATGGAAATTCAAGTCGGTGAAGAACTCATCGGCCGTGTTGTAAATGCACTTGGACAACCCGTTGATGGCTTAGGCGATATCAATACAGGTAAAACACGTCCTGTTGAGGCTCCAGCTTCAGGTGTTATGCAACGTAAATCTGTTTCAGAACCACTCCAAACTGGACTTAAAGCTATTGATGCACTTGTACCAATCGGTCGTGGTCAACGTGAGTTGATCATCGGTGACCGTCAAACAGGTAAAACATCTGTAGCTATCGATGCAATTCTTAACCAAAAAGGTAAAGACATTATCTGTATTTACGTTGCCATTGGTCAAAAAGAATCGACAGTTCGTACACAAGTTGAAGCACTCCGTAAACTTGGAGCAATGGATTATACAATCGTTGTAACAGCTTCAGCATCACAACCTTCACCATTACTTTATATTGCACCTTATGCGGGTGCAGCTATGGGTGAGGAATTCATGTACAATGGTAAACACGTTCTGGTTGTTTATGATGATTTATCTAAACAAGCCGTGGCTTACCGTGAACTTTCACTCTTGCTCCGTCGTCCACCAGGTCGTGAAGCTTACCCAGGGGATGTATTCTACCTCCACTCACGTCTTTTGGAACGTGCGGCACAATTGAGCGATGACTTAGGTGGTGGTTCAATGACAGCCTTGCCTTTCATTGAGACACAAGCCGGAGATATCTCTGCCTACATCGCTACAAACGTTATCTCAATCACAGATGGACAAATCTTCCTCGAAAACGACCTTTTCTATTCAGGTATTCGTCCAGCCATCGATGCCGGATCTTCTGTATCACGTGTTGGTGGTGCCGCTCAAATCAAGGCAATGAAAAAAGTTGCCGGAACACTCCGTTTGGACTTGGCATCATTCCGTGAACTTGAAGCATTTACACAATTCGGTTCTGACCTTGATGAAGCAACACAAGCTAAATTGAACCGTGGTCGTCGTACAGTTGAAGTCTTGAAACAGCCGTTACACAAACCATTGGCTGTTGAAAAACAAGTTCTTATTCTTTATGCATTGACACATGGCCATCTTGATGATGTTCCCGTAGAAGATATTCTCGATTTTGAAGAAAAAATGTTTGATTTCTTCGATGTCAACTATGCTGAACTTTTACAAGTCATCACAGATACTAAAGATTTGCCAGATGAAGCAAAACTTGACGATGCAATCAAAGCCTTCAAGAAAACTACAAATTACGTTAAATAAGGAGGTTCATTATGGGCGCTTCACTTAGCGAAATTAAATCAAAAATTGCTTCAACCGAAAAAACAAGTCATATCACTGGTGCCATGCAAATGGTATCTGCAGCGAAATTGCAAAAATCAGAAAAGATTGCGAAAACTTATCAGGTTTATGCAGATAAGGTGCGTCAAGTGACAACCGACTTGGTTGCTGCAGATCGTGGCCCTTCTAAAAATCCGATGATGACTAAACGTCCCGTTAAGAAAACAGGATATTTAGTTATCACTTCGGATCGTGGCCTTGTAGGAGGTTACAACTCTAATATCTTGAAGTCAGTCATGAATAAATTACGTGAAAAACACCAGGGACCAGAAGAATATTGTATTCTTGCTTTAGGTGGGACAGGAGCAGATTTTTTCCGCTCTCGTAACGTAGAATTATCTTACGAATTACGTGGTTTGACTGACCAACCAAGTTTTGAAGAAGTTCGTGAAATTGTACGTCAAGCTGTATCTCGCTATCAAAATGAAGAGTTTGATCAACTCTATGTTTGCTACAATCACCATATCAATTCATTGACAAGTGAAGCACGCATGCAAAAAATGCTTCCGATTACATTTGATGAATCAGAGGAACCAGAAGATGAAGCACCAGTATCATTGGTGAGTTTCGAACTGGAACCAAGCCGCGAAGCTATTTTAAATCAACTTTTACCTCAATATGCTGAAAGCATGATCTATGGTGCGATTGTTGATGCTAAAACAGCTGAACATGCTGCTGGTATGTCCGCAATGCGTACAGCTACAGATAATGCTAAAACAGTGATTAACGATCTGACAATACAATATAACCGCGCGCGTCAAGCAGCAATTACACAAGAAATTACGGAAATTGTTGCAGGAGCCTCAGCGCTTTAAGCATGTGGTAACCTTTCTTAAAGAATTAAAGACAGAAAAATAAACTAGGAGGAAAAATATTGAGTTCTGGTAAAATTACTCAGGTCATTGGTCCCGTTGTCGACGTTGAATTTGCGTCAGGCGCGACTCTTCCTGAGATTAATAACGCACTCATCGTTTATAAAGATGTAGACGGCGTTAAAACTAAAATCGTCCTTGAAGTGGCGTTGGAACTTGGTGATGGTGCCGTACGTACCATCGCTATGGAATCAACTGATGGCTTAACACGTGGACTTGAAGTTCTCGATACAGGTAAAGCAATCAGCGTACCTGTCGGTCAAGAAACACTTGGACGTGTCTTCAATGTACTTGGAGATGCTATCGATGGTGGCGAAGCGTTTGCTGAAAATGCAGAACGCAGTCCTATCCATAAAAAAGCGCCATCTTTTGATGAACTTTCAACAGCAAATGAAATTCTTGTTACAGGGATTAAAGTTATTGACTTACTTGCCCCATACCTTAAAGGTGGTAAGATTGGCTTGTTCGGGGGTGCCGGAGTTGGTAAAACCGTTCTTATCCAAGAATTGATTCACAACATTGCCCAAGAACACGGTGGTATTTCCGTATTTACTGGTGTTGGGGAACGTACTCGTGAAGGAAATGACCTTTACTGGGAAATGAAAGAATCAGGCGTTATTGAAAAAACAGCCATGGTCTTCGGTCAAATGAATGAGCCACCTGGAGCACGTATGCGTGTTGCTCTTACTGGTTTGACAATTGCTGAATATTTCCGTGATGTAGAAAAACAAGACGTTTTGCTTTTCATTGATAATATCTTCCGTTTCACCCAAGCCGGTTCAGAAGTATCTGCCCTCTTAGGACGTATGCCATCAGCCGTTGGTTACCAACCTACGCTTGCAACCGAAATGGGTCAACTTCAAGAACGTATCACTTCAACAAAACAAGGTTCTGTAACTTCTATCCAAGCGATTTATGTCCCAGCCGATGACTATACTGACCCTGCGCCAGCAACAGCCTTCGCTCACTTGGATGCAACAACAAACTTGGAACGTCGTTTGACACAAATGGGTATCTACCCAGCCGTTGATCCATTGGCTTCTTCATCACGTGCGCTTACACCTGAAATTGTTGGTGAAGAACACTATGCAGTAGCTATGGAAGTACAACGTGTGCTCCAACGTTATAAAGAATTACAAGATATCATTGCTATTCTTGGTATGGATGAATTGTCTGATGATGAAAAAGTATTGGTTAACCGTGCACGTCGTATCCAATTCTTCCTCTCACAAAACTTTAACGTTGCCGAAACATTTACTGGTGTACCAGGATCATATGTACCAATTGAAAAAACTGTTGAAGATTTCAAAGCGATTCTTGACGGTAAATACGATTCAATCCCAGAAGATGCTTTCCGTGGTGTAGGTCCAATCGAAGACGTTCTTGAAAAAGCTAAAAAAATGGGTTATTAAGATAGGAGGTTGCTGAAATGAGTGAAAATGTCATGGCTATTCAAGTCATCACTCCTGCGGGTGTCGTTTATGATCACCATGCAACCTACATTCTTGCGCATACGATTGGTGGAGATATGGGGATTTTACCCAACATGATTTCCACAATCGCTGGTTTACAAATCAGTGAACTTAAGGTGCGCCGTCCTGATGATGTGAAGCACGTTGATTATATTGCTGTTAATGGCGGTATTATTGAAGTGAAGGATAGTATGATTACAGTGATCGCAGACTCTGCTGAGCGTAATCGTGATATCGATGTTCCACGTGCCGAACGTGCAAAACTTCGTGCTGAAAAAGAGCTTGAAGAAGCTAAAGCGGCACATAAGACTGATGAAGCTAAACGTGCCGAAGTTGCACTTCATCGCGCGATTAACCGATTGAATGTATCGAAACACAATTAATAAAAGAATAAAAAACATCCTTAGGATGTTTTTTTGTTATTTAATATAAATGTAACAAAAAACAGCAATTTAAAATGTTAAAATGTAAATAATAAGTCTTTTTTACTGTTTGATGAATAAATAGTTACGGATAATGGGTTTTTGGAACAATTTAGAAATGTAGTATTGAGAAGAGAGAGGGAATTATGGGAAAGGAGGAAAGTGTGGCATTGGATCATTGCCAAGAACTGATGGAAATAGTCGAAACAATAGAAGACAAACTCCATCAACTTGAAGTTATAAAGATCGAATTTCGTCAAGAAATTCAGTACAAAATTAATTACCGCTCGGCTTTACTTGCGTTCAGCTTTCCTGTCCTTATCTTAGCTTTTTATATTATAAACGATTTTTCTTTTATACATGGTCATGGGCAACTGGATCGTTCCGCTTTAGAAACCTTCTTAATCACGTTTATGTTGAGCTTTGCCTTATGGGCTCTGGGAATTTTTCTAAATGATATTTTCAAAAAGATATTTGGAAGTAATACACTTCCCATTGGGCGAAAAGCTCTTGTTAAGCAACTTTTTCCTAAATACAATCAAAAAAGTCAATGTCTGATTGATAGTCTAGAGGAATCGTTGGGATCTGAGACATTAATAAGTACTGAACTCCCTGAAAAGTATCTGAATGTCAAGAGCTTGAACTATATTATTGAGGTATTAAGTGTAGAAGATGTTCAAACTTTGCATGAAGCAGTTGAACTATTAGAGCTAGAAATAAAAAATTCTCGTGTTGAGCAAAGTTTAATGGCTGAGCCAAGTATCCGTCGAGCGCAAGAAGCGATAGCAACCCAGCATACGTTCAAACAAGGTGTATAGTAGAAATAATGAGAAAGGAGGCAAAAAGCGAATGAGAAAGAAAAGATATTGTATAATTTTAGCAACCACCATAGTATTAGGGCAAACAATCATTCTGAACCCGAGCCAAGCTTATTCTGCATCAGTTTCACGTGTCCAAGCCGAAGAACTGCAGGACAAAAGTGCCAATAATTCATTAACCGAGGAAGCAAATACAGGCGGTGGATCGACAACACCTGAAAACCCTCAGCCTATTACGCCGACAATGCCTCCGATCGTTCCAGAAACACCAGATATTACACTTCCGCCAGTAACCATAGGTGAACCTGTTCCTATCACACCAACAGTCCCCATAATTCCGGATAATACTCTTCCTTTGGTACCTGTAGGCGAACCTGTGCCGATTACACCTACAGCACCTCCAATTGTACCAGAGCAGCCGGATAATAGTTTACCTTCAATTTCACTCACAACACCAGAAAAAGTAGAGGTACAGAACCCGGAGTCGGATACAGAAAGAGATCAACCTCTTAAAAATATGGAAGCACATAATCAAGATAAAAAGGATACAACAGAAGTTACCCCAGCAGAAACTATAAAGCCACAAGAAATAGAAAATAAGAATACAACTACTCAAGTTTCTACCAAAGGAGAACTTCTTTATACCTGGGGGGAAGCAAATATCCCACTGATGTCACAACATACCTCTATCAATTCACTTGATGATGCGGATAAGGATGCTGTAACGCGTAAACATGCCATAGCTGTGCATGCAGCTGGGACAGGAGGAGTAGTTACAGGAATAGGGACCTCTGTACTCCTTCTCGGAATCCTCAAGAAAGCCAGTTGGCTAAAACAAATCTTTGGTAAATAAAAAAAAATCTCTGAAAAAAGGGATTTTTTTTGATACAATGAAACAAACAATGAGGAGAAATCCTCTAAAATTTAAAGGAGATTCAGATGCGTAAAGTAGGTATAATTGGGTTAGGGAATGTCGGAGCAATGATTGCTCAAATGATTGTTCAAGCAGGCTATGTTGATGAATTAGTCCTTATTGATAAAAATACTGCAAAATCTAAAGCGGAAGCTTTTGACATGCTTGATGCAGCTAGCCTACTCAATAGTCATACAAAGATTACTGTCGGCGATTATCCAGACCTTTCTGATGCAGAAGTCGTTATTTCTGCTTTGGGCCATATCAAAGCTCTTGATGCCCAAGATCGTTTCCAAGAGTTGAAAATTAATACACCCATGGTCAAAGCAGTGGCAGATGAAATTAATGCTTCAGGCTTTAATGGTGTTTTCTTAATCGTAACCAACCCTAATGACGTGATTGCACAGCTTTATTCACAAGCTCTTAACCTTCCCAAAAACCAAGTTTTTGGAACAGGAACATATTTAGATTCGGCTCGTTTGCACCGTTATATTGCTGAAGAAGCAGGTGTAGATGCGAGAAGTGTGAGCGGCTATATGCTTGGTGAACATGGTGATTCACAATTTGCAGCGTGGTCAACAGTAAATATTGGTGGCGTACCATTTGAAAAAACAGCAGTGACAAACAATTTTGACCTTGAAAAAATCGAAGATTCAGCACGCCATGGCGGTTTTGTCGTATATGAAGGAAAGGGCTATACGAACTTTGCTATTGCTGCAGCTTCAGTGAGTCTAATGAATCTCATTTTATCTGATGCCAAAGCAGTTGTGGTCTGCTCGCATTACGATGCTGAACTTGATGCGTATTTGTCAACGCCAGCACTTGTTGGACGCGATGGTGCACAAGCTTATCCTGGATTTATCGAAAGCATCAGCAAAGAAGAAGCGGATAAATTGAAAGACTCAGCACGTGAGATTCAAGAAAAAATCAAAAAATTTAGCTAAAAATAGCCTATAGATAGAAAATCTCTTATATAAGAAGAGGTTTTTTTCTCTGTTCAATTGCTTTGAAATAAAGTATAATTAAAGATATATAATAGAAGATAAGGTGAGTTCATGGTTGAGGTTTATTTAGTAAGACACGGAAAAACAATGTTTAATACAATCGGCAGAGCCCAAGGTTGGTCGGACACACCGCTCACTGCTGAAGGTGAACGTGGTGCTATGGAACTAGGGCTAGGCTTCAAAGCTAAAGGGTTGAAGTTTGATCGAGCTTATTCTTCTGACTCTGGCAGAACAATACAAACGATGGGCTTTATCTTGGAATACTCCGAGAATAAAGATATTCCTTATAAGATGGACAAGCGTATTCGTGAATGGTGTTTTGGTTCTTTTGATGGGGGATATGATGGCGAACTCTTTGATGGGGTTCTTCCTATTATCTTTGCTGAAAAAGGTATGCAAGAGACAGGGAAGTTCCCTTCAGATGAAGAACTAGCGCGTGCTATTTATGAAGTCGATACTGCAGGATGGGCGGAAACTTGGGAAGAACTCTCTGGACGTATTATGAATGGCTTTTCTGATATGGCAACTGAAGCAGAAGCAGCGGGAGCGAAAAATATCGTCATAGTTAGTCATGGGATGACGATTGCAAGCTATATCAAAATGCTTCGTCCAGATAAAGAACGTCCGCATAATTTGGATAATGGTTCCGTGACACATCTGACTTTTGAAAATGGAAAATTTGAAGTAGGAGATATCGGATCAATGGAGTATCGCAAACTTGGAGCAGAAATCATAAAAAATGCAAAGAAGAACTAAAAAAAGAAAACTCAAAAAAAGTAGAGTAATTGGAAGTTTCATTATTCTCTTGGTCTTCATTGGACTATGTGTATTTGCTGTAAGTAAACTCAAGACACAAGTCACGAAAAAAACGGCTGAGCCAAGACAAACTTCACCTTCAAGTTCGCCATCTGAAAGTAAGGCAACTGATTTACCG
The DNA here is from genome assembly GCF_017309645.1 of Lactococcus sp. LG606. Classification (NCBI taxonomy): domain Bacteria; kingdom Bacillati; phylum Bacillota; class Bacilli; order Lactobacillales; family Streptococcaceae; genus Lactococcus; species Lactococcus sp. LG606. The sequence goes on from NZ_CP071301.1 coordinate 40,052, forward strand.
GAAGCTCATCGTTCTGACTGGAATCTTGTTCTGGTAAACAGGGAAAATCCAAAAGAGGAACTCTCCCCAGAGCTTACAACTGTTGGCACTGTGCAGGTTGATCAACGTATCGCAGATGCTCTTGTTAAATTTTTAGCAGCAGCGCAAGCTATTGATCCCTCAGAACACTTGATTTCGGCATATCGCTCAGTGGCTTATCAAGAACAACTCTTCAATACTTATGTGGAAAATGAAATGGTTGGTGCTGCAGGATCAGTCAATAACACAGGGCAACCTATATCTCGTGAGCAAGCTGAAACTAATGTTAAGACTTATTCACAGCCTGCAGGTAGCTCAGAGCACCAAACAGGCTTAGCTGTTGATATGTCGACAGTAGATGCTTTGAACCAAAGCCCTGAAGATGTAGTCGCACAAGTGAAGAAAATTGCACCTGAGTACGGTTTTGTACTACGTTTCCCGGAAGGCGGAAAAGCATCCACTGGTGTGGATTATGAGGATTGGCATTTTCGTTATGTAGGTGTGGATAATGCCAAATATATGACAAAACACAACCTTACACTTGAAGAATATTTGAAGTTATTGCCCCAGTAAAATAAAGGGCGTTAAAAGGAGTCACACAACAATGTTGAATAAAGCCTACTTGATTTTATATGCTAATATTGCCTTATTTCTCTATACTTTAATGATTATTGCACAACGGCTTTTAGCATCACCCAATACCTTTACGACGGTTTTTCAAAATACAAGCCGCACAATAACGGGATTTATCAATAAAACTCTGGCTCCAGTAGCCCAATGGCAAAATATAATAGAAATACTCTTGGTCTTCCTTCTCATCTTACTCATACTCCGCTTTTTCAGTGTGGGACTATGGATTTTAGAGATAGCGGCTGTGCTGGTAATTGTTGATTGGGGCTATCAATATCTCATGCATCAGCAAAATCTAGCGCTATTATTTCCACTAGCTGTCATGCTTGTTAGTCTCTTTAGCATCCGTTTCATTGCTAAAGAAGTAGGATTTATTTAAAAAAACCAAAAATTAGCACTCTATAAAAAAGAGTGCTAATTTTTGGTTTTATTGCTTGACAAGATAGGAGATAAGGGTTATAATAATATTGTTAGCACTTGAGGGTGGTGAGTGCTAAAAGCGAAGAAAGGAGACAAAGATGATTACAGAACGGCAACAACAGATTTTGGATTTGATTGTCTCACTTTACGCTAAAGAGCACACACCCGTTGGTTCTAAAGCTTTATTGGAACAGATTAAAGCATCAAGTGCGACAATCAGAAATGATATGAAAGCCTTGGAAAATCTTGGACTCATTCAAAAAGAACATACATCAAGTGGGCGTGTTCCTAGTATTTCAGGTTACAAATACTTTGTAGAAAATGTATTGCGCTTGGAAGAATTTACACAAAATGATCTTTTTCAAATTATGAAATCCTTTGATGGTGAGTTTTATCGCTTATCGGATTTATTTGAAAGAGCAAGTGAAGTTCTCTCAAGATTGACCGGCTTAACTTCTTTCGTACTTAATGTTCCTCAGAAAGAGCAAGTCTTACAGTCCTTTGAACTTGTCACTTTAGATAATCACTCGATGTTGACAGTGATGACCTTAGCGACAGGCGAACTTCGGACAAATCAGTTTGTACTCCCCAAAAGTATGAGTGAACATGACTTGCAAGTCTTTACACGGTTGATTAAAGAACGTTTAGTGGGTAAGAAAGTTCTTGATGTGCATTATGCGTTGAGGACGGATATCCCACAGATAGTACAGCGTTACTTTAAAACAACTGGTGATGTCTTGGAGCTCTTTGAATCCGTCTTTGCAGATTTGTTCACAGAGCATTTGACAAGTAGCGGACGTGAATATGTCTTTGATTTTGCCACAGACAATCTTTCTGAGCTTTATAAAATTTTAAGCGATGATACACGTATGGCTCAAGAAATACGAGAATTAACAAGTACAGATGAGATGCGTTCGGTTGTCATTGACAATATGTCTTATTTTGCTAACCTAACGTTGATCAGTCAAAAGTTTGTTATTCCATATCGTGGTTTAGGAACGCTGACAGTCATTGGTCCTGTAGAACAAGATTATCAGAAAACCTTGAGTACACTGGACTTACTTGCGAAAGTCTTAAGTATGAAACTCATGGACTACTATCGTTACCTTGATGGTAACCATTATGAGATAAGTTAATATATGAAATTATTTAAAAGAAAAGGAAACAATATGGCTGAAGAAAATAAAGAAGAATTAAAGAAAAAAGATCAGGAAGAAGAAGTTGTCGAAGAGATTACTGAAGAAGCACTTGAAGATATCGTCGAAGAAGAAGTTTCTGAGCTTGATGCAGCTGTAGCAAAGGCTGAAGAATGGGAAAATAAATTTCTCCGTATCAGTGCAGAAATCCAAAATATTCAACGCCGTGCCAACGAAGAACGTTCTAGTATCTTGAAATATCGCTCACAAGATTTGGCGAAAAAGATTTTGCCAAGCTTAGATAACTTGGAGCGTGCACTTGCTGTTGAAGGATTAACAGAAGATGTCAAAAAAGGTTTAGAAATGACACGAGAAAGCTTGATCAACGCACTTAAAGAAGAAGGCGTTACAGAGGTCAAAGCAGACGGAGCCTTTGATCCAAACTTCCATATGGCTGTGCAAACTGTCCCAGCTGATGATGAGCATCCTGCAGATCATGTCGTTCAAGTCTTCCAAAAAGGCTACCAAATCCATGATCGTATCCTTCGTCCAGCAATGGTCGTTGTTGCACAATAAGAAACAATAAGTGACCGAAATGTCCTTAAACTATAAGAATAGATAAAAACAATAAAATAAAAAAAGAGGTAAAGCATATGTCTAAAATTATTGGTATTGACCTTGGTACAACAAACTCAGCAGTAGCAGTTCTCGAAGGAACTGAAGCAAAAATTATTCCAAATCCAGAAGGAAATCGCACAACACCATCTGTTGTTGCTTTTAAAAATGGTGAAATTCAAGTTGGTGATGCTGCAAAACGCCAAGCCGTAACAAACCCAGATACAATCATCTCAATCAAATCTAAAATGGGTACAAGTGAAAAAGTTTCTGCCGGTGGTAAAGAGTACACACCTCAAGAAATTTCAGCAATGATTCTTCAAAACTTGAAAGCAACAGCTGAAGCATACTTGGGCGAAAAAGTTGAAAAAGCAGTTATTACAGTCCCAGCATACTTCAACGATGCACAACGTCAAGCAACAAAAGATGCTGGTAAAATCGCTGGTCTTGAAGTAGAACGTATCGTTAACGAACCAACAGCAGCAGCTCTTGCTTACGGTATGGATAAACAAGACAAAGATGAAAAAATTCTTGTCTTTGACCTTGGTGGTGGTACATTTGACGTTTCAATCCTTGAACTAGGTGATGGTGTCTTCGATGTATTGTCAACAGCAGGTAACAACAAACTTGGTGGTGATGACTTTGACCAAGCCATCATTGATTACATGGTCGCAGAATTCAAGAAAGAAAACGGCATTGATCTTTCACAAGATAAAATGGCCCTTCAACGTTTGAAAGATGCAGCTGAAAAAGCGAAAAAAGACCTTTCAGGTGTAACTTCTACTCAAATTTCATTGCCGTTCATCACAGCTGGCGCTGCTGGCCCACTTCACTTGGAAATGACACTTACACGTGCTAAATTTGACGAATTGACTGCTTCATTGGTTGAAGCAACACGCGAACCTGTACGTCAAGCCCTTTCTGATGCTGGTCTTTCAACTTCTGATATCGATGAAGTTCTTCTTGTTGGTGGTTCAACTCGTATCCCAGCAGTTGTTGATCTTGTTCAAAAAGAAACAGGTAAAACACCAAACAAATCTGTTAACCCAGACGAAGTTGTTGCTATGGGTGCAGCAATCCAAGGTGGTGTCATCACTGGTGACGTTAAAGACGTTGTCCTTCTTGACGTAACTCCACTTTCACTTGGTATTGAAACAATGGGTTCTGTATTTACAAAACTTATCGAACGTAATACAACAATTCCAACATCTAAATCACAAGTCTTCTCAACTGCAGCAGATAACCAGCCAGCAGTAGATATCCACGTCCTTCAAGGTGAACGTCCAATGGCAGCAGATAACAAATCATTGGGTCGCTTCCAATTGACAGATATCCCTGCCGCACCACGTGGTGTGCCACAAATCGAAGTCACATTCGACATCGACAAAAACGGTATCGTATCTGTTAAAGCAAAAGATTTGGGTACGCAAAAAGAACAAACAATCGTTATCAAATCTAACTCAGGTCTTTCTGACGAAGAAATCGATAAAATGATGAAAGATGCTGAAGCAAATGCTGATGCTGACGCAAAACGTAAAGAAGAAGTAGACACACGTAACGAAGCGGATGCTCTTGTTTTCCAAACTGAAAAAACAATCAAAGAACTTGAAGGTAAAGTTGACGAAGCAGAAGTTAAAAAAGCAGAAGATGCTAAAGAAGAGTTGAAGAAAGCTCTTGAAGGTGAAGATATTGCCGATATCAAAGCTAAATCAGAAGCACTTAGCGAAATTGCGCAAAATCTCGCAGTAAAACTTTACGAACAAGCCAGCGCTGAACAAGCAGCAGCAGAAGGACAAGAAGCTGGATCAGAAGAAGGTCCTAAAGATGACAATACTGTTGATGGTGACTTTGAAGAAGTTAAATAAAACCGTAGTTCATAAAATAAAAAAGTTCGAGATATTGATGCTCGGCTTTTTTATTTTTTCTGAAAACCGTTTCATTTGTTTTCAATCTCATAAAATAAGATAATAAAAATAAGAAAGAGAACCTGGACGTGATAGAAAGGAGGTTGGCATGCTTAAGATTTATACCATCTCCTCTAATCAGGAGACGAAAGCAGTAGAGAGCTGGCTCTATGCCCATAAAGTCAAGTTTGTCGAAGTTGATCTTCTCAAAGAACTGGTTTCGACTGAGGAAATTCTCCGAATTGTTTCTTTAACTGAACATGGAGTTGAAGAGATTATCGCAACAGAAACACGGGCTTACACACGTTTGAACCTTAATTTCAATGACTTGAAGTTAGAAGATTTTATGGAGCTGTTAGAAGAAAATGCTACTCTATTGAAAGTTCCACTTATATTTGATGAAAAACAACTTCAAATCGGTTTTGATGAAGATAAGATGCAAAGGTTTTTAGAAAAGCCAAGTAAAAAAGTTACTGACATAGAACAGCAAGAAATGCAAACAGGCTAGGTTCTCTAAAGAGCAAAGGAATCGCAATTCCTGGCTCTTTTTTTATTTAAGAATAGTATATGAAGGAAATCTATATAAATTTCTTTCTTTTTTTTTTTGTAGTTTTTGGAAGTTTTTGATTGACTTTGAAAGAAAATGGTGTATAATATAAATGTAAACGAATTCAGGAGGAGGGTCATATGCTCGCGACGGAACGCAAGGAAAAAATAATGAGCTTGCTCAAAGAGCAAAGAACAGCGACTTTAGAAGAACTTTTAACAATAACTCAAGCTTCTGTCTCGACTTTAAGGAGAGATCTCAATGAGCTTGAAGAAGAAAATGCCTTACGTCGTGTTCATGGAGGCGCAGAACTCCAACAAGATCTTTCAGAAGAGTTATCTATCTTTGAGAAATCTTCCAAAAACGTTCAAGAAAAAGAAAAAATCGCAACTATAGCTTTTGAAAAGATAAAAGAAGGCGACATTATTTACTTGGATGCTGGAACTACAGTTGCGCCACTTTGCCATTTGCTTAATCAGTCGGGCAAGCGTGTCACTATCGTGACTAATTCGATTAGCCATTTACCAAAATTAACCAGTGAAAACCTCATCGTTTATTTGCTTGGTGGTCGAGTGAAACGTCAAACTGATGCCATCATTGGTAGTTCGGCCATCGCTCAACTTAGTACTTACCGTTTTAATCTTGCATTTATCGGAGCTAATGCTTTTGATGAAGAGCTGGGGGCTATGACACCGGACAGTGAAGAAGCAGCGATTAAGTCACAGGCCATTCGTCAAAGCCGGACAAGCTATCTCCTCCTGGACAGTAGTAAAATCGGTCAAACAAGCTTTGTTAAGTTTGCAGAAAGTGACCAAATAAAACTTATAACGGAGAAATTATGATATACACAGTGACACTAAATCCAGCATTAGATTATTTCATGGATTTTGATCAGGCTAAACTTGGACAAGTCAACCGAGCGACAGAAACGCGTATGCTTCCTGGTGGTAAAGGAATTGTTGAAAGTCGCATGATGTCCCTTTTAAAGGTAGAAAATACGGCTCTTGGTTTTCTTGGTGGTTTCCCTGGGAAATTTATTCAAGATTATCTTGAAAATATCGGAAGCCAATCCGATTTCACTCCAATTGCAGGAACAACACGCATTAATACAAAAATCAAAGTCAATGCGCAAGAGGAAACCTCCTTTGATGCTGCTGGACCAGACTTAACAGATGCTGAAATTCAGGCCTTCCTAAGTAAATTTGACGATCTACAAAGTGATGACATTGTCGTTTTTGCTGGTACTATCCCTAAAGCTTTAGGGGAAGACTTCTATGAAGTCTTGATTGAGAAAGTAAAAGCCAGAGGCGCACAGTTTGCTATTGATGTTGACGGACAAAAGTTGCTGAAAACATTGAAACATGAGCCACTCATCATCAAACCTAATCGTGAAGAATTGGAAGAAATCTATTCTGTTAAGTTTAAAACCAAAGAAGATATTATCCCTTATGGTCAAAAACTTTTAGCAGAAGGGGCACAAAATGTCATGATTTCTATGGCAGGTGATGGTGCTTTACTCTTCACAGGTAAGGAAACTTATTTTGCCGCTCCAATCAAAGGAGAGTTGAAAAACTCTATCGGTGCAGGAGATTCAACAGTTGCAGGTTTCCTTGCGGAATGGAGCCGCAGCCAGGATACTTTAGCAGCCTTTAAACAAGGTGTTGCCTGTGGTACAGCTAAGGTCTTCTCAGAAGACATGCCGAGTGAAAGCTTCTTAAAAGAATGCTTTGAAAAAGTAACAATCGAAAAAATAAACGAAGATTAGAAAAGAGGAAGATTATGGAAATCAAAGATTTACTCAAAACAGAAGTCATGATTTTGGACCTTCAAGCAACGACTAAAGAAGCTGCCGTGGATGAAATGGTAAACAAGTTAGTCGCAGAAGGTTACGTCAGTGATTTTGATACATTTAAAGCTGGAATTATGGCTCGTGAAGCGCAAACTTCAACTGGTTTGGGCGATGGTATTGCCATGCCACACAGCAAGAATAAAGCGGTTGACGAAGCTGTTGTCCTGTTTGCAAAATCAAATGCAGGTGTGGATTATGCAGCCCTAGACGGACAACCTGTTAATCTTTTCTTCATGATTGCAGCACCAGAAGGCGCAAATGACACACACTTGGAAGCTTTAGCACAACTTTCTAAGTTCCTCTTGCAAGCTGGATTTACAGACAAAGTAAAAGAAGCAAAATATCCGCGTCAAGTGTTAGAGCTTTTCTCTGAAGATACAGAAGAAATTGAGCAAGTCACTGATAGCGAGCATTATGTTTTAGCCGTAACAGCATGTACGACAGGTATTGCACACACTTATATGGCTGAAGAAGCACTTAAAAAACAAGCTGCTGAAATGGGCATCGCCATCAAAGTTGAAACAAATGGGGCGCGTGGGATTGACCACAAGCTGACTGCTGAAGATATTCAAAAAGCTGACGGTATCATCGTTGCAGCGGATAAGAAAGTGGAAATGAATCGCTTTGCAGGGAAACCGATGGTGCAAGTTCCTGTCGCTGCCGCTATTCGTCAACCCGAAGAACTCATTAATAAGGCAGTTTCTGGTAATGCACCAAAATTTGAAGCTGATGCCGCTGATGAGGCAAAAGAAGAAAGCTCTGGCGGTATTGGTAAAGCCTTCTACAAACACCTTATGGGTGGTGTATCTGCAATGTTACCATTCGTTGTTGGTGGTGGTATCTTGATTGCTCTTGCCTTCTTGATAGACCAATCAATGGGTGTTCCTAAAGATCAATTGGCCAACCTTGGTTCTTATCATCCGATTGCGGCTTACTTTAAAAATATCGGGGGCGCAGCCTTTGCTTTCATGCTTCCAGTCCTAGCTGGTTTTATCGCCAACTCAATTGCAGATAAACCTGGTTTAGTTGCAGGTTTCGTTGCGGGTTCAATGGCTGCCTCTGGTCTTGCCTTTGGCAAACTTGATCCGGCTACAATGATTCCATCAGGTTTCCTTGGCGCTTTAGTTGGTGGTTTCATTGCTGGTGGTGTCATTATCCTCTTGCGTAAGCTCTTGACTGTCTTGCCTAAATCGTTAGATGGGATTAAAGCAATCTTGATTTTCCCACTTTTAGGGACATTCATCACAGGATTGCTCATGCTTTTCATCAATATTCCGATGGCAGCAATCAATACAGGCCTTTCAAACTTCTTGAACAGCCTTAATGGAGCATCAGCTTTAGTTCTTGGTATTATCGTTGGTGGTATGATGGCAGTTGACCTTGGTGGACCAATTAACAAAGCTGCTTATATCTTCGGTACAGGAACATTGGCCGCAAGTGTTGCTACTGGTGGCTCAGTCGTTATGGCAGCAGTTATGGCTGGTGGTATGGTTCCACCTCTTGCAACTACAGTTGCCGTCCTCTTCTTCAAAAATAAATTTACAAAAGAAGAACGTCAATCAGGTTTAACAAATATTGTTATGGGACTTTCATTTATTACAGAAGGTTCCATCCCATTTGGTGCTGCTGACCCAGCACGTGCTATTCCTTCATTTGTTGTTGGTTCAGCCTTAGCAGGTGGACTCGTTGGTGCGGCAGGTCTTAAATTGATGGCACCACACGGGGGTATCTTCGTCTTAGCTCTAACAAATGGCCCACTTTTATACCTTCTCTTTGTTTTGATTGGTGCTCTTGTTTCTGGTTTGATGTTCGGTTATTTGAAAAAAGAAAAATAGTATTTTAAATAACAAAAAAGCTTGAATTTCAGCAACAAATCTGTTAGAATATTAAGGTCTAACAAACTTTGGTCTGGCAAACAGTCCAAGGCAGAAAGGAAATTTTGCAAAATGAAAAAAGACATCCATCCTAATTACCAACCTGTTGTGTTCTTGGATACAACTACTGGTTTTAAATTCTTGAGCGGTTCAACTAAAGGTTCGAAAGAAACTGTTGAATGGGAAGACGGAAACACTTATCCATTGATTCGTGTGGAAATCTCTTCTGACTCACATCCATTCTACACTGGCCGTCAAAAATTCCAAGCAGCGGACGGACGTATCGCTCGTTTCAACAAGAAATATGGAAAATAAAAAAGTGCTTCGGCGCTTTTTTATTATCGCTCTAATTTGCTATGGTAAATCAAGTCCAACTGTAAGCAAATTCTGAACATCTTTTAGTTCATTGGGCTATAAAAATTAAAAAAAATATCATATAATAGAAACAGATAGTATACACATATAAAATTAAAGGCATGCGTGAATATGCCTTCTTTTAAACTCACTATAAAGATAAAGGAAAAATAAAATATGAAATGGTCTATTTTAGAAGTATCAAAAAAGAAAATAATTAAATTCGAAGAAGCGCTTGATTTAACGCAAGAACTTAAGCAACGCTCAGAAGAAATCCTTGATGCAAAACCTGTAAATGTTCAAGGACAAATCGCCTATGACGATGGCATCTATTACTTGGATTATACACTTGAAGTGGATTTGACTTTACCATCATCACGGAGCTTGAAGCCAGTAGAGTATCTTATGTCAATCGCTGTGAATGAAGCCTTCACCACAGATGAGTTTCTTAAAAAGAATGAAGATTTACTGGACAGTGACATAATATTTACATTGGAAGCAGATTGGATTAGTATATCAGAATCGGTAGCTGATAATATTCTTTTAGAAATTCCCTTGCAAATTTTAGCAGAAGATGAGAAAGCTGGAGCCACAAGTTTACCTTCTGGCAAGAACTGGTCTGTCTTGTCTGAAGCAGACTATCAGAAACAAAAAGAAGAAGAAGCAGATAAAGAAAATAAATCACCTTTTGCAGGATTGGCAGATTTCTTTTCCGAAGAAAAAAATTAAGAAAAATCTCATAAAACACTTGCAACAAAATTACAATTATATTATAATTTCATTATAGAGGAAATAAAATTAAAAAGAAAAGATATTAATGAGGCTAAACTATGAATTCATCTAAACGTATTTTGATTATCGAAGACGATAAAAACATTGCGAGATTTGTTTCACTTGAGCTTGAACACGAAGGATATCAAACTGCGGTTCAAGACAATGGTCGTAAAGGTCTTGAAGAAGCAATGTCAAAAGATTATGATTTGATTTTGCTCGACTTAATGCTCCCAGAGCTGGATGGCTTTGAAGTTGCACGACGCTTACGCCGTGAAAAAGATACACATATTATTATGATGACTGCACGTGATTCAACTATGGACCGTGTAGCAGGTCTTGATATTGGAGCGGATGACTATATTACAAAACCATTCGCAATTGAAGAATTGTTAGCGCGTGTCCGTTCACTCTTCCGTCGTGAAGACCATATCCACACGATTGAAAAATCAGACAATACTTCATTCCGTGATTTGGTAATTGATAAAACAAACCGCACTGTACATCGCGGAAAAAAAGTTATTGACCTTACACGTCGTGAATACGATTTGCTTTTGACCCTGATGCAAAATGTGGGTGATGTCGTAACACGCGAATACTTGGTTTCTGAAGTATGGGGTTACGAAGAAGGTACAGAAACAAACGTTGTTGACGTTTATATCCGCTATTTGCGTAACAAAATTGACGTGGAAGGCCGCGAAAGTTATATTCAAACGGTTCGTGGTATGGGATATGTCATGCGTGACCGCAAATAATATAGGGAATATATAAGAAGATTTCTAGTGGCTTTGCCACTAGATTTATTCCTTTTATGGCGATGTAAAGAAATAGAAAAATGCGACATGGTAAAATTTTTTGATTCGAAGAAGAAAAAAGCAGAAAATCTGCCCGAGCGTAAGCGAAGCATCATGCTACGTTGGGCCTTTGCAAATACGATTTTTTGTTTTATAACCTTCACTATTTTTACAGTATTAGTTTATCAACTGACCATAACAACCTTCATCAATTCTGAAAAAGAGGACATGATGAAAGCTCTGGACAATGTTGAGCAAAGTTTGTCCCAATCGGAAAGCAAACTGTCGGAGGACAATCTTGCGAATTATTTGGCTTATGCCAAAGACTACACAGCATCCAGTCAGGGAAAAGAAAATGAGCTAGAAACACTTGGAAGTATGATTGGTTCTAGGAAGTCTTTTTATGTCTTTGATGTCGGTGAAAATTTGATTTATTCGACCAATTCGTATGGTTTCCCGCTAAGGAAAGATGTGGGGGATTCTACTCATGCTGTACGTACATTTGGTGAATATTCTGGTTATTTGGTTGAACGACCCGTTCATTCTAAGAAAACAGGGAAACTGATTGGCTATGTGCAGGCTTTCTATGATATGAGTTATTATTACAGCGTGCGAACAAAGCTGCTGATTGCCCTGATTATCTTAGAAATTATTGCTCTCTTTATTGCTCAGTTTGTCGGTTATTTTATGGCAAGTCGCTATATCAAGCCTCTAGAGCGTTTGCACGATGCGATTACTACACGTGCCAATAATTTGAAGGCGGATTTCAAACCTGTAGTGATTCAAACAGGCGATGAAATTGAAGAACTGGCGACTGTTTATAACGACATGATGATTAAGCTTAACGATTACGTTGATCAGCAGAAACGTTTTGTTTCTGATGTCAGTCACGAGCTACGTACGCCACTTGCAGTTTTAGATGGTCATTTGAATCTCTTGAATCGATGGGGGAAAAATGATCCTGAAGTGCTTGAGGAGTCTTTACAGGCCAGTATAGAAGAAGTTAGCACGATGAGAACGATGTTAGAGGAGATGCTTGCATTGGCCCGTCTTGAAAGCATTGATTTTCAAGATGAAGATCTGATCTGTGATCCAACAGAAGTTTCTAATTTTCTTAAGAAAAACTTTCTCCTTATTCATCCTGATTTAAATTTAACTGTTGAGAATTACTTGACGCCGGGTAGTTTGGCTCATATTTATCCCAACCATTATGAACAAGGCTTAAAAATTTTGATTGATAATGCGATAAAATACTCGCCTAAAGATCGCCAAGAAGTGAAAATCCATCTAGAAGAAGATGACAAATACATTATTACAACAGTTGAGGATCGTGGCTATGGCATTAGTCAAGAAGATTTAAAACATGTCTTTGAGCGCTTTTTCCGTGCCGATAAAGCACGAAATCGAGATATAGGTGGAACAGGTCTTGGTCTGTCTATTATCCAACGCATAGTGGAAAACTATGACGGGGATGTCAGTGTGACTTCCATTGTAGGCGAAGGATCGAAATTTACTTTAAAAATTCCTAAGATTAAATAAACATAAAAAATCTAGTGATTATATAAAAGTACTTATTGGGCTTTTAATCTTATTTCTTGAGTTTTTTGATAATTCGAGAAAATTGTTGACATTCGTTTAAAAAAAGGTTAAGATTTAAAATACAATATACAAATAAAATGATAGAGGTCGCAATGAATAGGAAGTTTTACTGAGCTGGACAAGCGTTGAAGTAAAACGGAGGAGACATTGCCGAAATGAATTCACTCGTCCAAGTGAGTTTGTTGGGGCAGCAAGGGATACTTGCTGAACTGTCGCAGTTTTGCGGAGTGCTATTCGTTACTTACTGATAATATGAATCACGTACAACGTTTAGCAACCTCTCTGTGTAAAGGTTGCTTTTTATTTGGAAAAATGAAAGAGAGAGTATTATGAGAAGAACAAACTTATTCTTACTTGTCGCGACGTTGTTTACGGTATTATTTATCGGTAGTTCAAAAGTGAGTGCAGAACAGTTCCGTGTCGGAATGGAAGCTGCATATGCCCCTTTTAACTGGACACAATATGATGATAGCAACGGTGCTGTCCCTATTGATGGTGTAGATGGTCAATGGGCTAATGGTTACGATGTACAAGTTGCAAAAAAACTTGCTGATAAGTTAAATAAAGAATTAGTAATCGTCAAATCAAGTTGGGATGGCTTGCTGCCAGCTCTAAAATCCGGAAAAATCGATGGCATTATTGCAGGAATGTCGCCAACTGCGGAACGTAGAGAACAAATCGCCTTTTCAGAACCGTATTACACATCTAACCTTGTAATGATGGTCAAAAGTGGCGGTCCCTTTGCTCAAGCATCGAGTTTAGCAGACTTCTCTGGTGCAAAAATCACTGCTCAGCTGGGAACTTTTCACTATAACATGATTGACCAGATTGAAAGTGTTAACAAGCAAACAGCAATGAAAGATTTTTCAAGCATGCGTGTGGCTTTACAAAGTGGAGCCATCGATGGTTATGTAGCTGAACGTCCCGAAGGAGTGACAGCAGAGAAAGCAAATCCAGACTTCAAAATGATTGAATTTGGCGAAGGAAAAGGTTTTGTCACAAACTCTGATGATACAACAGTCGCAGTAGGTTTACGTAAAAATGATCCCAACTTACCTGTAATTAATAGCTTTTTGACAGGTTTTACACCTCAAGACCAAAAAGAACTGATGGATGAAATGATTGCTGCTCAACCAGAAGCTAAAACACAAGGCGCTTGGTATGATCAAATTATCAGTATTGTAAGAGATAACGGCAAACAGTTTCTTAATGGTACAGGGATGACCTTATTCATCTCTTTGATTGGTACGATTATTGGTACGGTTTTAGGTCTTCTTATTGGTGTTTATCGTACTATTCCAGAAATTAGTAATAAATTTTTAGCCTTTTTACATAAAGTATTTGGCTGGCTTATTTCAGCTTATATTGAAATTTTCCGTGGTACACCAATGATTGTTCAAGCAATGGTGCTTTACTATGGAACAGCTCTAGCTTTTGGCTTGAGTTTGGATCGGACCTTAGCTGCGCTAATTATTGTGTCCATCAATACAGGTGCTTATATGTCGGAGATTGTACGTGGCGGTATTTTCTCTGTGGATCAAGGGCAATTTGAAGCCGCGCAAGCTATCGGAATGACGCATGGGCAAACTATGCGCAAGGTTGTTTTACCACAAGTCTTGCGAAATATTCTTCCAGCAACAGGAAATGAATTTGTCATTAATATCAAAGATACATCAGTCTTATCTGTAATTTCAGTAACTGAGCTCTTTTTCCAAGGGACAACAGTGGCGCAACAAAACTTTATGTATTTCCAAACCTTTGCTGTCATCTGTGCAATTTACTTTGTCTTAACATTTACAGTAACACGTATTCTACGCTTTGTAGAAAGAAAAATGGATGGACCAGACGCTTACGTCCCAATCCAAAATCAAATGCAAGTACAAGAACCGGGGGACGCTTAAATGACAGCAATCTTAGAAATCAATCATTTAAAAAAATCATTTGGCAGTAATGAAGTGTTAAAAGACATTCACTTAACGGTAAATCAAGGCGAAGTTATTTCGATTATTGGTTCATCTGGAAGTGGTAAATCGACATTACTTCGTTCAATCAATTTATTGGAGAAGCCATCTGGTGGGGAAATAATTTATAAAGGTGAAAATGTTTTAGCAAAAGGCTTCGATATTCCTAAATATCGCACGCATCTGGGCATGGTTTTCCAAAGCTTCAACTTGTTTAACAATATGAATGTTATCGAAAATGTTATGGCTGGGCAAGTTACAGTATTGAAAAAAAGCCAAGAAGAAGCTCGGACTATTGCGCTCGAGAATCTGGAAAAAGTGGGCATGGCAAGCTTTGCTAATGCCAAACCTGCACAACTCTCCGGCGGACAAAAACAACGTGTGGCGATTGCTCGTGCGATTTCTATGAATCCAGATGTGATATTATTTGACGAGCCGACTTCAGCGCTTGATCCTGAAATGGTAGGCGAAGTCTTACAGACAATGAAAGGACTGGCTGAAACAGGCTTAACAATGGTTATCGTTACACATGAAATGGAATTCGCGCGTGATGTAAGTGATCGTGTAATTTTCATGGATAAAGGGGTTATTGCTGAAGAAGGACGGCCAGCGGAAATCTTCGGAGCTCCGAAAGAAGAGCGGACGCGAGCTTTCCTTTCACGCTTCTTGAAAGCTTAAATAAAAAGAGCAAGCTTATGCTCTTTTTTTCTTTGCAAAAGACCTCTTATTTTCACAGTAAAACTTTCAAATACAAACTCTATATTGAAAAAATAGGTAAATAGCGGTAAAATAGAGGGAAGTAGAAAGAATAGGAACAATGAAAAAAATCAAAACTTTTGAAGAAAAAAAAGTACTCATCCTCGGATTAGCAAAATCAGGAGAAGCTGCAGCCCGCTTGCTTCATACTCTAGGTGCACACGTAACTGTAAATGACGGAAAGGCTTTTGAAGAAAACCCTGCCGCGCAAGCCCTCTTGGAAGAAGGCATTGAAGTTATCTGTGGTAGCCATCCCCTTGAACTTTTAGACGAAGATTTTGATTTTATGGTAAAAAATCCAGGTATTCGTTATGATAACCCAATGATAAAGAAAGCATTGGATAAAAAGATTCCAATTGTTACAGAAGTTGAACTTGCTTATCTTGTTTCGGAAGCTCCAATTATTGGGATTACTGGAACCAATGGTAAGACAACAACAACAACGCTGATAGCAGATATTTTAAATGCGGATGGTCAGTCTGCAAAATTAGCAGGAAATATTGGTTTTCCCGCTTCTGAAGTAGCTGCCCAAGCGAGTGCTCAAGATACTTTGGTAATGGAACTCTCAAGTTTTCAACTGATGGGAATTGTAGACTTCAAGCCTCAAATCGCTCTCATTACCAATATCTTTTCATCGCATTTAGATTACCATGGCTCTCAAGAAGCTTATGAAGCTGCCAAATGGCGGATTCAAGAAAACTTAACTTCTGAGCAATACCTTATTCTCAACTTTAATCAGGAAAAATGTCGTGCTCTAGCAGAGCATACAGCAGCTCGAGTTGTGCCATTTGCAACTGAAAATAAAGTTGATGGTGCTTATGCGCTGGAAGGTAAACTTTATTTTCGTGATGAATTCATCATGGATGCAGATGACCTAGCTTTGCCTGGGGAACATAATTTAGAGAATGCTCTGGCAGCAATAGCTGTTGCCAAGCTTTCGGGTGCTAAAAATCATGCAATTATTGAAGTGCTGACAAGCTTTTCGGGTGTGAAACATCGCTTGCAGTATCTTGGTGAACTTGCAGGACGTAAAGTCTACAATGATAGCAAGGCCACAAATATACTGGCAACAGAAAAAGCTTTGTCAGGTTTTGAAAATAGTCGCTTATGGCTCTTAGCTGGCGGACTAGACCGTGGAAATGGCTTTGAAGACCTTGCGGATTCTGTAACAGGGATTAAAGGTATGGTTCTTTTTGGGGAGACTGCACCAAAGCTGCAAGATCTTGCAGATCGCTTGCAGATTCCAACACTCCACAGTGAAAATGTCGCAACAGCTCTTAAAGCAATCTTTAATAAGACGGAAGAGGGGGACACTATTTTACTTAGTCCTGCTTGTGCCAGCTGGGATCAGTACAAGACCTTTGAAGAACGTGGGGATATGTTTATTAAAGCTTTCGAAGAATTGAAAGGTGAATGGAAATAGTATGAAAATTATTGTAACTGGAGGCGGAACGGGAGGTCATATCTATCCTGCGCTGGCCTTTATAAAGCATCTGAAAACTATTGAGCCAGACTCGGAGATCCTCTATGTAGGTACAGAACGCGGCTTGGAGAGTAAGATTGTGCCTGCAGCAGGCGTGCCCTTTAAAACTGTAGATGTACAAGGTTTTCGTCGTAGCCTTTCTTTAAATAACTTTAAGACAATCTACAAGTTCCTGAAATCTACATCAGATGCGAAGAAAATTGTTAAGGATTTTAAACCTGATGTGGTTATTGGAACAGGAGGCTATGTGGCTGGACCGGTACTTTACGCAGCAGCTAAGCTCAATGTGCCTACTATCGTTCATGAACAAAATTCAATTCCAGGGATTACTAATAAGTTTTTGAGTAAATATGTGGACAAAGTTGCGGTCGCCTTTGAAGCAGCCAAACCCTTCTTCCCAGAATCCAAAACAGTTTTTGCTGGTAATCCACGTGCTCAGGAAGTTGCAACTTTAAAAGCTACCGATATTCTGGAAACAGAATATCAACTTCAAAAAGGTAAGAAAACGGTAGTTATTTTTGGAGGGTCACGAGGCGCTCAAACAATTAACGAGGCGGTAAAAGCTGCTCTACCAAAGTTTGCAGAAGCGGATTACCAAATCGTCTATGCCTCAGGACAAATCTACTTTGATGAAGATCATGAAGAGTTTGCAAAATATGCCGATGCTGCAAATATAGCTATCCGTCCATATATTTCAAATATGCTCGAAGTTCTTGCGTCATCAGATTTAATATTATGTCGAGCAGGTGCGACAACGATTGCTGAAATTACTGCACTTGGTTTGCCAACGATTTTTGTGCCTAGTCCAAATGTCACAGCAGACCATCAAACAAAGAATGCTCAAGCTCTTGTAGATATCGGTGCTGCTAAGATGATTAAAGATGTCAATCTTACAGCAGATACAATGCTTGCCAGCATTTCTGAAATCTTTTCTGACGAAGAGCTTTACCAAGCTATGTCTGTAGCCAGTGAAAAAGCAGGAGTACCTGATGCTAGCGATCGACTATATCAACTTGTGAAAGAAATTAAAAAATAATGAGTGAAGAAAACCTTACGCCTTGGCAAAAGAAACATCTTGAATATCAGCGCCGCAAAGCAGCTGAAAATCAAGAGAAGTCTGAAGAACCCAAAAAACGGAAGTTTTTTAAGAAAAAAGAAGATGTTGAAGCAGATTCTCCTGAAGTTCAGGAAGAAATCGAGCAACAAGAATCTTTTGTAGAAGCAGAAGAGTCTGAGCAAGGATACTCAGATGATTTTGTTGAGGATTTTGAAGAACAAGAACCGGAACATTCTTTTTTTGAAGGAAGTTTCGAAGTGTTCAAAAAGATGTGGCCCGTCTTATTCTTGGCAATCTTATTGTTTTTAACTTCGATTTACGCGGTGTCCCCGATAAGCAAAATTGGGACGTTTACGGTTTCAGGTAATAAAAATGAGTCTTTTGAATCTATCGTACAGGCTTCACGTTTGAAGCCAACGGATAGGATTTATGGTGTGCTCAGAAATAAAAGAGCTATTGAAAACAGTATTGTTCAACAATTTCCACGTGTTAAATCTGTCAACTTACACGTAAGTTTTCCCAATAATATCGAGGCTAAAGTCACGGAGTTCGAAAAAGTTGCTTATGTAGAACAAAAGGGTAAAACTTACCAAGTGTTAGAAAGTGGTCATATCCTCAAGGATCAAGAAATAGCTAAGGATAAACTTTCGAAACTTCCGGTACTAAAAAACTTTTCCGATGAAGAAGTCGAAAAGTTTATTACAGCCTATATGAAATTGAAGCCTGAAATACGTGGTTTGATTACGACGGTTACGAAAACACCGACTAAAGCAACTAAAGACTTTATCGCTTTGGATATGTCAGATGGTAATCAAGTACGTGTTTCTCTCAGTCAAATTACCGAGAAGGTTCCTTACTATCCAAGTATTGCGAAGCAACTTCAAGCGCCACAAGTGATTGATATGGAAGCAGGAATTTATGCAAAGCCAAAAGAAGATTATCTGGCTGATCTAAAAAATCCTGAAGGAAATAAGAAGAACTCAGGAAATACAACTGAAATTACCGCAACCCAATAATAAAACTGAAAGGATAAACCCTTTCAGTTTTATTATTTTATCTTGCAGAAAAGAAAAACGTTTGTTTCTTTTAAAGAGACAAACGTTTTTGGCTTTACGCATTCAATACTTTAGATAAGAAGTCTTGTAGGCGTGGATGCTGAGGGTTTTCAAAGAGGTCTTCTGGTTTACCATCTTCAAGGATAACACCAGCATCTGTAAACATGACACGGTTAGCAACTTTACGTGCAAAGCCCATCTCGTGTGTTACGATAAGCATTGTCATGCCATCGTCTGCGATACGACGCATCAGATCAAGAACATCGCCAACCATCTCAGGGTCAAGTGCTGAAGTTGGCTCATCAAAGAGCATAACATCAGGGTCCATAGCCAAGGCACGGGCAATGGCTACACGTTGTTTTTGACCACCTGAAAGCATCTCAGGCATTGTATCTTTTTTCTCTTCTAGACCAACAGCTTCAAGCAAGCGCAGAGCTTTTTCTTTTGCTTCAGTTTTTGTAAGCTTTTTAAGCTCAACGGGCGCATACATAATATTTTCTAAAACGGTCATGTTAGGAAAAAGGTTGAAGTGTTGGAAAACCATTCCGACATGTTGGCGAACCAAGTTAATATCAGTGTTTTTATCTGTAAGGTTGTACCCATTGATAATAACATCGCCACTTGTTGCGTCTTCTAAACCATTTAGTGTACGAAGGAATGTTGATTTACCAGAACCTGAAGGACCAATAATACAAACAACATCTCCTTTGTTAAATTTTGCAGAGATTCCTTTGAGAACCTCGTTTTTACCATATGTTTTGTGAAGATCAGTAACTTCGATTTGTACAGACATATCTTTAATCTCCTTATTTCATTTTTTGTTCGATGCGACGTCCTGCCCACATTAAGAGAAGCAGCACAACCATGTAAATCAAACCAATCAAACCGTAGACACGGAAAGCTTGGAAGTTACGTGCAACGATAATTTGACCTGCTTGCAAGAGTTCAACCAATCCGATAACAGATACCAAGGTTGTATCTTTCAGCGTAATAATAAATTGGTTAATCAAGCTAGGAATGGTAATCTTAACAGCTTGTGGCAAGATTACTTTTCGCATTGTTTTCACATAAGGAATACCAAGAGAGCGGCTGGCCTCCATTTGGCCAGTTGGAACAGCAGCAATACCGCCTCGAACGATTTCAGCAATGTAGGCTGATTCGTTAAGAGTTAAGGCAATAACACCGGCTGTAAACTCATTCAAAGGACTTTGATGACCTGTGAGGAGTTGCAACATATTTGGGATACCATAGAAAATGAAAATTGTTAATACCAAAAGAGGAATTGAACGGTTAAGATCGACATAAATACGTGAAATTGTACGGAGAGCTGGTGATGGACTTGCGGAGAAAAGGCCGAAGATTACACCGACAATCATTGCTAAAACAAAGGAAACTAAAGCCAATTGGATAGTGATCCAGAGACCTTTACCTAACTGTTTCCAGTTGTTTTTCAAGATACCAAGCATTGTGCTTTCTGTCTCTGATTCCGTTGAGGATTCAGTTTTTGAAGCTAAATATTTATCAATAATTTCTTGATATTGACCGCTGGCACGTAGTGAAGAAAGGCCATTGTTGAACATTTCGATAAGCTCAGGATTAGTTCCTTTTTTCACTGCGAACCCGTATTGACCAGTTGGGATACCTTCAAAAGGTGTTTTAAATTCTTGTCCTTGTTTAATGGCATATTTTACTACAGGCTCATCGTCCATAAAGGCTTGAATTGAACCATTGTTCAATGAAGAATACATTGAAGTAGCATCAGTAAATGTTTTTAAAGTATAGCCGTATTTGCTTTCGTTTTTCGTTAAATAGTCATAAGAAGCTGTCCCGTTTTTGGCACCAACTTGTTTTCCTTTTAGATCTTCCCATTTCTTGATGTCTTCATTTGACTTAGAAACAGCAAGTGTCAAATTCGAATCATAATAGGCATCACCAAAGTCAAAGACTTTTTTACGTGCATCAGTGATTGACATACCCGCCATCATAGCATCAGCATGTCCTGCTTGAACTGCATCTACTGCAGGTTGGAAACCAACGTGGTTCCATTTGATTTTGAAGCCTTGTTGCTTAGCAATAGCATTAAGCAAGTCTACATCAATACCTGTGAATTTTTTATCTGTGTTTTGGAATTCAAATGGGGCGAAGCTATTATCTGAGGCAATAGTGTAAACATCTTTTTTAGGAGTTGCTTTCTTACCACCAGTATATTTTTGAACGATTTTGTCATACTCGCCATTGGCTTTCATTTGAGTCAAAGCTTTGTTGAAACCATCGATGAGTTTAGAGTTCTCACCTTTCATTACAGCAAAACCGTAACCCCCAGGAAGTGAGAAGGAAGGAAGATTGATTGCCAAGTCTTGCCCTTGATTAATGGCATAAGAGATGACAGGAGCTTCATCCATCGCACCTACGATGTTTCCTGCAGCCAGTGAGGCAAACATGTGAACACCGTCAGAGTAAGTTTTGATTGTATAGCCGTATTTATCTTGGTTTTTTTGCAACCAGTCATATGAAGCTGTTCCTTTTTTAGCACCAACAGCTTTGCCTTTAAGTTCATCATAGCTCTTAAGTGTAGAAGACTTTGTTGTAGCTAAAGTAATGGCTGAAGTATAATAAGGATCTGAAACATCAAAAACTTGTTTACGTTCATCTGTGATCGTCATCCCAGCGATGACCGCATCAGCTTTTCCAGCCTTTAAATTTTGAAGAGCGGCATCAAATCCAGGAAAAGACATCTCAAGCTTCCAGTCATTGATTTTAGCGACTTCCTTCATGATATCGACATCGATACCTACCCAATTTTTATCTGAATCTTGGAATTCAAAAGGGGCATAAGCATTATCACTCGCGATACGTACGGTTTCCTGAGCGCTAACATTATGAGCAGTTGCAAAGGACATTCCAGTAATCGTGGCGAATATTAAAGATAATGTAAGGAATAATTTCTTCATTTCATTATTTCTCCTAAGTTTCATTAATTATATAAACAATTATATACTTGTCAGTATACCATAAAACAAGGCTGAAAAAAATAAATTGTGTCATAAAATGTGACATGGAAAACAGTCCGAATAAATAAAAATAATAATTTTGTCTAAAAAAATAGACGAATGAGAATTTGATAAAGGCAAGCTTTTAGTGTAAAATAAAAAATGCAGTAACAGCATAACAAAAGGAAAATATAAAAATATGTTTACAACACTTTCGATGTTTGGCTTCTTCAATGACTGGATTTCTGGTTTTTTGAATGCACCAGGCGCACACGTTTGGGTCTATGTTCTTTTAGGAGCTATCATCTTTATTGAAACAGGGCTGGTTATTTTTCCGTTCTTACCGGGGGATTCAATTCTCTTTTTTGTAGGATCGATGGCCGCCATGTATCCAGATAAATTATCAATGCCTCTTCTGATTTTGATTATGGGGAGTTTAGCTTTTCTGGCCAATCTTCTGAATTATGAAATTGGGCGTAAATTTGGAGATGTAATTCCAAAACATAAAACACTATCTAAATTTTTAAAGCCAGAATACATTGAAGAAGCAGAGCAGTTCTTTGCTAAATGGGGTTCGTGGGCTATCTTCCTCGGGCGCTTTATGCCAATCATTCGTACGGTTGTTCCTTTTACAGCAGGAACAAGCCGCATGCCGCATAAAAAATTCGTGCTTTATAATTTTTTAGGTGGTTTTGCTTGGGTTATCGTCGCTTTAGGGGCAGGTTTCCTCTTTGGACAAGTACCTTTCATCAAGAAAAACTTTGAACTCGTCATGCTAGCAATCGTTGCTGTATCCTTACTTCCAGCAGTGATTGGCGTTGCCAAACGGTATTTCGCAGGGCGCAAAGCCGCTTAAAATAAGTTATAATAGTATTAGGAAACTAATACTATTTTTTTTATGTCAAAAACAAAGGGAATACAGGTGAACGATGGAAATAAATGGATACACTCGGATGGCTGCTGTGTTAGCACATCCCATTAAGCACAGTCTTTCTCCTTTTATTCATAATCGCGCTTTTGAGCTGACCAATGAAAATGCTGTCTATTTGGCTTGGGATTTGGAAGATGAAAAAATTCTCGAACAGACAATTAACAATGTCAGAACATTGGACATGTATGGTTTGAATATTTCGATGCCTTACAAGCAAAAAGCGGTGGAATTTATTGATGAATTATCCGAAGAAGCACAGTTGATTGGAGCAGTCAACACGATTGTCAATCAGAAGGGGAAATTAATAGGTTACAATACGGATGGTCAAGGTTTCTTCAGGGCGTTAAAGTTTAAACCGCGTCATAAAAAAATAACGCTAATTGGTGGTGGTGGTGCTGCGATTTCCATAATTGTTCAGGCTGCTTTGCTTGAAATGCACGAAATCACGGTTTTTGCTAGACATTCAGCCTCCTATGCACGTTTAGAACAGCGTTTGGAAAAATTGTCACATCAGACAAAAATTACCATAAAACTTTACGACCTAGCTGATCATTCACGATTGCAAAAAGAAATTATGACATCAGACTTACTCGTTAATGCAACACCAGTAGGGATGTCTGGCGAAGCAATGCCGCTCTCTACTTCAATTCTTTTGCCCCCAGGAATTCTGGTGGTAGACACGATTTACAAGGTCCGTGAAACACCAATGATGAAATGGGCGAAAAACCAAAGTAGAACAACGATGAATGGAGTTGGTATGCTCATTCATCAAGCTGCCGCTTCTTTTGAATTATGGACAGGAAAAAAAATGCCTGTTGAGCAGATTAGACAGGAATTGGAGGAAAAAGATGAGGTTAAATGTTAATCTTCCAGAGCACCCTTATGATATCATTATTAAGAAGGGAAGCTTGTCACAAGTGGGACTATGGGTTGCACAACTCTGGCAACAACAAAAAGTTGTACTTGTCACCGATGACAATGTTGAACCTCTCTATGGAAGAGAGGCAGTTTCCCAGTTAAGAACTGAAGGATTTGAAGTTTTTACTTTTACTTTTCCAGCAGGTGAAGCAAGTAAAAACTTGTCTACTGTAGAGAAACTATGGGAATTTTGTGCCTTACATGGTTTGACACGCTCCGATGGAGTGATTGCTTTAGGTGGAGGCGTTGTTGGGGATTTAGCAGCTTTTGCCGCCAGTACATATATGAGGGGCATTCACTTTCTCCAAATACCAACAAGTTTAACGGCTCAGGTCGACAGTTCCATCGGTGGAAAAACAGGAATCAATAGTGATTATGCTAAAAATATGATTGGAACTTTTGCTCAGCCAGATGGTGTTCTGATTGATCCTAAGGTATTGAAAACCTTAGAGAAACGTGATTTTCGTGAGGGGATTGGTGAAATCGTCAAGTGTGCCTTGATTGCCGATAAACAACTCTGGGTCCGCTTAAATGAGATACAGGATGCCGATGAACTTTTGCAAGAAGCAGAGTATTTTATTCGGGCAGCCTGCGATGTGAAACGGAAACTTGTTGTGGAAGATGAGTTTGATCAGGGAACGCGACTTTATTTGAACTTTGGACACACAATTGGTCATGCTGTCGAAGCTTTTGCTGGCTATGGGCAGGTCATGCATGGTGAGGCTGTAGCTATTGGAATGATTCAAATAAGTAAAGTGGCGGAAAGTAAGGGGCTGATGCCTAAAGGACTAACTGCTCAAATTAAAGTGGTACTCCAAAAGTTTCAACTTCCTCAAACTTATGAACCATGGGATGAGTCAGCTTTGTTTGAAATCCTAACCCATGATAAAAAAGCGCGAGGCAAGATGATTAAGGCCGTACTTGTTCCCGAAATTGGACAGGCCAAAATTCATGAGATAAGCCTTCAAGAAATGAAGGAATATTTGAAATGAGATACTGGGCATTTCTTCGTGGAATAAATGTGGGTGGTAGCAAACTCAAAATGACAGACTTAAAAAAAGAGTTTGACGCAGCTGGTTTTACAGATGTTTCACTGTTTTAGCTACAGGGAATAGCATTTTTAGCAGCGAAACCTTGCCTGATCTATCTTTTTTACCTGTGCATAGTTTTATAAAAACCGAACAAGAAATAAGAAAGCTTGTTAAAAATAAACCGTTTCTCAAATTGCTCAAAGCGAGTTTAATGCTCTGAAAACAAGTAGGGAAGAAGGGCTTGTCCAAGTGATACCAAGGGGCACAATCTTAACAACAGCTTTTGGTAAAGTCTTAGGTAAAACAGTCTATAAAGACCTTTTTACAAGTCGCAATATCAATACAATGGAGAGAATAATTAAAAAATTATAATGTTTGTCTATCTTGGAATAGCACTTTTTGCGGGTTTTTTACTAGCAAACCAAAACCCGATTAATGCCGATCTTCGCAAAAATGTTAATTCGCCTTTTTGGGCATCAACAATTTCTCAAATTATTGGGGTTGTTTTCTTAGGTACAATCTCATTACTTTTGACCGGTGATTTGTTCCCCTCTACTGAATTTGTCCAATCTCATCCCGCTTGGATATGGATTGGTGGATTACTCGGTCCAGTATATGTTACATCGAATGTCTTTCTTTTTCCACGACTAGGTGCTGTGCAGACTGTTATCTTGCCTATTTTGGGACAAATTTTAACTGGAGTTGTTATTGACAGCTTTGGTTGGTTTTACGCGGTCCAAATTCCGATGAGTCCTATTCGTATATTGGGGATTATTGTTACTATACTTGGACTTTTCATTGCCGTTGTTTTACCTAGCTTACGTGAAAAAGCAGGACAAGTTGAAGCCGAGCCCAATTTGATGCTTTGGCGCCTTTGGGCGATAATATCAGGTTCATTCACTGCGGTTCAACAGGCTATTAATGGACATTTGGGCACCTTATTGCATCGGCCGTTTCAAGCTTCATTTATGTCTTTCTTCATTGGACTGATTGCCATTGTCTGTGTGACTTTAGTGATTGAACGTCGCTTAATTACAAAAGTTGAATTAGGTAAGATAAAAAAATGGAATATATTGGGAGGTATCTGGGGAGCCTTCTTTGTTCTTGGCGCCGTTTTAGCAGTGCCAAAAATAGGGGCTGGCTTAAATATAATGATGGCATTACTTGGACAAATCATTGGTTCAATGTTGGTGCAACAGTTTGGTTGGTGGCGTTCAGATCGCTATCCGATACGTCTTATCCAAGTTGCAGGTGTTGCAGTAATGTTGGTAGGGATTATTTGTATAAAATTTTTGTGAGGAAATATGTTTAGAAAAGAATCATTTGAAGTCTTTGATATAGAAGGATTGGAAATACGTATGCAGGGAGTGCGTGCTGAAATTCAACCGATTTTTATGGAAATAGGAGAGCAGCTAAAAGAAAGAATAAAGCAGTCGTTCCCTGAACAGGAGTTTTACCTGCATATTGCACAGCATCGTCGGCGGACAAGCAATGCACCTGAAAACACGTGGTCTGCTATTGGCACACAAAAACGTGGTTATAAAATGGAGCCGCATTTCCAATTAGGGATTTGGCAAGATTACGTGTTCATCTACCTTTCAATTATTGATCAGCCTAAAGGACAAGCAGATTACGCTCAGAAGTTGAGTTCGGATCTCTCATTACCCAAGGATTTTGTTCTATCTAAAGATCATACCAAGTCTGATTTTTATGGAAGTAGCCATCTTGAAGAATTTGTTACCCGATTAAAAAATGTAAAAAAATCAGAGTTAGAGATGGGTAGAGTTTGGAAAGCTGAGCGTTTTGATGGTCAACAAGATGATATGATATTACAGGAAATGCTCGAAACTATCGATGATTTACTACCAATTTACCAAAAAATAATGGAGGATTAAGATGCGCTTTTTTACAGCAGGTGAATCACATGGGCCACGTTTGACAGCAATCATTGAAGGTTTGCCAGCAGGACTCCCCCTTCAAGCTTCTGACATCAATGTTGAATTGAAACGCCGTCAAGGAGGATACGGACGAGGTGGTCGCATGAAGATAGAATCTGATCAGGTCGAAATCACCAGTGGTTTGCGTCATGGTAAAACTTTGGGAAGTCCACTTACTCTTAATGTAACCAATCGTGACTTCTCACATTGGACGGAAATTATGGCTGCGGAAGAAGTTGATGATGCCGTCAAGAGACAACGTAAATTGACAAAACCTCGACCAGGACATGCTGACTTGGTAGGGGGGATGAAGTATGAATTTGAGGATTTGCGAAATACACTTGAGCGCTCCTCTGCTCGTGAAACAACGATGAGAGTAGCTGTAGGAGCAGTTGCCAAGGCTTTGCTCAAACAGCTTGATATGGAGCTGGCTTATCATGTGGTTAATTTTGGAGGCAAAGATGTTGTTGCTCAACTTCCAGAACTCACTGTCAGGGAAATCAAAGCCAAAGCTGGTACAAATGATTTGTCTATTGTGGATATTTCACGAGCTGAGGAAATTCGTTCATATATTGATAAAATAAAGAAAGCTGGAGATACGATAGGCGGAATTGTAGAGGTACGTGCTACAAATGTTCCGGCTGGTTTAGGATCTTACGTACATTTTGATCGTAAATTAGATGCAAAAATCGCAGCAGCTGTCGTTTCTATCAATGCCTTTAAGGGTGTGGAATTTGGTCTTGGTTTTGAGGCCGGGCGACTTCAAGGAAGTCAAGTTATGGATGAAATCCTTTGGGAAAAGCAAACAGGCTACAGCCGAAAAAGTAATAATCTTGGCGGTTTTGAAGGTGGCATGACTAATGGTGAGGACCTTATTATTCGCGGTGTCATGAAACCGATACCGACCCTATATAAGCCTCTCATGTCTGTCAATACTGAAACGCATGAACCTTATAAAGCGAGCGTTGAACGTTCTGATCCAACCGCTCTTCCAGCGGCTGGAGTAGTAATGGAAAATGTTGTTGCTACAGTCCTAGCCCAAGAAATCTGTGATAAGTTTTCAAGCGATAGTTTTAGAGAGCTACAAGAGGCTTTTCAAAACTATAAGGAACGCTTAAAAAACTTCTGATGAAATAAAAACTAGTCTCAAAAATAAGGCTAGTTTTTTTATTACAAAAGTGTAAGTTTGCAGAAAATATAATTTGTTAGAATAAAAGTGTAGGGTTAAGAAAAACAAAACCTAGTAGGAAAGAGGCAACAATATGAAAAAAGTATTATTTGGCTTACTTGCTCTAGCAGTAGTGATTGGTGGTCTAGGATATGGCTGGTACAAATCAAGCTACGGGGGTACAGAACGTTACGTAAAAATTACACAAGATGGTTCGGAAAAAGTTGGAAAAAGCGATTCAGGCGAACGCATGGTGTCTTATGAGTACAAGCTACCTTCTTATGATAAAAATGGCGAAGGAAAAGATATTTCCTTTACAGCTACACACAATTTACGTAAAGATGCTTATCTTAAAGTGACAGATAATAAAGCAAAAGGTGTAACAAACTGGGAAGAAGTTCAAAAAAATGACTTGCCAAGTAAAGCAAAAGATAAATTAAATTAATCAGTTAAAGGTGACAAGGGAGAAAAAATGCTATTAGAAGTTAAACATATCAAAAAAGTTTTCAAAACACGCTTTTCAAAAGAAGAAACAACGGCTCTTGCTGACATTGATTTTTCTGTCGAAGAAGGTGAATACATTGCTATTATGGGTGAGTCAGGTTCAGGTAAAACAACACTCTTGAATATCTTATCAACTTTGGAAAAACCCACAGCTGGTCAAGTTTTACTTTCAGGACGTGATATTACAGCCATTAAAGACAAGGATATCTCAGCATTCCGCCGTGAACATCTCGGTTTTGTCTTCCAAGATTTCAACCTCTTGGATACTTTATCAGTAAGGGATAATATTTATCTTCCCATGGTACTTTCTAAAGCACCAGTAAAGAAAATGAAAGCACGTCTGGAAAACTTAGCACCTAAGTTGAATATCGACACACTTTTAGAAAAGCAACCTTTTGAATTATCAGGGGGGCAAAAGCAACGTGTGGCTGTTGCGCGTGCTCTGATTTCTCAACCGGATCTTGTTTTGGCAGATGAGCCAACAGCAGCTTTGGACTATAAAAACTCAGAGAGTCTGCTTGAACTTTTCGAAAATATCAATGATGCTGGTCAAACAATCATCATGGTTACTCACTCAAGCTTAGCTGCAAGTCACGCAAAACGTGTCCTCTTCATTAAAGACGGAATGCTCTATCATCAACTTTATCGTGGCGATAAGTCATCAACAGAGTTTGCAAAAGAAATTACCTTGTCAATGACTTCATTCTTGGGAGCTTCAGCTGACTCAAGCGAAACGGAGGTAGCCGATAATGCTTAGTTTTAAACTGGCAGCACAAAATCTGAAAAAAGGGTTGAAATCATTTGCGCCTTTCATCGTAGCGAGTGTAACAATGTTTA
Organism: Lactococcus sp. LG606; assembly: GCF_017309645.1. Classification (NCBI taxonomy): domain Bacteria; kingdom Bacillati; phylum Bacillota; class Bacilli; order Lactobacillales; family Streptococcaceae; genus Lactococcus; species Lactococcus sp. LG606. Next base: position 69,191 of record NZ_CP071301.1, read on the forward strand.
TCTTGCTTTTTGTTACTGCTGCAATTGCACAATCTCCATCCCTTGAAAAAATGAAGGGTGGCGCATCAGTTGGGCAAATGATGTCCTTTGCGATGTGGATTTTGGCTATCTTTGGTGGGATTATTCTCATTTATAGTTATCGTTTCCTACAGTTGCAACGCTCACGTGAATTTGGGCTTTATGACATTCTCGGACTAGGGAAAAAGAAAATCGCCCTTGTTTCTTTCTTTGAACTCGTAATGAGTTATATTGCGACTGTCATCATCGGTACAATTGTTGGGATTGCTTTTTCTAAGTTTCTTTTCCTGATTTTTATCAATATGATTGGTGAAAGTAACTTTAACTTAGCGATTACACCAGCTTCTATTCTAACAGTCGCAGCAATATTCTTGCTCTTCTTTGCTTTGCTTCTTATTATTGGAACATTTATCATTTGGAAATCTTCAAGTCTCGATTTGTTAAGAGAAGCATCTAAAGGTGAAAAAGAGCCTAAGTCAAACATTTTCATGGCCTTGATTGGTATTGTTTTACTGATAGTTGGCTATGGTTTAGCACTAAATGTTGATAATCCCGTTAAAGCACTCTCAACTTTCTTCCTTGCAGTTCTAGCAGTTATTTTGGGAACTTACTTTTTCTATATCAGTTTTACCGTTTGGTATTTGAAATGGCGTAAAAAACGTAATTCTTACTATAAACCGCAAAACTTTATTACGATCAGCTCAATGCTTTACCGAATGAAAGCAAATGCGGTTGGCTTGGCCAATATTACCATTCTCTTGTCAATGACGTTAGTGACTATGGTAGTTACAATCGGTATTTTCTTAGGCTCAACCCAAACTGTTGAACGTGCCTTTCCAAAAGAAGGACAATACACTGTTTATTCGCAAGAAAAAACAGGTGATCAGCTGGCCAAGACCTTACAAGAAAAAGCAGATCAAGCTGGTGTAGAAGTATCAAACATATCAACAGCTTTAAGTGCAGACTACTTAATGGGTAACGGTCAAAAAGAAGGAGAAAAAACACTAAACATTACTCCGACAGGGGACCAAAAAACAGCCATTCAATTTTCAATGACAACTTTACAAACGTTGAAAAATTTAGATGAAAATGTTCCTGATATTTCTGGTAACCAAATTAATATCCTGGATTACTTTGGTGCTTATCCAAAAATTAAGGAGTTTAATTGGTTTGGCACAAAATATGAAGTGAAAGACATCATGGCCACTCAGGATTTGACCAAGTATCCTATCATGATGAATATAACTACGCCAATACTTCTTATCTTCCCAAATGATGCAGCATTACATCAAGCTCTTGAGGTTTATAATAAAGTGAACAGCAATGGTGAGCAGGCCTATCAAGTAAGTCCATCTGTGACAGTTAACTTTGAGATTGCAGAAAAAGATCAAGAAAGCTTAACAAATGCGTTAGGTAATAATGATGGAGATCATATGCTCAGCTTCCGTTCAGCTGAGATGAAAGAAGTTAGAACTGGAATCGGTGCCTTTGTCTTTATCGGTTTGGTTCTTGGCATTAGCTTCATTTTAGGTGCTGCTTTGATTATCTATTACAAACAGTTGTCAGAAGGTGTGCAAGACAAGCGATCATTCAAGATTCTACAAGAAGTAGGTTTATCAAAAGAGCAAGTGTCTAAGACCATCAAGTCACAAGTGAGCATGATTTTCTTATTGCCAATCGCAATGACGATTGTACATTTCAGCTTTGCTTACATTATGATTAGTAAACTTATTGGTATCTTTGGAATCATGGATAGCCAGTTAATTCTTTGGATTAGCTTAGGAACTATTGCTGCTTTAGCCTTTATTTATTGGTTAATCTATAAAGGAACAAGCCTTGTGTATTACAATATTGTGGAGAAAAAATAAATGGAAAAAATACCCTATTACTTACTGGTCCTTGGTGGCTCACTTACTGTTCTTACTTTCTGTGCCTGGTATGTTTGGGGCATCATTCAATTTGTTCAAAGAAAGATTAAGAACTGCAAGGATATCAAACTTTTACAGTCTTTAACGCTTAGTTTGCATATCCTTTCACTTCTCATTATTGTTGGTTTAGGCTATTATGGCTTTACAACATTTTTCTAAAAATCAGATGGAATCATCTGATTTTTTTATATGTTATAATAGGAGAAAGAAAAAATTGATAGTGAAAAAAGAACAAGTGATAACAGATCCGCAAGTTCGGGAGGAAAAAATGCCCAAAATTTTTATTGTTGAAGACGATAAAACGATTGTTAAAATGTTGACTAATGCCTTGAAAAGTGACTTTCAGGTCTATTCTGTTTTAAATTTTCGGGCAGTTAAGCAGGAAATATTGGAAGCAGATCCGGACTTAGTCTTAATGGATATTGGTTTACCCTTTTATAATGGTTTTTACTGGACAACAGAATTACGCAAAGTCTCACAAATTCCGATTATTTTTATCTCGTCGATGAGTGATGATATGAACCAAGTCACAGCCATGAATCAAGGAGCTGATGATTTTGTTACAAAACCTTTCTCCTTGGATATCTTGCAGGCCAAAATAAAGGCATTGCTTCGTCGTTCTTACAACTTTTCTGGCCCTGAGAAATTAGAATTTTCCGGCTTTATTTTATCAGACAATATGGTAAAATCAGGGGAAAGTCAGATTGATCTCACACCTTCCGAAAACAAGATCTTGAGTGTTCTTTTTAGAGCTAACGGAACTGTTGTAAGCAAAGAAGCTATTCTTCAAGAACTGTGGCAAACAGATGAATTTATCGACAGTAATACTTTAAATGTAAAAATGACACGTTTACGTAAAAAACTAGCTGAAATTGGATTTGCACATTTGGTAACGAAACGAGGTGTAGGCTATGCCTTGGAGTAAAATAAAGCGGTTTTTGCAGACAAAAATTGCACAAATCGGCGTGTTTCTGGTGATGCTCTTTATCTTTGTGAGCAACTTTTTACTCTGGCATCTTCCGATTGAATCCCTTATCAATGCAACTATTCTTGCTTTGATTGTATTTGTGATTTACTTGGTTTCCTCATATTTTCGATGGGCGAATAGAGAAGCACTCTTATGTGACTTGAAACATGAGCTTTTGGATTTGGAAGAAAACCTGCGTGCAAAAGAAAAACACATTAAAGAAACAGAAGATATTATCAAAGTTTGGTCCCATCAAATGAAAATCCCTTTGGCCGCAATCGATTTAATGGCACAAACAGAAATTAATCCAATCGAATTAAAAAACCAAACTTTCGCTTTGGATAATTACTTAAAAATGTTATTGGAATACCAACGTATAGCCAATATTTCAACAGATTTTCATTTTGAGAAATTTTCTGTCGCTGCCCTTTTGCGAGAACTGCTCAAAAAATACAGCAGTTTTTTCATCCAGAAAAATTTATCCGTCACTATTTCAGGTGACTGGGAAATTACTACAGATCGCAAATGGTTCAGCTTGGCAATAGAGCAGTTACTCAATAATGCTATAAAATATACAAATGAAGGCAGTTTAACAATTAGTATCGAAGAAAATAAAATTATTTTAAGTGATACAGGAATAGGGATTTTACCCGAAGATTTGCCACGCATATTTGAGCATGGTTTCACAGGCTATAACGGTCGCAGCTATTATAAAGCATCGGGTTTAGGCTTGTACTTAACAAAACTCATTTTGGATCGACTTGACTTTTGTATTAAGATAAGCTCAGAGCTAGGCGAAGGAACAACCGTTGAGGTGAAAAAAAATGAACAATAAACAAGTAATACTTGCACAACATCAAAATTTTGAAACAGAACGTTTAATTTTTAGAAAAGTAGAACTTGCGGACAAAGAAGACCTTTTTGAATATGCAAGTGATCCAGAAGTTGTACGTTATGTTTCATTTCCCGCACATAAAGATTTAGCTATGACCGAAGAAAGTATTGTGGAGTATTTTATACCACATCGCTTATTTTGCTGGGCAATTGTGGATAAGCAGAGCGAAAAAATGATTGGAACCATTGATTTAAGGCTCGACGGAGATCAAGCTGTATTTGGTTGGGTGCTTAATCGTAACTTTTGGGGGAGAGGGCTAATGCCAGAGGCTGCCGCTTCCCTTAGAGATTTGGCTTTTAACCAGCTTGATGTAAAAATTATTGTAGCAGAACATGATGCAGAAAATCCAAAGTCAGGACGTGTAATGGAAAAGATTGGCATGCGAAAAACGGGTCAAGTCTATACATATATGGCAAAAGAGGGACGTTCTGTCCTGTGTGACTATTGGATCTTGACGAAAGAAGAATATTTAAAAACAAAAAACTAAAAAACCACTTGCGCGTAGTGGTTTTTTTGATATAAGGTCAAGAAAAACAATACAATATTACAGCTCTTGACTTGTGCTATAATAGAAGATAAATCGTAGAGAAGAAAGTTTGAAACGCAATGAAACTCGAAATAAAGGCAAAATCACTCACAGGCAAACTTACTGTTCCTGGGGATAAATCAATTTCTCACCGCTCCATAATGTTTGGGGCGATTTCACATGGTCAAACAAGGGTAAAGCGTATTTTGCGAGCTGAAGATGTCACAGCTACAATGCAAGCTTTCCAAGACTTGGGTGTCAAAATTGAAGATAAAGAGGGGATAATCTATATTCAAGGACAGGGCTTTGAGGGCTTACAGCCAGCGGATAAGCCCTTGGATATGGGAAATTCAGGAACATCGATGCGATTAATGTCAGGGATTCTCGCTGGTTTAGACTTTGAAACAAAATTAATTGGTGATGCTTCACTCTCGCGTCGCCCAATGGATCGTATTGCTCACCCATTAAAATTAATGGGAGCAAAAATCTCTGGTCAAGGAGAAGCTTGTCTGCCACCTTTAGAAATTCAAGGGAGACAACTGCAGTCTATTAACTATCAACTGCCTGTAGCCTCTGCACAAGTAAAATCAGCTTTGATTTTTGCCGCACTACAAACAAAGAGTAATCAAATATCAGAAATTGTGGAAAAAGCGGTAACACGAAATCATACCGAAGAAATGCTTCAACAGTTTGGTGGAGAACTTACAGTATCGGGAAAGCGTATCCGAATAAGAGGTGGACAAAAGTTAGAAGGTCAAGAAATTACAGTGCCTGGAGATATTTCCTCAGCAGCTTTTTGGATTGTTGCTGCTTTAATTATTCCAGGAAGCAATATTGAACTGCAAAATGTTGGTATCAATGCCACACGAACAGGAATAATTGATGTTGTTACTGCTATGGGAGGAAAAGTTGAAATCACCAACCAAACTGCGATAGCCGCTACACTCAAAATTCGTTATAGCACATTGACTGCAACCCAGATATCGGGCGATTTGATTCCAAGGTTGATTGATGAGCTGCCGATTATTGCTCTTTTAGCTACACAAGCTGAGGGTGAAACGGTTATTGCAGATGCGGAAGAGCTTCGTGTCAAAGAAACGGATCGTATCTCAGTTGTATCGGAAATCTTAAAAGCGATGGGAGCTGATGTTACACCCACAGCGGATGGGATGAAGATTAGAGGGAAGACAAACCTTCATGCGCCTCATAAAGACATCAATACGCACGGTGATCATCGTATCGGTATGATGACAGCAATTGCGGCGCTTCTTGTACAAGAAGGAGAAGTTGTTTTAGAAGGAAGTCAAGCCATTAAAACAAGTTATCCAACTTTCTTTGACGATCTGAAAGGTTTACTTGGGACAAGCAAGGAGGAACGAGAATGGCAGTAGTGTTGATTGGGTTTATGGGCGCGGGGAAATCAACGATTGCAAGGGCTCTAAATAAGGAAAACTTTATTGACCTTGATCAAGCCATTGAACAAGAGATTGGAATGCCCATTATGCAATTTTTTCAGGAATATGGCGAAGCTAAATTTCGACAAATTGAAAGAGAAACACTTGAGGCAGCGGTGCTCTCAGGATTTAATGTTGCCACAGGTGGCGGCATTGTTCAACTTGTAGAAAATCGGGACTGTCTGAAAAAGCTGAAAAATGTCGTTTATCTCAAGGCAGATTTTGAAACGCTCTATGAACGTATTCTTACTGATCAAAAGAATAAAAGACCGTTGGCTACACAACCCGTACAAGACGTAGAACAATTGTTTATGCAGCGTGAAAAATTCTACGAAGAAGTAGCGGATATTATTATTGAAACCAAGGACAAAAAACCAGAAGAAATAATTAAAGAAATTCAGGAATTAAAATGAAAATCTATTTTGTAAGACACGGTAAAACGCAATGGAACCTCGAAAAAAGGCTCCAAGGTCAAAAAGGGGACTCGCCTCTTTTGCCGGAATCCTATAAGGCGATAGCCCGAGTAAATGAAAGACTGGGACAAATTGTCCAATTTGATAAAGTGATTTCTAGCCCGCAGCCACGTGCTGTGACAACCGCAAAATTGTTAACTGCTTTGCCAGTAAATACAGATATTCGCCTTTCCGAATGGAATTTTGGTCAGCTGGAAGGCCAGTTGGTCGCAAATGCACTCTTGAAGTATCCAGATGAAATGTTTGCTTCTCGGAATGAATTGCAAAATTTTGATGGGCGCCATTTTGGAGCGGAAACAGTAGCTAATGTTTTAGCACGTTTTGATAGTTTAGCAAATGACCTCAAAAAGCAAGAGGCTGAAAATATATTATTGGTCGGTCATGGTGCTTCAGGGACAGCGGGAATGCGACATTTAGCGGGCTTTCCGCTACAAGAGTTACGTACAGCTGGTGGCTTAGCCAATAATAGTGTAACTGTTTTAGAAACGAAAGGTCAACGTTTTGAGCTGTTGCACTGGAATAAAGTGTTATGACAGAAAAAATATATTTTACCGGAACAATTGAAGCGATTTTCTTTAGTAATCCTAGTAATTTTTATAAAGTACTTTTAGTAGAAGTGGATGATACCAATAGCGATTATGAAGATTACGAAATTGTTGTAACCGGAACAATTGGGGAGTTGATCGAAGGGGACAGTTATACCTTCTATGGTAAACTTACGACACATCCAAAATATGGGGAGCAGCTTCAAGTTGAAACTTATGAAAAAGCTGTACCGACCAGTGCTGCAGGACTAATTAAATACTTTTCTTCTGATAAATTTCCTGGGATTGGTAAAAAGACGGCAGAAAGAATCGTGGCTCTTTTTCCTGATGATACAGTTGACAGTATCTTAAGTAAGCCGGAAGAATTAGACGATATCCTTCCTTTAGTAAAGAAAAATTCCTTTATTAAAAGACTTCGTGACAATCATGGTGTGGAAAAGATTTTATCAAAGCTTGCAGAATATGGTATCCCCAGTAAGCTCCAATTTCAAATTCATGAGCTTTACAAAGATCAAACCTTGGATATTATCGCCAAGAATCCTTACCAGTTGGTTGAAGATATCAAAGGAATTGGCTTTAAAACAGCGGACCAAATTGCTCAAGAATTGGGAATTGCAGCAGATAGTAGTGACCGCTTTAGAGCGGGATTGATGCATGTGGTTAAAACACACCCTTTAATTACGGGCGATACTTATATTGAAGCGCGTGATCTTTTGCAACAAACGATCCAAGTTTTGGAAGAAGCACGCCAGATAGAAGTTAGCCCAGAGACTGTGGCTGAAGAAATCAACCATCTGCTTGAAGACGGTAAAATGCAACAAGAAGAAACTAAAATATTTGAAAATTCCCTTTATTTTGCTGAGCAAGGCATTAGTGAATACCTCAAAAAACTTATTGGACGTAGTACTCAGACCTTCTCAGATGAAAAAATCTTGAAAAATATTGAGCAAGTGGAAACTAAGCTCGGTATTCGCTACGATAAACTGCAGAAAGAAGCCATTTTTCAAGCTTTAAATAGTCAGTTCTTCATTTTAACCGGTGGACCAGGAACAGGTAAAACAACGATTATCAATGGTTTTATCGAAACTTATGCACAGCTTCATGACATTGATTTAGATCCTGGGCATTATCATGATGATGTTTTCCCTATTCTCCTGGCAGCACCAACAGGAAGAGCGAGTCGCCGAATGAATGAACTTACTGGCTTACCAGCAGCAACGCTTCATCGCCATTTAGGTTTAAACACTGATGAAGCAATGGGTATGGAAAGTAATGATCTTGCGGGTTCACTTTTAATTGTAGATGAATTTTCAATGGTAGATACCTGGTTAGCAAATAAACTTTTACAAGCCATTCCTCCTTCCATGAAAGTACTCTTTGTAGGCGATGCAGATCAGCTGCCGTCAGTTGGTCCTGGGCAAGTCTTTGCAGACTTGCTGAAGCTTCCAGAGATTCCTTCAGTTCGCTTGGATAAAATCTTCCGTCAAGGAGCTGAATCGACGATTATTGACCTTGCTCATGAGATTAAGGAAGGCCGTTTGCCACAAGATTTTACTAGCCGTCATCCCGATCGTTCTTATTTTGAAGCTGGAACAGGACAAGTTGCTCATCTTGTGAAACAAGTGGCGACTGCGTGGAAAAAAAGAGGAAATAATCCTTTTGAATTGCAGATTTTAGCACCGATGTATAAAGGTGTAGCTGGTATAAACACCTTAAATGGTTTGTTGCAAGAATTGTTTAACCCTCTTGATGAGCGACAAGAGTTTAATTATCAGGATATTCATTTTCGAGAGGATGATAAAGTTCTCCATTTAGTCAATGATGCAGAAAACAATGTTTTTAATGGAGATTTAGGGAGGATTGTTGAGCTTATTCCAGCAAAACATACAGAAAGCAAGCAAGACGAAATCGTGATGGATTTTGATGGTCAGGAAGTGAGCTATCCTCGCGCAGAGTGGTATAAAATTACCTTAGCTTACGCAATGTCTATTCATAAGTCGCAAGGGAGTGAGTTTTCAACAGTTGTTGTTCCAATGGTTTCGTCCTATTCAAGGATGCTGGAACGTAATCTCTTGTATACAGCAATTACGCGAGCCAAACAAAGTCTAATTCTTATTGGAGAACAAAAAGCCTTTGCCCAAGCTGTTCAAAAAGAAAGTGCCAATCGAAAAACTTTCTTAAAGGAGCGATTTACTGGCAAAGCAGAGCCTGTAGAAGAAATAAAGCAAACTTTGGATGATGACAAGAGTGAAACAACTGTGAAAGTTAGTCAATCTCAAACAGAGGAAATTTCGCTTTTTCCTGAAGAAAATTTTACTTCTGCATCATATTCGACTGAACCTTTTTTAACAGCGGATTTGGTTAATTCTGGTGATTTTGATCCATTGATTGGGCTTACGGAAGCTGATTTTGCAATTTTTAAATAAAAAAAGACGGTTTAAAACCAGTCTTTTTTTATTTGTATTTTTGGCCTCAAAAAGTTAAATCATCAAAATCAGTGAGTTCATCTTGGAGCTTTTGTGTTAGTACTGTATAAGCTACAGCATATTTTTTAGGGTAAGCATCGCTGACGGATAGTTCATTTGCTTTTTCTAAAGCAGAGAACAAACCTTCAGTCATATTGACATTATTTAGTATGCACAAGGCCAAATCATGCACGCGTTGTTCTTTTGAAAGACTCATAATATTAAGCCCCTTTCCATAAAGTTGAGTAAAAAATTACGAACGATAAGCTTATCAATATTATAACATGGTAGCGGTTAAGAAAAGTTAAAATTGCTCTGATTTTTAAGGATTTAATAGCTTTCCCTTGTGATATTGAAGTCATTAATTTTTGAACAAGGAAAAAAATAGTACAAAGTGGTACATTCATCATTTTTTTTACTTCTGAAAATTTTAGAAAGTATAAATATGAAGTAGAATTTATACCTTCTTTTAGTCTACAATGATAAAATAACATTATAAATTTTATATAGTACGCTTTATAATTTCACATTTCTGCCAACTTGGGGTTAAAAAGCTGTTAGAACTCTTGTACATCTAAAAAACTAAAAAAAGAAGCATCTAACCATTGGTTAGATGTTTCTCATGAACTATTGTTATGCTAATAGTTCAAATTGGAAGGTGACGTTTAAAGTATTTGCGCGTTTTCCATTTGAAACGTGCAGTTTCTACGCCTTCAGTCATTGCGACATAATCGTCTGCTAAGGTAACAACCCAGCTTTCTTTATAACGTGGCGGTGCTATTGTAGCTCCCCACATATGTTTGACGATGCAGTCGTACTCAAGATCAGAAAGGGTAGTAATTTTTGCTGCATTACGGGCAGCGATACGAGGATGAACATAGGCATGACTTTTGTTAAATTTAGTGTCGCGCCAATCGTAGTAGAAAAGGTCATGTAAGAGACCTGCACGGGCAGCAGATTTTGCATTCCAGCCCATCTTTTTACAAACTAAATAGCTCACGTAACTTACCTTGATTGAATGAATCAAACGTGTTGAAGTATAGTGATGTGTGATTTCATCAAGCTGTTTCAGTTCCGGCATTTCAAGAAAGTGACCAACATAACTCATAAACTCGGCATCTGTCAACCATGGATTTTCATCTAATTTCATATTCATATTATAGCACCATTCTCTAAAATGTAAATAGCGATATGCAATTTGACACAAGAAAAAAGAAAAATATTTCAATTTTCTTTTGACAAACAGTTGCTAAAAAGCTAAAAATCCTGTATAATTTATAGGTATTACAAAAATTTGGAGGAAATAATGGCTAATATCAAATCTGCAATCAAACGCGCTGAATTGAACGTTGTTGCTAACGAACGCAACTCACAACAAAAATCTGCAATGCGTACTGCAATCAAAAAATTTGAAACTGCACCAAGCGAAGACACATTCAAAGCTGCAAGCTCTGCAATCGACAAAGCTGCATCAAAAGGTCTTATCCACGCTAACAAAGCTTCACGTGACAAATCACGTTTGGCAGCTAAATTGGGCTAATTCTTAATTGCAAAAAAATATTCCTGTCTGCTGATAGGATTTTTTTTTACTCTAAAAATGGGAGAACTTTGGATGAAGCTGACGATAGAAATAAAACATGTAAGATAAATGTTATAATAATGTTATTAACAACGTTGAATTTATAGGTGGCATGGGCAGGGAGTCGCCAGCGACAAAGAAAGGAGAGGAAAGTAGAAAAAAGAAATAATTTTCTGCTTATTTCCGATACCAAACAATGACAGATTCTATAAAAGTAGATTTTAAAAAGACTGAAAAAGAGTTTTATTTTCCTAAAAAAATTGAAGTAATTACTGTACCTGAGATGTCTTATTTGACTGTTTCTGGTCAAGGTGCACCAGCTGGTACAGCTTTCCAAGAAGCGATTGCTTCACTTTATCCTATAGCATATGCTATTTCAATGTCCTACAAAAGAGAAGATGTGGTGATTCCACAGTTTTACCGTTTTGTTGTGCCGCCCTTGGAGGGTTTGTGGACAAGCCGGACGGCTCCAAAGGCTAATGAGCCTCTACGTAAAGAAGAACTGATTTGGAAAGTTATGATTCGGATGCCAGAATTTGTAACTGAAGAAATTGTTGAGTGGGCGAAAAAAGACACAGCTTCAAAGAAAAAACAAGATTTTTCTCAAGTAAAATATGAAAAGATTACAGACGGACTTTGTATTCAAGCCATGCATAAGGGGAGTTTTGACGATGAAGCTGAAACTTTTACTTTGATGGAGGAATTTGCCGCTGCAGAGGGCTATGAACTTATCCACAAAGAATTCCATCATCGTGAGATTTATCTTAGCGATTTCCGGAAAACTGCCCCAGAAAAGTTAAAAACCGTATTGCGCCAATATGCACAAATTAAAACGAAGGAGAAGGAAGGACAATGAAAAAAACGGATTGGAGTGAACCTTTAAGAGAACGATTGCCTCAGGAATACTTTTCAACCCTTGTTGATTTTATCAATGACGTTTATTCACAAGGTAATGTTTACCCGCCTGAGGATAAGATATTTCGAGCGATTGAATTGACTGCTTTAGCTGATGTCAAAGTTGTACTAGTTGGACAGGATCCTTATCCACAGCCGGGTAAAGCTCAGGGACTAAGTTTTTCCTATCCAGCTTCCTTCGTGGTGAATCGACCAGACTCTATTGTCAATATTCGGAAAGAACTTAAAAGCGAGGGCTTTGATAAAGAGGATTCAGATTTAACACATTGGGCTGAGCAAGGGGTTTTATTGCTCAATGCTGTACTTACCGTCCCTGAGATGAAGTCTAATGCTCATAAAGGAAAAATTTGGGAACCTTTGACAGATGAGATAATAAAAATTGCTTCGGATGATGATCGTCCAAAAGTCTTTCTCTTATGGGGTGGTGATGCACGTAAGAAAGCGAAGCTGATTGATTCTTCTAAGCATTTAATACTTGAATCTGCACATCCTTCACCTCTTTCTGCTTCTCGTGGCTTCTTTGGCTCACAGCCATTTTCGAAAGCTAATACCTTTTTAGAAAAAACAGGACAAAAAGGGATAGATTGGTCAAAATAAGAAAATTATGAAGAAAGAACGCCAAACTAGGACTCAAGTCTGATGACAGCCTTGTAAATTTTTGGTAAAATAGTCTTAAAGGTATATTAGAAAAGGAGATACTATGGAAAATCCATTTATAAATAATAATAGAAGTCAAGTATCGCTGAATCAATTTTTTGCTCGCATTTATGGGATTGTCGGAATTGGAGTTGCTGTTTCAGCACTCACATCTTTTTTAACAATAAATATTTTCTGGGATGCAGCTCAGAACTTGGTGAATCGTGCCGGTTTTGCAATGCTTATCATTTGGTTCTTACCACTGATTCTCATCTTCCCAATGCAAAATGCAGCCATGAAAAATAAACCCACGGCTTTGCCTATGTTTATTGGTTTCTCAGTCTTGATGGGCTTCATGATGAGCTTCACAATTGCAGCTTATACAGCTTCTGATGTCACTTTAGCCTTTGTATCAACTGCTGGAATGTTCTTTGGTCTTTCAGTCTATGGACGTACAACTAAACGTGATTTGTCAGGTATGGGGCGTGCCATGATGGGTATGCTGATTGGTTTAATCATCGCAGGGGTTATTAACATCTTCTTAAGAAGTCCAATGGTTGTCTTTGTATCTTCAATCATCAGTGTCCTCGTTTTCAGTGGGCTGATTGCTTGGGACAATCAAAAGATTGAGCATGTTTACCGCCAAAATAACGGTAATGTAAGTAACGGCTGGGCGATTAGCATGGCGTTATCACTCTATCTTGACTTTATCAACCTTTTCCTCTCACTCTTGAGAATCTTTGGATTTATGGGAAACAGTCGTGATTAATAAAAAACTTCATCAATTGATGAAGTTTTTTTATTTTTTGGGGGTTAGATAAGCAACTACTTCAAAAAGAGTTCTTCTAATTTATGGGCAACCCCGTCCTCATCATTTGTCCACGGAAGAATTTCAGTGGCATGTGGTGTGAGGCGAGTGGAGGCATTTTTCATAGCATAGGCTTCCTCAGCAAATTTAAACATTTCGATGTCGTTATGCTCGTCACCAAATGCTATAAGGTTTTCTTTTGGAATTTCGAGAACACGGAGAAGATGCTTGAGACCAGAAGCTTTGCTGACACCTTTGGGGACAATTTCTAAAACGCCATTAGGACCGCCCCAGCCACTTACACTGATTTTTCCGTTATAATGATCTTGGATTTGCTTGGCCAGACGAAATTTATCTTTTACTCGTGTAGAAAGGAGTACTGCATGCGGATTGTCATCGAGACGATCTGCGCGCAAACGATTGTAGGGATGGAACTGTTCGACACCAAAAAGTTTAGGGGTTACGTTCCTGAAGTTATTAAGGAAAAATTTACGGCGATATTCAACCGCAAAAAATTCTAAATCAAAGTTTTGTTGATGGCGTAAAAAGTCAAAGACGAATGAACGATCAATATAATGACCTTTGGTGTACTCCCAATTACGATTGTCTGGCTTGGAAATCAAAGCACCATTGAAGTTGATCATCGGACTTTTAAGTTCGAGTTCGCGATAAATATCAACAGCCATACGGAAAGGACGACCCGTGGAGATGCAGATGATGTGGCCTTGCTCCTCAATACGTTTAAAAATATATTTTGTATAGCGACTGATTGTACGCCCGTCGCTATGAAGCGTTGTGCCGTCAAGATCAATGGCAATCAATTTTCTATCTTTGTTTTCCATACTTAATCCTTTAAAATATTTCTTATTTTTTATTATACCAGAAAAGCAGTAAAGCTGCTTTTGGTCTAGGTTACTTTTTAAAAAATAAGATGTGGAGTGTTCATTATTAAGTAATCTACAAGACACTATGAAAAATAAAATTTATGTTTTTGACAACAATTATTAAAATGGACGAACTTTTATAAATATTTATAAGTCTTTAGTTCGGTATTTACGAACATATACGGACTTATTTTTTTAAATGACTCGAAATTCCTTGTTTCAAACTTAAAATTTATTTATACTGAACATGTATCATTTTATGACGTGTGTCACGAAAAACGAATGTGGCATGCAACTTTTTATTAAAAGGAGAATTTATTCGTGAACAAGTTCTTTAAACTTGAAGAAAACGGCACTACTGTGGGCCGTGAAATTATGGCAGGTATTACTACCTTCTTTGCTATGAGCTACATTTTGTTTGTCAATCCTGATGTTTTAGGATCAACAGGGATGCCCGTTCAGGCAGTTTTCTTAGCTACTATCTTAGCTTCAATTGTGGGTTCGGTAGCTATTGGTTTAATAGCCAATGTTCCTTATGCCCTTGCACCAGGTATGGGAATTAACGCCTTCTTTGCTTATACTGTTGTTCTTTCATTAGGCTACACTTGGCAAGAAGCTTTAGCAATGGTCTTCATTTGTGGTATTGTCAATATTATTATTACATTTACTTCAATTCGTAAAGCAATTGTTTTAGGAATTCCTGAGAGCTTACAACACGCTATTGGTGGTGGTATCGGTATTTTCATCGCTTATATCGGTATTAAAAACGCTGGTATTCTTGAATTTATTGCATCACCAGGTACTTATACGGATAACCACGGCACTATCACTGCAGATTCAACAATTGTACCTGGCTTAGTTAAATTTGACGATCCTGGCGTTCTTGTTGCTTTAGTTGGTATTTTAGTAACAATGTTCTTTGTTCTCCGTAAATGGAAAGCAGGGATTCTCTTGTCAATCGCAGTAACGACTGTACTTGCACTTTTAACAGGTGTTACAAAAGTTGATATGTCTACACTTTTTGCAGACAACAATCTCGGGACAGCAATCAACGAGATGGGAACAACTTTTGGTGCTGCTTTCGGTCCTAAAGGTTTTGGTAGTTTATTTTCTGATTCATCTCGAATTATTGAAGTTTTGATGACAATTTTGGCCTTCTCGTTAACCTCAATCTTTGATCCGATTGGTACGTTCATTGGTACAGGTCGTAGCACAGGAATCTTTACAGATCAAGATTTTGTGGATATGGCAAATAGCAAAGGTTTCTCATCTAAAATGGACAAAGCACTCTTTGCTGACATGATTGCTACACCAATCGGTGCGATTTTCGGAACTTCAAATACAACTGTTTATGTAGAATCAGCAGCTGGTATTGGAGCAGGCGGACGTACAGGCTTGACTTCGATTGTCGTTGCTGTGATGTTTGCGATCTCAAGTCTTTTCTTACCATTACTTGCCATTGTTCCAACGCAAGCAACGGCTCCAATTTTGATTATTGTAGGTATGATGATGTTGTCATCATTCAAGGAAATCAACTGGTCTGAATTGAGTGAAGCTATTCCAGCCTTCTTTGCTTCAGTATTTATGGGTCTTGGCTACTCCATCTCATATGGTATTGCTGCTGGCTTTATCACTTATATCTTCTCAAAACTCTTTACAGGTAAGATTAAAGAAGTAAAACCAATTATTTGGGTTGTCGCAATTGCATTTGCCTTAAATTTTGCAGTACTTGCTATTCTCTAAAAATAACTCTATAATTTGTACACTATCATGAGAGAAATCCGCTTTTATCAGCGGATTTTTATGTTAAAATAAAGACATGGAGACACCACTTATTATTGCATTTTCGGTGATTAGTTTTTTAGCTTTAATCCCGACCGTCATTTTTTACACAAAGTCGCATCGTTTGAAGGATATGAGAACTTTACGTTTAGGACGACTTACTATTGGTTTTTTAGCCAGTCTTTTTGTACTGTTTAACGGTATTATGGGGATTCTTTTTTCGGCTAATTATAATTTACATTCCAATATCATTTTAGCCATAATTATTATTGAGCTTGCCCTCTTTTTGATTCCTACTTTTATGATTAGTTTTGTCGTACCTGTGGGGATTGTGGTTTTAACGATTAAAATGTGGCGGCGTGAATCACATAGTTTAGCGAATTTGATTTTGCCGGCCATTATGTTTGTCTTTTTTCTAGTCGATTGGCTCTATATTCGAGTTTCTACTTTATCTGAAGGTTGGCTTTGGCTACAGCTCTTGAGCTACGTTTATCCTGTGTTGGCCTTTTATCTTGTCTGGCAATTCACGGTTTTCTTTTTTGCTAGCTGGACATATGGACGTCGTTTCCGTAAAAAGTCTTCAAAATATCACGTGGTTCTAGGCTCTGGACTGATTAATGGCCAGTTTGTTAGCCCCCTTTTAGCTAACCGTATCCGTGCAGGAATAAAGGCTGCAAATGATAAAACTATAATGGTTTTCTCTGGGGGACAAGGTAGTGATGAACAACTTGCGGAAGCACTAGCGATGCAAAAATACGCTGTCGAAGAACTGGGCTTTCCCAAAGAACGAACCTTGGTTGAAGATCAATCAAAAACAACTTTTGAAAATTTAAAATTTTCATCTCAGTTGATTGAAAAAATTGAACAGAAAGCCGATGAAGAATTTCTCTTTTTCTCTTCGGACTATCACGTTTTCCGAGCGGCTCTCTTTGCTGCTCAACAAGGATTAAATGCGCAAGGAGGGATTGGAGGAAAAACACCTTTGTACTTCCGTCTTCCAGCATTTATTCGTGAGTTTATCGCAGTGATGAACAGTCAAAGACGTAAACATATTTTTTGGGTTGGCTTAATCACAGGTGTATTCATAGCATTTGCTCTTTTTATTCTTTTTATGGATCACTTTGTACTTAACCGTTAAGATATAAAGACTCGGATTTTCCGAGTTTTTTTGTTTGCCTTGTGACTTTTAGAGCTATTCTTCGTACTATTTGATATGTTAATAGCTTTGGATAAAGACGGAAAAACAATTAATCTCCTTGACAATTCTTCAATTAGTGGCCCTTTTTATTGCCCAGCCTGTAAGTCGCCCCTTCGTTTAAAAAAAGGGAAGATAAAAATTCCTCACTTTGCTCACATATCCGTAAAAAATTGTGACTCTTGGAGCGAAAATGAATCTGCACAACACTTGGGCTTAAAACTCAGTTTGTATCAATGGTTTAAGAAAAAAGAGAAAGTTGAGTTGGAAAAGTATGTGCCAGAAATGAAGCAAACGGCTGATTTGTTAGTAAATGATAAACTTGCTATTGAAATACAGTGTTCGCCGCTTTCTTTGCAACGTTTAGAAGAGAGAACGGTAAGTTACAAAGAAAAAGGATATTATGTCCTTTGGCTTCAAGGAAGGGACTTATGGCTTAAGAATAACCTATCATCTTTGCAGAAAAATTTGCTCTATTATTCAGCAGTGAGAGGTTTTTATTTTTGGGAATTAGACTGGAACAGAAAAAAACTACGGTTGAAATCATTGGTTTATCAAGATTTGAAAGGACGACCGATTTATCTTACTGAAGAGTTTGACTTCTTTCAAGAGAATCTCTTAGAGCTCTTACGCCAACCCTTTCGAGAAGGAGAAGATCTTAGTTTAGATGCTCCAAAACAGGAAGAGTTACAGTTGTTTGTTCAGAAACAACTGTATTATCAAGTGCCAAAATGGCTTAAAATGCAAGAAAAATATTATGAACAAGGAAAAAATTTGCTAGACCTCAATTGGAATAAGAGCTACTGGAGTCCTCCAGGCTTAAACTTATTGACCTTTGACTTTTCCGATGATACGCCAGAAAGCTTTTTTCAAGTAGATACTCCCTTGGAAAAATATTATCACAGCTTCTATGAAAGTTTTCAGTTACAAGAACACGAAAAACTGCATACACCAAGCTTCTATGCTATAATTAAAGATAAAAATAAAGTGAAAAACGGAGAATGGAATGGCAAAAAAACGTGATGAAATAGCTGAAAACTTAACTTGGGATTTGTCAACTGTGTTTGAAAACGATGCCGCCTGGGAACTAGAACTTAAAAGAGTTTCGGAAAGATTAGGGACGGTAAAGCACTACGAAGGACATCTTCTAGATAGCGCTCAAAGCTTATTAGAAATCACGGAAATTGAGCTGGAAATCTCGCGTGCTGTGGAGAAGGTTTATGTCTATGCCTCAATGAAACATGACCAAGATACGCAAGTGAGTCGTTACCAAGAATACGAAGCCAAAGCCACAAATTTATATGCCAAGCTTGGAGAAACCTTTGCTTTTTACGAGCCGGAATTCTTAGCTTTAACGCCAGAACGTTATGCAAGCTTTAGAAGAGAAGAACCCAAACTGGAGCAATATTCTCATATGTTTGACCGCCTTTTTGCTAAAAAGGAGCATATCTTAAGTCCAAAAGAGGAAAAACTCTTAGCCAGTGCTAGTGAGATTTTTGGTGCAGCCGCCGAAACTTTCGAAATTTTTGACAATGCTGATATTGAGCTTCCGATGATTAAAGATGAAAAAGGGCAGGAAGTACAGCTGACACATGGTAATTATATCTCGCTCATGGAAAGTAAGGAACGTCAGGTGCGAAAGGCAGCTTATCAAGCCCTTTATAGCAACTATGAACAGTATCAGCACACTTATGCGAAAACGCTACAAACAAATGTAAAAGTCCATAATTTTAAGGCGAAGATGCGTGGCTACCATTCAGCCCGTCAAGCAGCTTTATCAAGTAATTTTATTCCGGAAGAAGTTTACGATAAGCTTTTGGAGTCGGTTAATAAATATTTGCCTCTTTTACATCGTTATATTAAATTGCGTGAGCAAATTTTAGGGTTAGAGAACGATTTAAAGATGTATGATGTCTATACACCCTTATCGGACTTGGATTATAAGTTTAACTACTCCGAGGCAGTGGAGAAAGCAGAAGAAGTTCTTCAAATTTTTGGACCTGAATATGCGAACCATGTTAAAAAAGCCTTTGAAGAGCGGTGGATTGATGTAGCTGAAAATAGCGGTAAACGTTCGGGTGCTTATTCAGGGGGATGCTATGATACAAATGCTTTCATGCTGTTAAACTGGCAAGAAACTTTGGATGATTTGTTCACCTTAGTACATGAAATGGGCCACAGTATGCATTCCACATTTACACGAGAAAATCAACCTTATGTTTATGGGGACTATCCAATCTTTCTTGCAGAAATTGCTTCAACAACCAATGAGAATATCTTGACTGAAAGTTTACTTGCGGAGTCGACAGATGAAAAAGTGCGATTTGCTATTTTAAACCACTGGCTTGATGGTTTCCGTGGCACTGTTTTCCGTCAAAGCCAATTTGCTGAATTTGAACATGAGATTCATAAAGCTGATCAAGAAGGAAAAGTTCTGACTAGCGAATTCATGAACCAGCTTTATGCGGGGCTGAATGAAAAATACTACGGTTTAGCTGCTCAGGAAAATCCTGAAATTCAATATGAGTGGGCTCGCATTCCGCACTTCTATTATAATTTTTATGTCTTCCAATACGCAACAGGATTTGCCGCAGCAACTTATCTTGCTGAGGCTATCGTTAATGGTGGCCCAGACGCGCGTGAAAAATACCTCACTTATCTCAAAGTAGGATCAAGTGATTATCCGCTGGCTGTGATTGCTCAAGCAGGTGTGGATATGGAAGAAACAACATATTTAGAATCAGCATTTGCTGTTTTTGAAAAACGTTTAATTGAGCTAGAAAAATTAGTCGAAAAAGGAGCCCATTTATAATGGTTTTAACATACAAGAGAACAAGTAATCCGATGATGAATCGTCCCGTAGTCAAGGAGGAAATTGTTGACTTCATGCGCGAGCGTCAAACGCAAATTACTGGTCCACTAAAGAATGTTGAGACCTTTGCTCATGAGAACAATATCCCGATTATACCTCATGAAACAGTAGTGTATTTCCAAATACTTTTGGATTTAATGAAGCCCCAAAGAGTTTTGGAGATAGGAACTGCTATTGGTTTTTCTGCACTTATGATGGCAGAAGCAGCACCAGATGCTGAAATAATTACTATCGATCGTAACCCAGAAATGATTGCCTTGGCTAAGGAAAATCTAGCTACCTATGATTCAAGAAAACAGATCACTCTCTTAGAAGGTGATGCTGCCGATCTTTTGGCAGATTTGCAAGGGGAATTTGATTTTATCTTCATGGATTCAGCGAAATCAAAATATGTAGAATTTCTGCCTCGTGCCATGGAGTTGCTTTCGGAAAATGGTGTGATTATCATGGATGATATTTTCCAAGGCGGAGAAATACTTATTCCAATTATGGAAATTAAACGGACGCAGCGTGCACTTGAACGTGGGCTTCGTCGTCTCTTTGATGAAGTTTTAGACAACCCTAAATACCGCGCAAGTATGGTTCCTTTAGGAGATGGAATATTAATGATTAAGAAAGTTTGACATTGTAAATCAGTTTAGGTTTATTTAATGTTTTGTGTTATAATATTGTTACAAGAAACAAATGTATCAAGGGAATATACCCAACAAGGAGAAAACTTTGAAATTTAAAAAATTGAACATCTTACTCGCAACAGCTGTTGCGGCTTTAGGACTTGTCACACTTTCAGCTTGTGGAAATAATAACTCTACTGGAGCTAATATTATCACAATGAAGGGTGACACAATCAATGTAGAAGATTTCTACAGTGAAGCTAAAACTTTTCCAAATTTGCCTGCCACATCTCTTTTACAAAATTTGACAATGTCAAAAATGTTTGAAAAAGATTTTGGCGATAAGGTTTCAGATAAAGATGTTCAAGCGAAGTTTGACGATACTAAAAAACAAATGGGCGAACAGTTTGCTGCAGCTTTGCAACAACAAGGATTTACTGAAAAAAGTTATAAATCTTACGTTCGTCTTCAACTCTTGCAAGAATATGCCATTGAGAAAAAAATCTCAGATACACAATTTACAGATGCTAACTTGAAGGCAGCTTGGGCAGATTTCCATCCAGAAGTTGAAGCGATTGTTGTTCCAGAAACAACTAAAGATGCAGCAACTAAGGCAGTAAAATCTGCGAAATCAGATGCAGCTAAGTTTGAGAAAGACAATGCAAGCAACAAGCAAAAATTTGATTCAACAAGTACTACAATTCCAAAAGAAGTTCAAACTGCAGCCTTCAAATTGAAAAATGGTGAAGTTTCTGATGTTATCGAATCAGCAAATGCCTCAACTGGTGCAACAAGCTACTATGTTGTGAAAATGATTAAAACTTCAGATAAAGGTTCAGACATGAACAAGTATAAAGATAAACTTAAAGATGTAATCAAGGCAGAAAAAATGGCAGATACAACTTATGTTGCTGGTGTGATTGGTGAATACCTTAAAGCACATAATGTCACTGTGAAAGAAGAAGCCTTCTCAACAATCTTCTCACAATTTACATCAAGTTCATCATCTAAATAAATGAATGAAATGACTTTACAGAGAGTCGACATGTGGTGAAAGTCGATAAGTCAACGTGCTGAAAACCTCAAGGTTTTCAAATAGCAGGGAAACTGCTTTACCAAGCAAAAAGAGACGATGGATTCATCGTGAATGAGGGTGGTACCGCGTGAGTGACGCCCCTCGTTTACGATGAATTTTTTGTTTTTATATTGTGTTTTTATTCACAAATCGAAAGTAAATGAAAATTATTTTATTAGGAGAATAGCTATGAAAAAAATGACTTCAACAGAAGTACGTCAAATGTTCCTTGATTTCTTCAAATCAAAAGGGCATTCTATCGAACCTTCACAATCTTTAGTACCAGTGAACGACCCAACTTTACTCTGGATCAACTCTGGTGTTGCGACATTGAAACAATATTTTGACGGTTCAGTTGTGCCAGAAAATCCACGTATTACAAATGCGCAAAAATCGATTCGTACAAATGATATCGAGAACGTAGGTAAAACAGCGCGTCACCATACAATGTTTGAAATGCTTGGAAATTTCTCAATTGGTGATTATTTCCGTGAAGAAGCTCTAGCTTATGCGTGGGAGATGCTTACAAGTAGTGAATATTTTGATTTTCCAGCAGAAAAACTTTACATTACTTACTACCCTGATGATAAAGATACATTTAACCGTTGGGTGGAGCTCGGTGTTGATGCAAGTCATTTAGTTCCAATCGAAGACAACTTCTGGGAAATTGGTGCAGGACCTTCAGGACCAGATACAGAAATTTTCTTCGATCGTGGTGAAGCTTACGATCCTGAAAACATTGGCTTGAAACTCTTGGCTGAAGATATCGAGAACGACCGTTACATCGAAATCTACAATATCGTTTTGTCACAATTTAATGCTGATCCAGCTATTCCACGTAGCGAATATAAAGAGTTGCCACAGAAAAATATTGATACGGGAATGGGACTTGAACGTATGGTTTGTATCATCCAAGGTGGTAAAACAAACTTTGATACGGATCTTTTCCTCCCTATCATTCGTGAAATTGAACGTATTTCTGGTAAAACTTACAATCCAGATGGCGACAACATGAGTTTTAAAGTTATTGCGGATCATATCCGTGCACTTAGCTTTGCTATCGGTGACGGTGCTTTGCCAGGAAATGAAGGACGTGGCTATGTTCTTCGCCGTCTCCTTCGTCGTGCTGTTATGCACGGTAAAAAATTAGGTATTGAAGGTAAATTCTTGGCTCAATTTGTTCCCGTTGTAGGTAAAATTATGGAGTCATACTACCCAGAAGTCCTTGAAAAACAAGATTTTATCATGCAAATTATTGACCGTGAAGAAGAAGCTTTTGGCCGTACAATTGATGGTGGAAGCAAACTCTTAGATGAATTGCTTGCCAAACTTAAAGAAGAAGGCAAGACAATGCTTGAAGGACAAGATATCTTCCGTCTTTATGATACTTATGGTTTCCCAGTAGAGTTGACTGAAGAATTAGCTGAAGATGCAGGCTTCAAGATTGACCATGAAGGTTTCAAAGCAGCGATGAAAGAACAACAAGATCGTGCACGTGCTGCTGTCATTAAAGGTGGTTCAATGGGCGCACAAAACGAAACTCTTCAATCCATCAAAGAAGAATCTGAATTCCTTTATGATGTTGAAAAATATGATGGCAAACTTCTTGTGGCAGTTAAAGATGATGAAAAAGTGGATACCGTCAGCGGTGAAGCGCAACTTATTTTCGATAAAACACCATTCTACGCAGAAATGGGTGGACAAGTTTCTGACCACGGTGTAATCAAAAATGCTGCAGGCAAAGTTGTTGCAGAAGTTAAGGATGTTCAACATGCACCAAATGGTCAAAACCTTCATATGGTTGACATTCTCTCTACTCTTGTAGTTGGTGAAACATACACACTTGAAATTGATGCGGAACGCCGTCATGGTATCGTTAAAAACCACACAGCGACTCACTTGCTCCATGCCGCGTTGCACAACATTGTAGGTGAGCATGCACTTCAAGCAGGATCACTTAACGAGGTAGAATTCCTTCGCTTTGACTTTACACACTTTGCTCCTGTAAGCAAGGAAGAGCTGGCTGATATTGAACGTCAAGTTAACGAAGTAATTTGGCAATCATTGGCTGTTGAAACGGTAGAAACTGATATTGATACAGCTAAAGAAATGGGTGCAATGGCTCTCTTTGGCGAAAAATATGGTAAAAATGTCCGTGTCGTTAAAATTGGTGATTACTCTGTCGAACTTTGTGGTGGTACACATACAGCAACAACAAGTGAAATTGGTCTCTTCAAGATTATCAAAGAAGAAGGTATCGGATCAGGCGTTCGCCGTATTGTTGCCGTAACAGGCCAAAAAGCTTATGAAGCATTTAAAGATGCTGAAAATACGCTCAATGAAGTCGCAGCAGTTGTGAAAGCACCACAAGCTGCTCAAGTTGTGTCGAAAGTAACAGCTATGCAAGAAGAGCTTAAAGCGGCTCAAAAAGAAAATGATGCATTAGCAGGTAAATTAGCTGCAAGTCAATCTGATGAAGTCTTTAAAAATGTTCTTAAAGCAGCAGGTACAAGTTATATTGCTAGTGAAGTTGCAGTACCAGATGTAAATGGTCTACGTAATCTTGCAGACATCTGGAAACAAAAAGAGTTGTCCGATGTTCTTGTCCTTGTTGCGAAGATTGGTGAAAAAGTGAGCCTGTTAGTGGCAAGTAAAACAGCTGATGTTAAAGCTGGAAACTTGATTAAAGAGCTTGCACCTTACATTGACGGCCGTGGAGGTGGTAAACCAGATATGGCCATGGCCGGTGGATCGAAAGCCGCTGGAATTCCAGAACTTATCGAAAATGTAGGTTCAAAACTTTCTTAATAATAAAATAAAAAAACTTTTAGTAGCTGATTAAGTCTAACTGGAAGTTTTTTTATATAGAGGTACATCTCAATATTACTATTTCGAAGAAATAAAAAAATGTAATGTGAAAAAGTGATCTGTATAGGAACTTTTTGATAAATTTAGTTTCCATTTTTCATTATCATCATGTTCTATTACATGAATGAGATGTTTTAAACATCCCGTCTAAATGCCTGATTATAAGGAGAAACGAGCTGTATTTATAGTTGATAGTTTTTATTTGCTCCTGTATTTTGTAATAAAAAATGTGCTATACTGGATGCAAGAGTAAGGAATACGGTAGAGGGAGAGAAAAAGATGCTTGAAGATAATAAGCTTAATGCGCTCAATGATTTGGAAAGTAAAATTTTTGAGGAAGTTGTTAAAGCACCAGAAATTATCATGAATATGACCATTCGTGAATTTGCTTCGACTGTCCATGCTTCGCCTACGACAATTGTACGTATGACACATAAGTTAGGTTTTTCAGGCTGGAATGAACTCAAGACTTATTTGCAAAAACAAAAACACCAAATTTCGCTGAAAGCAGAAGATCCAAAGTATGATAATCTTCTTGCCTTCGAGCTCTTTACTAAACGTTTATTGAGTCCTGAATATACTGCCCTTATTGATGAGGCTGCAAAGCTCCTAGAAGAAACCGAGTATACGGTTTTTATGGGTGTTGGAACTTCAGGTGCTTTAGCGGATTATGGTACAAAATATTTTAATAATGCCGGATTACCTGCTTTTGAAGTCATTGATCCTTATCAACCACTAATGACAAATAATGCCAAAACAATGACAGTTGTAGCACTCTCTATTTCTGGGAAGACCAACTTTATTATTGCTCAGATTGTTGCCTATAAAAGAGATGGCGTTAAGGTTATTGTAATCACTAATGAAGTAAATAACACAATGGCTAATATGGCCGATATTTCTATCCCCTATAATGTGGCACATGAGGGTTCAAAGGTACACGCATTGGGGAATTTAACGACACAACTTCCTGTGATGGCTATTTTAGAACAATTAGCGCATAAGACACAGGAAATACGCCAAAATAAGAAAAATAAACTGATTGATGACACATTTAAAAGCAACTTTGTTTAAAGTTGCTTTTTATTTGTTTAATAAATCAGTTGCTTGAATAATAAAGCGGCCAGAACAGCGCCAACAAGAGGTGCAATTGCCGGAATCCAAGCATATGCCCAATCAGAAGTCCCCTTATGTTTAAGTGGTAAGAGTGTATGCACAAGACGAGGACCCAAATCTCGTGCAGGATTAACGGCAAAGCCTGTTGTTGAACCTAAAGATAAGCCTAAAGACATGATAATAACGGCGATAAAACCAGTACTTACTCCTGAAGGAAGTTCGCTTTGTCCCACAGCTAATACAGCCAGAACAAGAAGTGCTGTCCCCTATCATTTTTATATCCTTAAAATTTTCTAGAAAGTTCAAAAGGCATCGGCTATGCTCGATGAGAAAGATGCCTTTTTATAACAGTGAGATTGATTCGATAAAGGTAAAGATTCCTTCATCATAAGTAAAATGAAGACAAGCCAAGTTACCGAGTGGCACAGGAGGTTGACTCTCAAAGTTAAAAACCTTCTCCTGAGTAAAAAAATGCATTGCTGCACCGTGAGAAAGGGCGAAAACCTTATCGTGCTTGTTTAAACATTCTGATAAACTTTGGTACATCCGCTCAGAGACCTGATGACTGCTTTCACCACCAAAATTTTTGAAGTATGTCGTTTTATCTATAGGTTCCAAGTAATCACTATGCCCCTCATAGGCTCCAAAATTCATTTCTTTAAGACCTTTCAGGCGGCTATATTCTTGATTGGGAAATAACAATTCTAGAGTGTCAGAAGCCCGCTCTTGTGTGGAAGAGTAGAAGGCATCAAAGCAAAGTCGTTTTGCTCGAAGTCGTTCTCCTGCCTTAAGCGTATCATCGATTCCTTTTGGTGTCAGTGGCGAATCACTCCAACCTTGCGTGCGCCCTTGCACATTAAATAGAGTTTGAGCGTGGCGCATTAAATACAATTCTTTCATTAAGAGCTCTCCAGTTTTTTATTTGTGCATTTATTATACCTTTTTCAAAAAATGGAAGCAAACGCTCTCAGGTACTCTTTCGTATTATTAAGGAATTGGTTGGAACAGCGTGATATGTATATTTAAGAGAAGTTAACAAAATAATATGGGTTGTTTTTTAGCCTTTTGTTTCGAGAAATAGGAACAGACTTTCCATATTTCCGACAGATTGCTCTGATAATTTTTGCTATAATGAAAATATTGATAACGCATACATTCCGATGATGTATCTACAATAATCTAAATTATACAAAGGAGCATATAATGCCATTATCTAAAGATTTTCTCTGGGGCGGTGCAACAGCTGCCAACCAATATGAAGGCGGCTGGGATCAAGGTGGTCGCGGACTTGCCAATGTGGATTTGGCCCCACATGGCTCACGCCGTGAAGCTATTATTTTAGGACTTGAAAAGCATTTGCAGCCAGAAGAAGGACTTTTCTATCCTGGACATGAAGCTATTGATTTTTACAATCACTGGCAAGAAGATATTGCCTTGTTTGCTCAAATGGGATTTAAAACTTTCCGTATGTCTATTGCTTGGTCGCGGATTTTCCCAAAAGGTGATGAAACTCAACCTAACGAAGAAGGCTTAATGTTTTATGAAAAGGTCTTTAAAGAGCTACGTAAGTATGATATCGAGCCTTTAGTGACCATTACGCACTTTGACATTCCAATGCACTTGGTAACAGAATATGGGGGCTGGCGTAATCGTAAGTTGGTTGGTTTTTATGAAAACTTAGTCACTGTCCTCTTTACACGCTACAAAGGTCTGGTCAAATATTGGCTTACCTTTAATGAAATCAATGTGCTCTTGCACGCTCCGTTTATGGGTGCAGGTGTTTATATTGAAGAAGGAGAGAATCGTGACCAAGTCCTCTTTACTGCAGCACACCATGAACTTGTTGCCTCAGCCTTGGCGACAAAAATTGGCCACCAAATAGATCCGGAAAATAAGATTGGCTGTATGGTAGCTGCTGGAGATTACTATCCTTGGGATTCTAAACCAGAAAATGTTCGTGAAGCGCTCGATAAAAACCGTGAAAACCTATTCTTGATTGATGTACAAGCACGTGGCAAATATCCAAATTATTTCTTGAAACAGCTGGAACGTGAGGGCCTTACTTTGCCTATACTGGAAGGTGATGAGGAACTTCTTGCTCAGAATACTGTTGATTTTGTATCCTTCTCTTACTATTCAAGCCGCGTTGCGAAAGTTCAGGAAGAAGGGGATGAAGAAACATCAGGTAATATCTTCGCCTCAGTTAAAAACCCTTATCTCAAAGCATCTGAATGGGGCTGGCAGATTGATCCTGTGGGGCTACGCACAACCATGAATACACTTTACGATCGCTACCAAAAACCACTTTTCATTGTTGAAAATGGTTTAGGAGCTATAGATAAACCAGATGAAACAGGTTATGTAGCAGATGATTATCGTATCGCTTATATGGCTGAACACATTTCAGAAATGATTAAAGCAGTCGAGTTGGACGGAATCGAGCTTCTGGGCTATACTTCATGGGGCTGTATTGACTTGGTATCTGCTGGAACAGGCGAGATGTCTAAACGTTATGGTTTTATCTATGTTGATCGTGATGACCAGGGAAATGGAACCCTAAAACGTACACCGAAGAAATCATTTGACTGGTATAAAAAAGTTATTGCTTCAAATGGGCAAGATTTAAGCAATAACTAATCGAAAAATTTGAAGCTAAACTTTTGAAAGAAAAGCAACATCCCTACTTTTTTGCTATAATAAAATTATGGTAAAAAATACAGTAGATAAGCCCCTGGCCCAAAATAAAAAGGCCCGGCATGATTATGAAATTTTTGAAACGTTTGAGGCAGGGATTGTTCTAACAGGAACAGAAATCAAATCGGTTCGTCAAGCAAAAATTCAACTTAAAGATGGTTTTGCTCGGGTACGAGATGGTGAAGTTTGGCTTTCAAATGTTCATATTGCACCTTTCGAGCAAGGAAACATCTTTAATGTGGATGAACTTCGCACGCGTAAACTTTTACTTAAGAAAAAAGAAATCGTGAAGATTGAGAAGGAGTTGACAGGAACCGGAATTACTTTTATTCCTTTAAAAGTTTATCTGAAGAATGGTTTTGCCAAGGTTTTAATGGGACTCGCACGAGGAAAAAAACAGTACGACAAACGTGAAACACTCAAACGTAAAGAGCAAAATCGTGATATTGCTCGTCAAATCAAGGCCTACAATCGCTAAAAAGTAAGAGACAATTGTTTCTTGCTTTTTTTGTAGCAATAATAAAAAACAAAACCATTTACTTAACGTTTACCTAGTATTTACTAAGCATTTACAATTAGAGGTTGCCAACAGTGTTAAGATAGTATTGTAAGCGAAAGAGCTTACGGAGAACATAGAAAATTATTGGAGAAAATCTCATGAATAAAAAGTTACTTTCTGGAATTATCGCTGGTGCAGCTCTGTTGACGCTTGCAGCTTGTGGAAATGGCAATTCATCGTCTAATAGCAGCTCAGGAAGCTCAACGCCAGCTTCAGGTAAAATCATCGCTGGAGGTTCAACAGCCTTGCAACCTATGGCACAACAAGCTTCAACTGAGTACACAGCTAAAAAACCAGAAGTTCAAATCACTGTACAAGGTGGTGGATCCGGTGTAGGTTTGACTCAGGTCTCAACAGGAACCTTCCAAATCGGCAACTCTGACATCTTTGCAGAAGAAAAATCAGGAATTGATGCTTCTAAATTGAACGACCATAAAGTAGCTGTCGTTGGTTTTGCTCCAATTGTAAATAAAGATATTAACATTGATAATCTCTCAACACAACAACTTAAAGATGTCTTCACAGGTAAAGTGAAGAACTGGAAGGAAGTTGGAGGTCCAGATGAAAAAATCACTGTAATTGGGCGTGCAGCAGGTTCAGGTACACGTGTGAACTTTGATAATTTAGCTCTTGGTGGCGAAAAAGAAGTAGAAGGTCCAACGCAAGATGCCTCAGGTACGGCGGTAACTATGGTCTCTCAAACACCAGGTGCAATCTCCTACGTTGCTTTTTCTTACCTTGATAAGAGTAAAGATATCAAAGCAGTCAGTATTGATAATGTAAAACCAACAGATGAAAATGTTGCAGATAATAGCTACAAAGTTTGGTCATACGAACACATGTATACTAATAAAGAAAAAGAAACAGCAGCCGAAACAGATTTTATCAAATACGTGACTGAAGATACAAAAACAATCAAGGAACTTGGCTATATCCCGGTTTCTGATATGAAAGTTGAACGTGACGCTCAAGGAAAAATCACAAATAAATAAGAAATAAGAAATAAGAAATAAGAGTGAGCAGAGTAAAGCATTAAAATTTTCTTTTCATACCTTTGGTTTTACTTTACAAAACCTTATTCTTTTAGAAAATCCTTGTTCTTAATGATGATGCAAAGAGCAAGAGTACTTGGGCCGTGTCTCAGGTGCTCTCTTTGCCGTTCCATTTACAAACTGTTTACATTGTAAGCGGTAAGCTTTTGCTTATTTATGGTTGATTTATGCTAAAATAAGGATATGAAAAAGAAAATTTTAATGGCTTTATTTGCAGCAATGAGTCTTGTGACTTTAGCGGCATGTGCGCCCAACTCAAATCAAGTCACAGTAGGTGGCTCAACGGCAATGAAACCACTGGTTGAACAAGTTTCCTTGGACTATATGAAGAAATATCCAGAAGATATTATTATGGTTCAAGGTGGAGGCTCAGGTGTTGGACTTGCACAAGTGGTCGCAGGTTCTTTCCAAATTGGTAACTCAGATATCTTTGCGGAAGAAAAATCAGGAATTGATGCTTCTAAAATCACAGGAAATAAGGTTGCAGTTGTCGGTTTTGCACCAATCGTGAATCGAAATTTGGATTTATCCAATGTTACTCAAGATCAACTTATTGATATTTTCACCGGAAAAGTAAAAAACTGGAAAGAAGTTGGCGGTCCAGATCAAGAAATTACGGTTATCGGACGGACGGCAGGTTCAGGAACACGTGTCAATTTTGATAACCTTGCCTTGAATGGAGCACGGGAAATTGATGGCCCTACACAAGATGCTTCAGGTTCGGTTGTACAATTGGTTGGTCAAACACCAGGTGCAATCTCTTACGTTTCGTTCCCTTATATCCATAAACCAGGGATTAAACCATTGAACTTAGACGGGGTTGAACCTACAGATAAAAATGTAACAACCAACAAGTGGAAAATTTGGTCTTACGAACATATGTATACCAACAATAAAAATGAGAACTTTGTAGAAAATCGCTTTATCAGCTATGTCAAAAATGACAAGGTAACGCTGAGAAAACTCGGCTATATCCCAGTAACGGAGATGAAAGTCGATCGTGATTATAAAGGTAAAGTTACACCAATTAAATAATTAGTAAGGTAGTTATGGAAAACTCAAAAATTAAAGAAAAATTACTTTCAAGCTCAAAAGATTCGCGCTTGGAAAAATTTGGTAGGACATTGACATTCTTGTGTATCGCAATTATCGTTTTTGTCGTTGGACTTATTCTGGTCTTTGTCGCTCAAAAAGGTCTTTCAACTTTCTTTGTGGATGGTGTGAATCCGTTCCGTTTCCTCTTTGGAACACATTGGGAGCCTGGAGCAATCGGCCCTGACGGGAAACCTGCAGTTGGTGCATTACCAATGTTTGCGGGCTCTTTAATCGTTACTGTGCTTTCAGCTTTGGTGGCAACTCCTTTTGCCATCGGAGCAGGAATCTATATGACAGAAATTTCGCCAAAATATGGTGCGAAAATTTTGCAACCGGTTATTGAACTTTTGGTAGGTATCCCTTCAGTTGTTTATGGATTTATCGGTTTGACTGTTGTTGTACCTATTATCCGTAATACATTTGGTGGAACAGGCCTTGGCTTGCTTGCGGGTGTGTTCGTACTCTTTGTTATGATTTTACCAACAGTTACTTCAATGACTGTCGATGCGCTTAAAGCCATCCCACCTCATTATCGTGAAGCTTCCCTTGGTTTAGGGGCAACACGTTGGCAAACCATTTGGCGTGTCTTACTGCGTGCCGCAGCACCTGGGATTTTAACTGCAGTAATCTTTGGTATGGCGCGTGCCTTTGGTGAAGCCTTGGCCATCCAAATGGTTGTTGGTAATGCCGTAACAATGCCACAAGATTTGGTTTCTCCGGCTTCAACTCTAACTTCAATTTTGACATCAGGTATTCCAAATGCGACACCAGGTATTCAATTGAATGCCCTTTGGTCACTTGGCCTCCTCCTTCTCCTTATGTCATTGGTATTTAATATTGCGATGCGTGCTATCGCTAAGAAAGGGAGCCTTAAATAATGAATGCAAAACGCACAGATAAAATTGCCACTGGCGTGCTCTATGCACTTTCAGGTATCATTGTTGCAATACTCGCTTTTCTCTTGATTTATATTTTAGTTAAAGGTTTACCTTTTGTATCTTGGGAATTCTTAACAACACCTTCAAATCCATTGACTGGCGGCGGTATCGCTATTCAACTTTTTAACTCAGTTTACTTATTAGTTGTGACTTTAATTATCTCAATTCCACTTTCATTGGGTGCGGGAATTTACCTTTCAGAATACGCCAATCAAAAACATTGGTTGACTGGTGCAGTTCGCTCAGCAATTGAGGTATTGTCATCACTTCCTTCAATCGTTGTGGGTCTCTTCGGTATGTTGCTCTTCGTTATTCAGTTTGGCCTTGGTTTCTCTGTCTTATCCGGTGCCCTTGCTCTTACAGTCTTCAACCTACCTTTGATGACACGTAATGTTGAGGAATCACTTCGTGCCATTCCGACAATGCAACGTGAAGGTGGCTTGGCTCTCGGTTTATCAAAATGGGAAACAGCCACTAAAGTCATTTTACCA
Source organism: Lactococcus sp. LG606 (assembly GCF_017309645.1). NCBI lineage: Bacteria > Bacillati > Bacillota > Bacilli > Lactobacillales > Streptococcaceae > Lactococcus > Lactococcus sp. LG606. The sequence goes on from NZ_CP071301.1 coordinate 101,632, forward strand.
GCAGCAGTACCGGGGATTTTAACAGGGGTTATCTTATCTTCAGGACGTGTATTCGGTGAAGCGGCAGCTTTGATTTATACTGCGGGTCAAACCAACTTGCCAATCAACTGGGCCAACTGGAATCCTATGTCATTGACAAGCCCATTGTCACTCTTCCGTCCTGCTGAAACATTGGCCGTACATATTTGGGCTTTGAACACTGAAGGAACAATCGCAACAGCAACTCAGATTTCTGCAGGAGCTTCTGCAGTACTGATTATCTTTGTATTGCTGTTCAACCTTGGGGCACGCTTCCTCGGAAATCGCCTCCACAAGAAACTCACATCTGGAAATTAGTAAGGAATATAGAAAAATATGGCAACTTATGATTGGAACGAACGTCACATTTTGACTTTCGACAAAAATATCGCTCTTTCAACAAACGATTTGCGGGTTTTCTATAATGGCACAAAAGAAGCAATTCATGGTGTCTCTATGCAATTTCCTAAAAATCAAGTGACGGCTTTAATTGGCCCTTCAGGTTCTGGTAAATCAACTTATCTCCGCGCGCTTAACCGTATGAATGATACGATTGATGGTGCACGAGTTACAGGTGAAATCATGTATGAAGGTGTCAATATCAGTGACCCTAAAGTCAATGTTTACGAAGTCCGTAAGCAAATCGGTATGGTTTTCCAAAGACCAAATCCTTTCCCAAAATCAATCTATGAAAATATCGCTTTTATCCATCGTCGTGAAGGCATAAAAGATAAGAAAAAATTAGATGAAATCGTGGAAACATCGCTTAAGCAAGCAGCTTTATGGGAGCAAGTCAAGGACAACTTGAACAAGTCAGCCTTGGCCCTTTCTGGTGGTCAAGCACAGCGTTTATGTATTGCACGTGCCCTTTCGGTTAAACCGGAAATTATCTTAATGGATGAGCCAGCTTCAGCTTTGGATCCTATCTCTACAATGCAAATTGAAGAAACAATGACCGAACTTAAGAAAGACTATACGATCATTATCGTTACGCACAACATGCAACAAGCCAGTCGTGTTTCTGACTATACAGCATTCTTCTATTCAGGCGACTTAATTGAATACGATGAGACAAGCAAAATCTTCACACAGCCAAATCTTAAAGCGACAGAAGATTATGTTTCAGGACACTTTGGATAATCGAGAGGACAATATGACAAAAGAAGCAATTTTAACAGTCAGCGACCTTTCGCTGTATTATAGTAAGAAAAAAGCGCTCAATCAAATCAATATGGAATTCTATCCTAATGAGATTACAGCACTTATTGGCCCTTCTGGATGTGGAAAATCAACGCTTTTGCGTTCAATTAACCGCATGAACGATTTAATTCCAACAGTAACAATTACGGGCGCAATTATGTATAAAGGACATAACATCTACAGTCCAAAAGTGGATACCGTAGATCTTCGTAAAGAAATCGGCATGGTTTTTCAACAACCAAATCCTTTTCCATTTTCGATTTATGAAAATGTTGTTTATGGTTTGCGTCTCAAAGGTGTAAAAGACAAAGCTTTGCTCGATGAGGTCGTTGAAAATTCACTTAAGGCTGCAAATATTTGGGATGAAGTAAAAGATATTCTTCATACTTCAGCGCTTGGGTTATCTGGCGGACAACAACAACGTGTGTGTATCGCCCGTGTGCTTGCTGTCAATCCTAAAATTATCTTGCTTGATGAACCAACGTCAGCTCTAGATCCAATTTCGGCAGGGCATGTAGAAGAGACACTTTTAGAACTTAAAGAAGATTATACTTTGGCTATTGTTACGCACAGCATGCAACAGGCTTCACGTATCTCTGATCGTACTGCCTTCATGCTTAATGGTGACTTGGTTGAAATGGACAATACGAAAAAAATCTTCCTTAACCCTGAAAAACAGGAAACAGAAGATTATATTGCTGGTAAGTTTGGATAATATGGTATGATGTAAGGAGCACCTATTGCTCTGAGCTTAGTTAAGAGGAGAAAAAATGTTACGTACACAATTCGAAGAAGAACTCAATAAACTTCACAACCAATTTTATTCAATGGGAACACAAGTATCTGCACAATTGAATAAAGCAGTTCGTGCCTTTGTGAGTCATGATCGTGAGTTGGCAGAAGATGTCATTACAAGTGATGAAATGATTAACCAATTGGAAACAAAATTAGAAACAAAATCACTGGAAATGATTGCTTTACAACAACCAGTGTCAGGAGACTTACGTACGATTATCACAGTGCTTAAAGCCTCAAGTGACTTGGAACGTATGGGCGATCATGTAACTTCAATCGCTAAGGCGGCAATCAACCTTAAAGGTGAAGAGCGTATCCATGAAGTCGAAGAAGACATTTCCCTGTTAGGTGAAAAAGTGAAATCAGTCGTTGATGCTTCCTTGAATGCTTATATTCAAGGCAATGATAAACGTGCGCGTGAAATCGCAGATCAATACCAAACAGTTAAAAATATGAGCGGTGAAATCCAAGAAAAAATCTTGGAAGCGATGAAAGAAAATACAGAAACAATCACGACAGGTAAAGATTACTTGATGACTCTTGTTTTCTTAGAACGTATCACTGGCTATGCGGTCAATCTTTGTGAATGGATTGTTTACTTGAAATCTGGGAATATCGTTGAGTTGTAAAATAAAAAAACTTGCTTTTGCAAGTTTTTTTTATTTAATAACTTCTAAACCACCCATGTATGGACGAAGGACTTCAGGGACAGTTACTGAGCCGTCTTCGTTTTGATAGTTTTCAAGGATTGCAGCAACTGTACGACCAACAGCAAGTCCAGAACCATTTAAAGTGTGAAGCAGGTTAACTTTGCCGTCTTCATCACGATAGCGGATTTGGGCGCGACGTGCTTGGAAATCTTCACAGTTTGAACAACTTGAAATTTCACGGTAAGTATTTTGGGCAGGAATCCAAACTTCCAAGTCATAAGTTTTAGCGGCAGAGAAGCCCATATCGCCTGTAGAAAGTGCGATTACACGATAAGCTAAACCAAGTTTTTGGAGAATGTTTTCGGCATTGACAACCATTTTTTCTAGTTCATCGTAAGATTCCTCAGGGCGAGCAAATTTGACCATTTCAACTTTATGGAATTGATGCAAACGAATCAAGCCACGTGTATCACGGCCAGCTGAACCAGCTTCAGAACGGAATGAAGGAGACATTGCTGTGAAGTAGATTGGGAGTTCAGCATTATCCAAGATTTCACCACGGTAGTAGTTGGTCAAAGGTACTTCAGCAGTAGGAATGAGCACAAAACCACGGTCATCATTTACTTCAAAAGTATCTTCTTTGAATTTTGGATATTGACCTGTACCGAACATAGAATCTTGATTGACCATATAAGGCGTAATCATTTCAGTATAACCTTCTTTAGCATGTTCGTCCAACATAAAGTTATACAAGGCGCGCTCTAAACGCGCACCAGCGCCTTTATAAAAGAGGAAACGAGAACCGGTAACTTTACCGCCACGTTCCCAATCAAGGATACCAAGAGACTCTCCTAAGTCCCAATGAGGTTTAGGTTCAAAGCTGAATTCAGGCGTTTGACCATGACGACGAATTTCAACATTATCATCTTCATCAGCACCTACAGGCACATCATCATGTGGCAAGTTGGGAAGCGTTGTTGTGTAAGTGGTCAACTTTTCTTCAATATCAGCAAGTTCAGCATCAATAACTTTAATATCAGCAGAAACTTGTTTCATGGCAGTGATTTTTTCAGATGCATCGCCTTTTTCACGTTTAACCAACGCGATTTCATCAGATACGGCATTACGTTCTTTTTTTAAGTTCTCAGATTGTACGATCAGTTCACGACGGCGTACATCAAGTTCATGGAGTTCTTGCAGTGTTTCTTTTTTAACACCACGTGTTTCCAATTTTGCGGCTACTCCGTCAAAGTCTGCACGGATTTTTTTGATATCAAGCATAAAATCTCCTTTTAATATAAAATAAAAAGCCCTAACTCTCCATAAAGAAGAATTAGGGCGCTATAAGCACGGTTCCACCTAAATTTCCTATCATAATGATAGGACTTTAGTTCCCTTATCGCGAGAAACACGTTCCTATTTTCATAGGATAAAATCAAACAAGAAGCAGAATGTTTAAAGAATCTTTACTTGTTTTCACCACCCACAAGCTCTCTTGAAAAAGATAGTCTCAAAACTGACTTCTAATGTCATTCTATCAGAAAATTTAAAACTTTGCAAGTGCCTCATAAATCATTAGTTCTTTAAATTCCTAAATGGTATTATAGAATAAAGGGGGTCCTATGTCGATCATTGGAGTAAAGATAGATAAGCAGTTTATAAAAGATTTAATTGTTCTTATTGTAGGAGTGGGTTTTTATATTTTATCGGTAAGACTTTTTGTTATTCCTAATTACTTAGCAAGTAATGGGATTGCAGGTTTTTCAGTATTTGTTGATTTTGTTTTTGGAATCAACCCAGCACTGACTTTCTTTGTAGTAAATATTCCCTTGTTTCTCTTTGGGTGGAAATTGTTGAGCCGAAGAGAACTCTTGCTGAGTGTTCCTGGTGCAGCTGCGATGAGTTTATGGATGCTGGCTTATGAGGCGATGGGAATTAACGGTTTTCAATTTAATCAAATTATTTTCGCTGGTATTTCTGACGGTATTTTATCAGGAATAGGGGCAGGACTTGTTGTAGTATCCAACGGGACTTTTGGCGGTTCAATCCTCTTGAGTCGAATTATGGAAGATCGCTGGCAATTTACGATTGACCGTGTCTTGTTTGGTATTGATATCGTCGTTATGGCACTATCTTTAGCGACTTATCTGGCCTTTCCAAACTTTGCTGTCACTCTCTTGTCATGTTATATTTTCAGTAAAGTCACACGCTTTATTGGACGAAAGGACTACCGTGACAAGATTTTAGATCGTCTATATTTTAATTTATTTAGACGTGAACGAAATGGAACAGATACTTAATCTAGAAAATCATGGTGCATGTGCAGTATGTTTTTTTTTATAAAAAATAGCCCCCGATGGAGGCTATTTCTTATTTCTTTTTACGGCGGAAGAGGCTAAAGAATTTATCAAAGAATCCTTTTTGACGGACGACTTTTTCATTTCCAATATATTGTCGGATGTATTTTAAGACAGTTCCAGACTCTTTGGCAGCAAAACGAACTTTTTGCTCATTACGAAAGACGATGATAAACTGACGTCCAATTTTTACTTTTCCGTTTTTGGAAACAGAAACATCACCTTCCACACGTTTAATAGAGGCCCAAGGGAATTGCATGTTCTTTTCAACATTAGTATCATTGAAAAACTCGAAAGCTCGGTCTCCAATCATAATTTTACCATATTCAGCAAAGCCAAGATAAGCAATACCAGCAGTGGTAAAGTCGACTTTAGTATTCAGTGATTGTGCCAATTTAGTGCTCCTAACGATATTATAATATATTTATTATAGCAAAAATAATCTTAATAAAAAATCGCCGCGAGTACACGACGATTTTGTTCTTGTTTTAAAATCTTATTAAGCAAGACCTGCAACGTGAAGTACGATACCAAGAACGAACATACCAATGATGATGAACAATGGTGCGTTTTTGTTTTTCCATTTGCGCAAGATCCAAAGCACAAGGAAAGTCAAGAGCAATGCGATAAATCCAGGAATTAATGAATTGAACACGTCTTGAAGTGATTGTGTTTGTTCTGGGCTCAAGCCAAGACCAGATGATACTTGACCTAAGATGTTGTGCAATGTAGAACCGTCAACTGTGTTAAGTTGATCAACAGTTACGTAATGTGCGAAACCGTCTTGACCAGCAACACCGTTACCAACAACGTTACCTGCTTGGTCTAACCAATCAAACTTAGCAACACCGTCGCCTGTAGTACCTGTTTGGGCACCTTGAACAACGACTTTACCTGCTTTGTCGATCCATTCACCAACGTAAGCACCATCTGCCAAAGGTTTAGATGGGAGCATAGCGTTAGGACCAGTGAAGCTGATGTTAACCCAACGTTGGATCAATACACCAAGGATGAACATACCAAGGATAGATGCACCTTTAGTAATTTGTTGAAGCATTCCTCCACCGAGGTCGCTTGTAATTGCAGTACCTTGTTTGTAACCAAACTCTTGTGTATACCACAAGAAAGCGATACGGATTGCATTCCAAACAACGAAGAAGAAGATTGGAGCGATAATAGAACCACCAGTTGCAAGTGAGGCAGCGATGGCACCAACGATAGGACGTACTGTGAACCAGAAGACTGGGTCACCGATACCAGCGAGAGGTCCCATCATACCGACTTTCACACCTTGGATAGCTGCTTCATCGATTTCAACACCGTTAGCGATTTCTTCTTCAAGGGCCAATGTAACACCGACGATAGGTGCGGCTACATATGGGTGAGTATTGAAGAACTCCATGTGGCGTTTCAAAGCTTCTTTAGCTTCTTCAGAACCTGGTTTGTAGAACTGTTTCAATGCAGGGATGATTGAATAGAGGAAACCAAGGTTTTGCATACGTTCGTAGTTCCAAGAACCTTGAAGGAACATTGAACGGAACATAACGCTCAAGCGTGTGTTTTTAGAAAGGCTAAACTTTTTATTTGTATTTTCCATTTTTATAAAATCTCCTTCCTAATTAATAATCGTTGAGAATATCGCCGATTGGGTCACCACTTGAAGAAGCAGTTCCACCGTTACCAGCAGTATTAGAAAGATTGAGGTAGATAAGAGCGATAACAACACCAAGGATACCCATACCAATCAAAGTGATTGAAGAAAGTGGTGCGAGTACAAATCCGAGGAAGAAGAATGGCCATAGCTCTTTAGTTGCCATGAGGTTGATAACCATTGCGTAACCAACAACAACAACCATACCACCACCAACAGCAAGACCTTTAGAAACCCAATCAGGAATTGAGTTCAAGGCAGCAGTTACTGTTTCAGCAGGGATAGCAAGGATGATTGCAGCAGGGATAGCAATACGCAAACCTTGAAGAAGGAGTGCGAACATGTGCCAACCAGCAACACCTGAGTAAGAACCTTTTTCAGCAGCAGCATCAGCTAAGTGAACGATACCAACTGAAAGGAAACGAACCAATGTAGTAAGTACGAGACCAGCAGTTGCCAACAAGATAGCGGCAGGTACGATAACACCAGTGATGTGTGTCAAGTCAAAGTTACCACCTTGAACCATCAAGATAGCAGAAGCGACAGAAGCAAGTGCAGCGTCAGGTGCGACAGCGGCACCAACGTTAGCCCAACCAAGGGCGATCATTTGCAATGAACCACCCAAGATAATCCCTGCAGCCATGTGACCAGTAGCGATACCGATCAATGAGCAGGCGATAATTGGTTGGTGAAATTGCCATTGGTCCAAGATACCTTCAAGTCCAGCTAAGAACGCGAAGATAAGAACTAAAATGATTGAAATAATACTCATTTTATAAATTTCTCCTAATAATATTTAATTTTACTTAACGTCTGCTTTGTTAATCAAAGCAAACAAGTCAGATTTAGAATCGTTAGGGACTTTACGAACGTCAAATTTAACGCCGAGATCACGTAACTTTTCAAAAGCGGCAACATCATCTTTGTTTACAGACAATACTGAGTTAAGCATTGTTTTACCTGTACTGTGTGCCATAGAACCCACGTTAAGTGTTTCTACAGGTACGCCACCTTCAATAGCAGCAAGTGCGTCTTGAGGAGTTTCAAACAAGAGAAGGGCTTTAGTTTCACCAAAACGTGGATCTTTAGCAACTTCAATCATTTTCTTGATAGGGACAACGTTGGCTTTAACACCTGGAGGTGCAGCTTGTGTGATAAGTGTTTTACGCATCTCATCTTTGGCAACAGCGTCAGAAACAACGATGATACGGTTTGCTTTTGAATCTGGAGTCCAAGCAGTAGCAACTTGACCGTGGAGAAGACGTGAGTCGATACGTGCAAGATTAATTTTAATCTTACCATCACCAACAACAGTACCTTCTGGGATAGCGGCAGCGTTTACGCCAGCTTCAGCTGGTGTAGCGCTTTCTTCAGCAGGATTAAGCTCTTCTGGCAATGCTTTGATACCAGCTTTAGCTTCCTTAATAATGTTTGCAGCAACTTGTTCAACACCAGCAGAAGCATCCATCATACGTTCTGTGTAGGCTTGAATAAGCATTGGCAAGTTGAGGCCTGTGATGATAGCTACCTTGCGTTCTGGATTGGCACCCATAACAGCACTTGCTTGGTTAAATGGAGAACCGCTCCACAAGTCAGCAAGGACAAGGACTTCATCTTCAGCATCAAATGTTGCGATAGCGGCTTCGATTTTGGCGCGTAAGTCGTCTGGTCCTTCGTTAGGCATGAAAGTAACAGCTTGTACTTTCTCTTGCTCACCGAAGATCATTGAACCAGATTGCTTGATGCCCGCAGCGAATTCACCGTGGCTCGCAATAACAATTCCGATACTCAATTGAGTAACCTCCTTATAAATTTTTATATAATATAATTATTACTGTCCTAGTATACTACAAATTGAAAACATTTGCAAAAATTTGTGAAACTGGTTTCATAAATCTGATTTTTTAATTTAACTGACGAAAATAAAAACAACTTGTCAATCAAAAACAAGCTGTATATATAATGAAAATACCTAATTAAAAATCACGAAATAGTTAGATAAAGAAGTAATTTTATGGTAAAATAAATATCAGAGTTTAAGGTTTTAAGATTTGGTAATCTTTATCGCAGCTGTTGGGCAAGCCTTGGCTGCACTTATTATTTTATCATCAGAAAAATATTCTTTTTCCAGTTTATCGGAATTATTAAATTTAACGATACCGTTATCATGGTAATCGAAGACATCTGGAGCATGTAAATAACAAAGGCCACATGCAATACAATTTTCTGGTATTATGTTTACTTTCATACAATGATGATAATATAAAAAAATAAAAAAGGAAAGGAAAAAGATGTGGCAGAAAAAGAACCGTGGGATAAAGAAATCTATAAGGCCATGAAAGCAGATTCCGAAAAAAGTCGTTCGGGCAGCAAGCCAAGAAAAAAACACAATAACAAGTCATTAACTTCACGTGCTTTAACCTTTACTGTCGTGACGATGTTTTTACTGGTTGGTTTCATGATTGCCTTTATTCTTTGGAATAATCAAACGCAACATAGCGGTGGATTTGCTCAGGAAAATCCAGAAAAAACTGTAGAGCAAACCACGGAGCAACAAACAGAACAGACTACTGAAGAAGTGAAACCAGAAGAAAGTACTGTAGCTCCACCGCCAACCACTGAAGAATCTTCCACTGAAGAGGGTGGAACTTATGTTATTGTAGCTGGAGACGATCCAAGTAAGATATCAGCGAAGACAGGCGTTGCATGGTCTGTAATTGCCAGCCTTAATAATATCTCAGCAACAGGATACAATGCCGATGGTTCACCAATATCACCTGGGCAAGTATTAAAATTAAAATAATAAAAAGTATTCATATATAGGAAAGAAACATGATAAAGTTACAAATTGCTGTTGATGGTCCCGCCTCAAGCGGAAAATCAACTGTCGCTAAAATCGTTGCACAAAATCTTGGGATTATCTATTTAGATACAGGTGCGATGTACCGTGCTGCAACTTTGGTTGCCCTCCAAAACAAAACGGAGGATCCTCAAAAAATTATTGATGTGATCAAGAAAAAACCAATTTTCTTTAAAAATACGGCTGATGGACAACTTGTATTTTTAGGAACAGAGGATATTACTAAGATTATTCGTACAAACGAAGTAACACAGAATGTTTCAAAAATCTCTGCTTTAGCTCCAGTACGGGAATTTTTAGTTGCTGAGCAACAGCGCATTGCTGACGAAGGTGGCATTATCATGGATGGACGTGATATTGGTACGGTTGTCCTACCTCATGCAGATTTGAAGATTTTCCTCGTGGCTTCTGTGGATGAACGAGCAGAGCGACGTTATAAAGAAAATTTACAAAAAAATATTCCTACTGATTTGGAAAAACTCAAAGTGGAAATCGCCGAACGAGATCGTAAGGATAGTACACGAGCAGTTTCCCCTCTAAAACAAGCAGAGGATGCTATTTTACTAGATAGTACAGGAAAAACGATTGATCAAGTGGCAGGTTTCATCGAAGAAAAAGCACGAGAACTCTTGTAATCAATCAATTTTTAAAGGAACAAACGGAGTAAAGGTATTCCGTTTGTTTTTCTATAAATGAAGGAGGGCAACTTTGGAAATAAGAAGTATTGGGCGAAAAGACTATAGAGAAGTTGAGCAGTTAATTCGTCAATCATTTAGCAGGTCCGAACATGGTTATGGTAATGAAGCAGAGCTCGTGGAAAAGATTCGGACAGATTCTAGCTATGTCGATGGTTTAGAAGTTGTCGCCGCTGAAGGAGCAAAAATTATTGGTTATGGTTTACTAAGTGAAGTCAAGATTATCAACGATAAAGAAAGTTTTACAGGGCTGGTTCTTGCGCCATTAGCTGTTTTACCTTCTTGGCAAGGTAAAAAAGTGGGAGAAAATTTGCTGAAAGAGTTGGAAAAGCGTGCCGTTCAACAAGATTTCCCTTTTATAAGTATTCTGGGGCATCCCCAATATTATTCTCGTTTTGGCTATGTATCTGCTGAAAAATATAAGGTTACGGCACCATTTGACGTTCCAGCAGAAGCTTTTATGATTCGTCCTTTACAACCCAATGCACTAAAAAATATTTCGGGGTGTATCAAATATGCGCAAGCCTTTGATGTATAAACAGGGTGTGAGCAGCAGTAATAATATCAACTTCCACTTGATTTAAGCTATTTCTTTAAACTGGCTCACAATCTCCATTTATAAATTTTGTTATAATAAAGATAAAATTTTAAAAAAGGATTTCTATGCTTACTTATCTCCATGCTATTCAAATAGGTGTATTGCTCTTCTTTGTTTTTTTCTTGCTGAGCCTTATTCCTTATATGATTGTTCAATATCGTAAATATGGACGTGTTAACCCTTGGCGGTTTATTGTCAATTTTTCTTTTGTCCTTTATATAGTTTGTGCTTATGCGATGACTATTTTTCCTTTGCCTGATGTGGCACAGGTTGCACAGATGACAGGTCCTAAGCAAAATCTTGTTCCCTTTGAATTTGTACGTCAGTTCATCGCTTACAACCCGCTGGTACTTAACGAGCCTTCTACATGGCTAATGGCCTTGAAAGCACCAAGTTTCATCCAACCTTTTTTTAATCTTCTTTTGACGTTGCCATTTGGGATATATTTGCGTTACCTCTTTAAGCGTAATTTTTCGCAAACCTTAATGTGGAGTTTCATGCTCACCTTATCGTTTGAACTTTTACAGCGTTCGGCTCTTTTTGGTCTTTATCCTCGTCCTTATCGTCTTTTTGATGTTGATGATTTAATGATTAATACGCTAGGAAGTTTGCTTGGTTTTGGGATTGCTTGCCTACTTGTTAAGGTTTTACCAGATTTGGATGCCAAACAAGCCATTCCTGCTCAGATTGGGATGATACGTCGTAGTATTGCCTTTGGCGTAGATTTTGTTTTAGCAAATATTATTGCAAACATTGTACCTCATTTCTATATAGCAATGCTTATTACATTTGTGGGGATTCCAGTCATTTTTGGTGTCACTTTTGGCCAAAAACTTCTTAAGATAAGGATAGAAGGAAGTCGTTGGAAGATTTTAAGTCGACAACTCTTATCTTTCGTTAATTTTGGGATGATTGGTCTCTTGTCTTATTTCTTACAACGTTCAGCCTATATTCCACAAAAAGAACTGGGACAAAATTTCTTAATGGTAGTCCTTTCTTTCATTCTTCTTCTGTTACCTCTATTAGATATTCTCTTTGCCACACTTTCCCGTACACGAAAGTTGTGGTATGAACGCTTGAGTCAAACAGAGTTAAGTGCAAAAGAAATTTGAAATAAAAAAACGTTAGTAGGTCTAACGTTTTTTTTACTAAAAAGATGATTATTTATAAACGATGCCCGACACCGCGGCCAAATAAACCCGAAGTGGATATTTTGTTATAAAATTCGGTTGTCATAGGCGTTAAATTATAGCGAAGAGCTAGTGGACGTAATTGAGCCTCTAATTGGGTTAAGGCTTCTTCAAGATTACCCTGACTTTCAATGCGATTTTTAGCTTCTAATATTAAAGCACGTTCCCACTCACGAATATGTTTACTCAAGATTAAATTATACATTTCGTTCAATATTTCAGTCTGATTTAACGGTTTTTTCATAGTTAAATTATAGCATGCAAGCCTTTTCATTGTGCTATAATGTGCTTGGAGGAAGAGCTATGAGTAAAGAAATTGCAATTTTTGCGGGTGGATGTTTTTGGTGTATGGTTGAACCTTTTGAAACTCGTCCAGGTATACTGTCTGTTACCAGCGGTTATACCGGGGGGCATGTCGATGACCCGACATATGATGAGGTATCGGGTAAATATACGGGACACGCTGAAGCTGTGGAGATAATTTTTGAAAATACCGTTATTTCTTACGAGACCTTGCTGGGAATTTACTGGAGTCTTATTGATCCGACGGATGGAGAAGGTCAATTTTACGATCGAGGCAGTAATTATAGACCAGTTATCTACGTTGAGAATGATGAGCAACGTCAAACTGCTGAGAAAAGCAAGCAGGAATTATCGGAGTCGGGGCTTTGGGATAAACCAATCATAGTCCCTATAGAAAATGCGCAAACATTTTGGCCAGCTGAGGATTATCACCAAGATTTTTATAAAAAGAACCCTAAAAGATATAAACAGATGCACAAGGCACGTGAACAGTTTCTGAAAGTTAAACGCTTCAGAAATAAATTTTTTGGCAAAAAAGCTTAAGAAAAGGATTTGTATTTTGCTGAGAATTATGAAAGGCTTTTATCAAAAATAAAAATTCATGATATAATAGACAGATAATGAAAGATAATAAACAAAAACGTTTTGAATACTTAAGAGCAAATAAAGCTTACTTAAGTGAACGCGAAAAGCAAGAATATTATGAACTAGTAGAAGAAATAGAAGGGTGGCAGGCCCTTGAAGAAGAATATGCGGCTGACATAGAAGAAGAGCGCGCACAGTCTGAAAGTTCTTCTTCTGAGAGACGGAGTAGATCCAGCCGTTCTTTGGATTCAGCACCAGCGCCCTTTTTATCCAAACGTGGGAAAAAGAAAGATAACCGTCGTGCGGAAGAGAGCATTGATGATGAAAGGTCTGAGGAAGCAGCAAGTAAAAAGCCAAGGAAAAAGAAAAGTTGGATAAAACGGATTTTCTTTATCTTAATCGCCTTGATTTTGATTATGATTGGTTTCTTCATTTATGGTTATCAGCGTGGGATTAGTCGAGAAGGTGGCGCGATCAAAGCCGAACAATTCAATGGTGCTGCCAATGCGGATGGCTCAGTCAATATCCTTCTCTTAGGTGCTGATCAACGACCAGGACAAAGCTCAGGAGTGGCCCATTCAGACAGTATTATGGTTTTGAATATTGGCAAAAGCGGCAAAATGCAATTGGTGAGCTTTATGCGTGATACTTTGGTCAACATTCCAGGAGTTGGTGATGCAAGCCAAGGACCTAACATGAAGCTTAATGCAGCCTTCACGATTGGTGAGCAAAATGAGAATCAAGGTGTTGAACTTGTGCGTCAAACTTTGCAACAAAATTTTGGTATAAATGCCAAATATTACGCTGTGGTTGATTTCTCAAGTTTTGCAACAGTGATTGACTCAATGTTCCCTGGTGGAGTAAAGATTGATGCCAAATTCGCCACAATTAATGGTCAAAAGTTTGATGAAGTCCCTGTACCGGATGATTTAGCAGAAACTGAAGGGATGGCTAAAAACGATAAGGAACTGAGTGCAGAAGAAGCCGCGGCCTTGGGCTATCCTGATGGTGGTGGAATCTTTATGATGATTAAGCAAGGCCCACAACGAATGGATGGACGTACACTTTTGAACTATGCACGTTTCCGCCACGATGATCAAGGAGACTTTGGACGTGTGCAACGTCAACAACAAGTGATGCAAACTCTCACATCGAAAGTTAAAAATCCGTTGACACTCTTTACTGGTGCAAGTGCCTTGGGTACAGCTCGAGCTGTTACAATGACTAATCTTTCTAACACATTCCTGATCACAAAAGCTTTACCAGCAATGTTTGGCGGTATAGAAAACACAACCATCCCATCCGACAATGATTGGCAATCTGCCTATGATATGTACGGAGGTTCAGGTATCCTCATTGATATGGACAAGTATAGTGCAAAAGCACAAGAACTTTTAGGACAATAAAAAAAGCATTCAACTATAGGTTGAGTGCTTTTTTAGTTTGTTATCCTTTATCTGCACCAGCAGTGATTCCTTTAACATAGAATTTTTGCATAACAATGAAGAGAATAGTGATAGGAATGGCGATAATCACACATCCTGCAACAAATTGGGTAAAGTTTGTTGCAGAGGAACCTCTGGAGTTGGTCATCATGTTTTGCAAGCCATAGGCAATGGTCCGTGATTTAGGATCGCCACCACCTAAGATGACACTCGCAAAGAGGAAATCAAGCCAAGGTGCAATAAAAGCAGTTAGGGATGTGTAAACAATCATTGGTTTTGACAAAGGCAAGGTAATTTTGGTGAAAATTTGCCATTTGGTTGCACCGTCAATCACAGCGGCTTCATCAATTGAAGCAGGGATTGTATCAAGGAAACCTTTAAAGATATAGAATCCTAGACCAGAGCCACCTATATAAATCAAAGTCAGTCCCACTAAGTTGGTCATATTGAATGATTTGAGGATGTAATAGAGAGCAATCATCGCCATGATACCTGGGAACATTCCAATGATAAGTGCTAACTGTAGGAAAGGTTTGCGTAATTTGAAGCGTAAACGTGACAATACATAAGACATAACAGTAGTAATCAGCGTGTTAATAACTGCACAGATAACAGCGATGACAAAAGTATTAAGGAGCCAATGTCCGTAAGGATAAACCGGGTTATTGAAAATACCAGTAAAATTATCCAGAGTCCACTGCTGAGGAATGAATGTCGAAACAAAACCAGTGTTATTTTTAGAAAAGCTGGTAAGGATAATCCATACAATTGGGAAAATCCAGATGATTGCAAGTAAGGTCAAGAGCAAGTATCTGAGTACTAATGAAGCTTGACGTTGGCGTTTATATGATTTCATTTTAGCCCTCCTTAAAAGCATTTGTACGGCGGTAAGCAAACAATGAAGCTGTAGCTGAGATGATAAAGATAACGATACCAATAGCTGAAGCGATGTTATAACTTGGAATCGACTTCATGGTTAAGCTATAAAGCCAGGTAATCAATAAGTCAGTGGAACCCGCTTGGAAGTATTCGGCGTTCAGTGGTCCACCACCAGTCAAGAGGAAAATAACATTGAAATTGTTAATATTCCCGATAAATTGTTGAATCAAGGCAGGGGTCATAACGAACAAAATTTGAGGGAAGGTAATAGAGCGGAAAATATCAAAACTGTTGGCACCATCAATTTTAGCTGCTTCAATCTGATCTGATGGCAAGTTTTGGATAATCGCTGTTGAAATTAACATAGAGACAGGAATACCAATCCACATATTAACGCCGATAACAGAAAACTTCGCTAACAAAGGATCCATTAAAAATGGAATAGGGTGATCAATAAGACCGATACTTTGGAGCCAACTGTTGAGCGGCCCATTGTTGTCTAGGAACATATTCATCATTAAGAGTGAAACAAAAGAAGGAACAGCCATAACGATAACAAAGAGTGTCCGCCAGAAAGCTTTAAATTTAATTCCAGATGATTCAATCAAAAGAGCAAGTAAGACACCAAAGAAGAAAGTTGTCGCTGTTGCAGCCACAGCCCAAACGAGAGTCCAGCCTAAGACAGGGAAGAAAGTTCCAGCGATGTTACCGGTCAGAATCTCACCAAATGAAGCGAACCCCGTCCAAGAAAATCCAATAGGATGATCTTGATTAAAATTGGTAAAAGCAATGGTGATCATGAAAAGCAAAGGAGCAATCGTGAAAACTAAAATGCCGAGTAAGGGAATCGCCATCAGTGTGTAATGGAGGCGACTGTCTAAGAGTGTAGCCAAATCCTCCATAGTCGTAGGGATATGTTCTCCGTCACGATTCAAGACATAGAGATGACGTGTGGAACGAAGGCTTGTGATATAGATGACTGCAACCATTGCAATGAGCACTAAGGACATGACACCAAAAAGGAGGATGAGCATGGAGTTGTCAGGTTGTTGAGTGACATAAATTTGTCGTGCTTCATCAAAAACGACTTGCTTAGTCTTGACATGTCCAAGGCTACTCAGAAGACTGATTGAGCTAATGCCATTGAAGATGAGCCAGAAAAGGAAGACAATTTCGATGATGAGGAAGCTAAAGCCCTTGAGCCATTGTTTATTTTTTAGTTGCGCTAAACCCATGATAAAGAAGCTGAGTTTTGTGAAAATATCACCTTCATGCCACACCTCTTTGTATGTTGCTTCAGGAGATGGTTTAATTTTCTTTTTAAACATATATTTTACCCTTTTGTATATAAAAAATAAGAGGATTAGGATGAGCCCAATCCCCTTAAGTTAATCAAAAATTATTCAGTAGCTGATGAGATTGATTTTACGAAATTATCAAGTTGTGCTTGGTATTGTGTAGCCGGAGTCTTACCTGTGTAGGCATTCTCGATAAGTGGGGCAGCCAAGTTCCAGAATGTAGCCATTTGTGGCATCTTAGGCATCAATGTATCGTTTTCTACTTGTTTGATAACTGCAAGAGCCACAGGGTCTTTTGCAACTTCAGAATCTTTTTGGGCTTCTTTTGAAACTGGAATTGAATTATTAGCTTTATAGAGTGCTAATTGTGATTCAGTATTTGATAGATACTGAGCTAAAGCAGAAGCAGCAACAGGATCTTCTGATTGCGAATTCACAGCCAGTGTACCGACACCGGAGAAGGCTTGCATTTGTTTAGATCCTGATCCAAAATCAGCAGTTGGTAAGGTTGTTGCACCAAAGTTGTCGCCAAGGATTTCCTTCACTGTGCTACCGTCCCATGGGCCATCGAGGATTGCTTGTGTTTTACCAGATTTGAGGTCGGCCAGAAGGGCTGTACCTGACTGTTTAACACCAGGATTTGCTTTTTGTTGCGCAAACCAAGTCATAGCTTGAACGCCAGCTTTAGTATTTGCATCTGTACCATCAACCGTTTCACCATCTTTACCGAAGAGCTGTGTTCCATTAGCTAGGAATACAGGATACCAGTTGTAGGAGTTGGTAAAATCTGTTCCAATTGGTGTTTCTGCTGTAAAGTCAGCCCAATCTTTTGGAGCTTCACTAAATTTTGCCCTGTTGTAGTAAACAATATTTGACTGTTCATCTTGTGGATAAGCGTAGAGTTTACCTTTCCAAGAGACAGCATCAACAGCGATAGAAATATCATTTGATTTGACCCAATCTGTTGCTGATGGTGAAAGAGGATTGATGTAGCCCGCTTCAGCCATGGCTCCCAACTGGTCGTTGGGTACTTTAAAGACATCTGCGGCTTGTCCGGGGTCTTTACTCACATCTTGTTTTGCATTTGCAGAACCATTTGGAGACTGTGTGACTGTAACTTTAATGTTTGGATATTCTTTGTTGAAGTTTTTAATTAAATCTTTATAAGAAGCAACATTTGCTGGATCGACCCAGAGAGTAACGGCTCCTTTATGGTCTTTAGCATCTGAAGATGAAGAAGTTGTGCTTTCACTACCCTTACTATTCCCACAAGCAGCGAGGCTAGCAAGAGCAATCAGAGAAACGCTACTCAGAGCGATTTTTTTCCATGTGTTCATAAAATATTTCCTCCTAATGAAAATAATTATTCTAATTTGTAATTCTATTTTATGCAAACGCTTCCGTTTTGTCAAGTGCAAACTTATTACAATTTGATTACTGTATATGTTGGTATATACATGTTATGGCTGCATATAATAGAAAGTTTTACAATAGTTTTTATTTTCGATAAAAAAATATACTGCAAACGGTTGCGCAAAAGATGAGCTTATGCTAAAATGAAAAAAACAAGAAAAAAAGAGGTATTTATTCATGAATAAAGCAGCCATTTATCACCGTCCAGAATCAGAATTTGCTTATCTCTATACAGAGGAAACAATTCATATCCGTTTACGTGTTGCACGTGACGACATTCAAAGTGTTGCATTGATCTATGGTGACCCTTATATGTTTGTAAAACGCGATGATGAATCAGAAATGGTTTGGGATTATCAAGAAGTAGAAATGAAACATGGTTTATCCACAGCAGAAAGTGATTTCTATGTGACAGAGGTCGGCGTTCCGCATAAGCGTATGGACTACTTGTTCGTGATTACGGATTACGATGGGGAAAAGGTTGTCTATAGCGACTCTGGTATTCTTCCTTACCAAGTAAAATTACTCACAAAAAAATATGCAGCATTTCGTATGCCATTCTTCCATGAGGTTGATCGTTTTAAGGCTCCTGAATGGGTTAAAAATACAGTTTGGTATCAAATATTCCCAGAACGCTTTGCTAATGGAAATCCAGCCATTAATCCAGTTGGAGTGAAAGAATGGGATCCAACTGAATCTCCCAATCGTCAAGACTTGTATGGCGGCGATCTCCAAGGAGTAATTGATCATTTGGATCATCTGACAGACTTAGGCGTAAATGGCATTTACTTTACTCCTGTTTTCCAAGCCTATTCTAACCATAAGTATGATACGGAAGATTATTTGAAAATTGATCAGTATTTTGGTGATTTAGAAGTTTTCAAAACATTAGTGAAAGAGGCACACCAACGAGGGATTAAAGTAATGCTTGATGCTGTCTTTAATCATATCGGTGATACTAGCCCGCAGTGGCAAGACGTTCTCAAGCATCAAGAAAATTCAAAATATGCAGATTGGTTCCATGTTAACGAATGGCCAGCAACCTACACACCAACCGAGGATTTTGAAGTTTCTGAAACAGCAACTTACGATACATTTGCTTTTACACCACATATGCCGAAACTAAATACTGCCAATCCAGAAGTTCAAGAGTATTTGCTCAATATTGCAGAATACTGGATTAAGGAATGTGATATTGATGCGTGGCGTTTAGATGTAGCAGACGAGGTCGATCATGCCTTCTGGAAGAAATTCCGTACAACATGTGATGCAGCGAAAGAAGATTTCTATATCTTAGGAGAAGTTTGGCACTCAGCACAACCTTGGCTCGTTGGCGATGAATTTTCAGCAGTTATGAACTATGCTTATACCAATGCAATCATTGACACTTTTGTGAAAGAAGATCTAAGTTTAGAACAAATGGTTTCGGCAATTAATGCGCAGCTTATGCTTTATCGTCAACAGACGAATCAAGTTATGTTTAACATCTTGGATTCACATGATACACCACGTCTTTTAACACAAGCCAAAGGAAGTAAAGACTTAGTCAAACAAGTTCAAGCCTTTATGTACCTCCAACCCGGTGTTCCATGTATCTATTACGGTGACGAATATGGGCTAGATGGTGGCGCTGATCCAGATTGTCGCAAATGCATGCCTTGGACTGAAGAACATCAGGACTTAGAAATGTTTGCTTTCTTCAAAGCCTTGGTAGCTTTCCGTAGAGACTACGCAGAGACACTTAGTCAATCTGATTTAGAATGGCAGAGTGTTGATGACACTCAAGGAGTGGTGAAACTGGAACGTGGCGCACTTAAGGCAGTCTTTAACAAAGGTGAACAGCCAGTTAGTGTTGAAGAGGGAGAAATAGTCTTGGCCCACTTGGCTGAAGACAATCATGTTCAGAAAAACGGATTTATAATCTATAAATAGTAGAAATTAAACAAGAGATAGAGATGAAACGTTAGCTCATTCTTCTAAAAGATAACTTTGCCCAAATATTGCTTCTTATATGGAAAAATTTTGACATAATAGAGAAAAAGCCCCTCGGTTTCGAGTGAGTGGTTGCAGAGACACCTAGAGTAAAATATTTAAGCAGAATTATAGACAAATGTCTTTCTGACTCTATTTATTGTTTGCGAAGGACTGGCTTTAATTTCAAGAGAGATAATCAAAATGAAAAAAATGAAAAAAGACGATTTTGCGAATTGGACAGGTTACCAGATTTATCCCAAGTCTTTTAAAGACAGTAATGGTGATGGTATGGGGGATTTACAGGGAATTGTCGAAAAGCTGCCTTACTTGAAAGATTTGGGGATAGATTTTATTTGGCTTAACCCCATTTACACAAGTCCACAAGTGGATGGCGGCTACGATATAGCTGATTTTTATAGTATTGATGCTCGATTTGGTAGCTTGGAAGATTTAAAAGAACTTCTGCAAAAAGCGCATGATAACGGCTTGAAAGTGATTATGGATTTGGTTGTGAATCATACTTCCGATCAGCATCCTTGGTTTATTGAAAGTCAAAAATCAAAGGATAATCCCTATCGAGATTACTATCACTGGGCAGATGCAACACCCGAAAAAATGCCGAATGAGTGGCAATCTTTCTTTGGTGGCTCTACTTGGACTTATGATGAGCAGACGCAACAAGCTTATTTTCATGTCTTTGCGAAAGAACAACCTGACTTGAACTGGAAGAATCCCCAAGTGCGTCAGGAAATCTATACGATGATTAAATGGTGGTTGGAATTAGGTATAGATGGTTTTCGTTTGGATGCGATTTCTCATATTCAAAAGGAAGACTGGTCTTTTAATATCAAGTCTCTAAGAGGGAATGACCCTTGGCAGCCTTTTATGAATGTGTCAGGTATTGAAAATTATATGGCTGATTTAAAAGAAATATTTGACCAATATGATGCTTTAACAGTTGGGGAAGCTTCAGGTGTGACTTCAACTGAGGCGCCTGATTGGACGGATGCAAGGTCTGGCTACCTTAAGATGATTTTTGAATTGGAACACAATGTACGTCAGAAAAATTACGCAGGACGTGGCTGGATGTATGGTTACAAAAAGACAATTATACGTTGGCAAAAGGATATGCTTGCACGAGGTTGGAATGCACTTTATTTAGAAAATCATGACCAACCACGAGCAATCAGTTGTTTTGGTGATGGCAGTATCGCGTCGGCTAAAGCTTTAGCCGTATCTTATATGCTTCTTCGAGGGACTCCATTTATCTATCAGGGACAAGAAATTGGAATGAGTAATTTTCCTTTTACAGATATCACCCAGACAGATGCAACTGAAATCAAGCAGGCTTATGAAGCGTTAATTTTTCAGGGGATGACTAAAAGTGAAGCTTTGGATACAGTGATGGCAAACAGCAGAGATCACTCTCGTACACCGATGCAATGGGACGCGAGCCCAAACGCAGGATTTACCAGTGGCAAACCTTGGATGCCTATTCATCCAGATTATAAGGAAGTAAACACAGAAAAATCACAGGAGCTTATCGAGCTTTATAAAGTCTTAATTCATCTTCGCCATGAGGAAGAAGACATTGCGCGTGGGTCAATAAAGTTTTGGTTTGAGCAACATCTGACAGCCTTTGTTTACGAACGTGACTCATTTTTGATTATTACGAATTTAGGTACTAAAAAAGCACATCTGGACTTTAACCAAGTAGAAATAGAAGGTTACCAGCATATTTTAGGAAGCCGCCCAAGAAAGTTGGAAAAAAAGATGACTTTCCTTCCATGGGAATATCAAGTGTTTAAGAAAAAGTAAGAAAAGAAAAAGATAGGAAAAAAGATGAAAAAAATCAGCAGAATTATGGAAATTGATCCTTGGCATATCCAATCCAGTAAATTAGAAAAGGAAGAACGACGTCTTCAGGAATCTTTAACCTCAATCGGGAATGGTTACATGGGAATGCGCGGTAATTTTTCAGAAAAATACTCAGGCGATCACCATCAAGGTACATATATTGCAGGTGTCTGGTTTCCAGATAAAACGCGTGTGGGGTGGTGGAAAAATGGTTACCCAGAATATTTTGGTAAGGCAATCAATGCTTTGAACTTCTCGGGAGTTTCACTTTTTATCGATGATGAAGAAGTTGACCTTTATACTGATAGTATCACTAATTTCCACCTTTCCTTAGATATGCAAAAAGCAGTTCTCTCTTATTCTTATGAAAAAGCTGGCGTTGCTGTTTCCGTTGAGCGTTTTATGTCGATCGTTCATCCAGAATTAGCTGTCTTCTCCTTCAAATTCTCTAGTGTGGATGGTCAATCGCACAAAGTACGTACTGCTTCATTTATTGATGCTGATGTGCACAATGAAGATTCCAATTATGAAGAAAAATTCTGGACTGTTTTAGATAAAGGAGGCGACAAAGAAGGAACTTACATTGCCAATCAAACGATTGCTAACCCCTTTGGCGTAGAGCAATTTACCGTACTGGCAGGGCAAAGTTTTAAGGGAGATTTTCAAGCTCAAGGGCAAGAAACTCAAGAAGAAAAAGTTATTAATTACCATGAAGCAACTGTGGAACAGGAAACACTACATTTTGAAAAACGTGTGCTTGTTCTGACGAGTCGTGATTATAGTAATTTAGCTGCAATGCATGAAGCCTTAGCAAGCCTAGAAGAAGTAATTCAAGTGAAATCTTATACACAACTTTTACAAGAGCATGCAGAAGCTTGGGGCGAACGTTGGGAACTTGCGGATGTGGAAATTAAAGGTTCTGATCAAGCACAACAAGGTATTCGTTTCAATCTCTTCCAACTTTTTGCAACTTATTATGGTGAAGACGAGCGCCTCAATATTGGTCCTAAAGGCTTTACAGGGGAGAAATATGGCGGAGCAACTTATTGGGATACTGAAGCCTATGCAGTTCCGCTTTATCTTTCTTTAGCAGATCAGCAAGTGACGCAAAACTTATTACGCTACCGTCATAAACAATTGCCCCAAGCACAACACAATGCAAGACAGCAAGGTTTGGCTGGAGCACTTTATCCAATGGTGACTTTTACAGGTATTGAGTGCCATAATGAATGGGAAATCACTTTTGAGGAAATTCATCGTAACGGTGCTATAGCTTATGCTATTTATAATTACAGCAATTATACTGGCGATGGAACCTATTTGGCTCAGGAGGGTCTTGAAGTACTTGTAGAAATTTCACGCTTCTGGGCAGACCGTGTTCACTATTCGGAGAGACAAAAAGCTTACATGATTCATGGGGTTACAGGACCAAATGAATATGAAAATAATATCAATAATAACTGGTATACCAACACATTGGCAACTTGGGTTTTGAATTATACAATGGAAAGTTTAAAGAAATACCCTCGACCAGATTTACAGGTTTCGACAGAAGAATTATCGCAGTGGACTGATATCACTGCCCATATGTATTATCCGACAGATGAAGAGTTAGGGATTTTTGTCCAGCATGATGGCTTTTTAGACAAGGATTTGACACCAGTTGCGGATTTAGATCTCAAGCACTTGCCTTTGAATCAAAACTGGTCATGGGATCGTATTTTGCGCTCACCATATATTAAACAGGCAGATGTTTTGCAAGGGATTTATTTCTTTGGCAACCAATATAGCTTGGAAGAAAAACGTCGTAACTTTAACTTTTATGAGCCATTAACTGTTCATGAAAGTTCACTTTCTCCATCCATTCACGCAATTTTAGCTGCCGAACTTGGAATGGAAGATAAAGCAGTTGAAATGTATGAACGGACTGCACGTTTGGACCTTGACAACTACAATAATGATACAGAAGACGGTTTGCATATTACCTCAATGACAGGTTCTTGGTTGGCTATTGTGCAAGGTTTTGCTCAAATGAAAACGTGGAACGGTCAGTTAAGTTTTGCGCCTTTCATTCCAAATGCTTGGGATGCTTATAGCTTCCGTATTAATTATCGTGGGCGTCTGCTCAAAGTCAGTGTAGGAGAAAAGCTTCAGATAAAATTGCTCAAGGGTGAACCGATTGCCTTAGAAGTTTATGGTGAAGCGGTCCAATTGGAAGGTACTTATGAAGCAGAGGTGAAGCATGTTTAAAGCAGTATTATTTGATCTTGACGGAGTAATTACCGATACCGCAGAGTATCATTTTCAAGCCTGGAAAGCTTTGGCTGAAGAATTAGGAATAGCTGGAGTAGATAGAACTTTTAATGAACAGCTCAAAGGTGTATCCCGCGAAGATTCTTTGAAAAAAATATTGGAGCTTGGTGGAAAGAGTGAAACATATGATGCCGAAAGTTTTGCTCAGCTTGCTAAGCAAAAAAATGATAACTATGTCCAAATGATTCAAAAGGTAGGACCAGAGGATATTTATCCTGGCATATTAGATTTGCTGAAAGATTTACGCGCCCAAAATATCAAGATTGCTTTGGCTTCTGCCTCAAAAAATGGTCCATTCCTTCTTGAAGCGATGGAGTTGAGCACGTATTTTGATGCCATTGCTGATCCGGCAAAAGTTGCAGCTTCAAAACCTGCACCAGATATCTTTTTGGCTGCTGCAGCCGGTGTTGATGTTCCTATTACTTCATGTATAGGAATTGAAGATGCCCAGGCTGGTATTGCAGCGATAAAAGCAGCAGGCGCATTACCTTTAGGTGTGGGTTCTGCTGAAGACTTAGGAACGGATATTGCTTTAGTTTCAAATACAAACAGTCTGTCTCTTGAATTATTAACAAAAGTTTGGGAAAATAAGTAGAAGAGAGTAGAATCAGGAGATAGTATATGGCCGTTACGATAAAAGATGTAGCAAAAAAAGCGGGTGTGAATGCTTCAACAGTTAGCCGTGTTCTCAAAGATAGTTCGGAAATCAGTGAGAAGACAAAAGTTAAAGTAAGAAAAGCAATGCAAGAACTCGGCTACACGCGAAATGTGGCGGCTCAGATTCTAGCATCAGGGAAATCTAATACGATTGGAGTCGTCTTTCCTCCTGTCGAAGACAAATCAAACCAACCTTTTTATATGAAAGTTTTGACTTCGATTAATGAAACAGCACGCAAATACGATGTTTCAATTGCTGTTGTGACTGGTTATCAAGAGAGTGAGCTGAAACAACAAGTTGAGTTGATGTATTCCGAGAAGCGCGTGGATGGTTTTATTGTCCTTTATGCGGGGAAAGCAGATAGTGTTCGCAATTATCTTTTCGATAACAAGATTCCTTTCGTTCTTTTAGGCACGCCAACAGAAAAGCAAAATGAAATTACACATGTGGATAACGACAATGTTTTGATGGGGCATGAGGCGACCAGATATTTGATGGATTTGGGGCATTCGGAGATTTCTTTTGTGACCGATACGAAAGATGGTGAAGTCTTTGAGGAACGCTATCAAGGCTATCAAGATGAAATGCTGAAAAAACAAGGTAAGCCGAATTTACTCGTTTTTGAAGAAAATATGACCTTGAAAGATGAAACGGGCCTTGTTGTTATGGATGAAGTCTTAGCTTTGAAAGTAATCTCTCGCTTGTCAGAGCAAGGTGTGAAAGTACCGGAAGATGTCAGTGTGATTACTTACAACAACTCTGCCTTCTCAACACTTGTTCACCCTTATCTGACAACCTTTGACATCAATATCGTACGTCTTGGAGCAGCAACCGTAGAGAAGTTTCTTGGGCTGACGCAAAATAAGGAAGCCTTCCATGATAAAACAATTATTCCTTTTGAGCTTATCTTAAGAGAAACGACAGCGCCTAAAGAAAAAGAGTAAAGAAAAACAGTGAAGAAACCCCTTCACTGTTTTGTAATGAGTAAATTTCAAAAAAGATTGGCTTTCACCTTCTTTTAGCTTTAAATAAGAAAAAAAGGTCATAATAGTGTAAAATAAAGGGAAGGATGGGTAAATTTCTCGTGTAAATTTTCCCGTTAGTGTAAGAAAGATGGATGCGATGATTAAAATATTATTAGTTGAAGATGACCTCTCTTTGTCAAAATCAGTTTACGATTTCTTGAAATCTTTTGCTGAGGTAAAGCAAGTTTTTGATGGCGAAGAAGGGCTTTATGAAGCAGAAATGGGGATTTATGATTTAATCCTCTTAGACTTAATGTTGCCTGAGAAAAACGGATTCGAAGTACTCAAAGAATTACGTGATCAGAATATTGATACACCAGTTTTAATTATGACTGCAAAAGAGTCTTTAGATGATAAGATGCACGGTTTTGATGTTGGAGCAGATGATTATTTGACGAAACCTTTCTATCTTGATGAGTTGAAAGCGCGTATTCAGGCGCTCTTAAAACGTACAGGAAAACTGGAAGATGCTAACGGTCTTTCTTATGGCAATGTGCGCTTGAATTTGACCAATAAGTCAGCATTTGTGAATGACACACCAGTGGAATTAATCGGTAAAGAGTTTGATCTTGTAGTTTATTTGATGCAAAACCAAAATGTCATCTTGCCTAAAGAACAAATCTTTGACCGCATTTGGGGCTTTGACAGTGACACGACGGTAACTGTAGTTGAAGTTTATATGAGTAAAATCCGTAAAAAACTTAAAGATACAGACTTTGCCCAAAATCTAGCTACATTGCGTAATGTCGGCTATATTTTACGGTAAGTTTTATGAAAAAGATAATTGAAAAAATAAAATCGATGCCAATTGTGAAAAATGATGGGAAAAATTTCCTTCATTTTTTTCTAGATTTCACGATCATCTTCTTTGCACTCACAGTAATTATTTTGCAAGTGCTCACAAGCGGGGTCTATAAGTCTACTGACCAAAATTTACGAGATTTAGCAGCTAATCCAGATATTTTAAGAGCGCTGGCACTTGATCAGGCGGGAGTCAATCAAGGGACATTTGAAATTAATCAAGGCAATTACAGTCCAACAAACAGTATCGTCATGTACGATGAAAAGGGCAATGTCTTAGGACCAACAGGCAGTGTTGATGCAACAACGAAACCAGGAAGCAGCAGTCAGCAACAAATCATACGTGTCGACCTCGTACGTTATCAACTTGAGAAGACAGCCAAGTTAGACAAGGACGCCCTTGGACAAATCAAGTCGATTTCTATTCGGAATCCTTATGGTCCTGATTGGCATTATCGATATGTTACCTTGGCGATGCCACAATCAAACCTGGACACAACCTATGGTGCAAGTAACATTGCTTATATTCAAGTTTTTAGTAACGTGGATCAACTTCAAGATAGCTTGAGCCGGAGTAATTTTATTATCATTACAACAATGGTTATGTTCTGGTTTATTTCCGTGATTATTAGCTTGTATCTTGCCAACTGGACGCTGCGTCCTGTTATGGTTGCCTATGAAAAGCAGAAAGCTTTTGTTGAAAATGCAAGCCATGAGTTAAGAACGCCTCTCGCTATTTTACAAAATCGCTTAGAATTACTTTTCCAAAATCCGAATGCAACAATAATTGAAGAATCTGAAAATATCTCGGAGAGTCTTTCGGAAGTACGTAATATGCGACTTTTGACGACTAATCTGTTGAACATGGCACGACAGGACAATAACATTAAAACAAATCCTGAGCCAACAGATAAGGAATTCTTTGAAGCCATCTTTAGCAATTACCAGCTCTTGGCAGAAAGTTCTGATAAGTCTTTAAAAACTACCATAAAATTTGAAGGAGCTTTAAGTTTAGATCAAAGCTTAGTGAAGCAACTTTTAACGATTTTGTTTGATAATGCCATGAAATATACAGGCGAAGATGGTGAAATTCAAGTTGATGTTCAAAAAAATGGAGCAACCCTTCTACTGAGTGTGTCTGATAATGGAGAAGGAATTACAGCAGCTGATAAGAAAAAAATATTTGACCGATTTTACCGTGTGGATAAAGCAAGAACACGACAAAAAGGTGGCTTAGGTCTTGGCTTATCCCTTGCACAGCAAATAGCTGAGGCACATAATGGCCGAATCACGGTTGAAGATAATCAACCGCGTGGTACAAAATTTACTGTCCGTTTACGGACAAGTCCATCTCCCAAATCAGCAAAAGTGAACAAAAAGTAATAGAATAGATTGTAAACTTATGCACTATGAATAAAAGTGAAAAATGAGTGGAAAGAGGCAAAGATGACTATTTTAGATAAAGTAAATGCGCCAGCAGATTTAAAAAAGCTAAGCGCTGCTGAATTAACCGAACTTGCTCAAGATGTTCGAGGAGCAGTGCTCAATAAAGTCAGTCAGATTGGGGGACATACAGGACCAAATCTGGGTGTCGTAGAATTAACCATTGCCTTGCACAAAGTCTTTCAATCGCCTGTGGATAAATTCGTTTGGGATGTTAGCCACCAAACTTATCCACATAAAATTCTAACAGGACGTAAACACGGTTTTCAAGATGGACATTTTCATGACATCACGGGTTATACAAGTCAACATGAATCAGAACATGATTTTTTCACTGTTGGACACACCTCAACGTCTGTTGCAAATGCGATGGGACTGGCTAAAGCACGTGATTTAACAGCGCAAAAAGGTAATATTATTGCTATTTTAGGTGATGGTTCACTTTCTGGTGGCTTAGCATTGGAGGCAATCAGCAATGCTGGTGCTTATGATAAAAATTTCATCCTGATTCTCAATGATAACCAAATGTCAATCGCTGAAAATCATGGTGGGATTTATAAAGGATTAGCTGAATTACGCGCAACAGATGGTCAATCACCAAATAATCTGTTTAAAGCATTTGGATTAGATTATAAGTATTTAGCAGATGGTAATAATCTCGAGGCGCTCATTTCTTTTTTTGAAGAAGTAAAGGATATTGACCATCCGATTGTTTTACATGTCAATACCGAAAAAGGACATGGTTATCAACCTGCTGTTGACATGAAGGAAGCCTTCCACTGGCGCTCTCCCTTCAATTTAGCAGACGGTTCTTTGAAAAATATAAGTTCAGCGAAAAATTATACCCGTATTATTCTTGATTATATGGAAGAAAAAGTTGCTGAGGGTATGCCTTTAGTCGCAGTCAATGGTGGAATTCCAATGGTGAATAACCTAAAGGAATTTGCTGAAAAGCACCCAGAAAACTATGTTGATGCTGGGATTGCTGAACAATATGTGACGACCTTTGGCGGAGCGGTTGCAGCAGGTGGGGCACGTGCAATGATTTTTCACAATTCGACCTTCATGCAACGTGCTTATGATCAATTTTTACATGACTTGGCAATCAACAAGGAACCAGCGGTCGTTATTGTAAAATCAGCCTCCATCTCTGGTTCGGATAAAACTCACCAAGGGAGCTTTGCAATAGGTATGCTCTCTAACATTCCTGATTTGGTCTACTTGGCGCCAACGAGTGAAGAAGAGCTTGTAGCGATGTTGGATTGGGCACTGACACAAAAAGACCATCCAGTGGTGCTACAAATTCCTGAGCATGGTGTTGAAAATCGTTCAACCGTGTTGACTGATTTCAGTAAAGCACAGTATGGAATTGTGCGTAAAGGTGAAGAAGTTGCCATTCTGGCCTTGGGCGGTCTTTTTAGTCACGGTCAAAAAGTAGCAGAAGAACTGGAGAAATTACAGATCAATGCTACGCTAGTTAATCCAATGTTCGTTGCAGAACTTGATAAGAAAACCTTGAAAGAATTGACTGGGGACCATAAAGTCTTTGTGACCATCGAGGATGGTATTCTTGATGGCGGTTTTGGTCAAAAAGTTGCTGGTTATATTGGACAATTTGGTGTGAAAACATTGAATTATGGTGCAGATAAAGAGTTTAATGACTCTGTGGCTGTGGATGAGCTTTATGATCGTTATCATTTGACGCCAGAACTGATGATTGCAGATATTCTAGAAGCCCTAAAATAAAAGGAAAAAATGAAAAAAGTTTTAGTCAAAACTGTACATGGTTATCAGAGATTTATTTCCCCTCTGTTACCGCCGGCTTGTCGTTATTATCCAACTTGTTCGAATTATATGATTCAAGCTATTGAGAAGCACGGAGCGGCCAAGGGAATTGCAATGGGAACCTCAAGGCTTTTACGATGTCATCCATTTTGTAAACCAGGTTATGACTTGGTACCTGATAAGTTTTCCTTGCGAAGAAATTACGAGACACCTGAGGACAAAAAGAAGAAATCTTGAAAAATTTGTTATAATCATAGGTGAGGATGAATTTCCAAGACAGATTTAAATAAATCCATAATTAAAATAAGTAAACAGGACAACCTTCAAGTCATTGGGCTTGGGGGTTTTACTCTTGTAATTCTTACATTATAAGTAAAACGATAAAAGATCAAGATAGGGAAAATATCTGACTTAAAATAATTTAGAAAGTACTTGTTAACTTTTATAAAGTATGCTTTAATTAAATATGTAAAAAGTATTTGACATTATTGGCATCTTCGAGTGACTAGAGCTAAAAAGGAAGAACTCATGTATTTTGGGGCAAAAAATTTAAATGTATATTACGGTAAAAAGCAGGTTCTAAGAGACGTATCTTTGGAAATTGAGCAGGGAAAAACGACAGCGATTATCGGAATAAATGGCTCAGGGAAGTCGACATTACTCAAAGCCCTGGGACGTTTAATCAAGTATGAAGGGGAAGTTATCTATAAAGATGAACGTCTTTCTAATCGTAAAAATCTAGAAATCGCTAAAATATTGACCTTGCTCCCACAAGACATGCAAGCCCCGAGTGATATAACTGTGTATGAGCTGGTCAGTCTTGGCCGCTTTCCACATCAAAAGCTCACTCAACAGAACTTATCTGAAGCAGACAAGCACTTTGTGGAGCAAGTCATGAAGGAAACTGAGATTTGGGAGTTACGTAACCAAAAAGTTTCCCAACTTTCTGGTGGACAGCGTCAGCGTGCTTTTATCACGATGATTTTAGCGCAAGACAGTGAAATTATTCTTTTGGATGAGCCGACAACGTATCTCGATCTTTTGCACCAACTTGATATTTTAAAACTGTTAAAAACTTTTGCGAAAAAGATGAACAAAACAGTAGTTTATGTCATCCACGATTTAAACCACGCTGCGCGTTTTGCGGATAATTTAGTTATTGTAAAAGAGGGTGAAATCTTTACTTCAGGCCCGGTGGAAGAATTATTTACAGAGGAAATTATTCATGAGAGCTTTGGATTACATGTTCGATTAGGTCGTGATCTTTTCTGCCAAACTCTTATGATTACAGGGGTTAAAAATGAAGATTAGGAAGTTTTCTTATCAAGTTGCACTGGCTTTGGTGACGATTATGGTCTTGTCTTTCCTATATCTCATGCTCGGTGATCAAAACTATAGTTTCAGCCAGATTTGGCACGAGAGTGTCGTCTTGCACTTGCGTTTACCGCGCTTATTGGCCTTAATGTTTGTAGGAATTCTCCTCTCCAGTAGCGGACTTCTGGTTCAAAGTATGACAGGTAATCCTATTGCCGAGATATCCACATTGGGGATATCAGGTGGTGCAAGTTTTGCACTTGCTTTGCTTTTAGTGTTCAATCTTTCCACAGGTGGTTGGTTGGGCACTGCTGTAGCAAGCTTAGGAGCATTTATTGCTCTTGTTACTGTAGCTGTCCTTACCGTGAAAAGTAAATTTCAACCGATGAAAGTTGTTCTTGTGGGAACTTCTGTTGGCCTTTTTGCGACAAGTCTTGCAAGTATTTTGACCTTTTATAGTAAAAATATGCAGTCTTATTTTTTATGGATTGTGGGTTCCTTTTCTGGAATCACTCCACTAAAATTGGAAATTTTAATGGTTGTGACTGTACTGTTTGTATCAATGGTTCTCTTATTTGCAAATCAGATAAAAGTGTTATCCTTTGGTGAAGAGATGGCAACCAGTCTAGGTATTTCTGTAAATCGTCTCAGATTGTTGATTATGGCTATGGTGGCTCTGGCAAGTGGGGTGACAGTTTCGAGTGTCGGTGTGATTAGTTTTGTCGGACTCATGGCGCCACATTTGGCAAGGCGACTGGTAGGAGGACATTTTTTAAAAAGGTTCTTTATGAGCAATTTATTAGGCGTGATGCTATTACTTGTAGCAGATGTGTTGGCCCGTAATTTGTTCAAGCCTTATGAATTCCCAGCAGGCAGCTTAACTCTTTTATTTGGCGCAATTTTCTTCATTTATATGATGAGTAAGGAGGAAAAATGAAAAAGAAATTTTTATTTTTAATATTCCTCTTGGTTGCCTTTATTATTATCGACTTGACGCACTTTTCGACAGATTGGGATTTACTATCCATATTGATTCCTCAGTTTAGAATGCCAAGGACACTTGTGGTACTTATTGCAGGAACTGCTTTGGCTATGGCTGGCTATATTATTCAGACAGTAGTGGATAATCCTTTAGCAGATGCAAGTACACTTGGAATTACAAGTGGGGCCAGTGCAGGTGCAGTACTGTTCCTTTTTCTTAGTCAGTGGTTGAAACTTTCGGGCTCTTGGATCTTTATGTATCCTTTATTTGCCTTGTTGGGAGGACTTTTTTCCTTTACCTTGCTCTATCATCTTGCGCTAAAGAAAAATGTAAGTAATATCCAAGTCCTTCTGATTGGGTTAGGAATTACCGCTCTATTTCAGGCCTTGATTACCTTAGCTCAACTTTCCATTAATCGGTTTGATTTTCAGCAAGTAGCAGTTTGGTTATCCGGAGACATCTGGCAAACAGATAAAATCTTTATTAGTGTGAATCTTGTCCTGTTGATAATTGGTCTGGTTATTTTCATTTTTTTCCGAAAAGAGCTAGACTTACTAAGTTTGGGTCAAGAAATGGCAACAAGCCTTGGCTTAAATGTGAAACAGAGTAAAATGCAATTTTATATATTGGCACTACTTTTTGCATCAATTGGCGTTTTATTAGTTGGCGGTCTTGCCTTTATTGGCTTGATTGCACCACACATAGCCCGCGAACTGGTGGGATTTGAAAGTAAAAAGCGTGCTTTGATGACAGCTTTGGTCTCAATGATTATTTTACTTTTAGCAGATAGTTTATCGCAAATTATTATTGCACCGTCAAGCTTACCGCTTGGTTTTGTGGTTGCTCTTATAGGTGCGCCCTACTATATATACTTAATACAAAAAATTTGAAAGAGGATTTCATGAAACACCTTAAATTATATTCTATAGCTTTAGCAGCAGTTGGCCTTTTGGGCCTTTCTGCATGTTCAAACTCAGATGTATCACAATCCCAAAAAGAGGAAAAAGTAACCTTCACTGCCTTGAATGGTGAAGTAGAAGTTCCTGCGCATCCGGAACGTATTGCAGTACAGAATTATCCGGATGATGTTGCAACCTTAGGTGGAAATGTAATTGGGACGGATTCTTGGGCTTTTCCTAATCCTTATTTGTCAGATAAACAAAAGGAAAATATGGTTGATCTTGGTTCGCCAAGCTTTAATATTGAAAAACTTATTGGTCAAAAGCCTGATTTGATTGTGACAGTGGATAAAACTCAAGTTTCTGATTATGAAAAAGTAGCACCTACTGTACTTGTTAACTATCAAGATTTGAATGATATGGATAAATCTTTGGATTTCTTTGCCAAATTGTTGAACCGTGAAGATGAAAAGAAAGAGTTTCTCAAAACTTTTGACAAAAAAGCTGAAGAGCAAAAAACAAAGCTAAAAGCTCAAGGCATAGATACTGCACAATCAAGCATTTCCTTGCTAGAGCTCCAAGGCGATAAAATTTACGCTTATGGCGATAACTTTGCGCGTGGTGGTCAAGCACTTACGCGTGGTCTCGGATTCCAAGAATCGCCAAAAATGTCGGAATTATCCGAAGGAACAGGATATGCAGAAGTCAACGCTGAAAGCCTCAAAGATTTTGATGCAGACTATATTTTTATCGATTTTAAAAATGCAGATAAAGCACAATATGAGGCACTTCAAAAAAATCCCGTGTGGAAAAATCTCAAGGCAGTTAAAGAAGGGCATGTCATCACAATGGATTATGAGAAGGTCTATTTCTTTGGCGGTCCCACAGCTTCAATGGCGCAGTTGACTGATTATACAGATGCACTATTAAAACAAACGAAATAAAAATTTGGATACATAAACTCTTGGAAGCTTTTTCGAGAGTTTTTTTAGACAAAAAGGGGGATAGTGTTATTTAAAACTCCTTTTTTGAGCCAAATTCACAAGAAAACAAGAAAAACAGAAAATTTTAGACTTTTATTTTGCTATAATGAAAATAAGCATATAGTAGATGTGTTAAAGTCTCAAATGTTAAAAATAAAAAGGATTTTGCGATCCTTTTTAAAAAGGAATTTTTTCATAAAAAAAAAGATGAAATACCATGATTTCATCTTTTTGCTGTCGACTACATTTGGAAATTTTCTTTATGAAGCAGGATAAAGAGGTTATCCAAGCCATCAGAGGCATTTTTCAAATCTACTTAGCACTTGCAAATTATTTTTATTATGGTACAATTTTGTATTGTAAATGGTTTGTATCATCAAAATATCAGGAAGTACAAATGAAAA
Organism: Lactococcus sp. LG606; assembly: GCF_017309645.1. NCBI lineage: Bacteria > Bacillati > Bacillota > Bacilli > Lactobacillales > Streptococcaceae > Lactococcus > Lactococcus sp. LG606. Next base: position 136,007 of record NZ_CP071301.1, read on the forward strand.
CAGATTTTGACAAAATTAATGAATGGTTGATTCAACTTTTCCACGACTGCATGAACTTAGAAGAACAGTTCTTGAAGGATTCTGATTACCCAGATGTAACTGTGAAAGAACTGCAACAAATGACACTTATCCATACTTTGGGAACTTGCCGCGCTACAGACATTGCAAGGAATCAAAAATTAGCCCTTTCAACAATCACCATTACACTCAATCGCTTGGAAACTAAGGGATATATCAAGCGCGAACGATCAGATCGTGACCGTCGTGTGGCTTATATCGTATTGACTGAAAAAGGTATGGCTCTCTGTGCATCGCACAGCGAATTTTTCCGTAGCATTTCAGAAAAACTTATGTTAAGTGTTTACGGGACTACCGAAAACAAACTTGCAGGCGAACTTGAAGAATTACATAAGTCATTGGAGAATATGAAATAATGCCTTTCGCTAAAATTACCCAGGTGGCACACTATGTGCCCGAAAATATTGTGTCAAACGATGATTTGGCAAAAATCATGGACACGAGTGACGAGTGGATTTATTCACGGACGGGTATTAAGCAGCGACACATTACAGTTGACGAAAATACCAGTGATCTGGCTGCTAAGGTTGGTGAACAACTCTTAGCTCAAGCTGATTTGTCAGCAGACCAGATTGATTTTATTATCGTGGCGACTATCTCACCTGATAGCAGTATGCCAAGTACGGCAGCCTTGGTCCAAGCAAAAATTGGCGCACATCGTGCCTTTGCTTATGATTTAACAGCTGCTTGTTCTGGTTTTGTTTTCGCTTTATCAACGGCTGAGAAGCTGATTGCCGGTGGCTACAAACGTGGTATGGTTATTGGTGCAGAAGTTTTGTCTAAATCTTTGGATTGGTCGGATCGTTCTACCGCTGTTCTTTTTGGAGATGGTGCAGGTGGTGTTCTTTTGGAAGACACAGGTATACAACCTTTGATTATCGCAGAAAATCTAAGAACAGATGGCTCTCGAGGCGATTCCCTTACCTCAAATTATTTGGCACTTAATCCTGAACTTAGTGGTCAAGTTAACCATGTTACAGAGTTCATAAAAATGGACGGACGGGCGGTCTTTGACTTTGCGACACGTGACGTTCCAAAAAATATCCAAGAAACCTTGGAAAAAGCAAATCTGAAACCTGAAGATATTGACTATTTTTTATTGCATCAAGCAAATTCTCGAATACTTGATAAAATGGCCAAGAAATTAGGTGCTGTACGCAGTAAATTCCTGCAAAATATGCAAGAATATGGCAATACAAGTGCAGCTTCGATACCTATTCTCTTGTCAGAATCGATAAAAAATGGTAAACTTTCTTTGGACGAAAATTATAAAATTGTCCAGACAGGTTTCGGTGGCGGCCTCACATGGGGTACGCTCATTATTAATCTTTGATAAGATTGATAACATTTAAATTTGGTTATATGAGTGATTTATCACGCTATAATATATATACTTTCTACACATTAAAGGAGAAATAACATGGCAGTATTTGAAAAAGTACAAGACATCATCGCTGACGAACTCGGCAAAGAAAAAGAAGAAGTAACACTCGAAACTTCATTTGAAGAACTCGATGCTGACTCACTTGACCTTTTCCAAATCATTAACGATATCGAAGACGAATTCGATGTTGAAGTAGATACAGAAGCGGACATGAAAACTGTTTCTGATCTCGTTAAATATGTTGAAGCTCAACAATAAGAGAATTAATGGGGTGAAAGCCCCGTTTTTCACTTATAATAAATTTTGAAAATTAGGAAAGTGTCACAAAAATCTAAATTTTGTGAAATCTTAAAAATATGAAAACAGCATTTCTTTTTTCTGGTCAAGGCGCTCAAAAATTGGGTATGGCTAAAGACCTTTATGATGAATTTGACATTGTCAGAGAAACTTTTGATCAAGCAAGTCAAGTCTTGGGTTATAATCTTCGGGAGTTAATCGATAATGATGAAACAAAACTCAACGAGACACAATATACACAACCAGCTATTTTAACAACATCTGTAGCAATCCTTCGTTTGCTTTCAGAACAAGGTATTAAGCCAGATCTTGTGGCTGGACTTTCTTTAGGCGAGTACTCTGCATTGGTAGCCAGTGGTGCACTTGATTTTGCGGAAGCTGTTGCTTTAGTAGCAAAACGTGGTCAATATATGACTGAAGCTGCACCAACAGGATCAGGTAAAATGGTTGCTGTGATGAATACTGAATCTGCTTTGATCGAAGAAATTTGTGAACAAGCAGCGGAACGTGGAATTGTAAGCCCAGCAAACTACAATACTCCGGCTCAAATTGTTATTGGTGGTCAAGCTGAAGCCGTTGATTACGCCGTTGAACTTCTAAAAGAAGCTGGCGTAAAACGTCTGATTGAGCTGAAAGTATCTGGTCCTTTCCATACAGCCATCTTAAAACCCGCGAGCGAAAAGTTAGCCAAAGAACTTGAACAGGTTAATTTTAATAGCTTTAAGTTGGAGCTGATTTCAAATACGACAGCGAAAGTTATGAAAGACTCAGAAGTAAAAGAACTCCTCACGCGTCAAGTTATGGAGCCAGTACGTTTCTACGAATCCATTGAAACAATGAAAGCACTTGGTGTACAGCGCTTTATTGAAGTTGGACCTGGTAAAGTTCTTTCTGGTTTTATAAAAAAAATCGACAAAGAAGCAAGCTTTACGAATGTTGAAGATCTTACTTCATTCAAGGCTTTGGTGACAGAAGAAGCTTAAACTTATTCAATGAGTAAAAGTTGTCACTGTAGAACTTGGTTTGAGAGCAATTAAAAATCATAAGAACAGGAAAAAATAATGGAAATTAAAAATAAAAATGTCTTTGTGACGGGCTCAACACGTGGTATTGGTAAGGCGATTGCTTTACAGTTTGCTCAAGCTGGGGCAAACGTAGTTATCAATGGACGTTCTACCATTTCTGAAGAACTTTTGTCAGAGTTCACTTCTTTTGGTGTTAAGGCTGTTGGCGTATCTGGTGATATTTCCCAGTCGGAAGATGCTAAACGTATGGTTGCTGAGGCAGTAGATGCTTTGGGGTCGGTTGATGTTTTGGTTAATAATGCGGGAATAACTCGTGATGGTTTATCATTGAAAATGAGTGAAGAAGATTTCGAAGCTGTTTTAAAAATAAATCTCACAGGTGCCTTCAATATGACACAGGCAGTTCTAAAACCAATGACGCGTGCGAGAGAAGGGGCAATTATTAATATTACTTCTGTTGTCGGTTTAATTGGGAATGCCGGCCAAGCTAATTATGCAGCTTCCAAAGCGGGATTGATTGGTTTGACAAAATCAATTGCACGTGAAGTTGCTGGGCGCAATGTCCGCGTCAACGCTGTTGCTCCAGGATTTATTGATTCTGACATGACTGAAGTCCTTTCGGATAAAGTCAAGGATACAATGAAGGCTCAAATCCCAATGAAACGATTTGGTCAACCAGAAGAAGTTGCTACAGTTGTGAAATTCCTTGCAGAGCAAGAATACATGACAGGGCAAGTATTGTCTATTGACGGTGGTATGGCAATGTAGCCTTATATCAGATTAGACTAAAAAGAAGTTTGTAACAAACTCCAAAGGAGAAAAAAATATGAATCGTGTAGTCATTACAGGTTACGGTGTAACCAGTGCTATCGGTAATACACCAGAAGAATTTTGGAATGGCCTAAAATCTGGTCAAACAGGTATCGGTCCAATTACGCGCTTTGATGCTGAAGCGACAGGAATCAGTGTAGCAGCTGAAGTTAAAGATTTTCCATTTGAGAAGCATTTTGAGAAAAAAGATGCCCGTCGTATGGATACTTTCTCACTTTATGCTGTCTATGCGGCTCTTGAAGCTATGGAAATGTCAGGCATAACTCCAGAGAACACAAATTACGATCGTTTGGGCTGTATCATGGCCTCAGGCATCGGTGGCTTGGAGCAGACACAAAAGAACTCACAAGCACTTCTTAAAGGTCCGCGTAAAGTAACACCACTTTATGTACCATTGGCAATTGCCAACATGGCGACAGGTAATGTTGCCTTGCGCACAGGTGCTCGTGGTGTGTCGCGTGCTGAAGTAACAGCATGTGCAGCAGGTGCAAACTCTATTGGTTCAGCTTTCCGTGAAATCAAACACGGTTATGCAGATGCTATTATCGCTGGTGGTGCTGAAGCTGCAATTTGTGAGCTTGGTATTGCTGGCTTTGCCAACTTGACTGCTTTGACAAAAGAGGCAGATCCTTCAATTGCTTGCCGTCCATTTGACAAAAACCGTTCGGGCTTTGTTATGGGTGAAGGTGCAGGTGTCCTGATTTTGGAAAGTCTTGAACATGCTCAAGCACGTGGTGCAAATATCTTAGCTGAAATTGTTGGTTATGGTAACACAAACGATGCTTACCATATGACAACTCCATCAGGTGTTGGTGCTGAAAATGCGATGAAGCTTGCTTTAGAAGAAGCAGGGATTTCTGGAGCAGATGTTGATTATATCAATGCACATGGTACATCAACACATGCTAATGAAGAGACGGAAGCAAAAGCTATCCACAATGTTATTGGGGATAAAGCTCTGGTTTCATCAACAAAAGCTTTGCACGGGCATGCTCTCGGAGCGACAGGAGCTATCGAAGCAGTAGCAACTGTACAAGCCATTTTAAATCAGTTTGCACCAGTTAACGCTGGAACAAAAGAATTGGACGAAGGCATGACAATTAATGTCGTTCTTGGCCAAGGTCAAGATGCTGAAATCAATTATGCATTGTCACAAGACTTTGGGTTTGGTGGACACAATGCCGTATTGGCCTTTAAAAAATTCACAGATTAGTTTAAAAGAAAGATAAGCACTCTGCTTTCTTTCTCAGAGTCTAAGTGCACTTTAACTTAGATTGTGGAAAAGAAAGCGAGCGGGATATAAAAATGAATATTAATGAAGTAAAAGATTTGATGACACAGTTTGACGGTTCGAGCTTGCGTGAATTTTCTTGGCGCACAGCAGAAGGAGAACTGTCTTTCTCAAAAAACGAAAATAAAATTCTTGCAGCGCCTACAGGAACAGCACTTCCAGAAACAAAAGTAAGTGCACCAATGCCTGTAAGCGAAAGCTCTACAGAACTTGCAGTAGAAACAGAACTTGTAGAAGACGTTGCTACAGTAGAAGGTGAAGCAGTAACAAGTCCTTTAGTTGGTGTAGCTTACTTGCAACCAGCTCCAGGTAAACCTGAGTTCGTTAGTGTAGGAGATTCAGTTAAAAAAGGTCAAACCTTACTCATCATTGAAGCAATGAAAGTTATGAACGAAATTCCAGCACCTAAAGACGGTGTTATCACTGAAATCATGGTTAATGCTGAAGATGTAGTTGAATTCGGTCAAGAATTAGTACGCATTAAATAAAGGAGCGGTAAAAATGGCAGAAGTAAATATTGACGTCACAAAAATTATGGAGGCATTGCCTCACCGTTATCCTTTCCTTTTAGTGGATCGTGTTATTGATATCGCGGATGATGAAATTACCGCCATTAAGAATGTAACGATTAACGAGGAATTTTTCCAAGGGCATTTTCCCCAATATCCAGTAATGCCGGGTGTTTTGATTATGGAAGCCTTGGCACAAGCTGCAGGTGTTTTGGAACTTTCAAAACCTGAAAACAAAGGAAAACTCGTATTTTATGCAGGAATGGACAATGTAAAGTATAAAAAACAAGTTGTACCTGGCGATCAATTGATATTGCATGCAAAGTTTATCAAGCGTCGTGGTCCAATTGCTGTTGTTGAAGCGGAAGCTAAGGTTGATGGTAAATTAGCTGCAAAAGGCACACTAACTTTTGCTTTAGGAAAATAAAAAAATAATCAATGCCACAGTTAGTCTGTGGCAACTTTTAAAAGTAAGTATACTTTGAAGTTTAAAAGCTTTGAGTTTACTGATCGTGGCTTTTGCCACTATAATCCCAAATAATGCACCGAGCTCAAGGCCTGGTGACACTCTTTTATACCAGAAACAGAGGATAAAAGAGAAATTGGTAGGAGTTATCAATCTATGTTTAATAAAATTTTAATCGCCAATCGTGGTGAAATTGCTGTACGTATTATTCGTGCGGCACGCGAACTCGGTGTCGCTACTGTTGCCGTATATTCAGAAGCTGACCGTGATGCATTACATGTAGCACTGGCAGATGAAGCTATTTGTATTGGCCCAGCCCGTGCAACAGAGTCTTATCTGAATATGAATAATATTCTAGAAGCCGCTGTTGCTACTGGAGCCCAAGCTATTCATCCAGGTTTTGGTTTTTTGAGTGAAAATTCAAAGTTTGCACGTCTTTGTGAAGAAATGAATATCAAATTTATCGGTCCCTCAGCTCAGGTCATGGATATGATGGGAGATAAAATTAACGCGCGTGCAGAAATGGTCAAAGCAGGCGTTCCTGTTACGCCAGGTTCTGAAGGTGAAGTGTATACGAGTGAAGAAGCACTGGATTTAGCCAATAAGATCGGTTATCCTGTCATGCTGAAAGCCTCAGCCGGTGGTGGCGGAAAAGGTATCCGTAAAGTCAGCAATGCTGAAGAACTCGTCCCCGCTTTCGAAGCAGCTACCGCTGAAGCCAAAGCAGCTTTTGGCAATGGTGCAATGTTTATCGAACGAATGATTTTCCCTGCACGTCATATTGAGGTCCAAATCTTAGCAGACCAACATGGTAATGTTATTCACTTAGGAGAACGTGATTGTTCCCTCCAACGTAATAACCAGAAAGTTCTTGAAGAAAGCCCATCTGTCGCGATTGGACATACTTTACGCGAACGTATCTGCCAAGCAGCTGTCAAAGCAGCAGCGCATGTGAACTATGAAAACGCAGGAACAATTGAGTTTCTCTTGGACGAAGCTTCAGGCGATTTCTTCTTCATGGAAATGAATACACGTGTACAAGTTGAACATCCCGTAACCGAGTTTGTTTCAGGTGTGGATATTGTTAAGGAACAAATTCGAATTGCAGATGGTCAAGAACTGTCTGTGAAACAAGAAGATATTGAGTTCAAAGGACATGCTATTGAGTGCCGTATCAATGCAGAAAATCCAAAATTTAACTTTGCTCCAAGCCCAGGTAAAATCACCAACCTGTTTCTACCAAGTGGTGGTGTAGGCTTACGTGTGGATTCCGCTATGTATACGGGATATACTATTCCACCTTATTATGATTCAATGATTGCAAAAGTCATCGTTCATGGCGAAAATCGTTTTGAAGCGTTGATGAAAATGCAGCGTGCCTTGATGGAATTCGATGTGGAAGGTTTAACAACCAATATTGACTTCCAACTGGAATTAATTTCAGATGATAATGTTATTGCCGGGGATTATGATACTAGCTTTTTAGCCAATACATTTTTGCCGGAGTATTTGGAAAAATAAAAGCATGAAGTAACTTGATGAGTAAATCATCAAGTTTTTCTATCCTTGTAAGGTTATGTTGACTGCTAGGGAATACATATCTCGCAGTTTTAAGGCTCTTGCTATTACCTTGGTGCGATGTTATAATAAGAGTAAATAAAAAGGACTTGCGCTAACAAGTCCCAAGTAGCCGTATTAAGAACGGTAGCCGATTTTTTGTTATAAATAACGTTAACGGGCTAAAGTTGGACGTTATTTTTTATTGTCTTTATCATAAACTTTGAGCACTAATAATGCAAATGCAATCATGAGTGTCAAGGTTTCATAAGTTGACAAGAAAAATTGTCGCCTTTCTGCATTGTGAGGTTATCGCCTACAATTTTTCATAAGCATCACCTCCCAGTTGGGCTACCGTCCATAAACTTCTACTTTCATTATTATATCACACGAAAACCAACTAAAATAGGCCATAATTGGCTTACAGTACTAACAAACACAATCAATCCTATCGTCAAACGATGGGATTGATTTTATTACAATGTTACTTACGGTAACTAAAATGAAATCATTTTATCTAAAAAGACACAAATGGTATAATGGAATTAGGTATAACCATAAAATATAAAAGTACTTGGTGAGGTAAAGATGATGTTCTATAATCTTTCAGCACAGCACAGCAGGCGGTAATTTTCTGTTCTTTACCACATATATCAAAACGTCCTATAAAAAAAGGATGCTTTTGTCTTTCTTCGCAGTGGTGAATAAAAATCAAAGAAAGCGAGGAAAAGCGAGATGAAACAAGAACAAAAGCGCCAACTCCGATTTATAATCATTTTATCCATACTTCTGCTTATAGGTGGCACTTTTGCCTTCACAGCCTTTAACCAACAAGCCATCAATGACCGTGATATTGAGACCAGAACCAATGTTCCCGGCCGTATCCATGACTATTATAATCGTGACACGGAAAACAAGGATGTCTTTGCGGAAAACTATGGACACGATATAGAGGATAATCCTATCATGGTGCGTATTCGCTTATCGGAGTTTATGGAAATTCAAAGACGAGGAGAAGATAATCCTACATCTTTGGTCGATACTGCAGAGCGTGAAGATATCAGTACTTGGACACCTTACCTTCCAGAGCCCAACAATCTGAATGTACGACGAGGGGCAGATTCTTCCCGCTTTAACCAGTATTACGACCTGACTTTTGGTTGGCAACGTGACGGACAAGAGGCTCCTTTCTATATGCCTACCTTTAACCATGATTTAGCAGATTTAAGAACAGCAGCCGCAGGTCATGCTCGTGACTATATCGAGGTCCATGGTGCCACAGATGTCGAAACAGATGGAACGACACACCCAGGAGACGGTACAGATGCTTACTGGTCTTCTGGCGCTAATTTTGACAACAGCCCAGGTATTTGGCCGGGCGAAACTATCACCCAAACTGCAGCCCAACACCTACAGCAGGACCGGCCACCCATGACCATCCAACAATGGAGCGAGCTGACCGTCAGAAATAGGGTAGGCAACTACTGGGTCATCGACCACAATACAGGCTGGGCTTACTGGGCAAATCGATTGGAACAAGGGCAAGCAACCTCTTACCTGCTTGATGCAGCAGAAATGAGAGAGGAAGGAGTAACGCAAAGTATTGTCAATGGATCACACTATTATGCTATCCATGTGGACAGTCAGCTTATCTCACCTTTAGATGTGGAGAGATTTTTAACACCAGAACCAGAGGGTGAGCAACATGACCCCCGATTAGCGGATTTCCTTGAAGGGATTAGAAATGGCTTCTATGGCGAAGATGGCAACCCACCCGCAACTGAGAATAATTCTCCGAGTGAGTTCCAATTCTCCCTCATGAGTCCGGGACGTATCTTCACCATGTCTGGTCAACAGTATCGTTACCTTGAAAATATGGGCGGTGGTAATCATATGATTATTCGCAATGCTGCACTTGTAAATCTTTCTTTCAATCAACAGGAGGGGGCACTTATAGAGTGGTATAAAGCCCTTTCTGAAGAGGTTCAGAGCATTGTAGCACCTGTGGCTTCCACCTTCACGACTGGAAATGTTCATGATGCTACTGTCAGTTGGGATCCAGCCTACGGTACACGATTCATGCCTTCTAACCTAGCAGCCTTGTCAAACCAAGCTGTTCATCAAGATGTGACGGAAGTTGTTCCAAGTGGTGTCAAACGTGCCTTTGCCCTTTCTCTAGCCGACGTGACCCGTTTATCAGGTCCTGGTCGTGGTTTTTCTGATGGAGCGCAACGTGTAGGGGCTGGTAATCAGTGGTGGAATCTCCGTACTCCTGGAGCTCCAGGAAACGCTTGGCATGTGACCTATGCTACGTGGATAGGCCACATGCATGCTAATCATCTTGTCGACTCTCGCAGTCCTTCGGGCGGTGTTCGTCCAGCCCTCATCATACATCAGCAACCCTAAATCCATTTTTCATCGAGAAAGTACAAAAAACAGAAAGTGGGAACTTTCTGTTTTTTTTATTTATCAATATTATCCTCTTTCACAAAGTAATTTGGACGTTGTTTGGTTTCGAGGAAGACCTTAGAAAGATATTTTCCAATGATACCGAGAGATAAAAGTTGTAATCCACCAAGCATAAGAATAAGAATAATCAGAGTAGGAAAACCTTGTACAATTTCGCCCCAGATGATGGTTTTCAACGCATAAAAAAGGCTCATACAAAGCGAGATAAGGAAGCTAATAAAACCGATAAAGGTAGCTAGGCTAAGTGGGGCATCTGAAAAGTTAATGATACCGTCAATCGAGTAGTGTAACAAGCCCCAAAAGCTCCAAGAGGTTTTGCCAGCTACCCGCTCGACATTATTGTATTCCAAATAGAAAACATCGTAACCCACCCAAGAAAAGAGACCCTTAGAAAAACGATTGTGTTCAGGGAGCTCGAGGATACTATCAACGACTTGCCGTGTCATCAAGCGATAGTCTCGCGCTCCATCCACCATTTGAGTGCTTGAGATTGTGTTCATAATCTTATAAAAAGCTCGAGCAAAAATTGAACGAATAAAGGGCTCATCTTTCCGTGAAACTCTTCGTGTTCCCACAATATCGTAACCTTCTTGAAGCTTATCATACATCTCGTTGAGCATACTTGGTGGATCTTGAAGGTCAGCGTCCATAACAGTTACAAAATCACCTGAAGCGGCACGAAGACCAGCCAAAAGTGCTGCCTCTTTACCGAAATTTCTCGAAAAGCTAATATATTTAACATTGGAATGCTTTTGACTCAGCGTTTTTATCACATCAAGTGTACGATCAGAAGAACCATCATTAATAAAATAAAAGGTTTTATCAAGTGGTAAGTCTAAAGTTTGGGCATTAACTTCATCAAAAAAGAGTTCAATCGTTTCTTCCTCGTTATAAGCAGGAACAATAATCGATAAAGTTTTATTTTTCATGAAAAACTCCCTTCTTCTTGATGAGAAATATATACATAAACCTTGTATTTTAATAGAATTAAACTCTTCATATTATAACATAGTTTGAAAGAGGTAAAGGAAGTTATGACGAAGTTTTGGCGAAATTAATACGTGTGTGTTCTTATATAATTCCGCCATTTTTGGACACTTATCTAGTTCTTGACGAATTTAATTTTTGCGTGTATAATTATATAATTAGACAATTAAAATAAAAAGAATGTAAGCAGATAGAAATCTGCTTAAAGACGTTCGTTATCAAGATGTAAAAATTTTTGATACAAAGGAGAAATAATTGGCTCTCTTTCAAAAGAAAAAATATATTAAAATTAACCCTAATCGTTCAACTGTTCAGGGAGAAATGACGAAGCCTGAAGTGCCTGACGAGCTTTTTGCTAAATGCCCGGCCTGCAAACACAGTATTTACAGCCAAGACCTTGGTGTAAGTAAAATCTGTCCACATTGTAGCTATAACTTCAGAATTACTGCGCCAGAACGTTTGAAGCTTTTAGTTGATTCAGACTCATTTACAGAAATGTTCACTGGAATTGAAAGCAAAAATCCGTTAAACTTTCCGAACTATGCTGAAAAGCTTACGGCGACTAAGGAGAAGACTGGGCTGGATGAAGCTGTAATGACTGGCACAGCGATGATTAAAGGCCAAAAAGTGGCTTTAGCAATCATGGATTCAACTTTTATTATGGCTTCTATGGGGACTGTGGTCGGTGAAAAAATCACACGACTTTTTGAAATGGCAACTGCTGAAAAACTTCCAGTGGTTATTTTTACGGCTTCTGGTGGTGCACGGATGCAAGAAGGAATTATGTCTTTGATGCAGATGGCGAAAATCTCAGCAGCTGTCAAGAAACATTCTAATGCAGGTTTGCTCTACATTACAGTCTTAACAGATCCGACAACAGGCGGGGTAACAGCTTCTTTTGCCATGCTTGGCGATATTATCTTGGCTGAGCCACAATCTTTGATTGGTTTTGCGGGACGTCGTGTGATTGAACAGACAGTGCGTCAAACGCTACCTGATGACTTCCAAAAAGCAGAATTTCTGTTGAAACATGGCTTTGTCGATGCGATTGTTAAACGTCAAGAAATGCGTGAGAAATTAGCCTTACTCTTGAAATTTCACGGAGGTGTAAAAAATGTCTGATATAGCAGAAATTATTAACAAAGCACGTGCTAACGATCGCGTTTCAGTACGGGAAATTATTTCAGAAATTTTTACGGACTTTTTTGAACTTCATGGCGATCGTCAGTTTACAGATGACGAAGCCATTGTTGGAGGGATTGCAACTTTTCAAGACAGAGCTGTCACCGTCATTGGTATTCAAAAAGGAAAAAATCTCGAAGAAAATTTAGCAACAAATTTTGGTCAACCTAGTCCTAATGGTTATCGAAAAGCCTTGCGATTAATGAAGCAAGCAGAGAAGTTTAAGCGTCCAATCATTACTTTTGTCAACACTGCCGGGGCCTATCCAGGGATTGAAGCAGAAGAACGGGGGCAGGGTGAAGCGATTGCGCGCAACCTTTTTGAGATGTCCGATTTGAAAGTCCCTGTTTTAACTTTTATCACTGGTGAGGGTGGTTCTGGTGGAGCCTTAGCTTTAGCAGTCGCAAACAAGGTTTATATGTTGGAAAATGCCATGTATTCGGTTCTTTCTCCAGAAGGTTTTGCAACAATCTTGTGGAAAGATGGCTCACGTCGTGATGAAGCAGCCGATTTGATGAAAATAAAAGCTGAAGATCAGCTTGAAATGGGGATCGTTGAGGGTGTTGTTCAAGAAGAAAACCTTATGGAAAACTTGAAAACGATTATTGAAAAAGATCTCAACAGCTTGGTACAACTTTCAGAAGAAGAACTTCAAGAAAGCCGCTACCAACGTTTTAGAAAATATTAATTTTATACAAGCAAGAGATAATTGCTTGTTTTTTTGTTAAAAAAAAACGCTCTATGAACGTTTTAATTATCCTTTTTACCGAATAAAGCGGAAGCTACAAGTACGACAATAATTGCACCAACGATTGAAGGGATGAGTGACATTCCAGCCAATTGTGGTCCCCAGTTTCCTAAAAGCTTTTGTCCAACAAATGAGCCTAAAAGACCCGCCACAATATTTGCAATACAGCCCATGCTTGAGCCTTTTGATGTGATTGCTCCAGCAGCCATACCAATGAGAGCACCAACTATAAGTGACCAAATCATAAAATAATCTCCTTAATTTATATTCTTATCTTATTTTAACATAATCTTTATTTTCTTTAAAATTGCATCCCCCTGTAAAAGTAATAAAAACGAGCAGCTTTGCCCTAGTTTTTGTTAAAATAGAGAACAAGGGAGGATGACAAATGTACGACTTTTACGAATATCCTAAATGTTCAACTTGCCGTAAGGCAAAGGCGACTTTGGATAATCTAGATATTGATTATAATGCTATCGATATTAAGCTAACCCCACCAACAGCTGAGCAATTTGAAAAATGGTTTGCAGAGGTTCCTGTTAAAAAGTTTTTCAACACCAGTGGCTTGGTTTATCGTGAGATGGGCTTAAAAGACAAGTTAGCAGACTTGAGCGAGCACGAAGCAGCGAAACTCTTAGCTTCCAATGGGATGTTGGTTAAGCGCCCACTGATTGTTAAAGATGATAAAATTATTTTGATAGGTTTTAAAGAAGAAGCGTATCAAGAGCTTGCACAATAAGAAAGAAAAGCACGACTTTTGTCGTGCTTTTTAGATATTGATTTCTAAAACGATGGGAACATGATCTTGACGAGCACCTGAATCTAAAGGTTCTGCGCGTGTAATCTGCTCGGCAATGCGGTCAGAAACCAGCCAATAATCGATTCTCCAGCCAGAATTATTGATTTTAGCTGTACGAGAGCGTTGAGCAAACCATGTGTAGATACTACGTTCTGGCGCATAGTAACTTTCTACATTGCCATGAATTTTACGGAAGCTGTCTGTAAATCCAGCAGCTAATAAAAGTCCAAACTTTTCACGTTCTTGATCAGTAAATCCGGCAGAATTACGGTTTCCTTTAGGATTGGCAAGGTCGATTTCTGTGTAAGCAGCATTAAAATCACCACATGCTAAGACAGGTTTTTGGAGGTCAAGCATTTGTAAGTAGGCGCGATATTGATCATCCCATTGTCCACGTAAGTCCAAACGGTTAAGACCATCACCCGCATTTGGTGTGTAAACTGTTGTGATGAAAAACTCGGGGAATTCTAAGGTGATGATACGACCTTCGCTATCCATGGGCTCTGGCGCTCCAATCTCAGGCATGGTGATGATTGGTTCAGGCAAACTTTTCTTATAAAGAAACATCGTTCCCGAGTAACCTTTACGTGCAGGTGGTGTACTGATACGGTGAACAATTTCATATTCTGGGAAATGGCTGGCTAAAACATCAAATACTTTGTTTGTTTTTTTGAGGTCACCATTGAGCTTTGTTTCTTGAATAGCGATAACATCGGCTTCAGATGTGGCAAGTTGGTCAACCACAGCCATTGATAGAGCTGCACGATCACTCGTACCGGTCAATGCTGCGTTCAACGAATCAATATTCCATGAGATAAATTTGTAAGTCATAATAAAATCCTTTTGTCTTTATTAGGTTAATTATAACATACCTTATCGGTTGGCAAATAACACGGGAAACTGAGAGTAAATTTATTTTAGCGAAAAATCAGTAAAACTTATTTAGAATAAGATTTACTTGAAAAGGATATGCTATAATAGAAACAAGGCTTTTTTCAATCTACAATTGGAAAAATACTAATCAAGTGGCTTTCATTAGGGCACGAATTAGGAGAAAAAAATGACTGAAAACAAAAACTTTTATATCACAACGCCGATTTACTATCCCTCAGGGAAATTACATCTCGGTTCAAGCTACACAACGATTGCTTGTGATGTTCTCGCACGTTACAAACGTTTGATGGGCTTTGATACGTTTTATTTAACAGGCCTTGATGAACACGGCATGAAAATTCAACGTAAGGCTGAAGAGTTGGGAATGACACCTAAAGAATATTTGGACCCAATGGCGGAAGATGTTAAAGAACTGTGGAAAATGTTGGATATTTCTTATGACAAATTTATCCGTACTACAGATAAATATCATGAAGAAGCCGTTCAAAAGGCATTTGAACAACTTCTAGCACAAGACGATATCTACTTGGATAAATATGCGGGTTGGTATTCTGTTTCTGATGAAGAGTTCTTTACGGAGACACAGTTGGAAGAAGTTTACCATGATGCAGATGGTAAAGTCATTGGTGGTAAAGCACCATCAGGGCACGAAGTAGAATGGGTCGAAGAAGAGTCATATTTCTTCCGTATGAGCAAGTATGCGGACTGGCTCTTAAGTTATTATGAATCACATCCAGATTTTATCCAACCTGAGATTCGCAAAAATGAGATGATCAACAATTTCATCAAACCGGGCTTGGAAGACTTGGCTGTGAGTCGTACGACCTTCACTTGGGGGATCCCTGTAAAGTCTAATCCGAAACACGTGGTTTATGTTTGGCTTGATGCCTTGCTTAACTATGTAACTGCTTTAGGTTATGGTTCAGATGATACCAGCAAACTGGATAAATTCTGGCCCGGTGTGAATATGGTCGGAAAAGAAATCGTACGTTTCCACACTATTTACTGGCCAATCATGCTCCATGCTTTAGGTATGCAACCACCAAAACAAGTCTTTGGTCATGGATGGTTGGTGATGAAAGACGGTAAAATGTCAAAATCTAAAGGAAATGTCGTTTATCCTGATATGTTGGTGAATCGCTATGGTTTAGACCCAGTGCGTTATTATCTCATGCGCGCATTACCTTTTGGTTCTGATGGTGTTTTCTCACCAGAAGACTTTATTGACCGTATCAACTATGATTTGGCAAATGATCTTGGAAACTTACTCAATCGTACAGTTGCAATGGTCAACAAATATAATGGTGGTGTTTTGGTTAAGAATGATGCAACAACAGAATTTGATGCTGCCTTGGAAACAGTCCTTGATGAAACTTTGGAAAAATTCCACACAGCTATGGATAAGTTTGAATTCAATGTTGCTTTAAATGAAGTTTGGGTTCTTATCTCACGTACAAACAAATATATCGATGAAACAGCGCCTTGGGTCCTTGCGAAATCTGAAGATGACAAAGATAAACTTAATAATGTGCTTTATCATTTAGCAGAAAATCTTCGTGTTGTTGCGGCACTCTTGCAACCTTTCATGCGTGCAACAAGCAAGAAGATTTTTGGTCAATTAGGTTTAACTGAAGAAGAGTTTTCTTTAGAAGATTTAGCTTTTGGTTACGAATTTACGCATAAAGTTGTAGAAAAAGGTGAACCTGTCTTCCCTCGTTTGGATAAGGAAGAAGAAGTAGAATACATCAAGTTACAAATGGCTGGTGGAAAACTTCCTGAAAAAGAATGGGTGCCAGAGGATGTTAAACTCAATCTTACTTTACCAGAAATTAAGTTTGATGATTTTGAAAAGATTGAGTTGAAAGTCGCTGAAGTTCTGGAAGTCAGCCGTGTTGAAGGTTCAGATCGTTTGCTTCGCTTTAAGTTAGATGCAGGTGATGAAGAACCACGTCAAATCTTGTCAGGAATTGCCGAATTTTATCCTAACGAACAAGACTTTGTCGGTAAAAAATTACAAATCGTGGCGAATTTAAAACCACGTAAAATGATGAAGAAATATGTCAGTCAAGGGATGATTCTCTCTGCTGAATTTGATGGTAAGTTGCGTGTGCTTGAAGCGCCTGCTGACGTACCTGCCGGATCATTAATCGGGTAATAAAAATAGAGAGCAAGAAGTGCTCTCTATTTTTGTTTTTTACGCTTGCCCATTTGTTTCAATCCGAGATTAAAAAATTTAATATAAAGTTTAGGATGTGCACGCGATGTATGTACCATCATACGGTCCAAAAAGGAGTTGTAATAACGAGCTTGAGCTTTCTTATCTGTTGCTGCTTTATAAAAAACTTGTGCCAAATCCGCAGAAGTCGCTGAACTCCCAAAGTTACCACTGAGTGCTGCGCGTACAGTTTGAACTAAGGGCTGGTAAGGGCTATCGGGATGAAGATTTTTTTCGGCATTTTCCATAGCGATGGTACTCCAGTTGGAAGCAGTACCGCCTGGTTGTACAACGATTGATCGAATGCCAAAAGCTTTAACTTCCGTATCAAGAACATCAGACCATTGTTGCATTGCAGCTTTTGTCGCATGATAAAAAGCTCCTAGCGGCATGTAGACATCACCACCGATACTTGAAATGTTAACGATTCGTCCAAAGTGTTGTTGACGCATGATGGGAAGAACCAGTTGTGTCAATTCTACAGCTCCAAAGAAATTTGTCTCAAATTGTTTGCGAACATTTTCCATGGGAATTTCTTCAGCGGGACCATACTCACCGTAGCCGGCATTATTGATTAACACATCAATTCGTCCTGCATGATTAATGATATGTTGGATAAAGTTTTGGTTACTTTTGCTGTCTGTAACATCAAGTTTTAGTGGGATAATTCCCTCATCAGTGGGGATTTTTTCAACACGACGTGCGCCAGCATAAACCTGCCAACCGCGTTGAGCAAAAGTTTTGGCAGCTTCATAACCCATGCCGTTTGATGCACCGGTGATGATAACAATTTTTTGATTATTTTCTGTATTTTTCATAGCTTCATTCTAGTTGAAGCAAATCATCTTGTCAAGCTGAAACAAAAAATGACAAAATAAAGCACAAAATGTTAAAATTAAAACACTAATTAAAACACTACTAATATAAGAAGAGTGATGCAGTTTCAGAAAGGAATTAAAGATGACATTTGAAGAAATTCTTCCAGAACTTAAAGCAGGGAAAAAAATAGTACGCACAGGCTGGGGAGGCGCAGAAAACTATGTTGCCTTATATGACAGTATTACACTTGATAACGGTGAAAAACTGCAAGTTACACCTTACTTTCTGATTAATGTCACAGGAGAAGGTGAAGGTTTTAGCATGTGGGCGCCTACACCTTGTGACGTATTGGCGACAGACTGGATTTTAGTGAATGACTAATCAAAAATTTAAAGGGAAAAAGGTTCTAGTAACAGGAGCAGCCAGCGGAATTGGTCAAGCCCAAGCGCAGGCTTTTATACAAGCAGGTGCAGAAGTTATTGGCGTGGACTTACAAGAATTCTCTGCAGATTTTAGGACTATCGTCTGTGATGTTTCCTCTCCTGAAAAGGTAGCACAATTAGCCGCACAGGTAGGTGAAATTGATATCTTGCTTAATACAGCAGGTCGGCTCGATGACTATCGGACGATGGAAGACACGGACTTTTCACTTTGGAAAAAAATCCTAGCAACTAATCTTGACAGTATGTTTCTCGTGACCTCTGCCTTTTTGCCTCAAATGAAAAAGCAAAAGTCTGGTGCAATCATCAATATGGCTTCAGTTGCCGGTCTAGTTGCCGGTGGTGGAGGTATTGCCTATACTGCAAGCAAGCATGCTATTGTTGGTTTTACAAAGCAACTTGCCTTAGATGAAGCGCAGCATGGTATCCAAGTTGCCGGTATTGCTCCTGGCGCCATCGATACACCGATGAATGCTAAGGACTTTACTGAAAATAATGGAGAAATGGCAAAATGGGTAGCAAAAGAAACTCCAGCAAAACGCTGGGCAAAACCTCAAGAAGTTGCAGATTTGACCCTATTTCTAGCCAGTCCAGAAAGTTCCTATTTGACGGGGGCAGTGGTTCCTATCGATGGCGGCTGGACAATCAAATAAAAACTCAGTCTTTAAGGCTGAGTTTTTTATACCCCAGAGAAGTCTTTTCATTTTTCAAGAAAATTGATATAATATAAAAGTTGCAAATTATCAGCAATCCTCAGGACTTTTAACCTTTGCCTGAGCATATTACAGGCGGTATTCAGCCGCTAAAGGAGAAAAAATTGAAAAAATCTACTGTTTACGACATGGTGACGATTGCCATTGTTGCTGCTCTTTACGTTGTCCTTACGATGACACCACCACTCAATGCTATTTCTTATGGTCCTATGCAATTTAGGATTTCAGAAATGCTCAACTTTACAGCTTTCTTTAATAAAAAATATATTATTGCTGTGACTATTGGATGTATGATTTCAAACTTCCTCAGCTTTACTTGGGTTGATGTTATCGTGGGTGGCCTGTCAACGCTTATTTTCTTGACTTTAGGAGTGCTACTTTTTGAACGCTATATGAAACAGTACTTTTTCAATGGTCAGCTCAATAAAGCCTTTTTCTACTTTGCAATATTTTTCTCAATCAGTATGGTAACTATCGCTTTGGAAATGCATTTTCTTTTCGGAATGCCTTTCTTCTGGACCTGGTTTACATTAGCTGTGGGTGAATTTGCAAGTTTGCTTATTGGTGCAATTATTATGGATAAACTGGGCAAGCGGATTGATTTGACCAGATAAAATAAGAAAATAAAAAAAAGCAGTGTGTCTAGAGGACGCTCTGCTTTTTTGGTGTCTAAATAAAGTTCCAATGTTTAAAGGCATTCACAATACCTTTTTCTGTATTTTTACTGCTGATAAAATCAGCGATTTCTTTGAGTTCAGGAACCGCGTTACCCATAGCTGTACCATGGTCTGCAGCAGCTAAAAGATGGAGGTCATTTCGTCCATCACCGAAAGCATAGGTTTCCCCCTTAAAGTTGAGGACGTCCTTCACATGTGTAATCCCAGTACCTTTATTGGTCGAGATGTTTGTAATATCGATAGAAGTAGGAGCATTCATAAAGAAATTAAGTTCGGGCATCTGTGCTTTGTAATAATCCACTTGTGACAGTTTATCAGTCAATAACAAGAGCATATTGACTTCTTCTGATTTGTAACCTTCGGGGTCAATCTCGGGAAGTGGCATATGTGTATAAGCATAAGCTTGACGGACAAAATCCGTATGACGATCTACCCAATAGCCCTCTTTGCCATAAAAGGCAAGTGCTTCGTCTTGCTCGATAGCTAACGTGTGTAATTTTTCGATGTTTTCAATTGAAATAGGATCTTTATATATCGTTTGGCCATCTAAAACGATATATTGTCCATTCATAGCAACAGCACCGGTGATGCCAGTGGCTGCCATAATATTGTCAAGCTCAAAATGTCCACGTCCTGTGGCAATAAAGGGAAGGACACCATTACGGCGAATTTCATGGATAGCATCGATGACATCAGGGTCTAGCTGACTCTGTCCGTTAAGTAAAGTTCCGTCAAGGTCAAAAAAGGCTAAAGCCTTGTAAGCGTTTATATTTTTCATAAGTTCATTGTATCACAATAGTTTATTTTATTATTAATAATCTTCTTTTAGTATTATCTATCCTGGATTATTTCAAAACCACTCTAAAAGTTATAAGTCAGAATTTTTTAAATAATATACGATAAATGTTAAGATGAACTTATAGCATAGAATGAAACGAGAGGATGTGGTTGTTTTGAGGAAATATTTGATTCTCTCTGGACTAGCCTTTGTTCTTTTAGTAGGCTGTTCCAAACAAGATAATCAAAGTTCTCATGAAGGCGAAGTTAAACAAAGCACTACGATTTCGACTTCACAAAAGGCAGCATCCACCAACGAAAAGGCAACTTCGAAAAAAGAGGAGGTCAAACCGATGAAAGTTTTAGAGGCTGTAACAGAAAAGAAGAGCTTATCTGAAATTGAAAAAAGTATCAAAGCTAATCAGTCAGATATTAATGAGAGAAATGCACAAGGAGAATCACCTTTACTTATCGCGACTCATGAAAATAATATTGCCCTAGCTCAGCTATTGATAGATAATGGGGCAGATGTTAATTCACAAGATCACATTCAAGATTCGCCTTACCTTTACGCAGCGGCTCAAGGTAAAACCGAAATCCTGCGATATATTTTGCAACACAGTAAACCTAACCAAAAAGTCTATAACCGCTTTGGAGGAAATGCTTTGATTCCAGCAGCTGAAAAAGGACATTTGGAAAATGTAAAAATGTTACTGGAAGACGGTCAAGTGGATATTGATCATCAAAATAATTATGGATATACAGCATTGATTGAAGCAGTGGCATTGAGAGATGGTTCAGCACACTATCAAGAAATCGTGAAGACCCTCTTGCAATATAAAGCAAACACTGAATTACGTGATAACAATAATTTAACGGCCTTAGATTATGCCAAACACCTCGGATATTCAGGTATGATTAACTTATTAAGTTAAATAACATGGATATAAACCAATTCAATGAGAAAAAAGTGATAAAAAACAAAAATTTTAAACTTTTTATTGGACTTTGATATGAAAATATCTTATAATAAAGAAAAAGGAGGCGTTTACAATGAGAGAAAATTACAAAAATATTTTAGTCGCAGTAGATGGATCTGACCAAGCAAATCAAGCTATCCAAGAAGCTATTGAGATTTCTAAAAGAAACCAAGCATCTTTATTTGTAGTACATGCTAAAGATGTTGCGCAGCTTTATGGCACAGCTTACATCATGCCAGCTGTTTTGGAAGAAGCGGAAAAACAATCAACAGAAATTCTTGATGAAGCAGGAAAACTTATTGGTGACAAAGTTGAGTACAAAGCTTTTCAAGTGAGTGGTTCTCCTAAAAAAGAAATCGTTGATTTTGCTGAGGAAAATGATATTGACTTGATTGTTATGGGTTCAACAGGTAAAGGCGCTATTGACCGTGTACTTGTGGGATCAACTGCAAGTTATGTTGTTAACCATGCACCATGTAATGTTATGGTTGTAAAATAATGAAGCAAGATAAAAGTCGAAAGTACAAGCTTTCGGCTTTTTAATGTCTTAAAAGCCAGTATTGAAAGATAAGCCTGTAAAATGTTACAATAAAGAGTAATATTAAGTTTTAGAACAGAGAAATAATATGCCCGCAAAAAGAACAACAAAAAGTAAATCAAAACCAAAAGCGAAGCGTTCAACAGCAAAGAAACCATCGACTAAAAAGTCAAATACTAAATTTTGGACGGCTAATAAAAAAATGGCGGCTTTTTTTGGGAGCTTTATTATCATTTTATTTGCTTTAGCACGTTTGGGCTTATTTGGTGTCTTTTTATATAATGTCACCCGACTGGCTGTAGGATCATTAGCAATCACATTCTTATTAATCGTTTTATTCGTCATGTTTATGACGGTTTTCAAAAAGGATTTCTTTCGTGAAAACAAACGCTTTTTACCAGGGTTAGCTCTCTTTTTCTTTGGACTTCTTCTTGTTTTTCATGCGAGATATGATGTCCTGTCTCCCAATAAAAATGCTTTAGTTTTAGCAATGTCTGATCTGAAAAAAGGACAGGTGACGCATTTTCTTGGCGGTGGTTTTTTAGGAGACTTGTTTTTTGGTCCAGCTAAAGCCCTCTTTTCCGTAATAGGTGTTTATATTATTGTGGGAATTCTGTGGCTTGTCGCATTGTATCTTATGGCACCCGCTTTGATTGCACGGCTACGTATTTTTCTAAAAAAAAATATAAGCGAAACACGTACGCGTATGGCAGATCGTGCTGAAGCAAAACGTGCAGCAGCACTCTTAGAAGAAAAAGCCAAAGCTCAAGAAGAAGCTGAAAGAAACTTACGGGCGATGGAAGCAGAAGAACTTCCTCTCCCAAGTGAACCCCTGTTTGAAGAAAGTACAGCTTCCGACTTTTCCGAAATTCCTATAGCTATTCCTGATACGCCAGTATCACCTACAAAAGAAATGGGGGCTATACAACCGCAAGAGGAAGTAGAGGATGACCAAGAGCCAATCAGTTTTGAACGTTCTGTTGACAACGAGTTTTATCAACTTCCGACGATTGATTTATTGGAAGAAATTCCAACAAAAAATCAAGCGGGAGAACGAGAAAATGTCCGCAAAAATATTCAAATCCTAGAGCGAACATTAGAATCCTTCAAGATTTCGGCATCAGTTGAATCTGCTGTTGTAGGCCCATCCGTTACCAAGTACGAAATTAAATTAGCTACCGGGGTGAAAGTTTCGCGTGTTGTCAACTTATCAGATGATCTAGCTTTAGCGCTGGCAGCAAAGGATGTACGGATTGAGGCACCAATACCTGGGAAATCCCTTATCGGTATCGAAATTCCTAACAGTGAAGTTGCAACCGTTGGTTTCCGAGAACTTTGGGAAAATGCTCAACCCAAAACGAACAGTTTGCTCGAGTTGCCTTTAGGAAAAGCTTTAGACGGTACGATTCGCACCTTTGATATGACACGGATGCCTCACTTACTTGTAGCAGGTTCTACAGGTTCAGGTAAGTCTGTTGCTGTGAACGGTATTATCACGTCTATCCTGATGAAAGCCTTGCCTAGTGAGGTGAAATTCTTGATGGTCGATCCTAAAATGGTTGAACTTTCTGTTTATAACGATATTCCTCATCTTCTTATTCCTGTGGTAACGAATCCTCGTAAAGCATCACGTGCCTTACAAAAGGTGGTAGATGAAATGGAAAACCGCTATGAACTCTTTAGTCAAGCAGGGGTACGTAATATTGCAGGTTATAATGAAAAAATAGAAAAATACAATGCACAGTCGAATGAAAAATATCAAACCTTACCATTAATCGTCGTTATTGTCGATGAGCTCTCTGACTTGATGATGGTAGCTAGTAAGGAAGTTGAAGATGCGATTATCCGTCTTGGACAAAAAGCCCGTGCAGCTGGTATCCATATGATTTTAGCAACGCAACGTCCATCCGTTGATGTCATCTCTGGCTTGATTAAGGCAAATGTTCCTTCACGTGTCGCTTTTGCTGTATCCAGCGGGACGGATTCTCGCACAATCATTGATACAAATGGTGCAGAGAAACTTTTAGGACGGGGGGATATGCTTTTTAAACCCATTGATGAAAATCATCCTGTACGTTTACAAGGCGCCTTCTTATCAGATTCTGATGTTGAGTCAGTCGTGAACTTTATTAAAAATCAATCCCAAGCTGACTATGATGAAAGCTTTGATCCTGGTGAAGCTGAAGAAGACAGCAGCCGTGGCACAGCAGCACCATCAAATTCAGCTGATCCCTTGTTTGAAGAAGCGCGCAATATGGTTATTTCTGCTCAAAAAGCCTCGACGGCCCAGTTGCAACGTGCGCTTAAAGTCGGTTTCAACCGCGCTTCCGATCTGATGAATGAACTGGAGGCAGCAGGTATTGTCGGCCCAGCCAAAGGTACAACACCACGAAAAGTTCTCGTTACAAAAGATGGAGAGTTTTTAGAAGGACAGGAGTTTGACGAAGCATGAGCGCTTTTGAAGAATTAGAAAAAATAAAAAAAGCAGGTCTTCCTCAAATATTGGTACTTTACGGAGAGGAAGAAGATCTTGTTCAAGAACTAAAAAGTCGACTTTTAGAGTATGTCCATTTTGACAGTACAGACTTAGGGCAAGCCTATTTTGACCTGAATAATGCCAATGCAAATCTTGCCTTAGAAGAGCTAGAGAGTTTGCCTTTCTTTGTTGAGCAAAAGCTGGTTATTTTAGAAAATCTCACAAATCTTACAACAGTGAAAAAAGCTGTTTTTGATGAAAAACAGACAGTGCGTTTTGAAAATTTTTTGAATGATCCAGTCGAAACTACACAGCTGATTCTTATTTTACATGGTAAGTTAGACAGTCGACTGAAACTCACGAAAAAGCTAAAAACACAAGCCACTCTGCTCGAAGCACAAGAACTAAAACCTCAAGAGTTAAGTCGAGTTTTTGCCGATACAGGCCTTTCTGGAACTATTCTCCAAAGGATATTTGAAAAATCAAATTTTTCTTTTCCAGTAATCAAACAAAACATCTCCTTGTTAAAAACATATGTGGGAGAACGAACAATTACTCTGGCGGATGTCGAAAAAGTTGTTCCTAAATCTCTCCAAGATAATATTTTTTTGTTGACCGACTTGATTTTGAAGGGTGATGTGAATCAAGCACGTGATTTAGTTCATGATTTGACTTTGCAAGGTGAGGAGTTAATCAAAATATTGGTTATTTTGACAAATTCCTTCCGGCTTTATTATCAGGTAAAACTGATGCAAAATAAAGGTTGGAATGAACAGAAACAAACTTCTTATCTTAAAATTCACCCCTATCGTGTCAAGTTAGCAAATCAGCAAGTACGTAATATGCAGGAAAACTTTCTGGCACAAGCTACATTGTCCCTCATTGAACTTGATTATAAAATAAAAAGCTCAGGAGTAGATGCAAATTATTTGTTTGATTTAGCCTTGATTAAGTTAGCTTTGAAAGACTTATAACAAGCCATTTATCCGGATATTTGCCAGTGGATAATTGACTTGAAAAATTAAAAAATTTCTGCTATGATTAAAGATGATAAAACTTTGATATGAAATGATAAAAGAGGACGATATGGCAACATTTAAATTTACACCTAAAGATATCTATGAAGCTGACTTTGGAACAAAAATGCGTGGTTATGATAAAGAAGAAGTTGACGAGCTCCTCGATGACGTCATTCAAGATTACGAAGCTTTTCAAGCAGAAGTATTGCGCTTGCAAGAAGAAAACGAGTTTTTGAAGAAAAAAATCGTAGAACTTGAATCTCAAGCAAGTCGTCCTAACCAAGCAAATTTGGAAGAAACACAACGTTTGGATAACATGAGCCGCGTGGTTTCAAGCCGAATCAATAAACCAAAAACAGAAATTGGTCAACCAAGTAACTTTGAGCTTCTTAAACGTATTAACCGTTTGGAACAAGCTGTTTTTGGTCCAGGAAGTGCTTCAAGTGAAGAAGCATAAAGCTGACTTCATAATTTAATGAAAAAGAAAAAACAGTTTTTGGATAACTGCGTGATACCTTTGGTATCATGAGGAAAGTCCATGCTCGCACGGGCTGCGATGCCCGTAGTGTTTGTGCTTGGTGAAACAATAAACCAAGGTAGGAGTGTCATGCCTAACGGCTGAAGAAAGTGCTAAGTCTTTTGATATGCATGAGTATTCTGTAAAAGTGCCAAAGAGACGAGGCTTGCTGGAAACGGTAAGATTGGAACGTGGTAAACCCCTCAAGCGAGCAACCCAAACTTATGGTCGGGGCACTTGACTAGCCGAATTGAAGGCGTGGTCGAGGGGGAAGACTATCTTCCCCAGACAGATGGTTATCGACGGTCGCAAGACCTGAACAAAACATGGCTTATAGAAAACTGTATGACACGCTGGGCTAGTCCCAGCTTTTTTTAGAAAGAAACAAAGGAACAAATGAAAAATAATTTTAAGCTGATAGCGACTGCTGCAGCAGGTCTTGAGAGTTTAGTGGCTCGTGAATTACGCAATATGGAAGTCGAAAATGTTACGATTGACGATCGTTCTCGTGTTTTTTTTACAGGAGATACAAGAACAATTGCTCAAGCAAATACTTGGCTTCGTACAGCAGATCGTGTAAAGATTGTTGTGGGTGAATTTAAGGCACGTACTTTTGATGAACTCTTTGAAAATGTATATGCGCTTGATTGGGAAGATTATATTCCTTTTGGTTCAGCCTTTCCTGTAAGTAAAGCAAAGTCTGTGAAATCAACTTTACATAATGAGCCAAGTGTTCAAGGGATTACTAAAAAAGCTATTGTGAAGAAATTGCAAAAAGCCTATCATCGTCCAGAGGGCGTACCTATCCCAGAAAATGGTGCGGGCTTTTCCATCGAGATTGCGATTCATAAAGATAATGCGACGGTAATGATTGATACCACCGGCGATTCACTCTTCAAACGTGGCTATCGTGTTGAAAAAGGTGATGCTCCATTAAAGGAAAACATGGCAGCAGCGATTATTATGTTGACAAACTGGCTGGCAAATCCAAAACGTATGTTTGTTGACCCGACATGTGGTTCAGGAACATTTACGATTGAAGCTGCGATGTTGGCACTTAATATGGCACCCGGTCTTAATCGCAAGTTTGCCTGTGAAGCATGGTCATGGATGAAGCCAGATGTTTTTGAAGAAGTACGCCAAGCCGCAAAACAAGCTATACGTAAAGATTTAGAGCTTGATATTCAAGGCTTCGATATCGATGGTCGAATGATTGAAATTGCAAAAGGAAATGCACTTGCAGCTGGACTTGACCATGTGATAAAATATAAACAGATGCGTCTGCAAGATTTTCATACAGATGCCCTTGATGGGGTTATTGTATCGAACCCGCCATACGGAGAACGTTTGGGAGATGAAGATTCAGTTGCAGGGCTCTATAAAGAGATGGGTGCAACTTTTGCGCCCCTCGAAACTTGGAGCAAATATATTCTGACAAGTGATATTGCTTTTGAAACACATTACGGAGCTAAAGCAACGAAAAAGCGTAAGCTCTATAACGGAACATTGCGTACAGACTTGTATCAATATTTTGGAAAAAGAATAAAAAAATAAGCAAATGCTATGGAGATCTAAATGACAGAAGAAAAAGATAAAGATATCAAAAATTCTGGCGAAAAAGTCTTAAAACTGGGCGATGTCTCAGATTTCACTGTAGGCGAAATTGTAAAAAAAGCGCAAAGGGTAGATAAAGAAAATAGTGAAAGCGAAAGCGTACTTGACAAATACATTCGCCAACATCGTGGAGAGATTGAAGCTGTTAAAAATCAAGCCTTAGAAAAATATATCCAAACTGAGCGTAAGAAAATGGATCAAGAAGAAACTGTTGATCCTAATGAAGAAGTGATTGTGGCTAAAGAAGAAGCTGAAGAAAAGTTAGCTGAGGCGTCAGAGACACAAGATTCAGAAACTGGCACTCAAGAAGCAGAAACAGTTACTCCATCTAAGGAACCAAACTTCAAAGAAAAAAATAAGTCAGAGTTTGATGAAGTAGAAATTGCTGATGATGTACCTCCTGTTGTTCCTGTACCGGTAGAACTTGTCGATAAGGAAAGTGCAGCTGAACAAGCGGAAGAAACAGAAAGTACAGCACAAGATTTCCCAGAGCTTTCCAATCAAGTTCCTGACTCAAAAGAAGAAGTTGCGGAAACAAGCCCTACAGAAGAGCCAGTTTCGACTGTAGACGAGGAGCTGGAAAACTCAATAGAAGCAAATGAAAATGTACAAGATGAGGAAAAAGAAAGTGCACCTATCGAAGAGGCACAGCTTCCACAAGAAGAAGTTGTTGTGCCTCTAGAAAAAGCACCGGTTGCCGGTGAAACTGTGCCAACACCCTTACCTGTTACACCCGTAGTTGAGTCGGAAGCTTCTGCGCAAGAAGAGCAATCAGAGAAAAAGAAAAATAAGAAACCTTTGATTATTGGACTTTGTGCATTGGTCCTTTTGGCTGCAGGAGGCGCTGGTTATGCACTCTATAATCATAATAATAATGAAAAAGTAGTCAATCAAGCAGCTGTGGAAAACAAAGCTAACTTAAATGCTTTTAATAAAGCTTACGACGAATTTTTTACTGACTCAGATCATCAAGTACTGAAGAATTCTAATTTTGATCAATTGTCAGCTTTGAAAAATAAGCTCAAAACTTTAAAAGGAAGCGATTTTGATACCGCAGAAACAAAGGTAAATGCGCTTGAAGCACAAATAAAAGCAGTTGAAAAAGTTAACGCTCTCTTTAATAAATCAGCTATTGTAGATGGTGAACTTAATAAGGAAGCTCAAGTAAAAGCGGCAGTAAGTATACCAGCGGTTCCAAAGACTGAAAATGAGAAACTGAATAAAGTATTGGCTCAAGCAATTAACTTAGCAAAAACACAGCAATCAGAGGCTAAAGCTAAAGAAGAGCAAGCAGCGACGGCTACGCAAAATAATGCAGCTACTCAACCTGGAAATCAAACCTCAGATCAAACTGCAGGAACATCAGCTTCTACTGATACATCAAATGGAACAACAGGAGCCCCAACACATCCGCAAACAGATAAAAATACAGCACAAGG
This sequence comes from Lactococcus sp. LG606, assembly GCF_017309645.1. NCBI lineage: Bacteria > Bacillati > Bacillota > Bacilli > Lactobacillales > Streptococcaceae > Lactococcus > Lactococcus sp. LG606. Next base: position 164,748 of record NZ_CP071301.1, read on the forward strand.
TGGAGCTTCATCTGCCACAGCTGTAGCGGCTGATGGTGCCCAAAATCCGACAGGTGCTACGCCAGATAATTCCAATGCGCGTGTTCAACCCCAAGCTAATCTTAATCCACAAGATCCAGCTTTCACTTGGAATCCTGGAATCAGAGATAAAGTATTGAATATTGCGCGTCAGCGTGGTTATATCTCAGGTAATGATTTTATTCTTTTACCAGTCGCTATTCATACAATGACTTCCGGTTTCATGGCTGGTCAAGTTGCAGGTTATTTCAACTTGTATCGTCCAGACGGCAGTTACCTATTAACAATAAATAATAAAACGGGATATTTCTTCGGAAATGGTAAAGGTTTACCTACCGACTTTGGATAAAATAAAAACTTCTTTGTGGATAACAAAGAAGTTTTTTTATGTCTAAAATTATATCTATTGCTTTTCAAGATTTTGCACAATTCTGGATAGAATTAAATCAATAACTGCGACCTGAAAAGTTCGAGGGGTAACATCATAGTTGTGGTAGCTAGCAGTCGAAGTATTAGTAGAGATATTTATTTTGCTTAAACGCCCTAGGGGACTACTTTTAGCATTTGTTAGAGAAAGAACTGTGGCACCAGTATGATTGGCTTTTTGCGCAGAATTCGTCAGCCGTTTCGTCTGTCCTGATATGGAGACGTAAATAACCAGACTATGGCGATTAAGAATATTAGGCAATAAATCTAGGAGGGTATCATCCGAAACATGAACGGCAGCATAGTCAAATTGATTTAACTTATGGCTGAAGTAAGCAGCAAGAGATTTAGAAGCTTCAACCCCGGCGATATAAATGGTTTTCGATTTAGATATTTCTTGCGCAAATAACCGCACTTTGTCTGTGGTAATATCTGTGGATAAAAAATTGCAAAAGTTTGTAAGCTCCTCTAAAAAGGAAATCTCATGTTTATTACTTGTCAAACTGAGCAGTTTCTTTGTTTCAAATTTAAACTCCGAAAATCCTGAAAATCCTAATTTTTGGCAAAGTCGTATGATTGAAGTTCCTGAAGAATGGAGCTCTACTGCAAGTTGTGTTAGATTATTATCTAAAAGCTCTGGCTGGCTATCCAGCTTTAACAATATGGATTGTTCTGTGTTGGAGAGCTGTGTACTCTGATAATTGTCAATAAATATTCCCATAAAATTATTATAACATGATTGTGGAGAATTCTCCTTTTTTTGGAGAAAGCGTTTACTTTTTCCGTGTTATAATATTTAAGAAGTAAGGAAGATAAATATAATGTTTTTCTTATAATAGCCATATCAAATAGGAGAGAATATGAATTTTGGACTTATCGGGCTTGGTAAAATGGGACTTAACCTTGTAAAAAATGCAGTTGATAAGGGTATGAAAGTGACTGTCTTAGACAACGACGAAGCACAAATCAGAAAAGCAGAACTATATTCTGAGCAAGTGATAAGCTGCTCTACTTTAGAAGAATTCATTGAAGTCATACCACAGCCACGGATTGTTTGGCTGATGTTGCCTGCAGGAAGTATAACAAATAGTATCGTTGAGGAGTTGACTCAAAAGTTATCCGCTGGAGACATCCTTATTGATGGAGGAAATTCATATTATAAAGATAATCTCCAACAAAATGAAAAGCTAAAAGCTAAGAAAATTGATTTCTTTGATGTTGGTACTTCAGGGGGAATGGCTGGTGCACGTTCGGGGGGGAACTTTATGATTGGTGGTGATAGCAAAAAATCTTGGGAAAAATTGGAACCTCTCTTTCAAAAATTGGCCCAAAAAGATGGCTATCTTTATACAGGTCCGCTTGGAAGTGGCCATTATCTTAAAATGATTCATAATGGCATTGAGTATGGCATGATGCAAGCTATTGCAGAAGGCTTTGAGATTTTAGAAGCTTCTGCCTTTGAATACGACTATGAAGCAGTAGCCAAATTATGGAATCATGGGTCAGTTATCCGTTCGTGGCTTATGGAGCTTGCGGAAGAACAATTTGCAAAGGATGCAAAATTAGATCAAATTATAGGGCGAGTCCAAGCCTCGGGAGAAGGAAAGTGGACAGTCGAAGAGAGTCTAGACTTAGAAGTTCCTGCACCTGTAATTGCCATGTCTTTAATGATGCGTAATCGTTCCTTACAGGAAGATAGCATGAGTGGAAAAGTAGTCGCAGCCCTCAGAAATGGTTTTGGTGGACATGCTGTGGAAAATAAAACTAAGGAGTAAGAGAAAATGGCGCAAGATTTTAATATAATGGCGGAGACTATTCTGCAAGCAATAGGTGGAGTCGAAAATGTTGAAAATTTAACACATTGTATGACACGACTACGTTTTATCTTAAAAGACGAAAGCAAAGCAGATGATGATAAAGTAAAAAACATCAATGGGGTAATGGGGCTTGTCAAGCAAGGCGGGCAATACCAAATTATTGTTGGCAACAATGTAGCCGCAGCTTACGCAGCTATCTTAAAAAAAGGTGTTGCTGGCGGTGCTGTGACGAACGAGTCAGGTAAACCGAAAGAAAAATTAACCTTGAAAAAAATAGGAACAAACATCCTTGATGCCATTATTGGAACTATGTCTCCTTTGATACCAGCTATTATTGGCGGTTCAATGATTAAGTTGCTCGCGATGCTTTTGGAAATGACGGGGCTTCTAAGTATTGATGGTTCAACCTATAACATCTTGAATACCATTGGGGATGCTTCATTTTTCTTTTTACCACTATTAGTCGCTGTTTCTGCTTCTAAAAAATTTGGCTCAAACACTTACTTAGCGATGGCTATCGCTGGTCTAATGGTACATCCGGTCTTTATGGAATGGATGGCAAAGGCTGCTGAGGGTACTACTGTAACTTTTGCGATGATCCCGATGACATCTGTAAAGTATACTTATACTATTATTCCCGCTATCGTGATGACATGGCTCCTTAAATATATTGAAAATTATGTTGATAAAATCACGCCTGTGGTAACGAAAAACTTTTTGAAGCCAATGCTTATCCTACTTGTAGCAGCACCAATCGCTATACTTTTAGTAGGTCCAGCAGGAGTTTGGTTAGGGACAGCTATTTCTAATGGTGTGTTCTTTATTCATGATAAACTAGGGTGGTTAGCAGTAGCAATTGTTGGCGCACTGTGGCCGTTGCTTGTCATGACAGGAATGCACCGCGTCTTCACTCCGACAATTGTACAGACTATTGCGGATACAGGTGTTGAGGGAATGGTTATGCCATCAGAAATTGGTGCCAACCTCTCATTAGGCGGTGTTTCTCTAGCAGTTGCTTTGAAAACAAAAAATAGAGAATTACGGCAAACAGCTTTAGCCGCAGCATCTTCAGCTATCATTGCAGGGATTACTGAGCCCGCACTTTATGGTGTAGCTGTACGTTTGAAACGACCGATGATTGCCTCAGTGATTACAGGTTTTGTTGCCGGAGCTGTAGCTGGAATGGCAGGACTTGCCAGCCACTCAATGGCCGCTCCTGGTTTGTTTACGAGTGTTCAATTTATTGACCGTGATAATCCAATGACAATCGCTTGGGTAGCTATCGTGATGATTCTCTCCATTGTATTGTCATTTGTCTTAACCTTGGTTATTGGGTTTGAAGATTTGCCTGTGGAAGAAGAAAACTTAGAAGAAATCCATCTGGATCAAGTTGCTCAGACTGTAAGTATTAAATCTCCAGTAACTGGAAAAGTTAAAAAACTTTCAGAAGTTGCAGATGAGGTCTTTTCAAAAGAAGTATTGGGTAAAGGCTTTGCGGTTGTACCAAGTAATGGACAAATTGTTTCACCAATCACAGGGACGGTTACAGCTGTTTTTCCAACAAAACATGCCATTGGAATTACCAGTGATAAAGGATTAGAAGTTTTGGTCCATATTGGTATCGATACAGTAACTTTAGAAGGCAAAGGTTTTACTTCAAACATCAAAATGGGTGATAAAATTTACCAAGGAACTCCAATAGTAGAAGTTGATTTAGCACTGATTGAAGCAGCAGGACTTGCCACAGATACGATAGTTGTTGTGACAAATTCTGCTGAATATGCGAATTTTACGCTTTTAGAAAAGGATGAAGTCAGTGAGGGAGAGGTAATTTTAGACGTTGAAAAATAAAAAAGAAGCAGGAAAATTTCCTAAAGATTTTCTTTGGGGTGGAGCTATTGCGGCAAACCAAGCTGAAGGAGCATGGTTAGAAGGGGGGAGAGGAGCCAGTAATATTGATATGCTGCCTTTAGGTGAAAAACGCTTGCCCGTTAAATTAGGTGAAATTTCTCATCCAATCTTAGAGGAATCAGAATTTTACCCCAGTCATCAAGGCATTGATTTTTATCACCGCTATAAACAAGATATAGCACTGCTCGCAGAAATGGGATTAAAAATATTCCGCACATCAATCTCTTGGTCTCGTCTTTTTCCCAAGGGTGATGAAAGTGAGCCTAACAAAGAGGGGATAGCCTACTATCGTCAAATGTTTGCAGAGTGTAAAAAGTATGACATGGAACTTTTGGTAACCTTAGGACATTTTGACGTTCCGATGGGATTAGTTGAAAAATATGGCTCTTGGCGCGACCGTAAAATGATTACCTTTTTCGAAAGATACGCTCGGACATGTTTTGATGAGTTTGGAGATGATGTAAAGTACTGGATTACTTTTAATGAAATAAATATCATTCTACATAGCCCCTTTTCAGGAGCAGGATTGGCCTTCCAAACAGGTGAAAATAAAGCGCAAGTAATCTATCAGGCTGCCCATCATATGCTCCTTGCAAGTAGTTTGGCTGTGAAAGCTGCACATAAATTGGATAAGGATTTACAAATCGGCTGTATGATTGCTGGAGGTGCATTTTATCCCTATTCCTGTAAACCTGAGGATGTCTGGCAAGCCTTGCAAGATGAACAGATGAATACATTTTTTACGGATATTCAAGCTCGAGGGTATTATCCTTCTTACACACAGAGGATTTTCCGCGAAAAAAATATCGAGTTAAAGATGGAAGTTGGTGACGAAGACATCTTGAAGCACACTGTGGACTTCGTTTCTTTTAGTTACTACGCTTCGCGTTGTTCAGTTGCAAGTTTTGATGATTTAGAAGTTAATGCAGGAAATGTGGTCAAGTCGGTGAAAAATCCATATCTAAAAACAAGTCAGTGGGGGTGGGCTGTTGATCCACTTGGGTTAAGGATTACCATGAATCAAATTTATGATCGCTATCAAAAACCTATTTTTATAGTTGAAAATGGATTGGGAGCGTCGGATAAGATTGTTGATGGAAAAATCAATGATGATTACCGTATTGCGTATTTAAAAGAGCATATCAAAGCGATGGCAGACGGTATTTCCGATGGAATACCCTTGATGGGTTATATCGTTTGGGGAGTCATTGACTTAGTTGCAGCTTCCACAGGCGAGATGAGTAAAAGATATGGTATGATTTATGTGGATAGAAAAAATGATGGATCAGGCTCGCTTGCCCGGATGAAGAAAAAGTCGTTTGATTGGTATAAGTCTGTTATTGCATCAAATGGAAATGATTTATAAAATAAAAAGGCAATGGAGACTTGCCTTTTTTTGAAAGGAAACACATGGATTATTTAATAGGTATAGATTTAGGTACCACTGCGACAAAAGCAGTTCTCTTTGATCAATCAGGGATTCAGATCGCCACAAGTTCTCAGTCTTACCCACTTTATCGTGATGCCCAAGGAATGGCAGAAGAAGATTTAGAGGAGATATTTACTGCGATGATAAGTGTTGTTGAAAAAATAACACGCCAAATAAAAACAGGAGATTCTATTTTAGCATGTTCTTTCAGCACCCAAATGCATGCCTTGATTGCCTTTGATCAGGAATGGCAGCCTTTAACGCGTGTCTTAACTTGGGCAGATACTAGAGCTGAAAAATACAGTAACGATTTAAAAAGTGAAGATACTTCAAATGCTATATATCATAAAACAGGAACACCTTTACATCCGATGTCGCCTCTTGCTAAACTATTATGGCTCAAGAATGAAAGAAAAGAGATTTTCAAAAATGCAGCGCATTTTATGGATCTCAAAGGCGCAATCTTTCAACGCATTTTCCAAAGTAATACGATAGATCTATCAATTGCTACAGGTACAGGTTTTTTTAACAATCAGAAAATGACCTGGGACGATGATATTTTAGATCTGTTAGGTATTTCAAAAACACAACTTCCTAAAATCGTATCACCTTATGCAATAGAGAAAGGTTTACCAGAAAAATGGATACGAAAGATGGGGCTTTCACCAGATACCGTTTTTGTATATGGCGCTGGCGATGGTCCTATGTCAAACTTAGGTGTTGGGGCAATTAAAAAAGGTGAATTGGCAATTACAGTAGGTACTTCAGGCGCCCTTCGCATGGTAAGTGATGTACCTCAGCTAGATGAAGCAGCGAGAACTTTTAGTTACGCACTTGATGAAGACCATTGGGTAAATGGTGGAGCGGTAAATTCTGGAGGCGATGTTTTTCGGTGGTTAAAAGACAACGTACTTGAGAAGTCTTATGACTTTGCAGCGATTACTGACTTAGCAAGAGGTGTGTCTCCAGGTTCGGATGGATTAATCTTTCATCCTTATCTAGGTGGAGAACGAGCACCATTGTGGAATGCAGCAGCTAGGGCTTCTTTTTTTGGACTTAGCTATCGTCATACAACAAGTCACATGGCGCGTGCAGTTCTTGAGGGCATTTCCTTTAACTTGCGTATGTTAGAAGAGACACTCACAGAAAATTCAGCATGTCCTAAAATAATAAAAGTTACGGGAGGTTTTTCTCAGTCGGAGCTTTGGTTGAAAATTCTTGCGGACATTTTTGAGTTACCAATAACGGTTCAAAAAGACCATGAGGCGGGATGCTTTGCAGCACAGATCATGGCTCAAAAAGCTTTGGGGAGGATTGATAGTATTGAAGATGTTGCTAGTGGAACGATGGAAATAGTTTATAAGCCTCAGCCAGAAAATTTTAAATACTACCGCGCTTTATACCCTCTCTTCAAAAATTTAACACAAGAGTTTGCGAAAAGCTATGCCGAAATAGCTAAATACCAGCAAGAATTTTCATAAGCTCCGTACAGTTTGAGCGAGTACCGGGGGAAAATAGTGTATAATATGTAAAAATAGTTGAGGAGAGTTACTATGCTCAAAATCGCATTTATCTGTGTGCATAATTCTTGCCGTTCACAAATTGCAGAAGCTTTGGGGAAAAAATTAGCTGGGGATAAGTTTGAGTTTTACTCTGCGGGTACTGAGATAAAGCCACAAATTAATCAAGATGCTGTCCGTTTGATGAAAGAAATCTATGACATAGACATGAAAAAAACACAAAGTTCAAAGCTCTTACAAGATATTCCACCTGTGGATATTGTGATTACGATGGGATGTAACGTTGGCTGTCCTTATCTTCCTTGTCAATATAGGGAAGACTGGGGCTTAGAAGATCCAACAGGTCAAAGTGATGCAGTCTTTAAGGATATCATCCAGCAAATTGAAACGAAAGTACTTGCTTTAAGAAAACGAGACTTTGGTTAATAAAAAAAGCACTGATTCAGTGCTTTTTCATTTCTGATGATTTTAGAAAATCATCAATTCTTTATTTGTTTTAGTTAAAGGCTCACATCCTGTTTCAGTAACATAGAGACAGTCCTCGATACGTACGCCAACTTTACCTGGGATATAAATTCCTGGTTCATCAGAGAAGCACATGCCTTCTTCGATGATGATGTCCTCAGAACCACCAATAGATGGGAATTCATGGACATCCATACCGATACCGTGTCCAAGGCGGTGGACAAAGTATTCGCCATAACCAGCTTTAGTAATCACATCGCGGGCTACTTTATCAATTTCAAGTGCAGATACACCAGGTTTTACGAAGTCCATAGCAGCCATTTGTGCTTCAAGTACGATTTTGTGGATATCGGCATCAAAATCAGAAGGTTTACCGATTGAGATAGTACGTGTAGCATCAGAAGCGTAGCCATTTTTCATCACACCGAGGTCAAAGAGCAAGAGTTTATTATCTTGAATTTTGACATCTTCTGGCATACCGTGAGGATTAGCTGCACGAGCGCCTGAGAGTACGATTGTTTCAAAACTCATTTGAGGTACGCCCATACGCTTCATTTCGTATTCGATTTTTGCAACAACATCTGTTTCTGTACGATCTGAATTTGCATATTCAAAACCAATTTCGAAACATTTATCTGCGTAATCCCCAGAAATTTTCATTTTTTCGATTTCATCGGCAGATTTGATCAAACGCATACGTTCTACCAATGGTGTCAAGTTGACAAATTCAACACCAGAAAATTGAGATTTGAGCCCTTCAGTTTTTGACAAAGGGATGTCAGAAAATTCGACTGCAATTTTTTGGATATTTTTTGATCCCAAATGTTCTTTTACAACAGCCCACGGATTTTGTGAATCTTCATAGCCAAAAATATCAAAGCCAGTAGTGTTTTCTTTGGCTTTTTCTACCTCCAAAGCTGGAGTGAAGAGAGATGGCGCTTTATCCGGGAAAACCATCAAACCAGCAATACGTTCATGCGGGTCAATGGCAAGACCTGTTAAATAATTCAAGGTCGTAGGATTGGTGATGAAAGTCATGTCGACTTCATTTTCGTTCAGAAAATTAGAGATACGTTCGAGTTTGCTCATAGTATCCACCTTTCTATAATTATTATCTCTATTGTACGCTAAATTCTGAAAAAAATCATGTGCGACAATATCTACAATATACTACCAAAAATTATTGAAACGGTTTTCAAAAAGTGATATAATTAAATTTGGAAAAACTTTTCATAAATATTAAAAGATATAAAAAACAGACAAAGATTATTATAATTGAGGTTTAAAAAGAATGGAAGAATCAACAACAACAATTTATGACGTTGCTCGAGTTGCAGGCGTGTCAATGGCTACCGTAAGTCGTGTAGTCAATGGTAACGCCAATGTCAAAGAGAAAACACGTCAAAAAGTCCTTGATGCAATTGAAGAATTGGACTACCGTCCAAATGCGGTTGCACGTGGATTGGCAAGCAAACGTACAACGACAGTTGGGGTTGTTCTCCCAACAATTACGTCACCATATTTTGCTGAAATCGCTCGAGGCATTGATGATATTGCTTCAATGTACAAGTATAATGTCATTCTCGCAAATAGTGATGGTGATGAAGAAAAAGAACTTAAAGTTATTGAAAGTCTCTTTTCTAAGCAAGTTGATGGTATTGTTTATATGGGCAGCTTCATGACAGAAAAAGTTCGTAAACAGCTTAAATCAACCCGTACACCGATTGTTCTTGCTGGAATGATTGATGTTGACAAACAAATGTCATCTGTAAATATCGATTATCATCTTGCAGCACACCAAACAACTGCTGAACTGGCAAAAAACAATAAACGTATTGCTTTTGTGTCAGGTTCTTTAGAAGAAGTTGAAAATACAGAACGTATGGTTGGTTATCAAGAAGCTTTGAATGAAGCTGGCATTGATTTTGACGAGTCACTTGTGTTTGAAGGTAATTACACTTTTGAAAATGGACAAGCTTTAGCAGAACAAATGCTTGCCAAGAAAATTAATGCTGCCATCGTGTCTTATGATACTGTAGCAGTTGGCTTACTCAATGCTTTGCTCTCAAAAGGTATCAAAGTACCTGAAGATTTCGAAATTATCGCAGGTTCAAACAGCCCGATTACAGCATACACTTACCCAGGTTTGACTTCTGTCAATCAACCGCTTTATGACTTGGGAGCAGTTTCAATGCGTTTGTTGACAAAACTTATGCACAAGGAAGAAGTTGAGGAAAACCAATTGATCCTCGCTCATCAAATCATTAATCGTGGTTCGACAAAATAAAAAACAAAAGATACAGTGATGTATCTTTTGTTTTGGTCTCTAAGAGTAAGTTATAGCTTGGTTTTAACCATGAAGAGGAGAAGCGATTTGACTTTCTGGACAAAGCATGATACTATTAAGAGGTAAATTTAGTCTAAGTTATATATTTTTAATGTTTTCTTTCACATAATGATTTACAAATATGACGAAAGGAAAATATATACTATGACAAAAGGAACTGTAAAATGGTTTAACGACTCTAAAGGTTTTGGTTTCATCACTGCTGAAGATGGTACTGATGTGTTTGCACACTTCACTCAAATTCAAAGCGATGGCTTCCGTAAACTTGAAGAAGGCGAAAAAGTTACATTTGATATTGAACAAGGTCAACGTGGCCCTCAAGCATCAAACATTACTAAAGCATAATGATAAGGCACTCTTGGGAGTGCTTTTTTTATTTTAAAGTGCAAGATTAGGACTTTAGCTAAAAGTGTGTTACAATAGGTGTACCATTTGGATACATCCATAATGGAAGATCTCGTCCACTCAGTTATAGCGTGACTTTGGGATAGTTCAAATTTCTTCCATTTTTATTAGCGCGGGATGGAGCAGCTAGGTAGCTCGTCGGGCTCATAACCCGAAGGTCGTAGGTTCAAATCCTGCTCCCGCAATTGAGATATAGATTCCTGTTTTTCAGGGATTTTTTATTTATTTCAATTGAAAAAATATCTTCAGTGACGTTCAGGATTATGTTTGGTACGCATGCAAATGTGTGCTAAACTTAAAATATGAGGAAAACGAAAATTGTAGTACCCGTTCTTCCGACAACAGTGGCGGAAGTACAGGAATTAAACGTAGAAAAGTACAGAAAGGCTGACATTATTGAATGGCGGGCGGATTTTTTGGGAGATATAGAAAGCATTCTTCAGGCTGCGCCTTTTATCTTTGAGAAATTTAAAGATTTTTCCCTTCTTTTTACTGTACGCACAGCCAATGAAGGCGGCAATATCTCCATTTCTAAAAAAGATTATGTCACTCTTTTAAAAAAAGTAGCCAAATTGGGCCCAGATTATATTGATATCGAATATTTTTCCTATCGAAAAGCCTTACCACAGCTACTTGAATTTAAAGAAAAAATTGTCTTGTCTTATCATAACTTTTTCGAGTCACCTACAGATTTAACTGCTCGAATGATGAAAATGCAAAGAGAAGAAACAGGCTTTGTAAAAGTGGCGATTATGGCACAACGCGAGTGTGATGTTTTGGATTTGCTACAGATTACACGTGATTTTACGATGGAATATGGACCAAAATTTATCGGTATTGCAATGGGAGAACTGGGTAAAATTTCCCGCGTTGCCGGAGGTTTGACCGGATCTGTATGGACTTTTGTGGCACTCGATAAGGAAGAAGGAAGTGCTCCCGGGCAATTGACATTACCTCAGATGCTGGATGTTCTTGATGCCTTAGAAGCTTAACATTCGTCTTTTCCACATATTCCGTCAATAAATTGAGAATATTAGAGAAATTCCCGAAAAAATTTCTCCAAAATGGTATAATTTATAGTAAGTTAGAAATTTGGAGGAACTATGGTTATCAATCGTTACAGTCGCCCAGAAATGGCGGCAATCTGGTCGGATGAAAACAAGTATAAGGCGTGGCTTGAAGTCGAAATTCTTGCGGATGAAGCTTGGGCTGAACTCGGAGAAATTCCAGCAGAAGATGTAAAAAAAATTCGTGAAAAAGCAAGTTTTGATGTTGATCGTATCTTGGAGATTGAAAAAGAAACGCGCCACGATGTGGTTGCCTTTACGCGTGCTGTTTCTGAAACACTTGGCGAGGAAAGTAAGTGGGTACACTATGGACTTACTTCAACCGATGTTGTAGATACAGCTTATGGCTATCTCTACAAGCAGGCTAATGATATTATCCGCCGTGATTTGGCTAACTTTTTGGAAATTATTGCTGATAAAGCGCGTGAGCACAAGTACACTGTATGTATGGGACGTACGCACGGTGTCCATGCAGAACCAACAACTTTTGGCCTTAAATTAGCAACTTGGTATTCTGAAATGAAGCGTAATATCGAGCGTTTCGAACATGCAGCTAAAGGGGTTGAAGCGGGTAAAATTTCTGGTGCTGTAGGTACATTTGCCAATATCCCGCCTTTTGTTGAAGAATATGTATGTGGCAAACTTGGAATTCGTCCACAAGAGATTTCGACACAAGTATTACCCCGTGATTTACATGCAGAATACTTTAGTACACTGGCACTGATTGCGACTTCGATTGAGCGTATGGCGACAGAGATTCGTGGTCTTCAAAAATCAGAACAACGTGAAGTAGAAGAGTTCTTCGCTAAAGGTCAAAAAGGTAGCTCAGCAATGCCACACAAACGTAATCCAATTGGTTCTGAAAATATGACTGGCTTGGCGCGTGTTATTCGTGGACATGTTGTGACAGCCATGGAAGATGTTGTTTTGTGGCATGAACGTGATATTTCACACAGCTCGGCAGAGCGTATCATTACCCCAGATACAACTGAATTAATCAACTACATGTTAAACCGTTTTGGTAATATTGTTAAAAATCTGACTGTATTCCCAGAAAATATGAAGCGTAATATGGATGCAACTTTTGGATTGATCTATAGTCAACATGTTATGCTTATGCTTATTGAAAAAGGCATGACACGTGAAGAAGCTTATGATTTGGTTCAACCATTGACAGCAAAAGCTTGGGATGAACAAATCATGTTCCGCCCACTGGTAGAAAGCAATGAAAAAATCCGTGAAAAAATGACAGATGCAGATATTGATGCAGCTTTTGATTATAATTATCATTTGTCACGTGTAGATGCCATCTTTGAACGTCTTGGGTTGTAAAAATAATGAAATCCTAACTTTTTAGTTCAGGATTTTTTTGTACAAAAAATTCAGATTTGAATAGATATAAACAATTCAGTATTGACTAATATGAGTAAGTTTGATAACATATTAGTATAAACTAATATAAAGAGATGAATAATGAATTTAACCGAAAAACGTCAAAAAGTAATTCATGCCTTATCCAATACGACAAGGCTCATCGTCCTTGAAGCATTACGCGAAAAGGAGATGACTGTAACAGAGTTACTTCAGGAAACTAAGTCAGGACAATCGAATCTCTCGCAACATTTATCATGTCTGCGTGATTGTGGATTAATCACAAGTCGTAAAGAAGGAAAATATATTTATTATTCTTTGACAACCCCTGAACTTAACCATTTACTAGAAGTCATTGATGCTACAGTTGAGTCAATGCACTGGTCTCCAACAGAAGATATCCATTGTGATACATATATAAAATAAAAGGAGTTTCATATGTTTAAATCTACTCAAAACAAGGCAACACATGATGCACGCTGTGTAAAAGGTACATGTAATTGCCTCAATCACAAAGCCAAAGTAGCTCTTACTACTGCTGAAGAGAGTGAGGGCTCAAGTATCTCAGAAGTCACAGGGAGTTCTGACGATTCAGACCCTGCCTGTTGCAACACAACAATACATCTAAATACGAATTTAGATGAAAGTGAAGAAGAGGGTAAATATGAGCTGTTGATTATTATCATCACCGCTTTATTATTGGCCGCCTTAAGCTTTTTAGACTTTACACCACAGTTTAAAACCCCACTTTTCATTTTAACGTACTTGTTGATTGGGCACAGTGTTTTGCTCAAAGCAATCAAACAATTGCTTAAAGGAGATATTTTTAATGAATTCTTCCTCATGAGTATTGCGACTGTCGGGGCATTTGCTTTAGGAGAATATGCTGAAGCGGTCGCTGTTATGCTTTTTTATCAAGTCGGAGAATATTTCCAAGATCGTGCGATTGGGAACAGTAAAAAGTCAATCACAGCTTTGATGGACCTTCGACCAGAAGTTGCGACTGTTAAGCGACAAGGAAAACTTATTGATGTGTCTCCAGAAGAAGTCAATATCGGTGAAGTTATACAAGTGAAGCCTGGAGAAAAAGTACCACTTGATGGTCTTGTATTATCGGGAAAATCAAGCGTTAATACAGCAGCTTTGACTGGCGAATCACTGCCACGTGAGGTGAGCAAGGGAGAAGAAGTTCTTTCAGGTTTTTTGAATATTAATAGTCTGCTGGAGATCAAGGTTGAAAAAACGTTTGGGGAATCATCAGTATCTAAAATTTTAAATCTCGTTGAGAATGCTCAAGAAAATAAAGCACCGACTGAACAATTCATTTCAAAATTTGCACGTTACTATACTCCAGTTGTGGTATTTGCAGCAGCGATAATCGCTCTAGTACCCCCACTTTTCTTCCAGCAAGATTGGTCAGACTGGTTAACACGCGCCTTTACGTTTTTAATTATTTCGTGTCCTTGTGCGATGGTAGTTTCCATTCCCCTTGGATTCTTTGCTGGGATTGGCGCCGCATCGAAAAATGGTATTTTAGTTAAAGGGGGTAATCACCTTGAAGCTATGACCAAGATAAAACACGTGCTCTTTGATAAAACAGGTACGTTGACACAAGGGAACTTTAAAGTTACTCAAGTTTTCCCTGCAGAAGATGTTGCACGAGAAGATTTGCTCTATCTGGGAGCTATCGGTGAACTTAACTCCACCCATCCCTTGGGACTTGCGCTTAAAGAAAATCAAAACTTAGATACAGTAAATGTAACAGAGTCGGAAGAAATTTCAGGTCATGGTACACGTACAATCTATGAGGGTGATGAGATTCTTGTCGGAAATGCAAAACTGATGAAAATGTACAACGTTAACTTTACCGAAAGCGACGCCTTAGGTTCTTTGATTTATGTTGCTAAAAATGGTATATATCAAGGCGTTATCCTTGTAGCGGATGTCCTTAAAGAAGATGCTGAAGAAGCAATTGCGGCTTTGAACCAGCTTCACATTTCCCAAACGATGCTGACAGGCGATAGTGAAAAAGTTGCCGCTCAGGTTGCTGGGAAACTGAACCTCACGGATTATCATGCCAATCTTTTACCGGAGGATAAAGTTACTTTATTAGAGAAAGTACTTGATAAAGGTGATGGTCTTACCGCTTTTGTTGGTGATGGAATTAACGATGCACCAGTTATTGCGCGTGCTGATATCGGTTTTGCGATGGGGGGATTAGGCTCTGATGCTGCGATTGAAACAGCTGACGTGGTTTTAATGACAGATAAACCATCAAGTATCGCGAAGTCTGTTAAAATCGCCAAGAAAACTAAACGACTTGTGGTCCAAAATATCGTTTTAGCTCTTGGTGTAAAAGCCGTTTTCCTCGTCCTTGCGGTCTTTGGTATTGCCACGATGTGGGAAGCAGTTATCGCAGATGTTGGAGTAACACTCATCGCTATATTGAATGTTTTAAGACTCTTAAAATAAGACGAAACTCCCAAGATGGGAGTTTTTTTGCGCTTGCTTTTATCAGATGAAAATATGCTAAAATAAGGACATGAATGGTTTAAAAAACGGTGTGATCTTGCTTTTCAACTTTGCAAAAATCCAAGCCGCTTGTTGTCTCTTTCCACTTGCCGTTTTTGCTACCTTAGCAATAACACGTGGATTGACTTTTCCCAATATCCCACGTTATGATTTAATCTTTGTGATTTTACTTGTGTTTCAAGTTTTGATGGTTAAATTAAAATTTGAAACACTTGAAGAGTTAAAAATTATTTGCTTGTTTCATATCTTAGGGTTAATTTTAGAGATTTTTAAAGTCAATATCAGCCACAGTTGGACCTACCCTGAGCCGGCTTACTTAAAAATTTGGAATGTCCCTTTTTACTCGGGGTTTATGTATGCCAGTGTCGGGAGTTATGTTGTTCAATCGTGGAAAAAGTTGCAGCTAAATGTAGAATATTGGCCGCCATTAGAGCTTAGTTTTGGCTTATCCACAGTTTTGTATCTGAACTTTTTTACCAATTATTTCTTCCATGATTTACGGTATTTTATTATTCTGGCTATTGTCTTAATCTTTTGGCGCACTCAGTTCACTTTTTGTATTAATGGAAGAAAAAGATATAAAATGAAGGCACTCTTCTCTTTTGCTCTGATTGGCTTCTTTATCTACATAGCTGAAAATATTGCTTCATTTTTTAATGCTTACCGGTATCCTAATCAAGCAGAAACCTGGCATCTCGTAGGATTTGGGAAAATGTCTTCATGGTTTTTACTGGTCATTGTCAGTATTGTTTTAGTCGTTAATCTCAAATTAAAGCAGTCATCGAGAGAAAATAAGTTAATAAAAAAGACAAGGTAAAACTTGTCTTTTTTTGTTTAAGTAGGAAGGTTTATAAAACATTGCACAATGCCGCAATCATAAAAAGAAACAATTCCCTTCACGACAGATAGTTCCAATTCATGATTAGCCCCTCCAGAATATGCTATAATAAGACCATGAATAACACGATTAAAGCAAAGCTGGAGCTCTTACCGGATAGTCCAGGATGCTACTTACATAAAGATAAAAATGGGACAGTTATCTATGTAGGGAAGGCGAAAAATCTGAAAAACCGCGTACGCTCCTATTTTCATGGCTCCCACAATACAAAAACTGATCTTTTAGTCAGTGAGATAGAAGATTTAGAATGGATTGTTGTTGAATCAAACATTGAGTCTTTGGTTCTTGAAATTAACTTAATTCAACGTTACAAGCCCAAATATAATATCATGCTTAAGGATGATAAATATTATCCTTTTCTCATGATTACAAATGAAAAATATCCACGTTTGATGATTACACGTCGTGTCAAAAAAGATGGGGCAATGTATTTTGGACCTTATCCCGATGTTAAAGCAGCCAATGAAGTTAAGCGCCTCTTAGACCGCATCTTTCCTTTTAGGAAATGTGGTTTGCATGAAAAGAAAGTTTGTTTCTACTATCATATCCATCAGTGTCTTTGTCCAGTCGTTAATCATGTAGACCCTCAAGTTTATAAAGATATGGCTCAGGAAGTGAAGCATTTTTTAACGGGTGATGATAAAAAAATCATCAATGAACTTAAAGCAAGAATGTTTGCAGCTTCGGAAAAAATGGAATTCGAGCAAGCTGCAGAATACCGTGATGTGATTAATTCTATCGGTACTTTGAGAACAAAACAACGTGTCATGAACCACGATTTAAAAGACCGTGATGTTTTTGGTTACTATGTAGATAAAGGTTGGATGTGTGTGCAGGTTTTCTTTGTACGACAAGGTAAAATGATTCAACGTGATGTCAATATGTTCCCTTATTACAATGATGCAGAAGATGATTTCTTAACTTATATCGGACAGTTTTATCAAGAAGCTGAACACATGGTACCTAAAGAAATTTTAGTACCATCAGGAATTGATGTAGAGGCTGTTGAAGCGGTAACTCAAACTAAAGTTCTCAAACCAAGTCGTGGAGAGAAGAAGCAACTTGTAGCAATGGCGACTAAGAATGCACGCACACAATTACAATTAAAATTTGACCTCCTTGAAAAAGACCTGATTAAAACTCAAGGTGCTATCGAAAATCTCGGTAAAATTCTCAACATTCCTACACCAGTTAGAATTGAATCGTTCGATAACTCTAACATAATGGGGACCTCACCTGTTTCGGCAATGGTTGTCTTTATTAATGGCAAGCCCTCAAAGAAAGATTATCGGAAATATAAGATCAAAACTGTCGAAGGTGCCGATGATTACGCATCAATGCGTGAAGTGATTACGCGCCGTTATAGTCGAGCCATGCGTGAAGGGACTGCTTTACCTGACTTGATTGCAATGGATGGTGGTGCAGGTCAAGTCAATGCAGCCAAGGCTATTCTGCAGGAGATAGGGTTAGATATTCCTGTTGCAGGTATGGCTAAAAATGATAAACACCAAACCAGTGAGTTACTTTTTGGCGATCCTTTGGAAGTTGTGCCATTGAGTCGACAATCGCAAGAATTCTTTCTCCTTCAACGCATTCAAGATGAAGTTCACCGATTTGCGATTACTTTCCATCGGCAAGTACGTGGGAAAAATACCTTTTCTTCAAAACTGGATGGTATTACAGGTCTTGGACCAAAACGTAAGCAAAAATTAATGACGACCTTCAAGTCACTTAAAGCCATTTCTGAGGCTGATGTTGCTCAAGTCGCTGAAGCAGGTGTACCTTATGAGGTCGCTGAAAGGGTAAAGGAAGTTTTGGGAAAAGAAAATTATTAATTCTTTCAGAAAAAATTCTCTCAACGAGGGATTTTTTTATTACAAAAGTGTAAGAAATTTGCTTTAAATTAGGAGTAAAATAGTTTTGAAAATAAAAATTGAGGTATAAATAAATGAAAAAAATATTGGTGACTCTTATTGCTGGAGCATTGTTGATTATTGGTGGCGGCTATACTTGGTATAATTACGAATATGGCGGTCAAGAATATTATGTTCAGATACACACAGATGGGGATAAAATTTCGAGCAAAACTACTGATGGTGGAACTTGGCAGGGATTTAACTATAAACAAAAAGGTTATGCAGATTCTGGCAAAGAAAAGGATCTAGAATTTACTTCAATTCATAATCTCAAGCATGATGCTTATTTGAAAGTTACTTATAATAATAAGAATGGTGTGACTAAATGGGAAGAAGTTCAAAGAAAAGATGTGCCCCAAAAAGTATTTAATAATATTTAATTAGCAAGCCTGTTTAGGACAGGTTTTTTTGTTCCCCAGATAAAATCCTCTTTAAGAGCTTACTATTTGACTTTGTTTTATATAAATTTAATAATAGAGCTTATGAATAAAACCGAAATAGAAAAGTTCCAGCAGGATTTATTAGGTTGGTACAACATCCATAAAAAGCCTTTGCCATGGCGTAAAAATACTGAGGCTTATTCTGTTTGGATTTCTGAAATTATGTCTCAACAAACACAGGTTGAAACAGTGATGCCCTACTATCTACGCTTTATGGAAAAGTACCCTCAGATTGAGGATTTGGCAGCAGCAGATGACGATGAGCTTCTGAAACTTTGGGAAGGTTTAGGTTATTACTCGCGCGCTCGTAATTTAAAAATTGCCGCACAGCAAGTAATGACAGAATTTGATGGGCGATTTCCTAACCAACTAAAAGACATTCAAAGTTTGCAGGGGATTGGTCCTTACACAGCAGCGGCTATTGCTTCGATTTCTTTTGGCTTACCTGAACCGGCAATTGATGGTAATTTGATGCGCGTGACGAGTCGATTATTTGAGATTGAGGCAGATATTTCTAAGGCTGCTTCGCGGAAAATATTTGATGAAAAGCTGAGAGAGCTAATCTCGGAAGAAAATCCAGGGGATTTTAACCAAGCACTCATGGACATAGGTTCCATGGTTTGTACGCCCAAAATTGCCAAGTGTGAGATTTGCCCCTTAGCTGCGTATTGCCAATCCAGACCTAAAGGTACGCAACTGAAGTATCCTGTCAAAAGTAAAAAGATTAAGCAGCAGCATATTTACTACAATGCTTATGCATTAAAAAATTCGCAAGGCGAATACTATCTGCAAAGACGTCCTAGCACAGGTTTACTTGCTAATATGTGGACTTTCCCTATGCAGGAGATATCTAAAGAAGAATTCAATAATGATAGGTTAGTGCCACCAACAAATGTGCCAGACAGCATCTCACGTATGACAAAAGTTGGAGAAATCACACATGTTTTTTCTCACTTGAAGTGGTTTGTTCAAATTATTGAATGTATCCCTGAGGAAAATTTTATTGTTCAAGAAGAAAAACTGGATGAAAATCAACTTTGGGTAAAATTGACGGACCTTTCAAAAGTCGCTCTGCCTACACCACAAGTCAAAATGTTTAAGTTTTTTAAAGACTAGTTTTCACTTTATAAATGCAAACGTTTTACTTTTTTGGTATAATTATAGGAGTTTAGAAAACCGACTTTTTGTGAATATATTATCAAGAAGTCAAAATAATGGAGGCAATCATGACAACTATTGATTTTACTGCAGAAGTAGAAAAGCGCAAAGACGCAATGCTCGAAGATTTGTTTGAACTTCTTCGTATCGATTCAGCAATGGACATGGACAATGCGGACAAAGAAAACCCATTTGGCCCTGGACCTCGTAAAGCCCTTGACAAATTTTTGGAATTGGCTGAACGTGATGGCTACCAAACTAAAAACTATGATAACTATGTTGGTCACTTTGAATACGGAGAAGGTGATGAAGTTTTAGGCATCTTCGGTCACTTGGATGTTGTACCTGCCGGTTCTGGTTGGGATTCAAACCCATTTGAACCTGAAATCCGTAATGGAAACCTTTACGCACGTGGAGCTTCAGACGATAAAGGCCCAACTATGGCTTGTTACTATGGTTTGAAGATCTTGAAAGACCTTGGTGTGCCATTATCTAAAAAAATCCGTTTCATCGTTGGTACAAACGAAGAAACAGGTTGGAAAGATATGGATTACTACTTTGAACACTGTGAATTGCCATTGCCAGATTTCGGATTCTCTCCAGACGCTGAGTTCCCAATCATCAATGGTGAAAAAGGTAACGTTACAGAATACCTTCACTTTGACGGAAAAAATGCTGGTGCTGTAGTACTCCACTCTTTCAAAGCTGGCCTGGCTGAAAATATGGTTCCTGAATCTGCAACTGCAGTAATTTCAGGTGCGACAGACCTCCAAGCAAAATTGGAAGCATTTGTTGCTGAAAATGCAGACAAAAACTTACGCTTTGACCTGGAAGAATCTGACGGTAAAGCAACAGTAACAGTTTATGGTAAATCTGCACACGGAGCAATGCCATTTAAAGGTATTAACGGTGCAACTTACCTTGCTAAATTCCTTAACCAATTTGACTTTGAAGCAGGTGCAGCTGCATACATCAAACTTGCTGCTGAAACATTGATTGATGACCATGAAGGTGAAAAATTAGGTACAGCCTACAATGATGACCTTATGGGTGCAACTTCAATGAACGCTGGTGTTTGGAACTTTGATGAAAATGGTGAAGGTACAATTGCATTGAACTTCCGTTTCCCACAAGGTACTGACCAACATAAAATCAAAGCAGTTCTTGAAGCTCTTGAAGGCGTAAACGAAGTAACAATGAACGATCACGTGATGGAACCTCACTACGTACCGATGGAAGATGAACTTGTTTCAACATTGATCAGCGTTTACGAAAAACACACTGGCCTTAAAGGTTACGAAACAGTAATCGGTGGTGGTACATTCGGTCGTCTCCTTAAACGTGGTGTTGCTTACGGTGCAATGTTTGAAGGTGAAGAAGACACAATGCACCAAGCAAATGAATACAAACCATTGGATGCTCTCTTCAAATCAGCAGTTATCTATGCTGAAGCAATTTACGAATTGGCTAAATAATATGAGAAAATTAAAATCCCCCTTATCGGGGATTTTTTTATTATTTTTTACATGAAATTTCATTCCATTATTTAAAAAACGATTCAAGATAAATTCAGTTAAACAACGGTTTTACAGGATTTATCTTTTTTATTTAAAAATAATGTGGAAAAATTTAAGTAAATTGTTGAAATAAAGTTTTGGATATGTTAAAATGAATGCGTTAACAAAAGAAATAAAGTTTCAGAGATAGAGAGGTGTTTATGTTTGGCTTTTCAATTTTTATGAATGAAGATCTTTCTACAAAAGATATTCATTATATAAAAAGTATGAAACAAGCAGGATTCAAGGGGATATTTACTTCAATGCATATTCCTGAAGATGATGCTCAAGCGTATAAAATGCGCTTAGAAAAATTAGGAGCTTGTGCTAAAGCAAACCAATTGGAGCTGATGGTAGATATTTCAGGTGAAGCTCTAGAACGTGCTGGTTACTCATTTGATCATTTAGAAGAACTTATTCATCATGGTGTCACAGGTTTACGGATGGATTATCATATTGACAATAAACAGATTGCCAAAGCCAGCCATAAAATGAAGATTAGTTTAAATGCTAGTACGTTGGTAGAAGATGAGATAGAGGAACTAAGAAGATTAGGAGCTAACTTCTCTAATTTAGAAGCTTGGCACAACTATTATCCTCGCCCTGAAACTGGGCTGGATACGGAATATTTGCTCAAGCAGAATCAATGGTTGCAAAAATATGGTCTTAAGCGAGTTGGTTTTGTTGCTGGCGATGCTCAGAAACGTTTACCTTTAAGACTTGGACTTCCGACACTCGAAAAGCATCGGGATAGACATCCGCTGGCTGCGGCTCTTGATTTATTAAAGTATGAGACGGATGAAGTTTATATTGGCGATGGAGATTTAGCAGCAACAACGATTGATCAGTTTGAAAATTATATGCAGTGGGATAAAATAGTTTTACATGTAGAAAACCATGATTCAGCTTATTTTACGTCAGTTTTAGGAGAACATGACAATAGAAATGATCAATCTCCTGACTTGATAAGAAGTGCAAATGCCCGCTTTAAGAAGGTTGAACAAATTCAAAAAGAACATACAGAAAAGCGCAACAAAGGGGCGGTAACACTGGATAATGAACTTTATGGACGCTACATGGGTGAAACACAAGTGTGTAAAAAATCACTACCAGCTCACCCTAATATTAACGTTGTAGCGTATGTTATCGAAAAAGACAGAGATTTACTCGATGTAATTTACTCGAAGCAAAAGTTTGAATTAAAAGAAAAGGAAAGAAAATGAATTTAGAAAATTTGACAACAGAACGACGTAATGAAGAAACTTTTGGATTGGACGAAATGTCGGTCTCAACTGCTCTAGAAAAGATGAATAAGGAGGATAAAAAAGTTGCAGAAGCTGTAGAAAAAGCACTTCCGATGATTGAACCAGTTATTGAAAAAACGATTGAAAGTTTCAATCATGGGGGGCGACTTATTTATCTTGGTGCAGGGACAAGTGGACGTCTAGGTGTGCTTGATGCTGCAGAGTGTGTGCCTACTTTTGGTGTTGAAGCAAGCATGGTTGTGGGACTTATTGCAGGTGGAGAAAAAGCAATGACTCTTGCTGTGGAAGGCGCAGAGGATGACCTTGAGCTTGGCAAACAAGACTTGATTGACCTTCAGCTAACCAAAAATGACATGGTGATTGGAATTGCTGCAAGTGGACGTACCCCTTATGTGATTGGTGCGCTTGATTATGCGAAGAGTATTGGTGCACATACAGGTTCTCTAGCATGTAATATGAATGCCGAAATTAGCCAACATGCTGAATTTCCTATTGAAGTAGACTGTGGCGCTGAATTTTTGACAGGATCAACCCGCCTCAAATCAGGTACAGCACAAAAATTAATTTTGAATATGATTTCGACAATAGCGATGATTGGTATTGGAAAAGTATACAACAACTTAATGGTTGATGTGCGTCCAACAAATGAGAAATTAGTGGAGCGCAGCAAACGTATCATTATGGAGGCAACAGATTGTGATTATGAAACAGCAGAAAAAACCTTTATCCAAGCGGGAGAAGATGTTAAGCTGGCTATTGTCATGATTTTAACCAATAGTGCAAAAGATGAGGCGCAGGAAAAACTCGTACAGGCAAAAGGATTCATTAAAAATACATTGAGCTAATAAATAAAAATTAGGAGATGAAGATGGCAGAAGATAAAGTAACACGTATTGCACGGCAAATTTACGAAGAAATTGGTGGACCAGAAAACGTTCAAAGTTTAGTTCATTGTATGACGCGCGTTCGACTTTCAATGATTGACGAAACAAAGGTAAATCTTGAAAAACTTAAAGCTATTGATGGTGTTATGGGAGTTGTTGAAGGTGAAACTCTACAAGTTATCGTTGGACCAGGGACAGTAAACAAGGTAGCCCAAAAAATGGTTGATACTGTGGGTGTTAAGCTTGGCGAACAGTTTCCACACTCAGCAGGACTCAGTCTTGAAGATCGGGCAGCTCAAACCAAAAAGGCAGCCAAGGAAAAATACAATAAACCTTCAAAGATAAAAGAAGTACTGAACTCGATTTCACGTATTTTTACACCGTTGATTCCTGCCTTTGTAGGTGCCGGACTTATTGGTGGTATTGCTTCTATCCTTGCAAACTTAATCACCGCAGGCACGATTGATGGTGCGACTTTTGCACAGATTGTTGCTGTCTTAGGTGTAATTCAAAAGGGTATCTTCGCTTATTTGGTAATCTATGTGGGGATTAATACAGCGACCGAGTTTGGGGCAACACCTTCACTTGGGGGTGTTATTGGTGCTGTGACTATGTTAACTGGGATTACACCAGAAGCACCAATTAACAATATCTTTACAGGGCAGCCATTATCTGCACAACAAGGTGGGATTATTGGTGTTATCTTTGCTGTATGGCTTTTATCTCTTGTGGAAAAGAATTTACGGAAAGTTATTCCAGATTCGATTGACATTATCGTTACGCCTACACTTTCTCTCCTTGCTATCGGACTTTTGACGATTTTCTTCATCATGCCTGTTGCGGGAACAATTTCGACATCTTTAGTAGGCGGGATTAACGCTGTACTTAATGTTGGTGGTGGATTTGCTGGCTTCCTCTTAGGTGCCCTCTTCCTGCCAATGGTTATGTTTGGCTTGCATCAAATTCTTACACCGATTCATATTGAAATGATTGACAAAACGGGTTCAACTACCTTGCTTCCAATTCTTGCCATGGCCGGAGCTGGTCAAGTCGGTGCAGCTTTGGCACTCTGGGTACGTTTACGTAAAAATAAAGAATTTGCCGAAATTGTTAAAGGTGCTTTACCTGTAGGTTTCTTAGGCATTGGTGAACCTCTTATTTATGGTGTTACACTTCCGATGGGACGTCCATTTATTACAGCTTGTATTGGTGGAGGTATTGGCGGTGCTATTATCGGGTCACTCGGTCATGTCGGTGCCATTGCTATTGGTCCAAGTGGGATTGCTTTAATTCCTTTGATTGCAGATAACCGCTGGTTGATTTACGTATTTGGTTTAATTGGTGGTTACGTTGGTGGTTTTGTTGCTACCTACTTCTTCGGCATTCCTCAATCTGAAAAAGATAAAGCAGACAACTATGGAGATGAAGAAACAGTAGTACCATCTATTGTTGCAAATCTTGATAAAACAGTTGCTTCACCGATGTCAGGGAAAATTATTCCTTTAGCGAAAGTAGAAGATGAAGTTTTTTCTAAAGGGATGCTTGGGCAAGGTTTTGGTAT
This sequence comes from Lactococcus sp. LG606, assembly GCF_017309645.1. Lineage (NCBI taxonomy): Bacteria > Bacillati > Bacillota > Bacilli > Lactobacillales > Streptococcaceae > Lactococcus > Lactococcus sp. LG606. The sequence goes on from NZ_CP071301.1 coordinate 189,734, forward strand.
TCAGCCTCGTGATGGGAAAGTTTTTGCACCATTTGATGGTACAGTGACGACAGTTTTCCCTACTAAACATGCGATTGGGTTACTTAGTGACTCCGGTGTAGAAGTGCTTATTCATGTGGGCTTAGATACAGTGTCACTAGAGGGTAAACCCTTCATCACTAAAGTAACGGACGGAAGCAAGGTTACTAAAGGCGACTTGCTTTTAGAAGCAGACTTAAAGATGATTGAAGATGCTAACTTGTCACCAGTAACTTTAGTTGTTGTTACAAATTCTGATGAATTTAAGCACATCTATATCGAAGCTCCTGAAGAAGTGGCTTCTGGTGAGCAAGTCATCATTGCAGAATAAAAAAATAGGTTGAGTGTAAGCTCAGCCTATTTTTAATTCTTTAAGCTGAGAATAAGAAGAATGATTTTAAATAAAGTATCTGAAAATTTGGTATAATAGAAAAATGATCTACGGTATAGGAACAGATAATGTCGAGATATCGCGCATTGTCCAAGCATTGGAACGCAATGATAAATTTGCACAGCGCGTTTTGACAATAAATGAGTTTGCTCATTTTTCAAGTTTTACTTCAAAAAAACGTCAAGCGGAATTCTTAGCAGGACGTTGGGCAGCAAAAGAAGCCTTTTCAAAAGCTTTAGGAACAGGCTTTGATAGTCAGCTTTCCTTTCATCATATAGAAATTTCTAAAAATGAAAAAGGCAAACCCTATTTTCTAGAACATCCCTTTGCTGGCCAAGCGCATTTGAGTATTTCACATAGCAATCTAGAAGCAGTTGCTATGGTTGTTCTTGAAAGCAGAGATTGAGTATAAAAAGAAGGTAAATAATATGAAAGCAGCACCACATCGCCATACACCAGCGATTATTAAATTATCCGCAATTGAAAATAATGTCAAAAAAATGCGCGAACATATCGGTGATAAACCAGAACTTTGGGCTGTTGTAAAAGCGAATGCTTACGGTCACGGAGCAGTTGCTGTTGCGCAGCATATTGATGGTCTTGTGGATGGTTTTTGTGTGTCCAACTTTGATGAAGCCATCGAGTTGCGTCAACAGTTGATTATTAAACCAATACTTGTACTGTCTGGTATTGTACCTGACCATGCAGAAATTGCAGCCAGTCAGCATATTACTTTAACAGCACCAAGTTTAAAGTGGCTCCAACAAGTCATTGATTCAAATAAAAATAAACACTTTTCACGTTTGCGTATCCATATCGCTGTCGATACAGGTATGGGCCGAATCGGTGTGACAACAGCAGAGGAAGCTAATCAAATTATCGAGCTAGCAGACCAATATAATATTAGTGTGCGAGGCATTTTTACACACTATGCCACTGCTGATGAAGAAGATACGACACAGTTTAAAGAACAAAAGGCAAAATTTGATGCCTTAGTTAGTCAATTGAGTCGTCGTCCAAAATATGTCCATTCGACAAATTCAGCGGCTGGCTTGTGGCAAAATCAAGAAGTGCAAGATATTGAACGTATTGGTTTAGCAATGTATGGTTTAAACCCAAGTGGTGATGAACTTGCTCTCCCTTATGAGTTGGAACCTGCTTTGAGCTTGCATTCTGAGTTGACGCATGTTAAAAAGATCCACAAGGGAGACACTGTGGGTTATGGGGCAACTTTCCGTGCAGAAGAAGATACTTATGTAGGGACTGTGTCTATTGGCTATGCGGATGGTTGGACCCGTGATATGCAAGGCTTTAAGGTCATTGTGGATGGGCAATACTGTGAAATTATTGGTCGGATTTCGATGGACCAGATGACGATACGTTTGCCGAAAAACTATGAGATGGGTACACAGGTCACACTGATCGGTAAAAATGGTGATAAAGAGATTACTGTTCAAGATATTGCCAACTGGCGTCATACGATTGGCTACGAAGTTATCTGTCTTTTATCAGATAGAATTTACCGTGTCTATGAAGAATAAAAGCTGCTTTTGTGCGGCTTTTTTTCATTACATTTTCATTTAAAAATAAGTCCTAAGTTGAGTAATTTGACAATGACTTTAAAAATGATATAATTATATTAAATACATATGAGATAAAATTAAGAAAAGTGAGGGAAGGGATATGATTAAAGTATATACTGTCATGGCTTGCAGTTCTTGCAAAAAAGCCAAAGAATGGCTAACGAATCACGAACTAGAATTCGAAGAAATCAACTTGATAACTGACAAAATAGATCCCGAAGACTTTCTTAAGATTTTCTCTTTAACGGAAAATGGAACAGAGGAGATTATTTCCACAAGAAGTCGTGCTTACAAACGCTTATCTTTGGATTTTGAACGCCTTTCCCTTCATGAGCTGGTTAAGATAATCGAGGAAAATCGTACATTATTGCGTCGCCCTTTGATCCTTGATGATAAAAGGTTGCAAGTGGGCTACAATGAAGATGACATTAGGAAGTTTTTACCACGTTCAGTACGTCGTGTCGAAATGCTTGAGGCGTCTCATAATATTCGTCAGTTAGACATAGAACGAGCACTAGAAGAACAAGTATAAGAGAAAAATGGAACAGAAATTGTTTCATTTTTTTGTGTATTTCGTAAAAGAAATTCGTTTTTTCATTCCCATCCGTGTTATAATTTAATAATCAAATTAAAAAGAGGGAACAATGAAAAACTATATTATTTGGTTGAAACATGAACTCAAATCTATCAATACAGCTGGCAGCGTAATGCTGGCTTTTATCATAGGCGTACAGCTTGCTTTTTTTCTTACGGCGCCAATAACTTTATTGTCTGTGATTACACTTTTTGCGACTCTTGTAGGCTCGGCTTGTACGGTCTATATGATGATTGGGCGGCCGATTAATGGTTTACTCGGATTAATTAGCGCTTTCGGCTTTATTTATATTAATTGGACTGCAGGACATTATGCTTCTGTTTTAGATCAAATCGTCTTTATCGCCTTTATTGATATTCCTTTAATCCTGACTTGGAAAACCTGGGGACATCGTATTGAAAACGGCGTGAAGTTTATGACGGTCAAAGGTTGGTTTATTGCAATAGCTTTAATGCTAATCGCTTGGTGGCCAATGATGCAAGTTTATGCACATTTGGGGGATACGAACCCTTTATGGGATTCTATTACGCTGATTATTGGCGCAACAGCTTCATTACTCGTTTTCAAAGGGTATGGTGACAGTTACTCTTTATGGTTACTTTCTAATATTGTAACCATTGTATTATGGGCTACAGCATTTGCACAAGGCTACTCTGCTAGTGCGTTGCCGATGCTTCTCACCATCATTTTCTATTTGGCTACAGCGCTCTATGGGAAATATTTTTCAGTATGGAAAAGAGCAAACAAAAAAGCCTAGTTTAAAGCTAGGTTTTTTGTTTTCCTCTAGAAAAGCGAGACAAATCAATGACCACTTGTAACTTTTATCCCGATTAGTCCAACAACCAGCATCAGAACAAAGACCCAAGTCAGTGAAGGGACCTTGTCCTTAAAGATAAGGGCACCCATTAAGATAGCCCCGACAGCTCCAATTCCTGTCCAGATGGGATAAGCAATTCCTAAAGGAAGTTTCTTCATAGCTAAGGTCAAAAATCCAAAACTAACAAGCATTCCGATAATCGTTAAAATATCATACTTGATGATAGAAAAACCTTGACTTAACTTCATTGTTGAAGCCCAAACAACTTCAAAGATTCCTGCTAGAAATAAAAAAATCCACGACATATTACACCTCTTTCGAAAAGATTATTGAGCTAGCGTTAAAGGACCAGAAAAGAGCTAGCAAGTGATAAACAAAAAGAGTCATGTCAACTAACCACAAGGCCTAAGGTTAGTTGGCATGACTCTGATAAGCATCGCTCCGGCGAGTGATACTTTAGTCCTTCTTTATTATATTAACATTATTTCACATTTGCTACCTGAGGTCAAGTTCTAGACTTGCGAGATATGAAATGAACAGCAAAGAGATAAGCATCGAAGCTGATTTTTCTCAGCCATCATGAAAGGGATAAGTAAGATAAAAGTTAGAGGAGAGATTTAACTCAAATAATAAAACTGCTATAATAAAAACAGATAAATTTAAACAAAAAAGGAGTCCATGGTAAATACACTATGGACTCCGGGTTGATTTATACTTTTATTCTATCACTAAATCAGAGGTTTAGCTGACAATTTGATTATTATTTTGAAAAGTTTATGTAATGGAGGATGAAAATGAATCTTTTTATGACCTTTATAATCTATTCGGTTATTGGCTGGCTTTGGGAGACAGTCTATTGTTTAGTTAAATATAAACGTTTTGTTTTCTGCGGTGTACTCTTGGGTCCGTATTGCCCAGTCTATGGTTGCAGTATCGCTACGATTCTTCTTTTAACAAGAGATATTCAAAATTCCAATCATCTTTTTCTGCTCTATTTATTTATCGTCTTAATTGTTACGCTTATTGAATATATTGGCAGCTGGATATTGGAAAAGTTATTTAACATGAAGTTATGGGATTATTCAAATCTTCCCTTGAATTTTCAAGGAAGGGTAGCTCTTCCTATTTCTTTATTTTGGGGTATAGGTGGTTTGGTATTGATCAAGCTTATTAATCCAGTCATCCAAGATTTTTTGAGGGGATTACTAACAGTAACAGGCGATACACTTGTATTTATACTAGTGCTTGTTTTTCTAGCCGATGTTGTTTCCACATTTAGCTTTACACTATCAGCTAAAAAGGATTTCATGCCGCTTGTTGATTCTTCGGACAATCAAAATCCTAACTTGAAAGAATTGAGGTTCAAGCATATTTTTGTTGCTGATAAACCCTCAACTAATCGTCAAAAAATATTGGAATGGCTTAGCAATAAACCGACCAAGTTTAAGTATTATAACTTAAAAAGGATTATCAAAAATCATCCTAATATCAAAATTATCAAAAAATAATAGCCAGATTCTGGTACTTTAGCTGAAAACGAACGTTCCCGAAAAATTTTTTCGAATCACGAAACACCTATTGGCACATATTTATGGAGTCTGATATAATAAATAGTATGAAAATAATTGATGGAAAAGCCCTTGCTGAAAAGATGCAAGAAGAACTCAAAAATAGAGTTATCAAACTGAAAGAACAAGCCATTCAGCCAGGACTCGCTGTCATTTTGATTGGAGAAAATCCAGCCAGTCAAGTTTATGTGCGAAATAAAGAGCGTGTAGCTGCAAAGCTTGGATTTAAGTCAGAAGTGATTCGGCTTCCTGAAACAACGTCTGAAGCGGAGCTGTTAGAGCTTATTGAAAGCTTTAACGAGGATCACTCTTGGCACGGAATTCTTGTGCAGTTGCCGCTGCCTTCACATATATCAGAAGAAAAAGTCTTACTCGCGATTTCTCCTGAAAAAGATGTAGATGGCTTTCATCCAATAAACATGGGTAAATTGTGGAGCGGAGCGCCATTAATGATTCCTTCAACACCAGCAGGAATCATTGAAATGTTCCGTGCTTATAATGTTGAACTTGCAGGGAAAAAAGCTGTTGTTGTGGGACGCTCTAATATCGTTGGAAAACCGATGGCACAACTGATGATGATGGCTAATGCAACTGTCACTATTGCGCATTCACGCACAGAAAACCTTTCTGAACTTACACGTTCTGCAGATATTTTAGTCGTAGCCATTGGCCAAGACCGTTTTATCAAAGCAGAAGATGTAAAAGAAGGGGCAACAGTTATTGATGTCGGTATGAACCGTGATGAGAATGGAAAACTTCATGGAGATGTTGACTTTGAACAGGTGAAAGAAATTGCTGGACTAATCACGCCAGTTCCTGGAGGCGTGGGTCCGATGACAATCACTATGTTGATGGAACAGACTGTACGTGCAGCAGAAGCCTCCGTAAAATAAAAAAGAAAATTTCGTCCAGATTTATTTACAAGTCAGTACATGTAGATAAGCAGTGGATTTAGAAAGATTAAAGGCATGACAGAGTATTTAACCGTATCAACTCTAACAAAATACTTAAAAGCAAAGTTTGACTGCGATCCATATTTGGAACGCGTTTATTTGACCGGAGAAATTTCTAACTTTCGCCAACGACCTAATCATCAATATTTTGCAATTAAAGACGAAAAGTCTGTCATACAAGCAACGATGTGGGCAGGTCAATTTAAAAAGCTCGATTTTAAACTTGAAGATGGAATGAAGGTGCTTGTAACAGGGCGTATCAGTCTTTATGCTCCATCAGGTTCTTATTCTATTAATATTGAAAATATTGTACCTGATGGTATCGGCGCTTTGGCAGTTAAGTTTGAACAGTTGAAGAAAAAGCTAACAGCGGAGGGATTATTTAATCCACAATGGAAGCAAGAGTTGCCGCTTTTTTCCAAAAAAATTGCAGTAATTACTAGTCCTTCTGGAGCTGTTATTCGAGACATTATTACTACCGTAAATCGCCGCTTTCCGATGAGTCAGATATTACTCTATCCGACAAAAGTTCAAGGCGCTGGCGCTGCGGAAGAAATCGCCGCAAATATTGAAGCAGTGAATAATCGATCTGATATCGATATTCTTATCGTTGGACGTGGAGGAGGATCGATCGAAGACCTTTGGTGTTTTAATGAAGAGATTGTCGTTCGTGCTATCTTTGAGTCTCGTATTCCCGTTATTTCTTCGGTTGGTCACGAGACGGATACGACCTTGGCGGATTTTGTTGCAGATCGCAGAGCAGCTACACCAACAGCCGCAGCTGAACTTGCAACTCCTAATACAAAACTAGATTTGCTTGCTTGGTCAAATGACCAAGAACTTCGTATGAGAAATCGTGTAACACACCTCATCAAGTTCCAAAGAGAACGGGTGGAAAAGTTATCAAATTCGGTTGTTTTTCGTCAGCCAGAACGTCTCTATGATGGCCATATTCAGAAAATCGATCACCTCACGAGCCGTTTACAAAATCTAACTGAAACTAAGCTGAGTCGTGAGAAACACCGTTATGAACTAATATCAGGAAAACTAGTACCTGCTTTTGCAAAAAGCTATGAAAAAAAGAAAAATCAAGTTGATAACTTGGTACAGGCGCTTCTGTTGATGGATATTAGTAAAATCAAGGCGCGTGGTTTTTCAGTGGTAACTGCGAATGATGGTAAAATTATAAAGAGTGTTCACGATGTTCGAGCTGGTGAGACAGTGAATATCGATTTGAGTGATGGCACCGTTCATGCAGAAATAAAGTAAAGGATACATATGGCAATAAAAAAAGAAGCAAAATTTGAAGAAAATTTAGCAGAACTCGAAACAATCGTAAAAAAACTAGAAAGCGGAGATGTGGCTTTAGAAGATGCCATCTCTGAATTTCAAAAAGGAATGCTCCTTTCTGAAAAACTCAAAACAACATTAAATGAAGCCGAAAAAACACTGGTAAAAATCGTCGGAAAAGACGGATCTGAGAGTGAATTTTTAGGAGAATAAAAAGATTGCTTAGGCAATCTTTTTTTGTTATGGCTTCCTGAATTAATTTTTTACACAAAGGTTTGGTGCTATAATAACACTAGCAAGTAAAAGTGAGGAAAAAAATATGAAAGTAGTAGTAGCGATAGATTCTTTCAAGGGATCAGCCACGAGTGCTGAGTTGAATCAGGCAGTAAAAACTGCGATTTTATCTACATTTCCCAAAATCAAGGTTGCGACGTTTGAAATTGCTGATGGGGGCGAAGGGAGTGTGTCCGCTCTTCAATCTGGTTTAGAGGGAAAACTTATTAATGTTAAAACGGTTGATTTAATGCAACGTCCCATGCAAGCCTCCTATTTACTCATCGATGAGCGTCTGGCTGTGATTGAGGCAGCTGAGGTGGTCGGTATCGATAAAATAAAACCAAATGAAAAGACAATCAAAGAAGCCACAACTTTCGGACTTGGTGCCTTATTTCTTGATGCTAAAAAAAGAGGAGCGACTGAGATTATTCTAAGCCTGGGAGGGAGTGGCACCTCTGATGGTGGGTTGGGCCTTTTGGAAGCTTTAGAAGCTGAAGATTTTTCGGAGATAAAAATTACAGGCTTAGCAGATGTTACTAATGTTTATGCTGGCGCTGAAGGATATGCCAAAGTTTTTGGAAAGCAAAAAGGTGGGACAGCAGAAATTCTGGAACAACAGGATAGAGCTGCACAAGCTTTTGTCCAAAAGATAAAAAAAGAGAGAAAGATTGATTTACAAAAGATTCCAGGGACAGGTGCAGCTGGTGGTTTAGGTGGTGCTCTTATCCTACTAGGGGGTACACTTGAGCCTGGATTTAATAAAATAGCTGAGCTTTTAAAGATTGAAGAAGCAATCAAAACGGCAGATTTGATTATTACAGGCGAAGGGCAGATGGATTTCCAAACAGCCAAGGGCAAAGTTCCGTTTGGAATGGCAAAGCTGGGAGCGAAATATCATGTCCCTACAATCGCTTTTTGTGGCAGTTTATCGGAGGATTTAGGAGAGATGAATAAGGTTTTACTGGCAAGTTATAGCATTCAGAGAAAGGTGCTTCCTTTAGCAAAAGCAATGGAAAAAGAAGTAACGCTAAAAAACATTGAAGTGTTAACGAAAAATGTTCTGAAAACATGGTGTTCTGGACAAAATGATTGTCAATAAAGACTTGTGGCACTGAATTTTGGTCATGTTTGAATAAAACTCGCTTCAGTACGAATCATTGATTTGTATGTCAGCACTTGTGTTATAATAACACTATAAAAAAGGAGAAATTATGGATTTAAATAACCTTGTAGATAAAGCAAAAGATTTGGCTTCAAACGTGCCAGAGGATATGAAGCAAAAAGCAGAAGAAGTTATTGATGAGCAAGTGGATAAATATACTCCAGAAAATATGAAAGAACAAGCTCAAGGGCTCGTAGATGGCTTAAAAGGCAAACTCGGTCTATAATTCTGAAGTGCACGTAAACGTTCCTTATTTTAAAGAACGTTTTTTTCGTATTGAGAAATTATGTAAGAGTGAGGTACTCTATTTTCTATTGGACATTATTTCTGTGAAATGGGATAATATAACTAATGATTACCGATATGAATAGGCTCAATCAAGAGCTGATAAAATTTTATAAAAAAGCTGATGTTCCTCAACATCTTGCAGATGCTGTGACTTACTCACTTGCTGCAGGCGGCAAAAGAATTCGTCCGCTTTTGTTCCTTAAGATGTTAGAATCACTTGGAGTTACACTTGAAACGGCGCATTATCAAGTGGCAGCGACTGTTGAGATGATTCATGCGGGCAGCTTGATTCATGATGATTTGCCCGCAATGGATAATGACGACTATCGCCGAGGCCAGCTCACCAACCATAAAAAGTTTGATGAAGCAACAGCGATATTGGCTGGAGATGCTCTCTTTTTAGACCCCTACTATCTTTTAGCTACCCTTTCTTTACCGGCTGCAACAGTTGTTTCCTTAGTAAAAGAACTTTCTTTTGCAAGTGGTTCTTTGGGTATGGTTGCTGGACAGATTTTAGATATGGAGGGAGAAGGCAAAAACTTATCTTTAGAGCAGGTAAAGGAAATCCATCATTTAAAAACGGGGAGAATGTTAACCTTTCCTTTTGTTGCTGCTGGAATTATCGCTGAACAGTCCGAAGAGGTAATCGCAAAACTAAGAGAAATTGGTCAAAATCTAGGCTTAGCTTTCCAAATACGTGACGATATTATTGATGTTACGGGAACATTTGAAGAAATAGGAAAAACGCCTGGAAAGGACCAAGCAGAAGAAAAGTCAACCTATGTGGCCTTACTCGGATTAAAAGGAGCTCAAGAAGCTTTAGAAGAATTATTAACGGCTGTGAAAAGTGATTTGGCACAAATAACTTCAAGTGCTGAAATTGTCGAAATTATAGAAAGTTTAGAAATAAAATGAAAGAAAGAGTAGATGTTTTAGCAGCAAATCAAGGCTTGTTCGAAACGCGAGAACAAGCAAAACGGGGAGTTATGGCTGGCTTAGTAGTAGATGCCAAGTCAGGGGAACGCTTTGACAAACCAGGACAAAAGATAGAAGAAGCAACAGAACTAAGACTCAAAGGTGAAAAACTTAAATATGTGAGTCGCGGTGGCTTGAAATTAGAAAAAGCTCTTTTAGAGTTTGGACTTTCTGTGGAAAATAAAACTTGCTTGGATATTGGAGCTTCAACTGGTGGTTTTACAGATGTTATGCTACAAAATGGCGCCAAACGTGTCTATGCTCTCGATGTCGGAACCAACCAACTGGCATGGAAACTTCGTAAAGACGAGCGTGTGGTTGTTATGGAACAGTTTAACTTCCGGAAGGCTGTCTTAGATGATTTTACGCAAGGACAACCTGAGTTTACTTCGATTGATGTGAGCTTTATCTCACTTGACTTGATTTTACCGCCTTTGTTTGATATTTTAGCTCAAGATGGTGATGTGGCTGCCTTGATCAAGCCACAGTTTGAAGCTGGTCGTGAGCAAGTGGGGAAAAATGGTATTATTAAAGATCCAAAGGTTCATAAGCAAACGATTGACAAAGTGATTCAAAAAGCTTTGAGTACTGGATTTTCAGTCAAAAATCTCACCTTTTCACCAATTAAAGGTGGCGCAGGAAATGTTGAATTTCTAGTACACTTAAAAAAAGAAGAGACAGCTACAGTGGCGCCTCTTGTTGATATTGAAGCTGTACTCCAAACAGAAAAGGAAACATTAGTATGAGAAGAGAAGAACGCCTTGATTTTATTTCAAGACTCATCACAACTAAAGAAGTACAAACACAAGATGAGCTTGTCCAAGAGCTTTTGGCTAATGATATTGATGTGACACAAGCCACAGTCTCTCGTGACATTAAGTCACTTGCCCTAATTAAAATTCCTGGAAGTCGTGGGGGTTATCGTTACGCATTGCCCCAACAACATGATGAAGAACAAAAGGACCTGCTGCATAATGAGTTAGCCAATGAGGCCATCTTAGAATTGAAGATGCATGATAATATGATTTCAATCACTGCTAAACCAGGGACGACCAGTGTGATTAAAAAAAGCCTCATCAATCGTTACAATAAGAAGATTTTTTCTATTATGACGGACGATGATAGTATTTTGATTATTTGTGAAACAAGACGGCAAGCAAATACCGTTTATGACGAATTAAGTTTGTAAAAGGAAAAAGTATGCTACAAGAAATTTCTATCAAGAACTTTGCGATTATCGAAGAGATTCATCTTTCTTTTGAAAGTGGGATGACCATTTTGACTGGGGAGACAGGCGCTGGTAAGTCAATCATTATTGATGCTATGGGACTTTTACTCGGTGGACGGAGTTCCAGTGATTTTGTCCGTACAGGTAAAGATAAGGCCGAAATTGAAGGTCTATTTTTTGCAGGGAAAAATGCAGAGTTGGATCAAAAGTTAGAAAACTTGGGCCTTGAAAGAAGTACTGAGCTCATTTTACGCCGTGATATTTTTGCTAATGGGCGCTCTGTTTGTCGGGTGAATGGGCAAATGGTAAATCTGACTACCTTACGTGAAATCGGCGAGCTTTTGGTTGATATTCACGGGCAACATGACAATCAAGAATTGATGAATGCTAAACACCATCTTCGACTTCTTGATGAGTTTGGTGATGAAAATTTTGAACAAATTAAGGCAGAATACCAAGTTAAGTTTGAGCATTATAAAAAAATTCGTCAAGCACTTGAAACACGTCAAAAGAACGAACAAGAATTTGCCCAACGTATCGAAATCTTGCAGTTTCAAGTTGAAGAAATTGAAGCAGCTGAGATTGATCTAAAAGAAGATGAGCAATTGCAGATTCGCCGTAATAAGCTGAACAACGCTAAAAATATAGCAGATGCTTTAAATACAGCCTATTTGGCTTTAGACGATGAAGAGGGTGATTTTTCAAGTCTGAGCGGAATACGTACAGCCATGGCAGAACTCGAAAATGTTGCAGAATTTGATCAAGATTACCAAGATTTGTCTGATAAAACGATGGATGCTTATTACTTGCTTGAGGAAGTTTCAACCAAGTTATCAACAGCAATTGAAGGTATAGAGTTTAATCCCACAGAACTTTTGCAAATCGAAGAGAGAATTCTCACTTTGAATACTTTGCGAAAAAAATATGGTCCAGAACTTTCTGACGTATTGAAAACCTTGGAAAAAATCCAACTTGAACTCTCAGATTTGATGGGTGGAACTGAAAATAGTGAGAGCCTTGAGGAAGCACTGAAAGAAGCGCAAGCAGAATTACTAATTGCAAGTGAACATCTTAACACAGCACGTCATGCAATCGCGAAAGAATTAGAGACAGATATTAAAAAGGAACTTGCTGATTTGTATATGGAAAAAGCTGATTTTTCTGTACAGTTTGAGAGTGGGAAATTCTCAAGCAAGGGTAACGAACAAGTAGAGTTTTATATTCAAACTAATCCAGGTGAGGGGTTCAAACCCTTGGCCAAAACGGCTTCAGGAGGCGAACTTTCACGCTTGATGCTTGCTATTAAATCAAGTTTTTCAAGACGTGAAAATAAAACATCGATTGTGTTCGATGAGGTTGATACAGGTGTATCTGGACGAGTAGCCCAAGCTATTGCTCAAAAAATTTATAAAATCGCTCAAGCAGGTCAAGTTTTAGCTATCTCACATTTACCACAGGTGGTGGCTATTGCTGATACACAATTTTATATTGAAAAGGCGTCGACAGATGATGTCACTACTTCAACAGTAAGAAAATTGAAACTGGAAGAGCGAGTTGAAGAAGTAGCAAAAATGTTAGCTGGAGATGACATAACAGTAGAAGCTCTCGCGCAAGCAAAACGATTATTAATGAAATGAGGAGATTATGTTTAATTTGAAAGAGTTCAAACAATCCTATCAAAAATTTTGGTTAGGCTATATTTCTTTTAAAGAAAGAACCAGTCGAAAAGACTATTGGCTCGCAATGTTAGGCCATATTTTAGTGACAGTTGTCCTACTTGCCTTTGCCACTTTGTTCCATCTTTTATCAAGTGATGTTTTACCAGATTTGTGGTCTGTATTTTCATATTTTTTCATTGTTTTATGGATATGTTATGGTCTAGTGGCTTTCTGCCCTTTCTTGGCTATAGCCGTACGTCGCTTACGCGATGTTAGTCTTCCTTGGGAATTGATTTTTGTAATTCTAGCTCCTTTTGGTGGTTTCTTGGGTATTCTTATTTTGAATGCTCTGCCTGCTGCTCAATCTGCAGCGGCCTTACCAGAATTTTCAGAACCGACTTATGGGCCAGCACGGATAGAAGAAAATGGTCAAGAGAACTTTTTGCAAGCGATCAAAAACTATTTTCTCGGTTATGTTTCCTTCAGAGGAAGAACAAGTCGCCTAAGTTTTTGGTTTGTTCAACTGATACTTGCTCTGGTATTTGCAGTGCTAGGAGTAATGTTTGTGGGGATTCATTTCTTTGAAAACATCCTCTTCGGAGGTGCATTTATTGCGACCTGGATGATGCTTGCCTTACTCTTTCTTATCGGAGTTGGCTTCTTGTTACCCACACTTGCATTGTTTACACGTCGCTTACGCGATGCTGGCTTATCCAATTATGGGATTGGATTAATCTTTTTTGTAGCTTTGTCTTTGTTCTTATTGAGCAATATAAGCCACGCTGTAGATGCTGTTAGCTTTGGAATTCATGATTTTTCATTGCTCAATTATCTTCTCTTCCTTGCTGACTTTGTCTTCATTATTACTCTCCTCTTTGTTTTACTTCAAGACAAAGATCAACTTTTACAAAAGGAAAAAACACTTCTATTTAGAAGGAAAGGCTGAAATATTCAGTCTTTTTTGCTATAATAAATAAAATCACTAAAGAAATAAGGATATGTTTTGAATTATAAATTAAGAGAAATTTCAGCTGAAGAATTCGCTCAATTCAATGAAAATGTAAGCCAAGGGAGTTTTTTACAGACTCCTGAAATGGCAGAGCTGATGATGGCAAACGGCTGGGAAGTAACTTTATTGGCTGTCCAATCAGATAAAATTGAAATGGCTGCTCTTTTGGGCGCAAAAAATATGACTGGAGGAAAACACTACGAAATCCAGTATGGCCCAATTTACCAAGAGTACCAAGAAGACGTAGAAAAGTTTTTCTACAAAGAATTACGTCAGTTTGTTAAAGACCATGGTGGCATGGAACTTTTAGTTATTCCTAATACAAATTATCAAGAGTTTGATAGTACAGGTAATGCGTTGACTGCCGAAAACAAGCAGTTTATTCAATCAATGCAGGAGTTGAATTACGAACATACGGGCTTAGAAGTTGGTTACAACAAACGTGGCGAGTCTACATGGCACTATGTGAAAGATCTTTCTGATATCGCAGATGATAAAAAACTTTTAAAATCTTATACGAAAGATGGACAATACTCTGTTAAGAAAACCCAACAGTTTGGGATTCGAGTGCGTCCTTTAGCTTATGAAGAACTGGATAAGTTCAAAAAGATTACTTCAGAAACGTCGGAACGCCGTGGTTATGATGATCATGATTTGCCTTACTACCAAAGTCTTTATAAAACTTTTGGCGACAAGGCAGAGTTTTTAGTGGCTGAGATTAATTTCGCAGACTATGAATCGGCAATTTTAGCTCAAATGGATAAACTTACTGGACAGATTGAAAAAACGAAAAAAGAAGGTAAACGCAAAGAGTTAGAAAGCCAGCTAGAAACTCAAAAAGTTCGTTTAGCAGAAGCGCGTGAATTTATTGCTCAACATGGGCGCGAGGATATTATCTTAGCGGGATCACTCTTTATCTATGGTGCAAGTGAAACTATCTATCTGTTTAGTGGATCATATGAAGCTTTTAAAAAGCTATATGCGCCGTTTGCTATTCAGCATTACGTAATGAAGAAAACCCTTGATAAAGGCGTGAAAAGTTATAATTTCTTTGGAGTAGCTGGAACTTTTGACGGTACAGATGGTGTTCTGCACTTCAAACAGAACTTTGCAGGGTATGTTGTACGTAAAGTTGGTTATTTCAATTATTATCCAAAACCAGTTAAACACAAAGTTTTAAGTATGGTTAAGACACTTTTAGGTAGAAAATAATGGAATTCTTAGAAATCTCACAAGAACAATTTACAGCTTTTGCAGCTGAAAAAACGGAGTCATTTTTACAAACTCCACAAATGGCAGAAATGTTGGAAAAACGTGGTTATAAACCGATTTTCCTCGCTGTAAAAGTCAATGACCAGATTAAAATGGCAGCACTTATGACTTCTGTTTCTGTTTCAGGCGGTGCAAAGTTGGAAATTAACTTTGGCCCTATTGGCAATTTTGATCAGATGGTCTATAACTGTTTTATTCAAGAATTAAAAAAATATGCGAAAAATCAGCAAGCTCTAGAAGTGAAGATACGTCCAGCTGTCGACTATATGGTTTATGACAGCAAAGGTCAAGAACTTCAAGAAGCTAATGAGTCTTTTATTTCAGAAATGAAAAAGCTTGGCTTAACTTACAATGGGCGACATGTGGGTTATGAAGAGCAGGATGCCGTTGCCGAATGGCAATACATCAAAGATCTTTCTGAAATACACAGTGAAGAAGAACTTCTCAAGAGTTACAACTCTAACGCAAAACGTAACGTTAAAAAAGCGATAAAAAATGAAGTAACAGTTAAAATAGCTACTTATGAAGAACTCTTTGAAGTGGAACGTTTGATTGGTAACACAGGTGAAAAGCGTCATTTTGCAACCAAAGATTTGGCCTATTATCAAGAACTTTATAAGGCTTTTGGCAATAAAATCGAATTTTTGATTACTTATAAAGATGGAGTCGCAATTGCAGCTGGTGTCTTTATTGAAGTCAATCAAGAATTTCTTTACCTTTATGGTGGATCTGACGGCGCTTATGGCAAGTTAGGTGGCCCTTTCCTTATGCAGCATACAGCCATGCTTCATGCAATTGAGCGTCAGATGAAAACCTATAATTTTTATGGTATCTCAGGAAACTTTGATGGCAGTGATGGTGTTTTGAAATTTAAGCAAAATTTTGGGGGCTATATCACACAAAAAGTAGGAGAATTCTCCTACTATCCAAACCCTGTAAAATATAAACTTATTCAAGGAATGAAAAAAATATTAGGGCGTGTTTAACTTAAAAAGCTGACGAAATCGTTTCGTCGGTTTTTTGTGTTAAAGATGGATGGAATTTAAAATGTAAAAAACTTTTGACAAATTTGCTATAATGAAGGCATGGAAACTTTATACGATTTAACAATTATCGGTGCTGGTCCTGTTGGACTTTATGCCGGGTTTTATGCTGGGATGCGGGGGATGACGGTCAAGATAATCGAAGCTCTAGAAGAAGCTGGCGGTCAACCTCAAACACTTTATCCAGATAAAATGATATATGATATAGCAGGTTTGCCTGAGATTTCAGGAGCAGATCTAACTGCCAACCTTTTGGCACAACTTGCTCGCGTGCCACATGAACTATATTTAGATGAAAAAGTTGAAAATATTAGCCAAGAAGAGGAAAATAAGCATTTTGTACTGCAAACAAGTAAAAGTACACATCATTCGAAAGCAGTATTGTTAACAACAGGATCTGGCTTGCTCAGTCCGCGTAAGCTTAATCTCGAGCAAGAAGAAGAACTTCATGCATTAGGGAAATTGAATTACTTTATTCAAAACTTAGAAGAATATCGTGAAAAAGAAGTTGCGGTTCTTGGTGGGGGAGACAGTGCACTGGATTGGGCACTGATGTTGGAAAAAGTTGCCAGCAAAGTTCACCTTATTCATCGTCGACCTTCTTTCCGAGCCCATGCTTTAACAGTGGCAGAGCTGGAACAATCAACCGTTGAAATACATACCCCTTATCTTCCGCAGGAGCTATCACCTGAAGGCCTTAAGTTGCAACGTGTAAAATCCGATGAGCTCAATCATTTAGCAGTAGATAAAATACTCGTAAACTATGGAATGATGACAAACCATGTTGATTTAAATGAAGAACTCGAACTAAGTCGTAGAGGAAGAATAACAGCTAACCGCCAACAAGAGACAAATCTCGCAGGTCTTTATGTAGCGGGAGATGCCAGTGATTACGATGGGAAAGCTCCCTTAATGTCAGTTGGTTTTGGAGAAGCTGTACTGGCAATCAATGATATGACTCAAAAGCTTGAATTTAGCCATAGCTTACAAAAAGGACATTCTTCAAGCCTGTTTGGTAAATGAGGAGAAAATAAGGTATAATGGGTAGTAAACGAATGATTTACAGAAATTTAGGAAAACATTATGCTTATTAACTTACTTATCTTAATATTACTTATATGGGCCTTTCTGGTTGGCTATTCAAGAGGTCTAGTCTTACAGGCTTTATATAGCTTGGGGATCATTATATCTGCAATTATTGCCTTCTTAAATTATAAGGAACTTGCTTCAAAATTAACGATGTGGGTACCTTTCTCCAGTGCAACAGCAGATTCACGATTACTGTTTTTTGATAATAACTTGCTTTTCCAAATCGATGATGCCTTCTATGCTGGTCTTGCTTTTATGATTATTTTCGTTATTTCTTATGCGGTGATACGTCTACTCGGACTTTTTGTCCACATTACACGTTTGCAACCCTTCGGAAAAACTGGAAAAATTATCGCAGGTGTTCTTGCGCTCGGAGCAACTTATTTCGGCCTACAAATGGCTGTTACTTTACTTGCGCTTGTACCCATGCCCACTGTTCAAAACCATTTGAATGCTTCCGCTTTGGTTCGCTTGATGGTTAGCCACACTCCGATTTCTTCGGGGATGCTGAAAAATATATTTATTGAAAATATAATAGGTAATATTTAGAATTTATGAATAAAAAAATTATCCAAATTTTAGAATTTGACAAGGTCAAAGAGCAATTCTTGGCCTTTTTAACAACCGCTCAAGGCAAAAAAGAGTTGGAAGAATTAGAACCCCTCTCTGATGCCACTAAAATCCAAAACTTATTTGATGAATTGGCAGAATTTGAAAAGTTAGCTCAAGAAAATGGGCAGCTTCATCTTTCAAAAACGGCCGATATCAGTGAAATTTTGCGCCGCTTAGAATTAGATGCTCAATTGAGTGGGCGAGAATTTGTCGAAATAAAAAAAGTTGTCCAACAAGGCCTTAATATTTTGCGTTATTTTGACGAAGCAGAGAATGTTGAAATACCAACACTTGAGGAACTTATCCAAAAATTTTCTGATCTTTCTCCTGTGCATAAAACACTTGAAATTTTTGATAACTCTGGGGCACTTTACGACAATGCATCTGCTGAACTGATGCACATTCGTTCAGCCATTAAACGTTATCAGTCAGACATTAAAAAAGTGATGCAGGAACTTTTGTCTAAAAATGCAGGTTCTCTCACTGAAAATTTAATCACGGTTCGTAATGATCGCCAAGTGTTGCCTGTACGGGCAGACAGTAAAAATAAAATAGCAGGTGTAGTGCATGATATGTCTGCCTCAGGACAAACACTCTATATTGAACCCAATGCTGCCGTTTCGCTTAACAATAATTTAAACCAAAAGAAAATCGAAGAAAAAAATGAAATGCTTCGAATTTTTCGAGCAGTCAGTGAAGAACTTAAACCCTACAGCTTGGATATTCGGCAAAATGCATGGTTACAAGGTCATCTCGACTTGATTAAAGCCAAGTACAACTACTTATTGAAGCATAAGGCTAGTATTCCTGAATTAACCCAAAACAAAGACATCTGTTTTTATGAGGCACGTCATCCTTTGATTGATCCAAATGTAGTTGTGGCCAATGACATCAAATTTGACAGTAGTTTAAACACAATTGTAATTACGGGACCAAATACTGGGGGTAAAACAATTACCCTAAAAACTGTAGGTCTGCTTACTATTATGGCGCAATCTGGTTTGCCTATTCTTACCAGTACAGGCAGTCGTGCACATGTCTTCCAGGATATTTTTGCGGATATCGGGGATGAACAGTCAATTGAGCAAAGTCTCTCGACTTTCTCTAGTCACATGACCAATATTGTCGCTATTCTAGACAAGGCAGATCATAACGCATTGGTGCTCTTTGACGAACTTGGTGCAGGGACGGATCCCAAAGAAGGTGCCGCTTTGGCCATTGCAATTTTAGAATATTTACGTGGTAAACATGTGAAGACAATGGCGAGTACGCACTATCCAGAACTTAAAGCATATGGTGTTGAAACACCTGAAGTTCTTAATGCGAGCATGGAGTTTGATATCGATAAAATGCGCCCTGTTTTTCGTCTGCAGCTGGGTGTACCAGGTCGCTCAAATGCTTTAGAAATTTCACGACGTTTAGGTTTGTCAGACCAAATCATTCAGGAGGCTAGTAACTTGGTTTCTGATGAGGAACACGATGTCAATCATATGATCGCAAGCTTAGAGGAAAAAACGCGTGAAGTAACAGAAGCAGCAGCCAATATTAAGAAGTTAGAACGAGAAAATATAAATCTTCATAAAGATTTAACCAAGGTTTATGATCAGATTAATCGAGAGCGTGAGCATGAGCTAGAGAAGGCAAAACAAGAAGCCCAAAAAGTTGTGAAAAAGGCGAGTCAAGAAGCTCAAGAAATTCTCAAAACATTGAATGATAAAGCGCAGCTTAAACCTCACGAAATCATTGCAGCCCGTAGCGAGCTTGAAAACCTAGTTCCATCTGTTGATTACAGTAAAAACAAAGTTTTGAAGAAAGCTAAGGCACAACGTGGGTTGAAGCAAGGAGCTGAAGTGGTGGTTACAGCATATGGGCAACGTGGAAAACTTATTCGTCTTGAAAAAGATGGACGTTGGCAGGTGCAAATGGGATCAATAATGACCAAACTGCAAGAAGATGAATTTGAGCTAACAGAGGAAGAGCTTGCTAAGAACCAACCTGCAAAAACGAAAGCCGTAACCCGAAAAGTAAGCAATAAAGTGAAAGCACAGCTTGATTTACGTGGTATGAGATATGAGGAAGCAGAGCTAGAATTGGATAACTATATTGATCAGGCCTTGCTTGCTAACTTATTACAAATTACCATTGTTCATGGTATCGGAACTGGTGTGATTCGTGAAATGGTACAGAAGAAGCTGCAAAAACATCGGCATATTAAGAGTTATGAGTATGCTCCTGTGAACGCTGGCGGAAGTGGCGCAACAATTGCAACCTTGAAATGACTCAAAATATAAAAACAATCATAATATTTGTAAAGTAGATAAAAATTCGCTAGAATGTACTCATAATAAAGAACGAGGAACGAAAAATGGAATATAACATTACTGATGCTACATTTAAAGAAGAAATCAAAGAAGGACTGGTACTAGTAGATTTTTGGGCAACTTGGTGTGGTCCTTGTCGTATGCAAGCTCCAATTCTTGAACAATTAGGAGAAGAACTTGACGAGTCTGAACTTAAAATTTGTAAGTTAGACGTTGATGAAAATCCTGAAACACCTCAAGCTTTTGGCGTTATGAGCATTCCAACTTTGATCTTCTTTAAAGACGGTCAAATGGTGAAACAAGTTGTCGGTGTTCAAACAAAAGCTCAATTGAAGGCAGTTGTAGCAGAACTTTCATAAGAAAATAAAAAGAATGCCTCTTGGGGTATTCCTTTTTTTATTTCAAATTATTGGATATGTTTGACAATAAGGTACAGTGCAATTAAAAGGGAAGACTCACACGAACAAAAACAGCGTGACAAAAACTCGGCAAAATGGTATCATTGAAAAGTTGAGATGGAAATCTCTAGATATGAAGGATAAAGGAGACTGATGATGTCGAAGAAAAAAGATACAGAAATTGAAGTTATTGACACAAAAACAGGTGTTCAAGTCAAATCAGGAAAAAAAATCATCGCTGATATTAATGAAGAAAATGGTAGTTTTGTTGTTGTCGCTTCTGGTAAAGAACTGGCGGTTACCCAAAATTTTGCAGATGCCATGGAAGAAGCAATCAAAGCCTATAATTTAGGCGCCTAATTTTATTTTATATCTCAGAGGTTAGAGTTAATCCTTGAAATCCTCTCATGATTTTGATAAAATATTTACTGTTGTCGAAAGATAGACAGTGGGGTATAGCCAAGCGGTAAGGCAAGGGACTTTGACTCCCTCATGCGTTGGTTCGAATCCAGCTACCCCAGTTGGTCAAACAGGTTCAAACTGAGCCTGTTTTTTTTAATAATTTTTGATAGAATAGAGATATGTACACAGTAAAAATTGGACTCGATCCTCAACTACATGACAAGTTTGTTGCTGCCTCTGGTATGCCAAACCTTTTACAAACCTCAAAATGGGCGACCATCAAAAGCAGTTGGAAATCAGAAATCATTGGATTTTATCAAGATGATAAGCTGGTTGCAAGTAGCTTGGTCTTGATTCGCCCTCTTCCATTGGGATTCACAATGCTTTATATCCCACGCGGAATTTTGATGGATTATACAGATAAAGCTTTATTAAAGTTTGTTCTGTTAGAATTGAAAAAATTTGGTAAAAGTCAAAAAGCACTTTTTATCAAGTTTGATCCGGCTTACAAATTTGACGATGCATATGATCTTCTGACGAATTTAACAAGTGCAGGTGTTGAGTATACTGGACGTACTACAGAAATGCATGATACGATTCAGCCTCGCTACAATGCTGTCATTTATAAAGAAGATTTTTCAGAAGAAAATTTAGATAAAAAAACACGTCAATTTATTCGTAAAGCACGCAATTCTTATCCAGAAGTTACTTTTGGTGGAAAGGAGTTAGTTCCTGTTTTTGCTGAATTGATGAAGAAGACAGAAGCACGTAAAAACGTAAGTCTTCGTAATGCTGATTATTATACAAAACTTTTAGACACCTATGGCTCGGATGCTTTTATTACTTTAGTAAAATTTAATATGGCTAAGGTAAAAAAAGATATGGAAGCAAATGTTGAAAAGATTAAAGATAATCAAGCAAAAGCCAAAAATGAAAAACGCTTAAAAACTTTAACTGAAGAACTTGCTATTGCTGAGAAAAACGTTGCGGACATTACGCAGTTTATCGCAGAAAAAGGAGAGATTATTCCGGTAGCAGGAACTTTATCTATCAATGCTTTTGGCGCTGCTGAAACCCTTTATGCTGGGACAGATACAGCATTCCAAAAATATTATCCTTCTTATCTAGTATGGTTTGAAACAATTCAACATGCATTTGAAAATGGAGCAAATACTTTGAATATGGGTGGCCTTGAAAATTCCCTTTCCGAAAAAGATGGATTATTGAAGTTTAAAAAGCACTTCAATCCACGTATTGAGGAATATGTAGGCGAGTTTGACCTCCCTGTAAGTAAACTTCTTTATAAAATGGCAAACGCCATGTATATGCGTCGAAAGACCAAACATTAAGAACAAGAGAAAAAAAGTTTACAATATATTGTAAACCACTATACATTTTGGAGAAAAATGTTATAATGAATATTAGCTATTAGGGAAGGATGGCGTTTTTCGCCTGTAAACTTGTAAACATGGAATTCAAGCATGATACTGTAATGCTACACGAAACTGTTGATATGCTTGAGGTGAAACCTGATGGCATCTATGTGGATGCAACTCTTGGTGGTGCAGGTCACAGTGAGTATCTTTTGAGTAAGTTGACAACAGGTCATCTCTACGCATTTGACCAAGATGATACTGCCCACGAAAATGCAAAGGTTCGTCTTAAAGCTGCTTTGGCAGAAAACAAGGTGACATTGATAAAGAGTAACTTCCGCTACTTACGTTCAAGTCTTGCAGACTTAGGAGTTACAAAAATTGATGGTATTCTTTATGATTTAGGTGTCTCAAGCCCACAGTTTGATGACAGCCAACGTGGTTTTTCTTATAAGAAGGAAGCACGATTAGATATGAGAATGGATCAATCTCAAGCACTTTCTGCATATGAAGTTGTAAATGATTATGCTTATGAGGATTTGGTACGCATTTTTTACCGCTATGGCGAAGAGAAGTTTTCAAAGCAAATTGCTCGAAAGATTGAACAAGCACGTAAGCTTCAACCTATTGAAATGACAACAGAGCTGGCGGATATCATCAAGTCAGCACTTCCTCAAAAAGAGCTCAAGAAAAAAGGACATCCTGCCAAGCGTATTTTTCAAGCAATCCGAATCGAAGTAAATGACGAACTAGGAGCAGCTGAAGAATCAATAGAAGAAGTGATTGATCTGCTTAACGTTTCTGGACGAATAAGTGTGATTACTTTCCATTCTTTAGAGGATCGTTTAACGAAAACAATTTTTAAAGAATACAGCACAGTTGACGTGCCGAAAGGACTTCCTATGATTCCGAAAGATATGGAAGCAAAACTCAAGTTAGTCAATCGTAAGCCCGTTCTTGCGAGTGAAGAAGAACTTGCTTTTAACAATAGAGCGCACAGTGCTAAGCTTCGTGTGGCTGAAAAACAAAAAGATTAAAACTGATGAAAAAGGAGAGAGGAGAGAAAAATATGGCAGCGCAACCTAAAGAATATTTTGACATTGAAACAGCGGCCAAAAAGGACAGCTATGCGATTTCAAAAGACTCATTAGCACCAGAAGTTTTGGCCAAAAAGTTCAAAAGATTTTCTGGGGTTGAAAAAGTATTTTATCTTTCTATGGTAGTCGTAGCCTTGATGCTTGCGGTTACTCAACTCTTCATTCAAACAAAAACGCAAGAAATTGAAAGTAGTACCTTGCACTATAACAGTCAAATTACTGTTAAAGAGCAAAAAAATTCTGAGTATGACCAGAAAATTCAGGAGTTAACATCCCAAGACAAATTACAAAAAGTTACGGATAAGTATGGTATCTCCTACAATTCTGATAATGTATTGAAAGCGACAAAATGAAAAATATTTTTCGAATAATTACTCTCCCTTTCAGACGTATTTCGAAAAAAGCGAAAAAAAGTCATCAAAGACCTGAACAAAATCGTAAACATGTAGGTAAAAGTCTATTTGTAGTAGCTATTGCTCTGTTTGCGATTTTTATATTTCGCTTTGTCTGGATTATTACAGTGAATCAAATCGGTGGTGTAAACATCTCCGAAATGGCTAAGACGAACTATTTAAACACAACGACTGTTTATGCTAAGCGAGGCACAATTTTTGACCGAAATGGTGTGCCACTTGCAGTTGATGCAAGTGATTACACGATTTATGCTGTGCTCGATAAGACACAAGTCGACAATAACAATAATAAGCTTTATGTTGATGAGGCTGACTTTCCGAAAGTTACAGAATTTCTTAATAAAGAATTGGGAATTGACAAGGAGTTGATTGAGCAACAACTCAATTCTGGAAAAGCTCAAGTCCAATTTGGTTCGGCAGGAACAAAGATTCCTCTCGCTAAAATGGAAAAGATAAAAAAAGATGCAGAGAATGCTGGATTAGTAGGTATTGGTTTCACACCTAACTTGACACGTTCTTATCCAGAACCAAATTACGCTTCACAATTTGTAGGTATAGCTTCTTTGAAAACACCTGGAGATTCTGCCTCTGGTTTGGTTGGAATCAACGGCTTAGAAGCCTCGTTTAATGATGTTCTCAGCGGTACAAATGGTGAGGAAACTTATGAGAAAGACCGTTATGGTCGCCCCTTACCAGGAACAACAACAGTAAGCAAGCAGGTAAAAAATGGTCAAGATCTTTATACAACTTTAGATGCCCGTTTGCAAGGTAATCTTGAATCGCTGATGGATACAGCTGTAGAAAAGTCAGGTGGTCAGCAACTTTCTGCCACACTGATGGATGCACACACAGGTGACATCTTGGCTACAACACAGCGCCCAACAATTACCGCCAATAACTTTAATGATAAAGCAGCGCGGGAACAGCCACATTTCACAGAGAACAGCATGCTTTACCAGTCACAATTTGAACCTGGTTCTGTTATGAAAACTTTCTTGATGGCTTCAGCTTTGGACAGTAATAAAGTGGATCTGAATGCCTCTTACTACCGTCGTGTCAATCTCTATGATGTCGTTATTAATGACTGGGATGCCAATGAAAGCGAAGATGGAACTTTTAAACTTCCATCAACAGTTACTTTTGCTGAAGGATTCAAGATGTCTAGTAATGCTGGAATGACACGGATTGTTCAAAATATGGGTAGCGACCTCTGGGACAGCTACTTGCGCCGCTTTAAATTCGGTGTTCCAACCCGTATTGGGATGGGTGGAGAACAGTTTGGTGCTCTTCCTGACGATAACCCAGTATCTCAAATCCAATCTTCATTTGGGCAAGGTATCAGTACAACACAAATTCAACTTCTACGTGGGTGGACAAGCTTTGCAAACAAAGGAGAAATGCTTGAACCTCATGTTGTGAATAAAATTGTAGACAAAGATAAAAATACCTATTTGGAAAGTAAGGCAGAAGTTGTT
Organism: Lactococcus sp. LG606; assembly: GCF_017309645.1. Taxonomy (NCBI): domain Bacteria; kingdom Bacillati; phylum Bacillota; class Bacilli; order Lactobacillales; family Streptococcaceae; genus Lactococcus; species Lactococcus sp. LG606. The sequence goes on from NZ_CP071301.1 coordinate 215,040, forward strand.
GGACGTCCGGTGTCCGAAGATGCGATAAATAAAACAAAAGATTTGATGGTAGGTGTTAATACTGACCCAACATGGGGAACTTCTTATCTGACAGTAGAATCGCAAGGGCATGAACCTGGCCCGCTCTTCATGGTTAATGGCAATACAATGGCTGTCAAAACAGGTACAGCACAGATTGCATCGGAGACAGGTGGCTATATGAAGGGAATGCAAGATAATATTTATTCTGCAGTTGCCATGTATCCACCAGAGAATCCAGATTTCATTTTCTATATGAATATCAAAATTCCATCAAGCACTTGGTCATTGACTTATATCTCAGATGTTGCTAATTCTTTGATTACGCGCGCAGAGCAAATTAAAAACCAAGAAGCAGCTCCACAAGATACTTCAGGTCTGAAGGCTGGAAAAGTTACTCTCGAAGATTACACAGGGAAATCTCCAGGTAACGTTTCAGATAGTCTACGTCGTAATCTTTTAGCACCGATTGTGATTGGTCAAGGTACAAAAGTAACCAAACAATCTGTAGCTAAAGGGCAAGAAGTTGGGGCAAATACCCCTGTCATGCTTCTTACTGATGGCGATCATATCATGCCAGATATGTTTAAATGGTCTAAAGAACAAGTTGAGCAACTCGCAAAATGGTACAATCTGAAAATTGAATATCAAGGTTCTGGCGACCATGTGAACACACAAAGTGTGGGAATGGGAACCAAACTTAAAGACAATCAAACAATCACAGTCACAATGAATTAGGCGAAAATTTTCGCCTCTTTCAATTTTGAGCTGAGTAAGCTCTATAAATAAAGGAAACAAAGTTTCTAAGTAACAGTCGGAGGCACTATGTTAATCACTGCATTTTTAGCAGCTCTAGTCGCGTTGGTTTTGACCGCAATTGGAATTCCACGCTTTATTATGTTTTTTCATAAGAAAAAACTTGGGGGACAACCCACTCTTGAAGAAGTAAAACAACATGCAAGTAAGTCAGGCACACCAACCATGGGAGGCCTTGTATTTGTAGTTGCAGCCCTCCTAGTTTCAGCAGTATTTGCTCTGATTTTTGCACAATTTACTCCTATGTTCATCACAGCATGGTGGGTATTAGCGATGTACTCTCTGATTGGTTTCTTAGATGACTTCATGAAAATCTTTAGCCAAAAAAATCATGGCGGGCTTAAAGCCAGTCATAAACTCTTAGCCCAAATAGCCACAAGTATTGTTTCTTATCTTATCTTGATGCAGGTGGATAGTACAAACGTACTTAATATCTTGGGGTGGAAAATTGATTTAGGATGGTTCTTTGCAGTTTTCATTATCTTCTGGCTTGTAGGTTGGTCAAATGCCGTGAATCTTACAGATGGTATTGATGGCTTAGCCAGTATCACAGTGGCTATCTCTCTCAGCGCATATGCTGTAATTGCAGCTACTCAAGGACGATATGATGTCCTACTTATCATTCTTTCTGTCATTGGTGGTTTGATTGCTTTCTTTTTCTTTAACCACAAACCAGCAAAGATCTTTATGGGAGATGTGGGAAGCCTTGGTTTAGGAGGTTTTATAGCCATCGTTTCGATTCTTTTACATGTCGAATGGACGCTCCTTTTGATTGGCTTTATCTATATCTTAGAAACCGTTTCTGTTATGATGCAGGTTTCGTACTTTAAAGTAACACATGGTAAACGTATTTTCCGTATGACGCCGATTCACCATCATTTTGAACTTGGTGGCTTCTCTGGTAAAGGAAAAGGTTGGAGTGAATGGAAGATTGATATTGTCTTTTGGTGTGTGACAGCACTTTTATCTATTTTAGCTTTAGTCATTTATTTTAATATATAAAAAAGAGGGAGGTATTTCCTCTTTTTTTGTCCTCTATTTAAGTTGAGTGCATTTTAAGATTATAATTGTATAATTTTAATTATATTAAAAGGAGCCTATGCTCCTTTTATTTTATTTGCAACCGTAAGTGGGAAGGGAAACAGAGTATTTTCTAAAGCTGATAAATTTCGCAGCCTCTGGTATAATAGACATATGTGAAAACTCTTTCAAGAATGGAAATGAATATGAATAAAGAAATAAAAACGACCCGCTTTGAAGTTGAAGAGTTTGAGAAACTCAAGCGAAATTTGGTGAAATACGAATGTGCTTTGGCAGTCATCATGACAGAGCTTTCTAATCTTAATGCTTATTACAATGCTTATGAACCTGTTAACCCGATAGAACATATAAAGCAAAGAATTAAATCGCCAGAAAGTATTGCAGGCAAGTTGAAGAAAAAAGCCTTACCTGTAACGGCAGAAGCAGCTGAAAAAAATCTTTCAGATATAGCCGGTGTAAGAATTATATGTGCTTATGCCAAAAATATTTATGAAATCGTAGAAATCATTAAAAATCAGGAAGCTTTCAATGTAATCAGTGAAAAAGATTATCTTAATCATCCGAAGCCGAGTGGTTATCGTTCTTATCATATGATACTAGAAGTTAATCTTGGCCCGCTTTTTAATAATGAAGCTCGTCGTGTCGAGATACAACTACGCACATCGGCAATGGACTTTTGGGCGACATTGGAACATAAGGTTCGCTACAAATACGGCGGTGAAATGCCAGATCACTTAAGTAATGAATTGCAAGTATGTGCTGAGCAGATTCACGCATTAGATAATCGAATGTATTTGATTCATGAACTGGTAGACATGATTAATGAGGAGGAAATATAATGAGTAAAACAATATATATTGCGGATGACGATGATAATATTCGCTTAGCAATCAAAGCTTTTTTGGAAAAAGAAGATTTTAAAGTAGAGGACTTCTCAACTGGTGATCAACTCTTAGAGCGTTTTAATGAAGAGCCAAGTGATTTTGTTATTTTAGATGTGATGATGCCTGGCTCTAACGGATTTACAATCTTGAAAGCTTTACGTGCACAAAGTATCGTACCCATTATTATGTTGACAGCTCGAGACAGTGACTTAGACTATGCGACAGGATTGGATTTGGGCAGTGATGATTACTTCACTAAGCCTTTCAGTCCGATGGAATTGGTGATGCGTGTTAAAGCTATTTTCCGTCGAATCGAGTTTGAAAAACAAAAAAATGAAGAAGCAGAGTAAGGAGCGATGATGATTAGGAGAAAACCTCTCAGCATCAAGACGCGCTTGCTTCTGACAAATATTGGTTTTGTCTTCTTTGCTTTTCTGTGGATTATCCTCATTTTTAATATCTTGATAAACAGCTATATTAGCAATTCGGCCTCACGGCAGTTATCTCAAGTCAGGATTTATCAAGCACAAGTTACTCCACCCTCAGGAAGTACCTCTGCGGACTTAGAAGATGCACCTCGTGGAAGCTTTAATACTCACCCCGTTGCTTTTAATATCAATGATAATTATGAAGTACAGGATTTGGAAAAAGTTGGTAACTTTGAGAGAGATACAGCAAATAATATCGCACAAGCTTTAAAAAATCAAAAAGTTCCACTGAGTAAGGTAAAAAATTATCGTCTGGATACGTCAGGAAGTACCTTTTATATTGAAACCATTCGTCAAAGTTCTGGAGAGTATCAAGTCCTATATGTGGATATCACCGGGATTATTAATTTTACAAACTCAGTTAACCTGTTCTTGGTCTCTGTTGCCCTAGCTGTCATTGTCATCCTTAGTCTAGCCGTTACTTTTGTAACGCAGCGCTTGATTAAGCCTTTATCAATTTTAGCGAAATTTGCGACACGTATTGGCCAAGGAGATTTTACTGAATATCAAGGAACCTTTCAGGACCGTGAGTTGGCTACTTTAGCACATAATATGAATGTTGCTGCTCGGCAATTGGATCATAACGATAAAAACCAAAAACTCTTCTTTCAAAATGCCTCGCATGAACTTCGGACCCCTTTAATGGCAATAAAAAGTTATGCTGAGGGGATTTCCTATGAGGTGATGGATCCCAAAAAGGCAAGTGAGACAATACTTTATGAGACCGATCGTATGAGTGAGCTAGTAGAAGATCTTCTAACTCTCTCACGCTTAGACAGCCTAAGTGTGCATCAAGAGCTTGTTTACCAAGATGTTCGTCTAATCATGAAAGATATTGCGAAAGAGCAAGAGATATTTGCTGAGCAAAAAGGCATTAAAATTACAACAGTTTTTGATAAAAAAGCGGTGATGCTTACTTGTGATTATAAAGCTTTACGACGAGCAATAAGTAATCTAGTTTCCAATGCTATGCGGTATGTCGAAACAGAAATTGTACTTACCTGTACAAAAAAAGATGGTGCAGTGGTGATTTCGGTTGCTAATGATGGGAGTGGAATTGATCCAGAGACTTTGCCACATATCTTCGAGCGTTTTTATAAAGGTGCTGGTGGCGTTCATGGAATTGGTTTAGCGATTGTCCAAACGATAGTCGAACAACACCAAGGGGAGGTATCTGTTGAAAGTGATGAACACCAAACGACTTTTACAATGACTTTTACTAAAAACCCAAAGAAAGCTCTTGAAAAGAAAGCATAAATTTGGTAGAATGTTATAAGTGCCAATTTGGCATAAATAAAACTGTTTATCCGCTGGGCCAATGGCTTTATTGATGAGCAAAAGGAGAAAAAAATGTCTATTTCATTGATCGATTCTATCAATGCAGGTCAACTTCGTTCAGATATCCCTGAATTCCGCGCTGGAGACACTGTACGTGTTCACGCTAAAGTTGTCGAAGGAACTCGCGAACGTATCCAAATGTTCGAAGGTGTTGTTATTGCACGTAAAGGTTCTGGTATCTCAGAAACTTACACTGTTCGTAAAATCTCAAACGGTGTTGGTGTAGAACGTATCTTCCCACTTCACACTCCACGTGTTGAAAAAATCGAAGTTATCCGTCACGGTCGTGTGCGTCGTGCTAAACTTTACTACTTGCGTGCATTGCAAGGTAAAGCGGCTCGTATCCCAGAACGTCGTAAATAATTTTGACTTGTCTAACCGCTCTGTTGAGCGGTTTTTCTTTTTGTTTTATTTTATTGTAAAAGTAGAAACGATAAATTTTATGCTATAATATTCATTGCCTCTAGTGGTATATGGATTTAATGTCTATGAAGTTTGAAGTTATTTAACGATATCCAGTATCAAATGATTTATAGAATGATAAAGGAGACGAATATGCGAAAAAATAAAGATAAAGAATGGTTATCAGGTCCAGGACTTGTTGTTCTGGTTATTATGTCGCCAATAGTGGTCATACTTGCTGTGCAAGCCTTAACAGCAGTTTATACAGTTTTACACTAATTTTTAATTTTCTAAATAACGGTAAAACAAGCTTGAAAATAATAGAAACGGCTGTTATAATACGCCTACAAGGATTCATAAATTTTATGTATTCTTAATCGTATAAAAAATGAAATAAAAGCGTTAACAAACTGTGGAGAAAAAATGAATTTTGAAAATATTAACTCAAGTCTACAAGAGATTTGGAACAGTGCACCAGCAAATTTTTGGTTGGCTCTCTTTGTGTTAGTCATCGCAATTCTCATTTTCTTTTTGCCCGTCAAAATTGCCAGTTCTCGGGGCTTATCTGGGGGACAAATATTCGGAGTTTTTTTGGCTACGATATTTGGTTTCTGGTTTCTAGGATTAATCCTAGCACTTGTCTTGCCTCGTTCAGTTTAATATACATCTTTAGTATGGAGCAGATGTTGGTAATAATAAAGGCATGCAAATATATTTCTAAGGGCTTAATAGCCCTTATTTTTATGGAAAAAAGAGGAGTTAAATTATTTAGAAAAATGAATTGAACAAAACAATCTCATAAATAAAGGAAGCGTTTTCTTGAATGGAACAATTGTGTATGCTACAATGAAGAAAAAGAAAAGCGAGGTATATTATGAATAAGAAACTTCTCTCATTGTTAGCTGTATCAACTTTGTCATTGGGAGTTTTGACAGCTTGTGGATCTGGTGAAAAAAAATCAGAAGAAACAAAAACTGAACAATCAGCTGAAGTGTTTGCTGGGGCAACTGCAGGCACAGATAATTTTGATACCCTTTCTAAAGGACTTTCGAAGGATGGCGCTTGGATTGCGGCCATTAATAAAGACTTAGATGCATCAGACAAAACTTTGAATGTTGAAGGCGAATTTAAAAATAAAGAGGGCGAAGAAGCACGTAAATTAGCCCTTTATACGCAAGATGCAGACCGTAAGGTTACAGATCGCTATACACTTACTGTAAAAAAACTTGAAGTAAATTCTCCACAGTTCTATATTTCAAATGGTACAGTTAAGGGAGATGTTGAAGTAAATGCTGAAGGCTTCCATGGTCAAACTGGGAAAGGTGTTGATGGAGAAGCAATGATTGATGGAAATCTTATCTTTAAAAATCAAGAATTTTTGGATGCTTATAACAAACTTCCTAGCGAAGAACAAGTTAAAGTAACTGGGGAAACGACTGTTAAATAAAAGGGGGCTCCCCTTTTTATTTACCTTACGAGCAAATCGTCTAAATAAGAACGAAAGTATTTTCCGATATCAATTTCTTGTTTTCTCTAACTTTAAATTATAAAATGTTATTAAAATAATATTCAGAAAATTAACGTAGTCCAAGAAATATGAAGAATTACTTCAATATTATGAAGAAATCTTTGATTTTACTGGATTTTGTCCTTGCAATAAAAAATTATCTTTTAAGAAAAGATAATAAAAAGTATTTTTGGAGGTATAAAATGGTAGAAAGAATTTCCTTAGAAACAGCTGCGCTAGAATTTAGTGAAGCAAATGCGCCCCATCCTCGTATTTATGAACTTCCAGTAGAAGAGGGAAGAAGCTTATTAAATGAAGTTCAGGATTCTCCAGTCGCAAAGGAAGACGTTGATATTGAAGATGTCGCTGTTGATACAGGAGACTGGGGGGAAATAAATGTCAGATTTATTCGCCCCCTTAATCAAGAAAAGAAATTACCTGTAATCTTTTATATCCACGGAGCAGGCTGGGTTTTTGGCAATGCACATACACATGATAAACTAATTCGTGAGCTTGCCGTACGGACCAACTCCGTTGTGGTTTTTCCTGAATACTCCCTGTCACCCGAAGCCAAATACCCAACGGCTATTGAGCAAAACTACGCTGTCCTACAACAGCTAAAAGATTTTTCTAACGATAAGAAATTTGATGTAAATCATCTCACTGTAGCTGGAGATTCTGTTGGCGGAAATATGGCCACTGTGATGACACTTTTGACTAAACAAAGAGGCGGTCAAAAGATTGGACAACAAGTTTTGTATTATCCCGTAACAGATGCCAATTTTGATACGGATTCTTACAATGAATTTGCGGAAAACTACTTTTTGACTAAAGAAGGAATGATTTGGTTCTGGAATCAATATACGACAAACGAAGAAGAACGTAATCAAATCACAGCTTCACCGCTTCGTTCGACGAAAGAAGATTTGACAGATTTACCTGCTGCTTTGATTATTACTGGTGAAGCTGATGTTTTGCGAGATGAAGGTGAAGCTTATGCACGTAAATTGCGAGAAGCTGAAGTGGAAGTAACTCAAGTGCGTTTCCAAGCCATTATCCATGACTTTGTTATGGTGAATTCAATGAATGATACTAATGCGACACGTGCCGCGATGACACTCTCCACTGAGTGGATCAACGAAAAAAACAGTAAATAAGATAATGAGATAAAAGGAGTCTATAAGATAGGCTCTTTTTTGTGGAAAATTATGCTGCATGATTTGACATATTTAAGCGTTTTTATTTTAAAAAGAAACTATGGTAGAATAAAAGATAAGTGAAAGGCTTAAAAGGTCAAAAAAGAGGATAAATATGCTGAGTTTTCAGGAACGCGTAAAAAATAAAGAGAATAAGTTAACAGAGTTGGAAGAAGACTTGGTAGACTACATCTTGAAAAATAAAGAAGCGGTGAGTCAGACCAAGATTGTTATTTTATCACAGAAATTTTACACTGTGCCCAATACAATAACTCGTTTCTGTAAAAAATTAGGCTATGAAAATTTCTCTGAATTTAAGATTAACCTCAAACAGGAGCTTACAACTCCTGAAAGTATGAATGCACATAAGCATATTCTTTTAAAAAACTTTGATCTAATCGATAAAGAAAGAGAAATGAAGGTTGTGCAGCTAATGCAAAGAGCCAAGAGTGTAAATTTTTATGCGCTAGATCAAACAGGCCTTCTGACGAAGATGTATGTAAAAAGTCTCTTTGCTCTCGATGACAAATTTCAATTTTATGAATATCAGCAGGAAATGAAAAAGAAGATTTTAAGCTCTTCTCATGAAGTATTCTTTTTTGTTTCTTTATCTGGGGAAACACCTTCTGTTTTGGAATTAGCAGAACTGGCCAAATCCAGAAATCATAAATTGATTAGCCTTACCAATTTAACTGAAAATAGTTTGGTACAAATAGCTGATATCCCTCTTTATTGCTTAACACAAAAGGAAGAAGTAAATGGATATGACACGACCGATAAGACACCTTTACTTTTGGTTTTGCAATCACTTTACTACACTTATCGTGGAATTTTACACATTTAAAAAAATACTTTCAAATGAGAAGGTGTTTTTTTAGTAATTTTCGTGAAAGCGTTTTACATTGTGTTAATATTAACTTACAACAAAAATATAAAGGTAGGTTAAAAGATGAGTAACCAAAAAAACCTCTATTCTCCTTTTGAGGGAGAAATTATCCCATTGCAGGATGTTAAAGACCCTATTTTCTCTGAAAAAACAATGGGAGATGGGTATGCTGTAGAACCAACAGGTGAAACAATCTATGCACCAGTTTCTGGTACAGTAAGAATGGTTCAAGGACATGCTGCTGGATTTAGTACTGCAGATGATTTGCAAGTATTACTTCATATTGGTATTGATACGGTCAGTCTGGATAAGGCAGTGTTTGAGTTTACCATCAAAGAAGAGGAAGCTGTTAAAGCGGGCCAAGTAATTGGGCGCGTGAATTGGAAAGCGGTCGAAGATGCTGGACTTGAAAAAACAGCCATTGTTGTTATTACAAATACAGCAGAAAAATTAAAGAGTATGACGATCAGTGCCTCAGGAAAGGTAAAAGGAGGTTCACCAATAGGAAAAGCTTTGGCTAAAGGTACCGAAATAAAAACTAAAGTGCCACAAGCCAAGAAAAAGAAAAAATTTGCCCTAGGTGGTTTCTTCCAAGAATTAGGTAAAACTTTTATGCTCCCTGTAGCCTTAATGGCTTTTATGGGGCTTCTTTTAGGGCTAGGAAGTTCGTTTTCGAGTCAATCTACTATTGATGCTTTTCCTTTCTTAGGAAACGAAGTACTGCAAGTAGTCTTTCGTTTCTTTTCAGCCATTGGCGGTTTTGCCTTCAGTAACTTACCCGTGATGTTTGCTATGGCTATTCCTCTCGGTTTAGCTAAGAAAGAAAAAGGTGTAGCAGCTTTCTCAGGATTCGTTGGCTATATGGTTATGAATCTTTCTATCAACTTCTTTTTGACTGAACGTGGACAGCTTGCTGATCCTGAACTCATGCAAAAGGCTGGGCAAGGTATGGCTTTGGGTGTCCAAACTATCGAAATGGGTGTTCTTGGAGGTATCATTACTGGTATTATTGTTTACAACCTCCACAAGAAATTTTACAACATTCAACTTTCAGATAGTTTTGCTTTCTTTGGCGGATCAAGGTTTGTACCAATTATTACTGCATTAGTTATGGCTTTGGTAGGTCTCGCGATTCCTGTCATTTGGCCACTGTTTGCCCTTCTTATCCAGCAAGTCGGCAACTTGATTCAACGTGCAGGTATTTTTGGGCCATTTCTCTTTTTCTCTGGCGAACGTCTGCTTTTACCCTTTGGTTTGCATCACATTCTTGTTGCAACCATTCGCTTTACTCAGGCTGGTGGAACAGTGCTCATTGATGGACATGAAGTTTACGGTGCTTTAAACATTTTCTATGCCGAATTAGCAAATCGTTTACCAATTTCCGGCTCTGCGACAGCTTTCTTGTCTCAAGGAAAAATGCCAACGTTTATGTTTGGGCTCCCAGCAGCAGCGCTTGCCATGTATCGTACAGCAAAACCGGAAAATCGAGCAAAAGTCAAAGGGCTCCTGATTTCTGGTGTGATTGCTACTTTTGTAACAGGGATAACAGAACCAATTGAGTTTCTCTTCTTGTTTATCAGTCCATTCCTTTGGATTTTCCACGTGATTATGACTGGTCTAGGAGCAATGATTGTCAGCCTATTAGGCGTAAAAATTGGTAATACAGATGGTGGCGTGCTCGACTTCCTTATCTTTGGGGTAATGCAAGGCTCATATACACAATGGTTCTTGATTCCTCTCGTGGGTGCCTTTTGGTTTGCGGCTTACTACTTCACATTTAAAAAGGTTATCTTATGGAAAAACTTGAAAACACCAGGACGTGAAGCTGTACTCGAACCGGAATATTCAGAGCAAGAAATAGCACATGGAGGCAATACATCTGGATATAATGCCGAAGCAATCTTAGCTGCATTGGGTGGAAAAGAGAATATTGTCACACTCGACAACTGTATTACACGTCTCCGTTTGATTTTAAATGATGGCGACCTTGTTGAAGATGACAAGCTTAAAGATTTAGGTGCTTTAGGAGTCGTACATTTAGATGATACAAGTGTTCAAGTTATTATTGGAACGAAAGTAACGACTGTCCGCAACGCCTTGGACAATTTGATTTAGAAGGAGAACCGTAAAACAAGGCAAACGTCTTGTTTTACCATTTATTGATATGACAGAATTTGATAAAATAATTGAGCGAAAAGGAACGTTTTGTACACAGTGGGATTTTGTAGAAGATCGTTTTGGTCAGAAAGATTTATTGCCTTTTACCATTTCAGATACTGATTTTGCTATCCCAGAGACGGTTAATCAGGCACTGCAAAAGAGGATTCAACATCCGATTTACGGATATACGCGTTGGAATCATAAGCATTTCAAATCAGCTGTCTCTGCGTGGTATCAAAAACAGTTTGATTTTGCGATTGAGGAGGACTGGATTTTGTATAGCCCAAGTGTGATTTACTCTCTTTCTCAGTTGATTGAAATCAAGTCTCAGCCCCAAGAAGGTGTTGTTGTCCAGACCCCAGCTTATGATGCTTTCTTTAAAACCATTACAGCTAACAATCGTTTGTGTGTGGAAAATCCATTGATTTTTAACGAAGGAAAGTATACGATTGATTTTATAGATTTAGAAGAAAAACTCGCACATCCGAACAACAAAATCCTTCTCTTTTGTTCGCCCCATAACCCTACAGGACGTGTGTGGACAAGTGAAGAGCTACAACAAGTGGTATTGCTTTGTCAAAAGTACGATGTCTTCTTAATTTCAGATGAAATTCACATGGATGTTTTACGCAAGGATAAGCAACACCACCCGATTTTGCAATACGGTACAGAAAATATTGCTCTTTTAACATCTGCCAGCAAAACCTTTAATTTTCCAGGATTGATTTTTTCCTACTTATTAGTTCCTAATGCGAACCTTCGTGAAGAATTTTGTCAACATTTAAAGGAAAAAGATGGGCTTTCCTCTTGCAGCATTTTAGGAATGGAAGCAACGGTTGCAGCTTATCGGACATCGGATATATGGCTAAAAGAGCTGAATAGTTATTTGGACGATACGGTAGACTTCACGCGAGCTTTTTTAAAAGAGTATTTGCCAAAAATAAAGCTTATCGAATCAGAAGCAACTTATCTTTTGTGGCTTGATGTTTCAGAACAGGGTGTTCCTATGGATAAGTTACAACAAGCATTAATCAACATAGGAAAAGTAGCTATTATGGATGGAGAAGTATATGGTCAGGAAGGAAGGAACTTTCTCCGACTAAACATTGGCTGTTCACGATCCAAGGTAAAAGATGGACTCGAAAGACTACTTAAAAGTATTCAAGCTTTATAAAAAAATATCCAAACATAGGGTTTGGATATTTTTTGGATAATTAATTAGTTGATAAGCTTACTGAGTATTTTTGTAATTTCTTCAGGCGTTTCTTTACGCTTACGACGAATCCAGGCCTGTGTAAGACCAAACATAGCATTAGCATAATAAGTCGCAGCATAAATTTTACCTAAGCGACCGAGGTTATTTCTTCTTGAATCTCTTGGAATAATTGAGTTTTCAATCATACTTTTTAACTTCGCTTGCATGAATTGATGGATTTCCTTGCTGCCGTTCTCAGAAAGCAGGGCTGCGTAGATTTCGTTATTATCTAAAAATTCGTAGGTCTCAAGCATTGTTTTTTGCAAGTCACCATCATTTTTTTCAAAGACATATTGAATTGTGTTGATCAATGTTTTTTGATATTGATCAATCATTTCATACTTGTCTTGATAATGCGTATAAAATCCGCTCCGACTAATCTTTGCAACTTTGACAAGCTCAGTGGTTGTAATTTGATCAAATGGCTTTTCATGTAAAAGTTGAGTCATTGCATCGCGAAGTCGCGCTTTTGTACGTTCTTTTCTATTCTCCACAGTGTATCCTTTTCCCTACACAGCAAGTGCTGTCTTAAAACTTTATATCACCATAATTATAACAATTTTTAGACGTTGTGTCTATAAAATGATTTATAAATTATCTTTTACTCTTCTCGTCAAATTTTTAAAAATATGGTAGAATAACAATGTCAAATAGATTTTACAATGAGAATGTGGAGAAATTTATGAGTGAAGAAAGCAAATATTCTGATACACAAATAGAAGAAATTAAAACAAAGATTTTAGCAGCCTTGGAGACTGTTATTGACCCTGAGCTAGGTATTGATATCATTAACTTGGGCTTGGTCTATGAAATTTCCTTTGAAGACAATGGGTTTACTGAAGTCAAAATGACACTGACAACAATGGGTTGTCCGCTAGCAGACGTTTTGACTGATCAAATTCATGATGCGCTCAAAGAAGTTGAAGAAGTAACTGAAATCAAAGTCAACCTCGTCTGGTATCCAGCGTGGACAGTAGATAAAATGAGCCGCTATGCGCGTATCGCTTTAGGGATTCGCTAATATTGGTATAACTGGATTTAAGAGGCTCTTGATAAAAATATTAACTCTTTAAAAGTACATTTAGTACGGTATCTAAGCCGTTTTTGAAAAAACATTTATTGTTGTTAAATCTAGTAAAAACAGAGAAAAACAACATGGAAATTTCAATCCAATCAGCAATTCAAGAAATGCTTTTTGACAATAAAGCAAGAGGATTGTCGAAAAATACAATTATATTCAGAGAAAAAACACGAAAGGTTTTCTCTGTTTTTTTTTGTACCAAAATGAGATTTTAAATATTAACGAAATCAAACCAATTCATATAAAACAATATTTAGTTGACAGACTAGAATGTGGCTACTCGGAAACATCTGTTAATGCACAGTTGGGAATTATCAGGGCATTTGTTTGCATACTGTGTATCGTGTTTAATGAAGAAATTAATATGATTGATTTGGCTAACCATATAAACTCATAAAGTTGTAAAATGTATGGTTTCTGTTTATCTTTTCTTCTATTTTCTCTTGGAAAAAATTTTGAGCACTTCTACATAGTTAAATACTATGATATAACTACCCACTAAGAAGTGAGTAGATATCATTATTTTGATATTTATTAAACAGGTTTTTCAATAATAAATGTTAATGTATAAAATAAATCAGTCAAAAGAAATAGAAGTATTATCATTCCCAAAGCAAGTAGTATTATTATAACTCCTAAGTGTAAGACTAAATCTAGATGTTTGTTTTTAAGCAAATTATAACTCCAGTATTTTTATGTGAATGTAATAGTATATTGTGAACTATAGCACAGGTATCATGTTCTTTTAATAAAACATATTAATAACTAACTTCCCTTTTGTTCATTTACAAAGTTACGATATTCTACCCAACCTTTTATCATTGAAGTTGAAGTTAAGTAGGGCAAAAATACTGTTTGAGTAAGTGCCTCTATCATTTGAGAAATAGAAAGGGAAGATAAAGAAGAGTGATCGAAACCTATGCTTTCCATTTTAGTTTTCACTAAAATTCCATCAAAAAGGAGAGGGTTTTTAACAATGAAGCCAATTATGGTAGAAACAAACAACAAGGACTGTATAGTTGTGACCATGTGGCCAATTTCTTTAAGGGAAGCTTCGTGTTTTTTTACTAGAAAACCAACATAAAAGAAATTGGATAAGGGTATAAAAATTAAAGATAATAGAATAGAAGATGTATCACTTTCTCGAACAATAAAATAAAAAACTATTTGAAGAAGTATATTTATAAAAATAGGAAGTATAAAGAAAGAGACAATTTTTTCTAGGGGTTTATTTTTATTCTTTAATATAATATATATAACTCCGAGGGACAGTAAAGGAAGAAGTCCTATTTGCCATATGGATATTGTTCCAATAAAAAGCTTACCAATAATTATTGCTACTATGGAAAGTGTAAGCAGATTCTTTTTTAAAAATTGTTTTAATATATGCATATTACTCCATGTTATTATTATGAGTGTTAATAAAGTTAAAAAGTATGAAGGGAAATTAGGAAGACATCAGTACGACTCCTATAATGTTGTTTATCATATGCAAAGACAAAGCATATGATAGATTTTTCCCAGAAATAATATACGCTACAGTTATAACGATTGCTAAAGGCATGTAACTTGAAGCATCCATGATATTAGTATTAACGTGAATTAATGCAAATGATACCAAAGAAATTGCAATACACAATTTTTCATTAATAAATTGTGAAAGATCGGCGATCAATATTTTTCTAAACACTAATTCTTCAATTAGAGGAATTAAAACGCCAAGAAGTAAGAGTGAGAAAAGAAGGGGAACTTGAGTACTAGATTGTTCTATTGCTGCTTGATTTTCTGTTTGGGAACTATTTGTAATAAGAGATATACTTAAGTTACCAATTATCACAAGAACATACCCTAAAAGAAGGTATAGTGTTTTTTTTTATTGGGTGTGTTTGAAAAAATGAAAAACTATCTATTGTTTCACGACCATAAAAAACAAATGCAAGTATAATAGGAATAGCATACATGCCTAAGGTAAGAATAAGATCATTATCAAGTAAAGTTGGTAGAATACTGGTGATTAACATCAAGAATAATGACTTCGTATAAGGTACAATGACAATAAGCAAATAACATAATAAGAAGAGTAATGGTTTAATCTTCTTTGTAGTCAGTGATTTATTCATTATTTAAATTTCCTTTTCATCTTAAAATTTTGCGACTTTTTTAGTGTAACAAAAATATAATAAGGAATGAAATAACTTGTCTCTATTTGTTCTTGTAAAAGCGTAATAATACACACATCTTTAGGAAATGTTTATTTTCTTTATGTGACGGATATGTAGTAGTTAACTAATGTGTACGTAAATGTTATTTTTGTATTTCGTATGTTGCAAAAAAGCAAATACGCATAAATAATGTTTTATAGAAAGAAGTATATAGATATGAAAAAAAGTTTTTTATTAGGTGCTATACTCCTAACATCTCTTTCTTTGGCTGGATGTGCCGGTAAAGGAGAAAAAGTTGACACAAAAAATGCTCAAGAAACTTCAAGTGATGTTAAAAAAGATAAAGAAGGTGTAGACTCTAAAGGACTTACAGTTTCGAAGAAAGAGTTAAAAGAGAGCTCAAAAAAAATAAATAAGTACATTGAAACTAGCTATAGTAAGATGAATGATGTATGGCCAACAGTGGATAAGGAAAACTTCAGTATTTTTATCACAAATGGCGAAGAGGTCTACTTTACGAATGAAGATAAACAAGTTTCAAAAGAAAATTTAACAGATGAGATGAAGGACATTGTGGAGAGCACAGGGAATACTCCCGGCACCTTTGGAAAATTTATTTATAATGATAAACCTGCTGTTATGATGGTACCAGAGAAAGTTGACAAGGGAATAAAAGACTCTGAAATTCTTAGAACTTTTGAAACTGGTACACATGAATTATTCCATACTACTCAAGATAACTGGAATAATGAAGATGGTAACTCTCGTTCTGCCGTATATCCAGAAGAGGCTACACCAAGAAAATATAGAGCTAGTATGGTTGCAGCCTTAAGAACTGCCTACCATAATGAAAATAAAAAAGAAGAATCTATAGAAGAATTTAACTATTGGTACAACAAATGGACTAAAGAGTATCCTGAAGAAGTCGAAATGGCTAAAGCCACAGATATTTTGGAAGGGACTGCTGAGTACTTTGGGATGACTATGGCAGGTAAAGCGACCGATCAGAATCAGGTATACAAGGAATTAGAACAGCTACCTGTATTAGTCAAAGTAATTCCTAAAATTGATGCAGAAGCTTATGCTCTTGGTTTTTATGCTATAAATATTTTGAAAAATAATAATAAATTAAATACAGAATTAATGGAGCAGTTCAAGGAAACACCAGCAGAGCAACTACATAAGATTGCTCCAGAGTCGAACAAAGAATATTCTTTGGATAAAGAGGTAAGTAAACAGATTGATGAAGAAATCACTGATAAGAATAGAAGTACAGAGAAACTTCTAGGCACCTATCCTCAAGGTTATCTAGATGGAAAAATTTCTTACTTAAAAGTGGCACCTGAAATGAGTAATAGTGTACAATTTTCTTCATTTGTTTCTGTAGAAGGGATTGAGGGACAATTTGGGTTAAATGCACAAGGTGGTATGGCTAAAGGAATAACTGCAACGCATGGTACATTACTAATACTTCCTGATGGTCATTTAGCTCTCCCAATAGACAAAGGCGATATTAAAGAGAATGAAAATGGTACATTGACTGTGAAATCTTCAAGCTATGAAGTTTCTGATAACATTAAATTCAAAAAATCGAAAGATGAATTTGGTAATGTGGTTTATGAAGAAGTAAAATAATTGTTAGAATATCCTCTAATTCTGGCAAAATAAGTTACCATCATGAGAAAACAAAGGAATAATAGATTGTGTATTATATATACTATTTTATCTTTTTAGTTTGACATAGGAATATACACTTATTATCAATATATTTTCATACAAATAGAAAATAAAAGTTTCATCACGGTCGAAAGTATTAATAACTTTCCTCACTATTTTTCTTATTTTGGTAATCTATAGTTCATTTTGAGCAAGTAAATTCTGGAAAATAAAGTTATAAATTTTATTTTAAAACTTTATAACTTATACCTGTTTGAGTAACAGATATATTAACAAGTAAAAAAAGAGAACATAATACGTAGATTCTCTTTTTTTTATATATTAATATATAAATTTTATCCTGCTTGTTCTTTAAATATCAAAAAATATCAAATTCAAAATAATACACAGGATACCAATCTATCTATATGCAACTAGGATATATATTTTTCCGTTAGGATCATAAACTTCTAAATCAAAGTCATATATTCTAGTAAGATTTACTTTTTCTTCAGCATCCCAAATTATCTTCCAAGTATTTAAAATACCTAATTTATCCGAAGTATCTATTTCATACTTTTTCCACGCATAAGATGAACAATCATACTTTCCTTTTAAAAAATCTTCTATTCCTATTGAGAATGAATAATCTCCTTTATAATTCGATTCATATTCATGATAGACTCCAAAGACAGTCTTTCCCATTGTAAAAGCCTCTTTAACAAGATTTTGATTATCATTCCATGATGATATAAGTTTATTCTGTATATCAGGATCATTAAAATTATTAGTACGTATAGCATTGATAATATTGAATTTCATAGTGTTTTCTCCTTTTTACTATGATCTATTGTATAATATAAAGTGCGACATCGTTTGTCGTATTTTGGGAGGGAATTTTTTGAGCTCAAAGCGTTTATTTGGTATTTTATATTACCTTTCTCATACGAGAAAAGCTACAACCACAGAATTAGCAAGTCATTTTGAGGTATCAATTCGAATAATTAATAGAGATATAGATAAATTAAGTGAGATGGAAATTCCAGTATATACTGAAATGGGGAGAAATGGAGGAATATACTTACTAGATAGTTTCATTTTGGATAAAGTTTTATTGTCTAAAGAGGAGCAGGAGCATCTGTTGCTAACACTCAAGGGTACAAAAAATTTCAATCCAATGGTTGGTGAAAAAACTTTAGAAAAGCTAAAAGGTCTATTTGTAGAGGAGATAGAAGATTGGTTGGAAGTAGATCTTTCTTCATGGTATAGTGTGAAGAAAGGAAATGTGACTTTTGATTTCCTAAGAAAAAGTATTTTAAACAAAGAGCGGATAGAGTTTAAATATTTTGGTTCTAATAGTACTACTTTAAGAATATGCAATCCGTATAGACTCTTATTTAAATCACAAAATTGGTATCTCCAAGCTTACTGTCTAATAAAAAATGAATTTAGATTCTTTAAGTTGAATAGAATGACAGATGTTAGAAGTAAAGGCATTAAGTTTGAACGTGGAATTTCTCCAAAAAAAAAAATACCTCTGCGTATAACTATGCTTGGGAGAATGTAGAGTTAGAATTTTCCAATAAAATTTCTTATTTAATCTATGATCAGTTTCCACATGAAGATATTAGTGTAACTGATAATCAGACTATAGTAGTGAATACAATGCTACCAAATGAAAAATGGATAGGGCGTTTTCTATTATCATTTGGGAGTAATTTAAAAAAAGTTAACCCACCATCTGTTAAGGAAGCAGTAATTAAGGAAGCAGAAGGCATAATACATAATCTTAATACATGAGTTCCTGAAGAGCTTAAGAAGAAAATTAAGTGAAATAGGAGCGAGAACCATTATTTCACTTACAAGAAGTGGTATTAGATAAAACGTTGCCTTAAAAAAATCTATATTGTAAAATAAATTGTAATTTGATAAGATTAATTCAGCTGGTTTAGCGATTTTGAATGATAATATTTGGAAGAGGATTTGATATTAGGTTAATATTAAATCTTGGTGAAAATATCTTTTATATTCTACATATTGCTATTTAAAATATAAGCATTACTGTTAGACAAAAGCTTCAATCTAAACAGAAAGGAGAAATAAAATGGAATCAAAGTTTGTGATTGCTACGGATAATCTGGCACTGAACCTCGTTAACACTCAAATAATGAGATACAAGAAAAAAATAGAACTTATTAATGATGAAACAGACCTTCTTTCGTGGATTTTAATTCAGAAAAAATTAACAAGTAGTATACCCAAAAAATATCAACTAGACATATTAGAAAGTGCAGTTAGAACACAAGATATAACGGAAAAAGTTTTAAAATTAAGAGAAGTTATTGGAAATGAATTACAACATTTCATGAATCATGAAATCTCATTAGAAAATTGGATTTCAGATATAAATAAAAAACTCCATAATTTACCCTTTACATCTTGTATTGTTGATAAGGAACATGTTTTAGTTCCCTATAATTCTACGGGGTATCGGGCTTTCTTATCAGTGATCTATTTATCTCTCTCCGAGCTCATTGAGAATGAAGATATTAAAAAATTAAAGCATTGTGCAAATCCCGAGTGTATACTTATATTTCTTGACAAAACTGGTCGCAGAAAATGGTGCTCAATGGATATATGTGGTAATAGAAATAAATCTAAAAAATTTACAAAAAAACAAAAAGAAAAATATACATAAAAAACAGGAAGTTGTTGACTTTCTGTTTTTTATATATATTTTCAGATTAGTTTATTAATCCTAATATATTATCCAGCATATGTAAAAGGATAACGAAAGTTAAAGATTTTTTAGCTTTAAGATATACTATTGCAAAAATTATAGCTCCAGGTGAGTATATAAGAATATCTATAAAAAATATGTCGGGAAATTATCTCTTCAAGAATTAGTCTTAGTATATCGAAAACCACTATTACAAAAACAGGTACGTTATCAGTAACCGTCATAGTTTCATTATCGGGGGTCTTTGAAAAGCCATAGACTATTTTGGAAATATTTTCAGCAATTAGCATCACTCCTAACCAAATAGGAATACTGACTCTAATAAGATTGTATGATACTTGAAATAAGAAAAAACTTTTCGAATTTCCTCCCAAAATAATGCAATACCAAATATACTTGGTACCCCAAGATTGAATGCAAATAGAATAAACTCGGAATTGACCCAATTATTTCTAAGAAATCCTGAAGGAAGCAATAATGGTAACGTCCCCAGTTGTAATACTGCAAACAATATATACCCATTATCTCATTGTTTCCAATATCTATAAAATTTATGAACAAATAAACATAAAAAACTAACCTCTAAATTTATGTTTGACAGGTTAGTTTGTTTTTTGATAAAATAGCTTTAGTAAAGGAGAAAAATGAAATATTTTAATATAAAATCAATGACACCGCTAAAGTCAAGCCCACGAGATGCATTTGTTGGGTTTTTAGGAGGAGTAGCGGCAATATATATCTTACTTTTACTTACTAAGTGGAGTGGGAATTTATTCATTATGGCTCCCTTTGGTGCGAGTTGTGTATTAGCTTTTGGAGTGTGGGACTCCCCCCTATCACAGCCGAGAAATATAGTCGGAGGACATCTCATTTCGTCTTTTGTAGGAATTTTTTTTCACCGTTTTTTCGGGTCTTCAATGCTCCTCACTGCTATTGCAGTAGGCATTGCTATATCACTTATGATCTTGTCAAAGACGACACATCCTCCCGCAGGTGCAGATCCTTTAGTAATATTGTTAGGGTCTGGTACAGTAGGGTGGTCCTATTTACTTACACCTGTTTTGGCAGGTGCGCTGGTGATTGTTATTGTTGGTCTAGTAGTAAATAATCTGGCCAAGGGGAGAAAATACCCTAAATTTTGGTTGTAATATAAAATAGATAGGAGAATTAATATGATAAAAGGAAGTTGTTTGTGTGGAGGAGTAGCATATGAAATTAAGGAGTTAAGAGGGCCACTGGTGTTTTGCCATTGCAGTTTTTGTAGAAGAGCACACTCTTCTGCTTTCTCCGCAAATTTAAGTGCTCTAAAAACTGATTTTAATCTACTTTCTGGTGAAGAGCTGTTGTCTTCGTACGAGGCACTTAATGAGTTTTCACAAGATAAAAAAAGATATTTTTGCTCAAACTGTGGTAGTACATTATGGCATATAAAAGGCGCTGCGCCAGAAATGATGACTTTCAAAATAGGTTGCATCAGTGAATATCCTGATTTTGAAAAACAAAAATTTGAAAGCTACCACATATATCGTGATTCCGATAAACCTTGGCTTTCTTACGAAGGACTTGAGAGTTTTCCGGATAGAAAAGGGTGATAATACTATTTTTCCAGATAAAAGTGAAGTATGAGCGAATGAAAAACATATGTAGGTGCATATGTTTTTTTGATCCATATAAAGTACCCGTAATACTATTTATAAAAATATTTTTGAAATTTTATGAATAGTTTGCTATTATATATAGTAACTTGTATATTTAGATTTTACCGGTTATTTTTTGTGGTGCAGTAACTATTTTATATTTATTGGGGAAAAATGAAACTTACAATTCTACATACGAACGATACCCATTCTTATCTTGATGATATGGGGAAAAGAGCAAAGAAAATAAATGAAATAAGAGAAAAAAATCTATCAGAAGGTAATACTACATTATTGATTGGCGCAGGAGATGCTCTTTCAGGTGACTTATATTATAATCTTTATCATGGTAAGAAGGAAGCTCAATTACTTAATCTTTTACAATACGATGTAATGACTTTAGGAAATCATGAATTTGATGGAGGTTCTCATATTTTGTCACAGTTTATAAGAGATGTGAATTTCCCCATAGTTACTAGTAATATTAATTTTAAGCATGACAAACTTATCGCTCCTTTGGTTGAAGAGAAAAAAATTTTACCTTATATGATTAAAACCTTATCTTCAGGAGTGAAGATAGGCATATTCGGTCTTACAACATTGGAAACCCCTTCCTACGGGTTTCCAAGCTCAGAAACTATTTTTAATGACCCTTTTATGGTAGCACGGGAAATGATTGATAAATTGATTGAATTGGAGAGTGATATTATAATTCTTGTTAGCCATTTAGGAGATGATATAGATATTCTGTTGTCTAAAGAAATTGATGGAATTAATGTCATTGTTGGGGGGCACACCCACGTTCCGATAGAAGAAAATATAGTTGTGAATGATACGATTATAGTACAAGCTGGAGCTTACGGAGAATTTTTAGGAGAAGTTAATCTAGAATATACAGATACAGGAAAAATAAAATTGGTCAATAAGTTTCTGCACAAAGTTAGTGAGAATGCAGTTGATGAAAGATTGGAATCCTTCTTATCAGATATGAAGCATGAAAAAAATAAATTATCTTCACATAAGCTATTTACTGTTAAGGATAGAATTGATGGAGAGCGCATTGTTTCATCTAAACCTTTCTCTACCTTAGGAAATGTAGTAGCAGATGCTTTTTTTCTAGAAGCAATTGAACAAGGATACCAACCAGACTTAGCTGTAATAAATGGGGGAGGGATTCGATCATCAATACCTAACGGAGAAATAAGTCGAGTAGATTTAATTAAAGTTCTTCCATTTTCAAAGCAATTAATGTTATTAGAAATTGAGGGGCTCTTCTTATTTGAAGCCTTGAAATATGGTAAGTTCCCACAAGTTTCAAAGTTAAAACTTTATTATTCTGAAAAGCAAGAACTCAAAAGGGTGGATGTAAGTAAGGATGACAAGTGGCAGCCTTTGCAAATGAGAAAGAAATATAGGGTAGTCACTAATTCGTTTGTTGGGCAAGGAAAAGATAATTATGAGGCTTTCAAGAAAGGAATAATTCTTAACGAAAACATACAAGAAGATGTAGTAGCTCTCGAAACCTATTTAACAAAGCTTCCTCAACCAATTAACGTTAAATATGAAGAAAGAATAAAAGTGGGAAGCGTAATTTAACGCATATTTACGAGAAAAGAAAGGGAAAATGTCATGAAATTTGAAGAATATCAAGAATGGGTCAAAATGTTCTATAAAAAAAGAGGGTGGTATAATTATAGCCCCTTTATACGCTGCAATTTTCTCACGGAAGAGGTTGGTGAGTTAGCACAAGCAATAAGAAAAAAAGAAATAGGTAGAGATCGACCGGACGAAATTGAGGGGGATGAAGTAGAGAAGATTGAATATATAAAAGAAGAGCTTGGGGATGTCCTAGATAATGTTTTTATTATGGCAGATAAATATAACCTTTCAATCAGTGATATTATGGAATCACACAGAACTAAATTAGAAGAAAGATATAAAAAAGAGCATTAAGTTTTTATACCATGTAAATAGGAAGATGAAGGAATATGTTGAGCGAGAATTATAATTGGATAAGAAAACCGGAAAAAACTAAAATACTTAATGGAATGGTCGAGATATATACTAATCCTCATACAGATTTATGGCAAAGAACTTATTATAACTTTCAAAATGATAATGCTCCAATATTTTATAAGGAAGTGGAAGAAGAGTATTTTTCTTTTACAGTCAAGACTGAGTTTAGAGATGCGAAGCATAGATTTGATCAGTGTGGAATAGTTATATATCAGGATAGTGAAAATTGGTTGAAAGCTTCATCTGAATATGAGAATGGAGATTATCAACATTTAGGGTGTGTGGTTACAAACAGCGGATATTCCGATTGGTCAACTATGGAAATAGTTCCTTCTATAAAAGAGATTTGGTATCGAGTAAGCAGAAGAGAGTCAGATTTTCGTGTTGAGTACTCTAGTGATGGAAAAATATTCCACCAAATGAGGATATGTCACTTAAATAAAGGTGGTGGAAAAGTGAATATTGGAATATATGCGTGTTCACCTGAAGAATCAAGTTTTAAAGCTTCTTTTTCAAACTTTAAATTTTCAGAATGTCTTTGGGGAGATCATGTAGGTCAGGCCCCAGACTAATCTGTACTACATATCGTATCTCTTAAAAATCAGATAGAAAGCATAAAGGTTAAAATGACTAATTACAAAGATTGGATAAAAGATCTTGGACTACTCCCTCATCCCGAAGGAGGCTATTATAAAGAAACTTACTTACATCCTGAAACACTTTTTACTCAAAAAGGAGAAAGGAGCCTAAGTTCTTCATGTTTGTTTTTACTCACTGAAGAAAATCCTTCTCATTTACACAGATTATCAGCAGATGAAACTTGGTTTTATCACAGTGGTAATGCGTTGACTGTGCATTGTATATTTCCTGACGGGAACTATGAAGAAGTAAAAATAGGACCTGATGTCAAAAAAGGCCAGTTACTTTCATGGACTGTCCCAGCTGGAACTATATTTGGCTCAACTGTGAAGAGCGGTTACGCACTAGTAAGTTGTGTGGTTACACCTGCTTTTACATTTGAAGATTTTGAATTATTTACCCAAGAGCAATTGATAAATCATTACCCTCATTTGGAAAAAATCATTAAACAATTAGCTTATGAGTAGTATTAATCTAAATTATATAAAGTTATTAGGAGTATAACAAGTAATCAATATACTAAAAAAAATATAAGTTTAGAATACTACATATGTCTATAACAAAATTAGATCCTCATGAAGTGGGACACAGTATTCCCGACATTGAAATATAGCATCAATTTTACAAGGTTTATATATTAAAGGACAAATTTTGGGAAATTACTTGAGGAACACATTATGTGTAAATCAGACTGTGCTTTTTAATAAGTATAAGAGTTCCAATAGAATTAAGGAAAGAATGATGCTTCTTCGAGTGCGACAGTCGAAGAGAGGGAGTATAAAAGGGCGTTAATGCGGATATAATCCTATTTTATACATACTTTAAATAAAATATCAGTTAATATAATTTATAAAATAGGACAGGTATGTATTTCATCTGTCTTTTTTATAGGAGCATGTTATAAAAATGTAATCTGTAAGACTGAGGGTTTTGTTACTTTTTTTAATTAAAAATGTTTATAAATATCATTTTATTCCGAACGATATGAGCTTTTTTAAGTTTTGTAATATAAAAGACTGTATTTATAGTCTTTAAAACCGTACAATAGAGTTAGGAGGTGCTATATTGTGAAAAAAGAAAATAACCTAAAAGAAGAAGTTATATTAGTTAGTTCATGCCTTGCTGGTATTCCATGCCGATATAATGGTAAGGCAGCCCCTAATGCTGAGGTCATAGAATTAGTGGAAAGTGGTAGAGCAATACCAGTATGTCCTGAAGTTTTAGGTGGGCTGCCAACTCCACGCCCAGCTGCTGAAATAGTTGGAGACAAAGTGTTGAGTCAAGAGGGAGAAGATTTTACTCCTGAATTTATATATGGAGCAAAAAAGACACTAAAAATTGCTGAGGAGTTGGAATGCAAGAAAGCTATTCTTAAATCAGGCAGTCCATCCTGTGGTTTTAAAAAAATATATGATGGGACGTTTACAGGAAATATGAAAGAAGCAAACGGTATAGCGGCTCAGTTATTACATGACAATGGAATAGAAATAGAGTCTAGGTGATATTATGAATATTATTACTATTCCATACCTCTACTTTCTATGGGAATTTATAAAGCAAGACTCATATGAATGATAATATACCAAAGCTATTCACTATAATTTTGTTAGTTAGTATAGCTTAGTAGAATAAGGTTATTTGAAGGGATTAGAGAGAACACATCTTCAGTTTGATAGCAATATCCTCTTGACTAAAAAGATTCAAGAAATCTCTAATTTACTTATATAAGCCTAGTTTTTATGGATGGGGGAAATATAACTTATTCCTCTCAAATATTTTAATTTATAAAAAAGGATGACTATCATTGTAAAATCTTATAGGTAGTACATATTATTTTTGGGGGATTAAGTTTTTGAAAGCAAACTTATCCAATTTTTATAAAGTTAAAAATTACAGGGTAGTGTATGTATTATTTTAACTATGGAATACTTATACAAGAAGATAATAAAAGAATAATTTTACTTCAAATAAAAAAGAGAAACACTCTCTTTTTTGTTATGAAAGTCAAACACTCATTTTTATATGGAAAAATAGTGATAAAGTAACAACAGTGCCAGAACAAACTGACTTTGATTTAAAAAAATTAAAAACTTAATTGACTCTATTGAATTGATGATACTGAATTTGAATGAGATTTTTAAACCAATTTGTGGCAAGAATTAAAAGAGTCTTTAGAAATTTCTTTATGGTACATTTAGTATACATTCCAAGCTATTTATTGTTTGGCTTTGAAAGTACAGTAGTCTATAATCACTGATATAACAACAATAAAAAAAGTTCAAAAATATACCAGCGTGGACGATCGATAAAATGAGCCGATATGCGCGTATCGCTTTGGGTATTCGCTAATCTACTCAAAAAAGCATTACAGGAGAATTCATTAGGATTCTCTTTTGTTTTGTAAAAAGATAAAGTATTTTTATTTTTAAATCATTCATTGTTAGCATTGCACAAACAAGGTGACTAAAAAAACTTCTATCTATATTGGACAGAAGTTGAGTGAGGAAAAGTATCTAAAGTAATCAAATTAAAGTGTAAGTTCAGACAGGTTAGATACGCTTATCCGATAAACTTCCTCCGGTGATAATGTATAACTTTCTACTGATAAACTTCCATCCTTATTTATTTCTAGTTTCTGGCTGGGCCCTGCAAGTGGTGACAGACTAGCTCCCCAAGCGGCAGACATATTTTTTAAGATATTGTTTTCTTCAATAAAATTATTAGACTTCTTTGTTCCAAGAAAACGAATTTCGTTATTGTCAAAAGTTAACTTTATTCTAAAATTTGCCAATAATTCTGCTTTGATTAATTGTGGAACCATAAAATTTCTTTTCTATATAATAATTGTAACGCTTTCATAAAGAGGAGTCAAAGACAAGCTTATTCAAAAGATCGCTTTAGGTATTCGCTAAATAGAAATTTCAAAATAAGACCAAAGACCGAGCATAGAGCGGTCTTTTTTTGGTAGAATAGAGGTATGAATAGACGGATAAAAACATTTATTGTTATAGAGCTTTGTATCATAGTTGCTTTGCTTTTGCATATTATAAAATCACCGTACTTTCTTGTATTGCTTGCTTTAGCTATATCTTTCAGTATATTGTCACGTAAAATAACCTTTCTCCGTCCTGTCACAGCTGTGCTCTGGATTTTCTTTGCAGTAATGCTCTTGACAGCTGGATGGTTTTGGCTTGCTCTTCTCTTTCCTCTTTTGGTTGGGATTAGTTTTTGGAAAAGGCAAGCCTACACGATGCCAAATTCTTCTTATAGCCAAGCTTATGCGGAGAGTCAGGAAGACATCACACGGGCAAATGGAAATGATGTAATTGATCTCTACGATGTCAATTTTAGGCCTGAAGGAAACAGCTTGAGCATCAAAAAATCAGCAGGAAATACTAAAATTATCGTGCCGGAAGATGTTGCCGTAGCTTTAGAAATTACGGTACACAATGGCATTGTCAAGATTTTTGATGAAGAGACCGAAATTAACCCTGTAAATTTTCGTTATTTCTCAGATATGACAGAAGATACGCAAAAACGGATGCGTATTAAACTCCAGGTTGAAACAGGAAATGTTGAGGTGGTGAAAGGATGAAGAAATCAATCATTAAAACCTTTACCGTCCTTTTTATCATTATTGTTTTGGTTGATGTGCTATTGTTTTCAATCACGAGCGGTGTTTCAACAGCCAGTATTATGGGCGAGATTGCGAATAATTTTTATGGTATCTGGATTTTTCTCTCGGTAGCAGGATTATTGGCCTTAGTTTTTACTTTTTTCAATTTTTTGGAAAACAGCAAAATTAAGAGAGATTTTTATGAAGATATCCAGCGTGTGAGTCAAAATCAAGAACCGGAGCATCCAGAATTGAAGGCTCTTCATTTGCGCTTAAAAGAGATGTCTGTCGAACTGCAAGAACTCTCAAGTCAAAAATCAGCAAATAAAGCAGAAATTGTGGAAACGGAAAGAAAACGTATTTCACGTGAGCTTCATGATTCGGTCAGTCAAGAACTTTTTGCCGCAACGATGATTCTCTCTTCTGTAACGGGTAGCGAAGCTGAAAACTCTAATCTCACACAAGATCAAATTTTGACGCAAACACGTTTAGTTTTAAAAATATTGCATGAAGCACAAAATGAGATGCGAGCCTTATTGTTGCATTTAAGACCTATTGAATTGGACGGCAAGTCCCTTTCGGCAGGTTTAAATTCCTTGACGGATGAATTACAAGCAAAGATATCCGCCAATATTAATGTGAAACTCAGTGATATTCAAGCTTCATCTAACATTGAAGATAACCTCTTCCGTATGGCACAGGAAATTCTGAGCAATGCACTACGGCATTCACAAGCTGATAATATTGAAGTTGTTCTAAAAGAGCAGTATGACAATATTATTCTTAGAATAGCAGATGATGGTGTCGGCTTTGATACACGAGACAGTAAATCAGCCAGCTATGGTCTGGTCAATATAAAAGAGCGCGCGCTTTTGCTCGGTGGGGATGTTAAAATTATTAGTGCGCCAAATCAAGGAACAAGTGTCGAGATACGCATTCCACAAGTGAACCAATAAGAAGTTAAAAGGAAAAAATGGATAAAATAAAATTATTAATTGTTGATGATCATCAAATGGTCCGCTTAGGGCTCTCTAGCTTTATGAATATTCAGCCCGATATTGAAGTCGTAGGAGAGGCAGCGGATGGCGAATCAGGCTATCTTAAAGCAAAAAATTTAAAACCAGATGTCATTCTGATGGATTTGGTTATGGACCGTCTAGATGGCATTGGGGCGACGCAAAAAATCTTAGCGGAAATGCCAGAACAGAAGATTTTGATTTTGACGAGCTTTTTAGATGATGAAAAAGTCTTTCCAGCTTTGGCTGCTGGGGCAAAAGGTTATATTCTCAAAACTTCTCAGGCTGCCGAAATTGCCAGTGCTATCCGTAAAGTTGCGAGCGGGCAAGATGTTTTGTCGGGAGCGGTTAAAGAAAAAATCAATCAACAAAAGCATCGAAAACCTGAATTGTATGACAATCTTTCAAAAAGAGAAATGGAAGTTTTGAAAATATTAGCCCAGGGGCTTTCTAATCAGGAGATTGCGAATCAACTATTTATAAGTCTTAAAACAGTTAAAACACATGTCTCTAACATCTTTAATAAATTAGAAGTGAATGATCGGACGCAAGCAACAATTTACGCTATCCAACACAAACTGGTCGATCAGTAAAAAATTTTAAAAAGTAGAAATCATCATCCCTAATTGTATGTACAATAGCGAAAATAACCTATATCTGGTATAATAGAGTCATGAAAGATTTAATCGAAAAAGCTTCAAAAATCAAAATTATTTTTTTCGATATCGATGATACTTTACGTGACCTAAAAACAGGCTATATACCCGAAAGCTTACCCTTTATCTTTGAAACTTTACGCCAAAAAGGAATAAAAACAGGTATTGCGACAGGACGAAATTACTATAATGTTCTCCCTGAAATCCGCAATTTAAATCCTGATTTTTTTGTAACGATTAATGGTGCTTTGGTGCAAAACCAGGCGCAGGAGATTATTTACAAAAATCCCTTGGATAAAAAAACTGTTGATGAAATAGTGTCTTGGCTAAAGAGT
Organism: Lactococcus sp. LG606; assembly: GCF_017309645.1. Taxonomy (NCBI): domain Bacteria; kingdom Bacillati; phylum Bacillota; class Bacilli; order Lactobacillales; family Streptococcaceae; genus Lactococcus; species Lactococcus sp. LG606. The sequence continues at coordinate 244,585 of NZ_CP071301.1, forward strand.
GAAGGTGCTGAATATCTTTTTGTAGGAAATGAGAACTTAAAAGCTTCAAAATGGGAAGGATTAACTGAGAGCGTTATTCCAGCTGATTATGGCGTACTCGAAGTTAAACCAGATTACTACAAAGAGCATGATGTTTTTCAACTCCTTACAATCTCTGAGCATGATCAAAGACTTCGACTGCCTCAACGTTTGGCTCAAAAAGTAAGAATGGTACGATGGCACCCGAATTCTTCCGATATTGTTCCGGTTTTAGGGAGCAAAGCCAATGGCTGTATGAAAGTATTAGAATATCTCGGTCTTGCACCAGAAAATATGATGAATTTTGGCGATGAGCTTAATGATAAGGAGCTTTTTGATTTGGCTGGACTTTCGGTGGCTATGAAAATCTCACATCCTCTCATTTTGGAAAAAGCAGACTATGTCACGGATACAGTACAGAAAGATGGTATTTTAAAAGCTTTGCGTACACTTCAACTCATCGATTAAACTTACAAAAATGAAAGTCTCATCTACGAGATTTTTGATAAAATTTAGAAAAGAGAAACAAATGACTTACCCACAACTTAATCTTGAAGCATATGATGGAACAACAGCAATCATCCATACTAATCATGGGGATATGACTGTGAAACTCTTTGACGAGCTTGCTCCAAAAACTGTTAAAAACTTTGTTGAACTCAGCAAAAAAGGATACTACGATGGTATTATTTTCCACCGTATTATCAAAGACTTTATGATTCAAGGTGGCGACCCAACAGGAACAGGTATGGGTGGTGAATCAATCTATGGTGAAAAATTTGAAGATGAATTTTCACAAGATGCGTTCAATATTCGTGGTGCCTTGTCAATGGCCAATGCTGGACCAAATACAAATGGAAGCCAGTTCTTCATTGTTCAAAACCAAAACCTCCCTTATCCAAAATCAGCCTTGATTGATGGTGGATGGCCTGAAGAAGTTGCTGAAGTCTACACTCAAGGTGGAACACCGCATCTGGACGGGCGTCACACAGTATTTGGCCAACTTGTAGATGAAAAATCATTTGAAGTTTTAGATAAAATTGCCGCTGTACGTGTCGGAATGCAAGATCGTCCAGTTGACGATGTAGTCATCGAAAATATTGAAATTATCGAGAAATAAAATGATTGATAAATCCGTAAAAATTGGTGATAAAGTCACTGCTGAGATAATCGGGCTCCAAGATTATGGTGCTTTTGTAAAGTTTGCGGACCGTCAAAATACTGAACATAAAGGCTTGATTCATATTTCTGAAGTTCAGTCAGGTTTCGTCAAAAATATTCGAGAAGTTATCAAAGTAGGGCAACATGTAAAAGCTCAGATAATAGATATTGATGAGTACAATGGTAAAGTCAGTCTCTCCATTCGCAGTCTCGAAGAAAATCCACAAAATCATTACTTTTATCGTAAAAAACGATTCACAGATTCTCGTAATAAGATTGGCTTTAAAAGTTTAGCTGAGAAAAGAGAACTTTGGATTGAAGAAGGCGAAAAATATCTGAAAGAAAGAGCAAACTAAATCCACACGAGGTGAAGATGAACAACATTGTCTTAAAATATACCAAACGAGTTTTTAACGTGATTACAATTTTGGGTTTTATTGCTACTATTGTTGGTAGTGTTTACCTCTGGCATCTCGGGGCTTTTCAAGATCAAGAAATTTTGAAACGTCTAGTAACAGCGCATGCTTTGCTTGGTCCGATAATTTTCTTCTGTATGCAAATTATTCAAGTAATTATTCCGATTATTCCGGGAGGATTAACAATTGCAGCAGGGGTCTTAATATTTGGACCTTTCTGGGGTTTTGTTTACAATTATGTCGGGATAGTTGTTGGTTCAGTGATACTTTTCCATCTTGGTCGAAAGTATGGACAGTCCTTAGTTCAGGTCTTTGTCAAAGAGAAAACCTACAACAAGTATATGGCTTGGCTCGAAAAAGGGCAAAAGAGATTTAATATCGCTTTTCTACTTTTAATTCTCTCACCAATCGCGCCTGATGATGCTTTGGTTCTCATTGCGAGTCAGACTCGTATGAGTTGGAAATTCTTTAACTGGGTGATGATTTTATGTAAGCCACTACCGATTTTATTCTATTCGTATGCTTTAATCTTCGGTGGAAACTTACTTGGAAATTTGTTCTAAGAAGAACTTTAAATAACAAACAATAATGGTTTTGCGAAAGCAACCATTTTTATATAAATAATGTATAATAGAGCCTATAGACTTTCTAGTGATGGAGCTTCATTTTGAATAATAAAACAAATACAATAAATAAAAAGAAAAAGCAGCCTAAAAATAAGCTAACTTTTGACAGTCGTATTGACTATGCGCTTATTCTACCAGCTTTTCTTTTAACAGTTATCGGTCTTTATGCCATTTGGGTTGCTGTAAGTCATGATTATCCGACACAAGCGGTTAAGATGGTTGGACAACAAGGGACTTGGATTATTGTCGGTGTTATTTTAGCCTTAATTGTCATGCATATGGACTCGAGGCTGCTTTGGAACCTTACGCCGGTTCTGTATGGTTTTGGTCTTATTTTGATGGTGCTGCCCATATTCTTTTACAGCCCTTCGATGTATGAGCTGACAGGTGCAAAGAACTGGGTTGCCTTTCATAACACCAATCTTTTCCAGCCCTCGGAGCTCATGAAAATAGCCTATATATTGTTTTTAGCAAGGATTGTCGTTTCCTTTCAAAACAAACTGAAAAAACGTTATCTTAAAGATGATTTTATCTTAATTGGACAAATTGGCTTGGCTACTGTGCCCATTGCTATTCTTGCAGCTTTACAAAAAGACTTTGGTACCTTTATGGTTTTCCTTGTGATTGCAGCGGGAATCATTCTTGTTTCAGGGGTATCTTGGAAAATTATCTTGCCTGTCCTCCTCATAGCTATACTAGTCGCCGTGGGTGTTGTAGCTATGGTGATGAATCCTAAGGGACAAGAGCTCTTAGGAACTGTTTTCAGCCAATATCAGGTTAATCGTTTCTTAGCTTGGCTTCATCCCTTTGAGTACACACAGACATTCTCACTTCAACAATCTCGTGCTTTGATTGCTATCGGTGTCGGCGGTCTCTTTGGACATGGATTTGGAGTGGCAAATGTCAACGTACCAGTCCGTGAATCAGATATGATTTTTACCGTTATCGGAGAAGATTTTGGTTTTGTCGGTGCAACTTTTGTCATTTTACTTTATTTCATCTTGATTTATCGTATGATTCGGGTGACTTTTCAATCCAATAACCAGTTCTATATCTTTATATCCACGGGGATTATTATGATGATTCTGTTCCATGTCTTTGAAAATATTGGAGCAGCGATTGGCTTGGTCCCATTGACGGGTATTCCTTTACCGTTCATTTCACAAGGTGGTTCGGCATTGATCAGTAATATTATTGGTTTAGGGCTCGTACTTTCCATGAAATATAATCAATTGCCTGAGTTCGTATTAGTTCGCGAAGCAGGTAGAAAGAAATTAGAACATAAAAGAGCGCGTCTGTCTCGTTCATCCTATAAAAGAGTGAAGCCAAAAGGGAGACGTAGAATAAGTAAATAAAAAAGCTTTTCAAGGAAAAGCTTTTTTATTTGGAATAACTACAGCAATATGATGAAGTCCACGAAATTTATAAGCTAGAAATTTCACATACTTCACAAAATATGATAGTCTATAAGTGAAGGAACAAAGGAGGAATTATTAAGATGAAATATGCAGTAAGATATGCTTCACGAGGTGGAAATACACGTGCAGTTGCTGATGAAATTGCGAAAAAAATTGATGTGAAAGCAGAACGAATCTCTGAACCTCTAGAAGAGGAAGTAGATGTCTTGTTTCTTGGAGCAGGTGTTTGGTTTGCTTCTGTAACAAAAGACATGAAGGAATACTTGGCAGCTTTAGACAGTGGTAAAATCAAACAAATTGTTGCCTTTTCTACTTCGGGTCACTTGGAATCTGCAATTAAAAAAATTACTGCAGCAGCAAAAGACAAAGGCATTAAAGTTAATGAAGAATCTTTTGATTTGCATTTAAACATGCAAGGTATGACATTTTTCGCACCTGCTGGTGGTGATTTAACAAAAGAACAAATCAATGAAGTTGATGCCTTTGTTGATAAAGTTCTTGCAAAACTATAATATTAATTAACGCCCTTTTATTTAAAAGCTCCTTATTTTGGAGCTTTTTTTGTTTCTTTAAATTATATAGTGTATTAAAAACAAGTTACGCCGGTGCAATAATAGGTAATTTAAATGTAACACGATAAGCAGCTTCTGTAACGAAAATAAAAGGTTTTGTGATACAATAGTAATGTTCAAACAAGAAAACCTAGAGGAAGTAAATTTAAAATTTATGAAAAAGAAATTAATTATGACGCTAATGATTTCAACGGTTGTCCTGACTACAGGTGCTCCCTTAGCTGCTGTAAAAGCAGATTCAACGGAAAATAAGTTAGCAGCACAGGACTCAAAGATTGCAAACTTGAAGGATGAGGCGAGTTTGGCACAAGCGAAAGTTGAAGCAGTTGGGACCCAAGTAGGGGCTCTAAAAGCTAAGCAAACTTCAATGAAAGAACAGATAGAAAAGCTGTTAGAACAGCAAAAAGCGCAGTCTACACAGATTCGTGAATTGGATAAGAATATTGAAGAACGTAGTCACGCATTAGAAGCACAAGCACGAAGTGCTCAAACTGATGGTTCAGCAACGAATTATATTTCAGCAATTTTGGATTCTAAATCTTTAACCAATGCCATTCAAAAAATCACAGCTATGTCGACTGTTGCAGGTGCCAATAAGGCAATGATTGAACAGCAAGAACAAGATCAAAAGAATGTTCAAGCGAAACTCAAAGATAACATGGAAAAATACGCGGAAGTTACGCGCTTGCAACAAGAGTTGAGCACTCAGGCCGATGAATTGGCAACACAAGAAGCACAACTTAAAGTTGCGCAACTTAATTACCAAGCCACAATCACATCTGAAGAAGGCAAAAAACAAGAATTGTTAACTCAAAAAGCTGAAGCTGAGCAAGCAGCACAAGAAGCTGTTCAAGCTCAAAAAGTAGCTGCACAAGAGTCAGTGGCAGCCCAACAGGAAAAGGTCAAAGAAACTGTAGTGGAAAACAAACCAGCTCCAGTGGCGCCGCCAGTTGTTGATGAAGGCAATCCAACTGTAGAACCTGAAATTGAGCAACCTAAGCCGCCAATTACAGATCCTAAACCACCAGTTTCAACGACGAATCCATATCCAGCTGGACAATGTACGGCTTATGTTTGGGATTACTTTGGTGGTGCAATTCCAACATATGTAGGTAATGCGGCAGACTGGGTACGTTACGCAAACAGTGGACCAGCAGCGGGAACTATTGCTGTCTTTCCACCAGGAAACCAGGGTGCCGGTGGTGTTGGACACGTTGCAGTAGTCATCTCTGTTTCTGGCTCTACGATGAGAGTCAAAGAAGGCAACTTTAACGGTGGTTGGGGGACTGAACGTGAATGTTCAACAGCCGGCGTGAGCTTTATCCGTCCTTAGTAAAAGAGTAAACACAAGAAGCAAGGAGAACTTGCTTCTTTTTTAATTTTTCACCTCTAACTAGGAAAGGATAAGGTTTTTACTTCAATATATCTACTTAATAAGGTATACTAAGTTAAAAGATTATCATTTAATTTTAAGGAGGAAGGGATGCTCGAAGTGAAAAATCTCCGAAAGACATTCGGAGAACTTGTTGCTGTTGATGATCTGAGTTTTACTATTGAAGATGGTGAAATTTTAGGTTTTATTGGACAAAATGGATCGGGAAAAACAACAACATTTAGATTAATATTGGATTTTTTGATGCAAGATTCAGGAAGCGTGCTCTGGAATGGTAAGCCGCTCTCTAGTGATGAATATAACATCATTGGTTATTTACCAGAGGAAAGAGGGCTTTATCCTAAAGATAGTATAGAAACTCAGTTGCGTTTCTTTGGTCAACTAAGAGGCAAAACGCGAAAAGAAATCGATGAGAAAATCGATTATTGGATGGAAAAATTTGAGGTTAAAGGCAAGCGCACAGATAAGGTTAAAACATTATCAAAAGGGAATCAGCAGAAGGTTCAGCTTATAGCTACGCTGATTCATGAACCGAAGCTTGTTATTTTAGATGAACCGTTCTCTGGTTTAGATCCTGTGAATGCAGAGTTGCTCAAAACAGCTGTAGCTGAATTACGTGAGCAAAAAGTCTGTGTTGTCTTTTCAGACCATAATATGCTGAATGTCGAAAAAATGGTGGATAAGATGATAATGGTAAAAGAAGGTAAGAAAATACTGGATGGAACCGTTGATGCTGTACGTCAAAGTTTTGGACGGACTAAAGTATTTATTGAAGCACCGGTAGCACAAGAAGATCTCGCACAGCTGGAAGGTGTAAAAGAAGTACAGGTGGAGCGTAATGGTACTTATGAGTTAACTTTAGAAAATGAAGAAGCAGGCAAAGCTGTCTTTGACTATGTTGCACAATCAGGCTATATCCAGATGTTTTCACAACAACCGCCAAGCTTGGAAGAAATATTCAAAATGAAGGCAGGTGATGCACATGAATAGTAAGTTTTGGACAATCGTGAAAGAAGTCTTTCGTAAAAATGTTAAATCAGTTGCCTTTTTAGTTATGGTCTTTCTCCCGCTTCTCATTGGATTAGTTATTTATGTTATTGCAAGAGTAGCAGATGATGGAGCAGGCGACGTTGATCGGATTGCGGTAGTGACAAAAAGCAAGGAAATTGGAAGTGCGCTGACTGAAGTTAAAGGCAATATTAAGTATGAAGTAATGGACAGAACAGCAGCAAATCGTAAACTTAAAGATGAAGATGTAGGCGCGATTTTAGCTTTAGAGATGGAACAAGGGAAAATAAGCTCAACCTTAGAAACCACACGTTCTCTTGATACGGCAACTCAAATGACTGTCTCACAGACGCTTACAGCAATCCAGCAAAGTGTCTTTGCCACTCAATTAGGCTTGTCACCAGAAGAAAAAACGAACCTTCTTTCTCCCGCGAAATTAGAGCCTGTGCATGTTGAGTTTGACGCGGATGGCAATAGAATTCAAGGTACAGATTATTCTGGTTTGAGGCAGGTTATAGCAACAGTCTTGATTGTAATGATTTGGATTTTTGTTGCAACTTATGGTAGTATTGTGGCGCAAGAAATTGCCAGCGAAAAAGGAACGCGTATTATGGAAGTGATTCTTTCAAGCGTTAAAGCCGAAACTCATTTTTATGGAAAATTAGTGGGGATTATCTTAGTCTGTTCAGTCAATGTTCTTGCTTATGCTGTTCAGATTGGAGTAGGTTATCTAATCTTCAGAGATAATGACATGATGCGTAGCTTCCTTAACGGTTTAAATCTTCAAGAAGTGTTTACTGGACAATTTTGGCTTGTAATTCCGATTGTCATCTTAGGAATTCTCCTGTTTACATTTTTAGCAGCTCTTTCCGGTTCATTGATTTCTCGTGTTGAAGATGTACCTAAAGCACAAACACCAATGACAATGATTGGGTTACTTGGTTACATGCTTTCTGTAATTTTTGCTTCTCAACCTGATAATATCGTGATGACCGTGACAAGTTATATCCCTTTTATTTCGAGTTTTGTCTTACCGATGCAAATTGCAACAGGTGTAGCAAGTAATTTACAAGTCTGGATTTCCATGGGAATTATGTTTATAACGATGTTGTTTATACTCCTGTTCTCTGCTCGACTTTATAAATCAAATGTTTTAATCTATAGCAGCGATGGCTTACTTAAAGTTTTGAAACAATCACTTAATAATATCAAAAATGAAGACAAGTTAAAAAATAAAGCTTAATAAAAAAACCAAGTCTCTGAATTCAGAGGTCTTGGTTTTTTATTAACTCGCATGAATATGGAAGTCACGTTCTAATACAATATCACGTACTTTACGACTAATATCGCTCAATCTTACCTCACGAACAGGACGTGGGAGAAATTTTCGGATATCATCGTCATTGTAACCAATCTGAAGGCGCTTGTCATCCAAAATAAGCGGACGACGTAAAATGGAACGGTTCTCTTTCATGATTGTAACCAGAGTATTTAAAGAAAATCGCTCAAGGTCTAATGATAAACTCTGATATGCACGGCTTCTTTTGGAAATAATTCCCTCCGTACCATTTTCAGTCAAAGCAAGAATTTCAAGAAAGTCTTCTTTCTTAATATCATCTGTAAGAAGATTTATTTCTTGAAAATCTACACCGTTATCAACGAGCCATTTTTTTGCTTTTTGGCTTGAGCTGCAACCAGCAACTGTATAAATTTTTATCATATTATCCCCCTTGTCGAAAATCTTATTTATTTCTAATTTACTTATGAATTAATTATAACATTTTTACGGAAAGTGTCAAGAGTATTATTATAAAAATTTAATTTTAAATTTATAATTAATTTTAAAAATAGCATGTTTTGTTTAAAATAAAGGGTTTATGCTGTGTTTATAGAGGGGTGATAGAATACTCTTTCAAAAAGAAAAGAACTTTTTTCTTTTTTTATTTATTAAATAGAAGGCGCTTTCTATTTAATGTAAATCTTATTGCTGTTTTTTGATACAAGTTTTTTTCACTGAAATCTCTCAAGTAAGAGATCTCTCAAAGTTTTCATTTGACTGCATCTTTAGAAAATGATATTCTACTAAAGATAAAACTTTTAAACTGGTCCAGAGAGGCTAGCAAGGTTGTGAACATGAATATTAAATCCTTTTGAATAAAAAGGGAATACTCTATCTTCTTTGCACTTGCTTTTTCTGGCAGGTGCTTTTTTCTTAAAATTCCTAGGAAATGAGAAAAATGTCTGTCAGAGAGTAGTACAAAGTTTATCTCACAGCTGCTTTGGAATTTTAGAAATGGGGATACTATGCCAAAACGTACGGATATTAAGAAGATTATGATTATCGGTTCAGGACCGATTGTTATTGGTCAGGCTGCTGAATTTGACTATGCTGGTACTCAAGCCTGCTTAGCGCTCAAAGAAGAAGGTTATCAAGTTATTTTGGTCAATTCAAATCCAGCAACGATTATGACTGACCGTGAAATTGCTGATAAAGTTTATATTGAGCCGATTACGCTTGAGTTTGTCAGCAAAATCCTTCGCAAAGAAAGACCAGATGCCCTCTTGCCAACCTTAGGTGGTCAAACAGGGCTAAATATGGCGATGGAATTGGCGGAAAGCGGTATTTTGAAAGAACTTTCGGTTGAACTTTTAGGTACAAAATTAACTGCCATTGACCGAGCAGAAGACCGTGAATTATTTAAAGAACTCTGTGAAAGTATTGGAGAGCCTTTGTGCGAATCTGAAATTGCCACAACGGTTGAGGAGGCAGTTAATCAAGCAAAAGAGATTGGCTACCCAATCATTGTCCGTCCAGCCTTTACGATGGGGGGAACAGGCGGCGGAATTTGCAACAACGAAACAGAACTTCGTGAGGTAGTTGCCAATGGATTAAAACTTTCTCCAGTGACACAATGTTTGATTGAAAAATCAATAGCCGGATATAAAGAAATAGAGTACGAAGTGATGCGTGACTCGGCAGATAATGCGATTGTGGTCTGCAACATGGAAAACTTTGATCCCGTAGGTATACATACAGGAGATTCGATTGTGTTCGCGCCTAGTCAAACCTTGTCAGATGTTGAATACCAAATGCTTCGTGATGCTTCATTAAAAATCATTCGTGCTTTGAAAATCGAAGGAGGATGTAATGTTCAGCTTGCTTTGGATCCACATTCTTATAAATATTATGTGATTGAAGTAAATCCCCGTGTCTCACGCTCCTCTGCCTTAGCTTCTAAAGCGACAGGTTATCCGATTGCTAAGATGTCGGCCAAAATTGCAGTCGGAATGACATTAGATGAAATTATCAATCCGGTAACAAACACGACTTATGCTATGTTTGAGCCAGCACTTGACTACGTTGTCTCTAAAATTGCGCGCTTCCCCTTTGATAAATTTGAAAATGGTGATCGTAATCTCGGGACACAAATGAAAGCGACTGGAGAGGTAATGGCTATCGGTCGTAACATCGAAGAAAGCTTACTCAAGGCAGTACGTTCATTGGAGATAGGTGTGAGCCACAACCGTTTAGAAGGTGCTGAAAAAGTCACCGAAGAGTTCCTGTACGAAAAAATTATTAAAGCACAGGATGACCGTCTCTTCTATATTTCAGAAGCGATTCGCCGGGGGATTCCCATTGAGGAAATTGCGGCTTTAAGTAAGATTGACATTTTCTTCCTAGACAAATTACTCCATATCGTTGAGATTGAAAAAGAGTTAGAACTGAATGTTTTTGATCCAGAAATTTTGAAAACAGCCAAGAAAAATGGTTTTTCGGACAAAGAGATTGCCAGACTTTGGAATGTGACAGAGTCAGAAGTACGTCGCCGTCGCAAAGATGGTGAAATTCTGCCAGTCTACAAAATGGTAGATACTTGTGCTGCTGAGTTTGAAAGTAGCACGCCATATTTCTACTCGTCTTACACATGGGAGAACGAATCTGTCAAATCTGAAAAGGAAAAAATTCTTGTTCTAGGTTCAGGTCCAATCCGTATCGGTCAAGGCGTGGAGTTTGACTATGCGACTGTTCATTCAGTTAAAGCAATCCAAGCTTTAGGCTATGAAGCAATTATCGTCAACAGTAATCCAGAAACGGTTTCTACTGATTTTTCAATTTCGGATAAACTCTACTTTGAACCTTTGACTTTCGAAGATGTCATGAACATTATCGATTTAGAGGAGCCCAAAGGTGTAATCGTTCAGTTTGGTGGGCAGACAGCGATTAATCTAGCGGAACCTTTGGAAAAAGCAGGAGTACGTATTTTAGGAACACAAGTAGCAGACCTTGAACGTGCAGAAGACCGAGATTCCTTTGAAAAGGCTTTGTCCGACTTGGATATTCCACAACCACCGGGAGCAACAGCCTCAAATGAAGAAGAAGCAGTTGCCAATGCTGAAAAAATTGGTTATCCTGTCCTGCTACGCCCATCCTTTGTCTTAGGTGGACGTGCTATGGAAATTATTGACAATGAAGCAGATTTGCGTAATTATATGAACCGTGCAGTCAAGGCTTCGCCAGAACACCCAGTATTAGTAGACAGCTATTTGACTGGACAAGAGTGTGAAGTAGATGCTATTTGTGATGGAAAAGATGTTTTGTTGCCAGGAATTATGGAGCATATTGAACGTGCGGGAGTTCACTCGGGAGACTCGATGGCGGTTTACCCACCACAAACCTTTAGCTCTGAGATTATTGAGACAATCGTGGATTATACTAAACGCTTGGCAGAAGGCTTGAACTGTATCGGAATGATGAATATTCAGTTTGTCATCCATGAAGAGCAAGTATATGTTATTGAGGTGAATCCACGTGCTTCGCGTACGGTTCCTTTCCTATCAAAAGTTACAGGAATTCCGATGGCACAGCTTGCCACACAGATGATTTTAGGGAAAACACTATCAGAGCTCGGATATGCATCAGGTCTCGCCCCAGAGTCAGAACTTGTCCACATCAAAGCCCCAGTCTTCAGCTTTAGCAAATTGGCAAAAGTTGATAGCCTTCTCGGTCCAGAGATGAAATCCACAGGTGAAGTGATGGGGTCAGATACAACCTTAGAAAAAGCACTTTATAAGTCCTTTGAAGCTGCAAAACTACACGTGGCTGACCATGGGTCAATTCTCTTTACAGTGGCTGATGAAGATAAGGCAGAAACCTTAGAGATGGCGCGACGTTTTGCTGAGATTGGTTATTCGCTAGTAGCGACTTCAGGAACTGCACAGTATCTAAAAACTGCTGGACTCTATGTTCGAGAAGTTGGTAAAGTGACGGAATCCACTGAGGACACAGTTATTGATGACATTCGTATGGGGCGTGTTCAAGCTATTGTCAATACAATGGGTAGCAAACGCGTATCAACACAAGAAACAGATGGATTCCTCATACGTCAAGAAGCAATTAGTCGTGGTATGCCACTCTTTACAGCTTTAGACACAGCAGAAGCTATTCTTCGTGTGATGGAGAGCCGCTCATTTACCATGAATGTAATTTAAACAAAAAAAGCAGACTGGTACTGCTTTTTTTATGTGACATTTTCTTTATGGTAGGTGCGAAGCTGGACCGCTTTTGGTACAATAGAGGAGATGATATTACTATTTAATAAACCCTTTGACGTACTCACAAAATTTACGGATACTGACAATCGTAAGACACTGAAAGATTATATTGATGTTCCTAATGTATATGCTGCAGGACGTTTAGATAAAGACAGTGAAGGCTTACTTTTACTGACCGATGATGGAAAATTAAATCATAAGCTTACTGACCCCAAGTCCAAGTCTTATAAGACTTATCTTGTACAGGTAGAGGGAGAATTCACTGAGTCAGCAGCTCAAAAACTCCGTGCAGGTGTTTTGCTTAAAGATGGTAAAACACTTCCGGCGAAAGTTAGGCGAGTTTCAGAACCAGAATGGCTCTGGGAGAGAACGCCACCGATTCGTGAGCGAAAATCAATACCCACAAGCTGGGTCGAAATCTCTATCAAAGAAGGGAAAAATCGTCAAGTGCGTCGAATGACAGCCAATGTTGGTTTTCCAACATTACGTTTAATCCGTACAAAGATTGGAAATTATGAATTGGGGAATCTTCCTTCAGGAAAGTATAAAATAATAAAATAAAAAAGAGCATTTGCTCTTTTTGTTTTATTAAAAACTCCGTCCACCGCCAGAACCTCCGCCACCAGAGAAGCCACCTCCACTAGAGTTATTATTTCTAGGAATACGGCGAGTAGTAATGAAGGAGTTGACCAACGTATCGCTTTGTTTGGATAAGTTTAATTTTCCTTTCTCTTGATAACCATAATTCCAGTGTGCGCCCATCTTTAATTGATAGCGAGAGACCAGAACAATAACAAAGGCACCAGCGGAGATGAGTGCAAGAATAACTGCAATTAGAATATAAGCAGGACGGAAGGAACGATGAAAAGTAACGGCTCCCGTTTGCGGGTCAACCGTATATTTTCGTCCGCCAGGTATCCCCTGCTCATAATAATGCGTCACTTGTGCATAAAAACTCTCTATGGCTTGTGGATAATTCCCATCGGATAATTGAGGCTGCACAACATCTAAAATCGACTCAATCCGAGAAGAGGTAATGTAATACTTTAAGTTTCCTGTTGCCCAGATATAAAGTTTCCGCTGTGACATATTAATCACCAAGACAATACCATTGTTCCCTTGCCCGACTTTTTGTGCTAAATAATTGACTGCTAACTCTTTGGGCGATTCAGTATCGTCCATGGTTGTAACTACAAAAACTCCAGCTTTGGTCTGGTTTGCAAGCAGTTGAGCTTCTTGCTCAAGGGATTGTGTTGAGCCACTCAAAAGAGCAGCCTTATCGTCAATACCTACCTGTTGTGCAGAAGTATCTTTAACAAAAGCAAACAATGTACAGAGTGTAATTACTGTAAAAAATAGTGTTAAAAGTATTCGTTTCTTTTTCATGAGACAAACCACCCCACAGTCACGCCAAGTATAAGTACAGTGATGAAAATAAGAAGTGCCACCAGAGCGACTTTCATTTTATCCACAGGAAGGATACCAGCAGTTTTACCTGTTTGGCCATTCATTGCATAATAGAAAAGTTTATCGCTATTTTTTTGACGATAAGTCACGAGCCAGAGTGGCAAAAGCACATAGTCACTTTCTAGATTTTTAATGCTTTGTTGAGATTGAACACTGGTTACAGCAGTATAGCCTTGAATTGTGTCGCGCATGAGCGCTTCGGAATACTGACGTAATTCGCTATCTACGCGTTCCTTGATTTCTGCATACTCAATATCTCTTTTTTCAGTTAAAAAACCGGAGAGATACTGATTTTTAAAAGATACCGCTTTGGATAAATCGAAGGGTTGAACAGCACCAACCATTTTTTCTGGTTCATTTTTTTTCAAGGCATTTTTTACTAAATCTTGAAAGTTGCTGTTTCCTTCTCGGAGGATTTGGTATTGCTTAGTTTCTGTGTATTCTAAATCTCCAACAATCCAGACCCGTATCCTATTGGCACGTGCTTGCAATTGTCCTTCTAAATCTGCACCAACAACCCAATAAGGAAAATAAACACCTTGAAGTTGCTTGATTTGTTTTTTATCAAAGAAATCTTTCGGGACAAATCTCTTTTTCCCTACCCAGTCGAGGAAAGCTTTTTCAGCATCCTTCTGTTCAATCTGGAAAGGTAGAACTTTTTCTGGGAGAAATTTCCCAGAGAGACGTTCTGAAAGAACGACAGGATTGTGACAATAATAGCAGAAAGTAGAAGCAGTAGTTGCATCTGTCACAATTTCTGCACCACATGAAGGACAAACAAAGAGTCCAACCTGATCATCAATCGGTGTTTCTGCCTCATCAGTTTCTAAAGGAACATCTGGAATACTTTCTTCTGGAATTCCCTTGTCTTTTTGTTTGGCTTCAAAGGCAGTAACTTCCTCTTCCGTAAAGGTAGATAAGCAGTACTGGCAATGAAACTTTTGACTTTTAGGATCAAATAAGAGGGGACCGCCACAATTAGGACAGAGATGGGTGAGAACCTTTGACTGGCTCATAATTTACCTCTTTTCTGATTTTTATAAAGGTTTAGCAACGAAAGGTTGTCCGCATTCTGGACAGAATTTTGGAACACCATTAGCTAAATTAACGACTGCATTACAAGCTGAGCAAGCCATTTCAATCTTTAAGTTAGCTTGCGCTTCAGGTTTTTTCTCACCACAGTTTGAACAGAATTTTCCTGCATTTTCTGTACCACAAGCTGAACAAGTCCACGTGTCTTCCGATTTTGTCGCTGCCTTTTCCTGTTGAGCCATTTGGGCTTGATTTGAGGCACTGGCCTGACCAAGCACATCTCCCGCTTGGTTCATTCCCATGCCCATTCCCATAAAGGCTTGCATGGCCCCACCAGTATTGCTTCCAGCTGCTTCAATACCGCGCGCCACAGCGCCTTGCATATATCCTTCACGCACACTTGGATCACCTAGCATTGCACCTTGGTTACGCATATTGATTAGTTTTTGACTGTCATCTGTGTAACTGATTGAGCTTACAGCAACAGCGACCACTTCGATTCCACGAAGTTTGCGCCATTCTTCGTCAAGTGTATCCGCCATATATTTTGAAAGTTCAACAGATTTTGAAGGGAGGAAAGAAACGCGCTCACCTTGTGCTGAGTAGAGGTTGATTGACGTATTCAATGCTGTTAAAAATTCTTGGAGATATTGTTCATTGATATCTGAGATTTCAACTTGTGTTTGATTTTTTGGAATGGCATTAGCATAGAACAAGATAGGATCTGTAATTCTTATCGAATATGTTCCATGTGTACGGAGAAAGAGTTCCGCATTATAGAAGTTATCAAAGTATTGTAAAGGCGTAGCTGTTCCAAACTTTATGCCTTTAATTTCTTGAAGATTAATATAGTAAACTTCTTGTTTTTGAGGTGTCACACCACCAAATTTAAAACGAAAGAAGGCTTCTTGAACAGATTCTTTAAGTCCACCGTTAAACATAGAAGGTGCAGTATCATTTTTGACCGTATAATAACCTTCTTCTGCGGTATAGTCAATGATTTTACCGCCGTCAACAAGGAGCATCATCATATTAGGATAGACATGCACGACAGATCCATCTGTAATGACATCAGAAGTTCCTTTACGATTGCTACCACGTTTATCGTCCTTGCGCACCATAACACCTTTGGTCATAACAGTTTGATCGGACATATCTTCTGGTTCGATGACTTCAAGCCATTGATCGGCTAACGTTCCTCCGAGGCTACTTGTCGCTGCTTTAATGATACCCATATTTTTCTCCTGTCTTTATTTAAATTACACGCTTTCATTATACCATAGAAATAAAGGATTTTTTTACAACTTGAGTAGGATTTATTGATTCTTGTAATTCCTCTTAATTTAAGTTATAATACTTTAAAACCTTTAACTTAGTCCAGAGAGGCTAGCAAGGATACGATAAATTATATCCCCTTTATTTCGCGTACTTTTAAGTATGAGAAAAGGATGATAGACGCTTTTGTACACCTGCAGCCTCTCTGCAGGTGTTTTTATTATCACTCTTTCTGCTTTAGCAGATTAGAATGATAATACGCAGGGAGCGAAGCGAGTTGTAAAGCATTGGTTATTATTTCTGCTTTAATATGCGGGTTCATTGTAGATAAAGAACTCTTGACCTGCAAAACGCTTTGGCTAATGGATTCGTTTTATAAAAAGGAGGAGCAATGAAGCTTCAAGAAGAGATGCTTATTGTCAGTCAGAAAGAAGTTGCTGAAGATATTTTTGAGTTGGTGTTGCAAGGCGATTTGGTAGATGATATGGAGATGGCAGGACAGTTTTTGCAATTAAAAGTTCCCAGTCAAGAATTACTTTTACGGCGGCCAATTTCGATTTCGAGTTGGAATAAGCAGGAAAAAACGTGTACATTACTCTATCGTCGAGGTGATAAAACCACGGGAACCCACCTTTTGTCAAAAATGGTTGCAGGACAATCAGTGGATATTCTTGGTCCTTTAGGTAAAGGATTTCCAGTTGATGAAGTAACAGAAAATGATCAAGTCCTTATAGTAGGTGGAGGAATAGGTGTTCCTCCGCTGTACGAGTTAGCGAAGCAGCTTAGTAAAAAAGGCTGCAATATTACGGTTTTGCTCGGATTTGCACGTGCGGAAGTCAAGATTCTTGAAGAGCAGTTCGCGCAGCTCCCTAATATTGAGGTAAAAGTAGCTACAGATAATGGTTCTTATGGTTCTCGAGGACATGTTGGGCATTTATTCAATCAGCTTGAACAAGAGGTAGATGTGGTCTACGCTTGTGGTGCACCAATGATGTTAAAAACCGTAGCAACAAGGTTTGAAACTTTAGAGCGCTTGTATTTGTCAATGGAAGCACGTATGGCTTGTGGAATTGGTGCATGTTATGCTTGTGTTGTCCCAGATAAAAAAGACCCAGAACATGCTTTAAAAGTATGTCAAGACGGGCCGGTATTTAAAGGAAATGGAGTAGTAATATAATGAATCGACTTGCAGTGGAACTTCCTGGATTGAATCTAAAAAATCCAATTATGCCTGCTTCAGGCTGTTTCGGTTTTGGCGAGGACTATGCACGATATTATGATTTAAATCAACTGGGTTCCATAATGATTAAGGCCACAACTCTTAAACCACGTTATGGTAATCCAACGCCACGTGTTGCAGAAACAAGTGCCGGCATGCTTAATGCGATTGGTCTGCAAAATCCTGGTCTAGATGTAGTACTCTCAGATAAATTGCCTTGGCTGTATGAAAACTTTCCTGAGCTACCTATTATTGCTAACGTAGCCGGTTCTGAACTATATGATTATGTAGCTGTTTGCGATAAAATAGGGACAGCACCAAATGTTAAAGCTATTGAACTCAATATTTCTTGTCCTAATGTGAAGCATGGCGGGCAAGCATTTGGTACAGATCCGAAAGTTGCTTATGATTTGGTCAAGGCTTGTAAGGAGGTAGCGGATGTCCCACTTTATGTCAAGCTCTCGCCAAATGTGACGGATATCGTAGAAATCGCTCAGGCCGTAGAAGCAGCAGGAGCTGATGGGATTACGATGATTAATACTTTAATGGGAATGCGTTATGATCTGCAGACTCGTAAACCGATTTTAGCCAACATTACAGGTGGTCTCTCAGGGCCGGCGATTAAACCAGTAGCTTTAAAATTGGTTCACCAAGTGGCACAAGCAGTGGAATTACCGATTATCGGAATGGGCGGTGTAATGACTGCTCAAGATGTTCTTGAATTTTATCTGGCTGGTGCAAGTGCGGTTGCAGTAGGGACAGCAAACTTTTCCGATCCCTATGTGTGTCCGAAAATTATTAATGAACTTCCTGAACTTATGGATAAGTATGGGATTGAAAGTTTAGAAGAATTACGTAAAGAAGTAAAAAAGGAGAAAAAAGAAAATGCATGAATCAAGACCAATGGTAGCCCTTGACTTCCCCAGCTTACGCGACGTAAAAAATTTTTTACTGCGCTTTGATGATCACGAAAAACTCTATGTAAAAGTGGGAATGGAGCTCCTCTATCAAGAAGGACCGGTTGTTGTAGATTTCCTTAAATTTCAAGGTCATGATGTCTTCTTAGATTTGAAACTCCATGATATTCCAAATACAGTTGGCTCAGCCATGAAAGGTCTAGCCCGTTTAGGAATAGATATGATTAATGTTCATGCTGCTGGAGGGATTGAGATGATGCAGCAAGCTAAAGAAGGTTTGATAGCTGGAACACCTGCTGGAGAAAAGGTTGCAGATTTGATTGCTGTCACTCAGCTGACTTCCACTAGCCAAGAAAGTATGCACCATGATCAAATGATTATGACAAGTTTGGAAGAATCAGTTCTACACTATGCTAAATGCACAGATGAGGCTGGTTTAGATGGTGTTGTATGTTCAGCTCATGAGGTTCAAAAGATTAAAAGTGTCACACGTCCAGATTTCATCTGTTTGACACCAGGTATTCGTCCTGCAGGCACAGCCAAGGGAGATCAAAAACGAGTGATGACACCAGAAGAAGCACGCAATATCGGATCGGATTATATTGTTGTTGGCCGTCCAATTACGCGTGCTGAAAATCCAATTCAAGCCTATCAAACTATTAAAAATGAATGGAATGGGCGTGCATAATAAAGAAAAAGCTCTGAATGAACCAGAGCTTTTTAAAGTGGCTTTTTATTGGGCGTTCCCGCTTTTCGTGGGTACTTTTTCGGCGTTTCTTTTTTCTTTTCGATAATAGCAATGTGTCGCTCATCACCATTTGGAAGTTGATAATCAATCTGTTCGATAAATTTACTTTCTAAGACGGCAATTGCATGTTTAGCATCCGAAAGTTCTTCATCAAATTTAGCCGCTTTGAGTGACAAGAGCTGGCCATTTTTCTTAAGAAAAGGAATAGTGAGTTCAGAGAGTACACTGAGACGCGCAACTGCGCGTGCTGTAACAATATCAAATTGAGCGCGGTAGAGAGGATTTTGTCCAAAATCCTCAGCGCGACCGTGCAATAAAGTCACTTTCTCTAAGTGCAACTCTTTTGATAAAAGAGACAAGAAGTTGATGCGCTTGTTAAGCGAATCAATAATAGTTACTTGTAGCTCTGGGAAAATAATCTTCATTGGTAAACTAGGAAAGCCTGCCCCGGCACCAATATCAAGGATTTTTAAGGGTTTATTTTGAATGAGCTTATAGAGAATCGGTGCAATTGAATCATAGAAATGCTTGAGAAAGACTTCTTTTTTCTCTGTAATTGCCGTAAGGTTAATTTTTTCATTCCACTCAACGAGAAGCTCAAAATAGCGTTCAAATTGTTCTTTTTGTTGATCATTTAAGAAAAGGTCAAAAGTTTCAAGTTGCGCATAAAATTCTTCAGGGTTCATTATAAATTCCGTTCCAAAAGTTTTCTTGTAACACTGCTAATGTTATCACGTGTTTGGCCCTCAGGGAGCTTATTAATTAGATTGAGAGCTTGATTAGTATAATATTGGGCCAATTCTTTAGTTTTAGTCAGCGCTCCAGAGCTTTGAATGAAGCTGTAAACTTCTTCAAATTGTTCTTTTTGAATCAAAGATTTCACATGACGATGATCGATCTCTAAAGCAAAAAGAACGGGTGCAGAAAAGATACCTTGCTTGATGTCTTCATGTACAGGTTTTCCCAGAGTTTGACTGTCGCTAGCATAATCAAGATAGTCATCCATAATTTGGAAGGCAATTCCAATGTCCATCCCAATATTATAGGAGAGTTCAGATAAGTGAACATCTTGCATAATTAAAGGAGCGATTGAGGATGACATAGCAAAAAGTTCGCCAGTTTTTCCAGAAATATTTTGAATATAATCATCGAGCGTTTGCTCAAAATCAAAATGTTTGTTGAGTTGTCCAAGTTCTCCGCCTAAAAGGCGTTCAATAGATCCGATGTTTTTTGTTAAATTTGGCAAATCAAAAGAATATTTTGACAAAAGTTTAAAAACAGCTACAAAAAGATAGTCGCCAGCATAAACAGCAATTGACGGATCGTATTTTTTCGAGAGAGTCTCGACACCGCGACGTGTATCTGCTTGGTCAACAATATCGTCGTGAATAAGCGTTGCAGTGTGCAGCATTTCGACGCTTGCAGCAAGTGCGATTTTACTTTTATTATCCATAGCAGTAAAATCAGCAAACATTAATAAATAAGCCGGACGTAGCATTTTTCCACCTGCATCAAACAGGTCAAAAATGGCTGACTTGATTTCTTTATTTTTGATGCCAACCTGTTGCTTCATCAGCTTTTGAACTTTGACTAAGGAAGATTCTAATTTTGGATATTCTGACCAAATTGTATTTTTTACGTCCATTTTTTACTTTCTTTAATAAATAATAACTGTATTGGTGCTACACGCTGAATGATTTGGTTGCCACCAACACCGATGGCAAAACCAGCGAGCATACCGAAAAAAGAGAGCCATGGTAAATAAAGCATTACGGAGCTTGTACCTGTAATAAGCGAAGCAACAAGCAGTTGTCCGAGATTATGAAAGAAGCCTCCGACAACAGAAATACCAATGAGAGAGACCCATTTGGGTCCTAGTTGCTTCATGAGGTACATGGCTAAGAGGCTTAAAATAGCTCCTGCCGCAGAGTAGATAACCACAGAAACACCTGTGAATAAGGCAGTAATTAGCAAGCGCAAGACTTGCATTGTCCAAACTTTTCGCCAATCTAAGGTGAAAATGGCAATAATCATTACCAGATTAGCTAGGCCAATTTTGGCTCCCGGAGCAAAAGCGAAGAAGGAGGGAATCCAGCTCTCAAAAATGCCCATAACAACAGCTACTGCAGTGAGAAGTGCTATATAAATATTTTCTTTTACATTCATCCGCTATAATCCACTCCAGATTCTGATTGATCTCCAATGATTTGAATGACTAAATCATGAGGTAAACAAACGATAGTATCGTTAACTTTTGAAATAAAGCCACGTTGCACATCAATTTGATCGCGACAAGAAGCCTTAACAACAGCAATCGCTCCATCCTTTACCTCTATTTCATTGTAATCCCCATCCTCAGAGCGATAAGTCCAGCGCTGATTTTTGCTTAAATCAAATGTTTTAATCACTTTCCCTTGCACACGTAATTGGGCCTTTGTCCCAGCGCTATTGTGAGGCAGGAGAAAAAAAACAGAAAAAGAAGCACAAAATAAGGCAAGAATAATGATAATATCCAGAGCTTTAATCTTGATTTCTTTGAAAAATTTCATCCCCTCCATGATAGCATAATTTAGGCAAAATAAGAAGTTCGGAATGATTTGTTCTTACAAGGAAAAAGGGGATAAGAAGAGCTGCCCAAGCAAACGCTGGACAGCCTTGAATTATTTTTCAGTTTTGCTTTCAGATTTTAAAAGTTCTTCTGCTTTAGCGATGATGTAATCATGCAATTCATCTTTGATTTGTGGATGATTGAGACCATATTCGATAGTTGTTTCAACGAAACCAAATTTATCGCCGACATCATAGCGTTTGCCAGTGAACTCGTGTGCAAAAACGCGTTGTGTTTTATTTAAAGTTTCAATCGCATCCGTCAATTGGATTTCGTTACCTGCACCAGGTTTTTGTTTTTCTAAAACTTGGAAAATTTCTGGAGTTAAGAGGTAGCGACCGATGATAGCCAAATCAGAAGGAGCATCCTCAACAGCAGGTTTTTCGACGAATTCTGCAACATTGTAAAGACCCTTAGAAACTTCACCTTCTGGAGCAATAACACCATATTTGTCCACATCGTCATGTGGAACTTTCATTACAGCGATTGTTGAAGCGTGTGTCTTCTCATAGTCAGAAATTAATTCTTTTGTGAGTGGTGTACCATCTCCCATGATGTTCATAAGATCGTCACCAAGCATAACAACAAATGGTTCATCGCCAACAAAGGCTTTTGCTTGAAGAACCGCATGTCCAAGCCCCATTGGGTGGCTTTGACGAATAAAGTGAAGATTGATATCTGTTGTTTCTTCAACTAATTTTAAAAGCTCTGTTTTACCTTTTTCTTTAAGGTTTTGTTCCAACTCAATATTTGAGTCAAAGTGGTCTTCGATAGGACGTTTAGCTTTACCTGTAACGATTAAGATATCTTCAATTCCTGATTTTAAGGCTTCTTCAACGATAAATTGAATTGTTGGTTTATCAACGATAGGTAACATTTCTTTAGCAAGGGCTTTAGTAGCAGGCAAGAAACGTGTACCCAGACCGGCTGCGGGAATAATTGCTTTTCTTACTTTTTGTTTTGGGTTTGTTTTAATCATTTTAAAAATTAGCTCCTTTTGATTTAGATACTGAATTCGTTTTCGGTACGTGTTTCACGGCGCATAATGTCTAAGATGCCTTCACGGGCATCCATATTTTCATAAAGCACCTTGTAGATTGTCTCAGTGATGGGCATATCGATATGCATACTTTGTGCGAGTTCGTAAGCGGCTTTGGTTGTTGAAACACCTTCGATAACCATTCCCATATTTGCTTCGATATCCGCAAGCTTCTCACCTCGACCGAGAGCATCACCTGCTCGCCAATTGCGTGAGTGAATCGATGTACCCGTAACAATCAAGTCACCTACACCAGACAAGCCGCTATAAGTAAGCGGTTGAGCGCCCATAGCAACACCTAAACGGGTAATTTCTGCTAAGCCACGCGTGATGATTGCTGCTTTAGCATTATCACCAAAACCAAGACCATGTAAAGCCCCAGCACCGACTGCAATAATATTTTTCAAAGCACCCGCTGTTTCTACACCAATAACATCCGTATTGGTATAGAGTCGGAAATAATCGTTAGAAAAAATTTCTTGGGCATATTTAGCCGTCTCTAAATCATTTGAAGCAGCAGAGATTAAGGTAATATCACGTCGAATTGTTTCTTCGGCATGCGAAGGACCAGAAACCACAACAATTTCGCTTCGGTATTCTTCTGGAATCTCTTCTTCGAGTATTGAAGAAATACGTTCATGGGTCCCTTGTTCGAGCCCCTTAGATGCATGCATGATTGTCACTTTATGTTTAAGAACTTTTGCGACTTGTTGAGCAACCAAACGTGTGACTTTTGTTGGAACAACGAAAAGAATAGCATCAACATCAGACAAGGCAAATTCGAGATCGGTATAAGCAGAAATTTTCTGATTTAAAGTGATCCCTTTGAAGTAACGTTCGTTGGTATGCTTTTCATTAATTTCAGCAATTTGGTCAACATTGTTTCCCCAAATACGAACTTCATGTCCATTGTCATTAAGAACTTGAGAAAGAGCAGTTCCCCATGATCCAGGGCCGAGCACGGCAATTTTTTGTGGATTCATATTTTTTCCTTTACTAATTTATCCTAGCTTATAAAAGCCCAATACATCCTCATTTTACCATAATCTATATTAAAATTCACTGAAAACCCAAGTGAGAAAATAAAACAAAAAAGAAATTTTGCTTAAAAGATGTCAATAATACAGTAAACGCTTTTATTTATAGCGGGTTCATTGTATAATAAAGTCTAACTATTTTATTATGGAAGAAGGAAGGTGAATATGCAAAGACAAAAACATATTGCGCTTTTGGAACGCTGTGTGGAAATTTCCCAAAATGCTCGCAATCATGGGAATACTCCTTTTGGTGCACTTTTGACAGATAGCAAGGGAAATATTCTCCTAGAACAAGAAAATATTGAAATTACAGAACAGATTTGTACGGGACATGCAGAAACCAGTTTGGCTGCAAAAGCTTCCAAGCTTTATTCCAAAGAATTTTTGTGGCAATGTAAACTTTATACTACAGCGGAACCTTGTGCAATGTGTACCGGAGCTATTTATTGGGGGAATATTGGAACTATCGTTTATGCTCTAACTGAAAAACGTTTGTTAGAACTAACAGGAGACAATGAACAAAATCCCATTTTTGATTTGCCTGCGCAACAGATTATTGATCGCGGACAAAAGCTCATACAGATTATCGGACCCTTTCCAGAAGTAGAGGAAAAAGCTAGAAAAGTTCATGAAGGATATTGGAAATAAAAAGCAAGGAGATTCTAAAATGAAAATCAGAGCACTAGAAAGAACAGACTTAAAAAATATTCATATCATCAACAATGAAGCTAAAACTATGCATTTATGGTTTCAAGAACCTTACGAATCCTTAGATGAATTAACGGCTCTATATGATAAGCACATTCATAGTATGGATGAACGTCGTTTTGTTGTAGATGTGGATGGTGCATTTGCGGGCATAGTAGAATTGATGGAAATCAACTTCATCCATCGTAGTTGCGAAATACAGCTTATCATTACAGAAGAGTATTCTGGTCGAGGCTTGGCACAAGAAGCATTTCACCAAGCCTTAGAATATGCTTTTAAAGTATTAAACATGCATAAAGTTTATCTTTGGGTTGATGTTGATAATGCTCCTGCTGTTCATATCTATGAAAAAGTTGGGTTCAAAATTGAAGGAACAATGAAAGAACATTTCTTTGCAGCTGGAAGTTACCACGACAGTCATTTTATGGGGCTTTTGAAAAAAGATTATTTAAAATAAAAAGGAGAAGAAGATGACAAGCATTCGTCCGGCACATTATTCTGATTTAGAAGAAATAGCACATATTAACGTAGACAATTGGCAAACGACATATGAAAGCATCTTGCCTCCTACTTATTTAGAAAGTTTAGAATATGATACATTTCAGAAAAATTGGGAGCATTTTCTTGCAAAACCCTCACAATATATTCTCGTCAAAGAGTTAGAAAATAACGTTGCAGGTTTCATTGCTTACTCAGAAAGTAGCGACCAGAGAGGTAACTTGTACATTGATTCCCTTCACATCTCCCAGAAGTTTCAAAGAAAAGGGGTGGGGACTCAGTTATTGTCACATGTGTTGCAGCAAGCAAAAGAAGCCCAAATGACGGTCACCATTGCAATTCTTAAAAATAATGAAAATGCAAGGAGTCTTTATACAAAGTTAGGTGCAGTACATTTTAAAGATTTTTCGGATAAGTTTGGGGATGTTACTACAGAGTCAGAACTTCTTATTTGGAAATAAGCTTATAATAAATTTAGAAAGAAGGTTTCTGTGCTATCCTTACTAATTGCGACCAAAAAATTATTCACTTCCTTTAGTTTTATCTTAAAAAAGGACGATACAAAAGCTTTGTTTTTCTTGATGGCAACAACCTTGATGAGTGGAACTATCTTTTATTCAACAGTAGAAAAATTTAGCATTCTTGATGCCTTATATTTAAGTTTTATGACCTTAACAACGATAGGATACGGAGACTTGCATCCGATAACTACAACAGGTAAAATATTTACAATGATCTATGCTACGGTTGGTTTAGGTATCATGGCTATGTTCATCTCTGTTATTGCCAAGGCCTTTATATATTCCAAACAAAAGCACAAAGAATAAATGTGCAAAAAAAGCAGTTGTATTTGACAACTGCTTTTTTTCTTTTAATATTCATAAACGTTTAATGATGTTGGAGCATATACTGACGAGTCATTGGAAGACCAACACCTGAAGGCCCTTTTGTTAAAAGATATTGAACCACATCAATGTTCCCTGATTCAAAACTAGCGGCACAAGCTTGAAGATAAAGCGTCCACATGCGAGCAAAGGGACGGCCCATTTCCTTTTCAACATCTACAAAAACTTTACTGTAGTTTTCGTTCCAGATTTCTAGTGTTTTTTGATAGTGACGACGTAAAGGTTCCAAATCATCAAGTTGTAATTTTGCAGTCATAATGTGTTCGACATTTTCAGCGATGTTTGGAATATAACCTCCTGGGAAGATATATTTTTCGATGAAAGGATCAACACCTGCTCCACGATGTTGACCAGTAATTCCATGGATGAGGGCACGAGAATTTGGTTTGAGATAATCATAAACCTTTTGGAAATACATTTCTAAATTTTCTTTACCCACATGCTCAAACATGCCCACAGAAGTTACATAATCAAAGGTTCCTTCATTTAGATCACGATAATCTGTAAGGAAGACTTTGACTTTATCCTCAAGTCCAAGTTTTTTTGCCTTATTTACGATATAGTTGTATTGTTCTTCAGAAAGAGTAACACCTACAGTTTCTAAGCCGTATTCTTGTGCAGCAGTAAAGAGCAATGTTCCCCAGCCACAACCAATATCTAATAAACGTCCGCCAGGTGTACTGTTGAGCTTGTCAAGGATATGATGTACTTTAGCGATTTGTGCTTGTTCCAGTGTCATATTCTCATTTTCAAAATAAGCACAAGAATAAGTCATCGTTGGATCCAACCATTTTCTGTAAAAGTCGTTCCCAATGTCATAGTGCTGATGAATATCCTTTTTCGATTGCTTTTGGGAGTGATTGCCCAAGAGCTCAACAATGGATTTTCCAAAGCCTGATTGATTTGTTAAAAAGCTATCTGCTTTACGATAAGCGGAAGCGACAAGTTCTTGAATACTTCCTTCAATTTCGATTTCATCGTGCATGTAAGCTTCAGCAAGAACCAGAGTAGGCATGGATGCTAAATCGCTAAAAGCGAATTTTTTATTGAAAATGATGTGTACTTGAGCTTCACCATCGCCATATTTCTCTGTTTTGCCATCCCAGTAAGTTACTTTTACTGGAATATCAAAGGCAGAGGCGAGAGCTTTGTTTAATACTGTTTTTTCAAATACCAAGTTATTTCCCCTTTTCTAACTTTGCTATAGATAAAACTATACTCCGAGTTTTTTTGAATGTCAAATAGTTAAATTTTACAGATAAATGAGGTTAAGTGCTTCATTTATTTGATAGTCTGTTATGACTTCAAGCCCAGCAAGTGATATAATGAATAGCATAAAGATGAGTTAAATTGATAAAAAGTTTTAAATCACCCAATGAATGAAGCTATTAACCATTGGTATTTAAAACTTCTTAAAAATAAATTTAAAAACAGAAAGATAGCAATGACAACAACGGGACTTCTTATTTTAACAGCACTTATTATTTGGAACATTATTGTCTTTCTGTTTTATGCTATTGACAAATACAAGGCGCAACATCATTTGTGGCGGATTCCTGAGAAGGTGCTTATTTCCCAGGCAATATTGGGCGGTGGTTTAGGCGCATTTCTAGGTGGAAAAATTTGTCGACATAAAACACAAAAAACATATTTTATCGTTTCATGGTATCTTGGCTTGGCTATTGATTTAATTTTAGTGGTTCTGATTTTTAAAACCTTGCTCAAATAAATCAAAACAGGCTTTTCAAAAGGAGTTCACTTATGAAAAATGTAAATTTATCCGCACGTGAAGAACAGATTTTAAACGATATTTATCGATTAATATTGGACGAATCCTTGACGAGCCAAGAACGGGAAGTACTGACTAAGGCGAAAAACTTGATAGAAAGCGGTGATTATGTCCCGCAGATAGTGCAACGTATTCAAGTGAGCTTTACCTTGCTTGCCTTAAACGGAAAATTATCGCCAAATGCAAGAAAATTTAGTCAACAAATTCCTGAAAGGCTTTATGAAATTTTGCCTTTTGGAAGTGTTCCGCTGGGGATAAATCGACCTTTATGATTGATCTAAAATAGGAGGAATAATAATCTGGAAGAAGGAGATGAGAGATGAGGTTATGGCACGAAGATTTAATAAAGCATCTTCCGCGGATGCAATTGCTTGGACAGCACAGAGAATGCTGTGCTTTGAGAGGGAGAGGCTGGGGCAAGCCACACGCGACTGTAAATTATGTTTTTGATTATTCACCCTATAAATTATTTCAATATCATCAACAAGTTATGGAGGAAATGAAGCGAAGAGGATACAAACCGGCTAAGGAATGGGAAAGTCCCTTGTACCGTGGAAATCATTGTTCAAGTTATGAGTCACTGGAGACTATGTCTTTGACTGTTCCTATTTATCCAGAGCATAATGTAGATTATTTGATAGAATGCCTGGATAACTTAAAGGCTAAAAATGTGCTGATTGAACTCTAAATTATAAGGAGTTATATTATTAAAATTAAAAAAACAAGTGCAAAAATTTCAGTATCTATTCGCTCTCTTTTGATAATCCTAGTTGCTGCCCTATTGATTTATTTCAGCCCACTTTTATTAGTGTTGGGTTCTTTTGCATTGACGGATATAAGCGCCAAAATGTATAGCCAACAAAATATTACGGACATTATTAACGATCCACAGATGCGAGGCGCTAAGATTCAGCAGGATAAGGACAGTTCGAGTTTATCATGGGATGCTTTAAGCACTCCTATGATAAATATCAAAAATGCTTCTACCAAAGATCTGGAACGATTAGCAAAATCTGTTTATGGTAAAACAAATTATGACAGATGTGCCGTCAAAAAAATGAATCTTGACACTAAAGTAGAATTTTATAAAGAAGATTCCCTTATTTATACTGTTAATTTTACAGGAAATTAGTGCTCACAGCCAAAAAGAAAAACAAGAAAGTCAAGGAGGAAGAGAAAATGGAAAATAAAAAAATGAGTTTAATAAATGCAGTAATGAGTGCCTTTTTAGGAAGTGTCCTCATTGTGTTGTCTCTTTTTGGCTTTCAACTTTTCTGGAATACTAATCCATACTTTAATGGGGTTCACGGACACGTACCAGAGAACTGGAATCTTCAATTATTATTAGGTATGTTTGGTGTAACAGTAATTATTAGTATTATTTTGATTATTATGGGGGTTGTTGACCGTAAATCTTCAACAGAAAAAGATACTAGGCGTGCAGGTTTTTATTTTATCTTGGGCGGAATATTTGGATTGTTTCCATTTTTAGGCTTTGTTGGAGGAATCTTGACTTGGATTGGCAGTGGAATGAGTGTCAAGGATTAATAATAGTATTAACAATTACTTATGAAATAGAAGTTGTGGAAGGAATGAATTAAAATGAAAAAAGCACAACCTTTTGAAGCTTACTTTAATGATAATGACTTAAGTGAAGAAAAACTTGCGAGAATGCGACTTACACGACAGTTGGTCCATACTATCTATCCTGATGTGCAAGAACGTGTTTCTTATCAATGCCAGGTTTTTACCCTAAACAGGCCAAGAAAGCGACACAACAACTTTTTTTACTAATGGCTAATAAGGGCTGGTTAGGTATTTATGGAACACAAGGTACGAAAGAAAGCGATTTTTCTGATTTTGCTGATTATGGTCTTGAATTTGGAAAAGGGTCACTTAAGATCCCCTACGATATGCCGGAGCTTGAGTATAAAAAATTGCTTCAACTCATAATGAGTTATAATGCTAAGAGAAATGGATTTGATATCTCTTAGCTATAAAGGTTCTATATATGTATCGTATGACTTTACTGATTGAGCTTCTAGAATAAAAAAATGATAAAAAAACAAAAAATATTTATTGCTCTTCTAGTAATGAGTTTCTTCATCATCTTTGCTCCCCATGTTCTGGCATTAGCTGGGGGCTTCCATGGAGGTGGAACTACGGGTGGTGGAGGTTTCCATGGAGGGACTGGAGGCATTCACACTAGTAATAACTCACCATCAAGTGTGGAAGGTGGTATATCAAATAAAGTAAAGCTTATGCTTTCTCTTGTAGGTCTTGGTATTATCATAGCTATTAGTGCAGTTATTAAACCTAAGGGAATATATACTGAGGGAGTTCATATTGATGATATGGAACTTTCTAATGCCATAAAGAAACAGTTCTTATCTATTCAAGATGCTTGGAATACACAGGATATATCAAGAGTATCGCAGTTATATAGCGAAAAACTTTATACCAAGCATACTAAAACTTTGTTAAGCTACTTAGATAAGCGAAAAATAAATCACACAGAAAATATTGAAATCGAAGGACTCAGTCGCCTATACTGGAAAAAATCTAACACTTTCGAGATAGATATATCTTTTAAAGCTGTTGATTACGTAATAGATAAGGATACTCAACAAATACTAAAAGGTCTTCCCAATTATCAACAAAAATTTAAACAAAGATGGACATTTGTTACTGATAAAGAAGGAATGAAGGTTGATAAGATTAAGGAATTTAAGATTTAAAACTATTATTTTCGAGATATTTACTTGAGGTTTACATTTTTATCATGCACCTCTTGATTAAAGTAGTGTTCTAATAAATATGAGTGCTGTACATCACTTTTACACATTGAAATGTTTCTACGAGTGAAAAAGGATAGTTACATTTATTGATGTTATAATTGGAAGTATTAACTCCTTTTCTAGGGAGGTAATTCTACGTAATGGCAAATCCTAAAAATCCTTATAAAATAAAAAACGAACATCTCTAGGTGTTCAGAGTTATTAAAAAGATTGGAAAAAATTCATGAAATTTATTATTTATAGTTGTGAAATAGTAGCAATAATTTTATTGTACTTATTTGCGCCATTAAGTCTTTTGCTTAAAATTATAGGTTTTGTAATAATTATTTGCATTTCACAGTACGCCCTTTCAACCTTAAAAGAGAATGAGACGAACGATACTCTTTCTTAAAATTTACGCTGAATTTTCAGTTTTTTCACTAGAGTGTGATGAACTCTCAAAATAAAAGGAACACTAATTCATGACTAAAAAATATATTAACCTATTGATCACGTTACTTTCACTTATTGCTATTGGAATAAATTTTATATTTTATAACAGCAATCCTTATGTATCCCTCGTAATTGCTGTTGTTTTACTATTCAATCTTTACTTTTCACTACCTAAAAGAACACAGAAACCAAGCCAGACCACAAATAAAGAAGTATAAAAGAGATATATTTGAGAAAAAGGAATGAAAAAACTTTTTTCTCTTTTTTTCTTACGAAAAATTATATCTGCAGTCTTCAAAAATCGAGCTTATAATCTTACGATAAGCACTCTTATCTCAAATTAGAAATCATACGAAAGTCTGAAAAGTTTCCTTCAGAATATGATAAAATTAAAGTATAGCCAGTTGGCTGATGAAATAAGTAAAGAAAGCTTGTTATAACAGGAAAACAAGAATGGAGGCTAAAAATGCATATGACAGGAATGATGATGGGTGGAATGCATGGATTCATACGAACAATTCTAATTCTACTAGTGGCACTTTGGCTGATTAGCTTAATGAGAAACAAATCGAATAAAAAGAATAAAACAGCAAAAAAACCACCGCGTAAAGAAAATATACAACGCTATCAAGAAGCAGGACTTTCTGAGAGTGACATCGAAATTTTTCGTGACACTTTAGCAGATGCTAAAGAAAACATTGAAAAATGGGAAGCAAATACGAAGAAAAATGACGAGCTACAAGTTGTGGAATCTGTCACAGGTGGCCTTGAAGCAAGTAAACTCCTCTTCAAACATATCGTGCAAAACCCAACACAATTGACAAAACAGAATGATTTTCTCTATAAAGATTTACCCAATATGGTAAAATTAACAGAGAAATATCTGGAAATGCAAAAACAATCTGTTAAATCTGATGAAGTTAGTCGTGATATGGATGAAACACTGCTTCTGATTAAGACACTGGCAACAAATATCTCGAAAAATTATCATGAAGTTTTGATGGATGATGTCAATGTTATTAAGCATGAAGTAAAGTTTGATTAAGGAGTGAGGATGGAAAACCCTATTTTAGATGAATTAATTAATGGTGATAAAGTCGTGAAAGAAGCAGAAGCGCTGTCTGAAACTCAAAAGACAGAACTTGTTGATATGCATCAAAGAGCTTCTTTGCGCGCGATAGATGCTCTAAGTCCAGAAGAGCGTGAAAAAGCGAAGGAACTGGCTAAACAACTCGATGAGAATAGCTCACAGTCTGTGATTGCTTATGGGGCAAATGCGCAAGATAAGATTTCAGCTTTTTCACAAAGTGTTTTGGATAAAGTACAGGCGCAAGATTTAGGAGATGTCGGCGGCTCTTTGACTGATTTGATGTACAATCTCCAACAAGCAAATCCTAATGAACTTGTTGCTGAAAACAAAAGTGTTTTCCAAAAAATGTTTGGAAAAGTTAAAAAATCAATCTTTGAAGTCACTCAAAAGTACCAAAAAATTGGTGCTGGAATTGATAAAATTTCGGCAAAACTTAATAATGAGCAACAAGGGCTTCTTCAAGACAATGAGATGCTTGATAAGCTTTATGATGAAAATCTCAACTATTTTAAAGCCCTTAATGTTTACGTTGCAGGAGCAGAATTTAAGATTGAAGAGCTAGAACAAGAAATCCTACCAGCAGCACGTCAAGAAGCTCAAGGTGCTGGTGATGATGGGGCTTTAGCAGTTCAAAAGGTAAGCGATCTTGAAGCTTATAAAAATCGTTTAGATAAACGGGCGCACGACTTGCGTTTGGCGCGTCAATTAACGATTCAGCAAGCTCCACAGATCCGTTTGATTCAAAATACAAACCAAGAGCTTGCAGAAAAAATTCAAACCTCAATCAATACAGCGATTCCTTTGTGGAAAAACCAAGTCGCAATTGCCTTGACTCTATTGAAGCAAAAAGATGCTCTAGCGAGTCAACGTATTGTTTCAGAAACAACCAATGATCTTCTACGTAAGAATTCTGAAATGCTTAAATCTTCAACGATTGAAGCAGCTGAAGAAAATGAACGTGGACTTATTGATGTGGAAACATTAAAAGTTACACAACAAAATCTTATCGATACAATTCAAGAAACTATGCGCATCCAATCTGACGGACGTCAAAAACGTCAGCAAACTGAGCAAGAATTGGTCAAAATGGAAGATGAAATTAAGCAAAAATTGCTCGAACTTTCTAATAAAAAATAAGCAAAAAGTCAAGTATTGATATATACCAATTCTTGACTTTTTTAGTACCGAGTGTTAAAATGTTGGAGAATACAAAGTATCGGAGGAACCCTTTTATGACTTACTATATTAAAGCAGACAAATTTTTCTATCCTTATGAAGTGAAAACAGGTGGTTTCCTGCAAATCACAGACGGCAAATTTGGAAAGTGGACAGCAGATGCTCCAGCTGGAGCTGATATTCTAGATTATTCAGGTCAATCCATTGCTCCTGGTCTGGTAGACACACACATTCACGGTTTTGGTGGAGCAGACACTAATGACCGTAAAATCGAAGGTATCGTCCAAACAATGAGTGAAGGACTTTTAGCAGCAGGTGTTACAAGTTTCTTCCCAACAGCTGTGACTGCAAGTCATGAAGAATTGTTGGAAGTCGCTGATGAAATTGGTTCAAATGTAGATAAAGCAGCTGGCGCTAAAATCCGTGGTCTCTTCTTTGAAGGTCCTTACTTCACGGAAGAATTTAAAGGTGCTCAAAATCCTAAGTACATGCGCGACCCTTCATATAGCGAACTTGCTGAATATGGTGAAGCAGCCAAAGGTTTGCCAATCAAAATTGGGATTGCACCAGAACGTGAAGGTTCAACTTCCTTTGTGAAAGAAGCAGTGGAACATGGCTTTACAATCGCCCTTGGTCACTCAAATGCGACTTATGCAGATGCTGTAGAAGCTGTTCAAGCTGGTGCTTCAATGTGGGTACATGCTTTTAATGGTATGCGCGGTCTTAATCACCGTGAGCCTGGTATGGTTGGAGCGGTCTTCAACTTACCAAACACTTATGCAGAATTGATTTGTGATGGCTTCCACGTACGTCCAGAAGCATGTCAGATTTTGATGCGCGAAAAAGGTACAGACCATGTCGTATTAATTACAGACTCAATGCGAGCTGCTGGATTAAGCGATGGTGAGTATTACCTTGGCGAGTTCCCAGTAATCGTTAAAGATGGTGCCGCACGTTTGAAAGAAGGGGGCAACCTTGCTGGGTCAATTCTTTTGCTCAAAGATGCAGTGAAAAACGTTGTAGATTGGCAAATTGCAACACCAGCTGAAGCTGTAAAAATGGCTTCTTTGAATGCTGCTAAATCTACGAAGATTGATGATGTTTGCGGCCAAATTAAAGAAGGCTTAGATGCAGACTTTATCGTTCTGGATGAACACCTTGAGCTTGTTGCAACTTATCTTGATGGTGAAAAACGTTATCAAGCCTAAAAAAATAGTTCCGTAAAGGAACTATTTTTATAACTTTAAAATACAAAAAGAGTTTTAGACAGTAATAATCTTTTTGTAATCTGAAAACCATTACATTTGAAAAACTATAAATAAAAACGCTGTCATAGCGTTTTTATGAGATTTTTTTTTCGTATCGTGATATAATAAACAATGAAATAAAAATTGAACTTTAAATTTGCAATTGCAAATATAAGTATCAGATATGATGGAGGAAAAAACTTTAATGAAACGCATTGCAGTTTTGACTTCTGGTGGTGATGCACCAGGTATGAACGCAGCTATTCGTGCTGTTGTTCGTAAAGCGATTTCTGAAGGTATCGAAGTTTACGGTATCAACCACGGATATGCAGGGATGGTAGCGGGCGATATTTTCCCACTAACATCTGCAAGTGTTGGTGATAAAGTTGGACGTGGCGGTACATTCTTGTATTCAGCACGTTTCCCAGAGTTTGCTCAACTTGAAGGGCAACTTGCGGGTATCGAGCAACTTAAAAAACATGGCATCGAAGGTGTTGTTGTTATTGGTGGTGATGGTTCTTATCATGGTGCAATGCGCTTGACTGAACATGGTTTCCCAGCAGTAGGACTTCCAGGTACTATTGATAATGACATCGTTGGTACAGATTTTACAATCGGTTTTGATACAGCTGTATCCACAGTTGTGGATGCCATTGATAAGATTCGTGATACATCATCATCTCACCACCGTACTTTCGTTGTAGAAGTTATGGGACGTAATGCTGGAGATATCGCGCTTTGGTCTGGTATCGCTGCAGGTGCTGATGATATTGCAATTCCTGAAAAAGAATTCAAATTTGAAAGTATCGTACGTAATATCAAATCAGGATATGCCAAAGGTAAAAACCACCACATCATCGTAGTTGCTGAAGGCGTTATGTCGGGTGAAGAATTTGCTATGAAGCTGAAAGCTGCTGGTGATGATTCTGACCTTCGCGTATCTGTTCTCGGTCACATCCAACGTGGTGGATCACCTACAGCGCGCGATCGCGTTCTTGCATCACGCATGGGTGCTCGTGCAGTAGAATTGCTTCGTGATGGTATTGGCGGTGTAGCTGTCGGTGTTCGTAACGAACAACTTGTCGAAAGCCCAATCCTTGGTACTGCAGAAGAAAATGCCCTTTTCAGTCTGACAGATGAAGGTAAAATCGTTGTCAACAATCCACACAAAGCTGGATTGGAACTCTATCGTTTAAACGCTGATTTAAACAACCTTGACATCAAATTTAATTAAGTTATTGTTAGTAATCTTATTTGGTTGATGTCAGAGTGAAGTTAAAACACTGAATGCTCACATTGACTAAATAATGAGTACATTTATAAAAATAGGAGAATTACTCAAAATGAACAAACGTGTAAAAATCGTCTCAACACTTGGCCCTGCAGTAGAAACTCGTGGTGGTAAAAAATTCGGAGAAAAAGGATACTGGGGAGAAGAGCTTGATGTTGAAACATCAGCACAAACCATTGCTGATTTGATCAAAGAAGGTGCTGACGTTTTCCGTTTTAACTTCTCTCACGGTGACCACGCTGAACAAGCTGCTCGTATGGCAACAGTACTTCGTGCTGAAGAAATTGCTGGCCGTAAAGTTGGTTTCTTGCTTGACACTAAAGGTCCAGAAATGCGTACAGAAGTGTACGAAGATGGTGCAGACGAATACAAATATGTTACTGGTGACCAATTCCGCGTTTCTACAAAACAAGGTTTGAAATCAACTCGTGATAACATTGCCTTGAACGTTGCTGGTGGTCTTGACATCTTTGATGATGTTGAAGTTGGTCAAACTATCCTTATCGATGATGGTAAATTGGGGCTTACAGTAGCTGCTAAAGACGTTGAAGCACGCGAATTCGATGTTGTAGCACAAAATGACGGTGCTATTGGTAAACAAAAAGGTGTTAATATCCCTAACACTACAATTCCTTTCCCAGCTCTTGCAGAACGTGACAACGACGATATCCGTTTCGGTCTTTCACAACCAAATGGTTTGAACTTCATCGCAATCTCATTCGTACGTACTGCGAAAGACGTTAACGAAGTTCGTGCTATCCTTGAAGAAACTGGTAACACACACGTTCAACTTTTGGCTAAAATCGAAAACCAACAAGGTATTGATAACCTTGATGAAATCATCGATACAGCTGACGGTATCATGATTGCTCGTGGTGACATGGGTATTGAAGTACCATTTGAAATGGTTCCAGTCTTCCAAAAAGAAATCATCCGTAAAGTTAACCAAGCAGGTAAAATCGTTGTTACAGCAACAAACATGCTTGAGTCTATGACTGAAAAACCACGTGCAACACGTTCTGAAATCTCTGACGTCTTTAATGCTGTTATCGATGGTACTGATGCAACTATGCTTTCAGGTGAGTCAGCTAACGGTAAATACCCACGTGAATCAGTTCGTACAATGGCTACAGTTAACAAAAACGCTCAAACATTGTTGAAAGAATACGGACGTCTTCACCCAGAAAACTTCGATAAAGATTCAGTAACAGAAGTTGTAGCATCAGCAGTTAAAAACGCTGCAGAATCAATGGAAGTTAAACTTATCGTTGCTTTGACTGAGTCAGGGGCAACTGCTCGTTTGATTTCAAAATACCGTCCAGAAGCTGATATCTTGGCAATCACTTTTGATGAAAAAGTTGAACGCGGATTGATGATCAACTGGGGTGTTATCCCAATGCTTATGGACAAACCAGCTTCAACAGACGATATGTTCGAAGTAGCTGAAAAAGCAGCCTTGGCTTCAGGTCTTGTTGAATCAGGTGATAACATCGTTATCGTTGCTGGTGTTCCAGTTGGTTCAGGACGTACAAACACAATGCGTATCCGTACTATCAAATAATAAAAATTTTTCAAGAGCAGTTTTTGCTCAAAAAAAAGCATCCAATGTGGTGCTTTTTTTGATTGATTTTCTTTATGGAAAGCTCACGAAATATAAACGTATCACGCTTTAAATGTAAGCGTTATAATGTGATATAAATCACTTTCCAATGTGACAAGAATGTGAAAAAATGCTATAATAATATAGTAAACATTATTATTGCATTCAGGAAAGGAATGAACAATTATGACTAAACAACATAAAAAAGTTATCCTCGTTGGTGATGGTGCCGTAGGTTCAAGCTATGCTTTCTCACTTGTAAACCAAGGAATCGCCCAAGAATTGGGTATCGTAGATATTTTCAAAGAAAAAACACAAGGTGATGCAGAAGACCTTTCACACGCTCTTGCGTTCACATCTCCTAAGAAAATCTATTCAGCAGACTACTCTGATGCACATGATGCTGATTTGGTTGTGTTGACTTCAGGTGCGCCACAAAAACCAGGTGAAACTCGTTTGGATCTTGTTGAGAAAAACTTACGTATCACTAAACAAGTTGTTACTGAAATTGTAGCATCAGGTTTCGATGGTATCTTCCTTGTTGCTGCTAATCCTGTTGATATTTTGACATATGCAACTTGGAAATTCTCTGGTTTCCCTAAAGAACGTGTTATCGGTTCTGGTACTTCACTTGACTCAGCACGTTTCCGTCAAGCATTGGCAGAAAAACTTGATATTGACGCGCGTTCAGTTCACGCTTATATCATGGGTGAACACGGTGACTCTGAGTTTGCTGTATGGTCACACGCTAACGTTGCAGGTGTTAACCTTGAGGAATTCCTCAAAGATACTCAAGGCGTTAAAGAAGAAGAATTGGTTGAGCTTTTCGAATCAGTTCGTGACGCTGCTTACTCTATCATTGAGAAAAAAGGTGCGACATTCTATGGTATCGCTGTAGCTCTTGCTCGTATCACAAAAGCTATCCTTGACAACGAAAATGCTGTATTGCCACTTTCAACTTTCCAAGAAGGTCAATACGAAGGCGTTGAAGGACTTTACATTGGTCAACCAGCTATCGTTGGTGATAAAGGTATCGTTCGTCCAGTCAACATTCCATTGAACGACGCTGAATTGCAAAAAATGCAAGCTTCAGCTAAACAACTTAAAACTATTCTTGACGAAGCTTTCTCAAAAGAAGAGTTTGCTTCAGCATCTAAAAACTAAGTATAAAAAAATACCTAAATTTAGGTATTTTTTTTTTGAGCTTTTTTCAATTTTTTTTCGTACTAAATAATAAGAATAAAAAAGTTGAGGAAAAAGATATGATATGGCTAAAAAAGTACACTATGGCAAAGTTTTTCAAAAGATAAGGAAGGGAAGAAAGTTATCTCTGAAGGATTTCGAGGGGATCGTTCCGCGTAGGAGTCTGTCTCGTTATGAAAGAGGGGAGACTGTGTTCCCGATAGTTAAACTGCAGGCATTATTGGAAAGTATTGACTTAAATATTATTGATTTTTATCATCTGGCCCACAAAGAGAAGATATATGGCAGATACGGAAAAATATTTACAAAAATCAGAAAACAAAACGGCTTTTCACGAGAAGCCTTTACGCATCTTTCTATTTCTGAGGCACAACTGAAACTTTTTGAGTCAGGAAGAATTATGTTTGAGTTTGATAAACTATATGCGATGCTTATGGAGATGAATACAAGTCTTGAAGATTATTGTTCTCTCCTCGAAAAAGGTAGTGAAAGTCCTGTAGAGTATGTGCTGGAGCAGGTAGACCTTGCTTATTATAGAGCTGATACTACGAAGCTAAATAGTTTATATGCGGAGCTGGATGAGTATAGTGATCATTTTTTCCTATCCCTTTGCCTCAAAGGAATCTTGAAGAAAATTTCTGAACATGAGATGCTAGAACTAAAAAGCTATTTTATTACAAGAGAATATTGGACAAATCAGGAGCTTTTTATTTTTCAATATAGTTCTAAGTTTTTAAGTTCAGACCACTTGAAGTTAATTTGTGAAAATTTGCTGACTTCTAAAACAATTTTTAAAGGACAAAATATCTACCAAAGACGTTTAGTTTTGGCGGGCCTTGAAATAATGCTCTTAAGACTAAAGGAAAATAGTCTTATTGAAGCAGCATATTTCTTGAAATTTGCTAGAGAATTTGTTCATGAAACAGATGAACTTGCAAAAATTGCCTGTCTTTTTGTAGAATGTTTATTTAAATACAAACAAACTGGAAAAGTACAGTATAAAACTACAATGAAGTCTATCTGCAAAGCTTCTTATATGTATGATGGACTCATGAAAAACTGGTATCAGAAAAATTATGAAAGCTATGTAAAGTAGGGTATATCTAATTAAATATGGATTATCAAAGAGCTCTAGATGATTTATATTTAAAGGAACTTTTATATAGAGAAAAGATAAGGAGGTTAATTATTCATAGTTGGGATGTGTCATCCAGAAGAAATTGGAAAAAGAAAGGAAATATCGTGAAAAGGACTATTATTCGTTTAAGCAGCATAGTAACGTTATTCTTAGCTTTTGTACTATTTTCTGCTTCCATTGCTTATGCAGAAGACGGAGCGGGCATTTCTTCATTAGTTGAATCTACTCTTGTAAGGGATTCAACTTTTGATTTAGAAGCTTTACCACACGAGGGAGAAACTAAGACAGTGAGAGACAAGAATGGAGAAGAAACTCATTTTTCAGTAATACCTGAAAACAGTAATTTAAATCGTATAGCTAATGGAAAATATAGGATAAGCGCTTGGGGGATTGGCTGGAGAGTTACTTATTATATCAGAGTAGTTAATAATAGGATACTTTCCGCATATGATTTAAATTACATTATAGCAATGCCTGTTCGTTACTCTAATGTAAAAGTTGATCATAGTAGGCAAGCAACGGCACGCTTTGGTTTTAATACACCAATACACAATGTACTTTCTTGGACAGGGTGGGTTCGAGTAAGACTGGATAATTCTAATAGGATAGTGGTATATAATAATTGATTTTAGTTAGTATAGTTTTTATAATAATCATAGTTTTAATTGTCGTACTCGTTTATCTCCTCAAAAAACTTATTTTGAAAATAAATAAGTAACCATCCGTAATGATGTGATATATGATTCGATTAATCCTTATAAAATAAAAAAAGCATTTCAATTTGAGATGCTTTTTTTATTTTATTTCGTTTTAATATAGTTAACACCGTCAGCTTTAGGGGCAACAGCTTTTCCAAGAAAGGCCGCAAGAACGATGATTGTTACTACGTATGGTGCCATTTGGAGGAAGGCAGAAGGAATTTCTTTGATAACGGGAATTTGGCCGCCTACGACTGCCAGTGAGGTAGAAAGTCCAAAGAGGAGGGAAGCAAGCATCGCTCCAACAGGATTCCATTTACCAAAGATCATAGCAGCCAATGAGATGAAACCTTGCCCTGCGATTGTAGCCACAGAGAAGTTACCCGAGATAGATTGGGCATAAATTGCACCACCAATACCACCAAGGATACCGGAGATGATAACCCCAGCATAACGCATAAGGTAAACATTGATACCGAGAGTATCTGCTGCTTGAGGGTTTTCACCTACTGAGCGGAGACGAAGTCCGAATTTCGTTTTAAAGAGAAGATACCAAGAGAGGAAGGCAACGAGAATTGCAAGAAAACCTGGTAGTGAAGTCTGTGAGAAGAAGATTTGTCCAATCACAGGAATTTTTGAGAGAACAGGGAAATTCCAGTAACCAATTTGGTTAGTAATATTTACCTGTCCAGCATTGTAAAACGTTTGAATTAAGAATACGCCAAGCGCAGGAGCCATTAAGTTAAGAACTGTACCTGAGACGATATGGTCAGCGTGGAAGTTAATGGTTGCTACCGCATGAATCAGGGAGAAGATACCACCAATAAATGCTCCAAAGAGGATGGAGAGCCAAGGTGTCATTCCACCAAATGTTTCTGTGAAAGTAAGGTTAAAGACGACAGAACTGAAAGCCCCCATTGTCATAATACCTTCTAAACCAACGTTGACGATACCACCACGTTCAGAGAATACTCCACCGATACTTGTAAAAATTAGAGGTGTTGAGTAAATAAGCATATTTGCAACAATAATTTGCAATGTATCTACGATATTCATTATGCTTTTTCTCCTTTCTTCTTAATATTTGGGAGAACCTTTTCGATAATATATTTTACGGCAATAAAGAAGATGATTGTAGCTGTGACAATCTGTACAATTTGCGGTGGAATATTATCGATATTACTCATATTTCCTGAACCTGTTTGAAGCATTGAGAACAAGAAGGCAGCAAATAGGATACCGACAGGATTTGTTTCACCTAAGAGTGCAACAGCCATACCGTTGAAACCAATGTCTAGTGTTGCGGATTGTGTAACGAAGTTTTGCATGTATCCAAAACCGTAAACTACACCGCCAAGACCTGAGAGAGCTCCGGCAACTAACATTGACATGATGATTGTACGTTTGGCTGAAATTCCTGCATACTCAGAAGCATCTGGATTTAAACCGACAGACTTAATTTCAAAACCAAGTGTAGTCTTAGAAAGGACAATAGCCATAATGACAAGAACGATTAAAGCAATAAAAAGGCCAATATTCAAGGTTGAATTATTTGTCAAATCTGACAACCAACCTGTACGGAAGGAAGCATTTGCACTAATCAATTTTGTTTGGTCAGTTGAATTAGGCATCATTATTTTTGAACTAAAGACATCATGAATCAAGAAGGTTGACATAAAGAGGATGACATAGTTAAGCATGATGGTAGTGATGACTTCCGAAGTACCTAAGAAAGCACGTAAGATACCAGGAATTGCACCCATAAGAGCTCCAAAGAGCATACCGATAATGATTACTAATGGAATCATAATTGGTTTAGGGATGTCAGGGAAACTGAGGGCAAACCACATTGACATAATCCAACCTGCAAGAGCCTGACCTGACATACCGATATTAAAGAGACCGGCCTTCATACCAACAGAGAAACCTAAGGCACAAAGAATCAAAGGTCCCATAGTTTGAAGTGTTTCACCAATGGCACGTGGTGTACCGAAGGCACCGATAATTAAATCTTCGTAACCATATATAGGATTAAAGCCGAAGATGAGCATAATGATTGCACCAATTAAGAAACCAGAAAGTACGGCGATAATAGGTACAAGGATTTTTTTAGTTTTGCTGTTCATTGATATTACCTCCGACCATGAGAATTCCAAGTTCTTGTTTGCTTGTCGTTTCAGGACTGACAATTCCTTGAATTTGTCCATCGTGAATAACAGCAATACGGTCCGAAACATTCAGAATTTCATCTAATTCAAAAGATACAACGAGCACAGCTTTTCCTTCATCACGTGCTTGAATCAAACGCTTGTGGATATATTCAATGGCACCGACATCAAGCCCACGTGTTGGTTGAGCAACAATAAGCAAGTCAGGATTACGATCGACCTCACGCGCAATAACAGCTTTTTGTTGGTTCCCGCCTGAAAGTGATTTGAAAGGAATTTGTTCACCAGCACCGCGGACGTCGAACTCTTCCATAAGTTCGCGGGCTTTAGCATTGATTTTATTGTAATCCAAGAAACCGTACTT
This sequence comes from Lactococcus sp. LG606, assembly GCF_017309645.1. Lineage (NCBI taxonomy): Bacteria > Bacillati > Bacillota > Bacilli > Lactobacillales > Streptococcaceae > Lactococcus > Lactococcus sp. LG606. Next base: position 287,197 of record NZ_CP071301.1, read on the forward strand.
ACTTAATGGTGCTTTGTAATAAGTTTGAAGCGCAATATTTTCAGCAACAGTCATCTCGAGTACTGCACCATCACGGTGACGGTCTTCTGGGACATGACCTACAGAATCTTCAATGATTTTACGAGGTTTGTGAGTGGTGATGTCTTTACCTTTGAGTTTAACAGAACCAGAATCAATCTTCATCAAACCAGTAATGGCTTTAATCAATTCTGTTTGACCATTGCCATCAATACCAGCAAGACCGACAATCTCCCCAGCACGGACATCTAAAGAAAGTCCTTTTACAGCGAAGGAACCACGTTTTTCTTTAACAGAAATATTATCAATACAGAGAACAACGTCCTGCGGTTGAGCAGCTTCTTTTTCCGTTTTGAAAGATACAGAACGCCCCACCATCATTTCAGCGAGTTCTTTATTTGACTTATCTCCCAGTTCGACTGTTTCAATAGAAACACCGCGGCGAATAACAGTAATACGATCAGCTACCGCACGGATTTCATCAAGCTTGTGGGTAATAAGAATGATGGACTTGCCTTCTTTAACCAAATTGCGCATGATTTCCATGAGCTCAGTGATTTCAGAGGGAGTCAGCACAGCTGTAGGTTCGTCAAAAATTAAGATATCTGCTCCACGATAAAGTGTCTTCAAAATTTCAACACGTTGCTGCTGTCCAACAGAGATATCGCGAACAAGTGCATCGGGTTCGACAGAAAGTCCATAACGTTTTGACAATTCCACGATTTTATTTCGAGCTGTTTTAAGGTCAAGGCTTAAGCCTTTCGTCACTTCACTTCCGAGCATGATATTTTCAGTAACAGTAAAGGCATCAATCAGCATGAAATGCTGGTGAACCATACCGATACCAAGCTGAGAAGCTTTTGTTGGAGAGTCTATTTGCTCGAGTTTGCCGTTAACATGAATCTCGCCTTCTGTAGGTTCCAGAAGACCAGAGAGCATGTTCATCAGAGTTGATTTACCGGCACCATTTTCACCGAGCAAGGCGTGAATTTCACCTTTTTTCAGCTCCAAGTTGATCTTGTCGTTTGCGACAAAGTCACCAAACTTTTTGGTAACGTTGATCATTTGGATAACATTTTCGTTGGCCATGGCGGCTCCTTCTAAAAAAATTTATGACATAATGCCTAAAGTTAAAAAAGAAAGACTTACTGGAAAGCCCTAATATAGCTACACTTTAGACAAAATAATTACATTTTATTATAACAAATATCGGGGCTTTTATAAAGAACTTTCTATACCTAAAAATGAAGCGGTTTCACAGATTGTTAAAGTTTTCAGTGTTTTAAAGGGTTTTTGACAATTTTTACATAGAAAATTTAACGGGACTTTGATAAACTAAAAAGTTCACAAAAATTATATGTGAACTTTTTTTTATTTTATTTTTGCTTTTTTGATGATGGTCTCATCAGGCGTAACACGAATAGTTTTTTGACCAGTATAAGTCACAAATCCTGGAGGAGTTCCTGTTGGCTTATGAAGTTTCTTCACATCAATCATATCAACCTGTACTAAGTTAGAATAACGGGCCTTAGAAAAATAAGCTGCGAGTTCTCCGGCGAAAGTTATCGTTTCATCTGAAGGATTTGCATTCCCAGTAATTAAGACATGGGAACCAGGAATATCCTTCACATGGAACCAGAGGTCACCTTTACGACTGAGTTTAAAACTGACTTGCTCATTTTGAAGGTTATTTTTACCGACAAGAATAATCGTTCCATCTTCAGCTTGATACTTTTCTGGAGGCAGCATTTTTTGTTTTTTATTATTCCGATATTTTGCCTTAACAAATCCTGTTTGGATGAGTTCTTCACGGATATCGGCAATTTCAACGACGTCAGCATGCGTAAGATTAGCTTCAACAGATTCCAAGTAAGAAATTGTCTGTTTAGTGTTCGCGATTTGATCGCCAAGAAACTTCACAGCCTGTTTTAATTTTTGGTAGCGGTGGAAGTAGCGTTGGGCATTCTGTGAAGGACTAAGTGCAAGATTTAGGCTAATCGTGATTGGCTCATTGGTATAATAATTATCTAAGGTCACTTCAGGCTTATCGTTTGGAACTTGATGAAGGAAGGTTGTAAGCAGCTCTCCTTTTTGGCGGAAAATCTCAGCATTCTCTGTAGCACGTAACTCCGCTTCCTGTTTTTTGAGCTTGTCACGATTTTTCTTAAGCTCATTTTGAACTTTTTTGATCACTTCACTAGCAACTTGCTTTACACGATCACGCTCGGCTTTATCCGCATAATAAACATCGAGCATTTCAGATAAGCTGGGAAATTCTTGATAGTCTTCCGCAAGTTGAATGGCCGAAAATTTATCATTAGGATAGATTGAAGGAAGGACTTTATGCAATTTTTCCTTGAATTCCGGAAGTGTCAAGTTCTCTAAAGCTTGGAGGCTATCACGCCCGATACCTTGAAAGGTTGACTGTAATGTATGTGTCTGCAGTGCCTCAAAAATCTTTTCGTCAGAAGCTGTAAAAGGATCGACCTTATCGCTTGCCGGAGGGGCAATATAAGTCGAACCGGGAAGAAGGGTACGATATTGGTTTTGCGAAAATCCGACATGCTTAATGGTTTCAATAATTTTATTGCTGCTTTTATCCATAAGGATAATATTACTATGTTTCCCCATGATTTCGGCAACCAGTGCAATCTTCATGGCGTCACCAATTTCATCTTTGGTTGAGATATGGAAAATCAATTGGCGGTCATTGCCTACTTGCTCAATATCTTCAATAAAAGCGCCAGATAGGTACTTGCGCAAAATCATGACAAAATTATTAGGATTTTGAGGATTTTGGAAGTCTGTCTTAGTGATTTGGATTCTGCCGAAAGTTGGATGAGCAGATAATAGTAATTTATGTGATGTTCTTCCTGAACGAACCGTTAAAAGAAGTTCTTGTTCAAAAGGCTGATTGATTTTTTGAATTCGTCCTCCTTTAAGGATTTCAGAAATTTCAGCTGTCATATGATGTAAAAAAATACCGTCGAAAGCCATGTTTTACCCCGTGTTTCTTAATAATCTAATGCTTATTTTAACATAATTATGAAGGCTGTTGGTAAAAATTATGTTAAGATGTCTATAAAGAAAGGTTTAACAGATGAAAAGTTTAAAAGAAGAGATCCAAAAGCTTGCGGCAGACCTCAATATTCAAAAAATTGGATTTACAAAAGCAGATGATTTTGAATATCTTCGTGCCTCTTTGATTGAACAGAAAGAAGCAGGACACACGTCTGGTTTTGAACATAAAAATCTCGATGAGCGTTTACAACCAAAGTTGTCTCTCGAAGATGCAAAAACAATCATATCCATCGGTATAGCCTATCCTAATAAGGCAGAAGAAAAGCCCGAAAAAACAGAATTTCGTCGAGGTTCCTTCTCCCGGGGAAGTTGGGGTGAAGATTATCATCATGTGCTTCGCCGAAAGTTAAAAGAACTTGCGGAAGGGATAGAAAAAATAGCGGGTCGTTTTAACTATACAGCCATGGTGGATACAGGTGCACTTGTGGATGTCGCTGTAGCTGCGCGTGCAGGTTTGGGATTTGTGGGGAAAAACGGTTTACTCGTCAGCAAGGAGTACGGTTCTTGGATGTTTTTGGGCGAATTGGTGACCAATTTAGAGATTGAGGAAGATCAGCCTGTCGATTATGGCTGTGGCTCTTGTACACGCTGTGTCGATTTCTGTCCGACGAAGGCACTTTTAGGAGATGGGCGCTTAAATGCACAGCGTTGCTTATCTTATCAAACACAAACACGGGGGCCGATGCCAGAAGAATACCGTGAAAAAATTAAAACGGTAATTTATGGTTGTGATATTTGCCAAGTGGTTTGTCCCTATAATAAGGGAATAAACAGCCATTTCCACCCGGAAATGGAGCCCAATCCAGACTTGACAAACCCAGAGCTGCTCCCACTTTTGGATTTATCTAATAAAGAGTTTGCGAATAAATTTGGCAATATGGCAGGCAGCTGGCGAGGGAAGAATCCTATCCAACGCAATGCGATCTATGCCTTAGGAAATGCAAATGATCGCTCAGCATTACCTAAGTTGCACGAAATCGCTGAGAATGATGTTAGGGATTATATGGTAGATGCTGCCGAATGGGCGATTGAAAAACTCGAAAACAAGCATCGTATGCGACCACGAAAAAGATAGGAGCCTTAGAGCTGCTGTCTTTTTTTGGACAAATATGCTAAAATAGAGCCTATGGAACTATCTGAAATTAGAAATAAACTAGAGACATATGGTCAGAAAGTCGAAGATTTTCGTGGCTCACTTGACTTAGATCGCTTAGAAGAAGAAATCGCTTTGCTTGATAATGATATGGCTGAGCCTGACTTTTGGAATGATAATGAAGCTGCGCAAAAAGTCATTGATGAATCAAATGCGCTTAAGGCAAAGTATGAAAACTTCATGTCAATTGCAACACTTCATGAGGACAGTGAAGTGTTGTTGGAGATGCTTCAGGAAGAAGACGATGAAGATATGCAAGTCGAGCTTGAAGAGAACGTTGAGAAGTTAGGTAAAAAGATTGAAACTTACGAGTTGGAAATCATGCTCAACCAACCTTATGACCACATGAATGCCATCTTGGAAATTCACCCAGGATCTGGGGGAACCGAGTCACAAGACTGGGGCAGTATGCTCATGCGTATGTATGAACGCTGGGGCGCTGCACACGGCTTCAAGGTAGAAGTTTTGGATTATCAAGACGGAGATGTTGCAGGTCTAAAATCAGCGACATTAAAATTTGAGGGCCGAAATGCCTATGGCTTCTTACGAGGCGAAAAGGGAGTACACCGATTGGTGCGTATCTCGCCTTTTGACTCACAAAACCGTCGTCATACTTCATTTACTTCGGTAGATGTCATGCCAGAACTTGATGATACAGTTGAAGTTGATGTTCGCGATGCAGATATTAAGATGGATACTTTCCGCTCAGGTGGTGCAGGTGGGCAAAATGTCAATAAAGTCTCAACAGGTGTACGTTTGACACACGTTCCTACTGGAATTGTAGTGGCTTCTACAATGGACCGTACACAATACGGTAACCGAGACAAAGCAATGGCCATGCTGAAATCAAAACTTTATCAATTAGAGATGGATAAAAAACAAGCCGAAGTCGACGAACTCCGTGGTGATCAGTCAGACATCTCTTGGGGAAGTCAAATTCGTTCTTATGTCTTTATGCCTTATCAGTTGGTCAAAGACACAAGAACAGAGTATGAGACAGGGCAAATTGATAAAGTAATGGACGGAGATCTTGATGGCTTTATCCATGCTTACCTACGTTGGAAAATGTAAGTTGGTAATTCAAGCGAAATTCATTTGTAACTTTAAAGAAAAACTGTAAAATAATTTATACCTAAAAATCTTTTTATCTGGTATAATGAGAAGAACTTTGTTTTTTTTTGAATCAGGAAGAGTGGTTTCAAAAAAATATTTCTTATTCCTATCTATATAGGACGAGAAAAAAAGTTGCAAAACAATTCAATGGAGACTAGGGATAATGAGTATTATTAAATTAAATAATGTATCAAAAAAATACTCTAACGGAACAACAGCCTTACGTAACATCTCTCTTGACATCGAAGCAGGAGAATTTGTTTATATTGTTGGACCGTCTGGAGCTGGTAAGTCGACCTTTATTAAGTTGCTCTACCATGAACTAAAAATTGATAAAGGAACAGGCGTCGTTGCAAAGTTTGACTTGATGAAACTTAAACGTCGTGATGTGCCTTTGTTACGTCGTTCTGTAGGGGTTGTCTTCCAAGACTACAAACTCTTGCCGAAGAAGACTGTATATGAGAATATCGCTTATGCAATGGAAGTTGTCGGAAAACGTCCACGCGAAATCAAAAAACGTGTCAATGAAGTTTTGGATCTTGTAGGCCTAAAACATAAATTGCGTTCTTTCCCTGATGAACTTTCAGGTGGTGAACAACAACGTGTAGCAATTGCACGTTCAATCGCTAATGCGCCTAAACTCTTGATTGCTGACGAACCTACAGGAAACTTGGACCCAGAAAATTCATGGGAAATTATGAATTTGCTCGAAAAAATTAACTTGCAAGGAACAACTGTTCTCATGGCAACTCACAACAGCCAAATCGTAAACACATTACGTCACCGCGTTGTTGCTATTGAAAATGGACGTATCGTTCGAGACCAAGCGGAAGGAGATTACGGTTACGATGATTAGAAATTTATTTAAACATTTATTGGAATCACTGAAAAATCTCCGTCGTAACGGATGGATGACTGTAGCAGCAGTTTCCTCTGTAATGATTACTTTGACTTTAGTCGGACTTTTTCTCTCAGTTATTTTAAATACGGCGAAATTGTCCAGTGATATCGAAAAAAATGTACGTATTGTTGCATATATGGATTTGAATATTCATGATATGGATAAGAAAATTGAAGATCCAAAAAATCCTAAGAAAGAAATCAACAATCCAAACTATCGTAAAATTTATTCAGAAATTGAAAAAATCCCTGATGTTGCTTCAATCAAGTTCTCAAGTAAAGATGAACAACTTAAGCAATTGACAGAGACATTGGGTAGCACTTGGGCTCTTTTTCAAGGTGATGCTAACCCGCTCTACGATGCTTATATCGTTGAAGCAGATAACCCACAAGATGTCGAAAAAGTTGCCAGTGCTATTAAGAAAATCAACGGTATCCAATCTGCAAACTATGGTGGTGCCAATACAGAACGTATCCTTGCTTTAGGGAATAACGTGAAGATTTGGGGTGGTGCAGCAGCAGCTCTACTTATCTTAGTTGCTGTCTTCCTCATCTCAAACACAATCCGTATCACGATTATGTCACGTCAACGTGAGATTCAGATTATGCGATTGGTGGGTGCGCGTAATGGTTATATTCGTTGGCCATTCTTCCTGGAAGGTGCTTGGGTTGGACTCTTGGGAGCTATTGTCCCAAGTGTATTGATAGCTTGGCTTTATAACCTAGCTTTCACAAGCTTCACACCAAGCTTGAAACCACAAAGTCTATATCTGCTTCCCGCAGACACCTTTGTGCCAATGATGGTTGGCTTACTCTTCCTTATCGGTATCTTGATCGGTTCACTCGGAGCAGTAACTTCAATGCGTCGTTTCTTGAAAGTTTAAAAATGAAAAATGCGTACCAAATGGTATGCATTTTTTTGCAGTGTGGGTAAGCTATCAGTAATAAAAAAGACTAGGAAACAATTCCTAATCTTTTTTATTTTATTTCAAACCAATCATATAGTCGTCATCTGACATGGCTTCAACTTCACCGAGCAGGTAAGAATTACCAACTTGGCTAAAGAAGTCATGGTTTGATGAAGAAGTAGAGATACCGTTCATTACAACAGAGTTGACATCCGCTGCTGTATCAGGGAAGAGGGGATCTTGTCCTAAGTTCATAAGTGCCTTGTTGGCATTGTAACGAAGGAATTTCAAGACTTCATCTGTCCAGCCGATTTCATCGTAAAGCAAGTGTGTATAAGCTTCTTCGTTCTCATAAAGTTCGTAGAGCAAGTTGTACATCCAATCACGGAGTTCACTTTGTTCTTCTTCAGATAATTCGTTGAAACCAAGTTGGAACTTGTAACCGATATAAGTGCCGTGGACACTTTCATCACGAATAATAAGTTTGATGATTTCAGCAGAGTTGATCATCTTGTTGTTGCCGAGATACCAGAGTGGTGTGAAGAAACCAGAGTAGAAGAGGCAAGTTTCAAGGAAGACACTTGCGATTTTCTTCTGAAGTGCTGTACCATTTTGATAGATATCGTTGATGATTTCTGCCTTCTTTTGCATGTAAACATTTGTATCGACCCAATCAAAGAGCTCTTCAATCTCTGATTTTGTATTTAAAGTACTAAAGATTGTAGAGTAAGATTTGGCGTGAACGGACTCCATAAACTGGATATTGTTGAAGCATGCGATTTCTTGAGGAGTACGTGCATCATGTTTGAGCACCTCTGCACCATCAACAGATTGTAAAGTATCCAAGAGAGTCAAACCTGCAAAAGCTTTCGCGAAAGTATCACGTTCAACTTGAGGCAATTTGCGCCAATCGTCAAGGTCATTTGAAACAGGGACACGTGTGTCCAACCAAAACTGGCTGGTCAGTTTTTCCCAAGTATATTTATCAATAGAATCTTCAATTGCATTCCAGTTAATGGCTGCATAGTAAGTAGGGACTTTTTGGTTATTTTGTTCAGACATAGTATTTCCTTTTTTTAAACAACACAGCTTTCACATTGGTTTGAGCCAACTTCCTCTTCATCGTCAGTAAAGGTACGGACGTAGTAGATAGTTTTGATACCTTTATTGTAAGCATAGTTACGCAAGATACTCAAATCACGTGTTGTCATTTTATTATTTGCAATTTTCCACTCATAAAGGCCTTCAGGTAAAGTTGAACGCATGAAGAGGGTCATAGACAAACCTTGATCGACATGTTCTGTTGCAGCAGCGTAAACGTCAATGACAGCACGCATGTCTGTATCGTAAGCAGATTTGTAATAAGGAATGGTATCTGTTGAAAGACCAGCGGCTGGATAGTAAATCTTACCGACTTTCTTTTCTTGGCGTTCTTCGATACGGTTAACAATCGGGTGAATCGAAGAAGAACAGTCGTTGATATAAGAAATTGATCCATTAGGAGCAACGGCCATACGGTAAGAGTTATAAAGTCCACCTTGCATAACTTTTTCTTTTAAGGCAGCCCATTCAGCTGGGCCAGGTACAGCAATACCAGCGAAAAGTTCTTGGATTTCGTTTGGAACAGCGGCGAAATAGTCATGGTTAAGGTATTTGTCGAAGTAAGAGCCGTCCGCATAAGCAGATTTATCAAAGTCTTTGAAGGTTGCTTGGCGTTCAACTGCAAGTACGTTTGAAGCCACTAAAGTATAGTAGTTCAAGAGCATAAAGTAAACACTTGTAAAGTCAACAGCGGCTTTGCTGTCGTAATGGATATGGTTTTTAGCGAGGAAAGAATGAAGCCCCATAGCACCAAGTCCGATGGCACGCATTTCGTTATTTCCTTTACGTACAGTTGGTACAGAGTCAAGATTTGAAGTTTCAGAGATGAAAGTCAAGGCACGAACCATTGATTCAATTGAGCTTCCAAAGTCTGCGCCTGAAGTCATCATGTTCATGACATTTGTTGAACCCAAGTTACATGCAACGTCAGTACCTAATGTTGAATATGTTTGATCATCATTAAGCACAGAAGGTGTTTGAACTTGAAGGATTTCAGAACAAAGATTACTCATAGAGATAACACCATCGACAGGGTTAGCTTTGTTTACTGTATCAATGTTCACGATGTAAGGATAGCCAGATTCTTGTTGGAGTTTAGAAAGTTCTTGTTCCAACTCACGCGCGCTGATTTTGATTTTACGGATATTATCGTTTGCGAGCATGTTGTCGTATTCTGCTGTAATATCAACATGGGCAAAAGGCATACCATATTCTTTTTCAACAAAGTAAGGCTCAAAGAGGTACATATCTTCGCCCTTAGCTGCAAGTTCGTAGAATTTATCAGGAACAGTTACACCGAGTGACAAAGTTTTCACACGGATTTTCTCATCAGCATTTTCTTTTTTTGTTGAGAGGAATTCCATAATATCAGGGTGGAAAATGGAAAGATAAACCACACCAGCCCCTTGACGTTGTCCAAGTTGGTTGGCATAAGAAAAGCTATCTTCGAAAAGTTTCATCACGGGAACAACGCCCGCTGCAACGCCATCGTAACCTTTGATTGGTGCACCAGCACCACGTAAATTGGTCAAGTTAAGACCAACACCGCCTCCGTTTTTTGAAAGTTGGAGGGCAGAGTTAATGGTACGACCAATCGAATTCATATCGTCTGTCAGCTGTAAAAGGAAACAGCTGACAAACTCACCGCGGCGTTTACGTCCAGCATTGAGGAAAGTTGGAGTAGCAGGTTGGTAACGGCGATTAACCATAGCAAAGGCTAAATTACGTGCAAGTTTTGTATCACCATCAGCCATGTAGAGCGCGTTCATCAAGACGCGATCTTCAAAGTTTTCCAGATAGAGTGTACCTTCGTTGTTTTTCATGGCGTATTGATTGTAGAACTTGTAAGCAGCCATAAAGCTATCAAACTTAAAGCCAAAGTCCAACAATTCTTGATGAAGTTGTTCAATGAAACTCATTTCATACTTACGGATGAAGTCTTCTTCTAGGTAATCACCTTCTAGAAGGGCTTCAATTTTTTCGGCATAAGTATCTTTAGTGAAAGTGTTAGGCTCAACATTTTCCTTGAAGAAGGCAGTGATCGCTTCTTTGTCTTTTGCTAAAGGAATAGAGCCGTTAACGGGGATATTGATTTGATTGTTAAGTGTAAAGTACGTAACATCTTCAAGATTTTTAAGTGACATATATTTCTCCGGGGCTTTGCGCCCGCATGCTAATTTTTTATTTTTAGTGAAATTTATGATTTGAGACTGATGTTTGCTCCAGACTCTAATCGAGCTGCAATGTCTTCGACAGCAGCTACATCGCTCGGTGTACCATTAAATTCGAAATCGTAAACAATAGGAATTTGGAACTGAGCGGATAATTCTTTTGCGGTAAATATATATAAAGAAGCAAAATTTCGATTTCCTGTACCGACAATGCCTTTACAGTATTGCGCGTTATTGGCATAGGACATAAACTCAAAGACTGGGTCCATAATGTCCATGCTTTTTTCAGCTCCAGGAGTTTCATCCGCATAACTTGGGACGATAATCAGGAAATCTTCATTTGCTTCAAATTCGGGATCGTTAGGCAGAATTTCTTCATGCTCTAAATTGGTTTTATTGACAAAACGACGTGTTTGGCCAGTTATACTGAAATAGATTAATTTCATGCCAATTTTGCCAATTCGCTTGGGTTAAAACCAGAGAATGAAACGTCGTCTTTGACAACGATAGGTGCAGCACGATATCCCATATCAAGCACTGTTTGTACAAATTCTGGTTTTTCGTCAATGTTAATTTCTTCAAAGTCCACAGTGTGTTCTGTGAGCCATTTTTTTACCATTTTACATTGCATGCAGTTGTTTTTTGAGTATACAGTGACCATAATTATTCTCCAATTTTTTCTTTAATTTTATTCTTTTATTTTAGTATAAAAAAAATACCTAGTCAAGTTATCGATACTAGATATTGTGGTCTATAATTATGTAAAATACTATATATTGTGTTGTTTGCTGAGGTTTAAGCCGAATGGTACCAAAGATTCTTCTTTATTTTTTATTCTCTTAATGTTACTCTTGTGTCGAACGATGATAATAGAAGCCAAGGCTAAAATTATTACCGAAAACAAGGGATCGTAATCGGGTAAAATAAAGTGGAAATAAGGAAAAACAAGAACGCCAATCAGTGCAGCAATGGCTCCTAAAATAGAAGACAGGCTAATCATGCTGAAAAGGTAAAGCACGAGGAAGAAAACTACGGCCAGATAAAGGAGGAAAACGGGGTTAAATCCAAGAACAACACCAGCTGAAGTCGCAACAGCCTTTCCACCTTTAAATTTGTCAAAGACGGAAATGGTGTGACCAACGACCGCTAACAATCCAAAAATAAGTGGCGAAACACCATGAACATGGAAAATGAGAGGCAGAAGTGTGGCCAATGTACCTTTGAGAAGGTCAAAGATGAAAACAATGATGCCAGCTTTTTTTCCAAGAATACGGAAAGTATTCGTTGTACCAGTATTTCCAGAACCATACGCGTGCAGATCTTTTTTAAAGAAAATCTTTCCAATCCAAAGTCCTGCAGGAATCGCTCCAATAAGATAGGCAGCGATGCATAAAATTATTATAGTCATATCATCTTTCTTTTACGTTTGTAATAGCTCTACAATTATAACATAAAAGTTGACGATTTTTAGCGATTCTTTGAAAGAAAATCTTTTCAAATTTAATTTTTTTAGGTAATAGGGATAAAAAAGCTCAGTTTGTTTTATAAAGACTTTTGACAAAGGCTCTTGAAGAATGTAGAATAGGAAAGATGAATATTTCTGCTGGTTTAGAGCTAGCTTAAATGGAGAATAATGAATGGTAGATATAAATAATTACGACGACAGCGCGATTCAGGTCCTGGAAGGGCTTGATGCCGTAAGAAAGCGCCCAGGGATGTATATTGGTTCAACGGATTCAACAGGCTTGCATCACTTGATTTGGGAAATCGTAGATAATGCTGTCGATGAAGCCTTGTCAGGCTTTGGAACAAAGATTTCGGTAATATTAAATAAAGACGGCTCTGTTACTGTGGAAGATGAAGGGCGTGGAATGCCTGTCGGAATGCACGCTACAGGCAAACCGACTGTTGAAGTTATCTTTACTGTCCTTCATGCGGGTGGTAAGTTTGGCCAAGGTGGCTACAAAACATCCGGAGGCTTACATGGTGTAGGTTCTTCCGTCGTGAATGCCTTGTCAAGCTGGCTTGAAGTAGAGATTACACGTGATGGTAATGTTTATCGTCAACGTTTTGAGAACGGTGGACATCCTGTAACAACATTAGAAAAAATAGGTAAGGCACCAAAATCTAAAACAGGGACAAAAGTTACCTTTATGCCAGATGCGACGATTTTTTCGACGATTGAATTTAAATACCAAACAATCTCGGAAAGGTTAAACGAATCTGCCTTTCTTTTGAAAGACGTCACTCTCTCGCTTACAGATCAGCGTGGAGAAGAGGAAGTTAAGGAAGAATTCCACTATGAAAATGGCGTACAAGATTTTGTAGACTACCTCAATGAGGATAAGGATACGCTCACACCCGTTTTATATTTTGCAGGGGAACAAGATTCTTTCCAAGTAGAAGTAGCTTTACAATATAATGATGGTTATTCGGAAAATATCCTTTCTTTTGTTAACAATGTTCGGACAAAGGATGGCGGAACACATGAAGCTGGACTTAAAACGGCCTTGACCAAAGCCATGAATGATTATGCCAGAAAAACAGGTTTACTCAAAGACAAGGATAAAAATCTCGAAGGCTCAGACTATCGTGAAGGGCTGACAGCTGTTCTCTCTATTCTTGTACCAGAAGAATACTTGCAGTTTGAAGGGCAAACGAAAGATAAACTTGGGTCACCCTTAGCACGTCCAGCAGTTGATGCTCTGGTCTCTGAAAAATTGACTTTCTATCTTTTGGAGAATGGTGAACTGGCGCAAAATTTAATTCGTAAGGCGATTAAAGCGCGTGAAGCACGTGAAGCAGCACGCAAAGCACGTGAAGAATCTCGAACAGGTAAAAAGAATAAGAAAGACAAAGGACTTCTTTCAGGGAAATTAACACCAGCACAAACTAAAAATCCTAATAAAAATGAACTCTACCTTGTCGAAGGAGATTCTGCCGGTGGTTCAGCAAAACAAGGACGCGACCGTAAATTCCAAGCGATTTTACCTTTGCGTGGTAAGGTAATCAATACTGAAAAAGCCAAAATGCAGGATATCCTTAAAAACGAAGAAATCAACACAATGATTTACACTATTGGTGCGGGTGTTGGAGCAGATTTTACCCTCGCGGATCGGAACTATGATAAAGTAATTATTATGACCGATGCGGATACAGACGGTGCACATATCCAAACCCTACTTCTTACCTTTTTCTATCGCTACATGAAGCCTCTTCTCGAAAATGGGCACGTTTATATTGCCTTGCCACCGCTCTATAAGATGAGTCAAGGTAAAGGCAAAAAAGAAAAAGTTGCTTATGCTTGGACAGATGCTGAACTTGAAGAACTTCGTCAAACTTTTGGGAAGGGAGCAACGCTTCAGCGTTATAAAGGTCTAGGAGAAATGAATGCTGACCAGCTGTGGGAGACAACTATGAATCCTGAAACTCGTACATTGATTCAAGTAACTATTGATGATGCAGCGCAAGCTGAAAAACGGGTTTCAGTTTTGATGGGAGACAAGGTGGAGCCTCGTCGTAAATGGATTGAAAACAATGTGAAGTTTACATTGGAAGAAAACACAGTCTTTTAAGTAATTGCATATTTTTAGGAAAAATGAGAAAGGAATGTGATAAGGTGGAGCATTACGTAGTATTTGACTTTGAGACAACAGGATTTAGTCCTCAAAAAAATGAAATTATTCAAATTGGTGCTGTCAAATATGACCAATCGCACCAAGAAATTGCGCGCTTTAATCAGTTGATCAAACCCACGCGTTCTTATCTTCCAACTAAAATTTCAGAACTGACTGGAATTTGGCCGGCTTCCTTACTGGGGCAACCAGTTCTAGCTGAAGTTTTACCTGATTTTATAGCCTTTTCAAGGGATAGCTTGATGGTGGCTCATAATGCGCCTTTTGATGTCAGCTTTCTTTATCAGGCGATAGTAGATTGTGAGATTGGTGATGCACCTCATTTTCAAGTCTACGATACACTTTCTGAAGCAAAAAAATTAGTGCAGATGCCCAACTATAAGTTGGAAACCTTCAAGGATGTTTTAGGTATTGATTTGCGTAGCCACGATGCACTCAATGATTGCCTTATCACCGCCCGTCTCTATCAGTACTTACAAGACTTGTCACGTCCACCAAAACCGCAACTAGTATCAAACGAAAGTTTACAAATGGATTTGTTTGGTGAGATAGATACGACAATCACGGAAGAAGTTCGCCGAAAATTGAGCTTACCAATTACGAAAGATTTGGTTTATTATCGTAGAGATACACAGCGAAATTGGCAAAAATTCGAGGTGACAGGCTTAGCGATAACAGCAGCTTATTCAACGGGTTACAGTCTGACAGCTACGCTTTATAATAATGAGACAGTAACCATTCATTCTGACTTTTTGAAGGAAATGCAGAAAGCTAACTTTACAAACGAAATAGAAAAAGAGGGATAAATATGGCATGGAAGATTAAAAATTTCGAAGAACTTACGCGATCAGAACTCTACAAAATTTTACAAGTCCGCTCTGAAGTTTTTGTTGTTGAACAAGAATGTGCTTATCAAGATGTCGACGGTAAGGATCAAAAGTCATTGCACTTGTGGTTAGAAGATGATGAAGGTGCCATTCAATCCTACTGTCGTATCTTACCGGCGGGGCTTTCTTATCCTGAGGCCTCTATTGGCCGTGTACTGGTGAAGGAAAGCCAACGTGGCAAAGGAACGGCGCGTAAAATGATGCAACAGGGTCTTGAGATTCTGGCTCAATCATGGCGAGAACCTGTAGTGCGTATTGAAGCCCAGTATTATCTCCGTGCATTCTATGTTTCCTTTGGTTTCAAGGAAGATTCAGAACCCTTTTTGGAAGATGGCATAAAACATGTTGAAATGATTTTGGACTTAAAGGATTTTGCCTCTTAAAAAACATTTTGTAAGCTTAAAAATGAAATAACTGTTGGAGGACTAATGTCTAATATACAAACTCTACCTTTAGAGGATATTATGGGCGAGCGTTTTGGACGCTATTCAAAATACATTATTCAGGAACGTGCCCTACCTGATATTCGAGACGGCTTAAAACCCGTTCAACGACGCATCCTGTATTCAATGAATAAGGATGGCAATACTTTTGATAAAGCTTATCGTAAGTCTGCCAAGTCTGTCGGAAATGTTATGGGTAATTTTCACCCACATGGAGACATCTCAATTTATGATGCGATGATTCGCTTGTCGCAAGATTGGAAAATGCTTGAGCCTTTGATTGAGATGCACGGGAATAACGGATCGATGGACGGTGATCCACCGGCTGCTATGCGTTATACTGAAGCACGTTTGGCAGAAATTTCTTCGTATTTATTAAAAGATATTGAGAAAGATACAGTTGCTCATGCTTGGAATTTTGACGATACGGAAAAAGAGCCAACTGTACTTCCCGCAAGCTTTCCTAACTTGTTGGTGAACGGTTCAACGGGGATTTCGGCAGGTTATGCAACAGATATCCCGCCGCACAATCTTGGAGAAGTTATTGATGCGACAATCTATATGATTGATCATCCTAAAGCTGATGTTGAGAAAATCATGACTTTCATGCCCGGCCCCGATTTTCCGACAGGTGCCATTATTCAAGGGCGTAGTGAGATCAAAAAGGCATACGAAACAGGCAAAGGGCGCATTGCTGTCCGTTCAAAAGTAGAAGTTGAAAAACTTAAAGGCGGTCGTGAACAACTCGTTGTTACAGAGATTCCTTATGAAATCAACAAAGCAACTTTAGTTAAACGGATTGATGATGTGCGAGTAAATGCCAAAGTGCCTGGAATTTCTGAAGTGCGTGATGAATCCGATCGTGAAGGGCTGCGCATTGCTATTGAGCTGAAAAAAGAAGCCAATAGTCAGCTGGTGCTTAACTACCTCTATAAAAACACAGATTTGCAAATTAATTATAATTTCAATATGGTGGCAATTGACAATATGACGCCACGTCAAGTCGGTGTTCTTCCTGTTCTGCGCTCTTATATTGCCCATCGTCAGGACGTTATTGTTAAGCGTTCAAAATTTGACTTGAGTAAAGCTGAGAAAAGATTACATCTGGTTGAAGGTTTGATCCGGATGGTCTTTATCTTGGACGAAGTCGTTGCTTTAATCCGTGCATCTGAAAACAAATCAGATGCTAAGGAAAACTTGAAAGTGAGCTATGCTTTCAGTGAGGAACAGGCCGAAGCCATAGTCACACTGCAACTTTACCGTTTAACTAATACCGACATCGTAACTCTAGAAAATGAACAAGCTGAACTTGAAGCTAAGATTTTAGAACTCCGTGCGATTATCAATGATGAACGTACACTTTATAACTTGATGAAACGTGAGTTACGTGAAGTCAAGAAAAAATTTGGCAAGGAACGACGTTCAGAACTACAAGATAATGTTGAAACGATAGAGATCGAGGCGCAACAACTGATTGCGGAAGAGGAAACGGTTGTTTCAGTTACGCGTGGTGGTTATATTAAACGCACATCACCACGTAGTTTTGCCTCTTCCAATGTTGAAGAAGTTGGTAAACGTGAGGATGACGAATTAATCTTTGTTAAAGCAGGCGCACGGACCACGCAGCACCTGCTGATGTTTACCAGTCTTGGAAATGTTATTTATCGTCCAGTCCATGAATTGTCTGATGTCCGCTGGAAGGATATTGGCGAGCATATCTCCCAGACTTTGAACAATTTTGCCAGCGATGAAGAAATTATCTTTGCACAAGTACTTGATAATTTTGAGTCTGGCGAAAATTACATGGTAGTCACTGCAGCTGGTCAAATCAAGCAAGTTGAACTTGATTCCTTTAAACCTTGGCGGACATACCGCTCTAAGTCAATGGTTTACGGGAAACTCAAAGGAGACAAAGACAGTATTGTAACCATCGCACCGATTGTTAAAGGTGATGAAGATGTGATGTTGATTTCTGAAAATGGCTACGCCCTTCGCTTTAACATCTCAGAAATTCCAGTTGTGGGGGCTAAAGCAGCTGGTGTTAAGGCAATGAATCTTAAAGCAGGAGATTTGGTCAAGGCCGCCTTCTTTGTGCAAACAGACAGTTGGTACCTACTCACACAACGTGGCTTTATCAAGCGGGTAAAATCTGAGGATATTCCGGAAACAAGTCGAGCAAATCGTGGCCTACAGGTTTTACGTCCTTTGAAGACCAATCCGCATACCGTATTCTCAGCAGGCAGTGTGATCAATACTGATAAGACACCACTTTCAGAGACAGTTGATCTTTTCAGTCCTGCAGAAGCAGAAGATACGCCAACTGATAAGAGCCAGATTTTGGAGGTAACTTCAGCAGTGGGTAAAGTCTATCAAACAGAACTGACAGACTTGAATTTATCCGATCGTGCAAGCAATGGCCATCCCTTAGCCGAAGATATTGATCGTGTGATTGAAGCAAAAATAAAATAAAAATGATCCTCAATGAGGATTATTTTTTTATTTAGAAATACTGTCAAAATAAGCTTGATTTACAAGGAAAA
This sequence comes from Lactococcus sp. LG606, assembly GCF_017309645.1. Taxonomy (NCBI): domain Bacteria; kingdom Bacillati; phylum Bacillota; class Bacilli; order Lactobacillales; family Streptococcaceae; genus Lactococcus; species Lactococcus sp. LG606. The sequence goes on from NZ_CP071301.1 coordinate 305,147, forward strand.
AGTATATTCAAAAGATTTAAAAACACCTGTAAACAATAAGAAATTATGGTATAATAGAGACAGTGTTTATACATTGAAAGAGGAGAACATGGAAGATAAAAATATCATAAATGTCAATCTTGCTGAGGAGATGAAAACCAGCTTTCGTGACTATGCAATGTCAGTTATTGTGGCACGTGCCCTACCTGATGTACGCGATGGTTTGAAGCCGGTTCATCGCCGCATTCTTTACGGAATGAACGAGCTTGGTACAACGCCTGATAAGCCACATAAAAAATCTGCCCGTATTACCGGGGATGTCATGGGTAAATATCACCCACATGGAGACGTCTCGATTTATGAGGCCATGGTACGTATGGCTCAGTGGTGGAGCTATCGCCACATGCTGGTTGACGGACATGGGAACTTTGGTTCCATGGATGGAGATGGCGCTGCCGCTCAACGTTATACCGAAGCACGTATGTCAAAAATTGCCTTGGAAATGCTTCGTGACATCAACAAAAACACTGTTGACTTCGTTGATAACTATGACGGAACGGAACGAGAACCAGAAGTACTTCCGGCACGTTTTCCGAACCTTTTGGTTAACGGAACAACGGGGATTGCCGTTGGGATGGCGACAAATATTCCACCTCATAACTTAGGAGAAACAATTGATGCGGTTGACTTGCTGATGGAAAATCCAGAGGCGACAACACGTGATTTGATGGAAGTATTACCTGGGCCAGACTTTCCTACTGGTGCTCTAGTCATAGGTAAATCTGGTATTCGCCGTGCTTATGAAACAGGTAAAGGCTCAATTACGCTTCGTGCGAAGACAGAAATTGAGGAATTACCTGGCGGTAAGGAACGCATTGTAGTTACTGAGTTCCCTTATATGGTCAATAAGTCAAAAGTTCATGAGCATATTGTTCGTTTGGCACAAGAAAAGCGTATTGAAGGTATTACAGCCTGTCGTGATGAGTCAAGTCGTGAAGGTGTACGTTTAGTGGTTGAAGTCCGTCGCGATGCATCGGCACACGTGATTTTGAACAACTTGTTCAAACTCACACAACTTCAAACATCCTTTGGTTTTAATATGTTGGCCATTGAAAAGGGTACGCCAAAGATTCTGTCATTGAAACAAATCTTGACCGACTACATTGAGCATCAAATCGAAGTTGTAGAACGTCGTACACGCTTTGATAAAGCTCGTGCAGAAGCTCGTGCTCACATCTTAGAAGGTTTGCGTATAGCCTTGGATAACATTGATCGTATGATTACTATTATCCGTGAATCTGCAACAGATGCAATTGCTCAAAAAGCGATGATGGATGAATTCCAACTGTCAGACAAGCAATCGCAAGCTATCTTGGATATGCGTTTGCGCCGTTTGACAGGTTTGGAACGTGACAAGATTGAAAATGAGTATCAAGAGCTTATTGCCTTGATTGCTGATTTGGCAGATATCTTGGCTAAACCAGAACGTGTTAAAGCTATTATTCGAGAAGAATTAGGTGAAATTAGACGTAAATTTGCAGACAAACGTCGCACAGAGCTTTTGGTTGGAGAAGTCTTGAATCTGGAAGACGAAGATTTGATTGAGGAAGAAGATGTTCTTATCACTCTCTCAAATAAGGGATATATCAAACGTCTTAGCAATGACGAATTCCGTGCACAAAAACGTGGTGGACGTGGTGTTCAGGGCATGAACATGTCCGACGATGATTTTGTACAACATCTGGTATCAACAAGTACACACGATCATTTGCTCTTCTTTACTAATCTTGGACGTGTCTATCGAATGAAGGGCTATGAAATCCCAGAATACGGTCGTGCTGCTAAAGGCTTGCCTATCGTCAATCTTTTAAAACTTGATGAAGGTGAAAAGATTCAAACAATTATTAATGTTGTGAAGTCCGACGAAGAAAGATATCTGTTCTTTACAACACGTAAAGGCTTAGTCAAACGTACCAATACCCAACAATTTGCCAATATTCGAACTAACGGTCTCAAAGCTCTAAATCTTCGTGAAGGTGACGAGCTTATCAATGTTCTGCTCACATCAGGCAAAGAAAACATCATTATCGGAACGCATAATGGCTTCTCCGTACGCTTTGAGGAAGCTGTGGTACGTGATATGGGCCGTTCTGCTACGGGTGTTAAAGGTGTCAGCCTGCGTGAAGGCGACTTTGTTGTTGGTACAGCGATTGTTCATGATGAACAGGAAGTCTTAGTGATTTCTGAAAAAGGTTTAGGTAAGAGAACGATTGCGAGTGAATATCCTGTTAAAGGACGTGGTGGTAAAGGGATTAAAGTCATGAACATCACTGACCGCACAGGTAAACTTGCCGGTTTGACTGCTATCAATGGTGATGAAGATATTATGGTCATTACTGATACAGGTGTTGTGATTCGTACAAGTGTTGATAATATCTCACAAACGGGTCGTGCAGCGCAAGGAGTGAAAATCATGCGTTTGGATGATGATGCACAAATTGTGACATTTGCTCTGGTTGAACCTGAACAGGAAGAGGAAGAAATAAACGAGGCAGAGAGAGCTTCAAATACGGAAGAATAAAATGAAAAAATTATTTATATTCTTAACTGCAGCTGTCAGTATCTTTTTACTGGCAGCTTGTAGTTCAAATAAGGAGACCCGTGATCTTTTAGAGCAGCCAATCAAAAAAGATGCCACAACAATGGGAACATACATCCAAGTCACTGTCTACGATAAAGGTAAGGAAAAAGCGGTTGAAGAAGCTTTAAATATTGCTGAGAAATATAACGATTGGGTATCTGTAGATCAAGCAAAGTCAGTTGTCGATAAAATCAATGACAATGCTGGTATTAAACCTGTCAAAGTAAATTCTGAAATTTATCAATTGATCAAGCTAGGCTATAACTATTCTGCTAAGAACATGGGCTATGATATTACCATAGGTCCTTTGAGCAAGCTCTGGAATATAGGCTTTCCTGATGCACGGAAACCTTCACAAGATGAGATAGAAAAGGTCTTACCTCTGATTAACTATCAATTTATCCAGTTTAATGAAAAGGACAGTACCGTCTATTTAAGTCAAAAAGGTGCCCGCTTAGATTTAGGTTCAATAGCTAAAGGATATACAGCCATGAAGATGGTTGAAAGTCTTAAAAATAATGGCGTAACCACTGGGATTGTCGATTTGGGATCAAGTTCTATCTATGTGATTGGACATTCTCCACGTCAAACAAATGATGCGTGGACGATTGCTATAAAAGACCCCAATGATCCAGAAAAATCGCAGTTAGGAATTTTAAAAGCAAGTGATCAACATGTAAATACTTCTGGTATCTATGAACGTTATTTAGAAGTGGATGGGCATCGCTACTCTCATATCCTTAACCCTAAAACGGGCTTCCCATTTGACAATGATATTGCCAGCATCACTCTTTTAATTTCTGGTGATGATGCTACAAATGGTGATGGTTTATCTACTATGATTTACGCTATGGGAACCAAAAAAGGTTATGAATATGTCGAAAGCCTGAAAAATGTTCAAGCTGTATTTGTGGATAAAGATAACAAGGTCTATATTACGGATGGCTTAAAAGATAAATTTGACTTAACCAGTGAAAACTATAAGATCGGTCAAATTAAAGACTTAAAATAGAAAGAGGCAACATGGCGAAAAAAAGTAAGAGTTGGAAACGCGTGCTAGTCAATTTGCTTATTTTGGTTCTCTTTCTTGTGGGTTTAATCCTTGTTTTTAACAAACCTATCCGAAACTGGTTAATCGGCAGAAATACGGCGCATTATCAGATAAATAATGTGACACGGGAAACGATTAAAGAAAACAAAGAAGTAAAGGGCAACTTTGACTTTGACAGTGTAGAGTCGATTAGTTTTGAACAAGTGGTACGTAACCAGTTAAACCGTCAACCCATGCCAGTCATTGGGGGCATTGCAATTCCAGATGTTGGCATTAATCTGCCAATTTTCAAAGGCTTAGCAAATGAGAACCTTGCTTTTGGAGCGGGTACGATGAAGGAAGAGCAAGTGATGGGGCAAGGAAATTATGCTTTAGCCAGCCATAACGTCACTGGATTTAGCAGCGATGTTAGCCTACTCTTTACCCCGCTTGAACGTGCGAAAGAGGGGATGGTTATTTACGTCACGGACAAAAATAATATCTATCAATATCGTATCAACAAAATATCTGTCGTTTCTCCAGAACATTCAGAGGTAATCGATGATACACCAGGAAAAACGGAGATTACCTTGGTAACCTGTGCTGATCCAGAAGCTGTAAATCGAATTATTGTACATGGTACATTTGAGAAAAAAGTTGCTTATGATGCTGCGACACAAGAGATGAAATCTGCTTTTGACCGCAGTTATAATCAAGTACTTTAATAAAAATAAAAAAAACTTCCAGAAATGCTCTGGAAGTTTTTTTCGATACTTTTATAAATCCTGTTTGCGAAGATAGAAAATACCAATGAGGCCGAAAACTAAGATTTCTATAATATGGTAACCAATACTGAAGAGACTGTTATTACTTACAAAGGTAGAACTAAAGTCTGAAGTTCCTACTTGTGCAAGGAAGAGGAAAAATAGACTCATTAAGACTGTTTGAAGAATGCGAGAGGTGAAATTAAAAGCAATGTATACAAATAAACCTGATGTTCTTCCGCGCGTGATAATAACGGCTAAAGCCATTGTTACCATCATAGCTACGAGTCCTAAAATATAAGAAAGAAGTCCCGTAAAAATATCGGCAGAATGAACGAGTAAGTCAAGCGATCGAAAGAGAGAAAAGACCGTTTCTTGGTTGAAGATAAAGAAGGTGACAAAGGGGACAACTAAGACAAGAAAAAGAGCAATTAATTGAGTCAAAATTGTTGTGCCAATTTTGACAAAGTAATATTTGACCCGAGAGACTCCACTTGCAATCATCAAACTCATGACCTTGTTTTTATAATCAATATTGAGCAGATGAAAAGGATATAAGAGGGAAAAGATAGCTAACCCAATGACGGCAAAGACAGTCGTAATCGAAAGAAAGGTGAGGAGGATGGGAAAGTTTTGAAAATCAATGTTTGTCAAACTGACAGCTAACCATGAAAAGTTAAGAAGTAAACTTAAAGAAATGAATACGGCAAGGACAATCATGTAAGTTTTATCCTTTATGTTTTTATACATTTCCATTTTAAAAATATTTTTGGCATTCATACTGAGTTCCTCCTATTTCACAAGTTCAATGAACTTGCTTTCTTTTTTAATCTGATAAAACTCAATATCTTGAGCTACAGCTTCCTTGAAGAATTCACGATACTTGTCTTCATTCATTTCAAAAATAGTCCAGTTTTCGGATTGTTGTGAAAACTTAACTTGTAACTCCGTTAGGAAGGTGTGAAGCGCTTGAGGCTGATTTGTTTGTACACGGTAAATATAGGTCTGATTCTTCTTATGAAGATCGAATTTTTCAACAAAATTACCATTTTCTAGGACTAAAACTTCATCGGCTAGAGTTTCAATGTCTTCTTGAACATGACTTGAAATAAGAATCATTCGTCCCTCTGTTTTTAAATGAAGTAAGTAATGTTTAAACCATTCGACTGTTTTTTTATCTAAGCCACGGAAAGGCTCGTCAAAAATGAGAATATTCGCATCGCTCATCAGGGAAATCAGAAGAATCAACTTTTTATTCATTCCTAAAGAATAACGGCTTACTTTTTCGTTCAGGTTATCGTAAATATTTAATTCTTTAGCTAAGATGCGGGTTCTCTCTTCATCAAAATTTCCACGTAGCCCACCAAAGTAGCGAAGATTAAACCAACCTGAGTAGTTTTTATAAAGTTCCATATCATCAAGAACAATACCGACAGAAGTAAGTACTTTAGGATTTTCTTTAATATTCTTCCCATCAATTTCGATGCTACCGGAATAGTTGGTAATAATATTAGTCAGCGTTTTAAAAAATGTCGTTTTTCCGACACCATTTCTTCCCACAATCCCATAAATTTTTCCTTGGTCAAAAGACACAGGGGATAAATTCAGGACATTGTGCGCTTGGTAAGAGAAGCGGAGGTTTTGGATGTTCAGCGTCATGTTTTTCCTTCTTTCATTTTATGAATAATTCTATCATGTGTGCGTTGCTTTTACAAGCCAATCCATAAAGTGTAATACCATATTTACAGCTTTGATTATTGCGAGAGTCATTACATTTAATGAAAAAGAATTTAGGGAAAACAGATGTGCAGGATAGGTCCTCTTTTGTTATAATAGGAGAGCAAGACTAGACTGGAATTGAGAGAGTAAATGAATCCTTTATTAAATGGAATGAATGAAAAACAAGCAGAAGCAGTACAAACTACAGAAGGGCCACTTTTAATCATGGCAGGCGCGGGCTCAGGAAAAACCCGTGTTTTGACACACCGCATTGCTTATCTTATCGATGAAAAAATGGTGAATCCTTGGAATATTTTGGCGATTACCTTTACCAACAAAGCTGCGCGTGAGATGAGAGAACGTGCGCTTAATTTAACCCCGGCAGCTCAAGATACATTAATTGCAACATTTCACTCAATGTGTGTTCGAATCCTCCGACGCGATGCAGATCATATTGGTTATAACCGAAACTTTACGATTATTGATCCAGGGGAACAAAAAACCTTGATGAAGCGTATTTTGAAAGAAGCTAACTTGGATCCTAAAAAATGGGAACCCAAAACGCTCCTTAATACGATTTCAAACGCTAAAAATGACCTTCTCGATCCCGAGACTTACGAAGGACAAATCAATGCGCGTAATCCTTATGAGTTACTGACAGCCCGTGTTTATAAAACCTATCAGGCAGAACTGCGTAAAGCGGAGTCGATGGATTTCGATGATTTAATCATGCAAACCTTACGTCTTTTTGATAAAAATCCAGATGTTTTAGCCTATTATCAAGGTAAATTTCAATATATCCATGTGGATGAATATCAAGATACTAACCATGCGCAATATCAGCTCGTCAAGTTAATGGCTCAACGTTTTAAAAATATTTGTGTCGTTGGTGATGCTGACCAATCAATCTATGGCTGGCGTGGTGCAGATATGCAGAATATTCTTGACTTTGAAAAAGATTATCCCGATGCGAAAGTTGTTTTACTTGAAGAAAATTATCGTTCCACAAAAACAATCTTACAGGCTGCCAATAATGTGATAAACAACAATGTGAACCGTCGTCCTAAAAAATTATGGACTCAAAATAATGATGGGGAGAATATTCTTTATTATCGTGCCAACGATGAGCGGGATGAAGCAATCTTTACAGCTTCGACAATCAATGAGCAAGTGCAAGCTGGACGGAAATACTCTGATTTTGCAGTCCTTTACCGGACAAATGCACAGTCACGTACAATAGAAGAAGCCTTCTTGAAGTCTAATATTCCTTATAGTATGGTCGCTGGGACAAAGTTCTACTCACGTAAAGAAATTCGTGATGTGATCTCTTATCTTAACGTGATTGCCAATCCTCGAGATAATATGAGTTTTGAGCGGATCGTTAATGAGCCTAAACGTGGTGTTGGTCCAAGTGCTCTGGAAAAATTGAGAAACTTTGCGGATATGCAAGGTAAATCTTTAGCAGAATCAACGTTGGATATTACTTTATCGGATATTCGAGGCAAAGCAGCTGGCGAAATCTACAATCTTGGGCTAATTTTTGATTTCTTGCGTAGCTTCATTGAAACATCTAGTATCACGGAACTTGTCGAAGAAATGCTCGACCGCACGGGCTATATGAAGTTCCTGCGAATGCAAGCAAATCTTGAAGCTCAAACACGGATTGAGAATATCGAAGAATTTCTCTCCGTGACAAAGAATTTTGATGAAAAGTCAGAAGTACCACTAGATGAAATGACCGGAGAACCAATCAAGGAAACCGGTTTGGACCGCTTGAGTCGTTTCCTTAATGAAGTGAGTCTTCTTTCTGAGGTGGATGAATACGAAGAAGCGAGTGACGCGGTTACCATGATGACCTTACATGCTGCAAAGGGTCTAGAATTTCCTGTTGTATTTCTTATTGGGATGGAAGAAAATATCTTTCCACTTTCACGTGTTAATGATGATCCTGATGAATTGGAAGAGGAACGTCGTCTTGCCTATGTGGGAATCACGCGCGCCGAAGAATTTCTTTATATGACCAATGCAAATCAACGTGTGCTCTACGGTAAAACCAGCTATAATCGTCCGAGCCGTTTCATCTCTGAGATTGATGATGAGTTATTGGACTATGGAGGGATTGCACGTAAGGCCAATTCAAGCTTCAATGCTAGTTATAAAATGGCTGGAGGTGCGACACGATTTGGTACTGGCATGTCCATGACAGATGCTCTTCATCAACGTAAAGCTGCAGTCAATCCTGGAGCATCACGTGTGATTGAAAAAGCAGATGTAGCTACAGAAGATTGGACGATTGGAGATACTGCCGTCCACCGCAAATGGGGTGAAGGTATTGTGTTAGCTGTTACTGGAACCGGTAAGAATATGGAGCTGAAAATTAAGTTTCCTGAAGTGGGTATGAAACGTCTTTTGGCTGCAATGGCACCAATTGAGAAAAAGGAGTAGTAAATGGATAAGAAGCGATGCAAGTGGTGTCTTTCTTCGGAGAAGATGATTCATTATCATGATACATATTGGGGTACTCCGGTCCATGACGATCAAGAGCTTTTTGCAAAACTCGTTTTAGATATGAATCAAGCAGGCCTCTCTTGGTCAACCATTTTAAACAAACAAGAAAGCTTCTATAAAGCTTATGATCAGTTTGAGATTGAAAAAGTAGCCAGCTATAGTAAGGAAAAGGAAGAAGAACTCCGCCAAAATGCGGGAATTATCCGCAACAAGCTAAAGATAGCAGCTGCAGTAAATAACGCTCAAAAAGTTTTAGAACTTCAGAAAGAATTCGGTTCTTTGGATAAATATATTTGGTCTTTCTCAGAAGGTCAAGTGTTGCAACATCAAATTACTGATGAGAGCCAAGTACCTGTTACCAATGCTTTAGCTGAAGCTATGTCTACAGACATGAAAAAAAGAGGAATGAAATTTGTTGGTCCAACAATCATCTATGCTTATCTTCAAGCTGTAGGCGTGATTAATGACCATGCGGATTATTGTTTCCGTAATAAAGAGCTGTTGTAGAAAGAGGAGCGTCTGACATTTATCAGGCGCTTTTTGATGCTTCTTAATAATCAGCAAAATACTAAAGGTTAAGGTTTGAATTGCTTTGAGAACTCTTCCTTTTTTGATATGCTAATATTTAAAAAGGAGAAGAATATCTGTTTGGATTACGGATAAAATTTTAGGCTCCTTAAAGAAAATATAGAAAAAGGAACTCTATGAACACATCAGTCTCGCCAAATTGGCGGAAAAATTTTTATTTGTTTTTGATAGGTCAGCTCCTAACGGGCGTGACTTCAATGATTGTCCAGTATGCGATTATTTGGTATTTGACCCTTGAAACAGGTGAAGAATCTGTCCTTGCAATTGCTACACTTGTAGGTATGTTACCAATGGCGCTTCTAAGCCCGTTTGTTGGGCCATTCATTGACCGTATCAACAAGAAGTTCTTACTTATTTCATATGATGCTGTGGTGGCAGTAATAGCCTTGGGTCTTTTTATTTACGGGATTAATAATGATGTTTATCCACTTTGGATGGTCTTTGTGACTATTGGTATTCGTGCGGTTGCACAGACCGCTCAGATGCCAACAGTCCAATCTATTATGCCCACAATGGTACCAGAAGACGAAATTACTCGAGTCAACGGACAGTTCGGTATTATTCAATCTTTGATATTTATTGTTTCACCTGGGATTGGAGCTTTCATGGTAGCAACTATGCCGATTCATTGGGTTATTTTACTTGATGTGATTGGCTTCATTCTTGGTGCTGGAATGTTGCTTTTAGTCAGGATTCCCGAAGTCGCTTCACAGGGCGAAAAGATCTCTGTGATGAAGGATGCACTTGAGGGCTTTAATATTCTCCGTGAGAACAAACCGATGTGGAAAATGACACTCATCGGTGCCCTATTTATGTTACTTTTTATGCCTGCAATGAGTCTCTATCCTCTAGTGACCACAAAATATTTTGGCGGCACGATTGTCCACGCGGGTTGGGTTGAAGTTCTATTTGCTGCTGCGATGCTGATTGGCTCTTTTGCTGTCGGTATTTTTGGAAAAACTAAGGACCGTATGCCCTGGATTATTGCGGCTTATCTTATCGTTGGCTTGAGCATCGGTGGTTCAGGCTTTCTTCCTGGCAATATGAACGGGTTTTGGGTTTTCCTTGTTTTGAATGTTTTTGCTGGAATTGTGGGACAGATTTATACCACAATGAATATGGCAATCACGCAGCAATCATTTGAAGCCCAATACTTAGGACGGGTTATGGGAATAGTCTCTGCATTGATGAGTATTGCCGGACCAGTTGGGCTAATCTTCGCAGCTCCAGTAGCGGAATCCATAGGTGTTCAAAACATGCTTGTGATTGCAGGCTTTGGAGGCATATTAGCTGCAGCTCTATTATATTGTACGCCCTCAGTTCGGAACTATGATAAACATTTGCAAAGAAAGTTAGAAAATGAAGGACAATGAAATAAATGTCAAATCAATAGTTGAAAGAGCTTCCTTATGATAAAATGAAGGTATCACAATAGCAAGTATAAAAAAGAAAGAGGCGCTTATGGCTAACATACATCCTTATATTGCTCTTAATAATACCAAAGAAGCACTTGCTTACTATGAAGAAGTTCTTGGTGCAAAAAATATCCGCCGTGTTCCTGTTGCTGCTGAACAGGCAAAAGAATTTGGTTTATCTGAAGAACAAGCAGCAGAAATGACAATGCACAGTCAGTTTGATATCTTAGGAACGACTATTATGGCAGCAGATAATTTTCAACATGAAGCTTTAAGTTATACAGGAATATCGATCTTATTAGATCTTAATTCAGAAGATAAAGAGGCGATGGCAGAAGCGCAGGAATTTTGGAAACACTTATCTGATTCAGGAAAAGTGACAATAAATATGCCTTTTGAAGAACAATTCTGGGGCGGCGCTATGGGCGATTTTACTGATAAATATGGCGTACGATGGATGTTGCATGCGCAACCTTACTCTAAACTTGGAGAAATGTAAAAACGGGCAAAGTTCACTTGTATTTTAACGTAGCAGAAAATGCTACGTTATTTTTATGTAAATATTTTAAATTGAAGCGCTCCTTTATCTGAAATAAGTCTGAAAAAGTGCTATAATTATGTATCTATGAATGGAATTTTAAATGTATATAAAGAAGCGGGCTGGACATCTTTTGATGTTGTTGCTAAACTTCGAGGAATTTTAAAAACAAAAAAAATCGGCCACGGAGGAACGCTTGATCCACAAGTGACAGGAGTTCTCCCTGTAGCTGTTGGTAAAGCCACTCGCCTTCTGGAATACATGGAAGAGGCGGGGAAAGTATACGAAGGTGAAGTGACAATCGGTTTCTCTACAGAAACAGAGGATGCTGAAGGTGAAGTCATTGAAACTACACCTGTGCCATCAACCCTCTCAGACGAAGAAATTGATGAGGTAATGACACGTTTTATCGGGGAGATTCAACAGGTCCCCCCCATGTATTCAGCAGTTAAAGTGAAAGGCAAGCGCCTTTACGAATATGCACGGGCTGGGCAAATGGTTGAGCGTCCCATACGAAAGGTTACCATCAAATCATTTACGCGGACAAGTCCAGTGACTTTTGAAAAGGGTTGTGCACGATTTACGTTTCGTGTAGCTTGTAGCAAGGGTACTTATATTCGTACTTTGGCAGTTGATCTCTCTGATGCTTTGGGCTATGCGGGGCATATGTCTAAATTACAGCGGACTGCAGCTAACGGTTTGCATATTGCTGATGCAATGACTTTGGAGCAGATTGAGACTTTAGTTAAGGCTGAAAAACTTGATGAAATATTACAGCCAAATGAAGTCGCAGTCTCTGACTTGCCGCGCCTTGATGTGACAGACAAACAAGCAGCAGCAGTACGCGTGGGTAAAAAGTTTGAAGAAGCTGAGTTTGCTAAGCTTGGCGAAGCCAAACGTTTTGCTTTCTTTTATCAAGATCAATTGATTGCTGTCTATATGAGACATCCCGAAAAACCAGGAATATTAAAACCAAATAAGGTAATAAATTAAAATGAAAACTTTATATTTTGACGAAATTGAAAATTGGACTGAACCGACAGTTCTTGTCTTAGGCTACTTTGATGGTTTACATCGTGGTCACCAAGCTTTGTTTGCTGAGGCAAAAAAACTCGCAGCTGTTCTAAATTTGAAGATTGCCGTCTTAACTTTTCCAGAAAAACCGACACTTACTTTTCAAAAATTTGAACCAGATATGTTGCTTAAGTTAACAAGTGATAAAAAACGCGAAGCACTTTTTGCAGAAAATGGTGTGGACTATCTAATTTTTAAAGATTTTACTTCAAGTTTTGCTAAACAAACAGCAGAAGAATTCTCTAAAAATGTAGTGGAAAAATTCTTACCGAAAATTGTTATTACAGGCTTTGATCATAAAACGGGCTCAGACATGACACAACTCAAAAGCAATGATCAATATAAAGTGGTCGTTATACCAGAAGTTGCAGATGATGAAGGAAAAATTTCCTCTACTCGGATACGTGAACTTGTAAAAACTGGAGATATTGAAGCAGCAAACGAGCTTTTAGGTTATCCTTATGAGACAACTGGAATTGTGGTGCATGGTTTTGCACGTGGCCGAACAATCGGCTATCCAACTGCTAATCTAGCGATTAAAGACTTTATTCATCTCCCATCAACTGGTGTTTATACGGTAGATGTTCTTTGGGAGGGCCAACGTCAACGTGGCTTTGCTTCAATCGGCTATAATGAAACTTTTAATGGCAAAGAAAAAACAGTCGAAATCCATATTTTTGATAAAGATTTGGACTTGTATGGAGAAAACTTAACGGTTCTCTGGCTAGATAAGATTCGAGAAATGATTAAATTTGACAGCATTGAATCTTTGATTGTTCAGATGAAAGATGACGAAGAAAAAGCACGTCAATATAAAGTAAAAGAAGCCTAATTTTGATTAGGTTTTTCTGTTACCCTTTACTTGGTTCACAAGTTGGCGGGTAAAAGGTTGAAACGTTAATCCAAGCAGAAAGAGCCAGATTGTGATATACTTAATAAGAACAATTTTTAAGGAGAACATTAATAATGTCACGTAAACCTATTATCGCTGGTAACTGGAAATTGAATAAAACCCTCAAAGAGGTTAAAGAATTTATCGCTAACATTGACGGTAAATTGCCATCAGAAGACAAAGTAGAAGTTGCTATTGCAGCTCCTGCACTTTACCTTGTATCAATGGTACAAGAACGTGGAAATAACCCACTTAAAGTTGCAGCAGAAAATGTTTACTTTGAAAATTCAGGTGCCTTCACTGGTGAAATCGCTCCAGCTATGCTTGCAGCAGAAGGAATCGAATACTCAGTAATCGGTCACAGCGAACGTCGTGAGTACTTCCACGAAACAGACGAAGACATCAACAAAAAAGCTAAAGCACTTATTGCAGCTGGTGTAACACCAATCCTTTGCTGTGGTGAAACACTTGAAACTTTTGAAGCTGGTAAAACAGCTGAATGGGTTTCAGCTCAAATCGAAGCTGGTCTTGCTGGTATCGACGGTAAAGATGTTGCTAACATGGTTATCGCTTACGAACCAATCTGGGCTATTGGTACAGGTAAAACTGCTACTGCTGAAATCGCTGACGAAACTTGTGGTGTTGTTCGTTCAACAGTTGAAAAACTTTACGGAAAAGAAGTTTCAGATGCTGTACGTATCCAATACGGTGGTTCTGTAAAACCTGAAACAGTTGCTGAACTTATGTCTAAAGAAAACATTGACGGCGCTTTGGTTGGTGGAGCTTCACTCGAAGCTGATTCATTCCTTGGCTTGCTTGAAATTTACAAATAAGATTAACATGCATAATAAAAAAGGGAACCTTTAAGGTTCCTTTTTTTATTTCATATAGTATTATTTACACTCATCTCTTCTTCAAATAATCCGAGTAATATTCCTTAAGGAGATTGATAATCTGCTTCCCAATCAAGTAATAATCCTCTGTAGGTAAGTTGGCTTGAGAGATGCGGAGTGTTCCGCTAGAAGCACCAAAACCTGTCCCGTCCATCAAAACAACGCCATTTTTGTCGGCGAGATTGAGCAAGAACTCTAAGTAATCAAAGTTTTCTTCCAAATAGATACGGAATTTTTTACCAAAACGGATTTCGGCAAGTTGGTAAATATCTACGAGCGTATAATATTTAGCATTCTCTTTCGAGTTGTCTGGCTCTAATTTCATGGCTTTAAGCAAATCTTGATAACGTTCATCGATAAGAGCATCACAAGCTTCAAAGTAAGGATCTGCCTCTTTACGATGAATCAAATGCGTAAAGGCAAAAAGAACTTCCATGATTTGTTGTGGTGTAGAGAGGCCAGCCGTATGATAGAGACCAACAGAACGTGAATCCGCAACAATACGTTCGATAAATGGTAGCTCTTTAGTGTCATGTGTTACAATATCATAGCGCTTGTCGAGTTTCTCAATATCCTCAGGATCAAGCTCAGAGATAAGACGGTCAAAGACATTATCTTCCTGCATGGCAATAAGCCCTAAACGCCAACCTGTTGCACCAAAAAGTTTTGAGAAAGAATAAACGAGAATGGTATTATAGGGAACAACACTATAGACAGATTGGAAATCTTGAACGAAAGTTCCATAGACATCGTCTGTAATAATGATGAGATCCGGATTTTTTTCAACAGCTCGTTTTAAAGCGTCAAGTGTTTCTTGACTGAAAGCTTTAGAACCTGGATTTGATGGATTAACTAAGAAGAATGCCTTGATTTCAGGATCTGATAATTTTTCGATTTCTGTTTCGGGAATGCTCCAATTGTCGCTCTCATCAGAAGTAATTAATGTTTCAACCAGATTGAATTCACTTAAACCAGGAAGTTGCAAGTAAGGTGTAAAGATAGGTGTGTTAATAGCTATTTTATCACCCGGCACAACTAATTTATTGCGCTTGAGTGAGTTGAAGATATAGACAATCGCAGCTGTACCGCCTTCCGTTGGGAAGATTTGTGTCTTATTTTCGAGATGAACGCCATTATACAGAATTTTTTCCATAAAACGATTCAAGACAATTTCGGTATTTCTCAGACAGCGGCTAGGAACAGGATAATTATTTCCGATAGCACCATCGATAAATTCCTTAATCACATCGTCAATATTTAGCTTAAGATCAATTTCGATATAGTCCATGACATCAATCAAGAATTTATCAATCTCATCATCGTCAGGTTCTAAGAAAGCCTCAAAGCGTTGCCCAATACCTTTCAATGTTGTGTATCCAGCCATATCAGCTTTTTCAATCGTACGAAGGGAGTCTTTAATACCAAATTCAATCAAGCGATTAAAGGCTAAACGTGCTTTTGTATTAATCCAGTTTGGATTGCCGCGACCGGCATTCAAAAAGATATTGGCTTTTTTATTTTTTTCTGCCAGTTTAAGCATTTCAAAGCTAACTTCAAAAGCTCCTAAACCGGTATAATCAGTAATGGTAACTTCTTTTTCCATGTGTTCTCCCATTTAAATTTATTGAACTTTTGTTATTAATTATAACACAATAAATAGAAAACAAATTGACTCAAATAGTCTAAAATGATAAAATTTTCGCTCGTTTTTTGTTACAATAGTAAGATATGAGTTTTTACCAGTAAAGGAGAGCGGCAAGATGGCATATTTACTTATTTTGAGTGCTGCTGTTACCTTATATTTTGCTTTGGGCTACGTTAGAGCCACACTCAAAGGCTGGGTTATTCCCAATAAAGTAACTTGGTTTCTCTGGGCTTTAGCGCCAATGATTGCTTTTTTTGCCACCTTTTCTTCGTCGGGGTTTAGCCTTGGTCAAATTCCTGTTTTTATGGCTGGCTTTACGCCCTTGCTTGTTTTTGGCGCTTCCTTTATAAATAAGCAGTCTTTTTGGAAAATAACCTTTTTTGACTTGTCCTGTGGAATAGTTTCACTGATCACCTTAGTCATCTGGTATTTGACACAGAATTCTAATCTGGCGATTTTTTTGGCCATCATGAGTGATGCTTTAGCAGCTTTGCCTACCTTGATTAAAGCTTGGAGATATCCTGAAACTGAAAGCATTAAGCCCTTTGCTGCGGGAATAGTAACCACGGGAATTGCCCTTCCCGCTACAAGTACTTGGGATTTTGCACATCTTGCTTTCCCTGTTTATCTTTCTCTATTAAACATCTTAATGACAGTGATTTTAAAAGTGAAAGATAAGTCGATAAAGAATAGCGAAAAATGAAGATTTGTAAAAATCATAGAAACAAATAATGAAGAGGAAATAAAGTGAAAAAGAACGAAACAAAAGCAGCTTATGTCCATATCCCTTTTTGCTCACATATTTGTTACTATTGTGATTTTGCTAAAGTTTTGATGACGGGACAACCGGTCGAAGCCTATATTGATGAGTTGCTCAAAGAATATGATAGTTATGATATTAGTAGTTTGAAAACGCTTTATATTGGAGGTGGGACACCGAGTGTTTTACCTGCAGATCAGCTTGAAAAATTACTCACGCATCTGACAAAAAAGCTTGATTTAGAAGAACTTGAAGAGTTCACAGTGGAAGCAAACCCTTCTGATTTAACAGATGAAGTCCTTGCTGTTTTAGCGAATTCGCCTGTGAACCGCATCTCACTTGGTGTACAATCGTTTGATGATAAACTCTTGAAAAAAATTGGGAGAACACATACTGAAGCACAAGTTTACTCTTCAATAGAAAGACTACGTACTGTCGGATTTGAAAATATCACAATAGATTTAATTTATGGCTTACCGAACCAAACGATGGAAATGGTTGAGCGGGATGTTCAAAAATTCTTAGAATTGGACCTTCCCCATGTTGCCTTATATAGCCTGATACTAGAAGATCATACAGTATTCATGAATCGTCAACGTCGTGGACGCCTCCGTTTACCATCTGATGATCGCAATGCGGATATGTATGAGTATATTATTGAAATGCTGACTTCTAAAGGTTATTCGCATTATGAAGTTTCAAATTTTGGAAAAATCGGCTATGAAAGTAAGCACAATATGACATATTGGGACAATGCGGAATACTATGGCATTGGAGCTGGAGCTTCAGGTTATCTTGATGGTATTCGTTATAAAAATCATGGACCTGTTCATCATTATTTACGCGAGGAAAATAAACGTGTAAATGAAGAAATATTGACAAGAAAACAAAGGATTGAAGAGGAAATGTTTCTGGGCTTACGCAAAAAAAATGGCGTATCCATTGAACGTTTCCATAAAAAGTTTGGTCAAACACTTGAAGAAGTTTATGGCACAATTATTGAAGAATTGGCGTTTCAAAAAATGTTGTTTGAAGCTGATGGACGGATTCAGATGACGGAAAAAGGATTTGAATTAGGAAATGAAGTTTTTGAGCGTTTTTTGTTAGATTAAGTATGCATATCTGAAAGATATTGTTCTAATCTATGTTACAATAGTGTGAATGAAGAGTGAAAATAGTAATATGAGAAAAAAGCTTACCCCTCTAGCAACCATGATTGTTGCTGGAATTTTTACTGCTCTGGTCTTTGCTTTTGGTAACCTAAGATACCAGGTTCCCGAAATGGCAGCGACGCATGAAAAAGAAGAAACGGTGGTTGTAAATAAATCATTAAGCAATGATGATGTTGATTTGAACCGTTTTGTAGTAGATATCTCCGCATGGCAACGCCCAGAAGATATTGATTATAATTTAATGAGTCAAGAAGTCATTGGTGCTGTCGTACGTGTACAGACAGGAAAGTCAAGTAAGGACAATGCAGCAGCTTATAAAAGTGGTGAAGATCGTCAATTTAAAACGCATATGAGCGAATTGCAAAAGCGTGGTGTTCCTGTTGCTGTATATGCCTATGTCAATGGTAAAAATGTTGAAGAGATGAAAGAACAGGCACGTCTTTTTTATGAGCGAGCTCATCCTTTTAAACCAACGTATTATTGGCTGGATATTGAAGAAGTCAGCATGGATAACATGAGCGAAGGTGTGGATGCTTTCCGTGAGGAGCTTAAGAGCCTAGGTGCCAAGAATATAGGTATCTACGCGCAAGATTGGTTCTTGACTGACCATAAGATTGACTCTAGCCATTTTAGTTCAATTTGGATGGCTGATTATGGTCGAAATACCGGGATGTGGGATACATCTCCTAAAACAGATTTGAACTATGACATGCACCAGTTCACGGACCGCGGACAATTGTCGAGCTATGGTGGACATTTAGATTTAAATATGATTCGTACGCAAGAACAGTACGATAAACTTTTTAGAAATCCCTAATCTAATAAAGGGAAGTAGCAGTAGACGAAAGTCTATTTTCTTTATGTGGTTTTTGAGACAAGAAGAAACAAACATTGAACGAGTAATAAGATAAAATCAGGAGCGAAGATGGCAAAGAAAAAACAAACAGGTTTGAAAGCAGGCGCAGGGATTCTAGGAACAGTTGTCGTTCTTGGCTTAGGATTTCTAAAGTCGAATCCCGAAATATTGTCGACAGTCACAGGAACACCATCACTGAATCAGCCAGCGCAAAGCCAGCAACTTAAGAATTTTAGCAAGGTAGATTATGGCAGTGTCAAAGACAAAGTGCCGACACAATCTTTAGCACAATCAGTTTTGACACCTTCAATTAAAAAGAACCTCAAAGATTCAGTCACTTATAATGGAACTGGTGCCTTTATTGTCAATGACAATAAAACAGACTTGGATGCTAAAGTTAACAGTGCACCTTATGTTCAACTGGCAAAACAAGATGCTTTAGGTCGTCCCAAACTTGCCAATGCACTCCTCAACAAGACAAGCCGCCAGTACAAAAACCGTTCAGAAACAACGGGAGCAGATGGAAAGTCCAACAGTGCGAAAATAAATCCTGTAGGCTGGAAACAACTCATGATTCCTTCTGGTTCATACAGCACACTCTATAACCGAGGACATTCAATTGGCTACGCGCTAGCTGGAAATATTAAAGGCTTTGATGCTTCTGAAGCAAATCCACAAAATATCAGTACACAAACCGCTTGGGCCAATCAGGCAAGTAATGGCAACGAGGAAAATACAGGGCAAAACTATTATGAAGGTTTAGTGCGTAAAGCGCTCGATAAGAATAAAACAGTCCGTTATCGTGTAGAACCTATGTATGATGGGAATGATCTCGTTCCCTCAGGGACGCATATGGAAGCCAAGTCGAAAGATGGAAGCTTAGAGTTTAATGTTTTCATTCCAAATGTGCAGCCAGGTATTCAAATTGATTATGCTTCAGGCAAGGGCATGATTTTGCAGTAGGAGAGTAGATTCCTGTTTGAATAAAATAAAAAACGTAGAAACAGAGTTTTTGTTTCTACGTTTTTTATGTCTTTGAGAAAGAAAGACTAAATCTTATCGTATTGATCTAAACCGTAACTCTCAATCATTTGAATGAGCTTTTCAGTATAGGCTGGGTCAGTTGCATAACCAGAAGTTTGCACCGCTTTCGCAGCTTCTTTATAGTTTTTCGCAGCTAAAACGCTCGCATACTGCTTAGGGTTCCATGTAGTGCCCTTAGTAAAGAGATAGGCATGTCCTTCGACAGATTCTTTCCAACCATCGTAAACGCGAAATTGCGCTTTTACAGTCACCCATTTATCATTTTCAAATTCTTTGGTTTCTAAAGTTACTGTGGGGACATTTCCGTAAGCTTTGATACCAAAAAGATTGTAATATTTTGCGGCAAGTCCGCTTTGGCCAAAGTTACTTTCTAAAGCAGCTTGAGCTAAAGTCAGAGAAGCGAGAACATTATACTTTTCTTGTGATTCTTGCGCATATGGTGCTATAGTACGAATGAAGTTATATTCTGTAATTGTTTCAACTTGGTTGGCAAGCTCAGTGTCATTACGATTATCACTGGTTTGTATCACTCTAAAATTCAAGAGGTTAGCTGCAACAAAGAGAAAAATCAAAAGCTGGAAAATAATGCGAAAGAAACTTCGGATTTTAGAAGTCGCCTTGCGGCGCTTTTTATCATATGTCATGTCACTAGTATAACAAAAAAGTCTCAATTTGTGGATAGGTTCAACACTTGTTATGCTAGAAAAATATGCCAGTAGCTTCGCTTTTGAACACAAATAAAAAAGTTTCCACATTTTTGGAAACTTTTTTTCTTACTTTCTATTTCGCTCTTTAATCGTTTGAGTACCAAACTGAGGTAGACGTATGAATGAAAGACGTTGCAAGAGTTCTTGACGATAGTCAGCACGGCCAACAATCAAAGTGACCTTACTGAAGAGGTAACAAGACAACAATGTGACAGCAAAATTGAGTAAGGTAAGGTATGTGAGAAGCGAAAGACTCAAAACAATGACATCACCACCAAATAAAACTTTGTCTACTTTGAAGCTCCATTTTTCTTCTAAAATTCGTCCTAGAAGCAGCGTTCCACCAAAGGTTCCTTCAGAAATAATGACTAAACCAGCAGCTGTTCCTGAGAGAATTCCGTCGAAAATACCAGCAAAGACAATATTAGAAAACTGAATCCCTGTAATTCCGATTGCTTCATAAATTATCATCCAGACACTCATAGCGGCTGCACCCGGAATACTGAGAAGAAGCTCACGCGAAGATAAGTATTTACGGCCAAAAGTAAAGAGCGGCACATTAACAAGGAAGAAAGTTAAAGCTGGATTAACACCAAAGACAAAGTCCATCAATACAGAAAATCCAGCAACGCCATTACTGGCTAGTCGGTTGGGGATAACGAAAAGCTGTACAGATAGGACATATAGTCCTACGCCGATCAGTAGTATCAGTAAATCCCGCATAAAATATTTATCTATTTTTACGCCTAAAAGTGTCATAAGTTCTCCTTAACAGTTCGTTATTTCTAGGATACCCTTAAAGCTTTGAATAAATAATTTCGTATCTTTGTAATTGCTTTAAAAGGAGCCTATATTTATCAGTGTTGTAACTATTATTATTACATTTAAAACTTAATTAAACCTTGTTTAAGGTCAAAATTACTATTATATTATAGTAAATATATAAAAATTCAGACAAATCTAGAAAAAAGATATTAATTCATTAAAAAAGCAGTCTTTTTTAGTCTTGCTTAAGAAGACGAATGTATAATATAACTATTCCAAATAATACTCTTTTTGTAACATCTTTAGTCCTCACCAATGTGAGGACTTTTTAAAATCACAAAATGTTATAATATAAGAATTAGTTAACAATTTAGTTTTTAAGGAGGGAAATAAAAATGAGCAATGTAAATGAGATAGGTGTTACAAGTGAGTTTGCACCACTGAGACGTGTAGTTTTAACACAATCGGAATTTATCTTACCTCACGAAGAACATACCAATGATGATGGCTCCTTCCTTGAAGATGATGTTCTTGATATGTTTAATAATAAAGACACCAGTGGAAAAAATTATGCAGAAGTATTTCCTGAAAGACAAAGAAAATGGGAAGCAGAGCGTACTAATCTACAAGCTTTGTTAGAAAAATATGATATTGAAGTTTTGCGACCACGTCTTCTCACGGATTATGAGAAAGAACAAGGAAAAGTCTATGGTGCTGCAAACTTTTTTGTACGTGACCCGTTCTTTACGATTGGTGACTCTTTGATTGAAGGGGCTATGCGCTTTTTCCATCGCCGCAACGAGGTTTTACCCGTAAGAAACTTACTCACTGAACAAGCCTATTCTAGCGATGCTTTTTACGTTTCTCTTCCAATGGCAGATACTTCACAAGGAGAAACGGATGAGAGTGGACCTTTCTTAGAAGGTGGCGATATCCTCGTTTTAGGAAAAACAGTATTTGTAGGAAATTCAGGTAAAGCGAGCAATCATAACGGCTATTTATGGCTTAAAGCTTATTTAGCACATTGGGGCTATCAGGTGATTGAGGTTAAACTTCATCATGATGTTTTGCATCTTGATTGCGCTCTAAGTCTAGTTAGAGATGGTCTAATGATTATCTGTGAAGAAGCCTTTCTAACTGGTATACCTGAACAGCTTAAAAATTGGGATAGAATAAATGTTCCTTTTGAAGATATTGCAAAGCTAGCAATAAATGGTCTACCAATAAATGATGAGGTATATATACTAGATTCTGAATTTAAATATATTGGCGAAGCTCTTGAAGTACGAGGCATCCGCCCAGAATACCTTGATTTTAAAATATCCCGAAGTTTGGGCGGTTCATTTAGATGTAGCACACAGCCTTTACTTAGAAAATAAGAAGTATAAGTTTAAAACAGAAAGCCAGCCCTTGGCTGTGATATAATTATCAAATGAACTACGAAAACTATATCTGGGATTTAGGTGGCACTTTACTTAATAATTACGAAAATTCTAGTCATGCTTTTGCTGCAGCACTTTGGCAAAAGGAAGAGCGAGTAGTTTTGCATGACGATGTCTACGCAGCACTCAAAGTTTCTACAGCACATGCTGTGGACCAATACGCGAGTCATATACCGCAGTTTCTTGAAACATATCGGAAATTAGAAGCAGAAGCTTTGGACAAGCCAATTTTGTTTGAAGGTGCTGTTGATCTTTTGCATACTATCGTGAGCCAGAACTGCAAAAATTTTATGATTTCTCATAGAGATAAGCAAGTACTGGATATTCTTGAGGCAGCCCATATTTCTCAGTATTTTACTGAAGTTGTTACTGCTGATAATGGTTTCCCACGTAAACCAGCACCAGATTCAATAAAATATTTAGTACAAAAATATAACTTAGACCCCAAAAAGACGGTGATGATTGGTGACCGTCCTTTGGACATTGAAGCCGGTCGTGCAGCGGGTATTGCGACTATTTTCTTTGATAGCCAGCAGGAGTATCCCCAAGCAACGCGAAGCATCAAAAAATTATCAGACATTATGGAGTAAACTGAACCACAATGAATACTTTTCTTATATCGAATGAAAAAGCAGTTGGGCCAGGCTTTGGCCTTTTTAGTGCCAATCACTTTTTTGCCCTTGCTGTTCTAGCACTGCTCAGTTTTGGCTTGATTCGTATTTATCTGCGCGCAAATGACGAGAGACGTAAACTGTTACGTCTACTTGTTGCCTCGTTTACCCTGTTGCTCGAAATCATTAGAGATATCATTTTAGTGATGACTCATCAATTTTTGTACGCAGACTTGCCTTTGCAGCTGTGTGGACTTGGCATATTCATTATTGTTTTTGATGCAATGCGTTCAAATAAGACGAGTCGTGAGCTCTTGTATAGCTTAACTTTACCTGGAGCAATTTTTGCACTTGTGACACCGAACTGGGTAACCAATGATTTTGTTAATGTCTTTGTATGGCAGAGCTTTTTGATTCATTGCTTACTTATCTCGTATGTTTTAATGCGTCTGATTTCAGGCGATTTTGTCCCTCAATGGCGTGAACTCTGGCGCTCTGCTATTTTTTTGGCGATTGTTGTGCCAATTTGTGCAGTCCTCAATCAAGTTTGGAATCAAAACTTTTTCTTCCTAAGGACACCAGTTCCGGGAAGTCCACTTGAACCCATCTATAATGTGTTCGGTTCTTATTATATCTTAGGTTTAATTTTTATTGTATTGATGTTTTGGCTTGTTATTTATCTTCCTTGGTCATGGAAAAAATCACCGAAAGTTCGGATGAATTAAGAAAAAAGACGAAATATATTAAACAAAAAAGCAGCGTAAAGCTGCTTTTTTTCTGAAATTATTAAGATGGAGTAAAAGCTTTTATGGCTCGCAGTATATAGTAAAAAAAGCTAGAATGTGCTATAATTATAAGTAAGTATTTTCAAAGAAATGAGATTATTTTGAACGAAGAAAATAAAGAACAAATTGAAAAAATGGCAGAAGAATATGATGCCAGTCAAATTCAAGTTTTAGAAGGACTTGAAGCGGTGCGTATGCGTCCTGGGATGTATATCGGATCAACTTCAAAGGAAGGATTGCACCACTTAGTGTGGGAGATTGTTGATAACTCGATCGATGAAGCGCTCGCGGGGTTTGCCAGCCATATCGAAGTGTTTATTGAACCTGATAACTCAATTACAGTTGTCGATGATGGACGTGGTATTCCCGTAGACATTCAAGAAAAAACAGGACGTCCTGCGGTTGAAACGGTCTTTACCATCCTTCATGCTGGTGGTAAATTTGGCGGTGGCGGCTACAAAGTTTCTGGTGGTTTACACGGTGTTGGTTCATCCGTTGTTAATGCCCTTTCTACACAGTTAGACGTTACTGTACATAAAGATGGTCAAAAATACTATCAAGAATACCATCGTGGTGTTGTCATCGAAGATTTGGCCATTATTGGTGAAACAGATAAACGGGGGACGGTCGTTCACTTTACACCAGATCCAACAATTTTCACCGAAACTCAAGTTTTTGACTATGATAAGTTGGTGACACGTGTCCGTGAGTTGGCTTTCTTGAACCGTGGTTTGCGTATTTCTATTACCGATAAACGTGAAGGTCAAGAAGACAATCATGCTATGTTCCACTATGAAGGTGGGATTCAATCTTATGTTTCCTTTATCAATGAAAACAAGGAAGTTATTTTTGATACGCCAATCTATACAGAGGGTGAGTTAGATGGAATCACTGTCGAAGTTGCTATGCAATATACAGGAACTTACCATTCAACAATCATGTCATTTGCAAATAATATCAATACGCATGAAGGTGGTACGCATGAACAAGGTTTCCGTACAGCTTTAACGCGTGCGATAAACAATTATGCAAAGGCTCAAAAGCTTCTTAAAGATAACGAAGAGAACCTTACTGGGGACGATGTTCGTGAAGGTTTGACCGCTGTCATTTCTGTTAAACACCCTAATCCACAATTTGAAGGTCAAACGAAAACCAAACTGGGGAATAGTGAAGTAACAGGTATCGTCAATAAGCTTTTCTCAGAAGCTTTGCAAACCTTTATGCTTGAGAATCCTCAAGTTGCGAAGAAGATTGTTGAGAAAGGGATTCTTGCAAGCAAGGCACGTATTGCGGCCAAACGCGCACGTGAAGTAACGCGTAAAAAATCAGGTTTAGAGATTTCTAACTTGCCTGGTAAACTTGCGGACTGCTCTTCCAATGATCCTAAGCAAACGGAACTTTTCATCGTCGAAGGGGATTCTGCTGGTGGTTCTGCTAAGTCTGGTCGTAATCGAGAATTCCAAGCTATTTTGCCCATCCGTGGTAAAATCTTGAACGTGGAAAAAGCGACAATGGATAAAATTTTAGCAAACGAAGAAATCCGTTCACTCTTTACAGCGATGGGAACTGGTTTTGGTGCTGACTATGATTTATCTAAAGCACGGTATCATAAACTGGTTATCATGACCGATGCCGATGTCGATGGGGCACACATTCGTACACTCTTGTTGACTCTTTTCTATCGCTATATGCGTCCTGTAGTTGAAGCCGGCTATGTTTATATTGCTCAACCACCAATTTACGGTATCAAAGTCGGTTCGGAAACAAAAGAATACATTCAACCAGGGGAAAATCAAGAGCGTGAGCTGAAGCTTGCACTTGAAAAATGGTCTCAAGGTCGTGCTAAACCAACAGTACAGCGTTATAAAGGTTTAGGAGAAATGGATGACCACCAACTTTGGGAAACCACTATGGATCCAGATGCCCGACTCATGGCGCGTGTATCTGTAGAAGATGCCGCTGAAGCAGACAAAATCTTTGATATGCTAATGGGCGATCGTGTTGAACCACGTCGCGAATTTATCGAAGCCAATGCACAATATTCTACTATTGACGTTTAATAATTTAAAAACCCTTGTAAATACAAGGGTTTTGTTATATCGATTTTCTTATTTTATTAAAAAGGGGCAGGAAAGGGGCAAGATTCTAAATATTATTAAGAGCTTCAATAACTTCTTCACGAGTTTTTTTAGTGACATGGTTGTAAATCTTTAGTGTTGTATTAGCGTTAGAATGACCTACACGTTCCATTATAGATTTTAAAGGTAGATTTAACTCTGCGAGAAGTGAAACGTGAGAATGACGGAATATGTGGCTAGAAAGTGATTTATTTATATTGCACTCTTTTTCTGCTTTTTTGAGAATACGGTTAAAGGATTGAACTCCAAGAGGGAGTTTTCTATTTGAAAGAAAGATATAGTCGCCTGGTTCTACTAGATTAAAATATAGTTTGTTTGCTGCTTTCGTTTCTTGTAGAATATCTTTTGCCTTTTGAGGGAGGTCAACAATTCGATTACTTGCTACTGTTTTTGGACTAATTTTTTCATTGTTTATCCCAAGAGTACCATTTACCTCTATGCTGGTGCCATTATAATTTTTCCATTGCAGGGCTTGTAGTTCACCATATCTCAACCCAGTGAGCCATAAAAATTCAACTATTCTCGCATGGAGTAAATTATTTTTATTCTTCTTTAAATATGTGATTATAGCATCGATTTCTTCTCTTTCAAGAAACTTCTCATCCATTTTTTGCTTATGATTTTCTTCTTGGTCTTTTTTTTCTTTTAATTTTGATGGAAGCTATTGGATTTTTATCAATATATTCCCTTTCAACAGCGTAATTAAGCATATTTCCAAGTGTATTTTTTATTTGGATAGTGTAAGCGTAGGATAGATTACCAAAACTATATATCTTATCAAAAAAATCTAAGAATATTTGACGATCCAAGTTTTTTACTAGATTATTTTTGGGAACATATACAAACACTTTTTTCATTGCCTTAGAAGTAGCTAGAGCGCTTCGTTGCTTTACAGTGATCTTATAGCGAGAGAACCACTCTTCATATAGCTCTGATAGCGTGATTTTAGCTGTTATATTGTTAGTGTTGGTAAGTTTATCTATTTTTTCTTGAAGCAGTGTGAGCGCCTGTTTTTTGGCTTGTGCAGTGTTTTTATCAAGAGTTATTGATGTTTTTTTAGTTTTTTCAGTATATGGTTCTATGTAACGTTCAATATATTTATATTTTCCATTGGTTAATTCTTCAACCCACATTTGATTTCTACTCCTTTTTTCTGTAAAATAGAGTACAAGAAAACCTCACGAATAACGTGGTTTTCATATACTTGTTTTTTTAAATCCGTCCCGCGACTCGCCAAAGTTTAGGACGGATTTTTATTTATAAAATTCTTTCAGATATGATTTTTGCAATTTCAGATACATTTGCACGATTAGAGAATTCTAATTTGACTTTTCCCAAACCTGAGAACCATAATTCTAATTCACTGTCTAAGTCTAAAGTGCCAGCTGTTTCAATAGAGAAAGTTTGAATTTTAGAATAAGGAAGAGATGTAAAATCCTTTTTCTTACCAGTAATACCTTGAACATTGATAGCAATAATACGATGCGTTGTAAATACGACTCCATCACGGATACCTTTGAATGTTCCTAAAACAGATTCACCGTTTACAAATATTGGGGAGATATTATTAAGAAAAGCATCATCATTTGTAGGCTTTAACTTAATAAAAGAAGCGTTGTTAAAATCGATCATATATGTTTATCCTTGCTTTTTTTTTTAGAATGAATAACGTACGTTTTATTCTTTCATTGAATGATGCTTTCCAGAGTTTAGTGCTTCTGTTTCCGTCATTGTAACAACATTTTCTATTTTTGTAGATGAAGGCATATTTGATATACTATACCAGTAAGCTTTTGAGTTCCCGTGACTTGCAACGTAGACAGTTCGATCTTCTGTAGGTGCAGTAGATTCTACTGTTGCTTCAGGATTTTCTTCAGTGGCTGTTATAGCAGGAGCAACGCTAGAATCTTCTGAAGATTCTATAATATCCGGCTTAGAAAGTTCTTCAGTAGTAGTTTTTTGTGGAGTATCACTAATGGATATTTCGGAAGATTCTTTCACAGATATAGAAGAAGATGTTGTACTTTCTTTGGAAGAAGACTTGACTATTGATGAAGAGTTTTGTTGGGGATTTTCAGAAGTTTGAGGACTACTAGTGGCAGTTGTCGATGAGTTATTGTTTAACGTTCCGCCAATTAAAAGAAGGGAAACAGGTGCTATAGCCCAAATGAGAATTTTTTTATCTTTTGTTTTTATATACTTGTATATAATATAGATTAGACCTGCAATACCTAGAGGAATTGCTAAATATTTCAAAATTAGAATTAATATGATTACTGCGAAAAATATTCCTAATATTTTTTTATTTGATTTTTTCATAAAACTACCCTTAATTGAATTATATAAAATTTATGCTTTTATGCTTAACTTATTAATTGTTATCAGCCATAAAATATTAAACGTCTTTTCAATTTTCTAAATCATAATAATCTTTAACGACTGTTGACTTTGAAAATTCTTTATCTGTCGTGAAATCTACACTCACTTTTTGACCTGGCTCCCAATCAGAAATATTAATATATTGAGTATCTACTCTTATTCCCTCATTATTTTCGAGATATACTTTAGCACCAAATGTTTTAAATTTTTTTCCAGTTGTATTTTCTATATTAGTTTCGTATACTTTGTAATCACTTTCGTATTCTTGGGGTTGTGATGAAAATTTGATTGATGATAAAAGGGCGTTGATTTTTTTATCAACACTTTCTGTTTCCTTCACTTCATTTCCGTTATTTATTAATTCTTTTAATGTCTCTTTATTTTTTACAGGTATTTCTTTAATATCATTTATTTGAGATAAAATTTTTGTTCTTTCATCATATAGTTCCATCCACTTTTCTGGAATAGATGATGTGCTAGTATGTTCTAGCATTTTTTTTATATCATCAATTTGATTCTTATATGCAAGGTATAATTCTTTTAATTTGTTATCTTTAAATTTTTTATTACTGAAATCTTGTGAATTTAAGGTATCTATTTCAATCTGAGTTGATTTTTTGTACATTTCAATAGTATCAGCTTGCATAGCCTCTTTTGAATCAGCGTAATCCCAACGTCTATCTAATGACAATGCTATATTTTTTAATGCATCTTGATCATAGAATTGTTCGGCTTCTTTTTTTGGGGAAGTACCGCACCCTGTCAGTAATAATAATACTATTACAAATAGAGGTAACAATTTTTTCATAAAATTTCTCCTTACCCTTTTATCGTGATTAGCGCACGTAGTTTTTGTGTTAACAAGCATAATCTAGCTTGAGCATATTTTTAAAAAAGTTCAACTGCTCTATCATAATTTTCATAAGGTAAATTGTATGCTTCAAGAAACTGATAAGTATTGATTTGTTCCACAACATCAAAATGCGAAATGTAATCAATAACACATTCTTTTAGTGACATTTTACTAAAGTCTTTTTGGATGTTACCTTCTTTTTTTAATTCATTTATGACTTTTTCATTAACTTTACAAAGAAGAGAAAAAGAAGTATCACAAGGGCATCCAGATATTTCAATGAACCTTTGAAAAATATCAAAGCTCCCACCCTCAGTTATGAATATATCCCATAGAAAAAGAATAGCTTCTTTATTAGTTCGTTTCTCTTGAGGGCTTGTAGTGTCACATTCACCTAGACGATAAGGATCATTATTTTTAATATGCATCAATTCATGGCATAGCTTAAATGCTTTAACCGTAGTGGGATTAAAAATTGTTATCTTTTTTCTATTGTTTGTTACAGCGTCTAAAGGAAATAAGTTGTCCCCGATAACTTCAATTCCATATTTTTCTATCTCAAGTATTATACGCTCTATTAGTTCCTGTTCGTTCATAGAGCCCCCGATTAGTCTTCAAGACGTTTACCTAAAATAAGTTTTAATGCTGTTTTAACTTCATCAGTTAGTGGTTTACCATCAAAAGAAACCCATTCATCCCAATCAACTTTATTTTCATCTACTAAATCAGCAAGATCTATAGGTTCTTTATTTCCTGCGTTTTCTTCACGACCTAGAAGATAATCAACTGAAACATGAAAATAATCTGCTACTTTTGCTAAGTCACTTGCTTTAGGGTTGGATGTTTTCCAACGATAGAAAAGATTGTCGCTAAATTTTAAATCAGCAGATACAGCGGGGAGCGACTTCCCCCTTTTTTCTGCGAGTTCCTTTATTCTATCGAATGTAGTTGTATCAGGCATTATATAGGTCTCCTAAAATATTTTTTACAAAAACGTAGTTAAATTCTTGACAAGAACTACAAAAACGTATATAATGATTCTTGTAAGATAAAAAGTTAGAAAAAACGTTAGAAAAATAACTTAACTATAAACACTACAAACACGCTTCCCGGCAGTTTCAAATGTTTTAATTAAGGGTTTTCTCTATGCTTTTATTCTATACGAAATGTAGTTGTATGTCAAGGGTGAACTACAAAAAATCTAACTTTTTATCTAACTTTATAAAATAAAAAAGCCCAGTGGGCGGAAAGAGTGGTTATATGTCAAATTATGATTGGATTAAAGCAATCATTACTCTTGTAGTTTTGATACTTGGTATAGATTTCATGGTGAATAGAACGTTATCTTCATTTATTAATCTTTCCAAGGTTGAAAAAGAAAATGAAGATGGTAAAGAGAGCTGAAATTTCAACGATGGCTGAAAATTGATTTATTGATAAAGCAAACAGAGCAACAGTGGGGATATAGCAACCTAATAATATTCTAAAGAGGGTCTCAATTATTTTTTTCTCTTTAATATTCAAATCTTCAAGTTTTCTTCCCGCCTTCCGTACCCTAAACAAGATAAACATTTCAGGAAGTGAAAACAGAAAAAAATAAACAATCCCAACAAAAATAAAAATTTTAAATAAATTGAAATAATCTATCTGAGTAATTACGGAAATTGCAGGTTCATTAGGTAACTTTATTTGTAAAAGTGTAGAGAAATAATAAGTTATCATAAAAAAAGTAATTAGCAAAAAGAAAATTAACAGTAAATAAAATAACCATTGTAAAAAACTTGTTTTTTTAATTTTATTCATAAAAAACTCCTATATATAATTTTAGTTTGGTCGCTTATATTATATCACGGAGTTATGATACGTGGCACTTGCTACAGGGAAGAAAGGCGAAGAGGTTCGATTCCTCAACTTCCCGTACTGCAAAAGCAGGATATTTAATTTGAGAAAGGATAAAAATGTCAGAAGTAGAACAAAGTTTTGATTCCCAACGATTAAAAATTGTGGAATTCATGGAGATGCAAGGAAAAAGTAACAAGGATATAATTTGGGCTTATGAAAATATTAAAAATCCTCCTTACGAGTTTGCTGCAACAGATATTAGTGCTGTATTGAATGGTAAAAGAAAATATACTCAATCAATTAAATGGTTTATTGCATTTTTGATAGAGTATTGGGACATCAAGTAGAAAGGAGTAAACATGATCAATCTTAGTTCACTAAACTCTGATGAGTGGGCAACGGATGAAAAATTAGCGAAAGCTCTAGGAGTTAAAAAAGAAACTATTCAAATTAAAATTCGCAAATTTCAAAAAGAAACCATCGATAAAGATTATGTTATCGACCTAGGAAAACGAATAACGTTTGTACCAGCTTTTATAGCATGGAGTAATTACTCGAAGAAATATCGGGGAGTTTCTCGCAAACCTAAATTTGAATACACAGGAGATTAATATTTAAGGAGCAACTATGCCAGAATATGACACTTTTTATACAACTGATGGTAAAGAAGTCTGCATAAACAATGTAAGTAAAACGTGGACAGTTTATCGTCCAGAATTTACGTTTCCTAAGACGTTTTATAAACTAAGCGATTATCTTCGCTACATGACAAAATGAAAAATCATTAGCAGCAACTAGGAGCGAGATAAGGAGATAGTATGTCAACAATACTAAGTATAGCGATACTTGTTGTCAATCTGATTAATTTAATTGTGCTCGTGAGAATCAACAATGAATAAATTAAAAATAAAAAAGCTCACTTTGCAGAGTGAGCGGGTAGAAATTTTTGCAATGTTTCTACTCTAATTATAACAAAAATTGGAGGAATTAAAAATGGAGAACGAAGTAGCAGAGAAGAAAAATACAAGCACAATTGAATTTGAGGTTTCTGGAGAAAAGATAAAACTCAATCCAGAAATTGTACGTGCTTATCTGACTGATAATCCAAAAGTTACAAGCCAAGAAATCATGTTTTTTATGAGTTTGGCACGAGCGCAAAAATTAAACCCTTGGACAAAAGATGTTTATTTAGTCAAATATGGAACTAGTCCAGCTCAGATTATTACTTCAAAAGAAGCCTTCATGAAACGAGCTGAATCACATCCAGCTTATGCAGGTTTTGAAGCTGGTATTGTTGTTGAACGTGAAGGACAGCTACATGAATTAAAAGGCGCAATTAAGTTATCAAGTGACAAGTTAGTTGGTGGTTGGGCCAGAGTGTATCGCAAGGACAGGGATATTCCCTCAGAAGTGTTTATATCGTTAGACGAATTTGGAAAATCACAAAGCACATGGAAATCAATGCCTAATAACATGATTCGAAAAACAGCAATAGTAAATGCATTACGTGAGTCTTTTCCAGAGAATCTGAACGGAATGTACACGGAAGAAGATGGCGGCAAAGTTTTCGAGCAAAAACAACCTCGTGAAGTAAATGGTGTACATGAACCAACTGAGGAAGAAATGCAATCTTTTGATAAAGAGAAATATTTAGAGCAAAAGAAAGAAGAGATGGCTGCTAAAGAAATAGAAAAAGATATCCAGAATGAAACACAAGAAGTCCTAGAAGGCGAAGTGATTGATAAAGAAGTGACTGCGGAGGACTTTTAAATGAGTGAAATTAGTGTAGCATTTGAACCTGCAAAAATTGAAGTTCTTGATCGTGAAAAATTTGAAAAACAGATTAATAGTATTGCTGAAGCAAACTCAAATCGTGTAGTTACTGCAGAAACTCTCAAAGATGATAAGAGCACGAGAGCAGAATTACGTAAACTTTATAAATCATTAAATGATGAAAAAATCCGAATTAAAAAGGAATATAACAAACCACTAACTGAGTTTGAAACGTGGTTTAAAAAAGCTGTTGCAGTTCTTGATAAAGCAATTGCCCAAATTGATGAGGGTGTGAAGGAAGTTGAATTCAAACAGAAAGAGGAACGTAAGGAAATAGTACGTGGCGAGTTATTTGAATTAACAAAAAATTTAGAACTTGACTCAAGAATTTTTGAAGTGATGGTTGAGGATTGGGCAAAAGCTTCCAATTTCAATGATTACAAACCAAAGAAAACTCTCCAAGATAGTATATTTTATGCAGTGGAGCAGGAACGATTAAAACAAGAAGAAAGTAGAAAAAACAAGAAAAACATTTCAAATTTTGCTTTCATGAGCGGGATTAGTGACACTCCTTATATTCGTATGTATGACGATGGAAAAGAAGTATCTGAAATCCTCGAAATAATGAATGAAGATATTGCAAAAGAGAAAGCTCGTAAAGAAGCGGAAGAAGCTCAACGCAAAGTCGAGGAACAAAAGCGGCAAGAGTTGGTCAATCAGCAACTTGAGAAAGATTTCAATGGACAAGATGAACAGCCACAAGTGCAAGAAGAAAAACTATCTGAGGGAATTTTAGCTGAAGAAATTGAAACTTTAAGTAAATCTGAAGAACCTAAAAAACGCTATCAGGCCACAATTGAAATAGAGTTTGAAAGTCTAGAAGATAAAGACCGATGGAAACGATGTATGGTGGCAAATGGTTTTGGAGAATTTAAAGCCATTGATTTCAAGGAAATTAAATAAAAATACGTGCTCGGAATCACGTTAAAAGCAGCGTGGATTCATTTGTTCAGCAATAAGACGAAAATAATAGAAAATCGTATTTTGTCATTGAAACACGTTAGAAAGCCATAGTTTTATCTGAATATCAAATGGATCAGCATCACACAATAGGCTTTGTGCGGGAAGGACATGTAAGTCGGGCGCTATGTACTCACGGAGACCCAGCGCTAACCTATTGTTTATGGAGGAATATATGACACAAGAAACATGGAAAAAATTAGAATACATTAACTCTCCGAGAATTGTTGGAAAAATTATTGGAGAATATGAAATTAGTAATTATGGAAACCTTCGTCAAATATTGACAGATAATATCCGTAGAAATTTAAAATTAAACACAAGTTCAGACCAACGTCCAAGATATAGTTTTGTATTAGACAATGGCAAACGAGTAATGCCTTTTATGCATCAACTTGTGGCTCAAACTTTTATTGATAATCCAGAAGGGTTGCCAAATGTAAAACACATAGATGGGAATAAAACTAATAACTATGTCGGAAATTTAAGGTGGTCCAGCTAATGGAACAAAGCACAAAATTTTTTAATCAAATACCAGTTCCGATTATTGAAGCTGATGATTTAAACGATTTTGAAAAACTTCTTTTTAGTGAAATTTATACAATGGCTAATTCATATGGAAGTATTTTCCCATCAAATGCTTACTTAGCGACAAGATATGGAAAAACTAAAGTTACAATTTCAAATACTCTTAGAAAACTTCAAGAAAAAGGATATATAGATTTAGAATATCGATATTCTGGAAAAGAAATAGATAAGAGATTTATTTACCCCTGTTTAAATAAACTTAATGGGGGTATTAAAGAAAACTTTAACACCCCTAAAAGAAAATTTAAAGAGGGTATTAAAGAAAACTTTAAAGATAATATATCATCTAATAAATCAATTAATAAATCATTTAATAATATATCGGACAAGTCCGATAAAGAATCTGATTTAGAAAATAGATTTTCTTTACTTTGGAAAATGTATCCAAATAAAAAAGGAAAGCCAAAAGCACTTACAGCATATAAAAAGGCTGTTAAATCTGGTGTAACGGATAAAGAGATTCAAACTGGTATTGAAAACTATTTAGCAGAAATAAATGCAAAAGGAACTTTAAAAGATTATATCAAGCATGGGAGTACATGGTTTAACGGTAAAGGTTGGGAAGATGATTATGACACAACACCTAGACAGCAAGCTTTTACAGCTAATAATAAAATCGTGAAGCCTGCACCAGCGTGGTCCCAAGGCAATCAAAATACAGAGTATATGACAGATGAAGATCGTAAAAAGTTCTGGGAGGATTTAGAAAATGGCAATACCTAAGTCAGCTTATACAGCAGCAATGGCGCAGAGTCATATTGATTACGTAAAACCACTTGTAGTGACGGATAAGCAATACTATCGCTTCCTGGATTGGTGTGATAAAGAAAATAAGCCAAATAACCCAATGCACTTTCTAGCGGTAATTATTGGCTGTCCTTTAGAAAAGGCTGTTTCTTATCACAGAGGAGAAATGACACTTGAGGAGGTGAAGAATGTCAAGAGTAAGTAAGGAAGAAAAAATAGTTCAACAAATTGTAACTCGAGAAGAATCTAAACAGATGGCAAAAGCAAGAGAAAACAACAAAGAAACTAAGTATTTTCACAAAGAGTTTCGTAAGCAGATTGCGAGACTTGGAAAATGAAGTTTTCTTTCGAGCTGCAGAAGATGCCAACAACGGCTCAGCAGAAAGGTGTTTCTTATAAAAACGGTAATCCTGTATTTTATAACCGAAAAGGGACTCAAAACTATGAGTTACAAGGTGCATTAAAAAAAGCAGCACCTAAACAGTCTTTTCCAAAAGGTACACCGCTTATTCTA
Organism: Lactococcus sp. LG606; assembly: GCF_017309645.1. NCBI lineage: Bacteria > Bacillati > Bacillota > Bacilli > Lactobacillales > Streptococcaceae > Lactococcus > Lactococcus sp. LG606. The sequence continues at coordinate 340,829 of NZ_CP071301.1, forward strand.
GATGTTGTTTTCACATATGCAATCAAACAGAAGAGGTTGTGGGGCGAGTATAAACAAACGAGGCCCGATTTAGATAATCTCATGAAGAATCTACAGGATTATATGACTAAATTTGGTTTTTACGCCGATGACAGTCAGATAGTAGTTCTCTGTGCTAGAAAATTTTATGGAAACAAAAATAAAATTGAAATAGAAATAACTGAGTTAAATAGCTCAATAAGCTAAAAAATCAGGCAAATTTCGCTACTTAAATATGTTTTGGATAGATTGTGTCTTGTAAATTTAAAACGTATGAGAGAGCGAAATATGAGCATATAGAAAAGGCTAAAAAATGAAATATGAATATAAAGGAAAAAGTATTTTTACCATTATTAAAATAAAGCCAGTATCCTTTAAGCAACTGGAGCAGAAGTACCCGGTTTTTGAATTGTGCATTCAGAAAACGTATGACGTTAGCCGGCTTAAAGTCACTACTAAGAAAATTAAAGATGGAACTTTTGAAGTCTTAGATGGATATGACGAATTAACTGGGGGATTAATTTTAGAAAATGAGGAAAATAAATGACACTAGATAAAATTTTGATTTTCGTGTTAACACTAAATCTAATATTAAAAGATGCAACCGAGAAACAATGGACGGTTTGGTTATGGGTAGCAGTGTTTGTTTTACAAGTGCTGGCTGTAATTTCAAATTATTTGTAGGAGGATAAATGATGGGAATTAAAGTTACGGCTGTGGCACTTAATAATGAAGACATGAGAGCAGAAGTTTCTGCAAGTCTAAAGCTAGAGATAATCCATAAGCTTACAAGTGGATTTATGGACTGGAATAATTGTGATCATGAAGAATTCAATACAGGCTACATGAATTGCTTGATCGATACAGTTCACATTTTATCTGAAGAGGAGGCTCAGGATGAAGAAGTTTGTCGTTAAAGTTCCGTACAAGCCGGGATTGCACAGCTATTACACAGTGAGCACCAAGGAAGAAGCAGAACGTATTGCCAAACAATGCATAAATGCGGAAATTTTAGAGGAGGCTCAGGATGAAGAAGTTTGAAGAAGAGATTAATAAGAAAGTTGGTACGTTTGATGTTGTCGGTCATCATAATGGTGTTTGCTGTTTGTTTGAGGAAGTAAAAGCATTTGGCAAAGATTGGGTAAGTCCAGAAGATCATCAAGCAGAAATTGCGAAATTAAACAGCAAAATTGATTGGTTAAATGGTCTTTTGGATGAAAGAAATGAAGAAGTATTGCAAACGGTAAAACGACTGAATGAAGCAATACTAGAGATTCCAGAGTTCGTGGGTAAATATATTAAAGAAACTGCTGATCCGATACATGAAATGTGTGCTTGGGCAGAGCATTATGGTGACAATGGCACTAAATGTGATGATCATTAATTATCAAAAATGCTTGATTGGTTTGGAATGAATAGAATCTTGTTTTATAAGGCTGCGGTCAACGGCTACACAGTCGCCAAGGAGAAGCGGTTTTATCTGAACGATAAAAATACAAATCTTTATCTTTGGAAAGACCTTGAAACGCTTGAAACGCCAGAGCCACCACTTATAGGAGTTTCATTTAACGATAGCCATCTTGATGAAAGCAATGAATTCACTCAGCAAGAAATCGACAGCATGGAAACTGGAAGCTATGAGCAGATTCCAGTAGAGGTGCAAGAATGAACCAAGAAATAAGCAAGTTGTTTGAGATACTTGAAATCTTTAAAGAATCACATACAGTAAATTGGGGCTTTTCTCAAATGGCACAGGACTTTGCTTTAGACACAGTAAAATCAAAAATCAAAGAAATCAGCGCTACACTCAACCCACAGATTCCAGAACCATACGCAAGCATGAGCCGTGACGAAATTTTAGAAGGGATTGGACAGTATGGAATTTAAAGAACTTGAAAAATTGATGGATAAGTTGAGCAATACTCCTATTAGTGAATCCGATAAAAACGACATCGCAAAACTTGGCGCAGAAGTTAAAGAAAACGGCATGAAAGTAGAAAATTATAAAGATTTAGTGAAATTTACAAAAAGTATTGAAAAATTGCTATGGATTTCTGGCAATATTCATTCTAAGGTAATTTCAGACCGAGGTTATTATAAAAGGAGATTGGAATGACAAAAACAAAGCTGCAAATCATACGTGAGAAGAAGGGGCTGACTGCTGAGTAGTTAGCTGAAAAAATTATAAAATCTAATGATTTAACAGAAATTCCGTTTAAAGTAGTTGTTGGAGATTTGAAAAATTTTGAGATTGGACGTTATCTAATAAAGTTGAAGGAAAATGCAGTGTTTATCGCTAAAGCCCTCGGCTGCTCGGTAGATGAATTGGTGGAGTGAAATAAAAAAGCTAGCCACAAGGCTAGGATTTAAAATTTATCTATAACTATAACTCATTCGAGTTTCTTTATTTGGAAGAGTTAGACAATAGGCGAGTATAAAAGGACCAGCGTACGGGATAAGGAAAAGGAATAAAGTTCCCCAGTGTAACCCAGCATTGTTTAATCTTCTAATAGTGATTGTAAGAGTTGGCAGTAAAGTTGCTAAAAAGTATACCGCTGATAGAGACATACTACCGATTACAAGAACATTATCAGGTAGACCGTTACCGTAACTGTGTCGCATTCCAATACCAATTATTAGGGTAATGAATAGAGCAGTATAGATACAAAAGTGAGTGAGTATTATTTTCCAGAAATCACCTACATTACATTCATCCTTAAAGTTGGAATATTTTGTCCAAAATGTTTTATATGTATGTTTCATATTTACCTACTTTCTATAAGACTATTATACTTTGCAAAACAGAAGGTGATACTTACAAAAGTGTAATAAAAATCAGCCCATTTTAACCAAAATAAAAAATCCTTATAAAGACAGTGATTACAAGGGAGTACAGCTTATAAAGCCACTTCTGATTATATTATATATTTACCATAGTTGTATAATGGGATTAAAAGAAATTGAATTAGGAGAGCGAATTTGAATAAATGGTATTTATCAACACCAATGAGTGGGAAAACAGAGAAGGAAATAAAAGCTGCTTTACAACTTGGCATTGAATGGGTAAAAGAAAGAGGAGATGAATACCTCTATCCTTATAATCCTAACAACATTGTTTTTAATGACAATAATGTAGTAGAAGATCCTAAACCAATTGCTATGCTGGCGAAAGCAATTGAACCAATGGATAATTGTTCTGGATTGTTATTTATTGGTGAAATGGCAGAATTTTCCAAGAGCAAGGGATGTCAAGTTGAAATGAAGATAGCTGAGGTTTATGGACTTGATATTAGAATTATTTAAAAATTAAAAAGCATCATTTCTGATGCTAAAAAATTTATTTTGCTATATTATCAGCTATAAAATCAAAATAAATATTCTTATGGAACCGAGGGAGAAATTTTCTGGCACGATTCTCTGTAAACCCAACTAATAGTTTAGTCTCATCAACAATAATTGGAGTGCGTATAACAGTTCGGTACCTTTTTAAGAAGGATATCATTTCGCTTAGGGAAGATTCTTCAAATGAGTGATGATATTTCTTATACATGGTACTTCTTTCTAAAAGGATATCATCGATTCCATTTTCTGTAAGAGATAAAATATGTAAGAAATCAGAAGTAGATAAGTCATCTTTAGCTACGTTTATCTCAGTGAATGGAATATTGTAGGCGTTAAGCCACTCTCTAGCTCTTTTCGAAGAGTAACAATGGTTAATAAAATATAATTTAATCATATAGTGGCCCTCCTATTAATATTTGTATTATTATAATATAATCTTATCATAATGATATAAGATTTTAGAGAGATATCTGGGATTAAAATTAAAATAAATCTCAAAAATAATAAAAAGCCCGCTGGAACGGGCTTAGGCATGAGGTTTATCTGCCTATATTATAACATACTGGAGGAAGTTTATTCATGGCAGATAAGTTAGATTTATTGATTAGTGATTATATGACAGGAATGCTTCAAGTGAAGATAAATTCTCGTGCAATGTGGATCACTCGTCAGAAAAATGAAGAACGAATTGGAAGTAGTGGGACAAGTACTAATACAGCGCCCCAAGAAAGAAATTTTCTTATTTTAGAAGCAGACAAAGAACTTGGAAAGTTAAAGGACCAAAAGCAAACACTTGATGAATTAATGGAAGTGATTCAAGGTACACTCGTTAAAGAAATAATCAATGCAAGATTTAAATACCGACTATCTTGGTATAAAGTTGGTTTGAGGGTCCGTTTGGAAGAAAGCACGGCTAGGAAACAATATGATGCTTTTAAAAAGACACTAAGAGAGGGATTATGGAGAGAAACATTGTATTGATTTTACTTTCCGTTTTCTTCCCGAAACTTTCCCGTTTAGTTCCTGTTTTAAGTGAGATAATGGTAACATGAACAATTCGGTAAAACACAAATTATATGTTCGGTTGAATTAAAAGTGCTGAAATTGTTTCATAAATATTAAGAAGTTTAATCAAATTGATTAAGATTTTTTTGTACCTAAACCAATTAAAAATTGGAAGGTATAATAAAATTAAGATAACTAAGAGGCCTCTATTATCTTAAAGAAATAAAAACGGAGGTAGAAAATGGCACGAACGATTGCAGAAGTTAGAGCATTTCTTGATAGTCTTATTGGGTTAGTAACTGTAGATAAATCAGATAGTAATCTTAATGGTCAATGTGTAAGCTTAATTAAAAATGTGCTGGAATTTGTTGGAGCACCTAACCCTTACATGGCAAGGGGACATGCGAAAGATATTCCAGCAACTTACGTAACACAAGGAATTGCTAGAACTGGTAATGGTACTTTAAATGTAGCAGTAAACAGATACGGTGGTGGTGGATTCGGCCATGTGTGGATTAAAATTGGTTCAGATACATGGCAAGCTAATATGAATGGATTTCCCGTCAAAAAAAATACGTATGAAGATCCCATTACCGACATAATTAACTTAGATCAGTGGATTACTGGAGGCTCTACTTCGGGAGGGAGTGAAGATGATTTGAAAGCTTTTCTAACTGCCAAAGTCAATGATAATTTTGGGTTAAGTATAGATCAGGTTGTAAATTTTATCTATAATGATTCACGTACTAACCGTTTTGGAGTTTGGTGCGGTAATGATAAAGGTAAAATTAAAGCAGTTTTAAATACTGTTTCTTCAGCAGGAATGAGTTATGCCTGGTTTGCAGCCTATGAAATTCAGGAAGGATATAACTCTAGCTGGGGATGGTTAAATCACACAGTTATAAGAGGAGACTATCTTACAGATGCCTCATTAACAGCAAAAGATATTTTAAATAGCTGTAAAGATAAATCGCACGGTCTTGCTTGGGATGATCCAGGCGGAGGAACAGTAGGAATGGTTCCGCAAAACGTGAGAGACAAGGGGCAATCTGAATTTAATAGTTGGCCTTTGGGCACTATTGGAGTGGGTTATGCTCAATCCACTGCAGCAGCAGCATGGGCAATTTGGTATCCTGCTGGATTATCTGGAAGTGTAAATGGGGTTCAGGATTATGCAAACCCGTTAAAAGGATGTGTTGATGTGATTAAACAAATGGGAGGGAAATTATCCCATACTAACCCAACACCAAATGAAGGAGAAATTGAAATGATTTTATATAAAGTAAACGACAAGAATTCTAAAATGAATGGTTCAATCTGGATGTTCAACGGTGAGCAACTTACACGCTTGGATGGTGTATCAGCAGCTAAGTTTGCAAAAAACTTTAAAACTACAGATGTTAACCAAGCAGAAATGAGTTCATTTAAAAATATTGGATTCCGTACTGTAGGTGAATTTAAATATTAAACATTTTTAAGTAGCTAAGGTTGGTATCATAGTCAAGGTTCGATTCCTTGATTAGTTATTAGAAGTACTTACAGGGAGTACTTAATATTAAAAGCTGTCAGAAATGGCGGCTTTTTGAATACTTATAGGGAGGAGAGATTATATGACAGAAAAGCAACAGATATTTGCTGATGAATACTTAAAAGATTTGAATGGTACCAGAGCCTATAAAGTTGCATATCCTAATGTTAAAAAAGATTCAGTTGCTGCAGTTAATGCTAGCAAATTGCTAAGAAATGCTAAGGTTCGAAAATATATTGATGAACAGCTTGAAAAAATGCATAATGAAAGGTCTGCAGATGCTCAAGAAGTCATAGAATACCTCTCTTCAGTAATGCGTGGAAAGTCTATATCTACTGTTGTTCAAACAGAATTTGTTGGTGATGGAATAAGTGAAACTAAACTTATAGAAAAGCCTCCAGATGAAAAAGAACGACTAAAGGCTGCGGAGCTTTTAGGTAAACGCCATGCCCTTTTTACAGATAAACAGCAAGTTGAAGTAACTGAGACACCGGTATTCGTTGATGATTTGAGTGATGCTGATGGCTAAACTATCTGATTTTATTCCAAAAGCTTTTGCACCTACTTGGAGAGCAGCTTTAAATAGTAATATCTTAAATATTGTGGAAAAAGGAGGGCGTGGTTCAGGGAAGTCGTCTGACATCGCACATATTATTACTCAATTGTTAATGAGATATGCTTTTAATGCTGTTGGAATTCGCTATGTTGATAACACACTTGAGCAGTCAATATACGAACAAATGAAGTGGGCCATTGAAGAACAAGGAGTCACACATTTATTTAAGTTTAATAAGTCCCCATTAAGAATAACTTATATTCCTCGTGGGAACTATATGATATTTCGAGGAGCACAAAATCCTGAGCGCATTAAATCGTTAAAAGATAGCAAGTTCCCTTTTACAATCGGATGGATCGAGGAACTAGCAGAGTTCAAAAGTGAAGATGAAGTGACGACTATCACTAACTCTCTATTACGTGGAGAATTATATGATGGTCTTTTTTATAAGTTTTTCTATTCATATAACCCTCCAAAACGTAAACAATCATGGGTGAATAAGAAATACGAAACATCTTTTCAGCCTAAAAATACTTTTGTTCATCACTCTACCTATCATGATAATCCCTTTATTTCTAAGGAGTTTGTAGAAGAAGCTGAAGCAACAAGGGCTAGAAACCAAAGGCGCTACGATTGGGAATATTTAGGGAAAGCAATTGGTTCTGGAATTGTACCATTTGATAATTTACAAGTCGTACCAGAATCTATAACAGATGATATGGTCGATAACTTTGATAATATCCGTAATGCAGTTGACTTTGGATATGCAACTGACCCTTTAGCTTTTGTTAGGTGGCATTATGACAAAAAGAAAAATGGAATTTATGCGATTGATGAATTATATGGTCAGAAAATAAGCAATAGAAGTTTCGCAAACTGGTTAAAGCAAAAGAATTTCCAGTCTGATGAGATATTCGCTGACTCGGCTGAACCAAAAAGTATTGCTGAGCTAAGGTCTGAACATAATATTCCACATATTAAAGGTGTAAGGAAGGGTCCAGATTCAGTAGAGTATGGTGAACAATGGTTAGACGATTTAGACTTTATATGTATTGATCCAAAACGGACACCAAAGATTGCTTGGGAGTTTGAGAACATTGATTATCAAGTTGATAAGGACGGAAACCCCAAACCAAGACTAGAAGATAAAAATAACCATGCTATTGACGCCACTAGATATGCTTTTAGTATGGATATGATAAGGAAAGCAAAAATAGGAACAATAAAAGGAGGGTTCTAGTTGGGAAATGATTATACACTCACAAGGCCACAGGTTATTTACAGTGACGAAATAGAAGTCACTATTGAAAATATAAAGAAACTAATAGATAAACATAAAATCCAGCTTGGAAGATATGAAAAACTTGAAGCAATGTATTATGGAGAAATGGCAATTCATGAGCTTAAGAAAAAGGATTCGTGGAAACCAGACAATCGAGTAGCTGTGCCATTTGCAAAATATATTGTTGATACATTCATGGGTTATTTTATAGGAAAGCCAGTAAAAGTCAAACATCTCGTAGATGAAATTAATAAAAAATTGGTCGAGTTTAACAATTTAAACAATATCGAAGATAAAAACTTTGAATTGGGCAAGTGGGCCTGTATCTATGGGAGTTCAATCGAATTACTCTATCAAAATGAAGATGCCAAGACTAGGACTACAGCTTTAAAACCAACCGAAGCGTTTATTGTTTGGGATGAATCTATTGAACCAAAACCTCTTTATGGAATTCGTTATGGAGTAAATGATAAGGATGAATTAGTTGGAGCTATCTACACTCGAAACAAGTTCTATGAATTTAAAGATGGGAGTTTACTTAATCCTCAAACGCACCCTTTTGAAGCAGTACCAATGATTGAGTATGTTCATAACACAGAACGTATGGGAATATTTGAACCGGTAATTCCTATCATAGATCAACTCAATAAAGCAATTTCAGAAAAAGCCAATGATGTAGATTACTTTGCAGAGGCTTATCTTGCGTTTATAGGTGGAGATGCTTCGTTTACTGATGAGGAATTGAAAAACATTCGAGAAAATAGGGTGATCACTTACAAAGGTGATCCAAGTAGCACAAATAAAGTAGATGTGAAGTTCCTTGATAAACCTAATGCGGATAGTACGCAAGAAAATCTGATTAATAGACTAGAGCAGTGGTTATATCAAACTTCAATGGTCGCAAATATATCGGATGAAAGCTTTGGTAATTCTAGCGGCACATCACTAGCATATAAGCTTCAAGCAATGAGTAATCTTGCTTTAAACATGCAAAGAAAGCTAAGGGCGAGCCTTCAAGAAAGGTATCGTCTTTTCTTTATTATCACAGAAAATGTACCTCAAAACCAAGCAAGTGAGTATGCAAATATTGAATACACATTTGATAGAAATATCCCCCGCAATCTCTTGGAAGAATCTCAAATCATGCAAAATATCGATGGAATTGTTTCAAAAGAAACTCAGCTCGGTGTCTTTAGTCGTATTGATGATGTCGGAAACGAAATTAAGCGTATAGAAACAGAAGAGAAGGATTATAAAGATAAATTCGATTCATTGAGAGATATCCCAGAACAAGAGGAAGATGCCGATGACGAAGCAGACTGATTACTGGATCAAACGAGAACAAAAAAATATTACTTCAAGGAAAAAATCCCAAGCACAACTTGAAAAAGAGATTCGTGTGCTTTACTCCAGAACGATGCGAGATATTGAAAAAGAAATAAATGATTTTCTAACTCGTTACTCGGATAAAGAAGGCATCACTATGTCTGAGGCTAGACGAAGAGTTTCAGACTTGGATGTGGAAAAATTCTCTAATAAAGCGAAGGGCTATGTAAAAAATAAAGATTTCTCTAAAAAAGCAAATGAGGAGCTGCGACTTTACAATCTTAAAATGAAAGTAAATCGATTAGAGCTTTTGAAACGTGAAATTATGCTTGAAACACTTGCTTCGAGTGATTCGCTTGAAAGGCTGATGAAGCGATACTTATCTGATGAAGCATTATCTGAAATCAAAAGGCAAGCTGGAATATTAGGTTCTAACTTCAAACAAATCAAAAGAAGTGCGGAGTCTGTGGTTAATGGCTCGTATAAAAACGCAACATTCAGTGACCGTATTTGGGGCTTGGTACAAAAAGATTTGCAGACGGAATTAGAGAAGCTACTTTTCCGAGCAATGATACAAGGAAAATATCCCTCAAAGATAGCTCAGGAGTTGAAAAAGGTCTTTGATGTAACTGTTAACCAAGCTCAAAGATTAGCTCGCACAGAGCTTGCCAGAGTGCAGACAGAGGTGCAAAGGAAGTCTTATGAGGACTCTGGTATAAACACATTTGTTTTTATCAGAGAGTTAGATGCTTGTCCTGTGTGTAAAGGGGTTTCTACTGATCCAATCAAATTAAGTGATTTTGAAGTTGGAGTGAATACAGCACCAATACATCCTAATTGTAGGTGCAGCACAACGCCTTATTTTGACCGGAAAGAATTTGAAGAGTATTTGAAAAATAATAATCTGTAAAAACTCGTCGAAAATAACGGGTTTTCTTTACGTCCAAGCGTGATGACTTTAAAAGCTTCGGAAGTGCAAGCATTTATCCACGTTAAAAGATATGGAAGGAGAATCAAAAATGAAAAACAAACAATTATTGCCTTTAAATTTGCAATTGTTCGCTGATTGTCAAGAAGGTGGCGAAGGTGGAGCAGAAGCTGGCCAAGATACTCCATCAGAATTCAATGCTGAAAGTCTGACTGAAGAGCAATTGGCAGCAGTCAAAGAGAAATTTGGGCTTAAAGACGATAATGATGTTGACTCTATTGTGAAGTCTAAACGTTCACGCTGGCAAAAAGAAGCTGAAGCTGAAAAGCAAGAAGCAGAAAAACTAGCCAAAATGAACAAAGACGAAAAAGAAGAGCATGAACGTAAAAAACTTGAAGATCGTATTGCTGAATACGAACGCAAGGAAAATTTACAAAAAATGTCTAAAGTTGCTAGTGAAATGCTTAAAGAAGAACAGGTTCGCTCAACTGATGATGTCCTCAAGTTCTTGGTGTCAGAAGATGCTGATCAAACTAAAAATGCAGTAAAAACTTTTGTGGAATACATGAAAGAAACTCACAAACTTTGGGAAGTAGAACGCAACACAGGAACAACACCTAAAAAAATGCCTGGTAATAAAACAGGTGTTTCAACTATTGATGAAGCTCAAAAAACACTCAATGAGCACAGAATTATTAAATAGGAGAATATAAAATGAAAAAACAATTACTTGATTTAAACTTACAACACTTTGCAAATGAAGGACCTGCTTTTAATCCAGATAATGTGACAATGCAGTCCGCAAAAACAGGATCAATTCCTAAAAATCAATCTGCTGATATTATCACATCAGTGAAGAATGGCTCTGCAGCTATGCGCCTAGCTAAGGCTGTACCTATGACTAAACCAATTGAAGAATTTACATTCATGACTGGTGTTGGTGCTTACTGGGTTGGTGAAGGTGAGCGTATTGAAACAAGTAAACCAACTTTTGTAAAGGCTGAACTCGCTTCTAAAAAAATGGCTGTAATCATCCCAACAACTAAAGAAAATCTGAACTATTCAGTGACAAACTTCTTTGAATTAATGAAGGCAGAAATTGCAGAAGCTTTCTATAAGAAATTTGACCAAGCTGTATTTGGTGGTATTGAAAACCCATATAAATTTAGTGTGCTAAAGGCAGCTACGGATGCAGGAAATGTAATCACAGAAACAGCAAATAAATATGATGATTTCAACGATGCAATTGCATCAATTGAAGATAATGACTTAGAGCCAAATGGTATTGCATCCACTCGCTCGCAACGTCGTAAATATCGTGCAACAAAAGATGAAAATAAACTTCCAATCTTCAACACTGCTAACTCTAGTGGTGTAGACGACATCCTTGGTTTACCTATTGCTTATACACCTAAAGGTTCCTTTGGAACAGGCGAAACTGCTCCTCTCGAATTAGTTGCTGACTGGAACTATGCATATTACGGTATTTTAAAGGGAATCGAATATGAAATTCTAACTGAAGCAACTCTTACAACTGTAGTTGATGAAAATGAAAATCCAATTAACTTGGCAGAACGTGATATGGCTGCAATTAAAGCAACATTTGAACTTGGATTCATGACTGTTAAAGATGAAGCCTTTGCAGTAGTGACATCCCCAAAAGCCTAGCCCCAACTGATGTGACGTTGAATAAAACAACGTTAGATTTAAAAGTTGGGGATACAGAAACACTCATTGCAACAGTCATTCCAGAAGATGCAGAAGACAAAACTGTTACTTTCACATCAAGTGATGAATCTATTGCAAAAGTGACACCTAAACAAGGTAAAGTTGAAGCTCTAGCAGAAGGGAACACAACTATTATCGGAACAACATCAAATGGCTTGACTTTTGAATGTGAAGTCGTTGTTACTACAGCAAAGTAGGAGCAAGATATGGCTGATATTAAAACTCAATTAGTAACTTTAACAGAGGCTGACTTAGAACTTGAAAAAGACAAGATTGATACGATTATTTCTACCATGACTCAGCGCCTTGTGGGTAAGCTCATAAAGGAACAAACGAGTGTACCAAGCGAATTGTCCTACATTCTTTTAGAGGTGTGCGTGAAGCGATACAATCAGCTCGGAGATGAAGGATATTCCTCACGCTCACAAGAAGGTGAGAGCTTGACTCTCTCTTCTATTTTTGATGAGTTTGAAGAAGATATAGCAAACTGGAATGAAGAGAACAGTGAGGCTAAAAGGAATGGAGTGTGGTCCATGCAATGAGGTATGACAAAGTCTTAAGATTTACTGAAGAAAAAGAAGAGTATGATCCTAATTTAGGAGAATCAGTTCCTAAAGAGCTGCACTCAGAAAAGGTAAAAGCGAATTTAACTGATGCTTCTGAAAAAGTAATGCTTGTAGCTTTTGGGGAGGTGCGACAAGGCTCTAAAGTTGCTCGACTGCTTAGAGGTCTATCTTTTACTCCTACCCATGCTCATTGTGGAGATGTTAAGTATAAAGTTTCTATGAAGCGAATGTTGAGAAACAAAGCGACATATATCTTAGAAGAGGTGTCATAATATGGCAAGAGCTTTTACTATTACAGGAACTAAGCTACTTAACAAGAAGCTTCGTGAAAATACTTCCTTGAGTGATTTAAAAAGTGTAATCCGGATGAATACAGCGGAGCTGACTCGTGAGGCACAATATGAAGTACCCGTTGATACGAGTACACTTGAACGCTCAATTAATATGCATATCGAAGACGGAGGAATGACAGGGGTTGTTGAACCAAACACTGACTATGCAGGGTATGTAGAATTCGGCACTCGGCTTGCTGCCGCACAGCCCTATCTTGGTCCAGCATTTAAGAAGCAATCTAAGCAGTTCAAAAAGGACTTGGATCGGATAGTAAAATGAATGAACAAGATATTTATGATAAAGCTTATGGACTACTCCAAGAGCTAGGATATAAAATTTACCCCTATAAGCAAATGAACGATGTAGGCTATCCATTTGTTGAAGTATCAAATGCTCAAATTGACAGACTTCCGACAAAGAGCGGGAGTATTGGAACTGTTCTATTGAGTGTTGATGTATGGGGATTAGCCAAAAAAAGAAAAGATTTTTCAACAATAAAATCAGAAGTTATTACTACCTTGATACAGAATTTTTCTGTTAGAGAAGGGGATATTGATGACAGAACAATCACAGATACAACTACAAAAGACGTCCTGTTACATGGCGTTTTAGTCGTGCCAATTTATATGAAATAAAGGAGAAAACATGGCAACAGCAATTAAAGGTATTAACGTATTCCTATTGTTCCGCAAATTAGCGGAAGCAGAAAACACAGAAGCTAAACGCTTGGCTTTTCAAACAGAACATGATCGAAATATTGAAGCTGATTCAAGTAATACAGTTACTAAAGATGGTAATGTCAATGTGCCTGGAGTCGCAACGGTAGAAATGAGTGCAAAATCAATTCTTGCTCAAGGTGACACTTTACAAGAAGATCTTGAAAAAGCTGTAATTGATGGCTCACTGTATGAAATTTGGGAAATTACGAAAACAGAAAATGAAGATGTAGAAGTCCTTGAAAAGGCAGCAGAGACAAAGAAATATCCTGCGACTTACTACCAAGGGTACATTAAATCTACGAGTTCGACATTTGGTGCAGAAGATTTAACAGAACTTTCTATTGGTTTAGCAATCAATGGTACAGGTGCTAAGGGGATGGCCACAGTCACTGAGGAACAATCACAAGTCATACAATATGCTTTCCGTGACACAGGAAAATATATTACAGAAACTGAAGCTGATATGGCAAGCACAAAAACTGCAAAAAAATAAAAGATATTTAAAGAGCGGAAAGAACTGCTCTTTATTTTTTAAGGAGAAAAAATCATGGAACTAAAAATTAATGATAAAGATATTGAGATTGTTTTTGGTATTGCATTTAATCGTGAACTGGACATGAAATATAAGGTTGAGGGCACTGGCCTTATATTTGGAGCTGGTTTAGATACCGTTATCCCAGAGCTTCTTACAGAAAATGTTGGTAAACTTGCCGAAGTGATTTACCACGGAACAGCGCATATTAAAAAAGGACGCCCAAGCGGACACCAAATTGATAACTTTGTAGAAACTCATGAAAATATTGATGAACTATTCGCAACAGTTATGGTTGAGCTTTCGGAAGCCAATGTGTCAAAAAAGAAAGTAAAGCAGTGGAAGGAACAACTCAATCTGAAGTGATCACATACGAAGATGTGGTTGTTCGACTGGTGAGGTATGCGAATATTACAGATTTTTCTGTGATTGATCGCATGACCATTGTCCAATATAGCTTGATTATGGAGGGGGTTAATCTTCGACGTATTGATGAATTAGAAAATTTACACTTACTTGCCTTTAAAAATCAATTAGTGAAAAATACCAAGGAAGTTGGTGGCGAAGTTGTTCCAGAATTCAAGACTTTTGAAGATTTCTTTGACAGAAAGCTGATTGAAACAGGAATATCAAGCGAAGCTTTGGACGTATCAGAAAATGAAATAGACATCTACAAAATGTTAGCTAAGACATAATGAAAGGAGTAAAATGGCTGAATCATATAGTATACAGGCTGTCCTTTCCGCCGTAGACAAGAACTTCTCTAGCACAATGAAAGATGCTGCTGGGGCTTCCGACGATCTAGATAATGGGGTACAAAAATCTAATACCAGTATCATGGATATTGCCAAAGGTGTTGGTGTATTTAAGTTATTAGAAGTGGGAATGAACGCAGTTACTGGTTCAGTAGGTGCTGCAGTTTCTCGATTTGATACCTTGAACCAATATCCAAAAGTATTGGAATCTTTAGGAGCGAGTGCAGAAGATTCTGATAGAGGTATTCAAATTCTATCAGATGGTATCGATGGTTTGCCGACTAAGCTTGATGATGTAGCAGCAACTTCCCAACAAATGTTCTTGGTGTTTCGAAATGCGGATAAGGCATCTGAGAGTACAATCGCATTAAACAATGCCTTGCTAGCAAGTGGTTCAAGTGGTGACAAAGCTGCTCGAGGGACTGAGGCATATCTAAAAATGCTCCGTTCGGGTAAAGTTGACATGGATACTTGGATGAGCTTGCAAGATACAATGGGAATCGGTCTTGACAAGGTTGCTAAAGAAATGCTAGGTGCTGAAGCTAGTACTACTGATTTATATAAGGCACTGCAAAGTGGTGAAATTAGTATTGATAGTTTTAATGGCGCATTAGTTGGAATGAGCGATGAACTTGGGGAATTAGCGAAGACTAATACACAGGGGATAGCTACATCATTCTCTAATATGTCAAATGCAGTTTCAAAAGGTGTCGCCAATATTATTAAAACTCTTGATAATTTGGTGAGAAACACAGGAATTAACGCAGATGGTATTGCAGGTATTTTTGATGTTTTGAAAGTGAAAATCAATGATTCGTTTACTTTTATTAATAAGTCTATTGATAGCTCAACACCTTACATAGTCGGATTTATGAAAGTTACACGCAATCTTATTCCTGTTGTTGATACCTTAACACCAGCACTTGTAGCAGCAGGAGTTGCTTTAGCATATTTCAAGATTTCTCAAACCATCACACCAATGATTAATGCTCTGAATGCTTCAGTTATGACTTCCAAAACAGCATTTGCTGCATATTCATTGGCAACAAAAATGGGAGCTCAATCAACAGTAGCATTTGGAGCAGCCCAAGCAGCCACAAATGGTCCAATTAAGGTTTCAACAATTCTATATGGTGCATTGACAGGGAAAATTAAATTAAATACAGCCGCACAAATGTTAAGTGCTAAAGCGACAACTGCTGCAAGTGCAGCTTCAAAAGGTTTATATGCAGCACTCGGACCAGTAGGTATAGGACTTGCGGCTGTATCTGCTGCAGCAGTTATACTTACTAAGCACTATAAAAGCAATACTGCAGAAACAAAAGCTATGGTTGAAAAGCAGAAAGAGGTTAAAGACTCGCTTGAACAATCATCTAAAGCTCATGATGATTATGCAATTAAGCTAAAAAAACAAACTGAAAATACAACCAAACTGAAAGATGAGATTTATAAGCTTTCTGCCGAGGAAAATAAAACTGCCGATCAGAAAGATTTACTATCTCAAAAAATAGAAGAATTAAATGGTCAAGTAGAAAATCTTAATTTAGCTTATGATGAAGAAAGTAATAGTCTGAATTTAAGCAATGAATTAGCCCAAAAAAGGATAGACTTACAGGCAAAAATGCAAGCTGGAGTAAGCGCCCAAGAAGAACTACTAGAATTGCAAAAGCAAAAAGTAGAAGCAACAAAAGCTGAAAAAGAAGCAGAAGATGCTATGAACAGCTCACGAGAAGCTACCTCCAACTATTTTTGGGAGGATATTGAAAATAGAAAGAATGCTAAAAATGCAGAAGAAGCTTATAGTGAGTCAAAGAAAAACAGTGCTGAAATAGATAAACAATTATCCGAGACTAAGAGAGTAATCGATGAAGCTGAAAAAGCGAGATTAGAAGAGCAGAAGTTGAAGCGAACTGAAATGGTCAACCAAGGGAAGGTTGATTATCAAGAATTGAGCGATGCTCAAAAAACTTCGTTTGACATTATGCAAAGTCAGTATGATTCTCTTTTAGAAAAGACTACTAATGTTTTTGAGCAAGTGGAGCAAAAACAAACCATCAGTTTGGATAAGATGATTGAGAACCTCAAAAATAATGAGGAAGCTATGAGTAAGTGGTCTGAGAATGTAAAAATCTTGTCAGAACGGGGAGTAGATGAGGGGATAATTGCTCAGCTTGAAAAGATGGGTCCTGCTGGGGCTACTCAAGCGGAGAGATTAGTCAAAGAAACTTCTGATGAACTTGGTAACTTGACTCCTGAAGGAAAAGCTAAAATTGATGCGTTTAATAATGCAATGACAAGCGGGATGGCAGAAACAACTCATGGTATGGCCAAACTTGCTGGAGAAGGAAGTGAGCCTATTGTAGCGGAGTTCGAGAAGACTGGTAAGAAGTCCATGCAATCACTGAAAGGCCAATTTGAAGGGAGTGAATTACAGCAACTCGGTAAAGATGTAAATGCAGGAATTGCAAAAGGGCTTGGTGTAAATGTAAATGAAGTCGAAGAAGCAGCTAAAAACTCTGCAAATAAATTGGACGAAAGTTATAAACACGCTTTAGGTATCCATTCTCCTTCTCGAGTAATGATTGAAAATGGTGGATTTACAATCGCTGGTCTTGTTCAAGGTATTCAAAATAACCAAAATAAAGCAGAAAGTTCAATAACTAGTCTAGCAACTGCTCTTGTAAATAGTTTGGATAGTTTACCAAATCAATTCGAGAACATTGGTTATAATGCCATGATAGGACTTAATAATGGTCTTGTATCAGCACGTGGCAGTGTTATAAATACTGCAAACAGTATCGCAAATGATGTTGCTAATACGATGCGCAAAGCACTAGATATTCACTCACCATCACGAGTGATGCAAGCTATAGGTAACTTTGTAGGAGAAGGACTTGCTATAGGTATGGAAGACAGTACAAAATTGGTGGGTAGAGCAAGTGAAAGTCTTGCCCAAGCAAGTATGGTTAGTCCTTCTTCATTTGCTAGCGATTCGATTGATGGCCGTGGCTTAACTCTTAATCTAGATCTTACATTACAAATGTTGAATAAAGATTTTAGAGCGATTGTTGAAGGTATTACTGAAATGCAAAACACAAATATGAGGCTTGAGAGTAGCTTTTAAGTAGAAAGGGGATAAATGTACAACTTTACAGATACAGTTAGTAAAGGAACGATAGGATTACCAAAAGAAGCTATTAATATTGATGGCTTCTTTTTAGATAAAGAAATCAATAGTTTTCAAACACTTTCTGTTTATGGACGAGAGAGCTTATTTGTTGACATGGATAGCTACTCAATTGCTCAAAAGCATGGCATCAAGGTTAGAAACAGAAAGCTAAAAGAGCGGAGGCTTATTGTTAAATGCCATATCAATGCAAAAGACACAACTGAATACTATGATGCGATCAAAAAGTTGAAGAGGCACTTATATAAAGAAGAACCGTTACGAATATTTTTTAACGATGAGCCGGAGTTATACTATGAAGGTAATCTCGCAGCAATTAATGATTTTGATACAAATTATGTCAAGGCTACTGGAAGTTTTGAAATTATTTGTCCCCTACCTTATAAGTATCACACTAATTCAAAACAGGCAGTACTACAAAATGGAAAAATTAATTTGGACAGTAACTTTCCTTTGAGAGTTAGAAATATTGAGTTTCCGGCTTTTACATCCACATCAACGACCTTGAAAATCGGAATAGGTGACTATACCATGAATTTTACTGGTCTACCAGCTCTAACAGCAAAAGTTTTAAAAATTGATTTTGAGAAACTATCAATTTATTTGGGAAATCAAGAAATCACTTCTTACTTGAATATCATGTCAGACTTCGGAAATATCAGAATAAAAGATGGCGATAAAATCACCATGTCCCTTGTAACAACAAAACAAATTATTGTAGATGTGGAGGTTTATGACTTATGATTTACACATTTGATAAATACATGAATGTCGTTGCCCCAGTCAATGAGGATGATATAACAGAAGTTTATGAAGAACTCGAAGTCACTGGTATAGGAAACAAATTCTACTTAGCAACTGAGCCTAATATCATTTCAGAAGATATACGATACATTGGTATCAGAGTAGAAAACGAAGAACTCTATAGAATCTATGAAATCAATCAGAGAAAAGAAAATGAATTTGAAGATGAATTTGCAGGAGTAGACTTTGCGATTAAGGACCTTCAAAGAGATGGTGTCGTTATTGAATTTAGAAATAATGATGCAGATTTTTCAAGTGTAGTCACAAATCAAATTTTAAAAGGTTCATCTTGGGAGAGAGGGAATATTGATTTCTCCGCTAAAACAAACGAATCATTTTATTATCAAAGCAGATGGGATTGTCTTCAAGCTGTTATTGAAGAGTTAGGGTGTGAAGTTCAATTTGTTTGTGCGATAAGTAATAATAAAATTTCACGCCGGTATATCAATTTCTTTAAGGAGATTGGAAGAGAGACTCAGAAGCGATTTGAGTACGGAAGTAATCTACTTTCTGTGACAAAAGCAGAAGATAATGCGGACTTGATCACTCGTGTCTATCCACGTGGAAAAGGGGAAGAACTTCAAGATGAAGAAGGGGAGAATACGGGGAATTTTACTCGTCGTATCACTATTAAAGATGTTGAATGGAAAAAATCAAGTGGTCGCCCGCTTGATAAGCCAAAAGGTCAAGAATGGTTAGAAGACCCCGAATTGACTGCTCTTAACCCTTTGCATACTGGGAAACCTCGGACAGGGGTTGTTATTTATGATTCATGTGAAGAACCGAGTGAACTAATTCAGTTAGCTTATGAAACTTTAAAGCTTAATGGTGTGCCAAAAGCTGAATTTAAGGTGGTTGCTCCCACGGATATTCCTTTATCTCTGGGAGATATTGTAACGGTCGTAAATTATGAGCGGGTATATGACCTAAGAACTCGTATATTTAGAATGAAAAGATTTCCACTAGAGTCATTCAAGAATGAATATACATTTGGAGATGAGGTTAATCGCTCCGCTTATAAGGAAGTTCAAAATATTATCCATGAAAACAACAATAATATCTATGAATACGTAAACGGAAAAGTTGTAGGTGCAGCTAATGGAATAAACAAAGTCTATTTTGGTAAAGAGTTTCCTACTAAAGCTATGAAAGGTGATCTCTTTTATAAGTATGTAGGTATTAATGCTAAAGGCGAGCAGGACATAGAAATGTGGGAATTTGATGGTATTACATGGAACAAGATTGTTGATACTGCTATGGCTGATGCGGACCGACTTGTCAAAGGAAGAATAGATGCTGCAAAAATTAATGTTATCAATCTTAATGCCGCTAATATAACAACGGGTATCTTGCGAGCTATTGAGATTGAAGGTGTAAATATTAAAGGATCAACTATTACTTCAGAAAGTGGAAGTAATAGGATGGTTATGAGCTATGGGGCACTAAATAACTATATTAGTAGCACTCTTAGGAGTTCTTTGACTCCTAGTACATTGTCATTCAAAGATACCAGTGCTAGAAATGTGGTTCAAGTTGATTCCAGTGGAATACGTATAAACAAAAAGAATACCACAACACAACTTGGGTATTTAGGACGTGGGACCGATGCAAACACGGGAAAAGAAGAAATAGCGGTAAATGTGGAAGCAGGAAATATTGGCTCATATGCTGTTATGGCTTCTTCATCCGCTACAACTTATACTAGGCAGTTTGCAGTTTCTTCGGCAGGCGCTCATATAGGGACATTGAATATGGGAGGTTCTTATGTTGGAGGGGCAGGAAGAATTAATAATGCTTATCTTTACAATACAGGGGTAAGCAGTGCATTTACTGTTTATAATAATGTTCCTATAGATTTTTATTCTAATTTGAATATGCATGGGTACTCTATTGTTAATCAGTCAGATATGAGATTGAAAGAAAATATTGATCCTACTAAAATTGATGGAATTAAGGAAACGAAGAAATTAAAGTTTTATGAGTTTGACCGAAAACAAAAATTTCAATTTAGAGATATACGACTACAACCTTCGAAAAAGAGAGAACTCGGACTAATTGCCCAAGAAAGTCCTTTTCTGTTAACTTATCCAGAAGATGTCGCAGGAGATGATCATTACCTTTCAATTGATACTAGTAAGCAAATCATGTTGAACAGTTTGACAAATAAACAGCTCATTGAGGTAGTAGAAAGTCAAGGGGAGAAACTAGAAAAACTAGAAAGGATAGTAGCAGAATTATGCAAGAAAGATTGAAATTAGACCTCTACCAAAAGACATCGATTTCGCAAGGAATAACGACTCGAGTAAATGATGGCGGGCAGCATGAACTTCATGTTACGGCTTTGGCCTATGGTGATGCTTTTGATTTAACAGGTTGGAAAATCAAATTTGAACTGACAACGAGTGCTAAAACTATATCTATTGATGCCGTAAATGCAAAAATAACAACAGCTAAAGAAGGGGAATTTTCATATACCATTCCCAAAGAAATTACTGGCGCTGCGGGTAATGCAGAAAGAGCGTATTTTGCTTTTGAAAAAGATGACAAGCGAATTACTAGCGCAGATATTAATATGACCATCTTACAAATTGTAGATATTACTGCAGAAGAAGCAAGGAGTTATATCGCAGAATATAACAAGTTGGTTGAAGAATTACATGCAATTACAGACAAATATATTTCAGATACTGAAGTTGAGTTTGTTGCTATTCATAATAAGATAGCTGATCTTAACACCAAAATTGAACAGTACAATCAAAATGTTAAAGACACAGCAGATGCTGCAATAGAGCGAATTAATAATATCTCAAGTAATGCAATAACATCTGTGGAAAATAGTGCAAAAGATGCGGTCAGCAAAATTGAAACAAGCTCTAATGCTGCAATTAAAGCTGTGGATGATGCCCTGAAACAATTTGAAGCAGGGGATTTCTATACTAAATCAGAAACTGATACGAAATTTAAAGTTTTTAATGATTTGATTGTTTCTCAAGATATTCCAGCAGGAGCAAATCTTGATGATTACAAAAAAGAAGGAGAGTTCTCAAAGAAAACACCAACAGTAGTCACAGGAGCACCAGAAGGAGTAACTGGTGCTTTTCGTTTGTCTGTTCGCTCTATGGTTGGATCGAGCGGGATTTTTCAAACGTTATATGATTATGCGACAAGAGCGATTTATTATCGTATTGGAAATACTACGCTTGGGTTCAATTTAACTTGGCAAAGGATTGCAAATAATTCTGAAGTCGTACACCTTGCAGGAGATGAAACTATTGATGGTAAAAAGACTTTTACAGGGAGTCTAGAAGCACAACTTTTGTCGTCAGATGGTACACCACTCAGAACAGCAACTTTTGATTCAGGTGGACAAGCGTTGAGCACCGATCGTGAACTTACTAATCTAAGTATGGCTTCTGGATATGCTGCAAATGCGGCAGAATATTGTATTAAAGGTGGCTGGATATTCATAACAGTACAAGGAGCTAGACCAACAACAAATCAGACGGGATCAAGTTACTACACTTTTTTGAAACTCCCTTCTGAAATCGTTGAGCATCTAAGTCATACAGAAGCATTTATGTGGAGTAACTTTCAAGGCGGAGGGGCAGCGTATTCTGGAGGAATACTAAATACAGGAGAAGTACATCTGTATGCTTCACCTAGTTCGGTTACCATCGGATCAAATCACAGATATAGTTTCAGCATGGTGATACCAATGAGAACAACTAAATAAAAAGGAGAAAGAAAAAATTGGAATATAACTTGCTGGGAATCTCAGCATTAATCTTAATCATTCTGGGTCTAACATGGCTTAAGGATGGAGAAAAAATGGACCCACCATTGAAAAAAAGGATTGTCATTGATTTAGTGACAATTGCACTATTCTGGGGAGTATTTGAGTTTTATAACTTTTCTGGAGTAAAAGAATATAACAACGAAATAGCATTAGTGATCAATGGATCGCTAGTGTTTTTCTTTGCACGAATGATTCAGTTGATCTGTCAAATTAATCCATTGTTTCAAGAACTCTTTGCCTACTTAAAATCTAAAGGGGTAAAGATCGAAAACATTGACGAAAAGAAAATAGGAGATGAAAATGAAAAAAATTATTAAAGCTGCGACAATTGTAATTCTAACTCTGACGAGTTTTGGAGCAACGAGTCAAGCTTTTGCGGCAGTAGGTGACCAAGGAGTGGACTGGTCAAAATATAACGGCTATCAAGGAAACTTTGGTTATGCCAATGACAAGTTCTCAATCGCTCAAATTGGAGGAACCTATAACGGGTATTACGTGGACCAGTTGACTTATAACAGTCAAGTTCAAAATACATTGGCACAAGGGAAACGTGCGCATACTTATATTTGGTATCAAGTGGGTGGCTCCATTGAACTTTCAAAAGGCGTGCTTGATCGATATTTGCCACAAATTGCAACACCAAAAGGTTCTATTGTTGCTCTTGATTATGAGAGTGGGGCGAGTGGAAGTAAGCAGGCGAACACAGATGCTATTCTTTACGGAATGCGACGTGTGAAAGAAGCAGGATATACACCAATGTATTACAGCTACAAACCTTATACAATTGCAAATGTGGACTATAAACGCATTATTAAAGAGTTTCCTGGTTCACTTTGGATTGCGGAATATGCAAACTATGAAGTAACTCCAACACCAAACTGGAATTACTTCCCAAGTATGGATGATATTGGTATTTTCCAATTTACCTCAACTTATGTTGCAGGTGGATTAGACGGTAATATTGACCTTACAGGTATCACGGATAATGGATATGATGGAAAAGTACCTGATCCAGCACCGACACCGACACCAACTCCAACTCCAGCACCTACTCCAACACCAAGCCCAAGCAAGAAAACTCATATTGTACAATATGGCGACACATTGAGCAGCATTGCTTACAGTTGGGGCACAAGCTGGCAAGAATTGGCACGTCAGAACGCTTTGAGTAATCCTAACCTTATTTATGCAGGACAAGCAATCAGCTACTCAGGCGGCTCAAATGTAGCAACAGGTGGAACTTATATTGTACAATACGGAGATAATCTCTCAGTTATTGCACAACGCTTAGGCACAACTGTGCAGCATCTTGTTTCAAGTAATGGAATTCAAAATCCTAACTTGATTTATGCTGGTCAAACACTAAATTATTAACATAAATTACCCCTAGCCATAATGGTTAGGGGTGTTTTTTGCTATAATAAATTCAATAGGAGTGTTTATGAAAAAAAATAAAATAATGAAAAAACCTTTTATAATTATTGTTTTAGCTGTATTATTAAATATTTTATTATTAAGTCTATTTAATCCCTCAAGTTCTGACGTATTAAATTTTTTGGGAAACATAATAGGATCAATAATAGGAGTAATTGGAGCTTATTTTGTTTTAAAGGAACAAATAAAGAATGATGCATTAAGGTATAAAAATGATAAAGATGAAAGTACATATTTTAAGATTTTGGATATGTTCAGAAATGAAAAAGATGACTTGTTAGCTACTAACTATGATGTTTTTACTGAGACTTTGGATGAAATAAAAAAAGAAAAAAGCAACCTCATTAAAAAAAGACTTTATGAAGAGAAACAAGAATCGTTTAAAAATATTGAAAAAGATTTTGAAATACCACTTCAAGGACTATCACAAAGAATAACGTATATAGATTTTGTTGATCCTAGCTATGAGACGAAGACAGAGTTAGATAATATAATAGAGTCTTTAACTAACAATGATTATACTTTGTTTTCAGAAGCAGTTTCAACTTTGGAAGAAAGACAAAAATATAAGCCTATAAGTTTAGATGAGGAAGATTGGGGGATTGTTCAGCCAGCCGTAGATTTACTAAATATTATTGAAGCTTTTTCCTCTGATTCGTATGAACTAGATGAGGAGGAAATTAATCAAATTGTCAATAGTGTTTATTCAAAAAAACATAATATTTTAGGAAATTATTTCAGGGTTTTTCATAGATTAGTTAAACAAATAATGAACTCCTCTTTTGATGTGAAGCAAAAGGAAGAGTATTTGGGAATAACAAGAGCGATTTTGTCTTCTGAGGAGTTGCTTGTTATTTTATACAATACTTTTTATTATGTTCGTGGACAAGGCTTAAAAGAACTATTAAGCACTGCAAGTGGATCAGAACAAAAAACAGGATTTTTTGCGGATGATTTAGATTTAGAAAACTTTAATATTAAAGAAGGTGGACAAGTAGATT
The DNA here is from genome assembly GCF_017309645.1 of Lactococcus sp. LG606. Lineage (NCBI taxonomy): Bacteria > Bacillati > Bacillota > Bacilli > Lactobacillales > Streptococcaceae > Lactococcus > Lactococcus sp. LG606. The sequence continues at coordinate 365,669 of NZ_CP071301.1, forward strand.
TACCATTTTTTAAATATGATGATCTAATTTTTGGAGATAGAGATCTAGAAAAAATACAAAGTTTAACAAATTACAAAAAGGAAAAATAATAATTCTTTTATAATCTTCCCCTTCTTCATTATATGACTCACGATATCTTTCACATATCTAAAAAATACCCCTAGCCATAACGGTTAGGGGTGTTTTTTGGTATAATGTTTTTGATTGGAGAAGAAATGAAAAAGAAAATGCTAACTTGGCCTATGTTTATTTATTTGTTTAATGTGGTATTACTGGTCACAATTCTAATACACACTGTATCTATGTCGATAACCTCAATGCTTACTGTTATTCCACAAATAGATGGTAAAAATGTAATTTATTTCTCCAATTATCTTATGCTTCCAATTTATTTGCTAATGCTATATGTTATAGATAGATATTTGATGAAAGGCAAACAAAACAAGTACATACTAGTTTTTTACTTTTTATTGATATTCGGATTAAGTCGATTGGTTCATAAGTACTTAACCCCGAATCCATTAGCTATCAATATAAGTTATTATTTTCTTTTTATATTCTTATACCTTGCTATTTTTATTATTGTATCTCTTAAGTATAAACTTCCTAAATCTATCAAGTGGTATTTAGATTAAAAGAAGTAATGTCCGGTCACTTGACCGGGCTTTTTTGCTGTTTCTACATGGAATAATTCAAGAATTTGGTTTAAAGTATAAGGAGAACGTTAGGTTTTGGACTATTTTTTGTGTAAAAAGTATTATAGAACCAATATAAAAAGTACGTAAAAAACGTCAAAAAACACGAAAAAAGTGATGAAAAGTGAAGCTTAGTGTTGAAAATTGAAGAATTTTGTTATAATATAAGCTAAGGAGTAATAAATGTTGATGATATTTACTCATAATTTGTATATAGATAGAATAATAAGATTTTAGGTGTTTGTTTTGAAAAAGTATGATTGTTATCATGGAACAGGCTTAAAAAATTATCAAAATATAGTTGAATGTGGTACGTTCACCTTTAAACCAAGAGAAAATCATTGGTTAGGAGGGGGTGTATACTTCTTTATTGATGATGTAGCAAAAGCCAAGTGGTGGGCCAAAAGCAATAGGCCAGATAAAGAAACGCCACCACTAGTACTTAAGGTGAATCTAGAGTTTGAACTTGACGAGTTATTGAATCTTGATTCTGAAGAAGATTTAAAGAAGTTGGATGAATACGCAGAAGATATACTAGCTTCTTTGAATGCAAATAAAGCACAATTAAAAGATGTTGACGAGCATGTATGGCAATGCAAATTACTAGAAGCTTTTTTATCAAAAAACACCATCTATTCTGGTATATGCAGAACTTTTGAAACTACTCAGGAAAAAAGGAGCAAGTGGTTTTCAAGGGCTTGCTAAGCAACTGTGTGTCCGAGATGTAGGTAAGATACCTATAAGCAGTATTGAGCAAATCGCAGTGTGAGAGGAGATATTATGGTAATTAGTAGAAATGAATTAATCAATATTTTAGATTCTATTGGTTTAGAATATGAACTAGATTCTGATCAACCCGGAGTTGTAACCAAAGATAAAAATTTTTGTAGCTATTCCGAACTAAAACTTCCAAGCGATTACTACAAAAAATCACGAAATTTTTCTAATCAGTTTAGTTCAAATTTTGATATGACCCAACTTTCATATAAAGAAAATGATAATGGGAGAAAGTACTTTATTCCGCAAAAATACACTAAAGTAGTAAAATCAAATAAATTTAAAAATGACAATACTGTTGATACGGAGGCACTGGCTGCTTAATGGCTACTATATCGTTTAAAGACTATTATATAAATGAATTTTCTTACAAAGAAAATGATAATTTTGATTCGAAAACGGAAAATTTAGACATTACATTAGATTTCAATGCAGTGGTAAACATTAGCAAAGAAGATATTTTGGTGAATCTTTCTTGTGAACTAGGAGAAGAAATTAAGGAAGAATGCCCATTCGTTGCTAATTTGAGTATGAATGCCTATTTTGGATATGAAGTTGATAGGACCAGTATAAAGGATGTAGAACTTTTTAAAAAAATGACATCCCAAAATGTGGTTGCTATATTGTATCCTTATTTACGATCAGCAGTTAGTGAGATGATTTTAAAAACTAATAAGTTTCCTCCATATGTTTTGCCAGTTGCTAATATTGTTAAGATGATGGAAGACGAAAATAAAATAAAAGTTTTTGAATTTATGGAAGAATAATACATAGAGCATTTGCCTTAAACAAGTGCTTTTTTATTACCATAAGTCAACAACAGGCACTATAATCTGTGCTATATTAAATAAGGCAAAATATTACAGACTACTTTTATCTCTCTAGCGACTTCTTGTCAGTGTGGTATTTTTTTGTGCCGTTATTGATTTACAACATTCAAATGTATTGATATAATCATTTTGTCGGGCAGAACTGAGATCCTCATAAACCTTTGTTTTTTAACATGTCCGATAGCTCTCTTGACAGGTCAGGGGAGTTTTGGTTCTTTAGCTTAGCTGGTTCGAGTACAGCAAGGACCATATGAAAACTCTATCATTATATACGCGGGGGTATTTTTGATATAATAGTTTTGTACCCAGCCAGCCAAGACTGGGTATTTTTGTTACAATATAGGTGGTAAAATAAAAATACGTTAATATTCGTAAGTTTCTGAGTCACGCCTTGCCAACGTGGCTTTTGTTTTGTTTAAGCGACCCGATGTATAATCTAATACCTAAAGTCTAATTAAGACTTTTTCATAAATTTACTCTTGCACTCACTTACCTCCTAATAAAGTGAGTGCTTTTTTCATAGATGATTGTACAAAGAAATTTGCAAGTGCTATACTAATAAAAGTACCTATTTGTCAAGAGTAGGTACTTTTAATTTAAACAGATAGTTTGGCTATAAAATAAAATGATTACTTTGTACTATGATCTCAGCAGCAATTCTTGTAAACAAGCATTAACATGGCTCAAGAAGCATGAAATAGAATATGAGATGAAAAGAATTTCTCAAATTTCAGAAATAGATTTACTGAATGTGTTATCTTTAACAGAAAATGGATTTTCTGATATTCTTAAACGTCCAAGTAGGGTGAATACTCAATCACGAGAAGAACTTAGAAAAATTGAAATGATGAATTTTACAGATGGAGTAAGATTTATCTCTTATCATACTCATTTACTTAAGACCCCTATTATATTTGAAAATAATAAACTTACTATAGGATATAACGCTGAAAATATGAGAATCTTTCTTTCTCGGGATTACCGTAATATAGAGATGTTATAATTTGTTCACAGATGATTATGCTTTAATAAAATGTTTTGATAGACTAAAGATACAAACATTTACATCACCCATTATCCTCCCATGATATGGGTGTTTTTTTTATTTGATAAATTGTTGCTATACTAACTCTAAAGGAGTATAATGAATTTGCCTTGTGAGTATATTAACTATTCTAAGACTTAACATCTCATCGACTGAAATATGATGTTTTTTTCGTAATAAGGGAGGATTAAATATGAAAAAAATAACCCTATTGTCTGTTTTAGTTTTAGCTTCTTTATCTCTTGTAGCTTGTTCTTCAAATAAACAGGATAAAGACAAGAAAGTGGAATCAAAAACATCGCAGACAAGCAGTGAAACAAAACAGGACACAAGTTCAGAAGCAAGTACAGGTGATTCTTTGACTACACAAAGTACTTCGGTGGAAGAACAATCTAATTCAGAGAGTGTAAAATCTGAAACGTCTACGCAAATGGCCTCTGAACCTGAACAATCGGGAACAACAATGTCGTCAAACCAAAATGACACAACTGCAAATGTTCAAGATTTAGATACATCAGCTATCTTGAATGGGGATTTCTCTACACTTTCAGGAACTTGGAAAAATGCAGATGGAGATGTGGCTGAAATTACTAATGATGGTGTATTAAGTCAGACTATTAAAGGAAATAATTATAAATATAAAATACTACAATTAAAAAATGCAACAACCACACCAACATTAGATATTGAACCATTACAAGAAGATGGATCACTTGGGATAGCTGGTGGTGCTATGATAGTAATGTATAAAGCAGGGGTTTCAAATCCTGATGGTGATCAGTCAGATACATCGCAACCTAGATTAATAATGGGACAAAATACAGGAAATTTCCCGAATGAACTTTATTTTTATCGTCAATAAATTATAAATAGCTAACTTTTCTGTCCAGTCTAAAAGAGCTTTTTATAACTTTACAAAGCAAATTGATGGTGTTATACTGGTGTTGTAAAAGATTAACGCCTTGATATAGTATAGATATTGGGCGTTTTTTTATATATTGTTTTACAAGTTTAAAAGGTATTTGATATAATTAGAGTGTCAAACTTAATTATAAGTAATATCAATATATTCTTTTTTATCAGTTTGAGTTTGATGTTGCTCCTTTTTCAGGTTGGGGGAGCTTTGGTTCTTTAACTTAGCTGGTTAAAGTCCTCCGCTCATAACGGAGTTAGCGCTGGTTCGAATCCAGCAAGAACCATATGAAAAGATTTGAATTTATTTATAAATTACTTGCGACTTTGTTTATTGTATTAGCGATATTTCTTCAGTATTTTACAGAATATAAATCTGTAAGCCGGATTATATTGGTCATTATTTTAATAACTGTTTTGATTAGATCATTTTTTCCGAACCGTGAAAAATAAAGATTATGCTATAATAAGTTTCTGTTCTTAATAGGTAGATCTCTATGACAATAGGGATTTTTCTGTTATACTCTAAGTACACAAATCATCATTTCAATTTATCCCTACACTCTGTGGGGATTTTTTAATTTAGGGGGCAAAAAAGGGGCAAAAGACATATAAAACTGTATTTTTTTATCTTTTTTTTATACTATGTGTATACTTGGAAAACACTGATTTATAAAGGACTTTCAGGACTTTTATACGATAATATACTACAAAAGGAACAATCTACTATTGATGTTTAATAATTTAAAAAAGCTCTCAGCTATAAAACTGAGAGCTTTTTTGATTTTATTTGTTTTGACGATTGTTAAAATAATTTAAGTATCCAATTGATGATAACATAATAATTGCTGGAAGGAATTGTATTAAATAGCGACTTCTACCAGCTTCGAAGATTGATAAGTATAGGATGACACCAAATAATACAATCTGCAGGTAGAATTCAAAATTAGAGGTCTGCCTAAATTTTTTAAAATAAGCAACCAGTCCCAAAATTATTATAGACCAAGCGATTTGAAGGTATAGGGCGTAATTACCATAGTGAGGATTTCCAACATAGATTACTGATCTTATCTTTTGACCAAATTTAGAGTTTGTAAATTTGGTTTTAACAATATTTTGTTCTTTTAAAACATTTTCTGCAGTCCAACCTAGACTACCATCTTGTGTAAAAATTTTAAATTTAGTACTTTGGTGCTTGATAAGACCCAAAGTACTAAATTGTGAGAATCTTTTTTTTACATCCTCTTTAAGTTGAGGTTCCAGTTCAGATCTTGGTTTAAATTGACCCTTAGCGTCCAAAAACTTAACATCCTGACTGACTGCTGCATGATCTGCTCCTGTAGCAGTCAAGCCTAAGTCTACAAAAAACCAGGGACTCATAGTGTATTTTCCATCATATTCTACAAACTTTTGATTTTCCGCATAAAAATTAATAGCGAAAGTCATTGTGAGCATCCCTAAAAGAAGGAGTAAGCTCCGGATGAACAGGCGCTTAAAGTTTACTTGTTTCTTGTCGAAAATCAACCTATAGATAATCAGGAGGATTAAGGCGATAAGGTAAATAAAAATGGGCACTCTAATTTTGTAGGCAATACTAAAAAGAAGGCCAATAGCAAACCATCTAAAAATCCCAGCTTTATCTAAATTTATAATCACTAAATAACACAGCAGAGCCATTAGGAAGAAGGTAGCTGGATCGCTATAGAAAGATAAAAAATGTGGTTGTAACCCAAATAGAAATAGGCTTTCTAAAAAGACAATTCGAGCTAATTTTTCCCCCTTCAGATGATCAGCCAGACCCGTCAGCAATAAAATACCGCCATCAATAAGTAGAGCATTTAAAATTGACACAGTTAAAATAAGGTGCGGGGCTGTAACAATGCCGTTCAAGATTTTAAAGGTGATAAAAATGAGAAAGTTATTCGGAAATAAGGAGAAGTACCTAATGGATGAACCACTGTGTGTTGGTGGAGCGGTTGCTACCTTATATAGAATAGAAGCATCTCCGTTGGGAAGGCATTGGGCAAATACAGATATCACAATCTGACCTATGAAAAGTATTCCGATAACAAAATAACGATAAGTATAAAGGAGTTTGAAGAGCTTGATAACCAAGGGTTTTAGAGATTTATAAAAGATGATTCCCGAAACAATTCCCAAAACAAGTAGTGATAAAAAGAATGTGTGACTCATACTCGGAAGAACATCCGAAAAGATGTACCTTACAGACCAAAAAAGCCAATAAAACGAAAGTAAAAATAATAAGAAGAAAAGTATTCTTTTTATTGCGCTATCTATGTGTTGCATCCTCATTTTTCTTATTCACTCCTGTAAAATTAAAATTTTCCAATATTTATATTTTATCATAAAACCAATGAAATTAAATCCTTAGTTTATGGAAACACCAATAAAAATAAACGTTAAAAAAACTATGTTTAAAATATCAATAAGTCTCCTCCAGTTAATAATGTTTTTTTTTATGATTATGATTTTTTGTGCCCAAACTGCATATTGCAAAGCTAAAATTTAACCTTTTTTATTCAGTTTACCTTAAGATACAAGACTTATAATACATACATTCCATAAAAAGAGTTGGAGATTTTCAAAAAACTATTTTTTATCTCCTTGCTCTGCACTAGTATTATCGAAAAAAATGGCCATTAAAGTAGACCACTATTAGGAGGTCTCTTTTTATATGAAAACTTTTTCACTAATATTCCCAAATAAAAAAGAGGGATAACCTTGAGGGATTAAGCTTTCTTTATCGTAGTAAATTTTTGACAATTGATAATAAAGAGAATATAATACTAACAGTGTTAGATAATTAATAGTGTTAGGAATGGAAGATATGGATTACAATCAAGCAGCAGAAACTTTTTTATCTTGTGTGAAGAGTCGCAGTAAAACTGAAGTTATGAGCCGTTTTAGTAAGTATGCGCATGGTGAAAAACTCGTTTTGGTTGGCCTCTATAAAAATACTGGCTCACCAATTTTACCTAGTGACATTGCGAAGCAAACCAATATGAGTACAGCGCGAGTAGCAACAATTCTTAATAATCTTGAGGAGAAAGGACTTGTTACACGTGAGATCTCTCGTACGGACCGTCGTAAAATTTTAGTGGCTATCACGGCTAAAGGTCGTGAAGAAGCGGAGCAATCAAGAAAAGAAGCTGTGAGCCGTATTGTGAAAATCCTTGAACGAATGGGCGAAGAACGCACCAAAAGTTTTGTCGAAAATGTCCAACTATTTTTTGATTTAGCAATGGAAATATTTGAGGAGGAAAACGAAAAAGTATGACTGAAGAATTAACAAAAGATCAGCCACTCGATATTCATGGGAAACCATTTAATCGAGGAATTGTTCTTGCACTTATTTTGATTGCTACTTTTGGAGGGATGCTCATGCAAACCTCATTGGGTACAGCAATGCCCACATTGATGAATGATTTTAATATTTCTTTAGCTACGGGGCAACAAGCCACAACATGGTTCTTGTTGGCAAACGGAATTATGATCCCTGTATCGGCCTATTTAACAACAAAATTCCCAACACGCTGGTTATATTTGATTTCTTATGCAATTTTATTGGCTGGAATGTTTGTCGCCTATTCGGCACCAACTTCGACATGGAGCGTCTTTTTAGGAGCTCGTATCATGCAAGCTATTGCCGTTGGTATTTCGATGCCCTTGATGCAGGTTGTTATGGTCAATATGTTCTCACCAAAACAAATGGGTGCTGTTATGGGTGCTATGGGACTTGTTATAGGTCTTGCACCAGCAATTGGCCCTACTTATGCAGGATGGATTCTAGATAAAGATCATGTCATTTTAGGATTCACTCTGGAACAATCATGGCGCACAATCTTCTTGATTCCAATGGTTGTTATTGCCATTTGTTGGGTATTGATGCTTATTTTTATGCGTGACATTGTGCCTAATCGTGACATGAAGCTAGATTTTATGTCATTAGTCGAATCAGTTCTTGGTTTTGGGCTCTTTTTATGGGGCTTTACAAATGTAGCTAGCGATGGCTGGGGTGATCTTCAAACGGTTATCCTACCTATCGTTGCGGGGGTAGCAATCATTGCTCTCTTTGTCCATCGTCAATTGCATATGGAAACACCTTTCTTAAACGTTTCCGTATTTAAAAATAAACAATTTGCTTTGACAACCGTTGTTATGGCACTTTCAATGATGGCTATGATGGGTGTTGAAATGATGTTGCCTTTGTATATGCAACAAGTCCACGGTCTTTCACCATTGAGTTCAGGTTTGACACTCTTACCTGGTGCCTTGATGATGGGGATCGTGAGTCCACTTGCGGGTGCTGCCTATGATAAAGTAGGTGCGAAACGCTTAGCGCGTGTTGGTTTTACCATTTTGGCCATTGGTACAATTCCATTTATGTTTTTGACAACAACAACACCAGAACACTTTATTACTGTGCTCTATGGTTTGCGTATGTTTGGTATTGCGATGGTAATGATGCCTTTAACTGCATCAGCCATGAACGCTTTACCACGCGAACAATCGGCACATGGTACTGCAGCAAATAGTACAGCACGTCAAGTTGCTTCAGCTGTTGTTGTGGCGCTCTTAAGCTCTGTTACGCAAAATATTATTACCAATTCACAACCTGCAGCAAGCTTGAAAGAGTCCAACCCACTTGCTTTTGCAGGAGATATGTTAGATGCCATGCTTAAAGGCTATCACGCCTCTTTCGCTATAGGGTTAGCCTTTGCTATCCTTGGGCTCGTCCTTTCATTTTTCCTTCAAGGGCATATTGTTAAAAACAAAAAAGAAGTAGGAGGTGAGAAATAATGATTATCATACTTATTGCTTTATTTACACTTTTAACCTTCTACGGCTTTATCCACATTGATAAAATATTTTGGCGTGGTCTTGTTGGTGGTTTATCATTAATCCTACTTACAGCATCAGTTATGGCTTTGACAATACACATTAAAGATAACTGGGGTATGGAGAAAGTAACTTCTACTGAAACGAAGAAAATTTACACAGCAGGAGATACTAATGCTGCCTTTGGGGTGCTTTTAAAAGCAGAAATCGGTCAAGACACCAATAATTATGCTTTAGTCTACCGTACAAACAAAGAAGATAAGGAGCCTGAAGTTCATTTCCAACCGGATCAAAAACATATGGTTGAAACTTTGAAAAAAACGGCAGACTACAAGCTGACGTCTGAGTCTGAAGCCAAAGTTGTTACAACAACAGTCAAATGGAAATTTAAAGACAACTTTATGAAGTTCCTTTTCGGTATTGGCGGAGAAGAAGGAAAGCTTGTTTCTCAACACGCGCGTGCTTACGTGCCTAAGGATACGTGGCTCGTCTTGACCCAAGATGAAGCTAAAAAACTTCAACAAGAAGTACCAGCGATGCAAGCTCAGCAAGAAGCAGCACTGAAAGCAAATCCTGCGCAAGCAAAAGCAATGATGGAACTACAAAAGAACAGCCCAGAGGAATTCACAAAACTGCAAGTTAAGCAGATTAAAGAACGCCTAGGCCTTAAAGAATAACAAGAGAGTCTGAATTTATTCAGACTTTTTTCTTTTAAAGTGTATAGAAAACTGAACTCTTCCCTAATATACGTAAAAAAACAGGAAATGTAACTAAATTGTAATTTTATTCGCTGGGAAATATTGTAAAATAGTGAACATAGAAAGGTTGGTATTATAAAAGTGAACTCTGATAGTAGAAAAAGAATCAGGAACTTGGTGATTGGTGCTCTTCTTACGGCTTTAGGGATTTTAATTCCGATGATTATGCCGGCAAAAATCGTAATTGGCCCCGCATCATTTACTCTTGCTTCACACGTGCCAGTTATGGCCGCTATGTTCTTTAGCCCTTATTTAGCAGCGCTTGTAGCTGTTGGGACCACACTTGGTTTCTTTATTAGTGTCCCAGTTCCCCTTATCTGGATGCGAGCGGCAACTCATATTGTAGTAATGACTGCTGGTGCTTGGTTCTTGAAGAAGAATCCAGATTTAGTTGACAAAAAAGTTAAACTACAAGTTTTTAACCTGATTTTGGGAGTTTTCCATGCAGGATTGGAGGCCTTGGTTGTTTTAGCCTTTTATCGTATTGGTTTTGCAGATCTTAATCCTCAAGCCTTAAATAGCTTGCTTATGCTTGTCTTCTTCGGTGGAATTGTTCATAGCTTTGTCGATTTCAACCTTGCATTTGGTTTATGTAAAGTCCTCAATAAAATTTATACTATTGATGTCTTTAAAAATTCAAAATTAAAATCATTAGCAGAATAACACCAGACAATTGCGCTCATGAAGAGCGCTTTTTTGTATCTTCTTCCTTCTTGGATATGATATAATTGAGTAACTATGGAAAAATTATCAGATGCGGAAATGTATACTTGGGAATTTTTGGAAGAAAACAAGTCAAAAGTTCAATTGATGTCAATTACTCAAATTGCTGAAGAAGCACATGTGAGTACAGCCACAATTGTGCGAACTCTCAAAAAAAGAGGATTTGATGGCTTTGCCGATTTCAAAAATTCTCTCAAAAGAAATAAAAATGGAGCTAATGCGGAAGAAAACAAGATAGTTGGTTTGTCTGACGAGGCTAATCAATATGTTTTTAAGAACTTGATTGAAGTTTCACGGACGATTGGTTTACTTAACCCTGCCGACTTGGAAGCTATTTCGAAAGCTTTAGTGGAAACGAAGATGATCATGACAGTAGCGCGTGGCGCAAGTGAAGCTGTAGCGGATGATATGATTCATCGATTTCAAACGCTAGGGAAAAATGCAATCAGTCGTTACTATGATGATATGGAAATGTATGCTGAAAAACTGACTTCAGAAGATATGATGCTTATCGTTTCTTCAACAGGTGAGGAGAAAATCATTGTTTCTGCAGCTAAAAAAGCAAAGAAGAAGGGTGCAAAAGTAATAGTTCTGACAAGTAACTACCGAAGCCAATTGGCCCAAATGAGTGACTACTATCTACTTGCTTATCAAAGTAAATTAGAGAAAGAAGAACTCTATGGAGATGCTGGAAGTATTTTACCTTTAGAAGTCATTTGTCGTATTATGGTGGATATGTTTACTATCTATCGCGCAAAAGGTACAATCAGATAAAAGAAGACAAGTTAGTAACTTGTCTTTTTTTGTAAAGTTTTTCAAGATATTTCATGAGAAAGCGAATACATTTTCAGAAATATTTAAGATATAATAATTATATTCTTTAAAGATAGCGTTTTCATGAAACGCTTAAATATATCATATCGGAGGACTAACTGTGGAAGCACAACTCTCTACAAGTCAGCAAAATACAACACAAGAAGTACAGATAGGCAAAGCTGTCCCTGTCATCCTTTTATTGATGATTTTTTCTTTGGTCATTGATAATTCTTTTAAAATAATTTCCCCTAAACTGGTTGAATATTTCCATGTTTCTGCGAGTACAGTAGCTTGGCAAGTGACCTTGGCCGGATTAGTTATAGGGATGGGAGCAGTCGTCTATGCATCCCTTTCTGACAGTATTAGTATTCGTTCATTACTTATTTTTGGTATTCTTTTGATTTCTGCAGGTTCCTTTATGGGTTACCTGGTTCATGATAATTACTGGTTGGTTGTTTTTGCGCGTGTCATTCAGGCAGCTGGATTGGGTGCTACTGAAACCCTCTATCTTATTTTTGTAGCCCGCTATGTTGCACCAGATAAGCAAAAAAAATATTATGGCTTTTCAACGTCTAGTTTTCAAATTGCGACAGTTATTGGCACTTTGACTGGAGGATTTATCACTACGCATTTGGCTTGGCAAACGCTTTTCCTTGTTCCGTTACTTTCTTTATTGGTTATCCCCTTCCTTTTAAAATATCTTCCTAAAGAATCTGGTGAGAAAAAATATATTGATGTGATGGGAATTATGCTTGTTGCAGCTGTTGCTGTTACTGCAATGGTTTACCTGACCAACTTCTCGTGGCTTGTTCTGATTGGTTTTATTTTGGCAACAATTGTTTTCTTACTTTATATTTCGAAAAAGAAAAATGCTTTTATTACGATTGACTTCTTCAAAAACAAATTGTTTGTCTTTACTTTGATTGCTGCACTTTTGATCTACTCGACACAAGCTGCCTTTACCTTGAATACATTTTCATTTTTGCTTACAAATGTGTATCAAATGCAATTAGATAGTGTATCTTTGATGTTTATTCCTGCATGTTTAGCAGCTGCGATTGTAGGTAGTCTTTCAGGAGCAATTGCTTCCAAACTTAATTCATTTAAAGCCGTTATTGTTTCAATGGTGACTATTGTGGTGACAATTGTGCTTGCTGCATTGTTCATGGGAGCCTCAGTTTTCCTTTTCACAGGCTTACTTATTTTAAGTTCATGTGCTTTTGCCATGATGTATGCACCACTTATGCACACAAGTTTGGAAAAAATGCCAGAAGAAAATAAAGGAACAGCAATTGGTTTCTACAATCTTTGCATCAATATTGCAATGTCAATCGGGTTTACTTATTCTTCACGTTTTATTGATGGTGTAAATCTTCATGTTTTTGCGGCAACCGTCAAAGGACATTATAGTGAGGTTCTTCTCATGATTGCATGTGTAGCCATTGCGGCTTTAGCAGTTTTCGTTTTTCTCATCAAAGGGCAACTTCCGAACGAGAAAAGTTTTTCTGCATGAAGGTTTAGCTCTGGAAACCTATTCATCACTAAATAGTTTATAATGATAATATAGAAGTTCACTAAGTAAGGAGAAAATAATATGCCTAAGAAATTTAATCGTGTTCACCTCGTAGTTATGGATTCCGTTGGAATCGGTGCTGCACCAGATGCAGATAAGTTTTTCAACCACGATGTAGAAACACACGAAGCAGTAAATGATGTGAATTCGGATACAATTGGTCACATCTCAGAAATCCGTGGTCTAAATGTTCCTCATCTTCAAGAAATGGGCTGGGGCAATATCCCACGCGATACAGCCCTAAAAACTATTCCAGCTGCTGATCAGCCTAAAGCTTATGTGACCAAGTTACAAGAAGTTTCTAAAGGTAAAGACACAATGACAGGGCACTGGGAAATCATGGGCTTGAATATTCAAACTCCTTTCCCAACATATCCGGAAGGATATCCTGAAGATCTCCTTCAAAAAATTGAAGAGTTTTCAGGCCGTAAAGTCATTCGTGAAGCCAACAAACCTTATTCTGGAACAGCTGTTATCGATGATTTTGGACCACGTCAAATGGAAACAGGCGAGTTGATTATTTATACTTCAGCTGATCCTGTGTTACAAATTGCGGCACACGAAGATATTATTTCTCGTGAAGAATTGTACAAAATTTGCGAATACGTGCGTTCAATCACACTGGAAGGTTCTGGTATTATGATTGGTCGTATAATTGCTCGTCCTTATGTGGGTACACCAGGGGACTTTACACGTACTGATGGCCGTCGTGATTATGCCTTGAGCCCATTTGACGAAACAGTGTTAGAAAAACTTTATAATGCTGGCGTAGATACATACTCAGTAGGTAAAATCTCTGATATTTTCAACACAGTTGGTGTGAAATATGATATGGGACATAATAAAAACGATATGGATGGTGTCGATCGTCTTCTCAAAGCAATGCGTAAAGAAGAATTCGTTGAAGGCTTTAGCTTTACGAACTTGGTTGATTTTGATGCGAAATATGGTCACCGTCGTGATGTAGAAGGTTATGGACAAGCGATCGAAGACTTTGACGGACGTTTGCCTGAAATTCTTGAAGCCATGCATGAAGATGACTTGTTAATGATTACAGCTGATCACGGGAATGATCCAAGCTATGTAGGTACAGACCATACACGGGAATATATTCCACTTGTTATCTTCTCACCTTCATTGAAAGAACCAAAAGTTCTACCTTTGGGCCACTTCGCGGATATCTCTGCTACTATTGCAGATAATTTTAATATTGACAAGGCTGAAATCGGGGAGTCCTTCCTTGGAAGCTTGGTCTAATTCATGACTAAAAAAGTTTTTTGTCAATCTTGCGGTATGCCTTTAGCACAAGCGGTCGATTTTGGAACGGAAAGAAACGGCCAAGCAGCTACCGAATATTGTAGATATTGCTACCAGAATGGCTCTTGGACACAACCCAATATTACTTTGGAAGAAACAATTGCTTTAGGAAGTAAAGCCTTGGAACAACTGGAAATATCAGGAATTAAAAAATGGCTCCTCAAGACACTTTACCCGATGCAAATAAAGGGCTTGAAGCGCTGGAAAAAATAAAAATTAAAGGAACACAAAAATGGAATTGAAAATGAAGTTAGACGAAACGACAAAATACCTCAAAGATCAAGGTGTTGGCGCTATTGATGTCGCTCTTATCTTGGGATCAGGTTTGGGAGAATTAGCAGGAGAAATTGAAAATCCTGTTATTATCAAATATGAAACAATCCCTCACTTCCCTGTTTCAACAGTTGTTGGTCATGCTGGACAACTCGTTTATGGTGATTTATCTGGTAAGAAAGTTATTGCTATGCAAGGGCGTTTTCACTTCTATGAAGGAAATACAATGGAAGTTGTGACTTATCCTGTACGTGTGTTCTCAGCTCTTGGTACACCATCAATTATTGTTACCAATGCTGCAGGTGGAGTAAATAAAGACTTCGCACCTGGCGACTTGATGATCATCAACGATCATATCAACTTCATGGGAACAAACCCATTGATTGGCCCTAATGATGATGAAATCGGACCACGTTTCCCAGATATGTCACAAGCCTACGACAAAGCCTATCAAGAGCTTGCTAAGGAAACAGCAGCAGAAATGTCAGCTAAAGTTCAAGAAGGGGTCTACATGGGCTTCACCGGACCTACTTACGAAACACCAGCAGAAATTCATATGGCTCGCACGATGGGAGCTTCAGCCGTAGGTATGTCAACTGTTCCTGAAGTTATTGTGGCTGTTCATTCCGGAATGCGTGTTCTAGGTATTTCATGCATTACTAACTTAGCTGCAGGAATGCAAAGTGAACTTAATCACGCTGAAGTTGTTGAGACAACAGAACGTGTGAAAGAAACATTTAAAACACTTGTTAAGAATGTTTTAGTGAAAATGTGATAAAATAAGAGAAAACGTGTTAGCGTTTTCTTTTTTTAGTGAAGAAAGCTGGCACCAAAATAACCTAAACATAAGGAGTAACTATGTCAGTTCATATCGAAGCTAAAAAAGGTCAAATTGCAGATAAAATCCTCTTGCCAGGCGATCCATTGCGTGCCAAGTTTATTGCTGAGAATTTTCTCGAGGATGCTCAACAATTTAATAATGTGCGAGGCATGTTGGGCTATACAGGGACTTATAAAGGACACCGTATCTCAGTTATGGGAACAGGCATGGGAATGCCATCAATCTCCATCTATGCACATGAATTAATCACCGAATACGGCGTGCAAAAATTAATCCGAGTAGGCACAGCAGGTGCGCTAAATGAAGATGTGCATGTACGAGATTTAGTCTTGGCACAAGGCGCTGCCACAACTTCACGCATTATTAAAAATGACTGGCCACAGTTTGATTTGCCGCAAATTGCTGATTTTGATTTGTTAGATAAGGCCTATCACATTGCGAAAAACTTAAATATTCCAACCCATGTAGGAATTGTTCTTTCGGCTGACTTATTCTACAGTGATATTGATACGCTGGCTATAGGTAAATTGGGCGTAAAAGCAGTAGAGATGGAAGCAGCAGCTCTTTATTATTTGGGTGCAAAACATAATGTCCAAACATTAGGAATCATGACCATCTCTGATAGTCTAGTGACAGGAGAGTCAACAAGTTCAGAAGAACGTCAAACTACCTTTACTGATATGATGCGTGTAGGGCTTGAAACACTTATTGTTTAGGAGAAAGTAAAAGTTAAAGCCGAACATTCAAAGGGTAAAATTATTAAATTTAGCATTTGCAAAGGAAATTTCCAAATGTTTCTGTTAAAATGATAAGGAAGTTATGGAGATTAGGGAGTTATTTAAAAGATGAAAACAGATATCGAAATTGCACAAGAATGCAAGATGGAAGCTATCACAGACGTCGCTGAGAAAATTGGTTTAAGTTTTGAAGATATCGAACTTTACGGAAAATATAAAGCAAAAATACCACTCGAATGCCTTAAAAAGTTTGAGGATAATGCTGAGGGAAAACTTGTCTTGGTTACATCCATTAACCCAACTCCTGCTGGTGAAGGAAAATCAACGGTGACAGTTGGACTAGCAGATGCCTTTGCACGCTTGAACCAAAAGGTAATGGTGGCGCTACGTGAACCTTCATTGGGCCCTGTGATGGGGATAAAAGGTGGTGCAACAGGTGGAGGATATGCTCAGGTTCTTCCGATGGAAGATATTAACTTGCATTTCACAGGCGATATTCATGCCATGACAACAGCGAATAATGCTATTGCAGCACTTTTAGATAATCATATCTTCCAAGGAAATGCTCTAAACATCGATAGTCGTCGTGTTGTTTGGAAACGTGTCTTAGATATGAATGACCGCGAGCTTCGTCATATTGTTGCTGGCTTAGGCAGTGTAGTTAATGGTGTGCCCCGTGAGGACGGTTTTGATATCACGGTAGCCAGTGAGATTATGGCTGTTTTATGTTTGGCTACCTCATTGACAGATTTGAAAGAACGTCTTTCACGTATTGTTGTGGCTTATACTTATGATCGTCAGCCGGTCACTGTGGGTGATTTAGAGATTGAAGGTGCAATTACAGTCCTATTGAAAGATGCACTTAAGCCAAATCTGGCCCAAACTATTGAAGGGACACCCGTATTAGTACATGGCGGTCCTTTTGCCAATATTGCTCACGGCTGTAACTCTGTTTTAGCCACAAAAACAGCCTTAAAATTAGCAGATGTAACTATTACAGAGGCTGGATTTGGAGCAGATTTAGGCGGCGAAAAATTCCTTGATATCAAAACACGTCAACTGGGAAAAACCCCTGATGCTATTGTAATTGTTGCTACTCTTCGTGCATTGAAAATGCATGGTGGTGTAGCTAAAACGGAACTAACTGGCGAAAATGTTGCAGCCGTTACCCAAGGCTTTGCAAATCTGAAACGCCATATTAAAAATATGGCGAGCTATGGTGCGCCAATCGTTGTAGCCATTAATCAATTTGCCAGTGATACTGAGGCGGAAATAGCTGAGTTAACACGACTTGTTGAAGCAGAAGGTATTGCTGTGAGTTTGACACAAGTCTTTGAAAAGGGCGGCGCAGGTGGAATTGATTTAGCCGAAAAACTAACAAGTATTTTCACGCAGGAAGCAAGAGAGTTCCATTATCTTTATGATTTAGAAGCATCGGTAGAGAGCAAGATTACAACAGTTGTGACACAAATTTATGGTGGCAAGAAAGTTAATTTTTCTGCAAAAGCAGCTCGTCAATTAACAGAAATTGAGGAGAATGGTTGGGATAAGTTGCCTGTTTGTATGGCGAAGACACAATATTCATTTTCTGATAATCCTAAACTTCTGGCAGCACCAGAAGGCTTTGAAGTTACCGTGCGTGAGTTGGTGCCAAAGATTGGAGCAGGATTCATCGTGGCCTTGTTAGGTGACGTGATGACTATGCCTGGCTTACCTAAAAAACCAGCGGCTTTAAATATGGATATTGACGAAACTGGGAAAATTACTGGTTTGTTTTAAGCAAAGGAGAACGATGGTAAAAGCAAAACTCACCCCTTTTATTACATTAAATGGTAAGGCCAAGGAAGCGATGACTTTTTATGCTCAAGTTTTGCCAGACACAAAGATTATACGGATGGAGTTTTATCATGAAAACCCAGCTTTTTCTGAGCTGAAAGAAGAACTTGTTTTATATGGAAGTTTGGAAATAAAAGGGACAGAACTTTTCTTTCTTGATATGCAAAAAGAATATGCAGCACCAACACCAAATTGGTCAAATTCCCTTCTTCTGGACTGTGCGACCGAGGCTGAATTTGATGAAATCTTTGCAGCTTTAGCAGACCAAGGAAGCGTGATGATGGGGCCGGAAGCTGTAGGAGATATTCGTAAATGTGCCTGGATCACTGACAAATTTGGCATTACATGGCAACCGGTCTGGAAATAAAGAGAAATAGTTATCCTTTTTTGCGGATAACTTTTTTGTTTGCTGATATTAAATAAATAAAATGCCGGCATAAAAAAATCTTAACCCCTCGATAAACAAATAATATGACAAACCAATAGGGAGCGTGATAAACTTTAAATATCAAAAAATTAAGGAGAACATTACTATGAAAAAGTCACTGAAGCTTTCACTCGCGCTCGTTTCGCTTATCGCCGCAGGAGCTTTAGCTGCTTGCAGTAATGGTGGTTCATCAAGTAAAGAAGAATCAAAAACCAAGCAAACGGAGATTGTTGTAGCTACAGATGGAGCAACTAAACCCTTTACCTATTCTGATAATCAAGGAAATTTAACAGGATATGACATTGAGGTTGCACGTGCTGTCTTTGATAAGTTACCTGAATATAAAGTAACGTATCAAGCGGTTGACTTTTCTGGGATTGTTCCAGGTTTGGACAGTGGACGTTATCAGATGGGAGCCAATGATTTTGGTTGGTCAAAAGAACGTGCAGAAAAATATAATTTTTCATCACCGATTTCTAAATCGAATAATGCAGTATTAACGAAAGATGGTGATTATAAAACCCTAGAAGATCTTGCAGGTAAAAGTACAATCGGTAATCCAGCTTCTAACTATACAAAGATTATCAATGATTGGAACAATGCGCATCCAGATAAGAAAATAAATATCAGCTACTCTTCAGATAGCACATCTATCAATACACGCTTTAACCAGATTGAATCTGGGAAGATTGATTTCATGCTTTATGATAAAATCTCTCTGCAATCAAGTATTAAGGATCAAGGGTTTGATAGCTTGAAAATTCAAGATATCGATACTTCAACAGGTGATCCTGAACATGACGGTTATGAGTATTTCCTCTTTGCAAAAGATGATGCTGGCAAAGAACTTCAAACTAAAGTCAACAAAGTACTTGCGGAGCTTGAAAAAGATGGTACCTTGAAAAAACTTTCAGAAAAATTCTTTGATGGAGATTTTGTACCTGAAGCAAGCAAGTTTAAATAAATATTTCACAGACAAGAAAAAATTTTTAGTTTCTTGTATAATAGTAGGAGTAGTGTAAAAGCTGTCCCTGAGTCTCTCACACACAAATGCTTGTGGCACGAGTGAGGGGTTCAGACAGCTTTCTTTGATGAAGAGAATAAAAATGAATAAAAATAAAAAAATAATTTTAGGCTTGGGAGTTTTGCTCCTGTTGATTATTTTGCCTATGCTTCCCTTTTTAATCATGCAAGGGCAATATAGTTTTGACGAATTTTGGACGATGTTTTTCACCAAAATTTTTAGTTGGAAAGACTTTACAGTAGCCTTTGTACCAATCATTAAAATGATTCCTATTTCATTGCAGATGACACTTATCGCAATGTTCTTTGGTCTTATTTTGGGATTGCTCCTTGCACTTGTCAGAATAAATAAAATTCCTATTTTAGACCAGTTGCGTGCCTTGTTTGTTTCCTTTACACGTGGGACACCAATTCTGGTACAACTTTATTTGACTTATACAGGGATTCCCTTGATTCTTAAAGCAATCAATATGAATTACGAAACAAATTATACAGTTAACTCGGTTCCTGCTATGCTCTTTGTGATTGTGGCTTTTGCCCTTAACGAAGGTG
The DNA here is from genome assembly GCF_017309645.1 of Lactococcus sp. LG606. Taxonomy (NCBI): domain Bacteria; kingdom Bacillati; phylum Bacillota; class Bacilli; order Lactobacillales; family Streptococcaceae; genus Lactococcus; species Lactococcus sp. LG606. Next base: position 385,664 of record NZ_CP071301.1, read on the forward strand.
CTTATAATTCAGAAACAATCCGCTCAGCCATTCAATCAGTAGATAAAGGTCAAATCGAAGCAGCACGCTCCCTAGGAATGACAAATTTTCAAGTTTTTTGGCGTGTAACCTTACCTGAAGCAGCTTCTGTTGCAACAGCGCCATTAGGCAATGCTTTGATTGGCTTACTCAAATCAACTTCACTCGCTTTTGTTGCTGGTGTAGTCGAAATGACCGCTCAAGCCCAAATAATTGGCGGTTCAACCTTCCGTCTTTTTGAAACCTATTTGGCTCTGGCCTTAATTTACTGGCCAATCTGTATCGTTCTGGAAATCTTGATTCGTAAGATTGAAAGCAAACTGGAAATCAAAATGCCTAAAGCAGCGCGGAAAATCTCACTTGGACGCAATCCTTTTGATAATGGGGTGACCAACAAATGATAAAAATTTCAAATTTAAGTAAATCTTTTGCAGGTAATGTTGTTCTTGACAATCTTAATCTGGAAATTAATGAAGGTGATGTAATTGCGCTTATTGGTGCATCAGGTGCCGGTAAGTCAACATTTTTACGCTCTATTAATTATCTGGAAGAAGCAGACAGTGGACAGTTAGAAATTGATAATTTTAAAGTCGACTTTGAACATATCAGTAAACAAGAAATTCTTGAGCTTCGTCGCAAAACAGGAATGGTCTTCCAGCAGTTCAATCTCTTTGAACGTCGTACAGCCCTCCAAAATGTGATGGAAGGTTTAATTCAAGTTAAGAAAATGTCCAAAGCAGAAGCACAGAAGCTTGCTGAGGAAAATTTAAGAAAAGTCGGTCTTGAAGATCGTATGGATTACTATCCAAAATTCTTATCCGGCGGTCAAAAACAGCGTGTAGGAATAGCACGAGCGATGGCAATGCAGCCAACTTTGCTCTTGCTTGATGAGCCGACATCAGCGCTTGATCCGGAACTTGTTGGCGAGGTACAAGACACTATTCTCAATGCAGCTAAAAATAAACAAACAATGGTTTTGGTGAGTCATGAGATGGACTTTGTCTATAATGTTGCTACAAAAGTACTCTTCCTTGAAAAGGGTAAAATCATTGAAGAAGGTAGCCCTGAGGAAGTGTTCCATCATCCTAAAAATCCGCGGACGAGTGAGTTTCTCTCTCGTCATGTTAAAACCATTGATATAGGAAGTTCAAATGATTAATTTAGTTTTACAGTTTTATCTTAAAGGTTTACTCATTTCTTTTTTAGTTGTAGGTTTACTCAGTCTTTTGTACGGTTTTATCTATTGGCTCCGTAATCATCATAAACCCCGAAATGTCTGGCGCAATCGTTTATTTGACATTATTTTGGTGGATATTTTGACGATTCCGATTTTGAGTTTTGCAGTTGTTGGTATACTGATTATTTTAAGAATCAGATGATTGTAAATCAAAATAATGGCAAATAATCAAAAGAGAATTTATAATGGTTCTATACTTGAAGAGGTGAATTATGACAGAAAAAATTTACGATGTAGTAGTTATCGGTGCAGGGCCTGCAGGCATGACCGCAGCTATGTACAGCGCTAGAAGTGAAATGAAAACCTTGCTTTTGGAACGAGGTGTTCCGGGCGGGCAAATGAATAATACAGCAGAAATTGAAAACTACCCAGGCTATGGTCAAATCATGGGTCCTGAACTTTCAATGAAAATGTATGAGCCTTTAGCTGATCTTGGTGTTGAAAATGCTTATGGCTTTGTCACATCAATCGTCGATAATGGTGCAACTAAAACAATCAATACTGAAGAAGAAGTATTTGAAACAAAATCAATCATCATTGCGACAGGAGCAAATCACCGTAAGTTAGGAGTTCCTGGAGAAGAAGAATACGGTGCCCGTGGTGTATCTTACTGTGCTGTCTGTGATGGTGCATTCTTCCGTGATCAAGATATCTTGGTTGTTGGTGGTGGTGATTCCGCTGTTGAAGAAGCCATTTTCTTAACTCGCTTTGGTAAAACAGTAACAATTATGCATCGCCGCGACGAATTACGCGCGCAAAAAATTATTCAAGAACGCGCCTTTGCTAACGATAAAATAAAATTTATCTGGGATTCTGTTCTTGAAGAAATCAAAGGTGATGAACGTAAAATCGAATCTGTACGTTATAAAAACGTTAAGACAGGTGAAGTTACAGAAGCCAACTTCGGTGGTCTCTTTATCTATGTAGGTTTGGATGCTGTATCTGAATTTGCTCGTGATTTAGGTATTACAGATGAAGAAGGTTGGATTATCACAGATGCTACGATGAAGACAAGCATTCCAGGTATCTTTGCCGTTGGTGATGTTCGTCAAAAAGATTTCCGCCAAATTACTACTGCAGTAGGTGATGGAGCCCAAGCAGCTCAAGAAGCTTACAAATATGTAGAAGGTTAAACAAAAAAGAACGTGCATTACTGCCGTTCTTTTTTGTTTTTATCGTTCGTATTCTAGTAACAAATGTGTTATAATCTTATTAGTGTAATTCTGATTAAGGAAGAAAAGTATATATGGATAAAGTAATTTACGACGTTTTACTCGTCATTATGTTGGTTATTTCTGCAATTTTAGTTATTTCAATTTTGATGCAACCTTCTAAACAAGATGGTGCTGCTGATGCTTTTTCAGGTGGTTCAGGCGAGCTATTTGAACGACGTAAAGCGCGTGGTTTTGAGGCTGTGATGCAACGTTTTACAGGTATTACTATTGGTATTTGGCTTGTACTTGGTTTCATCTTGGTCGTTCTCTCTACGAAATAAAAGAATGACAATATGCAAAATGAAGCGGTCGAAAAATAATGGACCGCTTTTTTTATTTAAAAAGAAAAATTTATAGACAAATGTTAACTACTAGTGTAAATTTTTTGATACAATTTAAATACATAATTTCATAATTTCAATTTACTCTTCAACTTGGAGAGTTTTTTCTTTTGACTAAAAAGTCCCTTTATCTTTTAAAGGGACTTTTTAGTATTCTTCAGGTATTTAACGATAAATTTTCGCAAATATAAATCGTGAACTTGGACCGACCAAAAGTAATTGAAGAGGAAGTGCAACGACGATGTTTAATGCCCATGTTTTACCATACAAGAGAAGCAGACTATCTGTTGTTGGTGTCCCTTCCATGATAATCCCAAAAATAGACATAAGGGTAACCATTCCTAGAATCATAAACAAGGAAATAAAAATACCAAGTTGCGCAGGAGAAGGCTGTAAGTTCTTTTTTTCGATATGAGAAAAGACAATTTTTTTCACCAGCGGACCAACAAGTGCAAGATCAAGTATGACAGCGACAAGTAGAGCGAGTGGAAAACCAGTAGCTACATTTCCCCAACTTTCCATACTTATACCGCTGGCTTTAAAAACATTATACATGGTCATTCCAAAAACCATCATTCCAGCAATTAATCCGGTAAAAACAAGTTCTTCTTTAAAATTTTTAGGCATCTTTTTTTCTCCATTCTTTTTAAGTGCACTATATCATAACATAAATGACCGTGTCTTCGTAAGTGAAAACTTGATAAAGAACAAAAAAAGTAAAAATTCAAGGACAATTAAAGTAAGTTGCAGGATTTTAGTCACTAAAAAATTTTTGAAAAAATAATCTTAAATACTTGACGTTTACAAAAGTAAACGATATAATACAAATATAGTTTACAAACGTAAACGAAAAGGGCAAAAAATGAAAATTAAAAAAAACATAAAACGATGTTGAGGCTGTATCAAAAATAGGCAAGTCTAATCTGTATCAGAAAGAGGAAATGAAATGACCAACTATATTTTTAAACCCGGCGATGAAAGTCTTGCACCTGTTCTGGTTTTGCATAGCACAGGTGGTGATGAAGAGCAGCTGATTCCATTGGCTGAAGACTTATTTCCCAATCACCCTCTCTTATCCATTCGTGGACGCGTCAGTGAGCAAGGGATAAACCGCTACTTTAAACTCAAAGGTCCTGGTTTTACGAAAGAAAATTTTGACTTGGAATCGCTGAGCCAAGAATCCCAATGGTTAGCTACAGAAGTGACACGTTTAGGACAAAAATATCAGCTGGATCTTACGCGACTTGCAGTGATTGGTTATTCTAATGGTGCGAATGTTGCACTATATATGCAACTGAAAGGCATAATGCAATTTGATAGAGTTTTAGCCTTTCATGCCATGCAACTTACCGATATAGAAGAACCCGTAATTGCAGATGAAAGTAAAATTTTTCTGACTCACGCGGACAATGATCCTATCGTAAGTCGAGCAAATCTGGAAGAGCTCTCTTCTGACTTGCAAAAGACAGAATGTGAGCTGGAAGTATTTAAAACCAGTTTTGGTCACCAATTAAGCAATGATGAACTTGTAGCAGCAAAGAAATGGTTAGCAGCATGAAGAAAAAGATAAGCTTACATGAACATGTCTTTCCAATCGAGAAAATCATAAAAAAACTAAAAAAAGAGGAAAATCCCATGAACACAGAAATTGAAACACAAAACATCCTTGGTGGAGTTCACCACGTTACAGCAATCACATCAAGCGCACAAAAGAATTATGACTTTTTTACAAATATCTTAGGCTTACGTTTGGCAAAATTAACCGTCAATCAAGATGATTATGAGACTTATCACCTTTACTTCACAGGGGAAGATGGGAAAAGTCCAAATATGACCTTCTTTGACTTCAAAGATATTCCCAAAGGAATGCATGGGGCAAACAATATTGAGCGTGCTTCGTTTCGTGTACCAAGTGACGCTTCTCTTACTTACTGGACAGAGCGTTTTGAAAAAGCGCAAGTTAAACATGGCGAAATTAATGTCAAATTTGGCAAGAAAACACTCGAATTTGAAGATTTTGATGGCCAAAAATACCAATTGATTTCCGATCAAGACAACACAGGTGATGCTGCACTGGATCGTTCATGGCTTCTCTCAAATGTAGCGCCTGAACATGGAATCATTGGCATGGGTCCAGTCTTTGTGAAAGTTACGGACACTTACAATTTACGGATTATTTTGGAAACAGTCTTTGGCTTCCGTTATGCTGGTCAAGAAAATAATTTGCATCTTTTTGAAGTAGCCAATGGAGGCAATGGTGCAGCTTTGATCATTGAAGAAGCGCAAGAAAATGAGCGTTATGCTTATCAAGGCTACGGTACAATTCATCATTTAGCATTAGGAACGACAAATCCTGAAACTTTAAATTACTGGATTGAACGTATTCAAGCCTTTCGTTTACCACATTCTGGCTTGGTGGATCGTTTCTACTTCTCTAGCGAATACGTGCGTGTAGCTCCGGGTGTTCTGTTTGAAATTGCTACATTTACACCAGGTATTGGCGCTCTTGATATGGCTGAGTCAGGTGATGGTGCTGTCGACAGTTATGAAGAGGCATTAATTACTTCAGGTTTCTGGATTGACGAATCAAAAGAAGAAGCAGGGAAAGACTTAAGTTTACCTCCTCATCTCTTCCCAGAAGATGAAGCTGTCAAAGCACGTACAGCAGCAAGTTTACGTCCTCTAGATACTTCGGATACGATGCGTGATCGTAGCCATGATGAATTATGGACTGTTGAAAAAGTTGTTGAACGTCGAGAAGGTGAAAGCCTTGAAGCTTTTGAACATCGTTATCTTGGAAAATAAATAATATAATAAAAAACGTTTCTGTCCTTATGATAGAAACGTTTTTTATTATAAATTAAAGCGATAGCCCACGCCCCAAATAGTTTCGATAGGCTGTGTTGGCGACTGAACGCTTTTGAATTTTTCTCTTAGTCTTTTAATATGAACAACAACAGTAGCAACATCTGTATCATAAATATCCATCTCCCAGATTTGTTCGAATAAGCTTTCCTTGCTCCATACTCGATTTGGGTGTTCGGCTAAAAAGAGCAACAGTTGGAATTCCTTGTTCGTGAGGATGATTTCTTTGTCTAATACGTAAACCTTATGTGAATCCTTGTGGATGATAAGGTCATCTATCTTAAGAATATCGGAGTTTTCTTTAGGTTTTAAAATTTTATAGTTCTGGATATGAGCTTTGACTCGTGCCACCAGTTCATTGGGACTGAATGGTTTAATCATATAATCGTTAGCACCCAAGCCAAGTCCGCGAATTTTATCAATATCTTCTTTTTTTGCGGAAACAATCATGATAGGCGTTTGTTTTTTATTTCGAATTGCTTTACAAATCTCAAATCCATCAACCCCAGGAAGCATAATATCCACGATAATTAAGTCAAAATTTAGATTTAGAGCAGTGTTTAAACCAGCTGTTCCGTCTGTTTCAATCACAGCATCTATTCCGTTAATTTCCAAATAGTCCTTTTGTAAGTTGGCGATACTCACATCGTCTTCGATGATTAAAATTTTATCTTTCATTGTTACTCCTTATGCTTTAGGCAGAATTATTATAATACGTGTGCCTTTATTTAAAGTACTTTCGGCATGAACAGACCCTTGATGTTGTTCTACGATTTGTTTGACAATACTCAGCCCTAAACCACTGCCTTTTATCTGAGAAGTGCGCGACTTATCAGATCGATATAAACGATCGAAAATATAAGGTAAGTCCTCAGGTGAAATTCCTCTGCCGTTGTCTTCAAATATAAACTGGATACCTTTTGAGGTTTTAAATAAAGTGAGTATAATCTCTAACTGCTGCTCTGCTTGGGCAAATTTAAAACTGTTTTGGATGAGGTTTTGCATAACTCGGTCAAAGTAAGCTGTATCCAACAGCACAGGAAGTTCATCTTGTGGGAGCTGCAGGATAACATTGACATTTTCGTGTCTTGCAATTTCGGATTCAAACTTCTGAATATAGAAGGTAAAGTCGATTTTGCTAAAACTTAAGTTGACACTATCCATATCTAGCTTCGAGTAAAGGAAGAGTTCATCGATAAGTTCATTGAGTACCAAGCTCTTTTCATGGATGGTTGCCAAATAAAGTGCTCGTTTTTCTGGCGTCTGAGCAATGTTTTCCTGCAAACCTTCGACATAACCAAGGATTGAAGTTATCGGTGTTTTAAGATCATGCGAGATGTTGGCAATCAGTTCTTTGCGATTTTCTTCATACTTTTTCTGAACCAGACGTGCAGATTGAAGATCCGTCCACATCTGGTACAAACTTTCTTTTAGCTGTTCAACCTCTTTTGCACCCTTTGAATCATCAGTAAATGGATTTTCCGTAAGTATATTATTCTGTTCGACCAGATAGCGGGCATTTTTTTCTAGAGTAACTAAGGGTTTGATGACGGTTTTTGAAAGCCGCTTACTGATAAACCAGAAAATAAGAGCAGATAAAATGAGAATGAACAGAATCATCCAGATGCCCCAACGAATGAAAAACTCAAATAAGTTAGTTTGTCTTTTTAAAATTAGAAAATCACCAAAAGTCCCGTCTTCATATCTAAAGCTGTACTTGATGTAATTATAAAAACGTCCATTGTTATCCATCGTGCCTGTCGGATTAAGATTGCTTTCGTCGAACTCAGGCATATGAACCCGAAGTGAAGAAGCTTTCAGCTCTTCGGAATGATAGAGGACATTATTGCCTTTGCGAATGACGATATTAATATTTTGCTTTTCGATGCTCTGAATAATATCTTTGGCTTCGTCCTTTAAAGGAGGCTCAAGAAGATTTGGCGAACTTTTTACCAATGTTTGCAAAGTCAGAAAACTTTGCTTTTCTTGCTCTGAGAGAGGCTGGTTTGTCGTTAACATACTGTAAATATTTTTTATAGAAGGAATCTTACCCAAAGTACTGTAAGATACAACAGAAAAAATTAGGAACACAGAAACTAATGTCACTGCGATAGCACTGATGTAAGTTGTGATAAATCTATGTTTTATTGTCATATAGCTCTTTCTCAACCAAATGCTAAAAGTTTATAATTTGTTCATAATTTAGCCATTTGGAGTTTATATTTGCTTGCTATAATAAATTATACAATAAAAAAGGAGATTATCTTATGAAAGTTCAAAAAATAGTATTGTTCTCATCTGTCTTAGCACTTGGTGTCTTTGCAGATACTTATGTGTCAGATCACTCGACCCAAGCCAATCAGGTGTCTCAACATTCATCTTCACATAAAAACGATTCTTCATTAGGAAATCAATATGAAAAAACATTGTCACAGACAAACTGGCAAGGCACAAAAGTTTATGATGCGCAGGGCAATGATTTAACAAAAGAAAATAGTAACTTTATCGGCCTTGCCAAGTATGACAGCAAAACAGGTTACTATGAATTTTTTGATAAGACAACCGGAAAAACAAGAGGTGATGAAGGAACATTTTTCGTAACAAATGATGGTACAAAACGTGTTCTCATCTCTGCGACACAAAACTATCAAGCTGTCGTTGATATCACAGAGTTGAATCACCACAAATTTACTTACAAACGAATGGGTGTCGATAAAATTGGTCAATCTGTCGAAGTATATGTCGAACATGTACCCTATAAGGCGAAAAATCTTAAATTTACACATGGTCGTGAAAAATTGCATACTCAAACAGGCAAAATTGTGAAGTCAAAGCCCGGCAGTCAAATTCTTGGTAGTACCTTATGGCATGGTACAGTAGTACGTGATGAGCAAGGTAATGACGTGACAAAAGAAAACCAGATGTTTATTAGCCTTGCGAAATTTGATGCACAAACTAGCAAATATGAATTTTTCGATGTCAATACAGGCAATACCCGTGGTGATTTTGGTTACTTTGATGTGATTTTCAAAAATAAAATTAGAAGTCATGTTTCTATTGGTCAAAATAAATACGGTGCAGTATTAGAAATCACTGAGCTAAATTCTCAAAAATTTACTTACAAACGTATGGGGAAAGATGCAGCTGGTAAGGATATTGTGGTCTATGTTGAACATGAGCCATATAGAGGGGTTTTTAATCCAGCATTTACCTTCTAGTAAAAAAATAGAGTATTTTACTCTATTTTTTTATGCCGATTCAAGGAGGGACAATAGAAAAGCATTTTATTTACATTCATACTTACTGCAGTTTATTAATAAATTCTTGCATAAATATACATATAGCTGTATAATAAATCCAAAGAAATACATAAAGAGGAAGAAAATGTCGCAACTTAAAAAAAATAAATTAACAGCAATTTCTTTAGCCCTGATGATTTTTACATCGGTGTATGGCTTTGGGAATGTTCCGCTCGCCTTTTTTCAAATGGGCTACGGATCAATCATTTGGTATATTATTAGTGCCTTAGTCTTTTTCATCCCATTTTCTTTAATGGTCACTGAATTTGGTTCTGCTTTTAATGCTGAGAAAGGTGGTATTTATACATGGATGGAAAAATCAGTGGGGCCATCCTTTGCCATGGTTGGTACTTTGATGTGGTACATGTCATGGGTTATCTGGTTTGTCTCTGTAGGTAACAGGATACTTGTACCTATATCGAACATGATTTTTGGTACAACAATCTTACCAAGCACAGTTATTGTGTCACTTTTGGCCATTCTTATCATGTTTCTCGTGACGTTCATTTCGCTTAGAGGGCTTGAAACCATAAAAAAAGTGGCCTCAGTTGGAGGTATTGCTGTTGTTTCACTTAATTTTATTCTCATCATCGGTGCCTTTATTATTTTAGCTAAAAGTGGTTTTCAGCCTGCAACGCCCTTAACGATAAAATCCTTGATTTCAACACCAAATCCAACATTGCAACCTACAAGTTTTGTTACTTTTATTGCTTTCTTAGTATATGCTATTTTTGCCTACGCCGGAGTAGAATCCGTGGGAGGACTGGTTGATGAAACAGTGGAACCGAAAAAGAACTTTCCTAAAGGTATCTTACTTTCGGCAGCCATTATTGGCATTGGTTATTCTTTCATGATTCTTTGTACAGGTTTTTTCATTAATTTTGATAAAGACTGGCTTCCGGGGATTATGGATGGTTCAGTCAACCAAGGTAATATTACTTATTTTATGATGCAGCAGCTGGGTGAAAAACTGGCAGAATCCTTCAATCTATCATCTGGTGCTGTACATACTTGGGGAACAGTTTTTGCTCGTTATGTAGGTCTCTCGATGTTTCTCACTCTTATAGGTGCACTCTTTACTTTGATTTATTCTCCCCTTAAACAACTAATGGAGGGGACACCGGAAAAAGTGTGGCCAGGAAAACTTGGAAAAATAGAAAATGGTGTGCCTAAAAATGCTATGAAAGCTCAATTCATCATTGTGACTCTAATGATTTTATTGAATATGGGAATTTCACTCATCAATAAGGGAGCAGCAGATAAATTCTTCCTAGTCATTACTAACATGAGTAATATTGCTTCTAGTCTTCCCTATGTCTTTATCGTCTTTGCTTATATCAAATTCAAGAAAAATCAGGCGATCGAGAAACCTTTCACGATTATGAAAAATCAAGCCTTTGCTATTGGCATCTCTTGGATTGCAGCGCTGATGATTATTCTGGCGGACTTCTTTACAATTATTGAACCCGTCATAAATTATCTCCAAGCGCCAGCTGAAATTCCTTTGGGAAGTGTTTATTCGGATATTATCTCAATGATAGCCGGACCAGTTGTCTTCAGTGTATTAGGCTGGTGGCTGATCCGAAACTATAAGAAGCAAAGCGTTAAGATATAAAATATAAGGAAAAGACGGAAATCTTTGAAGAGATTATTACAATTTTAGGAAATTCCTAACATTTCTTTGGAAATATTTTTCCTCACAATTTATTTTGAATTGATTCATGATATTATATGCTATAATAATATCCTACTAAAACATGTGAGGAACACAATGGACGATCGAATCAGAATAAGCAGTACATGGCTTGTCATAATAGCAGTTGGTCTTGTTTTATTTAGCTATGGCGCACACTCTCACAAATTATTTTTAGAAGGGCTGGGAGCGATAGCTTCCGTTGGTGCTCTCTTTTGTGGCTTATCGGGTGTAGTTATTCGGTTGATAAGACGAAAGCGTGGACAACGTTTTAAGTAATCCCACAAAAAAACATCCCTATCTTTTGAAGATGAGGATGTTTTTTCATTTATCGTGAATATTTACCATCGATAAAGGTAATATCGTCTGTGTCACTATATGTACTGTAAGCTTTCACGAGGGAGATTATCCAGTCGGTGAGTGACCAAATACCAAAAGTCATCCAGTTACATAGAAGTTTAAAGATACCCATGCCGATTTGACCACGCATAAAGCGGTCAACGCCAAAGTGTCCAACTAAAAAGTTTCCAATCCAAACAAAAATATGTTTGTTAATCTTCTTTTCATTCATAAAAGTTTCTCCTTACCCTTTTAGCGTGATTCGCGCACGTATTTCATTCTTCAAGAGACTAGCTTGCAATATGATTTGTTCCCATTTTTTATCTCTTACTCTTTTCATTATATAGACAAGCTCCCCAAGATTCAAACATTTAATAAAAATTTTTCAATAAAATATACTCTTTCATTTAGTTAATAATAAATACTTTTTGTATCATCCCGTACGTGTGATAAAATGAGAGAAGGAGGATAAAAAATGGATACAACTCAAGCTCTAGCAAAACTTAAAGCTCTTGTAAACACTTCTTTGTATTATAATAAAGATGTGTATGACCGAGAAAGATTAGAAGAAATGAAAGAAATTCTCTTTGAAATTTCTCAAAAGTTGACCTCTTACTCAAAAAATGAACTGGAATCCTTCTTTAATGAGGATTTAGGTTATGTCACACCCAAAGTGGATGTAAGAGCTGTTGTCTTTGAAGATAACCGTCTCTTACTTGTGAAAGAAAAAACTGAAGGACAATGGTCTTTACCTGGTGGTTGGGCAGATGTCGGTTATTCTCCCGCAGAAATAGCTCAAAAAGAAGTAAGAGAAGAAAGTGGGCTTGAAGTGATACCGTTACAGTTGTTTAAGCTGGTTGATAAGGCCAAACATCCTTATCCTAAAAGCTTGAATTATGTTTATAAGCTCTTCTTTTATTGTGAGCCCAAAACTTTTGAGTTGCATCCGGGATTAGAAACTTCGGAGGCACGCTTTTTCTCGCGGGAAGAAGTTGAAAACTTGCAGAATATTTCTGTGGATCGAAACACACGTGAGGATCTTCTGGAAGCTTTTGAATATCATAATCATCCAACAGCAGGAGCAAGATTTGATCGCGTGCAGTAAAAGGTGGTTCACGAAAATATCAAATATGTTATAATATCATTATTCCATGCGGACGATGAAAAAGATTGGGCTGTTTAGGATGATTGCCCCTATTGAATAAACGATTACGGAGAAATCAGTGGAGATTTTACGTTTATCGAACCAAAAAGTAGCGGGCTGCTGACAGTCCGCATTTTAATTTTTAAAATAATAATGTATGTTATTGGGATTGAAAAGAATCACCAAAGTGCATAGAGAAAAAGAAATATTGGAGAAACATGAAAATAAAAGAAGTTATATTGGATGAACTTAAAAAACATCCAAAGAGAGCCTATGCTGTAGAAGAACTGGCAATGGAACTTGACCTAACAAAGGCTTCAGATTTTAAACTATTTGTTAAAACTTTAGCTGCTCTTGAAGGGGAAGGATTACTGGAATTTACAAAAAATGGAAAAGTCACACTAGCCGAAGTAAAAGCAGAACTTGTCGGAATCTTCCGTGCTAATGCGAACGGTTTTGGTTTTGTAACAGTGGATTCTGATGAGCCTGACGTTTTTATTCCTAAGGGAAGAACGGCTTTTGCTCTTGAAGGAGATGAAGTAAAAGTCGAACTGAAAAGTAATGCTAATCCTTTAAAAGGCACAAGTGCTGAAGGGGTAGTTACAGAGGTTTTAAAGCGCGCGGTTACTCAGCTTGTCGGAACTTTTGTCAAATTTGACGAAAAAGAACGTCAAGAGTTCAATCGTATCGGTTACGTAAAATCACGCAATAAAAAGTTGCCTTATCATGTCTTTTTGACAGATAAGGGCTTGGTACCAGAAGATAAAGCAGTAGTTCGTGTTGACATTACCGCTTATCCAGATAAGAAAAATCCCAAAAGTATGCAAGGTTTGGCTGTCGAAATTGTCGGACAAGCAGGTGATAAAGGAATCGATGTTCTTGAAGTTTTAGCTTCACTTGGTATTCGTTCTGAATTTCCAGAAGACGTTTTGGCGCAAGCGAACGCTGTACCAGAAGAAGTTGATGAAAAAGATATCATGGGGCGCGTGGACTATCGTAATGAGATTACTTTCACTATCGATGGCGCTGATGCAAAAGACTTAGACGATGCTGTGCATATCAAACGCTTGGGTAATGGTAACTATGAGTTGGGCGTTCACATTGCAGATGTGTCACACTATGTCACTGAAAATTCGCCCTTGGACCGTGAAGCTTTTGAGCGTGGAACATCAGTATATGTGGCTGATCGTGTCGTGCCAATGTTGCCTGAACGACTCTCAAACGGTATCTGTTCACTCAACCCACGCGTTAATCGCTTGACACAGTCTTGTGTGATGGAGATTACGCCAGAAGGAAAAGTCCTTCAATCACAAATAGGTCCTTCCATTATCAAGACGACAGAACGTATGACCTACGATGATGTTAACCTTATGCTTGCTGGTGACGAGGAAACATTAGAAAAATATGCTGCAATTAAAGAATCCGTAGAAATTATGTCTGAACTTCACGAAGCTTTGGCAGCGATGCGCCGCCGCCGTGGAGCGATTGATTTCGAAACGATGGAAGCACGGATCATCGTTGATGAAAATGGCTTGCCTATCGAAATTCGTAAGCGCAGTCGTGGAACAGCAGAACGAATGATTGAGTCCTTCATGTTGATTGCTAACGAAACAGTTGCAAGCAGTTTTGAAGCACGTCATTTACCAGGGATTTATCGTATTCACGAACATCCAAAAGAAGAAAAAATGACCCGTTTTATCGACTTTGCTGCAACTTTTGGTTTGCAAGTCAAAGGCACTTCGACAGAAGTTAGTCAAAAAGCCTTGCAAGAATTTTTGAAAAAAGTGAAAGGCCAACCAGGAGAAATGGTTCTCTCAACGATGCTTCTGCGTTCGATGCAACAAGCACGCTATTCGGAAGACAACTATGGTCACTTTGGCTTGGCAGCAGAAAACTATACGCACTTTACCAGTCCGATTCGTCGTTATCCTGACTTGATCGTGCACCGCTTAATTCGTGAGATGGCTCAACCAAGTCCAAAGACCATCGAATATTGGGCCGAAAAAATACCGGAAATTGCTCAACAATCAAGTAACCGTGAACGCCGTGCTGTCGATGCTGAACGTGAAGTTGAAAAGATGAAAAAAGCCGAATTTATGGAAAAACATGTCGGCGAACAGTTCGAAGGTGTTATTGCTAGCGTTACTCGCTTTGGGATGTTTATTGAGCTTGAAAATACTATTGAAGGTTTGGTTCATATTTCTACTATTAAAGGTGAATATATGAACTTCCATGAACGTATGATGGCGCTTGTGGGAGAAAAAACAGGACTTGTCTTCCGAATTGGTCAACCCATCAAAATCCAAGTTACTAAAGCGGATAAAGTTACCGGTGATATCGACTTTGAATATATCAAGAGTGATCTCGATGTTGTCGAAAGTAATTTAAAATCTAAAAAAGAAAAAGGCCCACGCCGTAGACCAAAAGCAAATCGTTCCGAAAATAAAGAGGAACGTAAAGCCTCAAAACACGGAAAAAATTTCTCTGAAAATAACAAAAACAAAAAATACAGAGGAAAATCCAAGGATGAGGATCGAGAACGTAAAAACGATTTCGATAAAAAACCAAATAAAAAGAAAAAGAAGAAGCCTTTCTATGCGGATGCAGCAAAAGGAAAATTCGGAAATAATACGAAGAAAAAATCGAAAAAATAAAAATACTTTAGAGGAGAAAAGCCTATGTCAGAACAATTGAATCTTGAGAAAACGGCCTTAGTCCTGATTGATTTACAAGAAGGTATTGTAAATCGTTCACAGCTTGAACCCTATAGTAAGGAAGAAATTCTTGCCAAAAATGATAGATTGCTGGACAAGTTCAAGAATACAACAGGACTTATCGTTTTTGTACATGTGAAAAATTATGGGCCAGAAATGCTCACTCCGCTTACAGATACAAATATAAGCGCTTCTGGTCCACTGCCCAATAATTATAGCCAATTTGTTTCTCCTTTAGCTTATTATGAAGAGGTTAAAAATAAAATCCATGTCAAAAAGCACAATTGGGGCGCTTTTTATGGGACAGATCTCGATGTGCAGTTACGTAGACGAGGCATTGAAAACATTATCTTGACAGGTGTTGCTACAACGATAGGTTGTGATACAACGGCGCGTGAAGCTTATCAACATGGATATAATGTGATTGCTGTTGAAGATGCAATGACAGACTTTAATGGAGCACTACATAGAGGCATCGTTAACGGTATCTTTACACGCTTAGGACGCGTCCGCTCGACAGAGCAAGTCTTGAAGATGATACAGGATTAGACCATAGAGAGCAGTAGTTTTTGGTGATTTGAAAAGTTCAAGATGTAGAAGAGCACAGGCTTTTCTGCATCTTGAGCTTTTTATATTTTTAGACAATTGATAAGAAGTTGGAGAAGATTAAAGAAATCACCGTAACAGTATGTTAATTTTTTCATAAAGTAAAATTGACACATTTTTTTGCTATAATGTTAACGGTGATTTTTTCACATTTATTTGAAAGTGTAAGTAATGATTTAAAGTGGGAAAATGTCCGATAATAAGATAAAAAGACGGTAAGCCAAACCTTAACCGGCTTAAAATACGGAAGAAATAGAAGATGGCTTATATAAGCTATTTAAGGATATTGAACTTGGAAAATAGGACAAGATTTAATTTAACAAGTGGTTGGAGTATATTATGCACAATAGCAACCATAGTTGTTTTAGGACTGACCTTTATTTTTATTTTGAACCTCAACCGCTTTACAGGATACACGGGCGATGATTTTTTGTATCACTTTATCTATACAGGTGCTTGGCCAAGTGAACATCTGAGTGAATATCATAATATTGGTGATTATATTTCAGCAGTCTATACGCACATGACACTATGGAATGCCCGCATGACTTCGATAATTTTCGAAATCTTAGCGATGCAGCTTCCTAAAGGAATTTTCAATATCCTTAATGCCAGTATTTATGTATTGGTTGGACTGTTATTGAATGTAATAATCAGTGGTAAAAAGGTACTTTTAAAACCTTTGCATCTGACGTTAACTTTTCTGTTGATGTGGTTTTTCATTCCGGGGATGGGCAGCACAGTGCTGTGGGTCAGTGGAGCTGCAAATTACCTGTGGGCCACAGTAATCATACTCCTCTTTTTATTACCCTACCGTTTTAATGTAAGTACAAAACGTGGTTGGGAAGAATACTATCTCCCGGTTTTGGGACTTTTAGCAGGCTTAACAAATGAAGTCGGTGGCGCGACAACTGTATTGCTTGCTCTCATTTTTACGGTTTATAATTTTAAAAAATCGACAAACGGAAACACGGTGGCGCAGATTTTAGGAACCTTAGCTGCCGCCTTTGGTTTTGGGACGCAAGTCATCTTATCATCAGGATCTGCTGAAACTCAGAACTACGGTGCTTCTTCCGGTTTAGGCCAACGTTTCCTCGATATCCTATCGGGAACTGCGCATTATTCTGGTTTTCTGATACTGCCTATCCTTGTGTTTGGGGGAATTCTTTATTTTAACCGGAAGCAACTCCAAGAAAAAGCATGTTATCTCTGGCATGGAGGACTTATCTTTCTGGTATCAGGTCTTGCAGGTTGTGCTGCAATCCTGGCATCGCCCATCACACCTGCCCGTCTTTGGTTTGCAAGTAATATTCTGTTTATCATAGCTTTATTAATGATGATTGAAGCATGGCAGGAGTTACGTACACAAAGCTCTTGGACCAATGTGCCTTTGTGCATTGCCATTCTTTGCTTAAGCTTTGTGAGTTTGCCCAGCTATGACTATAATTTAAAAGACATCAAAAATTCATATGAATATTTTTATACAGCCCAATCTATAGCCCAAAAAGCAAAAGAAGAGGGTAAAACTTCGGTCCGCGTACCTGGGATTCCGATGACTTCTAACGACTTTAATGCTTATTTTGGGACGCCTTATTTGGTTTCAAGTGAGCACCCAGAAAAAGAATGGGCGAACACATGGTTTGCCAAATATTATGGGCTAGAGAAAGTCTATTTGGATGATACAGTGCCAATGGCAAAAGTAAACTTAGAGAATGCTCAACCTATTGATAATATTCTGAATGCTTACAATAAATATTTTGGTTATTTCCAACGCAAGATTCTTCCTTTCAATACTGATAGGGTCTTAAAACGTGAGCAAACTGCTAAAACTTCGGCAGCAAAAACAACCATTACTAAGAATCCTAAACCAAATAACAAAAACTTACCGGCAGATAAACCTTGGCTTCGTAACGCGCTTATTCGCTATATCGATGTAAACAAGGATGAAATCGTTGCAACAGAGCAAATCACTTCACCTTATAATGAAGCTTATGATATTTCTCATGCAGCAACTGCAGGCTATGAAACACTATCAAATAATCCTAAATCTTATATTTTTAATAAACGTTTCGATCAGACCATTGACATTCATGTCAAGCCTACACTTCATACCATTACTCTTTTCTTTAATGATAAAAATCAAAAAAATATTTCCATCACAAATGTTGAAGGCCAAACAGGAGAAACGCTCACCGTACAATTGCCACGAGGTTACAGCAGCAATGGATCAAAAACAACACGTGTTACCATTGATGCAGAGACACCTTGGAATAAAACAGTAGAAGTAACCAAAATTCCATTTTGGAAAAATCTAGGAAGCTTCTCAACTTTTTATAGCGTAGTTGCTGGGTTATTAATTTTTGTGGTTTATGATATTTTTCTTAAACAACGGCAGGGAAGATAAGTATTATCTTTTATCAAATGTGTGTACCATGTCATGTGGAAAGAGTCCTTTAGGGCTCTTTTTTTGTGCTGCGAAATATTTTATCAAAGAGCTAGCTAAAAAGGTTGAAGAAATAAATTGATTCGCTTTTTCTTAAGAAAGTTAGTGATAAAAACAATAGATACGCACCAAAGCTGAATTATAAAAATGCATATGGTTACAATTAAATTAATGTAATGTTTGTGTATTGTTTCTTTTTGTGACTTTTATTTCGTATAATTATATTTAGTTAATAAAAAAATTATTTTAAATTTAGAAAGAGGTAAAAAATGGAAACGACAACAACTCATTCACATGTTGAACAGCAAAAGAAAGTTACTGGGATTTTTGCAAATAAAGGAGATATCATTGATAGCTTTACCTTAATTTATGGTGAAGAGAAAGTTAGGCATGGTGGCTCTGGTGGTACATCATCAAGAACCTTTAATTTTGCACCAGAAGAAGTCATTGTGTCTGTAGAGGTTACAGAAGGAGATTATGGCAAGGAAGGCCCTGCAAAAGGACACTATAAAGAATGTGTATCTCGTTTACGTTTTAAGACTAATCTTAATAATGTCATCGAATATACGAGTAGAAATTTCGAAGAAAATCAATTTAAAAAATTAAATATTAAAGAATTGAAAGCGCCTGAAGGGGAATATATTGTGAGTTTTACATCTGAATTAACTCCCAAATCTTGGGGCAGTTTCTTAAGTTTTAACCTTTCAATCAAAGAAACACAAAAAATTCCATCCACAACCAAGTATGCTATTGATATTCCAGCAGGTCCCATTTGGAATCAAAAAGACGCTGAATTGAAAGGGCCAATCATCGCAGCTGCACATCTAGGGCGATGGACAGGTCACTGGAAAACCGTTATACCAGGAAAAATGAGTGTTGTTAATATTGAGTTTGATATAAACAAAACTGGAAAAAATACTATCGTGGTAGATGTCGTTGCCGGTCCTATATGGAATGAAGAAGATGCAAAAGTGAAGGCTCCAATTGTCTGTGCATCCTACGGAGGAGAATGGACGGGTGCATGGCATACTCCAAAAGAAACTTGGGGCAAGATGAGTGTTTGTCAGTGTAAATTCACTTTTTGACATTTTTAAAAAGTATCAGCATAAAAGAATAGCGAGATTCCTTTAAAAATCTCAGGAATAAAACCGAATAGTTTGACTAGAAATTATTGAAGTTGAGTCAAGGTATTTGGCTTTTTTATTTATTTATTTTGAAAATAAGGAAGTATTTGATATCCGAATGTAAAAAAATATTTTCCTAGGATAGTATAATTACAAAAACAGAAGGAGATAAATTTGATTAATAATGAAGTGAAAACCACAAGAAACCACAAGAAACCACAAGAAACCACAAGAAGACATTGATGTCAGTGTCATTATACCTACCTGGTCAATTTTCAAGAAAAAATTCGGAGATAAGCTAGCTATTGAAATAGGCTTGGAAACGCTCCTTGCACAACAAGATGATAGATTTAAATTTGAAATTATCTTTGTTGATGATCTTTCTCCTGATGGTACAGCAGACTGGCTAAAAGCTTGGATAGAAGATCATCCAGAGGTTGAGGCAAAACTCATCATAATGGAACAAAATAGTGGTACACCTTCAGCTCCCCGTAACAATGGAATGGCAGTAGCTAGAGGAAAATATATTGCTTTTATGGATAATGACGACCAATTCGGAGCAAAAGGCTCGTTTTATGAGTTGTTTGAACATGCGGAAAAGTGGAACAGTGACCATATTATTGGACGGGTTGATAGAAGAAGCTTAGAGTTAGGAGATATTCAATATCAATCATTCAAGAAAGTAAAAGGAAGTTTCGCACGTGTAAATATTGAAGAAGTGGACTTTGCAGTACGAGTAAATATCTGGTCTAATTTATATAGACGTGAATTTATAGAAGAAAATAATATTAAATTTCCTGAACCTAATGGATACTATGAAGATGTTAATTTTACAGCTCAAGTATTAGCAAAAACCCAAAAAATTTCTTTTCTAAATAAACAAGCATACTATTATTGGGTGATTGATGGAGAGCATCTACAGTCAGCTAGTAGCCTAGGAATTCAAAAAATGAAGTTTAAACAACTCTTGGATAGTATGAAACATTTTGAAAAATCCGAGTATAAATATTCTCATGGAGCAGCTTATTTATCAAGGCTCATGTCAAGTGCGGCATTTAGAACTATATATAGTGATGTGGATGATAGACAAATATTCCTCATGCATTCAAAGATGCATGAACAGTGGCGCGATTTCTTTAAAAACTCTGAGTATAAATCATATTTGCAAAAAAATGACCAGATTATTTTCGAAATTTCAATGGTAGAAGATTATCAGCTTTCACGAGATTTATACCATGCTTATAAGCAAACGCTTGAGGCAAGTTTATTTATTAAACTCAGTCCAAAGCTTATCACAACAGATAGGCACAGTAACTTGCTGAAGCAAGCTGCATTAATAGAATACCAATCAGGCAAACTTATGTTGGATAGACTTTCTCTTTCTTTTAATCATGAAGCACAGTGTTTGGACATCACTAATCCAACAGTTCATCTAAATTCGCTCCTTCTCATTATTGCTTCTAAAGATCAAAAAAATTATATAGCTGTGCCATTCTCTTCAAAAGTAAATATTGATTTGGAGCCTATCCGAGATTTTTTAACTAAAAACAGATTAAGTGATATTTTCGTCGGGATAGAATCGGACAATGGTATTATAGGAAAGATGATTGAAGCAGATATTCCGAGTGAAAGATACACATTTTCAAATGGTAAAACAGCAGAGATTTATACGAATTTTAAAAAAGGACCGTCAATACGTATACGTTAAGAAACTTAGTATATTGGGTTTAAAGGATCAATATATTAAAAGAGCAAGCATCGTTTGCTCTTTTTAGTTTTTCGAGAAATAGTTTAGTTAATTCATGTAATAACCAAAGTGTGAATTATACTTATTTGAAACGATATATATATATATATGTAACCAAACAACAAAACTGATATAATTTAAATAACTATGATTACAAAATATGACGATAAAGTAAAAATTAAAGCGAGTTTTATTACAAAGCGTTTTGAATTAATAGATGCTAATAAAGGGAAATCTCGCATCAGAGACCTTTTCTTCCCAACGACTTATAAAACTTTCTGGGCACTACGTAATGTAAGCTTTGAAATGAAGGAAGGAGAGTGTATCGGGGTCATTGGTTTAAATGGTGCGGGAAAATCAACGCTTTCAAATATTATTAGCGAACAGATTGCACCTACAACGGGACAAATCGATATTAATGGTGAAGTTTCAATCATAGCGGCTGGCGCAGGTATGCAAAACAACATTTCAGGACGAGAAAACATACGTCTTAAGGGTTTGATGCTCGGTATGAAAAATAAGGAAATAAAAGCCAAAATGCAGGAGATTATAGATTTTTCCGAACTTGGCCCCTTTATTGATCAGCCAGTTAAAACTTATTCTTCTGGAATGAGAGCAAAACTTGGCTTTTCTATCATGGTTCACCAAGATCCAGATATTATGATTATTGATGAGGGATTATCAGTAGGAGATAAAACTTTTGTTGACAAAGCTCAAAAAAAGATGTTTGAGTTTCGTGATAAGGGAAAAACAATTTTACTCGTTTCTCACGATATGCGTACAATTAAAGAATGGTGTGATCGTGTCATCTGGTTAAATCATGGGGAAGTAAAAGCTTATGGTCGTACTGACGAGGTACTTCCTGAATATGAAAAATTTGTCGATTGGTTCAAAGCTCTTCCCAAAAAAGAACAAGAATACTATAAAAAAGAACAACGTCAAGCGCAGTTTGATTATTCTGTTGAAGAATTAAAAAAAGAAATTGTCAGTCAAAGTACAATAAGAAGCCGGCGTATACACCAAGAAGTTAACCAAGTTTTAAAACAAAAAAAAGATAACCATAAGTTATCATCATTTTCCAAACTAGTGTTAGGCCTTTGCGTTTTTGTTTTCCTTTGGATTAGTCTTGTTTCAATGAGCAATACACGATTAAAGAATTCTGTAAAGCATCCCATCCAATTTTTCTCGGAGCGACTTTTTAAAGCAAGAATTACTCCAGAAGAAAAGGAAGAGAATAACGTTAAGCAATCTGAAAAAAAAAACAACCCCCACAACAGAAACTCCTAAAGCATCAGAAGCTGAAAATAAATCAGAAGAGACTGTTAAGGAAGAGGAAACTTCGACGCACCACAAACCAGAGGGAACGACTTATATAGTACAAGTAGGGGATTCATTAGGATCTATTGCTGAAAGTAAGACAGTAAGTATAGATAGTATTCAAGCTGCTAATCCAGATGTAGATTTTAATGTAATACATCCAGGACAGGAAATTAATATTCCTCAAATAACAGATATAATGCCAGAACAGCTAGAGGACGGAGTAACGCAACAATGAAAGATGCTATTCTTTATCTCAAAGAGCAAGTCAAATATTTTCCGGTCGCTGTAAATTTATCAAAATACAGCACTAGAAGTGCCTCAATGCAAAATAGATTAGGGCGAGTGTGGGAAATACTTGATCCATTGATGCAATTGTTTATTAATTATATTATTTTTGCAGTCCTTTTTCGTCGTTCCGCACCAGATGGACTTCCTCCTCTTGCATGGATGTTTGTTGGTATGGGTGTGTATTCTTTTATGAAGCGGATTATCGTGACAGGTTCAAGAAGTATTTCGACACAGTTTAAAACAGCTGCAAAGATGAAATTTCCCGTGAGTATCATGCCGACAGCGGCAATGGTAGGCTTTTTGACAGAACTTCTCATTATGGTTGGTGCAGGTCTTATTATTGCTGTCTTTTGGGGTTATTATCCTACGCTTTATTGGTTGCAGTTCTTCTATTATTTTCCCATGTTGGTACTTTTCTCACTGGCAGTCGCTCTTTTGTGTTCATCAATACAAATTGTCTTTCCAGATTTTAAATTTTTCTTGAATTATATTTTTAGATTTTTAATTTTTGGTTCAGGCGTAGTCTTTTCACTCGACCGCTTCAAGGTGATTCCCCCAATTTTAATACAGTCACAACTATTAAATCCTTTCTTTTATCTTGTAGAAGGTTTTAGAGATATAGCTTTTGGACGACAGTGGTTCTGGGAGAATGGAAAGTTTAACTTGAATTTTATACTTCTCATATTTATCATACTCGTTATTGCAGCAAACGCTCATATGAAGATTAGAGATAGGATAGCGGATTATTTATAACAGAGGTTATTATGAAAAAAATATATTTTGTTACAAATGTATTGCCAAAGATTCATGGAGGACGTACAGGTTCGCTTTTATATAGAGCAAAACTTTTGAATAGCAGAGGACAAAATTTAACAATAATTTCTACAAATTACAATCCCAACTATCCAGCTGTTTATCAGTCCTTCAGAGATTCTAAAAAAGTGCTGCATAATACAGAATTTCTCAATATATATGATTATTACAAGGAAAACAGTCAAACGAATGACAAAATCTTAGTTTGGAGCGAAGTACTTAAAGAAGAGAGTGAAGAACTTTCGAGTTTAACACAAGTGATTCGTTCAAGAAAAGGGGGGAGAAGCTATTATTACAAGGAAGGTATCCCTAAATATGTAATAAAGGAATCGAAACAAGGAATAGAATTTTTTGCAGTCTATGATGAGTGGAACTTTAACCCCTCTAAATATTACTTTGTAAATGAAGAAGGTCTAATCCATAGGATTGATTACTACGATGTTGAAAATAATCTTACTCGGCAGGAGTTCTTAAACAATCAAGGAAAAATTTACCTTAGAAAGAAATTTAATCTAAAAAATATTTCGGAAATTTGTTTAAAGAAAGAAGAGTTTATTTCTTTTTCAAGTGAAAAAGAATTTATTGGTCACTTTTTTAAGGAAGTTTTCGATGAAAATGGTGTTGTTGTGAATGATGCACGTTTTTTAGATATTCCTCTTTTAAAAACAAATGTTGGAAAGAGAATATTTCAAATGCACAGTTCGCATTTGGTAGATCCTTTAGATAATGACTCTGTTATCAAAGGATCATTTTCTAACATTTTAAATTCCATCTTTCCCCAGTCGGATACAATCGTGTCTTTGACTGTAAAACAGAAAAAAGATATTCTTGCAAAAGTTCCCTCTCTAGAAAAGAATATTGTAGTCATTCCTCATTCTACAATGCCAAGGAAAATAAAACATCAAAGAAAAACAAATCATTTTGGTATTGTTTCTAGGTTGTCGCCTGAAAAGAATTTAGAAGATGCTATTAAAGGCTTTGCATTGTTTGTGATGGAATATCCAAATTATATCTTAGATATTTATGGGGATGGAGAATGTCGACAAGAACTTGAGGACTTAGTTGTCAAATTAAATATCAAGGACAAGGTCATCTTCCACGGCTACGTAGTAGACACGGACAAAGCATATCAAGAAGTTCAAAACTCACTTGTTACAAGCAATTATGAAGGCTTTTCACTTGTGACATTAGAAGCTATTTCTAATGGAACAACTGTGATTACTTACGCCCTTAACTACGGACCTACAGATATAATTGATGAACACAGCGGTTGGGTGACAAGTGAAAGAACACCTGAAGCGCTGAAAGAAAAAATGATAGAGGCGGTCAAAAATCCCAAAAATGTGGAAAAGGTTCAGCAAAGGAGTTTGGAATTTTCGGAAGAAAAGTTTATTAATAAGTGGTTAGAGTTATTGGAGAATAATTGATGTTAGATATTAAACAATTTAATGAAAAAATACGTGAGAGTTATTCCGCAAGTGAGAATAGCTATAGTAAGTTTTTAACGCAATATTTTCCAATGTGGGAAATATTTGATCGAGAAATAGTTGGTGAAAATGTACTTTTTTACAAGGATAATCAAAAAGTATTTAGTTTGAGAATAGATCGTGATACTAAAAAATATGTGCATATTGATTTTTATAGCACTCAAGCTAAAAAACCTCACAAAAGAGTATTACTTTCGAATGAATGTGTAACATTCATCAGATACTATGAGTTTAATACTTGGGAGCGGAATTACGATGTTATTTTAGGAAAAAATTTCATTCCAAGATATACAAAGGAATATTTTGAAAATGGAAATCGGTGGATAGATTGGTATTATCAAGCAGGTAAAGTTTTTTATGATGAAAATAAATTTATGACATTTATTTCCCAATCGATTCTAACTAATATCGAAGCACTATAGGTATCAAAAGATAGATTTTAAAAGGAAATTATGGAAACGATATACAGCGAAACAATGATTATTGTGGAAGAAGAGCTTATTCTCTTTCTGAATAGACAGTTTACATCTCAAGTGGAATTATTCCTAAGGAAACGAGGAACAAAAAAATATCAAGAAATTCCAACAGTCAAAACAGACGGAAAGCTTGGAGTAACGTTATCTTTTTTTGAAGAACTGATTAGTGAAAATAGTGGAGGTGTTTTGCGCTATGATCTGTATGTTAAGAAGAAAGAAACTGATTTTTTTCAATCTCTTATTTCCAATGAAGCTACAGAATCAAATCAATATGAAAAAATTATTTCCACGGATTCTTCTCATCAGTTTGTAAAAATATATACGACTTTAGGAAATAGTTTGGCTATTGCAACCGCAAATTTTCATGAAGGTATTGTGCTTACAGATATTGATGATAAAAGCAAAAAAATAATTTTCCGAGATTTTTCAAATTCTAGTTTGGCAATAAAGTGGAACAATAATAAAACATTAGAAGTTGAGACACAGGAAAACATAAAAGAGGTCACTCTCTCTGAGGCTCTAAACCAATTGCCTTTTTTTAAAGAAAAACATCTTCTTTCTCAATTTGACAATACTAAAAGTATTAAAATTCAGTATGGTTTAATCAAAGCTCATTATATCGTGGCTTTAAGTTCTTATGAGTCTTTAGCTTTAAAAAGTAATGCTAAACAAGATGTTGTAAAGGCTACGCGGATAACTTCTTTGGATACCCATGCACTTATTATCACACAGAAAACATTGGTTATTGGATCAAACTTTAAAGATAAGATAAAAATATTTATTAAAAAGCGAGGAAGTAAAAATTATCGTTTAATACAAGAGTTATCACATCTGGAATCAAAAATTAAACAACAGAAAATATTTGGAAGAGTCGAAGAAGAGCTTTCTTTTTCTGGAGTTTATGATTTTTTCTTCTCGAATGCAAGTGAAGAAGTATATTATCCTTTGAATTTAACAGCTTCTTTGGAAAAAGTGTTAATTTTTTCAGAAGGAAATAGTATTTCTCTAGAATATTATGCAACAAAAAACAATAATCTTGCATTATTAGTTAAACAAATTGCTACCACAGATATTCAAGCAACATTGATTTCCTATAATAGAAAAGAAGTTATATTTGATTTCAAAAAACAAATAGCAGCAGCTGAGTTGCTAATTGTAAAAAGAAAAAATAAGTCAGAAAGATACAGCGTACCCGGACATAGTGAAAATACTTGTTTCAAATTTATATGGGACAATGCCTTAGATAGTTTAGGTAAAGAACAAGTTGGAGCAATTTATGATTTTTACATAAGAACAACTTTGCCAAACGGTAATCAGGCTATCCATCGCCTAACTAATACTGAAGAAATGGCAATAGAAACTGAAGATAGTACTGAAATTAAAGATGATAAACAAAGATACTTAGACATCATCGAACTTATTGAGAATTCACATAATATTCATAATCAGACAGTACAGCCCTATCTCACTCTTAATAATAAATGGTCACTCCATAAAGGAAGAGCTTATAATTTGAAAAAAACAAATTATAAGATTAATACAAAGGTTATTGGGTTCTCCAAAGCTGCAAGTTCTTATACAGTCAGTGTTTTGCTTGGAAATCAAACAGATTCTGCCTTAGAATACTCTCAACTTGTGTTGGTTAATAGAAATCGCCTTGTCCATATTGAAACATTATTAGAAACGGGAAAAGTAAAAATAGATGATGAGCAAGCCATCGTCACCGCAACTTTTTCTCCTCAAGCAGATATGTCTCCTTTTTATTATGACCTATTTGTTTTAGTAACTGATATGGAAAAGTCGGAAAAACCATTTTATATCCCTGTTAAAACGGTTGATACAGCAACTAGAAATATTATTGAGAAGGACGTCTTTTCCCAGCAAAGCTTTATTAATCAATACATGATGTATCCTTACATTTCAAATCTGGGAGATTTAGCTTTTGAGTTCCGTCTTTTTGAAAAATTCGAACACAAAGAGAACTATACCAAGGAAATCAGAGCTGAACAGATTGCGAAAAAATTAGCACCTCAATTTAAAAATGATAAAATTTGGATTATTTTTGAAAAAAATGCACAAGGTGGACATGATAACGGTTTTCATTTCTTTAAATACATGATGGAGAATACCGACAGAAAAAATATTTATTATGTGATTGATCCGTCATCTCCAGAATATAAAAATCTATTACCATATAAAGATAATGTTTTAGAATTTATGAGTGAAAAGTACTTTGTCTATCTTTTTTTAGCAGATCTATTGATAGCAAGTGATACTAGATATCATGTGTATAATACACATATCAAATTATCACCTCTAGGCAAGGCGCTTGCCAATAAACCATTGGTTTATTTACAACATGGTGTAAACGGTATTAAACGTGTACCGGCTTTTCATAAAAATAGTCGTTTATTAGATTTTATTTGTGTCCCGGATGAATATGAAAAGCAAATGGTGATTGAGAAGTGGGGCTACAGTGAAGAAGAAGTTGCGGTTACTGGATTAGCAAGATGGGATAGCTATACCGATAAAACGCACGCTATTCCATATAAACAAATTTTTCTTATGCCAACATGGCGTAAATGGATGGATGGGATGACGTCGGAGAAGTTTGTGGACACACCATTTTATAAGCACTATGCTGAGCTATTAGCTTCTCCCTCTTTAAAAGATTTGATGTTAGAAAATAATGCACGAATTTCATTCTTTTTACATCCCTACTTTAAAAATTATGTTGAACTATTTGACATTGATGACACATTTATTGATAAGTATGGCTACTTAGATGTGGATATGGGTGAAGAAATACAAAAATCTTCCTTGATGATTTCAGACTATTCTTCTGTTTTATGGGACATGTTTTATTTAGATAAACCAGTTATTTTTTATCAATTTGACCAAGAAGACTATTTAGTTTCTGAAGGTAGTTACATGGATTATGAAACAGAGTTATTTGGAGATGTTGTTTTCGATGCTGAAGCACTTATTCAAAGTATTAAAAAAGTAGTCTCTAATAATTTTGAGATTGAAAAAGAGTATAAGGAAATGCGCAGTAATTATTTTACTTACATTGATCAGAATAATTCCGAAAGAATTTATGATGTAATAAAAAAATTAGAGAATAAAAGTAAATCTTCTAATAACAAGAATAAGCCTAAAAAGTTAGTGACAAAGTCAAAAGATACTAAAAAAGTTAAGGCGAAGTATGTGAAAAGTAATGTTAAGCCTAAATTTTCAGCAAGAGTTATACGCAAAATAAAAAGGGAATTAAGAAAAATAAAGAAAGCGTAGAGGAATAAATGTTTTGACTAAGTTTATCCCACGATTATACTATACTGAATTTTACGAAACCCAGAAAATAACTTCTAACATTGTACTTTACGAAAGCCGTGATGGCTCAGCCATAACCGACTCGCCTCTAGCTCTTTTCTTAAATTTGGTAATTCGACCTGAGTTTGAAGAGTTAGAACATATCTGGGTGGTGAAAAAAAAAGAGAACAAGAAGCTGTTGTTCAATATTCCAGTTTCTCTTCGACATCGGCTCAAGCTTGTAGAACGTAATTCGCAAGAATATGTGGATTATCTCCTTACAGCCAAGTACTTAATCACCAACTCGACCTTTCAATCATGGTTTTCTAAAAAAGCAGGACAAATTTACATCAATACATGGCATGGTACACCCTTGAAGCAAATGGGGTTTGATTTAGAAGATCAAGTCGGCAATACGCAAAATGTCTTGAGGAACTTACTAATGACCGATTACTTCCTCTCGCCCAATGCCCACACGACAAAAATTTTTACGGGCTCAGGCTATAAGTTAGAAGGTCTGTATCCTGGGGAGATATTGGAAACAGGTTATCCTCGGATTGATTTGACTCTCCAAGCTCAGGAACATAATAAGAAGCAGATTTTAAAAAATCTTGGATTAGTACTGGATAATAACTTGCCAAATGTGATTTATATGCCAACCTGGCGAGGCGGAGATACTCAAAATCCTTCCGACTCAGTCGCGCAACTTGTTGCAGAGTTGGGAGTCCTGAAGCAACGATTCTCAGGTGTCTTCAATATTTTGGTGAAGGTGCATCCTTACTTATATGACAGGGTTAAACAGCATCCAGCTATCAGTTCTATTTTGATTCCTGATGGGGTGGATACCAATATTGTCCTCTCTGAAACGGATATTTTAATTACCGATTTTTCTTCTGTCTTCTTTGACTATCTGGTCACAGATAAGCCGATTATTTTCTATTCTTGGGATGAAGACATTTATAGTAAAGAGCGTGGAATTTATCTGCATCCAGAAAGTCTTCCGGGACCTGTTTTGTCAACGATTTTTGAAGTGGGAGATTATTTAGAAGCTCTCACACATCAAGGAGCGTCCTATCGTAAACCTTATGAGGCTAAGAAAAAAGCATTTGTGCCTTATGAAGATGGAGCGGTCAGCCAACGTGTTGTTGATTATATCTTCAAGCAGGTGAAGCATGAAAAATTAAAGGTAATAAAAGTAAAGACGGACAAGAAAAAATTACTTTTTTATCCAGGCAATCTCGGCAATAATGGCATCACTCGTTCTTTTATGAATCTCACTCAGGTACTTGATTATCAAAAGTATGATGTGACCGTTTTTGTGAATACGCTAGAATCCCTCTTTTTAGAGAACTATCGGAAGCTAAACAAAAACATCAGACTTATCTTTCGTACAGGATCTCCAAACTTTACGCAAGTTGAACAAAAGGCTCATGACAGAGCCAACAGCATAGGTAAGATTGAAAATATTCCTATAAAGGCTTTTCAACGAGAAACCAAAAGACTTTTTTCAGGGCTGACATTTGATCTTGCTATTGACTTTTCAGGTTATAGTTTCTATTGGAGCAAATATATTGCTTTTTCGGATGCTAAAAAGAAGCTTATTTTTCAGCACAATGATTTGTATGAAGAGATGAGTAAGGAAGTCGCGGGAAGATTACCACACGCAAATCTTTCTGGTGTATTCGAACTCTACAGGTATTTCGACAAGATAATAAGTGTCTCAGAGGCGTTAAAAGCCATAAATGCTCAAAAATTATCCCCATATGTGAGAGCAGAACAACTGGAAGTGTTGCCTAATCTTATTTCTTTAGAGCAAACTCCTATTTTAGTTCAAGAGGAGAAAAAAGCGGTACAGCTTGAAGGTATTTATCGCTTCAGTAATCCCACGGTTCAAGTATATTCCCAAGCTAAAAGTGAATCTGTTTCTAAAATCTTCAATGTTTCAAAAGATAGTTTGGTCAAAGTGATTGCCTCTCGAAATGTTGGAGGAAACTTGCGTTCCAAAATTTTAATCGATGATATATATTATGGTTGGGTGGATCACTCGCAACTGAAATTTGGGGGCAATCAAGTAATCTACGAAAAGAAAGCTACAAAAGTAGCCAGTCTTATCAAGAAGAAAAATTTCCTGATTTATCGGACATTGCCTTCTTTTTCACCACATAAGAATGAAGAAGCCGTTGTAGAAAGTAAAGATGTCATCCAATATTATTGGTTTGTGAAAAAAGTTGTTGAGACTAGACAAGGGAAACTTGCCTACATTTCTAATAGGGTTGGGATTAAAGGTTGGATAGATTATGCAGCACTAACCCGCTTTCATAGTATTAAAAAGAAACCCCACTTTGCTTTAGGTTTTATGGCTCATAACCTTCGTAATAGAAAAGTGACAACGGAGAAAATAAGTTTTGAAAAATTTTCTTTTAAGATAAAAAAAGAGGTAAAGTTTATTCATACGCGCCCTGAACCTTTAAAAGGTTCCAAGAAAATCAGTGCTTTAGTTTTTGATAAGCATTTTGACTACACAACGGACGAACAACAGCGCTTTAAAGGTCAAACTTGGGTTAAAACTTATCAAAATACAAAATTTATCGGCTGGATTAAGTCAAACGATATCCAAAAGGAAGTAACCTCAAGAAACTTAGCGCCAAGCAAAAACTTACTCGAAGAAGAAATAAAGTGGATTAAAACATACCAGAAAGAAGGAATTCCTCAGTTTGTGAATGTTGGGAGACTTTCACCTGAAAAAAATCAAAAATTACTTTTGGAAGCTTTTAGTGCACTCATAAAAAGTGGAATCAAAGCAAAACTTTATATTCTAGGTACGGGTGTTCTAGAAGAAGAACTTTGTGCCAAGATACTTGAACTGAATCTGACAGATGAAGTGAAGTTATTGGGTCAAGTGGAAAATATCAGCGGAGTGCTTCAATGGATGGACTATTTTGTTTTCCCCTCTCTCTATGAAGGACAAGGTATGGCTTTACTTGAAGCTATGGCTTTGGGTCTATTACCCATTACCAGTGGTATTCCAACTTCCAGAGAAATTCTTCAAGAAGGTTATTACGGCATCATTTATGAGCATAACGATAAGGAAGAATTGGTAAAAGCGATGAAAAAAGCGCTGAGTCGAAAAAATTCTTATCCGAAGTTTGATTTGAGTGATTATAACAAAAGAGTTAGAGAAAAACTGCAGATTATTTTGGAAGAGTAAAAGTTTTAATAAGGATAGAATACAAAATGAACAAAGAAAAACGCATCCTCGTCGCAGGCACCTTCGACATCCTCCACGAAAGTCATGTGGACATGTTGCGCAATGCCAAGAACCTTGGTGATAAACTGATCGTCATGCTTTCGACAGACGAATTTAATGCCCAAAAAGGGAAGAAAGCTTATCAGGAATATGCGACACGCAAGTATATTTTGGAGTCTGTCCGCTATGTGGATCTTGTGGTTCCGGAACAGTCTTGGGAGGACAAGGTTCTCTATATTGACATGTTTGAGGTGGATATTTTTGCGATGGGCGATGATTGGCAAGGGAAGTTTGACTTCTTGAAAGAACAATTTCCTGAGCTGAAAATCATGTACTTTCCACGTGGCAAAACTTCCTCTTCAAGTATTAAGCAGGATTTAGGGAAGATGTACATTTCCAACATGGATACTGGAAGTAAATGAAGGACATCAAAGACCTACTTTCAAAATTCAAACTGGCAGCTCAGCCTGTAAAATTTTTGCGATTGTTACAGGAGATGGACCAACTCTTTAAAGCACAACCTCACAACTATCCTAAAGATAAGAAGTCGCAGAAGCTCTATCTCAAGGTTGAGGATGATATTTACTTTTTTCAGAGAAAAAGATTTGTTCAGGTAGAGTTTTTACCTCAAAAGGCAAATCTGATAAAGGTCAGTCAGGGAGCGCTGGCTCATGTGGCACACATTTTAGGAAAACCTGATGCGGACATTAATGTCTTGCTCAAAGCGCTTCGTCAGGTTGATGATATTTCGCTCTTTCAGGAGATCATGACGGAGCTTTCGGGAAATTTTTCCAGTAATATCAGTTTGCGGCAGGTACTTAGAAGTTTAAGCAAGAAGTAATGAAAAGTAAAAGGAGCAAGATGACAGCAGTAAGTTTTTTGGGGAATTTAAGACGGTTAATCTTGAAAGCCTTGCTTTCTGTGTTTTTGCGTGTATTGCCTCTTTTTATCAAGCGTGAAGCCAAGATGATTCTTTTTGCCAGCTATAACGGTAAATCAACGGGAGACAGCCCGGGCGCTATCTTTGAAGCATTGCGTGCTGATCCGGCTTAAGCAGACTACCAGCTGGTTTGGGCTTTAAAGAAGCCGCGTCCGGTCGCAGGAGCTGAAGTGGTAAGATTTAACAGCTTGGCTTATTACAAAGCGCTGACCAAAGCAAAGTACTGGGTCTTTAATGCCAAGATGGCGCCTTATTATTACAAGGCAGAAGATCAGGTTTATTTACAGACTTGGCATGGGACACCGCTGAAGCGTTTGGCGCATGACATTGAGGATACGGGCAAGCGTTATCGTGCTTACTTGACCCACAAGCAAATGGTGAAATCTTATGCAGAAGACAGCAGACACTGGGATTGGTTAATTGCTTCATCACCTTTTACTGTCGATAAATTCGCCAGTGCTTTCCAGTTCCCGCCAGATAAGATGATTCAAATGCCTTATCCGCGGACAGATATACTGTATCAACCAAAGCCAGAGCAGATAGAACAACTCAAAGCGCACTATCAGCTTCCTTTAGATAAAAAAGTCATCCTTTATGCTCCGACGTGGCGCGATGATGCATATGGTTTGGATGGATATCATATGCGGCTCCAGCTTGACTTTGCACACTGGAAAGCAGTGCTTGGTGAGCAGTATGTGGTCCTGTTTAAGCCGCATTATTTGATTTCCAATCACATCAGGATTGACGAGGAGTTGAAGGATTTCATCTATCCATTGCCAGCGACTTTAGATATTCATGAAGCATATCTTATGGCCGATGTGCTGGTGACGGATTATTCATCGGTTTTCTTTGATTATGCTATCTTGAAGCGTCCGATTTATTTCTATATGTATGATTTGGAGCTTTACAGCCAGCATTTGCGCGGATTTTACTTGGATGTACACAAAGATTTACCGAGTGAGCCGATACAAACTGAAAAAGAGTTGCTTGCGGCACTTTTAGAAAACAACTTTGATTATGCCCGTTTAGCGGACTTTAACCAACGTTTTAACCCGTGGGTAAAATGTTCAAGTAGCCTAAAAATTATCGAAAAAATTTTTATGGAGTGCAAGGAAAGTTGATTTTTTCGAGCTCACAGGAGCCATAAAAAGAAAGAGGAGAAAACATGACGATGAACAGAAGCAGGAAAAAGACAAAGAAAAAGCACCCTGTGAGAAATGCGATACTTATTATTCTAGGGCTTTTCCTAGTAACAGGAACGGCTCTCGCTGCTGTGTTTTACCAGACGGCCAGAGTAAATGTTGATAAGACTTATGCACCACTTGAAAGCTCCAAGGATCAAGCCGAAGCGAGTCAAGCCATCAGTGAAAGTCGACCGCTGTCCTTTCTTATCATGGGACTTGATTCACGTGATGAGGATTTGTCCGGGAGAACAGATAGCTTAATGGTGGTCACGCTGAACCCGCAAACCAAGCAAACAACCATGGTTTCCATTCCACGAGATACTTTTATCGAGGTAGAGGATGGCTCAATTACAGCGTTTAACAAGATTAATGCGGCCTTTACCCAGGGAGGCGCAGCTGCCTCAATCGCAGCAGTCAATCAATTGCTTCATCTCGAAATTGACCATTATATAACCATGAATTTTAGTGGTGTTGAACATTTAGTCGATGCACTGGGAGGTGTAACAGTCAACTCTGCTTTTGCTTTTACTGTGGGCGATATGGAATTTCACGAAGGTGCAAATAACTTGAATGGCAAGCAAGCTCTTGCCTTCACACGTATGCGCCATGATGATGTCAGAGGAACTTATGGAAGAGATGAACGTCAACAAAAAGTCATTGCAGCTATTCTCGCAAAAATGAAGTCGCCACAAAGTTTGACAGCATATCAAGGGATTTTTGAGGCTTTGGGTGGTAATGTCAAGACGGACGTGACCTGGAGTCAGATTCAAAAGATTATACTGAACTACAATCAGGCCTTTGGAAATGTCGTGCATGAGTCTGTGCAAGGGCAAGGACAAATGCTCAATAACTTAAGTTTCCAAGTTGTGTCAGAAGAAGAACGTACCCGCATTCACGATTTACTTCAAGAGCAGTTAACAAAATAAATAAGCAAGAATGAAAAGAATTTCTAGAGGAAGGAGAAGCTCTTAATGAAACTTAAATCCATCGTGTTAACCTTCATTTTGGCACTCTTCTATCCCTTCACTTTTCTCTGTCGTGTGCATCAAAACCGTGTCACTTTCATTTCACTTGAGCATGAAAATCTGTCCAAGGATTTCAAAATCTTGCATGATAAGTTAAGCACCAAGCAAGAGTACGAGATAAAAACTTTGCTTTTCAAGTTCCAGCCCACTTTTTTAGGACAACTCCAGTATAGTTTTGCCTGTATCCGTCAACTTTTCGTCCTTCAAAGTTCAAAACTGGTGATCATTGACTATAACAACTTCGTCATTTCTAAATTTCCCCATCGTAAAGAAGTCAAAGTTCTAGAGATTTGGCACGCCACAGCAGCTCTAAAAAACTTTGGCAACTGTGTACAAAGGGATTATGAAATTAAAAACTACGATTATGCTATAGCCAACTCCGACTTTTACAAAGGAGTATATGCCCAAGCTTTCAATCTTCCTGAAGAAAACGTCCTTGTTACAGGTATTCCTAACAATGACAAAATCTTCAATGAACATTTTGTTCAAGACACCAAAGCACGACTTCTTGAAAAATATCCCATCTTGACAAATAAAAAAGTCATAACCTATGCGCCAACATTTCGTGGGCGGATCAGTACTTACTTTAAAGAAGTTAAAATTGATTTAGCTCGTGTACATCAAGCTTTGGGTGAGGACTATATCCTCATCTACAAGGCGCACCCACTGATTTCGGGTTCGGCTTATGAGAATAATCCTCATGTGCTTTTTATTGAAGAAGAGTCCATCTCCTCGATTTTTTGTGTTACGGATGTTTTGATTACCGATTATTCGGCTATTGCAGTGGATTGGATGGTCTTTGACAAACCTATCATTGCTTATGTGCCCGACTATAAAAGTTATTCTAAAAAACCAGGTTTGACGATCGATTACCTGCAAGAATTTCCCGGTGAGGTTACTTTTAATGAAAGTGAGCTCATCCAAGCGCTCCAGGCAACGAATAGCACATCCTACCAAAAGGAAAGAGCTCTCTTTTTCAAGAAAACCTATAACTATGGCGATGGCAAAGCAACAGAACGTGTGCTTAAGTTGATTGAAGCAATTATGAACCAGAGCTTGTAGATAAAATTTACATAAAAAAAGCCATTAGACTAGAGACTAGAGCTAAATGGCTTATTTTTTTACTTTTATCCTTATTTTTGAATGAAGTAATAAGATGTTGCTTCACCTGAAGCGAGGAGAGCATTCGCTTTGTCTTGAAGTTCCTTGTATGATGTTGAAACTGTTGACTCATGCTTGTTGCCTGCTTTATCTACATAAACCAAGACCCAAGCACGTCCGTTGGGAGTTGTTTCAGAGCTAGATGGTGTTGCATTAGGGTCAGCCTGAGGACTATGACCACCTGCACCGTTATTTTCTACTGGATTATTTGAGTTATCGACCCATCCTTGATCGGAACTTTCTGATGTTGCAGGCTCAGACGGTTGTTCAGATGTAGCTGGGGCTTCAGAAGTAGCTGTTGTGGAATCTGAAGTTGAACTGGCATCTGAGCTCTCAGATGTTGTAGTTGTTGTTTCTGAACTGCTGGCTTTACTTGTACTTTCACTTGAGCTTTTAACAGAGCTAGAAGGTTCAGAAGATGTGTCTTTCTTTGCGCTAGTTGTATTGCTGCAAGCTGTCAGTAGCAAGACAGCAGCTAATGAACTAACTAAAAGTAATGATAATTTAAATTTTTTCATATGTAAGACTCCTTAAAATTCCTTTTCTTTCTTCCAGTATAACATATTGTCTCTCAAAAACCTGATTAATTATCTATAAATTAAAAGTTAATGAAGAAAAAACTCTCATCTAAAAAAGATAAGTCGAATAATTTGTAAGCGTTTTTTAACTTTGTTAGAATTATTATATAGAAAAAATAATAAATAGAAAGAAAGAGGTGCTTTATGATTTGGTCATTAATCGTTGGTGCAATTATCGGGGTGATTGCGGGTGCAATCACAAGCAAAGGGAAGTCTATGGGATGGATTGCTAATATCTTAGCGGGTCTCGTGGGTTCTGCTGTTGGTCAAGCTTTACTGGGATCATGGGGCCCTAGTTTAGCTGGTATGGCGCTTATACCTTCCATTATCGGTGCCGTTATCGTGGTAGCTGTTGTTTCTTTCTTCTTAAGTAAAATGGGCGATTAAACAGTAGCTGCAGTAAAACGGGAGGAGGAAATGTGTCAAAAGGAAAAAAATTTATTCTAATTTTAGTTGATTTATTTCTTATTACAATCATCCTACCACTGTTTCTTTACACACTCGGGAAATTTAATATAGTCCAACCAATTACAGATATGGCGCAGGTCCCTTATATTGGACCTTACTTGCCTACATATTTCTTGTTTGCAACAGGTATTTTAGGAATTCTCTTACTCATTCTTTTACTTGTCATTATCTTCTATCCAAGAAGATATACAGGCTTTGTCTTAGGAGAAGGTAGAGGAGAACTGCTTCTTAAAAAATCTGCGATTGAAGGCTTTGTGCGAGAAACGCTCAGAGAAAATGGTTATATTAAAGATCCGAAAATCGATACTTTGCTAGGTAAAAATAAGATTAAAATTGCGATTAAAGGTGAGATTATACCTCGTGTGCAAATTTCAGAAAAGGCTTTGCTTATTGAAGAAGAAATTCGTAAGGGCTTGAAAGAGTTTCTCGGGGTAAATCATCACTTAAGTTTGAAAATAAAAGTGAACGCTGTAACACCAAAGAGTAAAAGCAGTTCACGTGTGTTATGATTGGAGGTTAGATGAATCTTTTAGAAGAATATCAATATCCAATTATAGGTGGGGCAATTGGAGCAATCATCGCTATCTGTATCTTTACAATTGGTTTTTGGAAGATGCTCTTACTGTTTTTACTCATCGCGCTTGGTAGTTATATTGGTTTCTATCTCGAACGTACAGGATATATTGATAAAATAGGTAAAAAATAATTAAATAATTTATAAATAAAAAGGAGAAGCTATGGTACAAGAAAACAAAAAAACTTTGGATAACTCAGTTGATGCAGTAAGTGGAACTTTAACTTATGAAGATAAAGTGATTCAAAAAATCGTAGGACTTGCCTTGGAAAAAGTAGACGGCTTGCTTGCAGTTGATGGTGGCTTCCTGTCTAATCTCACAGGAAAACTCGTAAATACGGACGATGTAACTTCTGGTGTAGGTGTCGAAGTTGGTAAACAACAAGTTGCGGTTGATCTTAAAATCGTAGCTGAATATAAGAAATATGTTCCTGACATTTATAAAAATATAAAAGAAGTTGTTTCAAAAGAAGTTAAAGGCATGACAGACCTTGAAGTTGTAGAAGTTAACGTAGATGTTATCGATGTTAAAACGAAAGAACAACAAAAACAAGATGAACAAAGCCTTCAAGATAAAGTAGGCGATGCCGCAAAATCAACAGGACGATTTACTTCGGAAAAAGTTGATCAAGTGAAAGACAAAGTCAGCGATGATGATGAACCACGTGTAAAATAAAAAAATAAGGAGATTTTCTCCTTATTTTTTTTATTAAATCTCTTCCTTTAGTTGGACAACTTTGACTTGATAGATACTCGACTCATGAAGCATTTTTTGGAGAGCATTAATCATCAGAACCAACCATGTAAAGGAAATTGCAAAGGCAATAATCTCGAAAACCGTCAGAGACAGATAATGAACTTTCAGAAATAAAATTGCTGAAGTAACAAGAGCGACGAAAACAATAGCTGACATGCTGAGAAATTCTTTCGAAATTTGGGGTAACAGATATTTACTTAATACTATCAAGATAATAATGCACAAAACAATACCATACGCAGAGGCATTGTGAAAGGTCATTGTCCATGATTGAGCGGGGAAAATACCTACACCAGCAATAAACAGAGCAATGACATAGTAGAAAGCTTGAACAATTTTGACTTTGAAATTGTACAAGTCGCTTTTTTGAAAATCCATAAATAAATAATCAGTGATCGTTAATAGCATCAAAGCAGAAAAAATCATCGTAAAATTAAATTGCCACTGATTTTTAGCTTCACCTGTTCCTAAAAAGCTAAAGTTGTATTGCCACCAGCCATTTTGACCATTAGTGGCCATGGAAAGGAAAATACCACCAATAAAGGTAATAAACAATAAGATAATCAGATGAGAAATTTTAACACAGGCTGCAAAAAGAATCAAAAAGTAAAAAACAATAGCTGAAAAGAGAGCAGCTACAAAAGAAGCTGTGAAGCGATCGAGAGTTACTCCGACAAAGGTCATCCCCAAAATGTACCAAATTAATGCTTGAATCGCAAAAACAATCAAGGTATAGGCAAGGCTGATTGTGACAAGTTCTCTTATACGGCTAAGCATGCGTTTTTGTGGTGAGGTATTTTGCTTGGCATAAACCCAAAGGAAGGTTGCAAAGCCAATAATTGTCGCACACAGCATGCTGATTCCAGCGACAGAATGATACCGCCCGCCCGTAAAATTAATCTGAGAATGACCACTTAAAAAGAAAGTAAGTAGCGAGATAACTAAACTTAATAAACTGGGAATAAGCATATAGTGTAACGAAAAATTTTGTGCATCAAGCTGATCAACGTCACTTTTTAAGACAATCTGGTTTTGCTCGACTGACATTTTATAGTTTTGTTGCTCAAATTTATCCGCAACATCATCCGGAATTTCAATTATTTTTTTCATTTATCTTCTCCATTTTTTAACTCCTATTCTTATTATTATATCAATATTTTGACGATTTAACTTCTCCGATTCATTTAAGAAATGAAAATTTTCTGAATTGAAAGATTTGAGTTAAGTTTTTCGCTAATTTAAAAGAGAAGTGTTAAAATTAATGAAATGAAATCGGTTGCCAAGTAGGATACGAAGTGGAAAAGGGGTATAAGATGTTTCAATTTTTAAAGTTGTTTTTAATCAATGCAGTAATTTTCCTTATTTTGGATAGTTTATGGTTAATCTTTGCAAATAAAAAATTTTATCAACCATACATTGGTCATCTGATGGGGCAAACCAAACTTTTGCCTGCCGTCATTTTTTATCTTATTTATGTGGCTGCACTTGTATTTTTTGTTTTGGTACCTGGACAAGAAAAAGAAAGCCTTTCTTATGTTCTTTTAGCTGGAGCTTTTTTTGGAGCAGTATGTTATGCCACATATGATTTGACAAATCTTGCGACATTGAGCGATTGGCCATTGAAAATTACAATTGTTGATATTATTTGGGGGAGTTTTGTGACTTCCCTTAGTGCAACACTCACTTATATAATTGCTGAAAAGCTTTAGAAGGAGAAAGAAGTGGGAGAAAAAAATGAAAATTATCGCTTGTTGCAGAGTTTTAGAGCTGGGGCGGAAAAAGTAATCCTTCAGAAAGAAGAGCTGAATAAAATAAATGTTTTCCCTGTGGCAGATGGAGATACAGGTAGTAATCTTGCCTCACTAATGCAAGCTATTATTGACAATGTGCCGATGAAAAATTATCCTATGGATATTCTTTTAGATGAGATATCAGCAGCTGCACTTATTGGTGCTCGAGGAAATTCAGGAATCATTTTTGCCCAATATTTAAGTGCTGTGGCTGAGAACTACCAGAAAGCAGAAACGAATTTTGAAAGTTTTGTGGAAGCTTTAGAACAAGCTGTAAACAAAGCTTATAGTTCGTTAATAGATCCTAAGGAAGGGACTATTTTAACAGTAATGCGTGCATGGTCTATTACACTGGAAAAAAATTATAGATTGAATCACTCCTTTGAAGAGGCCTTGTTAGAAGCAAAAGCAGAAGCACAAGAAGCACTAAATGCTACGCAATTTCAAATGTCTTTGTTACGGAAAAATAAGTTGGTAGATGCAGGGGCGAAAGGTTTTTATTATTTTATCCTTGGTTTTACAGACTTTTACTGTGGTAGAGTTTTAAAAGTTGGGGATGAAGAGGCAGATGACGGTCTAGAGAGGGTTAAAGAACTTTCGGTAAATCATATCATAGCTGAAGTACCGCGTTACAGATACTGTTCCGAATTTATCATCAAAGCACCCCAAATCTCTGAACTTCAATTACGAGAAGTACTGCAAGAAAAGGGCGATTCAATGGTTACTGCAGGAAATGCTAAACAGTTAAAACTCCATATGCACACTAATGAGCCTCAAAAGGTCTTGGCAAAGCTAGAAAAATACGGACAAATTATCTACCAAAAAGTAGACGATATGCGCCTACAGTACGAAATTTCTCAACAAATGTTAGCTCCAATAGCGATTGTTACAGATTCTATTGCTGATTTACCTCAAGAATTCGTGCTTGCACATCAAGTGCATGTTTTACCTGT
Source organism: Lactococcus sp. LG606 (assembly GCF_017309645.1). Classification (NCBI taxonomy): domain Bacteria; kingdom Bacillati; phylum Bacillota; class Bacilli; order Lactobacillales; family Streptococcaceae; genus Lactococcus; species Lactococcus sp. LG606. The sequence goes on from NZ_CP071301.1 coordinate 426,818, forward strand.
AAATGTCACTGTGGGAGACCAAAATTTTCTAGACAAGTTGACAATTAATGCACAACTCATCAAAGAAAAAGCAGATGAAAATCTTAAGATGGGTACTTCACAGCCAAGCATCCAAACGATTGATGCGCTTTTCTCTTTTTTGGAAGGTAAGTATGAACATGTGCTTGTTATCACGGTAGCGTCACAACTTAGTGGCACATATCAGTTGATTGAGCAACGTATCAAAGAAAAAAATTATTCGAAAAACTGGATTCATCTCATTGATTCACGATTAAACTCTGTTGCTCAAGGTTTACTTGTACAACGGGCAGCCCAACTTGCGGAGAGGAAAGTTCCTATCCGACAGCTTGTGCAAGAAATCCAGCAGCTACGTGAAAGAATCTTCATCTATGTGGCAGTAGCTGACTTATCTCCGATGATACAGTCAGGAAGAATTCCTCAGTCTTTGGGAGCAATAGCTCAAAAACTCTCACTTCATCCAATAATTAGTCTAGACAAAACGGGCAATGGGAAACTCATCGGTGCTTCCTTAAGTCAGAAGCAAAGTATGAAAAAAATACTCAAAAAAATCCAATCCTTAGCAAAAAGTGGACAGATTGAAGATATTGCTCTGACTCATGTCTTGGGCCAAGATGATATAGAAGATTGGCAGAAAATATTAAAAGAAAAAACAGGCAATGATTATAAGGTGATTGAGAGTTCATCTGCCATTGCTATCTCTGCGGGAGCGGGAAGTATCGCTGTCGCTGGAATTACAAAGGAGCAGTTATGATTTATGGAATAGTTTTAGGGGTTTTGCTTGTTTATTTTATTTGCTGGTTTAAAGTAGCAGACCAGAAGAAAAACTACGGATTAATCGATATAGCATGGGGCGGAGGTTTTGTTTTAACAGCGTGTTTAAGCTATTTCTTCAATACTCAAATAACCATGCAAAATAGAGCAATTTTGGTTTTGGTTGGGCTTTGGGGTGTGAGGTTATTCGTTCATTTAGCCCGACGCAATTGGAACAAACCCGAAGATTATCGCTATACAAACATGCGCCGCAGATGGGGGAGTCACGCGCCAAAACTAAAGGCTTTTTTCTCCGTCTTTATGGTTCAGTACCTTTTACTTTTTATTCTTGCGCTGCCAATCATGCAAAGCAATCACCGCCCGGAAAGTCAAATTTTCTGGTGGCAAATTCTTGGAGTAGTGGTTTGGCTGATAGGTTTTGTTTTTGAAGTAATAGGTGATTGGCAACTGGAACAGTTTAAGAAGCATAAAGAAAACAAAGGAAAATTACTGACCAGCGGCTTGTGGTCAGTGACACGACATCCGAATTATTTTGGAGAAGCTGCATGTTGGTGGGGCATCTTCTTGATCGCTTTTACAGACATTTCTGATCTTTGGTTGATCGTGAGTCCACTTTTAATCACTGGTTTACTCTTATTTGTTTCTGGAGTCCCATTACTTGAAAGGAAATACAAAGCGCGCAAAGATTTTCAAGCATATGCACAAGTCACCCCTAAATTTTTCCCTTTCATCGGCAAGAAAGGACTGTAAAAAATCCCAAGATAAATTTCTTGGGATTTTTATGTCACGCCTCAGTTAACGTTCAAGGATAAACTCAGAGTTAACAGAGGTCTGTTTATTTGCTTTTGAAACAGCCTGCTCAAAAGCCATCCGCCCGACTTGACGGCAATGGTTGTCAATGGTGGGTAATTTGAGCAATTGTCCAGCGAGCAAACGTTCTTGTCCTACAATAATCGGTTTAGGAAGTCCTTGCTCTTCAAACCAACGCCAGACATTGGCCGCAATTTCGTCGGAATTAGCAAAAATTCCGTCAAATTGTGTCAATTGTGGAGCAAAGCGATAAGCATCCTCAGATGAGATAAGGCCTGATTTGATCTGCTCTGGTCTTGCTTCAAGTTGGTAAACATCCTTGTAAGCCTGTAGAGTAGTTGAGATTGTTGGACTTTTACCTCTGGATAAGAGAAAGCCAATATTTGAACAGTGTTGCTCCTTGAGCCATTCAAAGGCTTCACGATAAGCAGGGATTCGATTTGCATAGGTTGCTGGAATCCCTGAATTTTCAGGTTTGTAGCAGAGCACGATAGGACCATATTTCTGATATTTAAGAATCGTCTCTTCAGGTACTTGACGTGAAGTGAAAATGATGGCTTCAAAGGCCTTTTTACGTAATTTTTCTAGATATTCAATTTCTAAATCCTGATTATAGTTTGAGGGGAGAATAATAATTTTATATCCTGTTTCAAAGCTTTTCTCAAGGATTCCTTCTAAAATTTTGCTGAAAAAGGGTGACTTGATATAAGGAAGTACAACACCGATATTATGTGTAGCTCCATATGCCAATTCTTGAGCAATCGCATTTGTCGCATAGTCTAATTCGGCAGCAGTTTTCAAGATTTCTTCACGCGTGTGTTGAGAGGCATAGCCATTACCAGAAAGCACACGAGAAACGGTGGCTTTGGAGTATCCAGTAAGTTTGGCAATATCAGAAAGAGATGTCATAAGGTTACCTGTTCGTTGATTTCACGAATAGCTGAGAGCGCCTCAGTTACACCGTGATCTGTATTTTTAGCTACCACTATTTTAACATGGGCTTTCACTTCTTCGCTAGCATTATCTACTGCGATAGGAAGACCGGCAACCTTCAAGAGCGGAATATCGTTATGTCCATCACCGATTGCAGCAATTTCCTCAAAGTTAATTTCCTTTTCTTCCAAAATAGCTTCCGCAGCATCAGCCTTAGTTTTTTCAGCAGATGTAATCTCTAAAGTATGTACTGTGGAACGAGTCACATGGATATCAGGAATATCCAGCTCTTTTAAAGCTTGTTCAATTTGTAGCATTTCTTCAGGGTTGAAAGACATCAGCATAATTTTGTAGATTTCAGATTGTCCGTCAAATGCTTTAATACGTGGTTCAGCTCCAGTAAGGGCTTTTTGGAAGAAAACTCCCTTGTCCTGTTTCTTAATGTACCAATGTGCCAAGCTGTACCAGCTGAGGCTTACATTTGGAAAATTTGAAGAGAAGTAATCCAAAAGAGCGGAAACAATATCAGCCGGTAAGGTGTGCTTTTCAATCACTTGAATCCCAAAATCATTTTGAGTAAAAGTTAGATTTCCGTTGAAAGCGATCTGTGGTGTCTTTAGCTGAAGTTTATTCAATATAGGGCCCATCTCAATCGGGCTTCGTGCGGAAACAAGGCTAACGGGGATATCACTCAAGCAGACTGACCAGCGATTTGTATCAGAAAGGCTGCCACGTGTATCGAGAAGTGTCCCATCCATGTCTGTAAAAATGTGTTTAATCATCGTTAAATCTCCTTTATGTTTTTTTGATGCTTTCATTGTAATTTATGAAACGCGTTCCATGTCAAGCGATATGCTTTTCCGATTTGGAAGATAAATTGAGGAGAAAAACTGGAATTTCATAAATTTTCACATAATTCTGTATAAATTCTTGCAATTTAAAATATTTTTACGTATAATAAGTTTTAAATTCATAAAGGAGAAAATCACATGAGCAAAACACTTCCATTGACAGTCTATTTCTTTTGGCGCAGATAAGTTGTGTTTATGCTTGGCATAGATACAACTTTTGAGTATTCTCAAAAAGTATCTGTGCCCGTGATAAAAAGCCGGGTAAATTACCCGGCTTTTTCTTTTTGAATTTAACCGCTCTTTAGTTTTTGTTAAACCATTAAAGTTAATCTATCGTGATCCAAGCAGGGCTTTACCTTTTTTATAAAAAACTAAAGAAGCAAAAAAAAAATAGAAATGAGGGATTTTACTTGGAAAATTCTAATCAAGAACTGAAGTCTTCAATGAAGACGAGACATGTGATTATGCTATCACTTGGTGGCGCCATTGGAGCGGGCTTATTTGCTGGTTCCAGTAACGCCATCCAAGCCGCTGGTCCAGCGGTAATGATTGCTTATCTTTTAGCTGGCGTAATTTTATATGTCGTGATGCATGGTGTTGGCCAAATAATCATTCATCAAAAAGAGAACACTGTTGGTTTAGCAGGGCTCATCTCCCCTTATGTGGGAAAAAGATTTGCCCACTTTACAGACTGGGTTTATTGGTCCTTATGGATGGCTGTTATGGTAGCAGAATCAGCAGCCATTGCTCAATTTTTAGGAGTTTGGCTCCCCCAAATTCCATCGTGGATTTTTGTACTTATAGTAGCTATTATTACCTTGGGGCTAAATCTTTATTCAGTACGTGTCTTTGCAGAAACAGAGTATTGGCTGGCTTGGACAAAAATTATTGTCATTCTTATTTTGATTGTTGTGGGACTTTATTTAGTCGCTACTCAAGTTTTCCATCTCGGCCTTAGTGACGGCCTTGGAAGAATGAATACTTATGGCGGATTTATGCCCAATGGCATGCAGGGAGTGTTTAATTCCATGCTTATCGTTCTTTATTCTTATGGTGGATCAGAACTTATCGCCTTGACGGTTGCAGAAGTAGAAAATCCTAAGAAAGCTATACCAAGAGCGATTCGAGGAGTTATTATCCGTATTTTCTCTTTCTATGTTATTCCAATGTTTATCTTTGTGGAGCTCTACTCATGGAAGTTTTTGAGTACAACAAAAGAAAGCCCGTTTGTCTTAATTTTTGAAAAACTTGGGATTCCAGGGGCAGCTTTGATTGTTAACTTTGTTATTATTTTAGCTCTCTTTTCTGTTATTAACTCGGCTATTTATGCCACATCACGTTCGGTTTATTCACGGGCCAAAGATGCGAAGGGTCCAATCGGACAAACGCTAGGTAGACTCTCGAAGAAACAAATCCCTGTCGCAGCAATTATCTTTTGCTCAGGCATGCTCTTTATCGGAGCTATTCTCTCCTTTATTTTTGGCGATAATCTTTTTGTCTATCTTGCAGGATCAATCTCTTATACGATTCTTATTGTATGGATGATGCTCTTGATTGCGGCGATTATTTTCTATTTTAAAACAGGACTTGGTGGTTGGTTTGTCAAGACGGTTTCCATCCTTACTTTAATTGTACTGCTTATTGTGGGCTACAATGTTGTGATTTCAAATCCGTGGGGAATTTCTGTATTTGCCTTAGTCGTCTGCCTTCTTAGCCTTTTAAGCTATCGTAAAAAAGAAGAGTAAATAAATGAAACAATAAACTGTCAAGTATTTTTCTTGACAGTATTTTTTTGTTTTGATAAACTTATCTTAATAATAAAAGCGAGGTAAGGTCTATTGAAATTATAAGTCATGAAAATTGAAAAAACGTTAAAAGCGGTTCTGCAAGAAAGACCGCAGATGTTTTTTCGCATTCATGATTTATAGAAATAGACTTTCAAAAATAAAGACCTTTTTGGGCTTATTTTGAACTCCTTTTCTCTATTTTTGTGGATGCGAAAATAGAGAAAAGGAGTTTTTATTTTGAATAAAAAACAGAAAGAGATGCAAGCTCGATTAGAGAAAATTAAAGCAGCACAGAAAAAAATACCTGTTCAAACAGGTAAGAAAATACAGGCAAAAGGCCTTAAACATGCAACAAAAGCCCACACAAGTTCGCAGCATTATACGATAGGTTTTAGCTAAAAATGAGAACAGTGTGGTTTAAAAAGCATATAAGCTTTTAGAATAGGAGAAAAATGTCGAACATTAAAATAAATCATTTAACATTTGGCTATACCGATCAGCTTATTTTTGATAATGTAAGTATTAATATTGATGATCAATGGAAGCTGGGATTAGTTGGCCGTAACGGGAGGGGGAAAACTACACTTTTAAAAATCCTTCTCGGAGAAGTGGAAGCACACATTGACATAAAGACAAATAAGAGCTTTGTTTATTTTCCTCAGACGATTAATGATAAAGAGCAGCTGACCTTATTTGTCTTGCAGGAATTAGCTGACTTTGAGCAGTGGAAACTAGAACGTGAATTAACATTAATGGGGGTTGACTTAGACACTTTATGGCGTCCTTTCAATAGTCTTTCTGGTGGAGAGCAGACAAAGATGCTGCTAGCAGTTCTATTCTTGGATGAACACAATTATCCGCTCATAGATGAACCAACCAACCATCTTGACAAGGCATCACGTGAGAAAATTGCTGCCTATTTGGCAGAAAAGAAAGGCTATATTTTAATCTCACATGATCGTCAATTTCTTAATAAAACAACGGATCATACAATGGCGATAGAACGTGCGGATTTACAAGTGTATGCAGGTAATTTTGCTGTCTACGAGGAGGAAAAACGTTTGCGCGATCTAACGGAAAAGGCGCAAGACGATAAACTCAAGAAAGAAATCGGTAGATTGAAGCAAACAGCGCGTGAAAAAGAAGCGTGGTCACGCAATTTAGAAGCAACAAAATCCCGTAAGAAGCGAGGATTTGATTCAGAAACCAAACGTGTTGATAAAGGTTTTATTGGACGAAAAGCAGCAAATATGATGCAAAAGTCTAAAAATCTCGAAAAGCGCATGAAAGAGGATATCGCTGACAAGGAACTACTTCTAAAAAATTGGGAAGAAGTACCTGGCTTGGAAATGAGTGTCTTAGAGAGCCATCAAAAACGCTTACTGACAGTGGATAATTTAACGGCTGGCTTTGAAGTCTTTCTTTTTGAACCTGTGTCTTTTACACTTGAGCAAGGCCAAGTAATTGCCCTAACAGGAGAAAACGGTCGAGGAAAATCTTCTCTAATGAAAGTCCTCACAGGAGACTTTAATGGACGTTATGCTGGTTCATTTGAGTTGGCTCATAACTTGGTCATTTCCGAAGTAAGGCAGCTTGCCGATAACAAAGGTTTCCTAAATGAATTTGCTAAAGAAGAAAACTTAGAATTAGAACTTTTCCTCAACAATTTGCGCAAGTTAGGCGTAGAGCGCAAAGTTTTTGAGCAAAAAATCGAAAATATGAGTCAAGGACAGCAGCGTAAAGTCGAACTCGCTCGCGCCTTAAGTCAGCCAGCGCACATTTATCTTTGGGATGAGCCGCTCAACTATCTTGATGTTTTTAATCAAGAGCAAATCATTCAAATGATAAAGAACAGCAAGCCCAGCATGCTCGTCATTGAGCACGATCAGTATTTTGTTGATCAAGTAGCAGATATCCAAATCGAACTCGTAAAAAGCAGCGTTTAGCACACTGCTTTTTTATTTGAAAAAATTTAGAGATTTCTTGACATGTTCCTTTTATTCCTGTATACTAAAGAAGTCGAAAGAATGAAAGCGTTTTACGTGCGCGTTATTTTAAAGACACTGCTCTCTATCCAAGAGCAAACTTTCCTATAAAATGTTTACAAAAGTAAGAACGTCCGTTGGTGAAGCGGGCGTTTTTACTTTTTTTGAATAAAAACTCTACGAAAAGCATTATTACCTAAAATAAAAGCGAAACAGTCCTTAATTTGCTATAATTAGATAAGAATAATTTTAGAAAAAGGAGTTTTATTTTGGGGATTCTTGCCATTGTTGAACTATCTATTTTTGTCCTAAACTTCTTTTTATCATTGACCATCATTTTTCGCGAGCGAAAAAGCACTTCAACAACATGGGCTTGGCTCTTTGTGGTCAATCTTCTACCTGTCTTTGGCTTTATTTTATATATCTTAGTTGGTCGTGGCATTGCACACTATCGTATTTTTAAGGTGCAGCGTGCCTTTCGTGTAGGATTTGAAGAGCAATTGAAACGTACTTGGAGAGTGTATAACGAAGAGGGATTTATAAAAAAAATAACGAGAAATCATGGTATCACACAGCTGATTCATATGCTTTTTGTTGAAGAAAAAGCCGTTATTTCAGCAAATACCGGAGTGAAAATCTTTACAGATGGTCGTGCAAAGTTTGATGCACTGCTTGATGATATTCATAATGCCCAACATCACATCCATTTAGAGTATTACATTTTTCGGATGGATCATCTGGGAAGGGAACTTACGAATGCTCTTACTGCAGCTGTAAAGCGCGGTGTTGAAGTGAAAGTACTCATTGATGCTTGGGGAAGCAATAAGACAAAAATCCGTGAGTTTGATGAATTGACGAAAGCTGGTGGAGAAGTGTCCTATTTCTTTCCACTGATTTTATCCCTCATCAATCCGCGAACAAATTATCGCCTACACCGTAAGATTGTCGTTATCGATGGTCAAATTGGTTACACAGGTGGTTTCAATGTGGGAGACGAATATGCAACAGAAACGGCTAAATTTGGCTACTGGCGAGATACCCATCTCCGTTTAACAGGCGATGTTGTGTACTCGTTGCAGAATCGCTTTATTATGGATTGGAACAGTCAGCATAAGTTTGAAATATCAGAAGCAGAAGAGTACTTCCCAGCAGCCTTAGAAGAAGATCGGATCATTACACAGTTTGTGACCTCTGGTCCAGACGAAGTCAAAGCGCAAATAAAAATGACCTATATGAAGATGATAAACAGTGCAGAACGTGAAATCATTATTCAAACACCCTATTACGTGCCCGATGATGCCCTGCACGAATCTTTAAAATTAGCCCTTTTATCTGGGGTGGAAGTTCGGCTCATGATTCCTAACAAACCGGATCATCCATTGGTTTATTGGGCGACCTATTATTATGCAGCTGACTTGCTTAAGATGGGAGCAAAGGTTTATACTTATGAGAAGGGCTTTGTACATTCTAAAACGCTCATTATCGATGGGGAGTATGCATCTGTAGGATCAGCAAACTTCGACAATCGAAGTCTGCAACTTTGTTTTGAGGGAAATATGGTCCTTTACGATTATGATATTTCGCAAAAATTACGGGAAGACTTTAAGAAAGACCTTGAAGTCAGCAAGCGATTGACCATGGAGATATATGAAGAGCGAAGCACAAGCATTCGCTTCAAAGAAGGGCTTGCAAGGCTCATTAGTCCAATGCTTTAAACAAAAAATGATCCTATTTATACAATAAGAAAGAGGAGAAAAACATGGATAACAAACTGAATATTGTCATTATTACCGGGATGTCAGGTGCAGGTAAAACTGTAGCCATTCAATCTTTTGAAGATATGGGCTACTTTGCCGTTGACAATATGCCACCTAACTTAATTGAAAAATTTGTTGAGCTTCTCAATACACCCGACAGTAAAATAAACAAAGTTGCAATGGTTGTTGACATGCGCTCACGTATCTTCTTTGACCGTTTACGTGGTATCGTTGCAGAACTCTCAAATCTACCAGAAGTGAATTTTAAACTTTTATTCCTTGATGCAAGTGATGTTGAATTGGTTGCACGATATAAAGAAACACGTCGCTCACATCCGCTCGCTATTGATGGACGTGTATTGGATGGGATTACGCAAGAGCGCGAAATTCTCTCGGATTTGAAGTCCTTGGCTGAAGTTGTAATCGATACAAGTGAGCTCACACCACGTAATTTGCGGGCTCGTATTCTTGAGCGCTTTTCAGAAACAAAAGAAGCTCCATTTCGTATCGAAGTTGTTTCCTTTGGCTTTAAGTACGGTTTGCCTATGGATGCAGACTTAGTCTTTGATGTGCGTTTTCTACCAAATCCACACTACATTCCAGAGCTTCGTGATAAAACAGGGCAAGATAAAGAAGTCTTCAACTATGTCATGAATCAAGAAGCTTCTGAAGCATTTTATAAAAATTTAATGAACATGCTCTTGCCGATTATTCCTGCTTACCAAAAAGAAGGAAAATCTGTATTGACAATTGCTTTTGGCTGTACTGGTGGGCAACACCGCTCTGTCGCATTTGCTGAACGCGTATCCAAAGCACTTCTTAAAGAAGACTGGCATTTAAATACTAGCCACAGAGATAAGGATAGACGGAAAGAAACGGTTAATCGATCATGAGCAAATCAAAAGTAGTAGTTATAGGAGGCGGGACTGGAATTCCCGTCATTTTGAAGTCTTTGCGACAAGAAAATATCGATCTTTCCGCAATTGTAACAGTAGCAGATGATGGTGGTTCTTCGGGTCGCCTGCGTTCAGCAATTAATATTGCTCCGCCAGGAGACTTGCGGAATGTTCTTATTGCCATGAGCGATATGCCCAAATTTTATGCAGATATTCTGCAATATCGTTTTGATGCAAGCGATGGAGAACTTGCTGGACATCCCTTAGGTAACTTGATTATCGCTGCGATTGGTGAGATGCAAGGTTCAACTTATCAAGCAGTACAAACTTTAGCACGATTTTTCCACGTGCGTGGCAATGTTTATCCTTCCAGTGATGTGGCACTGACCTTGCATGCTGTTTTTAATGATGGGCACGAAGTTGAAGGTGAAAGTAAAATTGCTGATTATGATGGCTTGATTCATCATGTTTATTTGACGGAGACAAACACAGGCCAGAGCCCACGCGCCTCTAAAAAGGTGGTGCAATCTATAATGGAAGCAGATACGATCGTTTTAGGGCCTGGCTCCCTCTTTACTTCAATCTTACCAAATATAGTCATCCCAGAAATTGGTGAAGCCTTACTTAAAACAAAAGCTCGTATCATTTATGTCTGCAATATCATGACACAACGCGGGGAAACTGAGCACTTTAGTGATGCAGATCATGTGCGTGTTATCCATGAACATTTAGGCACTCGTGTGATTGATACCGTACTTGTAAATAGTGCGGAAGTGCCAGAAGAGTATATGAATTCAAATGAATTCGATGAGTATTTGGTCCAAGTTGTTCATGACTTTAAAGCACTCAAAGATGAAGAAGTTAACATTATTTCAAATGATTTCTTACAGTTGGTTAATGGAGGAGCCTTCCATAATGGTGATGCCATTGCTTCAGAAATCATGGGTATCAGTGCACGTTGTGAGAGAAAAAAAGAATGAGTTTTACGAGTGAAATAAAAAAAGAGCTCACGAGTCAAAAAGCAAGTCGAGGAACTTTACTCGCTTTAATACGCATGAATGGATCTCTGGGTATTTCTGGAGGTTTGACCTTGTCTTTGTCTACTGAAAATGCAGCTACCGCAAAGTATATCTATCAGATGCTCCTTGAAATTTATCAAATACGTGCTGAAATTCGGGTGCATCAGAAAACAACACTTTCCAAAAATAGAGTGTACACCGTTTTTATTGAAGATAAAGTTAATGAGTTGCTCAATGAACTGCAACTGTCGGATTCGCTGATGTTTTTGGATTCAGGTATTCCTGAGTCAGTGAAGTATGACCAACAAGCACAAGAAGATTATATGCGGGGGGCTTTTTTATCAAGTGGTTCGATGCATAATCCAGAAAAAGGCGATTATCAGTTGTCTATTTCTAGTGTGTATCAGGAACATGCTGAAGACTTAAAAGATATTTTTAATAATTTCGGATTTGATGCGCGTGTCATTGCGCGGAAGAATCGCTATATCCTTTATTTATCTAAAGCAGAGGAAATCATGGACTTTTTGACCTTAATTGGAGCGATGAAGGCACGTTTAAAATTTGAAGATGCAAAAATAATGCGTGAAATGCGTGGCTTGGCAAACCGTCAATCCAACTTTGAATCGGCAAATATAAACAAATCAGTGTCGGCAGCACAAGATGTAATATCGGCAGTTAAATATTTGGCAGAGAAGAAAGAGCTGGAAAATTTGCCGCCTGCACTTACAGAGGTTGCTCATGCTCGGATTGCTCACCCTGAAGCGACCATCAAAGAATTAGGGCAACTTTTGGATCCACCGTTGGGTAAATCAGGTGTGAATCACCGGTTACGAAAATTGACATCCTTAGCTGAAGAAATAAAAAAAAGCGGAAATTAATCCGCTTTTTTTAGTGCATTTAAAAACATTTCAGTAAGAATCTCAGGGCGCTTCAGTGCCCTTTCCAAAGGGATTGTTTTCATTCCTTCACTCATAATATCGATAAAAAGAATCAGATCCTCATCCGTGTAATCAGGAGAAATTTGTCCTTCTGCACGCCCTTTTTGAAAGAGTTTTTGATAAACAAGATGTTGAATATGTCGCATATCTGTATCAAAGAAGTTAGGATCAGTAGCGTATTGATTCATCATGTTTTGCAAAAAAATATCCGTCATCATATGGATCTGTTTTATTTTAAAACGCGAAACCTGGCGAAAAGTCTCACGAAAATTTTCCTTCGTGTTTACCAAGTGTTGAATTTCCTCAATCATAAAATTAAGTGCATTTCGTATAACGATATTCATCAAGTTATTTTTATTCTTGTAATATTTAAAAATTGTGACCTTAGAGACCTGTGCCAGTTGAGCAATTTCATCCATAGAAATATCTGAAATTAAGCGTTCTCGTAGTAGGTTAGAAGTCACTTCAAGAATGGCTTTTTTCTTTTTTTCTGTTTGATTCATTTTCTCGCCTCCACAAAAGAATACTTTATATGTATTATATCTTTTCGTTTGTACTCTTTCAACTAAAATAGTACAATATGAACTATAAAAGTAAAAATAGTACATATTATTTATGGAGTGAGGAGGAAAAGCAATGCAAAAGATTGTTGAAATAAAAAACTTGCAGAAAAATTTTGGTAAATTTCAAGCTTTGAAGAATGTTACATTAGATGTAAATGCCGGAGAAGTTTTGGGCTATATTGGTCCCAATGGTTCAGGAAAATCAACAACGATTCGTGTTTTGCTGGGGATTATTAAAAAGAGTGGAGGTTCAGCCACAATATTTGGTAAAGATGTGTGGACAGATGCCATTGGGATTCATAAGAAAATTGCTTATGTGCCTGGCGATGTATATCTTTGGCCCAATCTTTCTGGGGGCGAGATTATTGACCTTTTCTTGAAGCTACATGGTCATGCAGATTTAAAAAAACGTGATGAACTTATCAAGAAGTTTGAACTTGATCCCAAGAAAAAGGCGCGTAGCTATTCCAAAGGAAACCGTCAGAAGATTGCCTTAATTGCTGCCTTAGCCACGGATGCTGAACTTTATATATTTGACGAGCCAACCAGTGGTTTGGATCCCTTGATGGAATCGGTTTTCCAAGCTGAAGTCCAGCGCCTCAAAAAAGCAGGGAAAGCCATTATTTTGTCCAGCCATATCTTATCTGAAGTCGAACGTCTAGCAGATCGTGTTGCTGTAATTCGAAAAGGAGAAATCGTTGAGACAGGCTCACTTGATGATTTACGTCATTTGACACGTGATACTTTTAAAGTCGAAACTCATCAAGCGCCAGAAGAGTTGCGTGGATTAGAGGGCGTACATGATTTACATCTCAATGGTAACAAGGCTGTTTTTCAAGTGGATTCGGATAAAACAGATGTTATCTTAAAAACCTTACTTAAGTATGGGGTGAAGAAGTTAGAGTCTACACCGCCAACTTTAGAAGAGCTCTTCATGCATCATTATGAGTAGGAGGTGGACATTATGGATAAACCATTAAATAAAACCTTCAGTATGGTGAAGGCCTTGCTCAAGAGAGATTGGTTAAAGCTGGTCTTTTGGATAGCCGGTGTGTTGGCTTTTGCAGCATCAGGAGTGGGTAAATTTGAGCTTATCATGCAGACTGACAGTCAAAGAGAAACTATGTTTAATGTTTTTCAAGGACCAGCTATGACGGCATTATTCGGTCCTATGACGGTCACTCAAGGAAAGGATTTTACCGCAGCAGCAGCTTATGGCACGACCATGCCTTTAATTACAGCAATAACATTTGCTGTTGTTTCTGTTATCTACGTTGTCAATCGAACGCGTAAAGAAGAAGAGGATGGAATTGCTGAAGTTTTCCGTTCTTTTCAAGTGGGAAAGCTAGCCAATACTACAGCTGTCGTTATTGAACTCTTTGTTTTACAAATCTTGATTACTGTGGTTTTGGCGATTTCAATTCAGTTGCAAAATATTCCGGGCATGACTTCTTTTAGCGTAAATCTCTTGTTTACCTCTGCTATAGGTGCTCAAAGTTTAATGTGGGGCTTATTCGCACTTGTTTTTGCGCAAATCTTTTCCGACTCAGATAGTGCTAAAGGTGCCACTTTTGGCTTCCTTGGCTTGCTCTATCTTATTCGTATGGGAACAGATACACAAAATGTAAATTGGGGCTATTGGAATCCCTTGAGTTGGTCATATCTGACCGACCCTTATGTTAAGAATCATTGGCTTCCCATCTTGTTAGCATTGGGATTAAGCCTTGTCCTTCTCGTTCTAGCTTATTTCCTTGAGATTAGACGAGATGTCAATGCAGGTTATATTCCAGAGATAAACGGTAAGGACCATGCTTCGAAAATCTTGCTTAGTTTTACAGGACTTACGCTGAGGCAACAACGTACAGCCAGTATCGGATGGATTTTGGGACTTTTTGTTCTAGGTATCACTTATGGATCTATGATTGACCAAATCGGTGGCTTTGTTGAATCTAGTCCAACTATATCCAAACTCTTTAATATTGACCCTCATCTGGCAAATGAAGCCAGCAAGGCAGTAAGTAAAGCGATGATTGAAAGTTTTATGTCGACAATCTTTATGATTTGTGCGGTAATGGTTGCTTGTTTTGCGGTCACTTCCCTCATGCGGCTGGTAACAGAAGAACGAAAAAATCGTCAAGAACAGCTTTATGCTATGCCGATTAGCCGTTATAAAGTTTATGCAACCTATATGATTATCTCTTGGATATTGGGGGCTCTTGCTCAATTTGCAGTTGTACTTGGTATCTATCTGGCTCAAGCTAATAACGCCAATGCATTTAGCTTTGCTAAAGTAGCTGCTGTGGGGATGTCTTGGACAGTTGGAGTTTTCTTTGTTCTGGGCATTTTAGGCTTGCTCATAGCCTTGGTTCCACGTTTGAGTGCTTTGATTTGGGGTTATCTTGGCTTTGCGTTCTTCATGAGTTATATTGGCAACATATTGAATCTCCCGGCTTGGTTAAATAATTTTAATATTTTCCACCATATTTCAAGGCTTCCGGTCGAAACGATGAACTGGGGTAATTTTGTACTCATATTTGCTTTAGCAGTATCTTTTTCTCTACTTGGAATGGTTGCTTATCGCCAGCGTGACTTGATTGGTGATTAAATAAAAAATAGTCCAGATGGACTATTTTTTTAATTGATGATAGCGATTGTACCAAATGTCAACATACTCTTTGGAGAAAGGTCCGCGTTCATTATTTATCCAATCAACAAGAATTTTTACATTTTCTTTCAAAATATGGTCAATTTCAGGAGAGTAGTTCATTTGTCTTCTGTGACGTTCATATTCTTCAACATCCAAGAGTTTTTTCTCGCCATCTTTAAATACTTTTACATCGAGATCGTAGTCGATGTATTTCAGCGCCTCATTGTCTAAAACAAAGGGGCTCGCAAGGTTGCAGTAGTAGCTGACGCCTTCCTCACGAATCATAGCAATGATGTTAAACCAAAACTTTTTGTGGAAATAAACGATTGCAGGTTCACGTGTGACCCAACGACGGTCGTCTGACTCGGTTACAAGTGTGTGGTCATTTACACCAATAATTGAATTTTCATTTGTTTTCAGTATCATCGTATCTCGCCAGGTACGATGTAAACTGCCATCATGTTTATAGCTTTGAATCGTGACAAGGTCGCCTTCTTTCGGAAGATTCAAGGCTTCACCAACTTTCCAAAATTCAAAGTTCTCGCTTATTATTATAGCATAATATTCAAAAAGTTTCTGAACTTAGGTTGGCAGTTCAAAAAAACTTAAGCTACTAAGAAACTCCTTTGACAGATTCTGTTCACGATAATTTTGCCAGCTATCAAGTGATCTAATCGCCTGATATCTTTTACGCAAATGATAGTGTTCTTCGATTTGATATTCAGGATAATCTTGCAGAAAATCGCTAACCATTTGCCACTCGTAAGTGTAACCTAAGGGGCGGGAATGATACATGATTCCATCAATAGATTGAGCAGAAATACGATGATGTGCGTGTCCAAAGACCACGTCCGTAATTTGCGGAAACTGAATAAACAGCTCATGGAAAGCTTGGGAACCAAGATAAGCATTGAAGCGCTCAAATTTTTTATAAGCTGTATTAATGGAAAAAGCTTTGTGTGGAACAAAATGCATGGCAATGATGATACGGCCAGAAAAATCTAGATTTTCCAAGATACGTTTAAGGCTGTTAAGAGTATGCTGTGTTGTGAGAGCATCGCTATAATCACGATGAATTTTACGATCAAAGTAAAAACTATTCTTAAAGGCTAAAAGTTTTTCCTTCGAGTAATCTTGAGTGAAAGAATAATCATACCAACCATGAAAACTAATCAAAAGTGTATCACCGAAATACTTAAGTGAAAAATCCTGTGCATTAATTTCTTTTTCGGATAAATGTACCATATCGTGATTGCCAAGATTATGGCTGATATCGAAACACTTTGATAATTGATTAAAAAAAGGTGCCGTAATTTTTTTATAGTCGTTGGACATGTCGCCTGCAAAGTGCAAGTCTGTCACAGATTGCTCTTGTAGCGTATCAATAAAAACTTGAATTTCAGTATCTGTAAATTGATTAACATCCAGATGCAAATCTGAAAGCAGTGCTAATTTTTTCATAGTTAAATTATAACAGAAGCGCAAGTCAAGTTCTAATTGTGTTGACCGAAAAAAGACTACAGGAGTTTTTTATTTATTGATAATTTTGGACTAATTTTTCAATTGCCTCATCCAACAAGGTATAAAATGCTGCGATGTGTGCTCCATCCACAAGGGCGTGGTTAGCAAGAACCGAAAGGGGAAGCAACAGTTCATTGTTTTGTTCAAAATACTTTCCCCAGGTGATTCTTGGATTGCTGTCCGCAGGAACTGGTGTTGGATTAATCATAGAAGTGAAAGAGAACCATGGGAGCGTGGAGATAAATAATTTATTTAAAGTATCCTCTGCTTCCTCATCGATTGAGCGTATGGTTTTAGCTTTTTCTTGCTCTTCCACGGCATAGCTCAAAAATGCAGCAAAATCAGGTGTATAATCAAGATTGCAGTAAGTATAGGTTCCATCATCTAAGGAAACTGTGTGTGAAGTCTGACAGTTATCAAATTCTATAATTTTATCTTCAACGATACGTTGCTTAAATTCTGAAACACCGTTTGCTGCTTGTGACACACAGTAACAGATGGTCAAGAAAAATGGTAACTTATTCTCTTTTATCGTTGCAAGAAGTTGTGTAATATTTACGTTCACGGTCACTCCAACATAAGGTTGAGCGAGACTTTTAAAATATTCAAAATGTGAAAGCCGATTATAGGAAGCCATGTCAAGATATTTAAAATTCATTGTTTCTCCTCAAAAATCACTATTACAAGCGAGTACTTCCTTAGAGTGTATCATAGATTTCTATAATTTTGAAGGACTTATCCAGCTGTCAGCTAAATTAAAAGTATTTTTTTATTTTGTGTGGAGATAAAATGGTCGCGCTTTCTTTTCTTGGGGCTTTGTATTAAAATAGAAACAAGGAGTAAAAAAGTATGAAAAAATTAATAATGTTATCTGGTATTGCACTTATGTCATTGACATTGGTTGCTTGTTCGTCCGAAAAAGCTTCTAAAACAAAGTCCTCAGAAGAAAAAACAGAGGTGACAAGTCAAACATCAACGATCGAAAGTTCAGTGTCTACTGAAAGTACAAAAAGTATAGAAAGTGAAACAAGTAGCCCAGAAGAAGTGATACCAAGTTCAGAGCCAGAAACCTCTACTGAAGTTACTCCGGACTCAAGTACAGAGGTACAAGAAGTTGATTTGGATGAAGCGGCAATTTTAAACAATGATTTTACAACACTGTCTGGCACATGGGGTGCTGGAAATGGCAATATTTTAATAATTAACCCAGACCATAGTGCAACTCTTAATGGAGAGGCACAGACAATTACTGTGGATACTGTAAGTTCAGGGCAAAAAGTACTCAATATTCGAATGGCAACTGGTGTGGCACGTGCTGGAGCAGCAATCGAAACATTAAAGGTTGGAGAAAAAAATTCATATGGCGATCAATCAGATACATCTAAGCCACGTCTGCTTTTAGTGCAAGGTGGGTCAAACAGTCCTGCTGAAGAATATTTCTACAGAAAATAAATTTGTAAGCTTATAAATTATAGCTAACTAGAGTCCGAACGATAATTTTGATATAATAGGGGGGGATCAAAATTAAGATTAGAATTTATATAGGTTATAGATGAAGAATATGGTAAAAATACTGCAAGGGATTTCAAGAATTCTCTTACTCGTTGTTGGCTTAGCATTAATCTCAGGCTCTCTCTTTTTTACTGGGGTTCATATGGCTAATAAAAACGTCACAAAAACTGAAACACAAGGTGTGATTGTCCGCGGGGATGAAGCATTAAAAGAGGTGAACTACACTTTTGAAGGTGTCAGTCACCAAGTACGTCCCTTGGATACTTACTTTAGAAACTTGGGCACTGTTGATACAAAAATCAAAATTTACGTGGATAATGAACATCCAGAACGTATCTTTTTGACTTATCGTGGCGATGGCTTGATGCGTACAGCGGGAATCTTAGCAGGTTGGGGCTTATTATTGTTGGTCATTCTCTTGGGGGAAAGACAGCTGATGAGTCGTATGAAAAAGCTTGAGCAACTTGCCGAAGAAGAAGAAAAAGAAACACTTTCTTGATTGTGTTTCTTTTTTATATCAACTCTTGTGCAAAAAAACACAAGCGCATTTCTTAAGAAAAATATAAAGCTATGCTACCATAGAAATATGACTATCTTACACAATAAAATTTCAAATAAAGAATTAAAAGAACGTTTAGAAGCTGAAACAGAGCCTCGTACAACTATTTCTTTTTATAAATATTTTAATATTGCTGACCCACAAGAATTTCGTGATAATCTTTACATGAAATTTGAGGATTTAAAAGTCTTTGGTCGTGTTTATATTGCGAAAGAAGGAATAAATGCACAAATCAGTGTGCCTACTCCTAATTTAGAAAAGTTCAAAACGACCCTTTACCAAACAGCGCCAGAACTGGATGGCCTTCGTCTGAACTATGCGATTAAAGATGATGGAAAATCTTTCTGGGTCTTACGCATGAAAGTCCGTAACAAAATTGTTGCAGATGGTATTGATGATCCAACGTTTGATCCTTCAGATGTTGGGCAGTACTTAAAAGCTGAAGAAGTGAACGAAATGCTCGGTAAAGAAGACACAATCTTTGTTGATATGCGTAACCACTACGAGTACGAAGTGGGACATTTCAAAGATGCCTTAGAGGTACCATCTGCAACTTTCCGTGAGCAGTTACCAATGGCTGCAGATATGCTTAAAGACGACAAAGATAAAAATATTGTCATGTACTGTACAGGTGGAATTCGTTGTGAAAAAGCCAGTGCCTTTATGAAGCATGAAGGTTTTGAAAATGTTTACCATGTGGAGGGCGGAATTATTGAATACGCGCGTAAAGCTAAAGAACAAGACTTACCGATTGAATTTATCGGTAAAAACTTCGTATTTGATGAACGTATGGGAGAACGTATAACAGACGATGTTCTCTCAACATGTCCGCAATGTGGTGAAGCTTGTGATATGCATACAAACTGTAAAAATAAAGCTTGTCATCGTTTATTTATCCAGTGTGAAAATTGTGCAGAGCGCTTTGAAGATTGTTGTTCACAAAGCTGTGTGGAGGAACTCAGCTTATCTGATGAAGAAATCAATGCTTTAATCGCAGAGCGTGCAGCGGATCCAACATTCTTCACAAAAGGAAGAAGCTAAAAATAAAAAAAGCAATCTTTTAAAAAATTGCTTTTTTTAATTGTTCCTTGAGTTCTGTTTCAAAAGCAAGCACGCGCTCCAAAGATAAAGCAAAATCCGCATCGGCAATATTCATGCGCACGAAAAATTCCCCTGACTGATAACGAATCATAATATTTGGTCGTACCTTTTCATGCAGAGCATCCTGTGTCTGTTCATTACCATAGATATACCAGAAATATTCAAGCGCTTCTTTGTTATGGAAATCATCGTTTACCAGTAAAAGAACAGTTTTAAGTTGGTCAGAAAATTCGAGTTCTTTTGCATAGGTCCCATCTTTATAAAGCGGAAGTCCGTCATACCAAAAGTGGACATTCTGACCAAAGGTTTCTTCAGCAAGCTTATTCATAATCTTTCAAAACCCAATCGTTAATGGCATGCGCGACACCAGATTCAGCATTAGATTTTGTGACATATTTGGCAATTTTTTTCAGCTCTTCTTTACCATTGCCCATGACAACTGGGTTGCCAACAGCTTCCAACATAGAACGGTCATTTTCTTGATCACCAATTGCCATTAACTCGTCCACATCTAGGAAGAGTTTTTTAGCTAAGTGCAATACAGCATTTCCTTTGCTGGCTTTTTTATTCATAAATTCAAGATAAAATGGAGTTGATTTAACCATGTTATAACGCTCGAAAAATTCAAAAGGCAAGTAGGCGATAGCATTGTCTAAAACTTCAGGTTCATCAATCATCATTACTTTTGCAACTTCAAGTGCTGCAATTTCCTCAGGCTGACGGAAATAGAGGGGCATATTAACCAAGGAAGCTTCGTGAATAGTATATTTACCGATGTCACGATTACTTGTGTAGATTCCTTTTTTAGTAATGGCATGCATATGTACACCGATTTTACGAGCTGCAGCATCAATATCAAGAACATCTTCAGCTTCTAAGGTTTCCATAATGAACTCTTCGCCAGTCGCACGTTGCACTAAAGCACCGTTATAAGTGATGACATAATCACTATAATCCGTCAATTCAAGTTCTTCCAGAATATCATGAACACCCATAAGTGGACGACCTGTTGTAATAACAACCTTAACTCCAGCAGCTTTAGCTTCAGCAATTGCCTGCTTAACTTCTGGCGTGATTTTACGTTCCGGGTCCAATAGTGTACCATCGATGTCAATAGCGATAAGTTTAATCATTTTATTTTTTTCTCTTTTCTAATTAAAGGTTGGTTTGCATAAAGGTAATGAATTCAGGATTCTCCAACATCACTTTTGGGAAGTAGAAGCGGCTGTTTCCGTGAATGGTGCCCGCTAAACTTGCCACAATAGGAGAGACCTCGGAAAGCTCAATGAGGCTACCATCTTTTTGTAAAATTTCAATCTGTGTTCGTGGTTTATTCGAATTGGGACGATAAAAGTCATAAGGGAGATCGAAATTACTGTTTGTTCCCGTGAAATATTGCGGGTCAAAGCCAGCTTTTTCCACTTGATCACGCAGTTTGTCCAAAAGCGAAGCATCAGAGTTAAAAAGATCCAGTTGTTTTTCTTGTCCTTGATTATACTCTAAGGATTTTAAAAGATGGCGGTTGATATACATCTGAGCAAGCTTAGACAAAATATCATCTTCGTTAGCCATCCATGTTTGAAAATAGGTATTCATTACACCATCATCCAAGGCGAGATAATCATGCAAAGTTTGTTTATTCTCAAAGAAAGGAACTAAACAGGGGCTTGTATGCGCAAAGTAATCGTGATCAAATTGGTATAAATATTTAGCCCGCTTCAGCAAGTTTTGGAGAATGACTTCCATGGAGCGACTTGCCGGATGGAAGTAAACCTGCATGTACATTTGGTAACGGCTCACAATGTAATCTTCAACGGCATGCATACCAGAAATTCTGAAGACAATTCCATCTTCATGAGGCGCAATTACACGCAGAATCCGAGTCAAATCAAACTGTCCATAGACTGCACCAGTATAGTAAGCATCCCTTAAGAGGTAATCCATACGATCTGCATCAATTTGACTGGAAATAAGTTGCACCACTTGTGGGTTAGGATAGTCATGGGAAATGACTGAAGCGACCTGCTCAGGAAAGTCAGGACTTACTTTGCGTAAAACCGCATTGATTTCAGTAGCTGGTGAGGTAATTATCTCACGTGTCATGGCTTCGTGATCTGTGCCAAATAGGCCTTCAAACGTATGAGAATAAGCACCATGACCGACATCATGTAATAAAGCTGCACATTGTGTAACTAAATTTTCTTCTGGATTCCAAGTTTCAGGATAACGCTTAGTGAACCATTCAGTGATTGTTTTAGCGATATGATAAACTCCCATACAATGAGAGAAGCGACTATGCTCGGCTCCGTGAAAAGTGTATGAAGAAGTTCCCAGTTGTTTTATACGACGTAAACGCTGGAATTCTGCAGTGTTAATTAAATCATAAATTGTTTCGTTTTCGACATGAATATAATCATGGACGGGGTCACGAAAAACTTTTTCGAGCTGTGCCATACAACCTCCTTTGCATTTTACATGCAATTATCTTGACGTAATTGAACAAGTTGTGGTTTCAAGATAAGTTTTTCGACAAAGAGTCTTCAAGAAAGACTCTAACTTAATGAAAACTCTTGCATTACTGTAATATAATTATAACCGAAATTAACATAAATTGCCATTTTACTAATAAGGCAAGTTATAGTAAAATAACAGTTATGGAAATTACTATTCGGAACCGTATTGTTATTGATGGACAAGAAGAATTTATTCGTGAAACTTTTGAAGGTGATGTTAAAAAGTTAGGGAATAAAATTGCATTATATTATAAGAATGCTGAAGAAGAAAAAGTCTTGATAAAGTTTGATGACAAAGAGTTGAGTATGACACGTTATGCTGATAAACCGGTTGTCATGCGTTTTCACAAAGAACTTCCAACGCATACTCTTTATGAAGGTTTGGGACGTTTGGAGATTTTGACAGATGGTTTTCATATGAATGAAGAGTTAAAACATGTGAAATTGAAATACCGCTTAGCTCAAAATGATATCCCGATCGGGGAGTATCGAATGAGAATTGATTGGAAATTGAGTTAAAGATGAAAAAAATATTACTCCCTGAGGAACTGTACGACCAGCTGGAGTTGTCAGGTGAAAAAGAAATTGAAGTCGTTGAAAATAATAAAAACAGCTTCACCATACGTGCTAAAACCCCCAACAAGAGAGAAGAGGCAGCGCGGGTCTTTCTAATCCCCACAGCGCTTAGCACACTCCTTTTTTTTGTTGCCAGTCAGGTGATGGGGCTGAGTCAGATTAAATTGTCGGGAACAGCCTCGATCTCAACTGGCGTTTTAGTTATTGCTAATACGATCGCTTTAACATCTTTTATCATTGCTTTTATTAAAAAGCGGAAGGAGCTTTATCATACCATGTTACCGCGCGTGTACTGGCGAACTTTTCCCTCTGTTATTCTTTCTGTTTTTATTATCGTCACTTTAGGATTAGTTGCCTTATTTTGGTTCTTGAACCAGCTTTTTTATGGCTTGAGTTTTGATGTTTTTACGTCAATGCTGATTTTTGCTATTTTTTCTGGAATTTTAAATTACCTGTTAATTTTTGCTGTAGACACATTCTCCATCCAAATGATGATTAATATGCTTATTATGGTTTCTGTTGGTGGACTTGTCGCAAGTATGGCCGCCAACAATAACCAATACTGGTGGCAAAAGAACTTCAGCCTGCTAGGAACGAGTGAATCCAACACAAGCTTGCAGTTTAATATGACTTTGGTTGTTTCGGCTGCCTTGATGATTGCTTTATTTGATTATATATTCGTCTCGATTCGTGAAAAATTAGGGCATCGTATACGATTTATGATATTGCAAATCTTATTAACTTTATGTGCCATCTCTATCGCTTTGGTTGGCCTGATTCCTAATAATGGTGATGGTTTGGCGCACATTATGCACGATGTGGCGGCTCAGCTCATTGTTTTGTTTATGAGTTTATCAATCTTAGGAATTCGCTGGTTTTTACCTGACTTAGATAAAAACATGTACCGCATTTCTTATGGTTTAGCAGGTTTGATAGTTTTTGGTTACTTCTTATGGCATCCGCTCTATTATCTGAACTTAACTGCCTTTGAAATTCTTTCCTTTAGCTTATCTTTTGCATGGATCATGCTCTTGATTAATACATTAGTGAGGATATTGTTTAATCCACGTGTCGTTTATCAAGTTGATATCGTAAAAGACGTAGAAAAAATCACAGAAAAATAAGCTGTGGTTTTTTCATATACCAAAAGCAGAGCAGCTTTTTTTTACCTTAAGTAAAAGCTATGGTAAAATAAAGACGATAGGGAGGTCAAAATGAAAGAAGTAAAAGTATTTTATAATGAAAAATCAGGAAAAAATGACGAAAACGAAGTATTAAATACAATTAAAAATTTTTTTGGAAAAGAAGAAAACAAAGCCTCTCATGTAGAATATATCAATCCAGATAGCCCAGAAGATGCAGTACGTTTAGCAAAAAAAGCAAGTCAAGAAAACACAGATCTTGTAGTGGCACTTGGTGGAGATGGAACGATTAATAAAGTATGTGGAGGCGTATTTGAGGGAGGAAGCAAATCTATCTTAGGTATCGTTCCCAATGGTACAGTCAATAACTTGTCAAAATCACTCCATATTCCTCAGAATATAGAAGCTGCCTTGCAAAATCTCAATGAGGGGAAGTTGCAAAAATTTGATATTGCTAAAGTTAACGATGATTATATGATTTCCAGCTTAACCTTGGGAATATTGGCAGATATCGCTCAAAATGCGAGCAGCTCAGAAAAGAAAAAATTTGGACCCTTTGCTTACTTGAAGGATGCCTACAAAGTTATTCGCCATAATAAAAGCTACCGTATCGAGCTCAAATATAATGGCAAAACAAAAGCCTTAAAAACGAAATTATTATTAATTACGATGACCGATACGATTGGCGGAAGACAGGCTTTATCTCTTGATGCTAAGGTAGACGATGGTCTTATCCGAGTGTATTCGTTGAAGGAGATTAATTTACTCAAAATTTTATTCCATCTTAATAAGCTACGCAAGGGCCAACTCGAAGATTTTATGGAAATTACTTATTTTGACACAGATCACTTAGAAATAAGTGCCCAATCTAATAAAAAACAAGATATTCCTTATTCAAGAATTGACGGAGATAAAAGCTCGCCACTTCCACTAGACATAACGGTATACCGCAAAGGTTTGACTACGGTGGTTCCTAAATAAGTACTTTATCTTATATTATCTTTAAAGCACCTGATGAATGCAAACTTAACTGTAAATGACAAATTGAAGTAAAAAAAACTTGCATTCCACTTGAATTGAAGAATATTTTCTGTTATACTTATATAGTTGTCTTTGTGGTCTCCCATAAAGTACAACCGCACGAGGTACCGTTTAAGTAGCATTAGCTCACGGTCCAAGGCGAGTCTTACAGTCGTTTTACGGCACAAAATCTAACAAGGAGGAATCACAATGTCAAACTACGCAATCATCAAAACTGGTGGTAAACAAGTCAAAGTTGAAGAAGGACAAGTTATCTACGTTGAAAAACTTAACGTTGAAGCTGGTCAAACTGTAACTTTTGATGAAGTTGTTCTTGTCGGCGGTGCTACTACTAAAGTTGGTGCTCCACTCGTTTCAGGTGCAACAGTTGTCGGTGAAGTTGAAAAACATGGTAAACAAAAGAAAGTTGTTACTTTCCAATATAAACCTAAAAAACACTCACACCGTAAACAAGGTCACCGTCAACCTTACACTAAGGTTGTTATCAAATCAATCAACGCTTAAGGCATGATTGAAGCGGTTATCAGGACAAAGCGAGATAAAATAGTTTCCTATGAAATCTCTGGACATGCTGAATCAGGTGAATATGGTCACGATGTGGTCTGTGCAGCTGTGAGTGTGTTGTCAATTACAACAGCAAATAATCTCTATGAAATGGCAAAGATTAAACCTATTGCCAATATGGAAGATGGTTATCTTTATGTTGAAATACCTTTGAGTACTCCTGAAAGACAAGGCGAATTGGCTCAAACACTTCTCCAAGCGTTTGAAAATGCTATGCGAGAAGTATCAAATAATTACAGCCAATACATTACATTTAAAATTGAAAATGGAGGGCAATATAATGCTTGAACTTAATCTGCAACTCTTCGCCCACAAAAAAGGTGGGGGTTCTACTTCCAATGGTCGTGACTCACAAGCTAAACGTCTTGGTGCTAAAGCATCTGACGGTGAACTTGTAAGCGGCGGTTCAATCCTTTTCCGTCAACGTGGTACACATATCCATCCAGGTGCTAACGTTGGTCGTGGTGGCGATGACACTCTCTTCGCTAAAATCGAAGGACACGTTAAATTTGAAATGAAACGTGGTAAAAAACACGTTTCAGTTTACCCAGCAGTAGCTAAATAATGGTAAATGAGTCTCTCTTCGGAGAGGCTTTTTTTATAAATATAAAAGAAAAGACAATGAGGAAAGCCCACTCTGGAGGGACAGATTCATGTCTTTTCTTTACATAAATACTTGAGTTTCCTGGATTAATTTTTGTGCTTCCCTAAAATTTAGGACATCATCAAAACCATATTTTGAAAGAAAATAGACTTGGTCGCAATATTTTTCCACCTCTTCTAAGATATGGGAAGTAAGCAGAATGATTTTTGTTTTGGAAAGCTCTTTTAAGATTTGGAAGGCTTTGGCACGCATCGCATTGTCAAGCCCATTCATCAGCTCATCGACAATGATAAGGTCTGCTTCAAGGCTTACAGTGTAAATGAAAGCCAGTATTTCTTTCATTCCGAGAGAATATTTTTTGATTGGTCTTTTAAAGAAACGTGAAGCAGAAAATAAGGGCATGTATTTTTCTGCGTTTTTTAGCTCTGCTTTTGTCAAAATCTTAATATAATCGATTGCTCGAAGATTAGGCTCAAAAATATCAAGTGTCGCAACATATGAAACTCTACCTTGATGCCAGCCATCAGAAATCTGAATATCTCCCTCGTAGTTCATTTCCTTATTAATTGCCGTGAAAAGCGTAGATTTTCCTGTGCCATTTCGACCGATAATACCATAAAGACCTGGTTTATCAAGTGTGAGACATATGTTACTCAGCGTACAGGTTGTTAGATTATTTATTATAAGTTTCATAAGTTACTAGGCCTTTCTATAGATGTACTTTGTGAATAAGATATGGCTGATACCATAGAAAAGAATACTGCAAGAGAGGAGTACAAGAGCACCAATCCAGAGGGAGTCTCTCTCAAAGAGAAAGTTCCCAGAAGTTGGCCAAGAATTTTCACCGTTGGAAAACTGCAAGACAGTATTAATGTTTAAGTAGGTTAAAGGGATCCATTTAACGATTGTTTTCATCGCTTCATGCGTATGGATAACAGAATAAGTGACCAGCAGTAAAGCGATAATCGCTGAAGGAATATAAGATTTTCTGATAAACTGTGAGAGGAGCTGTCCTAAACTTGTAATAAATAGGATGGCCAGAAGCAGATAGAGCAGGCGCCAGAGCAACTCCTCGCCCTGAAATACATCATAAATCGCCCCAACGACAAAGTTAGGAAAGTTCCAAGAGCCTATGCCAAACTGGAGTCCAGCGATGAGCGCAAAAACCAGCAAGGCAGAAAGAATAAGTAGGAGTACAAAGCCAGCAGGGATAAATAGATGTTGGAAATGAAGCATTTTTTTATCCTTTTTCATCAAATGGTAATAGCGCAAACCGTTTGGCATCTCCATTGCCAAGGTATCTCCACAGATAAAAGTCAGCAGGATTAGACCATAAAGTCCACCTAAGCCAATCAAAATATAGAGGGCAGCGCCGATGCTGGATGGGTTTACCCCTGGAGCTTGAGTAAAGTCTTGCCCACTGTCTAGGACTTGGTGGTACCATTTGGAAGTTGCCTTGAAATACTCATATCCCCCACCAAAAGGAATCTCTTCACCATTTTTTTGTGCTTCCTCTAACTTTTTAATTCTTTGTTCATTATAAAGGTTATCTAAACGCCAGAATTCATTGTAATTATTTACTTCTAATGCTTGAAGTTTTGCCTTATCTAATTTTAACTCATCATTGAGTTCTCTTAAGAGTTCTTCAGCGTTTTCTGGAGGATCTCCAGATTCAATAAAACTTTTGAGTTCCCTGATACTTTTTTCGCTGGCTTTGATATTTTCCTGTGTTGTATCTTCCAATCCTAAACCATTAGGGGGATGAGTTCCTACAGTTTTAAAAGCAACAAACTGAAAGATTAAGCCGATGAACAGTAAGGAAATCAGGACTTTATTTTTATTACTGCTTACAAATTTTTTTAGTATAAACATATTTTTTCCTCATGAAAAGAACGAAGGGAAACATATGCTATTTTCCCTCTCACCATTTTTTCATTTGCTTAGTAAGTATGATAAATGTAGTCTTGATAGTAACGCGTTCTGTTTCTGTTAAGATAGAGAGGTGTTACTCTGACTCTATAGCCATTTCTGACCCTTAATTCACGGTAATGTGTCTGTAGAAGACTTCCTCTGACATTGTATACTTTTTGTCGAACAACAGTTCCTACCCAGACTCGAGGTGCAGGCCTTTGAATGTCATTCGCTTGTACTAAAGCCGGACCTGACGTGAGTGCAAGAGCTGTGAGAGCAGTAATAAGCAG
This sequence comes from Lactococcus sp. LG606, assembly GCF_017309645.1. Taxonomy (NCBI): domain Bacteria; kingdom Bacillati; phylum Bacillota; class Bacilli; order Lactobacillales; family Streptococcaceae; genus Lactococcus; species Lactococcus sp. LG606. The sequence goes on from NZ_CP071301.1 coordinate 455,130, forward strand.
TTTTTTTAGTTTTTTGTTTGACATGTAATTTACTCCTTTTTCTATAAATATTGATGTTATATTGAGTGTTTCCTTTCAATGCCTAACATCTTTTTTGCCTTACACTATATAAGACGTAAATACATCTTACTTTTCACTAAAAATATACCTTGTAGAATATAAAACAAAAATATCTTATTATTCTAAAAAGACAGTTATTTTCCCTTTTCGTAAGTTAAGCGCTTTATTGATGATATATTTACTCTATAAATTTGAGTTGCATTGAAGGAGAAAAGAATGAAAATTGGTGTAGTAAAAGACTTGAAACAAGGGGAAGCACGAGTCGGAATGACGCCGGAAAATGTAAAAATTTTGGTAGAGGCCGGGCATACGCTATATGTCGAAAATAATGCAGGTTTTGGTGCTGGTTTTCCAAATGAGCAGTATATCGCAGCGGGAGCCAAGATAGTGGAACGTGAAGAAACATGGGAAGCAGAAATGATGGTTCGCGTAAAAGAGCCCTTAGAGGAAGAATATCAATACCTTAAAGAGGGACAAATAATCTGGGGATTTTTACATTTACCTGCAAATAAAGCTTGTGTTGAAAAAATGATAGAAATGAAGGTGACTGCTTTTTCGGCTGAAAATATCGCTACGGAGGGAACTTTTCCATTACTCAAACCCTTGAGTGCAATTGCGGGACGACGTGCCGTTAATATTGGACAATATTATCTGGAAAAACAACATGGGGGACAAGGAATTCTACTTCCAGGCATTCCCGAAAGTGGTATCGAGGCAGGACATATCGTTATATTTGGTGGTGGTACTGCAGCTGAAAATGCAGCAGATATTGCTTTGAGTATTGGTTGTTCCGTCCTTATTTTAGAGCTGAGTGATACACGTATTCAAGAGCTGGAAACGCGTTATGCGGGTAAAAAGCTGCAGATCGTCAAGTCAACAACCGAAGCACTTGAAGAGCACATAAAAAAAGCAGACGTTTTTATTTCAACAATTCTGATTCCTGGGGCTAAACCACCAAAGCTTGTGAAAGAGTATATGATCAAATCAATGAAACCAGGTGCTGTGATTGTTGATATCGCTATTGATCAAGGAGGGACGGTTGAAACTATTGATCACGCAACGAATCATGCAGAACCGGTATTTACAAGACACAATGTCATTCATTATGCAGTGCCAAATATACCAGGGGCAACACCTCGGACTTCAACTCTGGTAATGTCTAAAGGGAATATAGAATACTTGAAGCAGATTGCCGACAATGGTTTAGAAGAAGCACTTAATCTTAGTGAATCGCTTCGCTCTGGTATGAGTGTCTATAAAGGAACAATAGTGTCGCATGCGTTGGCTGATTCGATTGGGCTTCCTTATACAAAAATTAAGTAAAGATTATTGGGGCTTCCCAATGATCTTTTTGCTTGCATGAAAGGTATGGAAGCGTATAAACCTTGAAATATGATATAATGAGACAAAGATTATAAATAAAAGAACAGGAAGGTATTTGTTTGGCTAGACATTCCGTAGAATTTAAGTTGGAAAATCCAGAAGATGCAGTTTTACTTTTTGGTTCACAGGATAAAAATGCACAGTTGATTGAATCTCAACTTGCTGTTGATATAAACTATCGCGGAGAGCGCGTACAGATTTTTGCTGATAATGAAGTAGCGCCTGAGCAAGCACGTAAAGTTTTACAGGCTCTTTTAGTTTTGATTTCTCGTGGTTTACCTGTCCATAGCTCTGATGCGATGATTGCAGTTAAAATGGTGCTTGAAGATAATATGGAAAATTTCATTACACTTTATGAAATCGAGCTCACTAAAGATGCTGTTGGTACACCAATTCGGTTAAAAAATGTGGGGCAGAAGCTCTATGTAGACAGTGTGAAGCAGCATGATGTCGTCTTCGGCATTGGTCCTGCGGGGACCGGGAAAACCTTTTTGGCTGTCGTTATGGCAGTCCAAGCATTGCGTAATGGTCAGGTGAAACGCATTATTTTGACACGTCCGGCTGTAGAGGCTGGTGAAAATCTGGGGTTCTTACCGGGAGATTTGCAAGAAAAAGTAGATCCTTATCTGCGTCCTGTTTATGATGCACTCTTCCAGATTTTAGGAAAAAATGCAACGGAACGTATGATGGAGCGTGGGATTATTGAAATTGCACCTTTAGCTTACATGCGTGGACGTACTTTAGATGATGCCTTTGTTATCTTGGATGAAGCGCAAAACACAACAACGATGCAAATGAAAATGTTCCTGACACGTTTGGGCTTCAACTCAAAAATGATTGTCAATGGTGATATTTCACAGATTGATTTGCCGGCTAAGGCTAAATCTGGTTTGATTGACGCAAAAGAAAAACTTTCTGGTTTAAATAGTATTGATTTTGTCTACTTTACAGCTAAGGACGTCGTTCGTCATCCTGTTGTAGCTCAAATTATTGATGCTTACGAGAAAAAAGGAGAGTAAGATGTCTGAAGGTTATGTTCTCGACTTACGTAAAATATTAGGCCCGCGCCCACTTGTTGTTGCATGTGCTAGCATAATTATCTATAATGAAGATGGAATCTTGCTTCAGAAACGTAAGGATACAGGGTGTTGGTCTTATCATGGGGGTTCAATCGAACCTGGAGAAACAGCAGAAGAAGCTGCGAGCAGAGAGCTTTTTGAAGAGATAGGTTTGACTGTAGGAAACATGGAGCTATTTACCGTATGTTCTGGAGAGGAACAGCATTTTTGCTATCCAAATGGTGATGAAGTTCATATTGTAGATACTGTTTATGTCAGCAATGATTTTTCAGGTCAAATGGTTTTTGAAGAAAGCGAAGTTCTGGATGCACAATGGTTTGCATTTGACCAATTGCCAGAAAATATTATGCCTTCAACAAGAACACCGCTCTTAGATTTTGGGAAAAAAATGAGAGAGAACATCGAAAATATATAAGGGAAAAGAATGTATATAGAATTAGTTGATGAAACAGGAAAAGTTTCAAAAGAAATTATTGAGCAAACTGAAAAGTTATTAAGCTTTGCTGCAGATTATATAAAGCTTGCCGACTCAAAAGAAATGTCTGTTACTTTCGTTGATAATGCGCGCTCACAAGAAATTAATCTGGAATATAGAGAGAAAGATGCACCGACGGATGTTATTTCGCTTGAATATAAGCCTGATGAAGATGAGTTTTTCTTTGATGAAGATATGGATATTCCAGAAGAGTTGATGGAGGAGCTTGATCCTTTTATTGGTGAACTCTTTATCTCAATCGATAAAGCTGCCGAGCAAGCAGCAGATTATGGGCATTCCCTTGAACGTGAATATGGCTGGTTAGCTGTTCATGGCTTCTTACACATTAATGGTTACGATCATTATTCTCCAGAAGAAGAAGCAGAAATGTTCGGACTTCAGGAGGAGATTTTGACTGCTTATGGACTTAAAAGATAACGAAAAAGATGTAAAAATTTTCAATAAGGAAGACTTTGCGGACGGTGAAGTCCCAGAGAATACCCAGCGTAAACGTTGGAAAAATACGAATGTTATTTCCAGCATGGAGTTCGCAATTACGGGTATCTGGACAGCTTTTAAAGAAGAAAGAAATATGCGCAAGCATACGCTTTCTGGTGTGTTGGCTTTGATCCTAGGTGTTGTTTTGCAAATTCAAGAATTTGAGTGGCTTTTCCTTTTTCTTGCCATCTTTTTAGTCTTTATGGCAGAGCTCTTCAATTCGGCTATTGAGAATGTGGTTGATTTGGCTGCTGATTACCAATTTCATTTGCGCGCCAAAAGAGCCAAAGATATGGCTGCAGGAGCTGTTTTAGTCATTTCTGGTTTTGCCGTGATTGTTGCTGCGTTTATCTTCTTACCTAAAATTTGGCATCTTTTCTTTTAAACTCAACGGCATAAGGAAAAGGTTTTGATTTCTTGAGCCACTCCTTGTTTTAAGACAGCTATAGCATGTTGGAGCGTTCGACCGGTAGTATAAACGTCATCCACCAGTAAAATTTTATCTGGCACTTTTACCTTTGCTTTTAAAGTAAAGGTATTTTTGTTTTTAAGACGTTCATTTCTGGTACGTGTATTTTGTGCAGGACCTTCTTCTTTTTCCAGAAGAGAACTGAAAGGAAGTTGCTGCAGGAGCGCAGCGACCTGATTGAAACCTCTCTCTTGAAAGCGTTGCTTACTCACGGGGATTGGAACAATCGTATATCCTTTTTCTATTTGAAAATATTTGTGAAAAACATGATGTAGGCGATAATCTCCCAAAAATTTGTAACGACTAAAGAATTCTTCCATGGCTGTATTATAGGTAAAGACAGCTTGATGATTTACAATAATGCCCTCCTTTTCCCAAATCTTGCAGTCAGAGCAGACGTCCTTTATGTCTGGCTTATAACAGCGGCTACAATAAGGTGGAGTAATTAGTTGAAACTTATTGTGACAGGTTGTACAAAGCCCGGGAGAAGAGTCTTTTAAGAGAAAAAGTTGATGGAAAGTGGCTTCAATAGTGTATTCAGTATGGCAAAGCAAACAAATCATTGGAAACCTCCTGCCTTATTCATATTTCTGATATTTTTATAAGCTTCCAACATTGCTGTTGTTTTTCCTAAATGAAAGAAAAACACTTCGCCATCAGGTCTTTCGGTACTTCGACCTACTCTTCCGGCAATTTGGATGAGGCTTGATCTTGTGAAATTATGGTGATGACTTTGAAATACAAAAACGTCAACCTTAGGAAAAGTTACACCACGTTCTAAAATAGTCGTTGAGACAAGGATAGAAATATTGCCCTGACGAAAACGTTCCACAGCCTCTAAGCGTTCAAGACTCGTTGAAGCAACAAAGGCAATTTCTTCATGAGGAAAACTACTCTGTAAGTCTTGGCTCAGTTTTTCTCCCAGTCTTATTTCAGGGACAAAGATAAGTAATGGGAAACCAGATTCGCGTTGTTTTTTGACCATTTTGTAAAACTTGCTCTGCCAAAAAAATTGCGGGAGTATCAATGGAAAACCATGAAAACGTCGGGGAAGTTGTAACTTTTCGATTTGCCCCAACTTGACTTGTTTTTCCAAATTATTGGTGGTTGTTGCAGTAAGATAAATCAAGCTTGAAGAAGGTTTACGAGCTTGAGTCAGTGCAAAAGAGAGCATGTCATTATCTGGAAATGGAAAAGCATCAACCTCATCAAGAATGAGTAAGTCAAAGGCATGACGAAAACGCATAAGCTGATGTGTCGTCGCAATTACGAGTGGCGATCGGCTGTATTTCTCACTTTTTCCGTGTAAAAGCGAGATGGGACAAGAAAAATCTCTCTTTAAGCGATAGTAGAGTTCTAGACAGACATCAATACGAGGACTAGTTAAACCTACAGCTTTTCCTTTTTTAAGGGTGTTGTCAATCATCTGATAAATCATTTCAGTTTTTCCTGCACCCGTGACAGCCTGCACCAGCACCGTTTTTTGTTGCTGATGTAATTTGACTAGAGTATCAGATATATATTGCTGAGGGGCTGTGAGTTTTCCCTGCCAGTTTAGAAAAGAAGCTGCTAAAAAATCCTCCTGAGGAAGGTGATAAAGTTTTTCATCCGAGCGAACACGTCCCATCTGAATACAATAGGGACAATAATAAGCACCAACGGGGAGTAAGACCTCTTTTTTCTTACTTTTTTTACCGCAGCGATTGCACATAATCACTGTTTTTGAAATATCGTGCATACTATCAAAAAGTGTTGCTTTGTCTGGGATTTTCGACAACTCTTTTTGTAAAAGGAGTCTACCATATAATTCATTCATACCTTTAAGACGAAAAAAGTCGCATGTTTTCACTATTTTTGATAAAATTTATTTATGACAATTACCATAAAAGAGGATTTCATTGCAGAAGAAGAAATCAAAAAATCGCGCTTCATTTGCCATTTGAAGCGCGTTTATACTGAGGAAGAAGCACGAGCTTTTATTTCTGAAATAAAAAAAGAGCATCATAAGGCGAATCATAATTGTTCCGCCTTTACTTTAGGCGACCGTCAGGAGATCCAGCGTTCAAGTGATGATGGCGAACCTTCTGGTACAGCTGGTGTACCTATGTTGGAAATTCTTAAGAAAAGAGAAATTACCAACGTTTGTGCAGTTGTGACTCGATATTTTGGGGGAATTAAACTCGGTGCTGGTGGTTTAATCCGTGCATATGCGGGGAGTGTTGGCCATGCTCTAGATCAGGTTGGTTTGGTCAAATTTGTCACACAGGAGCAATTAATCTTGACTCTTGATTATGGGAATTATGACGGTCTACAGCGCTTTTTAAGTTCCCAAGGCTTAGTCATCTCAGAGAGTGAATTTCTCTCCGATGTTACGGTCAAGCTCTTTGTTGACTTGGATAAGACAGAGCAACTTTTGGCCGATTTGGTTGAACAGTTCAGTGGAAAAATTTCCGCGGCAAAAGGGGACAAGCAACTGGTGGAAGTTGATATTTAGAAAAAGGGATTTATGAAAATTTTTAGAAGCTCGTTTATTGTTAGTATTATTGCGTTGATTATCGCTTACCTCTACGCCGGATGGGATGGTTTAATGATTACAGCTATCCTAGCAGTGTTGGAAATTTCACTTTCCATGGATAATGCCATTGTTAATGCACGTATTTTGGAGCGTATGAGCCATGCTTGGCGTAAAATATTTTTGACGGTGGGGATTTTAATTGCTGTTGTGGGGATGCGCTTGGTCTTTCCGCTTTTGATTGTTGGTGTCTCCGCAAAACTGGATCCGATAAGTGCCATGCGCTTAGCTTTAGAAAAAGGTGATCCCAGTGTTCCAGGGACCTACGGTTATATTTTACACCATGCGCATCCTTCAATCGCTGCATTTGGTGGAATGTTTCTTTTGATGCTTGCACTTGGTTTTTTCTTTGATCAAAGAGCACATACATGGCTAAAATTGCCCGAAAAAGTCTTACAACAGGTTGGTCATTTTCCTGCAGCAAATGCGATAATTTCAATGCTTGTTCTTTTATTGACTGCTGAATTTATCGCGGCTGATGCACACACTGTTCTATTCTCAGGTGTTTTGGGGATTGTAACTTATATGTTGGTGAATGGCTTTGGCGATATGATGACCGAGCACATGCCTACCGAAACAGCAGGTCAGACGACTTACGCTGTGGGAAGAGCAGCTTTCTCGCTCTTCCTTTACCTGGAAGTTATTGATGCTTCCTTTAGTTTTGATGGTGTTATTGGTGCCTTCGCCATTACCTCAGACCCTATTATTATCCTACTTGGGCTAGGTGTTATCGGAGCAATGTTTGTCCGCTCACTGACTCTTTACTTGGTAGAAAAAGGAACACTGAATGAACTTGTTTATTTAGAACACGGTGCGCATTGGGCGATTCTTACCTTAGCCATTCTGATTTTGGCAAGTATTCATTGGGAAATTGGTGAGGCAGTGACAGGTTTACTTGGCGGGATTATTATCGTGTTATCCTTTATTTCAAGCATTATTTACAATCGAACACATTAAAAAACAAAAAAGTTGCACCTTTTGTGCAGCTTTTTTAATGTTGTAGGGTATTTTCTTGAATGAATTGGAGTGTTTGCTCGTAGCAGAGCTGTGCTTCTTTCGTACGATAATCAAATTGATACTCATGTCCAATTTTTTTACTGGAATCACTAAAGAAAAGCTCGGATACAGGAACGTTTAGCTCCTTTAAACGCTTTGCCAAAGCTTCACCTTCTGGAGCGAAACTAAGAGTATTTCCATCCGTAATATAAGTGGGCGGATAGTTTTCTGTTACGGCTGGAACCACGCTTGCTTGTTTTAGATGTGTATTGGTTTTCCAATCTGTTGTACCTAAGAGTGACCAAGCTACAGTTTTGGTGAAAGCTTTAAGCAATAAATTATTTGACTTATCATGTGCCTTTTCTTGCAAGTTTACAGGGCCACAATAAGAGATGACTCCTTTTAAATTTTGCTGAGAGAGGAGGGGTTTGAAGTTTAATGCATTTGCATAAACTTTATTGGTTTGGATGGCCGCATATTGGGCCGCAATCTGGGCACCAGCGCTATCTCCTCCAAGAATAATTTTATTGAAATCAAGTGAAGGGTATTCGGCTTGATGATCGAGCAAGTCTTCTACTAGTTCGTTTATTTGCTGAATTTGGCTGGGATATTGTGCATCAGGTGCAAGTGCATAATTAGGACAGATAACAGCAACTTGAGCATCATGCGCAATCCTAGTGGCAAATTCTTTAACATCGGTTTTATTTCCTCCGACATAAGCACCACCATGAACCCAGACAATTACAGGAATAGGGCCTTTGGCATTTTGAGGCATGTAAATGTCAAAGGTATTTCTTTTTTTGTCTGAATTATAGCTGATGTCACTTTTCAAAAGGACTTTTTTCTTCGTGGACTCATAGGTATTTTGATCTGTTATCTTTCCGCCACTTTTAGCAAAAAGACGATTAATCACAAAAGCCCCGGGGCGTGGGGACAGATTAAACACCAGCAACACTCCTAAAATTAATACCACAAGAAAGCCTAACAATAAACTTATAACCTTAAATAATTTTTTCATGATGAACTTATTATATCAAATTATTTCATGTTGCAAATGATTTTTGAAAAAGGGTTCAGCAAGCTGAATCTCTCTTTAGCCCCTTCCAATCGGAAACACTAAAAACTTTAAGTCTGGCCTTGACATTTTCAGCAAAAAGGACTACAATTTTAAGGTAAAGCAAGCGACTCGGGACAGTGAAAGCCGAGATTTAAAATGGCCCAAAATCATCGCAATACGAATGAAGTAAAAAATAAAGGTGGAACCGTGCATAGCACCCTTTGTCTTAGGACAGGTGTATTGCGCGGTTTTTATATTATTTTAAGGAGTGGAACATTATGATGAATCCAGCAGAAATATTGGCTGCAACTATTCACCATGGACAAGAAAAGGTCAAACGACCGATGTTAGAAAAAGCTGTACTTGGCTTTATTGGAGGCGCGTTAATCTCTTTAGGTTATCTGCTTTATATCCGCGTCATATCAAGTGTCGTCGATGATTTTGGAAGTTTGGCAAGTTTCATCGGTGCAGCAGTGTTTCCTATTGGTTTGATTGTTATTTTAATGGGCGGTGGCGAGCTCATTACATCTAATATGACGGCTGTTTCTGTATCTTTCTTTGCAAAGAAAGTAAAATTTTCAGATTTGCTCAAAAACTGGATTGTCATCACTATTTTTAATCTTCTGGGTGCCTTCTTTGTGGCTTTCTTTTTTGCACACATTGTTGGGTTGACAAGTACAGGTGTGTATCGTGAGGAATTAATCACCGTTGCGCACTCGAAAATAAATGCAACCTGGCTTCAGACTTTGGTTTCTGGAGTAGGGTGTAACTGGTTTGTAGGCCTTGCGATGTGGCTTTCTTACGGAGCCAAAGATGCAGCAGGAAAAGTAATGGTAATCTGGTTCCCGACAATGGCTTTTGTTGCAATTGGTTTCCAGCACAGTGTGGCAAATGCTTTTGCCATCCCCGCTGCAATCTTTGAAGGTGGCGCCACATGGATGGAATTCATCCGCAATTTCAGTCTTGTCTATGCTGGAAATATCATTGGTGGTGTGATTTTCGTTGCTGGTTTCTACTTCCTTGGATATAAACGCCAAATGAATGAACTTAATAAATAATAAGGAGAATTAAATGTCAAATAATAAATTATCATTTCAAGATATGATTCTGACTTTGCAGGCTTTTTGGTCTAAGCAAGGTGCAAACTTGATGCAAGCCTACGATAACGAAGTTGGTGCAGGAACGATGAGTCCTTATACTTTCTTGCGTTCAAATGGACCGGAACCTTGGTCAGCAGCTTATGTACAACCTTCACGTCGACCTGCAGATGGACGTTATGGTGAAAATCCTAACCGTCTTTTCCAACACCACCAATTTCAAGTGGTGATGAAACCTTCACCCAAAAATATCCAAGAACTTTACTTGGAAAGTTTAGCTGCCCTAGGGATTGATGCTTTGGAGCATGATATTCGTTTTGTTGAAGATAACTGGGAAAATCCATCAATGGGTTGTGCCGGTATTGGTTGGGAAGTTTGGATTGATGGACAAGAATGTACACAGTTTACTTATTTCCAACAAGTGGGTGGTATTGAAGTGGATTCTGTAACTTCTGAAATTACCTATGGTCTAGAACGCTTAGCAACAGCTATTCAAGAAGTTGACAGTGTCTACGATCTCGAATGGGGAAATGGCGTACTCTATGGTGATATTTTCAAAGAACCAGAATATGAGCACTCAAAATTTGCTTTTGAAGAGTCTGATCAAGATATGCTTTTAGACTTGTTTAACAAGTACGAAGCAGAAGCACTTAAATTACTGGATTTAGGTTTGGTTCACCCTGCTTATGACTTTATCTTGAAGAGCTCTCATACCTTTAATCTTTTGGATGCACGTGGCGCAGTTTCGGTAACTGAACGTGCTGGCTACCTGCACCGCGTACGTACAATGGCGCGTAAAGTTGCCAAAACATTTATTGAAGAACGTGCTAAACTTGGTTTCCCACTTTTAAAAGATGAAGACTTACGTGAGAAATATCTGGGAGAAAAAGGGAAATATACAAAAGTTCTGGCACAATTGGCAGAAGAACAGGAGGCAAAATAATGGCAAACTATTTACTCGAAATTGGCTTGGAAGAAATGCCAGCCCACTTGGTAACACCTGCAATCAATCAATTGGCAGAACGTCTTTCGGACTTTTTGAATGAAAATCGTTTAGAATTTGATGCTATCCGCAAATTTTCAACACCACGTCGTTTGGCTGTTTTGGTGGAAGGACTTGCTGAAAATTCCGAAGCAATGGACGAAGAAGTCAAAGGTCCATCTGCTAAAATTGCTAAAGATGCTGAAGGAAACTGGTCAAAAGCCATTCAAGGTTTCTCTCGTGGACAAGGCGTAACACCTGACGAATTGGTCCTCAAGGGCGATTACTATTTCGCAAACAAACATATTGCGGGCGTAGCTGCACAAGAAATATTGACAAAAGTTGGCGATGAAGTCATTTCTAAAATGCAGTTCAAAACTTACATGAAATGGGGAAATAATAGCTTCCTCTTCGTGCGCCCAATCCAATGGATGATTTCTTTACTAGATGCCGAAGTGGTTCCCTTTGACATTCTTGATGTGACTGCAGGAAATACAACACGTGGTCACCGCTTCCTTTCAAACCAAGAGTTTACACTTGAACATGCGACAGATTATGCCAAAGTTTTGACTGATAATTTTGTTATGGTTGATGCTGGAGCACGTAAAGCTGAAATTAGCCAACAAATCAAAAAAATTGCAGCTGAACATGGCTGGAAAGTTGAACTTTCAGACGAAAAACACGTTGAACTTCTTGAAGAAGTCAATAACCTCGTCGAGTACCCAACTGCTTTTGTCGGTAGCTTTGATGAAAAGTATTTGTCAGTTCCGGAAGAAGTTCTGGTTACTTCAATGCGTGATAACCAACGTTATTTTGAAGTTTATACTGCAGAAGGTAAGCTCGCACCGCACTTTATCTCCGTGCGTAATGGTAATGCTGAAGGTATGAAAAACGTCATCTTAGGCAATGAAAAAGTTCTGGTTGCCCGTTTGGAAGATGCTGAGTTCTTCTGGAAAGAAGATCAAAAATTAAAAATTGCAGATCTTGTGAAGAAACTTGAAAATGTAACTTTCCATGCAAAAATCGGTTCAATCACAGAACATATGGCTCGTACAAAAGCAATTGCAGCACATCTGGCAGATATTGCCAAGCTGACAGAAACTGAAAAGACGGATGTGGCGCGTGCAGCAGATATTTATAAATTTGACCTTTTGACAGGTATGGTTGGTGAATTTGATGAACTTCAAGGCGTTATGGGTGAAAAATATGCTCTTCTTGCAGGAGAGAATGGCAACGTAGCAGCATCAGTTCGTGAGCATTATATGCCGGTATCTGCTGAAGGAGATTTGCCGGAAACTGCTGTCGGAAGTGTTTTGGCTGCTGCAGATAAAATCGACAGCATTCTTTCATTCTTTAGCGCAGGCTTAATTCCTTCAGGCTCGAATGACCCTTACGCTTTGCGTCGTGCAGCGCAAGGATTGACACGTATTATTGAGAAATTCAACTGGCACTTTGACTTTTCTGAGTTTATCGCCACACTTGATTATGAAAATAAAGAGCAAGTTATTGATTTCCTCAAAGGTCGTGTGCAAAAACTTCTACTGGATAAGAAAATCCGTCACGATATTGTTGAAGCAACAATTGCGGCAGATACAATGGATATTGCTAACATGATGGAAATTGCGCCAATGCTTAACAGTCATAAGGACGAAGAAACTTTTAAACCAGCTATTGAAAATATTTCACGTGTGATCAACTTGGCGAAAAAAGCCGATCATGTCGGAACGGTTTCTTCTGAGCTCTTTGAGAACGATGCTGAAGGCGTGCTTTACAAAGCTACAGAAGAACTTAAAGCAGGTTGGGCAAACTTGTCTGCCTCTGAAAAATATGATATTCTTGTCAACAAAGGTGTTCCAGCCATTAACAATTTCTTTGAAAATGTAATGGTTATGGCAGAAGATGAAAAAGTACGTCACAATCGTCTGGCCTTGCTTACAGAGCTGTCAGCACTTACCGGAACAATGGCTGACTTTAGTTTAATCAATACAAAATAAGGAGGATATTAGTCTTATGGCAATCACAAATGAACAAGTGGAACGTATCAATGAACTTGCACGTAAACACAAAGCAGAAGGACTAACAGAAGCCGAAACTGCAGAACGTGCTGAATTGCGCCGTATCTATCTTGATAGCGTACGTGAAAATCTCCGCGGTCAAGTTGAAGCAGTAAAATTGGTGGATGAAGATGGCAAAGACATCACACCAGAAAAGCTTAAAGACATTCAACGCGCCAAAGGTATGCGTGATTAAAAGTGGTCGAGCTTTGTGCTCGGCCTGTTTTTAATACGCTCCCAGATTTGCTCCTGAAGGAGCTCATGTTAGACGACAATTCCCAGCGGAATTGCCTGAACATTTTATTAGGCAGGATCGATTTTTTGATTTCTGCATTATTGCTATTATTATACAGGTAAGGGGAATTACTTTTAATGAAAAATATAAAAATTGGAATCTCAAGATGGGCCGTTCTTTATGCCGTTTTAGCTCTTGTGATTGGGGTAATCATTGGAGCTGTCGATGCTTTATTTGGGCGTGGCTTGATTTATATTACGGAGACACGTGACGCAAATCCCTTGTATTTTCTTCCTTTTTTGGCTTTAGCTGGTCTTTTGATTGTGTATGTCTACCAACGTTTTGGTAAAGACAGTCAAAAAGGAATGGGGTTGATTTTTGAAGCGGGAAATAAAGGACGAGAAGATATTCCTAAGCGTTTGGTACCCTTGATTATCTTTTCAACTTGGCTATCGCACCTTTTTGGTGCCAGTGTTGGACGAGAAGGTGTAGCTGTCCAGATTGGTGCCACGATTGGCCATACAGTCGGTGGGAAATTATCTTCCAAGGAAGCACAAAAAGTGCTTTTGATTACGGGGATGGCAGCCGGTTTTGCCGGTCTCTTTCAAACACCAATTGCTGCAACTTTCTTTGCTATTGAAATCCTGATGGTGGGCAAGATTGAATATATCGCACTTTTCCCCGCTTTGGTTGGTTCCTATGCGGCCAGTGCGACATCTCATGCTTTAGGTTTAGAAAAATTTTCCTTTGCGGTCAATACCGACTTAAATATTGATCCGTTGGTACTTCTGAAGCTGCTCGTTGTGGCAATTTGCTTTGGCTTGGTGGGGCGCATCTTTGCGCAAGGCTTAGCCTTTATGAAGACTTATATGGCAAGTAAACTCACTAATCCTTATCGCCGTATCTTACTTATGGGACTGATTTTGAGCTTGGGTCTCATCTTCATCCATCTTGATCGTTATGCAGGTCTAGGAACGAACCTGATTTCCATGAGTTTTAATGGAGAACATATCAATGCCTATGATTGGCTTCTGAAATTGCTCTTCACTGTCTTAAGTATCTCAGCAGGTTTCCAAGGTGGAGAAGTAACACCGCTCTTTGCGATTGGTGCAAGTTTGGGCGCAACCTTAGCCTTACTTTTGGGCTTGCCTGTTGGCTTGGTAGCTGCTGCTGGCTATGTTTCAGTCTTTTCATCAGCAACCAACTCATATTTTGCTTCAATCTTCATCGCTGCAGAAGTCTTTGGCTTTGGTACGGTACAATATATCCTGCCAATCGTGACCATTGCCTATATTCTCAATGGTAATGCTTCGATCTATGCACAAGGAAAACTAAATTTAGAAGTTTAACAGAAGAATAAGGCTTTTGGTCTTATTCTTTTTATTGTCTATTTTCCTATGTCCAGAATGAGCAATTTTTAATCACAAAATATAGCGAAGTGATAAAATAGAAAGAGAATATGAAAACGCCTACGAAACACGTAGGCTTAGAAAAGAAGAGGAGCAGCTGTGAATATCGAAGCTTTACTTGAAAAAAAAGAGCAAATACAGGTTAAGATTCTACGCCAGTTGGTCCTCAAGCGGGATAAGATAACCGCGCAAGAACTGTGTGAGGGGGTAAATCTCTCTCGACCTTCGATTGAAAGTTACTTAGAGGACATTTCTTATCTGGGACAGATGATGGGGAAACCTATGGAAGTGATGCGCCAGGACAATAAACTAGCCCTAAACATGGCGGAGTCTCAAAGTTTAGATGAAGTCATCAGTTTTTTAATCCAAGACAGCATTAAGTATCGCATGCTTCTCTTGCTTTTTGAACAAAAAAATTACATGATTTTTGAACTAGCAGAAGCCTTACTGGTCAGTGAATCAACCTTGTTCCGCAAAATAAAAGAGCTAAATAAACTTTTAGCCGAGTTTGAGCTTCAAATTAAAAATAATAAGCTGCTGGGCGAAGAAAGCCAGATTCGCTATTTTTACTACTTGCTGTTTGATTCGCTTCATCCTAAATTTCGACCAAACTTCCTTCAAGTCACGAAGTTTCAAGTTGATTTTATCCTGCAACTCGAAGAAACCTTAAAAGTAACCTTTTCGGCAAGCAGCCAAGATAAACTTTACCGTTGGTTAGCCATTACAGAAAAAAGGCGTAAACTTACAGATATTCAAGTTACTCAATCTTTGGAAATGAAGAAAATCTATCAAGACGATCACCTTTATCAGCTGTTGGATTCTCTTTTTTATCAATACATTTATGATAAACAGAGCAAGAATAATTGTGAGACAATCTTTTTCTACAGTTTTCTCCTGTCTTTTTTCATCTTAGATAAGGAAAGTTATTACCGCTTTGATATTTTCCGCAGTAAAAAAATTCCCACTGTTCTCTTGAATATTTCTTTAAGAGAACGTATGCTGAACCACTATCGTCCCCATCGTTTAGGGTTTGAAGAGGAAAAAGCCATTAGTTATCAGCTGGCACAAGTCAATAATAAATTTGCCTTTTTCCATGGCAGCCTCTTTACAAAGAGCCAGGAAGCGTTGCTCAGTCATAAGCAAAACTGGGTCGACAAGAGTTTTCAAGATTTGCTGGATAATCTCAAAGAAATCGCCTTAAGTTATATTCCCAAAACGCAGGATTTGCCTGAACTCATCTTTGGCTATCGCAATGCTTTGATGTTGCTGGAACTTTTATCTGCCCAACAACTGACAGTGGCTTATGACTTGTCTGATACGCCAGCCTATCAAATCCCCATGGAACATTATCTTAAAAATCGTCTCAGAGCAGTGGAAAAGATAAAACTGGAACATTACCATGAAGGACAGAGCTATGACTTGCTTATCTCAAGTAAAAGAAATGACAGTCGAAAGTTTGTCTATGTCCTTTCCGAGTTTTCCAGTGAGTATGACTTTGAAGAGCTACTGACCTCTATCGAAAACTTAAAAAAAGCCAAATTTCAAAAGAAAGCAATTCTTAATTGAGAATAAATAGAGCAAGAGGGACATATCCCTCTTTTTTTGTTCTTCTGCGGATATCATTTTGTATTTATTAAGAGAAATATTACGATTGGATTATAAATGTTAAGCCTGTTTTTTAAAAGTAACAAAATATTTGACGAGGTAAAAGCCATGCTCTATAATCTTCCAGCCCAGCCCAGCCCAGCCCAGCCCAGCCCAGCCCAGCCCAGCCCAGCCCAGCCCAGCCCAGCCCAGCCCAGCCCAGCCCAGCCAGACTAATATACTACGCTTTTTCGTCTTATCCCTAGTGCTTCTATTTTGAAAACAAAGCGATGAATAGCGGTAATATGATAATAAAGGACAAGAATATGAAAGTAAAAAAGAATAAAAAGATGAGATTTTCAAGTAAAAGCAGATACTTCTTAACCCTTGCGGTATTGGCGGGGCTTGTGGGTAATCCTCTTCTCCAAGGAACAACTGTCTTAGCCGAGAGTTTCTCGCTTGATACGTCCTTGGTTACAGGGGATGAAACGCAGCTTCCAGATGTTTTAAATCCTGAGATTCCTGAAATCCCTGAAATTTTAGAACCTGAGGACACCATTGAGGAAAAGGATCCGAGTCAGGATGAGGAGGAAGAAGTTGATGTTGTAGCAGAACCTACTCCAGAAGAAAAGCCTGTGCCACCAGTCAGAGAAGCTAAACCTGAAGCAGCTGGGTCGGAAGCAACTGCTGAGAATATGCCCTGGCTATCATTACCATGGGAAGGGAAAATATGGGGAGATGTTGACGTCAGGATAGAAATGCAATGGGAAGACAATGCGTTAGGCGGGGGATCACATTGGATACCCACCGTGCTTGTTCGTGGTGGAACGATAACAGATCCCCAAGACAGACCTTTTGGTACTCATATGGGTACAATGTGGAGAATTATTTTTGAGGACTCTGTTGATGTAGAAGGGGGGAGTTTATCAGGCCTTTTTGATTTATATGTAGATGGTCACTCGACAGCATTTGGATTTGTAGATTTTTATTTGGATATTATCAATCTCCCTTTATTAGACACAACCGGTGTGACGGATATGTCTTACATGTTTAGAAGTGGTATGACACGTGCAGATCTCACTGGACTTGACACAAGCGCTGTGACAAATATGGAAGGGATGTTTCAAAGGGTCAACTTCTCTAGGACGATGGATTTGTCTTCTTTTGATACAAGCCAAGTCACGAATATGAGATATATGTTCGATCAGTTCAGGCTAAGGGATTCTGGTTCTCTATCCTTTCCTCCTTCCTTTGATACCAGTCAAGTTACAGATATGAGTGGCATGTTTCAATGGGTAATAGGAGGGAGTATTTCTGACCTAGATTTATCTAGGTTTAATACCAGCAAAGTCACTGATATGCGGAACATGTTTCGTCAATCGGATTTTAGAACATTGAACCTTACTTCTTTTAATACAGAGAAGGTGACCAATATGAGTGGTATGTTCGCAGGTACGAGTGGTTTAGAAACCTTAGATCTCTCCTCCTTTGATACAGGCGAGGTCACCGATATGAGCAGTATGTTCGGTGGCAGTTCTTGGTGGTATAGAAGTGGGCTAAGTGCATTGGACTTGTCCATGTTTGACACCCGCAAGGTCACAAATATGCAGCACATGTTTGCCAACATGACTAATTTAGAACGCGTGAACCTTTCTAGCTTTGATACCAGTAGTGTGGCCCCGGGCGGGATGAACTTTATGTTTAATAATGCCAATAACCTGAGGGAATTGACCCTAGGCCCGGCCATACAAAGCATGATAGGAACTTCCTTGGTGTCTGTTCCTAATAATGCGCAATTCACTGGACGTTGGCGAAATGTTGGAACAGGTACAGTAGACCGTCCTAACGGGTCGCACATCTGGACTTCTTCAGAACTACAGAGCACTTTCAACGGCAGTCAAGCCGACACCTTTGTCTGGCAGCCTAACGTGCCCATGATTTTAGGCCAAGTGGAATACAGCTATGACGAACCGACAAAAACATTAACGCTTAAAGGCGGCACGATCACAAATCCTGCTCATACAGCGTGGGGAAATGTTCCTAGAGCCGAAGTAGAGCATATCGTGTTCACAGGGAACGTGAATGTTGGTGGGAATAAGAGCTTATTTAACATCTTTGGCGAGATGCAAGTGCTTGAGACTATCGACAATCTTTCCTATCTGGATACAAAAGGTGTGACCAACATGGCCTGGATGTTCAGAGGGGCAGCTGGTCAAACTAATAATTCTAGATTAAAAGCACTTGATCTATCTTCCTTTGATACGAGTAGCGTGACCAATATGGCTATGATGTTTCATGCTGCAATAGCTTTAACTGAGTTAGATGTTTCCTCTTTTGATACAAGCAAAGTCACTGATATGGAAGACATGTTCTCGCACGCTTCTTCCTTACAAGAAATTAAAGGCTTAGATTCTTTTGAAACAGAGAATGTACGTGATATGCAAGGCATGTTTCGTAACACTGCCGTAAGCCAGTTAGATGTTTCTCATTTTGATACAGGTCAAGTCCTAGATATGAATGCCATGTTTGCGGAAATGCGCAACATAAGAGCGCTTGATTTATCTTCATTCGAAACGTCTAATGTAAGATTGATGACTTACATGTTTGCCGAATCAAGAAATCTAGAAAAGATAGATTTATCAAAATTCGACACCCAACAAGTGACAAATATGGGTATGATGTTCATGCATACCCAAAGTATCGATAAATTAGACTTAAGCCATTTCAAAACAGAAAATGTTAGAGACATGAACCACATGTTTGCGGGAGCACGTGATTTAGAAGAACTGCTTTTAGATAAAGATAACTTTGATACAAGCGCTGTCACAGATATGTCTCTGATGTTCGCCCACACACGCAATCTCAAGAGTCTTGATTTAAGCGGCTTTGACACAAGAGCAGTCAAAAATATGACACAGATGTTTTGGCTGGCAGATGCTTTGACTGAACTTGATCTGACCTCCTTTGAAACACCGGCCCTTACTCATATGGAAGCTATGTTTGATGGGGCTAGCGCCTTAAGAAAAATAGACATGTCCTCCTTTGATACGAGGAATGTCCAAGCGAACAACAGAACCCGTCTCTTCAGCGCTATAAATGCCTTAGATGAGCTTCGTTTAGGCGCAAATACCGTTATTACCAACTCAGACTTGCCAACGGAGACAACAAGCACAGGTTTACTCAACTCTTGGAAACGAGAAACGCAAGGCTTCGAAGCCTTCACAGGACAAAATACCTTATTTGACTTTGGTACAGGTCCAATAATAGAAAACAATGTATTGCGAGGCCCAGCGGATTGGTTAAGCTCTCAAGACTTAATGACCTTATCAGGAACAGCCGGGGAAGCCACTGGAACTTGGCGTCGTGTCCCTTACCAAACGAATGTTCAAGTCAAGGACAGCAGTATATTTATTGGTAAAGATTGGCAGCCAGAGGATAACTTTGTCAGCGCCACAGACCGTTATGGCGAAACTGTTGCCTTTGATCGCATCACAGTAGAGGGGACTGTGGACACAGATACAGCTGGCACTTATAAAGTGACCTACACTTATGACGGAGTCAGTGCGACAGCAGAAATTACAGTCAAGGAAAGCCAAACTTCTGTGCAGGTCAAAGATAGTTCACTCTTTGTGGGCGAGGCTTGGACTGCCCAAGATAACTTTGTCAGCGCCACGGATCGTTATGGCGAAACTGTTGCCTTTGATCGCATCACAGTAGAGGGGACTGTGGACACAGATACAGCTGGCACTTATAAAGTGACCTACACTTATGACGGAGTCAGTGCGACAGCAGAAATTACAGTCAAGGAAAGCCAAACTTCTGTGCAGGTCAAAGATAGTTCACTCTTTGTGGGCGAGGCTTGGACTGCCCAAGATAACTTTGTCAGCGCCACGGATCGTTATGGCGAAACTGTTCCCTTTAATCGTATCACGGTAGAAGGTACCGTAGACACAGATACAGCTGGCACTTATAAAGTGACTTACACTTATGACGGTGTGGAAGCTACAGCTGAAATCACAGTTAAAGCTAGAGGAGGCAACGGCAATGGTGCTACTAATGGTGGAGAAAGTAATAATGGAGGTACTGAATCCAACAACGGAGACGGGACAAATGGAAATGGTACTTCTGGTGAAGGTGATGATAGGAAAGAAGAGCCTAATCATTCGGACAATAAAGAGGATGAACATAAGCAAACAAGCACTGATAATTTGCCAAGGACAGGAGAAATTGGGGGACTATTTGGTGCACTTGGCTTAGCCAATTTAATGCTTGCTTTAACATTATGGCTTAAACGAATAAAACTGAAGTAGGGTTTATTCAAGATTTTGAAATGTATCTATAGTAAACGAAGAGAGAAGAGCCCCTCTTCGTTTACTTATATCTGATATTATTTTGAATTTAATAAGAAAGATATTAAAAAATCATAAGTTAAAATGAGGAGTAACATATGACACCAGAAAAAAACGTAAATTACGAAACATTGCACTTTTAGCTCTTCTTGGTTTAATTGGAGGCACTTTTGCCTTTCAATCATTCAACCAACAGGCTATTAATGATCGTGAGATGACAAACCAAACTGCTGTAGGTGGACGTGTTCATGACTACTTTAATCGTGAAGAAGAAAACAAGGATGTCTTCGTGGAAAACTTCGGGCAAGAACCCATCATGGTTCGTCTTCGTCTGTCTGAATTCATGGAAGTCCGTGAACGTGGAAGTGATGATTGGCGACAGCTGGTTGATGACACAAGTCGTGAAAATACGCAAGGATGGCCTTATTATATCCCAGAACCCGATAATCTTAAGCAACGCACAGGAGTGGGTGCTGCCTTTAACAGCTATTCTGAACTTACCTTTGGTTGGGAAGGGAATGGAACGGCACCGTGGTATCTCCCAACCTTTAATATGGTTTACGATGACGATAGAACAGCTGCCGCAGGAGATGCCCGAGACTACGAAGCAGATGGAACTACACACCCCGGAAACGGTAAATCTGACCAATGGGGTGAAGGCGGCAGCTATGACAACAGTAACAATAATTATCCAGGAGCAGGTGTAACACGTCACACAACACAAACTCTGCCCCAAGACCTTACCCCAATGACACTTCAAGAGTGGCAAGGCACAAACCAAGTCGGCAACTTCTGGGTTATCGACCATGAAACAGGTTGGGCTTACTGGGCAAATCAGCTCAATGGTGGACAAGCAACCTCCTACCTACTTGATGCAGCAGAAATGTTACCTGATGCAGATAATATCAATGGTCCATACTATTATGCTATCCACGTAGAAAGTGATTTGATTAGTGTAAGTGAAGAATTCCAAGAGGAACCAGCTACAGGAGCAGTCAGTGACCTTCTTGAAGAAATTCGAGAACGTGGCACAGGTAATCCAGCACCAACAACAGTTGCTCATACAAGAGCCTTTAATTTTAACCGTATGAGTGATGCGATTGGTGAGAATAGACGCTTTACCCTAGCTAATTCTGATGGAACAGATGCCCAAATGTTCCGCTATCTTGAAAATCAAGGCAGTGGCAATCACATGATTATCCGAAATGAAACTATTCGCTCTGTTTCTTGGGTTGAGCAAGAGAGACAGGAGGGACGTCTAGAAACATGGTTCAACTCTGAAATCCCAGCTGACCTTCGAGAGGTAGTTCAACCTGTGGCTGACCCTTTCACAACAGGTATGGTAGTAGATAACAGCGTTACATTTACTGGTGGCGCACGTTGGCTACCAAATAATCTTATAGGAGACGTTGCGGCAGATGAAACTGTAGTTGTACCGAGTGGAAGAGCTCGTGCTTTTGCCTTATCTCTTGCGGATGTGGCACGCTTGTCTGGTATAGGTTTAGGTTTCCCTAACCATGCGCAACGTGGCTCTCATGATCTAGGCTGGTGGTGGCTACGTACTCCTAGTACTGACACGGGTGCTTGGTTTGTGACTCTCGAGGGCCAGTTGAATGGCGCTCGTACCCGTATGCTTTACCTTACCGATGGAGGAGTTCGTCCTGCCCTAATCATTCATCAATAATACAAAGCTTCTCAGTATTATTTTCTCCACTGGTGGAGAAAATATTAAGGAAACAATCACTGACAGATTGCCAAGGACAGGAGAAATTGGAGGACTGTTTGGTGCACTCGGCTTAGCCAACTTAATACTCGCTTTAACATTATGGCTTAAACGAAGAAAAGTGAAGTAGAGTGTATCTCAAATTTAAAAACATGTCTAGAGTAAAAGAAGAGAGACTCTTCTCTTCTTTTACTTATGCCTGATATTATTTTGAATTTAATAACAGAAATATTACAATTATATTATATATATTGTTGGTATTACTCAATTTCAACAAAAAATTTGATGGAGGGACTGTGATGTTCTATAATCAGACAGACAGACAGACAGACAGACAGACAGACAGACAGACAGACAGACAGACAGACAGACGTAATTTTCCGCTATTTTTATTGCGTCTAAAAACAACTTAAATAATCGAGTTGTTTTTGAGGCTAACAAATAAAATGAGGAAAAAATATGAACCCAGAAAAGAAACGCAAACTACGCAATATCGCACTTTTAGCTTTGTTTGGCTTAATTGGAGGCACATTTGCCTTTCAATCATTCAACCAACAAGCCATCAATGACCGTGAAGGGCAAAATAACGAAGGTGCCGCTGGCCGTATTCACGACTACTACAACCGTGAGACGGAAAACAAGGATGTCTTTGTCGAAAATTATGGAGATGAGCCCTTACTTGTCCGTATCCAACTCAAAGAATTTCTCTCAAAAAATGGAGAATCTATCGTAATTGATGCCGAACGAGAAAACTTAGAGTCATGGACAGTTTGGCAGCCCTCAGCCCGTGATATTCATCGACGGAATGAGGATTCACCGAGTCATGCTTTTGAGTCTTATACGGACTGGACATTTGGTTTTTCAGGTGAGGGTGTCCATGAAATGTCTGCTCGAAATATGGCAATATCTGGAGGGGCTCCTTATATGCCAACTTTCAATCATGATCGTGGTGATGAGCGGACTGCAGCAGCGGGAGATGCTCTTGACTATGTAGAAGGAGGAGCAACACATCCTGGAGATGGGACTGAAGGTTATTGGAGACAGCATGCAACTTTCAAAAACTATGATCCCGAAGAAGCTGAGGAAGATAGAAGTCCGCTCTTCCCAGGACGGGCAGTAGAACAAGATGTTCAACACACCCTGCTGCAAGAACGCCCCCCAATAACGATGGCAGTATGGGAAGGCTTAGACGAACATGAAAAAATAGGGCGCTATTGGGTCGTAGATGAAGAAACGGGCTGGGCTTACTGGGCTTCTTACCTTCAACCTGGCCAGGCCACCTCTTATCTTATCGACCAGGCAGATATGGCAGATGCGATTAAAGCAACGCCAGGCTCTTGGTTTTATGCTATCCTTGTCCAAGGGAACATGGTTTCGCCCACAGAGGACAATATTAATACTTTCTTTGAGCAAGGAGGAGATACCGCGCGAGCCAGAGATTTGGTTAATCGTATGGGAGAAACGAATATTCCAAACTTCAATGGCGATATTCAGCCAGATGAAAGTTTTTTTGTGGAAGGGGTAGAATATGGCTATATAGGTCCCCATGGCGGCGGACACTTGGTTGTACCTATGCAAAGTATAGGACGAAGCAACTTTGGTGAAACAACAGACTATATGAGCTCTAATGTGAGGCAAACGGCTAATGCCTACTATAATTCACTTCCTGCTCAACTCCAACGTCGTGTTCTTCCTGTAAGTTATGGTTCTGGTAGAGGCATTGATGAAGAGGAACTTGAGCACCAGCTGAATAGTGGTGATGCTCTTGATATTGAGGATTACATTACTCGAGTAGATGAGCGAGGAGAAAGGACAGCATTTATTCTGTCAATAGTTGACATCCTTTTTTATGATGGAAAGAGACACCGCAACACAGCGGAGCCCCCTTCTTTACCGGATTTCTGGACACGTACAACTGCTGGTAAGGATTTCGGCATTACGCAAGTATACGGTTGGAGCGTAATCAGTGATGCACCACAATGGAGAAAATGGGAGATTAATGAAATAAGGGACGTCCTTCCTGCGCTCATGCTTTCACAGATTGGAGAGATGCAAAAATAATACCTGTGAGGAGTCCCAAGCTACTGATGAGGACAACTTAGAAAATAAAGCAGGTACATTCTCCCGTTATCATTGAATATCAATAATACAAAGCTTCTCAGTAATTGAGAAGTTTTTTTATATTTAAAACGAACACTTTCAATTTTTTTTAGAATTTCTTAAAAAATGAAAGTATTTCATTATCTTTAAATGCTATAATATGAAATATAGAAAGCGTTTACAAAGGAGAACGAACATGACAGAAACTTCTTACATTATGGCAATTGACCAAGGTACAACAAGCTCAAGAGCTATTATATTTGATAAACAGGGTAAACACATTGGGAGTTCCCAAAAGGAATTCACCCAGTACTTTCCTAAAGAAGGTTGGGTCGAACATGATGCCAACGAGATTTGGAACTCTGTTCAGTCTGTTATCGCAGGAGCTTTTATCGAATCTGGTATCAAACCTGTACAGGTTGCCGGTATCGGTATAACTAACCAACGCGAAACCACCATTATCTGGGACAAAAAGACAGGCAAGCCCATTTACCATGCTATTGTGTGGCAATCTCGTCAATCTGCCGACATTGCCAATGGCCTTAAAGAAGCAGGGCATGATGAACTCTTCCACAAAAAGACAGGACTTATTGTTGATTCCTACTTTTCAGCCACAAAGATTCGTTGGATTCTTGATCACGTAGAAGGTGCACAAGAGCGTGCCGAACGGGGCGAGCTCCTCTTTGGAACCATCGATACATGGCTCTTGTGGAAGTTGACAGATGGCGATGCACACTATACCGACTATTCGAATGCCAGCCGTACTATGCTCTACAATATTCACGAGTTGAAATGGGATGAAGAAATCCTGAAAATTCTTAATATTCCAGCTTCAATGCTTCCAGAAGTTAAGTCCAACTCAGAAGTTTATGGTGTAACTAAAGGTTTCCATTTCTTCGGCTCTGAAGTACCAATCTCTGGTATGGCGGGAGACCAGCAAGCTGCATTATTTGGTCAAATGGCCTTTGAGCCTGGGATGATTAAAAATACCTATGGTACAGGTTCATTTATTGTCATGAACACAGGTGAGAAACCCCATATTTCGAAAAATAACATGCTGACAACGATTGGCTATGGTATTAACGGAAAAGTATATTATGCCTTAGAGGGAAGCATCTTTGTCGCAGGCTCATCTATCCAATGGTTACGTGATGGTTTGAAAATGTTGGAGCGGGCCAGTGATTCCGAAGAAGTGGCACTCCAATCTAGGAGTCAAGATGAAGTTTATGTAGTGCCAGCTTTTGTCGGTCTTGGTGCTCCGTATTGGGACCAAGAAGCGCGTGGTGCGATGTTTGGCTTGACACGTGGAACAACAAAAGAAGATATTGTGAAAGCAACCTTACAAGGGATTGCTTATCAAGTTCGTGATGTAGTCAGCACCATGAAAGAAGATACAGGAATCGATATGTCTGTGCTCAAGGTAGACGGCGGTGCTGCAAACAATGAATACTTGATGCAGTTCCAAGCGGATATCCTGAATATCCCAATCCAACGTGCGGGCGATTTGGAAACAACAGCACTTGGTGCAGCCTTCCTTGCAGGACTAGCTGTTGGTTTCTGGAAAGACTTAGAAGAACTTAAAGAATCCTATGAACCGGGCAAAATTTTCCAAACTCAAATGCAAGAAGAACGCAGAGAAGAACTTTATGCCGGTTGGAAAAAAGCCGTGAATGCGACACGCGCTTTCAAATAATAAGCAATTAGACAGTAACCTAAAAGGAGAATAGAAATGGCTTTTTCTAAAAAAACAAGACAAGAAGCAATCACAAAAGTTCAAAATGAAGAGATGGACCTACTCGTTATCGGAGGGGGAATCACTGGTGCTGGATTGACATTACAAGCAGCGGCTGCTGGCATGAAAGTTGCCGTACTTGAAATGCAGGACTTTTCAGAGGGAACATCTTCACGGTCGACAAAACTCGTGCATGGAGGGATCCGCTACCTCAAAAACTTCGATGTCGAAGTTGTTTCTGATACGGTTTCAGAACGTGCTGTTGTTCAAGGCATTGCGCCCCATATTCCTAAGCCAGATCCGATGTTACTTCCTATCTACGATGATGAAGGCAAGACAACTTTTGATATGTTTTCTGTGAAAATTGCGATGGATTTGTATGACCGTTTGGCCGGTGTGGATGAAGACTCACCATATGCTAACTATACTATCTCACCAGAAGAAGTATTGCGCCGTGAGCCACTCATCAAGAAAAAAGGGTTACAAGGAGCTGGTGTTTATCTTGACTATCGTAACAATGATGCACGCTTGGTAATTGATAATATCAAGAAAGCCGTAGAAGACGGTGCGCAAGCCATTAGCAAGATGAAAGTCATTGATTTTACCTATACCGATGGACAAATCTCTGGTGTTCGTGCGCGTGATTTGTTGACAGACCAAGTCATTGAAGTCAAAGCTAAACTTGTGATTAACACAAGTGGTCCTTGGGTAGACAAGATTCGTTATCTGAACTTCACCCGTCCTATCGTGCCAAAAATGCGTCCAACAAAAGGTGTACATCTGGTAGTGGATGCGGCTAAACTACCTGTACCACAACCAACTTATTTTGACACAGGCAAACACGATAAACGTATGGTCTTTGCTATTCCCCGTGAAAATAAAACTTATTTTGGTACGACAGATACAGATTATCATGGCGACTTTACTGATCCAAAAGTAACCCAAGAAGATGTGGATTACCTCTTGGATGTCATTAATTTCCGCTACCCTGAAGCAAATATCACGATTAATGACATTGAAGCTTCATGGGCTGGATTGCGCCCATTATTAGGTGGAAATTCTGGTTCAGACTATAACGGTGGGGATAATGGTGCGGTTTCTGAAACCAGCTTTAACGCTGTCGTTGAGGCAGTGCTCCGCTATAAAAATAAAACAGCAACAAAAGCCGAAGTAGAGCATTTATTGAACAATATGGAATCAAGCCTTTCCGAAAAAGGAGATGCACCATCTTCCGTATCTCGTGGAAGTTCCCTCGAACGTGAGAGCGATGGTTTGATTACTCTAGCGGGCGGAAAAATCACGGACTATCGCAAAATGGCAGCGGGTGCGATGGAGCTTATCTGCCAACTGCTTGAGGAGGACTTTGGTTTGAAATATGAACCTATTGACTCTAAAAAATACCAAATCTCTGGTGGTGAATTTGACCCAACTAAGGTTGAAGAAGTTGTTGCTGAAAACATGAAAGTTGGTGTTGCTGCAGGACTTACAGAAGAAGAAGCAAAATACATTGCGGACTTTTATGGCATGAACGCCCTCCAAGTGTTTGCCTATGCTTCTGAAATGGAGCCATATGAAGGTCTATCTCTCGCCGAATCAGCACGTTTACGTTATGCGCTTGAAGATGAAATGATCTTGACGCCAGTGGATTACTTGCTTCGTCGTACCAACCATATTTTATTTATGCGTGAAGGTGTAGATGCTATCAAGGTACATGTTGTTAATGCCATGGCGGAATACCTCGGCTGGTCTGCAGAAGAAAAAGCAGAACAAGAAAAAGCTTTGGAAGAAGCACTTCGTGAATCTGACTTGTCGGACTTGAAGAAGTAAAATAATCTCAAAAATGATTGAAACAAATAAAATATAGAAAAAAGGAGTCAATATGCACTCAGAAATGGTACAATTACTCGGTGAATTTTTAGGCACATTTATCTTAATCCTTCTTGGTAACGGTGTAGTTTCAGGCGTTGTTCTGAACAAGACGAAAGCAACAGGAGCAGGGTGGGTTGCTATCACACTCGGTTGGGGCTTTGCAGTAATGATGGGGGTTTACATTTCCGGATTTATGTCGCCTGCCCACTTAAATCCAGCAGTAACGATTGCAATGGCAATGATTGGTAGCTTTAGCTGGAGTTTGGTTTTCCCTTATATTATCGCCCAAATGCTTGGGGCAATGGTCGCCAGCATTATCCTCTACCTGATGTTTTACCCTCACTATACTGAAACTAAAAATCCAGCAGATATCTTAGGCACATTTTCTACAGGTCCAGCCATTCGTCAGACGGGGTCGAACTTAATCAGTGAAATCGTTGGAACAGCAGTCTTAACGACAGGTATTCTGGCCTTTGGTCAATATGCCATTACGCAAACTTCTGGTGTTTCACCTCTTTTAGTCGGTGCTATCATCACAGCCATCGGTTTATCACTTGGTGCGACAACTGGTTACTCTTTGAATCCTGCACGTGACTTAGGTCCTCGTATCATGCACGCTATCTTACCTATCAAGGGCAAAGGAGATTCTGACTGGTCTTACGCATGGATTCCTGTCGTAGGTCCAATCATTGGCGGTAGCTTAGGCGCCCTTCTCTTTAACATGGTTATTCAATTTGCAAGTAAATAAATTGAAATATTAGACAAAAGCAGAGTTAGACAAAAATCTAGCTCTTTTTGTATGAAAAAAATACCAGTAATCCTCCAGCTTATGGGAATAAAAACTAAATAAAGAAAACGCTTTATTTTCTCTTGCTTTTGAAAATAAGAGGTGCTATATTACAAATATAACAAAACTAAAAGAAAAATTTTGGAGGAAACAAAATGTCGAAAAAAATAGTAGCCGTTACGGCCTGTGCTGCTGGAATAGCGCACACCTATATGGCCGCCGAATCTATCGAAAAAGCGGCTAAAAAAATGGGCTATGAGGTCAAAGTAGAGACAAATGGAGCTATTGGTGCAGAGAATGTCTTAACTCCTGAAGAGATCGAAAACGCAGATCTTGTACTTGTTGCCTCAGACATTAAGATTGATCCGATTCGTTTCACAGGTAAGCCTCTTTATGTTACAAAATCTATTCCGGCAATTGAAGATTCGGAAGCCTTGATAAAAAAAGCATTCGCTGAGGCTGAAGTTTTTGGCAAGAAAGGAAGTAAGGTAGGGAATATTCAGATTGGTAATGATAAAGATAAGGTTACTTTTCTGACCCATGTGATGAGTGGTATTTCTTACATGGTGCCAATGGTCATCGCTGCCGGTCTTCTCCTTACCATTGCCAATCTCTATGCCTTTCAAAGAGACGACCTAGGACGTATTGTCAAGTGGGGTTTTGACAATACGACACAAATGGGCTTCCTCATGGAAAAACTCTTTTATGTTGGGCAGATGGGTTTTAAACTAATGATTCCACTATTTGCTGGTTTTGTAGCAAATTCCATTGCAGACAAACCCGCAATAGCTCCTGCCATGATTGGTGCTTATCTTGTTAATGACCCAGAATTTTTAGGAACTGAAGCAGGTGGAGGTTTTATTGGTGCTATTATTGTGGCTTTCATTGTTGGCTATATGGTCAAAGGATTGAAAAAAATAAAATGGCCTAAAATTGTTATGCCAATCGTGCCAATTATGATTATTCCTTTTATTGCAACAGCAGTTATCAGCTTGATCGTGCTTTATATCATCGGAAATCCAATCTCAGTGGGGATGGATGCCATGTATGATGGGTTAACCAACTTAAATAATAATTTCGCAGGTGCACCAATCATTATCGGAGCCATTTGTGGCGCAATGATTGGGTTTGACTTGGGTGGACCAATCAATAAAACAGCTTTAGTGTTTGGGACAGCGATATTTACCGATACAATGACAAAATACGGTATTGAAGGTGCAAACTTTGTACCTGGTACAGCAACACAAGTAGCGATTTCGGTAGCTCCCTTAGGTGTATGGTTGGCTACGATATTATTTAAAAATAAATTTTCAAAAGATGAAAAAATTGCTGCCAGTGCAGCCTTTGGTATGGGGATTGTCGGTGTCACTGAAGGAGCTATTCCATTTGTGGCAGCACATCCTGTACGAATGATTTTCTCAAACGTTGTAGGATCAGCTGTTGCAGGCGGACTTATCTCAGCTACTGGTTCGAAATTTTATGGCGGTATTGGCTCGCCTCTGGGGACCTTTATTGGTTATATTGAGCAACCGATTCCTTTTGTAACATGGATATTGTGCGTATGTGCAGGTATTTTGACCACCGCATTATTGATTGGATTTACACGAGGTATTGAATTCAAAAAGCCAGTAAAAGCTAAAGCAAAATAAGAAAGTGAATAAAGATGAACAAAGAAGTTTTTAATCAAGAACATATCCTTTTCGATACAAGCGCACGTACACAGGAAGAAGCCTTTGCAGTTATTGCACAGTTTGCACATTCTCTGGGTTTTGTGGATAATGAAGCCGAATATTTTGAAGGCCTAAAACAGCGAGAAGCAGAAGCAACAACAGGATTTAAAGATCATATCGCCATTCCTCATTGTAAAGATAAAACGAACTTAAAGCCGGGCATGTTTTTCGTTAGATTTGCCAATGAAATTCCTTGGAATGCTTTGGATGGCAAACCCGTGAAAGTTGCTCTGGCACTTACGATTCCTGAGGAAGGTGCGACTGAGCACTTGAAGTTGCTGAGCTTAATCGCTCGAAAATTAATTGATGATCAATTTCGTGAAGATATTTTATCAGAGAAAGACCCGGATAATCTGACTGCCGTTATAGATAAAATTGATTTTTAACTCAAAGGTCAAATCATCTTGATTTGGCCTTTTGGAAAAATGAATAAGGAAGTAAAAATGAATAAGGAAGTAAAAATGAAGAAAAAAGTACACGTCATTCATCATACACACTGGGATTTAGAATGGTATTTTACTCATAATGAATCTTTCGTCCAGTTGGCTTATCATTTGGATGAAGTAATGAGCGCTTTGGAGAATAATGAAATTTCTTATTATCTCCTCGATGGGCAAATGAGCATTTTGGATGACTACCTCCAAAGTTTCCCTGAACAAAAAACACGACTCAAAAAGTTGGTTCAAGCTGGAAAACTCTGGATTGGTCCATGGTATACTCAAACAGATGAACTCATCATAAGTGGCGAGTCAATTGTGAGAAATTTGACTCTGGGAATGGAATTAGCAGAAGATTTGGGTGGTTATATGAATATCGGTTACCTGCCAGACTCTTTCGGCCAGAGCAAAGATATGCCTAAGATATATCAAGGTTTAGGAATTGATCGTACAGTCTTTTGGCGAGGATTGCCGCAGGAAAAAACAAGGGACCGCGAATTTTATTGGCAAGCTGAAGATGGTTCAAAAGTTTTAGCCGCAAATATTAAGGATGGTTATTTTGTCGGCGTTGGACTTATTTATAGTGACCAAACCCAAGAACTTATGACGCAGATTGAAGACGGTGCTGTGGGGCAACATCTTGTCTTACCTGTAGGAGGAGACCAGCGTTATGTAGATTTTAACCTACGTGAGCGGATTGATTTTTACAACCAGAAACTGAGTGACTATGAGTTAAAAGAAAGCAATTATGAGGAGCTATTCTCCGAACTCGAAAAAGAGGAACTGACCACAATTGAAGGTGAATTTATCTCCAGCTCAGTCTCGAAAATCCATCGCTCGATTTATTCTTCACGTTACGACCATAAGTATTTGAATGATAAGCTGGAAAGACGGATGATTTATCAGGTAGAACCACTCGTTCTTATGGCTGAAAAACTTGGTATTGCTAACAAGCAAGGCTTAATTGACAGAATCTGGAAATTGCTGGCAAAAAATCAAGCCCACGACAGTGCGGGCGGCTGTAATAGCGATAAAACCAATCGCATTATTCGCGAGCGTTTTATCGAAGCAGACCAACTGTCTTATTCCATAGTCGACTACTTGACCAGAAAAATCAGTGAGTCACAGAAAAAAGTTTGTGACCACCAAGTCAGCATTTTTAATACCCTGCCTTGGGAAGTAACTAAAACAGTAAAAATTAATGTCTCTACTGAGTTTAAAGATATCCAACTGAAAAACACGGCAGGGGAAGCGCTAAGTTTTGATGTTCTGGCAAGAAATAAAGAATATTCTGGTGAGATCAGACGCGAAGAAACTGCTCAAGATCCGGATAAATATTATTATATTCATGAACTGGCTGTAGAAGTTACGGTTCCTGCGCTTAGTTTTGTGAATTACTTCGTTGAAGAAAGTCAACGGTCAAGCATGGTCATCAGCGAAGACAAGCAAGATTATATTGAAAATGATTACTACAAGCTGAGCTATGAAAAAGGACAGCTTCATTTATTTGATAAGAAAAAGCAGCAAAGTTATGACAACATCTTATCTTTTGAAGATGGTGGTGATGAAGGTGATACTTACGATTACTCGCCAGCTCATGCAGATTGTGTCTTTGATTTGACACTTACGGGAAGTGAGCGAAAAGCTTTTTGTGGGGAAAATTATCAAGAGCTGATTTTGACTGGTACTTGGGACCTTCCCAAGGATTTGAAAGAACGTGCAGAAGGCATTTGCGAACAAAAACAAGACTACGAATTAAAAATTACCTTAAAAAAAGGGAGCAAGCATCTCGAATGCCATTTGACGATAGATAATCAAGCGCTGGACCATCGTATGCGTGCAGTCATCAATCTTCCTTTTGCTAATCAATATTCTTACACAGATACGCCTTTTGGCACAGTGAAGCGTGAAGCTGAAGATCCGCATTTGAAAGATTGGCAAGAAATCGGCTGGCGTGAAGAACCAACAGCTATTTACCCCATGCTAAAATGGGTTAATGTTCACGATGATAAAAACAGTTGGACGGTTTTTGCCAAAGGAATCAAAGAATATCAATTAATCGGGGAAAATCACCATCAGTTAGCTTTAACCCTCTTTCGAAGTGTCGGATTTTTAGGACGGCCTGATTTGCTCAGAAGGCCAGGTGTAGCTTCTGGTAATGCTTTTAAGTACATCCCAACACCTGATAGCCAATTGTTGGAAAAATTAACATTCAAATTTGCCATAAGTTTAGAACAGGATTATAACCCCGCACGACTTGCTAAAAGTTACCTTGATTATGCTTTATCCTTGCCGTTCTATCAAATTCAGAGTCTAAATCTTTTTACAACGACTTTAAAATATTTTGTGTCAAATACCTTGAAAGAAAAAATTTGCAGTCCCCAGAATATCAGCTTGAAAGCACCTGACCTTGTCTTTAGTTCACTCCGTAAGAATAAGCTTTACGGCGGTTGGGACTTACGGGTGTATAATCCAAGTACCCAAGCTGTTCAGGGTGAGAATTTTATTCTGTCAGAGCAGGAGCTTCGCTATGAGTTTGTTGACTTGAAAGGAATCGCGCTAACCGAACGACAAAAAAATAGTAAAATTAATCTGGGAGATTTTAGAGCAGGACAGATTAAAACTGTTCATTTCATAGATTGAGGAAAAATCATGAAGGAAGATATTTTCATATTAATTGAATCGCACCGTTTGGAATTAACCTATGTTGAGGAGATTATAGCCAACTATTTTATCAGTAAAAAGGCACCGCTGAATATAGATAAATTAGCACAAACACTAGCCGTATCAAAGGCATCGATTACTCGCTTTTGTAAAAAGATTGGTTTGGATAATTACAAGGAACTCATGTTTTTGTACAACCTTTCCTTGGATAAAAAAGAAAAGCCATCGATTTCATCGGCAGTGACAGCTATTTACCATGCCTTAGCCACACGAAGTGACAATGCTTATTCCGAGGTGGAAGTGGACAAGCTGTGCGCTTTAATAAAAGATCATAACATCATTCATTTTTTTGGAAAGGGCTTTAACAGTTATACAGGAGCTGATTTTTCATTCAAATTTTCACGGTTTGGCAAGTATGTTCGTGTCATTTCAGAGGAAAAGTCAATCTTAATGTCAGCAGAATTTGCCCGTGAGGGTGAAATGATACTCGTGGCATCCTTGAGAGGAATAGACAGCAACCTTCTTGAAGCGATGACCATAACAAAGGAAAAAAATATTCCGATAGCACTGATTACTTCCAATCCTAATTCTGATTTGATTAAACAAGCAGATATTACACTAATATCAGCGGGCTTAACACATGAAGAATCTATCGGGAATATCTCACCACAAATTCCGATTTTGATTCAATTAGACATACTTTACGAACGCTATCTTCATCTCTTTTCTGATTCTGTAAAGAAATGGATCAAATCTGAAGAAATTTTACATAAAAATAAAAAATAAGAAGGTTTAAACATGAAAAAATTTCCTGAAGGATTTTTGTGGGGTTCAGCTTTATCCGGTCCACAAACTGAAGGTTATTCTCTAAAAGAGGGTAAATCTGCTTCTACATGGGATTACTGGTTTAAAGAAAATTCTGAAAGATTTAATGAAAAACAAGGCCCAGAAATAACTTCTAATCTTTACGAAAATTACGCAGAGGATTGCCAACGGATGAAAGCTATCGGGCTTAATTCGATTCGTACCTCTATCCAATGGACACGACTACTTCCTGACGGTAAAACGCTCAACCCTCAGGCGGTTGATTTTTATAGAGATTATTTTACAAAGATGAAAGAAAATGGTGTCAAGCCAATAATTAACCTTTTTCATTTTGATATGCCCATGTGGTTGATGGATAAAGGTGGGTGGGAAATCCGAGAATCTGTTGAGGCTTTTCGTTTTTATGCCCAAACAGCTTTTGAGTGCTTTGGTGATTTAGTTCAGGATTGGACCACTTTCAATGAACCAATGGTTCATGTGGAATGTGGTTATTTACAAGGCTTTCATTATCCTGCAATTGTCGATATCAAAAAAGCTGTTCAAGTGGCTTATCATACCTTAATGGCACATGTAAAAGCTGTTCAAACCTTTAGAGAACTTATGCCGCAAGGATCCATCGGTATTATTCTGAATGTATCTCCGAGCTATGCGCGCAGTCAGTCAGCAGCAGACTTAAAAGCTAAAAAAGCCGCTGATTTAGTCAATATAAAAAGCTTTCTTGATCCTGCGGTGCTTGGAAAACACAACACTGATTTGGTTGAACTTCTCAAAAATAACCAACTCTTACCTGAAACATTACCAGAAGATGAAAAAGATGTAGCAGCCAATACAGTAGACTTTATCGGTTTAAATTATTACCAACCGAGTCGCGTTCAAGCACCTGAGAATGCGAGCTTCCCCGCTAAAACCTTAGATGATTTTTACCAACCTTATGATTGGCCTGAAAAGAAAATGAATCCTTATCGTGGGTGGGAAATTTACCCGCAAGCCATTTATGATGTAGCGATGATGATGAAAAAGGACTATCATAATCTTCCTTGGTTTGTCAGTGAAAATGGCATGGGGGTAGCTGATGAGGAGCGGTTTATGGATGATTCAGGCATGATCCAAGATGATTATCGCATTGAATTTATGAAGGAGCATCTCAGTTACCTTCATCAAGCCATTGAAGAAGGAAGCAATTGCTTTGGTTACCACACGTGGACTTTTATTGATTGTTGGTCTTGGCTGAATGGTTATCGCAACCGCTATGGTTTTTATCGGGTTGATTTGAAAGAGGATTATAAACGTACCGTGAAAAAGAGCGGACTTTGGTATAAGAAATTAAGTGAGCATAATGGATATGAAGAATAATGGACATAAGCTCGCCGTGTTTGATATTGGCGGCACAGCAGTAAAATATGGTTTATGGGATGGAGAAAAAATCCTGAATAATGCTTCTTTTAAAACACCTGAAAGCTTTGAAAAGCTTACTGCGAAGATGGGCAGTATTATCAAGGACTATCCACAGCTTAAAGGAATAGCGATATCGTCTCCAGGCGCTGTCAATACAGCGAAAAGAAGGATTGAAGGAATCAGCGCCGTACCCTATCTGCACAATCGTCCTATATTTGATGAAATTGAACAATGCTTTGACTTGCCCGTGGCTATCGAAAATGATGCCAATTGTGCAGGGATTTGTGAAATTGATTATGGTGCAGGAAAAGAAGCCCAGAATGCTGTTTTTTTGGTCATAGGTACAGGAGTAGGTGGAGCTATCTTTATTAACCGCAAGCTTTATAAAGGTGCGCATCTTTTTGCTGGCGAATTCGGTTTGATGAAAAACACGAAGCATAAAACTTTTAGCGAAACCGGACCATTGGTTAAAGCTGCGGAAACTTATTCCAAAGAGACAGGGCAGAAAATTTCAGGTAAGGAACTGTATGACTTAATGGATCAAAAAAATCCCCAAGCTACTTTACTTATCGAAAATATGCTGGAGATTATTTCTGATTATTTATATAATATCCAAGTTTCGCTTGATCCAGATACAATTATCATTGGTGGCGGAATGTCAGCGCGGAAAGATTTGCCAGAAATCCTCCAAAAAAAATTAGCAGAACGTCTTCAAAATTATGATATAGCTCATATCCTGCCAAGAATTGAAAGTTGTCATTATATGAACAATGCAAATCTGATTGGGGCAGCTTTAAATTTTTACACTATTTTCCCGAAAGCTCAGAGATGATTTGACAAAAAAACCAGCGCTCTATATACTTAAAAGAAAAGGCTTTATAGAGGTAAAGAATATGGCAAGCAC
The DNA here is from genome assembly GCF_017309645.1 of Lactococcus sp. LG606. Classification (NCBI taxonomy): domain Bacteria; kingdom Bacillati; phylum Bacillota; class Bacilli; order Lactobacillales; family Streptococcaceae; genus Lactococcus; species Lactococcus sp. LG606. The sequence goes on from NZ_CP071301.1 coordinate 491,595, forward strand.
TGATCGTGTAAAACAGATGAAATTTGAAACCGTTTATCCGCTTTACTTGGCAAAAGTAGAGAAAAAAGGACGGACAAAAGAAGAATTAGATGAGATTTTGACTTGGTTAACAGGATACACGAATCCTAGCCAGCTCACGGGTAGCTTGGGGCAATTGATTGAAAATCAGCCTTTTAATGACAATGCGCCTCTTATCACTGGAGTGATTTGCGGTGTTCGTGTAGAAGAAATCGAAGACAACTTTATGAAAAAGCTACGTTATATGGATAAAGTAGTAGATGAACTCGCCAAAGGGAAAAGTCTGGAAAAGATTAAAAGAATAACCTCATAACTCGTGGACATAATGAAGCTTTATGTGTCCAGACTGAGTCCAATTCTTGCATTTACTAAGGGAATTTGTTATTATTAAAGAACAATATTGAATATGAATTCCCAAAGGGGAGTAGCGTCGGTGCAAACCGAAACAAAGTCGTCATTCCGTGAGCATTAATCTCACCGGCTTTGTTGACATGGATATGACATGTTTAGCAAGACCTTTGCCAGATTTGGCAGGGGTCTTTTTAATACGCTACATACAAGCATTGAAAGATGTTCATGCTGGAGGGAAAATCATACTATCTATCGATTACCGTAGCGTCTTATTCGTTTTGAATCAAAAAATATTGCTTTTGATATCAAGCGTCATATTTAACTATTGGAGAAGGAGCTAAAATGGAATTCTACAACAAAGAAACAGAGCTTGTCCTTGAGGAATTGCAGACAACCGTTGAAGGTCTAACGGAGCAAGAAGTCAAAGAAAGACAAGAACGAGACGGCTTTAATGAGCTGAAGAGTAAAGACAAAGTTCCAACTTGGAAAATATTACTGGACACTTTTAAAGATCCGATGGTTATTGTCCTGCTGATTGTTACCATTGTTCAGCTGGCATTAGGCGAAGTGGTTGAAGCCTGCATCATTCTTGGTGTAGTATTAATCAGCTCAATCGTCACTGTGATTCAAACCAAAAAAGCAGAAAGTTCATTGGATGCTTTGAAACAAATTTCGGCGCCCCATGCAAAAGTGTTACGTAATGGTGAAAAAATAACGATTCCAGCACGTGAACTTGTTGTGGGTGACCTTGTCTTGCTTGAAGCAGGGGACTTTGTTCCTGCCGATGGACGTGTCTTGACCTGTAAGAGCTTGCGTGTAGAAGAAGGCATGTTAACAGGTGAGTCCGAAGCAGTTGAAAAGACGGATGTAGCGCTTGAAGGGGAACTTCCTTTAGGCGACCGTAAAAATATGCTCTACAGTGGAGCGCTCACTGTTTATGGGCGTGGAGAATTTATCGTTACCGGTATCGGAAGTCAAACAGAGATTGGTAAAATCGCCACGCTCCTTGAAACGGCTGAAGATAAACAAACACCCTTGCAACAAAAACTGGAGAAATTCAGTAAACAACTGGGTATTGCTATCCTGATTCTCTCTGTTGCTATCTTTGCGATCCAAGCGGCACGTATCTTCTTTGCTGGAGACGGTGCAAATATTGAAGTGAAGATGTTAGATGCCTTCATGTTTGCTGTTGCTGTCGCTGTTGCCGCAATTCCAGAGGCACTTTCTTCAATTGTAACGATTGTCCTTTCAGTAGGTACAAACAAAATGGCAAAACAACATGCTATCATTCGTAAGTTGCCTGCAGTTGAAACTTTAGGTTCAACAAGTGTTATCTGTACGGATAAAACAGGGACATTAACCCAAAACAAAATGACGGTTGTCGATTACTTTTTGCCTACAACCACAAAAGAAACTTTCCCAGATCAGCCAGAAACTTGGACGTCGGACGAAGCACTGCTGATTGAAGCAGCTGTCTTGTGTAATGACTCAAGTATCAATGAAGAAGGGCAAGAGCTCGGCGATCCAACAGAAGTTGCACTTATTGCTTTTAGCAACAAGGTAGGTAAACCTTATCAAGAACTTCGTGAAGCTTACCCTCGTTTAGCAGAACTTCCTTTTGATTCCGACCGTAAGTTGATGTCAACGATTAACCTTATTGATGATGAAAAACTCATGTTGACTAAGGGTGGACCAGACGTGATGTTTGCACGTTGTTCGAAAGTTCTTATCAACGGTCAAGTCCAAGACTTTACTGAAGAATTAAAAGCAGAATTCCAAAAACAAAATGAAGCATTCAGTAACAAAGCACTCCGTGTTTTGGCTTATGCTTACAAACCTTTGGCGCAAGACAAAGAAGTTCTGGATTTGGAAGATGAAAATGACTTGATCTTGATTGGTTTAACAGCCATGATTGACCCACCACGTGAAGCTGTTTATGATTCAATTGCGGAAGCGAAAAAAGCAGGTATCCGTACAGTGATGATTACGGGTGACCATAAAACAACAGCACGTGCGATTGGGCAAGATATCGGTCTCTTTGAGGAAAACGACATTGCTGTGACTGGGCAAGAATTAGATGCTATGTCAGAGCAAGAGTTGGATGACAACTTGGCGAAAATCTCTGTTTATGCGCGTGTGTCACCGGAAAACAAGATTCGTATTGTTCGCGCATGGCAGAAGAAAGCAAATGTTACTGCGATGACTGGTGACGGAGTTAATGACGCCCCAGCCTTGAAACAAGCCAATATTGGTATTGCTATGGGTTCAGGGACAGACGTTGCCAAAGATGCATCATCAATGATTTTGACCGATGATAACTTCGTTTCTATTGTTAATGCTGTAGCGGTTGGACGTACAGTCTACGATAATATTAAAAAATCAATTGGTTACCTCTTCTCAGGTAACTTAGGGGCGATTATTACCATTGTTTTTGCCTTAGTTATGAACTGGGCAAGTCCATTTACAGCCCTGCAATTGCTCTTCATCAACTTGGTAAATGACTCTGTACCAGCGATTGCCTTGGGTATGGAAAAAGCAGAACCCAATGTTATGAAGAAAAAACCACGTCCTTCTGACGAAGGTATCTTCGAAGGCGGTTTGATGGCAAGTGTTGCAGTTCGTGGTGTATTGATTGGTATTGCAGCGATTATTTCTCAATATATCGGGATGCAAGTTTCAGATGAGTTGGGTGTAGCTATGGCCTTCACAACTCTAATCTTGGCACGTAGCTTACAAACTTTCACAGCACGTTCAAATTCACAAACAATCCTTTCATTGGGCCTCTTCTCTAACAAATATGTTTTAGGTGCGGTAGTATTCTGTCTCGGACTTTACAGCTTGACAACCTTACCTTTCACACGTGAATTCTTTAGCATTCCGGCAAACTTCAGTGTGCACTACTGGTTACTTGCTGCTGGTCTTGCTTTAGGTGCTGTCTTGATGATGGAAATCATCAAAGCACTTCGCGTACTTGTTAGTCAGAAAAAAGCAAAAGCAACAGTAAACAAAGTAGGTTAATTATCCTTTAAGAAAATTTAAAAAACGCTCCCAGCTTTTGGAGCGTTTTTTTTAGTTAAACATAATAGCAATAAACAGAGTCAAAGCCAAGCTGCCATTGTAAAGAATTAGATTTTTAATTTGATAATGAAAGGTTTCGCTTTTGACTTGCTTGTGGAGGAATTTTTTCATATTAGGAATCAACTCGAAGAGGATGAGCAGCATTAAGGCAGACCATATAGGCAAGATACCTAAAATTATTGCTAGACTAACACAAAGAGCAGGAATGATATACATGACTTTATAAAGCACTAAGCTGGCAGGAATTTTAAGATAATAAGGTAAGGTGAGACGTTGATTGCGAATGTCTTGTTCCAAATCACAAATGTTATCGGAAAGCATGACATTGAAGTTCTGACAGAAACACATAATACCTATGAGAACAATCGGAAGAAGTTGGGAAAAATCCCACGTCCAGTTCATTTTCCAGCCGTCAAATTGAATGAAAAAGTACTGTAAATCATAAGAATTAATATATACAGCGAGAAAGAAACCGAAAAATCCCTCACATAGGCCAGCTAAAATTTCACCTAAAGGAAAGCGACTGAAAGCAAAGGGGCCATATGTATAAAAGATCGCTACAAGAAAGCAGAGGCCGCCAACGGGTAAAATGGCAAGATTGGTGATAAGCATAACTGCAAGCCCAACTAAGATATCGATGAAAAGAAAGAGCAGGCAAATTTTTAGTGCTAACTTAGGGTTGATATTGCGATTGCTAATGATATTTTGTTGGGTTTTATATTCTGGATCCAGCGCTTTATGGTAGTCCATCAAATTATTCCATGCGGAAACAAAAAGATTGATGGCAGCAAGCCCAATCAGAAAAAGAAGGGTGGGTAAAAGATGAAAAGAGTGAAAATACCATAGCGAGAACATAATTCCTGCAAGTGGCGAAAGCAGAGCCACGGGTAAGGTTTGGATTCTTGTAAAGTTAAGAAATGTTTTGACGTTCATAATGAGAATTATATAACAAAAAAAAGAGGCATTCTTAGTTGGAAAGAAAGATAGACAGTGCTCCAATCTATAGTACTCAAATCTCTTCTTCAGTAAAAAGTTAAATTATAATTCTTTTTGCATATTAATATCAGTAATTTCAAAACCCATTTTTTTATAGACATGTAAAGCTCTAGAGTTACTTCCAAAGACATGTAAAGCTAGGGATGAAAAGCCAAGTTGTTTAGCTTGAAAACTAATTAATTCAAGAGACGTAGAGCCGAAACCTTGATTTTGAAATTCTTCATAAATTTCGAAATCGTAAATAAAAGCTGTTCGAGCATTGTCTGTACTTTGAGCAATCCAAATATAACCTATGACTTCTCCCTTTTCAAGGATAGAATAAAAATAGTTATTGGGTGTTTGGAGGCCTTCAGGCAGGAGTAAATTGTATTCTGCCTGAGCCTTTGAAAAAGCCTGTTCTTCAGTCCAAGTACCGTTTAGGACTTTTTCTTTAGCAAAGGTTTCTACGGCGGAGAGCATGTAGTGTTGAAATCTTTCTTGTGTCATTTCAATAAGTTTTAGCATATTTCTCCTTAATTAAAAAAAACATCTGGTATGGGTGAGCTTAGTTTTTCCTAAATTATACCATAGGCGAAGATAAAGAATTGATGTATAAATATTGTCCACATGGGGAAATCTCCCCATTATTTTGTCTTTAACTTTTATGAGGTATAATAGAGGAAGCGAAAAAAGTAGAAAAGGGCTGAAATTAGTGAAATTTTTACATACATCAGATTGGCACATTGGCAGAACCTTGAACGGTTGGAGTCTTTTAGAAGAGCAAAAGCACGCCTTTAAAATTATGCTGGCCGCAGCCAAGCAAGAAAAGGTTGACGGTATCATTATTGCAGGAGATCTTTATGACCGGACAGTTCCGAGCGCAGCAGCTGTGACGACCTTTAACGAAATGCTGCGAGAAATGAATATTCAGGAGAATTTTCCTATTTATGCAGTTTCGGGAAATCACGACGGTGCACGACGACTAAATTATGGGCGTGAATGGATGGAATTTAACCATTTACATTTGAATACATTATTAGAAGAAGCTTTTGTACCCATTGAAACAGCGGAGATCCAAATGTTCTTGCTTCCTTACTTTGATCCAGCTGATGCGCGTGTTTATTTTTTACAAGCGGGTATGTCAGAAGAGGATGTGAAAGAAATTAAAACCCTGTCTCAGGCATTAGAACTAGTACTTGAAAAAATGCGGGAAGCCTTTCACCCTGAGAAAAAACAAATTTTAGTGACTCACTTTGCTGTGAGCCCTTCTGCAGATCAGGAGATTGAGCTGACAAGTGAAACCAAGTCCAAAGCTGGGGGGCTAGCTACTGTCACAGTCCAGCAGTTTGTGGATTTTGATTATGTTGCTTTGGGGCATATTCATACATATCATGCTTCACCCAGTGAGACAGTGCGTTACTCAGGAAGTCCTGTCAAATTTAATATCAAAGAAGCAAAAACGAAAAAAGGCTATTATATCGTAAATGTGGCGGATAAGGTTGAGACTGAGTTTTTCGAAATTCAACCGCAGACGGATTTGGTTGCTCTTACTGAAGAGTGGGAAACGCTTATTGATCCAGAGTTTTACCAGCAACAACCTTTAGAATCTGCTTGGTTTGCTATATGTATTAAAAACTTTGACCGCTTTGCTCATGCTGGGCAAAATTTACGTGCTCAACTTCAGAAAATCTATGGCACTATTGTCGAACTGGATTATGAAGATAAAGAACGTATCATAGAGCAAGAAACCCATCAAAATATGGAAATGATGAGTGAAGAAGAAATCGTGCAAAATTTCTACCAACAGGTGGCAGGAGAGTCACTTAGTCCATTTCAGCGAACTTTTATCGAAGAAACTTTTATTGACTTGAGAGGGGAGAAGTAGACATGAAACCAATTTACTTAGAAATGAATTATTTCGGACCTCATGCTCACTCGGAAATTGATTTTAGAGCTTTAGATGAAGCACCATTATTTTTGATTAGCGGCGATACGGGTGCCGGAAAATCTACGATTTTTGATGCAATGACTTATGCTCTTTTTGACAAGACGACAGGAGATCGTGAAGCGAGAGAAATGCGCAGCCAGTTTGCACAACCAGACCAACATACCGAAGTTACTTTCTATTTTGAGCAAGGTAACTTTCTTTATAAGGTACAACGCTGTCCCGAGCAAGAAGTCTTTAAGAAAAGAGGGACAGGTACTAAGACGGAAAAAAGTCAAGCCAGCTTAGCTATTGTAGATAGGGTATTTGGCGTAGAGCAAGCCAGCTTGGCTACAAAACCGGTCGATGTTGCCAGTGAAATATATGGTCTTTTAAATCTCAGCGCCGAGCAGTTCAAGAAAATCATTTTACTTCCACAAAATGACTTCTCACGTTTTTTAAAATCGGCCACCAATGAAAAAGAAGAAATTCTGAAGAAAATTTTTGGTACGGCAATTTTTACGGTCTTTTCTGAGGAAGTGCGGAATCAATATACAAAAAACAATCAAGAAAACGCAGCTCTTGATTCAATCTTGCAAAGCCAATATAGCTCTTCTGTCTGGACGGAGGAAGAAGCCAAGGCTTTGGAAGAATGTCCAGATAAGGAAAAATTTGAAAAAGCGACAGAATTTCTAGAGCAAAAACAGATGCAAGAAAGCAAGGCTCGTGACTTAGCAAAAATAGCGCAGCACCAAGTAGAAAGTGTCGATAAAGCTTACGAAGATGCCTTGCTGCTGGAACAAGAGTTCCTTGAAGCCGAAAAAACTCAAAAAGAATACCAGGAAAAAATAGCGGAGCAAGCAGTGCTTTATGAGCAACAGAAAGAAGCCTACGAAGCCCGCAGCTGGGCGCAACAATTTAAGGATATTTTACGTGACTTGGAAGAGGTTGAAAAAGAACTAGAAGCTAACCAAGTACGTGAAGCTGATTATCGCTCAAAAGCCGAGCAAGAGCAGAAAATACTTGGAGAAGTGAAAAAACGTGAGCAAGACTTAGATCAGAAAGCTTCAGAATTTGAAGAAAAAGGTAAGGTTATAGAAGAGCTGACTCGCACGATTACGCAAGCCGAGCAGGCAGAAAAACTTATCCGGCAGAAAAAAGATTTGGAGAAAAAGATTGTCCACTTGCATCTTAAGCAAAGTGAGACAGATGTGCCCCTAAAAGAAGCACAAGTCAAACTTGATCAATTACAAAAAAAGATCCTTGATGAGAGTATCTTGCAGGCGGAAAAAGATGCTTTAAGTCGTCTAAAGTTGGACTTTCACCAGCAACTTTCTCCTTTAGCAGAATATTTGGAGCGCTTAAAACAAGAAAATCAACTTGCACAAAAGGAATTAAACTTTGCTGAGGAAAACATTACGACACTGCAGCAAGATTTCATGCTCAAACAGAAAAGTTATCAGGAAAAGCGAAAGTTACGCCAAAGTCTCATGATTGCTCAACTGCAAAAGGAACTCGAAGATGGTTTACCATGTAAAGTTTGTGGTGCTACAGAACATCCTTTATCACATGTTGAGCTTGATGTTTCTGACGATGACTTAAAAGCAGCTATGCAACAAGTTGACAAAGCTCAAGAAGCCTTTGCTGCTGCAGAAGAAAGGCAAGAAAAGGCTCAAAGAGAACTTGAAATGGCTCAAAAAAAAGCTGCAGAAAAAGCTGAAACATTGCAAGAAATGGAACACAAGTTTGACCAAGCCTACTGTCAGTTTTGTCAGGCATATGAAGGCAGTTTTCCTAAAGTGTTTAGTCGCCAAGAACTCAATATCATTTTTCAAGCTCGAGAAGACAGTTATAGGCAGAAAAGCACTGCACAAAAAGAACGTTCTCTGGAGAAAGACAAGCTGTGTGTTTTAGTAGAAAACTTAGAAGCTGAACGTCAAGGGTTGTTTCAGGAGGGCGATAAAGTCAAGGCACAGCTCGAAACAGTCGCTCAAAGTTTAGCTGAGTTTGGGCAACTGCAACCCAGTCAAGCTCTAAAAGAGCAGAAGGTTATATTGCGCCAAGAAGTAGATAACTATTATACAGAGTGCCAAGAGGTGCGTGAGAAGATAATTGCCCTTGAAAAGCGTTATGCAGAACAGAAAGCAAAACATGAAGAACGTCTGATGCGTATTGAAGAGCAAAAACTGAAGCTTCAAGAAGGACAGCGCATTATCCAGAACGCATTGGCAGCCCCAAATGCTTGGACCAATGATTTAGTCACATTGAAAAATTGGCTTGCAGAGGATAAACTTCCTGAAATTTCCAAGTTTATTAATACTTATGAACTTGAGGAGAAACGGTTGAATCGTGCTTTAGCAAAGTATGAGGAAAAATTAAGCGGTAAGCAAAGACCTGATCTTCCTGAGTTGAGAGAAGAAAAGCAAGCTTTAAACGAGCGCTATAGCCAAGCGCAAAAGACAGTTATTGAGCTATCCAATACACGCCAACAACTCGAAACAACGGTTGCTAAGATTGAACAAATACTTGAGACACAAGGAAAGGCAGCGGATAAGGCGCGTGAAATGACTAAGCTCTACAATGCGATAGCAGGAAAAACAGGAGATAAGCTCAAGCTTGAAACCTTTGTTGTCCAACATTATCTGGAAAAAGTTTTGATTTATGCTAACCAGCATTTCATCAATCAACTTTCCAATAACCGCTATCGCTTTGAGTTGGCCAAAGAATCCGCCAATAAAAGGCGCGATCATGGCTTGGACATCAGCATCTATGATAATGAGACAGGCGCCTCACGTTCATCCAATACTTTGTCGGGTGGAGAAACCTTTATTGCTGCCCTGTCAATAGCATTAGCACTGAGTGAAGTAGTCCAGAATTCTGCGCAAGGGGTTCAAATAGAAGCACTTTTCGTCGATGAAGGATTTGGCTCACTTGATCAAGAAACACTCCAAAAAGCCATGACAGCGCTCGAACAAATAGGAGAAAACCGTCTTGTTGGCCTTATTAGTCACGTAGAAGAAATGAAAGATTCAATCGCACAGCAACTGCGTGTCGAAAAAGTCGGAGACGGACGAAGTCAGGTAAAACTCTTTTCGAAATAAAATCTTTTAGTCAGAAACCAAGATAAAAAGTTCCGACTGCTTTCCAAAGTAGCCTTTTGAGAAAAACAATGAAATATGGTAAAATAGTAGAGTTCAAAACTCTACTCACAAAGGAGTGTGGAGTGAGATGTATGGGAAAAAGCTTTTCCAGCAAACAGCAGTAAAAAATGATGAAGTTTAGTCCTGCTGGAAAATCGAACTCGAACCAAATAGAAGAGCGCATGCTTTTAGGAAGAAATAGGAAAAATAAAAATGAGCTTGTTTTTAGATACAGCTAGAATTGAAGTAAGAGCTGGTAAAGGTGGAGACGGAGCAGTCGCTTTCCGTCGTGAAAAATACGTACCAGACGGTGGTCCTGCTGGTGGAGATGGCGGACGCGGTGGTGATATTATCTTCCGTGTCGATGAAGGGCTTTCTACTCTGATGGACTTTAAATATAACCGTATTTTCCGTGCGAAACCAGGTGAAAAAGGTATGAACAAAGGGATGCACGGACGTGGAGCAGAAGATTTGATTGTTAAAGTTCCGCAAGGAACCACAGTCAAAGACAATGAAACAGGACAAGTAATTGTGGACTTGATTGACAAAGGTCAAGAGTTTGTCGTTGCTAAAGGTGGTCGTGGCGGACGTGGAAACATTCGCTTTGCAACACCACGTAACCCTGCACCAGAAGTTGCTGAAAACGGTGAGCCAGGGGAGCAAAAATGGCTTATGCTTGAATTGCGCGTCCTTGCTGATGTTGGTTTAGTAGGTTTCCCTTCTGTAGGTAAATCAACGCTTTTGAGTGTTGTTTCTAATGCACGACCAAAGATTGGAGCTTATCACTTTACCACAATCACACCAAATATTGGTATGGTCCAAATCGGCTACGGTGACAGTTTCGTTATGGCGGACATGCCTGGACTGATTGAAGGCGCACACTCAGGTGCAGGTTTAGGGATTCAGTTCTTACGTCACATCGAGCGTACACGAGTTCTCTTGCATGTTTTGGATATGTCAGGCATCGAGGAACGTGACCCTTACGAAGATTATGTAACCATCAATAAGGAATTGGAAAGTTACAATCTTCGCTTGCTTGAACGTCCACAATTGATTGTGGCCAACAAAATGGATATGCCAGATGCGCCAGAGATTCTTGCAGATTTCAAGAAAAAGTTAGCTGAAAATCTACCTGAAGGGCAAGAAATGCCTCAAATCTTTGAAGTTTCTGGTCTAACAAAAACAGGCCTGCAAGGTCTGTTGGCACGTACAAGTGAACTCTTAGCTGAAACACCAGAATTCTTGTTGTATGAAGACGAAGACTTCATCGATGAAGAAGCATACTATGGCTTTGAAGAAGAAGAAAAACCATTCAGTATTTCACGTGATGATGATGCCGCTTGGCGCTTGTCTGGTACTAAGCTTGAGAAACTCTTCAAGATGACTAACTTTGACCGTGACGAATCTGTCATGAAATTTGCGCGTCAACTCCGTTCAATGGGTGTTGATGAACAACTTCGTGCAGCAGGTGCACGTGATGGTGATTTGGTACGTATCGAGAAATTTGAGTTTGAATTTGTAGATTAATAGCGTAGGAGGATTGAGATGGGCTTTAAGATTATTTCTGACCGTGATGAAAACGGTGAATTTATTGCCTCAGCAGATTTTTGGACAGATGAACGGATTGATGCTTTGATTAAGAAATATAATCCCTCAGGTAAACTCCGCCTCTCTAAAGCTGCACAAGAAACAAACGAAAAAGAAGATGAATAAAAAGAAGACCATGTTTTTCATGGTTTTTATTTTTATAACATGGGAGAAAACAAGAGCAATTAGCTTGAATTTATAATTTAGTCTTGCTAAGCTAAATGAAGCAAGTTAAGAAACGAAAAGGAGAACACATGGCAGTAAAACTTTTTATCGCCCAAACATTAGACGGGTATATCGCTGATAAGCAGGATAATTTGGATTGGCTGATGGATGTTGAAGGAGAAGGAGACAATGGTATATCGCGATTTCTCTCATCTGTAGATATTGTTATCATGGGCAGCAGAACTTACCAATGGCTTTTAGATCAAAAGTTAGAAACATGGCCCTATGAGGATAAAATGACTTATGTATTTTCAAGACAAACTTGGGAAGACAAAACCAATATCAAGTTTGTGCATCCAAGTAATCTAACATCATTTGTCAAAGAGCTTCAAGGAGAAATCTGGTTAGTTGGTGGCGGTCAGCTGATTAAGGATTTCATGGAAGCTGACCTTATCGACGAGTACCAAGTAACAATTGCTCCAGTTATTTTGGGAGAAGGTATCCCGCTCTTTCCACAAGGTAATTATGCGGCAGACTTAGAGTTACAAGGAACAACAAGATACGGACAATTTGTTGAATTGGCTTATAAGCGCAAAACGAAAGCGAAAAGTTAGTTAAAATATATTTTCTCTCTTAGGAAATTTTTAAAGCTAAAATATGGATTTGACTTAAAATACTCCATATGGAATAATAAATTTATGAAAAAAATAGCGATTATTGGTGGCGGCATCATCGGCATGACCTTGGCCAATTACTTAGATACAGAAAAATTTGACATTACAGTTTTTGATTCTGGCAAACATCAGGCGACAGGTGCCAGTGCAGGGATTATTTCTCCTTGGCTGTCCAAACGAAGAAACAAACAATGGTATGCTTTAGCTAAAGATGGTGCTGCCTTTTTTGAGCAACTGGTCAAAGACTTGAGTTTAGATGAAAACATTTACGAAAAGTGTGGGACGCTCTTCGTCAGAAGTCCACAAGCGCTTCAAGACCTCGAACAGCTTGCTTTAGAGCGACGTGCAACGGCACCAGAGATTGGGGAAGTGCGCCATCTCACCAAAGAAGAAACGACAGACATGCTGCCTTTGCTAAAACCTGTCGAAAGCTTATACATCTCTGGAGGCGCACGACTTGATGGAAAAGCTTACTTGCAACATCTTCGGGAACGTGCCCAAACACGCGGTGTTCGTGTAATAAGCGAAGAAGCCCAAGTCAAGAAGGAGAAGGCAAAATGGCGTGTGACTTCAGTGCAAGAGGAGGTGGAAGTAGATGAACTTGTTTTGACACCGGGACCAGCATTGAAAACTTTACTGGATCAACTGGGTTATACAGCCAAGGTCTCGCCCCAGAAAGGGCAACTGTTGTCTTTTGAGACCAATTTTGAAACAGAGAAATGGCCGGTTGCTTTCTTAGAAGGTGAAGCCGACCTGATTCCTTTTCAAAATGGCCGTTTACTCTTAGGTGCAACGCATGAAAATGAAGCAGGTTGGGATTTAGAACCGACACAAGAAGCTTTTGAGCAACTGACTAAAGGCGTGCAGACCTTCTTAAAGGAAGATTATTTTGCAGACACAGCTTATAGCTACCGTGTCGGGACCCGCGCATACACTGCTGATTTTGCTCCCTTCTTTGGACCTATAGTGCAAGAGAGAGGTTTGAGTATTGCGAGTGGGTTAGGTTCCTCAGGACTAACTACAGGACCTTACATTGCCTATCTTTTAGCGCAACATTTAAATGCAGATAATTCAGAATGGGAGATGAGTCATTATCAAAAGGAAATGAATCTCTATGTGAATAAAAAAGAAGAATGAGCATAAAAAACATTTCAAAACAAAAGACGTCTTGTAGGGTGTGTTATAATAGAAAAGATAGATTTAAAAAACAGAAAGATAATAATGGCAAAAATATCAGATTTAATTATTAATACACCAGAAAAAAACGAAGTTGAAGGAGTTTTTCATAAGCATCCGAAGGGATTTGGCTTTGTGAACCCGCTTGATGCGATTGACAAGAGTAATGACATTTTCATCTCACCAAAATTCACCAAATCAGCAATGGATGGAGATACAGTCCTTGTTCGTGTGCTTCATCAAAAAAATGCTAAACGTGGTGCAGATGGACAGATAATCAAAATCACAAAACGTTCAGTGACGGAAACTGTTGGGAGCTATCAAAGCTTATCTAGCCGTCAAAGCAAACTTACAGGCTACAAAGGCACGATTCAACTCTACAATGATAAAATCACAGATCCTTTATACATCAAGCAACCGCTGCCTGAAGTACAAGAAGGTGATGTTGTCCGTGTCAAAGTAACGCAACATCCTGATGAAAATAAAGCATTTGAAGGTCAAATGTTAGAAATTATTGGACACAAGGATGATGTGGGGATTGATATTTTGGAAGTGCTTTGCGCTATGAAAATTCCGCAAGAATTTACAGCAGAAACAATGGCTCAGACCGAAGCAATCCCAGAAGAATTAACGGGAGAAGATTTTGCAGGGCGTGACGATTATCGCTCAGAAATCACTTATACGATTGATGGCGAAGATTCTAAAGACTTGGATGATGCCATTCATGTTAAGAAGTTAGACAACGGAAATTATGAACTGGGTGTTCATATCGCTGACGTTTCTCACTATGTCACTGACGGTTCACCTTTGGATGAGGAAGCTTTTGCACGTGCTACATCTGTCTATGTTACCGATCGTGTCGTGCCAATGTTACCTGTTAAGCTGTCCAATAATCTTTGTTCACTAAATGAAGCGCAAGAGCGGTTGACGATGTCCTGTGTGATGGAAATCAATAATTCCGGTAAAATTATCAATTATAAGATTGGTCCGTCTGTGATTAAGACAACTTATCGTATGACTTATTCAACAGTAAACAAGATGCTCAATAAAGGGCAAGAAGGACATCGCGAAAGTCTAGAGCAATTCCCTAAAATTATGGATTCTGTCGCTATCGCTGGGGAACTTCACGCGCTACTCGAAGAGATGCGTCATCAACGTGGCATGATCGAATTTGACGAAAGTGAAGCAAAAGTTATCTTGGATGAAAAAGGACATGCGATTGATGTTGTGAAACGTGAACGTGGTACAGCAGAACGTATGATTGAATCCTTCATGTTGGCAGCCAACGAAACGGTTGCTCTTGATTTCCAAAAGAAAAAATTGCCGTCACTTTATCGTGTACATGACAAGCCGAAAGAAAAAGCATTTGCTAAATTAATGGAAAAGGCTGCTGATGCGGGCTTTAGTTTGAGTTCAAACTCTCATGAAGCTGTAAATTACTTTGCGGAAGAGATTAAAGGAACAGCTTTTGAAAAAACACTAACGTATCAATTACGCCACACGATGTCGACAGCTCTGTATTCAGAAAAAAATACACAGCACTATGGATTAGCTGCGACAGACTACACCCACTTTACCAGTCCGATTCGTCGTTATCCGGACTTGATTGTGCACCGTTTACTTCATCTTTATCCAAAAGATCACTCAAACCGTACGAAAGAAGAATGGAAAGAACGTTTACCTGAAATCGCTAAACAGTCTTCTGATATGGAACATCGCGCAGTTGTGACGGAACGAATCGTGGATGCTATGAAAAAAGCGGAGTACATGCAAGATCATATCGGTGAAGTTTACTCAGCAACCGTAACTGGTGTTCAAAAATTTGGCCTCTTCATGGAACTTGATAATACGGTTCAAGGTTTGATTCGTACGGTCAATCTTCACACAGGTGTTGAAGAAGCCATTGAATTCGATGAAGAAGAAGATATCTTCAAAGGTAAAAAATCTGAGAAAACTTATCGTATGGGGGATGTCCTAAAAATTCGTGTCATTTCAGCCAATAAACGTAAGGGAACCGTTGATTTTGAAGAAATTATTGAAGAATAATAAAAAAAGTTCTATCCTTCAAGATAGAGCTTATTTTTTTTAATATAATCGATAACAGATTGAGGCATGAGGTAAACCGGCTCGATTCCATCTTTAAACATCTTACGTAAAGAAGTACTGGAAGCAAAAGAAAGAGGTAAGTCCACCCATTGGACAGGATAAAGACTTTCAATAGCTTCAGTTGAACGTTGAACAGCAACAAACTGAACCAAGTCAAGTAAGGCATCAATCTTGTACCATTTCGGAAGATATTCCACCATATCGCTACCAATGATAAAATAAAAATCAGTATCTGGATAAGCTTGAGTGAGGTGCTTCATCGTGTCATAGGTGTAAGATTTCCCACCACGTGCAACTTCTCCCAACTCAAGTGATAAACGTGGACTATCTGCAATCGCCAGCTCCAGCATTTTCACACGATGCTCAGCCGATATTGTTTTTTTCTCATCAATATGGGGAGGAAGAGCCTCGGGCATGAGCCAAACTTTATCTAATTCAAGACGTTGAGCGACCTGATCAGCCATCATCAGATGGGTAAAGTGGACCGGGTTAAAGTTACCGCCCAAAATTCCGATTTTATTTCTTTTTGCTTGTTCCATTAGTGGATATATAGCTCCTTTTTAATTCTTTTCATATTATACCAGAAAAGCCCACTTTCATCAGTCACATGAGCATTTTCAAATAAGAAAATAATAATTTATTGAGTTTAAACTCATGAAGAATTTAAGAAGCATTGAGATAATTTCAACATGAAGATAGAAATGTCCCTGAATATTTGTAAATAAAGGTGATGACAATACAATTTACCGTCAAATTTTGTTAAAATAGAGTTAGAATATAATTTGTCACTCATAAAAGGAGTCACCATGTCACTATATCCAGACGATAGTTTAACTTTACATACAGATCTTTACCAAATAAATATGATGCAGACCTATTGGGAGCTTGGACGTCATAATCGCAATTCTGTTTTTGAAGTCTTTTTCCGTTCAATGCCTTTTGAAAACGGCTATGCTATTTTTGCAGGTCTGGAACGCATGGTTAACTACTTGAACAATCTAAGATTTACCGAAACAGATATTTCTTATCTCCGTGATTTAGATTATCCTGAGGATTTTTTGAACTATCTGGCACAGCTTCGCTTTACAGGTACAGTCCGCTCTGTCCAAGAAGGAGAACTCGTTTTTGCCAACGAACCTTTGGTTCAGATAGAAGGACCGCTGGCTGAATGTCAGCTTATCGAAACGGCTGTCCTCAATATCATTAATTTCCAAACACTGATTGCAACCAAGGCATCACGCATCAAGTCTGTGATTGGTGATGATCCTTTGCTTGAGTTTGGTACACGCCGTGCCCAAGAAATGGACGCTGCTATTTGGGGGACACGTGCGGCCTATATTGGTGGTGCAGATGCCACAAGTAATGTGCGTGCGGCTAAGATTTTTGGCATTAAACCAAGCGGAACACATGCTCATGCTTTAGTTCAGAGCTATGGCAACGATTATGAAGCTTTTAAAGCTTATGCACAGACACATAAAGATTGTGTTTTCCTTGTGGATACATATGATACTTTGAACATTGGTGTTCCCGCAGCTATTCGTGTGGCACGTGAATTTGGGGACAAAATTAATTTCCAAGGTGTCCGCATTGACTCTGGAGATATGGCCTATATCTCGAAAAAAGTACGTAAGCAGCTGGATGAAGCTGGCTTTACTGATGCCAAAATCTATGCTTCAAATGACTTGGACGAGTCAACAATTTTGAACTTGAAAATGCAGAGAGCGAAGATTGATGTTTGGGGTGTAGGTACCAAGCTCATCACGGCTTATGATCAGCCTGCGCTTGGTGCTGTCTACAAGCTCGTCTCAATGGAGGATGATCAGGGCGAAATGCAAGACACCATCAAACTGTCGAGCAACGCAGAGAAAGTTTCCACGCCTGGGAAAAAGCAAATCTGGCGTATCACAAGAGAAAGTGACGGTAAGTCTGAAGGAGATTATATTACTTTTGACGGTGAAAGACCAGACCAGAGTGAGGAAATCTATATGTTCCATCCCGTGCATACCTTTATTAATAAAAATGTACGTGACTTTACTGCTAAACCCCTACTTAAAGAAATTTTTGTCAAAGGCCAGCAAGTTTATCCTTTGCCTACCTTAGAAGAAATCAAAACTTTTGCTGAAGCCAACTTGACCGAACTTTGGGATGAATATAAGCGCAACCTCAATCCCCAACCATATCCCGTTGACTTATCACAAGAATTATGGAACCATAAGATGCGTTTGATTAGTCAAGTCCGCACCAAGGTTTCTGGAATGAAATTGGATTGATACTATGAGAATAAAAAATATTGAATTAGGACATGCTGAAGCATTTGGTCAGCTCCAAATGGAAATTTTTCAAGAAAATAACTTTATGCTGGTTGAACCGGACGAACATAAAACTAAACTTCATGAATTAGCCAATCAAGTTGCCTCAACGGACTTTTTGATGGGTGCCGACAATGATCAAGGCGAATTAGTTGCCTTCTTAGCTGCCTATCGTGGCACTTACCGTCGCAATAGACATTGTGCTAAAATTGTCATTGCTGTGCTTAAGGATTATCGTCGTCAAGGGATTGCGAGCCGGCTCTTTGTAGCTTTAGAAGAATGGGCACGTGAAGAAGGAGTTTCACGTTTAGAACTCACAGTGGCAATGAACAACAGTGCAGCTATTTCATGTTATAAAACAAACGGTTTTGTGATTGAAGGAGTACGTAGCCAATCTCTTAAAATCAATGATGAATGGGTTGATGAATTTTATATGGCTAAAATTTTGGAGTGAATATGTCTTTACAAGAAAAAATTATCAAAGAACTAGGTGTTAAACCAACAATCGATGCACAAGAAGAAATCCGTAAATCAGTGGATTTCCTCAAAGACTACTTAAAGAAATATCCGTTTATTAAATCCTATGTTTTAGGAATTTCTGGAGGGCAAGATTCAACATTGGCTGGCCGCTTGGCACAGATTGCAATGGAAGAAATGCGTGCAGAAACGGGAAACGAAGCTTATACATTTGTAGCTATTCGTCTGCCTTATGGTACACAAGCAGATGAAGATGATGCGCAAAGAGCACTGGACTTTATTAAACCAGATAAAAGTTTAGTTGTGAATATCAAAGAAGCTGTTGATGCTCAAGTTGCGGCTTTAGAAGCGACTGGTGTGGAGATTTCTGACTTTAACAAAGGAAATATCAAAGCCCGTCAACGCATGATTAGTCAATATGGGGTTGCTGGAGGGATGCAAGGTGCTGTTTTGGGAACAGATCATGCAGCTGAAAATATTACTGGCTTTTATACGAAATTTGGTGATGGTGGCGCTGATCTGTTGCCGCTCTTCCGTCTCAATAAACGTCAAGGTAAAATGTTACTCGCTGCTTTGGGTGCCGAACCTTCTCTTTATGAAAAAGTTCCAACAGCAGACTTGGAAGATGGTAAGCCCGGTTTGGCAGATGAAGTTGCTTTGGGCGTGACTTATGAGGATATCGACAACTATACAGAAGGACGATCAATCAGCCCCGAGGCACAAGAAAAAATCGAAAATTGGTATCTTAAAACGGAACACAAACGTCACTTACCTATTACCGTTTTTGATGATTTTTGGAAATAATATATAAGAAGACGTGAGCGATTAAGCTGGCGTTTTTTTACACGTAAATCAATAAAATGAGGGTTGAGAGTATGGTATAATAGAGTAATACAAACGCTTACAGGAGGGATATTATGTCCTATATTGAGATAAAAGATGAATCAAAAATATATCAATCCGGTGGAGAGAAAATCTATGCCAATGATCACGTAAACTTTGCAATTGAGAAAGGAGAACTAGCAGTTATCCTAGGAACGTCAGGTGCGGGTAAGTCCACAATCTTAAATATTTTAGGCGGCATGGATTCGAGTGATGAAGGGCAAGTGATAATTGATGGTGTAAATATTGCGGAGCTGTCTGCTAAAGAACTGATTACTTACCGTAGACGTGATGTTGGTTTTGTTTTTCAATTTTATAACTTGATTAATAATTTGACGACCAAGGAAAATGTCGAATTAGCTTCAGAGATTGTCGAAAATGCGCTTGATCCTGTAGAAGTTCTTCAAAATGTCGGCTTGGGTCATCGCTTGGATAATTTTCCCTCACAACTTTCGGGGGGAGAACAACAACGTGTGGCTATTGCGCGTGCTATCGCTAAGAATCCCAAAATCCTTCTCTGTGATGAACCAACCGGAGCATTAGACTATCAAACAGGCAAGCATGTACTGAAAATACTGCAAGACATGTCTCGCGTTCAGGGTGTAACAGTGATTATTGTGACCCATAATGCTGCCATTAGTCAAATTGCGGACCGTATCATTCATGTCCATGATGGTCGGGTCAAGGAGATTACAGTCAACGACAGTCCGGCAGATATCGAAACGATTGAGTGGTGATTCGATGAAAACAAAAATCCTCAATAAAAATATAAGACGGTCGATTACTGGATCCTTTGGACGTTTCATGTCTATTTTCTCCCTCATGGCTTTAGGGGTCTTTGCCTTTGTTGGTTTAAAAATGTCTGGGCCAAATATGAGGGCAACGGCTGAGGAATTCTATGCGCGGCATCACTTGGCAGATTTGAGCATTACTTCAACAATGGGTTTAAATGCATCGGACCAAGCGCTTATTCGCCAGGTAGATGGACTCAAAACGGTGGATTTTGGCTATTTTCGTGATGTTTTGCTGCCCGATAAGAAAACTTCCTTGCGTATTTTCTCGCAAGCAGACAACCTTTCGACTTATGAGCTCATTGCAGGAAAAATCCCCCAAAAAAGCAATGAAATTGCCCTTGATTTTCTCTACCAAGACAAGTATAAGCTTGGCGATACAATCCGCGTAACCGAAGAAAAAAATGAGGGATCATATCTTCTAAAAAACCATGAGTTTAAGTTGGTCGGTTTTGTCAAATCAAGTGAATTTGTTGATAAAAGTCTATACGGTCCGACCAATATAGGAACGGGACAGCTTAACGGCTATGCCGTTGTTCCTCCTGAAGCTTTTCAGTCAAATGTGTATATGATTGCACGCTTGAGTTTCAAAACCATGCAAGGCCTTAGTCCATATGATCCACAATTTACGGAACGCTCAGACTATTACCAACAAAAGCTTAAAAATCTTTTGGAAGGACAACCTGAAAAGCGTTTAGCGGAGATAAGAAAAGAGCCACTAGCCCAGCTAAAACAAGCCCAAGATAAACTGAAAGCAGAAGAAATAAAACTGCAAGAATCACAGAATGCGCTTAATCAACAAAAAGCTCTAGCTGGTGAAAATCCTCAACTTCAAGCCCTGCAGGAAAGTTTGAATACAGGTAAAGCAAAACTTGTAGAAAGTAAAACTCAACTGCAAGAACAGAGAGATAAACTAGCAGCGCTTGAAGCTCCAGAATATACCGTAAATAATCGAAAAGAAGGAAACCCGGGCTATCAAACCTTTGTTGATAATTCCACTCGTATCGATGCCCTCTCAAACATTTTTCCCGTCGTGCTCTTTGCGATCGCCGTTCTTGTCAGTTTAACGACGATGACACGTTTCGTGGAAGAAGAACGAGGCAATATGGGATTACTTAAAGCCTTGGGTTACACCAATGCTCAAATTCGGAAAAAATTTATCGTATATGGAGCTGTTTCAGCCTGTGCCGGTGCAACTGTAGGTGTTATTTTAGGTCATGTTGTGCTTCCTCATGTGGTATTTAACGCTTATTCGGCTTCCTCTACATTTTCAGGATTGATTTTGACTTTCTCACCTTTCTGGACGCTTGTTTCTTTTGTTATTGCGCTTGCCTGTACCGTTTTGCCCGCTTATTTGGTGGCTCAATCTGAGTTGCGTGGCGCACCAGCAGCACTTTTCTTAGCCAAACCACCTAAAGCAGGTTCGCGTATTTTCTTGGAGAGAATCAAGCCGATTTGGAATCGTATGAGCTTTACTTATAAAGTGACAGCACGTAACCTTTTCCGTTACAAACAGCGAATGTTGATGACTATTGTTGGGGTTGCGGGGTGTACAGCACTTCTTGTTATGGGCTTTGGTATCCGTGATTCTATCTCAGGGCTGAGTCAACGGCAGTTTGGTGAAATTTTACACTACAATATGCTTGCGGTTTCTCAGGATAACTTGAATAAACAGGAGCAAGATGAACTTGACCAGTTTTTACAGTCAGACAATATTAAGTCTTACGCTCCTGTTCACTTTGAACAACTGCATCAAACGATTAACGATAATCGTCAGGATATTAGTTTAATGGTTCCGGAGAAGGAAGAAAACTTTAAGCAGTTTGTAACACTGCGTAATCGTGTAAGTCAGGAGAAACTGGCATTACCAAAAGAAGGAGCAGTAATAAGTGAAAAACTGGCAGAACTACTTGGAGCAAAAGTTGGACAGACCATTTCGCTAAAAAACGATCAGGATAAAACAGTAAAAATAAAAGTTGCAGGTATTACCGAGATGTATATGGGGCACTATATTTTTATGAATCAAAACCAGTATAAAGCGCTGTTTGAAACACCGATAAAGGCAAATGCGCATCTCTTGAAGCTTCGAGATACATCAAGGGCTAAAAGTCAAGCAGCTGCGGCAGACTTTATGCGAAATGCTGGGGCGCTCACTGTATCGCAAAATAGTGATTTACAAAATACAATTGACGCCTTTTTACACGGTATTAACAGTGTCATGTTTGTGCTTATTGGCTGTGCTATTCTATTGGCTATCGTTGTTATTTACAATCTAACCAATATCAACGTTTCTGAGCGAATTCGAGAGTTGTCAACGATTAAAGTACTGGGCTTCTATGATCGTGAAGTTACACTTTACATTTATCGTGAGACGATTTTACTGAGCTTTATGGGAATATTAGCTGGTTTTGGCTTAGGGGCTTACTTCCATCATGTGATTATTACCATGTTACCGACCGACATGATTATGTTTAATCCAAATCTGTTATGGAGTAACCTGTTACTCTCAACACTCATTACCCTAGCCACAACTTTAGGCTTAAGTATTGTCGTCCATGTGAAACTCAAAAATGTCGATATGCTGGGTGCATTAAAGTCTGTGGATTGATTATTTCCTCTAAAGTACCTCTTTCTGAGGTACTTTTTTGATATTATTTTGAATTGCATAAAAAAAGATTACAATAAAATTATATAAATGTTATTGATGTTACTTATAGATAACAAAAAACTTGACGAGGTAAATGCGATGACTTATAATTTTTCAGCACAGCACAGCACAGCACAGCACAGCAGGCGGTAATTTTCCGTCTAGCAGCTGTCAATCTTCTCTGTTTTGAGGGGGGGAGCAGCCTATGAACGCAGATAAAAAACGTAAAGTACGCAATATCGCACTCTTAGCCCTACTTGGCTTAATCGGTGGTACTTTCGCCTTCACTGCTTTTAACCAACAGGCAATCAATGACCGAGAAAGAGAAAATCTAGCGCAAGTCGGCGGACGTGTCCACGACTACTTTAACCGGGAAGAAGAAAACAAGGATGTTTTCGTGGAAAACTTCGGGCAAGAACCGCTGATGGCGAGGCTTCGTCTCTCGGAGTAGATGGCGATTCAAAAGCGCGGTCAGTCTGAATGGACTTCGGTTGTTTCGACAAGTGATCGCGAGGATACAAGCACCTGGAGCACTTATATCCCTTCTGCGGGTAATCTCACTGAACGTACAGGAGAAGGCCACGTGTATTTTAATCAATTTTCTCGACTTAGCTTTGGTCGAGAAGGTGCAGCCCCCTGGTTTCTTCCTACGTTTAACACTGTTTATGATGAGAATCATGCACTCTTTGACTTATCAGCCGCTGCAGGCGATGCACTTGATTATGCAAGTGGAGGATACACACATCCGGGCGATGGGACAGATAATTTCTGGGGTGAAAATGACAGTGTCGATAACAGCGCAGGCCGTTATCCGGGAGCTACGGTAACACGAGAGACTGCGCAAAACTTAACTCAAAATCTTCCGCCAATGTCACTCCAAGCGTGGACAGAAAATCCAAGAACGGGGAACTTTTGGGTGATTGACCATAATACTGGTTGGGCCTATTGGGCAGATCGACTCCATCCCGGTCAAGCAACCTCGTATCTGATTGATGAAGCCAGAATGTTGGAGGGGGCAGATAACATTCCGGGCTCTTATTATTACGCGATTCATGTTTCCAGTGAGCTTATCAGTCCTGGGGAAAGATTCTCTGGCGAGCCTGATCACTTGAATGACTTCCTCTCCGCAGTTCGTGCGAGTGATGGCAATCCTTTGTCAACCGCAAGTTCGCCGTTAAGAGATTTTAACTTTAATGCCATGAATCCGGGGCGTATCTTTACCACAGAGTATGACCAAGCCTTTCGTTACCTTGAAAATCAAGGCAGCGGCAACCATATGATTATCCGTAACGAAGTTATTCCTGACGTGTCTTTTGAAGCGCAAGAGTCTCAGATGGAAACTTGGTTTAACAGTGGCATTTTACCGGAAATTCGAGCTCTGGTTCAGCCTGTGGCTGACGAGTTCACGACAGGAGAACTCGACGGACCAAGTCTAATGAATCTCGATTTTTCAGGTTTGAACTTTGCCTTTGTGAACGCACAAGTGGTAGAGGACGATGTCACGCAAGTTGTTTCAGGTGGCAGACCTCGTGCCTTTTCCTTATCGCTGTCTGATATGAACCGTGTCTCTGGTGCCAATCATGGTTTCACGAGTGTTGACGAACGTGTAGGTCCGAGTAACCACTGGTGGTGGTTGCGCACACCAAGTTCTGAACAGCAGTGGTTCCCCGAACAAATTACATTACCAAGGGCTTGGCAAATCTCTAATGCTGAGTTTTTGGTAGGAATACCTGCCATACAAGTTCCTGAACACAGCGCTTCCGATGGTGGTATCCGCCCCGCCCTCATCATCCACCAATAACTCCAAAAAATATTAGCGAATCAAATAAAAAGACAAAGTTCTTGTGACTTTGTCTTTTTGTATTTTAATGTTCGTAATGTTCAACTTTACGTTTGGCATCCGTGATTTGTTGCCCTTTTTCTTCGTGGGCGAGAATTTCCTCGAAGGCTGGAAGTTCCAAGTCTTGCCCGTATTTTTGATACAAGGCAGTTGTGACGAGACGATAGGCCAAGCGTGCATTGCGCGAAAGGATGGGACCGTGGAAGTAAGTGCCAAATGTATTTTTATAGTGGAGCCCTTCGGTGTCATCGTCGGGATTGTTCCCGCCACCATAAACCACTTTACCCAAAGCTTTTTCGCCTTCACCAAGATAGGTAATTCCCGAGTGATTTTCAAAACCATAATATGTTTCACCAAATTCTTCGTTATGAATTTGAATATCGCCAATAAAACGGTCATTGCCAAGGTTTTTGGTGTAGTGCGGCAAGATACCAGTACAGTCAATCTTGTTGCCAGCAGCATTGATATAGTACTGACCTAACATTTGATAGCCGCCACAGATGGCAAGCATAGGCTTTTCAGCCTCAATATAGGATTTGAGTGGTGCTGTGATATTTTTGAAGCTGTCCGCAATGATTTCTTGTTCATAATCTTGACCACCGCCCCAGAAGACAAGGTCATAAAAATCTTGATCAAAACTATCTTCAAGGGAAACTATATCAAAAGTCATTTCAGCGCCTAATTTTTCGCCGACATACTTAAGCATGAGTATGTTACCGTTATCACCATAAGTATTCATCAAGTCCCCATAAAGATGGGCAACATGAAGGTTGTATTTAGGATTTTCTAAATTTGATGTTAAAGAAGTATAAACCATTAGTGCATCTCCTTTCCAATCATCTTGTTTTGTGCAAGCAACTCACGCATTTCTAACATTGCAGTGTAGGTTGCTAGGATATAGATGTGCTGATCTGCTTCATTTTTGAGGGCATCAAGGATTTGTGATAGCGATTCAAGTTCATGAATTTTGCTTTCGTCAAATCCAGAAACACGATAACGGCGAGCCATTTCACTATGGCGGACACCACCAACAAAGATTTGGTCAATATCCATGTCATGGATTAGCTCAAAGTTAGCATCCCAAATCCAGCTTGTGTCAATACCGTCAGCATAGTTGGCATTGAGCAAGCTAACCAAGGTAAATGGATAATCAGCAAGTTTCATCATTTCCAGCGCCTGGTTTGCTCCAACAGGATTTTTAATCAAGACAATAGTAGCGGATTTATCACCAATCTTAAAGGTTTCTTGACGGCCAAAGACGGCTTTAGATTGTTCGAAACCTGCCTTGATAGTTTCAGGAGGTACACCGTAAAATTCAGCGACAGAAACAGCAGCAAGAGCGTTGTAGATATTGTAGAGCCCACCCACGTTGATTTTATAAGAATGATTATCAATGACAAACTGAGAAGAAGTATTGGTAATTTCTGTGAGTTCAGAAACACGGTAATCCAGCTCAGGACGTTTGAACCCGCAGTTTTGGCAGATGTAATCGCCAAGGTTAGCATAAGTATTGAGCTTATAATCTAAGATATGGTGGCATTCCGGACAAACAACCCCTTCAGTATTATAATGCGCACGTTCAGGCGCATGACTTTCATGGTCAAAACCATAATACTTGACGGAATTTACCAAAGTACGTGAATGGAAGAGCGGGCTATCACCATTGAGAAGAACAGTGGCTTCAGGTACATTAGCGGCTCCCTTGACGATAAAGTCATAAGTTGTATAAATCTCACCATAACGGTCCATTTGGTCGCGGAAAATATTTGTGAAAACAAAAAGTGAAGGCTTGATATATTCGGTGATTTTTGGCAGTGATGCTTCATCAATCTCCAGAACAGCAAAGCCTTTTTTCCCTTTTTTAACCTTAGGTGCTGTCAAGAAAGTAGCAGTAATCCCAGTAATCATGTTAGCACCAGAAGTATTTGTGACAACTTTTCCAAAAGCTTTTTCGAGTATACCGACAGTGAGCGCTGTGGTCAAGGTTTTACCATTGGTCCCTGTCACAACGATAATTTCATAATCTTTTGTTAATGTAGCTAAAATTTCAGGATCAAATTTTAAAGCAATCTTACCAGGCAACGTACTTCCACGCTTAAAGATTTTCTCTAAAACTAAGCGTGAACTCTTTCCTGCTAAAGTTGCGAATGAAGTTTTCATAGTCATAAATGATATTATACCATAGATTGCGGTGTGGAGGAGGATAAACTTCTCATTGGAAAAGATATTTTTTTGCTGATAAACAAGGTAATAAGAAGTTGTGTGGGGTGTTCTAACTTCAGCAGTTTTTTCGTTTTTCTTGCTCTTAGAAGAACAGGGTGTTATAATGGCTATAAAGAAAAGGACTTGCGCTAACAAGTCCCCTGTAGCCGTATTAAGAACGGTAGCAAGATTTATGTTAAAATAACGTCTGCCCTGCTAAAGTTGGACGTTATTTTTTATCGTTTTTATTAACCACTGTAATCATTAATAACGCAAATGCAATCATCAATGAGAGTGTTTCATATATCGACAAAAATTGTCGCCTTTCGTTTTTGAGAGGCCAGCTCACGATAAAGCTACCATGTTATAGTATAATTACA
The DNA here is from genome assembly GCF_017309645.1 of Lactococcus sp. LG606. Lineage (NCBI taxonomy): Bacteria > Bacillati > Bacillota > Bacilli > Lactobacillales > Streptococcaceae > Lactococcus > Lactococcus sp. LG606. The sequence continues at coordinate 518,317 of NZ_CP071301.1, forward strand.
ACAAAAAAAGCTCTTGGACATTGCCAAGAGCGGGGTGTAGGAGTTTTGAGAGTTCCTACTCATAGTATAATATAAAAAGTACAAAATTGAAAGAACGGAGTTTTGTGGGTGTTAAAGGACAAGCAAGAAAGCTTCAAAATATGCTAAAATAAAAGCATGAAAAATGCGACTGAAATTCTGCAAAAGATGAATCCTAATCAAAAGGTAAATTATGATCGGGTTTATCAAAAAATGCGTGAAAGCTGGGAGGCTGAAGGTCTTCGGCCCAAAATTTTGCTTCATTCCTGTTGTGCACCCTGTTCAACTTATAGTTTAGAATATCTTTGTCAAAATGCTGATGTGACAATTTATTTTTCGAACTCGAATATTCATCCTCGTGCCGAGTACGAAAGGCGTGAGAAAGTGCAGGCTGATTTTGTTCAAGACTTTAATGTAAAAACAGGAAATAATGTTCAGTTTATTGCGGCACCTTATGAACCCAATAAATTTATGCAGATGGTCAATTTGCATCAGCTCGCAGAAGAACCTGAAGGTGGTTCGCGTTGCACAGCTTGTTTTCAAATGCGTTTAGATATTGTCGCAGAGAAAGCTCAAGAGTTAGGTTATGATTATTTTGGTTCGGCACTCACGCTCAGCCCCAAAAAGAACGGCCAACTCATAAATGAAATAGGCTTAGATATGCAAAAAATCTATGCTGTCCAATACTTGCCTAGTGACTTTAAGAAAAACAATGGCTGGAAACGTTCCGTAGAGATGTGCAAAGAATACGATATTTACCGCCAATGCTATTGTGGCTGTGTCTTTGCAGCACGTCAACAAGGAATTGACCTCAAAGAAATTAATAGAAGTGCTGTAAAATTTATAAATAAAGTAGGCGACAAAAAATAAAGAACATGCTATAATTGTTGCATGGTTAAAAGTTTTATAAATAAAATGAGTGCAATTTTTCAGCATGGTTCTTTTAACACCCTGTATGGTGGCTTTTATGAAGGGACCATAACTGCTGGAGAAGCTTTAAAATATGGACAAATTGGTATTGGTACCTTAGATGGTGCTGATGGAGAAGTTATTATTCTTGATGGCACTGCCTATCACGGAAATTCTGAAAATCAGGTTCGCATAGTTAAGCCAGATGAAACTTTACCGTATGTTGCAGTGATTGATCACCAACCTTTTGCGACTTATAAAGTTAATGGACTGACGATGCAAACCTTGCATGATCTGACAGAGAAATTCCCAACACGGAACACAGCTTACAGTCTAAAAATGACTGGACACTTTGAGTCGGTGGAAATTAGCTCTAAACCTGCAAAGAATACGAAAAATTATTTGGAAATACTGGCTGAACAGCCTCATTTTACCGAAAAAAACATTTCGGGAACGATTGTTGGTATCTGGTCGCCTAAGTTTTTAGAAGATCTGTATGGTGATGGTGCTCATTTACACTTTTTAAGTGATGACAAGACTTTTGGCGGTCACTTGACAGAATTCTTATCTGGACAAATTACCATTGAAGTTGGTCAAGTGGGGGAAATGAAACAAGAATTTCCTCAAGAAAATGAAAATTTCAAGGCTATGCGCTTTGAGTAATAATAGATAAAAACTACCTTTAAAAGGTAGTTTTTTTGTCGTTAAAATTTCTATGTGAAATAAATCGTAAAGTTTATCTTGAGCTGAGGTAAATTCCCACAAATAAATATAATTATGTTGCAAGATAAATTATAAAATAAAGAAGTGAGTTTATTCAAGGTGGATTCACATAATCTTATAAAAATTTATAGAGGAGATGTTTATTATGAAAAAAGCATTTTTAGCAACGATGGGTATGGGAATCTTGGCTAGCATGACGATGGCTTCAGCTACTACAGGATTCGCGGATGAAGCAGAGGCAAAAGATTCTACTGCTAACTTCACGATTACCGCTAAAGATCCAGGAAATCCAACGGATCCAGATAACGGCACGTTAACATTGAAAGAAGTACCAAGCTTCAACTATGGTGTTCTTGAAGCCAGCTCAATTTACTCAGGGTTCACTGGAAAAGCAGCTCAAGCTGAAGGAAAAGTTTTAGTTAGCGATACACGTTTGGGTACATCAGACTGGACATTGACAGCTAATATGGATAAATTTACAAATTCTAAAACTTCATTGGAAGGTGCAGCTTTAGACCTTTCAGCGGTCGGTACTTTAGGAGAAGATTTTACAGGTGTGATTAAAGATGACAAGAGCCCTGTAGAACTTGCAAAAGGTAATGGTTCTCATGGTAAAGATGAATTCCTTATTTCTGCAGAAAATGCTAAATTATCTTTGGGCGCAAATCCAAAGGCAAACTTGGCAGCTGATGATGCTTTTGAAACAACAATCAACTGGAACTTGAGTTCTTCACAACCCGTCGCTCCAACTGCATAATCTTTGTTGTCGGATAAATGAAAATGTATAAGCAAGTACGGGCAAAACTTAAGATTTGTCGGTTCTTGCTTTTATTTTTTAGTGGAGGTTGAAAAGCATGAAATTTATAAAAGGATTGGGCTGCTTCGCCATACTGCTATTCACCTTATTTCTACCTGTGAATGCACATGCGGAAGAGGGTGCAGGTTTTACTGTCACCCCAGTACTTGGAAAGGGTCAAACGGATCCAACTGCAGGCTATTTCTCAATTAAGGGTGAACAAAATGAAAGTTATCCAGTAACGGTAGCTGTTCAGAATTTGACAGAAAATGAAAATCAAGATTTTGATGTTCAGCTTGTCCAAGCAACGGCAAGTAATAATGGCCATATTGATTATACTCCCAGCTCCAAAAAAATGATAGCAGGTGGTCTTTCCCTCAAGGATTTGGTAGAGGAGAAAAAGGCGACTCAAAAAGTAACAGTTGCTGCTGGGCAGACAAAGAATATTACTTTTAATCTTAAGCTACCTCAAGATAATATAAAAGGTACTATTTTAGGCAGTGTCTATGTTCGCAAAGTCCCGAAAGAAACAGCAAAGTCTAAAGGTGTAGGTGTTCGTAATGCCTTTGCAATGACAATTCCTGTCATAATATCGGAAGATTTCAATAAAAAAATTACGCCGAAACTGGCGTTGACGAACGCACAGATGAAGTCGGATACAGGAGTGCCTAAAGTTGTAGGTGAGGTTAGTAACCAAGCTCCAAGCATGTTTGGGCAAATAAAAGTAGAGGCATGGGTGACTGAAAAGGGAAAAACGGACAAGCTTTATCAGTCACAATCAGAAAAATATGAGATGGCCCCCTATTCTTCATTTGAATATACAATAGATACCAATAATCATCTCTTAAAACCGGGGAAATATACCTATCATATGCTGATGAAGTCGGGTGATAAAAGCTTTGATATGGCACGTGACTTTACAGTTGATAGTAAAAGTAGAGAAACCGTCAACAGCAAGCTGCTTGAGGGAGAAAAATCAAATACAAAGCTTTGGTGGATCATAGCTGCAGTAGTTGGTAGCAGTATTATTATTTTCCTCGTGGCTTATGGGCTAGGAAAAAGAAAGGGCGATACTGATGATGAAGATGAATAATAGCAAACTAAAAGTTAGTTTAGCACTCTTAGGTCTCTCTTGTCTGACGAATCTTTTCCTTATACAGCCAGTGAGCGCTAATATGATGCAAAGTAAAATTGGTTTTACTGTTCATCAGGATGTAAGAGATGCTGGTGTTTTGCCACCTGCAATTCCTCAAAATGGACAGTTGGTCCATTACGATCTCTTGCCATCTACAGGAAGTACTCAAGAATATTCTTTAATCTTGTTTGGCTGTATGCTATTGTTGTTTGTTGCTGTCTTTTTCTTGGCTCGTATGTATGGAGAGAAAGGAAAACTTCAATGAAAAAAATAAATATAGGTTTTATATTGCTTTTTCTCTTGCTACATGCTGCAAGCCCTGCAGTTTATGCCTTGGACAGTGACGTGGAAGCACAGCATTCATCTAGTGCAACGAATGATAAGGATAGTAGCTCAAGTCTGCAAGAGTCAGAACTTGAAACACCAACATCGGATACAGATCAAACTATTGAGTCTGAAAACAGAGGAGATCAAACATCTGAAGAGGCAGCTCCAATAGAAAATGAAGCACCGAGAACATCTGAGGTACCGGAGCAAGAAAAATCTATCGAAGATAAACCTCAATCTGAAAAAGCATCTCCAACTGCGAGCTTGTCATCAGATGCAAGCTATACCGATTTGCCAGGTGCCCATGAACCAGATCGTAATGGCCTTTATTTACTCTTTCCACTACGCACAGGGATTCTTTCACAGCCCCAAGAAGAGCAGTATATTGTTGAAGGTACAACTGCTGATTTAAGTATTAAAACTACATCATGGGTGACTTCTTTGGGTAAGGTTAAAGTCAAAGTAAATGCTTGGCAGGAACAAGACGAAGGAAGTTGGCTAAATATGGGAAGTATTGGTGAATTTTCGGATAGAAGTGGGATACTTGGCTCAACAAAGCAAAGCATTGACATCCCTGTAACCAAGATGCAAGCTGGGAATTATTATTTTCAGCTAGAAACAAGGCTCAATACCCTGCCAATTATTGGGAGCATCTCTGCTATGACCTATTACTCGCAACTTGCTAAAGTCACGGTGAAAGATAAACCAGTTGCAGCTAGTGGTATTTCCATTACGACTCCGAATGTGGTGTTTGAAAAAGCTACTTATTCGGCGAAGGCTGTGACAACACCACGTGATGCGACGGGTAAAATTACTTGGAATAGTTCTTTAAAGGGAATTAATTTCCTCAAAACAGAGGGACGCAGTGTTGAATTTGATGCTGGGGATCAGCTTGATGAAGTAAACACTGATGTGCAAGCGCCGGGTATCCCTTTCACGATATCTGCAGGAATTAGAAATGATGATGGAACAACGCCAACAGATAATAAGACAATCTATCTCGGTGGTTTAGCAGCTAAAAATGTTGCAGAAGATAGTGGTATGAGCTGGGAACTTGATGGACAAGGTTTAGCAGATTTGAACAAATCGGTTGAAAGTGCCGAAGTATGGAGTTATGAATGGAAATACATAGAAGGGAAGACTTCTAAAGCTTTCTCTGAAACTCAAGGGGTCAAAAACTATAAAGGTACAGTAAGCGATTTGACCAGTCTCAATGATGCAGATCACATCCTTTCTTTTGCTCAGGACAGTGCCTTTATGAAAACTGCACGGGAAGCGACAGAAAATGGGAAACCTTTTGCAGTTCAAGTCACTTTTTCAACAACGATTGATACAGGGGACGGCAAAAAGGAAACAGTTACTCTTTCTTCAAATAAGGCTCAACTTCTGGTTAATAAAGCGACAGGAAAGCTTCTTTTACAGCAAGTACCAAACTTTGATTTTGGTAAATTGCCTGCCAGTTATATCTATGATGGAACAAAAGATAGAGAGCCCACTGCACAAGATCATCTTGAAATTGTGGACAGTAGAGCAAAAGGTGGCTGGCGACTTTCTGCAAAGATGAGTCGTTTCCAAAGTAACAATAATCATAGACTGAAATTTAATAGTCAACTTACAATGTCCACTTATCCCTTTGAGATAAATCTTAAAGATGATGATACAGATAATTACATTGTAGATTCGGTAAGCAGTGAAGCTTTTGATTTAACCGGGCAGTTGCTCTTACAACCTGATCCGCTAGCCGATATGAGTGCAGGAGAGACTTTTAGCAGTACGATAACTTGGAATCTTGTATCGACCACTAAGAGTACACCACCAGCATAAAGTTATAATAAATATAAAAACAGCGTTTCGCTGTTTTTATATTTTGAAGGCTTGAGGTAATAAAAGATGTTGGAAGATGCAAAGCGAGGAATGGAAATAGGAGAAAAAGTTATGATAGAGCTTTTCACAACGCCAAAGGAACAAGTTAAGATTGAACTCTTTCAATGCATCTTGTTTTCTCGGGCAGGTGAATTTTCTAAAGATTTAAAGGAGAAATTGAACTTGAAAAATGAGACTTTTAGACGGTACAGCAAGGAACTTGAAGAAGATATCCATGAACTTTTTGGTCAAGATATTAAGATAATAAAAAAGTCTTCAAAAATAGTCATAAAAATGAAAAATGAAATGACACCAGATTATATCGTGACCCGCTTGAAACTGAATTATATGCGGAAAAGCCCTTTATATAGTCTCCTCTCTACACTTATCAGTAAAAGTTACACGTCAATTCCTGAAATTGCTTATGATTTGAACTTTAGTGAACCAACAGTCTACAAGTTATTGACACAAGTGAAGGAGATTATGCTCCCTTTTAAAGCCGAATTTGACTTGGCAAATGCGACAAATTTTTCGGGAGATGAACTTGGTGTACGCTATTTTCTCTATCTCACACATTGGCATCTTTTCAATACCTTAGGAAAAAAGCCTTTCTCTGATGCCTTTCCGCCAGAATTTATCGATATAAATTTTTTAAAGCGTTCTTTAAAAATTGAGCGAAAACTTTCTAAAGCTCAGGAACAAAAGTTGCTTATACTTGCAGGCGTGACCTCCTATCGTATCGTTTACTTTAAGAAATATGTCAAGGTTGAAAAAGCATTTTTAGAGGATATTTCGATATTTTATCGAGGTCACCACTGCTTAAATCTTGCTTCTTTTAATGTAGACCCAGAGATTATTGAGAAAGAGTCAATACTTCTTAGTTTTTTAGTCAGAGGTCTTATTTTTGAGTTTGATGATATGTACGAGAAAAAAAGGGTTGTTGAAAGATTTCAAAATTCGAAACTTTCTGTTGGTTATGAAGTCAGCCTGTTTCTAGAAAAATTTCGCGAGACGTTCTCTTTTGAGTTTTCCGAAGAAAATTATGTCAAATCATACTATCTTCTAGTACTTACCAACCTATATTCACGTTACATACAATTTAATGTTGATTTTTACCGTGCAGTTCCTATCGAAAAAAATTATGAATTGTTTGAAAAAAAGCCTCGTTATCGTGCTGTTAAAGATAGGCTGAATCAGATCATTACCTATTTTCCTTCTTCACAGCAGTTGAATGATTTAGAGAGAAAAAGTTTGACAGCACTACTTTATACAATTTACGAGCTCAATGCGCCAAGTATTCCTGTCCAAGTCTATATTAATCATACCTCAAGCATTGTGAACAGCTTCTATATTCAAAACACCTTGAAAAAATTTTTTAATAGCGATTTAATCGCTTTCTGCAAAACGATACCTGAAGCTGATGTTATTATTTCGAGTGATCCCGAAGGAAATTTCCTCTCCAAAGATGTTTTTTACTTTAAAAATATTTTTGATAAAGAAACATGGACCGACTTGATTGAGTTTTTGTCTAAATCGCTTTATGAGAAGAGGTTTCGTTAAAAATAAAATCCGCCGTGTTAATGTCAGAATAATACATAGAGTAAAAAACTCTTTTTATCTATTTCTTTATTTTGAGAAAGTAACTTTATGTTATAATGATACTAATAGACTTTTTATTAAGGAAATAATGATGAATATACAAGAAATGAACGCGCGCAAGGAGAAAATCCGTAACTTTTCGATCATTGCGCATATTGACCACGGAAAATCAACGTTGGCTGACCGCATCCTTGAACTGACAGAAACGGTTTCAAAACGTGAAATGCAAGCACAGCTTTTGGACAGCATGGATTTGGAGCGTGAACGTGGTATCACGATTAAGCTCAATGCTATTGAGTTAGAATACACGGCTAAAGATGGAGAAACCTATATTTTCCATTTGATTGACACGCCTGGACACGTCGATTTTACCTATGAAGTTTCCCGTTCTTTAGCTGCCTGTGAAGGTGCTATTCTTGTTGTCGATGCAGCTCAAGGGATTGAAGCCCAAACCTTGGCCAATGTCTATTTGGCTTTAGATAACGACTTAGAAATTCTTCCCGTCATTAATAAAATTGACCTTCCTGCGGCAGATCCAGAACGAGTGCGTACTGAAGTTGAAGATGTCATCGGTTTAGACGCTTCAGAGGCTGTTTTAGCCTCTGCTAAAGCAGGTATCGGTATTGAAGAAATTTTGGAACAAGTTGTGGAGAAGGTTCCAGCACCTCAAGGTGATGTTGAAGCACCACTCAAGGCTCTGATTTTCGACTCAGTTTATGATGCTTATCGTGGTGTTATCTTGCAAATCCGTGTAGTTGACGGTTCTGTAAAGGTAGGTGATACTATTCAACTGATGTCAAACGGTAAAGAATTTGTTGTGACAGAGGTTGGGATTTTCACGCCTAAAGCAGTGGCGCGTGACTTCCTCATGGCGGGTGATGTTGGTTACTTGGCAGCTGCAATTAAGACAGTTGCGGATACACGGGTTGGTGATACAATCACTCTAGCTAATAATCCTGCAGAGGAAGCCCTTGCGGGTTATAAAAAAATGAATCCAATGGTCTTCTGTGGACTTTACCCGATTGATTCTAACCGTTATAATGACCTTCGTGAAGCCCTAGAACGCCTACAATTGAATGATGCCAGCTTGCAGTTTGAGCCAGAAACATCACAAGCGCTTGGATTTGGTTTCCGTTGTGGTTTCTTAGGCCTTTTGCACATGGATGTTATCCAAGAGCGCTTGGAACGCGAATTTAACTTAGACTTAATCATGACCGCACCATCTGTAATTTACCATGTCAACACGACTGATGGTGAAACAATGGAAGTGGCAAATCCAAGTGAATTCCCTGATCCAACGCGTATTGAAAGTATTGAAGAACCATTTGTCAAAGCACAAATCATGGTGCCTAACGAGTTTGTCGGAGCCGTTATGGAGCTTGCTCAACGCAAACGTGGTGAATTTGTGACGATGGATTATCTTGATGCTAACCGTGTCAATGTTATTTATCATATCCCGCTGAGTGAGATTGTCTTTGATTTCTTTGATAAGCTCAAATCTTCAACACGCGGCTATGCAAGTTTCGACTATGAAATCTCAGATTACCGCCCATCACGCCTCGTGAAGATGGATATTCTCTTGAACTCCGAAAAAGTCGATGCCCTTAGCTTTATCGTGCATAAAGATTTTGCTTACGAACGTGGTAAAGTTATCGTTGAAAAACTCAAAAAACTTATTCCTCGTCAACAATTTGAAGTACCAATCCAAGCCACTATTGGTCAAAAAATCGTGGCACGTAGCGACATCAAAGCCTTGCGTAAAAATGTCTTGGCTAAATGTTACGGTGGTGACGTTTCTCGGAAACGTAAACTTTTGGAAAAACAAAAGGCTGGTAAGAAACGCATGAAATCGATCGGTTCAGTAGAAGTACCACAAGAAGCTTTCCTTTCCGTTTTGTCTATGGATGAGGAATAAAGGTAAATAAGCAAAAGACAGTCTGTGAGGCTGTCTTTATTTTTGGGGGGAAATGCAAATATCCTGGAGATAAATAATGTAGAGTAATGAAATTAAAGGAAGAAATTTCAATAAATTTAAGTGAATTTTTTAGTAAATATAAGATTTGTTATGATAAAATGAAAGTGAAAAGAAGGTAAGAAGTCGAGCATATTTAATGCTAGCCAAGATATATTATTGGATGTTCGCGAGAGTGTACATTTTTAAAATATGCTGTTTAGGAGGAATGACCATGATTTATAAAAAATATGGCGAAGTTTTTAAAAAATTACGCTTGCAGCACCACTTACTTTTAAGCGATTTTGAACGGGTTGGTTTATCAAAATCAACATTGTCCTATTTTGAAAATGGTAAATCAATGATTTCTTTAGATAAATTAGACCTTGCCTTACAAGAGATGCACACCACTTTTCGTTCTTATATGCTAATGATTAATAATGATGAGGAGGATTATTGGTTATCTCAATTTAAGGAAATTGAGAAAGCTTACTTTAGCAATGACCTAAAAAAGCTTCAGGCTATATACATGAAAAATGTAAAATATGATATGGAAGAAAACCAAGTCATCGCTCTCTCAGCAAAAGCTTGTTATATAAAGCTTTCAACTGATGAAATAAAGTATATAGAAAACAAGCTTAAGTCTTATCAAGTTTGGCATAGTTATGAAATGTATATCTTAGTGAACACACTAGAAGAAATTAATCCCGACTTAGTTTACCATCTGATTGAAAGAATTCTATCACAAAATAGTCAGTATTTAAAAGAAATCACGGAATTTAGAAATTTATTAATTAGATTAATCATCCGTACCATTCTTTCCATGATTAGAAGAGAGCAAAAGAAATTTTCAGAGAAGTTAATAGAGGAATTAGATAAATTAACACTTGTTTTTGATACCTATGTAAGAATATCTTCTATTTTTGTAAAGGGATGTTGGATTTATAAATTTGAAGATAAAAATATGGGAACAAAACTTGTTAGTAGGTCTTTAAAGATACTATCAGAAATAAATGCTTTAGAGCTTCGGGGCATTTTTAAACATAATTTTGAGAAAATAAAAGGATAGACTTATCGTAAAGGATATATGTCTCACCACATTCATACTTAAAAATAGCAGTTACTGGCGCAATCGATCCAGTAACTTTTTTCATTTAAATTTTATTTTTAAAGTCTATAAAAGAGAAAATATAGCTAATATGAGTTCGATTTCTTGAACCATTTCTTACAAATTAAATCTGGGACTCAATGGATGAAGGTGCTTATAGCTCCTTGATGCCAGTATAAATGTATTGTGTGGACAATTACATCGAAAAAGAGATTGATTTAATTTTTTTCTTATTATAATATAATGATATAAGGAATAATAAAAAAGAAAGGACAATTCTAGAAGGGTAAAGTAGTTCTAGTGGTGTTGCCCATAATAGAAGGAGGAGGAGGAGAAAAAATGAAAAAATATCAAATATTACACAAAGTACTGTCTTTGAGAAGGCTTATGATGTTATCTGTCACGTTAATATTATTTATACTGTTAAATATAATACCTGTACGGGTTCTTGCAACAAATGGTGGAGTAGTCACAACTGCAGATAAAACTTATGCTTTTGACTACAAAACCCACATTCCTTGGGTCGGGGCTGCCAATAGCTTGTTTAAAGCTTCATTTAATATCCCCTCACCAGGTACAAGTACGATTGATGGCGACCGTTATCAGGGGACACTTACATTTACGAAATTGCCTAACAGTGATTACCGACTGGTAAAGGTGATTCCATACATGGATTCTCCTACTTTTACTATTACGAATTCTGGTGGATCTACAGCTGCAACTGGCTCTTATAACTGGAATGAAGCTCTCCAAGCTTGGACTCTTCCTAACCCACTGATAGACAATACGGCAACTAATGTTGATACGAGCCAAGCATTGAATGGCAGTGTGGGGATTAAAATCTACATGACAGGACCTTACACGAGTTTTATGCCATTAAGGACGCTAAAAAATGATCCCACATTGCTTGAAACAAGACCGGTGTTTTTAGTGGGAGATGTTGCTGCGCTTGCCCCTAATCTTGCGCAAAATATCCCTTTCACCTTATATCAAGAAAGAGCTTATGATGGTGATCCGAATAAATGGCATGCTTTCAACTTTAATGTCCCCGCCTTAGTGCAATACGAATATGATGGACAGGTTACGGGGACTAATCCTAATGATCAACTTGATTTAATTCCAGGAGAACTTGCTCATTTTGAATCTGAGGTAAATTTATCTTCAGCGCAGAAAATAACAGTTGATATGATATGGCAAGTAAGTAAAGATAAAGGTTTGTCCTTTAATGATATTTCTGAAAGCCTGACGAACTCAGCTGGTGATAAAACAATTCGTAAAACACTCGACTTTACTTCCGATATTTCAAATGAAGGTAATTTATACCGCTTAAAAATTACACCGCTAGATTCAATAAATAATGAATCCATTTACACTGAACCTGCTGTTTTAACATTCAGATCCGAGAGTTTAAGCTTTAATATTGCTTATGTCCTCAATGGTGGAACAAACCATCCTGCGAATCCTTTATCATATAGTTATGGTCAAGGAATAAGTCGTTTTGAAGTACCACAACGCGAAGGTTACACTTTCACAGGTTGGACAGATGGAGATGGTAACAGTATAACCAATATTCCTACCGATGCACAAGGAGACAAAACACTCCATGCAAATTGGAAAGCAAATACTTATAAAATAAACTATGTTTTAAATGGTGGAGAAAATTCGCAGCAAAATCCAGATTCTTATATTTATGGACGAGGAGTAAGCCATTTTGAACAAGCAACGAAGCAGGGCTATACTTTTACGGGCTGGACAGATCAAAAAGGTAAAAAAATAGAAGGCATATCAGCGCAAGAACAAGGTGATAAGATTCTCTATGCCAGTTGGGAAAAAGTTCCAGTAGCGTCAAATGAAAATGAAGAACCGAAAAATGAAGAAGTAGCAAAAAAACAGGAAGATACTAATGCTAGCATAAAAATAGAGAAGAGCACAGCATCACTGAGTACTAAGAAAACTCAAGATACTACTAGGTCGCTTGAATCTAGAAAAAAACTTCCGCTGACAGGTGAAAATGCAAAACCATATCTTTATGTCTTAGGAGTAAGCATTCTCGTCGCCCTTTCCTTGTTGGGGGTAAAAAAATACTTAATAAAAAGGTAAAATGAAATAAGAAAAAAGACTAGCCGAGAGCTAGTCTTTTTTGTCTGGCTTCTTTCAAAAAGCATCTAACTTGGTGAATTTTTTATTCTTGAGTTGGTAGACAACATCAGAGTTTTGAGCTACCTCTGTTTCATGAGTCACGATAATTACAAGTTTATGATCTTCATGCGCTATTTTTTTGAAAAGCTCGACAATTTGGCGCGTCGTATTTTCATCAAGATTTCCTGTAGGCTCATCCGCAATGATGATATCATGATTTAAAACAAGGGCGCGTGCGATAGCCACACGTTGCTGCTGTCCTCCTGAAAGTTTACTTATAGGCTTGTATATTAAGTCCTCTGTCAAACCAACTTTTTCCAAGCTATCAATAATTGACTGCTTCTCATCGTCAAAGGAGACTTTTGAGATCCTGAGCGCTGTTTTTACATTTTCAAAAGCTGACATATAGGTTAATAAATTATAAGCTTGAAAAATGGTAGAAACGATGTTCTTACGATAATTGGTGAGCTGATTTGCTTTTATCTCGTCTCCATTAAGTTTAATCTGTCCAGACTTGGGCATATCTAAACCTGCTAGAAGAGAGAGTAGTGTTGTTTTTCCACTTCCAGATTGGCCGAGAATACTGTACATAATTCCTGCTTCAAAAGTTTCTGTGACATCTTGAAAGAGGTAATCTTCAGGATGGTTATAGTAGTAAGTCAAATTTTCAATGTTTAATACTGTCATAATGTCCTCCTTCTTTAATTTGTCAGCACTTGTTTAGGGTTTAAGCGTAAAATACCAATTGCTGCTAAACCAACGGCCACAAGCGTAATCAAGAGTGCAAGAGCTGCTAAAATCGCGATTTGTTGAGGATTTGTTTTAATTTCGAGCTCATTTATGGCCTTGAGCTGTTCATTATTTTGTCCCATACCAATCGCCGTACGCATTCCGCCAGGTTGAGCATTAGGACCTCCTTTTTCAGCCTGAGGTCCATCTTCTTGTCTTTGAGTACCATTTATTTGGGTAGGTTGATTGGTTTGACTGGTTTGAGTTTCTTGATTAAGTAACTGTTGGCCGACGGCATTGCCCACAAAGTTACCAGTAGCTGAGGCTATACCGATAGAAACGACCATTATCATAAATAGTTCGGTAAAGAATTGCGCCACAATTTTTCCTTTTGACTCGCCTAAGCTCATCAAGACACCAATTTCAAAGCGGCGTTCTCGCACCATGAGCATTACGATAAGCGCAAGGATGATGGCACCTGCAAGTGTCACAAGGATAACAATATTTTTAGAAAAACTGCTGATATTGTTCAGAGGTTGTAGCATTTGTTGGTAAATAGCATCATTAGACTGTACTTCAAATTTATCTGTATCGATAAGCTTGGTAGCTTCTTTGACAAACTTCTCTGAATCTTCTGGGTTTTCCAGATTAAAGATTGCACTTCCAAGCGTTCCTGTTTTACCATCGATTTGGTTTGGCACACTCAAAGCAGTGTATATCTGATTGGCTGGGTTCATAAAGCTAAAGTCTGCGGCCAAATCATTTTCTGTTGAACCTGATTTGTAAAGTCCTACAACAGTCATTTTGTAAGTTTTATCATTACTATCTTTGAGGGTAAATGTTGAGTTTACTTTGAGGTTGTTCTGTTTAGCCAAGCTCTCTTCAATGACAACATTATTCGTTCCTTCATCAGAGGACTGAATCGCGCGTCCAGAGGTTATTTTATTTGTCCCACCCGAAAACTCTGAAGAGGCGAGCAAGTCGTTTGTACCAACGATTTTGAAATCACCGGGAGTACTTCCGCTCATTTCCGGCCCTGCCATAAAGACAGCTCCTTGTTTATCATTATTTTCTGAGGTGTCAGATTGACTGATTGCTTCGATATTGCTTTCGGCATTTGCTGTAGCTTGTTTTGTATACGAGTAAGATTTTACTCCAGAAAGTTTCGCTATTTTTTCAGCATCTGCTTGAGTAATGTCAGGCATATCAGACTTGTTCGTTTTCCCTGTTGAATCATTCTTAGAAAAATTTTCCATCATTGCAGAACGATTAATGGAGAGTGTAACAGTCGCTCCGGCACTCTTCTTCGCATTTTCGATGGAACGGTTAGAAGCTGTATGAATAACCAAGCCCGAAAGAACAAAAATAAGTATAGTTGAAAAGGCCACAATAAGTAGAAGGGTTCGTGATAGTTTGGCTTTAGTAAAAAGCCAGGCACGTCTTATAAAATCCAAATGAGATTCTCCGTTGTCTAAATTAATAAAACAAATTGTATGCTTATTTACTTAAAAATTAGTTAAACGATACATAAGCGAAACTTAAGAAATATTTTATTGTAAAAAAGAGATGCGTTAGTAACTTTGAGTAGAGAGTTTAAGTCAATATTCTTGAAATTAATTAGAAAATGGAGTATTATTGACCAGTCAATGATTGATTAGTCAATTATTGTGGAAAAGAATAAAAGTCACAGAAAGAGGATGGACATTTGATTATTGTTAATGCTAAATTTTTTATCAAAGACGAAAAAAGAGAAGAATTTTTAAGAGATACAGAGGAACTGATTGCTTCTTCCAGACAAGAAGAAGGATGTTTAGCTTATGATTTATACGAAGCAGTGCTTTCAACAAATAAATTTGTGATGATTGAAAACTGGGCTTCTTTAGAAACAATCGAAAAACACAACACCAATCCTTTGCTGCTAGCTTTCGCGCAAAATATCACTAACTATAGTGTTAAAAAGCCGGAATTGCAAATTGTAGAGAAGGGGTAAAATAAGCTTATGTCAGTCATAACAACTATTTTAGGAGTCTTGGTCGCCATAGAATTCTTTTATATTACCTATTTAGAAACGGTAAAAACGACTTCTGATGCAACATCTAGAGTGTTCAAAATGACCAGCGAGGATTTACAAAACAAAAACGTCCAAGTACTGTTTAAAAATCAAGGTATATACAACGGGTTGATTGGTATTGGGATACTTTATGCACTGTTTGTTTCTGCCGCACGCATTGAATTATTGAGTGTCTTCTTGGTATATATTATTTTAGTTGCGCTGTATGGGAGCCTCACGAGCGACCGCTTCATTATTTTTAAACAAGGTGGTTTAGCCATCTTAACTCTACTTAGTATTATTTTCTTCTAAATAGATAAAGTAATCCAACACTGAACAACAGTTTTTATAATAATTCCTAAGCTTTATAAGAAGGTATAAGTGAGTCCAAACTGGAAAGGAAAGAAAAAAATGACGAAAAAAATATTAATCATAGAAACAAATACGCCCAAATATGATAAGACAAATAGAGCTACAGGGCTCTGGTTGGGAGAGACAACTCATTTTTATGATGAAATAATCTCTGCAGGTTATGAAGTTGACTTTGCAAGTCCAAAAGGTGGCTATGTTCCCCTTGATCCTGAAAGTTTTAAATATGCGAACGAAATCGATTGGAAATGGTATACAGAAAGAAGTTTTAGGGAAGATGCTCTTTCCAACACGAAAAAAATAACGGATTTAAATCCTCAGGATTATGGCGCTATATATTTTACAGGTGGTCATGGTGTACTGTGGGATTATCCCGAAGATAAAGAGTTGATGAAAGTCGCTGAAGCAATTTATTATGCAGGTGGATTTATAACGTCTGTTTGTCATGGTGCAGCTGGTCTTTTGAACTTGAAAGATGAAGAGGGGCAATACCTTATAAAAGATAAAGTCGTTACCGGATTTACAAACGAAGAAGAAGAGCTTAATGGAACAACAACTGCTGTCCCTTTCTTAACCGAAACCGAGTTAAATCAACGTGGAGCGCGATACAAAAAAGCCGCAGCTTTCAAAGAGTATGCTATTAGAGATGGGCGAATAATTACTGGACAAAATCCTCAATCTCCCCAAAAAGTAGCTGAATTACTTGTAGCTGAATTACGTAAATTAAACCACTAAAAAAAGAAGGCTCTACCTTCTTTTTTAGTTTGAAAAATAAGAGTGTTATGGTTTTCGTTTCATATTTTTCATAATGTTATTAAGTTGAGAGAGTTGCATAATCAAACTATTATAATTAATTTCATCAGATTGTCCTGCAAGTTCTTGTCCAACTTGTAGGGAAATAGCAGGAAGCATTTTTTTGAGTTTTTTTCCATCTACACTTAAAAATAGTTTGACAATACGCTCATCCGAACGCGAACGTTTTCGAACAAGATATCCTTTTTGTTCCAATTTCTTTAATAAAGGACTTAAGGTACCAGAATCTAAATATAATTCTTCCCCCAACTCATTCACGGTCATGCCATCTTCTAATGCCAGCAAAGCAATAAAGCTTGTGTATGTTAAGTCATACTTTTTTAAATACGGCTTGTACTGTTTTATAATTTCTTTAGAAGCAATGTATAGTTGAAAGCAAAGTTCCTTGTTTAAAATCGAATTACTCATAGTGTCCTCCCAAATATTTTTATTATAACTGATTTCATATATTTGTCAAATTCAATTATATTTAGTAAAATTAAATTGTGCACAATTAAAAATAAAAAGAGGTAAGGTAATGCAAAAAATATTTTCAACAAAAATGATAAATACAGGTGGCCGTAATGGTGAAGTCCACTCCCCCGATAATAGCTTTAAATTAGACATCGCAGCGCCAGGAAGTAAAGCTGTGGATGCGACAAATCCAGAACAGTTATTCGCAGCGGGGTATAGCGCTTGTTTTAACAGTGCTTTAGACTATGTCAAAAAATCAAGAAATGTTGATGGAGAATCAACTATAGAAGTAACTGTATCTCTCTATAACTTAAGTCAAGGCGCAGTACCTGACGTTGTTTTAGGTGTTGATATCGTAGGACATATAGACGGTGTAAGCTTTGAGGAAGCAAAAGAATTGTTAGAAATGGCCCATGAAACTTGTCCTTATTCTCGTGCGACAAAAGGTAATATTGAAGTTACGATTGATATTTTTTAAAACTGAGAAATACTGGTAGAATAAGTATCAGGGAATAATATAAATAGAGATAGCTACGAGCTATCTCTATTTGTTTAGACAATAACATAAAATATTATCCAATTATAAATTGTGCATAATAGACAAATAGTGTATAATTGTCTGATATATATATTCTAGGAGGAATTATTTTATGATTAAACTCATAGGTGTCTTGATTGTCTTGATTGGTTTTGTTTTCAAGATAGAGACCTTATTTGTTGTTGTTGTCGCTGGGATTTCTACAGGTCTGGTTGCAGGTTTGAGCATTCAGGAGATTCTAACTATTTTAGGTCAATCTTTTGTCGATAACCGTATGGTTTCGCTTTTTGTTTTGACTCTTCCAGTTATCGGTGTTTTGGAACGTAATGGCCTTCGCCAACGTGCAGTAGATCTTATTGGCCGTATCCAGTCACTTACAACAGGTCGTATTGCCCTTGTTTATGTTTTTATTCGTTTTATTGCAGGCGCAATGTCTATTCGTATTAGTGGTCATCCACAGTTTGTTCGACCACTCATTCAGCCGATGGCCAAAGCTGCCGCAGTGAGTAAATTTGGTGATGTGGAGTCTGAAGACGATGATATTAAGGCAATTTCTGCCGCAGCAGAAAACTATGGTAACTTCTTTGGGCAAAATCTCTTTGCAGGGAGCGCCGGTGTTCTCTTGATCACTTCAACCATGTCAAGTTTTAACTATGATGTTTCAGCCGTAGACGTAGCAGTTGCCAGTATTATCATGGCTGTCCTTGCTTTTCTAGTGACAGCTATCCAGTTTGTACTGTATGACAGAAAACTTCTTCGAAAATTTGGAAAGAAAGAGGTAAAATAAACCATGCAAGCTTTTATTGACGTTTCATTAAATATTTTTTATGTCCTTATGGGTTTACTCATGATTTATATGGCCTATAAAGCTTTAACTACAATACAGGGAAGCAAACGTTTCGGAACGGCTCTTTTTTGGATTTTAATTGCTATACCATTTATTTTTGGTGCACTTATCCCAGCCTGGCTTGTAGGACTCTTTATTGTTTTAAGCAGTTTACTTACACTAACTAAGCAAGTGACCTTTGGGAGATATAAAGCTTTGGACGACAACTTTGGCGAAAAACAGTCTAAAGTCTTGAAGAATAAAATCTTTATTCCTTCCTTTATTCTGGCATTTGTAGCTGTTGGCATTGCGATGGCTTTAGGTAAATTTACCAATGCTTCACTCTTTGCTATCGGTGTAGCTTCGGTTGTTGCCTTAGTGTTTGCATTGATAATGACAAAAGCAAAAGTGACAGAATCTGTGGAGGATGGCGCCCGCCTCTTTGATTCGATGGGGCCAGTTGCGATTTTACCACAATTGTTGGTTGCCTTAGGCGCACTATTTACAACCGCAGGTGTTGGTGAAGTTATCTCGCAAGGGATTACAGGCATTGTCCCTGCGGATAACCGCTTGCTCGGCGTAGTAGCTTATGTTCTTGGCATGGTGATTTTCACGATGATTATGGGGAATGCTTTTGCGGCTTTCTCTGTCATCACAGCGGGTATTGGGATTCCGTTTGTCCTTGCCCAAGGAGCAAATCCCGTAATTGCTGGGGCATTAGCACTGACTGCAGGATATTGTGGTACTTTACTGACGCCAATGGCAGCCAACTTTAATATCGTGCCTGCTGCCTTGCTTGAGATGAAAGATGAGAATAAAGTGATCAAGGTACAAGCGCCAGTTTCACTTACGCTTATCGTTCTGCACATCCTCGTAATGTACTTTATCGCATTTTAAAAAGGAGATTATTCTATTATGAAAATTTTGTTAACAGGTTTTGATCCATTTGGTGGTGAAGCACTCAATCCAGCTGAAGAAGCTGTGAAATGTGTTGCATCAGAAATCAACGGTGCTGAGATTATTAAGTTGATTATTCCGACAGTGCGTTATAAATCACTCGAAAAAATTGAAGAAGCTATTGAAAAACATCATCCAGATGTGGTTGTAAATATTGGCCAAGCCGGTGGACGCTTCGCGATTACGCCAGAACGTGTCGCCATTAATGTGGATGATTTCAGAATTCCAGATAATGAAGGCAATCAGCCTGTCGATGAGCCCGTAAAAGAAGATGGTGCTCCAGCATATTTCTCTACATTGCCAGTTAAAGCAATGGTTAGCGAATTAAATAAAGCTGGCATTCCTGGAACCTTGTCTAACACAGCCGGTACCTTTGTATGCAACCATGTTTTCTATGGTGTGTGTTACCTCTTAGAGAAAAAATATCCCGAAGTTAAAGCTGGTTTCATTCATATTCCTTATGCTACATCACAAGTCATTGATAAAAAAGATACACCTTATATGTCATTGGACGAGATTGTTAAAGGGATTGAAGTTGCCTTAGAAGCATGCACGCGCTATTCTGAAGATTTACGTGTTATTGGTGGGGAAATATGTTAAAGAAAGTTTTTGTATACGGTAGCTTACGTACAGACATGTTTAACTATGAAAAATATTTAAAAGGTGAGGTTCTGGAAAGTACACCAGCAAAAATTAAGGGCAATCTCTTTCATATTGAAAATAAGGGTTATCCCGCAATCTTTGACGGTGATTCAGAAATAATAGGAGAAGTTTTTACCTTTTATGACTTCTCAAAAAGTATTCGAACACTCGATGGTATGGAAAATTTTAACCCAGAAAGTCCAGAAAGCAGTGAGTACATTCGTCGAAGTACCACAGCCTCTCTCAGTAACGGCCAAACAGAAGAAGTTTACTATTATCACTATAATCCAAATGCAAGTCTTAATACCAATGATCAGTTAGTACCTGTTGACTCAGGAGACTGGTTGGAATATATGTTGCAGACGGTTGAATAAAAACAAGAAGTCGTTGGGCTTCTTGTTTTTTTGTTTTTGTTTTAGCTATATAAAGAAAACTTATAAAATATCTTTTATTCGATAAGCTCATTTTCGGCTTGTATGCGTGCTACTCGTTCAGAAATTTTGAGGAAAGGCAAATAAATAGCTACACCAATTATAAGAATAATAATCTGCACAAGAACTACTTTAATATCACCACCTGAACCTATAAATCCTGAAATGAGTGGAGGTGTGGTCCATGGAACCAAGTAAGCTAGTGGAGCTACGAAGCCGATAGCGGTTGCAAAATAACCAATAAGCGCCCCAATAATTGGATTTAAGACAAATGGGATAATCATAGGCAAATTAAAGACAATAGGCATCCCAAAAATAATAGGTTCATTTATATTGAAGAGACCAGGGGCAAGTCCTAATTTTGAAACATCTCGATATGGTTTGAACTTGACGAAGAAGAAGACAGCAATTAATAGAGAAATTGTTGCGCCTGTTCCGCCCATTTGAGCATAGACTGTCTGAAAATTAGTGTTAAGTATGTGAGGAGCTGCTTGTCCAGCTTGGACAGCTGCCATATTTTCATTCATATTAACTAACATGAAAGGTTCTGTTAGAACCGCATTGATAACAGACTGATGTATCCCAATACCAAAGAGGAAATTCCCGAAAGAATAAATCAAAAGATAGCCAGGGAGTGATGTGTTAACCGCACGTAATGGCTCTTGGATTCCCTGTGAAATGACAGAAATCATATCGGTATTAAATACGGATATCATGATAGCACTAAGAATACCAAAAACAGTTACCGTAATTATTGTGGGAATAAGTGTAGAAAAGGCTTTTCCCACAGCATAAGGCACTTGATCACCAAGGTTTATTTGTAAATGTTTATTATTGGCTAATCTCATATAAAGCTCTGTTGATAGTAGACCAACAATAATCCCAGCAAACATTCCTTGAGTTCCTAAAGCTGAATAAGGAAGAATACCTGTGATGGACACAGGTTCCTCAG
Source organism: Lactococcus sp. LG606 (assembly GCF_017309645.1). Classification (NCBI taxonomy): domain Bacteria; kingdom Bacillati; phylum Bacillota; class Bacilli; order Lactobacillales; family Streptococcaceae; genus Lactococcus; species Lactococcus sp. LG606. Next base: position 539,645 of record NZ_CP071301.1, read on the forward strand.
CTCCATCTGGAATTAAAGAATAGTTCATCGCCATCATCACAGTTAGAACTGTTAAGGCAATAGGTACGGCACCAATAGGATTTTCAAAATTTTTGTTTTTAGCCAAGAAAAAGGCAATAGCTGCAGCAGCGAGTATGCTTGCAATATTGAGGGTTCCATTAGTTACAACATTACCAAAGACTTGAAATTTTTCTAGAGTATTACCAGAAAAAATCCGAGGAAAGATAACATTGTTGGCAAGAACTGCAAGTCCAGCCATGATGAACATAGGCATAATGGTTGTAAAAGCATCACGTAAAGAACGTAAATGAACTTGATTTCCTAATCGTGCTGAAAACATGGTGAATTTTTCAACAAAACTTTGCTTTTCTTCTGTCATCAGTCCTCTCCTCCTATATTTTCTTTAGCAGGATAAATATTTTGACCATTGGTACGGATAACTTCTTTAAACCAGTTGTAAGATTTTTTAGGAACCCGCTTCATGTCTCGTAAATCATGGTTGGTACGATTTACATAAACAAGTCCGTAACGCTTGCGCATATCACCTTGGGAGCTTAAAATATCGATGAGTCCCCAGCCTAGATAACCTAAACATTCAACGCCATCCAGATACATGGCATCAAACATAGCCTTGATATGTGCTTCATGGTACTCAATACGGTAATCATCTTGGATTGGGGTTTTACCATCCCATTCCTCTTGTACACCAATTCCGTTTTCGATAGGAAAGAGTGGAACATGGTAGCGTTGGTACATCTTGTTCATCACATCTCTAAAACCAAGCGGATCAATCTGCCATTGCCACTCAGTTGCTGGGATATGTGGGTTAAGGGTTTTACCAAAATCAGCATAGAAGTTGGGAGCAGTTCCTTCTGGAATAGTCTCAGCACTTAAAGTTGAAGAAGCATAATAAGAAAAGGCAATCCAATCGTTCTTATGGTTTTGAATACTTTCCATTTCACCAGCTAAGATATTCATATTGATCTTGCTATTTTTAACAAAAGCATCTTGCATTTTAGAATAACGCCCATGAACATAACAATCCATCAGAGTGTAATTCACAAATTCGTCCCATTCACGGGCAACTTTGATATCGTCCGGTTTAGAAGTAGCAGGGTAAAATTCACTGTAGGCTAGCATACCACCGATTTCTGCATCAGTTGTTGCATGAATATGATTAGCAATTTCTGCATGACAAACCATAACATTATGAAAGATTTGATAAAGAGCTTCAGTAGATTTTTCGCCTAAATATCCAGCGATTTTAAAACCTTCGTTAAAATGGAAGATGTTTTGCTCGTTGAAAGTTAACCAATATTTGACTTTGTGTGCAAAGCGGTCGACCATTTCTTTACCAAAACGGATGAAGGCATCCTTGACGTGTTTACTGACAAAACCATTGTATTCTTTTGCTAACTTTAAGGGCATATCGAAATGATAAAGACAAATCATAGGCTCAATACCGCGTGAAATGAGAGCATCAATAAGACGATCATAATAAGCAATGCCTTCTTCATTGAATGCACCATCTCCATCAATAACAACGCGTGACCAAGAAATTTGGAAACGATACATATTCATCCCTAAATCCTGTATAAAGTCAAAATCCTCTTCAAAGTTGTTATAGTTGTCATTAGCAAAATGCCAGTCAGAACTTGTTTCAGTAGCTTCTACAATATCATAAACTGATAAAGATTTTCCACCTTGATCCCAGCCACCTTCTGTTTGCATACTGGACACGGAATTGCCCCAAAAAAAGTTTGTTTGTACCATAAATATCTCCTATACATGTAATTGATCTATCTTATAAGAAATGACTTTTAAGATAGATTCATTTTCAAAAGTTTTTGTAAACGCCTACATTTTTATTATAATAAATAAAATAAAGTTGTAAATAGCTTTGTAAAGTAAAATGTTTACATAAGAGAGGAGAAATTGTATGAGGAAGTATATCAAGATTGTAAAACATATCAAAGAAAAGATAGCAATAGGGGAATATCCAGTTGGCAGTAAAATTCCTCGACAAGAGGAATTTGCTGAAGAATTTAACACTAGTCGTGTCACAGTGTCAGAAGCCTTTAAATTATTGCAGTATGAAGGAATTATTGAAAGTATCAAAGGTAAGGGGAGTTATGTTACATCTGCTTACTTTGTTCGACAACATTTAAGTGAAATGTTACCTTTGTCTAAGCTTTTTCCCAAAAGTGCGTATAGCAAAGTAGTATCCTTCGATATCCGTCCTTGCGACAATTTGGAAAAAGAGAAATTAAAACTCAAAAGCAATGAAGAAATTTATGAAATTATACGCTTAAGAATGATTGGAGAACGCCCTAAGGAATTAGAATACACCATAATGCCCGTTTCCCTTATACCCGGAGTTACTTACGAAGTTTTAGAGAATTCTATTTACGAGCATATACAGAAAAAGTTAGGTTTGAAAATTGATAAGGGAGTGAGAATTTTTCGAGCAGATACAGTTGACCACTATGACATGAAGTATCTTAATGCTACTTCTGAGGGAGCTATTTTTGAAATTGAACAGGTTGCTTATTTATTAGATGGTCGCCATTTTGAGTATTCTCATACGCGATTTTTACACAATAGTATTGAGATAACTTCAGAAGTAAATTTGAGTAACGAATCATAGTGAATTCCTAAATGATCCATCAACAAGAGTGAATTAAATGGTAAACATAGGATTATTATGTTATACTTCTTTTGGAAAACGTATACAAAAAATTCCAATGCAAATATAAGTGAGAAATACTAATTGAAAATCTTAATTCTCAGTTCAATACAAAAATAAAACACACAATAAAAACCCTGACACAATAAAAAGTGCCAAGGTTTTTTTATGAAACACAAACGAAAGCGTTTACAATCTAAATATACAATATTAATTATCTTATAAGGAGTTGTAATGAAAGAAAAAACTAGTCTTAAAGTGCGGGTTCAGAAACTTGGAACAGCACTCTCAAATATGGTTATGCCTAACATTCCAATCTTAATTGCTTGGGGTGTTCTCACGATGTTCTTTATCCCAGATGGTTTCACACCAAACAGTACTTTTGCTGCTATGGTTGGCCCAATGCTTGTCTTTCTTATTCCAGTCATGATTGGTTATACAGGCGGTAAGAATATCTATGATCACCGCGGAGGTGTTGTTGGTGCAATTGCCACATTTGGTTCGATTGTCGCCACAGCAACAACTACGATGGGCGGTCTTAATGAAAACGGCAATGTTCCGATGATTTTAGGTGCTATGATTTTAGGTCCTCTTGGAGCTTGGCTGATTAAAAAATTCGACCAAGTCGTGCAACCTCATATCAAAGCAGGGCTTGAGATGTTGATTAACAATTTTTCAGCTGGTCTTGTCGGTTTTGGTATTTCATTATTTGCTGTAAAAGTAGTTGGTCCATTAGTTGCAGCTTTAACAGATATTATGGGGCAAGGAGTTGATTTCCTTGTTTCCAACCACCTTATTCCTTTAGCAAATGTCTTTATTGAACCTGCTAAAATTCTATTTTTAAATAATGCCATTAACCAAGGTATTTTGACGCCTTTGGGTATCCAACAAGCCAGTGAACAAGGAAAGTCACTGTTGTTTTTACTCGAAGCAAACCCTGGACCAGGTCTTGGTATTTTGATTGCATTTTGGCTCTTTGGTAAAGGTTCAGCAAAAGCTACAGCACCAGGTGCGATAATTATTCAATTTATTGGTGGTATTCACGAAATTTATTTCCCATACGTGATGATGAAACCAGCTCTGTTTTTCGCAGTAATTGCTGGTGGTGTATCAGGTACTTTGACAAACAATTTCTTAGGGGCAGGTCTTCAAGCACCAGCGTCGCCAGGTTCAATTATTGCCATCACAGGAATGGCTTCTGGTAAGGCTGCAGGAGGCTTGGGAAATATTCTTAGTGTTTGGGCCGGTATTCTTGTAGCTGCCGGTGTTTCCTTCCTTGTTGCGTCCTTCATTTTGAAACGTGACAAGTCAATGGTTGATGACTCAGCACTTGAAGAAGCACAAGCCAATGTTTCGGAAGCAAAGGCTGTTGCTAAAGGGCAACTTGCTCCATCTCACAAAGCAGTTGATTTTTCAGCGGTTAAACATGTCATTTTTGCTTGTGATGCGGGTATGGGTTCATCTGCGATGGGCGCATCCATCCTAAGAAACAAAGTTAATAAAGCTGGTTTGCCACAAGATGTTACAAATATTGCTATTGCTAATCTGAAAGCAGGGCCAGATACTATCGTTGTCACACAAGAAGAATTAGCTGCTCGTGCGGCGACAATGTCACCAGATGCAATTCGATATTCTGTTTCCAACTTTTTAAATTCACCAAAATACGATGAGATTATTTCCCAATTATCTCAAACACAGGCTTCAGAGCCATCTAAAAGTGAACCGGTAACCTTAACGAACAGTCCAACAGTAGAAGAAGAAATAGATTTGAATCAAATTGATGAGGTTGTCTTTGCTCATGATGGTGAGCATATCGGTTCCGCAACGATGGGGAAAGAAACATTAGGTGCCATCTTTAAGATGAATGGCATTCAGCTTCCGATTTCAGATGTAGAGTTTTTAGGTTTAGCAGCTTTCAATGCAGCAAACATCATGATTGTAACTACAGAAGAGTTTACACATCGTGCTAAAAGAGTTGCGCCTAATGCTCAATATCTCGAGGTTGAAAGTCTGATTACAACACCAAGATATGACCAACTTGTCGCACGTTTGAACAAGTTATAAACCAAAAGTAAAGGGGGAAACCTCGTGTTAGTAACACAACGTGAACAACAAATCATCCAAGAATTTTTAGTGAAGGAAACTCTGACCGTTGCAGATATGATGGAAGCGACTGGAGCCAGCAGAAGAACAATCTATCGAGATTTAGATAAATTTCAACTGACTTTGCCTAATATGGGTATTTATTTACGTACTTCAACAGAAGGCTATTATTTAGAAGGAGATCTTGCCCGGTTAGAGCAACTTCAGGAGCTCAAGGAGTTTTCGCCTCAAGAAAGACAAAAAGCTGAGATTGTTCTTTTAGTCACGAAGCATTATTCTCTTGAAGAATTAGCAGAACGTTTTGCAGTAAGTTTGCCCACTGTTATTTCGGATTTGAAACATTTAGATAAAATTTGTGAAGAAAATGAACTCTTTTTACATCAAGATGACGAAATTTGGATTACTGGAAAAGAAGAAAAAATTCGTTCGGTCTTGGTTTCGATATTAAATGACTCGATGAGTATCAGTGAAGCATTGAATGGCGATTTTGCGGAAGGAAAAATAGCTTCATTTTTGGAAACACAGTTTTTAGATACAGCAAAAGCAATCTTTGAAAAAAATGTCGAGATAAAAGCGGTCGATAAAAGTAAGGTTTTGATGCAATTTTTCCTTGGCATAACACTGCTAAGGATTAACCAAGGAAAGACAATTTCATCTGGACTTTGGCGTAAACCAAGTAAAGAAGCAATTGCCTTTGTAAGGGAAATTATCCAAGAGCTAGGGGGAACATCTTTTAGTCTCGCAGAGATTGTTTATCTAGCCAGTATTTATGATGTACTTTACTTTGGTTTTGGACGTGAAGTTCTTTTTATGGAAAAATTTGACAGTCAGTTTTCGTATAAAGTACGCCAACTGATCAGTGAGGTTTCACAAAAAATGGATATTGCTTTTATCAAAGACGATAAACTCTATGGCCTTCTTTATGCTCATCTAAAAGAAACAGAAATTTTACCGGATCTTTCCTCCGAAAAAGAAAATAAGTTTATCAAAAAGATTGAAGCGGACAACAAAAAAGTTTTTAAGGTTGTGCAGGATGTTCTGCCGAAAGTATTTTCACGGAAATTCTCCAGCACAGATACAGCTTTTGTAACTTTGCATTTCGTAGCGACTCTTGAACGAAGTGATTTGGTTCTTCCCTTAACAGCGGCTATTGTTACAAGTCGGGGGCGAATCTCTTGTGAATTTTTGATTAGTCACTTAAAGAAAAATTTCCCCTTTTTGAAGCGTATCGATATTATCCAATTGTCTGAAATTCCGGATCTGGAGCACTATGATGTAGTATTTACAACAGAAAAAGAGTTGAATTATATTTATGTGAGTCGTATATTGGATCAGAAAAATACGGATGATATTCGTCACCAATTGCGTGTAATTCAACAAGAGGCAAGGAAAGAAAATAGGGAAGATGAGCCTCGACATACAGTAGATCTAAGCAGGTTATTCAGTATAAGTAATACTTTATTAGAACAATTTTCTCTGGAAACTTTAGAAAATCCACCCCATTTGCAAGCTGTTATTGAACTTATTGTACAGCGCTTGGGTTTTTCAGAAAAAGAAGGATTGGCTCGGCTCTTGTTAGAACGTTTCGAGGCGACACATTTGGCCATTCCGGATACAAATATTGCACTGCTTCATGGTCTCCATGGAACAGTGCCGTATCCGCTTTTCAAAATATATGATTTAGAGGAGCACATAGAAGTAATTGCTATGAACCAAGAGAAAATAAGCGTTAATCGTGTTCTCTTGTTATTAGCACCTCCAGAAGTTGACCATTATGTGACATATCTCTTGGGAAGAATATCGAGCTCAATCATCGAAAATAAACTGTATACGAAAATTTATGATTCCGGTAATCAAGAAGTTGTCGAAGAGCTCTTAAAAATGATTATGACTGAATCAATCCAAAAATATGGAGAATAAAATGAGAATTCAAAGAAATCTGATAAAACTAAATAAGCATTTTGAAACAAAAGAAGAAGCGATTGAATATTGTGGTTCCTTGCTTCATGATGCAGGCTGTGTGACCGGAGCGTATATTCCAGCTATGGTTCAACGCAACGAGGAACTTTCTGTATATATGGGGAATTTTATCGCCATCCCTCACGGCACAGATGAAGCAAAAAAAGAAGTTAAAAAAACCGGCATATGTATTGTGCAAGTCCCTCGAGGCATAAACTTTGGTGATGCTGAAGAACGCAAAGTGGCGACTGTTTTATTTGGAATAGCAGGTGTGGGAGACGAGCATTTGGAGCTTATCCAAAAAATCTCGCTTTTCTGCGCTGATGTCGATAATGTCGTTAAAATCGCAGATGCACAAACTGTTGATGAAATCGCAGCATACTTTGAAAACTAGACAATCTCAAAAATCTTGGCACAGTAAAAAGTGCCAAGATTTTTATTTAGTAGCGGAAAGAAAACGATTACAATGAAGGAGTAAAAAGAAGAAATGAAGGTAAATACAAATGAAAAAAGCAGTACATTTTGGCGCAGGAAATATCGGACGTGGTTTCATCGGAGAAATCTTATATAAGAACGGTTTTGAAATTGCCTTTGTAGATGTTAATGAAAAAATCATCAATGCTTTAAATGAGGAAGGAAAATATACGATTGAGCTGGCAGAGCAATCGCATGAAAAAATTCAAGTCCATAGCGTTTCGGGCATTAACAATGCGCAGAACCCTGAAGCAGTAGTTGAGGCTATCGCAGAGGCTGATATCGTTACTACAGCGATTGGCCCCAACATACTTCCTTTTATTGCAGAACTGATTGCCAAAGGCATTCAAAAACGTAAAGCCCAAGGAAATCAAAAATCATTAGACATCCTTGCTTGTGAGAACATGATTGGGGGTTCTGAATTTCTTTTTGATAAGGTCAAAGAATACTTAACTCCAGCTGATTTAGAATTTGTAGATTCGAAGATTGGCTTTCCCAATGCGGCAGTCGACCGTATCGTCCCCAATCAATCCCATGAAGATCCGCTCTATGTTGTCGTTGAACCCTTCCGTGAGTGGGTGGTGGACGAAAGTCAACTGAAAAACAGTGAAGTAAAGCTTGATGGTGTTCATTATGCCAGAGATTTGGAACCTTATATTGAACGTAAACTCTTCTCTGTTAACAGTGGTCATGCGACAGTGGCTTATACAGGCGCATATTATGGTTACCAAACGATTTTAGAAGCCTTGCAAAATAATGAAGTATTGGCCTCACTTAAAGACGTCCAAGCTGAAACACGCCAGTTGCTCTTAGCCAAATGGGACTTTACTGAAGAAGAGTTGGAAGCATATCACGAAACGATTATTAAGCGCTTCTCAAATACAGAGATAGTGGATGAGATAAGCCGTGTAGCACGAACTCCGATGCGTAAGCTAGGCTACGATGAACGCTTTATCCGCCCAATCCGTGAACTTTCTGACCGCGGTTTATCTTATCAAAGCCATTTGGCAGTTGTGGGGAAAATATTTGCCTACAAAGATGAAAACGATAAAGAAGCAATGGCTTTGCAAGAAACATTAAAAGAAAAAGGGCTTAACGCAGTCATCCGTGAAGTCACTAATCTTACAGATGAAACCTTGATTGCGGAGATTGAAGCGAGTGCGAAAAAATATATGAAGTGAATTTCCCTTGAAAAAAGTTACGTTTTGATGAGGATTTTAACTTAGTTAGAAGACTAAAATGGTGAAAGAAAGGACTTTTCTGATATAATAAAATTATGAAGAAAAAAGTAATCGCTATCATCATCGCCTTATTAGTTGGTGCAGTTGGGATCTTCCTTTGGCAGACGAAGGTCTTTGCTCCAAAAACGGCAAAAGAAGAAGTAAAACAAGAGGAAAAATCAGGTCCTGTACGCTCAGAACTTACAGGCCTTGAAACGACAGCTGATAAGGCAAAACGTCCGATAACTGCTGTGATGGTGGAAAATTCACCAGAAGCGCGACCGCAATCCGGCCTTAAAGATGCGGGAGTGGTTTTTGAAGCTGTCGCTGAAGGAGGCATAACACGCTTTGTGGCCCTTTATCAGGAAGCACAGCCTGATTTGATTGGCCCTGTGCGTTCTATTCGTCCTTACTTTGTGGAGTGGGCAGCTGGTTTTGATGCTGGCTTAGCTCACGTGGGTGGCTCAGAGTTAGCCTTAGACATGGTTAAGTCGGGTGATTATGTCGCAGACTTAGATCAATTTAAAGCACCTGAGGGTATCTTCTGGCGTTCTGAGGACCGCGTGGCACCACATAATATGTATACGAAAATGAGTGGTTTGGACAAGTACATGACCAAGCTAGATAAGAAGAAATCTGATTTCCAAAGCTGGGACAGACAAGCACTCAAGTCAGATAAAACAGAAAGTGACCTGCCAGCTGCTCAAGCTATCAGACTTCCAGTCTCTACCGGTATTTTTGAAGTCAGCTATCATTACGATACAGCCAGCAAGACCTATCAACGTTTCCAAGGTGGTGAAGCACATCAAGACCGAGAAAAGGGTCAAATTTCACCAGATGTAGTCATTGCAATCATGGTCAATCAAAAACTATCCGCAGACGGTAACCACATGGACATCGAAACGACCGGTACAGGCAAGGCGTATATTTTCCAAAACGGCAAAGTCCAAGAAGGAAATTGGGCCAAACCAAATGCACAAACAAATATCAGCTTCACCGACGATCAAGGAAACAAAATCCCGCTCAAGTCGGGTCAAACTTGGATAACGGCAGTTGATAATAGTCGGGAAGTTGTTTGGGAGTAGTAGATGCTTAAAAAGAACAGTGAATTTCGCTGTTCTTTTCTATTTGAAGTCCTGCATGTTGTAATGGTGAGAGAATAATTTGATGGAGAAACACAAAAGGATATAGGTTTTATACATGAAGCAAGTTTTTATTTTTTCGGATAACCAAAAGGACAGTATTTTTTGCTATGAACACGATCCAGTTATCTTAGTTACAATGAATCGCGAAGATTTCCCTTATCTTAAGGAGCAAGAATTTTCTAAGTTTCCTGCTGTTTATGTGTTAATCGGGCAGAATAAAAGATACGTTGGACAAACAGCGGGTCAAACTATAACTCAGCGTCTATCTCAACATCTATCAGATGAAGCAAAAAATTGGGCAGAATCTGTGGTCTTTTTTTCAAGAAAAGATGGAAAGATGTCTAAAACGGAAACAGAGTATCTTGAGCATAAGCTTATTCAAGACTTTAAAACAAAATCTGATTTTGAGTTGACAAATTTGAATAATGGGAATACGTCTTATATAGGAAAACTTCAAAAGCTCCAAGCAGAAGCGTTATATGAAACAGTTTTTGAAATAAATGAAGATATTGCAAGTTTAAACTTCTTTGGAGAGGAATCACCTTCTTATGAATTAAAGCATAAAGAGGTCAAAACAGACAAGTTTGTGATTTCTTACGATAAACAAAAAATAACGTCAAATTCAGCAAGGAAGTTATTTGTAGAGTTTGTTAGAAATCTGTTGAAGGATAACAAATATTCAGAAAAAATAAAGTCATTAATTGTGGATGACCGTCCAAGTCATGCCTTTATTTTAGGAACAAAACGTTCAACTTATGGTGGACGTCCAAGCTCTGTTCAACTTTCAGAGAATATTTGGCTTTATACCAATTTGTCACGTAAGGATACTCGGCGAAAGTTGGAGAAATTGGCTGCTGATCTCAGTGTTAAAGTGGAATTAATTTGGGAATAAAAATCTGAATAGAAGTTCAGATTTTTTAAATACAATGAAATATTTTTATATTTCATTGTATTGTTTGACTTGTTTTTATTTAAATGATACAATTCTTTTATAGAAAGTCTGTGGAAATATAAAAATATTTCAAAAAATGTCGAGGTGAGAGCGGTTTGCTACAAAGAAAAATGAATGAATTTGTAAGTTTTGTTCCTGGTATTAACCCAACCCGAGCAGAAAAACAATACGGTACAAAAGATATCAACTATTACGATCAAAGCTCTTTTGAAAAAGATTACAATCATTATGATGGGACGTCTTTGAAAATTAATAAAAAAAATTATGATAATTTAGCCTTAAGTGAAGGAGATATTGTAGTAAGCAACGCATTACAGCTTGCAACTATAGTAAGTCACTGGAATACTGGCAAGGTTCCTTCACTCAATTTCACCAAGGTAGAATTTAAGAATGATGAGTTGGACAAGAGATATTTTGTCTATTTATTCAATGTTTATAGAGAAGTTCAACGCCAAAAAGAACGTGAGCTTCAAGGTAATGGACCCATACTTAGAATTCCAATTAAAGCATTGGGTGAAATAAAAATACCTTTTATTGGATTAGAAGGACAGCAGCAAACTGGGAAAGCTTATATTGAAATGCTAAAGCTACAAGGAAAATTAAATAGGTATTCTGAACTTATTGAACAATTTACAGGGGCTTTATTGGAAGAAAACTTGGAGGAGAAGTAATAGATGAAAAAAAAGACAAAATCAGAATTAGAATTCGAGCTTGAGGTTATTGAATATCTTACAAAAATTGGTGGGGTAAAGCAGTGGGAATATAAAAAAGAAATTAAAACTACTCAAAATTTATGGTCTAATTTTAAAAAAATCCTAGAGCAAAATAACCGAGCACGCTTAGATAATCCTTTATCTATTACAGAATTTAACCAAGTCAAGAAAATTATTTCTGATATCGAAACCCCATACCAGGCCGGACAATTTTTGCATGGAGTAAATGGTGTTTCGGAGATTGAAATAGACTTGGATAACGGGAAACATGTCTTTCTGACTGTTTTTGACCAAGCTCAAGTTTCTGGTGGAAACACAGTATATCAAATTGTCAATCAAATTGAACGCCCAAAAGTAGTTGATGGTAAGCAAGATAGACGATTTGATGTAACATTGCTGATGAATGGTTTACCTATTGTTCAGATTGAATTAAAAAAATCGCTTCACAATACGAGTGAATCACTCAACCAGATGAAACAATATATTGCCGAAAAGCAATACACTGGTATTTTTTCAACTATACAACTCCTTATCGCAATGACTCCACATGATATTCGCTATATGGCAAATACCACATTAGACAAATTTAATGAGGCATTTGCTTTTCATTGGCAAGAGGAAGGGAACAACCATCCTGTTCGGTCATGGAAAACTTTTGCAGATCAGGTTTTATCCATTCCCATGGCTCATGATATGGCAACTCAATACATGATCTTAGATGGTACAAAAAATAAGGAAGGGCTAAAAGTTATGCGCCCTTATCAAATGTATGCCACAAAAAGAGTGATTGAAAAAGTCCGTAATTTCAAATTTGATACAAATAATGGAAGATTGGGGTATATATGGCATACCACAGGATCAGGGAAAACAATTACTAGTTTCAAGACAGCTTGGCTTGCCAGTCGTCTATCCAATGTCGACAAAGTAATTTTCTTAGTTGATCGAGTGGCCTTGACAAATCAAACAGCAGACGCTTACCGTGCCTATGATCCTGTTGCAGGGTTTGAAGGTGCTTCAGGAATCGTTAGTGATACAGCAAATGTTTCTGATCTTCATAATAAACTTACAAAGATTAGTGACAAAAATATCATTGTAACAAGCATTCAAAAGATGTCGCGCTATGTATCACGCAAGGATTTTAAAGCTTTAGAAGAAAATATTTTATTCATTGTTGACGAAGCACATCGCTCAACAAGTGAAAAAAGTAATAAAAATGACAAAGACAGCCTAAGTATGCTTCAAGCCATTCGTAAAGCCTTACCGACATCTGCTTGGGTAGGTTATACAGGGACACCAAAATTCCCAGAAACAGAGCACATATTTGGCGAACCTCTTCACATTTACACGATCAAGGAGGCTATTGCAGATAAAAATGTTCTTGGTTTCAAGGTGGAGTTCAAAGAAACGATCACTCCACCAGAAAATCCAGAAGAAGCAGATATTGATGATAATATTCGAGGAAGTGTCTATGACTACAGTCCGGAGCATGTTCAGCTTGTTGTTGAAGATATTTTTAAAAACTGGAAAGAACGTTCGAATAATCGAAAATATAATGCTTTATTTACAGTTCATGTGGGTGGGAATAGAGCAAGTACACCACGAGCAATGGAATACTTTGATAAATTTTCTGAATTCAATGCAGAAAAGCCTGAGAAAGAACGCTTAAAAGTAGCCGTTAGTTTCTCGGCAGATAGTTCTAATGGAAAAAATCAGCTTACGACCAATGAGAACTTACATCGAGCAATCAAAGTTTATAATAAAATGTTCGGAACTGATTTCGACATGAAAACTGTCAAACAATACACTGAAGACTTAGCGCGTCGCTTGAATAAAACAGCAGATGATGGTAATTTTCTTGATTTAGTCATCGTTGTAGATCAGCTACTTACAGGATTTGATGCGCCGGAACTTAACACTCTTTATATAGACCGTACGCTTAAAGATGGAAACTTGATTCAAGCCTATTCGCGTACAAATCGTATGCAAAACTTGGTGGATAAACCTCAGGGAAATGTAGTTAACTATCGTTGGCCCGAACAAAATGAACTCGAAATGAACCGGGCTTTTGCTACTTATTCAAACCGTGACTCAGCAAATAAACAATTGTCGCTGGATGAGTTGAAAAAAGAAAATGAAGAATCAGGAATTCTTTCTAAACCTTTTAGCCAAGTACAGGAAGAAATGAAACAAGTAATTGAAGAACTTTCTGAGTTAACCGATGATTTTGTGCAAGTCCCACCAAGTGAAAAAGCACAGGATGATTTGTTTGAAAAGCTTCAAAAATATAACCGCTTGATGAGCAAACTTAAACAATACACTAAAGATGACGAAGGGTGTGAAATTTCCGCTTACGATAACCCGGAAGAATTTTATGCGGGACTTGGCATTACAGAAGACCAGGAGATCATGCTAACCACAGTTATTGCTGGGGAGCTCAAGGAAGGTCGAGCAGAGCGTGAAGAAATCGATATTTCACAAGTCAATCTATCGATGGTACATATCCACGAGGTTCGTATTAATTATGATTATTTGATTGAACTTATCGCAACAATGGCGGATCAAGTGCATGCTGATCAAATGACTGAAGCTGAAACAACAAAAGAAGAAATCCACCTCGAGCTTGCCAAATCCGAAAGTGAAAAAGAGAAAATTAAAGTGCGTAACTTTGTTTCTAAAATCTTCACTAAAGAGTTTACATTTGACCATTATCCTGCACCACGAGAAGTGGATAAGATGAATCAAGCAATGGATAGGGCTGAAAAGGATACAAATATCAAGCTTATAACACAATTCATCCGAACTTGGGGGCTTGATAACAGTACGAAACCAAAAGAACTCGCCAACTTGATCAAAAAACACCGTCGAGGACAAGAAGATTTAGATAAGCAAGGTGAGATGACAGCCATTATGAATGAAGCGCGTGAGGATTACAAAGAGATTGCGGAAGAAAACATCGCTTCTTTGTCTTGGGTAAAATATCGTATCGCATTTCGTGAAGCATTTTATGCGATGGCAGATGAAATTAAAAAAGGAGAATAACTCTTATAAATGGTATAATTTTAAAGGAAATAATTTATTTGTAAAAGGTGTAAGTTATTTAAAAATACCATGTATTGACGGGAGTTAATTTAAAAAATGAGTGAGAATGTGAAAAAAGAGCCGGATATACGGTTTGAGGGTTTTGTGGATGATTGGGAAGAGCGGAAGTTTGATGATAGCTTTAGTTTTCCCGTATCTACTAATTCGTTATCAAGAGCCATGTTAAATTATGACTCGGGTGAAGTTAAAAGCATTCACTATGGAGATATCCTAATTAAATATCCGTCTATTCTTGATATTAGAAGAGAAGAAATTCCATTTATAACGAGTGGAACTTTAGAAAAGTATAAAGAGAACATATTAGTAAATGGAGATTTAATCTTTGCTGATGCAGCTGAAGATGAGACAGTAGGAAAAGCTGTAGAAATCCATGGTATAACTGATGAATATATTGTATCGGGTCTCCATACAATTGTTGCAAGAGCTAGTCAACAGAACGCTAAGTATTTCCTAGGGTATTATATCAATTCTGATAATTATCATCGGCAACTTTTAAGATTAATACAAGGATCCAAAGTATCAGCAATCAGTAAAGGTAATCTACAAAAAACTCAGGTTACTTTTCCAAAGGAATATGAAGAACAACTAAAAATAGGGTATTTCTTCAAGCAACTAGACAATACCATTACCCTTCATCAACAAAAATTAGAATTACTCAAAAAAACTAAAAAAGGCTATCTTCAAAAAATGTTTCCCAAGAATGGTGAAACCGTTCCTGAAATTAGGTTTGAGGGGTTTAGTGGCGAGTGGGAATTTAAGCCTTTGGGAGACTTAGTAAAGATTTCCTCTGGTTTCACGGGAGATTCACTTCTTGATAATGGGAAATATCATTTAACGAGAATAGAAACTATCGCAAAAGGTGTAATTGATGAAAGTAGAGTAGGATATTCAAATATTCAACCACCTGACCGGTTTTTATTAAATAATGGAGATATTTTATTTAGTAATATAAACTCTCTTGCTCATATAGGGAAAACTGCTATTTATGATAAAGGAAAAGAATTATACCATGGAATTAATCTGCTAAGGTTAACTCCAAATAATTTTATGAATCCCTACTTCCTTTATTATCAATTAAATAGTGAGAAAAAGCTCAGGTGGGCTAAATCTCATGCTAACCAAGCAGTAAATCAGGCGTCAATTAATCAAACTGAATTAAGTAAGCAAATTTTCATGATTCCTAATACCAGTGAACAAGATAAAATAGGAATGTTTTTAATTAATTTGGACCATCTCATTAAGTATCAGCAGAAACGATTGGATAATCTTAAATACCTAAAAAAATCTCTATTACAAAAAATGTTTATATAAGGAGTTAAAACATGAGTACAGCAAAAGATATAACCGCCCAGTTATGGGCGATGGCCAACAAATTGCGTGGAACGATGGATGCCAGTGAGTATAAGAACTACATCCTACCTTTGATGTTCTACCGTTATTTGTCTGAGAACCAAGAAATTCAACTTAAAGAAAACGGCTTGGAAGATTTTTATACTGCTTCAGAGGAAGAAAAAGAAGATTATTTTATAGAAATTTCTAAAATTCTTGGCTATGTTATTGATCCAGAGTATACATGGGAAAAACTAGTTACAAAGATTGAGACACACAAGATTAAAGCCAGTGATTTCCAAGATATGCTGGACAGCTTCAACACTAATACCAAGCGTAATCCAGTCGCTGCAGCAGATTTTGCTAATGTCTTTTCAGATGTAAACTTAGGGGACACACGTTTAGGAACATCCACAAATGAACGTGCTAAGGCCCTTAATGATATCGTCTTAATGATTAACGACTTTACTTTCAAAGATGACACAGGGCATGATATTCTTGGTGATGTTTATGAATACTTGATTGGAGAGTTCGCTGCAAACGCAGGTAAAAAAGGCGGAGAGTTCTACACACCACATGAAGTCAGTCAAATCTTGGCACGGTTAGTCACTGCTGATGTTAAAGAGACTGGGAACCAGTTCAGTGTCTACGACCCTACGATGGGCTCTGGTTCGCTTTTATTGACCGTTCAGAAGGAATTACCAAATGGTAATAAAGAAGGCTCTGTTGAATTCTATGGTCAAGAATTAAATACAACAACTTATAACTTGGCACGGATGAACTTAATGATGCACGATGTCAACTACCGTAATATGACTTTAAAGCGTGCAGATACCTTAGATATTGATTGGCCTTTCGATGAAAAAGATGGCATTCAAATTCCTAAGAAATTCGATGCAGTGGTAGCAAATCCACCTTATTCGCAAAACTGGGATGTGAAGAATATTGATAGAGAAAAAGATGTTCGTTTCAAAGGCTTCGGTGTAGCACCAGCATCTAAGGCGGATTATGCCTTTATCCTTCATGGCCTTTACCACTTAGAAAAATCTGGAACGATGGCTATTGTATTACCTCACGGAGTTTTGTTCCGCGGTGCTTCTGAAGGTAAGATTCGTAAAAATATCATCAAGGAGAATCTACTTGATGCAGTTATCGGTTTACCTGCAAATCTTTTCTTTGGGACAAGCATTCCGACCTGTGTTTTAGTCTTTAAAGGGCGTGAAGCACGTGGAGAAAACAAAGATGTTCTCTTTATTGATGCTTCAAAAGATTTTGAAAAGGCAAAAAATAAAAATAAACTCTCAGCTCAAAATATTGATGATATTGTCCAAGCATATCATAAGCGAGAGGACATTGAAAAGTACGCTCATTTGGCTTCTATCGATGAAATTAAAGAGAACGACTATAATTTGAATATTCCAAGATATGTTGATACTTTTGAAGAGGAAGAAGTCGTCCCACTGGCAGAAGTAGCAAAAGAATTACGAGAAGTTCAAGCAGAGATTGACAAATCAACAGAAGATTTGTTAGGAATGTTAGGCTCATTGACTGGAACAACAGATGAGGCAAAAGAAGAGTTGCGTAAATTTATTGAATTGATGAGTAAATAATAAAAAGATATAAAAGAGTGTCTACAAACGTAACGCTCTTTTATGCTATAATAAAACACTATGCAAAACCCAAAAACAAAAACACCTCCAAGAACAAGTAAAAAGCCAAAAAAGAAAACGAAGCGTATCCTCTTATCTATCATAAGCGTATTTATATTGCTTATCGTTGCTCTGCCTTTCTATGCTTGGAAAGTTGAGCCCTTCCTTGTGCATGTCAATCATGTCGAGCTGGGAAAGAAAAATGAGCGGACACCACTAAACGTTGTGCAAATCTCTGATTTGCAGGTTTCCGAGTACTTTGAAACAAATCGTTTAGATAAGGTGATTGAGAAGGTTAATGCCCAAAACCCAGATATTCTTTTGTTTACAGGAGATTTGTTTGATAATTACTCCAAGTATCCAGAACAGATGGCACCAATGATTGAAAAATTAAAAGCTTTTAAGGCAAATATTGGGAAGTATGCCGTTTGGGGCAATCATGATTATGGTGGCGGTGCTGTCCGTGTCTATGAAGATGTTATGTCGGCGGGTGGATTTACCGTGCTAAGAAATCAGGGAGAAACTCTAACATTGAGCGATGGTCGCCAAGTTTTCTTAGGTGGACTCGATGATTCTCTTTTAGGAAATCCTTCGGTATCCGATACGCTTGCTTACCGTCAAAACTATGATTACGCCATCACAATGACACATGAACCGGATGTGGCGGATGCTTTTATCGGTACAGATACACAGCTGGTTTTAGCGGGTCACAGTCACGGTGGTCAGGTCTGGATTCCCTTCTATCCGATAAAAAATGTTCTGGCTGAGAAGTATACACGGGGCTTATACCAGCTTGATGCTATTACACAATTATATGTCAATACAGGGATAGGAACCACATCGATTCACGCCCGTTTTGGAGTTATACCTGTGGTAACTCAGTTCACCATTTATATTTAAAAGAAAAGAGGGGCTACTCTCTTTTCTTGTTACAAAAAGAGCTTTGCCATCTCCTGTAAAGTGACTATTTTGCAGCTTTAAATATTATAAAATAGAAGAGTTGTCTATACATGAAACGGAAAGAATTGTAGGTGAAGCCTTGATTAGAGTATACTACCGCAAACCTTGTACCGCCAGTCAAAAAGCAAATTCATGGTTTCAGAACTATGGGATAGAAGCGAAATATGTCCGAATTGAAAAAATATCAGAAACGGATTTACTGGAAATTTTATCTCTATCTGAAGGTGGTTTTGCAGAAATTACTAAAAAATCACGAACATCTTCAAAGAAGACCTTGAAAGCCCTAATGGGACTCAATAAATTAACTTTTAAAGAAGCTCTTGCTTTCGTCACTGAGCATCCAGAATGTTTGATTACACCCATTATTATTGGTAAAAATAAGATGTTGGTAGGATATAATGAAGTCGAAATGAGGAAGTTCATTCCACGTTATCTGCGCGATTAAAAACTGTAATGTTTACAAATTTAGGGTTATAATAAGGAGATAGGGCATTCAAAAAGTAAGGGATATTTATAATGAAAATAACAGCGATAGAAGATAGTGTGAGTTTGGAGCTCAAACTTTTGGAACTTATGAAAGAGAAGGGCGACTGGATTGATGCCGAAGAAATGGCAAAAACTTTGGGGATCAGTACAAAACGTACGACCAGTTTGATTAATAGTTTACTTCATGAGATAAGATCTTTTGACTCTGACAATCTCAATCTCAAAATATTAAAAGGGCGCGGAAACCTTTTAGAAATTAAGGATGCGCGTGATTATCGAAAATTTCGCCAGAAACTCATCGAAAATATCATTATTTATAAGATTCTCTTTTCGATTGCTTTAAATAAAGATGCAAATCTGGAACGCTTGGCTATGGAGAACTTTGTCAGCGAATCTTTGATTAAAAAGCGCATCGCAAGTGCCAATCAAATGATGGCCAATCTAGGTGTGAAGGTTGTAACCAGAAAAAAACAGTATCTTTTTCAAGGGGATGAACAACAAGTCAGAGGAATGCTAAATATTCTCTTTTGGCGCCTTTACCGAGGCGATGAGTGGCCTTTTTCAGGAGTTAATAAAGAAAAAATCATTAACTTGATTTCGCAAATAAGCCTTGAGATAGACTTACAGATGAATCAGTTTACAGCTTATCAAATTGCCTATATGTTTGCCATAAATTTTAGCAGATATCAACGTGGCTTTTCAGTAAACTTGGAAGAAGGCTGGGAGAAATATCGTTCGATTTGTGAATGGATTGATGAGAAGACGGATATTTACGCTTTATTTTACAAAAATTATGGTTTTCCTAAACATGAAGTGGATTTTTTACTGATTGAAGCCATGACTAAGAGCAAAATTTACAATAGTCTTGAGCATAAGGCACCAGATTTTTGGAGTGTTCTTGAAGGGACACCCGCCTTTGAAGCTACAGAACGTTTGGTGCAAAAAATGGAAACCCACACAGGAAAACTCTCTGAAGAGAAAAGAAGATTGTTCTTGCGGTATATTTATCCCTGTCATTTGCATGCGGACCTATTCTCAAACATCATTTTCTCAGAGTCTGGGCACCATGCAATTAACGTGTCGTCTTACTTTTTCCCAGTCATGCGTCAGTCTTTGAAAAAACTCCTTGCTGAGCTATATCAAGAAAGTGGACTCACACTCTTTTTAAATGAAGAATATTTGATTGGCGAGTATATATTGGCTTTATCCTTCTTTATGCCCGTCCAGTTTCAGGAAAAAGAAATCACGCTCTTCATTGATACTGACTTGTCCGAGATGCTAGAAAAATTGTTAATCCGACAAATTTTTAATCAATTTGGTCATCTTTATAATTTAAAAATAATCACAAGTCTATCAGAACCAGAACAAAATGTAGACATTGTTATTTCGACAAGCGCTATGGGTGAGCACAGTAATTTGAAAAAACCAGCGCAGTTATTCCTTGTTCATCCTTTCCTCACGCGAAGGGAAATCGAGGATATTGAGGACTATCTACATATTTTAATCACCAAAAATGACGAGTAATATTCGTCTTTTTTTGTTGCTTCCCATCTGCCTTTTTTTACCCCAATATCTCTTACTATAGTGATAAGCTAGAAGTATTAAAAAAGACGATAAGAGGTATTAAAATGGCTTTAGATGCTATAAAAATATTACAAGATGTGGTCCAAATCAACTCAGTCAATGGTAACGAAGAAGAAGTGGCGAACTATTTGCGTGCGTTACTTCAAGAGCATGATATTGCAGCCAAGATAATTCCTTACAGCGAAGGACGCGCCAGTCTGATTGCCGAGATTGGAAACGGTAATGGTCCGGTAATAGGTTTTGATGGGCATGAAGATACAGTATCTTTAGGAGATGAAAGTAAGTGGACATATCCGCCTTTAAGTGCGACTGTAACCGAAGAGGGAAAAATGTACGGACGTGGCACTACAGACATGAAGTCTGGCCTTGTTGCAGCCGTTGTAGCTATGATTAATCTCAAAGAAAGTGGCGTTTCTCTGAATGGGACAGTGCGCTTACTCGCTACTGTAGGTGAAGAAAAAGGTGAACTTGGAGCAGGTCAACTTGCAGAACTTGGTTATGCCGATGATATGGAAGCTTTAGTTGTCTGTGAGCCAACAGGTGGAGACTTCGCCACATTGCAACAAATGAAAGATACTATTCCGCTCGATATTCCGAAGTTCGACGGGGAGATGCGTCTCATCTTTATTGGCCATAAAGGTTCCGTCAACTATAAGGTACATGCCAAAGGCAAGGCTGCACATAGCTCAATGCCAGAGCTTGGTCAAAATGCCATCGAAGGTTTACTTAAGTTTTATGATAAACAAAAAGCATATTTTGATAAGCTTACAGAAGAAGATGATCTTTTAGGTTCAACTATTCCAGTCGTGACTTTGATTAATGGTGGTGAACAGATCAATACTGTTCCGGCCAACGCGAGTATGGGTGTGAAAATCCGTACCATTCCCGCATTGTCTAATGAAAAATTGATTGCGGATATTCAAGCGCTGATTGATGAATGTAATCGTGAGCAAGCAGTAGAGTTATCTTTAGAGGTCACCGAAAATGTTGCCCCTGTCAAAAGTAGCCCAGACTCAAAAATAGTAAAAGTAACTTCTGAAGTTTTGGAAGAACATCTGCAGCAGAAAGCACCACAAGTTGGTGTATCTGGTGGAACAGACGCCTCACAGTTTGTAAGAGCTAATCCTAATCTTGATATTGTGGTTTGTGGACCCGGAAATGCTACAGCGCATGCTGTTGACGAGTATGTCCTTATAGATAGCTTTTTAGACTTTATCAAAATATACGAAAATATGATTCAAAAATATTTTGCAAGTTGAAACGGATAGGAGGAGATAACACTTTTGGCCAAGTAGCCTTTCTTGAGCCAAAGTGTTATTTTTTTGTGACTTTTCCTCAATTTTCTTCCTATATGAACTTCTATTATCTTTTATTGGCTCTATATAGTATAATAAAGAGTATGAAAAAAATAATCTCCCTTGGCTTAATACTTCTCGGTATTCTTGCAGATCAGCTATTGAAAGCTTGGACTGTTGCTAATATTCCATTGGGAGGAGAAAAGGAATTTATTCCTGGTATCCTCAGCCTAACCTACCTTCGAAACGAAGGCGCAGCTTGGTCGATGCTCGAAGGAAAACAATGGTTTTTCCTCATCTTGACACCGATCGTGATTATAGCCGCCCTTTATTTCCTTAATAAAAAAATAAATCAAAACTGGTACTTTGCCGCACTGACTTTGATTATTTCAGGAGCGCTAGGGAACTTTATTGACCGAGTGCGACAATCTTTTGTGGTGGACATGTTCCAGACGGATTTCATCAATTTTCCAATATTTAATATCGCTGATATACTGCTTTCAATAGGTTTTGTAGTACTCTTTATCGCGATTATTTTAGACAAAGAGGTAGAATAAATGACAGTAGTAATTATTGACGAGCCAAATGCGGGGCTTCGTTTAGACAAGGCTTTAGCAAACTTGAGTGATGCTTCACGTTCAGTATTGACAGAGCTGATTCGTGATGGGAAAGTCACGGTAGACGGGAAAGTAAAAAAAGCAAAATATAAAGTAAAAGCAGGGGAAACTATCGCCTACGAATTACCAGAAGTTGAAGTGCTTGATATCCAAGCTGAAGATATTCCTTTAGATATTGTTTATGAAGATTCTGATGTGGCAGTAATTAACAAGCCCCAAGGAATGGTTGTTCACCCAAGTGCGGGACATGCTTCAGGTACATTGGTCAACGCCATTATGTACCACATCAAAGATCTTTCTTCTATTAATGGTGTGATTCGCCCCGGAATTGTCCACCGTATTGATAAGGATACTTCCGGTTTGCTGATGATTGCCAAAAATGATGCTGCACATGAGTCTTTAGCGGCACAGCTCAAAGCAAAAACAAATAAACGCCGTTATATTGCACTTGTGCATGGCGAGTTACCAAATGAAAAAGGTACGATTGAAGCCCCGATTGGTCGCAATCCTAAAGAGCGTAAGAAGCAAGCTGTGATTTCAGGAGGAAAACCAGCCAAAACGCATTTTACCGTTTTGGAACGTTTCCCTGGATATACTCTTGTTGCCCTTGAGCTTGAAACAGGGCGTACACATCAGATACGTGTACACATGGCTTATATTGGCTTCCCAATCGCTGGAGATCCTCTCTATGGCCCAAGTAAAACTTTAACGCCAAACAAGGGACAATTTCTCCATGCCGAAACCCTAGGTTTTGAGCATCCTGCAACGGGCGAACTGCTTGAGTTCCAGGTCGACATTCCTGAAATATTTGCTCAACAACTTGATAATTTAAGAAGCTTGTCGTAAGACAGGTTTTTTATGTCCAATACGCCTTAGGTCATTGTATAATTTCAGAGTGCCTAAGTCCGTTGTGAATTCTGAGTTATTGTTAAACAAAAACCATCAAGCTGTTTTATAAATTTTTACCGTCCTAGAATGAATTTGTGGTAAAATAGTTCTATGCTAAAAAAATCTGATTTCGAAAAATTTCCTGATTTGCTTGTCAAATATGACGAGCCATTGTCAAATTACACCTACACCAAAGTTGGCGGACCAGCAGATTTTCTTGCTTTTCCCGCTTCAAGTGAAGAGTTAAGCGAGCTTCTCGACTTAGCACGAGCAGCAGAAACACCAATTACAGTATTGGGTAATGCATCCAACTTAATCGTTCGTGATGGTGGCATTCGTGGCTTAGTGATTTTACTTGAAAAAATGAATCACGTAAAAGTAGATAAAAATGTAATCACAGCTGAAGCAGGCGCAAAATTGATTGACACCACACATGTTGCACTTGATCATGCCTTGACGGGCTTCGAGTTTGCATGTGGTATTCCTGGTTCTGTTGGTGGGGCAGTCTTTATGAATGCTGGCGCCTATAGCGGTGAAATTGCCCATGTTTTACTCAATTGTACTGTTATTGACCAGGAAGGTCATCTCCGTGTATTAGAGGCAGACCAAATGAAATTCGGCTATCGCCATTCTGTTATTCGTGATGAGGACTTGATTGTTGTATCAGCTCAGTTTAAACTTGAAGCTGGTGATGCTTCAGTTATCAAAGCGGAAATGGACCGCTTAACAGGACTACGTGAAAGTAAGCAACCGCTCGAATATCCGAGCTGTGGTTCAGTATTCAAACGCCCTGCCGGACATTTCGCCGGACAGCTTATCCAAGAGGCAGGTATGCAAGGGCACCGTATCGGTGGTGTGGAAGTATCTAAAAAGCATGCTGGCTTTATGGTTAATGTCGATCAGGGTACAGCTACAGATTACGAAAATTTGATTGCTTATGTCATTGAGCATGTGAAGGAAAATTCTGGATTAACACTAGAAGCAGAAGTCCGTATTATCGGTGAGAAATTAGAAAGATAAAAACAAAGAAAAATGATTAATGCAATAGTTTTTGACGTTGACGATACAATTTATGACCAGCAAGCACCATTCAGACGTGCCATTTCGAAAGTCTTCCCAGACTTTGACATGACCGACATGAACAAAGCTTACATTCGCTACCGTCACTATTCAGACCTTGGTTTCCCAAAAGTAATTGCGGGCGAGTGGGATATTGAGTATTTCCGTTTTTATCGTACAAATGAAACACTTAAAGATTTAGGCTATCCTGAAATTTCACGTGCTACCGGAGATTATTTCCAAGAAATTTATGAATACGAATTGGAAAACATCACGATGCTTGATGAAATGCGTTTGACACTTGATTTTCTGAAAAAACGTAATATTCCAGTAGGTGTGATTACTAATGGCCCAACAGAACATCAGCTGAAAAAAGTACGTAAACTTGGTTTGTATGATTATGTTGAACCAAGTCATGTGATTGTTTCGCAAGCAACTGGTTTCCAAAAACCAGAAAAAGAAATCTTTAACTTGGCTGCGCAACAATTTGGCATGAATCCTGAGACAACTTTGTATGTAGGGGACTCTTACGACAATGATGTTATGGGCGGTCACAACGGTGGCTGGAAAACAATGTGGTTTAATCACCGCGGACGCAGTATTTCACAAGGAAAAAAAGTACACGACGTCGAAATTGATTCTTTTGAGCAACTCTTTGGCGCTGTAAAAGTTCTTTTTGATCTTCCAGATAACAAGTACATCATGGATTCTAATGACAAGACAAATCCTGTCCTTGAGTTGGGTATTAAGTCTGGTGTAAACCTCGCAGCAGAGCGCCTTTTGTCTACAGGGAAATTTGACTTGGAAGCGGTAGCTGATATGCTAGAATTAAGTAAAAAACAGGTCGAATTCCTGACTTTAAAAGGATACAAATAAAAAAAATGAAATCAGAGAAGTCTCTGATTTTTTAATTCGCTATGAGCAATTGCTTCTAAAGCTACTAAATCCCAAACGGCAAGCTCTATGAAATCTTGCCTAATATCCAGGAAAAGAGAAAATTCACTCTTGCATTGACATAAAATTTACGTTATAATTATAAAAGTTTCTGCTCAGCAGAAAATAGGACTCGTTTTTGCTGTGAACAAGCGAAAACTAAGGCCATACGGACAGCCAGAGTCACAGCCGATTGGCAATTTTATTGCCTTATTGATTAAGCAAATTATTTTGCTTATGGAGCTTCACACTCCACCCAAGAAACACGCTTGCGCGCATCAATAAGAGTACTAAAAGTTGACTACTCGGTCTCTCCGCAGTAAGACTGCTTTTTATATGTAATCAAAGATTGAATGTGAATCCAAGTGTGTGTACACTTGGATTTTTTGATTGGCTATTGCTATCAAGTGCCTAAAGGCCCTGATAGCAAACGGAAATTCCTATAAGGATTTCCTAAGCCCCTCATTAGTTGAAAAACAAAAAAATATCGTTTTTATTTTTCAACGTCATGTGCTACCATCATTGCGCCTGAAGGCGCTAATGATGGACGGAAAGTCCTATAGGACCTTTCCTGAGCATCTCATTAGTCAAAAATCAAAAAAATATCGTTTTTGATTTTTGCCGTCATAATATGCTGTTGTTCATTTAAAGGCCCTCATTAGTTGAAAAACAAAAACGATATTTTTTGTTTTTCAACGTCAGGTGCCGTTATAATATGCTATTGATATTTACCATCAGGTAGCTCACTTTTAGCTCTATTTGCAAATAACGAAAACTTATTTCTTTCACCGGTTTTGAGATTCCGGTGTTGGTTGCCAACAATTAAAACTCTAAATCCAAGACGAAGGATAAAAATCATGACCAAAAATATCATTGAATTTAAAAACGTAACGAAAACCTATGAAGATAGTGGTACGACAGTGCTCAAAGACATTACTTTTGAGATTGAAGAGGGGAAGTTCTATACCTTACTGGGTGCTTCTGGTTCAGGTAAATCAACGATTTTAAATATTATTGCTGGACTTCTAGATGCTACATCTGGAGATATTTTGCTAGACGGTCAGCGTATCAATGATATCCCGACAAACAAGCGCGACGTGCATACGATTTTCCAATCTTACGCATTATTCCCGAATATGACGGTCTTTGATAATGTGGCTTTTGCTTTGAAAATCAAGGGAGTGAACAAATCAGAAATCGCACAACGTGTTTCTGAGTCGCTTAAGCTTGTGCAACTAGAAGGCTTCGAGAAACGTGCTATCAGTAAACTCTCTGGGGGGCAAAAACAACGTGTTGCTATTGCACGCGCCATTATTGACCGACCCAAAGTTCTCTTGCTGGATGAATCCCTGTCGGCTTTGGATATGAAGCTCCGTAAGGATATGCAATATGAACTGCGTGAGTTGCAACAAAGCCTGGGTATCACTTTTATTTTTGTGACTCATGATCAGGAAGAAGCTTTGGCCATGTCCGACTGGATCTTCATTATGAATGAGGGTGAAATTGTTCAGTCAGGCACACCAACCGATATATATGACGAACCGATTAACCATTTTGTAGCCGAGTTTATCGGTGAATCAAATATTATCAATGGCCGCATGATTGAGGACTATCTTGTCGAGTTCAACGGTCAACAATTTGAAGCTGTTGATGGCGGGATGCGGCCTAATGAGCCGATTGAGGTGGTCATTCGTCCTGAAGATATTGAGTTCACCCTGCCTGATGAAGGAAAATTCAATGTGAAAGTTGATACACAACTCTTCCGTGGAGTGCACTATGAGATTGTGGCTTATGATGATTTTGGTAATGAATGGCTGATTCACTCCACCCACAAGGCCTTAGTTGGAGAAACGGTTGGTTTGAACTTTGAGCCTGAAGCTATACACATTATGCGTCTTGATGAGACCGAAGAAGAATTTGATGCGCGTATCGAAGAGTATGTTGAGGAAGAAGAACAAACTATCGGTATCGCCAATGCGGTCGAAGAAGAAGCTGCGGAAGAAGAGGCAGCCATCATGGATGCTGTTCAGGAAGCCTTGGAAAATACAATGGACCTGACTGAGCTCGCACAAGCTGTAAACGATATTTTGCATAAGCAAGAAAACGGAGAAAGTGAGGAAGAAGAATGACCAAAAGACTCTTCTCTGTCCCCTACTTCCTGTGGGTTGGACTGTTCGTAGTAGCACCTCTTATCCTCTTACTTTGGCAATCTTTCTTCAACATTCAAGGACAGTTTACCTTTTCTAACTATAGCCAGTATTTTACAAGCTCAACTTATCTGATGATGACTTGGAATTCGATCCTCTATGCCCTAATCATTACAGCCGTTACACTCTTGATTAGCTTTCCTGTGTCCTATGTGTTAACGAAACTCAAGCACAAACAGCTTCTCTTGATGTTAATTATCTTGCCCACTTGGGTGAATTTACTGCTGAAAGCTTATGCTTTCATTGGTATCTTCGGAAAGTATGGCTCTGTGAATAGTTTCTTACAATTTATCGGACTTGGCCGACCACAGATATTGTTTACAGACTTTAGCTTTATCTTTGTAGCAACCTATATTTCTATTCCTTTCATGGTGTTGCCTATTTTTAATGCTCTTGAGGATTTGGATGAAAACCTCGTCTTAGCCAGTTATGATTTAGGTGCAACACGGTGGCAAACCTTTATTCATGTGGTTTGGCCTTTATCGCTCAATGGTGTACGCTCAGGTGTCCAAGCTGTTTTTATTCCGAGCTTGTCACTTTTCATGCTGACACGCTTGATTGGCGGAAATAAGGTAATAACATTAGGTACTGCAGTTGAAGAACATTTCCTCACCACCCAAAACTGGGGGATGGGTTCAACCATTGCCATCATCTTAGTTTTTGCGATGATGATTATTATGTTAGTGACAAGAGAAAGAAAGGTGGGTAGCTAATGCGTAGTAAAAACCGTGTCGGAAAAATCTATCTGGGCTTCGTGCTCTTTATCCTTTATGCCCCAATCTTTTTCTTGATTTTTTATGCCTTTAACGAAGGCGGGGATATGAATCAATTTACAGGCTTTACCTTAGATAACTTTAAAGAACTTTTTCAAGACAGCCGTTTAATTTTGATTGTCGTACAAACCTTTTTCTTGGCTTTCTTGAGTGCTTTAATTGCCACAATCATTGGAACTTTTGGTGCCATGTTTATCGAAAATCTTAAAGCCAAGGGTAAGACGACTTTCTTAGGCTTAAACAATGTCTTGATTGTATCGCCTGACGTTGTTATTGGTGCAAGTTTCTTGATTCTCTTTACCTTAGTAGGAATGAAACTTGGCTTTGCCTCAGTTTTGTTGAGCCACATCGCCTTTTCTATTCCGATTGTTGTCTTGATGGTGTTGCCACTTTACCAAGAGATGGATAAATCTTTAGTTGAGGCTGCCTATGATTTGGGGGCAACGCAGACTCAAGCATTAAGAGAAGTGATTCTGCCCTATTTGACACCTGGTGTCATTGCTGGGTTCTTTATGGCCTTCACTTATTCCTTAGATGACTTTGCCGTTACCTTCTTTGTCACAGGAAATGACTTTACGACAATGTCTGTCGAGATTTATTCACGTGCTCGTGCAGGAATCTCCCTTGAGATCAATGCACTATCCGCAATTGTATTTCTCTTCTCAATCTTACTGGTTATAGGGTATTATATAATCATGAGAGAATCAGATACTGCCGGAAAAACGCCAAATATTACTTAAGAAAGGACAGTTATCTTGAAAAAATTAATCTATTTCTTGTCAGGGATTTTAGCAATTACTGTTCTTCTTGGGGTTACAGCTTGGAGAATGTCCGCTGCGACAGGTGTTTCAACCTCTACCAATAGCTTGACGATTTTTAACTGGGGCGAATATATCGATCCGCAGCTTCTCAAAAAGTTTGAAAAAGAGTCCGGCTATAAGGTTAATTATGTGACATTTGACTCCAATGAAGCCATGTATTCTAAAGTTAAACAAGGCGGTACTGCTTATGATATTGTTGTGCCCAGCGAATACATGGTGCAAAAAATGGCCAAAGAAAATCTTTTGCTTCCTTTAGATCACACCAAGATTAAAAATCTTAATTATGATAATCCGAAGCTCTTGGATGCGGCATTTGACCCTAAAAATACTTATTCTGTGCCTTATTTCTGGGGGACTTTGGGGATTGTATATAATGATAAATACATCACTCAGCCACCCACAAAATGGGAAGACCTTTGGTCTAAAGACTACAAAAATTCGATCCTCCTCACAGATAGTAGTCGAGATGTGATGGGGATGGGCTTAATCGCTACAGGAAGCTCTGTGAATACGACGAACCAGTCAGAGATTGATCGTGCTTATGACAAGCTCCTACAGCTCACACCCAATGTTAAAGCTATTCTCGGAGACGAAATCATGAGTTATATGATTAATAACGAAACACCGTTATCTGTCGTTTATAGTGGACAAGCATCCGAAATGACTTCAAGCAATGAACATTTACACTATGTGGTCCCTGCCCGAACAAACATTTGGTATGATAACTTGGCTATCCCAAAAACAAGTAAAAATACTAAAGCGGCCTATGCCTTTATCAACTTCATGCAAGAACCAGAAAATGCAGCGGCCAATGCTGAATACGTTGGCTATTCAACACCTAACGTTAAAGCAGAAGCACTCTTGCCTGCAGAAGTTCGTGAAGACAAGTCTTATTATCCTGATGAAGCTCTGATAAAAGAAGATGAAGCTTATGTTAATCTCAGTCCATATTGGACAGGTATTTATAATGATTTGTATCTTCAGTTTAAGATGAATAAATGAAAATAGCTCTAACCCTCGTGGTTGAGCTGTTTTTGTTTTCTATGCTCCAACTTAGTGTACATACTTTTTAAATTTTAGCATTCTAAACTTCCTTGATTATTATTTTTATTTTCAGGGAGACCATGCTAAAATTGATAATGTCCTAATTATATTCAAACCCTAGTATAATTTTGATTTTTCATAATAAATATCCAACCCATGGATATAACCTTGATGTCCCCCTTTCTCCATAGGGGGATTTTTGCTTTGTTCCTGCGCTTTTGACAGTTGCAACTCTCTTTGTTAACGCTTACTTTAGTGCTATAATATAGATAAGGTAAATACTGAATCCTTTATTTCAGTATACACCTTTATTTGATCGCTCCATATCTGTGCTTTGGTTCTTTGCCCGCAGATGTGGAGTTTTTCTATATAAGCAATGATTTGTAATTATAATGTTATATAAGGTAATGAGAGGAGAAAGAGATGGAATTTCTTAGTGAAAACAAGATTTAGAAAAATAAGAAGAACAAGTGCATAAAAACAAGGAAAAATATTATGAAAAAGAGAACAAATACCATTATGAGAAAAAGTCACACAATAATTTGTTCAAGATTAAAATAAATACCATTATTGGTAGTTTAAGAAAATTATTCCAACATATGGGTAAGAAAAAATTATTTCTATTAACTGCCTCTCACATTAGAAAAAGAAGTTTTCGAGATAAATTCCTTAAACATCAATGATAATGAGCTATAAGAGTGTTTTAAGTCCAATATATAGTATAAAAAAATATGGAAATAAAAGAATGAAAACAAGTGCAATTTCTCCTTAATTTTTATTAAGAAAGTGGTTTAAAATCCCCTTATCTTAACTGAAACTAAAAATATTGAAAAAATTACTTAATTTAATTAGCAAAAATTTTTAATGTATTTAAATACAAAAAAAGACATGGTTAATTTTTAAAAAATAAGAAGCGCATTAAATAGGGGTTTTTATTATACATTTTTTCTATTTTGTAGAATAAATTTTCTGAATATTTTGTTTACAAATGTTTTCGCTTTCTTTTTTCATTTTATTTATTTTAAGTTATGTTTAAGGTAAAGGTCATATAATGAGTCCCTCATGAAGGAAATGAATTTGACTTTGAAAATTTATTTTCTTCTGAGTGAACTTATACATTTTAAACCGAGAGCTTTCAAAGATATGTAATTTCGCAAGCAGCAGAGATTTGAAGGTTCCTTATAACAAACGTCCATAGCGTGCAATGACGTTAAACTGCTGACGGTAATCCTACACAAGCGTTCAAGACTTTATGATGTGTATGGGAAGTAACCATGATGATAGAGTATATACGGGGGTTCGTAATTGAGCTTTAACTCTATGGAATATTCTTAGTGGCGAAATTGAAAGGTCTAAATGAAATTCAGTAAAGTTGCTATTTCAACTGGTGTTATTGCTTCATTCATGTTTATCGGTACTGGTATAGCCCACGCGGACACACCAAAACAAACTACACATGATGTTGCAATTGAAGTTATTAACGGTAACTACGGTACAGGTCAAGAGCGTGTCACAATGTTGACAAACAAAGGTTTTGACTTTGAAGACGTACAAACAGAAGTTAACAACATTTTGTTAGGAAAAGCTTCAGCAACTCCTACAACTGCCAAAAAAGTTGAAACACAACCTGCTAAATCTAAAGTAGCACAAACTGTATCAGGACTTGACTTAGGTCAAACTTCTGGTCAAGTAAATATTGAAGCCCTTGCCAACTACATGGTTTCTAATACTGCCAACGCAGCAGGATATTCTGCAAGCGAATGGGCATATATTATTGAACATGAGTCTAATGGACGTGCAGATGTTGCAAATGCAAGTTCAGGTGCATACGGTGCGTTCCAATTGTTAGGTCACGGTGAATACGCTGGCATGACTCTTGCTGAACAAATCGAAATGGCAAGTAAACTACCTGCAGGAAGCTGGGTTGTTTATAACTAATAGGAAGTGAATTACAATTCGTTTCCTGGAGTGCTTAACTAAGATTAAACATCCAAGGCTATCACAAACAGTGAAGGCCTTTTTGTTTTGCCTTTAACCTTTTTAAAAATCAAAAAATCAAAAAATCAAAAAAACTCTTAAAAAATTTAAAATTATATGTTATAATAAAAGAGTAGATTTAGTAAAACGTACTAAATTCATAACAATTAAAGAGACAATATAGGTTGGGCGCAAGCTTCAAGAGATTTCCTCCGAGGGTAAGGAGGAGATTTTTTGATAGCTTGTGCCCTTTTTGTTTACATTCTTTTTTTTCGATTGCTACGCTCTTGGAAAAAAATGAAGTGTAGACCTAACTGTCGAAAATACAAGGAGGAAGCTTTTGGAATTTTATAAAAAAGCAAAAGAAGAAGTTATTGAGGAGTTTTTAGTTGACACTAAGACTGGCTTAAATCATGAACAAATATTGAAACAAAGGGAGCTTCATGGAGAAAATAAACTCCCGGATGAAGAGGAAGAATCATACTTAGCTACGTTCCTCAAAAGTTTTAAAGAACCTATTGTTATTGTTTTACTTGGTGCGGTAGCTCTGTCCTTTGCTAGTTCTTACCACGCTTTTCAATTTCAAAATGATAGTAAGCATGGGATGGAGGCACTATATGAAGCGATTGCTATCTTAATCTTAATTATCATAAATGCCTTTTTAGGCTTTTATCAAGAAATTAGTGCACGTAAGAGTTTGAACGCATTAAAAGAGATGAACAATCGTTATGTTACTGTGTTACGAAATGGTCAATTTGAAAAAATACTTTCAACAGAGCTTGTCACAGGGGATATCGTAAAAGCCTCAATTGGAGACTTTGTCGAAGCAGATGTCCGTTGGATTGAAACCAATGAGCTCCAAGTTATCGAGTCGCATTTGACTGGCGAAGCAGATGCGATTAGCAAGCACACAGATGCTATTCTCGAGACGACAGAACTAGGTGATCGTCATAATATGGGCTTCTCCGGTTCAAGCGTTTCTGGTGGACAAGGTTTAGGGATCGTTGTGGCTGTTGGGGAACATACTGAACTTGGTAAAATTGCCAAACTGATTCAAGCAGTTGAAAACAGGACGTCGCCACTGCAAAATACGGTTCATAAGTTAACCAAAACCTTGATGCAAGTTTCAGCCGGTATTGTTGTCTTTACCCTCGTAGTGGGTATCATCCAAGCTGGTGAATTAAGCATAGCATCAATTACATCTGTTTTATCAACCTCAATCGCCTTAGCTGTAGCCTCTATACCTGATGCTCTACCTGCTGTGCTTTCGATTGTTTTAACGATTGGCGCTGCCAAAATGGCGAAGAATAAAGGGCTTATCAAGTCACTTAACAGTGTGGAAACACTAGGAAGTACTTCCTACATCTGTTCAGATAAAACAGGAACACTTACCAAAAATGAAATGACCGTTACACATTTCTATACAAACGGACAGTACTATGAAGTTTCTGGTCTGGGCTATACTCCAGAAGGGGAAATTCGTAGTCTTTCTGATGAAGAGCAAGAGCCTTCATATTCGGCCTTTATTGCAGGTGCACTTTTGTGTAACGAGTCTGCTCTCAAAGAAGTCGAAGGAAAATTCGTGCCTTTTGGTAATCCAACTGAAATTGCCTTGACTGTTTTGGGGCAAAAAGCTGGCCGCACAAAAACTCAACTTTTAGAATCACATGAGCTCATCCGGACGCTACCTTTCACTAGTGACCGTAAAACAATGAGTGTCATTGTCAAGAAAGGCGACAACTATCTTCTCTATATCAAGGGAGCGCCAGATGTTCTGGTTGAGAAAAGCCGCGCCCTTTTGATTGATGGTGAATTAAATACTGAAGAAAGCGAAAAGCAAAAATTTATCACGACTGTAAATGATTATGCCAATGAAGCTTTGCGTACCTTGGCGGTAGGATACCGTATCCTCAGTAAGGAAGAGGCAGAACAAGGTCAGCTAGAAGATTTAGAAAAAGATATTATCTTGACGGGGGTTGCAGGAATTATTGACCCTGCGCGTGAAGAAGTCAAAGCTTCTGTTAAAACATTGCAAGAGGCAAGTGTCGAAGTCGTTATGATTACAGGTGATCACGAAAATACAGCTCGTGCTATTGCTTATAATCTTGGCATTGTAAAATCCAAAGAGGCTAAAGTCATCAAAGGTATCGAAATTGAAGAAATGACAGATGAAGAGCTCTATGAAGTCGTTAAAACAACGAATGTCTATGCGCGTGTTTCCCCTGAACACAAGCAAAGGATTGTTAAGCAACTTCAAAAGCACGGGGAAGTTGTGGGTATGACAGGAGATGGTGTTAATGATGCGCCGGCTCTAAGAGCATCCGATATTGGAATTGCCATGGGAATCGCAGGAACTGAAGTAACCAAGGATTCTGCTGACTTGATATTGCTTGATGATAAGTTTACAACGATTGAAAAAACAGTCGAAAATGGTAGAACTATTTATGCCAATATTAAGAACTTTATCCGTCACGAATTAACGACGAATGTCGCAGAAGTACTTTCCTTGATATTAGGCTTACTTTTCTTCACTGTAAGTATCGGGAATGTTGACTATACCACACCAACTTTAACAGCCTTAATGGTACTTTGGGTCAATATGGTCAGTGATGCCGTGCCTTCTTTCGCTCTAGGATACGATGTCGCTGAGTCAGACATTATGAACGAAAAACCACGTGACCCTAAAGAATCTGTCCTAGCCAACTACACATGGTCAAGAGTCTTGATCCGAGGCACAATTATGGGCTTAATGGTCTTTGTAGCCTTTGTTTGGGCAGCAAAACAAGGCATGTCAAGTAACGAAGCACAAACGGTGGCCTTCTTAACACTTGTTTATGGTCAGTTGTGGCATGTTTTTGATGCAAGAAGTTCACAAACTCTCTTCAGAAGAAATCCATTCGGCAATCCACGTTTAGTCCTTGCTGTTGTCTTTGCAGGTATCTCTTCATTTTTAGTGACAATAATTCCATTCTTCAATGTTGTCATGGGAACTGCACCATTGAGCTTATCTGTTTATCTTCTTGTACTCTTTGTGCCAGCTTTACCAACATTTATCCTATCAGGTATTAAAGAAATCTTTAAAGTGAAAATTTGGTAAGGAGAATTTTTGAGATGTGTAACTATAATATGCTAAAATAACAGTATAGTAATCCTTGGAAGGAAGTATATACATGGAAAAAGTAAAAAGCTTTTTTACACCCAAAAGAATTTTAGTTCTCTTGATTCTTTTGCTCATCGTAATTTTTGCGGTTCTTAATTTCTCACCTGTTCGTGTTAACATGCTTTTCTTTAACATTGATATTCCCATGTTCTACGGTATTATCGCTGTAGGGCTGATTGGGTTTATATGTGGATATGTGATGCGGGGGAGAAAATAGCCTGAAAAAATCAAGACTGAAGTGTGTTACACGCTTCAGTTTTTTTATATTATTAGGTTTCCTCTTGCAAAAATATTAGAATTTAGAAAGGAGATTAAAAAGAAATGAGCATATAATATGGAAGAATTAATCCGGTTCTACATTAAAAAGAAGGAGTTTAAAAAACTTCAAGTTATTCTTAAAGATTTACAAAGACATGAACTGAAAGAGATTTTTAAACATCTAAAGCAAGATGAACAGGTCATTTTTTTTGAAGTCCTTTCAGAAGATAAAGCAGTGGCGTTGTTCAAAATTCTTGGCACTCAGCAGCAAAAAAATCTTTTAGATGCGCTACAACCGCCAATGGTGCAAACTTTTCTCAATCAGCTGTCGTCAGACGATCGTGTCAGACTTTTTGACCGACTACCTGAAAGACGAGTGAAGAGTCTTCTGGGTGTTTTAACACCCGATAATAGAGCAGAAACACTCCACCTCCAAGCTTATGTCCCAGAAACAGCCGGTCGAATTATGACAACGGAATTTGTAACTTTGACAGAAGATATGACCCAAGAAAAGGCGTTGGCAAAAGTCACAGAGGAAGCCACGCGCAAGGAAAACATCTATATTTTGTTTATTATTGACGAGAAGTTAAAGCTCACTGGTTTTATAACTTTACATCGACTTTTGATGATGGCACCAACAGCAGTCATTAATGAGCATATGTCGCGTCAACCGATTTCTGTTAAAACTTCTGAGGACCAAGAAAAGGTGGCACAAAAAGTCAAAGAGTTGGATCTTCTGGCTTTAGCTGTGGTGGACGATACTAATAAATTAGTAGGCATAGTAACTTTCGACGATGCAATGGAAATTCTTGAAGAAGAGGCAACAGAAGACATTTTGAACCAAGCAGGTTTATCCGACTTAAAAGATACAGAGGAGGACCGCAGCAAGCTACTTATTAATGGCAAATTAAACAAAATTTTGGCAGTACGTTTACCCTTTCTTTTAGCCACTTTGTTGTTAAGCATGCTTTCTGGTTTAGTCATTGAAAATTTTGAACAAACTTTAGAATCCATCGCAATGGTGGCAATTTTTATCCCATTGATTATGGGCATGGGAGGAAATATTGGGACACAATCTTCAACAGTCTTTACACGAGGCTTGGTTTTGGGGCATATTGAGATTGAGAACTCCCTTGAGCACTTTTTCAAGGAATTACGTGTCGGTTTGACCATTGGCGCATTGATGGGAATTATGGCGGGGCTAATGGCGACCATATGGCTAGGTTTTCCGATGTTAGGTTTGGCAGTTGGTTTAGCCCTTTTTGCCACGATGACCGTCGCATCCTTGCTGGGCTTTTTAGTCCCTTTTATCTTAATCAAGTTAAAAATCGACCAAGCTGCAGGATCAGCACCAATCATTACAACGATTAAAGATTTAGTTGCCTTACTGATTTACTTCACCTGCATCTCGCTCTTCCTTGGTCATCTTATTTCAGGAGTTTGATAAGATAGAAAAAATTTAATTTTTGTTAAAATAGACAAATATGAGACTAGATCACTACCTGTTCCTCAATGGATGGAAAGATAAGAAAGAACGCAAACGCTTGATACAGACCAGAAAGATTATAATTGATGGAGAAGTAGAGTATAACCTAAGTCGCAATGTCGATCCTCAGATGCATGAAATTATTGTCAATCAGCAACAGCTCACAACATTTGGACATCATTATTTTATGATGAATAAGCCAGCTGGTGTACTTTCAGCCAATAAAGATGAGCACCTGCCCACCTATCGTGACCTTGTGGAAGAAAAGAATGATGCACTCTATCCTGTGGGACGGCTAGACTTTCTAACGACAGGATTATTATTCATCACGGACAATGGGCCACTGGGCATCGATATGCTAAAGCCACAGCAACATGTTTCTAAAACATATTTCGTAGAGACATGGGAACCACTTGAAGTAAGTGATAGAGTTGCATTTGAAGCAGGCCTTGAATTTATCGGAGGCGTTCGTACGCAGCCAGCGCAACTCGAAATTTTAGATGTGCATCATGCTAAAGTTACTATCCAAGAAGGCAAATATCATCAGGTCAAGAAAATGTTCTTAGCTTTAGGTAAAAAAGTTGAGCAACTTCAACGTTTAAATTTTGGACCGCTGGTCCTAGATGAAGATTTGCAACCAGGTGCTTATCGCCCTCTTACGCAGCAAGAAATCTTGAGTCTGAAGCCTTATATGAGAAAGTAAGATTCTTTGACAGTCTGATAAGGCAAGTGTTATAATCATTATCACTTAGAGCCGATGAAGAAAGGAAGTGTCACTATGCCTATTTATGATTTCACAGTGAAGGGAAAACAAGGAGATGATATCTCTTTATCCGACTATAAAGGAAAAGTTCTACTCGTAGTGAATACTGCGACAAGATGTGGTTTTACACCACAATATGATGGACTTCAAAAACTTTATGATGAATATAAAGAGTCCGGGTTTGAAATTCTCGATTTTCCTTGTAATCAATTTAAAGAGCAAGCACCTGGCACAGCTGATGAGATTGATCAGTTTTGTACATTGAACTATGGAACAACTTTCCCACGCTTTCAAAAGATTGATGTTAATGGCGCGGATGAAAGCCCGCTCTATACATGGTTAAAAGAAGAAAAAGGAAGCCCGCTTGGAAAAAAAATCAAGTGGAATTTTACGAAGTTTTTGATCAACGCTCAGGGAGAAGTTGTCGCACGTTATGCTCCAGCAACAGAACCTGAAAAAATTGCCAAAGATATTAAAAAAGAGCTTGAAAAAGTAGAAAAATAGGAGCACGTGCCTCCTGTTTTTTCTTTTGGTATCATTATAAAGAAGCTCATATTTATAGCTGGTTTATGCTATAATTGAGGCATGAATATTCTGCTCGAAATCCAAACGAAATTAAGAGAACTTTCCCCTAACGAGTCAAAAGTTGGAAAGTATGTTCTCGCTTTTCCTGAGGCTGTCATCAACCTAAGCACCCAAGACATTGCTAAAAATAGTCAAGTGTCACCAGCTACAGTTATTCGCTTTGTCAAATCCATCGGACTTGAAGGTGTTCCCCAACTTAAGCAGCAACTTTCCGTCTGGAAGGCGAGCGCCCAATCGGATACAGATTTTCAAGAATTACGTCCTAATGAAGAGATAGACTCAATAAAATCAAAATTAAAAGCGCGCATTAATCATATGACAGAACTTGTTAATGGTCATTTAAACAATGAAAGACTTGCTAAAACGGTCGACCTGATTGATGAAGCGGAGTTAATCTTTATTTTCGGGATTGGGGCTTCTTTTCTTGTGGCACAAGACTTAGCTCAAAAATTGAACCGTATTGGCAAAATCAGTATTTGCGCGGACAATACGCATACGATGGCTGTTAATTTAACCAATAATAATCAAAAGAAACTCTTTATCGCTGTCAGTGACCGAGGGGAATCCCGTGAAGTTTTAGCTATGCTTGATTTGGCTCAAGCTGAAAAGATTGAAACCATTGCGATTACCGGTATCGAAAACTCAAGTCTGGCTAAACGTGCCGAATATCCGCTCATTTCTCTATCAGGAGAGAATTTTGAGTTTAGGCATGCAGCTACGGTTTCAATGCTGGCACAATTGTATCTCATCGATTTGCTCTTTTATGCCTATGTCAGCAAAAACTTTGATGATGCACGAGAATCAGTGATTCGTTCTTTAGATATCGTTCGTCATCTGGAAAAAAATTATTGATGTGAAGTTATACATAAAAACAGTAAAAATCTTGGCGTTTTCGTTGTGAAGCGAGATTTTTACTGTTTTCTTTACCTTAAACTTTTTTATGTTAAAATAGAAGAATGATTTTACTACAAGGGAATGGGATAGCACGCACTTTTGGTGGCGATGTTTTATTCGAAAATATAAATTTTAATCTTCAGGACCACTCACGCATGGCTTTAGTCGGACGCAATGGTGCGGGAAAATCGACTTTATTGAAGATTATTGCAGGCGTTGAAGAACCTTCAGCAGGATCGATTTCTAAGGTCAAGGACTTGCATTTAAACTATTTGGCTCAAGATACAGGACTTTCTTCAGAATTAACGATTTTTGAAGAAATGTTGACGGTCTTTGAAAAACTCCGTCAAACAGAGCGACAATTGCGTCAGATGGAATTACAGATGTCGGAGTTAACGGGTGGTGACTTAGAGAGTTTGATGCACCGTTATGATTCTTTATCGGAAGAATTTCGTCAAGCCAACGGTTTTACCTATGAAGCAGAGATTAAGTCAGTACTTAATGGTTTTCGTTTCGATGAGAAGATGTGGGACCGTGCTATTTCTTCTTTATCTGGTGGACAAAAGACAAGGTTGGCTTTGGCAAAAATGCTTTTGGAAAAGCCTGATTTGTTGATTTTGGATGAGCCAACCAACCATTTGGATATTGAAACATTGGCATGGTTAGAAACTTACCTGAAAAACTATTCAGGAAGTCTTTTGATTGTCAGTCATGACCGTTATTTCTTAGATAAGGTTGTGACAGAGACCTTGGAGATTTCACGAGGCAAGCTGACACGCTTTGCAGGAAATTACAGTAAATATATTGAACTTAAAGCAGAGATGCTCGCCACTGAGCAAAAGAACTATGATAAGCAACAAAAAGAAATTGAAAAATTAGAAGATTTCGTTGCTCGAAATATGGTTCGTGCCTCCACAACAAAACGTGCCCAATCACGCCAGAAAAAGTTGGAAAAGATGGAGCGTATCGAAGCACCGAGCGCAAGCGAAGCGGCTGCTCATATGACCTTTTCTCCAGCTAAAAAGTCGGGCAACATCGTTCTTACAGTTGAAGATGCAGCAGTGGGATACGATAAAGTCCTCGCTGAACCTATCAATATCGATACACGAAAACATGATGCCATTGCTATTGTTGGACCAAACGGGATCGGGAAGACAACATTGATTAAGTCAATTATTGGTCAAATTCCTCTTCTTAAGGGTCAGGTGAAGCTGGGAGCGAATGTCGACTTAGGATACTATGATCAAGAACAAGGGGCGCTGACACCTTCTAACAGTGTTCTTGACGAGATTTGGAATGAGCATCGTCTCTTACCAGAAGTAGAAATACGTAATCTTTTAGGGGCTTTCCTTTTCAGCGGCGAAGATGTGAAAAAGACCGTTTCGATGTTATCGGGAGGAGAAAAAGCACGTCTTCTCTTGGCGAAGCTCGCTATGCAACATGATAATTTTCTTGTATTGGATGAACCTACCAACCACTTGGATATCGACAGCCGTGAGGTTTTGGAGAATAGCTTGATTGACTTCGATGGTACTTTACTCTTTGTCAGTCATGACCGTTACTTTATCAACCGTGTAGCGACCAAAGTCCTCGAAATATCACCTCAAGGAAGTAAACTTTACCTGGGCGATTATGATTACTATTTAGAAAAAAAACGCCAAGAAGAAGAGACACATCAAGAAGTTGTTTTGGAAGAACAACCAGAAAGTTCGGGCCAGATGGACTATGCACAACAAAAAGAAGCACAGAAAATCCGTCGCAAGTTCGAACGTGAAGTCAATGCTGCGGAAGAAAAACTTGCTGCTCTGGAACAACAAAGCGAAGAAATTTCCCGAGCTATGTTAGACATAACAGATGACTTTGTTAAACTAGGTGAACTCCAAGCAGCACTCGACCAACTGGCTGAACAAAAAGAAGAAACAGAGATGAACTTACTGGAAGCGATGGAAAGCTTAGAAAGTTTATGATTGCAAACTTACAGTAAATCTGTTAGACTATATAACAAGAAACCTTTAAATTAGCACGAGAGGCTAGCAAGGAAACCGTATAATTGTCTATTTGTATAGTATTTAGGTGCATTCTAAATATTATTGGCATATTTTTTACGCACTTGCAGCTTTATGCAAGTGTTTTTTTGTGTAAAACAGCGTGCTATTGATATTAACTTAAGGGACTAGAAAGAGGATAACATGTCATTATCAAAAACTATCGCTGCTGATTTACTCGAAATAAAAGCTGTAAGCTTATCGCCGAGTGCACCATTTACATGGGCAAGTGGGATTCAATCTCCTATTTATACAGACAACCGTGTGACCTTGGCTTATCCAGAAGTACGCACTCGTATTGAGCAGGCTTTTGCGGATTTGGTCAAGGCAGAGTTTCCTGAGGTCGAAGTAATTGCAGGTACAGCAACAGCAGGTATTCCTCATGGTGCAATTATTGCTGACTATCTTCAATTGCCTTTTGCCTATATTCGTAGCAAACCAAAAGATCACGGCGCAGGAAATCAAATCGAAGGACGTGTCTCTAAAGGACAAAAAATGGTATTGGTTGAGGATCTTATCTCAACAGGAGGCTCAGTACTAGAAGCAGTGGCTGCCGCAAAACGTGAAGGGATAGAAGTTCTCGGTGTGATTGCTATCTTTACCTACCAACTCGAAAAAGCAGCAACAAAATTCCAAGAAGCGCAAGTGCCGTTGCACACATTAACAAATTATTCTGAACTTATCCAAATCGCTCAGGAAACAGGCTATGTAACAGAAGTTGAACTTGAAATGCTTAAAAAATTCAAAGATAATCAAGAAACATGGAATAAATAACATAATAAACATTATGTAAAATATAAAAAGGGGAACAGATGATACTCATAAAAAACGGCCGTGTAATCGATCCTGAGTCCGGTTTTGATCAAGTTGCTGATGTGTTAGTTAAAGATAAGAAGATTATTCGTATTGCCCAAGATTTGGAAGAAGAAGGTGCAGATATTATTGATGCCAGCAACATGATTGTTGCTCCTGGGCTCATCGATATTCATGTTCATTTTCGTGAACCAGGTCAAACGCATAAAGAGACGATACACACTGGTGCTTTATCTGCAGCACGTGGTGGTTTTACGACAGTAGTAATGATGGCAAATACTAAACCGATTTTATCGAGTCCTGAAGTGCTTGTAGAGACACTGAAACTTGCAGATGAAGAGAAAATTCATATTAAGTCCATTGCTTCTATTACCAAAGATTTTGACGGGCGACATTTGACGGATTTTGATGCTTTGTTAAAGGCAGGCGCAGTTGGCTTTTCAGATGATGGTATTCCACTGAGTGATTCAGGGGTCTTGCATGAAGCTTTGAAGAAAGCCAAGGAAACGGATAGTCTGCTCTCTATTCACGAGGAAGATCCCAACTTAGTGGATACGCTTGGAATCAATGAAGGCGAAGTGGCACACCAATGTGGTCTAACAGGAGCGACAAAGGTGGCTGAGTACAGTATGATTGCACGTGATGCAATGTTGGCTTTGGATATTCAAGCGCGTTTACATATTCAACATTTGTCTGCAGGCGAAAGTGTAGATTTAGTTCGTTTTGCGCAAAAGATGGGCGCAAAAGTTAGTGCTGAAGTTACACCACAACATTTTTCATTGACAGAGCAAGCTGTCCTAGAGATTGGTACAAATGCAAAGCTTAATCCTCCACTGCGTCAAACAAAAGATATTGCGAAAATTTTGGAAGGCTTGAAAGATAACACGATTAGTGTTATTGCGACAGATCATGCGCCACATACCCATGAAGAAAAAAATGTTGCTTTGGCTGAAGCACCGAGCGGAATGATCGGCTTAGAAACTTCTTTGCAACTGGGGCTTACGCATTTGGTTACTCCTGGACATCTTGAACTGGCTCAATTGCTGGCGAAAATGACTGTTAATCCAGCCAAATTATATGGTTTTGATGCGGGATATTTAGCGGAAGGTGGACCGGCTGACATTACTATTTTTGATGCTCATAATACTTATAAAGTGGATGAAAACTTTGATTCCAAGGCAAGTAACTCACCATTTATCGACCAAGAACTTGTGGGACAAGTCAAATATACGATTTGTTCGGGAGAAATTGTTTACCGCCCATAAAAATCTTGCAAGAGCTTACATAAATTGTTAAAATGATTTTAATGTTTAATAAATTTTATTCTAAGCAATAGGAGAAATCTCATATGAAAATCAGTAAAACAATTAATGCTCCTGTCGAGTTTGTCTACAATCAGATTCTGGATTCATCACTTTACGATATCGAAAAAAATACTGGGCACAGACCTGACATCAAGTCTCTTAATGGCTTTGAATACTCAAAAACATTTGGCAAAAACCAACATGGAACTATTACGATTGATGAAGTTGTGAAAGCCAATAAGTATGCTTTTACCACGAAAACTATCCGTAATACATTCAATACACGTTGGAATTTTCATCCTGTTGATGATAAGAAAACAGAGATAACTATTGAGGAAAGCCGTACTTCCAGCGGAATGATTCAAAAATTAAATGATATGTTTGTCGGAACGCTTCTGGGACACTGGAAAAAACGTCAGATGGTCGCTATTTTGAATCACATTGAACAAGCTTATAGTGGTGGGAAGTGAAAAGATGGAAAAGAAACAGCATGAACTTTTAGCCCTAGCGACTTATGCTTTTAATAAGCCCCGGAGTAAGGAGCGAGAAGAAGCGTTTGATAAACTTTTAAGTTTTTCAAAACCTTACAGTTACTGGGA
Organism: Lactococcus sp. LG606; assembly: GCF_017309645.1. NCBI lineage: Bacteria > Bacillati > Bacillota > Bacilli > Lactobacillales > Streptococcaceae > Lactococcus > Lactococcus sp. LG606. The sequence continues at coordinate 583,525 of NZ_CP071301.1, forward strand.
AAACGATGAGCTATCCTCTATGATTATCGATACCTCTTTTAGGGTCTATTGGAAGGATGCAAAGCTAAAGATGTCGGGAATTGGTTATGTTGCCTCTTACCCAGAATTTAGAGGAAACGGCAGCATTCGTAAACTCATGACCGATATTTTAGAAGACAACTATGAAGCTGGCACCGCCTTAAGCTATCTGGCTCCCTTCTCTTATCAGTTTTACGGACAATTTGGTTATCATTACGCTTTTGACCAAAAAGCATATACGATTCCTGCACAAGAATTTCCTAAAGGCAAAAAAACAGTGGGTCAAGTGCAGCGCCGCACTGTAAGTGAGAAGCTTTTGGAAGAAGTGGCTGAGGTCCATGATCAAGTCTATAACCAAGGTTCACTAGTCCGTCCACAACATGTTTGGGAATACTATTTCAAGTATAAAGCACAGCCCTTCTTTGCGACTTATGAGGAAAATGGCAGAGTCCTAGGTTACTTAATTTATGAATTTGCAGGTACGGCTTTTGTAATTCGTGAATGTATTACATTGACCCAAGAAGCTCAAGATGCACTTTATCGTTTTGTCTCAAGCCACGCTGCAAGTTTTGAAGTCATCAAATGGACTGCTCCTTCAAATGTTTTCCTCGAATATGATTTGGCTGAACCATCACGCATAGAGCTACAGTTGCAACCTTATATGCAAGCTCGTATTGTTAATCTGCAAGCATTTTTGAAAGTGAACGGTCAGCCTGAATTTTCTGCCCGTATTGTTGATGATATTTTGCCACAAAATAATATCTGTGTGGGCCCTGACACAGACCAACCAGAGGAAATGACCATTGGAGTATTTACTGCCCGTGTACTACGAGAAAATAAAGCCATTCTTCGTGAATATTTTTAAAATAGTCAAACTAAACACCGAATCTTAACTTTTTTTGTAAGATTTGGTGTTTTTATTAATTAAAACTAAAAAAATAACACGATTTTGTTTCTAAATTTGTAACATGTTTCAGAAATCAGCCGGAAAATTAAAGTTTTTAATGGTTTGAAGAAAATGAAAGCGCTAAAAATAAGGGTTTCATTAAAAAATACTTGTTTTTTTGCTTAATATTGTTTGGACAAATTATATTTGAAATCGCTTTCTGAAACCGCTATACTATTGGTATAGATAAAAAGAAGGAGATCATAGAAATGGCAGAAAAAGTTATTGCATTAGCCTGTGCAGCAGGTATGTCAACATCATTACTCGTGACAAAAATGCAACAAGCTGCACAAGAAGCAGGAAAAGATTATGAAATCTACGCAAAGTCTGTAGCTGAAATTGACAACATGTTGTCTGGCTCAGAGAAACCAGATGTATTGCTTCTCGGTCCGCAAGTGGCTTACATGAAAAATGAAGTCATCAAAAAAGCAGCAGCAGTTGATGTTCCTTGTGATGTGATTAAAATGCAAGATTACGGCATGATGAATGGAAAAAATGTTGTAGCAGCCGCTGACGCATTAATGAATGGATAAAGAGAATTTGTAGAAATTCTAGATAAAGAAAGGAGTATTATGGGAAAACTAGGAATCTCGATTTATCCGGAACGTTCCAACTTTGAAGCTGATAAAGCCTATTTAGACTTAGCGCACCAATATGGTTACACCCGTGTCTTTACCTCACTTTTAGAAATCAAAGGAGATAAGGAAGCAGTTCTTGAGGGCTTTACGAAAGTGATTGCTTATGCTAATAGTCTTGGTATGGAAGTCATGGTAGACATTAATCCCGCCTTATTTGAACAACTTAACATTAGCTATGATGATTTAAGTTTCTTTGATGAAATGGGTGCTGATGGTATTCGTTTAGACCTCGGATTTACAGGAGCTGAGGAAGCACGTATGACGCGCAACCCTTATAATCTTAAGATTGAGATTAATATGAGTCAGGGAACAAGTTATGTGGACAGTATCATGGATTACTCGCCTAACATTGAAAACTTACTTGGCAGTCATAATTTCTATCCTCACCGTTACACAGGTCTAGCGTTTGATCATTACGTGAAATGTACCGAGAAATTCAAAAAGTATAATTTAAATACTATGGTGTTTGTTAATTCTCATGAAGCAACATTTGGACCGTGGCCCACACAAGATGGCTTATGTACCTTAGAGGATCATCGTGACTTAAGCTTGAAGACACAAGTAAAACATTATAAGCTTTTAGATGGTATTGATGATATTACTATTGCTAATGCTTATGCGAGTGAAGCAGAGCTTAAAACAATGGCAGAAGTTTTCCATGCGCAAATGCCAGAACTCAAAGTTGTGCCAAGAGCTACGATGACGGAAAATGAACGAAAATGTGTCTTTGAGGCTACGCATAGTTATCGTGGCGACCGCTCAGAGTACATGCTACGTTCAACCATGACTCGCGTTATTTACAAAGACTTGGATTTTCCGCCACATGATACAGATACTATAAAACCAGGCGATGTGATTATTGACAATGATGGATATGGTCAATATAAGGGGGAAACCCAAATTGCTCTGAAGGAAATGAAAAATGATGGCCGGGTCAATGTTGTTGGACATATCGCGGAAGACGAAATGTTCTTACTTGACTTTATCAAGCCTTGGAGTTCGTTTAAATTTATTGAAAGTGATGAGCTATAATTTATAACCTTATACGCAAATAAATTAAAATTTTAGGAGGAATTCTATGAACGGAATTACGATGTGGATGGAGAAATATCTCGTCCCAGTAGCAGCAAAAATCGGGTCGCAAAAGCACCTGGTTGCCTTGCGTGACTCATTCATTGGTATCCTGCCAGCAACACTGACAGGTGCCCTTGCAGCGATGGTATCAGCCATCGTCACAACATTCCCACAGTCCATTCAACAAATGGTTTTGGGTCCAACCAAGTTTGCCCAACTCGCACCAGAAGATGTTTGGACGCTTGCTAATACACCAATCATTGGCGATTTGAATAACATTTCAACACTTGTCAACCAAGGGACTTTGACAGTTATTGGTCTTATCTTTGCTTTCTCTTGGGGTTACAATTTGGCCCGTGCTTATGGTGTCAATGACCTTGCAGGTGGTGTTGTAGCAGTTGCCACTCTCTTTGCTGGTTTGCCAAACCAAATGCCTAAATTCTTGGATGCTTTGGGTGTGAGCGATGCCGGCGTAGCTGCAACAGACAAAATCAATGGTGTATTGACTGGTCAAGGTCTCGCAGCATGGAAGCCACTCTTTGCTGCCGCACATATGGATGCTGGTGCTTACTTTACGATTATCATTATGGGTGCCCTTGCGGTGATTATTTATGCTAAACTTATGTTAGCAGATATCACTATCAAGATGCCTGAGTCAGTCCCACCGGCTGTAGCAAAAGCTTTCCTTGCGATTATTCCAACGATTGCTGCAATCTACGCTGTGAGCTTGATTTACTATGTTATTGATAAATTGACACATGATTCTGTAATTAATTTGATTACACACTATATTGCAGAACCCTTCCAAATTCTCTCACAAAATATTTTCTCAGTTCTTATTGTTACACTCTTCGTTTCAATCTTCTGGTTCTTTGGACTTCATGGACCAAACGTCTTGGCACCTGCTCTTGATGGGATTTGGCTTCCACTTGGTCTTAATAACCAAGCCCTTTACTTCCAAGTTCACTCAGACGGTATTCGTGACTTAGTAGCGCGTGGTGCGATTGATAAAGCACATGCGATTAATGGTGACTATGTCAGTCTTTGGGTTCGTGGTTCATGGGATGCCTTCGTCTGGTTTGGTGGTTCTGGTGGTACAATTACCTTAATCCTTGCCATTCTGATCTTCTCTAAACGTAAAGATTATAAGACAGTGGGACGTCTTGGTTTAGCACCAGGTATCTTCAATATTAATGAACCTGTACTCTTTGGTATGCCAATTGTACTGAACGCTATCTTCTTTATCCCATTTGCAATTGCTCCATTGGTAGCGGTTATTATCGCCTATGTTGCAACGATGCTTCATTGGGTAGATCCAGTTGTCAGTGCTGTGCCATGGGTTACACCACCAATTATGAATGCCTTCCTTGCTACAGGATTTGACTGGCGTGCAATTATCTTAGCAATTGTCAACTTACTTGTCACCTTTGCTATTTGGACACCATTCGTTATTGCAGCAAACAAGATGGAAGAACCTGAATTATAAAAAACAGAAAGGAACCCAATGATTATTGTTAATGTAGCTATGATGCAAGAAAAAGTAATTCAACTTCTAGAAGAAAATGGATTTACTTATAAGGAAAAAAAGGGATTGAAACTCTATTTTCGAGGTCCGAATAGCGACTTAGCTACGGATGCTCAAACTGCAAAACGCTTAATTAAACAAAGTTCATTTGGTTCAGCATTATTCTTTAACGTCGAGGAGGTTTAAATATGGCTTGGATATATGCATTACTTAGTTTGTCACTCTTACTTCTAGCTTATCAAAACTGGAGTTTTGGAGGTACACTCTTTATTCTATCTGTGGTCATGCTTATACTTGCACGACAAAAGAAGAAAAAAGAAGAATAATAAAAAAGACTTGCTACGGCAGGTCTTTTATTATGTTTGACTTTAAAGCAGAAGCGTTATAAGATGAAAGAAGTGAGTATAAGCTTTATGGTTTGAGGCAAATCTCATCCTTTGACTAAATACCCCCAAGGGTATATAATGGATATATCAAAAATTTGAGGAGAGAGAATTATGCGTTCAATCCAAACGAAGCAATTAAAAGAGAAACTCGGTCAAGTTGTACTGATTGATGTTCGAGAAGAGGACGAATATCTTGAAGGACATGTGCCAACAGCAATCAACATACCCCTGAGTGTTTTAGAGCAAAGATACTTAGAGATAGAAGATGAGAGCTATATTATTTGTCAAAGTGGTATGCGGTCTATGCGCGCTTGTCAATTCCTAGAGGCACAAGGAGTGGCAACTACGAATGTTACAGGTGGTATTCTGTCTTGGGATCAAGAATTAGAAAAATAAGAGGAAGAAAATGACGAAAAAATATCTTATCGTTGGGGGCGTTGCCGGTGGCATGAGTGCAGCCACTCGATTACGCCGTTTAAAAGAAGATGCAGAAATTATTGTTTTTGATAAAGGACCATATGTTTCTTTTGCAAACTGTGGGCTCCCCTACTATCTCTCTGGTGAAATCGAATCAAGAAATAAACTTATCCTACAAACACCTGAAAGTCTGGCACAGCGTTTTAATTTAGATGTTCGTCCTGAATCTGAAGTGGTTTCTATTGAGCCGGATAATAAAGAAATTACTGTAGTATCGAATGGGACAAGCTACACGGAAAATTATGATGCATTGATTTTGTCACCTGGCGCAAGTCCTTTTATTCCGCCTATAAAAGGTTTAGCGGAAGCGGATAATGTCTTTAGCCTACGTAACATTCCTGACTTAGATAAAATCACAAACTATATGGAAATGGAGCACCGCAAGCAAGCATTGATTATTGGCGCGGGTTTCATCGGTCTAGAGATGGCTGAAAACTTACGAAAACTTGGTTTAGAGGTTACAATCATCGAAAAAGCCAATCATGTTTTACCAACTCTTGATCAGGAAATGGCCGTTCATATTGAAGAAGAGTTGACACATAATGGCTTGAAAGTACTCACGGGTGTGTCTGTTGTAGAGTTCCAAGACCAAGGAAAAACGGTTATTCTGGAAAATGGCGACAGTCTTAGTACGGATGTGGTTATCCTTTCTGTGGGGATTCAAGTGGAGTCAAAACTTGCTACTGATGCGGGGGTTAAGCTTGGAATGAGAGGAGCAATTCTTGTCGATGAGCAATATCAAACATCTGTGCCTGATATTTATGCTGTGGGAGATGCCATTCTTGTTAAAAATCAGATTACAGGTAATGATGCACTTATCTCCTTAGCAAGCCCAGCTAATCGCCAAGGACGTCAAGTTGCAGATATCTTAGCAGGATTACCTGTTACAAATAAAGGGAGTATCGGAACAGCTATTGTTCGAACTTTCAGTTTGACAGCTGCCTCTACTGGACTTTCAGAGAAGCAGACACAAGATGCGGACTTAAAATATAAGGCTGTGCATATCACAGCTAATGATCACGCAGGTTATTATCCTGGCGCAAGCTCTATTCTTCTCAAACTTATCTTCAATCCAGAAAGTGGTCATATCTATGGAGCATCAGCAGTTGGGCAAAAAGGTGTAGATAAGCGTATTGATGTTTTGGCAACAGCGATTAAAGCAGGGATGACGGTTTTTGATTTACCAGAACTTGAATTGAGCTATGCGCCACCATTTGGCTCTGCTAAGGATCCTGTGAACATGATTGGTTATGCGGCTATGAATATTGCTATGGGCTTGTCAGATAACATTCAGTGGCATCAGCTCGAAGCAGAACTTGCCCAAGGTAAAGTACTCTTAGATGTGCGTCAAGAAAATGAAGTGGCGCGTGGTGGTTTTAAAGAAGCGATAAATATACCATTAAACGATTTACGCCAAAGTATGGACAAATTAGATAAAAATAAAGAATACATTGTCAGCTGTCAATCAGGACTTCGCTCTTATACAGCTGAACGTATCTTGAAACAAGAAGGCTTTAAAGTAGAAAATCTTGATGGAGCTTATGGCTTGTACAGTAAGGTGAAGGACATTTAACTCAAACTGAACGAAAGGATTATTTTAGGATAGTCCTTTTTTCTTATTGAAATTTTTAATGAATTTGTAGGCTGCTTATGGTATAATATTAAAAAATATTTGTTAGATTTGGGGAAGTCATGAGACTTGAACTATATGAAGAAAAGCCAGAAGAAGCGAGTGCAGCTCTTGCTCAGGTTTTTGAAGCCTTTAGTAAAGAAACAGAAGAGGCCGAGTTGCAAACAGTACGCTATAACTTAGCTGAAGATGCGGACATCTTTGCGCATCATCCTGTTGTCAATCAAGCAATGAAAAAAATGGAAGCGGCTTTGCCTTTGATGTTGGTAGATGGAGAAATTATGACGATTGGCGCTTACCCTGATATGGAAGATTTGACGGAGATTACGGGTTTGAGTTTTCAAGATATTAGAACACGAGAATGTCAGTGTGGCAATTGTAACTGTGGAAAGGGATAAAATGATCGAAAATTTTCAACGACCAAGCAAGGAAGAATATTTTAAAGAAATCGTCGAAGTTGTAGCTAAACGCTCTACCTGTACGCACGCTCAAGTTGGTGCTCTTCTCGTGACTGCGGATGGGCAAATTCTTTCGACAGGCTATAATGGTTCTGTAGCACTTATGCCGCATTGTACAGATGTAGGGTGTCTGGAAGATAAAGACGGACATTGCATTGCGACTGTTCACGCGGAGCAAAATGCAATTGCCCAAGCAGCAAAGCACGGTGTTTCACCAGAGGGAGCAATTCTTTATACGACTTTATTCCCTTGTATCGCTTGCTTGAAGCTCGTCTTGGCATCGGGTGTAAAACATATCAAATATATCAATGAATACCATGCTAAAAATCCTTATGAGGAAGAGTTGATTGAAACTTTAGGTATTCAAGTTGAAAAAATATAAAAATCCAGAAATCATGCTGGTTTTTTTATTTTAACGTAAAAAACGGTTCCCTAAGTTTATCTGTAAAATTTATTCTTACTTGAGCTTTTTATGTCTGTTTTTGCTAAAATAAATAAATGGGAATAAAATACAGTCAAACACATAAAGTCGCTTTTTATGAGAGCGACACACGAGGCAAGATGAAAATATCAGATCTTCTTGCCGTAGCACTTCAAATTTCGGGAGAGCAGTCTTATACGTTAGACCGTAGCGACACATGGATTTGTGATAACTTCAATCTATTTTGGGCTGTTATCGAGCACGAAGTTCAGGTTCATCGCTTACCCGAGTTTAATGACCAGATTACAATTGAAACAGAAGCCACGTCTTACAATAAATTCTTTTGTTATCGTGACTTTATTTTCAAAAATACAGCTGGCGAAACCTTAGTAAAAATAAGTTCAACTTGGGTTTTGATGAACAAAGATACACGTAAGGTAGAACGTGTTGTTGATGAGATTGTGGCACCTTATGAGGCACCAAAAGTCAGCAAAATTGTTCGTCCTCACAAATATCTTACCTTGTCTGATCAAGCGCAATGCAGCCTAGCTTTTCCAATTCGTTTCTCTGATCTGGATATGAATGGACATGTGAACAATGCTAAATATTTCGACTGGGCTGTTGATCAGTTGGACTATGATTTCCGTATGGCATACGAACCTAAAAAAATATATATTCGCTATAATCACGAACTCCTTTATGGCAATCATGAGTTTATTCATCCTGTTTTTGAATTTCAAGGAGACACCACTTGCCATATTATTAGGAAAGATGGTGTAGATAATGCTAATATTGAGATTGAGTGGTCAAAAATAAGCGAGGAGAATGAACGAAAATGAGAAAAGGTTACAAAAAGTATAAAGGATATCTGATTGATTTAGATGGCACGATTTATATGGGCAATCATCGTATTCCTGCAGGGGAAGACTTTGTTCATCGTTTGCAAGAAGCGAAAGTTCCTTATCTGTTTTTAACAAATAATACGACAAAAACCCCACGAGTGGTCCAAAAACGTTTGGCTACACAGTTTAATATTGATACACCTTTAGAAACTATCTATACAGCAAGTGCAGCTACAGTCGATTATATGAACGATTTAGGCTTGGAGAAGACTGTTTATATTATTGGTGAAGATGGCTTAAAAGAAGCAATCTATGAAGCAGGCTATAAAAAGGATCGTGAAAATCCAGCATATGTTGTTGTTGCTTTGGATTCTGACTTGACATATGAAATGCTTGCTTTGGCAACTCTTGCTATACATAAAGGCGCGAAATTCATCGGCACAAATCCAGATTTGAACCTCCCAAGCGAACGAGGACTTTTGCCAGGAGCTGGCTCTTTGGTTAAAATGATTGAAGCAGCTACCCGTGTTCAACCAACCTTTATTGGGAAACCTGAGGCGATTATTGCGGAAAAAGCAGTCGAAAAAATGGGCATTCCTAAAGAAGATCTTTTAATGGTTGGCGATAATTATTTAACAGATATTCGTACAGGTATTGATAATGGTATCGACAGTTTGCTTGTTACAACAGGCTTTACAAAACCTGAAGAGGTTCCTGGACTTCCAATACCACCGACACACGTTGTTTCAAGTTTAGAACATTGGGAAGTTTGAGATGCGTGATCGCTTGATTTTTGCGTCTCTTATTTTATGGGGGATTGCCGCAGCAGTAAGTTTAACTTTACTTTTGGCTGTCCCACTCTTTTACATAGATATTCATTTGGAAAATTTGACCCAGATATCAGGACTTTCAGCAGAAGTACTAAGAAATAACTTTAATGTTCTGATGACTTATCTGGTTAATCCATTTGAAAGTGTGTTACAGATGCCTGATTTTCCTTCGTCTCCCGATGCTTTACAGCATTTTAAGGATGTGAAAAAGCTCTTTATGCTTGCTTTAGGACTCGCGCTTGTCCTGAGTCCCGCGCTCATCTTATTTTTGAAAGAACATTTAGCCATTCTCTATCATAATGGCCTACGTTTTGTGATGGGAACTCCTTTGTTTATTGGTTTGGTTGCTGCCTTGATTGGATTTGATAACTTTTTTATCTATTTCCATGAGATTTTTTTCCGAGATGACACCTGGCTCTTCAATCCCGATACAGATCCGATCATTAATGTCTTGACGGAGAACTATTTTATGTTCACTTTTATTCTATTTGTCATCCTTTTTGAATTAATTTTTTTCCTCCTTTACTGGTCAGGAAATAAAAGACTGCAAAAGAAAACTTTCGGTAAAACCGAACGATGAGATGTAAAACTGATATGAAATCAGTTTTTTTTCTTTTGTTTTTATCAATATGCGTTAAAATAAATAAGGAAGGTTTGGTTTGCAGAGATTTTTATCGCCAAACTAGCGAGGTTGTCCATAACGGAAACTCGGTCGGTATTCTGTAATAACAAATGAATAAAGAGGCATTCTTATGAACACAATGGTTCCAGTTTTTGATTACGAAGATATCCAACTTATCCCTAATAAGTGTATTATTAACAGTCGTAGTGAAGCAGACACGTCAGTTAAGTTGGGGGATCACACTTTCAAACTTCCCGTTGTTCCAGCAAATATGCAAACAATTATTGATGAAAATATTGCTGAAATGTTAGCTAAGCAAGGTTATTTCTATATCATGCATCGTTTTGAAGAAAGTACACGTAAAGACTTTATTGAAAAAATGCATGCTCAAGGTTTGATTGCATCAATTTCTGTAGGTGTTAAAGACAATGAACGTCAGTTTGTACGTGAGTTGGCAGAAACAGCAACAATTCCAGATTATATTACAATTGACATCGCGCATGGTCACGCCAATTCTGTTATTGAAATGGTACAGCTCATCAAGCGTTTGATGCCACAAGTTTTTGTTATTGCGGGGAACGTAGGAACACCAGAAGCTGTCCGTGAGTTAGAAAATGCTGGTGCTGATGCAACGAAAGTTGGGATTGGCCCAGGTAAAGTTTGTATCACTAAGGTAAAAACAGGATTTGGTACAGGCGGTTGGCAGCTTGCAGCTTTACGCTGGTGTGCAAAAGCAGCAAGTAAACCAATTATTGCTGATGGTGGTATCCGTACGCACGGTGATATTGCTAAGTCTGTTCGTTTTGGTGCAACAATGGTAATGGTTGGTTCACTCTTTGCAGCTCACGAAGAGTCACCTGGTAAAACTATTGAACAAGATGGCAAACTTTTCAAAGAATATTTTGGCTCAGCAAGTGAATACCAAAAAGGTGAACACAAAAACGTTGAAGGAAAGAAAATTCTTTTGCCACACAAAGGTGCATTGAAAGATACACTTCAAGAAATGCAAGAAGATCTCCAAAGCTCTATTTCTTACGCCGGTGGACGTGATCTTAATGCATTACGTAAAGTCGATTATGTTATCGTGAAAAATTCTATTTGGAACGGTGATTCATTATAAAAGATAAAAACTGTCTAGTGACAGTTTTTTTATTTATATTAAATAGTAGAAAGTTAATTATTTTTGAATCCAAGTAGAAGATGATGTAGAATGTTAGTAAAGATAGAAAAAGAAAGCAGGGTGAGATATGAAAGTACTTATCGTTGGTGCAAATGGAAAAGTGGCGAAACATTTAGCCAAAAACCTAAAAGACTATCCTAAACTTCAAGAAAAAGCTGTTATCCGTAAAGAAGAACAACAGGAATTTTTTAACCAATTAGAGATTGAAACTATAATCTTGGATATTGTCAATAATTCAATTGAAGAATTTGCTGCAGCAATGTCTGACGTTGATGCTGTTGTTTTTAGTGCCGGCGCAGGTGGTTCTGGATTGGATAAAACAATTATGATTGACTTAGATGGAGCGGTTAAAATTATGACGGCAGCCGAAAAAGCAAAGGTCAAACGTTTTGTTATGGTCAGCACTTTCCGAGTGGGAAGAGAAGAAATTACACGTCAAATTCAAGAAGATTCTTCGCTTAAGATTTACACGATTGCAAAGAATTATGCGGATGAATGGCTCAAAACACGAACAGAGTTAGACTGGACAATTATTCATCCTGGAATGCTTACAGACAAAGAAAGTACTGGTAAGGTAGCATTAGCAAGCCATGTGGAAGCAGGAGGAATTCCGCGAGAAGATGTGGCTAAAGTTATTTTGGAAACGTTGGTAAACGACGTGACCATCAGAAAAGAATTTGAAGTGGTCAGTGGAGTCACTCCGATCGATGAAGCCGTCAAAAATTTAAAGGATTAAAAGAAATGAACGTGTGACTTAAATCACACGTTCACTTTTTTTACATGAATGTCATATTGTTGCTGATAATATTGGGCAATTTCTTGACTACCAATTTGATGAAATATTTCTAATGCTTGAAGCATCATCGTATTTCCAGCCTTTTCATCTTTGAAACGATAGGTCCAGAAACCTTTGGAGAGGTTAAGGAGATTGCGCAAAAACATCGATTGTACGAGTTCTAGTGATTCAACCCGATTGAGAATATGTGCACTGTATTCTTGGTAGCCTTTGCTTGCTAAGAGTGCTATAGCACGACAGCATGCACAAACAAAAATTTCCAGATATTTCACGGAGTTAAATATTTTATGCTTTTTTTCTAAGAGGAATAAGTCAAGAATATATAAAATATCGCGTATGCTTAATTTATTCATTGTAAAGTAAAATACATAAAGCTCAATCTGGCCCCAAACTTTGATATCATAGAGATAATCTGTGATTGTATCAATATTTTCTGAACTTAATTCAGTATATGAAGCTTTTGCTGCTAAGGAGATATAAGGATAGCCTGCTTCAAAAGCGACTTTATAGAGATTGTCAAGTGCTTTTTTATCTTGTTTAAGAAAAGCCATCTCGATTTCCTTTAAAAGGGCTTCTGATTCATTGGGTGCATAATCGTTTAAAAGGTATTCGTATTCCTCAAGCCCAATCCCCATCAGTTGCAAAGCTTGTACGACTTTTTTAAAATTCATCATGGTTTCAGCTCGCTCAAAACGAGAAAGGGTGGCTTTTGAGATTCCTATAGAAGAAAAGTCCGATAAGGAGATATGTTTTTGCTCACGTATTTGTCGAAAAACATATCCAAATTTTTTATATACCATAAAATCTCCAGTCATTCATAGTGGCAGTTATAGCTATACTATCAGAAAATGCAACAAAAAATTAAAGTGTTATCAAATACGTGACGATAAAGAATATCGTTGCTTTTATGCAACGATATGAAAAGATAAAATTATTTATTATATTATAATATATTGTAAGAAGCAGAAGAAGAAAAGCCACTTTTCTTTTTCATCAAAAGGATAGAGGTGAAGATGATGGATCTTATCAAAGAAATACTGGGGCCTTATTTTTTTGCCAAATTATTTTTGATTCCGGCAATCTTAGGTGGAATATTTCTCACTAAAAATATCATCCATCGCAGTAAATACGCTGAAAATCCTTACTCTGCCTTTTGGTTCTATTCGAGTAATTTTACATTATGGATTTTTCTTTTAAAATTATTATTTATTGAAATAGCTCAGGATGGTGCTTATGGTTATTTACTGAGTGATATTTCGCTCATTTTTATTGCTATTGCAGTCGATTATTGTATTGTTACGCATTATGAAAAAATAGAATATGCTATGCTTCCGCTATTTACTATTTTCTATCTGTTTTATATTTACAACTATGGTTTTCATTGGAAGTCGATTTTATTAGTTACCTTATCTCTGGGTCTTTTTTGGCTGACGCTCTATTTTATTGCCAAAAATCAAACGGCTGTAATGCAAAGTTATGGTAAAATGATGCTGATAGGTTTAAGTCTGGTTGTTTCTGTGCAGCTCTTATTCCTTTCCGAATTTGCTTTTAGTTTGATACATTCATTAGAAATTTTCTGGAAAACATTTATACTCCTTGTGATTGCCAAGTTTATTTTGTTGGATATTTCTTCTATTGTAGGAGAGTATGCAAAGTACAAACGATATACTTATATTGATGCACTGACCAATGTATATAATAGGAGAAAATTTGAAGAAACGATGGATGAAATCCTCGCCAGTGATCAGATTTCCAAATTTTCATTAGTCTTTTTTGATATTGATAATTTTAAACACATTAACGATCATTATGGGCATAGCTCAGGTGATTATGTATTAAAAGAAATTTGTATGCTCATCAAAAAGTATTTAAGAGAAACAGGAGAAAACGGGCAACTTTTCCGCTATGGTGGTGATGAATTCTTTCTTCTTTTTCGCAATCGCAAAGGAGAAGTCGTACGTGATATTATGGAGCAGATAGCCAAGGAAATTTCCGAATATGTCTTTCACGCGAGTTCTAACACTATTAAAACATCAATTTCAGTCGGGGTGTTTGAAATTACGGATAAAGTAACACGTGACCAAGCCATCTATCGTGTCGATAAGCATTTATATATTGCAAAAGAAAACGGGAAAAATCAAGTTTACTTTAAATAGAAAAAAATGATTTTTCTCTTTTTTTTGTCTATTTCATTTTGTTTTAAGAAAGTTTTTAAGTATACTGAAGTTGTAGGAAACAGGAAGGTGTGCTTTTACATTAAAGGAGTATCAGATATTGCAAAAGGAAGAATTAAACAAGGAACAAACCGAAGAAAATTACAGTTATTCCGATCTGTTCTTTGAAAAGGGACATTGGCTTTTCAAAATTAAACAACTCCTCATCGCTCTTTTGGGTTGGGTGTGCTTCATTGTGCCGACTTTTATTACCATAGCATCCTTTTTATATAAGACTTCAAATGGGAAGTATGGCATTGCCTTTTGGAAATATTCCGAAGGAGTTTTGGAAATTAAATTTTTGTTGATTCTGCTGGCTTTCTGTGTGGTCATCACCTTTACTTATGCAGCGAGCATGACAATTATTCAAAATAACCGAAGGGAATCGGTCATTGAAAAATGGCCTACATTTGATTCGGTCTCCAGTATTGAGCGAAGAAAAAGGGGAAAGAAATTTATGGCGGACCGCTTCGGTGAAGAAGAATTCCGTCATAATGTAAAATATTTTGAAGTTCTACCAGAAAAGAATTTAAAAAATGACGAGCTTTCAAAAGTTCTAGGTAAAGATGAGGTTGATACTTATGATATCTGATATTTTCGGGCAGATGTTTACATCGGATAGTGGTCTACAAATGGTTATCACCGTGTGTTTAATAATCTTGTGTCTTTATCCCGTTATTGGTGCTTTGTTTTGGTTTTTTGGCTCTTTGAGTTACCGTTTCCTAAAAAAAGGGCGAAAAGAGACAAATTTTGTGGAACTAGCACCTGATGAGCAACCGATGATTACGATTATGATTCCTGCTCATAATGAAGAAGTGATGATTGAGGAAACGATTGAGTACTTAGCTACAATGCTCAATTATAGTAACTATGAAATATTAGTGATTAATGATGGTAGTACCGATCAAACTTTGCCTATTCTCCAAAACTTACAAGAAAAGTACGATAAGTTGCGTGTTATTAATATCTTGAAAAATCAAGGAAAGGCACACGGATTTAACATTGGTACTTACTTTGCGAAGGGGGAATATATTTTAAGTAATGATGCGGATACAATCCCTGAAAGAGATGCGCTTATGAAATATATGAACTATTTCATGAGTGAAATCGATGTCAACACAGCTGCGGTTACAGCCAATATGGATGTGCAGAACCGGACGACTATTATGGGAAAATCGCAAACTGTTGAGTTTTCAAGTATCGTTGGTGTTATTAAAAGAAGCCAAACCGCGATCAATGATTCAATGTACTCGTACAGTGGAGCGAATACCATGTATAAAAAGCAGTTTTTGATCGACGTTGGCGGCTTTAGACAAGACCGAAGTACAGAGGATATTAGTATAGCTTGGGATCACTTAATGTATGGCGTGACGCCGCGTTTTGCCCCAGATATTATTTTTCACATGAATGTACCAGAAACCCTTTCGCAGCTCTATAAGCAAAGAAAACGTTGGGCTCAGGGAGGTACTGAAGTATGGTTTACTAACTCACTGAAGTTTATCTTGCATCCCATTAAGTACCGTTATGTTCTGTCAATATTTATAGACACGACTTTTTCCATCATTTGGTCATTCTTCTTTTTCATTACGTCAATTATATTTATCTTGGCTATGCTCTATTTCCTTATTGTAGGTAATTATGAGCGGCTTTGGCATGGATTTGCGATGTCCTTTATCTTTGTTACCTTCGAGCTTATAGCGGGCACCTTGCAGCTTTTAGCCGCATTAATCTTAGACAGTAAGGGACAAAAATTCAAATACTTTATTTTTGCTCCCCTCTATATGTTATTTTTCTGGATGGTCAATCCATTGACGATAATCACGACTTTTATACCAGCCATGAAGGCTTGTTTTGGTAAAAGTGAACACGCTGGTGCTTGGGTCAGCCCTACAAGGAAAAGCCTGAAGAAAGGATAAACTATGCTTTTAGATGTAATGTTTCTGTTGACAATAATCTTTATTCTTCTCTGCTTGCTCGGAATTGTGACCAGCTATGTTTGGGCGAAACGACAAAACAGAATTTATCCTAAAACAATGGAAGATGCTGAAAATTATACTTTTTACTTTCAGACAATTATTGATAATAAAGGAGAAAAAACTGGTTTAGAAGCACTGCTCCGCAAGTATGATGTAGAAAAACAAGAATGGGTTTTCCCAGATGATATTGATAAATTTACCTTACGTGAAGTGATTTATCTGCTTCATAAAAGTTTTGTGAAAATAAACTATCCGTCACAATTTTTAGCCATTAATATTAGCCTGAAACAACTTGCCGATCCACGTTACGAATACTTTATTCGCTGGGTCAAAGGCGAATGTTATCCGATGGAACTGCGGATTGAAATCAATGTGGAGTTGACAGACAAGATTGGCTGGCTTATGAAATCAAGAATCAAGAAGAATTTGAAGTTAAGCCAAGACATTGGTGTTCATGTTATCCTTGAAAAAGTCGAACCAAGTAAAAAATACTTTCACAAGATCAAGTGGCTATTGAATGATATCTATGGTGTGAAAATCCCGCTTTCTAAATTTCAAAAGAAAAGTGATTCTGAATGGTTTGATCTCAACATGGGCGATTGGGTCCGTTTGATTAGAGAAAAAAACAAAAATATTGATGTCACTGAGGTTGAAGATCGAGAAGGTATTGATTTAGCCGATAAATTAAAAATCGACAATCGACAAGGTTATTTTATAGACAAGCCTCATTATGAGAAATAGCTTGTTCTATTTTTTTTTGCTTAAATTAGTGCTTGAAAGTTGCATTATTTAGGAAAAAGAGTAGAATAGGTTTGAGCAAAACGATTTTAAAAAAATGTGGCGCATCTCAGACAATAATCAATGAAAAAAGGACGAGTACGGAAATGACTGAAATGACTTTTGAAGAACGCTTAAAACAGCTTCGAAAGACTTATCTTGAAGGCGATAATGAAGATAAGGAAGCTCAAGAGATGAATGCTTTCATGAGTTTATCAAAAGAAGATAAAATCAAAAAAATTGAAGCCCATTTAACAGAAATTGAAAATAAAAGAGAAGCTTTGGAAAGCACTATCTCCAATCAAACAGATGCTCTCTCACGTGAGAATATTCAGCATCATCTGGAAGCATTAGCTGACAAAAAAGAACTTATGCTTCAAAAATTAGAATATGTTAAAAAAGATGAATTTAGTGCTGCAAAACGAGAACGAATCAAACGTCAGTTGGCAGAACTGGAATTTAAACGTTGTCGTCTACGCATGAATAATAAGGACTGTTCAAAGTTGGACAAGAAAATTCAAGAGAAACAAAGACGATTTAGAAATGATATTTAAGGAGTTATATGCTTCAGTCTATCCTTCATGTGATCATTTTCTTGCTCGCATTAGTTTTTTCAAATGTTATCAATAAAATTATCCCTAAGTTAGCCTTGCCTTTAGTGCAAGTTCTCATAGGGATTCTTTTTGGTTTTGGAGGTATTTCAGAATTTCTTCACGTTGATCCGGAATTCTTCCTTGGTTTCATCATTGCGCCGCTCTTGTTTAGAGAGAGTACAGAAGCAGAAGTGAAACGGATTGTTAAACACCGACATTTGATACTTGTGCTTATATTCCCGCTGGTTTTTGTTACTGCTCTTGGATTAGGTGGTATTTTACATCTGTTTTATATGAGCATTCCTTTAGCAGCTTGTCTGGCTTTAGGAGCTGCACTAGCCCCAACGGATGCAATTGCTGTGGGTACGTTATCGACCCGCTTTGTTTTTCCTCAAAGAATCATGAATATTCTCCAGGGTGAGGGACTCTTTAATGATGCATCTGGTATCGTATCCTTCCAGATTGCTGTGCTTGCACTTGTGACAGGGACTTTTTCTTTACCACAGGCGACCCTTAATTTAATTCTGTCCATTATAGGTGGCTTTGCTATTGGTATTGGGCTTTCGATTTTTAAAAATAAAATTTTAGAAATTCTTGATGATGTCGATGCGCGTGATGTCAGTGGCTATTTGATGCTGGAGTTCGTAATGCCGCTTGCAGCATTTGCTTTGGCCGAAGTTTTGCACGTTTCGGGAATTATCGCCGTTGTTGTTGCTGGTATCTTCCAGTCCAATGGTTTTCGACCAACTACTGTGTTTGATGCACAAGTGACGCGTGTCAAAAATAGTGTATGGGAAACGATTGTGTTTATGCTGAACTCAAGTGTCTTTATCTTCCTTGGGATTGAGTTGCATAGTCTTGTTTTTCCTTTCCTTTTTGACCGGACATATTCCGTTTTTTGGCTGGTTTTTGTTGTACTACTTTTGACTTTTGCCCTATTTTTGCTAAGATTTTTAATCTTATTGTCTTATTATTTGGTGACTGTCAAAGACAAGGGAGAAATCTTTCACTCTTATTGGAGCGAATTATTATTGTTGACTTTTTCTGGTACAAAAGGGACGGTTTCCATTGCGACCATACTTCTTTTACCTCAGCTTGCGGATAATACCAACAATCTATTAATTTTTTTTTGCGCCTCAGTTACTGGTTTAAGCTTTCTTGTGAGCTTGCTTACTTTGCCTTACTTTGCAGTTGAGAAAAAACGCACGGTCAATAATTTGGCAGTTATCGCAATTTTAGGTGACGTTGTGCAAGAATTACGGGAAAGAATTACTGAGAAAGCGCAAAATGGCTATCACCTTGTGATTGCCGATTATCAAAACCGGATTCAGAAGCTCATTGTAGAGCAAGAAAGTGCTGGAATTACAGAAAATTTTAACACCTTGCAATTATTAATTATCCGTGTAGAAATTGAAGGGCTTGAAGATGCGCTGGAGAAAGAAAAAATCTCGATGCGTACTTATCGCACCTACCATCGCTACATACATACTTTGGAGCAAGATTTGGCACATGACTTGGTTTCGAGTATCCAGTTTGCCCAAGTGGTTACTTTGCGGGCTTTGAAAGTTCTAAAAACACGTATTTCTCGTTTTGACTTCCAACTTTCCCGTCCAAAAGTTGAAGATATGGAAGAAACGCGCCAAGAGATTAGCAATCTTTATTTAGATAATACAGAACTTGTTCTTGAACTTTTGGAAAATTTAGGGACAATCTATAATGCACAACTTGTTGACTTTCTCCAAGCAGAACGCTTCCGTCAAGCAGAACATATTGCTCAAGGTAACTGGAACTATGTTAATGGATTTCGTGTAGCTACAGAATTGACGAATATAGAAGAATTGATGGAAGCCTATTATTTAGAGCGTAAGGTGATTTTCGAATATGAGCATACAGGACGAATTGCGCTTAATGAAGCTAAAAAATTACGCCAAACCGTTAATCTTTTGGAAGAATATGCCTTAGCAAGCGATCACCGTTCCTTCCTTTACGATTTATTTGAGTTTCGCAAAAGAAGAAAAGGAAAATAAAAAAGCGTGTGAGCGCTCTTTTTTTTGACCAAAAATAATTTTTTGTGATATAATAAACGTATCTTCAGGGCACCGTGAAATTCGGGACCGGCGGTTAAAGTCCGCGAAGCTGAAAAGCTTGATGTGGTGTAATTCCACAACCGACAGTAAAGTCTGGATGGGAGAAGAATAGGAAATAAGACCAGCTCTTTTTGGGTTGAGTCCGTTTTCGTCAATATTCAAAAACTCCCTTCAAAATGAAGAAATATTATTTTCTATTTTGGAGGTTTTTTCGTGTCAAATTTAAAAACACGTCGACTCACACTTATCGCAATGCTCAGTGCAATTTCTTTTGTACTGTCCTATCCAATGTTCCAATTTCCTTTGGTGCCAAGTGCAAGCTTTTTAAAGATTGACTTCACAATCTTGCCCATTTTGATTGGACTATTTATGCTTGGCTTAAGCAGTGCTTTTGCTATTCTTATCATTCGTTCGCTTTTGTGGTTACTTTTAAATAGTGACGGAGTGAATACCTATATTGGTTTACCAATGAATATTTTGACAGTTACTGTCTTTGTGCTGGTACTTTGGTTCTTTCTCCGTCACAGATTTAGCTTGCGTAACTATATTATGGCAGCCATTTTGGGGACATTGGCTTTAACTGTATTACAGGTAGTACTTAACTATGTATATGCTATACCCCTTTACGCAATGTTTGCTAATTTTGATATCGCAACAATGTTTCCTGGTGGTATTTCAGCTTATATTGGTGCTGTTGTTGTCTTTAATATTCTACAAGGCCTCATTTTTGCAGGAAGTTTTGCTTTACTGTATTGGGCCCTCCGTGGATCAAAAGCCATCAAATTTATTAATGCTTAAACAGAAAAATAGAGCCTATAACTCAGGGCAAACTGAAAGAGAAAATGATCATGATTTCGTCAATGGTCATTTTTTTGATTTTTTATTAATTTTTCCCTTGCATTTTTTAAAAACATCTGATATACTAATAGAAGTTCTGAAAAGGACTGACCGAAGACAGTTGGGGACATAAGTCATAAGCATCCAACCGAGGACAAACATTTTAAACAATGATTGAACTCTCTATGTCTTTTGGTCGTGGGGATTTTTATTTGTAAAAATTACTACGAACAAAATAAAATGGAGGTAAACAAATGAGCGATTACAAAGTAAACGAAGCAACTATTGCTAAGAAAGCTGAGTTGGTTGACGTATTTGCAGAAAAATTCGAAGCTGCGACATCTATCGTTGTTGCGAGCTCACGTGGTTTAACTGTAGAACAAGACACTCAACTTCGTAAAGAGTTGCGTGAAGCCGGTGTGGAATTCAAAGTTGTTAAAAACTCAATCTTGCGTCGTGCAGCTGAAAAAGCTGGACTCGAAGGTTTGAATGACAGCTTCGTAGGCCCATCAGTAGTAGCTATCTCAAACGAAGATGCTATTGCCCCTGCTAAAATTTTGAGCGAGTTTGCTAAAACAGCAGACAAACTTGAAATCAAAGCTGGTGTTATCGAAGGAAAAGTTACAAGCAAAGAAGAAGTTGCAGCTATTGCATCTCTTCCAAGCCGCGACGGTCTTCTTTCTATGCTTCTTTCAGTGCTTCAAGCACCTGTCCGCAACGTGGCTCTCGCAGTCAAAGCTGTTGCAGAAAAAGAAGAATCAGCTGCTTAATTCCATATGGAATGACAGTAAGCAAATTTTATATCGGCGGATTTACGCAACAAACTAAAATTTACTAGGAGAATCAAAATGGCATTGAACATTGAAAACATCGTTGCTGAACTTGAAACAGCAACAATCCTCGAACTCTCTGAGCTCGTTAAAGCAATCGAAGAAAAATTTGACGTAACTGCAGCTGCTCCTGTAGCAGTAGCAGCTGCTGGTGGCGAAGCTGCAGCAGAAAAAGATTCATTTGACGTTGAATTGACAGCAGCAGGCGACAAAAAAGTTGCTACAATCAAAGCTGTTCGTGAAATCACTGGTCTTGGCTTGAAAGAAGCTAAAGAACTCGTTGATGGCGCACCAACAATGATCAAAGAAGGCGTTGCAACTGCAGAAGCTGAAGAAATCAAAGCTAAATTGGAAGAAGCTGGTGCTTCAATCACACTTAAATAATCATTTAAGTTCAATTTAGATGCAAGCATCCAATATTTTGGATAAGATTGCAATAAAAAAACAGCCATTATTGGCTGTTTTTTTATATCGTTATGTAGTGAGTTGGCACAAGTATTCCCTTGTATTTTTACGTGAGAAATTATATTTTTGTTATACTAGATTTATAATAGAAACTGATTCGAATACAAAGAGGAGTGCATATGATTGATAAATACAACTTGCCTAAGGAAGAATTACTTTCTTTACTAATGGAAGAGTCCAAGTTAGCACCACAGCATCAGCTGCCAGGTGAAGAGATTGAGGGGGTGAATGTTACCATGCAGTTTTTACGTGATGAAACTGGTCAAGTGCGTTATCTCCCGCGCCGTAAAGTGATGGGCTATGATCTTGATGGTGTAATTTTTTCTATGAAGAAAGCCATTGAATATACCAATCAAAAATTGGGCACTAACTTAAATATTGAAACGATGGAAGCTATTGACTATGACTTGATTTATTATGCAACAATGGATGAAGACATTCAGCGAAAAATTATCAGAGAAAGTACACCAAATCGCAAGATGGTCGAAGAT
This sequence comes from Lactococcus sp. LG606, assembly GCF_017309645.1. Classification (NCBI taxonomy): domain Bacteria; kingdom Bacillati; phylum Bacillota; class Bacilli; order Lactobacillales; family Streptococcaceae; genus Lactococcus; species Lactococcus sp. LG606. The sequence continues at coordinate 605,637 of NZ_CP071301.1, forward strand.
TTGGCAGAAGAACATTTGAACGGAGCAGAAATAGTACTGATTACAGCACGTCATGTTTCTTATGCTAAAGAAACGATAGAATCGCTTAATCGTTTCGGTATTTATTATGACAAAATTTATTTTACTGAGGAGAAACTGCCGTTAATTATTGGATTGGATATTGATTGGTTCTATGATGACAAACCGGAAACCATTGCAGCCATTAAAAATCATAAAGTACGCACAAAAGCCGTGCTCGTCTCAGCGCCCTATAACCGTGGTGCCACAGACTATGATTATCGCTATAAAGTAGGACTTGAATAACTGTTTGGAGCTTCTTGCTTGAGTGCTGTGAGGGTTTACTTTCATATTTCTGTCACAGACCAGATATGGCCTGAGGGATCTTCGATATTAATGACACGCTGGCCATGAGCAATGAAAAAAGGGTTTTCAGGCGTACCGGGAGCAACCACTTGTCCGCCATTATCAAATGCCAGCGCTAAAATATTGTCAATATCCTTCAAATAGATTTGCAGACAAAGACCAACACCGCCTCGAGATTTCGGGGTGTTTTCTTTTACTTCAGCTAAAGCAAAGGGATAATTTTCTATTTTAAAATGACATCCATCCTGTATGCTTGCTCCGAAAACATTTTGATAAAATTTTATAGATTGCTTAATATCTTGCACAAAAAGATTAATTGAAATGTCCATAATAGCACTCACTTTCTATTCTTTATTGTACACAATGTGCGTGTAGTTTACTAATGATTTGTAATTCATTTATACGAGAAAGCTTCAATATTATAATTAAAAATAAAAAGCTTTGAAAATCAGATAAAAACAACTAAAAAAATGATAAAATAGGACTTAAGCAACCCCCAAAAATTAAATTTTATAGTTTGCAGGCTCTTGTCTACGGACTTTATGAAGAAGGAGAAAACGATGCCTGATACGATTCGTGTCATTGCAGATAAGGTCAATAATTTAAAGAATGTGTCGCTTGAAATCCCCAAGAAGAAAATAACAGTCTTTACTGGTGTTTCAGGCTCTGGGAAATCAAGCCTTGTTTTTGATACTCTTGCCGATGAGTCACAACGCCTCTTAAATGAAACCTTGCCTGCATTTGTTCGACAGTTTCTACCCAAATATGAACGTCCTGATGTGGAGCGGATTGAAAATCTTCCGGCCTCCATCGTCATTGACCAAAAACTTTAGGGGGCAATGCCCGCTCGACTCTTGCGACAATCACTGATATTGCACCTGTTATTCGTCAACTTTTTGCAGGTGGAGGAAGCCCCCAGCTTGGAGCAGACCATTTTTCGTTTAATCTTTCAGCGGGCATGTGTCCAGAATGTCAAGGTATTGGTAAAAAACTAGAGTTGAAAATGGAGCTTTTTATTGATAAAGAACGCTCACTTAATAATGGTGCAGTTCTTTTTAAGCCTTACCAAAAAATCATCAAAATGTATGTAGAGAATGGTCTTTTTGATGGTGAAAAATTATTGAAAGATTATACAGAAGAGGAGCTGGATCGCCTTTATCACGGCAAAGAAGTCGGCAAAATCAAAATGGGCGAATACAACCTTACCTACGAGGGAATAGTTGACAAGTTTAATCGTGGTTTCTTGCAGAAAGAAGGTGACTTGTCTGCAGGTGCCCAAAAGACACTTGCAACTTATACGTATGAAGCGCTTTGCCCAGTTTGCCAAGGGAAACGTTTAAACCAAGAAACACTAGGGTACGTTGGTTCGGACATAGCTTTGCGGATTTGATGAGTATAGAGCTGACAGAATTAAGTGATGTTCTGGCTCCACACGAGGGAACAGAACACCTTAAACAACAAATTGATCATCTGATCGACCTTGGGTTAGGTTATCTCAGTCTTGATCGAGAAACGACGACTTTATCTGGTGGAGAATCTCAGCGTGTAAAATTAGTAAAGCATTTAAATAACGCGCTATCGGATATGCTCTATATTTTTGATGAACCCTCTGTTGGTCTGCATCCGAGGGATGTGGCTCGTATTAATAGCATCTTTACAAAGCTGCGAGATAAAGGAAATACTGTGCTTATTATTGAGCATGATCCGGATGTCATCAAAATTGCTGATTGGGTGATAGAAGTTGGACCTGGTGCTGGTGTACATGGTGGTGAGATCATGTTTGAAGGAAGCTATGAGCAGCTTCTTCAGTCTGATTGTTTAACGGGGAAATATCTTTCTAAGATGACAACCATTAACAAAAAACCAAGACATCCAGTTCACTTTTATCAAGGAGAAATTTCAAACGCTAACAACCTTAAAAATGAACATCTTGATATTCCTCAAGGGCTTCTCACCGTTTTGACCGGTGTAGCTGGTTCAGGAAAATCAACACTTGTAGAGCATTCTTTACGATCAACTTATCCAGAAGCTATTATGGTGACACAAGCAAGTCTAGCTGCCAACAGTCGTTCGAATCCAGCGACTTTTATAGGCATTATGGATAACATCAGAAAAGCCTTTGCAAAAGTGAATGAAGTTAAGCCTAGTCTATTCAGCTACAACTCCGAAGGCGCGTGCCCCGCTTGTGAAGGTAGAGGTTATATCGAATCTAACTTGGCATTTATGGAAACAGTGAAACAAACCTGTGAAGTTTGTCAGGGGAAACGTTACAAGATGGAAGCTCTAGCCTTTAAATATCAAGGAAAAGATATTACGGAAGTCCTAGACTTAACGATTGAAGAAGCATTGGATTTTTTCAAGTCTGCTCCAGCGATTAAGAAAAAAATAAAAGCTATGAACGAAGTAGGACTTGGTTATCTGACATTGGGACAGCCAACGAGTACTTTATCTGGTGGTGAACGTCAGCGCTTGAAGTTGGCTAATGAGTTTTATCAAAAAGGAAATCTTTTTATTCTGGATGAACCATCAACAGGTCTGCATCTGTCTGATATTAGCCGTCTGATGAAGATTATGAAACATTTTGTTGACCAAGGCAATACCTTGGTCGTGATTGAACATCAGTTAGATATCATTCGCCAGGCGGACTGGATTATTGATATAGGTCCAGAAGGTGGCTCAGCTGGTGGCCAAGTGATTTACGCAGGACCGCCAGCTGGGTTACGAAATTGCTCAGCTTCACTTACTGCCCAATATATCTAATAGGAGACATAAAGATGTTACAAGTTATTCTGCATATTGATGAAAACAACAAATGGAACACACTCCTCTCTAACGTAAAGAATCTCAAAGAATGGCTCACTCAGAATAAAGAACCAGGCAAGATTGAGATTTTAGTAAATGGAGAAGCAGTAGAAATGGTACTGAAGTCCTCACCAGTGGATCTTGTGGAAGTCTTCAAAAGAGACGTCAAAGTTGCCGTTTGCCAAAATTCTTTAAACATGAGAGGATACAAAGTAGAAAGGCTACAAGAAGGTTGTACAGTTGTGCCCGCTGGTATTGTGGAACTCGTCCAAAAACAGAACTCAGGCTTTGCATATGTTAAACCATGAGATACTTTACTTTCAATATAGAGCATAAAATCATCCCAGACTATCGGGATGATTTTACTTTTTTAGCTATATAGTATATTTGAAATAAAAAAGACCTCCTATGAGATCTTTTATTTTTAATTATTCAGCAGTTTTTACAGCAACTTCGCCAGAAACTTTAAATTGGTTAGCGGCATCCAATTCTTTGTATGCGTCCAATTGTTCTTGAGTTGCGAAGTAAAGGTTACCATTGATTTCAGATGGGATTGTTTTGCCATCTGTACCTTTCATATCGCGAGCTTTGATTGATGCATTTTCTGCAACGTAAACATCACCTTTAATGTTACCACCTTCGAGGTCAAAGCCAGGTGATTTAATGATCAAACGTTTTGTAGTCAAAGTAAATGAATCTGTGACTTGGTGTTTGTCGTTTTGGGCGATTAATGCCAATGTACGTTGAATTTGGCCACTCTCGTTCATGAAGATACCATCAACAGTGATGTCTTTATCAGCCGCATCGATATCTGAGTTACCAGATACTAACCAAGCACCTTTAGCGCTCAAGCCTGAAGCTAAGACATCAGCTGCATCTGTACCAGTTGTTGCACCAGTTTGAGTATCAGGTCCGTTACCTTCAAATTCGTGAGTTACTTCACCGTGTTCACCAATTGTGATTGCACCCATAGGGAATTCAAGAACTTCACCTTCGACAACTTTAGTTTCACCTGTTACTTTTGGTTTTTGCTCTTCAGGAAGTTTATTATAAGCATCCATGAGGTCTTGACTTGCAAAAGTCAAGTTACCGTCGATAGTTGCTTTACCTTCAACACCTTTACCGCTTTGTGCACCGAATCCAGGTGCGAAGACAGCTACATCACCTTTAATTGTACCATTAGAAAGCTTGAAACCAGGTGATTTTACTTCAACTTTATCAACAGTCAAAGTGTAACGGTCAGTCACAACGTGATCAGCATCTTGTGCGTAAGCTGCAAATTTACGTGCGATTTGGTTTTTGTTAGCATAAACACCCTCAACAGTCAAAGTTTTACCTGAAGCATCCATGTCTTTTGTGATTGCTGCCAACCATGAACCGTTTTTAGACAATCCTTTTTGTAAATCTTCGAAACTGTTTGCTCCAGCAGTTGCTCCTGTGAAGGCATCAGCTGATTTGCTGCTGTCAGATTGTTCAGTTTTCGCATCGTTGTTGCCGTTTGCTGAGTCATTGTTGTTGCCACATGCTGCAAGCAAGAAGATTGAAGCTGCTGACAAAGTTACGATTGAAGCCAATTTAGTGGTTTTCATTTAGATTCTCCTAAATAATAAATTTGAATTGAGTTTGAGAGTGGTTATGAAATCGCTCGCAAACCTCGACACTTTAATTCTAACTTAAAAAAAAATAAAAAGCAAGAATTTGCCGGTTTATTCACAAAATTAAAAAGTGCATCTTTTCCATACAAATTGTGAGATACGAATGACAATTACTGCATTGTATATCTTAATTTATGACATCTATCTGCAATAGATTGCTTAGGGTTTCTGTGTGTTTAATTGTTTTTCATCCTAAAAAATAAACCTTAGAAGAAGAGATAACATCAAAAATTTAATTGTGCTCAAATGTGGATGTCTCAGGGATGGGCCAACACTTTAATTCTATCTATTTAGACAGTAGAATTAAAGAATATTACTATAAGTTATGCCGATGTAGTCTAAAGAAATAAACAGAAGCGATGGAAACAGAAAAATTAAAAGACAGAGTTGAAAAGTTGGAGAGCAAACATAGAAAGATGACCATTGGATTATTTGTTCATGATATTTTCCTGATTGCTTTATCTGTGGCGGTGAGTTACTTGTTTTTTGGGTGAAGGTAATTTCTATAGAAGAGAAAGTTTTAACAAGAGGGTTAAAGCTTTTTTGTTAAAAATGTCATCCAGGGATAAACAAAGTGAAATCTTAGTTATTAATTGAAATATAATTTCAATTAATATATAACGAAAGGGCATTCAAAGAAATATTATTCTGCTGAATAGACATGTACGTTTTGCTGATTTCCTAAAAGAAGGAGTCAATCGCTAGTGGCTGAGCCGATGAACGTGCGCATATTTTATTTAAACAAGTGATCATTATTAGCTGGATTTACAGCTGATATGAAATAAAATTTACTTAAAGGAGTAAACATGCAAAAATTTCTCAAGTGGATTGAAACAAGATTGATACCACCTATGACCAAAATTGGGATGCAACGCCATATGGTTGCTATACGTAACGGGGTTATCTCTACACTCTCCCTTATCCTGATAGGCTCTTTCATCATGGTTTTCGCCAATTTTCCGATTCCGGCTGTGGCGGAATGGTTAGCACCACATACAGCCAACTTAACAATTCCTTTTCGAATTACAATGGGTTTAATGGCAATCTATGCCTCCTTTGCCATGGGGGATTCTTTGGCTAAGTCTTATGATTTAGATGGTGTCACAGGAGGCGTTCTCTCATTAGCAGCTTTTTTGACTTTAACAATCCCTTTAAATGTCGATACTGTACTGACTGAAGCAGGCGAAGCGGCGATTGGTTGGGTCCTGCCTATGCAATACTTAGGTGGTGCAGGAATGTTCTCTGCGATTCTAACAATGATTTTCGCCGTGGAAATTTATCGTTTCTTCATCAAACGGGATATCACGATTAAAATGCCTGATGGAGTACCACCAGCAGTTGGTCGTTCATTCGGAGCATTATTACCAGGAGGATTTATTATTATCTTTCTCTGGATAGTACGTGTAATGCTCAATTTTGATATTAATGCCTTTATCATGAGCATTTTCAATCCAATTGCTGATCTGATGGGTAATAATATGTTTGATGCTCTATTACCGATGATTTTTATCCATTTGCTTTGGGCGGCTGGTGTTCATGGAATGAACATTATCGGCTCCATTGTTCGTCCGATGTGGCTCATGATGCTTGATGCAAATATGGCTGCTATGGCTGATGGAACTCCGTTGACACAACTTCCTTATGTCGCACCAGAGCAATTTTATCAATGGTTTGTCACAATGGGAGGTGCGGGTGTAACATTGGTTCTTGTTTTCCTGCTCTTTACTTGTCGTGCCAAATATCTGAGAGATATGGCAAAACTGACCTTTGTACCAGGGCTATTTAATATCAACGAACCTTTAATCTTCGGTATGCCTTTGATGATGAATCCGGTCTTTACGATTCCTTTTGTTTTGAATCCTATAATCTTAACGATTGTTTCTTACAGTGCTGTTAGATTAGGATTGGTAAATGGTTTTGTGGCCAATGTGCCATGGACCTTACCTGCTCCAATCGGTGCTTATATGGCAACGGGGAATGACTGGCGTGCAATTATTCTTGTTTTAGTCAATCTCTTTATTGCTGGCTTAATTTATTATCCATTTGTAAAAATGTATGACAAGCAAATGCTTGAAGAAGAAAAGAAAGCAGCTACTGAAACTGAAGGAGCATAGATTTAAGTGCTCATTATTTAAATAAAAGTTCACATATAGAAAGTGTATAGACTTATGTTATATTCGATTCTCTTTTTTATCGCTACAGTAATTGTTATCCTTCGCGCGCGCCATTTCTCTATCAAAGCAGAAAACTTTAAAAATAAATATTTGCGCAGCCGTTGGTTTTGGGGAATTATGAGCATGCTTGCTCTGGCAATTGGTATTTTACTGCTCCCAAGTTTCCTTGTGCTACTGAAAATCCCTCTTATCATTTTTGCAGTATTCGCAGCAATGGTTTTCTTTGAAATGACACGACATGCGATTGAACGCGCTATGACCATCTATAATAAGAAAAATATAAATAAATATGACAGCAAAGATATTCACGAAGTGAACAGTTTGAATTAATATTAAAAGGAAGAACATATGAAACGATTAGGAATCTCGATCTATCCAGAACATAGTACACTTGAACAAGACAAGGCTTATATTGACCTTGCCCATAAATATGGCTTTAGCCGTATCTTTACCTGTTTATTGTCCGTCAATGGCGAAAAGGAAGAAATTTTACAGAATTTTAAGGAAACGATAAGCTATGCCAGAAGCAAAAATTTTGAAGTGACGGTTGATATTGCACCACGTATTTTTGATGAGTTGGGAATCTCATATGATGATTTATCATTTTTTTCGGAGATGGGTGCGCATGGGATACGTCTAGATGTAGGTTTTACAGGTAAAGAAGAAGCTTTGATGACTTACAATCCCTATGGGCTCAAAATCGAGATCAATATGTCCAATGCGACAAAGTATATGGAAAATATTTTAAGTCACGTACCCAATCGCGACCTTTTAGTCGGCTGTCATAATTTTTATCCCAAGCGTTTCTCAGGGCTTTCTTATGATTTCTTTGTCAAATGCTCAAAAATGTATAAGGAAAACTACATTCAGACGGCAGCTTTTGTTAATTCTCACGATGCAACTTATGGTCCCTGGCCAGTGATGGAAGGCTTGGCAACTCTGGAGATGCACCGTGATTTGCCCATCGAAGTTCAAGCACAGCATTTATCAGCTACAGGGTTGATTGACGATATTATTATTGGCAATGCTTATGCTTCAGAAGCGGAGATACAAAAGCTTGCTGCTCTCAACCGTCAGATGATGACTTTTGGTATTGAGCTTGACGAAGTAATTACAGAGTTAGAGCGTGTGATTGTAGAAGAAGAGCCGCATTTTTACCGTGGTGATATTTCTGAATATATGATTCGCTCCACGCAATCACGGGTAAAATACAAGTCTGAAGCCTTTCCTAAAGGAAATACACGTGATATTAGACGGGGTGACATTATCATTGAGAACGAAGCATATGGTCAATATAAAGGAGAGCTGAACATAGCACTTAAGGACATGAAAAATTCAGGTAAAACAAATGTAGTTGCCCAAATCCGGGAAGAAGAAATCTTTCTTTTGGATTATTTACAAGCTTGGGAAAACTTTCAATTTCAAGTTAAAGGATAATTGAAAGATATGAAGATTATTATTGGCGTGGATGCTGGTGGAACAAAAACAGAAGCTGTAGCTTACGATAGAGATGGAAATTCTTTAGCACAGGCATATTCTTCCTTTGAAAATGTATTGATTGATTTTACAGCAGCTTGTCATCATATTCAGCAAGCCATCAAAAGGTGCTTGAATGTATTACCTGATGCGGAGTTAGTTGCCCTTTCTTTAGGTGTGGCTGGAATAGGTTCAGGAAAATATAACGCAGAGCTTCAGCAAGCTTTATCCTCCTTTGGGGTTCCTATCCGGATAGAGACTGATGCACATATCGCACATGCGGCCTATTTCCCTAAGGGTGATGGTATTTTGACAATCGCAGGGACAGGTGCTGTCAGTTTTGGTCACAAAGGAGAAAAGCAAGTAGTGACTGGTGGTTGGGGGCATCTGATCGGAGCCGATCGTGGCTCTGGATATTGGATTGCTCTTCAGGCTATTGAAAAGATGGCAAACGACGAAGACCAAGGGAAACCTTTATCCCAACTTTCAAATGCGATTCTCCATTATCTTAACCTTCCTGATTCATTCGCAATAAAACGATTTGTCTACGGCGCACCTAAGAAAGAACTTGCAGCACTGACACCGATTATTGTTGCCGAAGCAAATAAGGACAGCATTGCAGCTCAAAATATTCTGAGAGAAGCAGGACAGTTTTTGGCACAGATAACAATTGATAACTATAACAAATTAGATCGGCCCCAAGCCATTGGCATTGCTTTAAAGGGCTCTGTCCTTTTGAAAATACCACAAGTGCAGACAACATTTATACAAGAAGTAAAGAAATTTGTGCCAACAGCCTCTATCATAACAGAAGAAGTATCCTCAACCAAAGGTGCCTTTTCCTTGGCTTTGGCTGAATTATAAAAGAATATTTCGCAATATTCTTTGTGATTTAAAAAAACACTTGAGCAATATTCTCAAGTATTTTTATTATACGTTCTTCTCAACATTTATTCTTGACATATCAAAAAGATAGGTTTACAATTGTAAACATAGGAGGCGGGCAGATGGAACTACATCATATATCTCTACTTACAGCTGACTTTGAGCAGAATTTTGATTTTTATGTTAATATTTTAGGCTTACGTTTGGTGAAAAACTCTATTAATCAAGGTAATATCTATATGCGACATGTGTATTACGGTGATTTTATGGGGACTCCTGGAACTGTAGTGACTTTTTTTCCGGATCAACGCTTTGATGTAGAACGGCAAGATGGGAGTGACTATTTGTCCGGTATCCAATTCAAAATTCCTAAGGATTCTACCGAATACTGGGCGAAACGTTTTAAGAAGTTCGGCTTAGAATATCAACACACAGACAATACTTTACAGGTTCTTGATTTTGACAAGATTTTACTTGAGTTTATCGAAGTAGAAGAGCAAAATCAAGATGCCCATATTAATGTGCTGTCAGATGTACCTGCAGCTTTCCAAATCACAGGGCTCTGGGGCAGTCGTCTTTACAGCTCAAATCTTGAGCAGACAAGGATCTTTTTCCAAGAGATACTTGGGAGTGAGGGAGGTATTACGCTTCTTCCCGCAACATCTAAAGAAGGCAAACGAGTCTGGGGGAGAGGGTCTATTGACCATATCGCTTTTGCAGTTTCTAACAGTAAAGCGCTCGATAATATATGGGAAAAGCGCTAAGCTTAGGTTATGAGAGAGAATTATATGCGGATCGTGGTTATTTTCGATCGGTATATCTTAAAGAGCCAGGCGGTGTAAGGATTGAGTTTGCGACCCTAACTCCAGGCTTTACTCTGGATGAATCAATTCAAGATTTGGGAAGTAATTTAGCTTTACCGCCACGTTATGAAGCAAAACGTCAAGAACTCTTGCGCTATTATCAAAAGCAAGGTGTTCATTTTAAAAAAAAGAAAGAAGAAAATCATGAAAATTAAAGTACAACATCTTAACGGCCGTCAAGAAAGTAAAGAATTCGCTAACGTAGAAGAATTTGTTCTCCTCCAAAATCGTGAAATTCCTGCTTTAGAAGATTCAGCTAAAGTATTAGAACTCGAAATTGATGGTCAAAACCGCGAATTTGAAGGAAATATTGCTGCGCTTTATTTTGAATTGAGCAAATAATAAATTCCCGCCTGCTTGGCGATAATAATACATGGAGAAACAAAATGACAAGTGGACGTTTATCTGCATTTACAGATGGAATTGTCGCCATCTTAATTACTGTTATGGTTTTAAATCTGCGCATTCCTAAAGGTCCAAATTGGACAGACTTATTTGATATGGGATTTATTTTCTTAACCTATCTTGCAAGTTTTTACTTGTTGGCCATCTATTGGAATAACCATCATCACCTTTTCCATCTGGCTGAACGTGTTTCAGGAAGAATTCTGTGGTGGAATGTCGTGCTCTTATTTTTTATGAGTTTCATTCCCTTTACCACAAACTGGCTGTCTGAATTTTCAGGTTCAAAAACGCCTGAGATTGTTTATGCTGTAAATAACTTATTTATTGATATTATTTTTAATATCTTAAGCTACGAAATTTTTAAATCGAGAAATTATAAACTAAAGGACATGCATTGGGTTTGGAAAGGCGGTTTCTCCATCCTCATTTTAATGGTCGGAATTTTACTGACCGTTTTACTGCCTGTAGCTCAGATTTCATTAGTGGCAACAATCTTGAGTATGATTCCGTGGGTAATTCCAGATAAGCAGATTGAAAATTATGTCAATAAAAATTAAACAATCTATTGTCAAAAAAAGTGGCTCAACACAGTGTTTGGTCACTTTTATTTTGTTGAAAGAAACATAAATTGTGTTAAGATGAAGTGAGAGGAGAAGAAGCATGATCAGAAAAATGAAGGCTGAAGACCTGCAAAATGTTGTAGAGCTTTGGCTGAGAGTTAATATTGCTAATCATCGGTTCATCAAGCGTGAATACTGGTTGAAACAAGCTGCAGCTGTTGAAGAAGCCATGAAAGATGCTGAAATATATGTTTACGAAGAAAACCAAAAAATCATTGCTTTTGTCGGTTTGATTGACCAATATATTGCAGGCATTTTTGTGAGTAATAGCAAGCAGTCTAAAGGTATTGGCAAATCACTTTTACAGCATATTAAAGCTTCAAGTCAAACGCTCTCTTTAAAAGTTTACCAGAAAAATGAAGGTGCTCTTCGTTTCTACCAAAGGGAAGGCTTTAAAATAGTGGCTGAAGGCTTAGATGAAGATAATAATGAAAAAGAGTTTTTGATGACTTGGAACTAAAAAGAACCATATTTTGGTTCTTTTTTGATTTTTACTCAATTGTTATAAAACTCAGGTAAGATGAACTGGTCATTATTTTCAAATTGTAAAGCGAGACTTAGCATCAATACTTCCGAGTTTTTCTGGCCCCAAAGTTGAACACCTTGTGGTAAATGTGTTTCTTCCTCCAAGTAAATTGGAAGTGACAAGGCAGGTTGTCCTGTGAGATTACTGATAAAGTTGTAAGGCGTGAAAGCCAAGGAGTTTTCGAACGCTTGTTCTATGGTTGAGATTTGTTCAGAAAAGTCGTATAACTCCATGTGTTTCATTTTTTCCGTAATGTTAGGATGGATGAGTTCTTCGTCCACTTTGGGGGCTGTTTTGGCTGTTGTCGGCGTTAAGAAGAGGTCAAAATTTTTAAAAATTTCTTCATCCAATGTGGCACATGCGCTATCCCACTTATTTAAAGCTTGAACATAAGAAGCAGCATCCGCATTACGACCAGCCTCTAACAAGGCATAAGTTAGTGGCTCTACATCACTGTTAATTATCTTGCGGTCATTAGCAATTTCCCAAGGTTTAAGCATAGCATATGTTTCAGCAGCATTCATTTGATAATATGTTTGAATCAAAGGGCGAGCATCGAAAGGAAAAGAAACCTCAGTTAGTTGATGACCTTGAGCTTTTAGAAAGTCTACGGCTTTTTGAAGGGCGGCCTTAGAGGTCTCCGAAAGCATTATTCCCGATACCGGTGATTCAAAGGAATAAGCAATGTTTAAAGCTTTGTTTGGTTCTGTGAGATGATGCAGTGCCTTCTTATCTAATAACTCTGTTTGATAAGGATCAGCTTCTTGTTTAAGTTGCATTTCGGCCACAAAACTTGCTGTATCACGTACAGAAACAGTTAAAGCTCCAGTAGTTGCTGCACCTTGCCAACCTCGGTAGTTTCCTGGGCCCTGTGGCATAAGACCTCGTGTCATTTTCAAACCAATAAGACCTGAAAAAGAAGCAGGAATACGTATGGAGCCACCACCATCAGATGCGCCAGCCATGGGGAAAATCCCAGAAGCTACAGCGGAAGCAGCTCCACCTGAAGAGCCACCAGAGTAATAAGCTGTATTCCAAACATTATGTGTGTCGCCATAAAGAGCTGAGTCTGTAATATTTTTAAAACCAAATTCAGGAGAGTTTGTCTGTCCGAAAGGCGTTAAGCCAGCTTTAAGAGCAGCTTTGACAAAGTTATCGTCTGAATGGGCCATACTGTCTTCAAAAAGTTTTGAACTCGAAGTTGACGGAAGCCCTGCATGATCTTGCCCCAGCATCTTTAGTGGAAAGGGAAGACCTGCGAAATAGCCGTTTTCTGTTTTTGATAAATCAGCTTGAGCCTGATGCAAGTCATAGGCAACGACGGCATTGTATTGCGGATTGATTTTTTCCAGTTTTTTTTGAGTGTTTTGGAGTAATTCAGTAGCACTGATTTGACCAGCACGGATTTTTTCTGCCCAATATGTAGCGTCTTTAATCTTTCTCATCTTTCATATCTTCCTCTCTAGGAGTAAAATCGCCACCGAGGTATTTTTCAGAAAGTTTTTTCATCGTTCCATTTTCTTGAAGTTTTACCAAGGCTTTATCGACTTTCTGTTGTAGGTCTTTGTCTTCTTTTTCCTTACCAAAAATGAAATAGCTAAATCCTGTATGTTTATCTGTCTCGCCTAAATCAATTGGTTCGACTTTTAAATTATAAGCATGTTGTTGAATGATTTGTGTGAGGGAAATTTGATCGTAAATCACAAAGTCACTTTTTCCTGAGTCAACATCAGCAACATAAGAAGCTAATGGATAGCTGGCGTCCATATATTTTAAATTCATTGCTTTGTCAGGATTTTCCTTGTTCCAGTTTTCCAGCATTGTTGCGACTTGAACACCAGATAAGACTTCGGTGGTTTTACCGGCTAAGTCATTCAAAGATTTGACTTGTAAATCAGGTTTAACTGCTACCGATGTTGCTGACTTAGATAGAGGTAGTGAGTAATTGTATTTTTTTGCACGTTCAGGTGTCCAAGAAAGAGCATTTGCAGCCATTTGAAAACGTCCATTATCAATTCCAGAAAGCACGGAATTAAAATCAATGACTTGGAATTTTAATTTGTATTCAGGAAGTTCTTTGAAAACAGCGCGTGCAAGTTCCACATCATAACCTGTTAACTTATTATCCTCCATATAAGTATTAGGTTTTGAGTTGGCATTTGTGGCCACGATAATTTCCTTTGGCTCAGGCTTAACGCTTTCTTTTTTGCTGCAAGCGGTCAAAACCCCAAAAGAAGTGAGAGAAAATAAGGCTAGACCTAAAACTAATTTTTTATTCATTTATATATATTGGGTTTTTGCAAACCCTTCCTTTCTGTATATTTTTATTTTAGCAAATTTTAAAAATTCAGAAGCTTTTTATGTTTGGAAATTTTTGGTATGATCAAAAAGAACAAAAGAATAGGATAGAGGAGATAAAAATGGCAAAACATATCTTTACATCGCAAATTAATTGGCCCGGTGGACGTAATGCTATCGGAAAGCTAGAGACAGGCGCTTTGCAAGAGAAAATTTCGATTCCATCTGTGATGGATGGTCCAGGTGTGGGGACGAATCCAGACGAAATGCTCTTGGGAGCTGCAAGTACTTGTTATACGATTACACTGGCAGCTTTACTTGAACGCAATGAGATTACAGTACTTGATTTTAAGGTTGAATCTGAAGCAACAGTTAGTGTTGAAAAAGGAGTTTTTGCTTATGAAAAAATTGTCCATGACCTTTATTTGAAAATTGATGAAAAAGCAGATTACGACAAGACTTATCGCCTTGCTCAATATGCCGAAACTTCTTGCATGATTTCGAGAGCCGTGCAAGGTAATGTTGCAATCGAAGCTAACATCCATCTAGAAAAGGAAAAAGCAAGTTAAGCAGATATTCCATTTTTATTTTGGTGGAGGGTAAGTACTAACATGATATAATAGCAGTAAAAGTTTCAAAAAATTCAATTCGAGAAAAAATAGAAATCTGGAAATAAAAATGACGATTGCTTATCCTAAAATACTCTCAAGCTCACAAGTAAAACCTTATCTTTTTCAAGCGCGGTTTGGCTTAGAAAGAGAAGGTCACCGCGTGGATTCATCGGGAAACTTAAGCCACTTAAACCATCCGGCAGCACTTGGTTCTCGGAGCTTTCATCCTTATCTTCAAACTGACTTTTCAGAAACACAAATGGAAGCCATTACTCCAGTTTTTGAAGAGCCAAAGCAAGCTCTACAATTTATGGAGGCTCTTCATGACGTGATGATTCGCTCTCTTGAACAAGATGAGCTCCTCTGGGCCCAATCCATGCCCCCCGCTTTGCCGGAAAATGAATCAAATATCCGTCTTGCCAATCTAGAAAAAAAAGAAGATGTCCTTTACCGTGAAGGTTTAGCAGAAAAATATGGCAAAAGAAAGCAAATGGTTTCTGGTATTCACTACAACTTTGAGTTCGGTGAGGATTTGCTAGAAGCCATGTGGAAGCATCAACGAGCGACTGATTTTAAAGCCTTCAAATCTGAAATTTATATGAAGCTCTCACGACAATATTTGCGCTATATGTGGATTATTACATATTGTTTAGGGGCTTCGCCACGTGCCAATACTGGATTTTTTACTGATAGAAATGAAAGATTACAGGAACCTGTACGTTCTATTAGAAATTCTAAATTTGGCTATCGGAACACGCCAGATATTTTCGTAAGCTATCAGAGTCTTGAACAGTATTATGATGACTTGCAAACTTACGTTAAAAAGGGTGCACTCTCTGAGATGAAGGAGTTTTATTCTGCTGTTCGTTTACGTGGTGGAAAGCGGGCGGAAGAGTTGCTGGACGTGGGCGTTCAGTATGTCGAGTTTCGCAATTTTGACTTGAATCCTTTTGTGCGTGTCGGGTTGGATGAAGATACTGCTCGATTTATTCACCTTTTTAGCCTTTATCTGATATATAAAGAGGAAGAAGAGACGCCAGATGCTGCTCAAAGATTAGGTTATACAATAAATGATGTTGTAGCTTTAGAAAATCCTTTAGAAAAAACAGCTTATTATAATGAAGGCAAGCTCTTTTTCGATCAGATGCGCTGGTTTGCCCAGAACTTAGAGTTTGCCCAAGATGATTTGGCGCTTATTGATAAGTTTGCTCAAATGCTGGAAAAACCAGAAACCACAATTGCTGGACAGATGGAGCTGGCTTATCGTCAAGACAAAGCTTTTGCTTTGGACTTGTCTCGCAAATACCATCAGCAATCCTATAAACGTCCTTTTCAATTGGCAGGCTTTACTCATCTCGAACTTTCGACGCAAAATTTGCTTTTTGATGCTATTCAAAAAGGCTTAAAAGTTGAAATTTTAGATGCACAAGACCAGATGATTGCTTTAAGTTATAAATCTCATACAGAAATTATCGAAAAAGGGAATATGACTTCGAAAGATTCCATGGTCGCTTATGCCATTATGGAAAATAAAGTGGTCACGAAAAAGCTGCTCGGTCGGGCACATTTAAAAACCCCGCAAGGGCAAGAATTTAGCAATTTAGCAACTGCACAGGCTGCCTTTCCACTTTTTGAATCGGCCGCAATTGTTGTCAAGCCTAAATCAACGAATTATGGCATAGGAATTTCTATCTTTAAAAAACCAGCGACACAAGAACAGTTTTATAAAGCTATAGAAATTGCGTTCCGAGAAGATAAAGAAGTTCTTGTTGAACGATTTGTTTCTGGTACCGAATACCGTTTCTTTGTGCTGGATGGCAAGACAAGGGCAGTCCTTCGCCGGGATGCCGCACATGTTATTGGTGATGGAGTATCCACGATCAGCCAACTGGTCGCACAGAAAAATGAGAATCCTCTACGTGGCCATGATCATCGTTTTCCCTTAGAAAAAATCCAGATTACTGCCACCGAAAAACTTATGCTGGACGTCCAAGGTTATACGGAACAGAGTATCCCTGAAAAAGATGTAAAGGTAAACCTCCGAGAAAATTCTAATGTATCGACAGGTGGAGACTCTATCGATGTCACTGATGAGATGCCTGAAATCTATAAGAACATTGCTGAAAAAGCTGCTGATGCTCTGCAAGTCAAGATCACTGGAGTGGATATACTGATCGAAGATCTCAATAATAGCTTGGGTGAAAAGTACAGCATTATTGAAGCTAACTTTAATCCTGCTATGCTTTTCCATCTCTATCCGTTGAAAGGGAAAGGTCGTCGGGTAACTATGGACGTTTTGCAATTCCTCTTTCCGGAAATTTTTGCCTAATAAATAAAATTCCTCTACCTATGAGGGATTTTATTTATTGTACGGTATTTATGAACATTTGATATGAAAAAATTGATAATAAATTTATACTTTTTTATTTTTGTGCAGAATATGATAGAATAGACTTAACAAATAGAATAGGATAAAAAGGCGGTTTCAAATTTTTGAATCTGTCTTTTTATCGGGTATTGGGGTATAGTTATGAAAAACAAACAATGGATGATTAACCTAGCAATTTCAAACTTATTGCTTGTGTTCTTAGGTGTAGGTCTCGTTATTCCTGTTTTGCCACAACTGAAAGAGCAAATGCATTTTTCAGGAACAACAATGGGAATGATGATTTCGATTTTTGCTATTGCCCAATTGATTGCTTCTCCGATCGCTGGGCATTTATCGGATAAGGTTGGACGAAAAAAGCTCATTGCTTTGGGTATGATTATTTTCGCCTTTTCTGAACTTTTATTTGGTTTAGCACAAGTTAAAGCTCTTTTTTACGTGTCTCGCGCTTTGGGAGGCATTGCAGCAGCTTTATTGATGCCTTCTGTTACAGCATATGTAGCAGATTTGACAACATTAGGCGAACGTGCCAAAGCCATGGGTAAAGTTTCAGCAGCAATCAGTGGAGGTTTTATCATTGGTCCTGGTGTCGGAGGATTTTTAGCGACTTTTGGTATAAGGGTTCCTTTTTTTGTGGCTGCACTATTAGCCTTTATCGGATTTATTTTGAGTATGACTGTGTTAAAAGAGCCAGAAAAAACAATGGATATTAATCCTGACACACCAAAAGCATCTTTCTTGGATATCCTCAAAAATCCAATGTTCACATCGCTTTTTGTCGTTATTTTAATTTCTTCGTTTGGTCTGCAAGCCTTCGAATCAATTTATAGCATCATGGCGACAATCAATTTTGGCTTTACTACAAGTGAAATTGCTTTAGTAATTACAGTAAGTGGTATTATCGCCCTTTTCTTCCAACTCTTCCTGTTCGACTGGATTGTTGGAAAGATTGGTGAAATGCATTTGATTCATTTGACCTTCTTTGCAAGTGCGCTCTTTATTGCTATTATTGCTTTCACAGGTAATCGCATCACTGTTGCTATTTCTACATTTGTTGTTTTCCTCGCCTTTGACTTATTTAGACCGGCAGTAACAACTTACTTGTCAAAACACGCAGGAGACCAACAAGGAGCAATCAATGGATTGAATTCAACCTTTACAAGTTTTGGTAATATTTTAGGTCCATTGGCTGCAGGAGTAATGTTTGATATCAATCATTTCTTCCCTTACTATATCTCTGCGATTATCTTGTTTGGTACCGGTGTATTGTCAATGCTTATGAACCGTAAATCGAAAAAAATGAAAAATTAAAAAAGAGTTCTTTACGAAGAACCCTTTTTTATTTGGCACTCGCAAAGATTACCAAGTAAAGTAACGAATCAATTTGAAAATTCCTAAGATAAGAACAACAACACCGAGAAGTGTCCAAAGTGCCATTGCACCCCATAAGGGTGTGAGCAAGAGCATGAAGCCCGCAACGACACTGAGAAGTCCTGAAAGAATTGTCCAAGGTTTAGATGGAGAATATGGAACAAACCCAAAGGAAACAAAGCCTTCAGTAATCCATGTGAATCCAACTAAAATACCAATGATGATAAACAAGGTAGCTGTTGCAGCTGCCAAGTTAATTAAAGAGAAAATCCCCGCAACCAAGTAAACCGTACCTAAAAGAAGATGTCCAAAGCGTGACCACGGATTTTCATTCATCAAGGCAAAGATAGAAACAAGATAAGAAACCCCAATTAAAATGAAGGAAATCCCAATCAAAACTGTTCCAACTTGTGCTGTACGTCCAGGCCAAAACAAAATGAGTAATCCAATAAGTGTGGAAATAAGACCATTAATTCCGACGTTGTTACGTAATTTTTTCGAAAAGTTTTCAGAAAACATATTTATACCCCTTTCTTTTCTGATAATTTAATTATAACTTATTTTGAAGAGAAGTGCCCATAATATATTTGCCTAGTTATTATAATTGACATTCTGAAAAAGGACATTTATACTTAAGGTAAAATGAGAGTCGAAGGAGAAAAAAATGCAAATATCAAGTCGCTTTACGATTGCACTTCATATTTTTGCCTGTATCCATACCTTTGAGGGAGAACATAAGATTACCAGTGATTTTTTGGCTACAAGTATTAATGTAAATCCCGTGATTATTCGAAGAGTATTACAGCAACTGAAAGCTAACGAATTAGTGCATGTTGTGCGCGGGAGCGGTGGAGCTGCAATCGCTAAACCAATTGAAGACATTAGTTTATTCGATATTTATAGTGCGGTTGAAGTCATTAATAAAAATGGCTTATTCCATTTTCACGAACATCCCAGCCCTGACTGTTCTGTCGGGAAAAATATCCATCAAGTACTGGATGATAAACTTGATTTAATTCAAAAAGCGATGGAAGACCAAATGAAGGCGATGAGTTTACAAGAAGTAATTACGGATATTGATCATTATGTGGCGATAAATCCTTAAGAAACCAAATCGTTGACATTTAATAAAAGCTTATGTAGAATTAGTTGTAACAAAAAATATTACAACGAAAAAGACATGGAGGTCTAATATGAAATTAGCAGTAGTAGCAGCAAATGGCAAAGCCGGTCGTCTTATTGTACAAGAAGCCGTAGACAGAGGCTTGGATGTAACAGCAATTGTTCGGGGCGAAAACAAAACAGTAGCTCCGTCTTCTATCGAGAAAGATTTGTTTGATTTAACTAAAGAAGACATCAAGGATTTTGATGTTATTATTGATGCTTTTGGAACATGGGCAGAAGATAGCTTGGAGCAACATACTACTTCAATCCAACATCTTGCTGATCTTGTTGAAGGTACGGACAAGCGCTTGTTGATTGTTGGTGGTGCCGGAAGTCTTTACCTTAATCCAGAACATGATTTAGCACTTTATCAATCAGAAGGTTTCCCAGACGCTTTCAAACCTTTGGCAACAGCTATGTCTGATTCATTAACTGCGTTGAGAAAACGTCAGGATGTGAAATGGACTTATGTAAGCCCTGCTGCAGATTTCCAAGCAGATGGTGAAAAAACTGGAGATTATGTTGTTGCGGGAGAAGAGTTTACGGTTAATGACAAAGGCGAAAGTGTGATTAGTTATGCAGACTATGCGAAAGCGATGATTAATATTGCACTGGAAGGAAATTATGTCGGACAACGTATCAGCGTTTTTCAAAAATAGTAAAAATAAGAGGGATTTTCTTGAGAAAATCCCTCTTATTTTTATATGTAAATTTATGAGCAAATAGTTTGACCTTTACTGACCAAAAGAGTATAATTAAGAGGTAGTAAGAAAAATGAGAAAAATACTACATTACTATGAAATGAATCGAGGTGCATTATGGACATCGAAAAAATGACAACAAGTATGCAAAAATCGCTTTATGAAGCGCAACAAATTGCGCAGACTCGCCATCATCAAGCGATTGAAATTCCACATTTATGGCGAATATTTGTGCAACCGAACAGTTTTGCCTTTAATTTTTACAAAGATTCAGAAATTAACATTGAAGAATTTACAAAAATTATTGAAAAAGAAATAGACAAGATTTCTTCTGTTGAAGGTAGCAATATTACCTATGGTCAAAATATTAGCGCAGATCTCTTTAATCTGTTCAATGCAGCAGATAAGATTGCCAAAGATATGGGTGATGAATATCTCTCAACTGAAATTGTACTCTTGGCCCTTTTTGAGTTAAAGAAAAATCCTTTAACAGAATATCTGGTTAGCCATGGAATGAATAAAGAAAAAACGAAATTAGCAATTGAAAACCTACGAGGAGGTGATAAAGTGACAAACCAAAATGCTGAAGATACATATAAAGCACTTGAAAAATACGGCGTCGACCTTGTTGCTCAAGTGAAATCAGGAAAACAAGATCCTGTAATCGGACGTGATGAAGAAATTCGTGATATTATTCGTGTCTTATCACGTAAAACAAAAAATAACCCGGTTCTAATTGGTGAACCTGGTGTAGGTAAAACAGCCATTGTTGAAGGACTTGCGCAACGTATTGTCCGTAAAGATGTACCTGAAAATCTAAAAGATAAAACAGTATTCTCTTTGGATATGGGGGCACTTATTGCAGGTGCTAAATATCGTGGTGAGTTTGAAGAACGTCTGAAAGCAGTACTGAATGAAGTTAAAAAGTCTGACGGACAAATTATTCTCTTTATTGATGAGTTACACACGATCGTCGGTGCTGGTAAGACTGAAGGTTCAATGGATGCTGGTAATCTTTTGAAACCGATGCTTGCACGTGGTGAATTGCATTTAATTGGTGCAACAACTTTGGACGAGTACCGTAAATATATGGAAACAGACAAAGCTTTGGAACGTCGTTTCCAAAAAGTTCTAGTTACTGAACCAACAGTTGAAGATACTATTTCCATTCTGCGTGGTTTGAAAGAACGTTTTGAAATTCACCACGGTGTAACAATCCACGATAACGCATTGGTTGCAGCAGCAACACTTTCTGATCGTTATATTACAGACCGTTTCTTGCCAGATAAAGCGATTGACTTAGTCGATGAAGCCAGCGCAACAATTCGTGTTGAAATGAATTCTCTGCCAACAGAACTCGACCAAGCAAACCGCCGCTTGATGCAGTTGGAAATTGAAGAAGCAGCGCTCAAAAAAGAACGTGATGATGCTTCGAAGAAACGTTTAAATATCATTCGTGAAGAAATTGCAGAACTTCGTGAAGAAAACAATCAACTTAAAGCCCAATGGGAAGCTGAAAAGAAAGAAGTGGGCAATATTTCTGATAAACGGAATGAACTGGAACGTGCACGCCATGAATTAGAAGAAGCACAAAATGAAGGTGACTTTGAAAAAGCAGCGGCCTTACGTTACGGTAAAATTCCAGAAATTGAACAATCACTGAAAGAGCTTGAAAGCAAAGCAAAATCAGATGATCTCAGTCTTGTTCAAGAATCTGTCACTGAAGAACAAATTGCGGAAGTTGTGGGCCGTATGACAGGTATTCCTGTGACAAAACTGGTGGAAGGTGAACGTGAAAAACTCCTTCATTTACCAGAAACTCTTCATCAACGTGTAGTAGGGCAAGATGAGGCAGTTGAAGCTGTGTCTGATGCTATTATTCGTGCTCGAGCAGGAATTCAAGACCCTAATCGTCCTTTAGGTTCCTTCCTTTTCTTAGGACCTACAGGTGTTGGTAAGACAGAGTTAGCTAAAGCCTTGGCCGAAAATTTATTTGACTCCGAAGAACACATGGTTCGTATTGACATGAGTGAATATATGGAAAAACACAGTGTATCCCGTCTTGTCGGAGCTCCTCCAGGATATGTTGGTTATGATGAAGGTGGTCAACTGACTGAAGCTGTGCGCCGTAACCCATATACAATTATTTTGTTGGACGAAATTGAAAAAGCACATCCAGATATCTTCAATATCTTGTTGCAAGTCTTGGATGATGGTCGTTTGACGGATTCAAAAGGCGTTTTGGTCGACTTCAAGAATACTGTTTTGATTATGACATCAAATGTCGGATCACAATATTTGCTAGACAATGTTGATGATCAAGGCGAAATATCTGAAGAAACAACTGAAGAAGTGATGAAACAATTGCGGATGCATTTCAAACCAGAATTCCTCAACCGTATTGATGATACTATTCTCTTCAAACCATTGTCATTGAATAATATTAAAAATATTATTGTGAAGATGACCGGTCAATTGACACAACGTCTTGAAGAAATGTCTGTTGAACTAGAACTTAGTGAAGAAGTCAAAGCATGGATTGCAGAAAATGCTTATGAACCAGCTTATGGTGCACGTCCATTAAAACGTTACTTGACAAAAGTTATTGAAAATCCACTTGCTAAATTAATTATTGCAGGTAAAATTCCACCAAAAACTAAAGTTCTTGTTAAACTTGTCGACAATAAAATTGACTTTGATATCTTACCCATCGAAGAATAATTGAAGAAAAAGAGAAAAGCCCGGGTTATCTCGGGCTTTTTGTATATAAAAATAGTGTTTTGTCGAAATTTACAGATAATTCTTGACAACTTATAGCTTTTAGATGTAAAATATAAACACGATATATAGGAGGAGTCAATCATGGAAAAAACTTTCTTTATTATTAAACCTGACGGCGTTCAACGTGGTCTTGTAGGTGAAATATTGAAACGAATCGAGCAGCGTGGTTTTCAGCTAGAAAAACTAGAGAGACGTTCTGCTCCAAATGGAGACTTGATTGACAAGCATTACGAAGCATTAGTTGATAAAGATTTTTATCCAAATATTCGTAGTTATATGACTTCTGGACCAGTAGTTGTTGGTGTGATATCTGGTGTAGAAGCTATTTCTTGCTGGCGCACAATGATGGGGACAACTAATCCTAGTCAAGCTCAACCAGGGACTATTCGTGGAGATTTTGCTCAATCACCTGAAAAAGGTAAAGCCATTAAAAATATTGTCCATGGATCAGACTCACCGGAATCTGCAGAGCGAGAAATAGCACTCTGGTTTTCATAAACAGAAATAAAGTCAAGGATAAAGGCTTTCCATGGAAGTTTGAGCGACAAAGCTCCAAACATTAAAGGAAAGTCTTTTTTTGTTTGCTATTTTATTCAAGGAGAAGAATATGAAAGAATTTTGGGGACTTCATCCGACCATTAAAATTAGGTTAGTGATGAATTTTTTAGGAGCACTATGCTTTAGTACAGTTGGTGGCTCCATGACAATTTACTATAATAAATATATGGGTGCTGGTATCACAGGACTCTTGCTTATTGTGAGCTCTATTATGGTTTTTTTGGTTGGCCTTTATGCGGGACATTTGACAGATTTAAAAGGTCGTCGGCCTGTCATGCTTTTTTCAACTGCAGTAACTGCAGTTGGAGCAGCACTGGCAACTTTTTCTAACTCGGGATTTTACTTCAACCCTTGGACAACTTTTTTCGGATTTTTAATCGTGAATTTTGGTTTTGGCTTTTTTAATACAGCCAGCCAAGCGATGATTGTTGATTTAACAACAAGTGAAAACCGGAGAACAGTCTACAGTATTCAATACTGGATTATCAATTTTGCTATTATGATTGGTTCGGGACTTTCTGGTTGGTTTTTCCGTGATTATTTGGTCTGGCTTTTGCTGGTGATCACTATTGAAGAAATTTTGAGTTTTGTCGTTGTCTTGTTTTGGATTGATGAGTCTTTTGACCCGCATCAAGAACATCAAAAGAAAGCACCAAATATTATAAAAGCTTATTTCTTTGTGGCTAAAGACAGCATCTTTATGTCTTATTTATTTGCTTCGGTTTTTATTGCGATGATTTTTAATCAAATTGATTACTATTTGCCAGTACATCTAAGTGACAGTTTCTCAACAACACGAATTTTAGGGTTGGAACTTTATGGTCAACGGATGTTGACACTTTTCCTATTGATCAATACCTTGATTATCGTACTCTTTATGAGTAAAATGAATCAACTTACTAAAAATTGGTCGCGGAGCACAGGGATTACATTAGGAATTTTTCTCCAAGGTTTAGGTTTTATTATTGCCTTTTTAGGTCATAATTTAAGCTGGGAAGTTACAGCAGCAGTAGTTGCTACTTTGGGCGAAATGATTCTTGTACCTTTCTCTCAAGCTTTGAGAGCCGACCTGATGGAAGGTGATCATGTTGGGACTTATACGGGCGCCTTTTCAGTGACTCAGCCAGTCGCTTCCGTACTCTCAGGTGTTTTGGTTTCGCTGTCAGCACTCTATGGGAATATTGGCATGGCTATATTTATGGGAATAATTATCCTTTTAAGTATCCTTCCCTCACTGCGGGCTATTCGAATGCATGAAGCCTCATAGAATTTTAAAAAGGTCCATGTTATAATAAAAAACAAAGGAGTAAAAATAATGTCAGAAGGAATTATTGCTCAAAAAATTGTTTCTACCCATGTAAACGTATAAATAAAATTTACATGGGAGAATAACAAATGAAAGAAAACAAATATAATAATCAAGAATTTTTTTCAAAATATGCTCAAATGGAGCGTTCAAAATCAGGGTTAGAAGCTGCCGGAGAATGGTCAGAGCTACGAAATATTTTACCTGATTTTCACAACAAAAAAGTTTTGGACCTTGGATGTGGATATGGTTGGCACTGCAAATATGCTGTTGAAAATGGAGCATCTTATGTCTTAGGCATAGATATTTCGAGTAAAATGCTGGAAAGAGCGACAAGTAAAAACTCAGATGAGAAAATAACTTATCAATGTATCGCTATGGAGGACTTATGTCTTGAACTGGATTCTTTTGATGTGGTTCTGAGCTCATTAGCCTTACATTACATTGAAGATTTGCCCATGCTTTTTTCCAACATATACATGTGCTTAACTACGGGCGGTCAGTTTGTGTTTTCGGTAGAACATCCTCTTTTTACTGCATCTGGCCTGCAAGATTGGATTTATGATGCAAAAGGAAAAAAAGAGTACTTTCCTGTAGACAATTATTTCTACGAGGGAAAACGTAAGGTGGCCTTCTTAGGAGAAGAAGTAACTAAATATCATCGAACTTTAACCACATATCTCAACACATTGCTACAACTTGGCTTTGAACTTCAACATGTGATTGAACCTCAGCCACCTGAACAAATGCTTGTATTTGAAGAAATGCATGATGAGCTGAGACGCCCGATGATGTTGATTGTTTCTGCAAGGAAAAAATAAAGAAAAGCTAGGAATAATTATTCCTAGCTTTTAATTTTCACACAGGAGGATTGTTTGTATGACGGAGTATGTGATATACTAAAGAAATAGAAAAAATTAGAAAAGGTGTTTTATGTCAGCCGTTAGTTTCATAGCTGTAATGTTGATTGGGGTCATTGCGGCAAATGTAATCAAAGAATTTTTCCCAAAAATATCTGAAACCTTTATTTTGATCGGAGTAGGAATTCTTCTGAGTTTCTTACCAGAGTTTAGGCATTTTGAGTTGGAGCCAGAGTTTTTCATGATGTTAATTATTGCACCTTTAATGTTTAATGAAGGCAGTAAAACATCTTTGAAAGAAGTTAGAAAAAATTTCAGAGGAATATTCTTTCTCTCCATTACTTTAGCTGTTGTAACTGTACTCTTTGTTGCAGCATTGACCACAAATATTATGGGCAGCTGGATTTTCCCCTTGGCAATTTGTTTTGCTGCAATTGTTACGCCAACAGACTCTGTTGCTGTTAAATCTATTATTGCGGGTAAAAAAATGCCACAAGGCGTAAATGAAGCTGTCGAGTTTGAATCTCTTTTCAATGATGCATCAGGTTTGGTCCTCTTAAGTTTGGGGCTTTCGGTGCTGGAAAGTGGTTATTTTAGTATTTGGAGAGGACTTGGCCAGTTTGCTTTTGTTTCCATTGGGGGAATACTTATTGGATTAATTGTCGGGACTTTCTTAGTTCGTATTCGCATTGCGATTAATCTTCGGGCAACAAATCCAGAAGCGACGATTATTCCGATTTCTATTTTAACGCCTTTTGCTCTTTATTTGCTTGCTGAGCATTTTGGCACCTCTGGAGTACTTGCAGTTGTTGCTGCAGGATTAATTCATAATTTTGAAGGCGATATGCTTAAACTTACGTCGACTAATGTTCAACTCACCAATAATACCATCTGGGAAATACTGAGTGGGATTCTCAACAATTTTGTCTTTATTTTATTAGGAGTAAGTCTCTTTGGTATTTGGGATATCTTTAAATCATTAGGCTTAGAAGAAGCTGTTATACTCTTCTTTATCAGTGCTTTGGTTTACGTGCTGATGTTATTTATACGAAAATTCTGGACTAATCAAAGAGGTAATCGTTCTATCGAACATTTCTTCTCAAACGATAAGAAAGAGCGCAGTAAAGACTCCACTATTTTTGCTCTATCAGGAGCACACGGAACAATGACATTGGCAATGGCCTTCTCTTTACCTCTGAATACTGCTATTTTGAGCACTGAGAATAGAGAGATTATTATTAGTATGGCAACGATTGTCATTTTGCTCAGCCTTATTGTGCCTACCTTTATCTTGCCTAAACTCTTGTCACCAATGAAAGCTGCAAGTTCAGACGACATTGATAGTGTTCGAAATGATATGGTTGACTATGCTATTTTACATATGATGCAAGTGATAGAGGACAGTAAGGTTCGCAGTAGCTTAACAAAGCAATTGCAATCGCAAAAAGGTTTGCAAATTCCTGATCATAATAAGAGTAGTCGACTCTTAGAAAACATTGTGACCTGGCAAGAAGCATTTTTGGATAGTTCAGATATTCAAGAAAATTTTTCAGCGAAAGCTATTGACTACTTCAGAATTTACTTGGAGAATAGCAGCAAGCGCGCCATGAGTAAAAAAATTAGAAGAATGTTTTCGAGAAGAAGTCGATTACGTGGAGCTGATCAAAGTGAGATGCAAGAATTCATAGCCGTAAGAAATGAACTTGGGCATTTAGAGGATGTTCTTTATGAGGCCACAATGGAAAAATTAAATCGTCTTGAAAGAGAACGATTTGAGAAGAAGGTTACTGATTTCAGCGACATTGAAGAAGTGAAGCGAGTCTTCGAAAATAGACATTACCGTATGCGAAATGAAATTCAAGAAGAAACAATCGTGCCTAACGAACTACTTATTGAAGCTTTCCAACTTGAATATCAGTATGTACTGGATCAGGTGAAATCGGAAACTATATCAAAAGAAACAAGCAACAAACTCTTTAAAGAAATCAATAACGCGCAAGTTTTACAACTACAAAATCAATAAAAAGCCTTAAGGCTTTTTTATAATAACTTTCGCTTAAGAAAAGTACTGTAAAATAAAAAAAAATAATTAAATTTAAAATGTCTTTGTGACAGACGGCCGTTTATAAGTTGCTCACAGATAAGAGGAGATTATGGTTTCAAGAAGACCAAAAAGAAATAAAAAAGGAATTTTGAGAAGATTAATTGGTTTTCTTGTGGGGCTTATTATCGTGCTTGCGCTTTTTGTGGGAGGTCTTGTTTTGCTTGGGCGTTATGCAATTGCCAATAATACGGATAATCTTCTGTCGAAAGTTATTCCCTATTCAGAAAGTTTGACTGATGCTTCAGGAAATATTGCTCCAGCCAGTCCAGAAGCGATTGTCTCAACACTGAATCAAAATGCCAGCAATATTGTGAGTCGTTCGCAAGGTTTTATTGATTCGGCCCAAGCCACAACAGATGGACAGACAGTAAAATATACAGTAAGTTCCTCTAAAATGAATGGCTTCTTATCTCACAGCATCTTAGCAACAAATGGTGATCAGATAGAAAAAGTTGCCGATAAAGTTTTAGAATCAATGAAAGCTTCTGGAGTAAATCATCCTCAACTTGTTGTGAATCTTACCGATGATCAAGGCAAAACAATTCAAACTATTGATTATAGATAAAGAGAGTAAAAAGTTTCTTGACCTGAGCAAGAGGTTTTTTACTCTCTTTAATTTTATGTTATAATGAGAAAGTAGGCCCCAATTTATGGAATATCAATTGAGCTCAACATCAGCTTTTCCACTTGTACATGTTACCCTGCAAGATAAGGAAGAAATTCAGATTGAGTCAGGAGCAATGGTTTACCACAACCCTTCAGTTACGCTTGAAGGTAAGATGAATAGCAATGGGAGAGGTGGTATTGGTGGCGCCTTGAAAGCTCTTGGGCGCTCAATAACAAGTGGTGAAAGTTTCTTTATCACTAAGGTCAAATCAAGCAGTGCTAATGGTCAAATCACTTTGGCGCCAGCTACTCCGGGTGCTGTGAAAGAACTTAATATTGGTCAAGAACAATGGCGTTTGAATACAGGGGCCTTCCTTGCAAGTGATGGCGATGTTCACTATACGATGGAACGACAAAAACTAAGTGGAGCTCTTCTTGGGGGAACTGGTGGTCTCTATGTTATGGAAACACAAGGAAGTGGCCGTATGTTAGTTAATGGCTATGGTGATATTGTCGAAATTGAATTAGATGGTACAGAAGAATATATCGTGGACAATCATCACGTCCTTGCATGGAGCAAAACGCTCGATTATTCAATCGAAGTCGCTTCTGGAACTTTTGGTTTTAAAACTGGTGAAGGGCTTGTCAACAAATTTAAAGGTCGTGGTAAAATCATGATTTAAAGCCGTAATATGGAGGCTTTTGCTGAGTCAATCATCCCTTTCTTACCAAGTAATGGTTAAATAAAAAAAGCTATCGGTGATAGCTTTTTTTATGTTTATGAATCTGATAGTTTTTGATTAAGCAGTGAGAGTTTTCTATTGCCTCGGTAGAGTTCAAATATAGTCCAAATGAGTAAAGCAATTACTAAAACAATAAGTAGAATTGCGGTTCCATCTGCAAGATAGGCAAGATTCTTAGGAAATAGACTTTCAATTTGATCTGGTAGACCAATAAGATTAAGGTAAGTCAACGCAATGACAGAGAACCAACCAAAGAGTTGAACAATCCAATTGTTTTTAAATTTACCCATTTCATTTTTACTATTTGTAAGCATTAGAAGAGGAATAATGGAGAAGGGCAGTGCAAATGCAAGAAAGACTTGAGAATTATTCATGAGATTGTTAATAGCTTCATGCTGTGCTTTTAGACTGTAGCCGCGTGTCATCGTAACACAAATCAAGACAGGAACGACAGATAGTAAGCGCGTGATTAGACGACGCGCCCACATTGGCATCCGCATATGGATAAATCCTTCCATTATGATTTGTCCTGTTAAAGTCCCCGTAATTGTCGAATTTTGGCCAGAAGCCAGTAAAGCTACGGCAAATAAGGTAGATAAAGCACCTGTCTTAGCAACATCCGCAAGTACACCATTGCTTAATAAATCTGGTGTCGAAAGGGCATCGTAAAGGCCAAAAAATGAAGGGTCGTCAATGACACCTGTTTTAAATACAGCAACACCCATAATGAGCAATAGCGAATTAACAACAAAAGCTAAACTCAATTGGATATTAGAATCCCAAGTTGAAAAACGAACAGCTCGAGCGATGTCTTTATCGTCATTATGGTCAATTTTACGACTTTGTGAAATTGAAGAATGGAGATAGAGATTATGTGGCATTACAGTTGCCCCAATGATACCAAGAGCTCCTGTTAAAGGTGTCATTCCTGCAATAGAAGGGGAAGTAGCAAAGGTCCGTGTATTTGGAATAAAACCTTCCACAATTCCTTTCCAATCGGGATTAGACAAAGCAACTTGATAGGTGAAAATAAATAAAATCACTAATATTAGACACACAACAAGAGCTTCAATCTTTCTAAAACCTACTTTTGTGAGGAGCAAGAGTAAAAAGACATCAAAAACCGTAATGAAGACCGCTAGAATAAGCGGAATATCGAAAAGTAAATACAGTGCGATTGCTGCACCAATAACTTCTGCAATGTCTGTTGCCATAATC
This sequence comes from Lactococcus sp. LG606, assembly GCF_017309645.1. Classification (NCBI taxonomy): domain Bacteria; kingdom Bacillati; phylum Bacillota; class Bacilli; order Lactobacillales; family Streptococcaceae; genus Lactococcus; species Lactococcus sp. LG606. The sequence goes on from NZ_CP071301.1 coordinate 636,113, forward strand.
GCAAGCTCTGTAAGTATCCATAGGATGATTCCTAAAGTTTTGCTGGTACGTGCACGGATAGCTTGGGCGAGGTCCATCTGGCTAACAATCCCAAGTTTTGCTGACATGTACTGAAGGAGCATAGCAATTAGGCTTGACATCAAAATGACAGAAATCAGTAAATATTGAAAATTTTGTCCACCTGTGATTGAGGTTGACCAGTTTCCCGGATCCATGTAACCCACAGCCACTAAAGCTCCAGGTCCTGAATATGCAAGAAGTGTCCTAAAAAACTTACCATCTTTTGGAACTTTTACTGTGCCGTTAATCTCTTGAAGAGACTTTCCGTTTGTATGATAAATCAACTTATGTGGTTGATTTTTAAAATCATTCATTTTTACCTTCTCTAAGTTGAACTATATTCAACATTGTTTTTTAATATTACTGTTAATATAAGAGAAAATGACTAGGTGTTTTCGTTTTCTAAAGCAGAAGCAACGGTTCCAGTTCTTTGCATTAGTAAGATTTTTTCTTGTAAAAATTGAGGAATAACCGAAACTTGGCCATTGTCCTCTTTCAGAATAATTGATCCATCCTGAAGCCGCTCAATAATCTGAATAAAGTGCGGGATGTTAATGTTTAACTTTTCAAAGAAGGCTTGTGCTTCCTCGTTTAAAGTCGTGATATAGTAACTTTTGTTTTCCTCAGCTTGCTTGAGCGGAATTTCTACTTTATTTTTTTTCCAAAACACTTCTGAAGGAATGGTTGAACCATGTGGATCAACAGCAGGATAATCTAATAAAGCGTAGAGATATTCCACAAGCTTTGGCGAAGAGGCGTGTTCTAAATTTTCAGCTTCATCATGAACTTCCTCTGTAGAATAGCCAAGTTTGTCCACTAAGAAACTTTCCCAAACACGATGACTTTTAATAATAAAGCGAGCCTGAACATTGCCTTGCTCTGATAAATTTACACCACGATATGGTGCATAGTCTACAAGTTGTTTTTTTGCTAATCTTTTAATCATTTCAGTTGCACTAGGCGCAGCAACAGATAATTTTTTTGCAATAAGTTGTATACTGACAGCTGAATCATCTCCCGCACGTTCCAAGGTATAAATAGCCTTAAGATAATCCTGCTCATTTTTTGTTAGTTTTAACACCTGAGTTTCTCCTTATATTATAACAAGAACATTATAGCACGTGCTTATTTATTTTTCAATAATATAAGGGTAGCCTAATGAGGAGGATATTTGCAAATGCAAATTAAAAAGCCACAAACATTTTTAAATTTGTGGCTTTTTAATCGCTTTAGTTCTTTTTGAGATGAATATCAAGTGCAAATTTGGTTTGGTTACTGATAAAGTAGGATTTAGAAAATTCAAAAGCATGTCCTTTTTGGTCGTAAGCAGTTTGCTCAATAACGAGGACGGGCGAATGACGTTCAATCTCCAAATTTTTGCTCACTTCCTCATCGGCTTGATCGGCGTAAATGACACGTTTAGCATCTACTAACTGTAGTTTTGCTTCCTGTCCCAGATAGTCATAGACAGAGCCTTCTAAGATTTCTTCGGTGATGGGAGCGATATAACTTGGCATGACAACATGTTCAAAACTATAAGCTTTGCCATTCAGAATACGAAGACGTTTAAATTCGTAAACCGGATCTGTTTTATTCAATAGAAGATGCTTTTGCTCTTCTATTGAAGGTAAACGCGCATCAAAAAAGAGTATTTTACTTTTAATCTCTTGATCACGATGCGAATAAGTTACACCAATCGGTAAATCTAAAGGTAGAAGCTCTGTGGTTTCTTCCACTCTCGGACGAATATAAGTTCCGGAGCCTTGTTTACTAAAGATTAAGCCTTCGTTTTCTAATAAAGTGAGAGATTTTTTTAAAGTAATACGTGACACATTATACTTTTCAGCAAAGAATTCTTGTGTAGGGAGAAGCGTTCCCGCTCGATAATGGTTGGTCAGGATGTCTCGTTTGATGTCAGCGTAAATTTCACGGTATTTGTACAATTTGTATACCTCGCTTTTTATGATTTGTATATATATTATATAACATTTTATACAATTTGTCTACATTAATTTCATATTCATCTTTACAAATTTTAAAAAATTGTATATAATAAAAAACGGAAGCGGTTTCTTTTTGGTGGAAGTGGCTTCTAAAAAAAGAAAAAGGAAGTGCGTATTATGAAAATTGATGTGCAGAAGTTTCAAGAACCATTACTAAAAGTATCTGCTTGGGTGGAGCGGAATACGATTTTACAGGCCATTAAAAATGCCTTTGTAAGGACAATACCGTTCACGGTTGTAGGTTCCTTCTCTAATCTGATCAAAATGCAGCTTGATGCCCTTATTAAAAACCAAGATATTCATAATGCTTTATTGACGAATATCAGTAATCTGTTTGGTTATATCGGAAATGCGACCTTAGGTATTGTTGCACTTATTGTGGTCTTTTCTTCAGCATATTCTTATGCTTTCGAGCTAAAAAGAAATGAAAAAAACAGCCAACTTAATCCAATCATTTCAACTTTGCTAGCCTTTGCAGCCTATTTCGTAATGGTACCCAATAACGTTAATTATTTGGATCCGAAAGCGGATATTGTTGAAGGTTTTTCAACCTCATTTTTCAGCTATGAAGGGATGTTTACTGCCCTCATCGTTGGTTTAATTGCCGTGGCTTTATTTGCACGATTTACACGAAGTAAATTTACAATCAAAATGCCCGGCAATGTGCCACAAAATGTATTTGATTCTTTCTTCTCATTAATTCCGATTAGTGGTGTACTGTTAATCTTTGGCGCAATTCGGATTGCCCTACAATCATTGGGCTATGTGTCATTACTGCAAATGATTTCTGAAGTACTTATTAAGCCTTTGCTAACAGTAGGTACAGGATTACCTGCCATTCTCATCGTTATTCTACTCCAACAAATCTTATGGTTCCTCGGCCTTCATGGTTTCAATATCGTTTGGGGTGTCGTATCAGCTTTCTGGCTCCCTATTTTCTTAGAAAATGTAGCAAAATTTGCTGAAACACAAAGTTTTGCTGGCATTTCTATTGCGCCAAATACAATGACCAACGTATATGCCATGATTGGTGGTTCAGGTGCGACCTTTGGTTTAATTATCGCGATGCTTATCTTTACGAAGAAAGGCGAAAAAGAACGTGAAGTGGCAAAACTTGCTTTAATACCTGGATGTTTTGGGATAAATGAACCGGTTATCTTCGGCCTTCCTATCGTTCTTAATCCGTTAATGTTTATCCCCTGGGTGCTTGTCCCAATGATTAACGCTGTGATCGCTTATATTGTAACATCTATTGGCTGGGTTGTTCCTCTGGTCGTCCTGAATTCAGGAAATGAACCTATCTTTATCAGTACCTGGGTTTTAGGAGCCTTCCATATTAGTCCGGTTATATTGACCCTTGTTTTGGTTGTCTTAGACATTGTTTTATATGCACCGTTTGTAATTCTTAACCAAAAACAAGAACGTGCTGAACAAGCAGCAATGCTCAGTGCAGAATAGAATTTAAATAAGAAATAGAGGAAAGTACCCATGAAAAAAGTATATACTGTTGCACATACTCACTGGGATTTTGAATGGTATTTTACAAGACAAGAAGCACGTGTGCAATTTATTTTTCACATGGATGAAGTTTTAGAAGCTTTGGAAAGTAATCAGTTGGATTTTTATACTTTAGATGGTCAAATGTCAATTGTCGAAGATTATCTCAGTCTCTTTCCTGAAAGAGAAAAACAGCTGAAAAAATTTGTCCAGGCGGGCAGACTCTTCGTCGGACCTTGGTTCACACAAATTGATGAAATGACAACTTCTGGGGAATCAATAGTGAGAAATCTACGTATTGGTATTCGTGAAGCAGAAGAACTAGGCAGTGCTATGAGAATTGGCTACTTGCCAGATTCTTTTGGTCAAAGTCAAGACATGCCGAAAATCTATCATGGCTTTGATATCCAACATGCCCTTTTTTGGCGCGGGATGCCGAATGAAGCGAACACGCGCTACTTTTATTGGTCAAGTAATGATGGTTCAAAAGTACTGACAGCCAATATTAAAAATGGTTACTATGCGGGAGTTGATTTAGTAGAAAAGAATGATTTTTCAGACCTGGTTGAAAGAATATCAACACATACAAATAGCAACGCGCATCTTTTACCGGTGGGAGGGGATCAGCGTGCAGTTGATTTTAATTTAAAAACAAGGATCGATAAGGCAAATCAAGAAATTGAAGAATCAACAGTGTTTATTGAAAGTAACTATCCGCAATTTTTCAAGGCACTCGAAAAAGATGCCCAAGAATTTCTAGATATCAAGGGCGAGTTTATTGAGCCAATAGATTCCAAAATTCACCGTGGTATTTATTCATCACGTTATGACTTAAAACAAGTCTATGATCAACTTGAGCGTCTTTTAACTTATCAGTTAGAACCAATGTCTGTTTTAGCTGCACGTTATGGCATTCCTGTTAAACAAGGTCTAATAGATAGCTTGTGGAAGATAGTAAGCCGCGGTCAAGCACACGACAGTGCTGGTGGTTGTAATAGTGATAAAACTAACCGCGATATCTATATGCGTGGGATAAATGGCCTACAGGAAGCTCAGTCTTGTATGGACTACTTGCTCAGAAAATTAAGTATTTCACTAAATAGGAATCAAGAAGACAGTCTTTTCATGTGGAATCCTCTTCCTTTTGAGCTTAAAGTGATAAAGAAAGTCAAACTTTCTACACAAAATAAACATTTTTCACTCACTGACGACAGGGGAGAGAAGGTAGCTTTTGAGATTATTGAGCAAGTAACAGAAAATGCAGCATTACTTCGCAGAAATCCTGAGGAAATGCTTGATGAATCTTACTATGTTAGTACAATAGCAGTAGAATGCACTTTACCAGCCATGGGCTATGTACATTATCATATTAGTGCCGAGGAAGAAAAGCCTCAAACACTGCTAAAGGCAACAAGGATTGAAAATGATTTTTATCAGATTGAGTTTACTGAGGGAAAGTTCAATCTTTGCCTTAAGAAGAATGGTAAAAAATATTTAGATTTTCTATCTTTTGAAGATGGAGGAGATGAAGGAGATACCTACGATTATTCACCAGCCTTTGCGGATTGGATCTTAAATCTGAACTTTAATAACAGTCAAACTTTTCATGTGGAACAAGGAAAATTACTAAGCCGAATAATTGTAGAAGGCGAATGGAAACTTCCTTATAACCTGGCATCACGGAAAGAACGACAACTTGATGGACAGGTCACATATACATTAACTTTAGAGCTTAATAAGCAGGATAATCGGATTCAGCTTAGACTAAATGTGAATAATCAAGTGCTTGATCATCGTTTACGCCTAGTACTTAAAACAGATGTTCAGTCTGAGTTTTCGACCAGTGATACACCTTTTGGTATTATCAATCGACCGATTGAAGAAAAGCACTTGCAAGATTGGCGAGCAAGAGGATATAAAGAAGAACCCACAAGCATGCGTCCGATGATTCACTTCACCAATCTTCATGATACGAAGACAAGTTGGAGTTTCTTAAGTAAAGGAACAAAAGATTTCCAAGTTCTTGATAAGGAGCAGCAAGAGCTTGCCATTACCATATTTAGAGGCGTGGGTTACCTAGGAAGACCAGATACACAAAGACGACCAGGAGATGCTTCTGGTTTGCAAACCAGAGAGGTTGAAACACCTGATAGCCAACTTTTAGGGGAAGTTTTCTTTGAAGGAAATATCGTGATAGACACTGATTTTAATGCTGCAGCTCTCCAAAATCAATACCTACTCACTACACAGGAAAATATATATTACCAAACACAGACAATCAATCGCTTTAGCACACCAATAGAATATTTCCCTATAAACAAGAAGAAGCTAGAATTAAAAGAGCAACAGGTAATAGCTTTAGCAAACAGTGAAGTAGCCTTCAGCAGTATGGAAACTAGTATCGATCAAAGAGGTATACAATTACGGCTCTATAATCCCTGTGATACTGCCCAAGATATGCCGGGAATCATCAAACTTCGAAAGCCAGCAACAATTAAGCTGTTAAACTTGGAAGGTAAAATTATTGGCAATCTTGAAGATTCTGCCGAAGAGCTCATAATGGAAGAATTTAGACCAGGTGAAATTAGAACTTATGGTATCTTTTTCAAAAAATAGTAGGAGGACAAAGGAGTTGATAAAACAAGAAGAGTTAATCTCCAAGATTAAAAAACATGCAGAGACAATTCGTCTATGGGATGACCGAGCTACATCACTTTTTCAAGATGCCATAGTGGATACTATTTCAAACACCGTTTCAGTACGTGAAAATGGGGAAATATTTGTGGCCACAGGTGATATTCCGGCAATGTGGTTAAGAGATTCTACCTTTCAAATACTCCCATATTTGGAAATGGCGGATTCTATTCCGGAGATAACATCTTTGGTTCACGGTGTGTTGAAGCAACAATTACGTTATATTAATCATGATCCTTATGCCAATGCTTTTAATAAAGAACCAACAAACAATCACTATAGTCAAGATGTCTCTAATGTTCAAATATCGCCTTTAGTTTGGGAAAGAAAATTTGAGATTGACTCCTTGTGTGCACCCTTATTCCTGGCTTATCAACTCTACAAGCATACAGGCTATAGCGAACACCTTAAGGAAGATTATTGGGCAACAGTTGAACTTGTTCTCGACACTTTTATTACGGAGCAACATCATGAAAGCTCAGACTATATTTTTAAAAGAACAAATTGCCCGCCATCCGATACACTATCTCATGAGGGACGTGGAGAACCAATTGGTTATACAGGTATGGTTTGGAGCGCCTTTAGACCGAGTGATGATGCGTGTAAGTACGGTTATTTTATTCCAGGGAATTGCTTTATCTTAGTGGTTTTGGGTCAACTTCTAGAGCTGCTTCCGGAGCATCACTCTCCAAGATTAAAAAGAAAAATAAAGAAACTTCAAGAAGAAATAACAGAAGGAATTCAAACTTATGGTCTAGTTACGTCTGAAAAAAATCCTTATTATGCCTATGAGGTTGATGGTTTAGGTAAACAACTCTTTATGGATGATGCAAATGTACCAAGTCTACTTTCCCTGCCTTTCCTCGGCTATTGTGAAGCAGAAGATCCACTTTATACAAAAACGAGAGAAAAATGCTTAAGTGAAGAAAATCCTTATTATTATGTGGGACAATATTTGCATGGCATCGGTAGCCCACATACGCCGCCACGGTATGTATGGCCAATAGCTTTAGCTATGGAAGGATTGACAACAAACGATATAGACAAAATGAAAAAACAGATAGAGACAATCGTTGCCGCAGATGGAGAAACTGGCCAGTGCCATGAGGGAATTGATGTGGACAATCCGAATAATTACACTCGCGAATGGTTCTCTTGGTCAAACATGACCTATTGTCAATTGGTTTTTCGGTACTTAAAGTTTAGTCAAAACAAATAAAATTTTTAAAAATGTTTTCTTAAGGAGGAGGCAAGATGAAAAAAATGAAACGCTATATTTTGGGTTTGCTTACAGTTGGACTTGGTATGCTTATTTTTGGTCCAATCTCTGCGCAGGCACAAGAAGACAGCCAGCAAGCGAAAACTATGGTCTACTACCGTGCATGGCGTGATAAGGAAATGAAAGGTGTCAATACCAGCCTTACAGACGAAAATTGGTTAAGCATGGATGATATTCCTTATGGAATTGATATTGTCAATGTTTTTAGCTATGTCCCTCAAGGTCAAGAAGATGCCGCTGCCCCCTTTTTTGAAAAGCTTAAAAAATCTTATGTCCCTAACTTACATGCTCGAGGTGTAAAGTTGACTAAGGCAATAGATTATTCAGAGCTTTTAAAAATTCCATATGCAGGCAACTTTCCAACCCCAGAAGAATTTGATGCTTATGCGAATCAATTGTTAGACGAGCATGTACGCCAATACGGACTTGATGGCTTAGATATTGACATGGAAACGTATCCAAGTACTACAGATATTGCTCTGTCAAATGGTGTTATTCGAGCATTATCAAAATATATTGGGCCTCTCGCAAAGAACGGAACTGTATTTGTTTATGATACCAATGGTTCCAATCTCAATCCTTTGAAAGACGTTGCTGACAGCTTTACATATCTTGGTTACCAACAATATGGGTCAGATGACACACGCACAGCCAGAGCAATAAAAGATTATACCGGGGTAATTCCACAAGAACAATTTATGCCTGGTTTAGCCTTTCCGGAAGAGCAAGACCGTAATAGATGGTACGATGCTAAAGAACCTTACGAAGAAAGTAATATTTACAAAGTAGCAAAATATACAGCAGAAAATAAACTGTATGGCATGTTTCTTTATGCCTTAGACCGTGATGGAAGAACATATAACAATTTTGATCTAAATCATATTGTGCCTTCTAACTTCCTTTGGACGAAAACAGCCATTTTACAGGCCAAAGGCTTTACTCTCCAAGAGACAAAAAATTTAGCACTACATCATTGGAAGCGTGTTGGACAAGGAACAGAAAATTATCAAACCGTTTTAAATAGAATTAATCAAGCTCGGTCAATTTATGAAGTTAATAAAGTCTTGCTTGGATCAAGCGATAACTTTGCCAATGACGGTGTAAGTCCTCAATATGACCCAATGTATGAATTACAACTCATGAAGTAGACTTTCGTTATTGAATAAAAATAGATGAGATTCTAGGAAATTTTACTTTTTCTAGGGTCTATTTTTGAAAAAGTATAAATCCTTCTATTTGAGAAGAAGGAAAGTAGAAGGAGCAGAACAATGAAAATAGAATTTCCAAAAGATTTTTGGTGGGGGGCAGCGACAAGTGGTCCACAAACTGAAGGGCGTTTCAAGAAAAAACACGACAATGTTTTTGATTATGACTTTGATCATTTTAGTGAACAATTTTGGGGCTCAATTGGACCCGATACTGCCAGTAATTTTTACAATGATTTCGAAGAAGATATCCGTTTAATGCAGAAAGCTGGACTCAACAGTATTAGAACAAGTATTCAGTGGTCCAGACTTATTGAGGATTTTGAGACTGGAAAGACTAATCCTCAAGCAGTGGCGTTTTATAACCGCGTAATCGATACTTTCTTAGCTGCCGGAATTCGGCCCATGATGAACTTACATCACTTTGATCTGCCTGTAGAGCTTCTCCATAAATATGGCGGATGGGAAAATAAAAAAGTGGCGCTACTCTTTGCTCAGTTTGCGGAGCAATGTTTCCGCTTATTTGGCGACCGAGTAATGGAGTGGTTTACACATAATGAGCCAATAGTAGTTGTTGAATGTGGCTATCTTTTAGGTTTCCATTATCCCGACCTTAAAGATGGTAAAAAAGCAGTTCAAGTTGCCTATAATCTGCAGTTAGCTTCCAGTTTAGCGATTGAAAGATTTAGAAAAATTAATAAGAATGCCCAAGCTCAGATTGGGATCATTCTCAACTTAACGCCTAATTATGCTAAGGACGAGGAAATACAGAATCTCAGAGCGGCTCACTTTGCTGATTTATGGCAAAACCAACTGTTTTTAGATGCTTCAGTAAAAGGACATTTCCCACAAGAACTCGTCAACATTTTAGAGCGTGATGCTGTATTGTGGGAAAGCACTACTGAAGAGCTTGAGGTGATAAAGCACAATACGGTGGATTTTTTAGGCGTCAATTATTACCACCCAAGTCGTGTCCAAGAGCCAGAGTTTTCAAGTGACAGTTTGGCTCAGGATTGGTTACCTGAAAAATATTATGCATCCTTTAACAAAAGAGGCGTGCGTATGAATGCAGACAGAGGCTGGGAGATTCACCCGCAGACGATTTATAAAATAGCAAAAACGATACAAAATGACTATAATAACATTCCTTGGTTCATCTCCGAAAATGGAATGGGTGTTGAAAATGAAGCACGTTTTGAGGATACAAGTGGTGTTATCCAAGATGATTATCGTATTCAATTTATGACGGAACATCTTTACTATTTACACCAAGCAATGGTCGAAGGTTCAGCTTGTTTAGGTTATCATACATGGACACCAATAGATTGCTGGAGTTGGCGTAATTCCTATAAAAACCGCTATGGATTAATTTCTCTAGATATTCACAGACAGATTAAGAAACTAAAAAAATCAGCACATTGGTATCGTAAAGTTTCAGAAAGCTCAAGCGTTGACATTGAAGAAGCACTGTTACAAAAACTGAAAGAGGATAAATAATGGCACTGATAACAATTGATGTTGGTGGAAGCAGCATTAAATATAGTCTTTTCTCTGAAGGGAAATTAGGAGAAGTCAAGTCGAAGCAAACCCCCGATAATCTCGAAGATTATTACAGCAGTCTGAAGGATATTGTGAGTGAAATGAGACAAGAGAGGACAAATATTACTGGTGTTGCGATGAGCTCTCCTGGAGCGGTGAATCAATCAACAGGCTATATTGAAGGATTCAGCGCATTGCCTTATATTCACGGCTTTAATATCCAACACGCATTAGAAGAAAAGTTAGGCTTAACTTTGACTATTGAAAATGATGCCAATTGTGCTGCTCTTGCCGAAGTTGCTTTTGGAGCAGCAAGGCATCTAAAAAATGTACTTTTTCTAGTACTTGGCACAGGAGTAGGTGGAGCTGTTGTTCTCAATGGGAAAATTCATCACGGGAAACATCTTTTTGGTGGTGAATTTGGTTTTATGTTGATGGATGAAAAACATACTTTTTCAGAACTGGGAACAGCAGTAAACATGGCAAAGCGTTACAATCAACGGTGTAGTACAAATGTGACAGGACAAGAAGTTTTTAGACGAGCAATACAGGAAAAGGATATTCTTGCACAAGAGGAGATGGAACGCTTTACATTTAATGTTGCTAAAGGTATTTATAATCTCCAGTATGCTTTTGATCCTGAACTCATTGTCATTGGTGGGGCAGTTTCACAAGCGGAGTGGCTGGTTCCAGAACTTAACAAACAGCTGAACAAAATAATTAAGTCTTTAGAAATACCGCCTTTTTTGCCTGAGATTAAGGTTTGCCACTATCGTAACTCAGCCAATCTCATAGGTGCAGCCGTAAATTTTCAACAAAATAAGAGATAAAATAAAAGACGTAGAAAACTATGTCTTTTTTAATAGAAGCATTAAATTTGATTATATACCCTATAGGGTATATAATGGTGTTATAAACAAAATAAAGGAAATAGTAAATGCGAACAATTACAATGCAAGAATTAATAGAAGTAATGAAGGACAAAGCTGATATTATTGATGTGCGAGAAGCTTATGAATATGAAGCTAGACATGTACCAACAGCACGTAATCTCCCCATGAGTGAAATCGAAAACCGTATTGCCGAAGTTAATGTTGGAAGCTATATTATCTGTCAATCGGGTGCTCGCTCAGCACAGGTGACACAATGGCTCGCTGCAAATAATATCGACGCTATTAATGTCTTGGGCGGTACAAATGCTTGGGACGGTTGTTTGGCCAGTAAGGAGAACTGATGTTTGAATTATTTACTAAAATTAAAAGTATAACAACAACAGAGCTTGCTACACATCTGAGAAATAATCAGACAAAAGAAGAAGTTATTGATGTGCGAGAACCGTATGAATATAAAAAAGGGCATATTAGAGGAGCTATAAACATCCCTTTAGGGCAAGTTTCTGGTGCATCACTAGTACCCGGCAAAAAGTATTTTGTGATTTGTCAATCAGGGATGAGATCGAAAAAAGCCTCTAAAATACTTTCAAAAATGAACTACAACGTAACAAACATGACCGGGGGAATGCTGTCATGGCATGGTAAAGTGACACGAAAAGATTAAAAAGCTAAAAGCAGAAAAGTTCAGAGGGATTAACAAGTCTCTCTCTTTTTTTGATATAATACATTTATGACTTATCAAGTAAAAATAATATACCCTAAAGAAGAAGCTCTTGAGAGCAATAAATTAACAGAACGTACATTTAATGAATACATGGATGACTTGGAAGCAGAAGAAGTCATTAAACAGTATGAGCAACTTCTAACTGAAGGTTATTCTATTTCAGTTAACTTTTTCCCGCCACAAGTAGACAAAGAAGGTAGTGAACAAGATCCATTTAAAATTGCGGAGAGTTTTGAACTTGCTGGTATAACTTACAAAGCAACGTTGAAACTCAAAGCTTCAGGAACTTATGAAGATATGGTAAAAATTGCTAAAATGATTGAGCAACAAGGCTATGATTACAGCATCACTGTCAAACTTCAGATTAATGAAAATTCGCCCGTCGATTTTGAGAAAGAAAGTTCATGGTTTGATTCCGAATATGCAAAATATACGGTATTGCCTAAGGCAAGTAGCCAAGACATTTCAGATCTCCGCTCACTTTATGATATCTTATCCGAAGAACACTATAAGGTAAGCATCAATCTTAAAGCTAAAGTCAAAAAAGATGATGACGATAGCTTCGCCAGTCAGTTGGCAGCCTATCCTGCAGAAACTTTAGTGACCTTTAAATTGTCGGATGCTACAGTATAATAATTATTTTACATAAATAAAAATATGTAAAATAAAATTAAAAAGTATCTGGGCTTAAGTCTTAATAATTAGTTAGATGGTCTCTAGATTGTTTTACATAAATAAAAAAAGAGCACAGGAATGCTCTTTTTTTAATTTTTCTTATTTTTCAATGCAGAATAACTTGCAAAGAGTCCCAGAATTACTAATACGAAGAACATAAGTAGAATGACTGATGTCCCAAATTGAGTGCCTTCTTTAAACCCTTGAGCGTGTTGAAAGACAGAGAGAATGTTGGCTACCAAAGCAGTTGCAATGGCTCCGATAAATTGTTGTGATGTATTAACCAATGCATTTCCGTCTGAGAGCTCTTCCGATGAAAGTGTGCTTAAACTGCTGGTCATTAAGTTGCTGTAGGAAACACCCAGTCCAAGCATCATAACGATGTGCGCAATCAATAATAAAATAAGTGATTGCGTTGGTAGGAAAACAAAAAGTAAAATGATACCAAAGCTTGCAGTTAATAAACCAAAGGTGATTGGCTTCTTCGCACCAACCTGATCCAAGATTTTCCCAGAAATTGGAGCGAGGATTGCTCCGACAAGAGCTCCTGGAAACATAAAGAGTCCAGCCACAGCAGAGCTATATCCCGCAGAAACTTGGATAAAGTTAGGTAAAATAAAGGATAGACCTAAAAGAAGACCTTGATAAACCAGAAGCGTAAAGAGAAGTGCAACAAATTTATGATGACGTAATATAGCTAATTCGATCAGTGTTTCTTTACGATTATAATAAACAAAGAGTAGGGCACTTAAAATACCAACAATAAAGAGAATTACAAAGGTCAGAATTTGCTCGGCGCTCAAGGCAGAAATGAAGACGAAAAACATGACAGAAAGTGCCAAAACTGGTCGAAGTGCCAGTTTTTTTGTCGTTTGTTTTTTCTCTTCTGGAAGTGAAGAAAGACCAATAATTAGGGATACAACGATTAATGGAAGTAAAAAGATGTAAATATAGCGCCAATCCAATGCGTTTGAGATGATACCACCATAAGTTGGCCCAATGGCCGGTGCAATTGATGTTGTCACTGTTCCTAATCCCATCATCATACCACGTTTTTCAAGCGGCGCCTTGGTTAAGATAAGGTGGAACATTAAAGGCAAAGCAATACCGGTTCCGACACCTTGTAAAAGGCGTCCGGCCAGCAAGAGGGTAAAGTTAGGTGAAAAGCAATTAATCAGGACACCAAGGAAGAAAAGAAGATTCCCAGATATAAAGAGCTTACGAGACGAGAAGCGGTGATTAAAGTACGAAGACAAAGGAATAATAATCGCAATTGCTAATAGGTAAATAGTAGTCACCCACTGTATCTTGGAAGTACTTAGCCCAAACTCAGTAATTAATTGAGGGAAGGTCACGTTCATCGCTGTTTCGATTAATACACCTGAAAAAGACAAGAGCCCGGTAGCAATGACAGCACCTAAGAGATGAAATTGTTTGTTTTTATTCATGCAGTTAAATGTCCTCCTAATTTAAACAAAAAGAGGCGAAATTATTATCCTAAAATAATAATTTCGCCTCTGTATAATATCAACATAAATCTATGTTATCTGTACGAAAGTTATAACTTTTCTATTATAACTTCTATGATAAAAAAATGCAACTGTAAATATGAAAGACAAGTCCAAGAAATTTAATTGAAATATTTTTGTTATTTAACTATCAAAATTTTAACCTGTATTTATTACTTAATTATTGATATTTTGAGGAAAAGGAGTTATTATATAGTTGTGTTTACAAACGTAAACAATTCGAGCAAGTGAGTTTCACTTCCTACAATAGAAATAAAATGGAGAAGACAAGATGATTAAATTTTACTACACTCCCTCATGTACCAGCTGTCGGAAAGCAAAAGTTTGGTTAGAAAACCACAATCTGGAATACACAGAGCATAACTTATTTGCTGATCCTTTGACAGAAGAGGAGATTGGTGAATTGTTAGCTAAAACAGAAAACGGCACTGAAGATCTCATTTCAACACGTTCACAAGCATTTAAAAATTTAAACGTCAATGTAGAAGATATGACTGTTAAAGAGTGGACAAAATTCATCTCACAACATCCGGAGCTTCTTCGCCGACCACTTTTAGTGAAAGGTCCACAGCTCCAAGCTGGATTTAATGAAGATCAATTGCGCAGTTTCTTTTCGAGAGAATATCGTCAAATTGAATTACAAGAAACAAAGAACGCAGTAGCTTAAAGTACAAACTTGAAAAAATAATAGAAAAGAAAGAGGAAATTACCATGGCATATGTTACTAGTAATGATGAACAAAAAGTAGAAATCGTAAATATTGCTTCGCTTGAGAGACGTGTAAAAGATCGTATGGAAGCTCAAGGGAATAAAGGTGCCTTTGGTTATATTCGTGGTGGCGCAGAGGATGAGTGGACAATGCGAGAAAACACGGCTTCCTTTAATACTAAAACAATCTCTCCTCGTGTGTTACGGGGAATTGATTCTGCAGACTTGAGAACCAGCATTTTTGGAATTGATCTTAAAACACCGATTATACAAGCTCCGGTTGCTGCACAAGGTTTAGCTCATATGGAAGGAGAGGTTGATACAGCTAAAGCCATGGAAGAAGTGGGAACACTTTTCTCTATTTCAACTTATGGTTCAACATCTGTGGAAGATGCAGCAGCAGCTGTTAATGGAGCACCGCAATTTTTTCAACTTTATATGAGTAAAGATGACCAATTTAATCAGTTCTTGCTTGAAAAAGCGGTGAAATCTGGAGTTAAAGCCATTATCTTAACTGCTGACTCTACACTAGGTGGATATCGCGAAGAAGATGTGATTAATCATTTCCAATTTCCACTTCCAATGCCAAATTTGGCAGCATTTTCTGAGTCGGATGGCGTAGGAAAAGGTATTTTTGAAATTTATGCGGAAGCAAAACAAGGTCTCGTTCTCTCTGACATTCAAAAAATTAAAAACTGGACAAATCTTCCTGTTATCGTGAAAGGTATTCAAGATCCAGTTGATGCGATGGAAGCTATTGCAGCTGGTGCTGATGGTATTTGGGTATCTAATCACGGAGGTCGCCAACTTGATGGAGGACCAGCTTCCTTTACCGTCCTTCCAAGAATTGCACAAGTGGTCAATAAACGTGTCCCAATTATTTTTGATAGTGGTGTACGTCGTGGGGAGCATGTCTTCAAAGCTTTAGCTAGTGGTGCAGACCTTGTTGCTATTGGTCGTCCCGTACTTTACGGCTTAAACTTAGGCGGGAAAGAAGGTGTTAAATCAGTGTTTGAACATCTTAATAAAGAATTATCGATTACCATGCAGTTAGCTGGTGCTAAAGATATTGAAGCTATCAAAAATACTGACTTACTTTAAATTTGAGTAAGTTAAATCAAAAAGTGTATCGAAAATCCTCTCTTAAAAAGTTATTTTTCGGGTATCTTTACCTTTTCAGACTATTTCGTAGTATAATTAAGATATATTGAAATGAAAAGGCTTTCGCTAGAGAGCAGCAATTCGTCATCTAATTTTCGGTCACTCATATTTTAAGTTTTTAGAAATGAGAGGAAATAGTAATGGTAGAAACAATAAAAGCTGGTGTTGCAGCAGTTAAAGTTCTTGAAAATTGGGGAGTAAAAGATATTTATGGTCTGCCAGGTGGCTCCATTAATTCTTTGATGGATGCCCTCTTAGAAGAAAAAGAGCGTATTCATTTTGTTCAGGTCCGTCATGAAGAAGTGGGTGCGATGGCTGCAAGTATGCACGCTAAATTTACCGGACATATCGGTGTAGCCTTCGGTTCTGCAGGACCTGGTGGAACGCACTTAATGAACGGTTTATATGATGCAAAAGAAGATCATGTTCCTCTGTTGGCAATTATTGGTCAATTTGGCACTACTGGAATGAATATGGATACTTTCCAAGAAATGAATGAAGATCCTATTTATGCTGATGTTTCAGTCTACCATCGTGTGGTCATGACCGCACAATCGCTTCCTCATATTATTGACGAAGCGATTCGTCAAGCCTACAGCAAAAAAGGTGTGGCTGTAGTTCAACTTCCTGTTGATTTAGGTTGGCAAGAAATTGAAAAAGATTCATGGTTTGATGCAAGTCAAGCTTATATCCAACCGGAACTTGCTGAACCCAAGCAAGAGGCTATTGAGCAAGCGATGCAAATTTTACAAAATGCTGAACGTCCTGTCATTTTCTCTGGTATCGGGATGCGTGGCGCAGGGACTGAACTTATGGAGCTTTCAAGAAAAATTAAAGCCCCAGCAATGGTTTCCGCACTGGCTATTGATATTGTGGATGATGACTTTGAGGCTTTTCTTGGATCGCCTACTCGAGTTTCAAGAAAACCAGCTAATGATGCTATTGCAAACGCAGATACGGTTTTAATGCTGGGAACGAATCAACCTTTTATCGATGTTACGAATATGTTTGAACATGTGAAACACGTGATTCAAGTAGATATCGATCCTGCAAAACTAGGCAAACGACAACGGACAGAACTCAGCATTTTAGCAGATGCTAAAAAAGTTGTGAAAGCCCTCTCTCAGCAAATGAAGGAAAAAGAAGAGACACCTTGGTGGCGTGCTAATGTAAAAAATATCGCTAACTGGAAAAATTATACGCAGACCCTTGAAGAAGATAAAGAAAATCCGTTGAATCTTTATCAAGTCTATCATGCTATTAATAAAGTCGCGAAAAAGGATGCACTTTTTTCAACTGATGTTGGAGATGTTACGATGACGTCTGTTCGTCATTTGCATATGGGTAAAGGTCAACTTTGGCGCACTTCTGGTTTGTTTGCGACAATGGGTGTTGGGCTTCCCGGTGCGATTGCGGCCAAGTTAGATTTCCCTAATCGTCAAGTGTGGTCACTTTCAGGTGATGGTGCTTTTTCAATGGTTATGCAAGATTTAGCAACTCAAGCTCAAGAAAAGTTACCAATTATTAATGTCGTTTTCTCTAATCAACAGTTTGGTTTTA
This sequence comes from Lactococcus sp. LG606, assembly GCF_017309645.1. Lineage (NCBI taxonomy): Bacteria > Bacillati > Bacillota > Bacilli > Lactobacillales > Streptococcaceae > Lactococcus > Lactococcus sp. LG606. The sequence goes on from NZ_CP071301.1 coordinate 653,640, forward strand.
TCAAAGATGAGCAAGAAACGACTAATAGAGGTTATCTTGGGGTGGAATTTACTGGGATTGATTTTGCAAAAGTTGCTGAGGCAATGGGCGTTCATGGCTTTACAGTTAACAAAGTCGAAGAGTTGGACAATATTTTTGCCCAAGCAATGAAGTTGGTTGAATCAGGCTTACCTGTACTTATTGATGCTAAAATTACGGGTGAAAGTCCTATTCCAGTGGAACGTCTGCAGCTTGACCCTAAACAATATCCACAAGAAACTATTGATGCTTTCAAAGAACGTTTCCATGCTGAAGAATTACAACCTTTTGCTGTTTATATGGAGGAAGAAGGTTTAGTTGAGGCAGGAAAGGCGACAGACTTGGGAGGCTTCTAATCACATTAAGGGGGGAAAATGGACAATTCAAAAATTAATAATCAAGCAACAACTGATGAAAACTTGGAGCAAGCAGGTTACCGACGTTATCGTGGTAAGGAAATGGATATCTATTATAATGCTCAAATTTGCGAGCATGCAGGAGAATGCGTACGTGGTAATGCAGCTGTCTGGGAAGTGGGGCGCAGACCATGGATTATCCCAGACAATGGAGAAAAATTTGATAATCAAGAGATTATCAATCGTTGTCCATCTGGTGCACTAAAATTTATCAAGTAAAAAGAAAAGAGGAAGACTATGAAAACTGTTGAAGAAGACAACAACATTATCTTGTACAATGACAATAATGAACGCATCGGCGAGATGACATTTATGAGAATGGGCAATAATATTGTTATCACTCATACAGGTGTTGTTATTGAATATCGAGGCCAGGGTCTTGCTCAACTACTTTTAAAAGCAGGGATCGAGAAAGCACGTAAAGAAAATCTCAAACTTCAAGCGACTTGCCCGTATGCGGCAAAGTATTTTAGAACCCACAAAGAAGAATTACAAGACGTTTTAAAATAGGAAAAACAAGTCAAAACATTCGCGTTTTGGCTTTTTTCCTATTATGATAGATTTAAGAGAAAGTTGGAGGAGCAGATATGGAAAAATATGACTATATTATTATCGGTGCAGGACCTGGAGGGAATGCACTAGCTTATGCACTCAAAGAGCAGGGAGCATCTGTCCTAATTGCGGAAAAGGATAAATGGGGCGGAACGTGCCCGAACTATGGTTGTGATCCCACAAAGATTATGATGGCACTTGTTGAAGCAAAGTACAGAGCAGAAAATCTCGTATCCGCTGGTTTACACGGTAACCTTAGAATTGATTGGCAAGAGATGCTAGCTCGAAAAAGAGCATACAGTGATGGCATTCCTTCAAGCACTGAACAAGGATTGAAAAGCGCAGGCATTAAGACTGTTTATGGCTCGGCAAGTTTTCAGACCGATGGACATCTAGATGTCGGGGATAAGGCATACTTTGCGGATAACTATATCCTAGCAACTGGTGCACGACCAAGGGTTTTGGATATTCCGGGTAATGAGTATTTACTGACTTCTAATGACTTCTTAGAGCTAGATGAACTTCCCAAACGTCTTGTTTTCTTAGGTTCGGGTTATGTCTCACTTGAATTAGCGCAAATCGCTAATGCAGCGGGAGCTGAGGTTTCTGTTCTCACACACGGAGCACTAAAAATTCGAGGTTTCGCGAATGAATTTGCAGCCTCGTATATTAAGCAATTACAAAAGGAAGGCATTTCCTTTATTGATAATTTTTCGCCTGAAAGGCTTGAACAAACTGACTCAGGAATCAAAATCACTAGTGAAGACAATCGCAAAGTCACTGCTGACGGTTTTATCTCAGCAGTCGGGCGTATTCCAAATATTGAAGACCTAAATCTGGACGCTGTCGGTGTAAAAACAACGGCTAAAGGTATTGAAGTCAATGAATTTTTACAAACTAATAATCCAAGTATATATGCTATCGGAGATGTTTTAGATAAAAAGCAGCCCAAGCTAACCCCTGTTTCAGGTTTTGAAGCCAGATACCTTGCACGTTATTTTGCACAGGACGGTCAAAATGAAGGTATCAAATATCCGGCCATTCCTACTGTTATTTTTGGATCTAGCAAACTCGCCCAAATTGGTCAAACCAAAATTCTTGATAAAGAAAATGAGCGAAACATAGATATGACGGATTGGTATACCTATAAACGCATAGCTGATCCTCTTTCAAAAATTAATGTTATTGTAAATGATAAAAATGAAATTCTTGGAGCGACACTTCTCTCGACAGTGGCAGAAGAACTTGTAAATATCTTGAATTTCTGCATTAATCAAGCTATTAATTTGGACAAATTTCAAAATATGATCATGGCCTATCCCACAATTGCTAGTGATTTATTCTATCTTTATGACTAAAAAGCAGAAAGAGCCAAGGTTGAAGCTCTTTTTTTGCGTTTTTTAATTAATCTAATAATTTTTAGTTTATGCTTGACATATTTACAGCAAGCGATTACAATAGTTAAGTAATATGTGAGAACGTTTCCACATTATGTCACAAGGAGGTCTATTGGCTACAATCAAACAGGTTGCCTCGAAAGCTGGCGTTTCCGTGTCTACAGTTTCAAGATATATCACACATAACGGATATGTTAGCGCAGAAGCAGAGGTAAAGATTAAAAATGCGATTCAGGACTTGAATTACTCACCAAATATCTCGGCTCAGTCTCTAAAAAGTAAAAAAAGTAACTTGGTCGGTCTTTTATTGCCTGATATCTCTAATCCCTTCTTTCCAATGTTGGCGAAAGGAGTGGAAGAATTTCTTAGAGAAAAAGGCTACCAATTAATTTTAGGGAATGTTAGTGAAGATCGTGAAATAATCAAGTCCTATCTTCAGTTTTTAGTTCAAAGCAATGCTGCTGGTGTCATCACAACGGTTGACTTTAAGGAAGAATTTCCTGAGTTTGATTTACCTGCAGTAACTGTGGATCGTGTAGGTAAGAAAAGTGAATTTGGTGTCTTCTCTGACAACAGCCACGGCGGATTTCTGGCTGCCAAGGCTGTAGTAGAAGCAGGAGCACAGCAGATTGCAGTTGTTCGAGGACCATTGACAACGGATAATACGAATGAACGCTTTAGTTCTAGTATTACCTACTTAAATCAAGTAGCGGTGGACTATCAAGTTTTTCAAAGTATGAGCTATGATTTTTTGGAAATCCAAGCGGAAGCAGAAAAACTTCTCAAAGAACAAAACACTCTTGATACGATTATTCTGCCTTCTGATGTTCATGCGGTTGCATATATGCAGGAGATTCATCGCATAAATAAACGTATTCCTGAAGATATCCAACTGATTGGTTATGATGATATTTTGATGAGCAAATACGTTTATCCCGCTCTTTCAACAATTCATCAACCCGCTTATGAAATGGGGCATGAAGCGGCCCAATTAATTTATAAAATGGCAAACCATCAGCCAATTGACCAAAAACAGATTAAACTTAAAGTTTCTTATGTTGAACGTGACAGTACAAGAAAAATAAAAATAAAGGAGAACTAAAATGAATAAGATCACAATTATTGGCAGTATCAACCTAGATACAACTTTGAGAGTAAGCAATATGCCGAAACCAGGTGAGACTTTACATGCTAAAGAACATTTTACTGCCGGTGGCGGTAAAGGTGCCAACCAAGCGGTAGCAGCAAAGCGTTCTGGCGCTGATACTTTCTTTATCGGTGCCATTGGTAAAGACGGTGCTGGACAAATGATGCGTGAGCTTTTAGAGTATGAAGATATAGATACTTCAGCTGTCCAACTCTTAGAAAGCCAATCTACAGGTCAAGCCTTTATTACCGTGGATGATTCTGGTGAAAACAGCATTATGATTTTCTCAGGGGCGAATAATGCATTTACACCGGATCACGTTGAAAACTCAAAGCATATTATTGCCAACAGCGATTTTTTGATTGCCCAATTTGAAAGTGCCCTTGACAGTACAGTTACTGCCTTTAAGCTTGCTAAAGAAAATGATGTTAGAACTATTCTTAATCCAGCACCTGCGAGAACGGATATTCCACAAGAGCTCTTAGCTACAACCGATATCATTATTCCCAATGAAACTGAAGCTGAACTCATAACTGGAATAAAAGTAGAAGATGAGCATAGTCTAAAAGCTGCTGCTGATTACTTCCACAATCTTGGTATTGAAGCAGTGATTATCACCTTAGGAAGTAAAGGAGCTTATTATGATATCAAAGATGGCAAGTCTGGTATTATTCCTGCTTTCAAGGTAGCGGCTGTCGATACAACAGCTGCTGGTGATACTTTCATCGGTGCTTTAAGCACTGTTTTAAAAGCTGATTTCAGTAATATTGAGGATGCTATTCTTTATGGCAGTAAAGCTTCATCACTGACTGTACAAAGATATGGCGCACAACCCTCTATCCCTTACAAAAATGAACTGGATTAGGAGTATTTCAAATGAAAAAAACAAAAGTTATAAATTCTGATATTTCACGTGTCATTGCTCAAATGGGTCACTTTGACAAGCTTAGCATTGGTGATGCTGGGATGCCAGTTCCAAGAGGAACAGAAAAAATTGACTTGGCTGTAGATAATGGTATTCCAAGCTTCATGGACGTCTTAAATAACGTTTTAGAAGAACTTGAAGTTCAAAAAATCTATCTTGCTGAAGAGATAAAAGAAAATAACCCAAAAATTTTAACTCAAATTACTGATCGCTTACCTAATACACCTGTCGAATTTATTCCACATAGCGATATGAAGGCAGAGTTAAATAACTGTCATGCCTTTATCCGTACAGGAGAAATGACACCTTACGCAAACATCTTACTAGAAAGCAATGTCGTATTTTAAAGACAAATAGGAGAAAAACAAAAACATGAATACAACAGCACTATTAATTGGCCTTGGCCCGCTTCTTGGTTGGGGGCTTTACCCAACAATCGTTTCAAAAATTGGTGGGAAACCCGTCAACCAAATCCTTGGTTCAACTTTAGGTACTCTAATTTTTGCCCTAGTTTTTTCCATGTCACAAGGCATTCATTTAGCTTCAGGGATGGATTTATTTCTCGGTATTTTATCTGGAATCGGTTGGGCTGCAGGGCAAATCGTAACTTTTTACTGTTTTAGTTTGATTGGTTCTTCTAAAGTAATGCCAATTACGACAGCTTTCCAACTCTTAGCTGCATCACTTTGGGGTGTTGTTGCTTTGGGAAACTGGCCTGGTGTTAGTGCTAAAATTTTGGGAGCTTTCTCTCTTATACTTATTATTTTTGGTGCGAGCTTGACTGTTTGGTCTGAAGAAAAAACGCCTGCAAGTACGGGGCTTTTGAGAAAAGTAGTTATTTTCTTAGCGCTTGGTGCGATTGGGTATTGGGCCTACTCTGCTGCACCTCAAGCTAGTAACTTGTCAGGTCAAGAAGCCTTTCTCCCACAAGCCATTGGTATGCTCTTGACTGCTCTTATTTACAGTATTGTCATCTCTTTCAAAGAAAAGTCAAAAATGGCAATCTTTGAAAGTGTATCATACAAACATATCATCTCCGGTTTCTTCTTTGCATTTGCGGCCTTAACTTATCTCATCTCTGCTCAACCTGATATGAATGGTTTGGCGACTGGATTTATTCTTTCTCAAACATCTGTTGTTTTAGCAACTTTGACAGGAATCTGGTTCTTAAATCAAAGAAAAACAAAAAAAGAAATGCTCCTAACAATTATTGGTCTGGTCTTAATCATTATTGCAGCCTCAATAACTGTTACTATCTAAAGAGAAATACAGCTTTAAAGGCTGTATTTTTTTATATTAAGATATGCTATACTTGAAGTAAAAGAAAGGAGCAATTATGCACGTAAATAAGGAAATTGTAAGACATGGGGAGGCACTTGCTCACGTCTGAACCATGTTGTCTCCCAATAAGTTACTAAAACTTTTTGGAGGAACAAAACTTGAACACAAACTATAGATTAAATACATTAGGCTTCACAGAAAAATTTAAAAAAGAAGCTATGAATTATCCAGATTTTTATCCCGGACGAGTGATTGAGCAGAATCGCAATCAATACATCGTCGCAACTCAATCAGTTGAAGTCAAAGCAGAAGTATCGGGGAAATATCGTTTTGAAGCATTAGAATCACTTGACTTTCCAGTAGTCGGCGATTTCGTTCTCTTAGATCGAGAAACAGATTCTACTGGACGGGCACAAATTCAGCGCTGTTTGCCACGCCACTCAGCTCTTATTCGTAAAGCAGCTGGAGAGACGCATGAACGCCAACTTATGGCGACTAATATAGATAAAGTCTTGATTTGTATGTCGCTTAATGAAGACTTTAATCTACGACGAGCAGAGCGTTATCTTACCCTAGTATGGGAATCAGGTGCTCTTCCTGTATTTGTATTAACTAAAACAGATGTAGCACAGAATATGGAACAAAAACAAGCAGCTCTCCAAGTGATTAGTTTAGGTGTTGATATTATTCTGACATCCTCACAAACTGAAAATGGATATTTTCCTTTACAATCCTACATCACGGCCGGAGAAACCTATGTTTTGATTGGTTCATCTGGTGTGGGTAAATCAACATTGGTTAACGCATTATTGGGACAAAAAGCGTTAAAAACAAATAATCTACGCAGTGATGGAAAAGGAAAGCACACCACAACACAACGTAGGCTATTTAAATTACCTTCAGGAGCTATGATTATTGATACGCCGGGGATACGTGAAGTTGGCTTAGATCGGGCAAATTTTAGTGAAAGCTTCTCAGATATTGAAGCTTTAGAATCGCAATGCAAGTTTTCTGATTGTAAGCATGGCAATGAACCCGCATGTGCTATTCAAGGCGCTCTTGCACAAGGTGAACTTTCATTTGAACGTTTTTCAAACTACCAAAAGCTACTAAAAGAAACAGCTTATGCAGGTCTAAATAACAGAGAAATTGAAAGAAAAAAACTCGACACAATGTTTAAAGAAGTTGGCGGCATGAAAAATGTTCGTAAAGCACTAAAACAAAAAAATAAACGTTACTACTAGAAGACAAAGCACTGATCTTTACTCATCAGTGCTTTTTATGATAGAACCAATAAAAATTTGAGCGCTTGCTTTATCTTTATGACACAGTATGTTATACTAAAATTAATTTCTATATGAAATATAATCCTATAGAAAAAATAAATATCATAACACAATGGGTACCGATAAAATGATCATTTTATCAGTTGAGAAAAACCATCAAACCTGCTCGGGTTAAGACCTGCGAAGGGATGTGTCATTACTACTTTTAGTTTATCTAACTTGATGTGGTATGTTTTTTGCTTTCCCCTCCTTGTGTTTACAAAGGAGTTTTTTTATGTCAACTTTAACAGAAATTCGTCATCAAAAGCCTTTAATCTTAAGTCTTACGAATAGTGTTACCATCCAAAGAGTTGCTGATCTTGTAAGTTTTCTAGGTGCTTCACCTTTAATGTCGTCCGAAAAGGATGAAATTAAAGATCTCCTTACACTTGCAAGTGTACTTGTTTTAAATACAGGTACTTTGAGCCAAGAATATGTACCACTTTTCATTGTAGCGGGACGTTTAGCAAACGAAAAAGGAATCCCGGTTGTTTTAGATCCAGTAGCCGTACACGTTCCTTATAGGGCCAAAATCATGAAACAACTCTTATCTGAAATTCACTTCGATATTATCCGAGGGAATGCTTCGGAAATTGCTTGGTTTGCTGAAGAGGAAGAAAAGAGTAAAGGTATCGACTCACTTGCTACGACTATCAGCAGTAATAATGCAAAAAGTGCAGCAAAAAAAACAAATGCTGTTATTGTTCAGACGGGACAAACAGATGTCATCACAGATGGAAATCATCTGCATTATGTGAAGACAAGCAGCAAACTTTTTGAAATAAATGTTGGATGTGGTGATATGTTAACTGCGGCGATCGCTACTTTTTCAGCCACAAATTCTCACCTACTTGAAGCTTCATATGAAGCTACTAAATTTTTTAGTGAATCTGGAATCCAGGCAGAACGACAAGTCAAAGGGCTTCCTGGAGATTTCATCACTGCCTTATTAAATAATATCTATTGCAGTTCAAAGAAAGCGGGGCTAAGAAAATGATTGAGGTACCACAAGTTGTCACAATTGCAGGTATTGATTCAAGTGGAGGAGCAGGAATTAATGCGGATCTTAAAACTTTTCACAGTCAAAAAGTTTATTCGGCTACGATTGTTGTAGGTCTGACTGCTCAAAATACACTTGGGGTGCAAGAGATTTCAAGTGTAGCGCCTCATTTTATATTATCGCAATTTGACTCAGTGTTTTCTGACTTAGATATTTCTGCTGCAAAAACAGGGGCACTTTTCGATGTAGCTCAAGTTAAAGCTGTTATCACAGGAATTAAACGCTATCAACCCCAACATTTGGTAGTTGATCCGGTGATGGTTGCAAAAGGAGGTACCGTTCTTCTTTCAGATGAAGCTATCAGGTGCATAAAAAAAGACCTTTTTCCCTTAGCAGAACTCATTACGCCGAATCTGCAAGAAGCAGAAGTACTTCTGGATTACCCGATTTCTAATGAGGAAGAGATACGACAAGCGCTTTATGATCTGCAAAGTTTGGGGGCGAAAAATGTTCTGATTAAAGGAGGGCATTCAGCGCGAGAAACTGTGACAGATTTATTATTGACAGAATCTGGTGAAATTATGTGTTATTCTACTTCAAGAATTCATACAAATCGAACACATGGTACAGGGGATACACTTTCCTCATATATTACAGCTCATCTTGCACGGGGAGAAGAACTGCTTGATATTTTACCTCATGCAAAATCCTTTATCACAAACGCAATAAAAGAAAGTATTAATGTTGGTCACGGACACGGTCCTCTTAATCATTGGGTAAGATGTGATGAATAAAGAATATTTAAAGTGTTATTTTATTGCAGGTCCACAAAATTTTGCTGAATTATCCATAGAAAAAGCAGTCGAAAAAATTATTGTGATTCTACAGTCAGGAGTATCTTCCTATCAATTTCGCGATAAAGGAACAATTTATAGGAATCAAAATCAAAGAATGACCACTGTATTGAAGCTCCAAGAAGCAGCAAAGGACTTACATATCCCTTTTATTGTCAATGATGATTTAGAACTGGCTTGCATGATCCAAGCAGATGGGGTTCATCTTGGACAACAAGATAGAGCAATTGCAGAAGCCAGAGAAAAGCTAGGCCCGAAAAAATATATTGGGCTATCGGTTAGAAATAAACAAGAACTCTTAGCAGCACAAAAAAGTGACGCAGATTATCTTGGCATTGGCCCCATTTATCCTACAAGCAGTAAATCAGATGCTGCCGAGCCATTTGGAGAAAAACAACTGAGAGAGTTGCTTCTTGTAAATCAAAAATCAATCGTTGGAATTGGTGGCATTACTCTTGATTCGCTAAATAAACTGAGCCAAATGCCTTTGGATGGAGTGGCAGTTATTTCACTTTTAACAAGAGCAACAAATCCACAAAATATCGTAAGAAAAATACACGCACTATTTTAGACAAAAAATAGTATTTATCATTAAAAAGTCTCCTTTTATTACTTATAATAAACACAAAAACATGAATGTTCAAATTGCTCTTAAAAATGTATTTATGTTTTAGTATACTATAAATAAATAAGACTATTGGAGAAAATATGAAAAGATTTATTGGGTTAACTGTTGTATCAATTATTTTTTGTGGAGGATATTTTGCTTTAAAACATATTTTAAACACGACTGACTATTACGCGAAAGTTACTTTGGAAAACAAGACGAGTTCTGTGACCAGAAGCACTTCTGATTCAGAAAGTGAATACGTCTATTTCTTCAAATCCTCTAATAGTAAAGGGGAAATCAAAGATCTACGTTTACGTGCAGATTCATTACGTGAAGGTGTATACATCATGGCTCACGTAAATTACGATAAGATTGTACGTTGGAATATTGTAGAAGAAAGAAGTGTTCCGCCAAAAGCGCTAGAGAAGATAAAGTTATAAAACAAAAATAATGCCTACTGCATTATTTTTTTATTTTGTTTAATATTAATAAATGTTTAAGCAATTAATTCGCTTTTGTTCTGACAATTCTGTACAATTAAAATATAAAGCGCTATCACACCAAAAGATTGGAGAAGGATAAGAAAATTAATACAAGGAAAAGAAAGTTCACCTTAGCTTCTGTGGTGTTACTTGCTGCAGTTTCAAACATGATTGTTTCTCAATCAGCTGTGGAGGCCGTAACGACCACCATTAAAAATCAGGTCTCTAATGGTGAGGTTGTTATTTATGCACAACAGGCTGGACCTTCAAGTGCTGCCGCTACGGGAAATGCTATCGGGAATAATGACGGTACACAACAAGCTGCAGGTGAATCTTCAACATCTACGGCGACAAATAACTTAACAATGTCGAACGTTCAGTTTTCTGCAACTAAAATTACACCGACTGGTGCTGCTTCTGCAATGGTTAACAGTACAGGTGATGTTGTATCTTCAGCCTTTACAGCCGATGCTTCAACAAGAAAAATTCAGAAAACCGATACAAATGGTATGACGGACTTTACGGGACTTACTGATGGTTATTGGCTTTTTCATCAAATGACTTTAGTTGGTGGTGTCCAGACCGTTAAGGATTTTATTGTGACGGTTAATACTTCCGATACAACCAATAAAGGTCCACTGAATGTCTATCCGAAGCAGGATATGACGAAATATAAAAACTTATTTGATATTGCTGCTACAAACGCTGATGATAACTACAACGGAAAAACGCCTAATGAACTTGTATCACCCAATGCAGATACGACAACTTTAATTGATACAAATGAGAGTGACGCTGCGAATACAACGACAGCAGCAGCCGGAAACAAGGTCGGTTGGAACGTCAATACAAGCTTTGATAAATCAACAATGGGTCAATACTTCTGATACAGTGACTTCGCCTGATATCGCAGATAATGTTAAAGCAAAATTTACGATTGAAGATACGATTCCAGCAGGATTCACAATCGGTATTCCAACGCTTAAGGCGGGTACAACAGCTTTAACACCTGAAGTAGATTATACAATGAACATTACGAATCAAGTGGTTTCAGTTTCTTTAACAAATGATGGCATGAAAAAAGTAGCTGGTCTACTAGATGCAGCAACAGGTAGAATAAATATGAACCTCTACATTCCTACGACAGTATCAGGTAGTGTTACAGCGGGGTCATATAAAGATAATGCCAAAACAACAATCATCAATGCTTACGGTGTCGATCTCAGTTCAACACCTAAAAATTCTACTGTAAATATTGGTGGTGTCCAACTGACGAAAACGGATGGGACTTCAGCAATTACTTCATCTCCAGCTACATTTGTGCTGGTAAGAGCAAAAGATGCAGCCGCGGCTGAGGCCTTGGTTAAAAAACATGCCTCAAGCTTTAATGGCTCTTCTTCAGATCTTTCCAGTTTACCGACAGCCTACTCATCAACAGACAAAGCATCTTTCGTGACACAAGCTGACGGAACAATTGCTGTCAAAACAACAGGAGCTTCAGGAGTCGCTACTTTTTCTGGTCTTAACCTTGTTGACACCAACACAGACACAGAAAACACAAGCAACTATTTTGCGGTCGAAGTGATTGCTCCTGATGGTTTCCAATTACCAACAGCAACGACAGCTGCCAATGTAACAAAGGTCAATGCTTCAACAACACCTACTGCGCATAATAATGATATTGTGAATAATAAACCATTCCCACTTCCATTTACAGGTGGAGCAGGAATTGTCGCCGTGGTATTAGTAGCAGGAGCAGCGGGTTTTGCAGCAATGGTTATTCGTAAAAAGAAACAAGAAGTAGAGGTAGATTCAAAATAGTAAAATATGGCTACCATGCAGGAGGAGCACATGCGTGATAAAAGTCCAGATAGAAAAAGCGAACGCCGATTTTCACTGCGCAATATTATTTCCACTGTTCTGTTGATTCTTGCTTTGGGTCTTTTATTTTATCCTATCTTTGTGAACTATATGGTCGCGCAACAAAATAAAACGACAATCCAAAAATATACCAATAGCGTTGAAACAATAGATCCAGCCCAAGCAAAACATCTCAAAGATGAAGCAACTATTTATAATCAGTATATTTACGCCAAAAGTCAATACCAAAGCTGGAATAAAGCAGTACCAGATTATAAGCAGCAGTTGGTGACTAACAATGATAAAGTTATTGCTTATCTCTCCATTCCACAAATTAAGGTTACGAACATCCCTGTTTATAGTGGCGATAGTGAAGAAACATTAGCAGCAGGTGTAGGTCATATCCCACAGACAAGTTTACCCATTGGTGGGGAAAATACACATGCTGTATTATCAGCACATTCTGGGCATATTAATAATACCTTATTTTCTGATTTGGAAGACTTGAAAATGAAGGATGTTTTCTACATTCATGTCTTAGATCAAACATTAAAATACGAGATTTTTGAGCGAAAAATTGTAAATCCCGAAGATACGGATGCTATTAATGTCATTCCGGGAAAGGATTTGGTCACACTGGTTACATGCTGGCCAACAGGTATTAACAATAAACGCCTACTTGTTACAGGAAGAAGAGTTGCTACAAATACATTGAATCCACAAGAGCACATTCAACGTAATAAATATGGCTACAATTTCTGGGTGATGCTTCTTGCAAGTCTGTTAGCGCTGTGTGCATTGGGGCTTGTTTTACGCAATGTCTTGGGTGCTAAAAACTATAATATGCGAATCGATAGAGCACAGTTCGATGCGATTCAAAAAGGCAAACAAGAAATTATTATTGCGCCACTTCCTCCGGGAAGTAGAAAGTACCGCTTAAAAGATAAAATTACACTCATTGCGGCAGAGGCTCTTGAGTCTGATAAACGTCAATATTTTGCAAAAGTAGATGACCAACAGTGGGAGAGTGTTAATAAGAGTAAGAAAGCTGAAAAACAAAAGATAAAAATTACTCAAATCATAGATGCAGATGAATTTAATAAAACAGATGAACACTTAGAAAACACAACATATCTTGAGTTTAAAAAGACAGCGGAGCACCTGTTACAAGAGCGGTTAAATACAAAACAGCTTCCTGAAAACTGTATTTTAATTAAGGTGATGGTAAAAGAATAAATTCTAGAGAGGATCCACATGAAAAAAAGACGACTATTGGCTCTTATATTCTTTTTTTCAATTATTTTATTGAGATGGAATAATGCGCCAATTCAAGCAGCGGAAAGACATTCTCAAAATATAATCATTGTAAAATATGGACTCACATCGGCGTCTCATGGATTTTCTACTGATCAAAGCTTTAATACCGGCTTAAAAATTAACAATATCATTATTGATAATGAAGGTAAGGAACTTCAACCCATAGCTGATATAAGCTATACAGTACAGCAAATTACGGAGAAGGATGATTTAGCAGTAATGGACCCCTCAAGCTACACAAAAGTGGGCAATCCGATAAAACTCGTGACAAATAAAGAAGGTATCGCAAATACACGTTTAGGTGACGGCAAATACATCCTAACTGAGCAAGCCAATAGTGCTGCAGGGCTTATTAATCCGCAAGCGCCTGTTTTGCTTGATTTCCCAACAGCAGATAGCCTAGAAGAGATTTATATATATCCCAAATCTAGTCTTATTAAGACTGAAAAGCAACCTACACAAAATTTTCCCAAGCCAAAACAAATTCAGTACAGACATGATTTACCACATACGGGTGAAAAAATCTCATGGTTTATCGCACTTGGTGGGGCATTTCTTTTGATTATTGTTGCTTTTGTTCTTAATCGTAAAGAAAAAAGTACACAAACGAAGTGAATTTAGGGGAAGGAGGTGAATTTATTTGAAGAAAATGAGCAAAAGTGATTGTGGTGACTTAAGTTTGGGCTACAAATATTATAAGGAAATAAGAAGAAAGGATAATAGAAGGAAAAGCAAAGCATTACACAAATATTTTAAACTGGTTTTATATGCTCTCACCTTCTTTATACTTAGTCCATTGTCACCTGTTGTGAATTGGATGCCTTCTTTGGGGACTCTTTCTGCTGAGGCTTCCATTTCTCAACAAACGGATGGTACTGGTATAACTTGGAATCTTATCACAGCAGGTAATGATATCAATACGTTAGCTACCACAGCACTTCCCGGTTCTACACTTTATATAAAAGCAGCAAACGATTTGACCTTAGGCGTTACTGCAGTATTGCCTTTAAACTTAACTTTAGTTTTTGATATGGGCGGCCATGCTCTATACAATACAGGAGCTGCCGTTATTACACCTTCTGTAGGGAACACCATAACTTTTCAAAATGAACGTATCGTATCAACAGGGACGACTAATAGCACTACTGTACCAAGTCCCTTAGGAGTAGGTACGGTAACAGGAGTATACAACTACTATTATGGTCTCTTTAGTGCAACAAATATCTCGGGAGTAAGTATAACTTACAAAAATGTTGTCCAAGATTTAGGGACTATAACAACTTGGGGAGCTGGTGGACAACCTTTTTATAATATTGGAAGTTCTGTTAATTTCTCTGGAACCAATTACTTTAACTATAATTCGGGGTAGGAATTCATGGAAGGTACAGGGATTAATGTCCTTGATGGAACTACAACAATTAAACACAGCTCCGGTGGAAATGCCCCATTGTGGGCTCAATCCGCGGCTTCAATAAATGTTGCGGCAGGAGCGACTTTAGATTTTACGGGAAGTTCAACTGGACGTGGTTTTATTTATCTTGATAATACACCCACTTTTACGATAAATAATAATGGCACTCTAAAGCTCAACATGGCTGGCCCAAGTAGTAATAATTTTTATAGCAATACCGGCATGTCATCGATTACAATGAATTATGGTGTTAATTCTAGTACAACGATAACTGCACCCGGATTCTTTGATTATAATGCTACTGGTGGCGCTTTTAAAACAACGATTGGGCAGGGGGCGAGTTTTGACTATAGTACAGGGAATACTTCAAATGCTTTCTTAGGAACATTGGCTGCTACTGACAGTTTTACGCTAAATTCTGCGAAACATGTTCGGCTTAATACAAGTAAAACATCTGGAAGTAGCATCCTAGGAACGGACGCAAGTGCAATGACATTTGTGCTAAATGCAAGTTCACCTTCAGCTTACGCCATTAACGGTTACAATAGTACCGGAGCTGCTAGTCTGCTGGCAAGTCCTACAAGTGGTGCATTTGGAGTAACTGGAACTTTTCATAGTAATTTAGCAGACTTAAACAAGCTTACTGGTCAAAAAATTCCTACAGCAGCAGAAATTACCAGCTATCAAAATTCCGCCCAGCTTGAATTTAACCTTGTATCTCCTGCACAAGCCAATTTTAGTTATGCATGGGCGGCGAATGTTCCTGGACAAAACGGGATAGCTGGTACTTTACTTGGGCAACTTCCGGCACGTGTATCAGAGCAAGGAACCGTTGGAGGAGCTCTAACAGCGCCAACATTATCTGCAGCACCCAAAGGCTATTATATCTCGGGTTATAAGGCACCCAACGGCACAATCTACAGCACACTGGCTGCAGCTTTAGCAGCGGTTAATAATGTATTTGGTACGACTTCGAACACAACGACACCTGATGTTTACATGCCTTCCACAAATGATTTTCAAGTCATTTTGAGTGCAGAGGAGCAAACATTTTATATTAATTATGGCTATGCGTTTACAAATTTTGGAAATGTACCACCTTTCCCACCCAATGCTTATAGCCAAAAAGGCTTGACTGGCGCACCACTCGCAATAAGTGGATTAGGAGCTGCCCCGACAGGATATCATTATTCTGCTGTGATGAATAACAAGGGGGCATCTTGGATTGATCAGACAAATCCGGAAACGGGAGCAGCTAATACACCTACACCTTATTATGTATCGATTAGTTTGGCGCTCACAGCAGCGATAACTCAGCAAAATGGGGGAATGTATTTTGGAACCTCATCTTTAAGTGCAGCTCCCATAATTAATAATCAAGGGGCATTTGATAATAACGTAATGGCTATGCTTACAGCAAATGCGGAAATTGCAAACTATACTTATGGTTGGGCCAATATTACACCAGGTTATAATGGAAATGCCGGACAGATTTATGGGAATCTTCCAAGTCAAGCAACTTCTAATGGTGGCTTCGGTGACACCATTGCGCGAGACACATCGGGCATAAATTCTCCGGGAAACAATTACCAGACCTTTGTAGCTCCTCCAAATGATAAGGCTCTTAGTGGCTATTCTGTGGCTGTGCGTGCACCAAATGGAATAACATACACATCGGATTCCAATGCTGTTGCGAGCTCTACAGTAATTAAAACAACTACGCCATTAACAACTGCGACTCAAGCCAATACTTTTAAAGAAGGAGCAGCAGCAAATAATTTCGTGATTACTTATACACCTATTGCAAATAAGATAAGTTGGCACTACACATACGATCCAAGTATATCTAATCCACCGGCTGCCCCTGCTGACATTGTCCAAACAGGTGTGTTAACAGGCGCGCCACTTACAGATCCAAAAGCGACAGCGCCAAATGGATACTTTATTGAAGGGTATCAGTATCCTGGAGATACCAAGATTTATTCCACAATTGCGGAGCTACAGACTGCGCATTTCTCTGGCACTAGTGACATAACGATTAATGTCCTTTTAGCTAAAAATTTTGTCTTACCTTATACAGGAGGCTCAGGACAGTTTGGGATAATCTTAGCATCAGCTACACTTGCCTTTCTTGCTTTAGCTTTTTACATCTTTAAAAGGAAAGATTAAAGTATTTCTTTTAACCACAGGGTCTCGATCGTGTGGTTTTTTCTAATTTTTTGCAATAATTGAGGTATATAAGTGTATTTGTGCTCAGATATTGGTATAATTAAGCATTATGACAAGAAAAAATATACTAAAAGCACAACGAATCGTAGTAAAAATTGGTACAAGCTCGTTGATTTTACCGAATGGGAAGATAAATTTATCAAATATAGATGAACTGGCTTTTGTGTTATCCGATATAAATAATAAGGGGTATGAAGTTATCTTAGTAACTTCAGGAGCTATCGGAGCAGGGTTAAACGTTCTTGGGATGAATGAACGTCCAAAAGATATTGCACAGCAACAAGCCTTAGCAAGTATTGGTCAAGTAGAGTTGATGAGTCTTTACACGCAAATGTTTCGTCGTTATTCTCAAAAAGTGTCACAGCTTTTATTAACACGGGATGTTACCGATTTTCCACTGAGCTCAAATAATGCTGAAAATGCCTTGAATGCGCTGCTCTCTCTGGGAATCATCCCTATTATCAATGAAAATGATGCTATAGCTGTCGATGAAATGGATCACCAAACAAAATTTGGCGACAATGACAAGCTGGGAGCGATTGTTTCAAAGCTTGTGGATGCTGATTTACTCATTATGCTTTCTGATATCGATGGACTTTATAATAAAAACCCCAATATTTATGATGATGCTAAAATATTTAAAGAAATCCATGACATTACAGATGAATTACGACAAATGGCGGGAGGAGCAGGGAGTCGTTTTGGTACAGGCGGAATGACCTCTAAGCTTGCCGCTGCAGAAATTTTATTTGAGAACAAGCAGGAGATGGTTCTGACCAATGGTGAACGCATCCGTGAAATAAAGGATATTATTGCTGGACAGGAAATCGGGACTTATTTTCACCCAAAAATTGAGAAAGAAGAAGCAAAATGATTGAAGATTTAGGAGTAAAAGTCAAAGCAGCAAGCAAAGAAGCAGCAAAACTATCTGCTGCAGCAAAAAACAACTTTCTGCTTTTCCTAGCAGATACTCTCATTCAAAACACAAGCCGGATTATTTTTGAAAATGAGAGGGACTTACTTAAAGCAAAAGAACATGGCATTTCGGATATTATGGTAGATCGTTTACGATTGACGCCAGAAAGAATTTCGGATATGGCACTTGGGTTACGTCAAGTGGCGGACTTACCTGATCCTATCGGCCAAGTTTTACAAGGATTCACAAATCTTGATGGGCTAAAAATTGTCCAAAAACGTGTGCCACTCGGTACGGTTGGGATGATTTTTGAGAGCCGCCCAAATGTGACAATTGACGCCTTTTCACTTTGTTTTAAAACAGGGAATAGTGTTCTCTTACGCGGTGGTTCAGACGCCATACATTCTAATACAGTCTTAGTTGAAATTATTAAAGAAAGCTTACATAAGCAAGGAATTAGCTCCAGTACCGTAGAGCTTCTCACGGATACCAGTCATGCAGAAGCAGAAAAGATGATGCAGGCTGATCAATTTTTAGACGTACTTATTCCTCGAGGTTCTGCTCGATTGATTAACCGTGTAAAAGAAAAAGCAACAGTTCCTGTTATTGAAACGGGAGTTGGAAACTGTACCATTTATGTTGATGAAACTGCTGATTTAGACATGGCTACAAAAATAGTCGTCAATGCTAAAACACAGCGCCCAAGTGTTTGTAATGCTGCTGAAAGTCTCGTGGTACATGCACAAATCGCTGCTGAATTTTTACCTAAATTGCAGGAAGCTTTGAAAAAAGCACATGAGGTTGAGTTTAGAGCGGATGAACGTGCCTTGAAAATTCTCCAAGCTTGTGCTGGAAGCTTAGCAATTACCGTTCAAGAAGAAGATTTTGGTGCAGAGTACTTAGACTATATTATGTCAGTTAAAACGGTTGACAATTTAGATGAAGCAATTGAACATATTAATCAATATTCGAGTCGCCATTCAGAAAGTATCGTAACTAAAGATTACTTTAATGCTCAAAAATTTCAAGAGGAGATTGATGCAGCAGCAGTCTATGTAAATGCATCGACACGATTTACAGATGGCTTTGTCTTCGGACTTGGTGCTGAAATTGGGATATCCACTCAAAAACTCCATGCACGCGGGCCAATGGGACTAGAAGCTTTGACTTCAAGTAAATATCTAATTGACGGAAATGGTCAAATCCGCTAATATTTTTAACTAAAGAACGGTCTTCTAGGACCGTTCTTTTATTACAAAAAAGTAAGGAATCAGTTAAGCAAAAAAAGATAAAATAGAAAGAAAAATGAGTATAAGAGTTTGATATTTCTTAGCTCGAGAGATTGAAGCTTGCTTAAATATAAGGAGTACATATGAAAAAAAGAGCGCAGAAGAGAAAGAAAAGAATCGATATGTTAGGTGTGACATTTTTTGTTTTTATTGCTGCGGTAATCGGAGTTTTATGTGTTGCTTTATATTATCAACAGACCAAGGCAAGCCCTGGCGAGCCAAGTACGCGCGTGATTAAAAAAACGGAAGAGCAACTAAAGTCAGAGCTTACCATTTACCCAACATTGTATGTTACTGGCTCAAGTGGCAGTCCTAAAAACAACATCAGTCATTTAGTTCAAGCAGTAACCAATAAAAATAATGCCGCAAAACCAGGCCTCACTGTAATTGCAGAAACAGGAAACAAATATAAATTAAGAATTACTGGAAAAATTGATGCTAGTAATAAATATCCAGCTATTGCTGTTGGGACAGATCATGGAACAAATAATCACGAAATCTATCAGTATGCGATAAAAGCTACAATAGAATATCTAGCGGCACACTATAATGTCCCTTGGTATAATATTTTAGGCTATTCTTCGGGAGCAGGTGGAGCTATGCGGTTTTTGATCAATTACTCGCAAGATAAAAATTTACCTCCCGCTAAAAAGTTTGTTGCCTTAGATGGTGAATTTAATCGCAAAGAAAAATTAAGAACCAACGAGACCATGGAAAGCCTGTATCAAAATGGTCCCGAAAACAAAAGCGCTGATTATAACTATTTTGAGAAAAATTATTCAAAAATGGATAAGGGCATCCATGTCTATCTCATGGCTTTAGATACGCCTGTCGGATCTGACTTTGATGGCGTTCTCCCGTGGTCGGATCTCTTTTCTGTTTATAACCTCTTTGAAAAAAATGGCAATATAACGGAAAAATTCACCTATACAAATAGCCCAGGAGAACGCTATTCTCATGGTTCGATTTGTAAAATGCCTGCAGCACAAGACTATATCGAGAAGGTTTTCTACCATTCAACTTAACTTACCAAAATGTAAGTTTACAGACAATTTAATTATAGTACAATCATATATTATGAATAGAAAATATAAAAAATTATTCATCTTTTTGGGAAAGACACTGTTTTACTTCGTAGTTATTTTAATTCTACTTTATCTTTATTCTTATAGTAAAACAGGAGGCGCACACTTTATCTACAACGAATTTTAGAAAGGAGATGTCATGAACATTTTTCACGAAATTTTATCCGGAGCAACAAAATATCCGGAGCGTTTAGCGATAGTCGAACACGACCAAGATTATACTTATCGTCAATTGCTTGATGCAGCATCACAGGTAGCTCAAAAAATATCTGCAATGCCCATCTCCCAACGTCCAATTATTGTATTTGGTAAAAACGGATTTTTATCATTAGCTACACTACTCGGTGTTTCGCTTACAGGGAGGGCCTATATTCCTGTAGATTCCCATACACCTTTTGAGAGAACGCAGCTGATTAAACAAGCCGCAAACCCCTCTTTAGTCATACATACAGTGGAACTTGAAGAGAAGTTTTCCCAACTTTTTACATCAAGAATATCTTATACTGAATACCAAGAAAATATCGATTTCGATTTTTCACAGATTGACAGTCGTCAAGCTGTGAACGGAGAGGATATTAACTACATTATCTATACTTCGGGCACAACGGGACTTCCAAAAGGTGTCGCAGTAACACATAATAACTTACTTAGCTTCACTAAATGGATGAATAAGGATTTTTCTATAATCGAAAATAATCACTTTCTGTCTCAAGCACTATATAGCTTTGATCTATCAATTTTCAGTTTATATCCTAGCTTGACAACAGGTGGGACCTTGATTTCACTTAGTCAAGAGGATACAACGAATTTCAAAAAACTTTTTGAACGACTTAATTCAAGTACAATCAATACCTGGGTTTCTACTCCATCCTTTATCGAAATATGCCTGCTTGATCCATCATTTGTTGAAGAAAATCATCCAGATTTACAGCAATTTATTTTTTGTGGCGAGGAATTAACGCACAAAACAGCATCAAAGTTGCTCGAAAAGTTCCCACATGCAAAAGTTTGGAACACTTATGGACCAACCGAAGCTACAGGTGCTATTACAAGTATTCAAGTTGATAAAACAATCCTTCATGACTATAAGCGCTTGCCTATTGGCACTGCAAAGCCAGGAGTTGAAATTCAAATCATTGATGATGAAATTATTATTATTGGGGATTCTGTAGCACAGGGATATTTTGAAAATTCGGAGAAGACAGCAGAAGTCTTCTTTGAGTATGAAGGCAAGAAGGCGTATCATACAGGAGATTCAGGCTATTTTGATGAAAATTCGGTCCTTAACTATAATGGTCGTATCGACTTTCAAATAAAATTCAATGGTTTTAGGATTGAGTTGCAGGATATCGAAGCTCATTTATATGAAATTGCTGAGATTGAAAAAGCATTAGTGGTGCCTCAAGAAAATGCCGCACATAAAGTAACAGGATTAATAGCAGTCATCCATTCTTCTCTAAGTTTTGAAACTAAGGCTGAAGAACGCGCATTTAATAAAAAAATAAAGGCACAACTTTCAAATACGATTATGGATTATATGATGCCGACTAAATTCATTTATCTTGATGATTTCCCACTTACTCCCAATGGAAAAATTGACCGAAAGGCCTTAACCAAACAAGTCCTTGGAGGTAAGAACTAGTGGAACCATATGCAACACCTTTTTATTTTGTGATTTTAGGGTTAGCACTGCTTCCACTTGTCATGGCACACGCCTACGGAAAAAAATGGATGGGCTATCAAGTCATCTTGACCATTGCCTTTCTCTGGATCAGTTTCGGCGGTAAAGTCAGTCTTTGGTCCCTTCTGGGTTTTGGGATTTTTGAAACAACTTTAATCAAGCTTTACGAGCACTATCGAAAACTCCAAAACAAAACCTGGGTGTTCGTTTTAGCAGTGATTGCATCGTTACTACCTTTAATAATCGTTAAGGTGACACCCTTATTGGACCCGATGCACCCACAATCTATCCTTGGTTTTTTAGGAATATCTTATGTGACCTTTAAAACTGTAAGTGTAATTCTTGAGTTACGCGATGGCCTGATTAAAGAAGTTCCCTTAAAGGAATATCTCTATTTTCTTTATTTCTTTCCCACCATTTCGTCAGGGCCAATTGATCGTTTCCGACGTTTCCAAAAAGAGCTAGAAGCGCCACTGACAGATAAGTATTCAGAGTATTTAGGAAAAGGAATTTTCTATATTTTCCAAGGATTCCTATATAATTTCATCATTTCTTATCTGATCTCACATTATTTTCTGCATGATTTAGCGATAAAAGCAACATTGCATCCCAATTTGTGGAATATGATGGGGAGCATGTACGCTTACGGTTTTTATCTCTTTTTCAACTTTGCAGGTTATTCTCTTTTTGCGATGGGCGTTTCTTTGATTATGGGATATAAAATTCCTATTAACTTCAATAAACCCTTTCTCGCCAAAAATATTAACGACTTTTGGCAACGCTGGCATATCTCTTTATCATTCTGGTTCAGAGACTTTGTTTTTATGCGTTTAGTAAAGTGGATTATGGTTAAAAAGTGGTCCAAAAATATGGTGACCATCTCAAACGTGGGTTACTTAGTAAACATGTTTATTATGGGATGCTGGCATGGTTTAACGTGGTACTATATCTTATATGGTGTTTATCATGCCTGCCTGATGATCATTTATGATGCCTGGAAGCGAATGAAGAAGAAGCACAAATGGAATATTCCTGATAATATGTGGACACGTGGAGCTGCAATATTTATCACTTTTAATGCCGTTATGATCAGTTTCCTTATCTTTTCAGGAATCCCTAATTATGCTATAATGCATGCAATCAATGGACTTGGTAGTCCTTTACCTAATTTTTAGACAACAATAGAAGAAAGAAGAATAAATATGAAAAATGAAGTATTAAATATCATTGAAGAAGTTGCTGGCACAGATGAGTTTCGTGAAGATTTAGATATGGATCTTTTTGAAGAAGGCATTCTTGACTCTATGAGAGCCATTATGCTTATTGTTGAGCTTGAAAATGCCTTTAGTTTAAGTTTACCACCTTCTGAAATGGATCGTGACGACTGGAATACAGCAAATAAAATTGCCGATCGTATCAAGGAAAAGATGGATGAAGAAAGATAAGGTACTTCAAGAACTCGCACCTTTAGTTGTGGCCCTTACTTTGCTAGCGATACTCATCTTTTCTCCTCTCACGGTTTTCCCTAAGTTTAATAAGCATGAACTTGATGAGTTTGCGACTGATCCTAAGAATCGGACAGGCTTTGTAAGCTATGCGATTAAATCACAAGCATTCTCTAATCCGCATTATCTGCCAATTTTAGGCTCTTCTGAGCTGGAACATATTGATCCTTTTCATCCAAGTAGTTTCTTTATGAAAAATAATAAAGGTTTTACGCCTTTTCTAGCAGGTCAACCCGGAACCCAATCCTTAACACACTTTTTCTATCTGAATTCTGTTGAAAAGCAATTGCATAACCGTAAGATTGTTTTTATCATCAGTCCACAATGGTTTACACGTAAAGGTATTGGTACACCTGAGTTAAGTCAATTTGTTTCTAAAGGTGAAATATATGCGTGGTTACAATCTGCCTCACCAAAAGATGTCGCGATACAAAAACTCGCTCAACGCCTCTTGAATTTTAAAGATTTTCCTGAGGATATTGTTGTTACTCATGCACTAAAAGCTCTAGCAAATGGTAAAAAAATCGACAGTATAAACCAGATTTCAATTAAACTTGCAAATCAGTTCTTGACGAAACAAGATTCTCTTTTTACGGGCTTATCAAAGCTCAGCGGTAGGCAAGAAAATTCATACGAAAAGATAGAGCGAATCAGTAAACAATTACCAAACACAAAAGATTTCGAAAAACTGGATCAAGCAGCATACGAACGAGGAGCTGCAAATTCAGCAAATAATGAATTTCAAATTGTTGACCATGTGTGGTCAAGAAATCTTCAAAAGGTCTTTAAAGAACGTAAAGGTGTGATGAAGGAAGTGAGTTACCTGAGAAGTCCGGAATATCTTGATTTTCAACAGCTTTTAAATCAATTTGCAAAAAATAATAATGATGTGCAGTTCGTTATTCCACCTGTAAATGGAGCATGGTACCAGTATACAGGGCTCTCTTATGACATGTTACAGGAGTTTAGCGCAAAAATTAAATATCAACTTAACAGCCAAGGTTTCCATCACATTTATGACATGACAAATAAATTCAACGAAAAGTACTATATTGGGGACACTATCCACTTGAATAATCGTGGTTGGGTGGCTTTAGATAAAAAAATCGAAGAATTTATGAAACATCCGACTAAAACAGAATATAAGATCGACAATGCTCAATTTCTTAGCACAGAATGGGCCAATGGAGATAAGGAAGTTTCTCTTAATAGATAAAAAATAAATTAAAAAACGACAATATTCAATTGTCGTTTTTTGTTTGTCCGATTTCTTGGACATGTTCTCATTATTTATGACAGAAAATGCTTAATTTACTCTATTTTATTCTATGGAGTTAAAAATCGTCTACTCAATCTAATATTAAAAACATTTGGACTTATCCCTCTATCTTTGTATTATTAAATTAGGAGAAAGAGAAAAAATTTAAAGTAATTATCATTTTACTTTAATGTTTAATCTTTTTTAAACTAAAGAAAAAGGAGGGAAACGAAATGTTGCAAACAAAGTGACATCTATTTTTGATTTTTTCTAAAAAAGTTCATTAATTCAAAATAAAAAGGAGTAGAAATATGAAAACTTTAAGACAAGTATTGAAAGGGCTTGTGTTGGCGATAGTACTTTCGGTATTAATTATCTCCGGGATGCGATTAAAAAATACCTTGAGTCGAGTAAGTGCGGATAGAGTTGATAAGAAAACAGATCAAAAAGTGGCATGGTGGACAGATCAAGAAGCTTATGAAGCTAACTTACTTTTAAAAGTGAACGGTTCAAGTCTCTCTGGGCCGATGGATGTCGTTTTTGTTTTAGACCGCTCAGGTAGCATGGACATGACTTATACCGATAATGCTAATGCGACAGGTTATGAAGGATATCCTTTATTCTCCAGCTCTTGCTTAAACCAGGAACATTTCTACCTTGAACCACTTCATGAAGGACAGGAACCCGAAGCAAGTGCAGATAAATCAAAAGTTTATGAGAATAGTGATAACACCCTCACAGTTTATAACGCGGATGTTGATAAATGGGAAGTGATTGGGACTACACCGGTTCATCTTTTTGAGCAATTTACTCAAAGTACAGCCAAGTATATTCCTTACCATTTCAAGAAGGAAGGTGAAAAATTTGTACGTATCAGTCATTGGGATGCTGCAGCTAAAGTAGCTGGAAAAACACAACCTGGTGTTTGGGTACATGGCGATGAAGATGAAGGTTGCTATGACCGATGGATGCTATCAAAAGAAGCTATTTCGGAAGTGACCGATAAGTTACTCCAAGAACATCCTGAAAACAGAGTGGCTCTGGCACCATTTTCAATTCGAGGTTCATCGATGGTTACCCATTTAAATTATAATTCACAACGAATGAAAAATTTTAGAGATAATCTTGTTTTAAAAAATAATGAACATGGCTACTTTGGCCCAAGTACGGGAACCACCATTGAAGCAGACGGCTCAATCGGTGGCAACTATAATTCTACTGTAGGTTGGAAGGATAATATTGCTGAAAATAGAGCAGCTATTGATGATATGCTTCCTCGTCTGTTTACAACGCCACAAACAGACTATCAATACGGATTGAGTATGGCATATAACCTCCTTCAATCACGCAGTGATGAAGCTAAGGCAACAAAAGGTGCGATGGTTGTTTTCTTATCAGATGGTGTTCCACAAAGTACTGCAACAATGCGAGCTGGCTGGTCAGGTGGCGGTCCCATTGTATCTTTTGGGCAAACAGATGGTAGAATTCTAGCAATGTCCGCAGCTATTACAAGTGATGAACCTGTAGAAGTAGAAGGTGCACCAACAGGGACATATCAACGTCACGATATCGACCAAAATTATCTAAAACTCATTGAGGGAACAACCTATGAAGTTGCTGGAATGGGCGCAGAAATGCTGACAGTAGATTATATGGCTAACAGTGCTATCTTAAAAACAATGGCAAACGACCCACAAAATTATTTTGAGGTTCCAGCTGATAATGTTGGTGCAGGAAAAACGTACTTGACTGATTTGCTGCTTAATTCTACGCTCTTCCCAGGTGGGCGTGATTCTGTTCTTAGAGATAAAGTGAGTCAATATTATTATGTCCCAGAAAATGCCACTCTGCCTCAAGGTGTCACGATTGAAGGAAACTATGAGGACAAAGGTGAAGAATAGACGATTGTCTGGGAATTAGGCGATCTTTATGATTATAGTCCAGATGGCTATCCATCTGTAAATATTCCGCTGGTATTAAAAGAAGAATATCGTCAGGTTTCACAGGATACTTACTACCCAACAAATGCAGATACAAGCGATAAAGCCATGGATATTTTGGATCCTGAACGAGGAATTGACGATGAAGATACAGGCGCAAAGCTCTATTATACAGACCCTCATAATCAAAAACGTTACGATACTATTGGCACACCAAAGCTTGCTGTTAAGCCGGATACAGTAAAAAGTACTCGTTACCAAATCCAAGCTGAAAAACTATTGAGCGGACGTTCTCTTTTAGCGGGTGAGTTTACTTTCGAGTTGCTAGACAGTGCAGGAAAAGTTATTCAAACCGTACACAATGATGCTTCAGGCAAAATAGTATTTTCACCAATCACTTACACAAGTACGGGAGATTATGATTATACAGTGAGAGAGAAGGGTAGTTTGGATAAGACCATTGACTATGATGCTGCCAATTATAAAGTTACTGTTAGCATCAAGGAAGAAGCAGGGATCCTTGTTGCTACAGCTACAGGAGATGCAGCGATACAGTTTAAAAACAGTTATCAACCACTTGGTACAGAAATTCATTTGCAAGCAACCAAAGAACTTGTCGGAAAGAAACTGACAGATCAGGAATTCACGTTTGAATTAGTCAATGCTTCAAATCAAGTTATTCAAACGGCCAAAAATGATGCTTTAGGACAAATTCGATTTGATAAGCTAGCTTATACAAAAACAGGAAGCTACGATTACACGATTCGTGAAAAGGCTGGAGTAGATCCTCAAATTACCTACGATACTAAATCCTATAAGATTCATGTTGAAGTAGTAGACCAAAAAGGAAAACTTGTTGCATCTATAAGTTACAAACAAAAACCACAGTTTAAAAATATCTATCTTGAAGAAAAAAAATCATCTTCTAAAGATGATGGAAACAAGAACTTGATTGAAAAGGTGGAACCACAGAAAAAAGTCTTACCAAAAGCAGGAGAGTTTAACAAGACAGCTGCTATTGTCACTGGGCTTGGTTTAATTTTAATGGTATTGGCAATCTTCTGGGCAAGAAAATTTAGAAAGAATAGAAAATAGAAATCTGTAAAAAGACTAGTATTAACTAGTCTTTTTAATATGTTACAATTAGAAAAACAATGATAAAGAGTGGTGAAATATTATATGAATCGTAAAATAAACAATAGATACGGAAAAATTTTTAAAGAACTGAGAGAAAAAAAGATCATTACCTCTTTCTCATTTTGAAAAAATTGGTATTTCTAAATCTTCTTTAGCTAAATTTGAACGTGGAGAAACTATGATGAAATTTGATAGAGTAGTAAATGCCTTACAAGAAATGGATTTCACTTTAACAGAGTTTGAGCATTTTATTAATGATTTTTCACTTAGTTATATTGAAGAAAAATTAAAAGAAATAGAAGTGGCTGATTTTACACAAGATAGTACAAAATTGGAGGAAATCTATCAAGATACTAAGATAAGAGGTTACACTTTGACCTCTTTATCAGCCAAAGCATTATTTATGGGACTGACGGAAGAAGAAGAAGAACTTATTATCAATCACTTATTTGAAACAGAATCGTGGGGTTATTTTGAATTATCTATTTTTTATTTTACAATGGATTGTTTGAAAACGCGGGAAATATTGAAATTACTTCATCCCTTTCTTCTACACGGGCATACCTTTCTTGATATACAAGGTTATCGTGAAAGGTTTCTACAAGTTTCTTATAGAGCTGTAGCCCGCATGTGTTATACCAAAAATCAAGAATTAGCACATATAATTTTAGGAAATACAAGACTAGAAAAATATGAACATAGCTTGCTTTTGACAAATATTAGAAATATTATTGAAGGCTATTATATTTATACTTTTGAAAATCAATCAAAAGGAGAAGAACTTATGAATGAAGCAATCTGGATTTTTAACAAGCTTAATAGTCATAAGATAGCAGAATATTATCAGCACAGATATGATAAATATATTAAATAGAAAGATAGTGTTTAAGTCACTATCTTTTTCGTTTGTGCTCTTCGTGTCATAAAAGACACAAAAAAAATTCCTTTATATATTTCTGTTATCATGAAATAAAGGGGATGGGAAATGATTTACAAAAAATATGGGAGAATATTTAAAAAAATAAGAAATCAAAGAAGATATCCTCTCTCTTATTTTGAGAATGTGGGTATCTCTAAATCAGCGCTTGCCAAGTTTGAAAGAGGAGAAACGATGATTGGGCTTGACAGAGCTACTCGAGCGCTTCAAGAAATGGGTATTACACTTGAAGAGTTTGAGCAACTTATAAACGATTTCACAATGGATTATTATGATGAGTTTTTATTTGAAATTGAAAAAGCAGACATTGCTCAAAAGACTGATGTTCTAGAACGCCTCTATATTCAAGCAAAAACGCATGGTGATTATTTACTCTCATTAGCAGTTAAAGGCCGGTTGGGTGTCTTAGAAACAGAAGATATAAATGAAATTGTGGATACATTAACTGAAATTGAGTATTGGGGATATTTTGAACTTTCATTTTTTTACTTTACAATGGATGATTTATCTGTAAAAGATATAAAAAAATTAATGCTAGATTTATTTTCTGTCAATACACCTGGATATAGGAGCTTTAAATACCGTCATCGTCTCTCGCAAATTGGATATAGAGCAATATTTATTTTTACAAAAAGGGGTTATCAAGAATATGCGAGACTTTTTTTTTGATACCTGTGAACCTTATCATTTAGAGTATGATGTCTCTCTCACACATCATAGAGAACTCGTTATAGGTTTTTATATATATAAATTCATAGATAGAGAAAAAGGCTTGAAGAGGATTAATACAATTTTAAAAATATTTGAAAAAACAGGTGAGCAAGAACTGGCAGATTATACAAAGCTCAGGTTGGGTTTATAAGAAGACGTTAGAAAATTAAAAGAAGGAGGATTGAACTACAAATGAAAAAAATAAAATTTTTGGTTGCCTGTCTAGTTAGCATGTTTAGTCTCTATGTGATTATACAAAATAATAAAGTTTATGCTGATAAGGCCAATTTTTCAGTCAATCCAATCATAACAAAGAGTGATACGAGTAAAAACACTGGTTATTTTGACTTGTTAATGCAACCAGGAGAAGTCAGAGATGTATCTTTTGAAATCTACAATAGCTCTAATAGAGAAATCAAAATAAAGACATCTTTGGGTACAGCATTTACTGGAAGTACAGGTACTGTTGGTTATAAACCAGATGTTGTAAAACCCGATAATTCTCTTAAATATAATCTAAAAGACTATGTAACTACACCCAATGTTGTCAGAATTTCTCCAAAGTCGAAAAAAATTATATCAGCTATAGTGAAAATGCCAAATGCAATCTTTGATGGTGTAATGGCTGGAGGATTTAATTTTACTGAAGCAAATTCAGCTCCAACAAGGCAATCTGAGAAAAAAGGCATTACTATTGAGAATGAATATCGATACGTCATTGGACTCATAATCCAGCAGTCAAGTAATTATGTAGCTCCTTGCTTAAATTTAGAAGGCGTATATGCGTCACAAAAGAATAGACGAAATTCAATTAATATTAATTTAACAAATACAGCTATGACCTATCTAATGGATATGAGTACTCAAATAAAAATATCTAAAAAAGATGATCCCTCAATTTCTTATTCTTATAATAATAGTCAGATGAAAATGGCTCCAAATTCAAATTTTGAGCTTGCTGTTCCTGCATATTTAAAAAAATCTGGAGGAGAACTGAGCACCTTATTAAAACCAGGGAAATATAAATTAATAATGACAGTCTATGGAGAAAAAGATGAAAAAGGAAAATTTAAGGAAATTGTCAACCAGCAACCCATACTATACAATCACAAATGGTCTTTCGAAAAAGAATTTGAAATCAGTGAATATACAGCTCAAAAATTAAACGAAAGTGATATAAGCATGGAGAAAAATAATTTAGGATGGCTTCTAGTTCCAGCGGCTTTAGTCATAGTAATGTTAACACTCGTCATTATTATACTCCTTACAAAACAAAAAACAGGATAAGAAAGGAAAATAAAGTGAAAAAATATTTATTATTGCTGTTGGTTTTATTTACAATGGCGCAACCTATTAGAGCAGATACTTATTCAATAGATTCTTCTGTAGTGACAGCAACTATAGGATTTACCAACAATCCAGACTTATCAGCAAATAAAAAACCAGAAGCTGAATCTTTCGCAGAAAGTGTAGTAATAGATAAAAAAATAGCTACCTTACCAGCTACGGGAGAAAGAACACAAGTGAAAATTTTTGGCGTTATCTTTGTTCTATTATCATTATATTTACTTATTTTAAAATATTTAACGATTTTTCGAGAAAGGAAAATTTTATGAAAAAAACAACCTTATTTTGCGCAACAGCAATTACAACTCTTACAGCATTAAGTTTAGCGACTAGTGCTTCCGCTCTATCAGTTGATGACACTCACTACACTACAGATGCATCCGTTTCATTTACTCCAAATACTACAGCGCCAGAAATTACAAATCCTGACGTTCCTAATCCAGGTACTGGTATTGACTCTGCTTTTGCTATAGATTATGCTTCAAATCTTGATTTTGGTAGTCATATGGTTGAATCAGGTGAAAGAACATATTATGCAACATTAGACAAAACAACAAATAATGCGCTAAGTGTTGTCACGCATGATCAGCGAGGAGAAACTACTGGCTGGACACTATCAGTTCAACAAAAAGGACAATTCAAAAATACATCCAATACATCACTTGAAGGAGCATCCTTAAAATTTAGTAGTGGAGTAGCTATGAATACGTCGAGCACGGGAATATATGTACCAACATTCAATTCCTCTTTAGGAATTCTTGATCCTGATGCAACTTCAGCAACCCCGATTATGAGTGGAGATGGTACTGTCGGAGGATATGCCGTTGTATTTGGTACACAAGCAGATTATGGTACAAATGATAATACCAGTGGGCCAATTTCTTTAACTATTCCTTCAGCTAAAGTTGGGAGCTTTTCAACAACTTTAGAATATACTCTTGAAGCAGCTAGATAATTTCATCCAATTCATAGGAGGCAATAATGGGAAAGATAGCAAAAAAACTATTAAAGCACTTAATATTAAGGGCATTATTTCCACTTTTATTATTGTTCCCTTTAACTCTTGTAAAAGCTGAGACCAACAATATAATCGTTAATCCTGGAGATAAAATTGATACAGGGAATCATGATTTCTCTCCTACAGAATTAAAAGAAACAACAAATTGGGGTATTTTAGGTACAAGCAGTCCTTGGTGGGATGCAAATGGTTATACCTTAATGCTAAATAACCAAGGAAAAGATAAAGTTGGTTATGGTGTTTTTAAATATGCTCTGGACTTTAGTAAACCTGTTAAATTAACTGCATCATTTGGTGTGAATATTAATAATGCTTATACATATGCAGCTGGTGATAGCTTGGGTTTTATCTTGACAGATGTCAATGCTAATGAAATAACGAAAGGACAGTCAGGAGGAGGATTGGGAATTTTAGGTATTCCTAATGCCATCTTTGCAGGAAGGGACTTTTATTATAATTTTGGCATTCCGGCCTACGATAGCTCTGTGGGACAAGTCACTGAGGGACCATTACTTGGTCGAGTTAATGGCTCAAGTCAGATTACAATAAGGCAAACGAGTGCCGATGGCTTATCACTTTTAAAACCCGATACTCTATCAGCAGTTTCAGCTCAATATGGTATTTTTAATAAAGGAAGTGGCTCAACTAAAAGTACAGGAATTGACTATGTACAACTTGAGTGGATTCCTACAGATGGAGGGATGGTGACTTCATCAGGCAAGGTTTCTGGTTATTTAAAACTAACTTACGGAAGTGGAGTGGATGCAAATGGTGATGTGAATGGCTCAACTACATCTGTCCTCTATGGAAATCCAACTGATTCTTCGCTTCAACTTTCTCAAATGTTGAGTATAGGAGTGGCTGGTGCAACTGGGGGGAATTATTCTGACCTTAGCTTTAATGCACAAAGTTCATACTTAACTGGTAGTAAAGCAACTCAAGATGTTAAAGTTAACTATATTAATGCTGTTACAGGCAAAAAAATCTTGACAAAAGAACAAGCGGTCATTCACGCAAATGTTGGTGATACTGTTTCACTTCATTCTCCATCAGCTAGTCCGGATAGCAATCGAGACTTTTATGAGTACCTCGCACCAGATTTAACGAGCGAAGGATTCACATTTAAAGGAATATCAACGGGAAATAGCATCGATACAAGCAACAATAACTCTACTTCGGATCTGACAGTACTTAATAATGATGAAATCATTACAACGCCTGAAGGATTAGAGACGCCAACAAATAATACATTTAATATTTATTATACTCCAACCTTACAATCAGCAAAGTTTATTTCGTGGTATAGTCAAGGAACACCGGGAACTAGTGAGGCTTTGACAGATATTTCAGGAACGGTATTCGCACAACCTTCAAATACTCCTACAACACCTGGAAAAGCTGCTGCTCTCCCAAAAGCTTTGTCAATTGAAGGCTATCTGGAAGATGCAGTGCCAGAACCTGCCTTAGAAATACCTAAGGGTTACAAAATTGCAAAAGTTATTGGACCTGACAAAAAAGTATACTCTTCAATCGAATTAGCCCGTTTAGCCAATCTTTTATTGTACATGAATGATAATGAATTCAATGTTGTTTTAGAAGCTAACACGCATCGAGCAAGTTTTAGTTATCAATATGGGAAAGGTACACCTGGTGTAGATGATAATACGGGGTTACCTAGTACTACACCTACAACTCCTGGACCCATGGCACCAGAGCTCCCTCAGATTTCTGCAGCAGAAGATCAACAAGGAACAACCGGAAGTCCAATAGCTTCTCCGATTATAAATCCTATAGATATACCTGGTTACAGCGTCACTTCAATTTTGAAACCAGGAAATACATTAGTGCCAGTTGCAACAGGAATCCATCCTGAATCAGATTGGATGTCTTGGGACTATAGTCAAGAAACTATTACCGGTGAGGACAGTCAGTTTGTGTATATTATTACACCAGACGTTCAAACAAGTATAGTTGGATTTGTGTATTCACCTGGAACACCGGGTGTAGACGAAGGAGGTATTCCAAGTGACAATCCAGTTATACCTGGAAAAGCAGCTCCGTTACCAGCGGCTCAAAAGATATCTGGAGTTACAAATGGTTTATTGACTATCGAAAAACCTAATATTCCAGCAGGCTATACCATTGATTATGTAATAGGTCCAGATGGAACAAGTTATTCAGTTGAAGGTACATTACTTACAATGATAAATATGAAAGGGCAAGTAACGACGGAAACTGTGGTAGCTGGAACAACAGCTTTAGAAGCTGCAAATAATCATCACCCGTACTTTATTATTGCCCCAAATATAATTGCAAATAATTTTGCGGTTTATTTAAAAGCGTTACCTCGAACATCTATGATTTATTTTGATGTGAGCAAGGTGGATGCACCTGATGAAGTTCCGCAACCTAAAAATATTACTCTCTCGCAAGGAGTAACGGGAAGTATTATCAGCAAAAATGATATTGATACAGCAGTATCTGCCCTTCAGGCCATGATTACAGATGAAAATGGATATGAAAAATGGGAAATTTCTCAAGTACTGGGACCAAACAAAGATGAGTTAGATTTGAATGTGATTGAAGGAAATAATAATGCTATTATTGGTCAATTACCAACTCTCATTAACAAGACGCCCTATTTACTAGGAGAATCTAGCGATTATAAAAATGATGATGGTGATAAAGTGGTCAATAATTATATTTTTAAGTTATCTTATTCAGGTAAATTACTACTAACAGTACCAGATACTCTTTCATTTGGTGATCATTTTGTGAATGGAGGTAATCCTGTTTATACTGGTCAGCTTAGTGATGATGTAATCGTTACTGATGAGAGAGCTATTTTAACGCCTTGGACCTTAACAGTAGAAGAATTGAGCCCAATTCAAGAGATAAACCCCATAACCCTTTTACCTCTTGTAAAAGGAGTCGGAGTTACTTTTACGGATTGCTTAAGCTTTGGAGAAAATGAAGAAACAGCAAAAACTTTGACCTCGAGCAACAGTATTGAAATCTTTAAGCAAGATTTTGGTACGAGCAATCCAATTACTGTTTTACCTCGATCTCATCCCTCAATACAATTTTATCTTAAAGTTCCCGACGAAAAGCAGAAAGTGGGGAAAAACTATTCTGGACAATTGAACTTGTAAAATGAGGGTTAAGATATAATCAAATCGTAAAGGAGGGAAGCTATAAGAAAAAGAAATATTAATGAAAGTGTTTTAAGTAAGATGTTAGAAGAAATTCTAACATCTTACTTTTATATAATGGATAAAATAAAAAAGAAGGCTCCCTTCTTTTTTATCGTATGTAATATATAAAGATTATTCTACAGTTTCTACAATCTCACTCAAACTTTGACGCTTTTTATTAGGAATTTCCGTTGCTCGATAACCAAAACCTGCCATATATGCGACACCAAATTCTTCTAAATCAATTAGTCCTTTTTCAGATAAATAATTTTCAACAGCATCGATATTAAAACCTTCGATAGGACAACTATCAATGCCTAGAAAAGAAGCAGTAGTCATCATATTTGCTAATGGGATATATGTTTGTTTTACCGCCCAATCATATTTTGCCTTGTCATCAGATAGTTTAAAATCTTCTGCCTGAAATTTTTTGAAAAATTGGCTTTGGGGTGAGTTTTCAGAATAAGGGAGCTCTAAAACATCTTCAACAATATGTTTGACATGGCTACTGTCATAAGAAACCCCTTTTTTAGCTAGAGCGATAATAAATTTATCTGCTCCATCTAGGCTATTTACTGCTCCCCAAGCCCGGCTTTTCAGGTCTTCCCGTATTTCTTTGTTCTCGATGACGAGAAATTTCCAAGGTTCATAGCCAAATGAACTTGGAGATAGACGCGCAGCCTCAAGGATTGTTGCCCAATCTTGCACAGCAATTTTTTTACTTCTATCGAATTTTTTTGTTGCAAAACGATTAGTGTGTGCCTTTAATATCATATTTCTTAATTGTTCTTGATTCATTTTTGTCTCCTTTTTTAGAACGCTTGTTCTCATAAAACTAAAAATATTAATACTCCGAATCACTCAGAATATTTTTATATTTTATAGAATTGATAGTGTTGTTTTAATAATATTTTCAAGCTCTGTCCGGCTCGTCGCTGAGCGTACAAGTACCCGAATGCCAATTAAAGCATTGTTTAAATAGCTTGCTAAAATACGTGTATCAGTATCAGCAGCTAATTCACCTTTTTCCTTCGCTTGATTTAGCAAAAGCACAAAAAAACTTTTTGTCTTTTCGAAAAAATGTTGAACTTGATCAGCAATATCACCATCACGTAAGGCGAGCTCAATTGCCGAATTTACAAAAAGACAACCTTTACGACATTCTTCTTTTGGAAATGCTGAGTCCTTAAAAATTGCTTCAAACTTTTCTCGAATACTAATACTTTTAGCAGTAATCAAAACATAATTTTGACTCATATCTTGATCATACTTATTTAAGATTTTGAGATAAAGTTGGCGTTTATCACCGTAAGTATCATAAATACTTCTTCGATGGATACCTAGATGATCAACTAAATCTTGAACAGAAGTATGTTCATAACCTTTTTCCAAGAAAATATCTGTTGCTCTATCTAAAATCACATCGTAGTCAAACTCTTTGGCTCTAGGCAAAATATTCTCCTTTCTATAAATAGTAGAACGTTCATTCTAATAATAACAGAAAGATATATCTGATGCAAGTTTGTTGAATTTTTGCATAAAAGATAAAAATTTTAAGACTAAAAATAAAAGTCAAAATGGTATATTTTTCAATAAAATAATACAGAGAATATTATTTTATTATGTTTTAAATAGTTTGCATGATAAACTAGTAATAAGTACTCTTAAAAAAGATAAGTATTTTAATAAAAACTAAAAGAATTATGGGGGAATTATAATGAACTGGTTTCAATTATCAAAAGTAGATATATTAAAGAAGCTCCAAGTAGAAGAGGATGTTGGATTAGCAGAAGAGGAGCGCAAAAAAAGATTATCAGAAAATGGTTTTAACTTATTATCTGGAGAAAAAACTGAGGGAAAATTAAAAAAGTTTTTCAAACACTTCAATGATTTATTGATTTATGTATTGCTCGTAGCTGCACTACTTAAAGGAGTTAGTCAAGACTATATCGATATGTTTATCATTTTAATCGTTGTGGTTATAAATGCATTGATTGGTTATATCCAAGAGTCAAAAGCAAGCAACTCCTTAGACGGCCTGACGAGTTTAATGGGAACAGAGGCGACAATCGTCATTAGCGGTGAGAAAAAAGTTGTTTCGACCGATTCTTTAGTAAAAGGTGACATTGTTTTACTGAACTCAGGAGATATTATTCCTGCTGACGTAAGAATTTTAGAAGCGTATAATTTAGTTGTAGATGAAGCGATGCTAACAGGGGAATCAACCCCTGTACAGAAAAATGCTGATTCCATGTCAACGGAAGTAGACTTAGCAGACCGTGTCAATATGGGCTATTCAGGTTCTTTAGTGAACAGCGGAAGTGGTAAAGCGGTTGTTGTTGAAACAGGTGACAACACAGAGATAGGGAAAATTAGTGTCCACCTGAAAGAGGTTGGTGTGACAGAAACGCCTTTGATTAAAAAGATGAAATATTTGAATAAACAAATATTTTTTATTCTTTTAATACTCATCGTTTCATTAGTTGCTTTCAGTTTCTTTCACCGGGATTTCACGTTTGAAGAAGCAACTTCCTGGATTATTTCACTGGCAGTGTCCTCAGTTCCTGAAGGATTGCCAGCAGTCCTTTCAATTATTTTATCTCTGGGTGTCACGCGCATGTCTGCAAAGAAAGCCATCATTAAAAAAATGCCAGCAGTTGAGACATTGGGAAGTATGGAAATTATCTGTTCCGATAAAACTGGTACCCTGACTAAAAATGAAATGTCAGTTTTGACAGTCTTGACTAAGAAAAAGATATTTGAAAAAAATCAAACGGAACAATGGAAAGATGACCTTAATATCTTTAATGAAGATTACCAACTCAAGAAGTTGGTTGAAACTGCTATTTATTGTAATGATACAAAAATCGATTACCATAATGGGCAAAGGACTGTGATTGGTAATCCGACTGAAGCAGCCTTACTAGAGTGGGCTTCTCATATGGAAACTACCCAAGATGAAAAGGTGCTGTATAAAATTCCGTTTGATTCCTCATACAAATATATGGCGACTCTAGTTGATGTAGATAATCAACGCTTTATTTACTTAAAAGGAGCACCAGATGTTTTACTTGGAATGGTAGATTATCAATTTGGCGATAACACAACAGAAAAAATTGACCCCGAACTATGGGATAAAATGATATCGAATCAAGCCAAAAAAGGCCAACGTATACTCGCTACGGCTATGAAAGAAGTTTCTTCGAATCAAAAAACAATTACACATGAAGATTTGAAAGAGAATATGGTTCTTGTTGGAATGTATGGTATCATTGACCCACCAAAACCATCTGCAATAGAAGCAATTAAAAAGAGCCACCGTGCTGGTATTTCCGTTAAGATGATTACCGGAGACCATAAAGATACAGCTGTCGCAATAGCGAAAGAAATTGGTCTGAAAAATACGGACAGAGCCATTACTGGTAAAGACATCGAAACGATGACAGACCAAGAGCTATCCGAAGTTGTACTTAAAAATGATGTTTTTGCGAGAACTACGCCAGAACATAAATTGCGATTAGTAAGTGCTATAAAAGCGCATGGGAAAATTGTTGGTATGACAGGAGATGGTGTGAATGATGCTCCAGCTCTTAAAAAAGCAGACATTGGTATCGCAATGGGGCAAAAAGGAACACAAGTTACAAAAGATGCTGCAGATATGGTTTTGGCAGATGATAATTTTGCTACCATTTCAGATGCAGTACGCGAAGGAAGACGTGTCTATGATAATTTAAAAAATACAATTTACTTTTCTTTACCAACAGCATTTGCTCAAGGTTTGTTAGTTGTGGTATCCATATTAATTGATCGTCCATTACCATTGACGTCAATCCAAATTCTGTGGTTAAATATGGTCACAACAATTACACTTTCTTTTGCATTAGGTTTCGAAAAAGAAGCCTCTGATGTCATGGACAAACCTCCTCGCGATCCAAATGAAAATATTTTAAGTCGTTATGCTATCTTTAGAATGTTCTATGTTTCTATACTCTTAGCTGCTTTGGGCTTTTTAGTCAATAATATTGTTATATCTATGGGTGCAGCAACACCTGTAGCCCAAACTACTCTTTTAATGACCCTCGTTTTCGGACAAGTGTTTTACATGATAAATTGTCGAAGTATATCCAAGTTCTCTATCGACCAAAACATGTTTAAAAATCGTGTGTTGTGGCTATCATTGTTTATTTTATTGGTGCTACAACTTGCTATTGTCTATATCCC
Organism: Lactococcus sp. LG606; assembly: GCF_017309645.1. Lineage (NCBI taxonomy): Bacteria > Bacillati > Bacillota > Bacilli > Lactobacillales > Streptococcaceae > Lactococcus > Lactococcus sp. LG606. Next base: position 692,703 of record NZ_CP071301.1, read on the forward strand.
AACAATTAGTAACGCTTTAGGTACGACAAACATCGGGATTCATAATCTTCTTTATGCATCCTTTGCTGGACTAACAGTTTTCGTCGTAGTAGAGCTAGAAAAATTTATTTCACATCGTCTCTTTAGAAATATAGCATAGAAAAAATTTATCACTTTCGATGAATATCAAAATAAAAAAGCTAGTGAATAACTCAATTTATTAGCTTTTTTTAGACTAATCTCGCTTCATGTATAACAGTGGATAGGGATTTCCTTGCTCATCGAACTCCGTTCTCTTATAGACTTCAAAGCCCATATATTCATAAAACCCTCTTGCGCGTGGATTTTGTTCATTCACAGCAAGATCATTAATGGAGTATTTAGTGATTCCATATTCGAGGAGTTTCTTGCCAAAGCCTTTACCTCTTTCACCAGATGCAATAAAAAGCATCTCTAGATGATGATCGACAATACCCATAAAACCAACTGGCATATCTTTATCATTTTTTAAGAGAATTAAACGAGGGATTTCCTTTAGGGCTTGAGGCACATACTTTTTAATATCACTTATTTCATTATCTGAAAGGAAGAGGTGTGTTTCTTTTACAGAACTTTCCCAAATCACCAATAACTTTTCTACTAAATCTTCAGATCTATCTTTTAAATCAATATCTATAACTTTCAATTAACTATGCTCCTTAATACTTTACTAAGCTAATCCTAACACATGAAGTTCCGTATTTCAATTTCTGGCATGACTAGAGTCTTTCTTTAGAAGATATTTTTTGTGTATAAATATATTATATATATTTATACTAATTTTTATATTATGGTATAATATTCAATAAAATTAAAAAATAGGAGTTCTTGAAATTATGGAAAAAACCTTTATCCCAAAAGACTACAAATCAATACTGGATGTTTATGATACTCAAACAGCTATTGGATTTATTAAACGTTGTTTTGAAGAAGCGCTAACAGGAAGTTTAAAACTAAAAAGAGTATCAGCCCCACTTTTTGTTGATGATCATTCGGGTTTAAATGATAACTTAAGTGGAAACGAACGGCCTGTAAAATTTGATGTACCAGTTTTAAATTATAATGGAGAAATCGTACATTCCTTAGCTAAATGGAAAAGAGCCGCTTTAAAACAATATGATTTTCATGTTGGCAACGGGCTTTACGCAGATATGAATGCCATTAGACGTGACGAAGAGTTAGATAATCTTCATTCAATTTATGTAGACCAATGGGACTGGGAGCGAGTGATTTCAAGAGAACAACGAAGCCTTGATTACCTAAAAGAAACCGTTCAAAATTTAGTGAATGCTATCGCAGAAACATCAAGTCGTTTACATACCAAATATCCAAAAGTAGAAACAGTCATAAATACAAATGTTTCCTTTATTACAAGTCAAGAATTAATAGATCTTTATCCCAAATTAACAGCAAAAGAAAGAGAAAATGTTTACGTTAAAGAACATCCGACTACCTTTATCTTACAAATTGGTGATATCTTAAGCCACGGTGAACCACATGATCAGCGGGCACCAGACTATGATGATTGGTCTTTAAATGGTGACTTACTTTTCTGGCATGAACCTTTAGGATGCGCAATGGAATTATCGAGTATGGGCATTCGTGTAGATGATAAAGCTTTACTTACACAATTAGAAAAGGCCAATGCCAACGATCGTTTAGCATATCCTTTTCATCAGCAAATACTCAATAATGAATTACCATTAACCATTGGTGGGGGTATTGGACAAAGCCGTATGTGTATGTTATTACTGAGCAAAGTACATATCGGTGAAGTACAAGTTTCTTTATGGGATGAAGAAACACTTAATGCTTGTAAAGATAAGGTCTTTTTACTATAAAAACTAGGGATGAAGGAAAGTAATTAGAGTTAAAAAATATAAAGTGTGTTTGAAGTTATTGCTTAATAATAAAAAATAATAAATAAAAAAACTTTTTTGGTTAGATTATTATCCTCCAAGGCATAAATGATAAAAGAAAATTTATAAAACCCATAGAGACTACTCTTCTCTATGGGTTTTATCTCAAGTTAAGAATGTGAATTTATATAGCTGTCCTTTATTTCTTGAGGTAAGTCCTCAGGAATTTTTCTTTTTACAGCTTGTTCATCGCCAGTACTCAAAGCTTCATCGTAATACCAACATTTGAACTTTAACATATCAAGTGTCTTATTCAGATGATTAATTTCTTCCTCAATCTGTTGTTTTTGGTCATTAAAGAGTTTTTTTCTTTCCTCGAGAGTTTCGTTACCAAGCTCCGTCCAGTCAATGAATTTTTTAATATCTCTAATTTTTAGACCAGATTTTTTCAGGCATTCAAAAACCCGGAGAGCTTCAATTTCGTCTTCAGAAAATTGACGAATACCCGATTTTCGCTCAATCTTTGGAAATAATCCTTCTTTATCATAATACCGTAACGTTGATATAGGAATATCAAACATTTTTGAAACTTCACCAATTGTATACATGTTTTCTACCTCTTTTAGTGAGAAAGTGTTTTGTACAATAATATCGTAAATATCATACGTTAACTTTCTTTACATACTAAATTATATCATAACAATTTTCTAATTATTTTTATAAAAGAAGTTTGAAATAAAATAATTTTACTTATTATTTGACCTAAAGTACACTCTAGGGTATATAATAAATCTTACAATAAGAGAGGAGATAGAATAATGACAGATTATAATCCATTATTTGGTAAAGGTGAATTAAACATTGACTATGCAAAATTTTTTATTGGAGATTCTCATTTAAAACTTTTAGCAAGTCAAGGAGATATTTCAGTTAATAATGTTACGTTTGAGCCAGGAACTAGAAATGATTGGCACACGCATAGCAATGGTTTCCAAATCCTTCTTGTCACAGATGGAGAGGGCTGGTACCAAGAAGATGAAAAGCCTGCTCGAAAACTTACTAAAGGAGATGTCGTAAGCATTTCAGACGGTGTCAAACACTGGCACGGTGCAACAAAAACCTCTTGGTTTAGTCATATTGCAATTAGCAAGGGGACTACTACTTGGTTAGGAAAAGTAACAGATGAGTATGAAAATTTGTAAGGAGAATAGAAAATGAAAACAACAATTTTTGAAAAAGCAGGTTTGGTAACAGTTCAAGATGTGGAAAAACCAAAATTACAAGCAGAAGATGATGTTATTATCAAAGTTGTCCGTGCCTGTGTTTGTGGATCAGATTTATGGTCGTATGCCCATGGAGACAACAAGGAAGCCCACTCTGAAAATACAGGACACGAGGCTATTGGGATTGTCCAAGAAATCGGATCTGCTATTACCACAGTGAAACCTGGTGACTTTGTAATTGCTCCCTTTACACATGGATGTGGTGAATGTGATGCATGTCGTTCAGGATTCGATGGGACATGTGATCGACACCTTGGAGGTTCAAACTGGTCAAATGGTTTTCAATCAGAATATATTCGTTTCCACTATGCAAATTGGGCATTAATAAAAATTCCAGGACAACCCTCCGATTATACTGAAGGTATGTTAAAGTCCTTACTTACTCTGGCAGATGTTATGCCTACAGGTTACCATGCTGCGAGATGCGCCAATGTAAAAAGAGGAGACAAAGTCGTAGTTATTGGGGATGGTGCTGTTGGTCAGTGTGCAGTTATAGCCGCTAAAATGCGGGGCGCTTCTCAAATTATTTTGATGAGTCGTCATGCAGATCGTCAAAAATTAGCCTTGGAGTTAGGTGCAACAGATGTTATTGCTGAACGTGGAGAAGAAGGAATTGCAAAAGTTCGTGAAATTTTAGGTGGCGGTGCGGATGCTGCTCTTGAATGTGTTGGAACTGAATCAGCAATAGACCAAGCACTTGGAGTTCTTCACAATGGGGGACGCGTTGGTTTTGTTGGTGTACCTCACTATAATAACCGTCCGCTTGGTTCGACATTTGCACAAAATATTTCAATTGCCGGAGGTTCAGCATCTGTAACGACATATGATAAACACTTCTTGCTAAAAGAAGTCCTGGATGGAAATATTAATCCTGGTCGCGTATTTACTCAAACTTATGATTTAGAGAATGTCAATCAAGCTTATCAAGACATGCAAGATCGTAAAACAATCAAATCTATGATTGTTACGTCCAAAAGTTATTAAATTACAAGCAATGAGAAAAAGCCTTGTGTAGGTACTTAAAATAAATCTTCCTTAGATGTATACTCAATAATATTAAAAAAATTAAACAAAAAAGACTATCCACGGATAGCCTTTTTGTATTTTCATGTACATGTAAAAAATATATTCAACTGGAAATTGAAAAGTCTTAGTGAATAACTTAACATATAATTAAAGGAGAAATGAAAAATCAATAAACACAAAGAAAAAATAAAGCCATTAAAATCACAGATATAGAAGTTCATGAGTTGGAAAATCTACCAAAGTAGGCGAATGAAAAACTCGAAAAACCGAAGCAGCGGTCTATTGCTTAGTAACAAAGTACCCTGAATCCTTTAAGGTTAAAGTATCGCCTCATACACTACGACATATATTGGCTACAAGGTTGTATTCAAAAACAAAGTCCCAAGTACTTGCGAGCCAACAACTTGTCACTCTCTACAAATAAGGCAACAGATCTATATACTCACATTATTAACACAGATTTAAAAGATGCTCTAAACCATTTATAATTCGACATACCAAAAAATTAGATTTATAACGCAAGTTTTTCGGAAAGATATCTAAAAAAGGATAGATAAAGTGAAGATAATCTAAGCCGTACATGCCAGCGGCACAGAAATACGGAGTTTTTTATATTTGGATGTATTTTAACCTGTTATTGATATTTGTTTATATATTTTATCTTTCAGTTTGATTTTATTCCTTTCATTTTTATCTTTTATATAGCCTAGTAAATTTTAACATAAATTTACTTTAAATGGCTCAACAGTCAAGTTCAAACCTATTTATTTATAGAAGTTATGATATAATTATATTCGAAAAAATAAATAAATAGAAAGAATTTATTAAGCTTGCTGAGTATATAGTTTAAAGAGATCTTGGGATATCCTATAACATCTTTCCGAAAAACTATAATATTCTTGAAAGTTTTATAAATTTATGGTATACTTAAAAAACTATGAAACGTGAACTTCTACTTGCAAATATTGACCGCATAAAAAAACGTATGCCCGACTTCGTTTTGGAATACTATCAATCAAAGCTTAGTATTCCTTATAGCTTGACTACGCTCTATCAATATCTTTTAGAATACGAGAGATTTTTTAATTGGCTTATTGATAGTGATGTCAGCAAAGCAAAAAATATTTCTGGTATAGATTTAGATACATTAGAAAATCTAGCACGTTCTGACATTGAAGGTTATATCCTCTACTTACGTGAAAAACCACGTCAAAATAATAAGTCTGGACTAACACAAAACTCAGTAAAACGTACTTTAGCTGCACTTTCCAGCCTTTTTAAATATCTTACGGAGCAAGCTGAAGGCGTAAATGGCGAGCCATACTTTTACCGTAATGTTATGAAAAAAGTGCAGATTCAAAAAAATAGAGAAACTTTGGCTTCCAGGGCTGAGAATATTAAAGGAAAACTGTTTTTAGGCGATGAAACACAAGGTTTTCTGGATTTTATTGATAATGAATACGAAAAAAGTTTGTCTAATCGAGCGCTCTCTTCTTTTAATAAAAATAAAGAACGTGATTTAGCGATTATTGCGCTGATGTTGGCTTCTGGCGTACGTCTGTCTGAAGCTGTTAATATCAATATAGCTGATTTGAATATGAAGACTCTAGTTGTGGAAGTTACACGTAAAGGGGGCAAAAGGGATGCCGTTAATATCGCAAAATTTGCTGAGCTTTATCTACTCAACTACTTAGAGATTCGTGAACAGCGTTATAAACCAGAAAAAAGTAATAAAGCCTTCTTCTTGTCTATTTACCGAGGGCAAGCTTCTCGGATTGATGGATCAAGCATTGAAAAGTTAGTCTCTAAGTACTCGCAAGCTTTTAAAGTAAGAATAACACCACATAAACTTCGTCACACCTTAGCGACTCGCCTTTACGCACAAACCAATTCTCAAGTTCTGGTAAGTCATCAGCTCGGACATTCTTCAACACAAGTTACAGACCTCTACACCCATATTATTAGTCAAGAACAGAAAAATGCACTTGACGAACTATAAGCAAGACTGGTAAAATTTAAGTAGACTATTAATTTAAGATAAAAACTATAAGTGGAAAGAATCGAATGAATAATACTACTCTAAAAATGTCACAACAAGAAATTATTTATGAATTGAAATATGCTTGGAGCAGACAAAAATCCGTTAGCATACGCTTTTTGCAAAATTCGCAAGAAACTACTTCTCAAGGTAAAATTTTTGGTATTGACTATGATTTACTTTATATTAAAGAAGAGAACTTGGTGCGGAGAATCGCCTTAGATGATATTTTAAGCATAAATATATAACATTTTACATAATTAATTTTATGTAAAATGCACTCGATAATAAAAACCTCTAAATTAATAGAGGTTTTTATTATTACATTTTTTCAATGATTTGGCTTAAGTCTTCTAATGCTCGCTCAGCAACCTTCGTATAACGTTCCTTTTTATCACGGATACGCGGACCTTCAAGTTCTTTGACAATACCAAAAGTCACATTCATAGGTTGGAAATGTTTACTGTCTGTATGTGTGATGTAATATGGGAGAGCACCAATAGCTGTTGTTTGCGGGAATATGATTTCTTCTTCACCCTTAAAAAGACGAGCAGCGTTTATTCCGGCAACCAAACCACTTGCTGCTGATTCAACGTAACCTTCTACACCAGTCATTTGACCGGCAAAGAAAAGATTTTCTTGTTTTCTTGATTGGAAAGTTTGCTTGAGTAGGTTAGGAGAATCCATGTATGAATTTCGATGCATTACACCATAACGTACAAACTCAGCATTTTCTAATCCAGGTATCATTTGGAAAACACGTTTTTGCTCCCCCCACTTAAGGTGAGTTTGGAAACCTACGATATTATACAAAGATGCCGAAGCATTATCCTGGCGCAACTGTACAACGGCATAAGGCGTTTTAAAATCACCATCACGTGGACCTGTATATGTATCAGGATATTCTAATCCAACAGGTTTCATTGGACCAAATAACATTGTTTTATAACCACGTTTAGCCATTTCCTCGATTGGCATGCAACCTTCGAAAACTTTTAGATCTTCAAATGAATTGAGTGGAGCCTCTTCAGCAGTAATTAAAGCTTGTTGGAAATTATTGAATTCTTCCTTTGTCATTGGACAATTGATATAGTCGGCTTCTCCTTTATCGTAACGAGATTTTTTATAGACTTTATCGTAATCTATTGTATTCGCATCAATAATCGGAGCTGCAGCATCATAGAAATAAAAGCCATCCCCACCATTAAATTCATGAATTTTTGCAGCTAAAGCATCACTTGTTAAGGGACCCGTTGCAATAATTGTAATTTCTTCGTCTAAGTTAGGTAAATCTGTAATTTCACCGCGGATTACCTCAATCAAAGGGTTTTCTGAAACAGCTTGAGTAATAAAAGCTGAAAACTCTTCACGGTCAACTGCTAAAGCTCCGCCAGCTGGTACTTGTGTTTTTTCGGCAGCTTGCATCATGACAGAATCCAAACGACGCATTTCCTCCTTCAGTAGTCCCACAGCATTTGTGATTGCTGCTCCACGAAAAGAATTTGAACAAACCAACTCGGCAAATTTGTCTGTTTTATGCTGAGGCGTAGCTTTAACGCCACGCATTTCGTAAAGTTTTACTGGAATGCCGCGTTTTGCAATTTGGTAAGCAGCTTCAGAACCCGCAAGACCTGCGCCAATAACGTTTATATGTGTTTTATTCATTTTAACTTTCTATATTTAACATAAAATTAATTATGTAAAATAACTTCATTTTTGTTTTTCCTCTTTGTAGTCACAAGTTTCATTACTACATACTACTTGTTTGCCACCGCCACGTACTTTCTTTTCTACCAAATAGTGCTCACATTTTGGACAAGAACGGCCAACAGGTTTATCCCAGCTTGTAAATTCGCAATCAGGGTATCTGTCACAACCATAGAAAAGACGATTTTTCTTTGTCTTACGTTCAATGATTTGCCCTTTGTGGCAACTTGGACAGGTTACGCCAATTTCTTTTACAATGGCTTTGGTATTGTGACATTCAGGGAAATTACTACATGCATAGAATTTGCCATATCGTCCCAACTTAATTACCATTGGATGTCCACAAACGTCACAATCAAAACCAGCTGGTTCGTCTTTAATGACGATTTTTTCCATTTCAACTTCGGCTTTTTCAAGTTCGACGGCAAAAGGTTTATAAAATTGATCAACGACATCAACCCAGCGGCGCTGTCCTTCTTCTACCTTATCCAGATCTTTTTCCATTTCAGCTGTAAATTCAGTATTTACAATGTTCGGGAAAAATTCAACCACAAGTTTATTTACAATTTCGCCTAGTTCAGTTGGTTCAAAACGTTTGGCCACTAAACGGGCATAATAACGTTTTTGGATTGTTTCAAGAGTTGGTGCATATGTTGATGGACGGCCAACTCCATTTTCTTCCAGGACTTTAATCAAAGTTGCTTCACTGTAACGGGCAGGCGGCTGAGTAAAGTGCTGTTCAGGTTTGAGATTTGCTTTCTTAACAATATCTCCAGCTGCCATATCAGGAAGCATGTTGTTTTTCTCAGAGTCGTTATAGATAGCTAAATAACCATCAAATTTAACTTGTGAGCCATTGGCAATGAAAATTACACCATTTTGTGAAAGGTTTACTTTCATCGTATCAAAAATAGCAGCTGTCATTTGGCTTGCCACAAAGCGATTCCAAATTAAAGTGTAAAGTTTTAACTGATCTTTGTCTAAATATTTTGCAATTGCTTCAGGGGTATTAAGGACATTAGTGGGACGGATTGCTTCATGGGCATCTTGAGCTCCGGCTTTATTAGAAACTTTTGACGAATGCTTGCTATACTTAGCACCAAAACGCTCTGTAATGAAGTCTGCAGCTACGCCTTGCGCCACTGGAGAGATACGTGTTGAATCGGTACGCATATAGGTAATCAGCCCTTGGTGGCCTTGTGCACCCAATGTGAGCCCCTCATATAGTTGTTGGGCAACCATCATGGTTTTCCGTGTACGGAAATTAATTTTATTGGCCGCATCTTGTTGCATTGAGCTTGTTGTATATGGAAGTGGTGAATTTCTACGACGTTCTTTTTTCTCTACTTTATCGACATCGAAATCTGGACCAGACAACCGAGACATAACTTCCATCACATCATCATTGTTATTTAGTGCACGTTTCTTACCATCAACACCCCAGAAAGCAGCTTTAAACTTTTTAGCTCCTTTTTTAAATTCGCCATCAATTGACCAATATTCTTGAGGGATAAAAGCATTAATTTCGTTTTCTCGATCAACAATGAGTTTGAGGGCGATAGACTGGACACGACCAGCTGATAATCCTTTTTTAACTTTTTTCCAAAGAATTGGACTGATTGAATACCCAACTAAACGGTCTAAAATACGACGTGCTTGTTGTGCATCTACCAAATCAACATCAATACTACGTGGTTCTTTAAATGCATTTTTAACAGCATCTTTAGTAATTTCGTTAAAAACAACCCGATTTTTATCTTCCAAAGGAAGACCTAAAATATGTGCCAAGTGCCAAGCAATGGCTTCTCCTTCTCGGTCCGGGTCACTTGCTAAGTAAACAGCTTTTGCTGCTTTAGCCTCTTTTTTAAGAGAATTGATCAGCGGTGCTTTTCCACGTATATTAATATATTGTGGTTCATAATCATTGTCAATGTCTACGGACATTGTTGATTTTTTCAAATCACGTATATGCCCAACAGATGCCACAACTTTGTAGTTTCGCCCTAAATATTTTTCAATTGTTTTTGCTTTAGCAGGTGACTCAACAATTACGAGATTTTTGCCTTTAACAATTTTTGTTTTCTTTTTACTCGCAGTTTTCTTACTGCTCGTTTTCTTTTTTGTAGTTGTTTGTTTTTCACTTGCTTTCGCCATATATTTACCTATTTTTTTCAAATTTCAATAGTCTAATAATATAGGCTTTTAGGTCAGATGTCAAGTAATAAAACCAAAAGTGTTTTTCTTATAGGAGAATTAAACATTTATTAAAAGGAAAAAAGTTCTGTCAGTCCTTGGTTTTACTAATTTTACATAGATTTATAAATTTTCAATTTTTATAAAAAATTAAGGAAAGAAATTCCCTTCATATAAATAAAATTCATCTAAAATATCTTGTCCATGAGTGACAAGTTTTGCTGCACCTTGTTGGATTAATTGATTACACCCAGAGGCATTTCTATTCAAAATATCTCCAGGTACAGCAAAAACTTCTCTATTACCCTCTAAAGCATAACGACTTGTGATAAGGCTACCACTACGTTGTTTTGCTTCCACAACGACAACACCACGGGAAAGACCAGCAATGATTCTATTTCTCTCTGGGAAATGAAACTTGAGGGGTTGCTCTCCTACAAGGTATTCTGATAAAACTAATTCATGTGCTGCTAAGTATTCTTGTAATTTACGATTTTCTTTTGGATAACTAATATCTAACCCATTACCAATGACAGCAATGGTTGGAGTTTTTTGTTTTACAGCTGCTACATGGCTTGAGGTGTCAACACCGCGTGCTAATCCGCTCACAATAACAAAATTTTGCTTTAATTCCTCAATAAGCTTGTGGATTATTCTTGGTGCTTCCTTAGACATTTCACGACTGCCTACAAACCCAAGTTTAGGAAGACTAAGCAATTTAAGATCTCCTCGGTAAAAAAAGAGGGCAGGCGGATTATATGTTTCTCTCAGCCATTCGGGATAAATGTCATCTAAAATGGAAAAGGAGGGGAAAATTTTGTATTGCTCACGAAGTCGTTTCACATCTTGACTCTTATAACTCTCAATAAAATTAGGGACAGTTTTGACCTCTGCAATCCGCGCTAACTGGCGTAGAGTGAGTTTTGCTTCATGCCTCCTCTGATAATCAATCAGTTTCAAAATCCCTAAATTAGACATTCCTGCTTTTTTCAAACGTAATATTTCAAAGTTTTTAATCATGCAGCCTCCATTTTTGGTGTTATTCAATAATTAATACGCAAAAAATAGAAGCTGTTCACATAAAAAACTGCATTTTTGCAGTTTTTTTATTCCGCTTGTTCAATATCTTTTTTGAGTTGATCAAGATTAAATTTGGCTTGGAGGAAGTTTTGAGATTTTGTTGGGAAGTTTTGCTCTAAGGCATCCACTTGGCCTATTTCTACTTTACCGGAAAAGCCAGTAAATCCTAAAATATGGCCACCAAAATTGCATGAATCAGCAAGAAAATGCAGATGGTATCCAGCGACACTTACACCATGAAACATTTCTGGAGTCCAAAAACCGACGATAGTTCCCATGACGTTCTCCTCTTTATATTCGGGTTGATTTTCTGCTACTTTAGCAAAAGGTTCGCCTTCTGCTGCGCCTGGAGCCATGCGCACATGCATCATATCAAAATCACCAGTCATTTTAATTGTATAAAAGGTATTTTCGCTATTAAACTCATTTTCAATTTTTTTGAAGAGTTCTTCGCTAGCGATTTTTTCTTCTTGTTGGAAAGAAAGTGTTGCTTCATGATGAGATACTGCAGCGTATGGGACAGTTTCATTGTCTTCTACTTGACGTACTTTTTTGTCTCCTGTTGCAATATAAGCTTTGCCATTCAAGACAATCAACTCACCATTGATACCTGACAAGGTTCCAATACCAAAGTTGCCTTTTTTCAAAAGCTCTCCAATCGTTAAGGTTCCTTCATAAAGTCCTGACATCAAAGCTGCAAGGGTGTTGTGTTGAAATAATTTCATTTTTCTTTCCTTTCAAATTTTGTAATTTTCAATACTCTAATTTTACCATATTATTACTGTCATGATAAAAATACGGATTGTTTTTTTAAGGTATTTTCTAAAAAAAAACTAAGCAATATTGCTTAGTTTTTGATTAATTATGTATTAGTCTTCAAACCATTTATCAACTTGTTCTTTATGAGATTTAATCCATGTTGCTGCTGCTTGTTCTGGTGTTTTACCATTTTGAACATCAAGCATTACAGATTCCATATCTTTTTGAGACCAGTTAAACTTGTCTAATACTTTATAAGCTTCAGGATTATCTTCTTTAAGTCCTTTACGTACAATAGTATTGATGTCTTCAGCTTTACCCATTGAGTTTTTAGGATCTTCTAAATATTTCAAATCATACTTATTAAACATCCAGTGAGGTGACCAGCCCGTGATTACGATATCTTTATGTTGCTTTATAGCCTCACCAAGGGCAACAGTCATCGCACCTGAAGACGATGGTACTAAGTTCCAATCTTTCAAGTTATCATAATCTTTCAGAGCCTTCTCTGTTGCGGCCATAACACCAGCACCAGGTTCAATACCGATAATTGATTTATCTGCTTGATCCTTCAGGTCTTCGATAGAATTTGCTTTCATGTAGCTTGGTACGACAAGACCAACTTTAGCTCCTTTAAGGTTAGGGCCAAGTAATTCAACGGACTTGCTGAACTTTTTCCATTGTGTTTCATGAGTGTTTGGGAGCCAAGCAGAAACCATACCGTCAGCTTGACCATTTGCTACAGTTTGCCAAGCAACTGTATTATCTAAAGCTGTCTTCTTAACGTCAAATCCATGTTGCTCCATAGCTTGACTTAATACGTTAATAGATGCAACTTCTGAGTCCCAGTTCATATATACAAGCTCAACATTTTTATCTGCTGCTGTTTTCGTAAGTGTAACACCAGAAATACCACCAATGATAAGAACGATAAGGGCTACTAACGCTCCTCTTTTTTTCCATTTCTTAAGTTGCGTATTGCCTTGTTTTTCAGTTGGGGCAACATTAAGTTTTTGAGTGAAACGGTCAATGATAATAGCTAAAATAACTAAAGCAATACCGTTTACAAAACCTTTACCTATATCCGCAGATTGAACAGCCGCTAAGACGCCACGTCCAAGACCAGGTGCACCGATCATTGAAGCAATAACGACCATTGAAAGTGCCAACATAATAGTTTGGTTAACACCTGCTAAAATTGTTCCTTTTGCTAACGGAAACTCTAACTTAAAAAGCTTTTGTCTTGGTGTTGACCCAAAAGAATCTGCTGCTTCGACCAATTCAGTAGAAACTTGACGAATACCCAAGTTTGTCATACGAACTGTTGGTGGCAAAGCAAAGATAACTGAGGCAAATACACCAGGGACCACACCGATACCAAAGAAAGCAACGGCCGGAATCAAGTAAACGAAACCGGGCATGGTTTGCATGAAGTCCAAAATGGGCTGCACAATCTTAGCAACAAGTTCGGACTTAGCCATCCATATACCTAAAGGAATACCGATAATAATAGAAACTAAACTAGAAAGCAAGACCAATGTTACTGTATTCATCAAGTCTGTCCATAAACCTTGATTGGCAATAAGAACTAAACCTAAGAATGTAAAGATAGGGAAGGCAATTTTACGTCCAGAAACTAAAACTGCCAAGAAAGTAACAACAATAATCATTAACCAAAATGGTACAGCTGTAAGTCCCGCAGTTACTGTATCCATAATTGCTGTACCAGCTTTTTGAATAATATCAAAACCAGCACTTAGATTGCTTGTAATCCAATCTGTTGCAGTCGAAACCCAATCTGCTAAGGGTATCTTACCTATTGCTAACTCAATCATTATTTACCTCCTCATCGTCTACATCTGCTAAAGCTTCAAGTACTCGTCCGCGAATAAGAATACCTTTGAGGAATCCTTCGTCATCTACCACGGCAACAGGCGTTGGAGAGTCATATATGATAGGTAAGATATCACTTACTAATGTTTCTTTACCAACTTGTCCAACATCTGTCATGAGAACTTCGCGAAGAGATTTATTCGCTTGTTTTGCTTGAACAGCTGCTTCACTGGTAATAACACCATAAAATTGACGTTTTTTATCGACAGCCATTAAAGAACTTACTTCTTCTGTCTTCATCTTTTTAAGCGCTACACTTGGACCATCAATGTCAATGTTAGTTGTTAAGGCAGGAATCATAATGTTCTCCGCTGTGATAACTTTTGCACGATCGACATCCTCCACGAAGGTTTTAACGTAATCATTAGCAGGATTAGTAAGAATTTCTTCACCTGTACCAATCTGCATGATTTTACCATCCTTCATAATGGCAATACGGTCACCGATACGTAATGCTTCATTCAAGTCATGCGAAATGAAAATAATTGTTTTTTGGAATTTTGCTTGAAGTTCCAAAAGTTCATCTTGCATCTCACGACGAATCAATGGGTCCAAAGCTGAGAAAGCTTCATCCATCAGAAGAATTTCTGGATCATTGGCTAAAGCACGCGCTAAGCCGACACGTTGTTGCATCCCTCCTGAAAGTTGGTTCGGATATTGATTTTTAAAATCAAGTAAGTTAGCATTGTCTAAAGCTTTTTCAGCACGCTTGCGACGCTCTTCTTTTGGTACGTTTTGTACTTCCAAACCATATTCTGTATTCTCAAGAATCGTTCTATGAGGGAAGAGACCAAAATTTTGGAAAACCATACTCATCGTTTTGCGACGCACTTTCAGCAAATCTTCTTTATTTAACGTAGCAACATCTTCACCGTCAATGAAAATCTTACCGCTTGTTGGCTCAATCAAACGATTAAGTAAACGTAATAGTGTGGACTTCCCTGAACCAGAAAGTCCCATAATAACGAAAATTTCGCCTTCATTTACTTCGAAGTTGGCATCATAAACACCGACACTCGCACCTGTTTTTCTTAAAATTTCGTTTTTCGAATCACCCTGCTCGACCATTGCCAAAGCAGTTTTTACACGTTTACCAAATATTTTGGTTAAGTGCTCAATTTTAATTTTTACTGGCAAAATATTCTCCTTTACTCTTAATAATTAAATACATTTCATTATTTAATGTTCATCAAAGTGACCATTCCATAATAACAAGGTATTGTCACTTTGTCAAATAAGTAAACTTACAAATATCTTAAATTGCCTAAATTTGAAAAAAATCCTCCTATAGCGACAGTTCCTATTGCCTGTCTCTATAGAAAGATATTTCCCAATGTCAAAATTAATTTTTATAAAAGAAATTTTGAATAATTTGTAAAGAATCTGTTCCACCAACAAAATACAAGGTATCATATTGGTTCAATGTTGCATATGGGCCCGGCGAAATAATTAATTCGTCATTCTGTAAGATGGCAATAACGGTTGCACCTGTATTTTGCCATAAGTTCATTTCTCCGATAGTTTTACCTAAGTTTTCGGAAGGTTCATTAAGCTCAAGTTCAATCGGAGTCATTGGATTGGATTTTTGAAAGTGTGCTGTTTGTCCAACGAGTTTATCTAAAGTCGATGAAAAATTGGCAAGTTCCTTTTGTTGGCGAGCGACACTTTTCAAAATATCAGCTTGTAAATCCTGAATTGATTTAACTTCTTGATGTTGAGTCAAAAACTCTTGAGCTTTTTGACGTGAAGCAATAACGACGCCACTTCCATGAATTGAATCCACAATCCCTAAATCACTAAGAATGCTTACTGCTTTTCGTGCTGTTTCGGGAGAAACACCAAAAGTTGTTGCTAAGGTCGATCTTGCATAAATTTTTTGACCGATTTTTAATTCGTTGCGTACAATATTTTCCGCAATTAATATAGCAATTTGCTGATATTTCGGTTGTCTAACCTCTTTCACTTTTTCCTCCTTTTTTATTTATCCGTATACTATCATCATATAAAAATGCATTATGCCTTCTATTTTAATGTAAAAATACAAAAAAAGATAGTAAAATTATTTTTAAAGTGTAAAATTTCGAATATATCCTAGTTTGTATTTTATCGACTTGTATGATAAATATGTTTCGTATAAGTAATCTATGATATAATAGTCGCAAAAGTATAAAATAGAAAGTGATAAGATAATATGAACTGGATTTTTCGATTGATTAAAGGAATGATTATTGCTCTTGGCTTCATTCTTCCTGGTGTTTCTGGCGGGGTTCTTGCAGCCATTTTAGGGATTTATGAACGTATGCTCCATTTCTTGGCTCATATTCGTCAGGATTTCAAGAAGAATTTTCTTTTCTTCCTTCCTGTTGGTATTGGTGGGATTTTGGGCTTAGTTCTCCTTAGTCGACCTCTTGAGTGGGTGTTAGCGCATTATCAGATAATTGTATTATGGGGGTTTGCAGGTGCAATTTTAGGAACACTCCCTTCTCTCTTTAAAGAAAGCACACGTCAGAAGGCTCGTGATAAAAGTGATACCTTTACTTTAATCCTCACATTTGTTTTGTCAACACTTATTTTATATATGTTACCTGCCATTGCAGGAACGGTTCCGGCAAACTTCTATGGTTTCTTCCTTGCAGGTATTTTAATCGCCTTAGGTGTTTTGGTACCTGGACTTAGCCCCTCAAATCTTCTCTTAATTCTTGGACTTTTCTCTCCAATGCTCGAAGGTTTTAAAAACCGTGATATTTTCGGTGTGTTTCTTCCTATTGCCATTGGTGGATTATTCGCTCTAGTAAGTTTTTCAAAATTTATGGAGAAACTTCTTATTAATTTCCATTCTAAAGTTTACAACTTTATCATTGGTTTAGTACTCTCAAGCACATTGCTGATTGTAGTACCTACACAAAGTGCCGAAGCCATCAATTATGCAGGTGCAACTCTCTCAACCTTCTTTATGAGTGCTCTACTCTTTGTAATTGGACTTGTATTAGGTCTATGGATGAGTAAGTTAGAAGAAAAATATAAATAAAGATTAATATCATAATAAAAAAGACTGGATATCAAACCAGTCTTTTTGTCTTAATCTGTTTCAATTAAACCAATATTTTTATCGGCACGTCGGTAAACAACACTCGTACGATTAGTATAGGCATCCAAGAAAACATAAAAATCATGGCCAAGCATATCCATCTGAAGCACTGCCTCTTCCGCATCCATCGGTTTAAGATCAACACGTTTCGTGCGGACGATTTTCACAGTATCTTCTTCAATCTCATCAATGGCATCTAAAGGAGCAAATTCGTCACCAAAGGCTAAGCCAGTTGGGACATTTATTTTTGATTTGCGGTTTACACGCGTTTTATATTTGCGAATTTGTCGTTCTAACTTTTCTTCCACTAAATCAATAGCTGCAAGTACATCTAGAGCAGTATTTTCTGCTCTTAAAGTTACATTTTTAGCTGGCACAGTTACTTCAACCTTATTACGCTTATCGGAATAAGACTTAATATTCACGTAGGCTGTGACTTCATGTCCATCATTAAAGTATTTATTTAATTTACCGATTTTATCTTCGATATATGAACGAATTGCATCTGTAATTTCCACATTTTCTGCACGAATACTAAATTTAATCATAAGGTTGTTCCCATGGCATTTCAAAGAAATGCTCTTTCTTTTATTTATTTCTTATTTAATTTTAATATAAAAACAAATATGGGTCAACTAATATCCGAGATTTACCAGAATTAAAACTCTTGTGCTGCAGTTTCTACTTTACCAAGGAATTCAGCCAAAAATTCTTCAGCTTTTTCAGGTTGGTAAGCATGACCTTCAACACTAAGTGAGGAGAAGTCTGTACCAATAAATTCAAAGATAGTCTTCATGTATTGGCTACCTGTATCTTGACCATTGTACATACCACCGCTTGCTTGCAAGTGCATAACTTTCTTATCTGTTGCTAAACCTTTTGGTCCTTCTGCTGTGTAACGGAAAGTTTTACCAGCAACATTGACTGTATCAATCCATTTTTTAAGGCTAGCAGGAATCATAAGGTTCCACAATGGGCTCGCAATGACTACCTTATCTGCTGAAAGGAATTGTTCTGTAAAGGCACCAAAACGTGCAACTTTATCTTGTTGTGATTCAGACAAGGCAGTGAAGTCTACACCATTTTGCATTGCAATAAAGGCAGAAGCCATGTCTTGATCAATTTCAGGAATGTCGGCAGAGAAAACATCGAGTACTTCTACTTCATCATCTGCATTTGCAGTCTTATAGGCTGATACGAAAGTATCCAAGCCTTTAATTGAGAAGCTGTCTTCAGCTGTCAAAGGATGTCCTTTTACAACAAGTAATTTAGTCATTAATAAATCCTCCAAGATTTTGTTTAATTTACACTTGTAAACAATTTTTACTTTAATATTATAGCAAAAACATTTTACGAATGCTACAATTTTAGTACGTGAAATTTAGCACAAACTTAAAAGATAATAAAACCACCCCGAAATGTTTCAGGATGGTTTTATTTTTAATGACGAATGAGATAGTCAAATGCACCCAGAGAAGCTGTTGCACCACTTCCCATGGCAATCACAATTTGTTTATAAACTGAATCTGTACAATCCCCTGCAGCAAATACACCAGGTACATTTGTAGCCCCTTGTTTATCAACGACAATTTCGCCTCGTGAGTTACGTTCTACTACTCCCTCCAGCCACTCTGTGTTAGGCACAAGACCAATAAGGATAAAGACACCTGATACTTCGATATTTACTTCTTTTTGAGTATCACGTTCAACATAATCTAGACTTTCAACTTTATCTGTACCATGAATAGCCTTCGTTTCTACATTGGTTAGAACCGTAACATTATCCAGTGAATAGAGTTTTTCTTGTAAAACTTTATCTGCTTTAAGCTCTGGTAAAAATTCTAAAACAGTCACATGTTCAACTACACCAGCTAAATCGATGGCTGCTTCAATCCCCGAGTTTCCTCCCCCAACTACGGCAATTTTTTGACCTGCAAAGATCGGTCCATCACAATGCGGACAATAAGCAATTCCTTTATTTTTGAATTCTTCCTCACCTGGAATACCAAGTGAACGCCAACGTGCTCCTGTTGATAATACAACCGTTTTAGACTGTAGGACAGCTCCATTTTCCAGAGTCACTTCAAGCAGGTCGTTTTTCTCTAATTTCACTGCTTTTTGTGTTTTCATAATATCAGCTGGATAGGCTTTGACATGTTCTTCCAGTTGAGCAGCTAACTTTGGTCCTTCAGTATAAGTCGTCCCAATCAAGTTTTCAATGCCTAGAGTTTCTAATGGCTGACCACCGAATTTTTCTGCTAAAATACCTGTGCGTATCCCTTTGCGTGCTGCATAAATAGCCGCACTTGCACCTGCTGGACCACCGCCAACAACAAGAACATCATAAGGATCTTTATCATCAAATTCTTCACTTCCAGCTTGACCCACGAGTTTATTTAATATTTCTTCAAGACTCATGCGCCCACTTGAAAATTCCTCACCGTTAACAAAAACTGTTGGCACAGCCATCACACCACGAGATTTGACTTCGTTTTGGAACATGCCGCCTTCAATCATCGTATGCGTAATATTTTCGTTAAGAACACTCATGATATTCAAGGCTTGGACAACATCTGGACAGTTATGACAAGTCAAACTTACATAAGTTTCAAAATGATAAGGTTTATCGATAGCTTGAATTCGTTTTTTAAGGTCTTCTTCAATCTTTGGTGCGCGACCACTTACTTGTAAAAGCGCCAAAACAAGCGAGTTAAATTCATGACCTAAAGGAATACCAGCAAAAGCAATACCTCTCATTTCTCCCTTGCGGACAACAGAAAAGCCAGGAGCTTTGACTAACTTAGCTTCTTCAACACTTATACGTGGTGACATTTCAGCAATTTCATTAACAAAATCACGTACTTTTTTACCGTTAGCATCTTCAGGATCTGCCTTAACGCGTAATGCGATATCATTTTCTAGAAGCTCTAAATATTGCTTGAGTTGTGCTTTAAGATTTTCTTCTAACATTTTATCTTTCCATTCTTTTTAGCTTAAAAAGGCGAGTAATCTACTTCGCCTCATTAAATTAAATTTTACCAACTAAGTCTAAACCTGGTGTTAGAGTTTCCGCATCTTCTTTCCATTTAGCTGGGCAAACTTCGCCTGGATTTTTACGGATATATTGTGCTGCACGTACTTTATCTACTAATTGGCTTGCATCACGACCAATACCATCTGCAGTTATTTCGACAGCTTGTACAATACCATCTGGGTCAATGATAAACGAACCACGTTGTGATAAACCAGATTCTTCATCCAATACATCAAAAATACGAGAAATCTTTTGTGATGGGTCAGCCAACATTGGGTATTCTACCTTACCAATAGCTTCACTGTGCTCATGCCAAGCCGCATGGACGAAATGTGTATCCGTAGAACATGAGTAAACCTCTACGCCTAAGTCTTTAAGAATACTGTATTGCTCTTGTAAATCTTCCAATTCTGTTGGACAAACAAAAGAGAAATCCGCAGGATAAAAGACAATAACATTCCATTTTCCTTTAAGATCATCTGAATTTACTGTCAAGAACTTGCCGTTTTGATATGCTTCAGTGACGAAATGTTCAACTTCTTTTCCGATTAAGGACATGATTTTTTCTCCAATTTTTCTATTATTTTTTATGCTTCTTTAATAATTATCACAAAATGAATAATGTTAGTCAAAAGATATGTTCAAATTTTTGAATGAAAATAAAGCGCTTAACACTTCTGAATTATTACACTTTAGGTTTATGACTCTAAGTAATCCCGTTCAGCCTAATATAACATTCTTTCATAGTTTTAAAATGTTCATCAAATAATATATTGTTTTTTTAATTGAAAAAAGCCTCAACTATTACGATTTAACAAAAAAGCCAAATTCGGCTTTTTATTTTGCAGTCAAAGCTAATGTCTTATCCAACATAAAAGGACGTAAATAGGCTGTAGCACTGCTCATTGGAAGAATTTCGTCACTGAGTGCAATCCCTAATTCATTTTGAATATAAGCTCTTCTGTTTTGCACGCGCGTCCAAATGTCAGGATATTCTTCCTGTATCTCTTTTCTTAACTGCGCATCCGCCAGGAAGATACCGCTCTCACAACTTACACCGCCGTATCCAGGAACAGATGGAATAATATCAATCTGGAACAGCATGCCACTCTCGATACTTTCTGTTGACTGCGGATAAACTGGTGAGCTCATCCATTCTTCATCAGCGGAGAGATGGCCAGGATTAAGAGTCCAACCGTATTTTTCTTGTGGCAAAACTTCTTCTATTTTGTTATATAGCTCTTGCCCTTGTATACCAATCTTGATTGTTTCCAGCCAAGTTTTAACGGCATTAAAATAAGGTTTTGCAACAGCCGAAAGATAATCTTTCTCTTCATCTGGAAGATCAGAAACTTGACTTACCGCATAGCCTCCTCGGCTTTGGAGGCCTCCTTTATACCCTGTCGTTAGGGAAAGTTTGTCTCCCTTTTTAATGACTTTATCGTTTGGATAGATATTGGCCTTTACAAAACGTTCGCCTGTTGCCATTATTGTAACGACATTATGTGCTTGTCCAAGGTCTGATAATTCTCTTGCAACTTCCATTTCACTTTTTCCAAGCTCTATCTGATTCATCGCGTTTAACATGCATCGTCCTGCCAAAGCAGCACCAAATTCATAATGGGCAAATTCGTTTGCATTATTTGTTGTGCGAACACCATTTTCCCCGATAAAAAGACGTGTAGCATTTTCTAGTATGGCTTTTGGACATAAACTTTGCACAGCGTGAACTAAGAAATGAGGTAAATCGAAAAGCTGATAATTATCCTCTTTTGTGCTGGTAAAGTTTTTCCACCCCACTAAACCAATCTTTTGAGTATGCTCTAGGTCACATTTGCTTAAGATTTCTTTAACTGTTTCTTGAGTATTCATAGGCTGATTAGGTAGAGAAAGATGTGGCATATGTACAGCTTCTGCTTTTAACCTTGCCTTATCTGCTTTATTTAGGTTTTCATTACCTAAAACAAGATAAGCTTTACCATCCTTATGAAGGACAAGCAGGGCTTCTTCAAAACGCGGGAGAAAACCTGTAAGATACTCAAAGTTACTTCCATGTTCTAGGTCCGCATAGATAATTAAGCAATCAAAATTATCTTGGGTCATTTTATCAAGTAATTCCTGCCTTCTCTGCGCCATTGTATCATCTGTCAGTCCAACTGGTCTTAAGTTTTCTTCAAGCGTTGGGGGGTTAAATTTCGTGAGTTGAATCATCTCTTGCTCCTTTTTGTCAAAATAAGAACTGCCGCTTCAGCAATTCTTATTTTTTTCTATATTTTATTAATTTTTTAACTCTTGGGCGACGGCTTTCAAGCGTGAAAACTGAGCGGCTTCGGATAAAGAAACAGTCATTTCCCAAGCTTTGCTTCCTTCCTCAACCGCTAAAGTCAGGAAAAAGCGCTGAAAATAGGATAAGCGATCCGACTGTCGAAGATATTCAATATCGTCATGTGTCAAATAGATTTGATCACGTTGGATAGCTTTATTTAAATAGCGGAGCCAGAGCCTCGCATTTCCTCTTGATTTTTGAGCCGCAGCTTCAAAATATTCTTTCCAATTCATTTATAATAGCCTCAAAAGTTCAGGATTTTCTTTTAAATAATTTTTTAATGCTTCTTGGCCGTAAGCGAGACCGTAAGCTTCTAAAACAACTGCAGGATCAGAAGTCCCTTCTGAATAGCTGTTGAGCAAGTCAAGGAGTGTATCTGGACGTTCAATGTTTAATTTCTTCATAATCTGAGCAATGTCAGGAATATCCTTGGCTCTGCCCACTTGAATTTTGTCAATCAAAACTGACTGCAAGGAAGACAAATAGACTTCGAGATGACTTGCCTTGAAGATTAAAACTTTATCTTCATCAGAAAGTGACATGATGCGACCGATAGAATGGCTTAACCAAGGTTCATTAGCCGTTCCGACATGAAATTCTTGCCCAATCTCAGCAATAATTTCCTCAACTTTCGCAGTTGATTCATAAAAGGCATCGATATCCTCTGTAGCTTTTAGACCATGATACTCCAAGACAAAACCGCCTACGCATTGTAAGCTTAGGTGGATATCATTTTCTGCTAATTTTTCATTCAAACGCGTAAACAACTTATTATAATTCATAAATTATATACTTTCTCTTGAAAACTCTCTTCTTGATTATAGCATACCGTGTCTTATAAAAAAAGAGTTTTTCCTCTTTTTACATAATAAAAAACACCTAGTGGTGTTTTAAGAGTTAATTTTCGCAAAGGCTTGATTCAAGTCTTCCAATAAATCTTGGATATCTTCGATACCGGCAGATAGGCGAATCAGGCCATCCTTAATACCAGCTTCTTCACGAATCTTTTTCGGTATTGAAGCATGGGTCATCACTGCAGGTACCTCAATCAGACTTTCCACACCGCCGAGTGATTCAGCTAAAGTAAAGTATTCTAAAGCCTCGACAAAGTCTTTGACTTTATGTTCATCCTTAAGTTCAAAAGAAAGCATTCCTCCAAAGCCAGACATTTGTTGTGAAGCAATCTCATAACCTGGGTCTTGCGGAAGTCCTGGATAATAGACTTTGCTTACTTTCTCTGACACATCAAGAAACTCTGCAATTTTTTGAGCATTTTTAGCATGGGCCTCCATACGAAGTGCTAAAGTTTTGATTCCTCTTTGAACTAACCAGCTGTCTTGAGGACCTAAAACACCACCGATTGAATTTTGCATGAAGGCGATACGTTCAGCTAATTCTTCTTTATCTGTGGTGACAAGTCCAGAAACAACATCGGAATGTCCACCAAGATACTTCGTACCCGAATGCAAGACAATATCTGCCCCCAAACTTAATGGACGTTGGAAATAAGGTGTTGCAAAAGTATTATCAACGATTGTCAGTAGACTATTTTCTTTAGCAATATCTGCAAGTTTTTGGATATCTAAGACAGTCATCAAGGGGTTAGAAGGTGTTTCAAAATAAATTGCCTTAGTTGATGCTTTAATCTTATCTTTTAAAGCATCAATATCTTTTAAATCTACCAAGTCATATTCCAAACCAAAATTAGACATGACTTTATCCATGAGGCGGAAAGTTCCCCCATAAACATCATTACCTAGAATCAAGTGGTCCCCTGATTTAAAAATAGAAAGAACGGCATGAATGCCAGCCAAACCTGAACCAAAAGCAAAGCCTTGGACACCACCCTCTAAGTCGGCAATAAGTGTCTCTAAGGCATTACGTGTTGGGTTCCCCGATCTCGAGTATTCATAAGCTTTGGGCTGCCCGAGACCATCTTGCTTATAGGTCGATACTTGATAGATAGGAACAGAAACAGCACCTGTTGTAGCATCTTCACTGATGCCTCCGTGAATCATCTTTGTTTTTAATTTCATTTCACTCATACTTCACCTCTTTTTAATTGTTTATTTATTATAATGCAGATTATCTATTGTTGACTTTGGGTAATCCTATATCCGACTTTTAATTTTTTTATATCTAAAAAAACACAGAATTTATAAGAGAAAAACCCTTTAAATAAGGGCCTTTTCTTATAGTTTCACTTCATTTACTGGAGCAAAAAGATCATTTAAAGCTTCACTCATGGTTGGATGAGTGTAGATATGATCTCTTAACATGGTGTAAGGTAATTTTGCTTTCATCGCAAGCGATAAAATATTTATCACTTCATGTGATTCTTCAGCATAAAGAGTTGCACCTAATATTTCTTGTGTGTCAGGATCAACCAGCGCTTTAAGTAGCCCTTTACTTTGTCCAAGTACTGCAGATTTTGGAATAGATGTAGCTTCTAAACGGAACAATCGGTACTTGGTACCTTGAGCTTGAGCTATTGTTTCTGTTAAGCCTATATTAGACAGAGTTGGTGTGATAAAAACACTACTTGCTAACTCACCTCGATTACTTAATGTCCGAGATTTGTCGCCATAAAGTTGACTTTCAATGATACGAAAATCATCCAATGACGTATAAGTAAATTGTGGTCCACCATGTACATCACCCAAAGCCCAAATATTTGGAGCAGAGGTTTCAAGCTTTTCATTCACTAAGATATGTCCTGCCTCGCCAACTTTGATTGAAGTATTTTCTAAACCTAATCCAGAAGTATTGGGCTTACGACCTGTAGCAAGAAGAATCTTGTTTCCCTGTACTTCTTCTGCTTGACCATCTTTTGTAATATTGAGGATACTTGCTTCATCACGATCAAAAACACCATTTATTTCATAGCCGAGCTTGAAGACAGCACCAGCGTCTTCTAAATCTTGCTTCACGCGCTGCGCAACATCTCTATCTTGACGCGGCAAAAATATATCGTGTGAGTCAATAATCGTTACCTTTGATCCATAAGACAGAAACATGGCTGCAAATTCAAGTCCGATATAGCCAGAACCCACAATCAGAAGGTGTTCAGGTTTTTCTTGTAAGTCCATCAATCCTGTCGAGGTCACAAGATTTTTACTCTCCGACATACCAAGGATTGAGGGCAAAATAGCACGCGCACCCGTATTGATAAAGATACGTTCAGCTTGAACAAGCATTATGGGCTTTCCTTCTTCGGATATTTCGACCTCATGGTCTGAAAGAAATCTCGCCTTCCCGTCAATTACAGTTGCATTTGGTTCATCTGCAATCATATGGTAATTCTTTTTATTCAGCTTTTCGACTAGGCTGAATTTTTGAAGGACTGCCTCGGTGAAAGCTTCACCTTTTTGGCCATTTACAATTAACGACTTAGACGGAATACAGCCAATATTAATACAAGTTCCCCCGTACATCCGCGTAGATTGTTCCACGATTGCTACTGTTTCCCCTTTATTGGCCAATGATTTAGCCAGAGTTTTCCCTGCTTTCCCAAAGCCAATAATTAAATTCTTAAATGTCCTTCTCTCCATATTAAAGTTTGCCTCTATAGTCAACAATAAGAAGATTATGGCTCAAATATTCTCCGTCTGTCTTCAAAGCAATGAGGTTGTAACTGCCTTCCACTTTAGCTTGTAAATCTTGGGCGCTCCAGAACATTTCCCCCCATTTTTTGAAGTAAACAGGACCAAATTCTGAATCCATATGTGCATCAAAAGCCTCTGGCAACTTGCCTTTGTCAATAGCAAGGATACGGTAACGTGAGATACCGCCCGCACATGCGTCAATAGCTTCGTTCTTTTCACTCAACTCGTGGTCAAAATCTAATACAAAATCTGCATTCTCAAATTTCGCTAATTTTTCGCTTACTGTTTTGTCAAATATAATTTTCATGCTTTTTCCTCCTATGTTTTAAGCAAGTGCCTTAATTTCTTTTCCTAATTGATCCAAGCCGTTTTCAAAAACTGACCAGTCTTGTGTAAGTTTCAGTAATAGGAGACTTCCTTGTATCGTTGAGATGATATGCTGAGCTTGCGTTTTAGAACGCGCTTGAGTCCAACCTGTGATTTCCACAATCCTAGCTTGAATCAATGCTGTCCAAGTCTCCATAAGCTGTCCTAACAACTCACGAAAATCTTTATCTTCACTCGCACCGAGTTCAACGACTAGGTTTCCTACAGCACAACCATAATGTTGTGTTTCATCCACATGCACCTGAATTTCCCAGTTTAGCATTGCTAGCAAAGCTTGTTTGGGATCCTCCATCTGGCGCAATAAGGGATCAAAACATTGTGTTTCCCAGTCATTACTATGAGAACGAATCACTTCTAAACAGATTTCTTTTTTTGATAAAAAATAATGATAGAGTTGTCCTTTTCCAGTACCCGAGTCCTCGAGAATATCTCGGATAGAAGTTGAGGCATAACCTTTTTGACAAAAAAGCTTTTTACTGCTGTCAATGATTTTTTCTTTTGCTTCTGACACTTTACACGCTCCAATCATTTTACCTACCGCTTGGTACAATACTAATATACCAAATTATGATGCCTTGACCAAATAATTGAACTGAGATTTTCTTTTCTTAATTTTTTGAAAGGTTTATGATATTAAAAATTATAATATTTGTTACACTAGAATATAGCGGATGTAAAAATTATATTGGAGGAATTATGAAGAAGACCATATTATTATCGATAGCATTAATAGGAGTTTTTGTACTTAGTGGATGTAAAGATGTCAAAAAAGAAAATACTGAAACAAAAAATGTTCCAGTTTCAAGTACTAATAAGAGCACCACAAAGACAACAGAATCCCAATCATCAAGCACTTTGGAGAGTATCCCTACATCAACTCCTACATCTGAAGAAAAGGAAACTGAACAAACTTCTTCTTTATTTGAAGGTTATAGCGCTGAACAAATTGAATATGCGCGCGTAACAGAAGCAATAATTCATTATTATAAAGGGGATTATCAACCTGTATCTATCGATGTTACTAAAAATGGACAAAATCATCATATTTTTCCTTTTGAAGGCTCTGTAGTTCTTCCTCAAGAAACTGTTACTTTATCCTTTAGCAAAGATAATACGATGGCCGGAACAACTATTATTACCTATAGTTCTAATCATGACGGTTCAATAAATTTTTATAAAGATCCAAATCATTATCAAGATGAAAGATACCTTAAAAATCCTTCATGGGTTAAGGAGGAATCGCAAAAATTACTAGACAGCATGCAGACAATAGAAATACCTATTTCATTTGATTACGAAGCTGCTCAAATCATTTCCAAAATACAAGTGAAGTAAAAATTGAGCTTTTTGTTTGTATTTAGGCTTTAAAAAAATCCAAAATAAAAACCTACCCTACTTAAGTTACATGGCCTTAAGCAGGGTAGGTTTTTCTGATCTGTGTTTTAAATTACACCCACAAGGATGAAGAGGATAACGATAATCCCCAGCGCAATACGGTACCAACCAAAGATTTGGAAGTCACGGCGTTTGATGTAGCTCATCAAGAATTTAATAACGAAGATAGATACAACATAAGCGACAACCATTCCAACGATAAGGGCAATCACTTCTGATAAGCTAAAGTGAAGGCCGAATTTCAAGAGTTTAAAGGCAGAGGCGCCAAGCATAGTGGGTACTGCGAGGAAGAAAGTAAACTCGGCAGCAACGACACGTGAAACTCCAATAAGCAAGGCACCCACAATTGTTGCTCCTGATCGTGATGTCCCTGGAATCATTGAGAGGACTTGGAACATCCCGATGATCAGTGCAGTTTGATAGGTAATTTCTTTCATTGTATTGATTTTTGGTACACGTGTTTTATTCCAACGTTCAATCACGATAAAGGCGATACCATAAACAATCAGCATAATGGCAATTGTCAATGGTGTTCCAAAATTTTCTTCTAAGAAATCATTTAAGAATAAGCCAAATACAGCTGACGGAAGGAAGGCCACTACAACCTTAACCCACATGTTAAAGACAGAACGTTTGATCCGTACACCTTTTCCTTCAACATTAACAAAAGGATTCATCTGTGACCAGAATTCCACAATAACTGCAATAATTGCACCTAATTGGATGACTACAAAGAACATATCTTTGAAAGCTTGTGTCATGTTGGTGTGAATGAAGGCATCCACTAAAAGCATATGCCCTGTGCTTGATACGGGGAGCCATTCTGTAATTCCCTCGACGATGCCGAGAAAAATAATTTTCAAAAGTTCAATAAAATTTAAATCCATTTTTCCTTATGTCCTATTCATTAATGAGGTAGAAACTGCCATCTGTAACTTTGACTGTCAAAGCTGTCTCTTGATTTCCCGTTTGATAAGGAAATTCTTTTTTGACATGATTTACATAAAGTTCTTCTGCCTCTACATTTATCCCCGGCAATTGACTGTTTATCATTTTCAATTGGCCGTCTTTTTTAACAATTTTGCTACGTTCTTTCAGATGAAGATTTTCAAAAATAGTTGCACCATCATTTGAAGCAAAATCCATACTTTCTGCTGTCACACGTTCTAAAACAGAAGCCCCATCATTAGAAGTTACTTTCAAATGTCCCGACAAAGTCAAATCACGCAATTGCCACGCAGCATCACTAATATTCATCGTGAGTTGGCTTCCTTTAACCCTTTCTAAGGAAAGGCCACCGTCTCGAAGATTAATTTTGAGACTATCTGCTTTCAAATCACGCAAGGTTTTTTGTCCGGATGTTCCGTCGATAATGATTTTCTCAAAATTCATATTTTCTGGTACAGTTACAATTATTTTTTCCTGACCCATTTTACCAAAATTAAGCCCTAAATTGAAGTCAAAGGTGCTTTTTCTCGCCTCAACATTCAAAGTTTTACCTTGAAGGTTAATCTCAGGCTTCTGATCAAGCAAGTGGCTCTCAACTTTCAGAGTTGAGCCAGAGATAATTTCTAAATCCGCATCTTTACTGTTGATAATCATATTTTTTACTTTATCTGTAGCAAAAGTCTGTTCTGTAGAAATAAGATGAGAGATTTGAGGACGGCCTTCTTTCCAGACAAGACTCGTTTTACCTCCAGCAGCTAAGCCAATACCTAAAAGAATAATGCCAGAAATAATCATAGTCAGTGCGGCAACTATCGTTCTTTTATTTTTCACAAGACTCCTCCTTTCTGATCGCGTTTGGTTCTTTGAGTTAATTTACGCCCCAACCATTTAATCATTCCAAGAAAACGAAGGCACAGCCATTTTGTGAGGAAAAGAATAAAAGGACTGATAAGGATTCCCAACCCAAAAAGCAAAAGACCAAGTCCACTAAAGACTAGTGTTGTCATTGGACTACTGAAGATGACACCAAGTCCAGAAATGAAGGAGAATAATCCACCAAACACGAGTGAAACATCAAGCATGTACAGACTAAAGAGGAGAGCTAATAGCATCATTAACAAGGCTAGAATAAGTAAAAGAATGGCAAGTGCCAAGGGTACCAAAAGCGGTGAAGCAAAAAGACCAAGTATAATGAGCCATACCAGCTGAAAACGTGATTTAGCGGGTATACTTTTTTCTTCTTCTTGCGCGTGATCATCTTGGTCTAAGAAATAACTGAGTTTGAGCTTGGTAGCAAATTGTTTTGGGGTTCCATACTGTGCTTTTATATCCTCAAGTGTCATTCCTGACTCAATAAAGTATTCTTGATAATAAGCGATTAAGTCTCCACTTTCTTCTTGAGGTAGTTCTGTCAGATGGGCCTGCACAGCCTCTAAATAACTATTCATCGTTTTCGAGTTCTCCTTCTACTAAAAGTTTATCCATGGCATTACGGAATTGCTGCCAGTCAGCAGTTATTTTTTGAAGCTCTTGGCGTCCATTCTCTGTTATCCGATAATAACGTCTCATGCGACCTTCATAAGGCTCGTCATAATTTTCTAAAAGCTCATGCTTTTTTAAACGACGTAAGACAGGATACATGGTTGATTCACTAATCGGAAGTTGGGCTTGTACTGTTTTTGTCAACGCATAGCCATACATATCTTTCTTATTCAACAAAGAAAGCACTGTCCCGTCTAGAAGTAAGGTTGGAATTTGAATATCCATAATTGTCCTTTCCTTTTCCTTCATAGCATATTATATGTTGTATAATATGATACTATACGACATATAATAACATATAAAACATCTGCTGACAAGTATGAGGCAATAATTTCAAAAGATATGTAAAATAAGTTAAAGTTATACTGAAGGGTAAAGAACTGCATGCAAATCATAAAACTCCGGGAACATAAGGAAAAGCTTGAACAAGCTGCAAACTGGTTTCACCAGAAATGGGAAATTCCACTTTCTGCCTATCAAGAAAGCATGGCGACTTGCCTCCAAGGTTCAGAAACCATTCCGCAATGGTATATGATGATCCATGAATCAGAAATTATTGGTGGCCTTGGAATTATTGAAAATGATTTTCATAATCGTAAAGATTTATCGCCTAATATTTGTGCTTTGTATGTGGAAAAAGAATTCCGTAGTCAAGGGATTGCGGAAAAGTTACTCCAAGAAGCTTGCGATGATATGAAGATGCAAGGGATTCATAGGGTCTATCTTGTCACTGACCATACTCATCTTTATGAACGCTACGGTTGGGAATTTATTGGCTTTGTTCAAGCGGAAAATGAAGACGAGATGTTACGGATGTATTCTTACCAAATCTAAAAAAACTCCTAAATAGGAGTTTTTTTATTTTTCTTGTGGTCTTTCATATTTTAGTCCCATCGCATTGATTGAGACAATTACTGTTGAGATACTCATCAATACTGCAGCAGCCAATGGATCAATAGAGATACCAAAGGTTGGGTAAAGAATGCCGGCAGCAACAGGAATAGCAATGATATTATAACCTGCTCCAAACCAAAGGTTTTGTTTCATCTTTCGATTAGAGCGTTTAGCTATCTCAATCAGTGCTAAAACATCACTCGGATGTGAGTTGACCAGGACAACATCTGCTGTATTGATAGCGACAGATGTTCCGCCTCCAATCGCAATGCCGAGATCACTTGTAGCAAGTGCAGGTGAGTCATTAACACCGTCACCAATAAAGAGAACACCACCTTCTTCTTGGTAATCTTGGACAATCTTTGCTTTATCTTCTGGTTTTAATTCAGCACGATATTCCGCAATACCAAGATTTTTTGCAATTTTTTCTGCGGTAGCTTCATTATCTCCAGTCAACATTACAGGTATGATATCACGTTTTTTTAATTCTTCGATAAAGAATTTCGCATCTTCTTTTGGGGAATCACCTAAAGCGACAAAACCGTAAAGTATTTTATCAGAAATGAGGAAGGAAACAGTCAGACCTTGGTCAAAGACCTTTTGAACTTCTGCCTCATCAACCGTAATTCCATTTTCTTTGAGGTAAGCGTAAGAGACAATACTGTAATTTTTTCCTTGAATAGTACCTTTTAAGCCTACACCAGGAATATTTTCCAGATTTTCTGCTTCTAATTTCAAATCGTCAACAGCATTGACAATTGATAGCGCAATAGGGTGTGTTGAACCACTTTCTAATGCGGCCATAACTTGTAGAATATCTACCTTATCATCCTTAGCCAAATCGACTACTTGACGTACACTAAATTTTCCGTCTGTGAGTGTCCCGGTTTTATCCATAAGAGCATATTTTATTTTACTAATAGATTCAAGAGATGTACGGTTTTGAATCAGCAAACCATTTTTAGCCGAAAGATTAGTTAGGCGTGCCACGACTAAAGGTACAGCCAATCCTAAGGCGTGAGGACATGCGATGACAAAGACAGAAACAGCAGTCATAAGTGCAAAGCTCAATGAAGAAGTCATCATCCAAATAATAAAGGAACCAACCCCCACAATCAATGCCGCCCAGAAAAGCCAACCTGCTACACGATCTGCTAAGTTTTCACTGGCAGACTTTTGCTTTTGCGCCTTCTCTACTAATTGCGCAATTTGCGCCAGAAGAGAATCTTTTCCTAGAGAAGTTACTTTCATTTCAAAAGGGAGGTTCTGGTTTAGAGAACCGCCGTAAACTGTATCTCCTGCTTCTTTTGAGACCAAACGCGCTTCACCTGTAATCATCGATTCATCGATAGACAAATGAGCCGTTTCTGTTGTCACAATACCATCAGCTGGAATACGTTCGTTTTCTTTTACGAGAAGAATATCGTCCACTTGGAGCTCAGAAATGGCCACATCTTTTCCGTCTTTCAGATGTGCTTTTTTAGGAATGAGGGATGCGAGGTCTTTTAGTGCATCACCTGCACGACTAACTGCGCGCATCTCGATAATGTGACCTGCCAGCATGATAACAATCAAGGTCGAGAGCTCAAACCAAAAGTCCATTGCCTCGCCACCTGTCCATAATAAAACCGTAGCATAAACCGAGTAAGCATAAGCCACGACAATTCCCATCGTAATGAGCATCATCATCGCCGGTTTTCGAGATTGAAATTCTCCACGCGCGCCACTAAAGAAAGGTGTGCCACCATAGAAGAAAATAATGGACCCTAAAATAAGTCTGACAATCGAATCACCTTGAAAGCTTATCAGCTGAAAACCAGCAATACTTGAAATAGCAAGCAAAGGAACCATGAGCGCAATGCTGACTTTCAGCTTCTTACCCATATTACCCATGTGCATCATATGTCCTCCATGGTTCATCATATCATGTCCATCATGATGGTCCATTTCTGCCATATCATTCATCTCGTGATGCATGTGCTCTTTATGTTCTTCTTCCATCTCAACCTCCTTAAATTTTCTATTCTTTTAATAACTCTATATCTACAGTTTACATTTGTAAACTTATAAAGTCAAGTAAAAACTAAAAAAATGGAAAGAGAAAACTCCCTTCTGCTGTTTTGCGCCAAATAAAAAGTGGAATTAACTCCACTTCTATCTTTATTTACTTGTAACTTGACCAATCACGAGGTTGGCAATGACATTACCCGTTTTTGTAAGATTGATATTTTCTACACGCTCCGCATTTGTAAAAGCCACAATAATTTCTGTTCCTTTTCCTGCAGCTTTAATTTTTTGCAGATCCATATCAGCAATCTTATCGCCTTTTTTAAGAACTTGGCCTTCAGAAACAGTTAAATTAAACGGCTCACCTTTAAGCTCAACCGTATCTAAGCCCATATGTAAAAGAACTTCTAAGTCTGATTCTGTTTGGATGCCCATTGCATGTTTGGTTGGGAAGATATTTGTTATTTTACCTGAGATTGGTGCAAATACTTCTTCTTTTGTCGGTAATATCGCAAAGCCATCTCCCATCATTTGAGCTGAGAAAACTTGATCCGGAACTTCCGTGATTGGCATAACTTTACCTGTAGCCACCGCAAATATTTCTTGAGTGAATGCTTTAGTATCTGGTTGA
Source organism: Lactococcus sp. LG606 (assembly GCF_017309645.1). Taxonomy (NCBI): domain Bacteria; kingdom Bacillati; phylum Bacillota; class Bacilli; order Lactobacillales; family Streptococcaceae; genus Lactococcus; species Lactococcus sp. LG606. Next base: position 726,416 of record NZ_CP071301.1, read on the forward strand.
ACAACTTCTTCTGTTGTTGCTACAATATGGTTCGGAACTTCTCCAGTTTGTTGAATTTTTTTCAATTCATCCGCTACAAATTGCACTTCTGTACCTACGATGACTTGGACGTTCTTTTTATCTAAAACACGCACCCCAGGTACACCAGTTGCTTTGATTGCAGCTTGATCCACTAAGTCAGAATTTTCGACAGTTAAACGTAATCGTGTCGTACAATTATCAACTGTTTTAAGATTATCATTGCCAAGACCTTGATAAATACGGCCAGCAAGAAAAGCAAATTTTTCATCTGCTGAAGATAAATCTGGCTCTTCCTCACCTTCGCCACCTTCCTCACGGCCCGGTGTCATCATATTAAATTTCTTAATGACAAAGTCGAAAGTAAAGTAATAAACGACAGCCATAATCAAACCGAGCACAAGAAGCATGTAAGGTTGATTCGCAATTGGCACACGTAAGCTCAAGATGAAGTCGATGAGACCAGCCGAAAAGTTAAAGCCGGCAGTCCAATGGAAAAGGGCAGCGATAAACATGGAAATCCCTGTTAATACCGCATGCACAACATAAAGTGGCCAGGCCACAAACATAAATGAGAATTCCAAGGGTTCGGTTACACCAGTGAAAAATGAAGCAAAACCAGCAGCAAGCATAAGTGAAGCCGTAGCTTTTTTCTTTTCGGGACGTGCATTGCGATAAATTGCATATGCACCTGCAGGCAATCCAAACATCATAATAGGGAAGAATCCTGCTTGATAACGGCCCGTAATCCCTTGATTTCCAATGTTTTTCCAGAAATTACCGATGTCATTAATCCCTGCAGCATCGAACCAGAAAACGTTATTGAGTGCGTGATGCATTCCTGTTGGGATTAACAAGCGGTTCGAGAAACCGTAAATCCCAGCTCCTAAAGGACCAAGATTAACGATAGCTTTACCAAAAGTTGTTAATCCTCCGAAAACGGCAGGCCAAAGGAAAAGTAAAACAGCTGAAAGAGCGGCCATTATAACCGCAGTAAGTATTGGCACTAAACGCCGACCACTAAAGAAAGACAAGGCCACCGGCAGTTTCGTGTTACTGAACTTATTATAAACTGCTGCTGCGATTAGACCAGCTAAAATACCTATAAAAACGTTCCCGTTGTTAATCTTAGTGAATGCAGTATTCACTTTTTCGACATCAATTCTTTGCAAGAGAGCCACAGAATCAGGATTGAGTAAAGTCATTGGGACAAGGAAGGATACTACGCCAGCCAGTGCTGCGGAGCCATCTTTGTCCTTGGACATTCCAAAGGCCAGTCCAACAGCAAAGAGTAATCCTAAGTTATTCAGAATTGTTTGCCCGGCTTGAATCATAAAGGCTGCCAATACATTATTGGCGCCCCAGCCTGTAGGATCAATCCAATATCCAATCCCCGTAAATAAAGCTGCAACAGGTAAAGTTGCAACCGGAAGCATGAGCGATCGGCCCATCTTCTGCATGTATTCTTTCATAAATCCTCCAAGAATAGAAAAATTAAATAATTTACCAAAAATGGCACGTACACAAACCTCTACTTTTAAGCACCAATATCAATACTTCTTATTTCACAAAAAGTAAGATTTAACTTTGGTTGACATATAAAAAGGCCATTGCCAATGCTTACACAATCGCCTTGTTTCGTTAAATCTTCGACCAGTTAAAATTTATGATATTTTTCACTTAATATGAGTAAATTTATTTGTACAATATTATTTTAACATCTTCTTGGTGATTTTGGTGAGTATAGGTGTAGAGGATGTATTACTTGTCAATATACGACCTGATTTTTACCTTTAGACTTTGCAATATAAAGTTTCTTATCAACATCATTGATAATTTCTTGCTGCTCTTGTGCGCCAACTACTTCAACTGCTCCTACCGATATTGAAGCCTTGAAGCTATTTTTTTCATACTCGAAATCATAAGTTGAGACCATATCAACAATGTCTTCCATAATCTCCTTGACTTCTTCTTCTAGATTATTTCTAAATATGATGAAAAACTCATCTCCTCCATAACGGAATAACTGACCAGATGTATTTTCTTTTTTTAACTTAATCCTAACAAGCTCACAAATCTCTTTTAATGTATGATCACCAGCAGCATGACCATAAGTATCATTTATATGCTTAAAGGCGTCCACATCAAAAAGTACTACAGTAAAAACTGACATATACTGACTTTCAATGATTTCTTGTAAAGTTTCCTCAAATTTTCTTCTATTATAAGTATTCGTAAGAGTATCCATGTAGGAGTACTTCCTCAATTCAGAATATTCTTGAACGATCAACTTTAAAATAGATAATACTTTTTCAGCAATAAATAGCATAATGCATATTTTTAAAAATATACCTACAGAATAACCTAAACTAAATTGAAATCTGGAACTAGATATGAGCATGACAGATAGAGTGATGGGAAAGCTCGCGAATAAATAGAAGTAACGTTTTTTTGTTACAAGCAATCGGTACTTGGAAATGATGTATAAACTCGTCCAAAATAAAAAGAGTGCCAATAAGACAAGCACAGTTGAGCGTATGTCAAATCCATAAGTGTAAGTATACAAGGCATAAAAGAGTAAAAATAACGGTATGACTGCATATTCTACGTATTTATAGTAGGATACAACAAAGTAATCGATAGCCACAACAACAAAAATTAATGAAGTATCACTTAGTAGGCCGCCTTCTGGTGAGTTTTTATCGATTTGGGTAAATAATAATTTTAAAACAATAATTAAAAATGTGAAATTCGTGGAATATAAAATATAGGTAAAAAAACTATTCTTATTTAATTTATAGTGGCGAATTAAATATTTAAAAATATAAATCATTCCTAAAATTCCAGGAATTAAAAACATTTTTACAATAAAATTACTCCCAAATATATCTTGAATATCATTGACATAAATCATAAACTAGTCCTCTCAATAAAACTGATGTGGAATACTGTAATAGTAACTTTGCTGTTTCCACTCTTGAGGAAAAGTTTTCAGAAGCGCTTCTTCTTCCACGCCTTCAATAACTATTTCTTTATCAAATGATGTGATAATCGACTCTATTGCTAATAAATAGTTGGAAAGTTGTTCTGATTCAAGAATATTTTTAAACTCCAAGGTTGATAATTTTATGCGTGATATGTAGGGATGCAAGTCAATTAAGCTCCTAAATGAATTAACACCCAATAAAAAGTCATCTAAGGCAATATCATAGCCCATCTGCTTGATTGATTTTATTATCTCACGTGGAACAATTTCTGAATAGTGGTTATTTCTATAAAGAGGAATCCGTTCTGTCAGCTCTATTTTCAGCTTTTCTTTATAATTGAAACTTTCAAGAAATGCAATCGTTTCAGAATAATACAATTCTTGATAGTCAATATTTAAAGAGTAGATAGTCTTCTCTTTTTTCAATAAATCATTCAAAATTTTACTGATTTTTTCTATATAGAGCTTATGTAATTCTCGACCTGACATTAATTCATCAAAGAGTTGTTCTGGAAACACATATTTCCCTGAAACTTCTTCCCTCAATAGCAGCTCGTATTCTTCTTGGATCGAATCATTCATATTACATATTTTTTGTCTAAAAAAGCATAAGTTATTGATACTTTTTCTTGCCTTATTATTTGTCATTTTCTTTTATTATTCCAATTTTATCTTAAAGTGGCTGATACATTCTCAGGTTTACTGACACTTTTCTTAATGATACCTTCTGTACTTTTGCGGAAGATATTTCCTGATTTCTTCACTGTTATATCCAACTAAAAGCTTATTATCATCTAAAACAATCGGTGTTTGAAGGAGGTTTGTATTATGTTTTAAATACTCAAGTCCTTCATTAAATGACAATTCATATAAATGAAGTATACCTTTTCTTGTCTCAGATTTACTTCGCGTTGGGTGTTTAACAATATCTTCTAAACCTTTATCTGTCATTGATAATGTCTTTACTATATCTTCTTTTAAAATTTTGGCAATAGGAGCTTTGCTTATTGTTATGCTGTGATCTTTAAACCACTTAAGTGTTTGACGCGAAGAATTACAGCCCCTTTTATAATATACTTGTATGATGTCTTTATCCTCTAATTTTATCTTTAAGAATTTTTATTCTATTTGTTTTGTTAGAAGTGATTTAAATCACTAATAGATTATAACGATAAATGACGTTCAAATTTTTTATATCCGGTATTTCGGATTAATAAATACATATTTTCTAATTTTATATTATAATAAAGTTTGATATTAAATTTTAGTAGGAGTAATTTATATGGTCTATCAAAAATATGGAATAACTTTTAAAAATATGAGAAAACAAAATAAATTTACTTTAGCTGATTTTTCCGAAGTAGGTTTAGCAAGTTCGACCTTGTCTGATTTCGAACGTGGTTTGACCATGATTAGTTTGGAAAAAATTGATTTAGCTTTACAACTCATGGGCTGTAGTTTATCTGATTTTGATAGCCATTTAAATTTCTACTCTCCTACTGATCCCATATATATATTGCAAGAACTAGAAAGAGCAATCCTATTCAATGATTCACCAAAATTGAAAGACCTTTACATGACTTGTAAACAAACAAAGCAAAGAAATCTTTGCCTAACCATAAAATTCCTACTGAAAAAGGGAACTTTAGAAGAAAAAAATGAAATCGTCAATTTCTTATACGAAACCAAAGCATTTGGTATAAAAGAACTTTCTATTTTTTACATCATCATGCACCAACTGGCCCCTCAAGATATTTTAAACATTATGAAGAGGTTAAAACAATATGGAAAAGGGATGTCTAATTCTGAAATTTATCACCGTCATCTGTCTCACGTGATACTAGAAGTTATCACTGTCCTTTCAAATTACGGACTTAAAGACGAAGCTTACTATTTTATAAAAAGAGTTGAAGAGCTCAATCTAGCTCAATCTATGCTCTTAAGAAATTTATTTAAGGCGGTAAAAGGGTTGTGGGTATATAATTTTGAAAATAAACTTGAAGGAAAAGAACAGATAAAAAAAGCGACGGAAATACTGTTGCTTGCTGCTCAACCTGAGGTCGCTCAATTTCACCAAGAAAGATTTAAAATGTTAGTTGACCTATGAAGAATAGAATTTTCTACTCTGTATATGAATTTCAAATAGAAAGAAACGAGTATCAAATCCCGTTTCTTTTTTTATTTTATCGCTATCTAATTCAAAACAGCGACACCCAAGCTCAAATAAGTCGCAAAGAGTATCCAGACAAAGTATGGCAAGAGTAGGATTCCTGACCATTGGTTGATTTTGAGGAGTATAGATGTACCTGTTGTATAAATTAATAAGGTTTAATATCTTTATAAGTTAAAGTCCGGATAATATTTTTGGTAAGCCGCTTTATATTCTTACAAGTTTGGCCATTATCCATAGCTTTTTCCAAAGAAAGTGGTGAGTGTTGGATTGAGAATGCTGCAAGTAGAAGTTCTTCCATTTCACCTAAGCCTTCATTAAGAGTACCACAAAAAGCTAAAGTTGGAACGCCATGCTCTCGGGCTAGCTTTGCCATGCCGTAAGGTACTTTACCATGTGCAGTCTGATTATCCAGCTTCCCTTCACCAGTAATTACTAAGTCCGCTTTTATGATTTCTTTTTCGATTTTGAGTAATTTCGCAATTTTTGAAAACCCTGGTTCAATAGTGCCGCCAAGTAAAGAAATAGCGGCTCCAAGTCCTCCAGCAGCACCTGTACCTGGAATTTTTTGTAAATCAAACTGATGATTCCTTTTGATATAATTGGCAAATTCTTGCGCCTTCTTATCATATATTTCAATTAGTTCAGCTGTTCCACCCTTTTGTTTCCCAAAATACTTGACAAAGCCATGGTCTCCCGCAAAAGGATTAGTAACATCTGCAAGTGCAGTTAACTGAATACCAGAAAAGTCTTCTCTTTTAGAAAAATCTATCTCTGAAAACTCAATCAAATTATTTACTTCAACGCCCAGCCCCTGTAAAAGACCTAATCCGCCATCTGAAGTCCCCGTACCTCCAAGTGAGAGAGTAATTTCTTTTGCTCCTTTTTGTTTTGCATCTAAGAAAAGTTTTGCCAACCCAAAACTTGTTGTACTTTGGAATGTATGTTCATCTGGCTTTATTTTATCAATGCCTACAACCTCGGCGGCTTCAATAAATGCCTTATCTTTATAAAGAAGATAAGATGCAACAGTTGGACGATGTAATAAATCCACTGTTTCTACCTCTACCATGTGCCCTCCCAAACCATGATTGAGCGCTAAAACTGTACCTTCACCGCCATCCGAAATTTCAAATGTCTTTACGGTGCAGTTAGGAAGGACTTCTAGTATTCCTAACTCTACGGCCTTATTTAATTCTTGACTACTTGCTGAGCCTTTGTATGAATCAATAGCCACTACGATATTTTTTAACATTTTTCTCTTCCTTTCAATGAAAGAGCAGTCCTTCCTTATAGAAAACACTGCTCTTCATATATAAATTACAAACGAACTGTAACCACTTGGTTGGGTTTTACCTCACCATCAAAAGCTCTGTCACGAATGACTTCATTTAAAGAGTAAAGGATAAAACTTTCCTTATCGTCCATTGACAAATGAAAGTTTTGTTGACTAGGGTTATAAAAGCGTGTCAATAATTCAATGGAATCTTCTGCCTTTTTGACAGTAGTCATCACTAATTCTTTATTTTTAACATGGAAAAGAGAGAAAGATGTAGGGGTTTTTTGCTTACTTTTATTCAATTTCATGGCATGATAAGGCATTTGGTTATATGTTTCAACTTGAGTTAAATAGTTTTTTTCATCTTGCGCGATTTCTACCCTATTTTTTGTAAAAGTCAATGCTAGATTGAGCCTAATCTCGCCTAACATTTGGGAATCAGGGGTTTCTAACTTAATTCCAGATGGACGACCTGGTCGGCGATACATTTCTTCTTTACCCAGTACTCCAATAGAACGTAAGACAGTAATTGCAATCGTATCATAGGAACTTCCTATAATTTCGTATTCACGACTAGAATTAGTCAAAACGCCTACAGAAGTCTGCGCATTGGATAAACCAACATGTCCAAGAAAAGGATAGATAGCATCCGGACGTTCATCCCAGTCTTCTTCTTTCCAATAGGATAAGGCATCATCCACAACAGGACGTTCAATCACTCCATATTGATTACTTGCAAAGCTGACCTTTGCAGCAATCCCTGTTGGAATAAGCAGACGTAAACGATGATCTTTGGCTGTATTGTTAATTGTAAGTTCAATTTCAATAATGCGGGATATTTTTGAGATTAAAAGTTTCAATGTCACTGGAATATTGATGAAGTCTTCACTTCGTTGTCTTTCCCGAGTGAGTTCTTTTGGCACAGAAAAAGTATACTTGCTTGTGATAATAAATTCGCAGTTATATTCTTGAATATCGATTTGTGCTTGGCTTTTTCCAAGAGATGAGAGTGGTATTTCATTAGGTAATGGTGAAAAGTCATATTCGTCTCCATCGTCAGCCGTATCGTCCAAAGCAAAGATATTCGCATAATTGACATGATGTTTCTTATCGTATATATCAACTGTACCATCGAGATTAGGATGAATTTTGTAAAATTCTGTTTCAATCTTTGATGTAGATTTTTTTTGTATCTCCATATATTCTGATTCCTTAACGAAAAGAATTTCATATCCCATTGCTGGTAAAGCTCGAATCAATTCAATCTCGTATTCATAAAAAGGTTCGTAATTGCCGTAATGAACAATTTGACGGTCAATAAGCCCAGGGTCTAACTCTTTCACAGATCGTAAATGATAGTCTATTGCATTTCCTTTACTATCTTCCAGCTGAAAACCTCTCATACGTGTTGTTACTGTTGTTTTAATTAATCGTTCTTCTTGATAAGGCAAGAAGTTAAAGAGGCCCAATTTATCCATCCCTGCCTTATTTGGTGATGCTTCCGTAATTTTTCGTTTATAAAAGTCAATCAGTAGGTCAGTACGTTCTTCAGCTTCAAAGTAACGTGCTTTTATCTCTTGGTGTACTTTATCTGAACAGCAAGCCCCCATAGAATCATGTGCGTGGTTTTTTAGTAAAAGTTTCCAAATAACTTCTAGCAGTCCATGTTCATAAGTAAAACCATGCGCATAAGCTATCGACATTAAAGGTTCAAGAATATGTGTGACTTTATTTTCAATACGCGTATTCAATGTTTTCAAGTCTTGACGTGTTGCGAAGATTGAGCGATGTACGCGAGAATACTTTCCATCAAGAAATTCCCCTTTAATTGTATCAAGATTTTCATTTTTCTCGATTTCTTCAAAAACATTCTCGTACTTGCTTAAGAAAAAATCTCGCTCTGGATAAAGCTGACGAAGCTGCTCTAAAACTTCAAAAATATTTTGCTGAATAGGCATCTGATCATGCCCATTTGGTATAACTTGAGTAATACCTGTAGCGCCTCTATCAAGAACTTGGAAATACTTATCCATACGCTGTTTTAATGCTTCTTCTTCAACAGGTAAGTACTTTCCAATGGCATAACCAAGTGGGAAAAGTTGAACCAACACTTTCGAACCATCATCTGATTCCCAATAAAATTCTGTTTTATCTGTGCCATGTCTTTCAGAAACACCTCGCCAGAAAATAGAATACTGAATATCAAACTGATTAAGGTACATTGGCAACTGACTGGTTTGTCCAAAAGAATCCGGCAAATAACCAATAGACATAGGTTGTCCTAAAGCTATTGAATCTTTATAGCCATAAAGAAGATTACGTGTGATGGATTCACTTCCTACAGTCATCTCATCTGTTTGTGATACCCATGGGCCAATAATTAATCGTCCAGATTGGACGAGCTTTTTTACCCTTTCTTTATTTTCGGGTTTCACTTGGAAATAATCCTCCAAAATAGCTGTCTGTCCGTCCAGAACATAACTTGGATAATCTGGATTTCCTTCGAGCATTTCCATTATTTCTTCCATATTGTTGACTAAAAGTATTTGACTTTCTTCAGTTGAAAAATACCATTCTCTATCCCAATGCATGTGGGGCACAACGTGCACGCGTTTTTTCGTCATAATGATAAAACCTATTTTCTATTTTTTATTTTGTTGCTAATTTTTTTAATTTTCCTTGGCGCGTGATAATTAAAAGTAATGTTGAGATTGCTGCGCCAAGTAATGCTGCACCAAACCATATAAGATCCGCTTGAAGCAGCCCAAGTTCTCCTTGAAGTAAAGCAAGAGAGAAAATACCAGCGCCAGGCACATTTAAGCCGATATTTGCAGAAGCAACAATCGCTCCTGTGACAAGTGAGCCCCCAATAAATGAGCCCAAAATACGAATCGGATCCCCCATAGCTACTGGAATAGCACCTTCGGTAATTCCTGCAAAGCCAAGAATCCAAGTTTGCGTTCCAATTTCGCGCTCTTCTTTCGTCCACAAGTCTTTTTTGAGGAACATAGCAGCGGAAAGTGAAAAAGCGGAAACCATTTTTACTGATGCAAAAATAGCATATGGAATAAAGTTACCAGAAGCCATTGTTCCGATACAAAAGGCATAAGCTGCTTTATTTACAGGTCCTCCCAAGTCAAATGACACCATCATCCCTAAAATAGAACCTAGAATAATTGCATTTGTTCCCTGCATCGACTCTAAAAAATTAAGCAAGGTTGTATTGAGCCAAGCCACGGGTTGACCAATGATAAATAACATTAAAAGTGCTGTAATTAATGTGCCGACAACAGGATAAACCCAGAAGGTAACAAAACCTTTTAATACTCCACTTGTTTTAATATTTTGCTTCATCCATTTCATCAAGAAGCCGGCAACTAGACCGCCAAGCATGGCACCTAGAAAGCCTGAATTAATCGCCGTTGCGGCTAAACCAGCCGCAAATCCTGGTGCAAGGCCAGGTTTATCTGCTAAGGAATATGCCATATAAGCAGAAAGTATCGGAGGCATTAAAATACCCAACATATTCCCTCCTAAAGTTTTAAGAAGGTAAAGCCAAAAATCATTAACTTCAGGAGCGACTGGTGCTGCCATTTGTCCCTGAAGGTTAAATATTTGAGTAATCATGACGGCAATTGCCCCAATCATACCACCAGCAATAATAATAGGAATAATATAGGAGATTCCCGTCAAAACAGAGTCTTTGACTTCACCCCAAAATCCTTTATTTTCTTCAAATTCCTCAATCTCCTCTTCATCTCCAGCTGGAATATAATTTTCAGCTTTATTCAATAAATCCTGAATCAATGCTTCAGAATTCTTCAATGGTTCTGCAACTTTAACATCTACTTTTGGTAGTTTGTTAAAGCGTCCCATTTCTTTTAAAGCAACATCATGGGCTAGAATAATTCCAACGGCTTGGTTCGCTTCTTGAATGGTTATACGGTCCTCAATACCATTTGCACCTTGCTTTTCTACTTTCGCACGATATCCCATTTCTTTAGCTTTTTTAATAATGGCCTCTGCAGCCATATAAGTATGAGCGATTCCTGCGGCACAAGCTGTAATCCCTAATATTAATCCCTTATCATCTGTTTCTTCTACAGTTTCTTTCTCATCTGTTTCAAGAATCATTAGCATTTCTTCAGGAGTTCTTGCTGCTTTTATTTTACTCAGATAGTCTGTATCACCTAAACGTCCAGCTAAGTCTGCGAGTAGTGTTAAATGTAAAGTTCCTGCTTGATTTTCAGGTATCGCTAATACGAAGAGGGTGTCTACTTGATTTTCAGGGTTTAGTGACGGATAGGCGCTTGGAGTTAAAGGGCGAGACAGACGTACCACTGCAAAAGTAGCTTCTCTTACTGTGGATGATTTCCCGTGTGGAATAGCTAAGCCATTTTCAAAACCTGTAATACCCATATCTTCGCGCGAATACAGAGCACTTTTAAATACTTCTGCTGACTCAATTTTGTTTTCATCCGCAAGTTTTTGAGCTACAAATTCAAAGATTTCCTTTTTCGTCGTAAAGTCTTGCTCCAAGAAAATCAAACTTTCTGATGTCGCTTGTGATAACTTCATAAAAACATCTCCTTATATTTTGTTACTCATAGTATACTATCAAATAAGCGCTTTCACGAAAAACTAGTAAATGTAAACAAGTAACTTGAAGATATAAAAAGAGTCGTGTAATATTACACGACTCTTTTTTTAATATAGTTCCTAAATAAACTATTCATAATGATCATTAATGGTGTTTTATCTGTCACATTGTAGCCATCCACAATTTCTGGCTTTGCATAACAGAACAAGCTTAAATCTGCTATGCGCGCGAGGTTATTATCAGAGAGATTCGTTAAGCTTATCACACAATGATTCATAACCTTGGCTTGCTGAGCTAATTTTAGAACAGCTTCACTTTCTCCAGATAGACTTATAAAGAAAAAAATTTCTTCTTCTGCATGAGAAATCCTTTGTGCAACAGTATTAGGATGAGGAGAAAAGATAAACTTTGGATCAAAAGCATAGAAGTTATCAATACAGACTTTGCTCAAATCGCCTGTCTGACCGATGGCAAAAAAATTTATTGCTTTTGCTTCATGGAATAGCCGAATACATTTATCCTGACGTTCTAGATCAATCAAGTCAATATTTTTCATCAGATCATACCGATCTGTGAGTTGTTGATTTCCTTTTTCTTGATCTAATTCCCATTTCAAAGAAGCTTTTAAATCAGTAAAACCTTCATAACCTAACTTGTGACAAAATCGAGTAATTGTATTAGGCACACTATAAAATTCTTTAGCCAGTACAGTAATTTTTGAACGCGCAGCAGCTTCCTTATTTTTCAGAATATAGTCCACTAAATCATCCTCTAGCTCTGTTAATTTATAATCAAAATTTAGTGCACGTTCTTCAAATTTCATCCGGAAATCCCTTTCATGTCCATATTACCTCAATTTTATCATAAAACTTGTAGGAAACAAGTTAATAAAAGGTAAAACAGCTATAGGAATGTCCCGCTATATCTTTATTTACTAATTCAAAACAGCGACAGCCAAGCTCAAATAAGTCGCAAAGAGTATCCAGACAAAGTATGGCAAGAGTAGGATTCCTGACCATTGGTTGATTTTGAAAAATTTCTTAATACAAAGATAGACCACAATATCAAGAACAAGGATAACAAGTACTCCAAACCAGAAATAACCCTTGAAAAAGATAATGCTCCAGATAAAGTTGAGGAATAACTGGGTGACATAAAGCAAGAGAGCGGGCTGGGCTTCACTCTTTCTTAATTTTAAATTTTGAAAAACTATAAAACCTGCTACAGCAATCAAGGCATAGAGAATTGGCCAAACAATACCAAACAGATAATCTGGTGGCGCCAATGGCGGAAGTTGTAAGTTGTTATAAATCGATTTGATATCACCAGCTAATATTCCTGATAAACTCCCAATTGCTTCTACCACAATGATAAACAACCCAACAAGTAATATCGGTTTTAGTTTACTAGAATGTTTCATAATGCTCCTCCTCTTTTTCTAAGTTATCCGTTTTCTTTAGTATTTTCTTAATTTTAACATATCCCCTATTTTAAAGGCAGTTATTCGATTGTAAATTTTACGCATGTTGGGTTGTTTAGAAAGCTTTGTCTATACTCTTTGATAAAGATTTTACTTTGGCTTTACCCTATTTTTATTTTTTAAAATTCCCTTTTTAATTGAATCGAAAATTAAAAATTGTTATAATAATTATAGCGCTTACATGATTAGTCCGGACATAGTCTTACCACCAACAGGAGGAACTATGATCAAAAATGGAAACACACGTCACTTAAAAATAGCTATAGCGACATTAGCCTTGGCTACACTTGGTTTTACAGGCGCGCATGCTCAAGCAGATGCTGCCGATGAAATGGTCAATCCCACCGATAAGGTTTTAGTCGGTTATTGGCACAATTGGAAATCAACAGGTAAAGATGGTTATAAATACGGAACCTCTGCTGATTTTGATCTTTCACAGACACAAGACGGATACAATGTTATTAACGTATCTTTCATGAAAACACCTCAAGGAAGTACTCTTCCCACATTTAAACCTTATAATAAGACCGATGCTGAATTCAGAGCTGAGGTTGCAAAACTCAACGCAGAAGGCAAATCTGTATTAATTGCATTAGGAGGTGCAGACGCTCATATCGCACTTACTAAAGCGCAAGAGGATGACTTTGTGAATGAGGTTATCCGTCTTGTAGATACTTATGGCTTTGACGGCTTGGATATTGATTTAGAGCAATCTGCCATTGATGCAGCTGACAATAATACTGTCATCCCCTCAGCTTTACGGAAAGTCAAAGCTCATTATCGTCAACAAGGTAAGAACTTTATGATTACGATGGCCCCAGAATTTCCTTATCTTACAACTACAGGGAAGTATGCGCCTTATATCAATGGTTTAGAAGGTGATTACGATTATATTAATCCTCAGTATTACAATCAAGGCGGTGATGGTTTTTGGGATTCTGACTTAAACATGTGGATTTCCCAATCTAACGACGAGCAAAAAGAAGCTTTCCTCTATGGTTTGACACATCGCCTTGTCACAGGAACCGATAATTTCATCAAAATTCCAGCAGACAAGTTTGTGATTGGCTTGCCTGCAAATGAGGATGCGGCAGCAACAGGTTACGTTAAAAATCCTAAAGATGTCGAGAATGCCTTAAAACGCCTAAAAGCTTCTGGAAATGAAATCAAGGGCTTAATGACCTGGTCCGTCAATTGGGACGCAGGTAAGAGCGCGACAGGCTTAAATTACAACAATTCCTTCGTCAACACCTATGCACCAATGCTTTTTGGAGACACTGGGGGCGGAAATGAAACAAAACCAACACTTCCAATAATCACAGTTTCTGATCTTACAGAAACCAGTGCTACAATTCAAGCAAAATCAACAGATGCATCTGGGATAGCCAACTACGAGATTAAAGTTGGGGGAAAAACTTATACAAGTAAAGATGGATTACAAGCTATCTCCGGTCTTAAAGCCGCAACAACTTATACCGTTGAAGTTGTCGCAATCAATAATGCTGGCATTCGTTCTGACAGTGCAAGCACGACTTTTAGCACTACAGGTGGCACAGTAACTCCTGAAAATATATGGAGCAAGGATAAAGAATATTGGACGGGTGACCGCGTCTACTACAATGGAAAAGAATATGAAGCAAAATGGTGGACCAAGGGTGACCAACCTGACTTGTCAGGCCCTTACGGACCTTGGAACGAAATATGATATGCTTTAACAAGCAGAAAGGAGCAAAGTTATGAAAAAAATGTTTATTGGGTTTTTAATCACTTTAGGAGTATTGGGTGCTTCATTGGCTTTCAATACTAAAACGGTCTTAGCTCACGGTTACGTTGAGAGTCCTCCAGCACGTGGTTATCAAGGTAAGCTTGATTATGAAAAATATGGCTGGACAACAGCTTATAATCTCTATGGAAATGTCATCACAAATCCTCAATCACTTGAAGCTCCCAAAGGTTTCCCTGAAAGCGGACCTGTAGATGGACGCATCGCTTCAGCTAATGGTGGTCTAGGACAAATCGCTGACTTTGTCCTTGATAATCAAACAAGCGACCGTTGGAAAAAAACAACAATAAACACTGGTGTAAATCAGTTCACGTGGAAATATACAGCACCACATAAAACAACCAAATGGCACTATTACATGACCAAAACTGGTTGGGATCAAAATGCATCACTCAAACGTTCAGAGTTAGAGCTCATTGGTACTGTCAATCATGATGGCTCTACTGCTTCTAACAACTTGACACACTCTATCACTGTCCCAAGTAATCGCTCAGGTTACCATATTATCCTCGCTGTTTGGGATGTTGCTGATACACCAAATGCTTTCTACAATGTTATCGATGTCAATGTCCAAAATAATAATATGCTCTTTGGACCATTTGCTGCAGTTGAATAAATAGAAAGAAAAAGAACACTTCTCAAAGTGTTCTTTTTTACTTTTCGGATGTTTTGAGCCACTTGATGAGTTCTGCCGCAATTTCTTCTTGTTGTTTTTTATTTGAGATGTCTGCTTGGTTGTCGCCTTTTTGGGCACCATAGCTACCAAAACCGGCATGATTACCGCCCTCCAATGCTACATTTATCGTTTGTTGTGGCAGATAGGTTTTGGCCTTATCATATGAAGACTGGTTAAGCACGCCATCTTTCGTGCCTACGATAGATAAAACTTTCCCTTTGAAATCTTTCAAGCTTCCTTTTTGATCAGGATAACTTGCAAGGAAAAAGACACCTTCTAAAGCTGAATTATCTTGATGACCTGCTGCAAAGCGACTGGCCATAACTCCACCTAGAGAATGACCGCCAACGATATATTGGGAGAGATGTTCATCCTTGATTATTTTCTCAGCCAGATTGGGATTAAAAATAGCAAGATTCAGAGGCTCTTTGAGAAGATAAACAGAATATCCAGCTTCTGCTACTTTACCGGCCCAAATACTATAGCTTACATTGTCCACCAAAGCGCCTTGATAAAAGATAACACTGGCTTTATCTGGATTGCCTTTAAATACCAAAGCATTATCTGCCTTTTCGGCTTGGCTTGCAATGTTTGATGCTTGAGGAGTTGGATGATAGGTACTGGACTTGATGTAGATAAATCCTGCGGCCAGAAGGACAAGTAAAATACTTACAACCCATAGAACTATTTTTTTGAGTTTTTTCATTGAGTTTTTCCTTTTTATAATATTTTTATTCAAACTAAAAGCCCTCAAAGAAAGGACTTCTAAACATTATTTAAAATTGCATTGAGGAAAAAATAAATTAAAATATATAGTTTATAGAAAGCCATTATTGTAAGTGAGGACAGATGCCTCATGACTCTCGATTTCTGTTTATTTACTTTGCCATCAATTCCATTCTTATTCTATCATTCTTATGAAGAGAATGCTTTAATTCTGCTTACAATATTTATTTTAATTCAAAATTCCTTAAAAAAAAACTAAATCATATGTTATGATTATAATATGCTAAAAAAAGCAAACAAATAATGATTATAAGAGACATGGTAAATAAGGAGGAGATATTTTATAGTGAAAAAATATCAAAAGGTTTTAATGCTGAGCGCAGTTTTTCTGTCGTCGACGCAAGGAATAATGGTAAGTGCGAGTGAACTCACAGCCGTAAACAAGGAAAAAAATGAGCCAATAGCTTCAAGCATCGAGGAAAGTAGCACTTCAACTTCTGCAAGTACTTCTGAAACTTCAACTGAAAACAAAAGCACTGAAAGTAGTGTGTTAGATAAAAGCAGCTCAAGCTCAAGTAATGAAGTAACGATAAAGGAACAAGATACAAGTGCTGAAACGGCGGAAGTAGCAAGTACGACCGAGCATCCTGTGGTACAAGCTCGAAGTGCTGTAACTTATCAGCAACCTCTTAATAGTAGTACACTACCAAAGGTGCCGGTAAGCTTAGAAAAATTACCTATCAAGCATTCAGGCAATCCTTTTAAAGACGTTTCACAATCTTTATATAAAAATTACATTAGCTGGATCTATAGTCGAGGAATTACCACAGGTTATACACCAACGACGTATAATCCAGATGGTTACGTGACACGTGGTGAAATGGCTGTCTTTCTTCATCGTCTCGCGGGAACTCCAAGTTATAAAGCACCATTCAATGTCTATACAGATGTCAATCAGTATAAAAACCAGATTCTCTGGCTGACAGCGACAACTGTATCCAACGGAACTGCGCCCCACTACAATCCGAACGGTAACGTGACGCGAGGGCAAATGGCTGCCTTTCTACATAGAATGGCAAAAGTTTCAGGAAATGCTCCTACCTCAGGAAAATATAACACGAAGTTCGTAGATTCCAAAAATCATATGTTTGCCAATGACATTGGCTGGTTGAGTTCAAAAGGTATCACTACGGGTTATACACCAACAACTTTTAGACCTGATGCATATGTGACACGTGGTGAGATGGCAGCTTTCCTCCAACGTTTCTATAATGTCACTTCCCAGACAAATAAACAAAATCCCTATCCTGCAGGCCAATGTACAGCTTATGTTTGGGACTATTTCAACGGAAATATTCCTCTCTATGTCGGTAATGCAAAAGAGTGGACTAAATACGCTAACAGTAAGCCTGCTGTCGGAACAATTGCTGTCTTTCCTCCAGGAAATCAAGGTGCAGGAGATCTTGGCCACGTCGCAGTTGTTATTTCGGTTTCCGGCTCTAAAATGAGAGTAAGTGAAGGAAACTATAATGGAGGCTGGGGCACCGAGCGTGACTGTTCAACAGCCGGTGTTAAATTTATTCGCCCTTAAAATTCAAGAAAATTATACTAAAAAGTGCTGGATAGTTGTTCCAAGCACTTTTTTCTATTCTTACATATCATAGTTGGGAATGACGATATTTTCTTCTTCGAGAACGGCCTGACCAGAGATTTTAACTCTTTCCCCCTCAATTTCGCAAGCAATCACCCCACCACGATTAGAGAGTTGTCTAGCGATGAGTTTTGTTTTCTCTAGCTTCTCTCCCCATAATGGTGCCAAGCGTGTATGTGACGAACCTGTCACTGGGTCCTCATCTACACCACCATGAGGTGCAAAATATCTCGATACAAAATCAACATCTGCTCCTTTTGCTGTGATTGTGACCGCATGAGAAGCTAATGATTTAATGATAGCAATCTGTGGTTTTGCATCCTTTACTGCTGATTCTGAATCCAACACAAGTATAAGGTGATCTTTTTCTTGGGTAGTGTAAGCTTCTTGAATGGTTGTCCCTGAGAATGCTGCTTTCATTTCTTCAGTGATTTCCTTTGGAAAAAGCTGTTGACGTGGAAAGTTTAAGATAAATTGATCATTATGCATGGCGACAGTTAATTTCCCAGATTTGGATTTAAAGCTCAAAACCTCGCACTCGTTTTCTAACTTCTGCTTGATGACAAATGCGGCCGCAATCATACCATGTCCACACAATAAAACTTCCCTTTTAGGGCTGAACCACTGGATTTCCCATTCATTTTCTACATTTTTATAGATAAAGGAGGTTTCAGGCAAGGCAATTTTAGAAGCAATCTGTTGGAGCTGCTCTTTTGGGAGTCGTTGGGTTAAGATACAGACTGCCGCAGGATTTCCTAAACTCTCCTTGCCGGTGAAAGCGTTGATGATGTCGTAGTGCATGAATTACTCCTTACTTACTCAGCCAAAGATAATAAATCTTCATCTGTTGCAATACAGTGCGCTCCCGTATCATCTTGCCAGTAAAGTAGACTTGCTTCTTGATTATTTTTGTTGTCAATCTTTTGAAGTTTCTTCATTTCGTGCACAGCGGAACCAAAATCTACGTTTATTTGATTTTCAATCTCTAACATTGAAATATATTCTTCTTTGATAATGGATAGTTTATTATCACCTTTAATATTTTTTATTTGAGATAGAGGGTCTTTTTTATTGGAATTAACTTCTAGTTCTTTTATTTTTTGTGCAATCATCTGACTGCGTTTACGAAAATTTCCGTAAATAAATAATGTATGCTCTAATGTATTTTGAAAATTATCCATTGAATACTTTACGTACTCAGGATTTTCTTGAGTATCTACGCATAGTCTCAAATATTTAATACGTAAAAGTAATAAATTAGAAAGAAGGGTGAAATAAGCATCACTATTTTTGTATGTTGAAGCTGTATCAGCATTAATACTATCGAGCATCTCATAACGTGCTTTTAATTTTTCTGAATCTCTCTCAACTAATGCTAAACGAATAAGCATATCTTGAGAAAAGTGACCAAGTGTTGAATGTTGATCATATAATTCATCTACGACATTAATAGCAGACAATAAATCAGCAATACTTGTTACTTCTTGACGCAATAATATTTGGTCCATTTCTCTCTGAATGGTTTCTAATTTTTGATTGACGACCTTGAATTGCTTCATAATAGCTATTGTACTCATTACTTGCATAGCCATCATTGGTGCTACAATAGGTAAAAAACTACCTACTTGGCTAAAACTTGCATGTCCAATAATTCGCCCGTCTTGCATAATCGCAGAGCCTACACCATCTTTAAATTTCATAAGTGATTCTGGTCGCGCATTAGTTATATAAAGTTTTGGAGAAAGACTTGACGATATTGCTGTTAATCCTAAACCACTTACTGCGATTAAACTTGACATAATTGTCGGAGAAATGCTTACTTGATTTTTTGCATACTTGCCTGTACTAAGGTAGTTTTGAGATAATTTTTGTAGAAGCTCTTCTCGCCCTTCTTCTTTGATTTCCAACATTTGCATAGTTTGAGGATTTAAGTTATTCTCAGTCATATTTTTACCTTTCAGAATATAGTGTTCTTTGTCCTTTAATTATACACAAAAAATAGAGAAACAGAATCATTGAAATCGTGAGAATTATAACTCTTCTTGAATGTCTTTAAATTCAAGGTATAAAAAAGGTACGACCTTATTAAGGTCATACCTTTTATTTAATATATTGAATTGTATACAAGCGATGCAGTATCCATGCCTACAACACCATTCATACTCTCACAAGAGCATCTGGACATCTGTATGGGCATTTCCCGCAGCAAAATAGGATAAAAGAAACATCCTTTTTTCACAAAACTGCCTGTCATTATCAATAAAACTCCTCCGGCAAAAGCGTATCCGCTAATTTAATATTGTCTGAATAATCGATAGGAACATCAATAACTACTGGTCCTGTGCTGTCAGGGATTGATTCTAAGAGTTCTTTGAGTTCTTCTGCGCTGTGAACACGATAGCCTTTGGCACCCATAGCTTCAGCGTATTTCACGTAATCAACGCTACCGAAGTTTACACCTGCTGCACGGCCGTATTTTTTCTCTTCTTGGAATTTAACCATGTCATAGTGACCATCGTTCCAGATAATGTGAATCAATGGTAAGTTAAGGCGAACGGCAACTTCAAGTTCTTGACCGGTGAAGAGGAAACCTCCATCACCAGAGTGAGAATAAACTTTGTGTCCTGGGCGGAGCAAGCCGGCTGTAATTCCCCAAGGCAAAGCTACACCGAGTGTTTGCATACCGTTTGAGAAGAGTAAGTGACGTGGTTCATAAGAACGGAAGTAACGTGCCATCCAGATATAGAGTGAGCCAACGTCAACAGTCACAGTTTCATCATCTTTAACGACTTCTTGGAAAGTACTTACCAAGTCGAGTGGATGCAAACGTCCTTCTTCAGCTGCTTCAACATCAAATTCGTGTTGGTTAATCACGTCACGCAGACCTTTAAGGTATTCAACTGAACCCTCTGGCAAGTTGTAACCACGGACTGCTGGCAAAAGATTTTCCAATGTTTGAGCGATATCACCAATCAATTCACGTTCTGGTTGGTAATAAGTATCAATCTCAGCAATGGCATTGTCAATAACAACGATACGGCTATCAATTTCGGCATTCCAGTTGCGTGCTTCATACTCGATTGGGTCATAACCAACAGCGATGACTAAGTCTGAACGTTTGAGCAACATATCTCCCGGTTGGTTACGGAAAAGACCGATACGACCGAAGAATGTATGTTCAAGGTCACGCGAAATCACACCTGCACCTTGGAAAGTTTCAACGACCGGAATAGAGACGTGTGAAAGTAAGTTACGCAAAGCTTTAGCTACTTTTTCATCTGAACCGCCAGCACCAACAAGGATAACAGGCAATACAGCATTTTTAATCGCTTGCGCCAAATAGTTGATGTCATCAATTGAGGCATTACCCATCTTAGGATCTGACAAAGGTTTAATGGCATTCACTGAAACTTCTGAATCCGTCACGTCTTGTGGGATAGATAAGAAACTTGAACCTGCACGACCGCCTTTAGCGATACGGTAAGCATTGGCTACTGTTTCAGAAATTGTTGATGGATCCAAGATTTCTTGTGAATATTTTGATGCTGGCGCCATCATTTGAGCATTATCCATAGATTGGTGTGCACGTTTCAAACGGTCAGCGCGTTTTACTTGTCCACCAATAGCAAGAATCGCATCTCCTTCAGATGTTGCTGTCAAAAGTGGCGTTGCCAAGTTTGATACACCAGGACCAGAAGTAACCAAAACAACACCAGGTTCACCAGTGATACGTCCCACAGCTTGTGCCATAAAAGCAGCACCTTGCTCATGGTGAGTAATGATTAATTCTGGCGCTTTTGGATCATGCTCCAAGCGGTCGAATACGCGGTCAATTTTGGCACCAGGGATACCAAAAACATATTTTACATTATGGTTAATTAAACTATCTACAACTAAGTCTGAGCCGAATTTTTTATCAGTCATTTCTTCTCCATTTCAATTAAGATTCACAATCTTCACAATCAATTTTAGCAGAAAACATTTTAATTTACAAAAATCGCGCTTGAAGAATGTATATGTAGTCTGCTTTCACAAGATTTCTACACCTAAAACGCTTACATCTCCTTCTATGAAATATTACAGACTTTGTAATCTTACTTCAATAAAAAAACCATTGTTCGATTACTCGAACAACAGTCCTCTCATTTCTTCATCTTCTGGCACGAGTTCCAGATATTGTTTAATATAGGTTTGCGCCTTCTCATTTTGTCCGATTTGCAAAAGGAAATCAACATAATCCTTCAAGAAATCTGGATTATCAGTCAAGGCAGTCGACAAGAGCTCTGTATAGAGGGCTTCTGCTTTTGCATCATTTTCCAGCTCTTTATGAGCTTGGGCAAATAACCACTGCGCCAAGAGATGTTCTTCTTCTAACAACTCTTCCAATCGAATCACTGCTTCAAAGTCTGACTCGTTGAAATAAAGGTTTGCCAGGAGGAATACTGTTTCGTCATGGAGCTCAGCAACATTGAGCGCATCCATCAAGTATCGTTCTGCAGCTGCTTGATCTTTTTGACTATAAGCCAGCTTCGAGAGAAAATGCAACAGTAAAGCCGAATTTGGATTCTTCAGTAAACCTTCTTGAGCCACACGGGCAGCTTCATCAAACTGACGGTCTGCTTCCAGTGTTTGGGCATAGGCTAATTCGTAATTTAGTAAATCTGTATTATAATCTTCTAGCTGTTTGAAATAGCTAATTGCCCGGGCTTGATTATCCAATTCGCTATAAAGTAACGCAATCTTGTAAATTGTATCAGCAGTTTTATCGAACTCTAAAGACTTTTCTAAAAAGGAAATCGCATTTTCAAAATTCCCTAGATGTGCGTAGGATTCACCGATACGCTGATAAGTAGAGATTTTAGTTTGCTGTAAAATCTCTCGTACAGAAAGCTTGGCGTAGTTTTGGATTGCTTCTTGATATGCGCCTTGCTCGTAATAACTTTCCGCAAGCGCAAATGTAATCAGAGGTGAGTCGGAAAGTTCGCGGGCTTCTTCCAGCTTGCTAATGGCCGTCTCAAAGTCGCCTTCAAACTGGTACAAATCCGCAATTTGAATCAAAGCAGCAACATAGTTTTCGTCCCCAGCAGGAATTTGATAGAGATAGTTTAAAGCATCATCAATCTGTCCATCATCCTCTGCAATCTCTGCCAGATTAATCAAGTAGTCGGTACTTTCAGGATTGTCACTCAGAATCTTATCATAGACTTGATGACTCTCATCGATAAAACCCATCATTTGTAAATATTCTGCCAAATCCGCAAGCATTTCTTCATTATCATGCTTGAGCGCATTGCTCAAAGCATTATGCATCCCAATCAAATCACCTTTATGTAGAAAATCAATGGTATCTTCTGAATAAGACATTAGCTCTCCTCTATTTTTTCAAGTTCACTTGTATTGCCTAAATCAACAGGTTGATAAAGTTCCGAAATTTCACGATACCAATCATAGATATGTGTAATAATTACTTTGGCTGCAGCATAGAACGGAATTCCCAGTAGAACGCCCCATAAGCCAAAGACTTTGCCGGCCGTTAAGAGCACAAAGAGAACTGTGATCGGGTGAATGCTCAACTGTTTACCTAGAACTAAAGGCGAAACGAAACGTCCTTCAAGTGTTTGTTCAATGATATATACAATCAAGACTTTAAGCAACATGATTGGTCCACCTGTTGCTAAACCGATAATCATAGCCGGAATGATGGCCAAGTAGAATCCAAGGAATGGAATCAAGTTAAAGAGTCCAGATAAGATAGCAAGAGTGATCCCGTAACGCAAACCAATGATTGGTAAACCAATCGCAAGCATCAAAGCAACCGCAATCGCAACAATAACTTGACCACGTACGTAGTTTGCAAGTTGTGAATTCATCTCAGTCAAGATTTTTGAAGTATCTTTGCGCCAGTTGACTGGTAAAAGATGTGTGATATAGCCGTTCAAGTTTTTTCCGTCACGTAAAAGGTAGAAAAGCACAAACGGGAAGATAACCAGTGAAATAAAGACACTTGCTGTACGCGTAATCACATCAGTGATTGAGCTAAAGGCAGCAGTTGAAAAGTTTTTCGACCAGTCCACGATATTATTCCCAAGGGAATCCATGAAATCATCCATTTGTGGGCGGAATTGCTCAAAGTGACGATTGGTCAACAGTTTATTTACTTCTTCTTGTGCTTGTTCGACATAGTTAGGCACGTGCTTAGAGAAACTTGCCACACTATTGGAGATAGAAGGAATGGCGTAAGCCAAGCCCCAAACCAACAATCCAGCAATTAGAATAAAAAGTACAATAATACTGGCGATACGCGGCACACGTTTCTTTTCGAGATAATCAACAATCGGATTAAGCAGGTAATAAAACACGGCTGCTAAAACGACAGGCAATGAAACAATGGTCAGAAAATCTGCAATTGGTGCAAAGATAAAGTTGACTTTGCTGAGTAATAGAATATTAAGTAATAAAAGTAAGACAACTAAGAGTGCCGTCACGACTTTATTATTTACAAACCATTTGAAAAAAACAGAGGCTCTAAAATTTTGTTTTTCCATAGGATTTTCCCCCTTCTAATGTGTAAAATACTGTTTAAATTATAACATAATCCCTGTAATATTGACATCGAAGGTTCTTTTTTTACATAATTTTATTTATATAAAAAAGCTGTGTTCACAGCTTTTGCAGTTCATAATATTGAATTTGCAGAAAAATTTTACGTTTCACAATTTTCCAGCCCTTTTCTTGAAAGAGATTTGCCAGCTCTTTAGGTTGATAGACTTTGACATCACCTTCAGTTGAAAAGCGGTTCAAACGCCAATTATAAAGCTTTGTCACTACAGGAATATGGATTTCCGCAATCACCAGTCTACCATCTTGTTTTAACAAACGACTAGCTTCATCTAAAAAGTGATCGGGATGAGGGAAGTGATAAAAACTGGCTGAACAAATGATAATATCGAAGTTATCCTTCGGAAACGGAACAGCTTCCGCGCTGCCTTGCTTAAACTCAAACTGCGGATGACGTTGGCTGGCAATCTTGATCATTTCAGAAGAAATGTCTAAACCTGCACCAAAAATATTGGTCTGCTTGCTAAGCATGGACAGCAGTGTCCCATTGGCACAGCCAATATCAAGGATATTCGCATTTCTCGTTACTTCCAAATGTTTGATAATAAACTTTTTAAAAAATGAAGCAAGGAATCCATCAAAGGAATGGTCAAACCTCTGAGCGATATTATCATAGAATTTTTCTGATTCTTTTTCGTAGTTGTGGTTTTTCTGTGACATTTTTGGGTCCTTTTTGGTATTGAGTCTTATTTTTTCACCAACAATCCCACACACTCCACATGCTTCGTCTGCGGGAAAAGATCAACAGGTTGTACTTTTTCCAAAAGATAGCCTTCTTCTTCAAAGCGGACGACATCACGCGCAAATGTTGCCGGATTGCATGAGATATAGACCACGGCACGTGCTTGGGTTGCTGTGGCGGCTTTGATAAAGCTTTCGTCTAGACCCTTACGTGGCGGATCAACAAAGATAACATCAGGTTGGATACCGTCTTGTACCCATTGTGGCATTACTTCTTCTGCTGGTCCGACTTCGTACTGCGCATTTTTAATATCATTCAGCGCTGCATTGGTCTTGGCATTTTCTACTGCTTCTGGTATGATTTCCATACCGTAAACCTGTGCGACCTTATCTGCCATTCCAAGGCCGATTGTACCGATGCCGGAATAAGCATCAATCACGACATCTTCGGCTTTCAAATCTGCAAAATCATAAGCTAATTGATAAAGCTTTTCAGCCTGTGCTGTGTTGACTTGATAGAAAGCCCGTGCAGAGATTTGGAAGTCTTTACCTAACATGCTGTCCGTAATATAATCTTTACCTGAGAGCAATTTGAACTTAGAGCCAAAGATTGCATTTCCTGTTGATGTATTAATACTGAGCTGGAAAGAGTCCACTTTATTGCTGTATTCAGCCACAAGTTCTGAAAGACCAGCGAATTTCTCTTTAGTCACAACCAAAATCAGCATCACTTGACCGCTATGATGACCGCGACGAATCACGATATTGCGTACAATACCTCGTTTCGTTTGCTCATCATAAGGCGGAATATTGAGCTTGATTAAACTCTCCCGCACCTGATTAACCAAGTCATCAATTTCAGTATTTTGGATATAAAAATCACGGATTGGCACTAAATCGTGTGAGTTTTTTCGGAAAAAGCCCGTTTCTGTTTTACCATTGATGCTACGCACAGGCACCTGTGCTTTATTACGATATTGGCTTTCTTGCTCTGCACCTAAAGTGTCAAGAACCGGAAAGTCTGGCTTATGTGCGTTTTTACGAAGTACATCAACAACTTGTTTATGTTTAAAGTGAAGCTGGGCTGGATAAGTCATGTGTCCAAAGTCAGCAATTCCTGTGCGGAGATAGGTCATATTGACATCTTGCACACGATCTGGTGATTGGCTGAACCATTCTTCAACCTTGCCAAAGCCGAAGTTCTTTCCGACTTTTAGGACTTTTATTTTAATCTCTTCACCGGGTAAGGCATTTTCAACAAAAAAAGGGAAGTTATCTGCTTTGATAACTCCTTGCCCTTCATGTGTTAAGTCAAGGACTGTTCCTTGAATCACTTCATTTTTCTGGAATTTTTTCATGCTTTTATGATAGCATACCCGCTTGACAAAGTCCAATGTCTTTCATCCCCTGCTATCAAGAATCAATTTCTCCAAAAAAGCAGTAATTTTTTCACTCTCTGCAGGCAGATGCTCCTGGCTCACCTGAAGAACTTCTGGATTATCTCCTACAGAAATTGCAAGCTTGGCATGTGCGAGTAATTTTACATCATTTTTATCATTGCCAAAGCCGATATAGTTAGTTTGTCCCATAACTTCCGATAACACCTGATATTTATTGATGTTTTTTGCCGTAATCACGAGTTCCTCTACATCGGAATGGTATAAAACAGCCAGTTCCTCGCCTGTATCGAATTCCTGATAGAATCTTGGTGTAACACCAAATATGATGATTTTGATAACATCTTCATAACTCAAGTCGACGTTTTGAGCTTTGTGGGCGGTATCCAATTTATTAAGTATGTTTGTTTGAGTAGAAACTTTTGCACTGTAATTCCAATCATAATCTATGACATATTCTAGCTTTCGCAACTCTATAAAAGTTACGATTTTTTCTACACTATTGGGTGTGATAGTTTGGGTAGAGAAAATGCGTTGCTTCATGCGGACAATACTACCATTTCCGCCAATCAAATCATTGTCGGGGAAGTCTTCCAAAAGCGGCAACATGTCACGTACGGGACGGGCTGAAGCAAAGATTATTTTGACCCTTTCATCCAGTTGACGTAATTTTTCCAGTATATTTGCTTCGATTTCGTAACCATTAAAAACAATTGTCCCGTCCAAGTCAAACACCAATGCATCATAACTTTCTTTCTTAAAATCCATTCTCTTTCTCCATCATTGTCTCTCTCAACTTATTTTAACAGACATGAGCTTTTTTTAGAGCTATGCGAAACCCGATGCAGCTTTTATTTGGGAAATGGTTCGGCATTTGCGCTTATAAAATGAAAAAACTCCATGACCTGTAAAGTATCATAAAGTTTTGAATTTAAATATCAAAGAATGGATTAGTATTTTCTTTACTTTCAATAATTTCAACATCTGTGCCAAAGCTAGCTAGTTTTTCAGCGACTTTTGGGATAAAGAGATGTTCCAAGTAATGACCAGGATCAAGTCCAATAAGCCCTTGCGAAAGCTGGTCATGACCAACGTGATAATATATATCACCCGTAATATAGAGATCTGCACCTTTGGCTTGGGCTTCCGGCCAAAATTTGCCACCGCTGCCACCACAGATTGCCACACGTTGAATAGTCTGGCTCAAAGAGCGATCATAAGTCACCAAACGCAGATGATCTAAAGCAAAAGTTTGTTTCATTTTTTCCGAAAAATCCGCCAAGCTCATCGGTGTAATATTTCCAACACGACCTAAACCTTCCGCTGATAAGATTTCCGTATCTTTAATTTCTAAAAGTTCACAGAACCAATCGTTCAGCCCACCATCCACAACATCAATATTGGTATGGCTTGTATAAACTGCAATACCCGCTTTTATCAAATCAAGGACAATTTTTTCTTGACTGTCCGCATCTGTCAGGTTTGCTAAAGGCCGAAAAATAACCGGATGTTTTGCTAAAATCAAATCCACATCTTTTTCAATAGCCTCTGAAACTGTTTGCTCACGAATATCTAAAGTAACCAAGACCTTTTTTACTGGAGCATCAAGCGAGCCTATCTGTAATCCAACAGGATCGCCTTCAACTGCTAAATCTTTGGGACAAAATTCTTCGTACAAGGCCATGAAATCTCTGATTTTCATTGGAGAACTCCTTCTATTTTTTCTTTTTCTGCTTGAACTGTGGCGCGTTTTTCATGATTTTCAGGAAGTCGCTCAAGTATTTTTTTTAAAGTATTGAGCTCTTTATTCCACTTTTGACAGAAGACTTCTGATTTTTCTTGGGACAAATATGGTCCAAATTCAAGTTCTGTTTCATTCAGCTCGGCTGTGCCGTGTTCTGCCACAATAATTTCGTAGATTTTCCCTGCTTCCAGAAGTATCTTTTCGGAAGTAATTACAAAATCATGGTCCATAAGCCAAGAACGAAGGCTTTCTTCATGATTATTAGGTTGTAAAATGAGTTGCTCTACTTGGCTCAATTTATCTTTTCCTGCTTCGAGGATTTCGGAGATTAAAATACCGCCCATACCAGCAATTACAATGCTTGTGATATTATCACCTTCTTCAAAGGCAGCCAAACCATTGGCTAATCTGACTTCAATCTTCTCTTGCAAGTTCTGCTCAGCCACGTGATTATGGGCAATTTGATACGGTCCTTTAACTACTTCGCCTGCGATGGCAAAGTCAATCTTTTCTTGCTGAATCAAATAGGTAGGTAAATAAGCATGATCACTGCCCACGTCCAGAAGACGACTGTTTGGTTTCACGAGATCTGCAACAGCTTGTAGACGTTTCGAGAGTTTTATTTCATTCATTTAAGTTTTTCTTTCCAAATTTACAGTATTCGAGCACAGGACATTCTTCACACTTTGGTGCACGCGCTGTACAATGATAACGGCCAAAGAAGATGAGATGGTGATGACTTTCCACCCAACGTTCTTCAGGAATCAACCTCATCAACTTCTCTTCAACCTCCAAGACGGAGGCTTTTTGTGGCACAATATCCAAACGTTTTGAAATCCGTTCCACATGGGTATCAACAGCAATTCCGGGAATACCGTAGGTTTCTCCCAGAACAACATTTGCCGTTTTCCTGCCTACACCTGGCAAGGTTTGTAATAACTTTTTATCTCTTGGCAGTTCACTATTAAAATTTTCTACCAACATTTGGGAAGTCTTGACAATGTTTTTCGCTTTTGTTTTGTAAAGTCCAATCGTTCGGATGCATTGTTCAACATCTGCGATATCTGCCTGTGCTAAGCTTTCCGGATCAGGGTATTTAGCAAAAAGTCCCGGTGTTGCCTTGTTCACACCCTTATCTGTTGCTTGGGCGGATAAAATTGTGGCAATTAAAAGTTGAAAGGGTGTATCCCATTCTAGTTCACCATGTGCTTCGGGAAACATAGCAACAATGATATCTAAAGCTTCTAAAAATCGTTTCTTACTCAGCATATTATTTTCCGTTCCAGGGCCCATCCATCGGGATATAGAAATCAGTATTTTTATGGTTTTGCGTTGCTTCGTTACGTTCTTCCTTGCGCTGTTCCACCGCTTGGGTACTCATCAAGCCGTCATTACGCCAATTGCGTAAAATGGCTTTGATATAGTTGAGCGAAACCTTGCGGTTCACCACTGCTTCACGTAGGGCAAGTTTAATGAGCTCAAAGTCGTACTTATCTTCAAACAAGAGAATACGAAGCTCTTCGCTTTGCATCGGAGTAATCATGCCCATTTCCGCTTCGAAAATATTGACCAATTCTTGTAGCTGGCTCTTATTTTGCTGTGTTGGTGTAGTTGTTTCTGCATGCTCTTCTTTAGCTAAACCATCCAGTTGGTCTAACTTTTTTAAAGCTGGTGTGACATCAAAAATGGTTTCCATATCTCCAGCAATTCCGAGTAAAGTAACTTTTAAAGAGCCAAACTCTTGAAGGTTGTCAATACTACGATTCACATCGGCAAGTTTTTTTCCTATTTTAGTTGCAATTTCACTTGGTGCTATATCACGATTTTCATATAAATAGAGCCAAACCAAAAAATCCTCTGCCGAAGGAAACACTTGAGCGAAATGCTCCAGCATAGCATGAGGAAGTACGATGTGTCCAGTCATGTAATTTTCATAGTAGGTCATAGTTCTATTTTATCATAAATGCCTCAATCAACCACAGATACATCATCATTGAAATACACATTTAATTTTTAAATTTTTTGACATAAACAAAACGCTCAACAAATGCAAAAATAATAACGATAATTACTGCCAGTGTACTATGAGAATCGACTATTCCTAATACTTTTAGAAGTGCAATAACAACAATTTCAAGTGCAATTAATACGGCGATAGCTACCATGTTTTTCATAAAAACCTCTTATAATTCTTTATTTTTAATAATGACACATGTTATTTTAGCATATGCAATCCTATAGAACACTACATCTCGAGACCTATTTATTGGAGTTAGCCCATTTACAAAATATGATATGGAATAAAAAAGAAACCCTCATTTACTAAGAGTTTCTTTGTTTATTTGATGTTAATTTTAATCAAATTCCTCATATTCATTTGGATCTTGACCATCAATACGTCCGTCTGGTTTTTCCAGAGTATTAATCTGCGCAACTTCATCTTCAGTTAATTCAAAATCAAAAATTGCTAGATTTTTTCGTTGATGGATTAAATTTCTGGATTTTGGAATGGGAACAATGCTACGTTCTACATGCCAACGCAATACAACTTGACCTGCTGTCTTCCCATACTTTTCAGCCAGACTTGTGATAATGGGCTCTTCAAGAGCATCATTTCCTCGCCCTAATGGACTCCAGGCTTCCGTGATGATACCACGCTCAGCGTTGGCTTTCACCATACGCTCTTGCACCCAATAGGGATGAATTTCGATTTGGTTGACGGCTGGAGTAACGCCTGTTTCAGTAATAATTTTGTCTAAATGCTCGGGTTCAAAATTTGAAACACCAATAGAGCGTATTAAGCCCATTTTTTGAGCTTGGATTAAAGCCTTCCAGGCTTCCACATATAGTCCACGTTTTGGCAAAGGCCAGTGAATCAGATATAAATCAAAATACTCCAAGCCCATCCGATAGAGCGATTCTTGAATCATGGCCAAAGCATCTTCATAATGATGATATTTTCCCGGTAACTTCGTTGTCACGAAAAACTCTGAACGCGGAAGACCTGAGCGACGAATGGCTTCACCAACTATCCCCTCACTGTCATAGTTGGTTGATGTATCCAAAAGACGGTAACCACTCTGGATAGCTGTCAAAACCTGATCCAGACCTTCTCCGCCCCTTATCTGGTATGTTCCTAAACCTACAGACGGTAGCAAATGACCATCATTCATCGTTATTAAAGGTGTTTTCATTAGTAAATCCTCCTTATAGTTGAATTTCCACAGAAAATAAACACATATTCTCTATATTTTCATTCTAACATAGGACAGAGTTGAAGAAAAAATACCTGTTTATTAATTTTGGACGACGAGGTTTTATTTTTCCAACTATTCTTTGCCAAACAAGGATTTATATTCGCCGTAGCCCTCTTCTTCTAACTTTTCAACCGGGATAAATCTTAAAGCCGCAGCATTTATACAATAACGCAATCCTCCTTGATCCTGTGGCCCATCATTGAACACATGTCCTAAGTGAGAATCAGCCTCCTTACTTCTTACTTCCACACGATGCATGCCTAATGAAAAGTCAGCTTTTTCTTTGACCCCGCGTTTTTCTATCGGGTGAGTAAATGACGGCCAGCCACAACCAGCATCATATTTATCCTTTGAACTAAAGAGTGGTTCCCCGCTGACCACATCAACATAAATTCCCTCTTGATAAAAATCAGCGTATTTTCCTGAAAAAGGACGTTCAGTTGCATTTTCTTGAGTCACTGCATATTCTATGTCAGACAATCTTTGCTTGAGTTCTTCTTTTGAAGGTTTTTCCATTATAAACACCGCCTTATCTGTTTTTCTCCCTTTATTATAGCACTCTCACAATAAAAAGTAGTTTGTTCTGTCTGTAATTTCTCCTTGAAGTTCTTTATTATAGCAGCATAAAAAACACCACTTATCTAAAGTGGCATTTCTTCATCTTTGAACTCTAGTTTTTAGCAATGCAATGCGGCGTACAATGACATTTTTTAACTTTATCGCACCCATATTGTCCATTACTTCGAGACAACCTGCTATAATTTTTTCACCTTTACTTCGACTTTCAAAAGCGTAGGTATAACATCCTTTTAAAACACGAGCGATCGCCTTACTTGTCAAATCTGATTCCACAGCGAGACTGTTCAACCGTGATAAAACAATCCCTGCTTTTGTGTCACACTCTGCTTCAATAAATACTAATTCGGCCTTAATCAAAATATTAATCAGCAATGCACGATATTCATGAAGTACTTTTAAGTATTTAAAAACATTTTTATTTTTAAAAAATGTTTCGATAATATTCCAGACCAAGTTTAGGTTGAGTTGTTCCAAAGTGTGGATGAGGATATATAATTCATACAACCCCCAAAGTGGCCCTACTGATAAAAGAGATTCGACTTCTTGGATTTCTTTTTCCGACAGCTGAGTGTAAGTTGCTTTGGCACTTAAAGCAATCATATAGGTAGATTCATTCTCATATTCGAGATTTTTTTCATACAGATGTTGGAGTTCTGCCTCATCTTGATTATAATATGCATCTTCAATATTTTGAAACTGTGTAATAAAATATTCAGGTAAGCCGTTATTTACAAGCAAGGAATAATCCAAAATAGTAAGATTCATACTTTCTAGAAGCGCTTCAAGCTTGTCAAAAGACACTAGAGACTTCCCATTTTCAAACTGTGAAATCGTTGCTTTAGAAACCCCACTTAGTGTATTCAACTCTGATAGACTCATATTTTTTTGTAACCTTAAGTTGCGGAATATTTTTCCATACTTACTATAAATCATTTTACACCAAACCTACTTTCGAGCTTACGAAGTAGATAATCATTATCTACTTCGTAAGCTCTCACTTTCCAAGATAAAATTATATCTTTTTTGTTCTTAGGAGTATATACCAAACAGGATATGTTTAGAATGCTAAACATAGTATGCTTACCTTAGATTTTGGCCTGTCACTTGAGGTGTCTTTTTGTTATGATTGAAAGTTATTCGAAAAGTAATTTTGGTTTCTTCTATTATAATGGTAGTGGCAAGTATTTCTTTTTAAATACAATAAAAAAACGAGGTTTTACAGGACCTCGTTTTAGTTCATTATTATTTTGTTATTATATTACTTTGATTGGAGGATCAATTAGTAAAAGAAGCGAATGAGTATACCACCCATGATGAGGACAATGGCACCACACAAACGGTTGGCCATTTGTGCAAAGGCAATCATTTCCATACGATCAGAGGCAGAGAGAACAGCGATATTACCTGTTCCACCCATAGAGTTGTTAATCATACCAGCACCGATAGCTGTTTCGACAGGGTACATACCTAAGGCAAGACCTAAGAACCAGCTTGTTAAGCCCATAGCAATAACACTTGTCAGACAAAGCACAATAAATTGCCATGTCAAAGCAGAACCTAGTGTGGTCAAATCAATCAATGCCAAACCAATACCTGCCAATACCGCATGTGTAAGATTGGTCATGATGATTTGGTTAAACATCACCACTGATTCTTCCAACTCTTTTGGTACAGCATCAAAGGCTTTGAGAACAAAGACGATGATGATCATAAAGGCGTATTCATGGATATTTGGGAAGAATTTGTTTAAAATCACACCCACCATGAGTAGAG
The DNA here is from genome assembly GCF_017309645.1 of Lactococcus sp. LG606. Taxonomy (NCBI): domain Bacteria; kingdom Bacillati; phylum Bacillota; class Bacilli; order Lactobacillales; family Streptococcaceae; genus Lactococcus; species Lactococcus sp. LG606. Next base: position 759,834 of record NZ_CP071301.1, read on the forward strand.
TAAAGGCATAAAGCATACCGACACCAATTTTAGTGGCATCAAATTCAATTTTAGGTTTTGCGAGTTCTTCTTTTGTCGCAGAAACTAAAGTTCCATGACCATTGTATTTTGATTTCGCAAAGATTTTAGAAATAGAAAGCGCCCCAATGATGGCAATAATATTCCCAAAGGTTACTGCGGGAGCAAGTTGAGAGAAAATTGCGGTTTGGTTACCATTGGCTAAACCATCAGCATAGATTTGTGATAAAGGAGTAATTCCGGCTCCCATACCACCAGACATCATAGGCATTGAAACATACATGACAGAGTCTGCAAAACCATTTCCAAGCAAGACACCCATACCACCAACAGCGAAGAAACCAACAACCATTGTCACCAAAGCAACAGGGATAAATTTAGCTGAAGCTTTGACAAGCAAACTTCTATTCATTCCCAAGATTGACCCACAAATCAGGGCTGCAATATAGAAATCAAGAAAACCAAATTGACCGCCCATAAATTTGCCTACTGCATCAATCACATTTGCAGGAATAATATGGAAAAAGGATAAGAGAGTTGCACCTAACAAAGTGAAGACTGACCCACCACCTAAATATGAATTCATAATGGGTAATTTTTCACCGATAAAGTAAAGCAAGTGCCCCAATAGTACTAATAGGAGTGTAATACCCACCATGTTAAGTGGCAATTTCCCTAAACCTATCGTCACTGCCAACACAATCATAAAAAAGGCATAGAGAGGAAGACTTATTCCTGAAATTTTTATTTCTTTTAATTTTTTCATTTTAATCCATTAACCTCTTAGTATTTTGGATACCATTTCATCTCGCGAACGGCTTTCACCATATCTTTTTCTTGAGCTTGTGCTAAGCCTTGTTCTTGAGCTTTTTTCGCTACTGCTTCTGCAACTTTGATTGAAACATCAGCAACATATTCAAATGGAGGAAGCACAGGAGCACCAGCAGCACCTGGATCAACAAGTCCGCTCAATGAGTGCGCAGCGGCACCAATCATTTCATCAGTAAGAAGTGATGCTTCTGAAGCCAACATACCAAGACCTAAACCAGGATAGATCAAAGCATTATTTGCTTGACCGATTTGGTAGTCAACGCCTTTATAAGAGACAGTTCCTGAAGGTATACCTGTTGCAACAAAGGCTTTACCATCAGACCATGTAATTACTTGTTCAGCAGTTGCTTCCAATTTTTTAGTAGGGTTTGAGATTGGGAAAATTACTGGACGTTCAGTGTTGGCACACATTGCTTCAACAACTTCTTTGGTAAACGCACCAGCATCAGTTGAAGTACCTACCAAGATAGTAGCTTTAACTGTTTTGATAACATTGGCTAAGTCAGTCATATCACCAGCATTTGCAAAATCTGCACGTTTTTTGGCAAATGGTTTTTGTGCTGGGGTCAAATCTTCCATATCATCAAAGAGCAAACCTTGTTTGTCCATCATGAAGAAATGGTTATAAGCTTCTTCTTCTGAAAGGCCCTCACTTACCATTTCCGCATGAACACGGGCAGCAATCCCTGCACCAGCAGATCCACCACCGTAGCAGAGATAAACTTGATCTGTTAATTTTTCACCTGTGATATCAAGTGAACCGAAGATACCACCTAAGACAACAATACCAGTTCCTTGAATGTCATCATTGAAAGTTGGGATTTCTTTTTTGTATTTGTTCAAGATATTTGCAGCATTTGAACGTCCGAAATCTTCCCAGTGCAAGTAGAGTTTAGGGAACATTGCTTCAGCAGTTTCCACAAACTGGTCAACAAAGTCGTAGTATTGGTCACCATAAACACGTGCGTGACGATTTCCAAGATACATTGAGTCTTCCAAGAGCTCTTTACGGTTAGTACCTGCATCAATAACGATAGGAAGAACTGATGCTGGATCGATACCGGCTGCTGCAGTATAAACCATTAATTTACCTACAGAGATATCAACACCTTGTGTACCCCAGTCGCCAATACCGAGAATTCCTTCAGCATCTGTCACAACAATCAGACGGATATTGCGATCGCCCGCTGCGTTTTTCAATGTTTCTTGAATATTTTCTGGATGATTAATATCAAGATATGCAGCATATTGGGGATCTACAAATAGACGGCTATAGTTTTCGATAGTTTCAGCAATAACTGGATCATATACGATAGGGTTAAACTCTACGATATGTTGGTTAAACAAATAGTAGAACAAAGTACGATTTGTATTGAAGATTTCCATCAAGAAATGACGTTTTTCCAAATCAGATGGTTTTCCCAAGTAATGTTGGTAAGTTTGTTCTGCTTGTTCTTCAAGTGTTTGAACATAAGGTGGCAAAAGACCGATTAAGCCAAGTTCCTTACGTTCTTCCATAGTAAATGCTGTTCCTTTATTTAAAAAAGGATTGTTTAAAATTTCATGTGCACGCATTCGTACGCCCTCCAAATTTATTATTCCTATAAGAAATTCTTACAAGATGTATTTTAATACTTATAAAAAATTATAGTCAAACCTTTGGGTTATGATAAATATTATTTATAACAAATCGGAAAACTTGTGATAGAATATAAGGGTCAAAGGAGCGTTTAAACTAATGAACTTGCATGATTTCGAGTACTTTAATGCCTTAGGAGACTTGTTGTCTTTTACTGCTGTTTCTAATCATTTTGGAGTAAGTCAGCCGACAATTACCTATGCTGTAAAGAGATTGGAACAATATTATAACTGTAACTTAATATACAAAGATCCTTCTCACCGGACAGTTGTCCTAACAGATGAAGGAAAAATATTGAAGATTCATATCGAAAGTATTTTAGAAGAGTTGGCACTAACGCAAAGAGTCATCGAGCATTCTAAAAATCATCAAAATCATATTGGTTTTCCTCCTATCATTCGAGCAAAAATCCTGGCTCAACTCTTAAACGATAAGGATGCGATTAGCTTTTTATCGAAATTTGATTTAGTATCGGGTGGCTCGGAGGAACTTCTGGCCAAACTTATCTCCGGCACAATTGATTTTAGCCTTATAGGCAGTATTGCTCCCCTGATGCACCCCAACCTTTTTGTGAAGCTACTTTATCAACGCGAATTTTATATCTTTGTTTCTAAAGATAACCCACTTGCCTCACGTCAAGAAATTTCATTTAAAGAAGCTTTGGATTATCCTTTTATCCTGCTTGATGAAAGCTTTGTGCATATGGAAGCTTTCCAAAATTTAAATGAAAAATACAAGAAAAAAGCAAAAGTGCTCTTTAATTTTTCTGATATCCATACTATTGGCCAACTGGTCAACTCAAATGTTGGCATAACCTTGATGACCGATTTTCTTCCTTTTGCCGATATGGATAGTCTAATAAAGATACCACTAATACCTGAAGATAAGCAAATTTTTCATGTTCAATATGCCTATTTAAGAAGTACACTGCTCAATGAGGACTTGAAGGAATTGATTCGTTTGCTTGATGAGCTAAATGAAAAAATAAATTGAAGTGAAAAGAGAATTTTTCTCTTTTTTCTTTGTTAATTTTTCTCCATTTTTTTCACAAACTTTCGCCAACCGCATAATTCCGGAAAGAATTGTTTGACAAGCCCCCCTCAAAAAAGGTAAAATATTCACAAAGACTATGTAAAGGAGATAACATGGCTGGCTCCCAAGTTAATAAACAACTACCTAAGGCAACGGCAAAACGTTTGCCTCAATATTATCGCTTGTTCAAACTTTTAGTTGATGAACAAGTAACACGCACAAACTCACAACTTATTTCGGAAAAAATTGGTGTGGATGCAGCGACGATTCGTCGCGATTTTTCACTCTTTGGTGAGCTGGGACGTCGAGGCTATGGCTATGAAACACGTGCTTTACGTGATTTCTTTGGAGAATTACTCGGACAAGATCAAGAAACGCATATCGCACTCGTTGGAGTCGGTAACCTTGGACGCGCCCTTATTAATTATGAATTCCAAAACCGCAATAAAATGCGCGTTACCCAAGCTTATGATGTTCCAGAAAATCCACTCGTTGGTACAACAACTTCTACAGGTGTTCCTATCTACGACATCGCTGACTTCTCTAAAAATATTAAAAATTCAAAAATCAAAACAGCAATTATTTCTGTAAATAAAGAGAACGCTCAAGAAGTCGCAGACATCCTAGTTAAATCAGGTATCAAAGGTATTCTTAACTTTTCACCTTTGCGCTTGCAAGTTCCAGAAGACGTTGTCGTTCAGTCGATTGACTTAACGAAAGAACTACAAACTCTCTTATTCTTTATGTCAAATAAGGACATCAAATAAAACAAAAAAGCCTGATTTAAAAAATCACGCTTTTTTTTAATAGTTTCATCTTTTTATGAATATCACAAGTCAGATAAAAATTTACGATATTCTCTCGGAAAAAAACGCCGTATTTCATCAGAATTATAGCCAACCAGGTAATTATTTTCATCTAAAATGATTGGTGTTTTAAACAGTGACGTATTTATTTTGAGATAATACAGCGCACTGTGGAGCTTCATATCTGCTATTTTTTCCAACTCTTCTTCATTTTTAAGATTAACTCTTTCTGGATTTTTGATTAATTCATTTATCCCTTCTGTCGTTAGTATTAAAAGTCTCAGTAAATCATCTACAGTTATTTGACTTATGTTTTGCTTTTCAAAATTAATACCGTAACGTTCAAACCACATGAAAGCTTTTTGACTGGATTTACACTTGCTTCTATAATAAATTTTTAATATGCGCCACACCTCTTTACTATTGTATTTATTATTTGGAGATTAAATAAAATTAAGAAATAAGATAGGTAATACCAAGAGCAAAAAGAATGGAATCATTACTTGCATTGGATCTGAAATAATATGTGCTGCCAAATCCATTGAGAGCTGTTCAAAAGGAGATATGGGGCTTGTTTTTATCAAATTATCACCAGATACATTCCCAGTCATACTTAAATTCATTGTCTTACTGCTGTTATCATTTAAAGGACTCGTTTTTGTTAATCGTCCTTGAACTAAACGGCGATATATTGTACCCACATTTCCCTCACAGCGGATGAGTGTTAGGATTGGTGTTCCTTTAACATCGCTATTAACCACATCGACTTGTGTATCCTTTATGACTTCATTTTTAATCACTTGGTACTCATAAACATTCTGAAAATCAGTCGCATAGACTTTATCGCCTTTAACAAGGTTACTGATGCGATTAAAAAGAACATCGACATTTTTGTTTGTATTGACATTATAAATATTGTGTGCCAGAAGCACGTAGTTGCCTTTGCCTAATTTTTGTCCTTGCCGATATGTTGAAGCGCCGGTCATCAAATTTGTTTGACTTATCCCGGCCAATATGGGCAAGTTTACTTCTTCTTTTGGAATATAAAGCTTACCTATACCATTATCATTGACAGTCTGTTGCAGATTTTTCCTACTTTCAGCAAAATTAGTAACATTTACACTGGCAATTTTACTCTCATCATAATCAGCTTTGAGTATCTTATCTGGATTATAGGCGGACAATTCGTGTTGCTTTCCCACATTAATATTAGGTAAGGAGGATTGTGTTTGCATTCGGAAATAGCCGTAAATGGCGAAACCTAAAATAGAAATCATGATCACTAACATCACAACAAACATGCCACGTGTCACCATTATCAAATGACGAATACGTGTCATGGCTCGTGCCGAAATTTCTGGGTCCTTCTTCCGCGACTGTTTCAAGAAGATACGATACAGCAGAAAGAGAAGAATGAACAAGAGGAAACAAAGTCCCAATGATCCCAAGACAACAGTTTGATAAGTCCAAATATTACGCTTACTTGTCTTCTTAGATATGGCTTCTTTATAAGGAATTCGTTTTCCATTCACAAGGAGGCGATATGTGTTAATTCCTGGTGGTGTACATGTTAAGAGTGTCACGCGATCTTCACCAGGAACGATTTTCACCTTGTCCACTTCACTCGGAAGAACTTCTTGAAAAGAATCAATTTCATAGGCGAGTTTTTTACCTAATATATTAATAAAGAAGATATCTCCTTCTTTCAGATTTTTGATATCTGTAAAAAGAACTTGGTTTTCTAATCCACTGTGTCCACTAAGTACAGCCCGCGTATTCTTTCCCCCAATCGGCACAGAAGACGATTCAAAATGCCCCACGCCTTTATCTAGAGTGCCATAAGAAGTCCCGTGATAAAAGGGAAGATTATTGACATTGATAGCTGGAATGTCAATCGTCCCCATTACTGGAGGATTACCGTTAGAGATAACCTTGCTGTAATCTACTGGATGACCAACTTTTCCTTCTTGGCGATCAAAGATATATTGGTTGTATTTTTCAGCTAAAGCCCACTGCTCATCACGTTCTTTTTGACTCATCTTTTTCAAGCTATCATTGTAGCTACTGGTTGCGACAGACCTTTGTTGGTTAGCCAAGTAATTACCAATGATTGGGTAGATAAGAATTCCAATACCAATAAAAATCAATAGAAAGGCAAAAACAAGGAGGGGAGAAACTCTTCGCCTTTTTTGATCTAATGGGACAGCCTTATCCCTTTTACTTTTTTGTTTCTTAATCAATTTTCTCTCCAACTTTTCTTCAAAGTTTTATTTGTTCTTGAAAAAATATAAGATTGAAGTCCTGCATACCATCCGGCTTGTATTCTACTTCAATCTTATTTTTTCAAGGGTTATTGTGTGTCACACTTATTCGTGTGCTTTTTTCGTCCACCACAGTCCACTGAAACCCACAACTACAATCACGCTTATCATCGCGATGATAATTTGATAGGATCCAATATTACCACTTGTATCAGGTAATTTATCTGGCAAATTATTGTCCGGAATTTGCGGTGTATCCGGTAAAACCATACTTGATTTTGGATAAATATAGACTTCATTTATCAAACCATTTGCATTTTGCATGGGAAGGGAAACTAAAACAGGCGACATTGGTGTTGGTACTTGCTCACTTTTTGCTTCAGTGACTTGATACACACCACGGGGAAGCCCTGTTAATTCGGCTTCGCCTTGAGCATTTGTTGTGACCCTTTGACTGAAGGCATCAGTACCTTGAGCGGTCACATAAGTATTCATTTCCGTTTTAGTCATGCGTGTAATTGTATACTGTACACCTGCAAGACGTTGAAGATCTTCTGTACCGCTTGTGACTGGTGTTCCATCATGAGTTAGCTGACTTTCTTGACTGTCACTCAAATTATATTTAATAATATGAATACCATAACTTCCAGGAACTTCTTGGGCTGCAACATTTGAAGCAAATCCAAAGGATAGAAAGACTGACAAAGCAGCTGCTAGAGTAAAAATGTATTTTTTCATTTTAAGCTGCCTCCTTACTATTTTTTCTATGACGATAAAAGAGACCACCACCAAGTCCAAGCATTCCCAGAACAACAAGGCTAAGCGCAATCAAGAGGCCAATGCCTGCTTTTCCACCTGTGAAAGGTAAGATTGATTCAGCATCATCCTTGATTTGAAGATTAATCGTTTGATTACCTTCTTTTACAGTAAACGTAACCGGTGTTTTCAAAAGCTCATAACCATTTGGTGCTTTAATTTCAAAAACAGTATAGGTCTGAGAGATTGGATTATGATCGGCATCGTAACCAGCAAAAAGGTTTTGATCGACATTCAAATTACCTGTCTTATCGGTTGTATAGGTACCAATAAAGTCAGCGCTTTGTTCACCATCTGCCGGTATCTCTTTTAAATCTCCACGATAAATGGCGAATTTCGCACCAGCAAGTCCATCGCCTAAAATATTCTTTTTGAAGATGTCTAAGTGTGCTGAGCGGTTGAGTCCTAAGTTATTGTAAGGTAATTCTTGCAAACCATCTTTTGGCTTAATCACTGTATCGAGATCTTTAAGTCTTGCTCCAACGTCATTCCAGTCAGAACCTTTAATCGGATTTTGAGCTGTGATACGGTCTTCCTCTGCTTTAACTTTTGAATTTTTTGCATCTGAGTTAGACAAATCTGCCATGAACTTAGTGACTTGGTACTCTTTTGTTTGCAATTTGCCGTTGATTTCAAATTCAGCGATATAATGTCCTTCGGATAAGTTGCTGAAATTATAGAATCCTTTATCATCTGTTTTGATTAAAGAATTTCCTTTGTCATCGATGAATTTTTCACCTTTGACATTTTCAGTTACTAGTTGATCTTTATAGTTTGGATTTTCCAAGCTTGTACGATAAAGCTTAACAGAAATATCTTTAACAGGTGCCTCAGCATCGTCTTTCAATCCGTCATAGTTATCGTCATACCAAACATATCCTGACAATTCACGACCATAAATCTTCGTTTCAACATTGTTTGTTGTTTGCTCTTGATTGACAATCGAATTCACTGTTGCATTATTGATTAAATCTGCACCAACGTTGTCTTTATGTTCTACTGTGATTTTCAAAGCATAAGTTGTATTGGCTGGAATGTTGTCTACATCCACCAAAATTGCAGATGTTTTTTCCAAGACAGAGGCATCTGAGTCATCATAAGCTAGCCAACCCTTAGCGGCTAATTCTGTCGCACTTTGAGGTAAACTATTTGGATCTAATTTAGTATTTGTTTCTGCTTGACTTGGATCTTTGTAATAAAGACGTGCTCCTTTAACAGCTTCACCGTTCGCATCAACTAATTGAGCTGACAGGACATGGGCTGTACCTTTAGCATTAAAGCTTGTTTGACGATCATCTTGATTGAAAGGTAAAACATCTAAAATACGAACCTTATCCATACTTGATGTTGCACTGGTATTTGCCATGTTGATTGTGTAAGTGATCGGTTGAAGACGGCTTTTTGCTGTGTCGACTGGATCAACAGTTCCGTTTTCTGTTAGATTCTTATCCACTTCTTTAGAAACTTTCAAGGCATTTTCTGTGTCTTTGTCCACCGTAGTCACCACATCATTACTTGGATCATCAAAAGTTGTGTCATTATAATAATGACCGGACTGTTTTGTATTATTCACGATATGAACTTTACCATTTTCGTCACGTTCTACTTTTCCTTCATCAGTTACTCGTGCACCTATTTCGAAACACACTTTATGGATTTCTTCATACATTTTAGGATCTTTAAGCAACTCTGGCTTAGCTTTGATCGTTAACACACCATTAACCATGCTATATTCAAAACTATTTGTAAGATCCTCGCCTTTGGTGCTGCCATCCCAAGCATAAGCTTTTATCGATGATACCTCGTCAAAAGTAATTCCAGCAGGTGTGCTGTCTGTTAATTGCCAATCTTTGAGCGCCTTATTTTCATCATAGGTAGGAAGCTCTAAAAATTCCCCCTCTAAAGTATAAAGATATTTTTCATGGATATCCGTCAATGTATCGGAATCCACAAGTTTTTCATCGGAGTCACTAACATATTTTACCGGAGGATTTAAAGGTTTAAAACCATATTTAACATAAACTTCGTTTGATTCCCGTTCTGACCCACCAAATGTCATTTGTGCAGTATTATGATACTCTTCTCCATCAACTAAATCTGTGCCCATTGTTGTTTCAATTACAGTAGCATAATGAACCCCAGTATAGTGTAGAGAGCTGCCATTTAGATGTTCTGGCTTCATCTCCCAACTTATATTTTGTCCAGAGCTTGTGTTGTTGTACCAGCCTGTAGGAATTTCATTACCCGACTCATCGTAAATATGTAATGCTTTATAGTGTACCTTATTAGGTAATACATCATGAAAGCTAAGCTTAGTATAAGGTTGAAGAATTTCTGTTCCCATCTCAGGAATGTAGAAATTAATTTTCCATTTTAGCGTTTGGTTTTCGAGAACATTTTTTTGTTTACATCATGTATAGCATCAGAATTATCTTCAGGATAGTTGGGATTTGGTACATTACTTCCTCCAGCATCAAGAACCTCCTTCGTTATAGGATAATACTGTTGAAATACTGTTCCAGAAGAAATTGTAGACCAGTACCAATGCCTCCTATTTTGACCGATAGTTAAAGTAGGTCGAAAAGTTTCTGAAGGAGCAAACTCAAAAGTTACAGAAGCTTTAGTAAAACTATCTCCTCCTACTTCATCAGTAAAATCATTACTTGTTCCCCAAAAAACATCTGAGAAAACTCCAGCTGCTCCGTTTGTATTTAGAGTTCCCCATTTCAGTAGTGAATCATTATTAACATATTGCTCAGATGTTTTGCTTTCAGAATCAGGAGATACACTGGCAAACTCATTTGTCTCTTGGTTACTAATATCCCCTTCTTGACGAAATTCTCCATTTAATGAATTAATTGTAAGAAACTGCTTCCCTGTTGTTTCAGTATCCCATTTGACTTCCTCTTGTGGACTATCACTATAATAAAAACTTAACTTTTCATCCCAAGCATGGATATCATCGTGATCAGAAATATCTCCGAATCCAGGGTTACCTGGAACGTAACCACCTTTTAATCCTCCAATAACCCATTACCCATAGTAAAAAGCATTTGAGAAGACAAATCGTTGGTCATCCCAACCATTTGTCTTCTTGTTTTTTCTAAAGTTAGAACAAGTAACATGGATGTCAATATCTCTACCATCATAATTGGCTTGTTTTTTAAAAACAACATCAATTTCATTACCGTCTCCCGTCTCCCAGTCATTCAAAACAAAACGAGAGAATCCATGACCTGCCTCAGACATATTTTGTGTAAAGTCCTGTCCGTCACTTTGATCATTTGCTGGAATATTGTATTTTGGATTTGTAGAAGTTGGAACAGCCTGACCTTTTGAATTCCTTAGGTCAAACTCTGGTAGTACATTTTCTGGATTTTTTTTAATTATTACCATATTAAATAGATTATCAAAATCTGAATTAGGATCGACATTGGTAGATATGCTATTTAATCCATTTGTAGCAGTTATATTGCTTTCTTGTAACCTATCAGTTGCAGTTTGAGAAAAAACTGGAGTAAAAATTCCAGCAAATAACATCACAATTGCTAAAGTTATTGTCTTCCACTTCCAATTAATAATTTTATTTTTAAAATACATCAATATTTCCCTCATCCTTTTAGTGGAAAGTAAAATTTCATCTTATTTAACTTCTATGCTTGGCGACGTTTTTTGTCAATGACAACTGCCGCTGTACCAAGTGCAATTGCACCAATCGCGATACTTACCATCAATGTTGTGCCTTTTGCACCAGTAAACGGAAGATCTGATTCTTTTTTGTTTTCAACAGTTGCTTCCCAAGTTGCATCTGCTGCTGTATTTAAGTTAACAGTTACTTTTATTGGATCTTTAACCAATTCGTAACCTGTTGGCGCTTTTGTTTCAACCACCCAGTAGTCACGTTGGATATCTGCATCAGCAAATGTTGGTTCTGTACCATCCATATCTTGCTTGCCATTACCATTCACATCGTCGTACCATTTCAATGGTAAACCATCAAACCCAGCATGACCTTGACCATCTGAAGTTGTTGTTAAGAAATGAACCCCAGCAGGTAATTTGGTCCCTTCAGTATAAGATTGACCATCTGATGCTAAGAATTTCCCAGCACGGGCATTTGCTTCTGAAGTTGCAATATAGAACTCCGCTCCCGCTAAGTTATCTCCTTTTTCATCTACCTTATGAAGATCTAAACCACCATCAAAGTAATCCGGAATATCACTGTTATGATCTGTATCTGGTTCCAAACCTGGTGATTTTTCATCTACAGTAAAGCTGTTATCAATCTTACCATCCCAACCTTCTTTAACTTGGGCTTTATAAACCACGCGCATTTGTGTTGCACCTGTCATAGTTCCAACTTTTTCCATTCCAGCTTGAGTTAACTGAACTGTATTCTTGCCTGCAGGTGTCATTTCATTAGCACCATCTACAAAAGTATAATCAGTCCCTTGTTCAAGTGATACCCAGTTATTGTCCTTGTCTTTAACTTGCATATCCACAGACAAGAGATTTTGATTTGAATCCATGTCATCGGTAACTTTCAGATAATCCATATAAACTTTATCACCTTTATGAACACGTCCACCAGTTGAGCCTGGTCCAGTATAATCTGTATTTGGATCTAAACCATCAATAAAGCTATCTTCTGCTGCCACATAGTAAAAATCAGAAGGATTAATATTAAATGCTGCTTCCCATTGATAGGTTTGACCAGCAACGAGTGATTCTCCGTCCATTCCATCAATCGTTTTAACGGGGTTAAGAGGGGTGTCTTCCTCATTTTTTGGATACACATTAATATCATAAATCAAACCAGACTGAGAACTACGATTTGTCATTGGCACATAAATGAAAGCAGGAATAGCTTTGTATTTAATTGTTGTTGCAGCACCTGTCTCATTATTAATCACACCAGTTGAATCTTCTTCAACTAGCATGTAGATACCATCATTTGCTTTACCAGTACCTAAGTCAAATTTGATTTGCCCCTTATCATCCGTCGTTTTTTCTACTGGAGTGAAACTCTTATCAATTTCGTAGTCTTTACCTTCAACTGCTGTAGATACATCAACTAAAGGCTGCCCTCCATCCAAAGCCTTCACACGCACGAGCTGAACTTTACATTTTTCAATGTTGCTAAGTTGTCAGGATTATTCCATTCTGTACCATCACCAGGTGCTCCGAGTTGCCCTTCACTTTGAATAGCATATTTGGTCAAGGTGATTGAACGTGCTGATGTGTTATCCGCAATAGCTGACGAATCCGCATGAGCAACTATAACATTGTTCAAAAATGCTGGTGCTGATAAACTCATCACACTTGTTCCAGCAAGGGTTGTTAAAGCTAAGCCAACAATCATTTTGTGTTTGTAAGATTTTTTCATTTTTTCCTCTTTTTTTAGATATATAGTTCTCAAGTTAATTAAATTGACGAAAGACTTTAATGTAACTTAATCGGTTGTATTATACCGCCTATTTTTGCAAAACTCAATGGCTAAACGGCTTTGTTTAGGATACTAAACAAAGAATTTTTCAGGAATGCCCAGTTTATATTAGTCTGTTTTATAAAGCACAGTTTTGAAAAACAAAAATATTCAGACAATTATTTCCAAACACTTTTAAGATATTTAAAACAAGACGAAAATAAACATAAGAAAACAACCAGTGAAAAAACACTGATTGCTTTAAAAGTTGTAACAGATTCTCTCAGTTTATCAATAAATAACTTTTTTTCTTACTATTAATTGTATTTTTATAGTAAAATTCCAGTATATTTTTAAGTTCTATAGCCTCTACATCTAGTAAGATACGCAAGGAACGTCTGACTATTTTGTTTCCCATTTGGCTGTCTTCAAATTTATAAATACAACATCCTTCCAAAAACATGCCAACAACTTTTTCCGTGATATCAATTATAGGCGGTAGTCCTTTTAGATACTTAATTAAACCCTCCGCTTCTTTTTGCATTCCTTGAGTGATAAGTAATAGAATGATTTTCACAATAAGTCGAGCAAAGAGAGGTCGATATTCCCGCCGTTCGCGGAGATATTCATATTTCGATAAACTTAACTTATTAATAATCGAAAGTGTAAGATTTTGGTCTATCTGAGGCATTACATTAATAAATAAATTGAGCTCATATCTACTCCACATCTCGCAATTATTAAAAAAAGTCTCAAGTTGCGTTTTTTCTTCCACATCGAGATTCTCGTAACATGCCTTAGCCGCCAAAGCAATGAAATAATCTTCTTCAATCTCATAATAAATATTGTCATGATAAATCTTCATGAGTTTTTCTTTATTACGCGTCATATAAGCCCGTTCAATCTCTCGAAACTGTATGATAAAATATTCTGATTCACTGTTATTAATCATCAGAATATACGAAGTCATTGTTACATTCATCTTTTGAAGGGCCATATCCAATTTATCAAATGAAAGTAATGTTTTTCCATTCTCAAATTGTGATAACGTGCCTTTCGAAATTCCAAGGCTTTCAAAATAGCCTAGTGTCTTTTTATGCTGTTTCCTCAGCGTTCTAAAAGATTCACCATATTTGCTATAACTCATTTATTCTCCTCAAAAAAAAATCAAGTGATTCAAGCATTTCTTCTTAGACCTAATGAAATGCTTAAAACGCTTGAGCGTTATTCCCGGTGGAATTATATTTTATTTTTTTTGTATTTTTAACATGGATACAAAAGAAAATTACAAGATATAGTTTAGCATATTTTTTAATCATAATACGATACATTGGACTACAGAATGTTCATATTTCAAGATTTTAAACAATTTATATTAGATTGTCTATACCACTCTTTTAAGTGTTATAATAGTTTAAGTGAAAAAAGGAGCCTCAATGAAGAAAAAGTTTAAGATATTGACAATAATTTTTTTAATTATTCTGATAATAACGATAACATCATTAACATTTTATATGTATAATTTCGCATTTGTACCCGGAAACAAAAGTTTTGTCCCACATACTGGCCAAGATAATCCTGTAAATCTTAAAGCCAGCCAATGGCTTAAGTCTACGAAAAAGCAAGAATGGCATGAAAAATCAGCAACAGATAATTTGAAACTCAATGCTTATTATATTCCTGCACAAAAAGAAACCCCAAAAACCATTATAATTGCTCACGGTTACTTGGGCAAAAAAGAAGATATGGCACGCTATATGAAAATGTATCATGAGCTTGGATACAATGTCTTAGCGCCTGATGATCGCGGGGCAGGAACATCTGAAGGCAACTATATTGGGTTTGGCTGGCCAGATCGTTTAGATTATGTTAAATGGATTGACAAGGTTATTGAGTATAATGGTCAGGAGAGTCAAATCGCCTTGTTTGGTGTAAGTATGGGAGGCGCAACAGTCATGTTTACTGCAGGAGAAAAGCTCCCTTCTCAAGTCAAAGTAGTTATTGAGGACTGTGGATACAGCAGTATTTCTTCTGAACTCACTTACCAACTAAAAGAAATGTTTCACCTTCCAAAATTCCCTCTCGTCTACACGACCCAGTTCCTTGTCCAAGCGCGTGCGCATTACAACTTCGGGGAGGCAGATGCTACTAAAGCTTTAAGCCGGTCAACTCTTCCTATCTTTATCATCCACGGCGCAGAGGATAAATTTGTACCAACAAAAATGGCAGAAGAAAATTTTAAAGCTGCTCATTCTCCTAAAGAATTATGGATTGTACCAAAAGCCCAGCATGCACAGTCCTATATAGTAAAACCTGAGCAATATAAGCAACGGACAGCTGATTTTTTAAATAAATACATGAAGTAAAACTGTATGAACTGAGGACGTACCTTAAACGTTATGTTGTATCCCTTGCCTTCCTCTTTCCCTCGTCAACTTTCCAATAAACCCTCTTCTCTAAAACTCAAATAAGAAGCCTGTCCCGTAATGATATGATCTAAAAGGTGAATACCTAAATTATCGCATGCTTGCTTAAGATTTTGGGTAAATAATTTGTCTTGTTGGATTGGCTGTGTAAGCCCCGATGGATGATTATGTGCAATGATAATCCCTACAGCTAAATTTTTTACCGCATGATGTAAAATTTCTCGTGGATTAGCAATGGAATGGTTCACAGCACCAATAAAAATCGTTTTTTTCTGGATAATGCGATGTTGTGCATCTAGATAGATTGCCACCAAATTTTCCTGTTCAAAATCAGACATCTCATCTGCTAAACTCAATCCAAATTGCTGAGATCCTATCACCTGACCATATCTTTTTCTTTGGGTTGTGTGGATTCGTTTGCCCAGCTCAATCATCGCCCGAATTTCCAAGGCTTTAATAGGTCCGATACCGGGAATTGCTTTCAACTCTTCTAGAGACGCACGCCGAAAATCTTCTAAACTACTAAAGGTGTTCAAAACCCGGTCAGAAAGTCCCATAACATTTTCTTTTTTACTGCCTGTACGGAGTAAAATAGCTAAAAGTTCTTGTTCATTCAGCTTTTCAGGTCCAAAAATGATCAATCTTTCTCGGGGTCTCATAGGATATTGTTCTTCTTTAATCTGATACACGACTTTCTCCTTAGTCATTTATACGAAAAAAGAGTCTAAGTATCACTCCTGTTTTAGAAAATAAAAAAAGTGGTTTTTGATAACCCACTTTTTTATTTCGTTTTATTCAACTGTTACAGCTTTGGCAAGATTACGTGGTTTATCAACATCCAATCCACGTTGGACAGTTGCGTAGTAAGCGATAAGCTGTGTAGGAACCACCATTGAGATAGCTGAAAGATAAGGATGAACGTTATTGATAACGATATCGTCATCTTCACGCGCTACAGCTTCTTCTACAATCGTAATTGCTGAAGCTCCACGTGCCACTGTTTCCATAACGTTTCCACGTGTGTGTGCCGCAACTTCTTCATTATTTGAAATCAAGGCAATAACAGGGGTACCATTTTCAATTAAGGAAATTGTTCCGTGTTTGAGTTCTCCAGCAGCAAAGCCTTCACATTGGATATATGAAATCTCTTTTAATTTCAAGCTGGCTTCCATGGAGACGAAGTAGTCTTGCTTGCGACCAATATAGAAAGCGTTTCTTGCTTCTGGTAAAAGCTTAGCTACTACGTCGGAAATCAGGTCCTTTTCTGATAATGTAGATTCAATAGATTGAGCCACGAGTGAAATTTCTTTAACCAAGTCAAAAGAAAGTGACTTAGGATTTTGGTCTGCATCGCCTACAGCTTTTGCTAAGAAGGCAAGCGTTGCAATTTGCCCAGTGTAAGCTTTTGTAGAAGCAACCGAAATTTCAGGTCCAGCACCGATTAACATTGTGTATGTTGCTTCACGTGACAATGTAGAGCCAGGAACATTTGTAACCGTTAAACTTGGATAACCAAGTTCATTTACTTTTACCAATACCTGGCGGCTATCTGCAGTTTCACCAGATTGTGAAAGGAAGATGAACAAAGGGTTTTTACTCAATAATGGCATACCGTAACCCCACTCAGAAGCCACGCCAAGCTCAACTGGTGTATTTGTCAGCTCTTCGAGGATTTGTTTTGAAGCATAACCTGCATGAAGTGATGTTCCTGCCGCAATAATATAAATACGATCTGCTGCTTGAACTGCTTTAACAATATCCGTATCAACAGTTAGTTGGCCATCTTGATCGGTATAAGTTGAGACCAATTTACGCATTACTGTTGGTTGTTCATCAATTTCTTTGAGCATGTAGTAAGGATATGTTCCTTTACCAATGTCAGAAAGATCAAGTTCTGCTGTGTAGCTTTGGCGCTCAATCTTATTTCCTTCGTAATCCATAACTTCTGCCTTATCTTTAGTTAAGACAACCAGTTCTTTGTCATGAATTTCCATAAATTCAGATGTTTCAC
This sequence comes from Lactococcus sp. LG606, assembly GCF_017309645.1. Classification (NCBI taxonomy): domain Bacteria; kingdom Bacillati; phylum Bacillota; class Bacilli; order Lactobacillales; family Streptococcaceae; genus Lactococcus; species Lactococcus sp. LG606. The sequence goes on from NZ_CP071301.1 coordinate 777,099, forward strand.
GAATCATCGCCATGGCATCAGAACACACCATATTGTAGCCGTCTCCCAAGCCGATAAGTAAAGGAGATTTGTTTTTCGCAACATAGACTACATCAGCATCTTCAGCATCCATAAGAGCAAAAGCATAAGAACCTTCAATAATAGAGAGTGCTTTTTTAAATGCTTCAAGTACAGAAAGTCCTTCTTCTTCTGCAAACTTAGCGATGAGATGAACAGCAACTTCTGTGTCTGTTTGACCTTTAAATGTATCTTTAGCGAGATATTCTTCTCTGATTTCGGAGAAGTTTTCAATTACACCATTATGTACTAAAACGAAACGTCCTGAAGTAGAAGTATGAGGATGCGCGTTATCTTCAGTTGGTTTACCATGGGTCGCCCAACGTGTATGACCAATCCCTGTTGATCCTGTAACGTTATCACCTGTTTTTGCCTCTAAATCTGCAATGCGACCTACAGATTTTACAAGATTCGCTTGTCCGGTACCATCAGCAACAAAGATTCCTGCTGAATCATAACCACGGTATTCAAGTTTTTCAAGACCTTGCATTAGAATGTCTGTTGCATTACGATTTCCGACAACTCCTACGATACCACACATATTAATTTCTCCATAAGCTAATTGGTATAGTTAGCTTTTTCTTTATTTTTCGTCAATAAGAATATGATAATACAATGTTTTGCATTTGTCAAGAATAATAAATCATTAATTGGTATAGTTTTTATTAAGTAAAAAAAATAAATCTTCCGATTTACTTTAATTGTAATTTGAATAATGCTTTATCTATTTCTGTAAGTACCTTTTCGAGGTCTTCTGCATTATTTACGAAGTCAAGTGCGTCTCCATTAATCTGTATTTTAGGTGACATATCATAATTTTCATACCAGGTCGGGTATTCTTCATGAACTTGATGATAATATGCTTTTAATTCAGGCTGATCGTCAATCTGTTCAAAACTGCGGCCACGTTGCGCAATCCGGGAAAGCATTGTTTCAAAGCTCACATCAATATAAACAAGTAAGTCAGGCCGCTTTTTAGGCATTCCTTCCATTTCCTCGAGCATATTACTGAGCAAGTTCTGATAGATTTCTAACTCTGTTTTGGTAACATTGCCATTTTTATAGTTTAGAGTTAGGAAAAGTTCGTCTTCAAAAATTGACCGGTCAAGGACATTATTCTCTTGAGTATAAGCCATTTTGATTGATTCAAAACGCTTGTTCAAAAAATAGATTTGTAACAAAAAAGCATACTTTTTTGGATCTTGATAATACAAATCAAGAACCGGATTATTATCTACTGCCTCATAGTAAACATCTGTTCCAAGATGCTCCCCTAAAGCTTTTGCTAAGCTTGATTTTCCAGCTCCTATTGTTCCTGCTAAAACAATCACAGTTTTCTTCCTCCTAAAGTCCATCAAGGACTGTTTTTTTATTGATCTGACTCTAAGATGTATGCCCTAATTTGAGACATGAAATACAAAGAACCGGTCATTAAAAGTACATCGTCTTTCTGTAGATTTGCTTTTAATGCTGAATATGTGCTCTTCCAATCTTCTGCCAATGCTACATTTTCTTTTTCTAAGTAAGTAAAATCTTCTAATTTTAAAGCTTTCGGATAATCAAAAGTTGTCAAAATAAGCTCAGAATTATCAACAGTTTGCAACATTTTAATCATTTCAGTAATATCTTTTGTGACCAGAGCTGAAAAGAGAATCGTAATTTTACGACCTGAAAATTCATTTTTTAAGTTTTCCAAGAGTCGTTGCATGGCATGTACATTATGCGCCCCATCAAGTAGTGTTAAAGGAGCTCGGCTGATTTCTTCCATGCGCGCTGGCCAGAAAGTTCTTTTTAACCCCTTTCTGATTGCTTCTTCTGAAAGTGATAATCCTACTTTCTGCGCGTAAACCATAGTAAGTTTAACAGCAAGTGCTGCATTATCTATTTGATGAAGACCAAGTAAGGATTTTTCCAAGTTGAGCAAGTGAATTTCATCATCCTTGTAATTAAATCGCTCATTTTCAAGGATTTCTACCTGATAATCAATACCGTATTGATAATGCTGCGCTTGATTTTTTTGAGCTGTTTGCGCAATAACAGCTAGAGCTTCGTCTGCTATTTTCCCTGTCACCAAGGGTGTATTCGGCTTAATGATTCCTGCCTTTTGGGCAGCTATCTTTTCTAGGGTATCCCCTAAGATATCCATATGGTCCATCCCAATTGTTGTAATTGCAGTTGCTACAGGTTGAATGACATTAGTACTATCTAAAAGTCCCCCTAAGCCTACTTCTATCAAAGCTACATCAACGTGTTCGTCTGCAAAATAGCGAAAAGCCAGAGCGGTAATAATTTCAAATTCTGTGATGCCAGCAAGATTTTCATCCTTATCCATTTCTTCTACGAATGGTTTTAGTTGCTCAACATACATGATAAGCTTGTCATCAGGAATAGGATGGCCATTAATCGCCATCCGTTCGCCAAAAGTCGCAATAAAAGGACTGGTAAAAGTAGCCACAGTCAAGTCCAACTGCTCCAGAATACCTCTGGTAAAAGCAACAGTTGAGCCTTTGCCATTTGTACCAGCAACATGAAGCATTGATAACTCTTTTTCAGGGTTTCCAAGCAATTTGAGCAAGGCTTCAATTCGTGTCAATCCTGGACGAATATTAAATTTAAGACGAGAATGTATCCATTCTAGTGCTGTTTCGATAGTCATGTTAGGCTTGTTTTCCCTTCTAGAAAATACTTTTTAAATTCCTCAGGTGCCTCTGTTTTGGAAAGCAAAAAAACAGGCAACTCTGCCAGTTCAGAAGGCTCATCCCGCAATTTAAGGAGATAACGAAAATCAATGTGCTGATGTGCTTTTTCTTCCTTAACCGCATTATAGGGAATATTAATAAGATTCACATCTATAAGACGTGGTGTATCAGCTGTCAGACCTGTCTCTTCATGGAATTCACGTTTTGCCGTCTCGTAGGGTTTTTCCCCTTCTTCGACATGTCCAGCAGGCAGCAAGAGTTCTTTTTGGTAGGGATGCTCGATAAAATACATTTTCTCCTCTTTAAAAACGACAGCAGATGCTGATAGTTGCAAATCCGGATTCTGTTTTCCCTCAAGTCCTTTTTTATTGCGTAAAAGAGCAATTACCTGTTCTTGTTTTTTAGAACTTTCTAAAACAGAAAGTTCACGTATCAAATCATTATACATTAGTATTTTTGGTATATATTAAAATTATCAATTAAACGTCGTGTTGCTGCAACATCATGTACACGTAGGACACGCCCACCATCCATCATCATTTGATTTTCAAGAACCAATGTTGATAAAAGACGCTCATCTACTTCCATATTCATAAGATTGGTCATAAAAGATTTACGAGAGATTGCGACCATCACCGGCAAACCTAGGCAAGTCAATAGTTCAGTCGTTTTTAGGCGCTGTAAAGAGTCAATTCCTGTTGCTCCGCCTGAAAAACCAACGCCTGGGTCTACACATATTTGTGCATTCGCAATGTCAAGTTGATTTAATTCTTTCTGTTTCTCTGTAAAATAGACTGGCAGTTCTTGATAAACATTATCTGCGTAATGCATACCTGCTCGACCATTATTCATAGCAACCAAAGCCGGTTGATATTCTTGCATCAACTGTAGTTTTTCAGGTGTATCAAAACCATCAATATCATTAATAATATCTGCACCTGCATCCAGTACACGCTGCATAACATAGGCTTCATCAGTGTCTATAGCGATAACTGCTTCCGGAAATGCCTTACGAATACTCTGCAAGGGCTGAGCGAGACGTTGCCATTCTTCTTCTGGCGAAATATCTGCGTAACCTGGACGAGAAGACTTTCCTCCAAGTTCAATGACTTGTGCCCCCTCTTGCAAATCCTGTTCTACTCGTTGTAGGATAAAATCCAAATTGAGATTTTCTTCTGCACCATCATAGAATGAATCTGGTGTGACATTGACAATAGAATAAACAATCGGATCCAAAGTCAAATCAAAAGAGAAATTCTGTCCTGACCAAATAATCTGATGACGTTTAAAAATGCGCTCCAAATCCAATTTTTCCTGAGATGTCGGCCAAGCCTTAATCAAATCCGCCAATTCATAAATCGTTAAAAAAGTCAGCAAATCATGATTGTCTACGAGAACTTTTGCTCTTACACGGTACAAAAGATTATCCAATTTAGCTTTTTCTTGGCTGCTCATCTCAGTAAAACAGATAGAGATGTGCTTCAGAGAAAAACAATCAGTGTTTTTTTCAATGATTTTCATTTTAATTCAAGCTTTCTAAAAATTCGAGACGTGTTTCTCTGCTTTCTTCAAATTCACCCATGGAGAAAGAGGTTTTTGTTTGGGAATTTCCTTTTTTAACACCACGCATTTCCACACACATATGACGCGCTTCGACAACAACTGCAACACCTTTTGGCTCTAAGATATCATTTAAGATTTCCGCTATGTCTCGCGTAATGTTCTCTTGTACTGAAAGTTTATGCGAAACGTAGTTGACCAAGCGCGGTATCTTGCTTAAGCCAATAATATTGCCATCTTTAGGGATATAGGCTACGTTTGCCTTACCAAAGAAAGGCAACATGTGATGTTCGCACATCGAGTAAAAGGGAATGTCCTTGATTAAGATAGTTTGATCCTGGTCTGTTTTTTCAATTTTAAAGAGTTTATACTCCTCAAATTGCGTTAATTTTTGTGAAGAGAGAATTTCTTCATACATTTTAGCTACACGTTCTGGCGTTTCTAAGAGTCCTTCCCGTTCAGGATCTTCACCAACAGCTGAGAGAATTTCTCGTACAGCAAGCTCAATACGTTTTCTAGCGGGCTTTTCCGTCGGAATTTCTACTATTTCTTGTTCAGTATCCTTGAGCTTTTCAATAGCTTGTTTCACTTGTTGCTCGTATGAGAAACCAGGCTCTAAAATTTCCAAAAGTGGCACAAGAACAAAAAGGCGATTAAAGACTTCTTTGTGCGGAACCATCAAATCTTCCTCTAAAATTTGTTCGTTTCCGTAAAATAAAATATCGATATCTATCGTGCGTGGTCCCCAATGAATTTTGCGAACACGATTTAATTTGGCTTCGATTTTATGAATAAGCTCCAATAGCTGGCTAGCTTCAAGTGTCGTTGAAATCTTCAAGGCCATATTGACAAAGTCATCTTGCTCCACTCCCCCGACAGGTGAGGTTTGATAAAACTTTGATCTTCTATCTATTAAAATGGCCGAATCCTGTCCCAATAAGCTTACTGCATCTTGCAAGTAAGCTTGCTTGTCTCCAATATTGCTCCCTAAACTCAAATAAACCGTTTGCATCACTTTCTTGCTTCCCCCCTTAGAAAGCCGTAAATATTTTCTAAAAGTTAAATATTTTAACCGACCATTTCAATTTCGACATTGTCAAAGATTCCTGCAATAGGTACAGCCAATTTGCGGATATGTACTTCTACTGTTTTCACTTTATTGTTTTGTTTAATGGCTTGAATGATATCGAAAGCCAACTTTTCAATCAAATCTGCACGTGAGACTTCAATTATTTCCGCGATACTCTCATAAAAAGCAACATAACTCAAAGTTTCGTCAAGCTCATCTAAACCAGAGTAGGAAAAATTCGTGGTAACAATCAAGTCAATTTCTAAATTTTGCCCTAAGATCTTTTCTTCAGGTAAAACACCTATATGTGAAAAGAACTTCATATTGTTAATCTTAATCTTATACATATTGTTCAATGGCTTTCCAAGCCTCCTCGATTCCTGTTTTATCAAAACTAGAAAAGATTACAAAATCATCTGTGCTGTCAAATTGCAAGGCTTTTTTTATCACTGAGACATGCTTGTTCCATTTACCGCGTGGAATTTTGTCGGCCTTTGTTGCAACTAAAATTACAGGAATATCATAGAATTTCAAAAAAGTGTACATCAGCTTGTCATCTTCAGATGGTTCATGTCGTAAATCAACGAGAGCAACCACCGCTTTAAGATTAGGCGCTGTAGTGAGATATTCTTCAATCATCTTACCGAACTTTTCACGCTCTTTTTTCGAAACACGTGCATAGCCGTATCCTGGAACGTCTACCAAATGAACCGTATCATCTACATTGTAAAAATTTAGGAGCTGCGTTTTACCTGGCGAACTTGAGGTACGCGCAAAGTTCTTACGGTTTAATAAGGTATTGATAAAGCTTGATTTTCCAACGTTAGAGCGACCAGCAAGAGCAATTTCCGGCATGTCTGTCTCTGGATATTGCTTGGCAGAGGCTGCTGAAATAGTCAGTTGTAAATTATTAGGGTTTATTTTCATTATTTCTCTCTTTCCTTGTGTGTCAAACTATTTTAGATAGTTGCGCAAGGTTTATTTAAAGTCTTTTTTAGGGAAAAAGGATCACAAATCACATCTCTCCCTGTCTATTATCATTGATTTACTAAAGGTAAATCAATGATAATAACAAGAAAACCATGAGCACTCATGATTTTCTGTTTTTTATTTTTGAATATAAATGATTTCTGCTTCTGCTTTATCACGCACAGCTGCTTCCGTAATAATCACTTTTTCAATATTATCATGACTTGGTATTTCAAACATGATATCCATCATCACTTCTTCAATGATTGAACGTAAGCCACGTGCACCTGTTTTACGTTCGATAGCTTTCTCAGCAATGGCATGCAAAGCTGCATCCTCAAATTCCAGTTCCACATTGTCATAGCTTAACAACTGCTTGTATTGCTTGATAAGTGCGTTTTTAGGCTCGGTCAAGATACTGATAAGATCAGCTTCTGTCAAACGTTCAAGCGCAGCAACTACAGGCAACCGTCCAATAAATTCAGGAATCAATCCGAAAGTTTGGATATCTTCAGCAATGATTTCTTGCATATAAGATTCATTGTCAGACAAGGCCTTATTATTTGTGCCAAAGCCGATAATTTTCTCACCTAAGCGTTGTTTGACAATTTCTTCAATACCGTCAAAGGCTCCGCCTACAATGAAGAGAATGTTTTTAGTATCAATTTGAATCATCTCTTGGTTAGGATGTTTACGTCCACCTTGTGGGGGAACGCTGGCAACTGTACCTTCGATAATTTTTAAGAGGGCTTGTTGTACACCTTCACCGGAAACGTCACGAGTGATAGAAACATTTTCTGATTTTTTAGCAATTTTATCAATTTCATCAATGTATATGATACCACGCTCAGCACGTTCAATATTGAAATCACTAGCTTGCAGCAGTTTGAGCAAGATATTTTCAACATCTTCACCGACATAGCCTGCTTCTGTCAAACTTGTAGCATCAGCAATAGCAAAAGGAACATTAAGCGACTTAGCTAAAGTTTGTGCCAAAAAAGTTTTCCCTGAACCTGTAGGACCAATCAATAAGATATTAGACTTTTGAAGTTCAACTTCTTCGTCATCTTGACCTGTAAAGTTGATGCGTTTGTAATGATTATAAACAGCAACCGCAAGTGCACGTTTTGCACGCTCTTGCCCGATAACATAACCATTCAGATGATCCAACATTTCTCTTGGGGTCATTACAGGAGTGGTTTCAAATTCTTGAGCCATTTCCTCGCGCATCTCTTCTTCAATCAAATGGCTTGATAGCTCCACACATTCGTCACAAATATAAACACCGACACCGGCGATAAGTTTCTTTACTTCTGGTTGGCTCTTGCCACAGAATGAACAATATATATTTTCGTTTTCTTTTGTATCGTTAGACATTTATTTCTCTTTTTCTAGATTTTAAACATTTTTAGGAAAATAAAGTTCCAAAAAAAGCATGAATGGAATTTACAATATTCGTAAAGGCATTAAGAAGAAAAATAGTTCCTAAGCCCCAGCGTTTTTTGCGGAAGCATTGCAGTGCAAGTATTACACATATTGCGCATAAAACAGCGGTAAATAAGCCAAAAATAGATTTTGTCACGGCTTTTGTTTCTCCTTCCGCTCATATTTTTCTACGGTAAAGTCATAAGGATTTTGCTCGTCTTTTTTGTGATAATCCGCTGACACCTTCGCATACTTCGAAAAATCAAACGTATCAGGGAAATATGTATCCCCCGCAAATTCTCCATGAACAACCGTTTTATAGAGCGCTGATAGCTCCTTTTCGAAAAGAAGGAACATCTCTGATCCGCCAATGATATATAAATCACGCTCTTGATTATTATACCATTCTATAACTTCGGATACACTATGCATGATTAAGACACGTTCATTATCTTCTTTAGGGTAAGCTTCATCTCGTGTAAGGACGATAGTGATACGTCCAGGAAGCACGCGCTTATTCATGCCTTCAAAGGTTTTGCGGCCCATCAAAATCACTTGATGATAAGTTGTCTTTTTAAAATGTTCGAGTTCAGCAGGTAAACGCCAAGGTAAATGACCATCAATGCCAATCACTTTTTTCTCATCTTCTGCCCAGATAGCGTAAATCATTTTATTTCACCTACGTGCTTTTCTTCAATTGCTTTGAAAAGCCAATCATCCTTTTAAACAAAGATGTTCCTTTCTTTTGGGATTTTAAGGCCATCTATTTCATACACAAATAGCTGATGAAATTCATAAAGAATCCTTCAAGACCTTATTTATTAACCGTTTAAACAGTTAATCTCTCGCTGTTCTCTCAGAAGCTTTTTTCTGCTTTGAGGGATAGAATTACCTTTCCTATTATACCAAAAAACACCTTTTTTTACTTTAATTTTTCTTATTCAGAAAAAAATGAAAAAAATTTCCATTATTTCCTTTACTTTTCCTTAAAGATGTGTTAAGATTACTCTATCAATTAATTTGTTTCAATCAACCCTGTTATGATTAAAGCAAATTAGTCCCCCAACTAGGCTGCTCGCTGAGACCATACTCCGAGCTACCTAGTTTTTATTTTTGTAAAAATGTAAAACCCTTACAAAAACGGAATGGAGAAAATTATGAATCATATTGCACTTTTCGAACCACGTATCCATTTTAACACTGGAAATATTGCGCGCACTTGCGCAGCTACTAACACTACCTTACATTTGATTGAGCCTTTCGGCTTTGAAATTACCGATAAAAATCTCAAAAGAGCTGGATTGGACTATTGGGATCAGGTCAACATTGTTTATCACAAAAATCTGGATGATTTTATCAAGCACGTAGATGGGAAACTATTTTTAGTTAGTAAGTTTGCGGATCAAGTATATTCAGGTGTTGATTATACGGAAACTTCAGAAGACTACTACTTCCTCTTTGGACGAGAGGATACTGGTTTACCAGAAGACTTTATGCGAGAAAATGCTGAAAAATGTATTCGCATTCCAATGAATGATGAACATGTACGTAGTCTAAATCTTTCTAACACTGCTTGTATGATTGTCTATGAAGCGCTTCGTCAGCAAGAATTTTCTGGTTTGGAGCTTAAACATACTTATGAAAATGACAAACTAAAATAAATCTACTCTTTCTTAGTTGAAAGATAAAAATTTAAAGAAAAACGGAAGTTATAGCGTGTAACTTCCGTTTTTTATTATTTATTAATTTTCTTGAGACGAAGTGTAAGCCCAAACAGAGCTAAAACCAAGAAAGTCAGTCCTAAAATAAAATTGATTAGAGTCATATTTTCACCTGCCTTGGGCAAAAATTTTTGCTTTGCTGAAGCTACTTGATCTTTTTCTCCACCTTTAGGAGTTTCAGTTGCTTGAGAAATCGTCTTATTTTTTGTATAGATATAACTTACAGTTTGTACTTGGTCTGTATAATGACCTGTAGCATTACCACGAACTTCTTTGAAAGTATAACCTTTGATATCTTTCTTTTCAGTGCTATAACCTTCTCCAACAATTCCTGATTTTACAACGTCTTCCGAAATTGACTGGCCATTCGTATCTACATATTGGACAAGGACAGTTCCAGTTACATGAGGAAGTTCATTCTTAGTATAAACATAAGTGACAGTTTGGGCTTGATCAGTGAACTTACCTGATGCATCACCTTGAACTTCTTTAAATGTATAGCCTAGAATATCTTTTTGCTCTGTCGTATACGCTTCTCCAATATTTCCTGCTTTTATCACATCATCAGAAATTTTATTGCCTTCTATGTCCACGAATTTTACAGTAATATCACCACCTTTTACAGGTTGAGCTTCTTTTACAGTAATTGTGGCTACAGCAGAATATGTGCCTTGATTTTCAGGGTTTGAAAAGAAATTAGGTACAAACCTGGTATACGTGACTTTATAAGTTCCTGCTTTTGTCGTATCGACTTGCCCTTCAACATTTATATCTGAAAAAGGAACCGCATTTCCATAATAATCTGTGGCACTGTCAAAGTTATCCTCTGATTTCCATGTATCACCAACTGTTAGTTCTGAGTCATGTACAATAACTGTTGATTTATCTTTGTGTTGCTCATAAACATACGTGACAGTTTGAGGTTGATCTGTAAATTTACCGGAGGGATTACCTTGTACTTCCTTGAAGGTGTAACCTGCGATATCTTTTTGTTCTGTTGTATAAGCTTCTCCAATATTTCCTGCTTTTATCACATCTTCTGCGATAGGAGTGCCTTCTGTATCTACGTACTTCACAGTTACATTCCCTGCTGCTATGGTGTAAGGTTGCCATACATAGGTATCGCTTTTAGCATTGGAATTGAAGTTCTGAGTGAGTTGCTTACTTGTCCAAACATCTGCTCCTTGCGGATGCGAAAGCGAACCTGTCCCAACATTTTGCCACTTCCCTGTGTATTGATTATTTGCTGAAATTTCTGGAAGCTCCACGTTGACACTATCCGTAACCCAAAAACGGAATTTATCGCTAAGTTTTAGCACCTTTAAAGAAGTTGTATTTTGGAAAAAACGTGACATCTCATAGCCTGTTATCCATGATTTTTCTAATTGTGTCATATCAAAACCTGAAAGATCAAGAGCTTCTAAAGAAGAATCTCCCATAAATACACCTTGTGCAGAATATAAAGGAGTAAGTCGCCACTGAGACAAATCTAGTTCCTTTAATTTGGGCATCTCTGAAAAAGCATAAGTAATGGCAATCATATTTGAAACATTCCAATTTGAAACATTTAATGATTCCATATTTGTCGCACCATTAAGAAAAGAAAATATCGTTGTAACATTGGATACATCCCAAGAAGTCAAGTCAAGACTTGTCAAGCTCGCACAACCTCCAAACACCCGTTGCATCTCAGTGGTATGAGAAGTATTAAGTCTTTCAATACCCTCAATACTAGTGAGATTCGTTAAATAATCAAATAAATTACTTAGTATATTTCCAGCAACAACGTCGCCTTCAAAACGAATACTTGTTATCTGCTTGCTCCATTGATACCAAGGACTCAGTCTTGCGCCATTTTGGTTCACCGGTGTGTCAGAAAACGTTCCAGCTCCAATGTGTAACACACCTGATGAATCAATTCTCCACGGTGCTGTCCCAAAAGTTCCTGCTGCGATATCACTTGAGCTTGCCTGAACTTCAACATTTTCTGGTGAAGCCTCTGGGGTTACTTCTTGGGTTTCTTCTACTTTTGGGGTTTCAGCAATAACTTGTAATGTGGGTGAGATAGCTCCCAACACTATCGTGCTTAAAGCGATTGCATGAGTCAATTTTTTCATATATTAATCCAATTTCCCTTGATATTTCGTTTGCGCGAAAAAGTACGGTTTGTTGGAAACAAAAAAACTTGACAATGCCGGTAATAAAGCCTTTCTAAGCTGAAGTTTATCATAGAAAATCATGCATGGGCTATTGCATAGATAAAAAGATAAAGGTATAATGGAGATGTATCGGTTATGTGAAAAGAGATGTGTTAGAAAAACCGTACTTTTATTGAAATATGCTTTTTATACCTCAGAATAGAAAAAAACAGCTAGCTATAACTGGCTGTTTTTCTTATATCCTTCATCTTACTGTGTGAATTCTGTTGAAGTTATGTTGATTTTTGATTTACGCTCTGAATTTAAAACGAGATTAAGCAAGATAGCTGAAACAGTACTTACAACAATTCCATTAGAAAGGAAGATTTGTGCCCAGCTTGGTAAACTTACAAAAAGGTTACTTGAGTTAAAACCAACGCCCATCCCAACTGAAACAGCTACGATAAGCAGGTTTTGATTATCTTTGTAATCTACTGTACCAAGCATATTCACACCTTGCATGGCAACCATTCCAAACATGATGAGCATAGCTCCACCGAGTACGGGAACTGGAATAAGTTGAGCAATTGCTGCAAACTTAGGAATCAACCCTAAAACAATCAGAAAGCCAGCAGTGAAATAAATAGGCTTACGTGATTTAATACCTGATAACTGTACTAATCCAACGTTTTGTGAAAAACCTGTATAGGGGAAAGTATTGAAAATCCCACCAAGCAAAACAGCAAGACCTTCTGAGCGATAACCGTTACGCAAACGTTTTTCAGATAATTCCTCACCTGTCAAGTCAGACAAAGCTAAGTAAACACCTGTTGATTCGACCATTGAAACAATGGCGATAATAATCATCATCAAACAGTCAACCAGATAAAAACGTGGCATTGCCATACGGAAAGGAATCGGCAAGTGGGCCCATGGCGCTTGATTGATCGCAGAGAAGTCAACCATATGTAAGCTTGCTGCTAAAATTGTTCCTGCAACTAAACCAATCAAGATAGCAATAGAACGAATGAAGCCCTTTGCAAAGATATTTACCAAGACAATAACCAAGATGGTAAATCCCGCAAGCAAGAGACTATTGGCTGTTGGAGCTGCTTCGTTATTACCCATATTTCCTACTGCAACAGGAATCAAAGTTAAACCAATCGTGGTAATTACTGAACCAGTAACAAGTGGTGGGAAAAATTTACGAATTTTAGAGAAAACTCCTGCAAAAGCGATAACGAAGATACCTGAGGCAATTAAGGCACCAAACATCGCGCCATCACCATGTTTTTGACCAATAATAATCAGTGGGGCAACGGACTGAAAAGCAACGCCCAAGACAACTGGAAGACCAATCCCAAAGTTTTTGGTCATCTTTAATTGCAACAAAGTCGCCAAACCACACATAAAAATATCGGCCGAAATCAAATAAGTCAATTGCATAGCACTATAATTGAGGGCTGAGGCAATCATAATAGGAACAAGTATTGAACCTGAATACATGGCGAGTAAATGCTGCAAACCTAAAACTGCAGCTTGTCCGTTGGCTTGTCTTTTTGTATTAAACATTTCTTCCCTTCTCCTTCTTAATCCCAAGCAGCATCATCTGCTGGCGCAAAGACGACTTGACCTGACTCAAACTTTTCAATACGGGCTAGAGAAGTCACTGTTAAGCCTTTCTCCATCAATAGATCGCGTCCGGTTTGAAAACTCTTTTCAATGACAATACCGATACCAGCAACTTTTGCGCCTGCCTGTTTGATCAGCTCTTCGAGACCAAGCGCAGCTTGACCATTGGCTAAAAAGTCATCCACAAGTAAAACAGTATCTTCAGAAGAGATAAATTTACGAGAAATTGAAACTGTTGAAGTAATTTGTTTTGTAAATGAAAAAACCTCTGTTGTCAATAATTCTTCATTCATTGTGATATTTTTGGATTTTTTAGCAAAAACCATGGGTACACCAAGTGCTTCTGCTGCATAAAGTGCTGGTGCAATACCGCTTGCTTCAATCGTTACAACTTTAGTGATATTTTTATCTTTGTAAACTTCAGCAAAGCGCGCACCAATCGCTTTCATCAACTCATAATCGACCTGATGCGTAAGGAAGCTGTCCACTTTTAATACTTGGTCTCCCAAAACTTGTCCATCAGTTGCGATACGATTTTCCAATAACTTCATAACTTCTCCTATAACATTTATAACTCAAGACTGGCTTTGGCTCTAATACGCACAAAAACTCTACCCGATAAGGTAGAGTATTTCTAGACGACAAAAAGAAGATATTATTTACGACCTTTAAATGTAAACGATGAAAATTTCGATTTAAAGATAGGACTGTACAAATAGAATCCTCTTATTGTCCTGCCTTTACGGTGCAGGGTAGAAACACTTAGCCATATCCTAAGCATAAATAAGATTTTTAATATTGATACAGTATATCGCATTTTATTATTTTTAGCAAGAAAATATCGTAATAAATAAAATTTTTTCAAATATTTATCAGAATTGTTCGGAATTTACTTATTTTTTTGCTTCATTTACCAATTGTGAAACTTCTTTTTTGGTCAGGCGACGGTAGCGACCAGGGACTAAACCATCTAAACTTAATGGTCCATATTGAACACGGCTAAGTTTTTGGACAGGCAAACCAACTGCAGCAAACATTTTCTTAACTTGATGATTTTGTCCTTCATGGATTGTCAAGCTAACAAGCGAGCTGTTTTTCGCTTTGTCCTGTTTCATAATCTCATAACGTGCTGGGCTCACTTTTTTTCCATCAATGGTCATACCTAAAGTCAAAGGACGCAAGTTTTCCTTATTGGCTTGCCCTTCAACCTTAGCGATATAAACTTTTTCAACACCATGGCGCGGATGTGTCATCAAGTTGGTAAATTCTCCATCATTAGTCAGCAACAGGAGACCACTTGTGTCCCAGTCTAAACGACCGACAGGATAAATGCGCTCCTTTCCTGAAGGGAGCAACTCCATAACGGTTTGGCGCCCCTTATCATCGCTTGAGCTTGAGATATAGCCGCGTGGCTTGTTAAGCATATAGTAAACCGGTTCTTCGTTATAAACAGCTACACCGTTGACTTCAACGATATCTCCTGATTCTACTTGATAGCCCAGATTGGTCATTGTAACGTTGTTGACAGAAACTTTTCCTGATAGAATAAGTTCTTCTGCCTTACGTCGGCTGGCGACACCTGCATGTGCCAAAAATTTATTGATTCGCATTTAATTCCTCATTTTCGTTAAATAATACTTGTTTTTCGCCAATAAATTGGCTTTCATCTATTTCCGGTAGCTCTGACAAGTCATTGATACCAATATAATCTAAAAAGAACTCTGTTGTTCCATAAAGTCCTGGACGACCAACAACTTCAAGCGTACCTGTTTTTTCGACCAAATCATAAGCACGCAGTGTTGAGAGCGCTCCACTAGAGTTGACACCACGTAATTGATCGATTTCTAGGCGCGTAATCGGCTGTTTGTAGGCAATAATCGAAAGTACTTCTAAGGCAGAACGTGACAGACTTTGATTTAGTGGCGTCTTCGCATAGTTTTTAAGAATATCAGCAAAGCTATCTTTCGTTGCTAACTTATATTTCCCAGCTGTTTCGATAATAGTTAGTGCAGATTCTTCATCGGCTTGATATTTCTCAATAAGGCGCTCAATTTGTTGTTCACAAGCAAACTTACTCATGCCTGAAAGCTCTGATAGTTGATTTAACTCCAGTCCTTCTTCACCCGTAACAAAGAGTAACAGCTCCAAAGTAGCTGTTTTATTCAGATTGTTCATCTTTCGTTTATCCTCTTTCTAATAGAATTTCACCAAAAACTTCTTCCTGCTTAAACGTTACTTGTTGTGTTTTTATGAGCTCTAGTAAAGCCATGAAAGTGGTCAAAAGTTCTTCTTTCGATGTCTTCTTCGAAAACAGAGAACTAAACTTACACGTCTTTTTCTTTAAAAAGTAACGGGATAACTCCACTATTTTATCGGAAATTGAGAATTTCTCTGCCTCTATTGTTGTATTCTCATCTGTGAAAGACTGTTTTTGTAAGGCTAAAACATTACTGAAAGCCAAAAATAAATCCAGACTGTTATGATCTTGTAAAAGTACTGCATCTTCTCCAATAATTTCCGTTTTGGCTTTGGAATAATACTGACTACGAGCTGCATGCATCTGGGCAATATCTTCGGATAGTGCTTTATATTTTCGATACTCATCGATTTGTGCCAGCAAATCTTGTTCCAACTGTTCAGTATCTTCGATGAATTCCTCGGCCACTGTAGGCAAAAGGCGACGGGACTTTATCAGCATTAACTGACTCGCCATGACCATATATTCACTGGCAATTTCCAACTCTAATGTTTTCATGGCCTTCAAAAAGTTCAAATATTGTTCAATAATCGGAACCAAAGGCACCTCAAAAATATCAACTTTATATTGCCCAACCAAGTGCAAAAGTAAATCTAAAGGACCTTCAAAATCATTGATTTTTATCTTTATTTCTTCACTCATTTATAGTATTTCTCTAAAGTAGTTGTTGTAGATAGCCCTAGAGCTTCTGCTAATTCGTATACGGTTTTACCCAGCCGCACTTGTTGTAAGATATATTGTTCGCGTAATTCTTTTGCTGTTAAATCCGTATATTTTTTTAGTTCTAAATAAAGAAATTGACGTGATTTGGTAAACAATTCATCAGCATTGTTTATTCTTTGGGTATAAAGTGCAAACTTATCACGTATTGGTAAAACACGCTTTAAGCCGGACTTCTCAACAGTAAGAATTCGGAATTTCCAGTTGAAATTTTCCCACCTTAAGTGCTGTATTTCTGAAAAAGTTAATCCAAACTCAAGAATTAAAAATGCTAAAAAATGACCAGGAGAAGTCACCGGTTTGTAAACGGATGACATATTCTTGATTTCTAACTTTTTCTTTACTTCTTTCTTTGGTGCATTTACTTGCTGAATTTTATGGTATTCTTTCAATAAATTTTTATCGTAAAGATAGAGAAGAAACTGATTTGCACTTGATATCTTGCGGCGTTGTGCTGCCACAGCCAATTTTTTCAAAGACTGACGATAAAGCATGAGCGACTCACGAGAAATTGTTCTTTTCTCAAAAAACTCGGCAAAATTTCGTAAATCATAAAGATAATTTGATTTGGTATTTTCTGAGAAATTTTTACTCTCTAAAAAATTAGGAATTTCGTTCGATAATATCATATTTTTTACTAAATTCATGGGCAAAAGCGTTAATGGCTTTAAGAATTTCTTGACGTGCAATAATCCCCACAAACTCGGTTCTTTTTACTACCGGCAAGAAAGGCTCTTTAACCAACTTATGTAAGATTTCTTCCAATGGTGCTGAGGGGGAGACTGTTTCTATCTCAGTGTCCACAATCTCTGATATAGGTGTATTCATCGATTTTTCATAAAAGAAATCTTCACCCATCTCAAATTCGACAATATCTGCCAGCCCTAAAACGCCGACAAACTCTTTATCTTTAGTGAGAACAGGAACTCTCGAATATTTATACTGACTGAGCAATAATTTTGCATGAGAAATATTATGTTCGTCACATAAAATAGCTACGTCATCAGCATCTTTTATAAAAGTTTCGCTTTGTTCTAAGAAATATTTTTCAATAGCTTTATCAATCATTTTCACTCTACCTCTTTTTCTAAAGCTCAAAAGTAAATTGTAGACCTGGAATTTCATGGTGCTCTAAATCGTGATAAGAGACCTTATAGCCCTTCTCTAAAATTGTAACGATGGCATACATTTTTATATTGATATTTCCTCTAGGTTGACTTACTGAACCCGGATTTATATACAAGGTATTTCCTATCATCTGTGCGACAGGCTGATGGATATGACCAAAAAGTGCAATGTCCGCTTCTTTTTCTTCTGCAAAGTAAGAATAACGATCAAGACCTAAGCCAACGTAAAACTGGTGGCCATGTGCGATGAGAACTTTCTTTCCCTCAACATCCACCATTTTTATATCAGAATAGCCATCATCATAATCACAATTTCCTGCGACTACGTTAATCCCTTGCCATATATCATCATTACTAGGCAACTCAGAATCACCACAATGGAACAAAGCTGATGCTGTGCCTTCATATTTGTCTTTGATTCTTTTAATTACGTCACGATCAGTGTGTGAATCACTCATTACAATAAACATTGAAGACTCCTTTTAGCTAACACTCATGCCGCTTTTTATTTTTTAATGTGCTCCAGCCATTCTGGGAGTTCTGTCATTAATTTTTGTAAAGCTTGACCACGATGTGAAGCTGTATTTTTTTCTTCAGCACTAAGCTGAGCAGCAGTTCGGTCTGACGTTCCCACTAAAAAGATAGGATCATAGCCAAAACCATTTTCGCCTTGCGGCGTAAGGCCAATACGTCCTTGCCAGTCTGCTTCAACAACCAAACTGTCATGGCCTGGATAAGCAGCAACTAATGTCGTATGGAAATGCGCTGTCCGACGCTCAGGTGTTATTGCTGTTGAAGCTAACTCATGGAGAAGTTTTGCAATATTTTCCTCATCTGTTGGATCAGGCCCAGCAAAACGATGGCTCCAAACACCAGGCAAACCTCCTAAAACATCCACACATATGCCAGAATCATCACCGATGACAACTTCACCAGTAATTTCGGCAATTTGTTCTGCTTTGAGACGTGCGTTTTCTTCAAAAGTCATGCCAGTTTCAGCAATATCTGGTAACTCAGGATAATCTTTAAGATTTTTAATTTTGTAGCCAAATTCTTCAAATAGACGTTTGAATTCTGCTGTTTTCCCATCGTTACGTGTGGCGATGAGTATCGTTTTTTCAGCAGATAATTCTGTGTGCTGTGCAGTGATTTTTGCCGAACCAAGCCATCTGTCCGCAATAGCTTGAAAATCTTCTGCCTTACCTGTTGTATAAAAACGGTGATGGAGACTTTGACGCTCTTCGCCATTTATATCAAAATAGTTGAGCAAAACGGTAATATCACGTACAGTTTCAGAACCACTGTCAATAAGCTGAACATCGGGTCCCATTTCTTTTTGGATGAGTTTGCGCAAAAGAGGATAATGTGTGCAGCCTAAAATCAAGGTGTCAACTTTGCCAACCATTGATTTTAAAGCCTTCGCTACTATTTCTTGAGCCTCTTCCGAATCTGCACCGTTGGATTCAACCAATGGTACAAACTCTGGGCAAGCCAAACTACGTACATCAACACTTGATGATTTGAGTTGAATAACTTTACGATATTGATCAGAATTAACCGTTGCTTGTGTCGCAATTACGCCGACTTTCTTGTTAATTGTTTTTTGAATCGCACTTGAAGCACCTGGTAAAATCACACCTATGACAGGAATATCAAGAGCTGCTCTTACTTCTTCAATTGCAACTGCTGTCGCTGTATTGCAAGCGAAAACAATCATTTTTACATTTTTAGAAAGCAAAAAATTGACCATATCCCAAGTGAAAGCAGTAATCTGCTCATTTGAGCGTGGCCCGTAAGGCGCACGTTGCGTATCACCGATATAGACAATTTCTTCGTTTGGTAATTGACGGAGAATCTCGCGAACAACGGTCAAGCCTCCAACTCCTGAATCTAGTAAGCCAATAGGTTTGTTGTCCATAAATACCTCCAAAATTTACTTTTTATCTTATTTTTTCTTAGTGTCTGCTTGTTTAGCTGCACTACGAATTTGACGAAGTACTTGTTGTACTTGTGCTTCCGATGGTTTGCGTCCCATTGACCCCATCATCATACGTACTGCATCTTCATTCAATGGTGGGTTATCCATTAAGAGCTTTTTAGTTTGTTTTTGTGTAAACCAAGCGCCCCCAGCAAAACCAGCAATGGCAAAGACAATCATAAGTAAAATTGCAACAAATAAATTCATTAATACTCTCCTACAAGAAAGCTATAAAATCGCTTTCGTAATTTTTACTCCTTATTATATCAAATTTAGACACATTTGTCAGCTGCAGATTTCTCTCACAATTTTTGAATCTTTTATTTATTATTCAACAGTATAAATCCAACCTTCTGGGGCTTCCTTATCGCCAAATTGAATACCAACAAGTTCATTGTATAAGCGTTGAGTCACTGGGCCAACTTCTGTTTCTGAATAAAAAACATGGTGTTTATCCTGATCATCAATAGCACCAATTGGTGAAATGACTGCAGCAGTTCCACAAGCGCCTGCTTCGACAAAATCATCTAGTTGATCAACAAAAACATCACCTTCAATAGCTTTCATTCCTAAACGCTCTTCCGCCAATTGCAATAAAGAATATTTTGTGATAGAAGGTAAAATTGAAGGACTTAAAGGCGTGATGAACTCATTATTCTTGGTAATCCCAAAGAAGTTTGCTGCACCCACTTCTTCAATCTTAGTGTGTGTTGCAGGATCAAGATAAATCACATCAGAATAGCCAGCTTCATGTGCTTTTTGTCCTGGCTCAATCGAAGCGGCATAATTCCCCCCAACTTTTGCCGCACCTGTACCATGTGGCGCCGCACGGTCATAATCTCGGGATACGAGGAAGTTTGTTGGTGCTAAACCGCCTTTAAAGTAAGAACCTACTGGGACCGCAAAAATTGTAAAGATGTATTCATCCGCTGGTTTTACCCCAACAAGGCCGCCAACACCTATTAGTAATGGACGAAGATAAAGTGTAGCTCCAGTTCCGTAAGGAGGGACAAAGTCTTCATTTGCTTTAACGACTTGTTTTACGGCATCGATAAACTTGTCTGTTGGTACTTCTGCCATACGCAAGCGGCGTGCTGTAGCTTGTAAACGCTCAGCGTTACGGTCAGGACGAAAAAGATTTATTTTTCCAGATTTTGTACGGTAGGCTTTGAGTCCTTCAAATCCTTGTTGTCCATAATGAAGCGCTGGCGAGCCTTCCGAAAGATGCAAAGTCGCATCGCCTGTAAGTTTTCCATCATCCCATTTCCCATCTTTAAAATGTGAAATATAGCGATAAGGCAACTCTCTGTATTCAAAACCTAAATTTTCCCAATCTAATTCAACTGTCATTCTTTTTCGTCCCCCATTTTATCGACATTCTTTTTCCATAAAGCCAAACTTCATGGTATTTGTTATAATTAATTATTATAAGCTATTTTGAATGTGATTTCAACATAAATTCAGAAAATTATAGAAATGGAAATAAAATGAATATTCTTAGAATAAATTTTCAAGAACTCGGCCAACTCTTGTTGGATAAATTAATCTACGTCTTTTTAGTCAGTCTTTTGTTTTTTATTTTATACCGGATCAGTGCTCGCATCGTAGAAACTCTTTTCAAAAACTACAGCAATCGTTCTTGGGCAGATGCTTCTCGGATAATGACCTTAGCCCGCTTAACAAAAAGTGGTTTAACTTATCTGACAGCCTTTCTCTGGATCTATACCATTCTCTCTATTCTTGGTGTTCCTGTAGGAAGTGTACTTGCAGGTGCTGGTATTCTTGGTGTTGCTCTTGGTTTCGCAGGCCGTGACCTTGTCGCAGATATCATCAATGGTTTCTTTATTATTGTCGAACATCAGATTAACGTGGGCGATTGGATTCGTTTTGAAAATCTCGGTATCGAAGGGGAGGTTACTGCTGTAGGTATCCGCTCAATCACTTTGATTTCAGATGATGGTGCCACAGCTTTCATTCCTAACCGTAATATTGAATCCTTGAAAAATTTCTCTTACAAAGATCGGACGATGAACTTAGACATCCCAGTTACAGCCGAAAATTTAGAAGCGATGAAAGACCAAGTTCTCCGTGTGAACGCTGAATATCCTCAAGTCGTTTACAACGGTATTATTACACGAGACGAAAGCATTTTTATACGGAGTTTACTCACGGCGAATCTCAGCGAAATAAATGGCTTACGGATGGAAATTATGAACAAATATTATACAAAATAAGCAGATTATGATGATCTGCTTATTTTTCTACCATTGATTTGATAGGTTCATAAGATTTACGGTGAATCGCTGTAACACCGTAGTTCTTCAGGCCTTCCAAATGCTTGGCCGTACCATAACCTGCATTATGTTCAAAGTCGTAATGTGGATATTTTTTTGCATACTCCGCCATCATTCGATCTCGTGTCACCTTCGCAACAATACTTGCTGCCGCAATGCTTGACGACTTGGCATCACCTTTGATAATACTGACTTGAGGAATATTAATGTCTAACTTCATCGCATCGATTAAGAGGCATTCTGGCTGTATTTCTAATTTTTCTACAGCTTGAAGCATTGCGATTTTAGTCGCCTGATATATGTTCACTTGGTCAATCGTTTCGTTATCAACTAAGCCAACACTTACAGCAAGCGCTTTTTCTTGGACTTCTGCAAAAATAGCTTCATGTTTAGATTTTGGAATCTTCTTACTGTCGTTGAGACCTTTAATCTTACAATTTTTTGGTAAAATCACGGCTGCAGTCACAACAGGACCAGCTAAGGGACCACGTCCAACCTCATCTATACCCGCAATCAAGTCCATCCCTTGCGCATATGCTTGTCGCTCAAAGTTCAGCATCATTTCTAAACGTTCGTCTTCTACTTGTTCTGCTAAAATCTCTTTTTTACGACGTTTAATCGCTGCTTGAACTCCTGCACGAGTATCTTCCAAAAAAGCGTCCACTTCGAGTAGTGTATTTAAGCCGTTCAGTTGCTCTTTTATTTCTTTAATCGTTGACATAGTCACTCACTTTATCCAAGCAATATTCGCCCATTCTGCCATCACGTACATCCTTAACAAACATTTGATAAAAACGGTCATAATCATCACGGAAGCCAAAACGTTTGGTCAATTCCATGATGAGATCGGGAATTTCTAACTCCAGATCTGCTTCTTTCATGCGCAAACGTTTCATAGTAGCTTCTTGGTAATTTTCAAGGAAATACTGCAAACCAAAAATAGTCACATCATCCATCGGCAAAAGCTGATCCTTAATAGCGCCTGTTAAAGCAAGTTTTAGACCAACTTGGTCATCTTCGAATTTTGGCCAAAGTATCCCTGGTGTGTCAAGAATTTCCAACTCTTTATTGGTACGCAACCATTGCTGCCCCTTAGTTACACCAGGCTTATTTCCTGTAACAGCTACTTTTTTTCCTGCAAGACGGTTCATCAGTGTTGACTTACCCGCATTAGGAATACCTACAATCATCGTACGTAAAGAACTATTCTGGATGCCTCGTTCAGCATTACGCGCAAGCTTATCAGCCATTAAAGTTTTCGCTGCAACAGTCAAACGTTTGGCAGTATGTGCTTCTTTCGAATTGATGGCTAGAGCGATTATGCCTTGCTTTTCAAAAAATTCCACCCACGATTTCACAGCGTTTCTGTCAGCTAAATCAGCCTTGTTTAAAGCGATAAGACGTGGTTTATCCCCAATAATTTTATCCAACATTGGGTTACGTGAACTGATTGGTAAACGTGCATCTACTAACTCAATCACAAAATCAACATATTTTAAATTTTCTTGCACTTGACGACGCGCTTTGGACATGTGTCCTGGGAACCACTGAATTGCTACACCCATTTTTAAACCCTGCTATGACTGATGTCATAGCCTTTCATTTTTATTTTTTAGTGATGAAAATAAGTACTAAATACATCTAGAGATGTCCGTATCTCTATTTTACTTGAACCTGCTCTCTGTGTTTTTTCTTACATAAAAAAGCCTTGTAGAGCATATCATACTAGGCTATTCTATCATTTTTTAAGATTCTGCGCTAATATGTAGCTGTTTGAATTTGTGGTTTATTTTATTATTCTGGAGTTCTTTCTCATATAAAAACAGCAAGTCATGCCTTTGGTATCGTTTCTTTTAGCTCGTTTTTATTTTTCTGAAAAGGTGGTTTTTCCCAAGTCAACTCATCATCATCTAATATTTCTTTTTTCCGAATACGGGAAACTTGCGAATTTCCTTTTACATAAAATCCTAAAGGTTCATCTCGCCATTCATCCATACATGTTATTCCAATCCTTTTTCGGCTAACAATCTCTTTGGGTGTTTTGTCTACTTCTAATGTCAAACGTGAGTCAGGAAAATACTCTCCGTCTATCCCTTTCGTTATACCAAAGGATTTCGTGAGCTTTCCAGGACCACTGCCATCATGTTCTGGAGTATCTGCTTGAACGGCACGAATTAAAACAGCCTCTGGGATATCTTCGTCCATAGTTACTAGATTTAACATAAAATGACCATGAATTTGATATACATACCAGTGACCAGCGGAGAGATACATGGATTCATTACGAGGTGTACGTTTTCCCATGAAGCTATGGCACGCACTATCCAGTGTACCAAGATAAGCTTCAGTTTCTACAATATTCCCAAGTATTTGCGACTCACCGCCTGTTTCCATGACAAGTTTCATACCAAGAAGGCTTTTGGCCGTCTCAATTGTGCTTTTATTTATAATATCTAAAAAATTTTTATCTTTCATAAATTACCTGATCTTTCACAATGATATGTTCCTATGTAAAAGCAAAATAGCCGTTCTGCTTTCTTCCTTAATATCATCAATACTCATTTATTATTACTTAAATGATACTCCATAGATCTAACATTTTCAATAAGTTTAGCCTAGTCATTCAAACATTTATTTTTTCTAATATGCATCCGTTCAGTTTAGTATTTTAATTATTGCTTATACCTTTTTGGTGGACATTAAAAAGACATGCATTCATGCCTTTTTTATATTCTATCCAAAGGATCCGCAATCATATCCTGTTTACTTGATGCGTCTCCATCTACATCATTCAGATATGTTTCCATACGTATGGCATTAATCTGCAGCTTATCTTGACTAAAATCAATATTCTCTTTCTTGATGACAAGCTGTTGGGTAGTGAGCGTGTTGGAAATACCGTAGCGGAACTTAATCGCTTTTTGTTTTACAAAAATATCCTTCCAAGTAATTTGAGGAATACGCTTTAAGACTTTTTCTGTATTAATATTTTTTAAAGGGTTATCTGTAAAAAGTGTCTTCAATGCCCCTTCACTTAGCATATCGTAAGCGCCAAAACCTTGACCCTTCACGACAGGTTCATAGATTTCCTCAGTTTCAAAACCAATCATTTGAAAATCCACCGTAGCCTGAGCTTCAAAATGCCCATGTTCTGTCTCTTTCGAAGGTTCAGTCTGAAGATGAACAGTGACTTCTGCATTAGGCTTCATATGAATGGCATTGGTCATATCATAGCCTTGCCATGTTGTATCATCATCAAGAGCCGCAAATAATTCATTATTTAGCACCTCTACCCGCTTCTTCCATGCTTCGTTAATTTTTGTACTGTTTTTGACGTTTTCTGCTCTTTCTTTAACCAAAGATTCTTCTTTTTGTTGGTAAGCTTTGCTTCCTAGCCAGTAATACGTTTCCCAGATTTCCTTCTCACCAAGTTTGGTACGGATTTTTAAGACCTCGTTATTATTTTCCATACGAAACTTGCGCGTGACTGAGAAATCACCCGCTTTTTCTGCAATCGTGTGCGTAATAGGATTAATCTTCACATTTTTATCTGAGCGAATCACCATTTCCTGTTTGGTAAAAGAACTGGCTTGCACCAAATCTCCTCGTAATGAGCCGGCAGAAACACGGAGTTTATTTTCCCCAAAGCTGACCCATTTCCCCCGAACATCTGTTGTGTCTGGGCCTAAAAAGAGATAAGTAAGGAGAGCTGCGCTGACAAGAACTACTCCCAATAGACCACCAATAAATATTTTTTTCATATTTAAATTGTAACATAAAGTAATATAAACGCAGATTAGAATATAAAAAACCAAGCAAAAACTTGATTTTCTACACTCTAATCTAACTAATCTAAATATTTTTTCGCAATATTCTGGTATGTATCAATCATATCTAAGTAATTTGAAATTTCAACATACTCATTAACTTGGTGAGGGAGATTACTTACTCCTGGGCCAAAGACGACAAAGTCAAATTTATTTTTGGATTTCACAAATTCGGCAGCATCAGTAGTTCCCGCAATGCCAATAACTGGTAAAGGTGTCTCAAACTCACTTTGAATAGTTTGGATTAAGATTGAGTTTTTATCCGACTGCACTGCCACTTTATCCTCGTCAATCGTTAATGTCAACTTATAATCATGATTTTCATTCACTTTATCAACTACTTCTTGAAGTTTGGCCTTAATCTTATCGTTACCATAGGTTGGTACACTTCGGATATTTCCTTCAAGACTGGCTTCTCCCGGAATTGCATTCACCTGGTCACCCCCTCGGATAACAGTCACATTATGGATAGTCGTTCCCAGTTCTGCATCAGGGTATTCTTCAGCAATTTTATCCATTTCAACATTAACAGCAGTAATAAATTCGTTCAAGTGATTGATGGCATTAAAGCCTTCTTGAGGTTGTGAGCTATGTGCTGCTTTACCTGCTGAAACTACAGAGTAGTTAATTGATCCCATATGCGTGTAGACCAAGTTATAATTGGTCGGCTCAGCAATAATTAAGCCGGATAAATCATCCGCAAAACCGAGCTCTGTAAGCTGACGTCCACCAAGTTCGCCAACTTCCTCACCTACCGTAGCCAATAAACGGATGATTCCATCAAATTTTGTCTCAGCTTCTTTTAATTCAATCATTGCAATCGTGATGGCTGCAAGCCCAGATTTCATGTCTGTTGAACCACGCCCATATAATTTATCACCGTCAATAGTTGCAGAAAATGGCGGGTAAGTCCAAAGGGATTCATTACCAATATCAACAACGTCCATATGACCTGTCAGCCCCAAAACTCGGCTGCTTGAGCCACTCTTAATTTCAGCTACTAAACTGCTGCGCCCTTCGGCATATTGAATTAATTTGGAGTCAATTCCATGATTTTTCAATAAGTTTTGTAAATAAACAGCGACTTCTTCTTCATTTCCGTTAATCGATTTAATTTTTATCAAATCTTGTAAAATTTTAACTTTTTCTTCTTTTTCCATGAAATCCCTCCTAATTTTTAATTCATTTGCATTATTAATTTAACCTCTACTAATAATTGTACTCTATGTCATTTCGTCTTGCCAATAATTATACTTTTTATTTTTGGGAAAACTTTATTTATACAAAAAAAGAACCACTTTAGAAGTAATTCTTCTTTATTATTTCTTCAAAATGTTTTTCAAGACAATTCCACTGGTGACTGCCAACAATACACCTGTAGCAAGTGTTGTCTTTGTCACAATATTCCAAGGTCTTTCTGTAAGATGTTCAACTGTTTCTTTCATATAGTAAGTAGGATTTTGTCGCGGACCTTTGAGGCGTGCCGATGCTTCTTCCTGAGTTTCAGCTAATGGCATAATCGGAACATAACCTGCTTCTGTTACAATCTTGTTTTGTTTATCCTCAGAAGTCATTGGAGTTTGCGTTCCGTCTTCCTGCCCGACAAAATGATCCATCAATACACCTTGTTCTGGTACTTCATGTATTTGCCCAATAGTAAAATCTGTACCACAGAAACGAGTGCGCACAGTATTTGCAACGGCAGGCGCTGTTCCTTTGGCGGCGACCAGTAAAGTGGTCAAACCAACCACTGAAGCTTTCTTTACCTTACTCCAGTATAAGGGCTTTTTTTGATTGATTAAAACTTTCATAGCTCCTCCTTATATTACAATTTCGTTACTTATATTATAGCATTCCCTTTTCTGTTTTTACTAATAATTTGAGAGAGCCATGTTTTTTGTGTTACATTTTTTTATAAAACATCATTTAGGTTACGCAAAGAATAAATATTGAATTTACAGTTATTTTTCTTTGTTTTCTTTCTTTTTTAGGTATATAATATTGAATAAATCAATATTTGTTAAGAGGTATAATATGTTTATTGACTATACGTATGAACCACGGCGCGCAATTTTTTTTGAGGATGTAAAATCGAACTATGCCTCAATCGAGTGTGTGGAGAGAGGGCTTCATCCTTTAGATACCTCTCTATGTGTCATGAGTCGCTCAGATCACTCCTATGGCCTTATCTTAGCTTCAAGTCCGAAATTTAAAGAGGTTTTTGGAAAATCTAACGTCAGTCGTGCGGCAGATTTACCTTTTTTACTGGAAAATAGGAAATTTAACTATCGGCATTGGTATGCCAAACATACTGACATTTACGGGCAACGCACAGAACCCTCTATGCAACATGTCGCTTTTATTGAAAGTTGGGCTAAACGTACACATATCGTCCCTCCACAGATGGCTCTTTATATCGATAAGAATATCGAGATGCAGCAACTTTTGACCAACTATACTTCTTCTGAAGAAATTCACTCGTATTCTATTGATGAGTCCTTCCTTGATGTTACAGAATCTCTGAACCTTTTCTACCCTAAAATCAAAGATAAATATGAACAAATGGATTTGTTAGCTCAGGATTTACAGCAAAAAGTCCTTAAGCAAATGGGCCTATTTGTGACTGTTGGAATGGGGGATAACCCTTTACTGGCCAAGTTAGCGATGGATAATTATGCCAAGCACAGCGCAACTATGCGGGCGCTCATTCGTTATGAGGACGTCCCCGAGAAGATTTGGACACTTCCAAAGATGACTGATTTTTGGGGGATTGGGAGACGGACAGAGAAAAGATTCAATAAGTTAGGAATTTATTCTATCAAGGATCTGGCTCATGCGAACCCTGATAGAATTAAACGAAAAATGGGAATCGTTGGTCTACAACAATTTTTTCATGCACATGGTATTGATGAAACCAATGTCCGCGAGAAGCACCACAAAAAATCAGAAAGCTACAGCAACAGTCAGATTTTGCCACGCGACTACGTAAAGCAAGATGAAATTGAGCTAGTGATTAAGGAAATGGCTGAGCATCTTGCTATCCGACTTCGAAAAGGTAAAAAGCTCGCGGGTGGTCTCTCACTTTATGTCAAACCTTCCTACAAAGAATACTCTTCTTCGATAAAAATAGCCAGTAAAATTGAGCCCACTCAAAGTACAACGGATATTCAAACCGAGTTTTTGCGCCTCTTTAGAGAAAAATATCATGGTGAAATTGTAAGAGAAATCGGTATCGGCGGTTTTGATTTATCTAGCGAAAATATAAAGCAACTTAATCTTTTTGAAACAATGCTCCCTAATGAATCTAAGGTCATCACTCATCAAAAACAGGAAGCTCTGCAAAATGCCATTGATGAAATACGTGATAAATTTGATTTTACAGCCATTCAAAAAGCCAGCGTTTTGACAACTGGCTCTAGAGTTTTAGAAAGAAGCAAAATGATTGGCGGCCATGCAGCCGTAGGAGGAGAAAAAAATGACAGTTGATCGCTCATATAGCCCTTATGAATCTATCCGTAACTATCATGA
This sequence comes from Lactococcus sp. LG606, assembly GCF_017309645.1. NCBI lineage: Bacteria > Bacillati > Bacillota > Bacilli > Lactobacillales > Streptococcaceae > Lactococcus > Lactococcus sp. LG606. The sequence goes on from NZ_CP071301.1 coordinate 806,100, forward strand.
CAGAGGCATGATGAAATGGGGCGCTTTCGCCACAGGAGAGCTCTCTGAGGCACAACGAAAACTGCGAGAGAAAGAGGAATTGGAGGAACGGGATGAATCAGTACAATCAGAGCATGCGGATTAACCTCCTCACATATTGGAAAAGTATTTTGCCAAGCAAAGCAAATTCGATATAATAAAATAAAGAAGTTGCTTTATCAAAAACCTTATTACATATAATCAAGGAGTGCTCTTTTGAATTTAAAAAATGTTTGGAAAAAATATGAAGTCAGAGAACCTCTGAATTACTCTGATGTGAAAGAGCTTATCAAAGAACATGGTTGTCCTATGGTCTTTGAAGCTGGTAGTACTATTATCGAAAAAGGTGATTTTCCCAATGCAATCTATTTTATTATTAAAGGACTTGCTGTTGGACAGCGCTCTTTTGAGGATGGCAATGAATATAATTATTTTAGAGTTGATAAAACCAATGGAAATATTGGTCTCTTGGAAATTTTGAGTCGTAAAGAGATGTATGTTGCAAGCATCAGATGTATTTCCGAGGTCCATCTTGTTCGTGTTGATTCTGCAATTATTTATGAGCTTTTGATGAACAATCTGACACTTTTGCGAAAGTCGAGCTTTTTATTGGCAACTGACCTCTACCAAAGTTCCAAAAAAGAAGGTATTAACTACTACTATCAGGGAATTGATCGTCTGCGATTATTTTTTATTGATTATTTCAATCAAAAAAGTTTTGAAACAAAGCAAAATCAATACCAAGTTGAAACCACTTATGCCGATATTGCAAGCCAAATCGGTATGAGTACAAGAACGGTAGGGAGAGCTATTCAAAAGCTCAAAGTCAATAATGAAATTAATGTTATAAAGAAAAAAATTTACTTTGATAACCAACAGGTTGAGCGCATGCAAGAGGAAATCAAAAAATAAAGGACTGTAGCAAATGCGACAGCCTTTTATTTTTGGTATCATAAGCTTTCCAAGTAAGGCATACCTGCTTGGGCTCCTAATTCAGTTACTGAAATCGAGGCTACTTTGTTTGCGAAATCAATACTGGTTTCAAGGTTCTTTCCATCAGCTAGAGCAACTGCCAATGCACCATTAAATGTGTCACCAGCTCCTGTGGTATCTACCGCTTGAACCTGATATGCTGGAATAATGCGTTCCTGAATTCCATCATGATAACGAACTCCTTTTATACCCTCCGTTATCAAAAGTTTTCTCGGATAGTTTCTTAACCATTCTGACGTATCTCCTGACGGAAAAATATCTTTCACTTCATGTTCGTTAGGGGTAATCAGCATTGCTGCTTCACTTATTTCTTTAGATAATAGTCGTGCAGGTGCTGGATTTAAAATAAATGGAACCCCACTTTCCCTACAAATTTTTGCCAATGCTAAAACAGATTCCTCAGCTATTTCCTGTTGAACCAGAACCATATCTGATTTTTCAATCACTTCTGCTTTTTCTAGCACATATTCTCTAGTGACATGTGCATTGGCACCTTTAATAACAATAATACTATTGTCTCCTTCAGATAAGACAATCTGTGCAATACCACTTGAGACGCCTTTTATCTTTTTTACGTGGGAAATTTTTACTTTATTTGCCTTAAAATTATCTAAAATAAAATCACCAAAGTCATCTTGACCCACACATCCTAAAAAAGTGACATCAGCACCTAATCTTGCTGCTGCAACTGCTTGATTTGATCCCTTACCTCCCGCAAACATTTTAAAATAATCACCAATGATTGTTTCTCCTACAGAAGGATGCCTGGGACTCCCCACGACTAAATCCACAGCACAGGAACCTAAAACAGTAATCTTCTTCATATAACTTCTCTATCTAGCCTTTCTAAAGCAGTCATGAGCAGGTCTACAAAATGCTTTCGTTCGACATTTTCTAAGACTAACACATTGGCTTTATGAGACGATACTAAACGTTTGTCTGCAAAGGTTTGCCCTCGACCAATGCCATCACTTGTATTGACATCTACAAAATAGTAGTTTCCTGCAAAAATCTCTGGTTTAATCAGATAAGCTAATGCGCATAAATCATGTATTGGACTGTTCACAAAGCCAAACTGTTGTCCAGATTTGTTATAAAAACTTAGGAGTTCATAAGCCAAATGACTAATTTTTCCCTTATTTCGAAGTAGTCCAATCTCATCAACTTTGATCTCTGCTTGTTCGGTCACATCTAAACCTGACATTATGATGGGAAGCCCTGAATGATAAACAATGTGTGCTGCTTCTGGATCAACATAAATATTAAATTCAGCAAGAGATGTGACGTTACCATTTCTAATTCCTCCGCCCATCAAACTAATCGCTTCTATTTTCTCATGGATTTCTGGAAAGGTCTTAAGTAGTAAAGCAATATTCGTCAATGGTCCTAAAGCAACGAGTGTTACTTTTTCTTTACTGGCTTGAATTTTTTCTGCCATAAATAGTACAGCATTCTCGCCGGTAATCGGATAAACTAAGTTTTCAAAGTAAGGGCCATCCATCCCTGACTTTCCATGCGCCTCATCACTTGGTTGAAAAGTTTTGACAAGTGGCTGACTTTGCCCTTTAACAAGAGGCACTTCTGCTTGAGCAAAAGCTAGTATATGTTGAGCATTTATTGTAACTTTCTCAAGAGTTTGATTACCTCCAACTGTTGTTATTCCTAAAATTTCTAACTTTTCTTTATTGGCTAGAGCACATAAGATGGCCAAGGCATCATCATGTCCTGGATCACAGTCAATTAATATCTTTCTCATTTAAATTCCTTCATCAATAATTCTTCAATAGTTAAGACACCCTCATGTCCTAGCATTTTCGCCAACTGCAGTATGTAAGGTTCTTTCAAGCTAGCTAGATTGAGCAGAGCTTTATCCTGAAAAACTTCTGCTGGCGTACTGTCTTTGCGTTTCATTTTATCGGCAAAAACAATCACGCGCATAAACTGCTGAACCACAAATTCCATATCGTGTGTTATGGTGATGACCGTCTTATTCTGACTTTGGAGATACTGAATAATCTCACCCAGTAAATCAATAGAGAGACGGTCTTGACCTGCCGTTGGTTCATCTAAAATAATAACTTCTGTATCAAGCGCAATAATAGATGCAATCGTAACAAATTTTCGTTTTGAATAAGGTAAATTATAAGGATGTTCCTCAAGTACACTCTCCAACTGACAAAGTTTTGCTGCTGCAATAACACGTTCCTTTACTATATGTGGCGCTAACTTTTGGTAAATCAAGCCATAAGCAATTTCTTTATAAATCGTTTCTTGAAAGATTTGCTCGTCAGGATTCTGAAAGACATAGCCAACAAATTTAGAAACTTGAGCGGTTGTCATATTTTGAGTCAGTTTTCCATCAACATATACATGACCTTGAGTCGGCTTCAGAAGACCATTCATCAATTTAACTGTTGTCGTTTTTCCTGCACCATTTTGTCCAATAATTGCGACAGGTTCACCGCGTTCAAAGCTCAAATCAACATTTTTAATTGCTTCAAATCCATTTGGATAGCTGTAAGATACATTTTTTAATTCTAAATAAGACATCTCACTGGTCTTCCTTTCTCAATTTTTGATAAGCTTCTTCGATATTCAAAGGAAGCATATCTTGTTTTGAAATTCTTTTACTTTTTGCTGCTGCTAAGAAAAATAGAGTAACTTGTGGCAATTGTCCCCCATACTCTAAAACTTTTTCACTTGAAAAAACTTTTTTTAAATCACCCGATAAAACCAATTTCCCTTGACTCATCACAAGAATATCATCACAATATTCAGCTAATAAATCTGCTTTATGCTCCACTAAAATGATGGTTTTCCCTTGCTCCTTTAAGAAGCTGATGATTTCAAAAATATCTTCCGTACTTTGTGGATCAAACTGTGAAGTTGGCTCATCCAAAATGATGATTTCGGGATCAAGACCCACAATAGAAGCTAAGGCTACACGCTGTTTCTGTCCTCCGATAACTCAAAAGGATTTTTGTCTCGGAGTAGCTCTAGTTTAAAGGGCTTAAGTAATGCTTCTACTTTTTCCAACATGATTTCTCTTGGTATTCCTAAATTTTCCATACCGTAGGCAATCTCTTCATCTACTCTTTCCTTGACTCCGGAAATTTGTGTGAAGGGATTCTGGAAAGAATAGCCAATAATTGAAGCAAGCTCTCCTTCATCATAAGTCTGAAGTTCTTTTCCTTTCAAGAGCACTTCACCCTTTAATTCTCCACGATAAAAAGAGGGAATAAAGCCACGAATAATATTACACAACGTTGTTTTCCCTGAATCATTTGCGCCAACCAAACCGTAAACTTTACCTCCTTGAAAATCAAAGGAGAAATCTTGAATCGTGCCTTCCTTTTCTAAAGGATAAGTATAACTTATATTTTTTAATGATAGAATATTCATTTTATCTGTTCCTCCAAATAATAAATCCAGCGAGAATGATTAAAAAAAGCAGTGTAAGAAAATAATCAGCCTTTGTTTTATCCAATTTGTAAAAAGCTGTTTTCTTACGTTTGGATGAAAAAGCACGTGATTCTAATGTTAGCACCCTTTCTTCTGTTTGTTGGATTGAAGAAAGGACGAGCGGCGCAATCATCGGGAAAAAGGATTTCATTCGTACAATGATGCTTCCTTCGGTTTCAATGCCGCGCGAGCGCTGTGCATCTGAAATAGTTTTCGAAAGGTTGGACATCTGTGGAATTAGCTGAATGGTTGAAGCAATGACAAAAGTAACTTTTTTAGGAACCCCAGACTTCTCCATCGCATGATTAATATCCTTGACTTCCGTTACTTGAAAGAAGTAAATAATTGCACTACTGATAGCCGCAATTTTAGAGGTCATTAACAGACTGCTTTCCAGCCCCATTTTAGAGTAGGCAAATATCCACCATAAACGTTGTGAATCCGGATTGCGAATAATTAATACTTGGAAAATGAAAATAAAAGCCAATCCCCAGAAGATGGATTTAAAGAAAATTGAAAGAAAGGGAATAAATTTTCTCGAGAGTAAGGAAAGCAACAAGATAAAAATGAAGAGACTATATTGAAGGTAATAACCAGGTGCAAACATGGAGATAATGATGACCAAGGCAACAAAAGCAAATTTTGTAGAAGGATAGAGTTTATTCATAATTTTTTTCTCCCTTACGCACATAGGGTGCTCCATAATTTAACTTTACCAAAAATCTGTCTGGAATCTTTTTTACAATTAAAAAGCCAATCGTAAAGTTAAGAACTGTATTAATTCCACCGGTAATAATATTTGTCGTAATGACAGAATCCCAAAGCGCACGTCCCGTTGTTAAGAATGCAGCTGTTAAAAGATCTGTTCCAGCACCTGTAATACCACCAAACATAAATACTGTAACAACAGCTGCAGAGGTTGCAGAAACAACTGTTAAAATAGAAATAGCAAAAATAATTCCTATAGGATTTTTGTAAAATTTCCATTTTGATAAAAATCCTGAAATTAAACCAACTGCTAAGGCAACCATCCCATAAGCAATGGAGATAGGATTCAGCATTCCGCTAACAGCATTTCCTAAAAAACCTGTTAAAGCTCCAACCCAAGGGCCTGCAATGATTGATACCATAAGAGTACCAATCATATCGATAAAAACTGGAAGTTTCAAAATTGTTGACAGTTGGTAACCTACCACATTGATTGAAACACCAACAGGAATGAGTAATAATGCAATAAGAGTGAAATCATATTTAATTCCTCTTTTCATTGTGAAAGCCTCCTCTAGACTTTAAGATAAACAAAAGATATGAGTTATGAATCATTCAAATTGAAAATAAGGTTTTTTATATCCTTATCCCTTATGAATAATGAACACCTTATATCTCATGTCCTTTTTATGATAGCGCTTTATATTATAATTGTATCAGTTAAAGTTTCTTGAGAAAAGGACACATGTCCTTTTCCTATATAATTTATTCATAAAAAAAGCCCCCTTGTTAGGGGTTTTTCTATAACCATCATTCTGGTAATTCAGTCTGCGCAAATGCATAATAATTTCCATCAGGATCTTGGAAATTAAAGTTCACCATACCTTGGAAATCATTGATTGCGCTTGCTGTGTTCGTTGCTTTAGAGACACGCGTGTGCCATTCCTCTAAGTCATCCACAGTAAAAAGCATTGAGCCTTTCATATCTGCTACTTCTGGTGAATTTTGACGAATAAAGTCAAGATTCCATAATTGAATACGTGCGCTTGGAGCATCCGCATCCACTGCGAAAATCACCGTTTCTTGCGAGCCTGAACCTTGGCGACGAAGTTCTTTCAAGCCAACTTTCGCCCAAAATTCTGCGTGCGTTGGGACATCCGAAACATAAAGCATATTACAAAGATTAATCATAGTATTTTCTCTTTTCTATAAAGTAAACAGATGGTGACTTGCTCTAAAATGCACCTTCTTCTTTTACATTGATTATCCCACAGTCTAAGGTAAAAAACAATTTAGAAACGCTGGAATTCCGATAGGGATAATTTATACATTGAGATAATGTGATAAGAAAATGTATCTTTTTAATAAGACTTTTCTTATTTTCAAATATTCAATTCATTTTTTCAAGTCTAATCTCTCCTCAAAGCTGATGTTTCTGTGCTATACTAGAATTATAAAATTACACGACTAATCAGGGAGGTTCTCATTTGATTCAATTTAATTTTTTATCAAAAACTTTTAATGTCATTATAAAAGTCTGTTTAAGTTTACTTGGACTGGTCATTGCCTTTCTTATGTTTAAAGAGATTTGGGTTCTTCTCTCCTCATTTACTACAGGATTTATTGATTACAGTTTCTACGATATTATTGACCGTATCTTAACCTTTTTCCTCTTTTTGGAATTCTTAGAACTCATTATTCACTATCTCTCCGATAATGATCACCCAACAATCAAGAAATATATCTATATCGCGGTTGCTTCTATCGTTCGGCTTTTAATTTCAAATCACGAAACTTCTCAACTCAGCCTGTTCCTCCAATGTTCAGCCATTTTAGTCCTTATCATTGGAACCGTGATGCTCAACCTTTGGGGAGATTTAAAATAATAAAAACCTTCGCTTATCGTCGAAGGTTTTTTACATTCTCTTACTTAATACTCATCTGTGCAACAGTAAGAAGAACTGCTGGAACTCGATATGGCGAACATGACACATAATCCAAACCGATTTTTTGAAGGAAAGCAACAGAGTCTGGATCACCTCCTACTTCGCCACATACCCCAAAATTGATATCTTTATGTTGTGGTTTGACAAGCTCTATTGCCGTTTTCATCAAACTGCCCACTCCTTTCTGATCCAAATGTTGAAAGGGATCATCTTCTAAAATACCTTTTTCAACATAATCGGGCAAAAATTTGACCGAATCATCCCGAGAAAAGCCATAGGTCAGCTGTGTCAGGTCATTGGTACCAAAGCTAAAGAACTGTGCTGATGTCGCAAGCTGATCTGCCGTCAAACAAGCTCTTGGAATTTCAAGCATTGCGCCGATTTTATAGGCAATTTTCAGCTGGTGTTTTTCAAAGACATCTTGGATTTTGTCTTCTAACATCTTTTTAAAATAAGACAATTCTTTTTCTTCAGCAACTAAAGGAATCATAATCTCTGGTTTGACTTGCTTTCCTGTTTTAGCGAGTTCCAAAGCAGCTTCCATTATTGCTTCAACCTGCATTTCATATATTTCGGGATAGGTGATGGCTAAACGACAACCACGATGCCCCAGCATCGGATTGAACTCTTCAAGATCTTTACCTCTTTGCATAATAAAGTCAACCGTTTGTCCACACGCTTCAGCCACTTGCTCATATTCTTCCTTAGTTTTGGGCATAAATTCGTGAAGTGGCGGATCTAAAAGGCGAATCGTACATGGCATTCCTTCCGTCAGACTCAAAATTTCAGCAAAATCCTTTTTCTGGAATTCTTTGAGTGTTTCAAGGGATTGCTTACGCTGCAGTTGATCTTCTGAGAGAAACATTTTACGCATTTCCAAAATTCGTTCTTTCCCAAAGAACATATGTTCTGTACGTGCCAAACCAATTCCGCTTGCACCAAAATCCAGTGCAGCTCTAATATCTTCAACTGTTTCAGCATTTGCTCTTACCTGCATATTGCCTATTTGAGAGGCCCATCTGAGTACTTTTACTAAAAGCTCCAAATCTTGCGTCTTATCGAGTTTAATTTCCCCGCGGTAGATTTTTCCTGTTGTTCCATCTACTGAGAGTAAATCACCTTCGTTTATAGTGTGTGTACCGTCGTATACTTGTTTGAGCTTTTCATTAATCGTTAATTGTTCGCATCCAACCACGCAGCACACTCCCATTCCTCGTGCTACGACGGCAGCATGAGAGGTCATTCCTCCACGAGAAGTGACAATAGCCTCACTCACAACCATGCCTTCAATATCTTCTGGTGAAGTTTCTGTTCTCAGAAGGATAACTTTTTGCCCAGCCTCGTGTGCTTTTTGCGCATCTTCTGCATGGAAATAAACTCTCCCAGAGGCTGCACCAGGACTTGCAGGTAATCCTTTCGCTACAGCTTGATTCTTCGCCAACATTTGTTCATCAAATACTGGATGAAGCAGCTGGGTAATCATTGAAGGTGTTAAGCGTTTCAGACTCTCCTCCTTACTTATTACGCCATCTTCTGCCATTTGCGTTGCAATTTTAAAGGCAGCCTTTGCTGTTCGTTTGCCATTACGTGTTTGAAGAATGAAGAGTTTTCCCTCTTCTATGGTGAACTCGATATCTTGCATATCTTGATAATGAGCTTCCAACTGATGGCATATTTTCTCAAATTGCATATAAATCGTGGGCTGTTCTTGTTTCAACTCTTGTATTGGACGTGGTGTCCGAATCCCTGCAACAACATCTTCTCCTTGCGCATTCAACAAAAATTCGCCAAAAACACCAGCTTCCCCTGTTGCAGGATTGCGTGTAAAGGCAACACCTGTACCGCTATTCCCTCCAGTATTTCCAAAAACCATTTCTTGGATATTAACGGCTGTTCCAAGTTTATCAGAGATTTCATGGATCCGGCGGTAAGTTACAGCACGCGGATTATTCCAAGAAGTAAACACCGCTTCTACAGCCGCATAAAGTTGTTTGGAGGGATCTTGAGGGAAGTTTTCACCAACTTCTTTCAGATAGATTGTGGTAAATTGTTGAATAATCTCCTGCCAATCTTCCGCTTTCATCTCAATATCAGAACTGTAACCTTGGGTCGCTTTATATAGCGTTAGTGCTTCTTCAAAAATATTTTTATCAACCCCTTTAACCACATCGCCAAACATTTGGATTAAACGACGATAGCAATCATAAGCAAACACAGGATTTTCAGTCTTGTGAGCAAAGATTTCAACGCTTTGATGATTCAAGCCTAAATTCAAAATAGTATCCATCATGCCCGGCATTGAAAATTTTGAGCCACTTCTGACCGAAACTAATAGCGGATTTTCCTCATCTGCAAATTTCTTTCCAGTTTCGTTTTCTAGCCTAGCAATATGTTCTTCTATTTCCTTAACCAACTCAGGCAATAATTTTTTCGAGTCCAGATACTCTAAGCAAGCTTCTGTAGTAATGGTAAATCCTTTGGGTACTGGTAAACCAATCCCAGTCATCTCTGCAAGATTTGCTCCTTTTCCTCCTAAGAGATCCTTTTGTTCTTTTGAACCTTCTGTAAAGTTATAAACACGTTTTTTTGCTTGTGACATTCGCGTCTCCTTTATATATGACATACTATTTGGTGAATAAACACATTATATAGTATGTCATATTCGTTGTCAAGTTTTTTGTAATCGCATTCTTTTTAGCTCGTTAACATTACATGTGGCAACCATCCCTTTTAATTAGTTGATTTAAAAAGATAAAACACATATAATATATAGTATGTCCTATTTATTAAGGAGTGACACTTGAAATTAACAACTCGACAAACTGAAATAATTAATATCGTAAAAGCGGAACAGCCCATCAGTGGTGAAAAAATTGCTCAAACTTTAGGCTTAAGCCGTGCAACTTTAAGGAACGATCTGTCTATTCTTACCATGACAGGGTTACTTGATGCAAAGCCAAAGGTTGGCTATTTCTATACTGGGCAAAAAATGCAGACTCTTTATATTGAAAGTTGCTACTCAAAAAAAGTGGCTGACTTTATGACTTCACCCCTGATTGTTGCACAAGATATGTCTGTTTACGATGCTGCGACAAGTCTTTTTCTCTATGATATTGGCAGTATCTATGTCAAAAATGAAAATGGCGATTTAGCTGGACTTCTTTCTCGTAAAGACCTTCTTCGGTTCGCTATAAGTGGCAATAATCTAGAAAAAACTCCTGTTGCTGTAATAATGACACGTATGCCTAATATCCATACTATAACCGCCGATAAGACTTTACTAGAAGCTGGGAATATTCTTTCTCGATACGAAGTAGATAGTTTACCTGTGCTTGAAAAAGCAGACTCGAAAAAAATAATCGGTAAAATATCCATTAAACACATCATGAAAGCTTTCATCCAAACAGGAAACGAAATGCAAAGCGAAGATTAAGGGGACAAAATGCAAAATATAAAAATTTATCTCATCACTGACTCTGTCGGTGAAACAGCAAAAAAAATTATTTCTGCTGTTGTGGCACAATTTCCGACTGTTGATTTATCAGATGTTCAACTTTATCCTTTTACCAATGATAAAGATTCACTATTAGAAATTTTGAATGATGCCAAAAAAGAAAATGCCCTTGTCGCTATCACTCTCGTTGATAAGTCTTTAGTAGATTGTGTCCAAAAATTTTCAGATACACATGATTTGGCCTATGTGGACTTTATGTCGCCGCTCATGCAACTTATTGAAAAACGTTCAGGTGAGCAACCTACACAAGAGTCCGGCAGTGTGCATCGGTTAAATCAAGCCTATTTTAATCGGGTCGCTGCTATCGAATTTGCGGTGAAATATGACGATGGGAAAGATCCTAAAGGTTTTTTAAATGCTGATATTGTGCTTCTTGGTGTCTCTCGAACTTCGAAAACCCCACTGAGTATGTACTTGGCCAACAAAGGTTACAAGGTAGCAAATCTCCCGATTATTCCGGAGGTTGAAGTGGCTAAAGAACTTTATAAAGTGAATCCGCATAAGATTATTGGCTTAACCAGTACTTCTGAAAGCTTAAGTAATATACGAAGCTACCGGGAGCAAACGCTCGGACTTAAAACAAAATCCATGTATTCTGATGAAAAACGTATTCTTGAAGAGTTGGCATATGCCGATACACTCTTTGAGCACTTAGGCATAGAGACAATTGATGTCAGTAAACGTTCGATTGAAGAAAGCTCAATGCTTATTGAGAATCTTATCCAAAAATAAAAAGCACACAAGTGCTTTTATTTTTTATCTTACAGAAGAGTAAGTTTTTGAGTCATAATTCCTTGATAAAATAAATAAAGAAATAAAAAAACTTTAGAAAAGGACAACACTACATTGACAAAGAAACTTTGGATTATTCCAGCACTCATCTTGTTTATCGCAGGAGGCTACTTTGCCGTTAGTAAAGTTATCTCTTTATTCCACCAGCCTGTTCATGGCATCATTCTTTATAGTTCAGACAAAAAAGAACTTGATCAAAGCTTAAAAGACAACCAATCTTACATAAAAAATAACATCACTGTTGAAGGAAAATATGTCGCTGAAACAGATACTTTGGTATTAGATGCGACATCTGCTGAAAAATTGATTCAGGCAAAAGCTGTCAACGCAGTCAGCAAAAAAGGGGACGAATTCAAATTCAAACATATTACCTCGCTTTCGAAAACTCCTGCTTTATGGACCGCTGATACACAAGTAAAAAATATCGAAGATGAAAAAGGACAAAGTTTTACTGCTGCTACAACGGAATATGTTGTCTTAGGTGAATCAAGTATGACGAAAAAAACACTCGTTCTTGACAAAGAAGACTTCAGCAAGTTTCAAGCTCCTGCCAAATATGTCAGCATGATTGAAGAAAAACGAGATGCTGCACATGCTTTAACAGAATATAAAGCCGATAAAGCACAAATTTTTAATTTTAAACAAAAATAAACACAACTAAGGTTGTGTTTTTTATATTGAATCCATATTTAAAAAAAAAATGAAATATGAACAAGTCCCTTGTGTTATGTATTAGGCTTAAGTTTTTTCACTAAAAATGTCCCAACACTCCAAAGTAACAATACGATAATAACAAAAAGAATCAATAAGCCAATTGAGCCATTAGCAATCGAGCGGAATAAGGTTAGTCCTCCTGCAGCGTAGACAAAGCCCCACGCTAAATAGCCTGGAAGAGCGACCAGTGTGTACTTGCTCCATTTCCAATCTAACATACCAGCAGCAAGCTGCACCACAGTTTGAAAACCAACTGTCAAGAAACTCAAAGGTATAACAGGCCATCCATATTTTTGAAGAGCAAGCATTCCTGCTCGATTTTCTTCGGATTTCTCTGCCTTTTTCCCCCATTTTGTCTTCAATATTCCCATATGAATGAGTTTTCCTAGACCAAATGTCATCTGTGCTCTAAAGAAAACAACAATAAACAAGAACAAGGTGGCTTGCCAGAGTGGCAAACTTGCCACCCAATTTAGCATCTTTTCAACCATCTGTTTTTACTCCTCTTATTTTACATAAGCTAAATTATAAAGCTCTCTACTATTGAAACATAATATATTAAAAAGTCAAATTCTTTTGTTTTACATCAAATATAAACTAAAAAGCAAATACCTTAGTACTTGCTTTTTTACTTTATTTTATTCCTTTCTAAATATTTTTGTTATTTGTTCTTAAGCTTTTTTCTTTTTCTTCTTACCTAGAGCTGCGGCACCTATTAATCCTAAGCCTAAAACACCTAAGCCAATAGAGTCCTTATCACCAGTATGTGGCAAAGTGCTCATGTGTTCTGAATTTCTAGATGCTAATGATGTTGATTCAGAAGCACTTAGTGATGCGGAAATTGATTCACTTGTTGATACAGATGCTGATTCAGACATTGATGATGAGGTTTGAAAGTGAGACTGAATCACTTAGTGATAGCGATGTTGAGCCACTTTCTGATGCTGATTCTGAAACAGACTCTCTATTTGAAGTTGATATCGAAGTTGAATCACTTGCTGAATCACTTATGGAATCACGACTTGACTCCGAACTTGATGATGAAAGTGAGACTGAATCACTTGTGGATACCGACAACGAAGCACTTGCTGAACCAGACTCACTCACTGAATCGCTGAGAGAATCTCGCTCTGATGCTGAAACAGATGTTGAAAGACTGGCAGACTCACTGACGGAATCGCGACTTGATTCAGAGCTTGATGATGAAAGTGAGACTGAATCACTTGTAGATACCGACAACGAAGCACTTGTTGAACCAGACTCACTCACTGAATCGCTGAGAGAATCTCGCTCTGATGCTGAAATAGATGTCGAAAGGCTGGCAGACTCAGACATTGACTCACGTCCTGAAGCAGAGAGTGAATCTGAAACAGAGACTGAATCACTTGTGGATACCGACAGCGAAGCACTTGTTGAACCAGACTCACTCACTGAATCGCTGAGAGAATCTCGCTCTGATGCTGAAATAGATGTCGAGAGGCTGGCAGACTCAGACATTGACTCACGTCCTGAAGCAGAGAGTGAATCTGAAACAGAGACTGAATCACTCAATGAAGATGATGCGGAATCACTTGTTGAAACGGAATGACTCACAGACTCACTGAGCGAGTTTCGGTTTGAATCAGAGACTGATGTCGAATCACTTAACGAATCTGAAGCTGAACCTGACTCTACTGGTTCAGACTGCGAAAGTGAATGTGATACTGAAGTTGACTCGCTCACGGATTGAGAATCTGAACTTGATGTTGAAGTTGAGCTCGATGCTGACTCTGATCCACGGTCAGAATCTGACTGAGATACGGATAGACTATTTGAACTGCTTTCAGATGAAGACTCTGAACTTGAGAGCTCTCCTGAAAGAGATGCTGAGGTTGATTCTGAAACTGATGTCGAACCAGACATAGAGATAGAATCTGAAATTGAATCACTCTGTGATTCACGTTGTGAATCAGAAATTGAGCCCGACATACTATTTGAGCTACTTTCAGATGAAGACTCTGAACTTGATACCTTCCCTGATTCTGAAGCTGATGCCGAATCTGAGACAGATAAGGAAGCTGAGGTTGACACTGAAGTTGAGATTGACTCACTCAACGAATCACGTTCTGAAGTTGAGTGAACGATTGATTCACTTATTGACAAACTATCTGAAGCTGATTCTGAACTTGAAGTTCTACTTGAATCCGACGAGGATACTGATTCTGATATTGAAGCTGAACTTGAGCCTGATAGGGATTCTGAGACAGATTCACTTAAAGAGTCTCTTTCCGATGCTGAGGAGGATACAGATCCACTCACAGATACACTTTCAGATACTGAGTCCGAGCTTGAAGCTTGCTCTGAACCCGAAATAGATAGTGATTCTGAGGCTGATGTAGATACTGAGTGTGAGGCAGAACCTGAAGCCGAATTACTTGCAGAGTTAGTATTAGAATTTGAAGCTAATGATTCTGAAGCTGACTCCGAAGTAGAGTTACGGTTCGAATTTGATGCAGATAGGCTCTCTGAACTTGACAAGGATAAAGATGTCGAAAGTGAATCACTGATTGATACTGATGTTGATACCGAATCAGAAAGAGATTCTTGCTCTGAGCTCGATGTTGATAAGGAAACAGATACTGAATCACTTTGAGAATTATTTACGGACTCAGATACAGAGCCTGATTGACTGCTAGATTCACTTTGTGAACCTGAAAGTGATTGTGAACCACTTATAGATTCTGAAGCTGAAAGTGAGGCAGATACTGAATCTGACTGTGAACCAGAGGTTGAATGTGATACTGACTCACTGCTTGATTCAAGTGTTGAAGTTGAAGCTGAAGTACTTTCTGAGCTGGAAGCATTACTAGAGCCTGAAAGAGATTCACTTACGGAACTTGATGTTGAGAGACTTTCAGAAGTTGATTCACGACTTGAATAAGAGAGCGATTCAGAAATTGATTCTGATGCACTCACAGACTCACGCGCTGAATCTGAAAGCGAACGACTTTCTGAACTTGACTCAGAGACTGAACTTGATGTCGATAGACTCATTGATGCGGAAAGTGAAGCAGACTCGGAAGCTGATTGACGGCTAGAATCTGAGCTTGAGCTACTCTCTGAACTTGAATCTGAAGCTGATTCACGACTGGAAATAGAAAGTGAAGTACTTTCAGAAGCTGATTCGCTGCTTGAAAGTTTGCTTGATTCACTTGCAGAAAGGCTACCTGAATCACGTTCTGAGGCTGACGTTGATGTTGAAGCACTTGCTGAATCAGAGAGAGAGTCGCGACTCGAAGCTGAAACTGATGTTGAAACTGATGTTGAAACTGATGTCGAATCACTTATTGATTCAGACACAGATTTACTTACAGAAACAGATGCACTCGTTGAAGCACTGTTTGAATCGCGATCTGAAGCTGACGTACTGCTTGAAGCACTCACTGAGTCAGAAACAGATTCACGAGAAGAGTTTGATGTTGAAACAGACTCTGAGGCTGAAATGCTATTAGACTGTGATTGTGAATGACTTACTGAGGCTGACGTACTACTTGATTCACTATTTGAAGTTCGGTTCGAATCTGACATAGACGTTGAAATGCTCAATGAATCAGATTCTGATCCTGACTCAAGAGGTTCAGAATGAGACAATGATTGTGATACCGAAGTTGACTCACTCACAGACTGAGAAAGTGAGGTTGAGCTGGATTCAGATGATGAGTCGGAATCGGATTGACGTGATGAATCTGACTGTGATCCAGATAAACTATTTGAAACACTTTCAGACACAGATTCTGAACTTGAAATGCGTCCTGAGTCCGAAATTGAGATTGACTCAGAAACAGACTGGGAATCTGAGTTAGATGCAGAAACCGAGCTTGACTCACTTTCTGAATCACGACTAGATACAGACTGGGAGTCTGAGTGACTATTTGAACTGCTTTCAGATACCGATTCTGAACTTGAAGCTTTTCCAGACTCTGAGCTTGAGCTAGACTCTGAGCTTGAAATTGAAGTTGAGTGAGACCCTGATGTTGAGCTGGATTCACTCATAGAGTTTGTATCAGAATTAGAAGTCAGAGAATCTGAACTTGAGTCAGAAATTGAATCACGTGTTGAGTCTGAGCTTGAAGTGCTTTCTGAGCTTGAATCATTACGCGAATCAGAAAGCGATTCACTAATTGAGCTTGATACTGAAATGCTTTCAGAATGAGATTCACGTGCTGAGTCAGACAACGATTGTGAAACTGATACAGAATCACTGAGCGAATCACGACTTGATTCTGAAAGAGAACTGCTCTCAGAGCTAGAACTACTTCTTGACTCGGATTGTGAAACACTCATCGAGCTTGATGTTGAATTTGATAGAGATTGAGAATCACGACTTGAGTCTGAAAGAGAGCTACTTTCAGAAATAGATTCTGACATCGAATCACGGCCTGAAACAGAAAGCGAAGTACTCTCAGAAGCTGATTCGCTACTTGAATGCTTGCTTGACTCACTTGCCGACTCACTCAGAGAAGTACGAGCTGAGTCTGAAACAGATGTCGAAAGACTGGCAGAATCTGAGATAGAATCACGACTTGAGTTAGAAACTGAAACAGAGTCCGAAATTGATTCACTAAGAGAATTCGAAGTTGAATCACTTGCTGAGCTTGAATCACTCACCGACTCGCTTATTGAATCACGTGCAGAATCTGACAGAGAGTCTGAGATTGAGTGACTTGAAGAGTCAGATACTGATAGAGATAGACTTATCGAAGCTGACAACGAATCGGAGAGCGAGCTTGAATCACTCATTGATGTTGAAAGTGAACTACTTGTTGAAGTAGATAGCGATGCTGAGTTACTTTCTGAATTACGACTTGATTCTGAAGTCGAGGCAGAAAGACTTGAAGAATCTGACAATGACTCACGACTCGAATCTGAGCTTGAGGCAGAGTTTGAATCTGAAAGACTTCCTGATGTCGAAAGTGATGTACTCAACGATGCTGAAAGACTTGAAGATTCACTTGATGAAACGCGTCTTGATTCTGAAAGCGAGCTTGAAGCGCTAAGCGAATCGGAGTCTGAACCAGATTCGACAGGCTCAGAGTTTGAATCTGAAGTTGAAACAGAAACAGATAGACTCTCAGATTGAGATATAGAGTTTGAAACGGAAGCGGAAATTGACTCTGAGTCAGAATTACGTTCTGAATCTGAAACAGAAAGCGAGTTGCTGACAGAGTTACTTTCTGAAGCGGAGTCTGAACTTGAAGCTTTACTTGATTCTGAACTTGAGCTTGAGTTTGAAACAGACTGCGATTCTGATACAGAAGTTGATGCTGAAGCTGAATCACTGGTAGAAACCAGCTCTGACTCTGAGCTTGAGCCTGATTCACTCAATGAAGTACTGTTTGAAACCGACTCTGAATCAGAATTAAGGTTTGAATTTGAAACAGAGTTAGAAATAGAACCTGAAATTGATTCAGAAACCGAAAGTGATCCTGACACTGATTCGCTGCTTGACTCTTGTGCTGAGTTTGAAAGTGATTCTGAAACACTATTTGAAAGACTTTCTGAAGCGGAGTCTGAATTTGAAGCTTTACTTGATTCTGAACTTGAGCTTGACTCTGAGCTTGAAACGGAAGCTGAAAGAGAACCTGAAGCGGAACTTGACTCGCTCGCTGAGTTTTGATCAGAATTAGACTCAAGTGAGTTTGATGCAGAATCTGATAATGAATCTCTTGTTGATTCTGAACGTGAAGTACTTTCTGAAGCTGAGTTTTTACTTGACTCAGATATAGAGTCACTTATTGAAGTTGAGAGAGAACTTGATTCTGAAAGTGATTCACGACTTGATTCCGACAAAGATCCAGAAACGGGGTTTGAATCACTCATAGAAGCCCACTCAGAAGTTGAAAGAGAATCTGAAGCTGAACCAGAAACTGACAATGAATCAGAGAGAGAATTGCTTACAGATGTTGAAGACGAGTTCGAATCTGAAAGTGATTCACGACTTGACTCTGATGATGAAACGGAAGCTGAGGCGGAGTCACTATTTGATTCTCTACTTGAGTTTGACGTTGAAGCACTGATTGAAACGGAAACTGAACCAGACAGTGAAGCAGAGTCACTCATAGAACTTGAAACTGAAGCTGATTCTGAGTTTGACTGACGTCCAGATTCTGACAGTGAAAGACTTTCTGAAGCTGATTCTGAACTTGAGGCTTTGCTTGACTCACTCGCTGAATCACTTGAAGAGTCACGTTCCGAAGCTGACAGTGAAGTTGAAAGACTTGCTGATTCTGAACTTGATTCTCGACTTGAAGTTGAATGCGAAATTGATTCCGAAACAGATGTGCTTACTGAGGTTGAAAGGGAATCACTTGTTGAAAGAGAGTCACTGCTTGAATCGCTTGTTGATTCACGACTTGATACTGATTGTGAATCAGAGGCAAATTGGCTTTCTGAACGAGAATCACGACTCGACTCTGATAATGAAGATGAAATCGAACTTGATTCACTTATTGATTGTGATATAGACTCGCTTGTAGATGTTGAAAGGCTTGCTGAATCACTCGTTGATTCTCTTTCCGAACCTGAAAGGGAAAGAGAATCTGATGTAGAGTCAGAAACTGATTCTTCTATTGATCCTGAATTAGAAATGGAATCACTTAGCGACTCACTGACTGAGACCGAATTAGATTCGCTTATTGAGGACGAATGTGATGCAGATTCACTATTAGACTCATGGTTTGAATCAGACAATGAACTTGAAGCGCTTAGAGAGTCCGACTCAGAACCTGATTCTAAAGAGTCAGAATGAGAGTTTGAACTTGAGGCTGATTCAGATTCACTTACTGATTGTGACGTTGAAGTTGATCCAGATATAGAGTTAGATTCAGAAGATGAATTGTTGCCTGATTCTGAAAGTGATGATGAGTCGCTTAATGAAGTGCTTTCTGAAGCTGAAGTCGAGCTTGACTCACGTCCCGATTCAGAAGCCGAGAGTGACTCAGAAGCTGAAACTGAAGTCGAGTTGGAGCTTGAGTCAGAGCTAGAATCGCTTGTCGAAACACGTTCTGAATCAGATTGAGAAATTGATTCTGAGACTGAACTGCTTTCGGAGCTTGACTCGGAGTTTGAATTTCGTCCAGAATCTGAGCTTGAGTCAGAAATTGAAGCTGAAACAGAGTCAGAGGTAGAACTTGAAACTGACTCAGAATCACTTTGTGAATTTCTCTCTGAATCAGATATTGAGGCAGAATTTGAAATTGAGCTGCTCTCTGAACTTGAGTCGGAACTTGAATTTCGTCCAGATTCTGAAGACGAAACAGAATCAGAGACTGAGTTCGAAGTCGAAATTGAAGCTGATTCTGAGCTTGATTCTGATGCCGAATTTGTATTCGAATTAGAATTAAGTGATTCTGAGGCTGAATCTGAAGAGGAATCACGACTTGACTCGGAAAGTGATGTACTTTCTGAGCTTGATACTGATACCGAAGTTGAAATTGAATCACTTGTTGAGGTACTTGTCGAAAGCGATTCTGATACAGACTCAGAAATTGATGGACGTTCCGAAGTCGAAATTGAAGTCGATTCGCTTATTGAGTCCGATATAGAATTACGGTTTGAGTCAGAAAGTGATTCGCTAACTGAAGCTGACAATGATTCTGACTGTGATACTTCTTCACTTTGTGACTGTGAGTCTGAGCTTGACTCTGAGCTTGATTCTCGATTTGAATCTGAAACTGAGGCCGAATGACTGTTTGAGTCAGATGTTGATTCGCGATTCAAATCTGATTGCGAATCTTTATGAGAATTAGATGCTGAGTCTGAGACGGAAGTCGACTCACTAAGCGAACGAGAATCAGATACTGAATCTGAGAGTGACTCCCGATTTGAATCTGAAAGCGAAGTTGAGAGACTGCTGGATTCTGAACTTGACTCACGACTTGACTCTGAGAGCGAGCTACTATCAGAAGATGAATCGCTACTTGAATTTTTACTTGATTCACTTGCTGAATCTGAACTTGATTCCTGCTCTGAAACTGAAAGTGAATGTGACGTGCTTGAGGAATCGGATTCAGACTCACGCGTTGATTCGGAAGTTGAGCTACTTATTGAAGTAGACTCTGAAATTGATTCTGAAATTGATAGGCTAATAGAGCCTGATTCTGAGCTTGACTCACTTGCTGACTCACGATTCGAATCAGACGTAGAGACAGATCCGCTCACTGAATCGGAGTTTGAGTCTTGCGTTGATTCTGAATGTGAGGATGAATTCGAAGCAGAATCACTAATTGAGTCTGATAACGATGCACTGATTGAGTCAGAAAGACTTGAAGATTCGCTCTGTGAATCGCGAGTCGATTCTGAGCTTGAAGTTGACTGGCTTGAAGAATCAGATTCTGATCCAGACACAATAGGTTCTGAATGTGAAAGAGAGCTTGAAATCGATTCTGAATCACTTACTGAGTTGGACACGGATGTCGAGTTTGATTCAGAACTTGAATCTGATGAAGACTGACGTTCTGACTCAGAATTTGAGAGTGATTCACTCACCGATGTACTTTCTGAAGCTGAATCAGATATTGAACCTTGTCCTGATTCCGAGGAAGATACAGAATCAGATATCGATTCTGAAACTGAAAGTGAGTGAGAATCTGATACTGACTCACTTACAGAATCATGATCTGAATCTGATGTTGAAATAGATCCGCTTACAGAAAGACTCTCTGAAATCGAATCAGAAATTGAGCCTTTGCCCGACTCTGATGAAGAAATAGAATCGGAAATCGACTGAGAAACTGAAGTTGAACCAGACTCTGATGCTGACTCACTGGCTGAATTCGTCTCTGAATTTGATGCCAATGACTCTGATGCAGATTCCGAAACTGACTCACGTTTTGAGTCTGAAAGTGACGTGCTTTGCGATGTAGATATAGAAGTTGAGACTGAAGCTGAGTCACTTATTGATCCTGAAGTTGAGACAGACTCTGATAAAGAATCTCGAATCGAGTCTGAGAGAGATTCTGAACTACTGCTTGAATTTGAATTTGAATCGCGGATTGAATCAGATAGCGAAACACTTTGAGAATCGGAAATTGATGTTGATTCTGATTGTGAATCACTCATGGAAGTTGAAAGTGAAGAAGATTCCGAATTAGAAGCGCGGTTTGAGTCGCTTGTAGAATTCGAAACACTTGCAGAATCACTGCTGGAATTTCGATTAGATTCACTTACTGATAGTGAATGACTGGCAGAATCACTCTCTGAATCTTCCACTGAGCCACTTAAAGATACCGAAACAGATTCGCTATTTGAATTTCGATTAGACTCACTTATGGATACAGATTGAGAGCCGCTTAATGAATTTGAGACACTTTCTGACTCACTCATAGATACTGAAAGAGAATCACTCACAGAGTTTGAAACACTCTCAGATTCACTTATAACTTCTGATTCAGAAGTAGATTCAGAACCAGAAATTGATTGTGAATCAGATGTTGATTCTGAGCTTGACTCAGAAAGGGTTTCTGATAAAGATTCAGAACTAGAAATCGACTGGGAGTCAGATATTGATTCTGAGCTTGATTCAGAAAGGGTTTCTGAAGTAGATTCAGAGCTAGAAATCGACTGGGAGTCAGATATTGATTCTGAGCTTGACTCAGAAAGGGTTCTCTGACAATGATTCAGATACAGATTCCGACTTTGAAATTGAATCCGAATCAGATTGTGATTCAAAGCTAGAATCGGATAAGCTTTTTGAATCACTTTTCGAGTCTGAGTCACTTACAATTTCTGATTGTGAAATAGATTCAGACCCACTCACACTTTCTGATGTAGAGGATGAATCACTAATTACAGGAATTTCATAACGGCTAACTGTTGTCCATCCATTTTCATTCGCAATCCAGTGTCCATCATTTACCACAATTTGAATGGCTGGATTTGTATCCGCCCATTCTGGATGTTTCTTAATATAGTTCGTCCAATAAGTGCTCAAATCTCCATCATAAGAAATTTGGGTTGTATAATCTGTCACCGTTTTTCCGAGAGTTAAATTCAATACATTTTGTTGTGGAACAGAAGGATCAGCTTCAGATTTTAATTTAACCGCAACACTTCTTGGGAGCGGTTTGCTTGGATCAAATTGAACGGTTACATTATCTTTATTCATCTGAACCTTCATCAAACCGTCATATTTTGAAGGATCCGTCCCTTTACTGGACTGATAGTAATAACCTTTATAATTAACGTCATAGATCTGGTTTTCAGTGACTTGTCCGTCATCATAAGCAGCTCTTCGAACTGGACCTTGCAGTACTTGAGCTTCTGATGCAAGTTCAGAATTTGATTCAGATGTAGAAAGTGATTGTGATTGTGACTCTGATACAGAGTTAGTATTCGTTTCAGATTCACTCGTTTCTAACTTAATTGCGACACTATCTTTTTGAGCTAATGTTTCTTTTCCGCTCTGCTTCTCCACTGATGGTTGTGTCGTTTCAGCATAGGTTTGCCCTTGTGAAATCCCGGCACCTAATCCAAGACCTGCTACAAGTCCAGTTAAAGCTTTTAGTCCCGAACCAAATCTTGTTTTATATGTTGATTCATCTTCTTCACCGTATAATAGTTGGTAAGAAGTTTCTTTAATTTCTGCTTTAACTTGCTGTGCGGATTTTTTGGATAAATTTAACCAGCTAAAGTGCGTTAAACTGGAGATTACCCAAAATTTTCCCGACTTATGCATTTTAAAACGTGTTACTTGTTTTATAAGTCCCTTTTTCTTATTCATTAACCTTTTTCTTTCTTTTAATTTGTCAATACTTTTATACTGTTTCTGTACCTTTACTTGCATGAATTATCTTTATTTTTTTAAATAAAAGCTCACGCATCCCCATATTAATAAGAGAAATAGAGTAAAAATATGCACCCATTGGATATGTAACATCACCTCCTTTACCTTCAAAAACACATGTCTCCATTAATTTTCCTGAGCGCTCGTAGAATTCCATTTTTATTAAAACTGAGTCTTGAGGTTCACAAGTAAAGTCAGTTATTAATTCATAGTGCTTTCCACGCTTTAAAAGGGGAAGTTGTAGCAACGTGCGCTCCCCTTGGTAGAGAGAATTGGAAGTCCACTTCACAATAGTTGCCCCCGAAGGAAAAAAATTATTCGTGAAATAAACTGTATGATCCGAGCGGTATACAATTTTTGCACCATATTTGTAAAAATTTATTTGCGAAGTATTCCAGACTATGTCAAAATCCATTTTGTTTCCTCTCTCGACCGTAAGTTTCCACTAAAATTCGATTATATTGATTAATAAACCATTGATTAATTGCCTGTGAATTATCATTATGGCGCCCAGGTATTCCTTTGCCTATGACTGCTGAATCCTTGTCAGATAAGGCTGTGATAATATTGGGGTACGCATTTTTATCGTAGTCATCATTTTTCATATAGGAAATGATAAAACGTGTATTTGAAAAATCTGACTTCTCAAATGAATCCCAAAAGCGTTGATTCAAAATCTCTACACCCTCCTCTGAGAGGCTCCCTGACAACGAGCGTAAAATATCTAAAGAAGTGGGAAATCCTCCTGGTCTTACAAGCTCTTCATTAGAAGCTATGTCACCAATATTCACTAAAGGTTTACCCACGATAACATAACCAGGCGACAGTTCACTTGCATAATAAAGGGCTCCATAAGTTCCCATCGAAAGTCCTGACAAGATGAGTTGGTCACTTGTAAAATGAAGTTCTTGTAAATACCTCTGAATAATCTCAATCAACTGCCTTTCAAGTTCCATACTTCCCATATAAAAACTTCCCCCTTCCAACCGAGGATCAGTAATCAGCAAAAACGGTGTCCCTAGCTTCTTCATCATAAAGAAACCTTCGAAACCTTCAGCTGATCGATAGCCTGAGAAGTAGACATTAAGTGGTGGTTTTAAATCTCCTGGATGAAAGTAGTAAAAAAGTTCTTGGTTTCTTTCATCCACAATTTTTCTACCACCAAGAATGTACTCTCCATAATGTTGACGAGAATCTCTAAAGTGCAAAGGTCCAACTTTTAAAGTACCAGATCCTGTAGCTGTTAGCGATAAACTTAAGTAACCGATATTTTTCTCATAGGGAACTTCTATTCCTTTTTTTATCTCTTCTTGTGTGTAAACTCGTCTTTCAATGATTTGGCTGCTTCCCTCAAGTATTTTAAGTAGCGTGAAGGAAATCTTTGCGTTGCCTTGGCATTCAAACTCTAACCATATTTTTTTAGAACGGCCATACATGCCAATATTATGCTGCCATGTTACTAAGAAATTTTGAGAAAATCCGGAAAAATCTCCTGTTAATTGCAGATAATCCTGCCCATATATTTCAATCTCTCCTCTAAATTCATCATTTACTGTTAGATTGTTCACATGAAGTTTTGAACCCATTTGTCCGGAAAAGAAATTTTGCGATACACTCCTTATCACTTCTTCTTTTTTATCTTCTGTGTTCATAAATAAGGGACATTTTTTTAAGGCAAAATCTTGAGGAATCTCTTCTTCATAATCTTGATTAATAATCAGACTATAAGCTTCAATAACTTTTGAAAACTTAGCCACTTGTGTCCAGTTTATTTCGTCTGTACATATCACAGCATCAAATGTTCGTCCTTTCCTCTTCTTCATGAGTGCAAGAGCCTCCTCATCTGTTCCTGCCCACATATCAAAATAGGTCCACTCCAGTTTGTCTCTGTCTTGCAAGGATATGTACTCTTGCCAGTTTTTTTGACCGATTTGTAAAACGTGTGTCTTTTTATTCATTTATTCCTCCTAAAATTTGGCATATCTTCTCTCTAAGAGCAACTCCTGAATATTTTTTTATTTGTTGGACAGCGAACATCCGTGCTTCTTGCCAGTGTTTTAATCGATCCAGATAATAACTTAATCCTTGGTAAAGTTCGGTCCAGTCCGCGATCACTAAACCATTTTTATAGGCTTGCACATATTCTGTTTCCACTTGATTTATCTGAGGAATACCTGCACTTATACCTGCAATCTGAGTAAAAAGATCAGGCTCTTCTCTTAAGTCAATAATTAATCGTGTTTCGTTAATGATTCTAAATAGCTCATCATCACTGTTTATTATCTGAAGGTCAAAACTTTTCCATAATTGCATTACCCCTTTTACTTCAGGGTTAGTCTTTTTCAAAAGTGTTGCATCGATAGAATTTTCTCCTGTCAACATGGGGAGCAGTTCTTCTACAAGCGGCATTTCTTCGGGAAATTTTTCAATAAAAAGAGCACGTATTTTTGCTGAAAAAGCCGAAATTAAGGGATGCGATGCCATACGTATAATAATTCGAAAACTTCTTTCAACTTCGCAATTATCAAAGACATCAACTAAATAAGAAAAAAGTATCTCTATGGCTTGTCCAATTGCTTCTTTTGTCATGTCTCGGCTCTCAAAATAAATAACTTCTTCTTTTAACTCATGACTTCTGCTTAATTCGAATCGCGTATCATAAGGACTAATGCGGTGGATTTTGCTTTCTTCAGTAAATGCTTTTACTTTCTGCATATTCTGATTCGAATCCACAATCACAGCAAAGCACTGTCCAGTAACTTCTTCTAATTCTTTTTGAGTTTTTATTTTACTACTTAAACGATTGCCAAATAGTGAGAGTGTCATCTTTGGAAGAACTTTACTTTTCTGGAAATAAGGTAAGTTCTTTTCTGTCAATGATACGATTATTGAATCATCTGCACCAAGTTGTTCATAATAACTCTCTAATTTTTCAAACTTAATTTCTTCTAAGCTCTCATAGTATCTTTGCCTTAGTCCTGCTGAATATTCTTCATTTACCTCACACGCAGCATCTTTATATGTGCGAATAACCCAGTGTTCTTGCTGATTCAAATACTCCTTATAGCAAAAGTTGCCATCTTCATAAATATCACGACTAGAAATAAAACCGCGGTCATCATAGATTTCGACTAAAGTTACCTTTCCTCCACTAATATATGTCACTTCAGAAATATAAGATGCTTCTCCTAAAGTAATCTGACCAATAAGTGCCTCTTCCTGATAAACTAAAATATTAAATGGCGTATAAGAAAAAGTCGCCGTATCAGGAAAATTTAAATCCTTCAATGTTAAGCTTTTTTGCTCCACGTGTTTGATTGTTTGTAACTCATCAAAAATGCTTACATAGCTGCTTTCTAACAAATCATAGCGGTGAAGGAAGTAACGGAGTTCAGGCATATAATCACTGATAAGAATTTTATAGGCAACATCAGAAGACATGAAAGACTGTATCTGTCCCATCAGATCATCTGTAGACATGCCTGACTGTATTTTTTTATTCCAGGCCGGTACAAAATAAATCATCGTTTTTTTCTCCTTCTATTTTTATAATCCTTCAACTTCCGGTATAAAAGCACCATAATCATTTCGATGGTAGTATCTTGAAAACTGCACTGTGATTTCTCGCATCAAAATCATAAGTATGAGCCAAGTAGGAACGAAATAAGCCCAAACACTGATATGAGGCCAATAAAGAGCAGCAAACATAGGTAGACCGATTATCGTACAGTTTAGTGCGGCTGAAATCCCTGCCATGCGAGAGACGTTATGAAAAAGATAACGCTCTGTATTTTTTCCTGGATAAACGTTATTAAAGTAATCTCCGCTTTTTTTCAAATTATCTGCAATTTCTTTATAATCAATATTGACATAGGCAAAACCGTAAGTCAGTAGGACCAAACTAATAAGAAGGAGTATAACACCCAAAATATGATCCAACTGCACCTGTTCGTAAAGAAAACTTAAGAACTGATTATTTTTATCCCAACTTTTTAGCATGAATAGAATATACTGCGGAAATAAGACTACACTGAAAGCATACATAAATGGCATTCCTCCCGCTGGATTTGTGGGAATAGGAAGGTAGGATTGTGCAGCGAAACGGTCATCCAACATCACATGCATCAAAGGTAACCGACGTTCTCCTTGATAAAATCTAAAAATCATGAAAGATATTAGCAAAAGAAGGGTAAAAGCTAAAAGCCAACCTAAAAGAGTGATGATACCATGATAATTCTTCACTAAAGGCTCCAGAAAGCGAGCAGGCCAATTTCGAAGCATGCTTACTAAAATAATGATAGTAGGTCCGCCTATACCATAATCTGTATTAAGATTGCCTAACCAGATAAGGACAGCTAAACCAGCTACGAGTATCAAAGCTAAAGAGAGATTACCAATAGGTTTATAGACATCTCCCAAAATTTCAACCTGCGTTATAATACTAAAACTCTGAACCAAACCCAGCAGAATACTAAAAATATATTTCATGCGATAATTTTGCTGGGGAGTGAAACTTTCAATATGAAAGACTTTACTGACCGTAAGCACTCTCCAAAAAATCATAGCTGACATCCACGGTCCTAGCCCTAAAGAAAACAATGACAGTCTGTCAATAGAAAGTCCGGTCATACTCATTGCAAAAGATAGACCAGCTGTTTTACGCGAAAGTTCATATAGAGCTTGAGCATCTATTCCAGGAATAAGTATATTACTCCCCAATATATAGATGAGCACGATCATGAGTGAAAAGAGAAGACGTTTAATAGCCTTTTGCTTATAAATTGTTAAACTCATCTTTTATGTTTTCCTTTTTTTTTTTAAAATAATCATTTTACAAGTGTGAGAATTATTCTCAGAAGTCCAATAAGGATACCAGATAACAAAAGGATTGAGGTCGCAATCACAATTCGATTTTTTATCTGATGTTTTGGTCTTAAGCGTGATTCCTCTTCGATTTTGGCTTGTTTCTCTTGGATTTTTATTAAAACGGGATCTTGATTTTTCATTTGAGTACTTCCTTATAATCATCAATTGTCGACTGCCCAGATGACCACCATTGACTACCCAGCGCTTTACGATACGCTTTAAAATTCTTACCTACTTCACGGATTCTTTGGACGAGATTCATCCATTCGTTTTGGTGGAAAATATTCTCTGCACTTGTATAGCGTTTGTTGTGAATTGTTTCATTGAATCCCAAAATAAGTTGATTATTCTCAAAAGCTGTACGAATAATGTGCTCAACTTCATTTCCGTGGTTAATATCTAAGTAAAAACTACTTTTTGAAATAAGTTTTTCTAGCTCTAAGTCATCCACTGTTGGATACAATTGCACATTTGAATAATTTTCAAAAGCATGTAATTTCTGAGACATCGTTGTTCTCGCTGCGATATTAAACTGATAATTTGGTAAAGCATCTAGAAGCTGGTTGAGTTGTGCAATTTGGTCAGAGTTGGTAAGAATTAGAATAGATTTATTTATGGATTTACGTGCTCTCAAATTGTAGAGATAGCCGAGATACTCAATTTGTACACTTGTTTGCTCGTTAATTTGTTGCTGAATTCGAATGTATTCTTCACGATTTTGAATCACAATACGTTTCGTTGGTGCAGCTTTATCAGATAATATCATCCGCATATTCCCTGGTATTTCAGCTGATTCTTCTTGCCAAAATAAAGTATGGTTATATGCCTTATTTGGTTTCTTAGCCTTTAAAGCTTCTGTAATGAAAAAGGGACGCCCGAGTGAATTATAAAATATTTCACGCGTATTGCTTTTGGATTCTTCCAAATAAAAGATAATGAAGTCAGTATAAGTTTCAAAAACATATTGTTTCTTTTTATAATTGAGTTGAATGGTTTGAGTGATATGGTTTATCAAAATCACTTCTGCTTGTTTTTTATCAAAATAAGTTGTCAAAGTCCGCTGTCCATCACTGTAAGCCTCTCTACCAAACAATGTTCCATATTGATTGTAAAGATCAATCGCTCGAACTCTTCCTGAGTCGTTCAGCCATTCTACGGACTTCACTGCACGATAGTCCGTTTTTCTTTGACTATAATTGATGTGCCCTCTTTTTTTATAACCTTCAAAAATCTCTGCTTTTTGCCCGTCCCCTTTGATTTCCCAATAATTAGGGAGGGAAATTTCATTAAAAAATTTAGGAGAATCATTTTTGGAGGAATTATCTTCTTTCATTCCGGTAAAAAAACTGATAGGTGAAGTGACATGTTCTGGAAGATAGCCATCTTCATTCAAAACAATTGTTTGATGTTTATAGCCAGCCTGTTGAAGGGAACTTTCTAAATCTTTCTCTTCCTCGCGATAGTTTTCAAATAAGTTAATCATGTGTGACCTCCGCTTCAAGTTGTGCCCATTTCTTTTGAATATGAGAGGTTAGAAATGGTTGAGCAATGTGATAAGATGCCTCGCGAACTTTTTCAAGTGCTGTCTGGCTTTGCTTTTGATGTTTCACAATTGCTTCTGCAATTGCTGAAATATTTTTAGGTGTTTCATTTTTACTATAAGACACTAATAAGCCATTTACTTCAGATTGAATAAAAGTTTGATTGCCATAAGGAACATCATAGCCAATCATTCCTAAACCTGAACCAACTGCTTCTAATAATGTAAGTCCAAAACCCTCACTTGTTGATGTCGAAACATAAGTCGTATAATTTTTATATATATTTTTTAAATTATGCTGTCCCATTAAATGTATATAATCACTCGCTTCGAGTTCCTCGATTAACTTTCTTAAAATTGGTTCATCACCACCGCGTCCATAAATATCAAGGCTAAGATTTTTTATCTGTTTTCGTGCTTGCACCGTTGCCCGTATAAGCCAGTCCAAATGTTTCTCGCTTGCTAAGCGTGAAGCAGTGATTAAGGTATTGGCTTTCCTTTTTTTATTGACCATGAGTTTATCAATGCTACCTACTGGTATTGCGTAAACAGTGATTGGACCTTTTCCATATTTAAAAAACTGTTGTTCCAAAACTTGCTTCTGAATTTCTGTGGCAGTAACGAAAAAGTCAATACTTCGTGCATTTTCGAACTGATAATCGTAATAATTGTTCCAAAGAATCTTCTTCTCGGTCGTTAACGGCGCATTATAATGTTCTGCATGAATAACGACACCAACTTTAGCTTCACCTTTAGCCTTGATGATTTCTGGACCCATTCCTGTCGAACGATCGATAATTAGAATATCCTTTTTAGTTAAACCTAGGCTTTCAACAAAATGAATCAAAAGATTTTCTTTAGAATAAATGGTTCTATCCTCAAAAATATATAAACTTTGTTCTCCATTAAGAAGCTCATCGTAGGCAGTGGAGCCATCTTCATTGAAGAAACGACGTTGATAAAGATTCGCTTGATTATTGACAGGTTTAAAATATTCAGAAAAGATTTTGACATAGTTATAATAATCCCTCTGAATTAAATTCCCATTGACAATCGTTTCTGTTTTGTAGACTGCCCCACTTGCTCCTGTTTTGTCTATAAAAGCTGTGACCCGTATGCCTTCCCAGATATATGAAACTAAATTTTCATTTTTCTCTATATGTTGTGGTTTGTTTGCAAAGCTATTTTCAAGTTGTTTAAGTGTAAAAGTTGTCGGGCTAATTTTAATATTTGTAAAGTATTGATAGAGCCAAATAACTTCATGGTCTTCAAAACCAATATTTTTAGTCATTGGTTCCAAGTTTTCATGGAAAATATCTGTAAAAATAAATTTTGCCTCTTGTTTATTCTTCTTAAAAATATTGGAACGATAAGCTTGTGCATACTCCACTCCTGAACTGGCCCAGCCTATGCCAAGATTGAAATTATAAATGGTCATTTTCTTTTCCCTTTTCTAAAAATAAGTAATTTTGTATCTCCATAAGCAATTGTTTAGTGAAAAAACCTTCCTTCACAAGTGCCCCCACACGTTGCACGTTGGAACTGATTCGCATGTACTCTGAAGAGGACATGCATTTCACATAATCTATTGCCTCCTCAAGATTATTTGCCACTAAACCAATCTCTTGCTCTTCCACAAAGCTTTGTTTTGCTAAACCTTTATTAACAATAATTGGTAAGCCTGCAGCAAGATAGGTGCTAAATTTAAAAGAAGCATTCATTTCTGAGTATTCTCGTTCAAATTGGTTTTCAATATTTTCGCTCCAAACTAACCCAAAACCACCTTTATTAAGTTCACGTAAAAGTTGATCATCATGTTGCCAACCTTTCATCTTTAAAAAGCCTCTTGCATTCACTTCACCATTGCTAAAAACTTCTAATGGTAAATCACTGCTCCATTCTTTCACAAAAGGAAAACGTGTAATATTTCCAGCAAATTTCAATTTGCGTTGAAATTTTGGATATTTCAAATTATCAATTCCTACCAAATGGTCCCAGATACCTTGTATTTTCACAGGGCTTGTCAGACCTCGTTCTCGTAGTTTTTTCTCCATTCGTTCCGAAGGCAATATTACTAAGTCAGCTAAATTGTAAGCCTCTAAGTACCGCTCAAATAAATAGTCATTATTTTGAAACATAAGAGGCACAAAATCATGAATAAAGACGACTAGTTTATCTACTCTTTCACGAAGTATTTTCAAAAAAACTTCATCAAATGCAATCCCGTTCCAAGATGGCATTTGAGCAATGGCCAAATCTCCCTGTGTGACAGAAGACAGCATGCCAATGATTCTTTTTTCTTTTTCCTCTGGTGTATCTTCACTCACCGAATAAGCCGAAACACTGATTTCTTTAAATCCTTCATCGTGTGCAAGCTTAGTAATCATATGTTGCGCAGTCATAGCCGTGCTTTGTTCACTTTGTCCATATAAATTTGTTATATACTTTCTCATCTATCCTCTTATCACTTCTCTAAGGAAAAGTTACGATAAGTTCCCCTTTCTTAATATCTAGCAAACTTAATGCAGCGTTTTTTAGAATTAGGAGTGAGACCTCACTTCGTCTTTTTTGGTAACTTCTTTGAGCCTCCTTTTCAAATTCAGCAATGGGCTTTTTTTGTGCTGTCGATCGACTTTGCACAACAAAGCGGAGTTGATTCATTGCGTCTACTTGATTACTCCAAGAATTATCTATAGCTTTCAGCATTGTAATCTGTAAATATTGAAGAAAAGCTCTATCATCGCCAATTTTTTCTCTTTTTGCTTGAAGATTTTCTTTTAAAACATGCCTTATATACCATTGTTTAAGTTCATTTGTTTTCAGATATTCTTCATTAACATTTTTAAAATTATAGTCAATATGATCTAAAATAAAACGTTGTATAGTATGTGATGTCTGTCTCTCTTTAGTTGAAAAATAATCATTAACAACAATTTCTGCACTCCGATTTACGATTAATAAAGCTTCAGACACACTTCTAAGTTCCATAATTTCTTGACGCTTCTTATTTACTTGCTCTTTCTGCAGGCGTAAAACTTCATCAAATTGGAGAGCCTTTATTCGCTCATCATAACCATTTTGTTCTGAAATTTTTTGAGCTTTCCTAAAAGCACGCTTTACCTTATAATTACGAATCGGTTTTGTAACTTCTTTATATTTTTCATAATAAGTTTGTATGCTTTCTTGGACGAAATTTTTAATAACATCATCTTCTAAAGACTCAAAGGTATAAGTATCCCCAGGTTCTCCCTGTCTACCTGCTCGACCTTTGGCTTGTAATTCAATACGTCTATTTAACATCCGCTCAGTTATAACAACTGCAAGCCCTCCTTTTTCACTAGCTTCTTCCGAGATTTTAATATCCGTACCTCGACCAGCCATAGAGGTAGAAATAGTCACCGCTCCGACCTGTCCTGCTTCAGAGATAATTTGCGCTTCTTTAGAGCTGCTCTTTGCATTAAGAATATTATGAGGAATTCCTATATTAAGTAAATTCAAAGAATAAAGTTCTGAAGCATCAACAGACCCTGTAATGACGAGAACAGGACGTCCTTCAGCATGTAAAGAAGTTATTTTTTCAAGGCTTGCTTCTAATTTAGCCGCAAAATTTGTGTAACTTTTCGGTTTGTGATCAACTCGGATACTTTTTTTATGAGTTTTTATCATTTTTACTGGGAGATTATAGGTATTGATAAATTCATTTTCCGCAACTTTTGCTGTGCCTGACATACCAGCCAACTGTCGAAACTGACGGAATAAATTTTGATAAGTTATAGATGAAATCGTCTGTGTTTCATTACTTAATTCAACAAATTCTTTTGCTTCAATAGCTTGATGTAAGCCATTTTGTAGATTCGAGCCTTCTAAAATTCGCCCATCTTTGCGGTCAAGCAGTTTAACTTCACCCTCTTCCACAAGATAATCTCGATCTCGTTTTAATGTATGATGTGCTTTTAAGGCCAATATTATATGTTGGTAGAGTGTAAAGAACTGTTGATCAAGAAGATTTGAAATCGAAAAATATTTCTTCGCTTTTGTAATGACTTTTTCTGTCAACCAAACATTTTTCTGTTCTTCATCCAATTTAAAATCAGCTTCTTTTTGGAGTATCGTAATGAAGGCATTCGTGTTCTCAAAATAATTGGATTGAACTTTTGGCGCACCTGAAATAATCAAGGGCATCTGCGCACTATCTAGAAGGATCTCATCTACCTCATCTAAAAGAGCATAAGTCAATGTCGACATAAACTTCTCTTCTCTTTTTTCAGCCAAACCATCGATTAAAAAATCAAAAGCCAAAGTTCCATTTGAAATATAAATAATATTTGCAGCATAAACTGCTTGTCTTTTTTTTACATCAAATTCTTCTTCCTCAGGATCACTCGTACCATTTGCGACTTCTAACCCTAACCATTGATAAACAGTACCTATACGTTCAAAGTCCCTACTGGCCAAGTAATCATTCGTTGTCACTAGAAAGACTGTATCCAGATACAAAGCTTTTAAATAAAGGGGTAAGGTAGCCACTAAACTCTTTCCTTCACCAGTCTTCATCTCAGCAATTTGCCCCTCATAAAGGGCTAAAGCACCGAGCACTTGTTCATCTGTAGGATATAAACCTAGCACCCTTCGATCTGCTTCGCGAACTACCGCAAATGCCTCGGCAATAATATCAATTTCTTTCTCATTATTTAAAATACGTTTTTTTAATTCATCGGTTTTATTCCTGAGTTCTTTGTCACTAAATTTCATTACAATTTCTGATAAATTATTTATTTTTTTTAGCAGCTTCTTGTACACTCTCTACTCTTCCTTCTTTAACTATTTATTCACTCGCATTTTTTAGACAAACCTTAATTTTATTGCCAATTAACCTGTATAAACAAAAAAATATACAGAAAAAATGAAATAAAATTCACTTTTTTGTATATCTATTCACGATATTTTTCTCAAATAATAATAGAAAAGTTATTTTGAAAGAGAAAATCATAAAATTCAATAAAAAATGGGCTAAAAAATAAAAAAATATTGAAAAAAGCCCCTGAAAACAGGAGCTTCTTTCAATAAAATTAAGGTTTTTTTACAGATGTTCATAAGAAAATTTTGTAGCGAAATATTATTTCACAAAAAACTTCTCATTTATCTCACACTTACATAATATCATATATTTAAAATGAACACAATAAGCAAATCTTTCCAAAAAACAAAAATACGAAAGTCCTTTTCTTATCCAAATATTTTTTGCACTTTAACAGGATCAAAAATACAACAAAATTTGCTTTTACGTTCCTGGCTTATAGGTTGTATGTCAAATGGAAGGAAGGTTCTTCGAGACTGTTATTTAAAAATTAAAAAAGCCCTCGCAATACGAGGACTTGGGAGTTTTATGAAAAATTTTGGAACAAGTAAAGTATAACCTTTCTTTCTTAAATCAAACAAAGGATACTATTTTTTAACCACAATAACATTGCAAGGTGCGTGATTAATGACGTAATTTGTTGTTGAGCCTACTAAAAGGCGGTCAAACATATCTGTTCCGGTTGCACCAATGACGATTAAGTCAATATTTTTATCTTCTTCTTCTGCAAAATTAACAATTCTTAGTTTTGGCTTACCTGCAATTTCGTAAGTTTCATATTCAACTTGTTCGCGGATAATATCTTTACAGTTTGCCAAAATATCTTGCGCAAGTTGATCCAATCCTGGTGTTTCTACAATACCTTTATGCACAGCACCATAATATTTATTGATATCTTTTACAGTCAGAACATGTAGTTTTGCATGATTGAGACGGGCAATGCGAATCGCTTCATCTACTGCTTTGTAAGATTGTTCAGATCCGTCCACAGGAACCAAAATATTTTTATAATAGTCAGTCATAAACATTCCTCCTTTTATATCTTTCTCTACTTCTATTGTACATTTTCTTCCCCTAAAAACGAAATCATTTCCTTGAAAGCAATGCTCGACCGAAAAAGGCATAAAAGAAATACGCCCACAAAGTGAGCGCATTGAAGTGATAAGATAAACATCTTACTGGAATACTTGTATTATATCGCCACTTTCTTAAGTAACACTAAAAATTAATGCTTTTAAATAAGACTATGACAAGCTACTTTTTGGATCTATTTAACGACCAAGACATTACATGGTGCATGATTTACAACAAACTGGGTGGTTGAACCTAACATAAGTTTATTAATCATACCTGCTCCAGTTGCGCCAATAACAATCAAATCCATCTTCTTATCTCCGGCAAATTGGACAATCATATGTTTGGGCGCACCAACAATTTCATAACTGTCATAAGATACTTCTTCACCAATAATCTCCGCCGCTTTCTTCAAAATATCTTGTGCCATTATATCAATTTCAGGATTTTCAACGACACCAAAGCCTGTCATGCCATAATGATGCTCCATATCCTTAACAGTCAAAACATGAAGTTTTGCGTTGTTTCTTTTTGCTAAAGTAATTGCTTCGTGCACTGCATTATAAGATTGATCTGAACCATCTAGTGCAACTAAAATATTGTGATATTGTTTTTCCATCATTAGTACCTCCGCTTCATTCTTTCCTTAAAACTATTATCGCTCTTTCCTCGTAACAATTCAAATATTTCAGTGAAAAATTAGAGCAAATGTTCAGGTTTACTTTTAAAAGTAGCTTTTTTGTACTTTTTAAAAGAATGTGTTACAATAATTATGGAATTTCGTTATGTACGTTATAGTGTCCTTTCGTCGATATAATATAGAGAAAGGAGAATGCATTATGACATTCACTAACAAAAACAAAAATTTCAAGTATACTGTATCTTTGGATACTTCAAAAGATATTTTTAAAGTATTTTTGGCTAATGATCCAGCTGTTTTTGGGCTTGGTCGTACCATCGAAGAAGCAATGCAAAACTTGGAAG
Organism: Lactococcus sp. LG606; assembly: GCF_017309645.1. NCBI lineage: Bacteria > Bacillati > Bacillota > Bacilli > Lactobacillales > Streptococcaceae > Lactococcus > Lactococcus sp. LG606. The sequence continues at coordinate 842,391 of NZ_CP071301.1, forward strand.
AATTAGCATAAGGAGCTCATAGCAATGGATGAATATTCCTCGTGATGGTATCTACTTCACACGTTTAAGTAGATGCCTTTTTTTGTACTCAAAAATCTAATTCTCTTCCCCTAAATATATCCTCAAAAATTTACTTCTTACCCAAATTATGGTTTAATGGCATCATAGACATCTGAATAGAAAAGAGATTGTACACATGATTTCAAAAAATATTCAAAGAGCAATGCTCAAAGCAAACCATATCGGCGCTGAATCTAAGGGCTTCCCCTATCTAGCCGAATGTTTAAGGCAGGAAGGAATTGTAAAAAATATATGGCACCTCCCTTCTGGAGACAGCTTCTACTTTTCGCAAGCTGGCTCACTTGTAAATCCGGGGAACCCTTTAATTGGACGTGTTGGGCCTTGCCCAGATTTTGATCAAATTGCTCTGATCAAAAATATTCGTGCAAACCAAGCTGGTAAAATTTCCTTCCCTGAATTCTTGGTTTCACTTTGGAAAGCGGGCGTAATCCGATATGAGATTGATTTCACTACACGACAGATGAGTTATTTTGGCGCATTTGACCAAGTCTATCAAGAAAACTATCCCACTGTTGAAATCGAGACTTCATCTACCGAATCTTTTCTCCCCTAATTAAAAAGCTCTTGAAATGTCAAGGTCTTTTTTTATTACCGACTATGCAGAGTGTGATGTTTTTTCATCTTCATAAGATAAACCATTATCACAGAAGTTTTGCTTCTCGTTGCCATTTTTGTTAAAATTCATCTATGATAAAAATTTATTTTAAGGCATTAATTCAAGCACTGCTTATTTTAGCAGTTTGCCTCTTTCTTCTTATTTATGTAGGCACAAAAATGCTGGCCTTCATTGCTTAAAAAATTTTAAGCTTCTTTTGCTTATCTTCTTTCTTTTGATAGAATTAAGGAATGGTTAAAATTTTATTTACCTCAATTATTAAAGTAGCGATTGCTCTTTTCATCATTATTTCTTTTGGAATGATGATGTTACCTTCATTCTTACCTATCATGTAAGCAAAAAAGTACCGGTAAATTACCGGTACTTTTTTATTCAGGAAAAGGTTCTACGTGTACATCAATATCAAAAACTTCAAACTTTTCGGACAGTTGTTTTTCAATTTTCTCGGTAATCATGTGGCTTTTCGCAACTGAAAGTTGAGCATCCACATAGATAACGATATCTAGAAAAATATTAGCACCATAAGTTCTTCCTCTAAGAAAAGGTACTCCTTTCACACCAGGAATTTTTAAAATATCCTTCTTATATTTTTCCAAATCTTCCTCAGGAAAACCATCAGATAAAGTAAAACTACTCTCTCTGAAAATTTCAACGGCCGTTTTGATAATGATAATACCAATAATAAAAGCCGCTACTGTATCTAAAATATAAAAGTGAAGATAAGAAGCCGCAATTGCTACAGCCGCACCAATTGATGTATAAGCATCACTTAAGTTATCCTTTGCTGCTGCCATCAAAGCTTGCGAATTAACTTTTTTTGCTAATCTACTATTATAAATGTACACAGCCACCATGATCAAAGCAGAACCAATACCGACTAATGCAGATAAAGGATTTGGTGGTGTGAAAGAATTATTGACGATCTTTTCAAAAGAAGAATATAAAACTTCAAGCCCAACCATCAGCATGATAAAGGAAGTAATCATACTCGCAATATTCTCAAATTTCCAATGTCCATAACGATGATCATTATCCTTTGGTTTGCGGGCAAGTTTCAAGCCTATGAGTACGGAAACTGAAGCAATCACATCTGTAAAATTATTCAAACCATCCGCACGCAACGCTTCCGAATTTGCAAATATCCCCATAAATATCTTTGTAAAAGCTAAAATGATATATGCTGAAATACTAATCCACGCGCCCTTCTCAGCGATTTTCAGTTCTTTATATCTCTTGTTTTCCATATCCTTCTCCTTCTGAAAAAAATAACCTTTCTATTGTATCATCGACTATTGTAAAAACAAAATGAAATGTTGTTTTAATTTAATCAAGAAAGTTTAGAGCATTATTTTTAGGTTTCTCACATCTTTTTTCCTTTTATTCTATAAAATTACTCTTTTACAGTAAAAGAAAGCGTACTCTTTCTATCTATGATATACTGTAACCAGGAGATTAATTTATGAAAAAAATTATATTAGTACTTATTCCACTACTTTTACTTGTTGGTTGTGGAGCGGATAAAAAAGAGGATACTGCCAATTTTGCTCAAGATAAACAGTCAAGTGCTCACAGTTCCTCCTCTACATCTGCTCCTAATTCTTCTCAGGATACTGTCGCATCAAGTGAGCAGCAAAATAATTATCCTGAAGCTTTAGAACAGTTTGCTAAAGGAGACTATTCAAACTTTCATGGGCTCTATAAAAACAGCAACAATGACTTTCTAATCATCGCCAAAGACCACATTGAATATTATTCTCATACCGGAAAAGATATTGGCTCTGTCATTATCAACGAAAGTACTTTTAAATCTAAGACCGAAAATCAACCCTTTAACCAAGTTTATCTTTTTAATCAAGGCCAGATAGAGATCAACTTTAATGCAACAGCAGATAAGATTGAAACAATTCAGATTACAGATAATGCTGGTACTACTGCTGATTTTACTTTAGCTGCCCAACTTGACAGCAATAATTTTACTAAGGATACTGTACTTAATTATTTTAAGAGCTATCTTTCTAATCCAGATGATTATTATTTTGATACTGTGAATACGCAAGATTCTTTTGTAATTCAAGTTTTTTCAAAAGAAATGCGAGCAAATGGTGGGAGCGGAACCGTTGGTTTATACAAGGTTTTACCTGATGGCACTATTTATCTTGTAACTTATGATGTAGCAACAAATACATACCCCAAAGCCGAATAACCAATTATTCCTAAATTATAAATAATAAATAAAAAATCTACGGTCTTAGACCGTAGATTTTTTTATAAGTAAATTTTTCTAAATTTTATTCTGTACTTTTTGAGGAATATCTTGCTTCTGAACTTCCTCCCAGCTGGTTACGCCTTTCTTATCGTTATATACTAGTCTTAAATAAGCATCATGTCTGAGATTATGACTTCCAGTGAATTCCATTTCTTTGGCTTCACCCTTTTCATTATAACCGGTCAACGTATAATAGTACCTCGTAAATTCTTGCCCCGAATCATCTTTTTCTTTTTTAGCAATACCATCTTTTTAAATATGAACGTAGTAACTGTCGCCACCATATGCTGTGTGATACCAAGCATAACCTCCGCCGACAACAATTAATACAAGTGCCATGATTCCTACTAATACTTTTTTCATATTTCATACCTCATTTATTTTTCTTCTATAAAATTATTTTACCTTTATTTTTGCAGTTACAACTTACATTTTCTTAAGAAAGTAATATTCATTTTTTATTAAATTTGAAGAACCCACTATTCATCAAGTTTATCTAATGCCGTTCTAGGGATTTCATACTCTTTCCTGATTTTCCAGCTGGTTGCGTCCTTTTTGTTGTCCGCGTGAATTTCTAGATAAGCCCCAGCGTGGAGTTGTTGATCCGTTTCAAGATGAATCTCCCTAAGAGCTCCTCTAGAGCTCACTCCCTTTACCGTATAATTATAGTGACCTAAGGTACCATCCGAATTTTTAAGTGTTTTCGTATTTACCTTCCCTTGAACATGTGCAAAGTAAATCGTTTGTGTATAGCTAATATTTTCCCAAAAAAAGCCAATGTCTAAAATTAAGAGTACACCTAAAAAACCAAACAATATTTTTTTCATTTTATTTTTCCATTCAACTCACAACATTAAGTTGCTAGCATTATTTTACTCCAAATTTGTCTAAAATAGACTTACATTATTGTAATAATCAAATTTGAGACCCCTTAACTCTGGGCGAATTCGCCCACACAAACTCTTGATTTTATTTATGATTCTATAATTATTTCTTCTATATAAATGTCTCTTTTTTGTGTCTTTATTTTAGAAAATATTTTAAAAAAAATTATTAAAAATATGCAACTTTAGTCGTATAAAAAATTGCATAATCGGTATTTTTTATCTATAATACAGGTATAAAAGCCCAATATTAAATAGACAGAAAATATAACTCATTTTATCTCCAAGGGAATTTTCTGTTCAGTTTAAATATGGGACCACTATACTTATGGGAGTAATCATTCTTGATAAAGAATTCAAAAAAAATAATCACTAAAAAATTTTTTCTATATGAGACACTATTTGTAGCAGCTTTTCTCTTGAGTTCTTTTTGGCTTTTCAGTGCTATTCGTTCAGAAAATTTTTCTTTAGAGCAAATTTACTCAAAAAATGGAGCTTATATCTTCATACTTAGCTTAATAGCATTGATCGTATCTTATCTGAATCGCAATAATTTAAAACATTGGGTATCCTCTGTTATAAGATTTTTAGGTAATAATATTGTCGCAGTATTTGGGATTATGGTTCTCTTTCAAATAGTTACTCTTTTATTTGCTTCAGGCCTCTCAGGATATGATGTTTATGGAGTATATCATGCTGCTATGGGCGATATAAATTCTCAAAAATGGACCTATCTCCAGAACTATCCTAATAATTTTTTACTTTTCTTATTCATGAGAGTCGTTCATAGTCTAACTCTTTTACAACTTTTAAATATCATAGCAATAGATTTTTCTATAGCAATGTCATATTTTACAGCAAAGCATCTTTTCGATAAACAAACCGCTCGATACAGTATCTTAATTTTTATAGCAACCCTCGGTTTTAGTCCTTGGTTTTTAAACACATACAGTGACACCTTTGTGTTGCCTTTTATGAGCTTAGGGATGTTCTTTTTGACTCGATGGAACCAAGACAATATTTCGGCTCACTATAGACTTATATCTTTACTCTCTGCTGGTTTTTTCAGCTCCATAGCTTACTATCTAAAGCCCTCTGCAATTATTTTTGTGATAGCATACTTTTTAATTTCAATACTTAAGCTAAGAAAACTCAAACCTTTCTTTATCTCCTTCTTAGTCTTTATTATTGGTGCTTTAGTGTTTGCAATGCCTTTTACACTTTATAAAAACAATCAAAACTATGTTCAATTTGATAAAAATAAAGCGTTTCCTATGACTCATTTTTTGATGTTAGGCATCTCTAAAAATGGTATGTATAATGTACCTGACGTGAGACTTACCAGATCAGCCAAAACTGCTAAGGAAAAGAAAGAGGTGAATATTGACGTCTTCAAGCAAAGACTAAAACAATTAGGAACTCTAGGATATGTCAAATTCCTATATGGAAAGTATTGTAAAACTGTCCGTGATGGTGCCTATGCTTGGGGCGCAGACGGTGGAGGTAAAACTGGTTTCCTTGTCACACAGAATCTCAATCCAAGCAAAAAACTCTCACCTTTTATTCATTCAAATTTCGGAAAGTTTTTAAGAAGCTTTATTTATACTGATAGCAATGGTAAAGGTTATGCCAATGGAAAAAATACTTTTTTCTACAGGTTCTTTGCACAAATTATCTATATCGTTATGATTTTTGGGATTTTACTTTCAACTCTAAAATCAAGATATGATTTTAAAGTTATGTGGTTACTTTTATCTATGATTGGACTTATGCTCTTCTTGCTTCTCTTTGAAGGTGGGAGAAGTCGCTATCTTATTCAAGCCTTGCCTGTATTTGTTATCTTAGCAGCTTATGGATATCATTCAAAATTTAGCACTCAAGATTTAAAAAAGGATTAATAAGTAAATAAAAATCTAACAGTCAAAAACTATTCTGACTCTGCTTATTCCTTATACAACTCACAACTTCATAAATAGATAAACTCCTACTGTATAGGGGTTTTATTTATGAAGCTTTAGTACACAATTTTACAAAGTTTTTTTGTTAAAATATAAATTATATTAAAAGGAGTCATTCTATGTTTTCACTTACTATCCCTAGCGCTTCTCTTCAGGAAATAATTTTTCAAAGTATCTGGTATGGCTTTATTTCAGGTATGATTTCTGGAATGGTTAAGATTGGTTGGGAAGCAATCCTTCCACCTAGAACCTCTGAAAGGAATGCCACTAATCCCCCCCAACGTATGCTGGAGCAATTTGGAGTGCCTTCTTCACTTACTCATGCTTATGTTTTGTATTCGCGTGATCAAAAAGTGTATTGGTTTTCTTTAATTTTACATTTTAGTTTTTCCATAGTCTTTGCTACATTATTTATTTTCATTGCACAATATTGGCCTTGCATTGCCCTTTGGCAAGGTGCTGCTTATGGAATCATCATCTGGTTCGTTTGGCATATCGTTTTATTGCCTGTGATCAAAACCATCCCTGCACCTTGGAAACAGCCTTTCGCAGAACATTTCTCAGAGTTTTTTGGACATATCGTTTGGGCATGGTCCATCGCTGCCTGTCTATATTATTTAATATCAAAGGATAGCAGTGGAATTTTAACAAACATTTAAGTAAATTAAGTTTGTGTTTTAAGTTTATTGTGCTACAATAAGAATAGAATTTCGTTATATTCGTTATAGTGTCCTTTCGATGAGAAACAAGAAAGGGGAATGCATATGACATTCACTAATAACACTAAAAACTTCAAATACACAGTATCTCTAGATACTTCAACGAATTTATTTAAAGCTTCTATGGTAGATGCGACTACTTCATTAAGTAGTCTCGGCAACACCATTGAAGAAGCCGTGTATAATTTAGAAGCGATAGCATAACTAACAGCGCCTATTTGATTAGGCGCTTTTTTGTATGAAAAAAACCGCTCAATAGAGCGGTTTTCTAGTCTATAAGAATCTATATAAACTGGTCAATGGAGGCGAGGGGAGTTGAACCCCTGTCCAGACACCTTGCTACATCAACGTCTACAACCATAGGACTTTCTCTAGTTTAACAAATTTCCAAAGCCAGTCTCAAACAGCAGAAATTTGCGGTGCTTTAAAATCTCTTTTTTTATGTAAAGCCACCATAAAAACGTATCCGACTGAGGTTTAGAGCTTCAGGCCGCCATCGGCGAACGATCATCAGCTACGCATGCTGGTGTTTAGGCAGCGAGTGCGTAAGAAGTGTTATTTTTAGCAGTTATATTTATCTGCGATGGATTTAGGTGACATCACCACCAGTTGCAGTTCATGCGCGACAATGCCTGTCGAATCCGTAACGCCCCCGTTACGGTGGAATAACTTCCAGACATTAATTATAGCACAAGTCATTTAATATTTCACGCGCAATGGTCGAACCAAGATAGCAATAATTGAGAATACTATAATGCCAACGCAAATGCTGACAGTACCAAAATTAACTTGCCCTGGCGCATTTAACACATTAATTGGAGAAAGCAAACTGAGAGGCAACCAGTCGGAAATATCACTCAGTGTCTGAATAATCGAACTCACTACCATCAGTACTATTGCGGAAACAACTGCTAGAAATGCCTTCCGTGTCCAGACAGCAATAGCACTGCCAAATATGACCAAGGTAAGTAGAGCTAGACTTTGGAGCAAACTCGATGAGAGCACTCTGCCTAACTCAATTTCAGGAAAGAAAACCCAAGTTACATATGTGGCACTTACCACACCTACCAAATTGCTCACTAGGGTTACTAAAAAGGCGAGGATAAGCTTAGGCGTCCATAGAATAAACGAATTTCGGGCTACTGTTGAGTAGTAGAGTCCGAGGGAACTCTCCTTTTTCAGCTTAAAAGTATCAGCAGTAAAGTAAACCAAAACAAAAAGGCCAATCTGAGAAATATTACTAAAATACGACTCCATCAAAGCTTTCCAGTTGGGATCGGGCATGAGAATAATCGTCCCTTCTGTCCCACCAAAAGTCGCCAGAAATTCCTTCATATAATAAATCAAGACAGGTGAGGTAATACCAAAAAAAGCAAATAAAAAGAAAAGAATGAGGAGCCGGCTATTGCGCCACCACATTTTCGTTTCCAAAAGAATTAATCTTCTCACTTTTCTCCTCCTGTAATCGCACGCTCAAAAGCCATCTCAAGACTGTTGCTCGTAGCACGATAAGTACTTATTTTTTGCCCAATATCCGGGAAAATTTGTAGCAGTTTCTCTGTGTATTCACTTTTAATCATCAATTTTCCCGTAATTTCAGGATAGAATTCAATATCATTTACCTGAAGAATATCCATGACTTCTTGTTTGACTTGCTCACTTTTAATCTCTAGTTCTGCAAACTCGTCCATCTGACTATTTTCAATGAACTGATAAAGTGTGCCTTGAAAAATAAGTTCTCCATGATTTAAAACAAGGAGGCGATCGGCAATATTTTCAATATCAGCAAGAAGGTGACTGGAAACAACCACTGTTTTTTCCTGTGATACTTTAGTAATCAGTTGCAAAATCTCAATTCGTCCAATAGGATCTAGAGCACTTGTTGGTTCGTCTAGAAATATCAAAACGGGATCAAGTAAGAGTGCCACAGCTATTCCCAGACGTTGCTTCATCCCCCGCGAATAGCCACCCACTTTCTTATTGGGATACTCTGATAAACCGACTTTTTCGAGTGTCGACTCAATTTGTTGAAGGTCTTCTGCTTTTTCGTTCAAGGCGCAACTTTGTTGCAACACCTCTGTTGCGGTAAGGTAGGCAGGAAATTCAGGTGTGTCCGGACAATAAGCCAAAGCTTGATTCGCAAGCTTAATTTCTCCCTGACTAGCTTTATGTTGACCTAAAATCGCATGAATTAAAGTTGTTTTTCCGGCACCATTAGGACCAATTAACCCAATAATTCCTGGTTCTGCACTAATTGAGCATGTCACGTTTTTTAAAGCGTCAAAATTACCGAAAGAAACCGTTAAATCTTCTATTTCAATGATTTTATTCATATGTGTCCCTTCCTACAATAAAATAAAGAATTCCGCCTAAAGGAATCGAAATGATACAGACAAGTGCCCAAGCCCATCTTGGCAGGTACTTAACATGTGCACTTTTAAAAATATTGTAAAAACAAGCCCCTAAGTAGAGACAAACTAGCAAAATTAAAGGAACAATTATACGTGTATCCATTTTGTACACTCCATTCTTTGTTTTTTAAAACTCATCTTCATCGATTTTTTGAATTTCACGCAATATTGTTGTTAGGTGTTGATCCGATGCGTACTCTGCTAAAAGCTCATCAATCAACTGATTGCGCACCACATAATTAGAAAAAAGATGCAACTTCTCCTCATAACCTTCCAATACTTTTTCTGTTCGCTTAATATTATCATATACTGCTTGACGACTGACATTGAATTCCTCAGCAATCTCAGCTAAGCTATAATTATCTGCATAATAAAGTTCAATATAATTCATCTGCTTGTCCGTCAAAAGAGTCGCGTAGAACTCAAATAGCGTGTTCATACGATTTGTTTTTTCGATTTCCATAATTTCCTAATATTCTAAGAAAACACCTGATTTTTAATCGCTGTTTTCATCCTTATTTATAACTTAATTGTCCGTTATCTTTTATAATTTTATCATAATTATCGCCGTAATCATAAGGACATCTTCCTAGATTTGTAGCTTTGTTTTGAGATAGAAACTTGTCATGAACCTCAATGTCCCTAATAGATCAGAAAATCTCAACATAAATTTATGCAAGTCACGCAACTTCATCCTCTCTCAAAAATAGTTTTGCTTCCCTCAGTCGAAAACTCTCTTTGTCTTGTTATCAATATGTTATAATGGAGGAATGAAAAAGATTTTAATTGCGGATGATGATCGTTCGATTTTAACCTTACTTTCTTATAATTTTAGGCAGAGTGATTTTGAAGTGACCACAGTCAGTGATGGCAAACAAGCTCTGGATAAAGCTAAGAGAAATCATTACGATTTAATTTTGCTGGATTTAATGATGCCCGAACTCTCTGGTATTGAAGTGACAGAAATTTTGCGAAAAAAGCAAAACTTCACGCCAATTTTGATACTTACAGCGCGTGATGACGAAGAGATGAAACTGACTGGTCTTAATTCAGGTTCTGATGAATACTTGGATAAAGCAACTCCTATGAAGGAGATTATTGTCCGAGTAAATGCACTCATTCGACGCCACCAGCACTATAATAAAACGATTGAAAACGAAAAATCCGCGGAAAAATCTGGTATTAAATTTGACCGATTGGAGCTTGATTTCACTAAAAAAGTTTGTATCTTTGATGGACAACCTTTAGAGCTAACTAAACGTGAATTTGAAATTTTAGAGCTTTTAATTGAACGCTCAGGCGATGTGATTTCGCGTGAAGAATTGTTGCAGCACTTTTGGGGCATTTCTTCCGCTGCCGAAACGCGAACCATTGACGTTTTAATCAGCAAAATTCGTAAAAAGTTAGACAATCAATTTATAAAAACAAAACGAGGATTTGGGTACTACTTCTCTGATGAAAAAGATTAAGCTAAAAAATATTGTCATCTCGACAATCATTTATCTTGTTGCGACTGTGATTCTGCTTGTTTTTCTCAACATACAGATTCTAAAAACCGACACCAATCGTGTCTTGCACACTATCGACACTACAAAAACACTCCTCGCAGAAAATCCAAATTCTGCGCTTCCTAACAAGTTTCAGTATCTTCCAGCAGGTACACACAACCAGGAGACCGCAAAAATTGAAGAGGGTGCAGACTATGCACAGTCTGTCAGCCGTCATACTATTGAAATTACAAGTCCTATCCGTGTTGACGGTGTGATAACAGGTTATCTTCATGCTGAAGACAGTCGAACTTCGCCTTGGTTTACCAACTTAATGGTCGGTGGTTTTGCTTTAATTGTTTATCTTGCTTGTGCTTCTTACGTTTTTGTTCATGCCAGACGTAATTATCTTTTCACTCAAGATATTGTTGCTAAAATTAAAAATATCGAACGCAGCCCGCTCACGCAGAGTTACTTGATGAGCGAAAACGATGATAAAGTAACTCTGGCGCTAAACTCTCTAGGCGAATACATCCAAAATCAGATTTTATCGCACAGTGAAAAGAAAGAGAACATTTACGAATTCATTGAACTGTTTCAATTTCCTATTTTCATTTACAATGCTAAAGGAAAAATTCGTAAAACAAATGCTGCTTTCAAAAATGAATTTGCGGATACACATAACCTTGATATTTTCAGTCCTTATGCTGACTTTTTAAGTTTCTTAGTGGATAAGATGCTCAATCCGACAACACAAGAAAAGAACTTTTACTTTGAAAACATCAACGCTTATTATCAGGTACGTATTTCTCCTCTGCCAGACTTGGACAATCGTTTTTTAGTCACTTTACTTGATATAACTGCGTTTAAACGAACACTAAATGCCCACAACGAACTGATTGCTAATGTTAGTCACGAACTGAAGACACCTCTAACTTCAATTAAAGGATTCGCTGAGTTACTAAAAGACGACACACTTTCGGAAGCAGACCGTCACGAGTTTTCTCATATTATCAGCAAAGAAAGTTCACGCTTGATTGCTTTGGTTCAAGACACGTTACTCCTAACCAAGCAAAACATTCATATTGACAAGAAAAAAATCAACCTCTCCGCCCTTGTCGAAGAGATCTTAAACACTTCACAACCCTTGCTTGATGAAAAGCACCTGTCACTTCAGACAGACATTGCTCCTATCTCTCAAGTTACCAACCGTCAGATGGTGCATAGTATTTTTGAAAATTTGATTGAAAATGCCATCAAATATACAGATGACCATGGAAAAATCTACGTTGGTCTCCATCAAAACAAGAAAAAAGTTGTTTTCACCGTCACAGATAACGGTCCTGGTCTAACAGAAATTGAAAAATCACGTATCTTTGAACGCTTCTACCGCGTAGATGAAAGCCGTACCCAAGTCACAGGAACTGGTCTAGGATTGTCTATCGTGGATAAAAACGTCAGAGAACTTCAAGGACATATTGAGGTAATCAGCGTGCCTGGTAAAGGAACGACATTTACTGTTACTTTATAAAAAGAAAAAAGACTTCTCTAAAGGGAGTCTTTTTTCTTTTAGCGTTCCAAATAAAACTCAAAACGCTCCCCAACATACTGAGAGAGGACATACTCAAATGCGCGACCATCGGACAAATAAGAAATTTGCGTCAATCCTAAAATAGCATCGCCCGACTTAATCTTAAGGTATTCAGCAACTTCGGTGCTGACTTTTTTGGCAGAAATAATCTGTTGACTGCGATCAATTTCATAACCTGCTTGTGTCAGTGTATTAAAAAAGTTAGAGGTAATATTTTTCTTTTCAAAAGATTTTACCAAATCATAAGGAATGCTTGCAACTTCATAACAGATGGGTACTTGATCTGCATAACGCACACGTTCCATCCGGATAATCATTTGTTCTTTCGAAATTTCCAGCTTCTCGCACTCGACTTCGTTAGGCAAAGTTTTGAGGTAACTTAAAACTTCAGTTGACGGTGTTTTTCCCTGAGCAGTAATAATTTCTGTGAAGGATGTTGTGCCCCGCATCTTTTCGCGCACTCGGCGGCTGGCAACATACGTCCCACTCCCCACACGGCGCTCTAGGATCCCTTCCTCTACAAGTGACGTTACTGCTTGTCGCGCAGTCATTCGACTTACACCAAAGCGCTCAGCCAAATCTCGTTCACTCGGCAGCCGCTCACCAATCTTCCAAACTGTTTTTTCAACTTCTTCTTTTATCGCGTCATGAATTCTTATATAATTTGGAACATTGCTTCTTTGCATGGTGTCTCCCTCTGCTTTGTTTTTTTATTATTATATACCAATTTCAAATAAAAAACCAGCTATAATAGCTGATTTACATAATTGGTATAATTATTTTGCAGGGACTGTGATTTCACCATTGATGATTTTTTCTTTAGCAGTTTCAACAGCTTTCCATGCTTCATCTGAAGTATTGTTACGAGCGAGAGCTACACCTGAGTTTTTCAAGTCGTACTTAAGAATTTCACCACCAGGGAATTTGTCGTCTTTAGTTTTGTTTGAAACGTCTTTGACAACATTACCTACTTCTTTAAGTGTAGAAGCTAATACGAAGTTAGATTCTTTACCATCTTTAGATTTAAATTTACCTTCGTCTTCTTGGTCACGGTCAACACCGATAACCCAAACTTTATCTGCTTCGTTCTTTGTTTCGTTAAGAACACGTGCTTCTGTAAATACACCTGTACCTACACCACCGGCTGCTTGATAGATAATATCTGCGCCACCAGAGTACATTGCTGAAGCGATAGTTTTACCTTTACCTGCATCGCTAAATGAACCTGCATATTGAACATCTACTTTGATGTTTGGATTGACAGATTTAACACCTTCTTGGAAGCCAACTTGGAAGGCTGTGATGATATCTGACGCAATCCCTCCGATGAAGCCAACATGGTCAGTTTTTGTTGTTTTTGCTGCTGCAACACCGGCAAGATAAGCTGATTCTTGGTCAGCAAATGTTGCTGAAACAACGTTTTCTTGATTTTCAATCACAGAGTCAATAATTGCAAATTTAGTATCTGGATTGTTTTTAGCAGCTTGTGAAGTTGCTTCTTGGAGGCCGAATCCAATACCAAAGACTAAGTCATATCCACCAGATACAGCTGAGTTGAAGTTAGCTGTGTAGTCAGAAGCTGAGTTAGATTGGAAATAGTTGATACCTTTACCTCTTGAAAGGTTGTTCTCTTTACCCCATGCTTGCAAACCTTCCCAAGCTGATTGGTTGAATGAACGGTCATCAACACCACCAGTATCGGTAATCATCGCTACATTGAGATCTGTTTTGGCTTCACCACCTGAAGCTGCGTCACGTCCACGGCAACCTGCCAGAACTGCTACTGATGCAAGTGCAAGAGCACCAACTGCGAAAATACGTTTATTCATGGAAACGTTTTCCTCCAAATTTAAAAATTTTTAAAACTCTCGCAAGTAAGAGTTTTTATGTATAAGTTCATTTTAAGATATTTTGCATATTAATTCAAGCCAAAAAGAAAGATGTGGGATTTATCCACATCTTTGTTCGGAAATAGCTTTTTTTCTGTCAATTTTAGAATTTTATTCCAGTTCTTTAAAGGAATAAGGCAACAATTGACCCACTGATGTCTCTTTTACTTCTCCCGTTTTTGAGAGAAGGTACACTGGCATATCAGCTTCACAAAATTCAGAAACGACTTGGCGACATGCACCACAAGGACTGATTGGAGCGGCAGTTTCTCCATAAATATACAGACTTGAAAATTCCAAATGATCTTCGGATACAGCCTTAAAAATAGCTGTTCTCTCCGCGCAATTGCTCAAGCCAAAGCTCGCATTCTCAATATTACACCCTTGGTATACTTTACCGTCCGTAGTTACAAGCGCTGCACCTACAGGAAAGTTGGAATAAGGGACATAAGCATGACTGCTCGCTTCACGTGCTGCTTCAATAAGTTCTTTAGTAGCTGGCATTGGCAGTTTCACCTTCCATGATTGCGACACCTGATGAACAGCCCAGACGGTTTGCGCCAGCTGCAATCATAGCTTTAGCATCTTCAAGATTGCGTATACCACCTGAAGCTTTGACACCCATGTCAGGTCCAACAGTTTCACGCATCAATTTTACATCTTCAACTTTGGCACCAGCTGTTGAAAATCCTGTTGATGTTTTAACAAAATCTGCGCCTGCACGTTGTGCTGCTTGACAAGCTTTGACTTTTTCTTCATCTGTCAAAAGACTTGTTTCGATAATAACTTTAAGGATACGGCCATCTTTAACAGCATTAACTGCTGCAATATCACTTTCCACTAAGTCCCATTTACCGTCTTTAGCTGCACCAATATTAATCACCATATCCACTTCGTCTGCACCTTTTTTGATTGCATCTACAGCTTCAAAGGCTTTGACTTCTGAAGTGTTTGCCCCGAGAGGGAAACCGATAACTGTACATACTTTTGAAACTTCATCTTTAAGTTGTTCAGCAGCAAATGCTACCCATGTTGGATTGATACAAACACTTGCAAACTCGTATTTTTTTGCTTCATCAATGATAGCTTGGACTTTTTCTTGTGTTGCATCTGCTTTGAGGATTGTGTGGTCAATGTATTGATTGATTTTCATTTTTAGGTCTTCTCCTAGTTATTATTTATTATGCGGACTTTCAAGTACGCTTTAGTTGTGAACATTAAAATTTATTTGGGCTTGCGATTTTTAAGGTAAAGCATACCAATAATCGTATAAACCGAGATAAAGATAAGGATAAAAAGTGTAACTTTAAGCAGCGTATTATGTGCCCAAAGATTCATTCCAATTGCGCCAAGTACAGCAGCTGTTACACTTTGGAGAGCTTTTATTCCGTTAGGAATAGGGGGAAGTTCATTTTTCATCAGCGAATAACTTCCAAAATTTCAGGTGCATGGATTTGCAGGTCAGAAATTTCGATATTGTCTTTAAACTCCGCAATCAAATCGGAAGAAATTGCACGATTGCTATAAAGTGTAGCAATAAGATCGCCTTTTTGGACTGAATCGCCTACTTTTTTCACAAGATTAATACCTGCTTCAAAATCGATTGTATCTGTCTTGGTTGCTCTTCCAGCTCCTAGCTTCATCGCAACAATACCGACTCCCATTGCTTTTTCTTGTGAGATAAAACCATCACGCTCAGCATAAATCTCAACAGTATGTGCCACATTTAACTCTGCAGTCAAATGGTTAAATGCTGTTGCATCCCCGTGTTGCGCTTCACACATAGCAAGGAATTTACCATAAGCTTTACCATTATCAAGATTTTCGATGATTTCTGGAATGGTTTTTTCTACACCTGCTAATCCAAGCATAATTTGAGCCAGTTCCGCAATAAAGTGACGGAATTCTGGTGTACCTTTGCCATTTAGCGTATTTACGGCTTCCGTAATTTCATTACGATTACCAATAGCATAGCCTAAAGGCTGGTTCATATTGGTCAAAACTGCTACCGTTTCACGGCCAACAGCTTTTCCTAAGTCTACCATCGTGCGAGCCAAGATGCGCGCATCTTCGATATTCTTCATGAAAGCACCATCGCCGACAGTCACATCAAGCAAAATGGCATTTGACCCCGAAGCAATTTTCTTAGACATGATCGAGCTTGCAATCAATGGAATAATATCGACTGTGGCTGTCACATCCCGAAGGGCATAGAGAAGCTTGTCTGCTTTAACCAACTCATCAGACTGACCAATCACCGCGATTCCGGAATTCTTCACTTGGGTGATAAAGTCTTCTTCTGTTTTTTCAATTTCAAATCCGGGAATGGATTCTAACTTATCTAATGTTCCACCAGTATGTCCTAAACCACGGCCTGACATTTTAGCGACAGGGACATCAAAACTTGCCACTAAAGGTGCTAAAATAATTGTTACTTTATCACCTACACCCCCCGTCGAATGTTTGTCTACCTTCACACCAGGAATAGCTGATAAGTCAAATTCCTTACCTGAAGCAACCATAGCCATGGTTAAGTTGGCTGTTTCTTCTGTCGTCATACCTTCAAAATAAATCGCCATAGCAAGTGCTGCCATTTGGTAATCCGGAACCTCACCCGTTGCATAACCAGAGATAAGCCAATCGATTTCTGCTTTCTCAAAGTGGCCGCCATCACGTTTTTTTTGAATCAGGTCTACCATTCTGTAGGTCATAGTTTCTCCTTATAACTTTTTAAAATGTAATATCCTTTATCTTTGGCGACAATCTCACAATTGTCAAAGACATCCTTCATTTTCTTTTGCGCACTGGGCGCTCCCTGTTTTTTCTGAATGACGATCGTTAAATGCCCACCGTCATTTAAATGCTCATAGGCGTCGGATAAAATAGTGTGTACCACTTCTTTCCCCGCACGAATCGGGGGATTAGAAATAATAGCATCAAACTTTCCTTCAACCTGATCATATATGTTTGATAAAAAAATATCATTAACTTCTATATTATTTTTATCAGCATTTTTCTTAGCTAAATCAAGAGCACGGCTATTTACATCTACAAGTGTGGCTTTCAATCCATATTTTTTTGCTAAAGTTAAAGCTAGGGTACCATAACCACAACCGACATCAAGCAAAGTCTTCGCTCCTTCTGGTTGAAAATTATCCAGTAAAACACGTGAACCGTAATCAATAGCGTTTTTAGAAAATACACCTGCATCTGTCAGAAAGTGGAGGGGAAGCCCTAAAAGTTCAACCGATAGTTCCTGCACGTCATGTGCTAAATCTCGATTGTCTTCATAATACATATTTGTTTTTACCATTACAGTTTATTTTATCACAAAATTTTTCATTTTTTCTGGGAAAACCTTTACAGATAGAGAGGAAGGATGAGAAAACCCTTACATTATAATCTTGTTTTTTCAAGCAAGTCGGAGCTTCCTACCTTAGATACTGCTTAGGTTTAGGGCTTTCTTGATAATTTTATAAAGTTAATCTTGCTGTTAAAACAAGTCTCTAAACACAGCCAACAAGTAAAATATGCTAAAATATCCTTATGAATAAATTCATCAATTATGATGAAATTTCGCGAGAAACTTGGCAAAATCTCTACCTTTCTTCAATCGTGCCTTTGACAAATAAGGAGCTCGATGCCATTCGTTCACTCAATGATGAAATTTCACTCCAAGACGTTATCGATGTATACTTGCCTTTAATTTATCTGGTCCGCCTCTATAAGAAAAATATTGAAGATTTAAGCTTTTCAAAAGGCTTATTTTTACAAAAAATTGTTAAAACGCCGCCATTAATTATCGGAATCTCCGGTTCTGTTGCAGTTGGAAAATCGACTGCAGCTCGCCTTGTTCAACTTCTTTTATCCCGTGAATTTAAAAAATTAAGCGTAGAACTTGTGACAACCGATGGCTTTCTTTATCCTACAGCCGTTTTAGAAGAGCGAAACATGTTAGACCGTAAAGGATTCCCTGAAAGTTATGACATGGAGCACCTCTTAAACTTTCTTTACCGCGTAAAAAACGGCGAAACGTGTGAGATTCCGATTTATTCGCACGAAAATTACGATATACTCAAAGATCAAACTCAAACAATTGATCAACCTGATATCTTAATTGTCGAAGGGATAAATGTTCTCCAAAATCCACAGAGCGAGCATCTGTATGTTAGTGATTTTTATGATTTTTCTATTTATGTCGATGCGGATGAAGCTGTGATTGAGAGATGGTATTTGGAGCGTTTTGACAGTCTACTCAAACTTGCCGAAAATGATCCAAATAATTATTATCACCAATTTACAAAAATGCCTTACGATGAAGTGATGCAGCTAGCGCGTCAGACTTGGGCCAATACAAATTTGCCTAATTTGCGTGACTACATTGAGCCCACTCGCAATCGTGCAGAAGTCATCTTACACAAAACAGAGAATCATTACATTGATAAAATTTATTTGAAAAAGTTTTGAAAAAACATAACATTAATTTACTCTTTAATTAAAAATGCTGTATTTTTGTATCAAACGTTTTTATAATCCGTTCTTTTATGATAAAATATTTTAATATTAATTTTTAGGAGGCCCACTTGTCTGATAAACAACTTGAAAAAATTATCGTTCTTGACTATGGTAGTCAATATAATCAATTGATTGCGCGTCGCATTCGTGAAATCGGTGTTTTCTCAGAGCTGATGAGTCACAAAGTCACAGCTCAAGAAATCCGTGAAATAAACCCTTTGGGGATTGTACTTTCTGGGGGTCCTAACTCTGTTTACGACGAGGGTTCATTTGATATTGATCCTGAAATTTTCGAACTTGGATTACCTATTTTAGGTATCTGCTATGGTATGCAACTGATTAGTCACAAATTAGGTGGTAAAGTTGAGAGTGCTTCTGAAAGCGAATATGGTGTTGCACCTATCGAACTTAAAGCAAAATCTGAACTTTTCGCTCATACTCCTGAAACACAAGATGTTCTCATGAGCCACGGTGACCGTGTTGTTGAAATCCCTGAAGGCTTCCATGTGGTTGCTACTTCTCCAAATAGCCCATTTGCAGCGGTTGAAAACACAGAACGTAACATTTACGGTATTCAATTCCACCCTGAAGTACGTCACTCTGTATACGGAACAGATATGCTTCGCAACTTTGCTTTAAATATTTGTGGCGCTAAAGGTGATTGGTCAATGGAGAGCTTCATTGACATGCAAATTGAAAAAATCCGTGAACAAGTGGGAGACAAAAAAGTCTTGCTTGGTCTCTCTGGTGGTGTAGACTCATCTGTAGTTGGTGTGCTCTTACAACGTGCTATCGGTGACCAATTGACTTCAATCTTTGTGGACCATGGTTTCCTTCGTAAAGGCGAGGGTGATCAAGTGATGAACATGTTGGGAGACAAATTCGGCTTAAATATTATCCGTGTTAATGCTGAAGAACGTTTCATGAATAAGTTAGCTGGTGTGTCTGATCCAGAGAAAAAACGTAAAATCATCGGTAACGAATTTGTTTACGTCTTTGATGATGAAGCTTCTAAACTTAAAGATGTTAAATTCCTCGCTCAAGGTACCCTTTATACAGATGTCATCGAGTCAGGAACAGATACTGCTCAAACAATCAAATCACATCACAATGTTGGCGGCTTGCCAGAAGATATGCAGTTCGAATTGATTGAACCTTTAAATACTCTCTTCAAAGACGAAGTTCGTGCCCTTGGTACAGAACTTGGTATGCCTGATGAGATTGTATGGCGTCAACCATTCCCAGGACCTGGTCTTGCCATTCGTGTTATGGGTGACTTGACACCTGAGAAAATCGCGGTCGTCCGTGATTCAGATGCTATTCTTCGTGAAGAAATCGCTGCTGCTGGATTAGACCGTGATGTATGGCAATATTTCACTGTTAATACTGGCGTTCGTTCAGTCGGTGTAATGGGCGATATTCGTACTTATGACTATACACTCGCTATCCGTGCCATCACTTCTATCGATGGTATGACAGCAGAGTTCGCCAAACTTCCATGGGATGTTTTACAAAAAATTTCAGTACGTATCGTTAATGAAGTGGATCATATCAACCGCGTCGTCTACGATATTACCTCTAAACCACCTGCAACTGTTGAGTGGGAATAATTCCTAGGTAAAATAAATAAAATAGAAATAAAAAACCGCTCAACAGAGCGGTTTTTCTTTTGTCTGAATCATTAAATTTGGCACAAAATAATCCCCCAACCTTATTGCTGAGGGATAGAGTTTATTATTTTTTACACTGCTATTATAACATCAAGAAAGCGTTATCGCAAGTGTTAAATAATTTATTTTATCAAAGAATTAATGCAAGTTAACTTAAGCTTTTTCAAGTTCGAACAGGGGGTTTTTAGGAATTTCTTGCTTTTTAACTTCTTTCCAACTCAAAACACCTTTTTTCTTATTGGTTACGACTTTCAAATAGTCATAATGTTTTAAACTATATTGTGCCGTAAGCTTTATTTCTTGCGATTTTCCTTTTTCATCAAATCCAATGACGGAATATTTATATTTTGTAACGTGACCATTATCCGATTTTTTCATTTCAATTTTTTCATCTTCTTGAATTTTCACGAATAAATTCTTGCCACCATGCTCTGAATTGTGCCATACAGAATTTCCAACTATTAAAACTATAATTGCAACCAGGCCAAATACAACTCTTTTCATTATAAAATCCTTTTACTTATTTTTCCTGTAAAAACTATTATATAATGCTTCGCCTTTTTTTTTAAGGAAAACGACTCAGAATTAAGAAAAAATTTTATAAGCAAAAAAGCCCTCCTTGGGAGGGCTTTTTTGCTTATTTGACAACCATAACGTTACAACGCGCATGATCAATAACATATGCTGTTGTAGAACCAACTAATAAACGGTCAAAGGCGCCTTTACCAGTAACACCAATAACGATCAAATCAATATCATTTGCTTGAGCAAAATCAACGATTTCTTTTTTGGGGGAACCTTCCACTCGATATGCCTTAAACTCTACCTGTTTCTTGATAATTTCAGAAGCTCTTTCAATGATTGCCCGTGATTGCTCTTCTAAATTTTCCAAGATAAGTGGTACACCATAAGCTGAACCATAAAGTCGCACATCGTCTTTGACATTCAAAACAAATAGCGATGTTTCATTGCGTGCTGCAATTTTTACAGCTTCACGTACTGCTTTGTCAGATTGTTCTGAACCATCAACAGCTACCAAAATGTTTTTGTATTTTTCTCTCATAAAAAGCCTCCCTTTTCTAAAATTATCAATTTAATTTCTCTATAATTATATTTTAAATTAAAAAGAGAGAAAAAGATAATAATATGGTTGGAAAATTAAAGAAAAATTTAGTTTCTACTTTAATTAGAAGCACTTACTTTGTTGGTCGTGTAATTTCAAATGTATGACCTAAGCTCGTATAGGCTCTCCCTGACAAGCGCGCAATGGGATCAAGTTCTTTCGCTTTAATATAGAGTCTTTCCTCATCAATGACAGAATCATCCATAAGAATATTTTTTACTTCTAAGAGCATTAATTGGCTTGTTTTTCCTACTGGAATATGCTGATGGAGCACAACCTCTAAACGGGCTTTAGCATTTTCTATAGCAGGTACTTTTACTTCTTCTGATGCTGTAATTTTAATGTCGAATTTTTCAATTTCACTTTCTGTAGCAGTGAGAGGTGCTGATGTTTGATTCATGGCTTCAACATTATCCATATTGACCAGATGGATGACACCTTCCTTTGTTTCCAAAAGGTTTCTAACAGAATCTTTCATCTCTGTCATAGCAATGGATACAATGACTGGATCTTTTGATACGACGTTAAAAAAACTAAAGGGCGCTGCGTTGACAAGCCCTGTAGAATTTTGGGTTGTCAACCATGCAATCGGTCTTGGAATAACGAGTCCTGAAATTAATTTGTAAGCATCAGTACTGCTCATATCTTCTGGTTTAAATACTTTCATTCTTTCTCCCTATACGACGTTCTTTAATTTTTTCCATGGTCCACAGTGGTTCTAATTTTCTATCTCGAAATGCATCTGACGTATCCAAACGTCGTAAAGCAGCTGCAGTTCGTGCCTTTTCCGCTTCTGCTCCTGGAAAGAGATGCGGAGGCAAACTTAGTGAGAGACCTGCCTCGTCTGAAGTCTCATCTATCCAAAAGCCTGAGGTTACGAGCGCTTCTTCGTAACTATCAACCTTGGCTTGCCCGGATCGTACCATATCTAAGGCAGCAATACCCGGAGTATCTGTAGCGATTTCGAAAAGCACACCGGGTGCAACATTTACATATTCACTGGAAAAATAAAAACGTTCTACGAATCCCGAGTGAGGCATCATATAAGATTTGACACGCTCAATCCAATATCTAAGGGTATCAGGATTAGCTGTACGAAAAGCGACATGATGAACCGTGCCATAGCCTTGATATGCTCTCTGTGATTCTTTATCCTGATCAATGATAATAGAAGCACCATTGCCCCCCTTCGCTACCTCAAAAAGAGTGAAATTATTTTCAGTCGCACTCTTGCGAAATCCAAAAACTTCTGCGAGCAATTGATGAATAATATTTACTTCTGCGAGCTTAATGAAAACAGGTCCTAAGCCTACAATAGCATGCTCAACTTCTACATTTGAAAGTTGCCAAGGTTTACCTGGAGCAAGGACACCTTGATTTTTTTCGTCGGAAATCAATTGGTACCGCTGACCATCAAAATCCTCAAACTCAAGATATTTTTTACCAAAGCGTTCTGCCACCAAACCATGTGGCACAGCTGCCGCTTCAAATCTTTGATGCCAGTATTCTAAAGATATATCTTGAGCAACACGAAAAGAAATACGGTCAATGCTATTGATGCCGTGGCTACCTGCACCTATTCCAGGGAAATCAAAAAATGTCATATCCGTTCCAGGATTTCCCTCTTCATCCGTAAAATAAAGGTGATAGGTGTCGTAGTCATCCTGATTAACGGTAAGTTTTGCCAGTCGCAGTCCTAAAATATTTGTAAAAAAATCATAGGTCTTTTGGGCACTTGAAGTAATCGCCGTAACATGGTGTATCCCTCCCAGTGCAAATTCTGAATTTAGTTTTGTCATAATTATTTTCCTTGAGTTAGTGTTTACACTTGTAAATCTTATCTTCATTATATCATGTCTTACATAATTTTCAAGCAACTTGCATTAAAAAAATGCCTCTCTTCTGAGACACATTTTCTATATTTTAAAATAATTTAAGAGGAGCTGGCAAAAGTACAGTTCTGTTAAGCTTCCTGCCACTTGTTCTTGCTTTATCTTTTTAAGAAGCTCGTTGAGTACTTCTGCTTTTTTATAAGAAGATATTGTATCGATTCCTTTTTGAAAAAGCTCCTGCTCTTCAGATATAGGGATACTTTTCCTTTTTTCTAAAAGAGTAACAACCCTAGAGGCTTGATTTCTTAAGTCGGTGTGTCGCGTAACATTGCTAAAGATTTCTTCTAAGTGAGTGGCTGCCTCGATACATAGATTCTTTCCCATCACTCCATTTAAATTTGAACATATTATACCTTGTTCCCAAACGTTTAAAACTCGTGCTGCGGCTGAAGTGAAGAGCAGACTAAACTGACAAATTTCCTCTGTCCGTAAATAAAAGATATAAGCCATCTGTAATGTATACGCTAACTGATAAATTTCCGAGCAACTTAAAGGATTGCACTTTGTTTTTAAAGAAGAATAATTTGCATTGATAAACTCAAAATGTAGCTTTAATAAGTGGACGATGATATCCCTAATTTTTTCATCATGTGAAGCCAGCGGCACAAATAAAGTTGCCTGCATAGCGGAATGTTGTAGCCAGAAAGTTGTCTCTCCTTGAAACAAGAGACCAAGCTTCGTTTTCTCTTGCTCTTCTAAATAACTTACCAGTCTATCTTTGAATATCCTGCGAAAAATAAGTGTCCATTCAGGATTTATTTCTTCACTCAGCGTTTCGATTCGAAAAATTGTTTTTCGACTTTCCATCGACAGCCTGATTGTGTGCATCCTCTTCTTCCTTCCTGTAAATCATTCCCATATTTTTAAACGGGATATTTCTTTCAGACTTTCTGTAAAATCATCTGTCAGTATCGTCACATGCCCCATTTTTCTATCGACCTTCGCTTCCAACTTTCCATAATCATGGATATGCCATTCAGGCCTTTTATGAGCCAATTGCTCCATTTGGGGAACATCTTGTCCCAGAATATTGAGCATAATGGCTTTTTTCAATAGGCGAGGTTGCGGCAATTCCTCGCCGAGAATTCCCTTGATATGTAAGTCAAATTGTGAAAAATCACAAGCCTCTATTGTATAGTGTCCCGAGTTATGGGGGCGTGGAGCAAGTTCGTTTACATAAATCTCGCCCGCTGCTGTCAGAAACATTTCTACACAAAGTGTCCCTGAAAGCTGGAGCTCTTTAGCTATCGCCAGCGCCAAACCTTTAGCCTTTTCGCTGACCTCAAGAGGTACGGGAGCAGGAGCAATGGTACGGTGTAAAATATTATTAATATGTTCATTTTGACAAAGGGGGAAGGTCACAAAATCCTTACCATTCCCACTAATAATTAAAGAAATCTCACAATCAAAATCAACAAATTCCTCCAGTACACATTCTGCACTCTCTGCTAACTTCATGGCCTCTTTCAAATCCTCATCAGATTTCAAAACAACTTGACCGTGTCCATCATAGCCGCCCATTGTTGTTTTTAATACTTGTTTTTTTGTTACTTGCTCTGGAAGATCTTGAGCATTTTCTACGAGTTTCCACGGGGCTATTTTCACGCCACATTGTTCTAAAAACTCTTTTTCTAACCGGCGATTTTGCGTGATTTCTAATAATCGAATGCCTTGCGGAATAGCAACACAGGCATCAAGCTGATGTAAACCGCTAGCCGATACATTTTCAAACTCATAGGTTATCAGATCACAAGCATAAGCTAGCTTAAGAAGCGCATCAACATCATCATATTCCGCAATAATCAACTCATCCGAACACTTTGCTGCGGAACAGTTCGGATTTGGATCGAGTGTAATCACTTTATGGCCCATATATTGTGCAGAAATAGCCATCATTTGGCCCAACTGCCCACCACCAATAATTCCAATTGTTTTTTTCTTATGTTGCATATTCTTATTATAGGCCATTTTTCTTTGTTCTCCCTATTCTTTTCGGATAGTTTAAAAATAAATCCGCATATTATCCGGATTTTTGTTTACTAAAATCAAAATATTTTTACAAATATTACGCTCGTTTTTAAATTAAAAGTTTACAACAATTCTTTAGTTGAAGAGACTGATATATCGGCTGCTTCTTTTCTATATTTTTTCAATTTTTCTACTAAGCTTTTATCAGCAAGTGCCAAAATCTGAATAGCATAGAGAGCTGCATTTTTGGCTCCTGAAGTGCCTATAGCCATACTAGCAACAGGAACTCCACCTGGCATCTGGACGATGGAGTAAAGGCTATCTAAGCCAGATAAGGCACGTGACTGAATAGGCACACCAATAACAGGAAGAAGTGTCATTGCAGCAACCATTCCAGGTAAATGTGCCGCACCTCCTGCACCAGCAATTATGAGTTTATAGCCTTGTTGCTCCGCATTTTTCGCAAAATTCATCATAATTTCTGGTGTCCGGTGAGCGGAAATGACCTTTTTATCAAAATCGATACCGAACTCTTCCAAAATATGAGTCGCTTGTTTCATTGTCTCCCAATCTGAAAGTGATCCCATAATTACTGCAACATCTGCCATTTTTATACTCCTTTATTTCCAATGTCTTTACGATAAAACATCCCTGTATTGTCTAACTTATCTAATTTCTCGTAAAGTGATTTTTGAATACTTTTTATCTCTTTGCCGGTTTCGGTAACCATGTATATGCGTCCCCCTTTTGAAAGGAGCTGACCATCTTTTCTTATAACCCCAGCATAATAACAGTTCAAATCCTGTAGCTCTGGTAGAACAACACTCTTTGTTGAAGCATCGGGATAACCCTGATTTGCTACAACTACTCCTAAGGTAACTTCTTCAGTATTACAGATCAAGTTTGGCTCACGTCCTTGTAAGATATCCATTATATTTTCAAAAAAATCACTGGTAATTGTTTCTAAAACCACTTGCGTTTCTGGGTCACCAAAGCGAGCATTAAATTCAATCGTTTTGACACCTTCGGATGTCAATATTAATCCGGCATAAAGAATACCAGTAAAAGGCTTATTCTCCGCCTCTAACCCAGCCACAGTTGGCTGAACAATTTTTTCTATGGCTTCTTGTACTACAGCTTTTGGAATATGAGGTACAGGTGCATAAGCACCCATCCCCCCTGTATTTGGCCCTCGATCACCATCAAAGGCACGTTTATGATCTTGCGCAATAGGTAACGGGTATATCTTTCCATCATGTACTAAGTTAAAAAGTGAAAACTCTTCGCCATCAAGGTATTCTTCTACCACAACTTTTGCTGCTTTTGTCTGGAAAATATCTTCTAAAGCAGCTTTTGCTGCTTCTAAATCCATGGCAACTGTGACGCCTTTTCCTGCAGCTAAGCCATCTGCCTTGATAACAATAGGTGCACCTTTTGTCTCAACGTAATTTAGAGCCTTTCCGAGATCCGTAAAACTCTCGTAGTCTGCTGTGGGTACGCCGTATTTTTTCATTATTGACTTAGCAAAAGTTTTACTGCCTTCGATTTGAGCAGCTTCAGCTCTCGGTCCAAATATAAGCAACCCTTCGTCTAAGAAAGCATCCACAATGCCGTTCATCAATGCTGTTTCTGGACCAACAAAAGTCAAGTCTACTTTTTTCTTCTTCGCAAAGTCTACCAATAGATGATTTTCAAGTTCGGAAATAGCTACATTTTCCAGCTTTTCCTCCGCCATACCCACATTTCCTGGGCAAATAAAAACTTTCTCTATTTTTTCACTTTTTGCAAATTTTCGTGCAAGTGCATGTTCACGCCCACCTGAGCCAACAACTAAAACCCTCATATTTCCTCACTTTCTTCTCACTTCTATCTTAAGATATTTAGAGAAAAAGAAAAAGCCCCAGGGGGCTTTTCTAAATATATTCTTATTCCATTGTTCGGAATTATCAAGCGAGGACAGGTAGAGAAGGTATTTCTAATAAATCTTCGATAACACAATCTGGTGTTAAATCTTTTTGCGCCTCTAAGTGTTTAGGATTATACCAAATTGTTTTAATACCTGCATTTTTTCCGCCTAGGATATCTGTGGCTAAGGTATCACCAACAATCGCAAAATCTTTATCCGCAGCATGATCGATATGTTCAAATACATAATCAAAGAATTCTTTTGATGGCTTGTGTTTTCCAATTTCTTCACTGATAAATATTTCTTTGAAATATCCGGCAATGCCAGACTCTAAAATTCGGGGACGAGAAACTTTTGATGTACCATTACTAACAATGTACATTTCTGTTGCTTCTTGCGCCAGGCAATCCAAAAGTTCCATAGCGTGGTCCATCAATTCATGACCTTGAGCCAAGTGAAGTTGGTAAGCTGCATCAACAGCCGAAGCATCGTAAGCTTCTTTAACTCCCAAAGCTCTAAAAGCATTAGCAAAACGTGTAGAAAGAAGCTCTTCACGACTGATTTCTCCTGCTTCATGACTTCGCCAAAGCGCTTTATTTTCACGTGAGTAGATGGCTCTGTTTTCTTTTGTATCTTCAATATGGTATTGCTCAAAGATTTTGCCTAAAGCCATGTACTCTGCCTTATCAAAATCAAGAAGTGTGTTGTCTATGTCAAAAAGTAATACAGTCATTTTCATCTCTTTCTAAAAATTTATGATAGCTCTAGTTTAACGATTTCATCGTATTTTTTCAACAAAAGAGACTTTTATAACGGTCACTATCTGGCTAATAAAGCAACCGACTGATAAGGTGCCAGTGTTTCAGACTTATATGAATCATAGTTATTAACGAAGACTTCTGCATCTTCAAAACCCTGTGGCAAAGTAAAGTTCACGCTGTGATTGGCAAAGTTATTCAGTACAAGTAAAAGTTGGCCTTTATATTCACGTACAAAAGCATAAATGTGCTCTGAATCTTTAAGTGCAGCTTTATAATCTCCCTCAGAAATAATTTTTTCCGTTTTTCGTAAACGAATCATTTCTTTATAGAAATTATAGATTTCTCCGTTTTTATCTCTTTTCAGATTAATGTCGGTATGTTTGCCCAACTTCAGCCATGGCTCTCCTTTGCTAAAGCCCGCATTTGCGCTATCGTCCCATTGCATCGGTGTTCTTGAATTGTCACGTGATTTACTGCTGATTATTTCAAACGCTTCGGATTCTGTTTTTCCTTGTTTCAAAAGTCTTTCGTAAGCATTCAAAGCTTCTAAATCTTGGTAATCAGCAACAGAATCATAGTCAGGATCAATCATACCAATTTCTTCACCCATATAAATAAAAGGTGTGCCACGGCTGAGATGAATCGCAGCAGCTAGCATTGTTGCTCCTTTTATACGGAAATTTTTCACATCCACAAAACGATTGAGCGCTCGAGGTTGATCATGATTATTCCAAAAAGTAGCATTCCAGCCGCCACCTTGTGACATTTTTTCGCCCCATTCATGGAAAAGCTCTTTGAGCGCTTGAAAATCAAGGGGAACTTTGGTCCATTTATCACCATCTTTGTAATCTGTTTTTAGATGATGGAAATTAAAAACCATACTGAGTTCTCTTCGCTCCGGTTGTGTATAGAGAATACTGTTTTCGATGGACGTTGAGCTCATTTCTCCCACAGTTATGGCATGTTCATCTTGGCCAAAAGTAGCAGCATTGAGCATTTTCAAATATTCATGCGTGATTGGTTTATCAGTGTACTCAAATTTCCCATCAAATTCTGGATTGTTTTTAAGTATTTCGTCTTTTCCAATAACGTTAATCACGTCAAAGCGAAAGCCTGATATACCTTTACCACGCCAAAAATTAACAACTTCAAACAGTTCTTTGCGAACATTGGGATTACGCCAATTTAAGTCGGCTTGAGAAATATCATAAAGATGAAGATAATATTTACCAGTATCGCCAAATGGCGCCCAAGCATTGCCACCAAATTTCGACACCCAATCCGTAGGTTCATCTCTAAGAATGAAGAAATCTTGGTAATATTTATCACCGGCAAGTGCTTTTTTAAACCATTCATGTTCTGTTGAAACATGATTCAAAACCATATCCAACATAAATTCAATACCTAACTCTTTACCACGTGCCACCATTTGGTCAAAATCTTTAAAATCACCAAATACTGGATCTATATTAGTATAGTCAGAAATATCATAACCATTATCTCTTTGCGGGCTGGGATAAAAAGGATTAAGCCAAATCATATCGATTCCTAATTCCGCCAAATAAGGTAATTTTTCCGTTACTCCTCTGAGATCACCAATACCATTTCCTGTAGTGTCTAAAAATGATTTAGGGTAAATTTGATAGATGACTTTTTCACTCAATGTCATAGTTTTTTCCTTTTGTTTCTTATTTATTTACGGCTGATTTAAAGACGTTTTTCTTTTCAAGTCCTGTTCCCATTGTATCTGAATCTTTAAAGCCAAAGAACCAAACCAATGTCATGGATACAACAATACAAACAGCTGTCGCAATCCAAAAATAGATAAAGTTGTTAGGGTTACCTGCAGCATGAGTCAAAGGATTTGTCGTTGCAGCAAAGTTAGGGAAACCAATAAGTGAGCCTGAGAAGCCATACATATGCAGATCAAATAAGCCCGCAACCGCAGCGCCTGCAGCTGCACCAATCGAACTCATAATGAAAACACGAATATATTTCAAGTTAATCCCATACATGGCTGGCTCAGTTACCCCACAAAAAGCCGAAATTGCAGCTGGTAAAGCTAACCCTTTGAGACTTTGTTGGCGTGTTTTGAGAAAGACAGCTAGAGCACCAGCACCTTGTGCTAACATTGTAAAGGAAACAATCATGTTAATGTTTGATTCTCCTGTTGTTACGATTTGTTGAGTCAAGATAGGAATAACCAACCAATGGAGGCCAAAGATAACTAGAACTTGGTAAAGTCCACCAATAATTGCTCCTGCTATTGTGAGATTAAGATTAATCAAGCCTGTAATGACTGAAGCAAGCGCAGAGGAAACAATACTAATTACGGGTCCTACCAACAAGAGTACCAATGAAGCCACAACAAAGAAAGTAATCATCGGTACAAAGATCGAACGAAGTGCTAAAGGCATGTGTTTCTTAAGCCAAGCACCGATTGGTTTAGCCATCCAAGCTGCTACAATAATCGGGAAAATAGTATAGGCATAATTGGGTAGACTAACAGGAATATTAAAATAACTTGTATTAAAAGTTACGCCAAATAATTCCATAACGACTGGTGCTTTTCCAGCTACAATCTCTCCCTTCTCAATAACATTAGGTGCTGCAACTAAGCCTTGTAAAGCAGGGTGAATCATAAATCCACCAACTGCAGCCACGACAAATGGGTCTGAACCTAACTGCTTAGCAGCGGCATAGCCGACCAAGACAGGAAGGAAGTAGAATGGTGCCATCGCCATTGTTGAAATAATAATATAGGTTGGATCTGTCGGACTAATAAGTTCAAAAATATGGTTTCCTTTAACAAACATGTTAAGAATCCCGTTAATCATACCACCAGCAGCTAATAAACCAATAATCGGCATCATTGATCCCGTAATTGTTCCAACTACAACTTGAAAAGCACGAATGATTGGATTTTTAGAAACTTTTGTTTCCTCGACTTCTTCACTACTTTCGCCATCCACTACACGACTGCCCAGCTGGGCCACAATTTCGTCATAGACATCCTCAACAGCTTGACCGATAACGACTTGGTACTGCCCCAGATTTGCATTGTAGACAACCCCGGCTACACCATCCATTGCTTCAAGTTTTTTATCGTCTGCTTTTTCTTTGTCGACTAAATAGAAACGTAAGCGTGTGATACAGTGAATCACCTTTGTGATATTTTCCTCACCACCAACAGCAGCAATAATTTCTGTTGCTAATTTTTTGTAATCTGCCATGATTTCTCCTTTTTATTTTGCAGTTGCTTGGCCCAACAGATCACCTGCTTGAGCAATTCCTTTTTTAACGGTAAGACTATCGAGCTTTTCATTTGTATTTGTAATTAAGACCATACTCGTAAGTGGTAAACCCGCTGCTTCCACTTCTTTCCAATTGACCTGTCCCAGAGCATCGCCGCCGTCGACTATATCGCCCACTTTAACCTTAATCTGAAAAGGTTGTCCATTTAAACTTACTGTATCAATTCCTAGATGAAGCAACACTTCTAAACCATCTGCGCGCGTGAAGCCGATAGCATGTCCTTGTACTAGACTGACTTCTCCTGCTACTGGACTGACAATGTCATTACTTGTGGGTTCAATAGCATAACCATCTCCCATAACTTTTTTGGCAAATACAGGGTCGGAAACCTTTTCCAAATCAATAACTGTACCCGCTAAAGGTGTATAAAGGTTCTTGTCCTCACTTACACTTTTTTTCTTTCCAAAACCAAACATTTTTATTCTCCTTTAATAAAAATAAACTGCAACTTGTACGTACAAGTTTATAATAGCAAAATGAAAGCGGTTTTGCAAGCGGTTATATTTTTACTTTAACTTAAAGTGCTTTTTTGTTACACTTAGGTTATGAAAAAGTACGAAATTATTCTTCGGGATTTGGAGAAAAAAATTCATGAAGGAAGATATCCCGAAAATGAGCTCTTGCCCAGTGAAAACCAGCTTACAGTGCTCTATCAAACAAGCCGTGCAACGGTACGACAAGCGCTCAAAATCTTGGAAGAAAACGGAATTATTCAACGCCGTCACGGCTTTGGCTCTATTGTTATTCCAAGAGAGAGATTGATGTTCCCCATTTCAGGGTTAACTTCTTTCAAAGAGCTCAAAGATTCTTTAAACTTCAGCTCAACCACTGAAATATTAATTTTTGAAAAAATAACTGTAGATAAAGACCTCTCAGAACTTTCTTTTTTTGAAGAAGGCTCTCAAGCTTTTCATATTCTCCGCCGACGAAATATTGATGAGCAGTTCGTTATCCTAGACCGCGACTATATTTTAGCTTCTGCAGCACCTGATATGACCAGAGAAAAAGTAAAGTCTTCTCTATATGCTTACCTTGAAGATCATGTTCATCTTGATATTTCATATGCTCAAAAAGAAATCACAATTGATTTTGTCAATGATGAAGATAAAACTTATTTGGATTTGAACCCTAAGGACCGCCATGTCGTCAGTGTGCGCAGTCATGTTTATCTCGCCAATAATAATGTTTTCCAGTATACGGAAAGCCGACATCAGGTAGATAAGTTTCGATTTACTGAATTTTCGAGACGGCAGAAGCATTGAGATGAGGTTGTGGGATTTCCTAAAAGAAGTTAGTACATGTAAAAACTCGAGAAAATGTAATTCTCGAGTTTTTGTGTATGATAGTTTATTGATGGATGATAAGGGCAGGGCGGACTCACCCTTAGGCTGTGCTAAGGTTTACGCCACCATTGCCACGCAACTGACCAACATAAATGCCAGAGTTCACGAGCCAAGCATTGCCGGGAGCACCAGGGGTACGTAGCCACCACCTGTTATTAAAACCTACACGACCAGCATGGTCTGGGAAAGCTAAGTCAGGTCCTGACAAGCGTGTCACATCAGCAAGCGATAGGGCAAAGGCACGCTTGACGCCATCTGGCACAACTCGTGTTATATCTTGATGAACATCTTGGTTGCTCAAGGCCACAAGATTAGAAGGCAACCAGCGTGTACCTCCTGTAAAATTAACAGAACCATCGATGACATTTCCTGTCGTAAAGCTAGAAGCTACAGGAGCCACAATATCTCGAACCTCTGGTGCAAGAGCCCCATACCAAGTCGTTAATTCGCCTTCTTGTTGAGCGAAAGAACGCTCACGGATAGGCTCGTTACGAATAATCATATGGTTGCCACTACCCATATCTTCCAAATAACGGTACTGCTGACCCGCCATAGTAAAGATACGTCCCGGTCTCATGATTGCAAAGTTGAATGCGCTAGGTGGTGAATCTCTATTCCAGCGTGGGTTGCCATCGCCTGCGACAACTTCCAGAAAGTCCGCTAAGCGTGTATCGTGGTGCCCTTGGTCATCATCTTCTAAAAACCTGTCAATGGTTAGAGGCGAGATGACTTGACTATCCACATGGATGGCATAATAGTAGGAACCATTGACAAAACTTCTTCTGACTACTTCATCTCTTACTACAGCTGCGTCAAGCAGGTAAGAGGTTGCCTCGTCTTGTTCCAACAATTCTGCCCAATAAGCCCATCCTGTATTGTGGTCCAGCACCCAGAAGTTGCCGAATCTTTGGTTAGGGTTTAATTGTTCCCATTGCTGAATGGTCATTGGTGGACGCTCTTGTCGGAGGTGTTGTTTTGTCTCTTGCATAATGGCTGCGCCCGGCCAAGTCCCTGTGTTCGTATAGGAGCTATTTGGACCAGTTTCAGTCCAGTAAGCATCTGTTCCATCTCCTGGATGTGTGGTGCCATCTGTTTCGCCATCCTTGGCACCATCCCCTTGGATATAGTCACGGGCATGGCCTGCGGCTGCTGTTTTCAAACTCTCAAGTTCATGGTTAAAGGTGGGCATATACCAAGGTGCTTCTTGCCCTGCACGCTGCCAGCCAAAAGTGAGGTTGATATAGTCATTGAAGGCTAGCGAGTCTCCTGTACGTACATTGATATCATTTTGTGCTGATCTGTAAGGTGTCCATGTCCGCGTATCATCACGTTCTGAATGTTCAACCACAGGGATGAAAACATCTTCGCCAAGTCTTTGAATAGCCATGTACTCCGACAGACGAATACGTACCATAATAGGCTCCTCTCCCTCGGCATCATGTCCGTAGTTTTCGGCAAAGATGTCCTTGTTGCCTGTATCTCTATTGTAATAATCATGAATACGGCCAGGAGCGTGGCTTCTGAAAGCATTAGCACGGTCATTGAGCGCCTGTTGGTTAAAAGCAGTATAAGCAAAGGTACCACCAATAAGTAGAGCTAGAGCCAATATAGCTATGGTTATCAACTTTCTTTTTCTTTGTCTCATTTCTCCTCACCTCGCTTTACTTGCTTTTTATTAAAGAACGAGCGGATACGGAAAAAACGCCTATTTTTACAGGACGTTTTGATGTATGCGAAAAAGAACAGAAAATTACCGCCTGTGCTGTGCTGTGCTGTGCTGTGCTGTGCTGTGCTGTGCTGTGCTGTGCTGTGCTGTGCTGTGCTGTGCTGTGCTGTGCTGTGCTGTGCTGTGCTGTGCTGTGCTGTGCTGTGCTGTGCTGTGCTGTGCTGTGCTGTGCTGATAGATTATAGTCCATCACAATTCCTCGTCAAGTATTTTGTTGTTTCAGAGTAATACTAATATAATTATATTGTAATATATCGAACAGTAATATTAAAATAAAATGAGGGATAAGTTATTATAAAATTCTTGTACAAGATCTTCATCTTTTCAGCAAAAAAAGTCCTACTTACTAGCAGAACTTCTTTTATCAATGACGGAAATGTCTCACACCTGTAAAGATCATCGTGATGCCATACTTGTCACAGGCTTCAATGACTTCTTGATCGCGAACGGAACCACCTGGTTGGACAATCGCTTTGATGCCAGATTTGGCAATCTCATCAATATTATCTGCAAAGGGGAAGAAAGCATCAGAAGCAAGCACAGCATTATCTATATTTTTTTCCTGCGCTGCTTCAATTGCTATTTTCACTGAAGCTACACGGTTGGTTTGACCTGGCCCAACCCCAAGTGTTTGATGTTCATTTGTTACAATGATACCGTTAGACTTCACATATTTGACCGCTTTCCATGCAAATTTCAGCGCTTCCCATTGTTTTGTATCTGGTTGAGCTTGCGTTGCTACTGTCCAACTTTCTTCTTGTTCTGCAACAACATCTTGCTCCTGTACTAAGACACCTCCAAGTACACCTGTAATCATCGCTTCTTTTTCTGATGCACCAATTTGTTCAAAATCAAGCGTAAGCAAACGGATATTTTTCTTTTTCGTTAAAATTGCCAGAGCTTCATCAGAAAATGCTGGTGCAATAATGATTTCTAAAAAGATTTTGCTCATTTTCTCAGCTGTTTTTTGGTCAACTGGGCGATTTAAAACGACAATACCTCCGAAGATTGAAACAGGATCTGCTTCATAAGCGTAATCCCAAGCTTGCTCAATCGTCTCCCCTTGACCAATGCCGCAAGGATTCATGTGCTTAAGCGCCACAACAGTTGGTTGCTCCGTAAAATCACGCGCAATTTGCAAGGCTGCATCTGCATCACGCACATTGTTGTAAGATAATTCTTTACCGTGTAATTGCACACTTTGCCCAATCGAATAAGCAGTTGGAAGGGCATTTTCATAAAAATCTGCATCTTGTTGTGGATTTTCACCATAACGCATCCCTTGTTTTAAATCATAGGTCAGTGTCAACTTTTCAGGTTTTTCCTCATGATCAGAAAACTTTTCTGTTAAATATTGTGCAATGAGTGCATCATAAGCAGCAGTATGTCGAAAAACCTTGGCAGCCAAACGTTGACGAAGCTCTAAGCTGGTTTCCCCAGCTTTTTTAAATTCTTGGAGAACTGCAGCATAGTCTGTGGGATCAACAAGAACAGTAACGTCTGCTTGATTTTTTGCTGCAGAACGTAACATTGAAGGACCACCAATATCAATATTCTCGACAATTGTTTGATGATCAGCTCCTGACAAGAGTGTCTCTTTGAAAGGATAAAGATTGACAACAACCAAGTCAATGGGTGTAATATTGTGCTCTTCTAAGGCAGCTAGATGGCTGTCCAAATCACGTCGTGCCAAAAGTCCACCATGAATCATTGGATGTAATGTTTTCACACGTCCATCCATCATTTCCGGAAACTGCGTCACTTCTTCAATCGCTAAGGTTGCAATTCCTGCTTCATCCAAAGCTTTTTTAGTTCCGCCAGTTGAGATAATTTCAAAACCGAGTTTACTTAAAGACTCAGCCAATTCAACAATTCCATTTTTATCCGACACACTGATAAGCGCACGTTTAGTCATTTTTATTCCTTTTCTATTTTTAAGTTTATAATAGCTTTTACTATTTTTTGATAAGCTCTTCTACTACTTTTATATACAATTCATGCTCTATTTGATGGAGCTTTTTTTCATATTCGGCGAGTTCTGGGTAATAATCAAGCTGCTGCTGGGCTAAAATTTCTCCTGTATCGACTCCAGAATCCACCCAATGCACTGTGATTCCCAAGCCTTCTTGAGCTTGCCAGGATTCCTCTAAAGCATGAGCTGAACCCGCAAAAGCTGGCAGATATGATGGATGAATATTAATGATCCGACCTTCATAAGCTTGCAAAAGAGTAGGACCAACAATTTTCATATAACCTGCAAGACAAATCAAATCAATCTGATGTTCACGGAGCAAAGCAACTAAGGCTTCTTCATAACTTTGCTTATCAGCAAAAGATTTTAAGGTAAAGCTGACAGCAGCTATCTTGAGCTGCTGTGCTCTTTGTAGAGCATAAGCTTCAATCTTATCCGAGAATAAGAGCTGAACTTCAGCGGGAAAAGCTTGAGCAAGAGCTTCAAAGTTAGATCCTGAGCCAGAGGCGAAAACGGCAATCCTCATTTTATAATTACCGCTTGTTTCACACGTGGAGTAATTTTTCCGATTTCGTAGCATTTTACTCTTTGCTTCACTTCCTCAGCCTTTTCTGGGGCCACCGCAAGTACCATACCAATTCCCATATTGAAAATCTGGAACATTTCGTCATGAGGAACTTGACCGTATTTCTCCAAAGCTTTGAAAATAGGCAAAATCTCCCAGCTGTCTTCTTTAATTTCAGCTGCTAATTGATCACTAAACATTCGCGGAAGATTTTCATAAAAACCGCCTCCTGTAATGTGCGATATTCCTTTAATCATATTGTCCTTTATAAGTGGCAACAGCTCTTGGACGTAGATATGAGTGGGTTCAAGTAACTCTTCTCCAAGGGGGCGTTCCAGCTCAGGAAGAATTTCTTGTTTATCAAAATCTTTAAAGATTTTCCGGACGAGCGAGTATCCATTCGAATGAATACCGGAGGAAGGAAGCCCTAATAAGATATCACCTGCCTCAACATTCTTGCAGCCATCAATTAAGGCTGACTTTTCGGCAATACCGACAGCAAAACCTGCAAGGTCATAATCATCTGTATCATACATATCTGGCATTTC
This sequence comes from Lactococcus sp. LG606, assembly GCF_017309645.1. Lineage (NCBI taxonomy): Bacteria > Bacillati > Bacillota > Bacilli > Lactobacillales > Streptococcaceae > Lactococcus > Lactococcus sp. LG606. Next base: position 879,597 of record NZ_CP071301.1, read on the forward strand.
TGCTGTTTCACCGCCAATCAGGGCTGCACCTGACTGCAAACATCCTTGGGCAACACCTGCGACTACTTTTTCGAGCTTTTCCGGATGGTTTCTCCCGGTAGCGATATAGTCAAGAAAGTAGAGAGGTTCTGCTCCAGCTGCAACGATATCATTAACACACATGGCCACACAATCAATCCCAATCGTGTCATGTTTGTCTGCTTCAATAGCCAGCATCAACTTTGTGCCTACTCCGTCTGTTCCAGAAATAAGCACTGGTTCCTTAACATCAAGTTTTGAAAGATCAAATGCCGCTCCAAATCCTCCAAGTCCTCCAAGAACTCCCAGCCTTTTCGTTTTTTCCGCGTGTTTTTTTATGCGATCAACCACTTGGTAACCCGCTTCAACATCAACTCCTGCCTTTGCATAAGCATTTTTAGACATTTTTTCCTCCTAAAGATTTCAGGTAATTTTCTTCGTAATCGTAAAGTGGCGTCGGATATATACCGTCAAAGTAAGACAGACACAGATTATCATGTCCGATAGCCTCAACTAATCCTTCTTGGCTTAAAAAAGTAAGACTATCTGCTCCAATGATTTGGCAAATTTCATCGACTGAGTGTTCCGCTGCAATCAACTCTTCTCGCTTTTGAATATCGATACCATAAAAGCATGGATAAGCAAGCGGTGGGCTCGCAATTACAACGTGAACTTCAGCAGCGCCGGCATCTTTAAGTAAACGCACAATTCGTCTGCTTGTCGTTCCACGTACTATAGAATCGTCCACCATGATAACCTTTTTACCTTCGACTACACTGGAAACAGCCGAGAGCTTCATCCGTACACCTTGTTCTCTTAATTCTTGCGTAGGCTGAATAAATGTACGCGCCACATATTGATTTTTAATCAAGCCCATTTCGTAAGGTAATCCAGATTCTTCTGCATATCCGGATGCTGCTGAGAGTGACGAATTTGGCACACCAATAACAATATCTGCATCTATCTGTGCCTCACGTGCTAAGATACGCCCTGATTGTTTACGTGCGGTATGAACATTGACACCTGCAATAACACTGTCCGGACGTGCAAAGTAAATATACTCCATTGAACAAATTTGTGTATTGGTCTTATCTGTAAACTGCTCAACATGCAAGCCTTGATCATTAATTTGGATAATCTGACCGGGTTTGACTTCCTGGACAAACTCTGCACCGATAACATCAAAAGCACAGGTTTCACTGGCTACAACGAGCGCACCGTTCGCCATTTTCCCAATAGATAAAGGACGGAAGCCATTAGGATCAAGAGCTGCAATCATTGAATCTTCTGTCATCAAGAGATAAGCAAAGCCACCTTTAACAGTATTCAAGGCTTCCTTTACTTTTCCCATAAATTCAGGATGATGACTGCGGCGAATCAGATGCGCCAAAATTTCGGTGTCTGAACTTGAAGAAAAAATAGCACCTTGTGCTTCTAACTCACGTCGTAGTGATATAGCATTAGTCAAGTTGCCGTTATGGGCTAGACCAAGCTGCGTGTCTTGAAATTTAAAGTGGAAAGGCTGAATATTGTTTAATTCCGCTGAACCTGCTGTGGCGTAGCGCACATGACCCATGGCTGCTTTCCCTGATAATTTTTGCAAGTCTTTTTCGTGACGGAAAACTTCTGTTACCAAGCCTAAATCACGGTGCCGTTGAAGTTGCCCATCATTATTTGACAGAATCCCAGCACCTTCTTGCCCTCTGTGTTGCAAGGCATGAAGTCCAAAATATGTCAGTTGTGCAGCTTCAGGATGTCCCCAGATGCCAAAAACGCCACATTCTTCGTTCAAGGACTTTACTTCATAAGGCATGGAATCGCTCCTTCATAAATCGCTTTCGCTTCTTCAGTAGATAGGGAAATTTCACCATCTTTTGCTGAAATTTTAATTTCTGACTTGTCTGTAACATGCCCTAACTTGCTTGCTTTCCCTGCCATCAGTTCTTCAAAATTCTTTTCATCTTCTGGGCGAACTGAGAGAATAAAGCGACCTTGACTTTCAGAGAAAAGTTGTGATACTTTGCCATCAAAATGAACCGAAATTCCTTTATTATTAGCAAAAGCCGACTCGACAAGAGCAACAGCTAAGCCACCTTCAGATAAATCATGCGCGGACTGAATCAGACCGGCTTGGATTGCTTTTAGTACGCGTTCCTGATTTTCTTTTTCAGCTTGCAGATCAAAGTTCAGCGTACCTGAAACCTCGCCTGTCATCATTTTTTGAATTTCAGAGCCAGAGAAATCATCGGCAGTATCCCCAATAATATAAATTAAGTCACCTGTTTCTTTAAAATCTTGTGTCGTAATATGTGCCACATCTTCAATCAAGCCAACCATCCCAATCATTGGTGTCGGTAAAATAGCTTGACCGTTCGTTTCGTTATAAAGGGAAACATTACCTGAGATGACCGGAGTAGATAACACACGGCAAGATTCCGAAATACCATCACATGCCTTGCTTAACTCGTAAAATTGTTCTGGCTTTTCTGGATTACCAAAGTTAAGGCAGTCCGTAATTGCTAAAGGTTTCCCACCTGAAGCAATGATATTTCGTGCTGCTTCTGCGACAGCTATTTGTCCACCAATCTCGGGATTAAGGTAGAGATAGCGCGCATTACAGTCTGTTGTCATTGCTAAAGCTTTATTGGAATGACGGAGGCGAATAACTGCTGCATCAGATCCTGGTGCAACGACTGTATTTGTCATTACTCGACTATCGTAGGTTTCATAAATACTGCGCTTGCTCGCAATTGTTGGTTGATTAAGGAGATCTTTGAGAACCTCTGTTGCATTTACGATTTCCGGGATAAATTTTTCAGCTTTTTCAAATTCAGCAATGCGTGCAGGTTCTTTCATTTCACGATAATAAACCGGTGCATCCTCAGCTAAAGAGTCTACTGGAATTTCGGCAACCTTTTTACCTTGATGGAACAATGTGTACATCCCATCGTCAGTGACTTCACCAATATTTACCGCATCAAGTTCGTATTTTTTGAAGAGCTCAACGATTTCATCTTCATGTCCTTTTTTAATGCAAAGTACCATCCGCTCTTGCGACTCTGAAAGCATCATTTCGTATGGTGTCATATTCGTCTCACGTTGTGGCACTAAATCTAGATTAAGTTTCAAACCTGAGCCAGCCTTTGAAGCCATTTCCGAAGTCGAAGAAACTAGTCCAGCAGCACCCATATCTTGAATGCCGACAAGAATATCTGAATGATTATGAATCACTTCGAGACAAGCCTCTAACAAAAGTTTTTCCATAAAAGGATCGCCCACTTGAACGGCAGAACGTTGTGTTTCAGAACCTGAGCCAAACTCCTGAGAGGCAAAGGAAGCACCATGAATGCCGTCACGTCCTGTTTTCGCTCCCACATACATGATTGTGTTGCCCACACCTTTGGCTTGTCCTTTTTGGATGTGCTTATGCTCAATCAAGCCCACACACATCACGTTCACTAAAGGATTTCCCGCATAAGATTCGTCAAAAGCTACTTCTCCACCCACTGTAGGAATACCAATACAGTTACCATATCCAGCTATTCCTGCCGTGACACGCTCAACAATATGACGCGTTTTAGCATTGTCAATCTGACCAAAGCGAAGGCTGTCTAAAAGAGCAACTGGTCGCGCTCCCATCGAAAAGATATCACGAATAATCCCGCCCGATCCTGTTGCTGCACCTTCATAGGGTTCGACATAGCTTGGGTGATTGTGTGACTCTGCCTTGAAAACAACTGCCCAGTCATCACCAATATCAACGACTCCAGCACCTTCACCTGGTCCCATAAGTACTTGTGGACCTTCTGTTGGAAATTTTTTCAAGACAGGTTTTGAATTTTTATAGCAACAATGTTCTGACCACATCACGGCATACATGCCAGTTTCTGTAAAGTTAGGCAGGCGACCACCAAGAATCTCATTTTTAATTTTAGAGTATTCTTCATCAGTCAAGCCCCATTCACGATAAATTTTTGACGTTTGGATTTGTTCTGGACTCATTTCACCGCTCATTGTGACGCTCCTTCTTTTACAAAATTTTTCAAGATACTGGCAAACATTTTCTTACCATCATTTCCACCAAGTAAGGATTCTACGGCGCGTTCTGGATGGGGCATCATCCCCAAAACATTCCCTTCTTGATTACAAATCCCAGCAATGTCTAAAGCAGAACCATTAGGGTTTCCATTTGCATAAGTGAAAACGATTTGTCCGTTATTTTTTAAATCTGCCAAGGTTTGTTCATCAGCAATATACTTACCTTCCCCATGTGCAATAGGCAAGCTAATCACTTCATCTTTAGAAAAGACAGTTGTAAATTTTGAATTATTATTTACTTTTAAGTTTTGCCACTTTGAAACAAACTTTAAGCTGTCATTTTGAATCAAAGCGCCTGGTAAAAGTCCTGCTTCGATAAGAATTTGAAACCCATTGCAGGTACCAAAAACAGGTTTTCCTTCTGCAGCCAAACGTTTAATTTCAGGCATAACATTCGAAAAAGAAGCAATGGCTCCGCAACGTAAGTAATCCCCGTAACTGAAACCTCCAGGAATCAACACACCATCAAAGCCTGCAAGAGACTTTTCCTCATGCCAGACAAATTCGGCTTCAGCTTGCATCACATCACGAATGGCCCAGAGGAGATCGAAATCACAATTTGATCCTGGAAATTGAATAACTGCAAATTTCATCAATCTACCACCTCAACCTTGTAAGTTTCCATGTTTGGATTTGCTAATAATTTTTCAGCTATCTCTTCCACTTTCTTCACGGCCAATTGAGAATCTCCCTCAACTTCGATTTCAAAATATTTACCAACGCGAATATCTTGAATTTCAGAGTAGCCTAGCTTTTGAGTTGCTGCCTTGATTGCTTGTCCTTGAGGATCCAAAATTGATTTTTTATAGGTTACGTAAACTTCTACTTTGCTCATTTTCTCTTTCTCGTTCACTTTCTTTTATTTGTCTCTGCCATTACGGCATTAAGTCTTAAAGTTCTTTTTCTTCTTGAAGGGCTGTGAGTACACGACTGTATACTTCAATCAAGTCGCCAATATTACGACGGAAAACATCTTTATCTAAATGGTTCCCCTCCGCATCCCAAAGGCGACAGGTATCTGGTGAAATTTCGTCTGCCAAGATAATTTCGCCCTCTGCTGTACGACCAAATTCGAGTTTGAAATCAACCAGACTCAAGCCGATTTCCCCCCATATTTTTTGGAGAAGGGTATTGATTTTCAGTGTTTCTGACTTGATGAACTCCAGTTCTTCTGGTTGAGCAAGTTCAAGAAAATAGACATGTTCATCATTGATAAAAGGATCATCGAGTGCATCAGACTTGTAATAAAATTCAATAATAGGTCGAGGAAGAATGTCACCTTCTTCCAAAGCAAATCGCTTTGCAAAAGAGCCAGCAACACGATTTCTTAAGACCACTTCTAGAGGTATAATCTCAACTTTCCGGTTTAATTGTTCGGTTTTAGATAGTTGTGTGATAAAAGATGTTTTGATTTGTTCGGCATTCAATTTTTGAAAAATCAGGGATGTAATTTGATTGTTCAATGCCCCTTTGCCTTTAATTTCTTCTTTTCTTTTACCATTTAGAGCTGTTGCGTTATCACAATACTCCACCCAAACCAGCTGTTCATCCTCTGTTTCATACAGCTTCTTTGCTTTACCTTCATAAAGTAAGCGTCCCTTTCTCACGATATGCCTCCTCTTTATTTTATAATTTAATTCTAACCTTATTTAGAGTACAAAAAAAGATATTACTTGTGAAAGTAATATCTTTTTTGAATATCATTCGCTTTTTACGAACATTTATATAAAACTTCAAATTCTTCACAGACAATATCCATATCTGGTGCATAACAATCTAAATCTCGGAAAAAAGCTTCATGAACTTGCCGCCAATAGGCCAAGCTCCTGTCTCCTTCACCTTCGTTAAAGGCATGATCCTCTGTTACCTTATTAAACTTAGTAATATAGACCTTGCTTGTTTGAATCGCGGCTCGTGGATTTCCTTTGCCATCGAGTAAAATCTCATATCTTCCATCCACAGCAGGTAAAAAATCGTCTGGTCCATACAGGGACAATGCGCTTGCTGTAGCTCTTTTTTTCCCCTCAAGTACAAGTTCTAATAGCTCATCAGCCATTTGAGGAGTGTTACCAAAGGCCCAAGCATCACTGAAGTTATCTGGATTTAAATTAGCCTCTGCGATAAATTTTTCGTACATTTTTCCTTCCCGTCTTTTATAACTTTAATTGCATTTTGTAATTTTTTAAATTTTGGTTGCGTCGTAGGACGATTTGTTGCTCTAAAATCTCATAGCCACGTTTTTCAAAAAAAGGCCGCGCAGTTAAGGAAACATCAACATTTATTCTTTCTGCCCCCTGCCCCTTACAATATTGTTCAATCTGATTGGCAAGGAGATTTCCTACACCTCGTTTCTGATAATCCTTATCAACATACAGGCAATCAAATTTGTCTTCGCTTGTCGCATTAGCAAAGCCTAAAATTTTTCCACTTTCTTCTACAATTATACAATAACTCTCAGCCAGCAGTTTTTCCGGAAAAAAATCAGACTTATCAGATGGCGCCCATGCTTCTAACTCTTCTGCAGAATAATCCGCAGCATTGATTGTATGTACTGTTGTATAAAACAAATCAGCAATCTCAGCATAATCGTTTGAGCAGTAATGTCGACAGTTCATCTTAAATCGCCAAATCAAATTTGAGTTGTGGCGTCACAGGTTCATAGTCCACCAATTCAAAATCTTCTGGTTTAATATCAAAGAAATTCGTTCCATCTGGTACATTTAAAATCAAGCGTGGCTCTTTTTCTGAACCCGTGCGTGACAGTAACTCATTCGCTTGTTCAAATTGATTATCGTAAATATGCAAGTTGTTGACAAAGTAGAAAAACTTGCCGACTTTCCAGCTGAAGTGTTTAGCCAACATCATTTGCAAAGCTACATACTGCATCGCATTAATATGATGCGCCACAAGCATGTCGTTTGAACGTTGAATCAAGGTTGCATCCAGATAAATTTGTCCATCTGCTTCACGTCTTACGTCAAACATCGTTTGAAATGCACAAGGCAAAAGTCCTTCGGTTTCTCCAAAATCTTCATATTGCCAAAGATTAATGATATTCCGACGGTTCCATGGATTTTTTTCCAAACCTTCGAGAAGCTTGCCGATAATGTTATATTTTTTAACGGTTGCTCCATAACGTTGACCAATGGTACCATCACCGATGCCCCATTCAGCCCAATATTTCACACCATATTTTTCTTCTAGAACGTCAAGTGCGCTGGTCTGATCTTGGTAAATCCACATGAGTTCTTTGATTGCCGTCTTGATAGGAATACGACGAAGAGTTGTGATAGGAAATTGCCCTTTTTCAAGATCATAAGTGACGAAAGATCCTGTAATATATTTACTGTTGGCTGTTTGGCCATTTTTATATTTTGGACGCGCATTTTCTGAAAACACGCCATTTTCGAGGATATTACTGATATTTTCTTTGAAGATTTGGTCTGCGTAGGTCATATTTCCCTCTCTTACTTTCGCTTTATTATGACTAACATTATACCATATAAATAAACAAACTTTTAGAGGTTAGTTCCATTCTCTTAAAGTAATTATGACAATCAAAATAGAAAAAGAAACAAAAAAAGCAAGAACTCGCTTGCTTTTTATATTTTTTCACTGAGCATTTCCCAGCGTTCATATTTTGTCTCAAGTTCTGTCGTTACTTGATCTAATTCTTTTTGAAGAGTAGAAAGCATACCGGCATCTGAACCATTTTCGTTCATTTCAGAATCAATTTCTTCTATTCGTTCTTCTAATTTTGCAATATCTTCTTCGATGGTTGCCCATTCTTTCTTCTCGGCCCAAGTCATCTTTGGTTTTGCATCTTCGCGTACGCGTGTATCAACTTTCGGAGCTGCTACTTCCACAGGAGCTGCCACTTTTGTCGCCAAGTAGTCACTATAAGCACCAAAAAGATGGTTAATTTTTCCATCCTCAAAAGCCAAAAGCTCATTGGAAACCTTGTCTTGGAAATACCGGTCGTGACTTACGGTAATTACAGCGCCAGGGAATTTTGCAAGAAAATCTTCTAAAACTGTCAAAGTTGCAATATCCAAATCATTGGTTGGCTCGTCCAAGAGCAGAACATTAGGTTGTGTTAATAATATTTTTAAGAGGTAAAGGCGCTTCTTCTCACCACCAGAAAGTTTACGAATCAAAGTCCCATGTGTGCTTCTTGGAAAGAGGAATTGTTCCAAAAGATTAACAATCGAAATTGTCTCACCGCTTGTATTTTGGCTAGCGGAAGCTACTTCTTCCAAGAAATTAATGATGCGTTTATCCTCTTCAAGTCCACGTATTTCTTGACTGAAGTATCCAATCTTAACAGTCTCACCGATATCCATCGTTCCTGACGTCAACTCAAGTTCTCCGGCGATAATATTGAGCAAGGTTGATTTACCTACACCATTATCACCAACGATACCAACACGACTTTTATTCTGTACAATCCAGTTCAAGTCAGAAAAGATTGGACGATCAGGAAATGCAAAAGCTGCATTTTCAAAATTAATGACTTTTTTTCCTAAACGTGTCGTCGCCAAGCTGATGTCTACATCACCCAAGTCTTTATCTGTACGTACATCTTCTTTTAAGCTTTCAAAACGGTCAATACGTGCCTGTTGTTTAGTTGCTCGTGCTTGCGGAGACTTGCGTATCCAAGCTAATTCTGATTTGTAAAGCTGTTGGTTTTTATGCAAGCTTGCAGCTTCACGTTCCTCTGCTTCAGCACGTTGCGCCAAATAATCTTGATAATTCCCTTGGTATTCTTTGAGTTTTGACTTGTCTAGCTCAAATATACGTGTCGCCACATTGTCCAAAAAATAACGATCATGTGTCACAAAAAGCACTGTTCTCTTACTATTTTTGAGATAGTTTTGCAGCCATGCGATAGTATCCACATCAAGGTGGTTGGTAGGTTCATCCAGCAAAAGTAAATCAGACGGATTGACGAGCGCTTGGGCTAATTGCACACGGCGCTTTTGTCCTCCTGAAAGCGAGCCTATCTTTGAAGAAAAATCTGGCAATTTGAGTTTTGTTAAAACTGTTTTCACATCTGCTTCTACTTGCCAAGCGTTTAAAGCATCCATATCAGATTGGGCACGTTCAAATTTGCTTAAATCTTCAATATTTAAAAGTGCAACTTCATATCTTTTTATGGCCTTCATTTGGGGGAGTGAATCATCCAGAACAGTATCCATGATACTTGCTTCATCATCAAAATCTGGCTCTTGAGTCAAATAGGTAATTTTATAATCTTGGGGGTGAGTAAATGGAGAAACATCTCCATCAAAACCTTGAATGCCCGCAATCGTATTAAGCAAGGTTGTTTTACCTGTACCATTTGTGCCCAATAGCCCTATGCGATCGAGGTTATGTATAATAAATGAAATTTTATCAAAAAGTGTTTTATCTCCTACGCTTTTTGTTAATTCTGATACTAAAAAATCTGCCATGTTCTATCTAAATCCTATCTTTTTCTCTGAATACTCTTATTTATTATAGCACAAGTTAAGAAAGGCAAAGAGCCTTGACCCTTTGCCTTTCAACATTAAATACTACACATTAAAACTAGAAAAACTATCTGAGCTCAGATCTGTTAAATCTGCATTTCCTAAATCTAATAAGTAAATGCGAATTTTCTGTGCAAAGCTCATACCGCTTTGCGTATTTTCGATAGTTTTCTTGACTACCGGTATATCATCTGTGATTAAGCCATCAACATCGTATAGACGCATACGTTGTACTGTATTGGCATCATTAACATCCCAAGCATAAACTTTTTTACCATAATCGTGCGCTTTTTCCACAAATTCCGAATCCAATGTCGATATTTCAACTGAAAATGCATCAACATTACTTTTCGGTACTCCGATAAGGTTGTAGGTCATAATGTAAGATACAAAAGTAGATGAATCATGATTTTTTAGGCTCCGTGACAAATCAAAGCTTAAAGATTGTACTTGATGTTTTCTTGCTTCAATATCTTTTTTATAACGTTGCAAGAAATTTCTACTTACTGCATTGACATCTTCCTTAAGCGGGATTTTAATTTCAATCAGTAATTTTTGATCAAGCCTATCTGCTTCTTTCAAGTATTCATCAAAGCTTGGTAAAGCGGCAGATTTACCATTTTCTCGGACAGTGAGTTTGGTGAGTTCAGCTAAAGTCAATTCATTTACTTTCTTGTTCACTCCAGCTAAGTGACGCAAATTTTCATCATGCATGACAACAAATTGCTTGTCCTTTGTTTCACGTACATCCATCTCAACATAATCTGGATGATAGGTTTGGCTAGTTTCAATCAAGGCGGGAATTGTATTTTGAACACCATTTTTCTCGGACACACCACGATGTGAAATAATAAGTGGATTTGATAAGGTATCCTGGCTGAGGTAATAAACGTTAAAAACACCAATGAGCGCAATAAACAGGACTGTAAAAAACCCCAATAAACTTCGGCTCACCCAACGCCAACCTTTAGGCAATAGTTGAAAAGCTTTTAGCTCAACATAGATTTCTTCTGGTGTTAATTCCTCTAACAAATTAATGACCACATAGAAAATCAAAATTAGTGACAAAAGCATGTGTAGTAAAGCTGAAACTTGGATAATAAACATAATCATCGTCGCAGATGCTAACGCTATTTGAGGCATGTGATGATCAATTGCGGATTGCAACAAAATCAAGAGTTGACTGATTACCCAGAAAGAAGCCAGTAAACTAATGAAAATTGCTATAAAGCGGAAAAAGAAAACTTTAAATTTTCCTTTGCTCATCTGCCAGCTGACACTCAATGAGGTCCTAAGTTTTTTCTGCTGCAAAATCATGAGCGGCAGAACAAAAATTAGACGGTATCCAATAAACATGGATAATAAAGTCAGTAAAATGTAGGCTGTCAAAAGCCACCAATTGTTAGTTGCAATAAACTCCAAGATGAAGTTAGGCACTTGAATAGCGGAAATAATGTCTATACCGCTGGCAAAACCACTTAAAGGCAAAACTAACATAAAATAAAACAAGAAAAATAAGATAAGAGAGGGTCTGAGATGTCGCAACCGTGAAAATGTTGCATAAAGTAACTCAGGAATTGTGACTTTTTCTTTTTGCTTCACAAAGTGAACCAGTATCGTTAGAAAAGTAAATTCTAAGAATACCGAAACTACAATCAGGACCAAAATACCTACTAGAGCAAACGCTGTGAGGGGATGTTGACTGAAAATCGAGAGTACATTATCATAAGCCAGATAATCAATCTCCTTACGGTGAAGTAAAAAATTAGTGGTCGCTGTTAATGTCGGAACTACAACGAGTAAAAGTAAGAGGTGAAAAAAGATGACGGGACCAAAATAATGAAACGTATTTTTAAAAAAGTCTTTTGTTGATTGGAATGTTTTACGCATTTTCCTTGCTTTCTTTTTAATAAATTAAAATGTAAGATAAATTTCTTCTTTTTATTTTAGCACAATATGTTTTGAAAACTAAGAACCTACTTTACGCTCGTTTAGAGGATAGACAGTTTTTAGTATTTTGTATAGGGCACAAAAAAAAGCACATAAGTGCTTTTTATCAGAATTAATCGTTGAAATCATAACGGAGTTTCATGCGATTTGAACCTGAAATTACCATACGTCCCAGCATTTCAGTCATTGCTTTTAATGCGAACGCTGCTAATTCTTCATTTGCTGCTTGTAGGTCTGCTGCAGCTCCCGCTTTATCCGTTTTATTTTGGATTTCACGGAATTTACCTACAGTTGCCAATTCATAGGTATCACGTAAATCAACGTACTTGCTGTAATCTGTATCACCAAGAAGTGCTGCTGTACAACTGAGCCAGTACATATTATTCAAGTCAAATGTCGCTGTTGCATCACGATAGCAAGCTGGTGTATCATCAACATTTGTGTAGAAAGGTACGACATGGTTGAAGGTATTTGCCCCAAATGCCAACCATTGAATACCTGCAAGTTTTTCATCAACATGATTACGGATTTGTAAAATGTGTACACTGTGGTTACGGTTGATCCCAATTGGACGGAAAAGTTGTGCTTGTTCCGGCGTATTTGTTGTACCGTAAGTATCAAATTCAGTATTTTCAAAGTGGCTTGAGAGCACAAATTTCATGTCTTCTACTGAAATTTTACGTGTGGCTTTACAGATGAATGGCAATTCTGGATTTTGAGGATCGTCACTTGGCGTTCCCAAAGCGTTTTGACCATACCAAGTACGTGGATTGTTATATACACTATCTTTAACTGAGCTGGAACCAAAGATATGACGTAAATTATAACCTTCAAAATCTGGGTTAAGATGGTTTTCATCAATCAGTGCTTTCAAATCTTTTGAACAAAGTGTATCTTCACTTTCAAAATCAAAATGATCAATGTTCATGCGGTTAGGCGCAACCACATAAGAATCATCTGGAATACGTACTGCTGCCCAATGATGGCCACCAATTGTTTCCAACCACCAAACCTCTTCCTTATCAGCAAAAGCAATACCGTTAGGTTCATATGTTCCATATTGATCAAGAAGGGCACCTAAGCGTTCAACACCTTCACGCGCACTGTGGATGTAAGGCAAGACAAGAGTAACATAGTCTTCTTCTCCCATGCCGCTTTCTTCATTGTAAGGGTCAAGTCCTAAGATACGTGGGTTTGTTGTAATTGTTTCTGTAGCTGACATTGCAACATTTGCAGCATTAATCCCTGCAGCAGCCCAAGTTCCGCTTGTTAAAACAGCATTTGGTGTAGCAGTATAACGCATTGGGTTTTCTGGAAGGTCCAGTTCCAAAGCACTTAACACAGCTTTATAATGACGCGGTTGTTGATCTGGTTGAACCACAACAAAGCGTTGTGGATCCAGTGCTTCATGTCCATCGTCATTACGAGCGATAAGTGTCGATCCATCAATTGAGGCTTTTTTCCCCACCAAAATAGTAGTACATGAACCTTGTTTACGAGTAATCATAGAATCTCCTTAATATATATTAAAATTTTGTTTCTATCATTTTTTAATTGGTTGTTAACGACTTGTTCTTCAATCTGATGTAGCAGCTTCCCTAAAATCGGACCTGGCTTGATATTAAATGTTTGAATAATGTCATTTCCAGTTACTGCAAGCTCTGACTTGCTATGTATCTGGAGCTTTGCATCATAGATATAAGCCTGATCACAATCAACATCTTGCCCTGCGGCAACTTTTAGCTGATCAACCAGCAGAGCTTTTTCTAACCCATAGCGATAAATGCTCTCTAAACTCCAACTTTCAAGCTTATAGGCTTCTGTCAAATCATACACATATTTGATAAAGTCATTCGACACCTTCCATTTTTTCAAGAAAGCTTTAACATTTATCTGATCACTATGCACTAAGAGCGCAGCCCAAGCTTGCTCTGAATTGACAAAAGTAAAGTGCGTCTCTAGAGTTTGAAGTAAAGCTTGTATAGCTTTTTCTTGCAAGTCCGGCAAAAAAGTATAAGCTTGCGAAGTTAACAATATTTCTAAGCCTTTTTTCCAATTTTTAGCCAAAAGCAACTTGTCGAGCTCAATGAAAATACGTTCAATAGAGATTTTGCTTAAAAGATGAGCACGCGATTGCATAGCTTTAAAGGTTTCTTTTTCAACATCGAAATTTAAAGTTGCAGCAAAACGCATTGCCCGCATAATCCGAAGCGCATCTTCATTGAAACGCTCCGTTGCAATTCCAACAGCACGCAAGCGTGACGCAGATAAATCAGAAAGACCATTGAACAAATCAATAATCTGTCCCTCAGTATCCATAGCAAAGGCATTAATCGTGAAATCGCGGCGTTTTAAATCTTCCGAAAGTTCTCGGACAAAATCTACAGAATCTGGGCGGCGATAATCTGTATAAGTGCTTTCTGTACGAAAAGTAGTAATTTCATAGTGTTCAGCTTCAGATTGACCAGCTAAGACTAACACGGTACCGTGATCAATTCCCACATCAATGGTATGCGGAAATATGGCTTTGGTTTCAGCCGGATATGCACTGGTTGCAATATCCACATCATGGATTGGCCTTTGCAAAAGCGCATCCCGTACGCTTCCTCCTACAAAATAAGCCTCAAAACCATGTGCCTGTATTTTTTCCAAAACCGGCAAAGCTTGTACAAATTCTGACGGCAAATTCTCTAGTTTCATACTACTATTTTAGCACTTTTCATCTGAAAAAGAGTTACTGAGCAAATCTTTTTTAAATATAAAAACTTTTACTGCCAAAGAGTAATGAGAATACGGATATTTTAGAAGAAAAAGTTATTGTTATTCAACTTTCTTCTTATTTTATAATAAAAAATGATTCTAAGGAGAATCATTTTTTATGGGGCATGCTTACTTCACTGCACATAAGCGATATATAGCTTCAGCATATATTTCCATCGTTTTACGCATGTCAGTAATTGCCCATTGTTCATTAGCTTGGTGCATATAGTCGGGTGTTTCAGGGAACATGGCTCCAAAGGCTACACAATTTTGCATCGTCCGAGCAAAGGTAGCCCCTCCAGAAACCATTGGCTCCGTCATATCTCCTGTAATTTCACGATAAGTAGCAAGAAGCGTTTGGATAAGTTCACTTTCTACCGGCACATAGAGAGGATTTAACCAATCATATTGCTTATATTCAAGTTGATAATCCGCTGCTTGAGCAGCAAGCTTTCCAGCCAGTTCATCTTTATCAATAGTTACAGGGATACGCATATCCACACCGATTTTTGTATGTTCAGGAGTGATCTCAACATCTGTGAAATTCATGGTTAATTCACCAGATTGTTCATCCATAACTTTGCCCACAACATTTTCACCTGTGGCATTTTCCTGAACAAGTTTACCCAAGAAATCAAGTGGCTTGAAGTCAAATACTTCTGCTAAGGCAATAGCCAAACGTAAAGTGGCATTTATCCCTTCTGGTGCAGCCATAGCATGTACGCTTTTGCCCTGTACGGAAATTCCTTTTTCGGTTTCTTCATAAGAAAAACCATGCGCTGCCAAGGCTGCTTTTACTTCTGCTAATTTTTCTGAAGTGTAAGCCGCACGATCGGGGACGACATTTAAAGCGCCGGGCGCATGTAATGTGAATTCGTTTGTGCCAGGCCCAGTAAGATAGGCTTGAAGCAACCCTTTTTCAGCATAGTTGAGCGGAAAATGAGAATCAGGTGCAAAGCCCATGGTGATTGCCTCTTCTTTTTCATTATATTTATCCAAACAACGCCAAAGTGTTTCTTCATCTGTGCCAAAGATAAAACGAATTCGTCCGTCAAATGTCACACCAGCATCCATTAAAGCCTTCACTGCGTAGAGTGCAGCCATACTTGGTCCTTTATCGTCTTGGGTACCCCGCCCAATTAAAAGACCATCACGCTCGACCATTTCAAAAGGATCAGTTTCCCAGCCTGCTTGGTCCGCTGCAGGTACAACATCCATGTGACAAAGTAAGCCAAAAAGTTTTTCGCCCTCGCCCGTCTCAGCGTAACCATAATAACCTTCAGGATCTTGGAAAGTCTTAAAACCTAATTCTTGACAAAGTTCCAAGACTTCTTCTAAAGCACCTAAAACTTTTTTCCCAAAAGGATGCCCTGGGCCAGAATCACTCTCGTCTAATACAGAGGCATGTTTGACTAAACGTCCTAGTGATTGCACAGCTGCTGTTTGATATTCATCTGTAATAAAAGTTTTCATGTGACCTCCAACAAAAGCTCCCCCGATGGAAAGCTTTTTATTCATTTTTTATAATACTGCGGCAACTCCAAGGATAATCATGATTACAACCAACTGAATCACAATCAACTTGGCCATAAATTTCCACCATGTTCCGATATTAAAGCGGGCAATAGCAAGTGCACCCATAACAACAGCGGATGTTGGTGTGATAAGGTTCAAAATACCTGATGCAGATTGATAAGCAGTAATGACCAAATCTTTTGAAACATTGGCGAATTCGCCCATTGGACCCATGATACCCATAGTAGCAGCTGCTAAACCTGACGTTGATGGAATCAAGAAACTCATTGGCAAATAGAAGATAAACGTTAAGATAATAAATAGACTTGATGAAAGTCCTTGAAGTCCTTGTTCACCCCAATGCAAGATTGTATCTGTAATCATCCCGTTGTTCATCACAACCTGAATCCCACGTGCCACAGCTACGACGATAGCAACACCGATCATGTCTGATGCACCTTCGAGAAAGGCAGAGATAAATTCAGATTCTTTCATACGGTAAACGAAAGCAACCACAACGGCCATGACGATGAATAGCATTGTAATTTCTGGGAAGTACCATGCACCAAACGGCACCATGCTCTTACCAAGAACAACACCTAAGCCTGGAATTGATGTTAGCCAAGTAGTAAAGTCATTAAAGAAAGTAAAGTGTTCATTCAACATATCCCAGGGTACAAGTGACATGATCATAATGACAAAACTTCCGAAGAAAACAACATTGACCCATTTTTGACGTTGCGTAATATTTTCCTGTTTTTCAATAGAAGCAATGTCGAAATGTTGGATATCTGCTTCGCGATTTTTATAAACTAAAGACTTTGTAGGATCTTTTTCAATCTTTGAAGCATAACGATAAACATAGAGAATTGAAATCCCTGTAAGTACGACTAGCATGAAGAAGCGAAGTCCCATACCCTGTCCCATGGAAATACCAACTGCTTGAGAAGCTACACCTGTAGCAAATGGATTCACTGTAGAAGCCAAACAACCAACTTGAGAGCCAACTAAAACGATGGCAACAGCCACGACCGTATCGAAACCAACCGCAATCATGACAGGGATAATCAAAGCATAGAAAGCCAATGTTTCTTCCGCCATCCCATACGTTGATCCCCCAAGTGCAAAGAGAATCATTAAGACCGGAATCAGCATCTTCTCCTTACCTTTAAAACGCTTAACGATTGAGGCAATACCTGCTTCAAGTGCACCGGTTTTATTTACTACACCTAAAAAGCCACCTACCATTAAAATAAAGAATGAGATAGGAATTGCCGCTGGCGTAGCAGGTACATTTCCATTTGCTTCAATACCTAACATCCCATTAACGGGAGCCATAAGCATATCCCAAATCCCTTGAGGGTTTGAAGCTACCTGTGTAAATGATCCAGCAATAATATTACCAGCATCATCTACTTTGTAATGTCCTGCTGGAATAAACCAGGTCAGGATTGCAATAAGGACAATGATGATGAAAAGAATCGTGTATGCCGATGGCATTTGGAATTTTTTCTTTTCAGTTTTTGCTTCCATTATATACCTCCTAATGTATATTTATGCGTATAATAACAACTTTAGTTTAATATTTTTTTAACTTAAAGTCAAATAAAACTTGAAATAAATAGACAATTATTTCTCAACATTTATATGATTGCGTTTACACTTCTTTAAAAATAACTATTTTATAAAACGCCAAAAAAAAGAGAAGGAATGACTAAAATGTTCCCTTCTCTTTTTACAATTAATTTTTATACAATAAATTATTTCTTAGGTGAGAACCCATAAGCAATCGCACCCAAGCCTAGGTGAGTTGCAATAACGGGTCCAAATGTTACGATTTCGACATCATCGTAGCCATGAGCTTTAGCAAAATCATAAAGGTCTTTCGCACGATCTTCCGCATCAGCATGGAGAACGTATACCTTGTGCGACTTTGGATCACTATTTGCAAGCATCAGTTTCTTTAGCTCTGACACAGCTTTCTTGCTTGTACGCACCTTATCATATACAACAACTTTACCATCTTCTGAAAACTGTAAAATAGGTTTGATATTGAGGAGTGTTCCTAAAAGTTCTCCACCTCTCGACAGGCGCCCCCCTTTAGCTAACCAATGAAGGTCATCTACAAGCATGAAGGCATTGTCATTTTCTCTTTGATACTCAAACTGAGCAATAATTTCGTCAAATGACTTTCCGGCATCTGCCGTATCAAGTGCTGTCTCAATCATATAGCCAAGTGGACTAGAGGTGATAAAGGTTTCAGGAAACTTGACTACCATATCTTCAAATTCACTTTGTAGATAAAATGCATTTTGATAAAAACCTGAAATTCCTGAACTCAAAAAAGCACCTAAAACATGAGTATAGCCCTCTTGTCTTAGTGTTCGCAGTAATTCTTCTAATTCAAGAATGCTTGGTTGTGATGTTTTAGGCGCCTCTGAAGTTGCGGCCATCAACTTATACCACTCTTGGTGTGTCATTTCACTTGGTTTATATTCTTTTCCCTCAATAGATATGGGAATTTCCAAGACAAATAAATCGTCACGATTTTTATATTGTTCGGCAAAATCTGCCGAAGTATCTGTAATAATAGCTAATTTCATAATAAATAATCTTGAAAAAATCCTTAAAATTGGAGGTTGATGCCCGGTTGGTCAAGGGCAACCTCTGTTGTTTCGTACACCAAGCGCTTCAAAAGATCAAAAAGTGGGTCAGCAATTTGAGCCATTTCTTCTTGTTCTAATTCAGATTGCTCTTTCACTTGGCGACCACGAATGTAGTTAAGTTGGCTGAGCATACCTGATAAGACAATATTCTCCAAAGGAATCATATATGTCAAGATAGCATAAATTGCTGTATCTTCTGCAGCAACTTTTCCGTCAGGTACTTGATCGTGGGGCACTAACTGAAATTGTACATTGATATTTGTTTCAGGTGTTCCGTTTTCTTTTTCCCATTCGTAATTACGTGCATCATAGTGAAATTGATTTACAAATTCTTTATCACGTTCTAATGTTAATGTCATTTCCATTCACTCCAATTTTTTATTTTCTTGTCGGCGATATCTCCAAAATATGCTTTCTCATCTAAAAGCAAAGTGGCTACACCTGCGTTTATACCTGCTTCAATATCAAGAGGACGATCACCAATCATGACTGTTTCTTCTGGCACCAACTTATATTTGTGAATCAAATATTCCAAAGCTTCTGGACTTGGTTTCCGTGCAAAATTTTGCTGACTGGTAATGACTTCCGTAAAGTATTTTTTTAGTTCACCCAGATATTCAAAGGTAGCATCATCACGATGACTGAGGACAAAATTTTGTCCGCCATTTTCTACAATTTCTGACAAAATTTGTGGGATTTCAGGGTAAACCTGAGGATTGACTTGCATCTCTGCTTCTATTTTATGATACAAATCAAGAAAGTCATCGTCTGCAAACTCAAAAGCGAATTTACGAATAGAGAAGCGTTTGATATAAGCTTCTAAATCGCCCGGAAATTCTACTGAAGATTGCTTCATTGCTTCACGCAAGGCCTCTAACATTACAGGATAGGTATTGAAGAGTGTTCCATCAAAATCCCAAATATAATTTTTCCAAGCCATCAAGATTTTTCTCTTTCCATCTTTAGCTGTTTCAAAATCTCCTCTTCTTCTGCATTTGTCTCGTACTGCTCCAACAAATCCGGACGTCGTGCTAAAGTTTTTTTCAAGCTCTCCGTCAAGCGCCATTTACGAATATTTTCGTGATGACCGGACATCAGAACGCTTGGGACCTTCTTCCCACGAAACTCTTCTGGACGTGTATATTGCGGATACTCAAGTAATCCTGAAGAAAAAGAATCATCCTCATGACTGGCTGCTTTACCTAAAGCTCCAGGCAGCAAGCGTACTACAGAATCAACAATAACAGTAGCTGCTACTTCTCCGCCTGTTAAGACAAAGTCGCCAAGCGAAATCTCATCCGTCACTAGATCTTTAATTCGTTCATCATAACCTTCATAATGTCCACAAATAAAAATTAGATGCTCTTCTTGGGCAAGCTCTTCAGCCATTTTTTGATTGTAGCGTTTGCCTGCAGGATCAAGGAGAATCACACGAGCCTTTTCATGCGGAATCTTATCCATTGTATCATAGATAGGTTGCGGCATCAGCAACATGCCTTGACCTCCGCCATAAGGCATATCATCCACATGTCTTTGCTTGTTGCTCGCATTTTCGCGAAAATCGTGGGTATGAAGTTCAAGCAGTCCCTTTTCTTGTGCTTTCCCAACTATCGATTGGTTGAGTGAGTCGAACATATTTGGAAAAATGGTTAAAATATCAACTTTCATCCTAATCGTCCAAACCTTCCATAATTTCTACATCCACCCTTTTAGCTTGAAGATCAACATTCAATACAACAGGTGGAATATAAGGAAGAAGCAAGTCACGCTTGCCTTTACGTTTGACGACCCACACATCATTTGCACCTGGTTGAAGAATTTCGCTAACCTGTCCAATTAATTGATCATTTTCATATACATCTAAACCAATAATTTCATGATAATAAAATTCGCCTTCGTCCAAATCCTTCAACTTGTCCTCAGCTATTTTTAAAGTGAATTCCTTAAAGCCTTCAACATCATTAATATGATAAAAGCCATCAAATTTGACGATATAAAAATTCTTTTGTTTTCTAGATGATTTAACTTTCAAATCTTGGACATAATTTCCTTTTTTGTCAAAAAGAGCCAAAATTGTGTTTTTTGCAAAACGTTCTTCAGCAAAATCGGTAACTGAAATCACACGAACTTCTCCTTGAAGCCCTTGTGTGTTCACTATTGTGCCTACATTGTAAAATTTTGTCATACAGATATTTTACCATAATTCACGTATTATTTCCCTATATGCTTCTGTAAGTGTTTCTTCCTTTAAAAAAAGTTAGTTTTGAGGTAATTAACTTTTAATTAAAGTAAAAACCGATTTGATAAATCCTCAAATCGGTATAAAATTTTTAATTTTTTTTGCGCTTCGCACCATACAAAGAATAGATCACAATACCTAACAAAATCCAGATAAAACAGTATAGTTTCGCAAGTGAATCAAGATTTTCAAATACAATAATCGAGCCTATTGCGCCCAGAGCTGGTAAAATCGGGTAAAATGGCATTTTGTAACTTGCTTGTGGTAAGTCTTTGCCCTCACGCGGACGTAAAGCAAACATCCCGATCGAAACAAAGACAAAAGCAATCAACGTACCTGCGGAAATCAATTGTGCCAGGAAGGTAAATGGGAAAAAAGCCCCAATAATTATTGCAACCGTAGTTAAAACAACCAAAGCATTGGTTGGATTCTCACGCTTGTCTACATCTCCCAATACTTTTGGAAGCATTCCGTCACGACCAAAAGCATAAATCAGTCGAGACCCCGCTAAAATCATTCCCAGTAAAGCAATAAACATTCCGGCATCAGCAACTATTGAAATCACTTGTGAAACCAAAGGAAAACCTGCTTCTGATAAAGCCCAAGATACAGGAGCTGCATTATTTGCATACTCAGTATAAGGATGCATGCCGACAAGAACAAGCGTGACTGCTGAAAACAGAACCACGGCAATGATGAGCGAGCCTACAATACCTAAAGGCATTGTACGTTTGGGGTTTTTAGCTTCAGCTGAATTAGCCGCAATCGAATCAAAGCCAATATAAGCAAGGAAAATCATTGAAACACCCGATAAAATTCCCGATAAACCTCCAAAGCCTGTAGTAGGATTGTGCTTAGGTATAAACGGTGTATAATTTTGGGGTTTAATCACTGTTAAACCTACAACAATAAATGTGATAATGGCAATAATTTTTAACACAACTAAGATTTGCGCAATTATTCCAGCATCATTAGAGCCCCGCCATACAAGAAGAGCGGCAATTAAAATAACAATTAAAGAAATAATATCAACGATACCACCATTAGTGCCAAGTGGATTAGCTAAAGCCGCAGGTAAATGTATATTAGAGGTTGCTAGAATATGCTGGAATGTAGCCGAGAATCCCGAGCCTACAAAGGCTACGGCAATAAAGTATTCTGCAAGTAAGGCCCAACCCGCAATCCAGCCAAATCCCTCACCAAAGAGCACTGAAATCCATGAGTAGGCTGAGCCAGCAAAGGGCATAACACTGGCCATTTCAGCATAGGCCAATGCGACCATACCAGCAACAACTGCAGCAATCAAAAATGAAAATACAACAGCTGGTCCTGCAAATTGTGCAGCAACAATTCCTGGTAAAGTAAAGATTGAAGTAGAAATAATCGTTCCCACTCCTAAAGCCAAGAAGTCTTTAACCCCCAATGTTTTTTCTAATCTACTGTCCTTTTTACTGTAGGTTTCAAATTTTGCTTTTGTCGAAAATCCCAAATTTCTTTTTCTCCCTTCTTCTTATAGCTTATTTTTCCATGGATATAAGCTATAATTTAAAATATTAAAAATTTTAATTAGGTAAAATTGTACCATTTTATTTAAAATTATACAAATAATTATTGTGTTTTTTATTTTAAGTTGATGAATGAAAAATATTTTATATATATATTAGTTTGTTTATGATAGTATATAATTGTGGAATTTTTTAATAATATATTGGTTATTAAGAGACAATTGCAGATAGTTTATTGGAGGTTTTATGAATTTTTATGATATTGGTTTCTTGAAAACACAAGCGGGCTTAACAGATTACCTATGGTATATTTTCATTTTTGGTTCACTCATACTACTTATCGTTGTTTTTTCGTTATATTTGAAGCATCGAATCAAGACGAAATATCGAGATCTTAGTCTCATTTTTTTCTTGTTCCTCATCCTTTCTCTTGGAATACAGTATTCAAATTATCAGGTTAATCAGTCACGGCATTCTCAATCCTCTCAAATGGTCAATTTTGTTGAGCAATTTGCAGATAATATGAAGGTTGAGCAAAAAGACATTCTGGTAAGTTCAACTCAACTTACTGATGGAATCATTGTAAAAGTAAAAGATGATTTTTACACGGTCAATCTCAATGCCGATCAGCAATCCTATACTATCACCGAAACCCATCTGCTCAATAATAAAATCAATATTATTTCTAAATAATAAGAAAGGTTAGCTATGCAATTATACAGTCCAATAATAATCAAATTTGCCCTCGGAATTGTTTGTTTAATTATCCAAATTAACATCATGGGAAAAGGTAATCTTGCACCTTCATCAGCAATGGATCAAGTTCAAAATTATGTCCTAGGTGGGATAATTGGAGGTGTCATTTATAATGATTCTATAACCGTCTTGCAATTTGTCCTTGTCTTAATCATCTGGACTCTTCTTGTACTTCTCCTAAAATTTGCTAAAGAACATAATCGTTATATTAAAGTCATCGTAGACGGAAAGCCACTTACTTTAATTCAAGATGGAAAAATAAAAGTTACGGAGTGTTTGAAAAATGGGATTTCTGCAAATGAACTTATGTTTAAGCTACGCTCTAATGGAATTTATGAAGTTCAAAATGTAAAGCGCGCAATTTTAGAGCAAAATGGTCAATTAACAATTATCGAATTTGGAGGAGAAAACATTAAATACCCGATCATTGTAGACGGACAAGCCAACTATGATGTTTTAGACATTATAAATAAAAACGAAGAGTGGCTCGAAACTAAAATCGTTGAAAACGGCTTTCATAAAATTACTGAAGTCTATCTAGGAGAATATATTTCGGGCGAATTAAAACTCTACGGCTATCATGATTAAACTCCACTCATATTAAAAAAGGATAATGAATAAATTTATTTATTTTTCTTTTCCAGTAATGTAAAACAAAAGCTCAAGAAAATAATAATTTTCTTGGGCTTTTACTTATACTTTTTTTGAATCGCGTTTAGTTTTTCTTTCGACTTAGGCATAAATCATGAATATAGTGCAAGGCATTATGCTTTATCGTCACTATTTGTCACATGGAATGTAAATCAGTTCGTAAACAACTTTGTGGTAATTTTTGCATGATTCTTGCACTCCAAAATGCTCGTTTATACGGCGTTCCAACTCCCGTTTACTGCATTCATCTTCAAAATACGCGTGGAAAAAGGCTTTTGAAATCATTTCTGTTTTTTCAAAAGTAAATTGTTGCACAAAAAATTCTTTCTTCTCTTTTTGAAGAAAGTTTTTGTAGTCTGCCATCCATTTTAACTCTGGGTTCACTTCTTGATCATAAGGAGAAAATAAGCTATCCTCATCCTTAACCAACCGGAAGATAAGGCACCACTTTTGACTGAGTTGCCACAATTCTTTTATCTTTTCAGGACGATTCAAAGCAGGATTCATTGCGGAAAAAACAACTTGAAATTTTTTATTTGTTTTAATCATCGCCTCTTGGCTAATCCTAAGGAAATCGATATGCTCTGATTTTCTTTTCTCTCTTGCCAGTTCTAACATCTTTGGTGAAATATCCGCTAAAGTATATTTCTTAACTTGGTCCTGAAATACGGACAAGTAACGCCCGCTTCCTCCTGCAATATCTAAAAGTGTTTGACAAGGTAGAATTTTCTCTTGTACAAGGAACTTTCCTAACTCTTGAGCAATCGGGAAAGGCGATTCCTGTTGTATTTCTTCATATTCTTCAGCAAAACCATCCCAAAAATAGACGAGCTCTTGTTCTTCTTCAGTCAATTTCCTTTTTCCTCCTGATATGCATTTCTTGCTTATACAAGTTATTCTTGATTTTCTTGTTAATTCTAAAGCATTTTAGAATTATTGTACTATATCTGCCTGTTTAACCATAGAAAAAAACCACCCAAAGAGTGATTTTTTATAAGAATTGTATTAATCTTTTGTTTTACCCAAGAAGAATGATACAACGGCTACCACAATAACGGCACCTATGATTGAGGGAATCAAAGCCATACCGGCCAATGAAGGACCCCAGCTTCCGAGAAGGGCTTGACCCACAGCAGAACCAACTAAACCGGCTAAGATATTAGCAATCCATCCCATAGATTTACCTTTACTTGTGATTGCTCCTGCTATCACCCCAATAATTGCACCAACAATAAGTGACCAAATCATAAAAATACCTCTTTCCTTTAAAATAATATTATAATTTCATAACAATTTCATTCTAACAAAATCATAATATTCAAGCAAACAACTTGTTTATTATTTTTAGGTAAACTTAAGCTAGAGGTTACATTGTTATATCATGTCACTAATTATTTACTCTGTTTCAGTGCTTCTTTAAAGATTTCAACATTTTCTTTAAAAATGTATTTACTCAATTGTTTACTTAGCATTGGACTAACATTACGATAAGCCATAGATGGTGTATTGGGGACACAATAGTAATAAATGCCTTTTTCTTTATAGATTGAGTCCTTCATTGTTGTGAAATGGTTCCCTTCAATAGTATTCCCCGCATCAGCTGCCGTATCTATGATGAAACTTCCTCTCTTCAGTTGTTTTTGATCCTCTAAGGATAAAATGGGGGCATTACCCGCTCCAACTTCGATACCATTGATGATAATATCGTAAGCGCTAAAAGTTTCCTTAAAAACCGGAAGTGTCCGTCGGTAGAACATTTTTACATTTGAAGAAAATTTTGAAACTGCATGAAAGGCGCCTTGTGAGACATTTCCTGAGCCAAGAACTGCTATTCTAGTGCTTTCATCTGGTAAAATGCCAAACTTAAGCAGAGCATCTAAAGTACCAGCATAACCAGCAAAAAAACTATTACGTTCCATAATACCTGATGGTATCTGTGTTTCGATGACTTTATCCTTATAATAAATAGCAGGGAAATTATTATCTAAATCAACAACAATAAGCTCTTTAGGAATGGCTTGTTCTTTCATAAAAGACTTACCAGAGCCATAAGGATGGGTCCAACCGATGATGATTTGGCCCTTTTTAATATAGTCATAGTCACTTGGCTGGATAAGTTTCAATGAAAAAATCGCTTCAGACTGTTTGAAGACTTCTTCTCTTGAAAGGATTTTACACCCTGCTTTTTCATATTCAACATCTTCAATATCTAAAAACTCTCCAAATCCAGTTTCAATCAGCAATTGATTATCAAAATCTGTAATGTCTTGTGGTAATAGTGGAACACGACGTTCTCCTGGGAAATTTGCCTTAATAAAACCTAAAATCATAATTTTCTCCTTCTTTCTATTTTTTGAGATACAAATTGTATTATTTACCAATTTTGTATCCCCTTTCATTATTCTATCACTTTTATTTTTTAAATCCTATCAATATCTTTCTGAATTTTCGAAATATTACTCCATAAGTCAGATATATGTGCAATCTAAGCTCTTATTTTTTTGGAATAATGAAAAAATAATAAACCAATCATTTGAATCCGCTTTCCAGATGTGTTAGTTTAAGAATAGAAATGTATGTCAGCACATACTAGAAAAGAGGTATTTTATGATTTGGTCACTTATTGTCGGAGCCATCATTGGCTTAATTGCAGGAGTCATCACTAAAGGAGGCTCCATGGGCTGGATTGCCAACATCTTAGCCGGTTTAGTCGGTTCTGCTGTGGGTCAAGCCCTCCTCGGAAGCTGGGGGCCTTCATTGGCCGGTATGGCTTTGATTCCCTCAATCATCGGTGCCGTTATTGTGGTGGCCGTTGTATCCTTTGTTTTATCAAAAATGAGTCATTAATTTTTTCGTTAAAGCATCTAGAAAGGAGGCCTTGTGTCATCTGGAAAGAAATTTATTCTCATCGTATTTGATCTCCTCCTACTTTCTCTTGTAGTTCCTTCAGCTTGGGATTACTACAATTTAGTGGAGTATGGCGATATGACAAGTGCTTCAAGTCAAGTCGTCTATATCGGTGAATTCATACCTGTCTATCTATTCTGGGGAAATGCTATCTTGGCTGTTATTTTAATAATTGCCTTACTCATCATCGCATTTTATCCTCGTACCTATATTGATATTGAACTACCTACTCATGGTGGAAAACTCACTTTAAAACGTTCAGCTATTGAAGGACTTGTCCGTGAGAAAGTTCTCGAAAATGACTTTCTCAAATCTCCGCGCATTAATGTTACACTCTATAAAAAGAAAATAAACATTGATGTGAAGGGGGAAATCATTCCTCGGGTCGAAATTGCTGAAAAATCACGATTGCTCGAACAAGAGATTATTGATAGCTTAAAACTTTTCTTTGGTGTAGATCAACCTGTAAAAATAAAAGTTGAAGTAAATGCATTAAATAAAGAAACAAACAATAAACGCTCTCGCGTTGTATAGGAGGTGTCAATGGATTATCTGGAAAGATATCGATATCCAATTATTGGTGGCATTATCGGTGGTATAGCTGCCATTGCCATCTTCACTATTGGTTTTTGGAAAATGGTTCTACTGTTGATATTAATTGGCTTTGGTGTAATAGCGGGCTTATTTCTACAAAAGACTGGAATCATTGAACACTTAAAAAATCGGAAATAACTTAAAAATAAGGAGAATTAAATGGTACAAGAAAACATGAAACCCTTTGGAACAATGGCCGAAACTGAGCATACTGCTTCTAAGAATCACGAAAATACTCAGGATATCAAAGGAGAATTAACTTACGAAGACAAAGTAGTCCAAAAAATTGTAGGATTAGCTTTAGAAACCGTGGATGGCTTACTGGCTGTCGAAGGTGGCTTCTTCTCTAACTTAACTGGAAAACTTGTAAATACGGATGACGTAACTTCTGGAGTTGATGTTGAAGTGGGCAAAACACAAGTTGCAGTAGATTTGAAAGTTATCACAGAATACCGTAAAAATGTTCCAGAAATTTATAACCGCATCAAGGATGTTATCCGTAAAGAAGTTGCAAACATGACAGACCTAGATGTTGTAGAAGTTAATGTAACAGTTACAGACATTAAGACAAAAGAACAACAAAAAGATGACGAAGTAACTGTCCAAGATCGTGTGGTTGACGCAGCGCAAACGACAGGAAAATTTACCTCAAAACAAGTCGATAAAGTAAAAGATAAAGTTGACGACATGACGCCTGAAAATGGGAGAGTAGAGTAAGATTTCCGCTTCTTTCTTAAAATCTAACTTCTAAGTTGGCCTCTATGATAGGGGCCTTTTGGCTATCATATCTTATTTTACTTTTGGAAGTGACTCTTTTTGGAGGAAAGTCAATGTTTAAATATAAAATCCTTAAAGCTTTAGAAGTTGCTGCTTCTAAAATAGCTCCCCTTGAAAGTGAAGAGGATAATACCTTATTTTACTTTTATCAACCTGACCGTCAATTTTTCAAACATCTAAATAATCAATATCAACAGGATCTCTCTTCTTTGTTTTATGA
This sequence comes from Lactococcus sp. LG606, assembly GCF_017309645.1. Lineage (NCBI taxonomy): Bacteria > Bacillati > Bacillota > Bacilli > Lactobacillales > Streptococcaceae > Lactococcus > Lactococcus sp. LG606. Next base: position 907,763 of record NZ_CP071301.1, read on the forward strand.
TAAAAAAGAGGCTAACTATTTCTTTAATAAGGGAGAGAATGGAAATGGATATATCACTTTACTTCTTCTCTATCCAAGAGAGAGGGAGGAAGCTGAATTTGAGCATATGGTTGACTCTCTACTTATTTTAAAGCTTGAACATTCAGTAATGATTATTACTGAAGATAAAGAAGACTTCATCTTAGAATTCCTTAAAGACTGCCAGAAGGAATTAAAAACCGAAGAAATTTTGGTTGACTTGATTAATGCAGCTCTTGCTAAAATGACCGCAGATGCGCAAAAAATTAGGGATGAAATTATAAAACTAGAGACCTCGATTAATGATAATGGTCCTACACGCTCACTCTTCAGTCAATTACTTCAACTCAAAAAATATTTAATCAGTTTATCCCTAACCTATGATAGTGATGACAAAATAATAGAATTTTTTAAGCGTGAAAAAAATACTTTGAATTTAGACGAAAATGGACATAGCGGCATTATAAAACTTGAGGAAAATTTAGACAGTTTAAAAAAGCTTACTCAAGCCTATAATAAATATCTTGCTAGCTTAGATACAATGGTCAACAATCTAAGTTCCTTCCGTCTCAATACCATAATGAAAACTCTCACCGAAATTTCTATCGTTTTGACTATACCAACCATGATTTATGGCTTTTGGGGCATAAATCTTAAACTTCCCTTTGAAGAATTCTCCTTTGGTTTCCTATTGGTTTTGGCGATTTCGCTCGCCCTTAGTGGTGGTGTCTGGTATTGGTTGAGAAAAATAAAACTTTTATAAAAAGAAAAACATCCAACTTTAGGATGTTTTTTATTTCAAGTGAAAATATTTATTAAGCTTTTGCATATTTTGCAGATTCTTGGCCAGCTTGACGTCCAAAGATAATGATATCAGCGACTGCATTTCCTCCGATACGATTACCACCGTGCAAACCACCTGTAACTTCACCAGCGGCATATAAACCTTTTATTGGTTGACCATCTTCTTTTAGAACTTGTGTTTGTGTATTAATTTTGACACCAGCCATAGTGTGATGAATTCCTGGTGCAACTTTAATAGCATAAACCTTTCCAGAAATATCATTGGTCATCCCTGTTGTACGTCCAAATTCTGAATCCTTTTTATCGGCCACTGCTTTGTTCCATTTAGTCACTGTTGCTTTAAGTTCTTCTGGTTTTATATCAAGTTTTTTCGCAAGTTCCTCAACATTATCTGCCTCAACAACCATATTTTTAGAAATATATTGATCTACAGCTTTAACTTTATCCTTTGTTCCTTCACCAAAAATGGCATAGGCATATTTGCCATCTTGTATGAGCTCCGCTGCGGAAACTTTATCACGTGTATCCATTTCATTAAAGAAACGATTACCTTCTTTGTTTACGAGAATAGCTCCCTCACCACGAATTGACTCAGATACAAGATATCCTGTTTTTTGGAAAACAGTAGGGTGAATTTGAATTTTATCCATATCAACCAAAGCACCTCCAAGAGCGGAAATAATTTCAATCCCATCCCCAGTAGAACCAGCTGCATTAGTTGTGACATAGTCTTTCAAGTCAGGACGATATTTAGCAATCATTTTCTGATTGGCCCCAAATCCACCTGTTGTTACAACGACAGCTTTTGAGTCAACTTGTTTTGTTTCACCTTCGATTTTAACTTCGACACCTGAGACTTTTCCGTCTTTTTCATTTATTTTTGTCACATCACTATTAACAAAAACTGGAATATCACGTTTAGATATATTTTCTTCTAATCCTTTAACAAGATAAGCTCCGACAGCTGAACCATCATGTGGACGGTGTGTTCTAGAAACACTCATCCCACCTGTAGTCGTTAAATTATCAAGGACTATATCATTCTGTGCTAACCAATCTACTGCTGCTGCAGAATGATCGACAAAGTAACGAAGGAGTTCTTTATCATTTGTTCCTCCACCACCTTTAAGTGTTTCTTCATAAAATTTATCATTTGAGTCTGTAACACCTTGTGCTTTTTCGACAGATGTTTCCGAAGCGTTCAATCCAGCAGATGCTTTGGAAGTGTTTCCGCCAGCCATCGGCATTTTCTCAAGAATAACAGGATTCATTCCCGCATCCTTCGCCTCGATAGCTGCTGTCATCCCTGCACCACCAGAACCAACGATGATGACATCATAGCTTTTTTTCAAGCTTGACGGTTCTGCATAAGTCATAGTTTTGCTGGCGCCTGTTTTAGCATCAGTCTTTTCTGATGAACTAGAAGACGTACTTTTATTTTGAGCATTTCCTCCACATGCCGTTAATGAAAGGCCAACAATGGCAAGCAATCCTAATTTTGTCCAAATTTTCATAATCTCTCCTTGTGTTTGTATTCACATGAACAAATAGAATTTTACCATGTCCTATCTGGTTTGTCAAGTTTATATTAAAAAGTGTACAAAATATAAGAAATGTCTTTTTAAAATATTTATCAAAAAAAGTTCACATTTTTATGTGAACTTTTGAATATCTACAAATCATCAAAATCTAGATGATTTTTTCTACTTTAGTTATCTCTAACTCACTTGGAGTCACCCTGTCCATTTCAAGAATCCTTATCTGTAAATTATTCAAAACTTTAATACTCCCTACGTCAAATTCTTCTCTATTTTCCAGATAAGCATTAATAATATAACCACTGATAGTATTGCTTGCCGAAGGATTATCGAAATCAGTATCAAACTTATCTTCAATTTCAGATAAAGGAGTTTTCCCTTTGACATGATAAATTCCTGGTTCAACTTCGACAATATTTTCTTCTTCATGATCTTGCTCGTCTTGAATATCACCCACAAGTTCTTCCAGAATATCTTCAATCGTTACTAAACCGCTGGTTCCACCATATTCATCAGACAAAATTGCGAAATGTTTGTGTTCACTTTGCATTTGTGAAAGCAAGATTTTGACTGGGATAGTATCGATAAAGACAATGGGTTCCTGAGCAATCGTACGCACTTTTTGCATTGGCGACACAAGATACTCCTTAATAAGAGCTTGGAGAGTCACATATCCTAAGATATTGTCCTTAGATTTGCCAATGACTGGGAAACGCGTGTGTCCTTTTTCAATTGCAAACTCTAGCGCTTCTTTAATTGTTTTATCTGAAGCAATTGTTTCCATATCGAGACGAGGGACCATAATTTCTTTGGCTAATAAATCATCAAATTCAAAAACTTTGTTGAGATACTCGTATTCTTTTTCGTTAATTTCACCTTTAGCAAAGCTTTGGTTGGCTATCAAAAGGAGTTCTTCTTCCGAATGTGTTTCTTCTCCTTCTGATGCCAGACTAAGATTAAAGAGTTTCCCAATAGAGCTTGCGGAAACATTCAACAGCCAGACAAAGGGATATGTAAGCTTGTAAAAATAGTGCAAAGGTCTTACGACTGCTAAAACAACAGCTTCTGTCTTCGAAATACTGAGTGATTTCGGAATCAATTCACCAATTACGACGTGAACAAAAGTAATCAGCAAGAAAGCTAAAACAATTGAAAAGCTTTCTGCAATCGTATTAGGCAGTGGAAAATAATGAATCACAGGCGCAAGTAAGGCGTGAATTGTGCTTTCTCCAACCCAACCAATAGCCAAAGAAGTCAATGTAATCCCTAACTGACAGGCGCTCAAGTATGAATCCAAATGCTCCACAACAACAATAGCTAATTTTGCTTGTTTGTTGCCCTCAGCTGCCAGTGTTTCTAAACGACTTTTACGTATTTTCACCAAAGAAAACTCAGATGCAACAAAGAAAGCTGTAAAAGCAATCATTAATACTATTATTATAAGATTTACCGTCAATAGATTATCCCCTTTATTTTTTAATCATTCTTAAAAATTCTCTCTTCTCTATTATAGCAAAAACTTTACCGGTCCTCATTGCGACACTGCTTGTTTAATAAAAAAACACTAGAATTCTAGATGCTTTTTATTATACGCTCGTATTATCTCTGACTCTCAGACTTAACTTGACTACTTTTCACCTTTTGTAGCCAATCAAGTCGAAAGTTTTCTCTTTGGATGGCAAAATCTAAAACTAAAAAATGTCCATCTTTTTCTTTAGGATCATCTCCTCCAAAGATATGTGCTTGACGTTGCAGAAGATAATTCAGTTTTTTCTTATGTACTTCTATTTCTTCATTAATTAAGTCAATAATTCGGACATCGTCGTCATTCTTCAAAAAGTACAACCTTAACATAAATTCGTCCTTTTGAACAGCATAGAGTTCAGCAGGCGCTTGAATCCATTGGTCAAACATTTCACGCCCCTTATCTGTGATGTAGTACTTTTTTTTCTTTAATTTGGCACCAACAATTTCGACATCAAAATCGACTGCTTCAGCCTCAAAAAGTTTTCTTAAGGTCGGATAAATTTGTCCCGTATTTGCTTGCCAAAATTCGCCCACTTCGCTTTCGAAATTTTTCTTTAAATCATATCCTGTTAATGGTTCATGCTTCAACAAACCCAAAATAATATAAGACAATTTATCTTCACTGGCCATTTTATTTCTCCCTTATTCCATAATAACCCAATTTTTGAAAATTGTAAATGTAAACTCTATTATAACGGAATAATATTGAAATAAACACTCTCAGGCTATAAATGAAAAAAAGATGAATGAACTCATCTTTCTATTTCTTATTTGTTTACTTTTTGGTAGTTTTCATCAAAATACTTACCATCACGAATATCATTTGGTAAACCTTCATATGGTGCTTGGGCAATGACATCTTCGTTGTCTGTTCCAGCATTAGCAATATACGAGATTGTAGCAAATTCTGGGACTAGGTATTTTGGATAAGTTTCGTATTTTTCACGTGATTCATGCATCACATCGATAAAGTCATTTTGGAAACATACCGTAATTTCTGGATGTTCGTGTACCCATTTTGGGAAGAAAATCATACCGTGCATTTTTTCTTCATTTGGCATGAAGTCTAAAGCAACATCTGTTCCTGTTGGTTCGGTCCAAGCAACTTTATAAATACCTTCTGTAAGCATCACGATGTCAACTTCTTGTTCTTTTACCCAACGACCAGCAACCATTCCGCCATGAATACGGTAATCGATTGTTTTCTCATTTTTAATATAAATTTCGTATTCCCAACCATTGTCATAGGTATAAATCATATGTGAGCCGATAAAGTCTTTTAATGTAGAGTATTTTTTCATTTTTAGTCCTTCTTTCTATATATGTAAATTAAACATGTTTTATTTACATATATAGATTACTCCTTTATTTGAAAATTGTCAAATAAAAAAATGCCGATCTTTAAATCAGCATTTTTATTTATAATTTTCTTTTTTTAGCAAAGTCTTCAATCATAACTTTCCGTACTTCTCGAGGCAAAAATTTTCGGATATCTTCTTCGTGGTAGCCGACTTGCAAATGGCTATTGTCTATGATTAATGGCTGACGAAGTAGTAGGGGGTTATCAACGATTGCTTGAATCAGTTCTTGAATCGTTAAAGAATAAAAATCATCTTTTAAATTTTGGATGGCTTTTCCTCTACGTGTAATAATATCATCAGACCCTTCTTCCGTTAAAGAAAAGATTGCAAGAACTTCTTCTTTTGTAAGTGTATCTTTGGTGAGATTGATTTCTTGGAACTCTAAGTGATGATCCATAAGCCATTTTCTTACCTTTTGTGATGATGAGTTGGCCGCCGCCGTATATAGCTTAATCATAGTTTATCCCTCTTATTCCCATTTTCAGAACCTTTTAGCAATTTTTCAAAGTCGTATCTTTAATATACTATTCTTTTCTTATTTGTGAGTTAACTGTTCCTTAAACCAAATTTAAAATTGTCTAGTTTTTTGCCACAAATCCAAGATATTAAATAAAAAAGCACAGATTTATGACCTGCGCTCTTTTATTTAATATCTTATTGATCCACCAAAAGGCGAACTTTTTTACCCTCAACGGGCACAAAGTAAACGACTGTGCGAATTGCTTGAATGATACGTCCTTGACGGCCAATGATACGACCAATATCAGCTTCCGCTACTTCCAAATGGTACTCCATAAATTCTTCACCTTCGATAATTTCCAATGAAACAGCATCGGGTTCTGTGACCAAAGGTTTTACAATTGTCATTACAAGTTCTTTCACATCTTTTTGCATTTCTTACCTCTACTCTGACTAAAATCGTCCAAATTATTGTGAAATTGACAAAAAGCGGCTTAAGCCGCTTTTAATATTATTTGCTGAATTTTTGTTCGTGGAATTTTTTCATAACGCCAGCTTTTGAAAGGATGTTACGAACTGTATCAGATGGTTGTGCACCATTGTTAAGCCATTCCATAACGCGTTCTTCTTTCAAAGTTACTTGGTTTTCAGCTACAAGTGGGTTGTAAGTTCCAACTGTTTCGATGAAACGACCATCACGTGGTGAACGTGAATCAGCAACGTTGATACGGTAGTAAGGTTTTTTCTTTGAACCCATGCGAGTTAAACGAATTTTTACAGACATGTTATATTTCCTATTTCTATTTTTTATTACTTAACTATTATAGCATAAAATTTTTCCCTGTCAAGAAAAAAACTTGACAGCATTTTTATTACCATTCTTTCTGCTTTAGCAGATTAGAATGGCAATACGTAGGGAGCAAAGCGAGTTGTGAGCCTTGATTATTTGTTGTTCTGACGAATCTCTAGCAAAAGTTTTTCAGCTATCGCTTGATTCATTACTTTTTCTCGGCGAAGTTTTTCACTCAAAATAGTGATTTCTTCGTCTTTCGCGCCAACTGTCATTGCTAAGGCCCGAACTTGTAAACTCATATGTCCTTGCTGTATTCCCTCAGAAACTAGAGCACGCAAAGCAGCCAAATTTTGTGCCAAACCAACTGCAGCCATGACCTGTGCTAATTCTTTGGCTTCTGTAATTTCTAAGAGTTCTAAAGCAGCTTGAGCTTTTGGCAAAACTTTCACTGCCCCGCCAACCGTCGCCACCGGTAATGGTAGCTCAAGATTTCCCAAAAGTAAGCCATCCTTGACATCCCATTTCGCTAGACCTTGGTAGCTTCCTTCCTTGCTTGCATAAGCATGAATTCCAGAAGCCACAGCACGCGTGTCATTTCCTGTGGCAAGGACAACAGCGTTGACGCCATTCATAATGCCTTTATTATGTGTGGCAGCACGATAAGGATCTATTTTAGAAAAACGTGAAGCCGCCTGAATTTTTTCCGCAACTTCTTGCCCATTATTACCTTTACTCAGTCGTTCAACGGGAATTTCACAACTGACTTTAACCAAAGATTCCGTAGCATAATTGCTCAAGATACTGAATAATATTTTTTGCTCTGGAAACCATGTGCGAAAAAGATTAGCAACGCCTTCCAAAATGGCATTAACAATATTCGCTCCCATTGCGTCCTTCACGTCCACTTTAAAATCAACGGATACAAAGCCTTCTGCTTCGAAAGCTCTACTGCTCACCTGTCGTAAACCACCACCACGTTTAATAATGGAAGGATAAGCTTCTTTGGCAGCACGAAAAATACCTGCTTGATTTTCTTCGATAGTCTGCATTAAGTGGTCTGCCTGATCAACATCATAAAAAACAATCTGCCCTCGCATTAATCGTTCTGAAAGCACCGTTTGAAAATTTCCAGCTATTTTTGCGCCATTACTTGCAGCTGCAATCACGGAAGGTTCTTCGGTTACCATTGGAACGAGGAATTTTTTGCCATTAATGACAAAGTTTTGCGCCAAGCCCATGGGTAGCTCGAATTCACTGATTTGGTTTTCGATGAGATTGTCTGCTAAAGCCGCATCAAGTACTGTTTCTTCTAGAATTTGTCGTGTTTCTGACTTTAAGTCAAGAAAATCCAGACGCTCTGCTGGACTCATTTGGTAAAATTTTTTCTTCATATTTATTGCTTACACTAAATTAGGGTTTTCCAAGAGGACAGCCAAACCGAGACCGCCACCAATACAAAGGCTAGCAATACCATAGCGCTTATTTTCGCGTTGAAGTGCATAAGCTAAAGTAGTCAAGACACGTGCTCCTGATGAACCAATAGCATGCCCTAAAGCAATAGCTCCACCATAAATATTCACTTTTTCTTCTGGAATATTGAGTTCTTGATTTACAGCAACACTGGAAGCCGCAAAAGCTTCATTGATTTCGAATAAGTCGATATCTTCAATATCCAAATCTGTACGATCAAGCAATTGGCGAATGGCTTTAATCGGGGAAACACCCATAATTTCAGGATCAATTCCAACTTCTTCACTAGCTAATAATTTTGCCAAGACTGGAAGCTCTTTGGCTTCGGCATAATCATCGTTTGCTAAAATCAAAGCAGATGCACCATCATTTACTGGCGATGAGTTACCTGCCGTTACACTTCCGTTTTCACTGAAGGCCGTACGTAGTGAAGAAAGCTTTTCTAATGACGAGTTTGCACGAATTGTCTCATCTTCTGCTAAATCTGAAAATGGTACAATTTCTTTTTCAAATGCACCCGCTGTACGTGCAGCTAGAGCTTTTTCTTGCGAACGTTGAGCAAAGCGATCTTGTTCTTCACGACTAATTTCAAATTGCTCGGCGATTGTTTCACCGATCAAACCCATAGATTCGCCATTAAAGGCATCTACCAAGCCCTCAGACATCATTGTAAGAACTTCTTCACCAGATTTACGGTGACGAATGATTGGGGATTGAGACATGGATTCTGTTCCCCCAGCAATCACGACATCCGCTTCCTCAAGTTGTAAAAGTTGTTTAGCGAGAATCACTGCCTTCATACCTGAACCACAGACTTCATTTATCGTTGAAGCTGGAACATGGTGAGATAGACCACTATTGATTGAGATCTGACGTGCAATATTTTGCCCTGTACCAGCCTGTAGTACATTGCCAAAAATCACTTGTTTGACGTCATCTTTAATATCTTCATGGCGCTCAAGTAGATTTTTAACTACATGAACACCCAGTTCTGCAGCTGTCTTATCTGACAGAGCACCATCATATTTTCCGACAGGCGTACGAAGCGCATCGATAATTACTATTTCTTTCATAAGCCAAGTATAGCACATTTCTGCCCCAAATAGTCAAAAGTTTTTTCCAATTTTTAATCTTTTATGTTAAAATTGGAGCTTAAACATACAAATTAATAAAGCATATAAACTGGAGGATATATATGAATATTGGTATTGACAAACTTGCCTTTTTTGTTCCTGAAACTTATGTAGATATGACTGATTTAGCGCTGGCGCGTAACATTGATCCTGCTAAATTTCATATCGGTATTGGACAAGACCAAATGGCCGTCAATCCGATCAGCCAAGATCTCATCACCTTTGCGACCAACGCAGCTGCTGAAATTCTGACTGAAGAAGATAAGCAAGCAATTGACATGGTCATTGTTGGGACCGAGTCTTCTGTTGATGAGTCAAAAGCCTCTGCTGTTGTTGTTCATGGTTTACTTGATATTCAACCTTTTGCGCGTTCTATTGAACTTAAAGAAGCCTGTTATGCAACAACTGCGGGCTTGCAAATGGCTAAAGACCATGTTTATCGTCACCCAGAGCGTAAAGTTCTCGTTATCGCAACTGATATTGCCAAATATGGCTTGAACACAGGTGGCGAACCCACACAAGGCGCTGGTGCTGTAGCCATGTTAATTGCAGCTAACCCTAATATCTTAGCACTCAATGATGACTCTGTCAGCTTGACACAAGATATTTATGACTTCTGGCGTCCTTTTGGTGATACTTATCCAACTGTTGATGGTCAGTTTTCAAATGCTACTTATATCGAGGCTTTTGCTAAAGTTTGGCAAGAGTATGCACGTCGTACTGGCCTTAGTTTCTCTGATTTTGCTGCCTTAGCTTTCCATACTCCTTATACTAAGATGGGAAAAAAAGCACTTCTTCCTCAACTTGAAAATGAAAGTTCTGAAGTTCAAGAACATCTTCTGGCGCAGTATGAGAAAGAAATTGTCTATAATCGTCGTGTAGGAAATCTTTATACAGGTTCGCTTTATCTCAGTTTGATTTCCTTGCTAGAAAATGCTGAAAATTTAAAAGCAGATGATAAGATTGGGCTCTTCAGCTATGGTTCTGGAACAGTTGCCGAATTTTTCTCTGGTCAATTAGTTGATGGCTTTGAGAAACATCTCCGTAAATCAGAGCACCAAGCTCTTTTAGACAATCGTAAAAAACTTTCTATTCCAGAATATGAAGAAATGTTCTCAGAAAGTCTGGATGCACATGTTGATCAAAAATTCTCTGATCCTATGCCCTATAGCCTTGCTGAATTAAAAAATTCAACACGACTTTATCGTAAATAAAAAACATTGGTTACGGCCAATGTTTTTTTGTTTATTTAAAAAATTGTCGGAACAAGCCCGCCATCCATACGAAGAGCTTCACCAGAAAAAGCACCTGCAAGAGGACTAGCGACATAAGCGACAAAATTACCAATTTCTTCAGGATGAATCAAACGTTGAATCGTTGATGTTGGACGATTGTTCAACATGAAGGCGCGACTTCTCTCTTCAACAGACTCTATATCTGGATAAAGTGAAGCCAATAAATTCTCAACACCTTCAGTTAATGTTGATCCTGGCATTACTGTATTTATTGTTACCGTAGTACCTACTGTTTCACGGCTTAAGGATTTCGCTAAAGACAGATTCATCGTTTTGGTCATAGAATAATGCGGCATTTCTGGACTTGGCATAATTGCTGCTTCTGATGCGATAAAAATGACACGCCCATTAGCATTTTTTGTCTTCATTTTAGGAAGATAAAATTGAGCTAAAGCAATCCCTGATATTGAATTAACCTCAAAGTAACGGCGCCATTCATCTAATTCGATGTCTTCAAACTTTGCATCGTTAAATATTGCCATATTATTGACTAAAATATCAACTTCTGGAAAAGCTTGAAAAAGAGCTTGTCGTTCATTTTCTATTGATAAATCATAGGCTGCTGGATAAAAAGTTTGGTTTGGATATTTTTTGTTAAGTTCTTCAATTACTTTATCCACAACATCCGAAGTTCTGCCATTAATAATAACATCGGTACCTTCGGCCGCAAGACTTTCAGCAATCGCACGTCCAATACCTTTGGTTGATCCGGTAACTAAAGCAAGTTTATTTGTTAATTTTAAATCCATTTATTTGGTCCTTTCGTCATTAGCTTCACTTCTGTACTCTAATCATTATATAGCAGATTATCCTACTTGTATAGTACCTACTTTTGAGTAACTTAGGAACCTAAAAGTAAGTTTTGCCCTGTGTTTAGTTGTTAAAGATCACTGTCTCAAAGTTAAATGACTCAGGTAAATGACGGGCTATCGAATATTCAAAAATACGTCCATCATCAAGGTTAGCAACTTGCTCGACTTGCATCAGAAAATCCGTATCTGTAAGATGCATAGTCTGTTTTTCTAATGCGTTGGGACGTACACCTTTAACATTAAGAAATGAACTCTGAATAACAAGACCAAGTTCTTCCAAGATATATTTATAAATGGAACCCGTTAGATGGGAATATTTCAATTGTGGAATAATGGAAATGGGCATATAAGTGTACTCAATAATCGTTGGCACCTTTTTGACATATCTTACCCGTTCAATACGATATATGAAATCCCCTACATCTATGGATAATTTATGAGCAATATCCGCATTTGGATGCTCGACTTCAAAAGTTAAAACTTTAGATTCCATTTGTCCTGAATGACGCTTGGAAGAACCCTCTACAGCATAGAGATGCGCTTTTTTGCCTTTGGTCCAATCTTTTACTATCGTTCCATAACCTCTTCGGCGAATCAAAAAACCCTCTGACACAAGAATATCCAATGCTTTTTTCACGGTCATTAAACTCGCATCATACTCTTGTACTAAGGCGTTACCATCTGCAATCCTGGAGTTGATAGGATAGTGACCAGACAAAATTTTTTCCTTAACATCTTCATAAATTACCAAATATTTTGGCTGTTTCTTTTTCATATACCGACCTCATAAACTGACATTCTCATTATTATTACACAATATCGTAGGAAAATAAAGTAAAAATCATAAGTGATAGTAACTTATGATTTTTACTTTATTAGCGATTGGCTGAGCGCGCCATTCTCACATAAGTGTGACGTTTTCCTCGAATACTCATTGAAGCATGAAAAATATTTTCCGGAGCTGGCATTCCAGCTACGCCTGCATCTCCCAGCTCAAAGACATCTGCACCTGCACGTTTGGCCGCCAAAGCTAAACTTTGAATCGTACTTTTATCTGCACCTTCTTGCGAAGTTCCAACCACACAGTCCACCAATGTACCTGTTTTTCTAGTCGCAAAGGCTAATCGTGCGATTTGTTCTTCTGTGGTACCTGGTACAGCCCCCGGAGCGGGTAAGTCAAGCATATCAATTCCGGCATCAATATAGGCTTTTAAGTTTTCCCAAACCAAATCTGAGCCATGTGAGACAACGGGATTCAGCATTAAAAAGCCATTATAGAAACGACGTACCAGCTTAATATCCGCTACGATACGCTCTGGGCTTGCTTCAGGCGTAACATATGCTGTTAACGATAAGAAATTTATTCCTTTGCGAAGAACTTCCTTTATCGATGCGTCTGTCACTCTCTTATATTCAGATCCGGTATCTTTGATAATTAAATTGACACCAACAGCGGTTCCTGTTAACTTCCGTAACTCTGAGAGGTCATTAACCTCCCCTAATCCAGGAATGACCATCTTTTGTACATCAATATCTTTCAAAAGTAATAAATCTGCACCAAAAGCTGCCGCCATTTCACCATTTGTAACCTCTGGATAGAGTGGTGCATTTTCTGCAGCTAGATCCACGAGTATTGTGCGTCCTTCTGCTTTTAAAATAGCTTTTTTGAATTCTTTTGATGTACTCTCTCGTGTAAAATCAGAAGCTTCATATCCTAAAATTCTTTTCATAGTGCTATATCTCCTAGTCCAACATGCTTAAACGGTAAACCGAAGGTGAAACTTGGTTAAAGCCATTTTCCAAAATCTCAATATTGGTGATAACTTCTTCATCTTTCACTAATTTTTCAACACCATTAACAATAGTTTCATAAGCAGCATCGTAATAGCGACCATAATCGCCAACAGGTGTTTTTATTTGTTTTTCAATCCAGTCGCCATTTGCATTTTGATATTTAACAAGACCATAATTCATAGGACTATCTTCCCCAAATTCTGATACTTCAGGCATAATTCCAGCTTTCAAATCATTTTCTTGTTGATCCTCACCGTACTTAATAAAGGAACCTTTTGTTCCATGAACGATAAATCTTGGATAATCTTGTGCTACCAGATGATTTGTTTTTACTTTAACTTTTAATTGGTTTCCATAGTGCAAATCAACGTCAAAAAAATTATCTACTGCTTCTGCAACTTCATTGTTTCTAATATCATAAGTTACTGCTTCAGGACGCCCAAAAAGTGCCACGAGTCTATCAATAGAGTGAATACCTAAACCATAAAACGCACCTGCTTCTTTTGGACCTTCTTCTGTTATTGATCCTGGACGATAATAATCAATGTGCGCTTCCACTTCAAGAATGTCTCCAAGTAAGCCACGCTCAATAACCTGCTTTACTGCCAAATAATCCCCATCAAAACGTCTGTTTTGGTAAGGAGCCACCATAACACCTTTTTCTTTCCCTAAGGCGAGCAACTCTTTGGCATGTTCCAATGTGTCAACAAAAGGTTTCTCTACGATTACTGATTTTCCAGCTTCAATTACTTTCTTAGCCAGCTCATAATGCGTGTGGGCTGGTGTACAAATTGTGATAAGTTGTATGTCATCATCCTTCAGCATTTCTTCTAAATCAGTTGTGAAATGCACGCCCTTTTCCAAATATGGTGCTGCAAGTTCTTCATTAATGTGTAAATCAAAAATTGTTTTAACCTTGATGTTTTCACGCAGAATAACATAAGGAAGGTGATAGCGATTTGCTGATTTCCCAAAACCGATAAATCCCATTGTAAGCATAAGATTCTCCTTAAATATATATGTTTCTTTATAAAAGACTATACTTTTATATAAATTGAATTATACTTTTAAAAAATAGAATTGTCAAGAATATAAATTCCCAACTAAAATTAAGTAAAAAAAAAGCATTTACAAAAATGCTTTTTTTATTTTAAACTGTTACTTCTTCCTTCATTGCTTTTTTAGCTGTTGCCATCATCAAACGAATCCGATTGAGCTGGTTGACCGCAGAAACACCTGGATCATAATCAATTGGGCTAATATTTGCACCCGGATATTGCCGACGTAACTCTTTCAGCATTCCTTTACCGACAATATGGTTGGGAAGGCAGCCAAATGGTTGGAGACAGACGATGTTTTGAACGCCTTTTTGCAACAGCTCAATCATTTCTCCTGTCAAGAACCAGCCTTCACCTGTGTGATTACCTACTGAAACGATTCCTTCTGTATTAGCCGCTATTTCATAAATAGACTCAATACCGTCAAAACGGTCAGAAGCACGTAAAGCTTTATCCATCGGTTTTTCCAACATATTAATAATAGAGAGTAGTGTTTTTGCCATCAATTTATTTTTCTTAGCAAAACCAATCTCATCTGTTTTCCAAATTTGGTTGTATAAAGAATAGTTCATAAAACCAATCAAATCGAGAACTACTGCTTCAGCGCCTTCTTCTTCGATAATTTTCACAATATCATTATTGGCAGTTTTGCTGTATTTAACCAGAATTTCACCGACAACACCCACACGAGGTTTTTGAATATCAAGGAGTTCGATATTATCAAAGTCCTTGATTATCTGTTTCATGTTCTTGTTGAATTCAAAAATAGAAGCAGATTTAACATTATGTTGTGCTTTTTCTAACCATTTCGCATGAAGTGCATTGACTGAACCTTTTTCAGCTTCATAAGGCCGCGTCCGATAAACCACGCGCTCAAACAAATCTCCATAAAGCACAGCAATCATAAAACGAGTCAAAAGTGGCACAGTAAACTTAAAGCCTTTTTCTGTCCCTTGGTTGCCCATGGATAAGCTTACCACTGGAACTTGGGGGAAACCTGCATCGACAAGTGCCTTACGAAGTAAAGGAATATAGTTTGTTGCGCGACATCCACCACCTGTTTGGGTCATCATGACGGATGTATTGTTTACATCGTATTCGCCAGATTGGAGAGCTTCGATGAGTTGACCAATCGTTATGATTGCAGGGTAGCAAGAATCATTATTCACAAATTTTAGTCCGTTGTTCACCGAGCTTTGGGTTTCTGGCAAAACAACTACATTGTAACCTGAAGCTGCAAAAGCGTTCTCAAGCAAGCCTTCTTGGTGAATTGGCGACAACATTGGCATGAGAAGCGTGTGTTTTTTAGCCATTTCTTTTGTAAAAACCGGATGTGTCTCAACAATTTCTTTGATTTGAATATTTTCTTCAACACCATGTCGATGACGTTCTGAAACTGCTGCCTTGAGAGAACGTAAACGAATACGCACTGCTCCCATATTTGAGCCTTCATCAATCTTAAGGACTGTATAGAGTTTATTATGGTTGCGCATAATTTCTTCGACTTGGTCTGTTGTCACTGCATCCAAACCACAACCAAATGAATTCAATTGTACTAATTCCAAATTTTTATTTTTACACACTACTTGCGCTGCAGCATAAAGGCGTGAGTGGTAAACCCATTGATTAACAACGCGCAGCCCAGCAACTTCTTCAAGATGTGCAATGCTGTCCTCTGTAAGGACGTGGAAACCTTCTTGCGTAATAATGTCAGCAATGCCATGATTAATCTCTGGATCCAAATGATAAGGACGACCTGAGAGAACTATAGCTTTTTCCTTGTTAAGGTTAATCTGCATGAGCAACTCTTCTGCCTTATCCCGAATGTCTTGCTTGAAGTTCTCCATCTCTTCAAAACCGTGGAAAACTGCAGCCTTCACTTCAGATAAATCCACTTTGAAACCCTGCCCAAGCAAAGCTTTATGGACATTGACAGCTACACCTTCCTGATCAGCTAGATTAATAAATGGATGAAGGTATTTAACTTTACCTTCTCGAATTTCATCAATATTGTTACGAATCACTTCGGGATAAGACTGAACAATCGGACAGTTATAATTATTTTCTGCTTGAGCCTGTTCTTTTTGTTCATAAAGCACTGAAGGATAAAAGATAGCCGGAACATCCTTTTGAATCAAGGACATAATGTGTCCATGTGATAGCTTGGCAGGATAACAAACTGTATCAGAAGGAATTGTTTCAATTCCTTTTTCAAAAAGTTCTTTATCAGACTTAGGGGATAATACTACTCTGAAACCTAGATCCGTTAACATGGTATGCCAGAGCGGGTAATTTTCATACATATTTAGGACACGCGGAATCCCTATTTCTCCACGGGTTTGTTTTTTCTTGGTTAAGCTCCGGTATTTGAAAAGTTTCTTGTATTTATAGTCGACAAGATTAACCTTTTTATCACGTTTGTCAACTTTTACTTGTGTTGCTTTTTCTGCGCCTCGCTCACAGCGGTTTCCTGTAACAAACTTACTGCCATCATTAAAGACGGTCAACGTCATTTTACACTGATTTTCGCAAAGGCCACAAACCATAAATTCTTTTTGTGTGCTGAATGCTTCCAAATCGTGCAAGTTCAGAATTCTTGATTTTTGCCCATACTCCTCCTTTTCTAGCGAAATTAAAGCACAGCCATAAGCGCCCATAAGTCCTGCTATAGAGGGACGGACAACTTCACGTTCGGAGATTTTTTCGAAAGCACGAAGTACAGCTTCATTATAGAAAGTCCCACCTTGAACGACAATCTTTGTTCCTAATTCTTCAGGACGTTTAACTTTAATTACTTTATAGAGGGCATTTTTGATGACAGAGTAACTTAAACCAGCAGAGATATCTCCTACAGTCGCACCTTCTTTTTGGACTTGCTTCACTTTCGAATTCATAAAGACTGTGCAACGTGAGCCCAGATTTACAGGATGTTTTGCTAATAGTGCAATTTCAGCAAAGTCACGCACATCGTATTTCAAAGAATGAGCGAAAGTTTCAATGAAAGAACCACAACCAGAAGAACAAGCTTCGTTTAAAGATATTGAACTTAAAGCACCATCGGTGATCCGCATAGCTTTCATGTCTTGGCCACCAATATCTAAAATAAAGTCCACACCGGGATTAAAATAGTCCGCTGCCTTATAGTGCGCCATCGTTTCAACTTCCCCGTAATCGACTCGGAGTGCAGCTTTAATCAGGTGTTCACCATAGCCGGTCACAGTAGATTTGGCAATATAAACATCTTTTGGCAGTAAACGATAGACTTCTTTTAAGACGTCAATGACTGACTCTAAAGGTTCACCATTATTTGAACCATAATGATCAAAAAGAATATGACCCTCACCATCAATGAGCACAATTTTTGTTGTGGTTGATCCAGCATCAATCCCTAAAAAAGTTGCTCCTTGATGTTCAGAGAGCTTTTTATAGCTTGCTTTTGCCTTAGCATGTCGTGCTCGAAAATCTGCTAACTCTTGTTCATTTTCAAAAAGACGATCCAACGTATCCTGTGGAATCAAGCTGTCGCTATTGTCACTTTCTAGATTATCAATTAAAGTACGAATCGTACTTGTTCTTGTTTCCTCAGCAAGAGCAGCACCCATCGCCACAAAAAGTTGAGGATTTTCCGGAAAAATAACATCCTCTTCTGCAATGTCCAAAGTTTCAATAAAACGTTTGCGCAATTCGCTCATAAAATAGAGCGGTCCACCGAGAAAAGCGATTTTTCCCGTAATCTTACGACCGGAAGCTAACCCAGCAATCGTTTGATTCACCACGGCTTGGAAGATTGAAGCAGCTATATCTTCTTTGCGTACTCCTTCATTGAGAAGGGGCTGAACATCTGTTTTGGCAAAAACTCCACAACGGCTAGCAATGGGGTATATTTTCTCATAGTCTTTAGCTAATGTATTGACACCCGCAGCATCTACTTTGAGTAAAGCCGCCATCTGGTCAATAAAAGCTCCTGTCCCACCAGCACAAGTCCCATTCATACGTAGTTCTTGGGTACCTGCGTCAAAAAAGGTCATCTTGGCATCTTCACCCCCAAGTTCAATCATGACATCTGTTTCAGGAATAAATTTCTCGATAGTAATCGAGCTAGCAATAACTTCTTGGATAAAAGGGACATCAATTACATCTGCAAGTCCCATTCCCCCAGAGCCTGTGATTGCTAAGGTAAGTGAACACTCGCCTCTCTCTTCCAACAATTCTTTTAATACTT
Organism: Lactococcus sp. LG606; assembly: GCF_017309645.1. Taxonomy (NCBI): domain Bacteria; kingdom Bacillati; phylum Bacillota; class Bacilli; order Lactobacillales; family Streptococcaceae; genus Lactococcus; species Lactococcus sp. LG606. Next base: position 926,047 of record NZ_CP071301.1, read on the forward strand.
TTATCGTTGCCGTTTTTACATCTGAAAAATGACGTTCATATCGGCTAAAAAGGAGCTGATATTCCTCATCAAAAACAACGAGTTTTACTGTAGTAGAGCCGACATCAATCCCAGCCTTATAACTTTTCATAGTATTTTTTCCTTCTCTATTTGACAGGCTGTTGCTTATCTTATTCATTGTCTATTTTATCATTTATTCCTCATTTTTCAACCGTCAAGTTACAAGTTAATGTCATTTAAACAACATTTAAAAGTTGCGTGTCGTTTATGTCAAAAATGTTTTACATAGCTTAAATCGGTAGAATTTATCATAAAGGACTATAATAAACAACAGATACTACTATTATGTTGTTTAACCTACAAGTAAAGGGGGAATGTATTAATATGGCTAAAATAAATGATTTACGTGTCTTAAGAACACGAAAAATGATTACACAAGCTTTCTTTTCTTTGTTAAGAAATAAAAAATTTGAAAAAATTTCCATTCAAGAAATTGCAGATGCTGCAATGATAAATCGTGCAACTTTTTATGCACATTATGCCGACAAGCAAGATCTTTATGACAGTTTAATTGATACTTTTATCATGGATTTTATCAAAATTTTAGATGAACAAAATCCTGTAGATGGAACTGATGTTTATGTCAATGATATTGAAGAGATGTTGGCGCGCTTCTACGACTTTGTACGTCAAAATCCAGAAGTAGCACAAATTGTGATGGATAAATCACAGGACCAAACGATTATTAATCGTTTTATCGAGATATTAACCGAACGTTATACCGAACTTTTCGATAAGCTGGAAATTCGGGAACACGATGTATTAGTTCCAAGTGATTTTGTCATCAGCTATATTACTTCTATCTTAGCAGGCACACTTAAATGGTGGGTTTCTTCACCGAGTACCATGAAACCGAGTGATTTTGCACATCTTATCGTTAAATTAATTTCAAATGGTCACTTGACAGTTTTAGGTGTAAATATAAAATCATAATATTCGGCTGTAAGTATTTTTGTTTTATAGTGCAGATATAGTTTTCTCCCTTCTGCTACTTCTGATATAATTAAGATAATGAGAAGTATACAAGGAGCTCTACATGCAAGCAAAATACATTATGTCAATTGACCAAGGGACAACAAGTTCTCGCGCGATAATCTTTAACAAGCAAGGACAGCACGTCGGCAGTTCACAAAAAGAGTTACAGCAGCATTTTCCTCAAGCTGGATGGGTTGAACATGATGCCAATGAGATTTGGAATTCGGTACAATCTGTTGTCTCCGAAGCACTTATCCAATCAGGCATCAAACCTGCAGAAGTCGGAGCGATTGGTATTACCAATCAACGTGAAACTACCGTTGTATGGGATAAAAAAACAGGCATGCCCATTTATAATGCAATCGTCTGGCAATCTAGACAATCGGCGGCCATAGCTGATACTTTGAAAAAAAACGGCCATTCTGAACTTATCCACCAAAAAACTGGTCTTGTTATTGACTCTTACTTTTCAGCCACTAAAATACGTTGGATTTTAGATAGGGTTGACGGCGCGCAGGAACGCGCTGAACGTGGTGAATTGCTCTTTGGTACTATTGACAGTTGGTTAGTCTGGAAATTAACCGATGGTGAAACGCATGTAACAGACTATTCTAATGCAAGCCGGACCATGCTTTTTAACATCCATAATCTCCAATGGGACCAGGATATTCTCGACCTCTTGAATATTCCGGCAGCTATGCTTCCTCGCCCCGTTTCTAATTCTGAATGCTACGGTATGACCAAGCCCTATCATTTCTTTGGCTCAGAAATAGCTATTGCAGGGATGGCTGGAGATCAACAAGCGGCTTTATTTGGCCAAATGGCTTTTGAACCGGGAATGATTAAAAGTACTTATGGTACTGGTGCCTTCATCGTCATGAACACAGGTCAAGAGGCACAACTATCCAATGATCTTTTAACCACGATTGGTTACAGTATTAATGGTCAAGTTACCTACGCTCTTGAAGGGTCCGTTTTTGTTGCTGGCTCTTCTGTCCAATGGCTCCGTGATAGTCTGAAAATGATTGATAACAGTAAAGAATCTGAAGCAGCGGCTTTGGCTTCTAACAATAATGATGAAGTCTATGTTGTACCTGCTTTTGTGGGTTTAGGTGCTCCGTATTGGGATCAGGATGCTCGTGGGGCTATCTTTGGCATTACACGAGGAACCAGCAATAACGATATTATCAAAGCTACCTTACAAGGTATTGCTTATCAAGTCAAGGACATTATTGATGCGATGCAAGAAGATTCAGGAATTGATATTCCATTACTGAAAGTTGACGGAGGTGCAGCTAATAATAGCTATTTAATGCAGTTCCAAGCGGATACCCTTAATATTCCCGTCCAAAAAGCCAAGGATCTTGAAACTACAGCTCTTGGTGCAGCTTTCTTGGCTGGTTTAGCAGTTGGTTTTTGGAAAGACATTGATGAAATAAAAAGCTCTTATTCAGAAGGGCAAAGCTTCCAACCTCAAATGGATGAAAAACGACGACAAACACTTCATCAGGGTTGGAAAAAAGCTGTCGAAGCAACACGTGTTTTTAAATAAAAAAAAGATCCAGAATTCTGGACCTTTTTTTATTTATATTATTTGCTCAACAAGGCCGCTGCTGCTTCATCTGCAATAACAACAACATCAGCATGTTTTTGCAAGATAGATGCTGGCATATCTTCAGTGATTTCACCTTCAACCATTCCTTTAATTGCTTCTGCTTTTGATTCGCCATAAGCCATCAATACGATTGATTTAGCTGCCATGATTGAAGCGATACCCATAGAAATCGCTTGACGTGGCACATCTTCTTCGTTTTCAAAGAAACGTGCATTTGCTTTAATTGTACTTTCTTGGAGATCGACAACGTGTGTTGTTTCTTCAAATGAAGTTCCAGGTTCGTTGAAACCAATGTGTCCGTTTTGACCAATTCCAAGAATTTGGAAATCAATCGGGTGTTCAGCAATGATTTGGTCATAAGCTTTTGTTTCTGCTTCCAAATCTGCCGCCTTACCATTTGGCAAGAAGTTTTCTTTGAACGGTTTTTCATTGAAAAGGTGTTTGCTCATAAAGTAACGGTAAGATTGTTCATCTGAACCATCAAGTCCAACATACTCGTCCAAGTTTACTGAAGTCATATCTGAAAAATCAAGATTTGATTTAACGATTTGGTTGTAGAATTCTACTGGAGTTGAACCTGTAGCAAGTCCAAGTGTTTTTGCTCCATTATCCATTGCTTCTTTGAGTAAGTCAAAGCCGATTTTTGCACCTTCAAGTTGGTTTTTTACTGTGATAACTTTCATAAGAGAGTCTCCTTTTTCAAATTGGTATATACACATTATAACGCTTATTCATTTTCTTGTCAATAGGAAAGTTCAATTTTCACCCAATTTTTATCATGAAATTATAAATAAAAACGGCTAGCTGCCGTCTTTATTTTCCTTATTATTTTAAAGTATTTTCAAATTTATTTTTGACCTTGTGTAGCGTTTCTTGGGTAACAAGTTGGGTCTTGTTTCCTGAGATTTTAGTCGCATGGACGTTTATTTTACTTACTTTAAGCGCCTTTTTATAGTGTTTAACAATATTCATAAAATCTGGAAAGCTGATGTTAGTATTGACAACCTCAGGAAAACTTTTCAGAATCGCTAAAGAGTGTCGCGCAAGGACGGAAGGCTTTTTCAAATTCTCAAATGTAGAAATAGCTACATCTTGTAGTCTATCTGTATAGCCCTTCTGATCGTTAGAGTTAAGCAAGCTGAGATAAGCTGAAACTTCATCTGCTGTTTTTAACTGGACAGAACCTTGCTCAAATTTGAAGCCTTTGGATACAAAAGCTGCTGTATTCTGCACAACGATTCCCCCACTAGCCTCGACCAGTTTTCCCATGTTATCAAAGTTGATTTCCACTACTTTATTAGTTTCTGTACCAAAGGTCTCATTAAACTTCTTACTGACTGCTTCTGCTCCACCCTGAGTATAACTTTGATAGAGCGTTGTTTGATCTGGAAAAACTAAAAGAGGTTGGACATTGATCAGACTTGTTTTTTTGAGCTTCGCATTTGTAGAAGTAAGGCTGGAAGTCATAAGCACTTTCTCATTATCTACATGAGCTGTTCCAAGAATTAAAGTCGTAAATGTTTCTCCTTTCTTTAAGTTTACCGGATGTGCTTCTGCAAGATGCAAAGTATTAGCCTTATCGATAGCTGTTTTTGAACTTTGATAGAAGAATACTCCTAAGCCAGTAAAAATAAATATCAAGACAAGTAAAGTAATACCGATAACTTTAGGAAACTTACTCTTTTTTTTAGTAGTTATTTTTCCCCTTGACCGTCTATAAGTTTCTTCTCCCATAACTCTCTCCTTATTTAAGAATGATAAAATCATTAACTGAGCGTTGATCCTGACTCAGGTATACTACTTCACCTTTAAAGGCCATTTGACTTGATCCGCCGCCATCCATAACAACTGCGTTTTTTAAATCCAATTCTTTAAACTTATCCATAATTTGATCGAATCCTGTACTTGTATCCGAAATAATAAGGTAAAGATTATTGTGAGCATCATTGGCTATGAAAGAGTGAATCATCCAATTCACTGAACCATCATTTTTTTGAATTTCACCATCACGGATTAATACCGAACCAAAACTGAAACTCATTTGCCCACCATTTTCAATGATTGTTGAGGCGGGTACAGAAGAGTCATAGGTTTGACTACTACCGTCGTTATTGATAACAAAGGCAGTGTTAGCTCTCTTATCTGAACCCCAATCCTTAAAAAGTTTTCCATTGTTCATCTGAAAGCCTGTGATGTGCATAGTACTCATATTAAATCCAGAAGCATTCATGATTAAAGCCTCAGGGTATTTTTGCATAATTTCTTGCAAGGTAAAAGCCGGAGCATCAACCGAAGTTGCCGTTTTTAATACTTCGACATTGTTGGCTTTATAAATTTTAAAACTGCCCGATGAAAGATCAGTAAACTTCTTGCACCCCTCTTTCGAGTTTAGTTTTATCGTGCGGGCTTCTCCTGTATCTTTGACAATACTTTCAGAAGACTTGACTGCTTCTTTCGAACTGTTGGAGGCAATATAACCTGACTCTTGATCAGTATGTTGTACACTTTGAGCTTGACCATGGGGTTCTTCTTGTTTTTTAGGAGTCATAATTATAAATGCAGACCAGCCTACAATTAGTAGAAGGCCAAAGCTAATAAACCAACCTAACTTCTTTCGTTTTTTTATCGTTTTCATATCTCTACTTCCCTCATATTTTTCTCTACTGTTTTTTCAGTCATAAGATCTTCAATCACCTTAAGCACACGTTCTGTCGCTTTGCCATCACAATAGTTGTAGGTTTTCTTGAAAAAGAGAGCTCTTTCCTTTTGGTAGGATGTGCTATCCGTTGCCTGGAGCGCTTGGATAAGTTCACCTTCATTAAAAGTAACCTCTCCGGGAAATTCTTGCAAGTAATCGATTGTTAAACCTGGTTTTTTAGAGTAGCTTTTAAAGTCGGGCACATAAGCGATGATGGGTTTATCAAAGACCATCCAATCCACTGCAATAGCCGAATAATCGGTTATCAAAACATCCGTGACGCAGAAAATCGAGGAGATCGGTTCTTCTTCGATGAAAAGGACATGAGGATTATTCTCATAAGCCGAACCCGAAATAAGTGGATGCGCCTTGTAGATAATGACATAATCTTCACCCAAGGCTTGGTGCACGCGCGCCAAATCAATCTTGGCTTCTTTAAAATATGTACTGATCCGTCCACGAAATGTTGGGGCATAAGTAATGACTTTTTTATTAGCCAAAACAGGATACTTTTCAAGAAGTCGTACTTTGGTGTCTTGAACAAAATGGTCATCGAAGATTTTGTCATTGTTAGGAATACCTGTAACAAGGACGTTTTCTTCAGGAAGATTGAAAGCTTGTGCATACACTCTTTTATAAAAATCTGAGTTAGCAATAGCATAATCATAGTTTTTAATTTCATAATCCCTTTGGACACAGTTGCCAAAATTTTTTAGGGCTGCTGTGGCATGCCAAAGCTCTAGAACTTTGACTTCTTTACGATGGGGAAATTTAGAAATGACAAAGTTGTTATAGTCAATAATCACCAGTTTCGAACTTTGAAGGACGAAAAGTTGCTGAATACAAGCCAGTCCATACTGGAGTTGTCCTAGAAAAGTGGGCTGGAACTTGAAAAGCAAAGTTTTTATCTCGTACTCTTGCTTGGTGCTTAACTTATCATGCAAAATTTTGAAATCCTTGGACAGATTTTCATGCTCAAGTGAAATGAAAGTGATACGGTTTTGATGGACACGACAGAGAAAAGTGAAGGGGTAGAAGAGTGCCAAAATGAAGGTTAACACGATGGATTTAAGTTTCATTAAAAACCTCACTTACAATTTTTTCACAAGCACTACCATCATTCCACGGATTAAATCTCTCGTTAAAAGCGCGCAGCCTTTGGTAGTCAAAACAATCATCTTTAATCATTTTTAGAAGTTCTTCTTCTGTTTTTACGACATCATTAGGTAAATCATCAGGGACTCTGAGATAAAATCCTCGTAATTCTTCAGCATAATATTCAAGATCGTACATATAAAAGTAAATCGGTCTTCCAAGTTGTGCATAATCAAAGAACACACTTGAATAGTCTGTAATCAGGGCATCACTCACCAAGTAAGCCTCGTTAATATCCTGATTTGGATCCATGAAAAACACAAAATTATTTAAATAACGAGGGATATGGTAAGTGCTACAAATCAAGTAATGCGGTTTAAACAAAACAATGTAGCCTTCTCCAAGCGCCCTTTTCCATTTGTAAAAATCGACCTTTAATTCAAAGGTGTAGCCTGTATTACTATAAGCATTATCTCGCCATGTTGGAGCATAAAGAATTATTTTTTTATTTGTTGGCAAATGATACTTCCTCTTTAATTCTGCGATCTTTACAGGATCTGGATGCACCAAACAATCAACACGCGGGTAACCAATATGGAGCATTTTTGGCTGCGGAAAAGCGAATGCCGTTTCAAATACCTGAGCCGAGAAGGGACTAGAAGCGATAAGATAATCCCAATGCCTCCGGTCCTTATCATAGGACTTTACCATCTGTTTGTAGCTTTGTTTGCTTCGATAATAAGTTGAACCATTATCTATGATGTCATGCCCTAATCGCTTCAAGGGAACGCCATGCCAAGTTTGTAAGTAAACTTGGTCTGACTTCTTATAATAATAAGGTGCCATTTTGGAGTTGAAGATCCAATATTTGGCTTTAGAAAGATAGTAATAATATTGAAGCGAGTTAAATTTTACCGTTTTTGCTCCTGCTATGACTTGTTTTTTTTGGAAAGCCCAGATGAGTTGATAATCAGAAAACTGTTCCGAATCTCTCATATATTCAAACAGATAGCGTGGATTATCCGAGTAGGATTTCCCATTAAATGAGGTCAACAAAATAATCTTTGAATTTGTCTTAAAAACTACTCCTAAAATAAACAGAAAGGGGTACATTATTGTTCTTATAAAAAATAGTCTTAGTCTCGCTAATAAAATCAATATTGTCCCTTTCATTACATTCTAAATAAATTTTTTACCTACTATTTTAACTAACTGACTCATTGATAAGTTTGTAGAGAAATCTTCTGAAATTCCATCAATTACTTTGTGAAAAGTATCCGCATTTTTTACTTTACTTAAAGCTTTTAATAAAGCATTGATATCTGTTTGTTCCGTTTTTCCTAAAATTGCTAAGCTTTTAGTTATAGATCTTTCACTTAAAGTTATTAAACTACATACCTCAGGTAGTTTTTCTACTTTAGAAAATTTTTTACCTTGAAAAATATACACACTACTATCAATTTTCAAATATAAGTCGGTTGCCTTTCGATCATTAGGATAATTATTTTGGCTTTGCTTGAATAAATAATCAACTTGTTTCAATAGTTTTATTAATTTAAGCGGATTAATAACAAATCCTAACTTTGAGAGAATCTTTTTTATATCGTTCATTTATTCTTTAATATTAGAAATATACATCTTCCCTAAATCTTGTTTGATACTTGAAGATGAAGTTTTACCACGTGGGAAATACATGATTTTCAGCTCAGGAAATTGCTCCTTCAAGAAGTCAAATTTTCCTTTCCAATCATCACCCATGACAAAAATATCCACCTCAAACATATCGATATAGAGCGCTTTGTCCTCCCAAGATTGCTCAGGCACCACAAGGTCAACATAACGGATAGACTCCAAAATATACTTACGGGTTGCATATTCTTGATAAGCTTTTTTCCCTTTTTGAGCATTGAATTCATCTGTCGAAAGCATGACGATAAGCTTATCGCCAAGGTTCTTGGCATTGCGTAACATGTCTACATGGCTTTCGTGGAGAATGTCAAAGGTACCTGCAACGAGGATGCGTTTTTCTTTGTTCATTTCTTTACCTACCATTATTTTGATTTCCGTCTTAATAATTTTTTTAAAAGAGGTATAAATTGAAATTCCTCTTCCCAACTTCTCACTGCTTCGTCAATTCTTTTCGAATTTTCACCATCATAAAAAGTAAAGTATTTCATATGGTAGCTCAATATTTCTGGTGTATCATTCTTAACAATAAAAGCTTTTATTTTTTGTAATAAACTATCTGCGTCAAATACAACTATTTTTGATAAATCTTTCTCCATATTTAGATAACTTCCTTGAAGGTTTAAATACTCCTCTTGGTCAAATTGGAATAAAAGTATTGGAATATTATAATAAAGCGAATCCCACATAATACTACTATAGTCTGTGATAACTAGTTCACTTGATCGTAATTCCTCATCTAATGGATGTTCATCTTGATATAACACTTTTATATGATCACTACTTGATGTAAAATACTTTTCGAATTGAATGAATTTAGGGTGCATCATAAAATGTAAAAAATAATCATATTTACATAAAATATCTTCTAAAATCTCAGAATGAATTAAATTATAATACTCTTTATAAAAATTACTTTTCAAAAATTCTTCGTGTGATAAAAGTTCTAAGTGTGTACGCCACGTGGGCATAATGAATATTTTTTTTTGTTTCTTTATTTGTTTTCCGTTGTCCCAGCGTGCTAAACCTGTAACTGCAACTTGTTTTTCATCGTAACCTAAATGATCTAAAACTATATTCTTTTCAACAAATGAACTGGTAATAAATAAATCTGCATGATTTAGTTTATTATTAGCGAAGAAAGTTCGATCCACTTTCTTTAAGCCTAAAACGCCATGTTGTAAAAACACAAATGGCTTCTTGTTCAAGAAAAAGCGTGCAATACTTTGATTGTGTCTCCATGCATAAGCATGTCCCTTAGACTCTGAAGCAATAAAATATTTTGAAATAACAATCAAAAGAATGTGTTTAACACTCATAAAATAAACTATATTTTTTCTGAATGGAGACAAACTTGATATGTCAGGTGAGTCTTTTTTTATAATATAGAATAGTTTATTTTTTCTATTATTTTGCACATAAGTAAAATAATAGAAGGAATTATCACGCGCGTAATTAGAGAATTTTTCGTATATAAGCTTTGAATCCTTATAATACCAGTAAACAAAGGGCACTAAAAGCAAAGCAACTACTTCTTTTAATTTATACCTAATTGCATCATATTCATCAGTTTCTCGTATCTGTAAAGCTAAATATCCTCCAACTGCAAAATATGCTGTGATTAAATATTTTTTTCTAACATTTATTACTGTTTGATATTTCAAATGTAACCAATTTATCGCTTGACGTTGTAATCTCGAATGATTACAGATCCTCTGATATTGTTGCTCTCCATTTTCATTTTGGTATTCTAGGTAAAGATCATAATAGAGACTAAAAGGAGATATTGCTTTAAGCGGTAACAGAAAAACTACTTCTGTATCCGTTAAGGAACTTGCTGATACAGTAAACGAATATTGTTCATCTTTTCGAGACTTCACATATAATAAAGTTTTGCTTAGTTCTTTGGGCACTTTAACCTTGATTTTAACTTGTGTTTTTAAAACTTTAATAGTTTTTACTGTTATTTTAGTCATTAATAAATATATATTATTTCCTCTACTTTAAAATATCTCTTACAATTTTTGAGTTAAAATATCAGCAATATTTTTTGAGGCATTACCATCTCCATAAGGATTACTTGCATGACTCATCTTTTCATACTCATTTCTGTCTTCAAGCAAAGTTTTAAACTCTCTATAAATCGTTTCTTCTTCAGTACCTACAAGTTTTAAAGTACCTGCTTTAATTCCTTCAGGACGTTCAGTAGTATCACGCATTACTAAAACAGGTTTGCCCAAGGATGGTGCCTCTTCTTGAATTCCACCACTATCAGTCAAAATCATATAACTTCTCGCAAGAAAATTATGAAAGTCAATAACCTCTAAAGGTTCAATCAAACGAATTCTATCATTATCTCCTAAAATATTTTTAGCAGTAGCTCTAACTTTAGGATTTAGATGAATTGGATAAATGACTTTTACATCACCATGTTCTTCAACAATACGACGAATTGCTCGGAACATTTGTTCCATTGGTTTTCCCAAATTTTCTCTACGATGTGCTGTGATCATTATTAACCGACTATTTTCTACCCATTCTAATTGTTGGTGTTTATAATCTTTAATTACTGTTGTGGCTAGGGCATCAATAGCTGTATTTCCGGTCACATAAATATCAGAACTATTTTTTCCTTCTCTAAGTAGATTTTGCCTAGAAATCTCTGTAGGCGCAAAATGGAATTTCGCGGTTAAACCTACAGCTTGGCGATTAAACTCTTCTGGAAATGGAGAATAAATATCGTAAGTTCGTAAACCAGCTTCAACATGGCCAACTGGAATTTGGAGATAAAAGCCAGCTAAAGATGCAGCAAATGTACTGGTTGTATCACCATGTACCAATAATACATCCGGTTTTTCCTCTTCTAAGATTGGTTTTATTTTCATTACAATAGCTGAAGTTACATCAAATAAAGTTTGATTATTTTTCATTATCTCCAAATCATAATCTGGTTTTATATCAAAAACGTGTAAAACTTGATCTAACATCTCCCTATGTTGCCCTGTCACACAGACTTTAACATCAAAATTAGGACGACTTTTTAGCTCATTAACCAAAGGACACATCTTAATTGCTTCGGGTCTTGTGCCAAATATTAGCATTATTTTTTTCATTTTTTCTCCTTATTCTTTATTGTTTTCTACTTTCCTAAATATAAAAATGTCTTAGACTCCAACTGAAAAAGATTTTTATCTTTTGTTCGTTTATTGGAAAGAATACTTTTTAATAAATTTTCAATGAATTCCACATTATCCATTACCATTGGTGAGTGCTTTTTCTTTTCAACATTAATTATTAGAGTAGATGAAACGCCACAATTAACTATTTTTTCTGAAAATTGTTTTGTTTCTTTAAATTGTTCATCTGTCACACCCGTATAAAAGAAAATTGTTTTCTTTCGTATTATATTTAGAGGATGAATAAAATTATTGATATCATTCATAGTGCTCTCATTTATATTGTCCTGATTTTCTGCATAAATGAGCGGTTTAAGCATTGAAAGATGTTTATTAATATATTCTGTAATATTTATTTGAGGGACCAAGCTAAAAATTTTATCTATATAAGGACTTAATAAACCATGAACCAAAGCTCCTGTACCTCCTTTACTACTTCCAAAAGATATCACCATCTGATAATTTTTCTTACTTACAATACTTTTGATTTCTTTTTGTATATCATCTATAATATTTTTTCCAAAATCACTGATGTACCAGCCATATATGCCAGAATAGTGGTCTTCAATATAATAGAAATCTGCCTCTTCTATTTTTTTAGTCCAATTAAACCAATTATGTTTCTCATGGTAGCGTCCAATTTCCTCATCGGTTACCTCTTTATTGATATAAGATGTTATAGCTTCTTGTGGAACTCTTCCAGCAGATTGAAACACTATTATTAATTTATCTGAATCATTATCTACATATTTACCAGACATGATTTCCCTCCAAATCTTAAATAATTTTTTCTGTTTTTAAGTAATCTACAATTCGTTCTGTATTCTTATTATCGGAAAAATTATTTATTTTTTTATATTTATCTATGAAAGCTTCCTCCAATTGAAACCCTCTTCTCTCTGCATTAAGTACTGTTTCAATAAGTCCTTGTTCAGTGTAGGCTATTGGACCTGGAGCTGTATCTTCATTTAAGGACGGCTGTGCCTGATACTTCTCTATCAGCATATCCTTTTCTTTCCACCAAAAAATAGGATAAGCACCACGATTGATAGCATCATAAATCGCACTAGAATAGTCAGATATAAATATTTTTGAAACTGTTAATGCCTCTGAAGGATTCGTACAGATATTTTCTTTATAATTTGGAAAATGATCCACGATATAATCAGCAAATTTATTATGTGGTACAATTAATAGTTTTTCTAGTAAATTATTTTCCTCAAAGGCTCTAATGACTGAGATAATGTCCCGATAATAACTGGTTTCTTCTAACCTATTTTCATAAACTAAATGTTCTTCCCAATATCTATAAGTTGGCATATATGAGTAAAATTTCAGATCATTAATGACTGGATAATCAAAAGTCGCCAACCCACTTAGGAGAAGATCATCAGGTTGATATCCCACTTTATAAAATTCTTTTGCTTCTAATTTCGAACTAATAACAACTTTTTTTAAATTTATCTTTATATTCTTTTTATGAAAACCAGCAGCCATTGGATTTTCAATTGGCTTGGCAAACATAATCCCATGTTGCAAAAATATCAAGGGCGTTTTTGTAATTTTGCTTCTTAGTTTATTAATAAATATTCTGTCGTTAATAAGATGATTTGAAAATTCTGTGCTAATAAAGTGGTCAGCATTATATATCAAGCTGTAGTGCTTTAAAGAATATTTTTTTACTAATTTGTTGCCATATTTCTCTTTAAGCAGTGGGAAGTCTTTACTTCTTTTATCTAATATAAAATAGTTTTTCGAAAGAGTATTCTCTGCCAAGACTTTATCAAAAACCTTAATTGCAGATTCATCTGCTTTTTTTGAGAATTTTTCAAAATATAAATTTATCGGAGCTCTATCTCCTTTTTTTCTTGTAAGACTTGCAATATTCTGTTTCAGTATGTTTGAAAGCGAATATTCTTCTGAAAAAGGTAATATTGTACAACTTGTCCCTTCACCCACATTTCCTCTGAATATTACGATATTGCTATTAATTTTTTTTCGTGCAAAAACTTCAAAATCTTCTTTTAAATAATTCTTCATATAAAGGGGATATAGTTTTTCTACTTCATTACCTAAATAAAGTCCTCTATGAATTTCTTCTGTATCTGTTAAAAATTCTATTGGTATTTTTGCAAAGGCAAAACTTTTTCCTCTACCAGTAGATAATCTTCGAAAACTGGAAATAGGTTTATCATTCCCTTTAATATAAATATAATCGTACTCCCCTGTAAACTGCCTATATGTATTACTATATTTTCCGTATATAATAACTGTATCCTTCACAAAAGATACCTTAAGATCTGATTTGATACCATAAGCCTTCTTTGGACAACAGGTTAAATAGTTTTTTCCTTTATAGGAATATATATAGAAGAATGTTTTGTTGATTTTTAACTTAAGAACTATCCCTATTGGAAGCTTTGCTTTAGAGCCTCTAACTTTTATACCATGGTCTTTTTCAGCTTTTCTAAAATCAAAATTATAATTTTCGTTTTCATACATAAATTCAATATTTGATCTATTATTAATAGTTACCTTTTGAAACCTTGCATCTATCTCTTCAAGAAATATTTTTGATATAGATAACTTCTCTTTATTAGGATAGTAAGTAATAAAAATAGCTTTATTATTATATTTTATTGAACCCAGGATTTTTTTATTTTTTATCGGAAGCTTCATTTTATACCATTCATTTTGCTGCTTCCTTGAAAGGAGTCCGTTCACTCTCTTTCCTAATAATCGCTTTCTACCTTCGTGAATATAAAGCGTCATTGAAGCAATACCTGTTTTATTTATTGTAAGATGTTTATCATAAATTTCAATGTGTCTATCAAAAAAGTGATTTTTATCTCTAATTTTTTGTTGTACAGATATTAATTGTTTTTGTTGTTCAATAACATAAAAAAAGTGAGTAGAGTTAAAGGAAACTTGTGCTATTATTTTTTCATTTTTATAGAGAGGCCCCTCTCTGAAAGGAGCTTCTCTAAATTTAAAATAACTTAAATTACCTTCACTACTAATAATTGATATTCCTTTACCTTCATCTTCTATCTGATAATCATAACCTAATTTGCTATTAATAAATAATACTTCCACTGTTTACTCTTTTCTAATCCTTAGTTTATAAATAATCTGAAATTCTATCTCGAATCTTCATATGCATATTGGCTCCTATTATTAGTAAAATTATTAGCAACAAAATAAAGCCCACATTATACATCCCTTTTTCCCAAAACCACGCTCTCCCAAATGCTATATCCCTAAACCCTTCTATTAGATAATAAAAAGGATTAATCAATTGCGATTGAATCAAAAATTGAGGAATAATTTTAAAATGATCCAATGAAAAAATGACACCTGATCCATACATTAAAAATCTAAAGATATAATTCAAAAAGAATTTAAAATCAGGAAATACAACTTCGATTGAAGAACATAAAAGTGACATTGCTAAGGAAAAAATAATCAACATGGGGAAGTAATATAATAATTGCAACCAATACATGGATGGATAGTAGCCTGAAAACATTGCAATAATTAATCCCATTCCCACCATGATGTATAATTCTGTTAAAAAGCCAAACATTGATGCTGTAGGCATAATACTTACAGGGAATTTCATTTTCGCAGTCGTTTTAAATTGTGTAGAAACACTCTTTGCTCCAGTTACAATAACATGCTGTATAAAAGAGTACACGCCCATACCAATAAACATCCAAGGCAGTGGGGGAAGACCATCTGGAGCTGAGCGGTTCATCAATACACCAAAAATAATATAGTTGATAGCAAGTTGTACTAGAGGATCCAAGATTTCCCATATGCGTCCAAACTTATTTTGCATCGACGTGCTTTTGGTACTGTATTTTGATAAATTGATAGCTATAGGAAAATATTTAATCTGCTCTCTAAGGTAAAGAATTGCATCTTTCATTATTGAATTACCCCTTCATCTGGTTGCTCTGTGGTTGCATCGGCTGCTGTTGTTGGTAAATTTATAGTTTGACCTGGTTGGATAATATTAAAATCAATTCCTGGATTAAGCGCTTGAATTGCATCCACAGTTAAGCCTTTACTTTCAGCGATACTTCCTAGCGATTCCCCCGCTTGAATCATATATGTTGTTTCCTCTGATGAACTTGTCGCTGTGTCTGCCTCGCTTGTACTTGCAACAGTTTCACTTGTGCTTAATTCCGGAGTAGATTGAGAAGTAGCATCTTCATTTTCTGAGCTTGAAGAAACATCTATAGAACTCACTGTTGTTTTATTCCTTTGTTTATTTTTACTAGATACATCCTTCGGTTTAAAAATGTTTTGTGAGAAAAATTTTACGGGGTGTTGGACTGATTTTTTCAATGTCGTGTTACTCAAAGAGACGAGAGTAATCCAGAGAAAAACCAGCATACAAAGTGCCACTACTATTTTTGAGAAGAAAGATAGTTTGTGATTGTCTTTCTTCTTTTGCAAACTTTGGGTCACTTCACGATTAACACGACGACTTTTCGAAGAACTTTGACTAATAATTTCTTTTTTTAACTCCTCAACAGAGTAATCAAATTGGGCTTGACGTTGTTCTTGTTTATAAGCTTCTTGTTCTTTTTTTGATAAGGATTTAAACCAACGGACAAACTTTTCATACTCTGGTATAACTTCCTCTGGTGTTCCATATGCCTTGACTTCTCCGTAATTCAACCAAATAACGCGATCACTCCACTCTTTAACCGTGCGCATATCATGTGAAACCATCAAGATTGTTTTCCCTTGGTCTCGAAATTCAAACATTTTCTTTTTCGATTTGTCCAC
The DNA here is from genome assembly GCF_017309645.1 of Lactococcus sp. LG606. NCBI lineage: Bacteria > Bacillati > Bacillota > Bacilli > Lactobacillales > Streptococcaceae > Lactococcus > Lactococcus sp. LG606. The sequence continues at coordinate 942,152 of NZ_CP071301.1, forward strand.
AAAGGTTTTATCACCAACAGAAAGTCCTTCATCAATAATCATAATGTCAGGATCTTGATGTACCATGATAGAAAAACCCAGTTTTGCCTTCATACCTGAGGAATACGTTTTAACGGGTTGGTCAATAAAAGGTCCAATTTCAGAAAAATCAATAATATCCTGCATTTTGGCTTTTATTTCCTTATTTTTCATACCGACCATCAAGCCCTTCAGACGGATATTTTCACGTCCAGAAAGATTGTTTTGCATGCCTGCATTAGCTGCAATAATCGAAACGTCACCATTAATTTCAACTTGTCCTGTAGTTTGCGCAATTTGACCGCTAATGATATTAGAAAGTGTTGATTTTCCTGCACCATTCAGCCCAATGACTCCGACACATTCTCCTTCATGTATTTCAAAGCTTACATTACGTAAAGCCCAAAAATCTTTCTGACTTTTTTCATTTGCTCCTATTAAAGATTTTGCCTTGTTCCGTGTATCTTTCACCGGCAGCATCTCAAATTTCTTCGACAAATACTCGGCTTTTATTTTGCTGTTCTTCACGTGTACTTTTTTCTCCTTTGACATTTCTGTCCTACAATTTCAAAAACATCTCTTTAAATAGCAGAAATCAAATACGTTAAAAACGTATTTTCTTCGTATAAATTTTAATGATTTTCTGTCTTACCTAAAATAATTTCATCGTAGGTAATATTAAATAATGCGAGAATTCTTTCTAACTTTTTTTTAGAGATCCGAGAAGAATCTTTCTCTAAATCGTCAAGCTCACTGACAGTCAAATTCAATTTACTTGCAAGTAATTCCTTTGACAAACCTTCTTTTTCTCTCCAACCTTTTAAAGAATTCTGTTGCATAAAAACCTCATTTCTTAATTTGAACATAAATGAACACAATTATTTTAATTATAATACGTTATAAATGAATAATCAAGGCAAACCCGCACTATTTTTCTTGATTGCGTTTGTGTTTAACGCTATAATAAATACATGGATACTCAAGAACATCGCGCTATTATCGCAACTAATATTAAAAAGTATCTTCAGATGAGCGGTATAAAGCAGAAAGATTTCGCTTCTAAAATCGGGATAGTTCCTTCTACTTTATCAGATTACCTTAATATGCGAATCACACCTTCACAAGGTGTAATTCAAAAAATGGCCGATATTTTGGGAGTTGAAAAATCTGATATTGATACTACCTACAAAAACAAACTCTCTCTTAACCTTGATCGCCTGATTGACGAGGCTCTTTTCTATAAAAAAGAAATAATTGAAGAGAAAGATCGAGTATTCTTAAAAAGGACACTCGATGCTTATTTTTACTCTAAAAACAAGGATTAAACTGGGGAAATAAAAAACTATCTCAACAGGGTAGCTTTTTTTATTTACACCATTATATAATGTCTCATTAATTTATTTTTGCGGAATAATTGTACAAAGTGATAGAAGTAAATAACTTTACTCTAAAAAGAAGCAAGATTAATCTAAGCTTTTCATTTGTGATATAATATTATTGTTATCTGTTCTCTACTTTTCATAGGAAGAGATTGGAAATCTATATTATAAATTTTTATATTAGGGGTCATCATTACACGATAAAGTTCTTCTTCTTTCGAAAAAGTATCTTTTTCATAGGGATCCAATAATATAGGAAAATTAAAAATTTAAGAAAGCAGTAGAAAATATATTTTGAACATTAATGATTTTGATTTTAACTTACCAGAAGAACTTATCGCCCAAACACCTCTTGAAAAGCGTTCTGAGTCAAAGCTTTTAGTCTTGGATAAAGAAAGCCATTCTATGGAAGATAAACACTTCTATGATATTGTGGATGAGCTTAATCCTGGTGATGCCCTTGTTCTCAATAATACACGTGTCCTTCCTGCACGCCTCTATGGTGTTAAGCCAGAAACTCAAGGACATGTCGAGCTTCTCCTTCTTAAGAACACTGAAGGTGATCGGTGGGAAACTTTAGCTAAGCCAGCAAAACGGATGCGCATTGGTCAAGAACTTTCTTTTGGTGATGGACGTTTAAAAGCAACGGTTGTTGAAGAATTGGAACATGGCGGACGTATCGTTGAATTTAGTTACGATGGTATCTTCCTAGAAGTTTTAGAAAGCTTAGGCGAAATGCCACTTCCACCTTATATTCATGAAAAACTAGAAGATCAAGAACGTTATCAAACCGTCTTTGCAAAAGAAAACGGATCGGCTGCAGCACCAACTGCCGGCTTGCACTACACACCTGAGCTATTAGACAAGATTCGTGCTAAGGGTGTTCATATTGTGGAACTTACTTTACATGTCGGTTTGGGTACTTTCCGACCAGTGAGCGTTGATAATATTGAAGAACATCATATGCATAGTGAGTTCTATCAATTGTCTGAAGAAGCTGCGGCAACACTTCGTGCTGTTAAAGCCTCTGGTCATCGGGTAATTGCTTGTGGTACAACCTCTATCCGTACATTAGAAACGATTGGAACAAAATTTGATGGAGATATTCAAGCAGATTCTGGCTGGACAGATATCTTTATCAAACCTGGCTATCATTGGAAAGTCGTTGATGCTTTCAACACTAACTTCCACTTGCCAAAATCAACACTTGTTATGTTGGTTGCTGCTTTTGCGGGGCAAGATTTTATCCTTGAAGCTTACCAACATGCAATTGATGAGCACTATCGCTTCTTCAGCTTTGGCGATGCGATGTTCGTAAAATAAATGAGTTTTCTTAATTTAGCACTCACTAAGGATTTTATTTCTGTGCTTTCAGATGGGCAAATTACCGAAAATGATCAAGCTATTCGTACGCATTTTAAAAAATTTTATGTGAGTCCCAATGGCTTTTTAGTCGGGATTACAGGTTTTCATAAGATAAGTGAAGAAATTCTGGTGCAAATCCATTATCAACCGCAACTCATGCCCTTAGAAGCTCAGGAATTTCTTCTCAGCGCATTGCTCCGCTATAAGGACAAACGCTACGGTTTAACTAAAAAAGTAGCTTACAATGCTGTAATTGCCTTCTTTAGTAATGGACAGCCACAAGCAAGAACCTATCATATTGAAGAAGGAATACTTTCAACGAAGGACTATCTTGGTTCAAGTTTAATTTCCTTTCCTCCTGATGATATTGACTTTGATCCTAATAAGCTGGTTAGCACTTATCTAAAAGATGGGCAATCTCTCCTACCTAAGATACAGTTGTTGCAGCGTAACGCCCTTTACCGGATTGCAGAAAACTCAAAGACTGTCAATAAAACAGTCTTCCAAGAAGTAATAAAAAAAGAGACTTATAGCTGAGTCTCTTTTTTTATTTTACCCATATCCAAGGGATAATATGCCAAATAAATCCCAATAAGATTGAGAACATAATAATAAACAAGATATAAACAAAATACTCCATACCTTCTTCTACTTTTTTCCAAAACTTTTTCATTTTGTTCGTTCCAATTCTCTATTTACTTCTAGATAAATCCCTGGTCTGTAGCTAGTTCTAACCGTCGGTACTCTCTTGGGAAGAATTGACGTAAATCATCCATGTTATAACCAACTTGGACTTTATTCTCATCTAAAACTATCGGTGAACGAAGTAGGTACGCATTCCGAGATAAGTATTCTAGACCTTCGTCCAGATTCATTTCTAAAAGCATTTCTAAACTATTCTGTGTCTGTGGATTACTCATGCTCGACCGTTTAGTAATCGTCTCAATTCCTCCATCCATATAAGACAAAATTTTTTGCAAGTCTTGCTTAGAAATTTCACCAATTCTTTTCATATCTACATTTATTTTATACTTTTCAAACCACGACTTTGCTTTTTGGCTAGAACCGCAGCCTTGTCTATAGTAAAATTTAATCATACTTTCCTCCTGTATTCTTTAAATAAGAAAATAGGAAGTGACTTATTCTTCTGTACAATGAGACTCTTCCGATATTTTTGAGTTATTTTATTTCTCATAATAAAAATTATATATTAATTCCATGAGAAAATAAGATAAAGCTTGGCAAATACAAAGCACCTTTCTTTATCTAAAAAAAACTTTCCAATAATTTGGAAAGCTTTTTATAAATTATTATTTGGAAAAATAAGGATTGGTTTTAAAAAGAACATCGAGAAGTGCAACACTAACTGCTGCTACAATCATCGCCTTAATAATTGCTCCTAAAATAAAAGGAGCAAAACCAATACCAAAGGCTGTTCCCCAAGGTGCACCAATAAAGAATTTCAGCCATACGGTACCAAGTACAAGAATCAAAAACTGAGCTAGAAGATTTGTCAATAAAATAGAGAAAAATTTGCGTTGAGTCTTCTGTAAAAAGTACGAAAGGAGAGGTGCTACGAGTACAAAGGAGAATAAAAATCCACCTGTTGGACCAAATAAAGCGCCAATTCCTGATGCTCCTCCTGCATAAACGGGCAAACCAACTGCTCCTAAAACGAGGTAAATCAGTAATGCAGAAAAGCTCTCACGAGGCTGTAGCAGCGTTGCAATAAGCCCAATAGCTAAAGTTTGAAGTGTTATGGGTACAATCCCCACAGGTATAGCCAAAGGAGAAAGTACTGCAATAATCGCGGCTCCTAAAGCGATCAGAGTAATAGAATATGTTTTAGAAATTTTCATAAAAATGTCCTTTTTGTTTTATAGATAAAATTATATCAACTTTTATAAAAGAATACAATCTTAAACTTTATGATTTATTAAAAAAACAGCCTTTTCAGCTGTTTTTTAATTTTAATATTTATCCATCATATCCATAAAGTCATCAAATAAATAACTTGCATCATGTGGGCCGGGCGCCGCATCTGGGTGAAATTGTACCGAAAAGGCTGGATAGCGTTTGTGGCGTACTCCTTCAATGGATGCATCGTTTATTTCTACATGTGTAACCAAAAGATCTTCTGGTAGATCATCTGCGGACACAGCATAACCATGGTTTTGGCTCGTAAAGTCAATTCGACCTGTTGCAATTTCTCTGACAGCATGGTTAAAGCCACGATGCCCAAATTTCATCTTGTAAGTTGTTGCGCCATTTGCTAGACTGAAGAGTTGGTGCCCCAAACAAATTCCAAAAATCGGAACTTTACCTTGAATCTGTTGAATCATTGTGACAGCTTGTGGTACATCTGTTGGATCCCCAGGTCCATTAGTGAGCATGACGCCATCTGGATTCATCTCTAAAATTTCTTCTGCAGTCGTACTATGAGGTACGACAGTAATGTCGCAATGTCTTTTTGATAATTCACGTAGAATTGAATGTTTAAGACCAAAGTCAACAACGACTACTTTTCTTCCCGTATTTGGGGAAGAGTATGCTGTTAAAGTGCTGCTTTTTTCCACTTGATTATTAGGTAAAACCGTTGCTTTAAGTTGACTCATTTGGTGCTCTATTTCATCTTTAGCATTAACCAAAGCTGCCTTCATAATGCCATGTTGACGTATAATTTTCGTAAGAGCTCGTGTATCAATACCTGAAATACCTGGGATATTTTTAGCTTCTAAGAATTCATCCAGTGACATCTGCATACGCCAGTTTGATGGACGGCGTGCTGCTTCACTCACCACGACTGCTTTACAGCTTGGATGAATTGATTCGTAGTCGTCTCGATTAACTCCATAATTTCCAACCAATGGATAAGTAAAGGTCAAGATTTGTCCATTATAAGATTGGTCAGTGATGGATTCTTGATAACCGGTCATTCCAGTACTAAAAACAAGTTCTCCAGTGATATCTGTATTGGCACCAATTGCTTGCCCTTCAAAAATGGTTCCATCTTCTAATATTAACAGTCGCTTCATAGATTCCTCCAATAATTCTTCGCTTAGTCGCGTAATACTGCTTCTAAAATAGCCATACGAGTGTAAACACCGTTGGTCATTTGTTGGACGATACGGCTTTTCGCACATTCTACTAAGCTATCCGCAATTTCAACATCACGATTTACTGGCGCAGGGTGCATAATAATAGCTGTATCACGCAGTTTTTCGGCACGATCTACGGTTAAACCATAGCGTTCATGATAATCTTCTTTGGAAATAATATCTCCAGCTGTATGGCGTTCGTATTGAACACGGAGTAACATATGCACATCAAGTTCTGGGAGGATATCATCTAGATGCGCATAACTACCATAAGCACCGAATTCTTCTTCCTTGTACCATTTTTCAGGTCCAGTGAAATAGATTTGAGCCCCTAATTTCTGAAGCATCATCATATTTGATTTGGCAACACGAGAATGAGTTAAATCACCAGAGATGGCAATTTTTAAACCTTCAAATTTCCCAAATTCTTCGTAAATCGTCATCAAATCCAGCAAACATTGGCTTGGATGTTGTCCACTTCCATCACCACCATTTACAATGGCACAATGGATATTATCTGAATTGATCAACTGATCGTAGTAATGTTCCTCAGAAGAGCGAATCACACAAACTTCAACGCCAAGTGCGTCTAAAGTTAAAATTGTATCGTACAGTGTCTCACCTTTGCTCAACGCACTTGTTCCAACATCAAATTCAAGCACATCTAAGCCTAATTTACGTTCAGCGATATGAAAAGAGTTATGTGTTCGTGTGCTGTTTTCAAAGAACAGATTAGAAGTGAAAATTTGACGATTATTTTCAAATTTTGCTGTTCCCTTCTTAAACTCGGAAGCACGTTTAATCAAAGCCATAACTTCTTCTGTTGACAACACTTCCATGCTTGTTAAATGTGACAAGCTTACTAAACCATTTGTTACTGACATTATAGGTCTCCTTTACCCTAATCATGCTCTCTCTGTAGCATGATTTTTAAAAATGTTAATGAACGACTGTGATTTGTCCTTTGATGAGCAAATCGCTATATTAAGCTTCCTCTGGTAAAACCAGATTAAGCACAATACCAATAATTGTTGCAATAGCTACAGATGAAATTTGTAGATTTTGCGTGATATCAAGAACCATACCTCCGATACCAATAACCAGTACGACACTTGAAATTAACAAGTTACGTTTGATATCAAAGTTGATTTTATTTTCAACAATAATTTTCAAACCACTCGCTGCAATAACTCCGAAGAGGGCGATGGAAGCTCCACCGATAACTGGGCTTGGGATTGAAGTTAGCAAGGCTGTCAATTTCCCAATGAAGCTGACTACTACCGCAAGAACAGCGGCGCCAGCGATAACATAGATCGAATGTATCTTCGTAATAGCCATAACACCGATATTTTCACCATATGAAGTTACTGGGGGTGCACCGATGAATGAAGCAATAACTTGTGCTACACCATCACCTGCCAAAGTTCGGTCAAGTCCTGGCTCTTTAAAATAATCCTTGCCGGTCAAGGAATTCAAGACCATGATGTGTCCAAAGTGCTCTGTCATTGTAACAAAGGCAATGGGTGCCATCGTCAAGATTGCTGAAGGATAAAAGGCCCATTTATAACTTAAAAACGGAATTTCCATTGTAGGAAGTGAGAGCCAGCTTGCTTGGGAAACATTTGAAAAGTCCACAATACTTTGACCAGTTACTTTCCCAATGATGATGGCTGCGATATATCCGGTGACAATACCGAGCAAAATCGGAACTACAGATAGGAAGCTTTTACCATAGATACTGAAAATAACGATTGCCATGACAGTAATCATAGAAATAGCTAAGAAAGGCAAACTATATCCTGTCATTGCTCCTGGATTAGTATACATAGAGTCATTGATAGCTACAGGCGCCAAGGAAAGACCGATGACCATAACGATTGGACCCACAACGATAGGTGGTAAAACTCGGTCAATCCAGCCTTGCCCAGCAAAACGAACAATAATGGCAACAAGTAAGTAAACTAAACCACCGGTTAAAGCCCCTTGAGCAATTGCTGGCATTCCACCTTGCTTCATCAGAAGTTGCATTGCCCCAATGTAAGCAAAACTTGAACCCATATAAGCTGGGACTTTAAACCGTGTCACCGACATATGTGCTAAAGTTCCTAAACCAGAACTAAGCAAGGCAATTGCAGGATCAATACCTACGAGGATTGGAACTAAAACCGTTGAGCCAAACATGGCAAAAAGATGTTGGAAAGAAAGGCCAAACCATTGACCGCCTTTCGGTTTTTCGTCAACTTTTAAAAGAATATCTGTATTACTGGACACAATTAAGCCTCTTCTTTCTTAATTAAGATGCTATCTTCACCATCAACTTCTGACATGTTGACGATAATTTCTTCACCTTGGGACGTGGGAATATTTTTTCCAACATAATCCGCACGAATCGGTAATTCACGATGGCCACGATCCACTAAGACTGCTAACTGAACACGCGCAGGGCGTCCACGGTCAACTAGCCCATCAATTGCTGCACGAATCGTACGACCAGTATAGAGTACGTCGTCTACTAAGACAATGTCTTTCCCTGTAATATCAACGTTAATTTCTGTTGTATCTTCTGTCGCTTTCTTATCATCACGGAATGGACGTGTATCAAGTTCGCCTAAAGGCATATCGATATTTTCCAACTGGGCCAAGCGCTCTTGGATTCGTTGAGCCAAGTACACACCGCGTGTCTTAATTCCGATAAGAACAAGTTTATCCAATTCTTTGTTTCGTTCAATAATTTCATAAGTAATACGTGTAATCGCACGTTTCATTGTGATTTCATCAATGATTTCTTTTTTTGCCATAAAACACTCCAATATAGAAAAATTCCCTAGTCCAAGGGCTAGGGAAGGTATCAGAAAATACTCTATAATATACTTTAATTAAGTTCATTCAAGATTCTGACCTTGCCTGCCTCTCTGGACACACTTAAAGGTTATAGTGATTATAGCAAATCCTTGATTTTTTTGCAAGAATTTACGACAGTACCCCCTTTAAAAAATAAAATTATTATCAATATACAGAATATTTCCATACTTCGAGTAAATATTTTTGACAAATTAAAGACTTTAATATATTCTTGTACATAAGCTAAAAAACATTTTAACCCAGTAGGAAATAGTTTTCTTGTTCAGAAAGTCGGTGGTTGCTGCGAACCGATCAGAACTATTTGTTGAATTACACTAAAATGAGCTGAGAAAAAATAATAATTGAAATTATAAAGAAAAACACTCGCTGTTTTAAAAATAAGGTGGTACCGTGGAGAAATTCGCCCTTAGCTTCTTAAGCTGAGGGTGATTTTTTTATTTCAAAAGGAGTAAAGATATGAGCTCACAGAACATAAGTTATTTATCCTGTGGAGGAATTATCCGATATTGTTTAACAAAAGTTCATAAACAATTACAAAACACAAGTTAATCTACAAGGAAAAATATATGAAAAAAATAAAACAACCCAGCATGATGGAAGCCTGTCTCATGCTTACTTTAGTCATCGCAACAATTGCCATTTCCGTAATTGGCTTTAAGATTGCACCAAATATTGCCATTTTGTTTGCTATCGGTATTGTCATGATTTACATGTCTGCGAAACGTATGCCCTTTGATGCAATTCATGATGGCATAATCTCCGGAATAAAACCCGGCATCATTCCAATATTTATCTTTATTTTGGTGGGCTCCTTAATCGCTGTATGGATTCAAGCTGGAATCATACCAACTCTGATGGTTCTTGGTTTTAATATTATCAGTGTCAAATGGTTCGTACCTTCAGTCTTCATTGTCTGTGCGATTGTAGGGAGTGCCGTCGGAAGTGCCTTTACCGTGATGTCAACTATCGGTATTGCTTTCTTTGGTATCGGTGCAACGCTCGGACTCAATCCTGCTCTCATCATAGGGGCTATTGTCTCTGGTGCTGTTTTCGGAGATAAAATGTCTCCACTTTCAGAATCAACAAACCTTACTGCTGCTGTTGTGGATGCGGATTTATTTAAGCACATCAAAAATCTTATGTGGTCGACACTTCCAGCATTTGTGGTTTCTTTAGTCTTATTTGCTATGTTAGGTGTCAGCAATCAAGCAACCAGTTTAGATAAGATTGCTGAAGTCACAAAAGTTCTACATGCTAATTTTTCAATTTCGGGCTGGGCCTTCATTCCTATCCTCCTCATGTTTATTTGTGCTTGGAAAAAAATCCCCGCTATCCTTACTATTCTTTTGAATATTGGTATCGCTTTAGTAATGATATTTATTCAGAATCCACATACAAAAGTTACTGATCTCGGTTTATTGATTGATTCTGGTTTTAAATCAGCAACAGGAAATCAAGAAATTGACCTCCTACTTTCACGTGGCGGAATTGAAAGCATGATGCCAACAGTATCACTCATCATTCTTACCTTATCTCTTGGCGGTCTCCTCATGAAAACAGGACTTGTTTCGACAGTCATGGACCGGGTTGCACATAAGCTTGCCTCATCAAAGAGTTTGATCACAACGACCTTGTTTACTAGTATCGGTGTAAATATCTTTATTGGTGAGCAATTCCTTTCGGTAATTCTTCCTGGTAACGCGTTTAAAGAGGTCTACAAAAAAGCCAATCTTGACCCCGTTGTCTTGGGACGTACGCTTGAGGATGGCGGAACAGTCATCAACTACCTTATTCCTTGGGGAATTGCAGGGAGTTTCGTTGCCAGTACTTTCGGCGTACCAACTCTGACTTACTTACCTTTTGTCTTCTTTAGTTTGTTCTCCCCTGTCTTTTCTCTTATCAGCGCTTTTACTGGCCTTGGGGTTAAAAAGATTTCCAGTATGAAAACAAAAGATGTTGTTTCTACAGCGCAAAGTTTGTAATAAAAAGCCATTAGAGAACTTCTAATGGCTTTTTTTCTTATACAAACACATTTAATATAAGTGCTCCAACGAGCCCAACAATGGCAATTAATGTTTCTAAAAGCGACCATGTTAACAGCGTTTCTTTGACTGTAAGATTGAAATATTCTTTAAACATCCAGAAACCTGCGTCATTGACATGACTAAAGAAAAGTGAGCCTGCTCCTGTAGCGATAACTAACAAAGCCGGATTTGTACCTGTAGCTGCCATTAAAGGTAAAACGAGTCCAGCTGCAGTTAAGGCTGCAACTGTGGCAGAACCCAAAGCTAAACGTAGAACAACAGCAATTAACCAAGCTAAAATCAAGGGTGACAGACGACTACCTTGGAAGATTTGAGCAACTGAGTCACCCACACCACCATCAATAAGGACTTGTTTAAAGGCCCCACCACCACCAATAATTAGGAGCATCATGGCAATCTGTTTAATAGAAGCTTCTGCTGATGCCATTAAACGTTTCATTGGAATCTTACGGAAAATACCCATTGTAAAGATAGCGATAAGTAGTGAAAGAAGCATTGCCACATCCGGGCTACCAATAAAAGCAACTATATTATCTAGCGCACTTGGATTTTTTGGTGTTTTGCCTCCATGTGCCACCATCACGTATAAAGTAGAAATGGCCATTAAAAGAACTGGCATAAGTGAGGTAAGCGTTGCTGACAAGAAAGAGGGTGTTTCTTCAAGTCTGAACTCTTTATATTCTCCAACTGTTGACAGATTGCCTTTTCTTGAAAAAGCATCCGGCACCATCTTTTTCGCAAATTTTGTAAAGAGAGGTCCTGCGATGAGAACTGTAGGTACGGCAATAATAAAGCCATAAAGAAGAACTAAGCCCATATTTGCCCCATAAACACCTGCAATGGCTGTAGGTCCAGGGTGAGGGGGGAGGAATCCATGGGCAACAGACAGAGCTGCAACCATCGGAATACCCAAATAGAGGATTGGAATAGCGAGTTCTGCAGCAATCGCAAAGATAATTGGAATTAAAAGAACCATACCGACTTCAAAGAAAAGTGCGATTCCAATGATAAAGGAAGCTAAAACAACAGCAAGCTGAATCCTTTTATTCCCAAATTTGTCAATCAGCGTGTGCGCAATACGATAGGCACCGCCGGCATCTGAGACCAAGCGGCCAAGCATGGCTCCAAACCCAAAGATAATTCCTAAATGACCGAGCTGCCCGCCAATCCCTGTTTCGATAGAAGTTGGAATCTTTGCTAAATCAATCCCAAGAAGCATCGCAACAATAAAGGAAACGATAACCAGAGAGACAAAAGTATTCAACTTAGCTTTCCCAATCAAGAAAAGCAAGATCAATACTCCGACCAAAACGATAAGTAAATCCATAAAAATCTCCTAACTTTTATTTACGCTGATAGTCAGCTATAGCCTTATAACTTTCTTCAAAACTACGGGCCAATTGTACAAAAATGATTGATAATTCTCTATAAGCTTTAAAATTCTTACTGTTAGGCTTGTAGGTTGCATTAGATCCGATCATTTGCTCAACAACACCCAAATCATCAATCAATCCTAAGGCTTTTTCTGCCATTACCACAGCTGCTAAACAGCCTGCTTCCTTGCTTTCTGGCACATTAATTGGTTGTTCAAAAATATCAGCTAAAATTTGTGTCCATAACTCTGAACTGACAAATCCGCCTGTTGCTTGGATTTGCTTTAAATCTCCTGTCACTTCAATCAAACTTAGAGCCACCATGTAAAGATTGAACATTACACCCTCTAAAACGGCGCGGGCCATATGATCCCGATTATGTCCATGGTTTAAGCCAAAGAAGGAGCCTCTGGCATTAGCATCCCAAAGAGGAGCACGTTCCCCGCCCAAATAAGGATGGAAAAGCAGACCTTCTGCTCCCGCCTCTATCTGCGCGGCAATCTCAGTAATTTCGTCAAAGTTTAATTCCTCATCGAAAATTTGATCCCTCACCCAACGGAAAACATCGCCACCAGAGTTAACTGGACCTCCAACTACCCAATGTTCCTTATCCAAAGCATAGGTAAAAGTCCGTGCTTTAGCATCGACACGTGGCTTATCTGTTACCACACGAATCGCGCCTGAAGTCCCAATAGTAATTGCAGCTACTCCTGGTTTAATGGCGTTAACACCAAGATTAGAAAGTGGACCATCTCCTGCGCCCCAGACAAACTTAGTTGTCTCAGGAATGCCCATCTTCTTGGCAAATTCTGAAGGCATTCCCTCTTCAATCTCATAAGGTTCAACGACTTGTGGAAGTTGCTGTTGGGAAACTTTCACGAGTTTTAGAACTTCCTTGTCCCAGTTCAACTCATGAATATTAAAAATTCCTGTTCCAGTTGCAACCGACAAGTCCATCTTGTTCGTTTTAAAGAGACGATAGAAAATATAACCTTTCAAGTCAAGATAGTGCGTTGCATTTTCAAAAACTTCTGGGCGTTCACTTGCTAGCCATAAAAGTTTTGAGAGTGGCGCCATCGGATGAATCGGTGTTCCTGTTCGTTGATAAATTTCAAAACCTTGTCCTGAAGACTTCAGTTCATCTGTAAAAGCAACTGCTCGTGTATCTGCCCACGTAATCACTCTTGTCAAAGGTTGCCACTCTTGGTCAAAAGCAATAAGCGAGTGCAGTTGTGTACTGAAAGATACAGCTAAGAGCTCATCTTCCTCTTCTAGATGAATTGAAACCTCACGAATAGTAATCAAAACAGCTTCGAAAATGTCTTCCAGGGATTCTTCTGCCATTCCTGTCGAATCCCGATGAAGTTTATAGCCATGACTGCTACTAGCCACGATTTCTCCGTCTTTTTTAAAGAGAACTGCCTTGGTTGCAGTCGTCCCTAGGTCAAGACCAATCAAATATTCCATTTTTTCTCCTTACTTTTCTACTACTGCATGTCCACCAAAGCCATTGCGCAAGGCAGCAACAACTTTCCCTGTCATTGTATCTTCTTGTAAACTACGATTTCGCATCATGAGTGAGAGAGCAATGATTGGGGCAGGGACTTCTAAATCTAGACTTTCTTCCACTGTCCATTTTCCTTCACCCGAAGCTGCAACTTTTCCTGCAATATCTTCTAATTTTGGATCTTGAGCAAACTGTGCTTCAGCCAATTCCATCAACCAGCTACGAATAACCGAACCATGATTCCATAGTTTTGCTACCGCCTCGTAATCATAATCATAAGGTGAAGCTTCCAAAATTTCAAAGCCTTCAGCAATAGCCTGCATCATGCCATATTCAATCCCATTGTGAATCATTTTGAGATAATGCCCGCTCCCTAATTTTCCAGTATAGAGATAACCGTTCTCTTGCGCCAAGGCTTTAAATAGTGGTTCAAGAACTTTCCAAGATGCCTCGTCATCTCCACCAATCATAAAATTTCCGCCAGAACGTGCACCAGCCATTCCTCCCGAAGTTCCAACATCGAAAAAGTGAATCCCCTTCTTTTTAAGTTCTTCATTTTGCTTCAAGTTGTCTTTATAATTAGAATTTCCGCCATCAATAAGAATGTCGCCCGCAGAGAGTTGTTCAGAAAGCTGTTCAATTGTTGAATTTGTCGCTTCTCCGGCTGGCAACATTACCCATACTATCTTAGGACTTGGAAGTTTACTTAAAAGATTTTCCAAGCTATGAGCTGCGGTTATTTTTTCAGAATATTTTTCTGCTTCATGCGCAATCGCTTCATTTTGATCAAAAGCCACCACTTCGATACCATGATCCACAGCATTTTGTACTAAGTTGTAGCCCATTTTTCCAAGACCGATCATTCCAAATTTCATTATATCTACTCTCCTTAAATTATCTGTCAATATTTTGATAACGCTTTCTTTTATTATAAGTAATTATTTTTCATTTGTCAATAATTTAAATGTAAATGTTTTTCTGTTAAAAGATGCACAAAAAAACCTTACTCCGATTGAAGTAAGGTGGTTTGTAATTTATTTAAGTTTAGCAACAAAGGCTTCATAAGGTTTGAGGACAATTTCTTCCACATTATCAATAGCCTCAGAATAGTTATGAATTACTTCCTCTTTTACTTCATATGAGGAAGAAAATTGATTTTCCTTAGTACTGAAATTAGCCACAATTAACCAGTTTTCACCTTTGTAAGATCGAATATAAGCAAAAACTTCTTCTGCTGTATTTTTAATTAGCTTGAACTCGCCCCAGACGATGATCGGGTTTTCTTTACGTAAAGCAACCAACTTTTGATAAGTGTAAAAGATGGAATTTTCATCCTCTAAGGCTGCCTCTACATTAATTTTTTCATAGTTAGGGTTAATGGCTAACCAAGGATGGCCTGCACTAAATCCAGCTGATTTTTCATTGCTCCATTGCATCGGTGTACGTGCATTGTCACGTCCCTTTGCGTTGATTGAATGAAGAATATCCTTCTTACTGTAACCTTCCTCCAATCTCTCAAAATACATATTTCGACTTTCAATATCATCAATTTGTTCAATATCATTTACAGGTTTATTGGTCATGCCAATTTCTTCTCCTTGATAAATGTACGGAGTTCCTTTCATCATATGTAGGAGAATAGCTAGCATTTTAGCCGATTCTACACGGTATTCTTTATCATTACCCCAACGTGAGACAATCCTTGGCAGATCATGGTTATTCCAAAAGAGTGAATTCCAGCCTTCATTTCCTAATTCTGTTTGCCATTTACTAAAGACCTCCTTTAATTTTGGAATCTCTAGTGGCATCAAATCCCACTTGGTTTTTCCTTCAGCTTCATCTAAACCGATATGTTCAAATTGGAATACCATCGAGAGCTCTTTATTGGCTGGGTTAGAATATTGTTTCGCAATTTCAGGTGTTGCGCCCCAAGTTTCTCCTACAGTCAGCAGATTTTTATCACCAAAAGTCGCCTGATTCATCTCCTTCAAATAATCGTGTAATTTTGGTCCATTTCCTGTAATACCTTGATTTGGTTGCTTCCCAATCAAATCGATGACATCCATACGGAAACCTCCGATACCTTTATCTATCCAAAAGTTCATCATCTCATAAATGGCTTGGCGGAGTTTTTCATTTTCCCAATTGAGATCCGGTTGCTTCTTGCTGAACAAATGCAAATAGTATTGCTCTACAACTTCATCCCATTGCCAAGCAGGGCCTCCGAAGATTGACTTCAAATCATTAGGCAAACTGCCATCAGATGGTGCATCTCTCCAGATATAATAGTCGTGGTAGTTATTTTCTTTAGATTTTCTTGCTTCAATAAACCATGGATGCTCATCGCTGGTATGATTAACAACTAGATCCATAATAATTTTGATACCACGTTTATCTGCTTCAGAAATAAGTATTTCCATGTCTCTCATTGTGCCAAATTCGTCCATAATAGACTCATAATCTGAAATATCATAACCATTATCATCATTGGGAGACTGATAAACAGGACTAAGCCAAATACCACCAATACCTAGCTCAGCAAGATAATCTAAACGCGAAATAATACCTTTAATATCGCCTATACCATCTCCATTACTGTCTTGAAAACTTCTCGGATAAATCTGATACATCACAATTTCTTGCCACCAATTTTGTTGATTCATTATTTATTTCCTCTTTTTTCATTTTTTACGCAAGCGGTTGCTTAAAAATATGATAGCATTTTTAAACAAAATGAGCAACAAAAAGGTAAAGAATTTTTTGATCACATGAGGTATCATTTCTTCAAAGCTAATAAATGTGCGTATTCTAAATCATATTTTACTAAATCAAGTCCGAAAATTTTTTCTTGCTTTTCTAAATCATAGACAAGAAGATTTTTCCAAGTTAAAATCCAAACTTTACCATCTTTATCAAAGTCGACATTAATTAGCATATCTTCTGTAGAATAGTTCTCCATGAGTGATTCATCAAGTACTAACCGATGAATTTTTTGGCTATCTATGTCGTAGAAACTTATTATCATTGAGGTATCAAAACTGTCATTCGCATGACTAATGGCTAAAATTTTTTCATCACTGGATACTGCTATTTTATGTGGTTCATCTTGCCCCAAGCTAACTTCCTTGCGTGCCAAACTCTCTTTATCAAGGATAACCAATTTATCTTGTGGAGTGGGTTCATAAGGATTACTCTTCAAGCGATTCCCTCTATTGGTCAGGTAAAATTTATTTCCTATTAGTTTTATATCCATAAAGCCTTCTGAGTTTGCTACGTTAGGACTTGTATTGGTGATTAACCTTTCATCTACTTTCGTTAAATTGTTTTTATCAAAAGTCACAAGATTGTTGTATGTATACTTTTCCCCCTCATTCGTCACATTATTCAAAACATAAAGATATTGCTCATCGGTTGCTGCAGCAGGCATCACGTTGTCAGCTGTATCTGGGAATTTATACTGTTTTTTTAGTGTTTTCGACTTATCATATTTATGAATAGATCCTCCCTTATATTGACTGGTCATAGGATAGTAAAAATTTCCATCAAATCCCGCACCTGTGATTGGCCCTTCAGGATATTCTGCTTTTGATAATCTTCCTTTTTCAAGATCTAAGCTCACGACGTTTTGTGGTCCCCTTGGAAAAGGGCCAGGTGTGAAATCTTCAAAAACGAAGAAATGGTTATTTTTCGAATCTGGTTGGAGATTATGGGTTGCAGTATCTTCTCCTAGCTTTACTTTGTCTTCTGAGCGTTTCTTTGCCCCTTCATCACTCTTCTCAAAACCCACAATCTTTTTAGACGACATAATATAAAAATCAATTTTTTTACTTGTTTTAAAGCTTTGATTACCTTTAGGGATACCTCTATAGACTAAAAAAACGGCACCAAGTGAGAAGAAAACAGCTGCTATAATGAGTAATATTATTTTTTTCATAGTGTGATAGACATCCTTATTTGGCACGATAAATCAACTGAACTTTATTATTATAAAGCAGCTCCGAAGGATGAATGGCTCTAGCACCAGGAATATCGTAAGCAGAGGTATTGAGATTAACCTTAGCAACATCCATATAGGCTGCCCAAACCAGCTGCGAGCAGTAAAAGCTGTTTCTGTTATTGGTACGATAGAAGTTATAGTTATAAGGCTTGCCTACCTATCTTCCCGCCCAATGACCTGCATACCAATCTTGTGAGACAGATGTTGACTTTACACCTGTTTGCCAGACGTTATGGTTGCCTACTTTTCCACGCCCTTCAAAGTTATATTGAAGCTTAACCCCTGTTTTTGGGGAAGATTCTGCAGTAACCCATGATTTTTGTGGCGCTACTATTCCCGCATGCCAGCTTCCAGAAATTCCATTGTTTGTCACAGCGATAACGCCATCACGCCAGGTCCATCTGCCATGTCGCGCACGTGTTCGCTCTGTCTTATCCGGAACTACTGGTAAGTTATCAATTTTTTCCATGATTTTATTTTTCTTCATTTCTTGATCGACCAGCTTCAAATACATTACTTCTAGTTCTTTTTCCATTTTTCTTGTTTCTTGAACATCTGCTGAGCGGCTACTCCTTTCTAATTTTTTGACATGTTCTGCCATCCTTGCTTTCAAGTCTTCCAAGGATTCGGCTTGGACTTGGCCCACTCCCCTAAGGTTAATAAAACAAAACTCATCAGTCCGACTGATACTTGTTTTTTATTTTTCATCATAAATTTCCTCTTTTCCAATAATTTTTTCTTTCATCTTAACATAGATTTAACACCTATAATCTTTCTGTTTTATAAAGAAAAATTAAATCAAAGAAATAAATAGAAAGCTCTCGAAATGCTTTAAGCTTTCGCAATCAACACAAAGAAATCTCAATAAAATAGAAAAACTCCTGAACTATTAAGTTCAGAAGTCAATTTCAAATTGCCAAAAGAAATTTTTATCTAAGATCAAAAAAAGTCGCTTAAGCGACTTTTCTGGAGATTTTCTTACAAATCGTTGATGTCGAAGTCTTCACCAAGGAAGTCTGCGAGTGAGAAACCTTCTTGAGTTTCTGGAAGATCGTAGCTTGGTTTAGCTGCTTTACGTGGAGCACGTGGTTTACGGTCACGTTTTTCGCCATCTTCGTTATTACGAGCTGGGCGAGCTGGAGCTTCTTCCAATGCTTTGATTGAAAGTGAGATACGTTCTTCTTCAGGTTTCACGTCGAGAACTTTTACGTTCACAACTTGACCAACTTTAAGTACGTCTTTTGGATTTTCAACACGTTCCCAAGAGATTTGTGAAACGTGAACAAGTCCTTCAACGCCTGGGAAGAGTTCAACGAATGCACCAAAGTCAGTGAGACGTTTAACAGTTCCTTCAACAGTTGAGCCAACTGGTGCTTTTTCTTCAACTTGTTCCCATGGGCCAGCTTGTGTAGCTTTAAGAGAAAGTGAAAGACGACCAGCTTCTTCATCAAGTTTCAAGATTTTAACTTCAACTTTATCACCAGGTTTTACAACGTCTGATGGACGTTTAACACGGTTGTGGCTAAGTTCTGAAACGTGAACAAGTCCGTCAATACCACCAAGGTCAACGAATGCACCGAAGTTAGTAACACGTGAAACAGTACCTTCAACGATATCGCCTTCGTTCAATTGAGCAAAAGCTTCTTTACGCATTTCGATAGTTTCAGCTTCAACTACAGCACGACGGCTAAGGATGAAGCGGTTTTCAGAAGCGTTGATTTCGATAATTTTAGCTTCAATTTCTTGACCAACAAATTTCTTAGTATCTTTAACGAAGTATGTATCAATCATAGACGCTGGGATAAATCCACGAACACCGTTATAGTCTACTGAAAGTCCGCCCTTAACGTCTTTAGTAACTTTAACTGTAAGGATTTCGCCTTCTTTACCTTCAAGTTCAGTCCAAGCTTTACGAGCTTCAAGACGTTTCAATGAAAGAAGGTATACATTTGCACCTTCAGCATCTTTACCAACGATTTGTTTAATAACAAGCAAATCAAGAATATCACCAGGTTTTACGAATGTATTGATATCAGCATCACGGTCGTTTGTGATTTCGCGAAGTGTAAGGACACCTTCAACACCTGTACCAACGATAGCAACTGTTGCTTGCCCGTTTTCGATAGTAAGGATTTCACCCTTTACGACGTCACGTACTTTAACGTCCTCAACGCTGTTTAACAATGTTTCAAATTCATTCATTTGTAAAAAAATTCCTCCAACAATTTGACTGTCTACAGTCTTATGACTTAGTATATCACAACTATGAGAGAAATGAAAGCTTTTTAATACTTTTTTTCTTCTTTTTTATAAAGAATACCTTTAAATAGTCTAAAAGTTTATTTCGACTTGTCTTTACAGTATTTATCGCTAAAAAAATTAAGCCATTACAGCTTAATTTTCGTGATAGAAAACGTTTTCTTTTATTTGCTCTGAAGGGAGTACTGTTTGCGCAAATAAGAGACGATTTTTACTTGTATCACTCGGATCTGCTATATCTGAAACGACAACCGTGCCATCTTCTTGAAGCGTAGGAATCGGTTTTCCTGCTGGATAAAAATATAGTTTTGCCGAATGCCTATTGTCCGTCATAATATAAGGAATTCCGTAGTCATCATAACCATCTTTTATCATATAATATTCACGCTACCAAAAAGAAATCGTGACCCATCGATTTCGTAATTCACACCACGCTCACTTTCCCATTTACCTTGTATACTTGAGTAATCTCCTTGAGCTATCTGCGCAACGAGTTGATTTGTGGTTCCTTCTTGATCAAAACTTGGTCTCAACCATGGAAGTGTGATATTGTCAGCTAATAGTTTGCTTTGTTCTTTGTAATTTGTACTCCAAATAAATGCGAGACTCGTTAACAATACTAAAGCAAGTAAAACAAGATTTCCTTTTCCAATTTTTTTCATATCCCCACCATTAAATAAGTTTTTGATTATAAATAAATTATAACAAATTTAAAATTTAATAAAAAATAAAACGTGGGTTTCCCCACGTTTCTCTTATTTTATTGGTATTGCATAATTTGGCCGTTTTTATAAGCAAAGTCAATCAAGGCCCCGCCGAGACACTCTTCACCGTCATAAAAAACAACAGCTTGTCCTGGAGTGATAGCACGTACAGGTTCATCAAATTTGACAGCAACTTTATCTCCCTTAACAGAGATTGTTACTCCTGTATCTTCTTGACGATAGCGGAACTTGGCTGTACAATGCATTTCAAATTCTTCTGGCATTGGACGAGTAAAGCTCAATTCACTGGCAGTTAAATTATCAGAATACAAATGTTCATGATGGAAACCTTGTCCAACATAGAGTGTATTTGTACTAAGATCTTTCCCTACTACAAACCACGGATCACTTGTAGTTTGACCATGTTGTCCACCAATTCCCAAACCACCACGTTGACCAATGGTATAATACATGAGACCGGCATGCGTACCCATTTCTACACCATCTAGTGTCATCATTTTACCTGAAGTGGCTGGAAGATAGTTTGTTAAAAATTCTTTAAAATTCTTTTCACCGATGAAACAGATTCCTGTTGAGTCTTTCTTCTTCGCTGTTGCAAGTCCAGCACGTTCGGCAATGGCGCGTACTTCCGGTTTTTCCAAATGACCAAGTGGAAACATTGTTTTCTTCAATTGGTCTTGTGACAATTGGCTTAGGAAATAAGTTTGGTCTTTATTATTATCCACGCCACGAAGCATATGAACTGTGCCATCTTCGTCTGTTGTTACACGCGCATAGTGGCCTGTTGCTACGTAATCAGCCCCGAGTTCCATTGCGTAATCAAGAAATGCTTTAAACTTAATTTCTTTATTACACATAACATCGGGGTTAGGTGTCCGACCTGCACGATATTCCGCCAAGAAATACTCGAATACACGGTCCCAATATTCTTTTTCAAAGTTGACAGAATAGTAAGGAATACCGATTTGATCCGCTACTGCTGCTACATCTTTGTAGTCTTCTGTAGCAGTACATACACCATTTTCGTCAGTATCATCCCAGTTTTTCATGAAAACACCAACGACATCGTAACCTTGTTCTTTCAGCATTAAAGCTGTAACTGAACTATCGACGCCACCAGACATACCGACAACGACTCTTGTTTTTGAATTATCCATTATTTGTTCACCATCTCTTTCTATTTTTATTAGATTTCCTATTTTTCTTTAGAAAAACAAAAAAGCTTACATTCAGTTGAAGGCTGAAGTAAATAATAGGTAACGATTTATTATACCAGTTTTTTCCAGAAATAAATAGACTGTGAAATGCTATAATAGAAATATGATTGAACACACAGATAATCCTTTAATTTTTAACATGGAAATCAATAAAAATAAATACGCAAACCTTGCTGAAACAAAGCGAGTTTGTCCTTTTTGCGATACACCCAATCTCAAAGATATTTTGGACAGACAAGGGCACAAAATTTGGCTTAAAAACAAATTTCCCACTGTCGAAAATTCTTTGATGACTGTGATTATTGAGTCAGATAAACACCTCGGAGATGTCTCTACCTACTCTGTTCAAGAAAATAGAGAAGTCTTTCGGTTTGCTTTTGAATGTTGGCAGAAGCTATTGGATAATCCCCAATATAAATCAGTACTTATGTTTAAAAACTTTGGCTCCCATTCTGGCGGAACATTACGTCATCCACACATGCAGATTGTTGGTTTGGAAGAGGCCGATGGTTATGAACATATCTCTCCTGAAAATTTTGAAGGTGTAACACTTAAAGAAAATAGTGTCGATATTACAATCTCTACTCGTCCGATTATGGGATTTGTAGAATTTAATGTTATCATTTCCCAACTTGAATATATCGATCATTTGGCGGATAAGGTTCAGCTTATTACACAGTATTTACTGAATGACTATATGAACGGACGCTGTGATTCTTACAATCTTTTTTTCTACAAAATGCCGGACAGCCAGCGTTATATTTGTAAGATTGTACCACGGTTTATCACTTCTCCTTACTACATCGGCTATAAAATACCTCAGGTCAACAAAGACAATCGCTTAGAAGAAATCGCAAAAGAGTTAAAAACAAAGCTGGACTAGTCCAGTTTTTCTTTTATAAATAAGAAATTAGGTTATAATAAGTGTATGTTTGATTTTATCAAGAAAAATATTTGGCTAATGCTCGGAAGTTTTATCCTCCCTGCTGGACTACTTGCGGTAGCTTTTGCCTTCCTCGGTATTTATTGGGGAAGTGACACTTCTATCCTCGCTGGTGATGCATATCATCAATATGTTGCTATTCACACGCTTTATCGGGATATTCTTCATAATAGTAACTTAGGCTTTCTCTATACTTTCACGAATGGTTTGGGGCTTAACCTTTATGCTTTCTCTGCTTACTACATGGGAAGTTTCTTCATGCCCCTTACTTATTTTTTCAATGTTCATACTATGCCAGATGCACTTTATCTGATTACACTTTTAAAGTTTGGAACGATTGGTCTCTCAAGTTTTGTTGCATTGAAAAACATGTATAAATCCATCCCCTCTCTTATCACGATGGCATTATCCACATCTTTCACCCTGATGAGCTTCTTAACGAGTCAAGTTGAAATTATCATGTGGCTCGATGTTTTCATCTGGCTTCCTCTCATCATGTGGGGCTTGCACGGACTTCAAGATTTCGGCAAGCGTAAACTGTATTACATCAGCTTAAGCCTTCTATTCATCCAAAATTACTATTTTGGCTTTATGGTTGCAATTTTCTTAGTGTTATATTTTATAGCACGTTCAACATTTACCAAGTGGTCATGGAAAAAGTTTTTTGATTTTGCGATTACTTCTATATTGTCTGCTGTAACAAGTTTAGTTATGCTTCTTCCAATGTATCTTGATTTGAAAGCAAATAATACTCAAGCTGTTTCCCAGATTAATGATTTTTGGACACAAAATTCTGCCGTTTTTGATCTTTTTTCTAAAAACTTTGTGGGAGCCTATGATACAACACAGTATAATGCTGTCCCAATGATTTATTTAGGACTCATCCCCTTCCTTCTTGCTCTTACTTTCTTCTTCCTTCCTCAAGTGAAATGGCGGACCAAAATAGCCTTCGGTGCCCTACTGGGATTTCTGACTGTCTCTTTTTATCTGCAAGTTTTAGATTTGGCGTGGCAAGGGATGCATTCTCCAAACATGTTTTTACATCGTTACGCTTTCCTTTTCTCCCTTCTCATTTTACTTATGGCCTGTGAAGTTCTCACGCGCTTCAAGTCTTTAAAACTTTGGATGACTATAGTCCCCTTTGTGCTGCTTTCCCTTGGTTTTATTGCTGCTGCTTTACTCGGAGATTATGCTTATCTCGATACGCTACAGCTTGCTCTGACTCTGCTCTTTGCCTTGGCTTATTTCTTGGTTCTTCTTACCTTCTTTAAAAAATGGCTCCCTTGGAAAGTTTTAGTTGCCATCCTTGCTTTGTTCATGTGTGCAGAAGCAGGTTTAAATGGATACTACCAGCTTGCAGGAGTTAAGAAAGAATGGAATTTTGCAAGCCGAGCTTACTACAATACCCAAACAAAATTCATTCAACCTCTCGTCCAAAATGTAGTCGAACGTTCTGTAGATACCTTTGTGCGTACAGAAAACACGGTCCCCGATACGGCAAATGATGGTATGAAATATAATTATAATGCCTTATCGCAGTTTTCTTCTGTCCGTAATAGTAATTCAAGCCGGGTCTTAGGACTTTTAGGGTTTCATACAGACAGCACCTTCCTTAATCTCCGCTACCCTGAAAACACGTTACTCATGGATTCGCTTCTTTCCATTAATTATAATATCAATCAATTTCAACCTGAGAAATACGGTTTTAAGCAAATAAAACCTTCTTTATTTGAGAATCACAATGCACAATCGGTTGGAATATTTGTAAAAGATGGTTACCAAGATGCAGCTCTGAGCAGTTCAGAAAGAGCAACAATCAGTAATCAAGAAGCCTTTCTCCATCAATTGACGCATAGTAAAGAAAAATATTTCACGCAGATTTACCCAGACTCAGAAAACAGTAACAGTACGATAAACGGTGGGAAAGAACAAGTTACACTGATTCGTAAAGTCGAAGAAGACGGCGGCGTCTCAGTGACCTATGAGCTTACCGTACCCGCACATAGTCAAGCCTATCTTGAGTTACCTAATGTAAGCTACATTAATGATAATTCAAAAATGACTACGATTACGATTCATTCAGGAAAAAAAGTTCTTCATTCTTATAATGTCAATAGTAAAGATGTTGGTAACTTTTATAATTTGGGAACTTCTGAAAAGGAAACAAAACTAACAGTGAGTGTCTCCTTCCCAGAAAACTCACAAGTTTCCTTTGGCATAACAAGATTTTGGGCTTTGGATAACACCAAATACCAAGCAGCTATGGATACTCTAAAGCAAACACAGGTGAAAACCGAACAAGTAAAAAACGGACTTCGTTTGACTTATAATAGCAACACCTCTGGTGATCTTTTCCTCACATTACCTTATGATAAAGGTTGGTCAGCCAAACTGGATGGACATTCCGTAACATTAGATAAAGCACAAGAAGGTTTCATGAAAGTTACTGCCCCTAAAGGTGAACATATTATCGAACTTACTTTCTTCCCTCAAGGCTTAAAAGCAGGGATATCATGTTTTATAGGTGGAATCGCTCTCTTTGCTCTTTATGATTACTTAAATAGAAAAAAACAGCTTTAAATGCTGTTTTTTTCTATTTAACTTTAATGCTGGCGAATCAAAGTATTCTTGAAAGAATATTTATCCGCACGATAATAAGAAATATCGTATAAGATAGGTCGAGCGTCTAAAGCAAAAGCCGTGGAGTGCACGCGGAAAACTGGACTGTTCACTTTCACTTCCAGTAACTGAGCAAGTTCCTCTGTAGCCAGAATCGCCTCAATTTCTTGGTGCGAATAGCCAATTTCTATTTTTTTCTCAATCATGGAAAACAAGGATCCAGTCAATTCTTTCTCAGTTGCTCCCGTGATTAATTGTTCTGCAAAATAGAGTTTTTCTAAAGTCATGGGTTCATTATCAAGTAAACGCAATCGCTGTAATTCCACCAGTTCTGCTGTGGTGTTCAGTGCTTTTACAACTTCCTCAGGCACTTTCTTCAATTTTTTAAAATTTAGTAAACGTGTTTGCCCAACTTTCCCCATAGCCTCTGCTGCTTCGGTAAAGGACTTCAAACCCATACCTCCACTTTGAATCTTGGGTTGTTCAATCACATAGGCGCCTTTTCCTTTTTTCTTGATTACAATTTGTTTCGTCATCAAATCTTCCATGGCTTTACGTACGGTTAAGCGACTCACGCCAAACTCCAATGCCAAATCGTATTCGGATGGAAGTTTTTGAGCAGATACATAAGTGCCCTGCTCAATTCTTTTTTTTATTTCTTGAGAAACAACTAAAAACTTTGCTTTGCTTTCTTTTCGTTCAGTATTCATTACCTTTATTTTATCACGCTTATCTTCTTTTTAAAAGTTTCTTATTGACCAAGTCTTTCAATACTTTTCATATAAATTTCTATCATTTGTTTTAAATGTTCAATCTTTATATATTCATTTTCCTTATGGGCAATTCCTTTTTCCCCCGGAAAAGATGGCCCAAAAGCTACAATATTTGGCATTGACCGCGCATAAGTCGCTCCTGTAGTTGTGACGGGTTGACCATTTAATCCTGTCACTTCTTCATAAATATTTGATAAATCTTGTATTTCTTGCTTCATCTTGTCAACGTAGGTTCCGGGCAGACTGCGAATAATTTTGAAACTTGTGTCTGGGTAAAGATTTTCGCTTAAAGCATTAATGACTTGCTCCTCTGTCACAGTTACCGGATAACGAATACTAAGTGACAGATGAATAAGATTATTTTCTCTTTTGATTTTGTATGGCGTAAGTATTAAACGCCCACTTTCTTGGTCCGCAAAAGCAATACCTACTCCTTGACCAAAATGTTTTTCATGAAAACTATGGGTGAGCCATGAGAAATAGTGCCTCAGCTCCTTATTTTCTAAATTATTTTGAAGTAAGGCTGCCAAGGCTGTAATTGCATTTTTCCCTAATTCTGGCGCATTGCTTGGCGTCCGCAATCCTTTGGCACTATAAGTTTGACGTCCACCAGAAAGTTGAATGTCATCAGGAACAAAGTCTTTAGCCATTGCACCATGAAAATCGCCCAGTGAATCCAATACACCGTGAGCAAATCTTGTCGTCAACTCAAGAGCAACAACACCTCGCTCCCCGTAAACTACTGGAAATTTGCAATCTGGTGTAAAACCAAAAACCGGTGCCTTTTCTTCTGACAAATAAAGAGGCACATCTGCTGATCCACTTTCTTCATCAGTTCCAAAAATAATGCGTATTGGTAGACGAGGTTTGAATTTTCTTTCCTTTAATAACTTCAAAGCAAATAGACAGGACAGAATTGGTCCCTTATTGTCTAACACACCTCGCCCATAGAAATAGCCTTCACGCTCCTCAAGCTTAAAGGGAGGCGATAACCAGCCTGGGCCCTCTGCAGCAACCACATCAAGATGTCCAACTACTCCAATATAATCCTCACCTTCCCCTAATTGAGCATAACCCATTGCATCTTTGACGATTTGTATTTCTAGACCATAAGATTGTGCTTTTTCCATGACATAAGCTAAAACTTGACGTGGCTCTGCTCCAAAAGGGGCACCAGCTTCGGCTTCGCCTTTGACACTGGGAATCGTAATTGCTCCTTCCAAAAGGGATACATAGTCCTCCCAATTTTGTTCAATTTCTGTCCTATACATTTTTTACCTCTTTAGAATGCTTTGCTGTTTAAAAAACGAACTGTTTATATGCTTCTCGTGACTTATTATTTTCCTTTGCCTGTAAAACTTTACAAATTGCCTTATAAGATTCATTAAGTCCGACACCACCTTTTTTTGGCATTTTTACAATATCAATTACTTCTTTGTAAGCAGAAATTAAAGCCTGGTTTTCTTCAGACATGGCACAAACTACTTTGAGAGATGTATTTTTTTGTATATCTTGAGCAAGCTCCAATGACATTTTGGAAAACTCAGGGTAGTTAAAGGAAGGTCCGCAAATCACGCCCTCAATATTAAGCCGTTGCAACATACCTTTTATCTTTCTTTGAACAACATCTGGTGCTTCCCTATAGGTTTGTTCTCCCATATAAATCGTAACCAGCAAATTTTGTTCATGCTCAGCAAGTAAGGGTTTCAAAGTCACTCCTGGTCCAATCACTTCTTTTGTAGCAGTAAGTGGAACTTTTACATCATCCTTTGTTCCCATTCCCGCTTGAATTTGATTTAAAATCATTACAAGTCTCATTCTATCCTCCTATAGATTATCAAAGCTCAACATTTCCTCTGTAATAGCTTCTAATTCTGCATCAGCAGCTTGTCGTTCTTCATTCATGTATTGTACATCCATAATTTTGATAAAAGGAATGTAGATAAATACACCAATGATAAGCAAAACGAGTTGCAAAAGTGCTCCGGCCCAGTTTGTTGCTAAGAAACCTGAAATAATAATGGGCGTAGTCCACGGAATCAAAACACCGTTGGTGATTGGCACAAGATGAAGGTTCATCATAATATAAGAAACAATAATATTAAAGGTTGGTACTAAGACAAAAGGAATAAAAATGAGAGGATTAAGTACAATAGGAAGACCAAAAATAATCGGCTCATTTATCCCAAATATACCTGGAACCAAAGCAAGCTTACCTAACTCCTTAATTCGTTTTGAACGGCAAACAATTAGCATTGCAATTAATAAAGAAAGTGTTGATCCAGCACCTCCAAAGGTTGCAAATAAGTCTTGAAATTGAGCATTTACAATATGAGGTGCTCCGGTACCATTTTTAAAATACTCTACATTTTCAAGAGAGAGTGTCAGCAGGATAGGATTAAAAACCGCACCCACGACTGAACTTCCGTTGACGCCGAAAAACCAGAAAACATGAAGAAAGATATAAGCAATAATCATCGCCCATACTGTATCTCCGAGATGGAGCAGTGGTATTTGTAAAAAGTTAAAAACTAAGTCAAAAGCATTTGTGCCAAAAATGTTCAATATCAAGTTCAGTGCAAAAAATATTAGCATGACAAAAGCGCCTGGAATCAAAGCAGCGAAGGAATCTTCAACCATTGGTGGTACACCTTCAGGCATTTTGATTACCCATTTTCTGTTCACAGCAAATTGATAAAGATTAACAGAAACAAAGGCACAGATAATCCCGATAAAAATCCCTTTTGCTCCGACCCAAGAAAGTGGGAGAGCTGTTAAAGTAGCTGATACCGGATTTGCCATCCCCTCAACTGTTACCTCTCCAGTCACAGAGTAGGGCATCAGAAGAAACCAAGACATTAAAGTAACTGCCGCTCCAAAAATGGGGTTAGCCTTAATTTCTTTCGCAAAAGAATAACCTATCCCCACAACTGCAAACACGGCCATGATCGTAAAGGTCGCATCTGCAGGCTTAGTAATCATTTCAGCTAAGGTCGTCCCGGTCTTACTGTTAATAACCGTCGTTTCCAAAAAATTAATCCATTGAGGAATAGGGAAATTTGCTAAAAGTAAAAAGAAAGATCCCGCAATCAATAGTGGTGTTGAAACGAGAAAACCATTTCTTATTGCAATAAGATACTTGTTACGTCCTATTTTTTCAGCCAGGGGCAACATAATTTTTTCAAGCTTTGAAAACATCAATTTCTCCTTCTACCTATTCGATAGGTGCTTTAATTCTTGCTTCATAAGCATCTAACCATTCTTGGCTAATGGGCTCGATTTTTGTCTTGTGATTTGCTTCTGGGTGGGCGATAAAGATTCTTGGTTCTTGTTTGTGAGTGGCCACACTAAAAGTAAATTCTACATTAGTTGCAACGCCCCAGTTTCCTTCTTTATCCAGTGCGACAAGTGAAAAAGCTCCTGCTTTACCGTACCTTTCTTTCAATTTATCTTCAAAAGAATACACAGCCTGATCACAAGCTTCTTGTGGTGTAAGCCCTTCAGACATGAGACGAACGATTTCATAGGATAAAATTCCTTTCATCAAATCTTCACCAAGTCCTGTTGCTGTAGCCCCTCCAACCTGACTATCCACATAAAAGCCGGAACCTGAGAGTGGTGAATCACCAACCCGGCCAGATTTTTTCATGAAGAGACCAGAACTTGAAGTTCCTGCCACCATTTTTCTACTACTGTCTAAGGCAACCATACCCACCGTATCATGTCCATCATAAGCCGAAAGACCTGTACGCTTCATTTCTTCTAAACGTCTCTCCCATATTTTTTTGGCGCGCTCTGTTAACATTTTTTTCTGCTTAAAGCCTGCTTCAATAGCATATTGTCTTGCGCCTGGACCAACTCGCATACTATTAAATTTTTCCTCAGATAAGGCTTTTGCTACTGCTATGGGATTAGCAATATCAGTAATGCCTGCCACTGCTCCAATTTTAAAACTATCTCCATCCATATATGCAGCATCCATTTCTAAAATTCCTGCTTCATTTGGTAGTCCACCATATCCGACAGACTTATAAAAAGGATAATCTTCAACTTCTTTTATAGCTTGTTCTAGTGCTTCTCCAGCCTCTCCTCCTTTGCTCAAAAGCTCTTCAGCTTTACAAACCCCATCATGAGCCATTCGCCACGTTGCAATAATTCCCCACATAAACACTCCTTTTTTTATTTTATATACAATCTAGTATATACTAGTTGTATATATTGTAAATTAAACGCTTACATTTGTCAAGGCACAAATAAAAATAGAGAAAGACTCATGCTTCTCTATTTTTATATTATTCTTGATTATAGATGTTTAATGCCTCTAGGAACACATGACCATACTTTTTCAACTTCACTTGACCTACACCGGAAACTTCTAAAAATGTCTCTTCGTCTAAAGGCATAATTCTTGTCATGTCTTTCAATGAAGCATCGGAAAATATCATGAAAGGAGGTACGCCTTCTGACTTGGCAATATCGAGACGTAACGTCCGTAATTCTTCAAATAACTCCAAATTAAATGTACCATTAGCTACAGACTGTTGCTTAGTAGTGCTTAAGGCTGTACGTCGCCAGACTTGCTCTCTACCTTGTAGAACAGCAATCCCACGATCAGAAACCCCAAGTAAGGGGAATTTGCCTGCGGAGACAGCTAAGTAACCTTCCCCCGCTAAAAAATCAATCAGTTCTCCAACTGCTTTTTGCGAATATCCCTTCATTATGCCAAAAGTTGAGAGTTTTTCAAAATTCCAACGTGCTAAGTTTTTATTTTTAGAGCCTACTAAAACTTGTGCGACTGCTGTTTTTCCGAAACGTTGTTCCATCCGAATAACACAAGACATAACTTTTTGTGCATCAAGCGTAACATCTGTACGCTCCCGGTCGTCTAAACAGTTTGAGCACTTATGACAGTCCTCTCCCGCATCACCAAAATACTGTAAAATATAACCCTGCAAGCAAGTTTCTGAGCTTGTATAAGCTTGCATCTGCCTTAGTTTTTCGTATTCTTGCTCCTTATGTTGCTCACTCCCTTCGCCTTGCTCGATCAAGAAGTTTCTGAGACGAACATCATTGGGCGAAAATAATAAGATAGCATCCGAATCAAGTCCATCTCGTCCTGCACGACCTGCTTCTTGATAGTAGGCTTCAATAGTAGCAGGCATCCCATAATGAATTACAAAACGAACATTGCTCTTATTTATCCCCATTCCAAAAGCATTGGTTGCCACCATAATAGGAACTTCATCATAAAGGAAATCTTCTTGGTTTTTTTGGCGCTCTCCCTCAGCTAAACCGGCATGATAACGTTTAGCAGGAAAATTATTTCGGTTTAACCATTCCGTAACTTCTTCTACTTCTTTACGTGTGTTGGCATAGATAATGCCTGATTCGTCAGTATGTTCTTTTAAGTAGGACTTTAAAAAGTCACGTTTATCTTTTCCTTTAACAACTTCAAAGCGTAAGTTTTCGCGTAAAAAACCTGTTTTAACAGTGTTGTCTTCAGAGATTTGTAATAAGTCTTGAATATCTGCAGATACCCGAGGTGTGGCTGTAGCTGTTAGTGCTAAGATTGTTGGTGAAGTAGGCAAATCAGCCAATCGTTTCGCAAAAGTAACATAAGAAGGTCTAAAATCATGTCCCCATTGAGAGATACAGTGTGCTTCATCAATTGCAACCAAATCAATAGGAAGGTGTTGCAAAAAATAGTTAAAAGATTCTAATTCAAACCGTTCAGGAGCAACAAACAAGATTTTAACCTCGCCATTTTCGATCTGTTGCATTCGGAAATAAGCTTCTTGCTCATCTACTGTCGAATTAATAAATGTTGCTGGTATATTTGCAATATTTAGCTGATCCACCTGATCCTTCATCAGGGAAATTAAAGGCGAGACCACAAGAGTAACGCCTTCTTGTAAAAGGGCAGGTAATTGATAGCAAATGGATTTCCCTGCACCTGTCGGCAATATCCCCAGAGTATCTTTTCCCTGTAGAACTTGCTCTATTATTTGTTTTTGACCTTGACGGAAACTTTCGTAGCCAAATATTTCCTTGAGTTTTGCTTCTAAATTCATCTTTTCCTATTATACGTTTAATACTAAAAAAATTCACGAACAAAAGTGAATTTTTTTCTTTTATTTTTAGAGTACCTCAAATTTTTGTTTTAGTCAAAAGTAAGGAATTCAAAATTACGGAAACGCTAGACAAGCTCATTGCCGCTGCAGCAATCATTGGATTGAGTAATCCAAAAGCTGCCAGCGGGATACCAATAATATTGTAAATGAAGGCCCAAAAATAATTTTGTTTGATTTTACTTAAGGTTTTTCGAGATATCTTAAAGAGATCGAGTAATTTATGGATTTTACCACCCATAATGGTCACATCTCCTGCTTCCATCGCAATATCTGAGCCTGTTGCCATGGCAACACCCACAGTACTACTTGCTAATGCAATAGCATCGTTTATTCCGTCGCCTACCATAATGGAATGTGAAGTTTCTTGGACAATTTTAGCTTTGTCTTCAGGTGATAGATTACTTTTTACTTCATCCAATTTGACAATTTCTTGGATTTTTTTAGCAGAATCTTCATTGTCCCCTGTCAACATCACAGTTTTAATGCCGGCTTTTTTCAGTGCAGCTACGGTCTGCACACTTTCTTGCTTAATTGAAGATTTAAAGGTTGCTGTAGCTATATGGCTTACATCATCCGCAAGATAAATAACAGTATCTGTGCTTGATGTGACATCGTACCCATGCTCTTCCATAAGTTTTGCATTTCCTGCATAATATTGACGGCCATTTATTTCTCCTGAAAGTCCACGACCAGCAATTTCTTTAAGGTTTTCTACGGGGTAGATTTCCGCAGCTTTTACGGCTTGAGCTAACGGATGGTGCGAATGACTTTCTAAACTTGCTAAAATTTTAAATGATTCATCGTTGCCCTCAAATTGAGACAACTCAAATTCACCTGTCGTAATCGTCCCTGTCTTATCAAAGAAAACTGTTGTCACGCTATTTGTCAGTTCTAAAGCATTGGCATTTTTCAACAGCAAGCCATTCTTAGCAGCAAGTCCTGTTCCTGAAATAATCGCGGTTGGTGTCGCTAAACCAAGCGCACATGGGCAAGCAATAACCAATGTTGCCACAGCATGCATAATGGCAGTCAATAATGTCCCAGTAATAGCCCATGTTGCTACAAAAGTCACAAGTGAAATGACCAAAACAATTGGAACAAAGACATTTGAGATTTTATCCGCGAATTTTTGAATATCAGGTTTTGAGGCTTGCGCTTCTTCCATCATTTCAACCATCCGAGAAATAGTCGAATCGTTAACATCTCGAACAACAACAGCTTTAATGGAACCGTCTAAATTCACAGCCCCTTCAAATAGTGTATCATCGTCTGCTTTGACAACAGGTAAAGATTCGCCAGTCAAGTGACTTTCGTCAAAAGATGCTTTACCTTTAAGGATCATTGCATCCAAAGGTACCTTCTCTCCCGGATAAATTTGAATAACATCCCCGATTTGGACTTCTTCAAGCGGGCGCTCACCTTCTTCTGTGTGAACCATTTTAACCCTACTACTCATCAAGCTCGTGATTGCCTGACTTGTTTTTTCTTTAGCATTGTGCTCAAGTACTTTTCCTAAAACAACCAAGGTAATAATAACCATAGCTGATTCAAAATTCAAAGCATTCTCTTGTCCTAAAAATACCGCTAAAATTAAACTCGAAAAATATGCAACGCTAGTTCCGAGTGCTACTAGAACATCCATATTTGCATTTCCATTTTTCAATGCATGATAAGCGCCGACGTAAAAGCGCCAACCGATAATAAACTGAACAGGTGTTGCGAGAATAAGTTGTAAAACAGGATTGTGTAGAAACATCAAATAGTGTGTGCCCAATACTCCTTCAAACATAGCAAGTACTAAAGGCAGAGTCAAAATTACTGACACGATCAATGACAATCGTAAATTACGATTCCTTCTACGCGCTTGAGCTGCAATTTTTTCTTGATGTGCTTTATCGTTTACAATAGCACCATAGCCCACCTTTTCAACTATATTGATCACATCTTGATCATTAATGCTATCATCAAAAATGACTTTTGCTTTTTCAGTTGCCAAGTTAACTGTTGCTTCTTGGATTTTATTCGAGTTATTCAATGCTTTGGATACGGTATTCACACAGTTTGCACAGGTCATACCCGTGATGACAAAGTTTTGACTTCTCATTTTCTACTCCTTCATTAGATTTACAAATGTAAACATTGTGTTCCAGAGAAAACTGCCCCTAAGGACAGCCTTCTTATTTTACTAATTCGTAGCCAGCTTCTTTAACAGCCATTGCTAAATCATCTACGGGTGTTGTCGCTGCATCGAATTTCACAAGTGCTTCATTCTTTTTTAAAGAGACTTTTGCGGATTTCACACCAGTAAGCCCTTCGAGTGCTGAAGTCACATGCATTGCACAGTGATCACAAGTCATACCTTTGATTACGAATTTTTCTTTTTCCATTATCTCTCCTCCATATTAGCTGACGTGTTGGCAGCTGCAAGAATTAAAATTTTCTAAACAAGTACAAGTTGTTTCTTGAACTGTTTCTTTATTTTTTAACGCTTCTTGCAAACTTGCTACATCTTCTGAAGTCAAGTTTGACAAGGCGATCATATCGGCTAAGAGCTTCACTTGTTTTGTTTCACAAACTTTTTCAAGTAAAGACTGTCCCATCATTTGAATAGCTGTACATTCTGCCATTAAAGGGCGATAAACAAACTTACGACCTTCTTTTTCAGTACTTAGCATTCCCTTTTTCACGAGGCGCCCCAGCAAAGTTTTAACTGTTGCTAGAGACCAATCCAAATCGGGCGAAATTTGACAAGAAATCTCATCAACTCGTGCTTCGCCGAGCGACCATATAACACGCATAACAATCAATTCTGCATTTGATATATTAAATTCTGTTTCGTTCATTGGCGCTCCTTACTTTATTTTTACTACAACTACAGTTTACAACTGTAAACTATAAATGTCAAGTCACAACTCTGTATTATAAATAAAAAAACCCTTTAAGGCAAGTATAGACTTTCAAAAAGGGTCGTTTATTTTCAATATTATTATTTTCCGTCACCAAAGATGCGTTCCATAATTTCACGTCCTGTTGGCGTTGCAGCAAGCCCACCTTCACCAGTTTCACGGTGAGCAGAAGGCAGTGAGCGTCCTACATTGTACATACATGTAATCACTTCATCAACCGGTATAACTGTTTTAACACCAGCTAAAGCCATATCGGCAGAAATCATCGCCTGAGAAGCCCCCATAGCGTTACGATGGACACAAGGAATTTCTACTAAACCTGCGACAGGGTCACAAATCAGGCCCAACATATTTTGGAGTGTCAAGGCTAAAGCTATTCCGGCTTGCTCGCCCGTACCTCCAGCCATGATAACCAAAGCGGCTGCGGACATGGCCGATGCCGACCCAACTTCTGCTTGACATCCTCCTTCAGCACCTGCAATCGTTGCATTGTTTGCGATTGCTAAACCAAAAGCACCAGCTGTAAAGATAAATTCTACCTGCTGCTCATGTGTAAGCCCTAACTTCTTCGTTGCTGCAGAGAGCACACCAGGTAGACATCCAGCTGACCCAGCTGTCGGTGTCGCACAGATGAGTCCCATCTGAGCATTGACTTCATTTACAGCTACGCCATCACGCGCTGCTCCTAAAATAACATCACCTGATATCGCTTTTCCTGATTTAATGTATTCATCCATCTTCTTGGCATCGCCACCTGTAAGTCCTGTTGTTGATTTATTTCCAAGTAGTCCTTCCTCAATTGATGACATCATTGTTGCCAAGTTATGTTCCATCATCTCAATGATTTGTTCACGGCTCGCACCGGTTTGTTCTATTTCTTCTGCAATCATCAATTCAGCAATTGATGGATATGCTTTTGCATCTTCAAGCAGTTCTTGTACATTTGAAAACATAATTACCCCTTATTTAAAGAAATTTACAGCAGAAAGTTTCGGAATGTGTTTCATTTCCTCAAAAGCTTCTTCGACATCGAAACTGTCTACTTCCATAATCATGATTGCTTTTTCACCTTTAGCTTCACGTGTCAAATTCATTTGTGCCACGTTAATATCATGCTTTTCAAAAATAGCTCCGAGACGCGCCAAAATACCTGGTGCATCTTGATGGACAATAACAAAAGTTGGCATCCCTGCTGAAATAGAAATATCGAAACCATTGAGTTCGGTCACTTGAATCAAGCCCCCGCCAATAGAAATCCCTGTGACGCTCATGTCACGGTCCCCTTTTTTCAAAATCAGACGCGCTGTGTTAGGATGGTCTGCCTTATCTTCTGGATGAGGCACATATGTCACTTCCATCCCTTCTTCGTGAGCAATGCGCGGTGCATCTCGTAAGCGAGGATCATCAGGATCCATACCTAAAACACCAGCAACCAAAGCAACATCTGTTCCATGTCCACGATAAGTTTTGGCAAAACTCTCATACAAATGAATCTCAACCTTCTCGGGCAATTCGCCAAAAATTGAACGAATAATCTTTCCTATACGGGCAGCACCGGCAGTGTGAGAACTACTGGGACCAACCATTACAGGACCAATAATGTCAAATACACTTTTGTAACGTAAATTTTCCATATTTCCTCCGCAACTTTGCTCAGCAAAGCTTTTCGTTCGAATTTTTTATATTCCAACGAAACAATTTATTCTTAAAATCATTATAACACTAATACGCTTTCATATCTATATAAAACTGGGGCTGTAGCAAAAAGATAAGTTTGCTAATTTTCCCATTTTACGTGGACTTTTCAGACTATTCTTTAATGATTAAAAATGCAAAAAGGACATTTTTTTCTCAATTCTCGCTGATAGTTTGTGATATAATAAACTTTAGAAAAATAGAAAGAGAGATTTCAATGAAATTCAATCACAAACCTCTGAATCTTTATGTAAATTTCAAAGAATCTGCTGAAAAGTTCCCCAAAAGTCGTTTTATTTTCGATAAAAAGTTAAACGCTTTCCCGGAATTAGAGCTTGAAACAAATTATCAAAGCGTTCACGAAGCAGTCTTGCAAAAAGCTTATAATTTGTCAGCCTTGGGAATAAAAAAAGAAGACAAGGTCATCATTTTTAAATCAAGTGCTTTTGACACTTATCTTCTTGCCGTTGCTGTGTCCTATCTGGGTGCTGTGCCTGCAATGATTTCCCATCACTTTTCTACACCAGTAATGGATACTCTTGCTGCACGCCTTGAAACTCCTTGGCTCATTTTTGATGAAGATACAGATGCTGTCGTTCAGGAATTAAAAAATGTAAACGAAGATCACAAACTCTTTGTTTCTGACTTTGCTTCAATCACTAATAGTCCTGAGGTAAGCAATCAACAATTAGCTACGGATGAGATTGCTTATCTCACACATACCTCAGGTACTACTGGAATTCCGAAACTGATTGCACACTCAGCTCAATCTATGGGCTGGCGTTGGGTCTTGCAACGTACAGTAATGGATTGGATGCCAGACAAATCTTCACTGTTGGCATTCCATATTTCACCTGTTCATTCCCGCTTTAACATTGGTATATCATCAGCCATGACCTTTGGCTTTGATCTTATGCCACTTTCTAATTTAGAAAAAAATACTGTGCTTAGCATGTTTGAAAAATATCGCCCTACAGCTTTTGAAACACACCCAAACCATTTTGTTCGTCTAGCAAATGTTGTAAAGGAAACACCCGAGGCCTTTGCTTCTATTTGCTATCTCCACTCTACTTTTGATGCAATTAACAAAGATACGATGCATACTTTCCTTGCGGCTTCTAAAGAGGAAAATCCTGTTTTCTTGCAAATCTACGGTCAGTCTGAATGCGGTCCAATGATTTGGAAAAAACACCGCCTTAGTACCTTACCAAGTACGAATGCTCGTGAAATGGGCATCGGCATGCCTGGACTTTCCCAAGCGCGCGTAACAGATGCTGACGGAAATGTTGTTCCTGCTGGTACACCTGGTCATATTCATTTCCTCTCTAAAGGACGTGCTCTTACTTACTATAAAGAGGATAGTCGTTTTGCTGAAGAAGTTTATGGCGACTGGTGGGATACAGGCGACTGGGGGATTATGGATGAAAATGGTGTGCTCTTCCTCTATGATCGTCAAGTTGATCTCATTGATAAGGTGGAGTCAAACTTAGCCATTGAAGATCTCCTCCTCGATCAACACGACTTTCTTGACGAAGTAATAATTATCCGCGATGCTTCTGGACATCCTCAACCTATTTTGGCGCTTGCCGAAGGTAAAGAAATGGACTGGAAAGCTTGGTGGTCTTCTATCATTGACATGCCATTCCTAAATGAGCCGCTTCTCATGGACTATGATGCAATACCTCGTACAGCCACAATGAAAGTTCAAAGATTAGCTCTTGAGCGTGAACTTGCAGCAGCTAAAAAATAAATATCATATACAAAAAGGTAGTTCCCAAGAGGAAACTACCTTTTTTAAATTATTTTGCTACTGCTTGCCACAGAAGCGATAAAAGGAGAGAGAAAGCATAAGAGCTATTAAATAAAACCATATTTTTTAAAGAATAAACAAAGCTATAAGGCGCAGGAACTTCTGCTGCATGGTGTTTCAAGTTCTTCTGAATTATCGGAAAGGAAAGAACAGTCAATAATGTTGGCCATTCAAAAATTCCAATGAAAAAACCTAAAATAATGAAGAAATATGCACTGTACATAAGCAGTTGAAAAAGCTGAATACCTTGTTTACGTCCAATATAATAAACTAAAGTATAACGATGGTTTTTAATATCTGTATCCAAATCACGCAAGTTGTTAGCCAGCATAATATTTGCAATCGTAAAGACTAACGGTAAACTCGCAATTACCATTGCTATAGCACCAACTATATCTCCAGAAAGCGCAAAAGAGTTTGCCGCAAAGTTGAGATCAAGTTTAAAAATAGGATTTTCTGCACTATTGATGAGAATCACCATTGCAAAGATTCCAAATCCCATTGTTCCACCGGAAAAGATTTCACCCAATGGCATACGAGAAAGAGGTATCGGACCATAAGTATAAAAAACGCCGATAAAGAAGACGATGCCTCCCAGCACCAAAAAGAGCCAGCCCGTAAAATAAGCCAAAAGGAAACCCAAACCCAGGCTGACAAGAACCATGAATACTATCAAATTTCTAACAAAATGTGGTGACAGATTAGCTTTACCAATAATATTTTCTTGTTTTTGATAAATTTCATCTTTAGCTTTTTGAAAATCTTGATAATTGTTAATCGCTGTTACCGTCATATCAAAAATAAGCATAGCCAATAAAAAAAGAAACGATAGGCCAGCGTTAAATGTTTTAAAATAACTCAGACTGAAAAGTAAGCCAATAATATAAGGAAATATACTGGCAATTTTGGTTTTAATTTCAACAAGTTCTAAAAATGTTTTAAATGTCATAAAGCGTTTGGGATATCCTTCACTATATTTTCTTTGGTTTTCAAACAATCAAACTTCCTAGATGTTTAATTCTTCTTAGGATGCTCATCTTTTCCAGACAGCATGAACACTCTATATTATAGCTGATAAATGCTCCAGAATCAATTTCCGAAGGAATTTCTCAGAAATAAAAAATAGCTCTAATGAGCTATTTTTTAATTAACGTCCTTTATAAATTGAACGAGATTTACCATACCATACTTGGGTAAGTATTTTTTGAATCCAAGGTTGAACCCATTTATCTAAACCAAATGCGCGGCCTGAACCGTTCATTAAGGCAATTGCTACTGGAATAAACCAGATGTTTACCCAGAAGAACATACCAGATAGTGCGAACATCACTGTCAATGCTGCAGTTACAGCTGATGCAATCCAAGTAAAGAGACCAAAGATAATAGCAAGAGCAAGTAAAACTTCAACGATAGACATGAATTTTTGCATGAACAATGCAACATCACGATTTGGAATCATGAACTTAAAGATAGGTTCCATCCAATGTGGTACTTTTTCAAGTACTGGCATTGGCTCTGTACCATAAGCATATGAGAGACCCCATTCTGTCGCTTTGTGTGCAGCTTCTGCTCCACCACTAGCAGCAGCGCCAGTTGCACCAGCAGCAGCATCTGCAGCTTTAGTTGCAGCTTCACCTGTTGCGCCAGCAGCAGCATCTGCATGTTTAGGCACTTCTTGCAACCAAGCAAATGGGAATTTAAGATCGTCTGTGAACCAAGAACCTTTACCAAACCAAGTTGTAGGATTAAAGAGTTGACCTTCACCAACAATTTTCTTCATTGCTTCTGTCAACCAAACAAGACCATAGAAGATACGAAGTGGTACAGCCCAGAGTACGTTACCTAAACGTGAAGTGTGACCACGCATGAAGTTACGATCATCTTTTGTACGGAAAACTTCATCCAAAGCATAACGCCAGAAATAATGAGCGGAACGAATTTGCAATGTGTAGATAAAGTAAACAATGTTTTTCATCACCATTGCCCAGAAACCTGTCAAACGCATGTTCCCGACTTTAGCAACACCCCAAGTTGAACCGATAGAAACCATTGTTCCTTGGTATTTGCTTTCGTGTTTATGTTTGCTTCCACCGTTAATATCTGCGATGATATTTGAAGCTGCTGTGTGCGCTGTTTGCTCTGCCGCTTCAACGATTTGTGGTGTTGGACGACCTGTATCAGGTTCGATATAACCTGAAACGTCTCCTGCTACATAGATACCTTTATCTTCAAAACCAACTGCTTCCATAAATTCATTGGCTTGGAGACGATGTCCACGTTCTGTTTCGTTAAGATTAGTCTGTGCTGCTGTATTCCCTTGAACACCTGTAGTCCAAATCAATGTGTGTGTTGGGATTTCTTTTGAAACTTTTTCTTCGTCTCGTCCACCAACATTTACTTTGATGTGATCTTCTGCAACTTCAACGATACCGTGATTTGTCAATACATTGACATTTTTCTTTTCAAGATATGCGTGTGCACGGTCTGCTTGTTTGCGGTCCAATGTGTTCAAGATTGTTGGCATCATTTCAACAACGTTGATTGTGATTTCTTCCTCAGGAATTTTCCAATCTGTTGAAACCTTCTTACGCCAGTCAATCAATTCACCAGCCATTTCAATCCCTGTGAAACCTGATCCTGCAACAGAGATAGTCAAAAGTGCACGGCGTTTTTCATCGTCAACTTCTGTTGAACCATATTGAACAACAGTTTCAAGTTGACGTTTGATACGCATAGCATCTTCGAGTGACCAAAGAGTAAAACCGTGTTCTTTAACACCAGGTACCCCAAAGTCGTTAGGTTCACCACCAAGAGCAACTACAACATAGTCATAGTCGTAGCTTCCTTGTTCAGTGATAACCTTTTTGTTATCTTTATCAAGACTGACAACAGCATCAGTTACAAGGCTCACATTTTTACGTTTTCCCAAAAGTTTTTGGAAGTCATATTGAACTGTTGTGAATGGCACACGTCCTGCTGCAACTTCATGAAGTTGCGTCATAGATGTATGATAACTGTGTTTGTCAATCAAAGTGATGTCAGCATTCGCTTTAAGCTTTTTCGAAAGCTCACGTGTTGCATGAACCCCAGCAACACCACCACCGATGACTACGATTTTTTTCTTAGTCATTTAAAATCGGTCTCCTACTAGTAATATAATAATGAAAAAAATTTCCATCTAACATTATATCGCTTTCATGCTGCTTTGTAAAGTCCGACATTGTGCTTCTACTAAGTAAGCGGACAAATAAAAGTTAGTTGACGAATTTATACATACCCTATCCTCTTTTTAAAGTCAAAATTAAAAAATTTATAAGAGTACGTAGCTTCTTTTTTCAAGCTGAATTGCTGCATATTCCCCTAGCTATGTAGTACAATAATTTTATGAAGCTTACATTTGATGATACTATCACCAAGCGCCTATTAGCGCTTATTGAAGATGAGCCTGCTGACTTTGTCTTAGACTTTGATCATACTTTAAGTAATGAGACACTCCCAAG
Organism: Lactococcus sp. LG606; assembly: GCF_017309645.1. Classification (NCBI taxonomy): domain Bacteria; kingdom Bacillati; phylum Bacillota; class Bacilli; order Lactobacillales; family Streptococcaceae; genus Lactococcus; species Lactococcus sp. LG606. The sequence goes on from NZ_CP071301.1 coordinate 984,374, forward strand.
CAGCTGTTGTGGCATTACACGTTATCGTATTGTTGCCGTTAATAAAGGAGAAGTTCCTAAAGTTTTTGATGGGAAAATCAGCTCACCTTTAGGTGATTTCTACTGCAAGGCTTGGGGGATGATGTATTTTGATGAAAATATGCGTGTCCGTATTACGGCCAATCATTTGATTGAGATTATGGGCGATGGCGAAAAGATAGCCCCACATATTGAAATTGTTGACTATCGTCACCAATAAATAGTTATCCTATTTTTGTCCAAACTACAGAAATTTTCTGTGGTTTTTTCTTAAAATAATTGACAGAGTTTTCTAATGATATTACAATAAAAGGAACTACTTTATATCAAGTTACCCGAAAGGACATCTCGCCCATGGGAAAAATAAAAATCAACTGGAACCTTTGGCTTAACGGACTACTTTTTTTCGTTGTGCTTTTCTTACTTTTTAATGTCATTTCAAACATTACCCCAATTACAAAAAGCATTGGCAATTTTTTACAAATTCTCTCTCCTCTGTTTCTCGGAGCAATCGTTGCATACTTTTTAGATAAACCTATTCATAAACTTAGCTTGCTTTTTAGACGTTTGAATGTAAAATTTATCCAACATCATGCAAGAAAATTTAGTATTTTTGTCACTTATATGATTTTCTTACTTCTCCTCTTTTTTGTTATTTATTATCTCTTTCCCATTGTGGTTCGTAACTTACTCGAGTTTCTACGCTTATTACCTACGATTTACCAAAACATTTATCAATGGCTCAGCAGTAATCAATTTCAAGAGTTAGATAATTTTTTACAAATCGAAGACTCTATTCGCTCTTTTGTCAATGCGTTTAGTGCACAGGACGCCGCACGCTACATTACCAGCGGCATTGAATCTCTGAGTACCTTTACTTTCACACTTGCTTCACAGCTTTTCCGTATTGTTGTTGGCATTATCATTTCAATTTATCTTTTGTTATATAAAGAAAGTATCTTACAGATTCTCTCCCGCTTTGGGAAGATTTCTGCTAAGCAGGAGCATCTCCAAGCAATAAAATATTATCTTCGCCAAACAGATATTATCTTCTATAAATTTATTTCCACACAATTCATTGATGCATGCATCATGTGGATTTCATCCACGTTCTTACTATTTATCCTCCACATAACGGGCGTTGCTCATAATCCCTTCTCAGTGGCCTTAGGTTTGCTTATTGGTATTTGCAACATGATTCCTTATTTTGGTTCAATCTTTGCTTCGATTGTCGCAATGATTATCGCTTTTTTTACCGGCGGTTGGGAAGCAGGGCTTGTTACGATTATTATGCTCATCATCCTTCAGCAAATTGATGGAAATATCATCGGACCAAAACTAATGAGTGGTGCTTTGAATGTTAACCCCATTATCGTTATTATCTCTATCTCGATTGGCGGCGCTTATTTTGGTATATTAGGCATGTTCGTCGCTGTACCTGTCGCAGCCTTACTTAAAATTATTTTTATGGAGTATTTAGAGGCTAAGGAAAGTAAACTTTCTCTCACTCCTCACGAAAAATAAAAAAGAGTTATTTCTAACTCTTTTTTTCTTGGACTTTTTGAATAAAATTAAGGAGTTTTTGGTTAAAAGCCTCAATATTTTCCACATGAAGAATATGACCACAATCTGCAAAAATACTTACCTCTGATTGTGCGTTATGCTGTAGGTTCCGTGCTGCCTGAGCATGTTCTGGAGGAAAAATAGGCGAACACCCACCAGCAAAGAACAAATGGGGAACCGTTTCGCGCGTAAGATTCTGACGCCAATCTTGAGTAATCACATTTTGAAGCAAGGCTTGGTGCTTTTGAAAATTAAATGGCAACATCCCTTTACCTAACACACGTTTTACTTGATCTGTCAATTGACGATGAGTTAATTTTGTGCGCGGAAAATCTTTAATAAAATCAGATAATTCACCAAGAGTTTTACCTGTTTGTCCATCTAACCAGTCTGGCGCTCTCATAAATGTAGGTGCTTGATCCTCTGTTACGATTGCTGTTAACTTTCCGTCTGTAAAAAGCTCTTCATATGCCATAATGGTCGCTGCTCCCATCGAGTGTCCAACCAATATAGGTCGAGAAAGTTGCAGAGCATTCATCAACTCTTCTAAATCAGTCGCCAAACGATGTAAGGTCATCCCATAATCTACTTCTTGGCTTTGTCCATGACTCCGGTGATCATAAGTGACTACACGATAACCTGCAGCAACAAAATAATCGACTTGAAAAGCCCAAGTAACTTCGCTCGCCGAATAGCCGTTAATAAAAACTATTGCTTGATTTTCTGTTGCTCCATAGCTATGATAATTGATCTGAACTCCATCATTTGTTGTATAAAAAGGCATTGTTTCTTCTTTCTATTGCTCAATCTTTTACTGTACATTTCTGACAGCAAAACTATTCATATTGTAGCAAAAAAGACAAGGAAAGCCTGATTTTTTGCTTTAATGTTTGGTGAGGAATAGAAAAAGAGCGAAATTTGCTCGCTCTTTTTAGATTATTTAACAACAATATTTACCAATTTATTCGGAATCGCAATAACTTTAACGATATTTCCTTCCACTTCGACTGCTTCTAAAGCTACTTTTTCAAGTTGGTCTTTTGGTAAATCTTTTTCAATCATGACTTTAGCTTTTAACTTACCGTTGATTTGAACGACAATTTCTATTTCATCTTCAACAAGTTTGCTTTCATCAAATGATGGCCACGCAACATACGAAATACCTGCTTCATTACCGAGTTCAACCCAAAGTTCTTCTGAAAGGTGAGGTGCAAACGGAGCTAAAAGTTGAACAAAGCCTTTTGCATATTCAAGCGGTAATGTTTTAGCCTTATTGGCTGCATTTACAAAGATCATCAATTGAGAAATTGCTGTATTAAACAACATGTGATCCAAGCGCTCGGTAACGTTTTTAACTGTTTCATTATAAACTTTATCTAGGCTACCATCATTTTCTTCAGTGATTGTACTATTGCTGAGCAAACGGACCACACGATCCAAGAATTTACGCGCACCTTCCAGTCCTTCTTCTGACCAAGGAATACTTGCATCTAAAGGTCCCATGAACATTTCATAAACGCGTAAAGTATCGGCTCCGTAACGTTTAACGACATCATCGGGATTAACCACATTTTTCAATGATTTAGACATTTTAGCTGGAGCTTGCTCAAGCTCTTCGCCAGTCTCAACATTGTAATAAGAGCCATCACGTTTTTCAACCTTATCTGTAGCAACCAAAGCACCGCGACTATCGCGATAAGAAGTTCCCAAAATCATCCCTTGATTGAAAAGTTTTTGGAAGGGTTCATTTGTTGGAACAACACCCAAGTCAAAGAGAACTTTATGCCAAAATCGTGCATAGAGAAGGTGAAGAACCGCATGTTCGGCTCCGCCGACATAAATATCAACAGGAAGCCATTCTTTAATCAGCTCTGGATCAGCAATAGCTTGGCTATTTTTAGGATCAATGTAGCGCAAGTAATACCATGACGAACCGGCCCATTGTGGCATTGTATTTGTTTCACGACGACCTTTTACACCATCTTCGCGTGTCACAGTCAGCCAATCTGTTAAATTCGCCAAAGGTGATTCGCCAGTACCTGACGGTTTAATATTTGAAGTTTTTGGTAAAACTAATGGCAGTTCTTCTTCTGGAACAGCAGTAGTTGTGCCATCTTCCCAATGAATAATTGGGATTGGCTCGCCCCAATAACGTTGACGACTAAAGAGCCAGTCACGTAGACGATAAGTCACTTTACGAGAGCCGATACCTTTTTCTTCCAGATAAGCGACCATTTTTTCAATCGCTTCTTCCTTTTCCATACCATTCAAGAAATCAGAATTTATAATTTTTCCACCTTCTGTATGGCAGACTTCTTGAACATTTCCACCATCAAAAACAGGAACGATTTCTAAGTCATAGACCTTAGCAAATTCCCAATCTCGTTCATCATGCCCAGGTACTGCCATAACGGCACCATGTCCGTAGCTTGCAAGAACGTAATCAGCAATCCAGATAGGCATTTTTTTGCCACTTACTGGATTAATTGCGTATGCACCTGTCCAAACGCCAGTCTTATCCTTTGCCAAGTCTGTACGAGCCAAATCTGACTTAAGGCTGGCTTGGTGTTTATAGTCTTCTACAGCATCAGCTTGTTCAGCAGTAGTAATTTTTTCTACTAATGGGTGCTCTGGTGCAAGAACAGCAAATGTTGAGCCAAAAAGTGTTTCTGGACGCGTTGTGAAAACCGTAAATTCTTCATCAGTGCCCTCAACTTTAAAGTTAATGTCTGCACCGACAGATTTACCAATCCAATTGCGTTGCATTTCTTTGATAGATTCTGGCCAGTCAAGCTCTTCCAAATCATTAAGCAAACGCTCCGCATAGGCTGTAATCTTAAGCATCCATTGGCGCATCGGCTTGCGAACAACGGGATAGCCGCCACGCTCCGAAGTGCCATCAGGGAGGACTTCTTCATTGGCGATAGCTGTTCCTAATTCTTCAACCCAGTTGACAGCTACTTCAGCTTCATAGGCCAAACCTTTTTCATATAACTTCGTAAAAATCCACTGTGTCCATTTATAAAATTCTGGATCTGTTGTATTTACTTCACGTTCCCAGTCATAGCTGAAACCAAGACTATTGATTTGACGTTTAAAAGTAGCGATATTTTTAGCTGTAAATTCGACAGGATCATTACCTGTATCAATCGCGTACTGCTCAGCAGGCAAACCAAAAGCATCCCAACCCATTGGATGAAGGACATTATAACCTTGCGCCCGTTTATAACGGCTCAGAATATCTGTTGCTGTATAACCTTCAGGATGCCCCACGTGAAGACCTGCTCCTGATGGATAAGGAAACATGTCTAGTGCATAAAATTTCGGTTTGTTTTTGTCTGTTCCTGTACGGAAAGTGTTATTGTCCGCCCAGTATTTTTGCCACTTGGCTTCAATGTCAATGTGTTTGTATTCCATATTTCATTCCTTAAAGTTTTTTATAAATTATATTTACAAATCTCAAATTCTATTATATCAAAAAAATCAAAAAAGCAGATCGCTGCTTTTTATCTGGAGCAGAAAATTATTCATGACCAATTAGACTAAATGCTAAAACTAAATCACTGCCTACAAGTTGTAAGCCATATTTCTGTTCATATTTTTTTACTTTATTGAGTAAGGTGTTCCGATGAACATAGAGCAGCTTTGCTGCAGCTGCTTGATTACCGTATGTAGTATAAAGGGCACGCACTAGTTCCTTATCTTCCGGATTTTGCAGAAGCTCTTGTCTGACGTCATTTAATAATAAACTTTCGACATGCATGAGACCCTGAGCCAGAATAGACTCACTAAAGCTGGCTTTTTGCTGAAAAAACTGTGTTTCTTCTTGATAGACTTGCTCGAGCTCTTCGTTGGACACAAAGCTTCCGAGGTAATATTGAAGTTTCTCACCCATATCTTGAGACAAGACTTTTAGACTATCTGTAAGCTCTGATTTACTCAGATTATTTCCAGTATATTCTTCAATAACGAATTGTTTTTCAGCATTTTCTCGTATTACATCAGGCAAGATAAATTTTATATTTTCTACAAGTTCTGAAAAATCCGCAACAGCAAATTGCAAGATACGAAAACGTCCTAGAGGTAAAGACGAAAAGTCAGTAGTCTGCTCTGAAAGTAAGGCTATTAAAGTACGCTCTCGTTGATTAAGCTCTGCTTCTTCCACGTTGCGGTAAAGTTTTTTTATCTTTTCTATTTCCATTTTTCAAAAAAGTGACCTAAAGGTCACTCTGCTCTTAATTTTCCGTAGGGATGTGTAATTCGAAAAGTGGTGACAATGGACGCTTCTCGTGAATACGGATGATGGCATCGGCAAGCAATGGTGCGATTGAAATCTCAACAATCTTATCACTGCGACGTTCATCTGGTATTTCAATAGTATCCAAAACTACCAACTTATTAATTCCTGAACTTTCGATACGTTCAATAGCTGGACCTGATAAAACAGCATGTGTACATGAAGCATAAACTTCAGTAGCACCAAGCTCTTTCAAGGCATTTGCGGCTAAAGTAATTGTACCAGCTGTATCAATCATATCATCAATCAAGATACACTTCTTCCCTTTAACATCACCGATAATATTCATAATTTCAGCAACGTTGGCGCGTGGACGACGTTTATCAATGATTGCGATTGGTGCTTTCAAGAAAGCCGCTAACTTGCGTGCACGGCCCACACCACCATGGTCAGGAGAAACGATTACTAAATCATCGCCATTGGCAAAGCCGTGACGACGGAAGTAATCAGCAATCAATGGTGAGCCCATAAGGTGATCCACAGGAATATTGAAGAAACCTTGAATCTGAGCAGCATGCAAATCAAAGGTAATCAAGCGGTCTGCACCAGCAATTTGAAGCATGTTTGCGACCAATTTTGATGTAATTGGTTCGCGTGCACGTGCTTTACGGTCTTGACGGGCATAACCATAGTAAGGCATTACCACATTGATTGAGGCAGCACTGGCACGTTTTAAGGCATCCATCATAATCAACAGTTCCATTAAGTTTTCATTAACAGGGGCACTTGTTGATTGGAGGATAAAGACGTGTTCTCCACGGATACTTTCATCGATTTTGACTTCGACTTCACCATCATTATAAGTGAGCACGCGTGATTTTCCAACTTGGATACCAATTTCTTTTGCAACTTTATGAGCCAACTTTTGGTTAGATGAAAGTGCAAATAACTTCAAATTTGAATACGACATGATAGCCTTTCTATATAAAACAGTTCTCTAATTAGACCTTTCCATTTTATCGTGAATTGTGTTTTTTTTCAAGTCCCGATAAACTATCCTAAAGCGATGCTTTACCATTTTCATCCTAAAATTGAAAAAATGCCTATCTTTTACAGATAGACATTTTTTACTAGATGAGCTCCTTAAATAAACCACGTACAAAGAATTCTTCATCAAAGTCTGTAAGATCATTAATCCCTTCGCCCAGTCCGACAAGTTTTACCGGAATTTTCAAGCTCTGAACGATAGATAAAACAATTCCCCCTTTTGCGGAACCATCTAACTTGGTCAAAGCAATCCCCGTAATCGGTGTTACTGCGCTAAATTCTTTAGCTTGTTGAATAGCATTTTGACCTGTTGTTGCATCCAAAGCAAGAATCACTTCATGTGGTGCAGCAGGCAACTCACGCTTGATAATTTTTCCTATTTTTTCCAGTTCTTTCATCAAGTTATCTTTGTTTTGAAGACGACCAGCTGTATCAATCAAAAGAATATCATAGTTTTTTTCTTTTGCTTTTACGACAGCATCAAATACTACACTGGCTGGATCTGAACCTGCTGGTTTCGTGACAACAGGAACCTCTGAGCGTTTGCCCCACTCCACGAGTTGATCAATCGCACCAGCACGGAAAGTATCAGCAGCTGCAAGAAGGACTTTTTTACCTTCGTTTTTATAACGATGAGCAAGTTTACCAATTGTTGTTGTCTTACCTACACCATTTACACCAACAAAAAGGAAAACAGTGAGTTCATCTTGGATATTTAACTCAGACGGTACTTTTTCATCATCAAACTTATCTACAATTTTTTCAACAATTAATTGCCGTAATGCTTCTTGTGATTTTGCATTTGCCAATTTAGCTTCGTTTCGCAACTCTTCTGTAACCTCTAAAGCTAAGTCAACACCAACGTCTGACATAATAAGTGTTTCTTCAAGCTCTTCAAAGAATTCTTCGTCCACAGAACGGAAATTAGCTAAAAAGGCATTGAAACGTTGACCAAAAGTCTTACGTGTTTTTTCTAAAGACTTGTCGTATTTTTCTTCAATATTGGTAGTTTCTTCCTCTTGAGCTGGTGAATCTACTGCAACTTCATTCTCTTCTAAGACTTCTTCCTTTGAGGCAATTGCTTCGACTTCAGCTGCTTCAAGCTCTTCAATTTCATCTTCTAGAATATCAGATTCTTCTTGGAATTCTTCTTTTTCTTCGGCTTCTTCAGCTGAAGGTTCATCTGCAGATTCAGCTACAACTTCAGGCATCGTTTCTGTTAAAACTTCTTCATCTGGCTCACTCTGAACAAGTTCTTCAGTTTCTACTTCTTCATCTACGACTTCCCCTGCTTCAACCTCTGGCTGTTCTTTTACTTCAACAACTTCTTCAGGAACATCTTCGATTTCCTTTTTCTTACCAAATAAACGATCAAATAATCCCATATTTCCTCCTACAAAACATATTCTTGAATGACTTCTGCAACTGCATGTTGGTCATTCGTAAAGTTTGAAATAATATTGGCTTCCTTCTTCACAGTCGGTACAGCATTTCCCATTGCAACACCATAACCAGCCCATGAAATCATGCTTAAATCATTTTCTTCATCACCCATCGCCATAACATTCTCAGGTGTGATATCCAATTGTTCAATCAGTTTTGATAAACCAAAGGCCTTGTTTATTCCTTTAGGCATGAATTCTAACAAAATATCACGTGTTTTAAAAATTTCAAACTGGTCAAATAATGTTTTGGGAAATTTAGGAATCTGTGCATCCAGAAAAGCCGCATCTGTACAAGAAACAATCTTATTATAAATTGCATCAGGAGCAAGCTCTTCAAATTTTACGGGGTGAAATTCCAAAAGGCTGTTGATAAAGCCATATTGAGATTGTCGTGCACTCTCCGTGACATAGACAATGTCATCACTTAAAACATCACATGGAATTTCCAAAGCTTGAGTTTCCTGCTTGATGAGGCGAACATCATCATAAGTCAATACTTTCTTTGAAAGAATTTCCCCTGTATTACGTTGCACTAACCCACCATTAAAGGTAATACTAAAGTCATTGAAATCTAGCATCTTCAATGTTTTCAAAAAAGGTTGAATTGCTGCAAGAGGGCGGCCAGTTGTTAAAACTACTTCTACACCGTTCTGACGTGCTTTTTGGATTGCTTCAATATTTGGAGCAGAAATCTCTTTTGCACTGTTCAGCAGTGTTCCATCAAGATCTAAAGCGATCAATTTTACATCATTTGTCATGTTTATATTATAACATACTCTGCCCTACGATAATTGCTCCCTAAGATGCAATTTTTTAGACCAGAAATTAAAAGAGTGAAAGGCATATTCTTTTTACGTATAAGAAATAAGGAAGGTTTTATGAGCTTTAACAGGAAAATTTTTGAAGTCTTTTCCTTGAGATTTTAGCTCTCTAGGTACTTCAGAAGAGAGGAGGAAAAGTCATAAAACTCTAGAAAAACAGTAACATTAAACCATTTTCCATCAAGAACTCTCTAAAGAGAGTTAACCAAGTAATTAGACTGTGGCAAAAGCCACCTCAGTTTTAGTAAAGGAAACAACTATGACAAAAAAACTCTTTGTTCTTACTTCCATTTTATCCCTCACAATGGGTACAGTTCTCGTGGGCTGTGCAAGTGGGGATAGCAAGACGACAGATACTTCAAAAGAAAAAACAAATCAATCTAAAGAAAACATTTCCTCTTTTAATTTTATCTCCAATAAAAATCAACCTGAAACAGTGAAAGATTTTTTACCGCTATTTGTTCAGCAATTAAAAAAATATAATCAAGTCGCTGAAAAAATTTGGCCCAAAAATGCCGTGACGGGCATCCCTGTAGTTTTAGAAGATACAGAAAGTAAAAAAATGTGGAAAATAAATCCAGATGGACAAATCAGTGATTTTTCCGAAAAAGAAGCTAAGGAGCTGAATGTTGAACGCTCTGAAGCACCGGGGACTTGGGGGTATTATGGCAAGCAGTTTGATAAGTTTGGTGTAGATGCTCAATATAGCCTTGAGGGAAAAACTCTTGAAGGTGGTGGAATGTATTTTTCACTAGATAGCGCTGCACTCAAAAATAAAGAGATGTGGAATCGCTATCCACACTTAGGATCATACGACGCTTTGGTCTTTGTCTTACATGAGAATTTCCATATATTTGAACAAACAAAATGGAATAAACTATCAGAAACAGAGATTGCTAAGATAGGTTCAGAAAAAGACCAACATCTAGGACAAACCGAAGCACGTATTCTACGTTACCAATTAATTCAAAACTTGATGAAGGCTGTTACTCATCCAAAGGATAAGACCTTAGTTTTGCAAGCCATCGCAACATATAATGAATATAAAACAAAGCATAAAACTGACTTTGATAATGCACACTATTGGGATCGCACTGAAGGTTCTGCACAATATATGGAAATTATGACGGCTTTATATACCTACTTCCCAGATCAACTTAGCACCGATAAGGATATCACTCATGCAATCCAAACCTTAGGGAAGCAAACTAAAGGATACGGCAGTTCTACTGGAAATGTAGAAGAATCATATGATATTGGTGCTTTCGCAGGTTTATTATTGGATAATTATGATTCATCATGGAAAATGAAACTCATGAAAGATAAAGACACTACACCAATGAGTTTATTAGCTGATTATTTCCAAAATGAAAAACTTCCAGCTTACACCCCACTTAATGAAGAAGATAAAAACAAGCTTTTAGAAAAAATAACAGATAAGAAAAAAGAGCTCGTCACATATCATAAACAATCTTTAGAAGAAATGAAGAAAGAGCTTCAAGCTGCCTCAGATCCCCAGCAAAAAGAGGCATTAGAAAAGGAAATCAAAGCTCTTGAGGCAAAGATCGCCGCATTAGAAAAGTAATATAAAAAATAAACCATATTCACTTATGAATATGGTTTTATACTGTCGTGATTAAAATAAAAATAATAATTTCAGCCCCTTGGTCAGCCGTGACACCTGTTTTCTCAAAAAATTATATAAATAAAAGTATATTAAAAAGCAAACAATCGCTTGACCCATTGTTTTTAATTCATTGAGATGACGAGTAGAACGACAAGAAGCAAAACTAATAATAAAAGTAACTCCCAAACCATTAGTGAAAGTAACGGGTTCAGACCTTTAATGTGTAAACGATCCGCAATCCCATCTAATATATTTTTATTCATATGTATAATATATCAAAAAGTTTAATAGTTTGCAACATGATTTCTTTGTTTTCTTTTAAATTACAAAAAGATTAACTTAAAATTCACTTCCCCAAAAACAATAACTAAAAAGTTATTGTTTTACTTCGCTTTCCATTTTTTCAAATTCTTTTTCAACAAAATATCCCGAGAGCCAAATAGCAAAGAGAATTCCAAGCATTCCTAAAAGCATTGATGCCATATCTGCCATAAGTAATTTAGAGTTTATTATCTCAGCAAAGCTATAATGTAGCCGAACAAACCAAAGAATAAGGCTTAGAGATGATCCTAACAAACCAAAAAAGAGTGTATTTACAGCAGTTCCTAGAATTTGCTGTGAAATTATAAAGCGTTGTTCCTTAAACTGCAGCAATGTCATCTGCTCATCTTGTTCTACAACTTCAGATAAACTAGCAACCAAAGCCATAGCTGCTTCTGCAACTGCACCCAACATTGAAATAACCATGACCACAATTGCAACGTTAGAAAAATTTAACCCTATTGCAAGGGATAATTCTTCTAACTCCTCTGTATCTTCGATTGCAAAACCTTGTAGGTTACCGACATACTGTACAAGCACAGCCAAAATGAGAAGAGAAAATACAACAATGAGACTTGTTTTAAAAGAAATGTTTGTTACCATATTATCATCAGAAGACATATATATGGCAATTGCCAAAATGAGTACTGAAACAACACTTAAGAGAACAAATGTGTTCATTCCCCAAGAAAGCAAGGTTATCATTGCAAAAATCAAAATGAAATTAAGCCCTAGTCCGACGAGATTTCTTATACCTTCAACACCCGAAACTAAAATCAGTAAGCCAGTCAAAATAATAAAGAGAACAATTAAACTATTCATTTCTTGCTTCCTTTCTTAGTCCAAAACTTGTCACTACAGCCGTAATCGGAACTGCAAGTACGATACCGATCGCAGAGATAATGGTTTGTAAAAGTCCAAGATTAAGGGCAGTTCCTGCAATATAATTCCATGTGTTCCCATTTCTTAGCAAGAGCAAAGTCATGGGAATCGTTTCTGCCATAAAAATCATAAAGAGCACATTTGTTAAAGTCCCAATAATCTCTTTTCCAATTTCCATGCCGGACTTAATATAGTCTTTTTGAGACATGTTTATTTCATTAAGCTGATTTTGACGATAAAGTCCAAATAAACCAGCAACGATATCTCCAGTACCATCCATAATTGCACCTAAGACACTGATGATTGCACCTACGAAAAAGAATAAAATCGGGTTTTGAGTCACATAATTCATCATTTCAAAATGAATACCTGAATTACCTGTAAGTTTTAAAACAGAAAAGGTCAGCAGAAATGTCAAAAGGCTAGTGAGAACTGTGGTGAATAGCGTAAATAACATTTGCCGTGTAAATCCTAAAACAAAACCTAGTGAGCTGATCGCAAAGACCAATGCTAAGCAAGAAAAAGTGATAAGCGCATTTACAGAAGTAAACTGAATATCAAAAGCAAGTGCTAAAACAAAGTATAAAAGGTTAAGTAGCAAGGACAATGTAAGGAAGAGTGTTGCACGCCATCGAATAAAGCTTAAGGTTAGTCCGATAAAAAGAACAGCTAAACTCACAATCAATGCATCTCGTTTCTGGCCAACAATCTGCATCGTTCCCGCACTTTCACGCAATAAAATCTTTTGATTTTTACGATAAAGCTGTCCAGTAAGTTGGGACTGATTAGAGATATTTTTTAGATTTAAAACCTGATTTTTTTGCCTAGTATTGAGCAGCCTAACTTTAAGATTTTGCTGCACTTCTGTATCTTTATTATTGAAGTTATCACTTAAAGCTGTCTTTTCCACGGTTTTTACGTCTTCAATAATCCCCAAAGGTTCATGATAAAATCGTGCATTATGATCGACGATAACAAAAGCTGCCACTGCAACCAAGCAGGGCAGAATAATTTTTTTCAGAAAGAATTTAATCATTATTTTTTACCACAGTCAAAATTACAAAATATCCTAAGATATAAATAACCGCAAAGGTGAGAATCAGTCCTAAGGAGAATTTTGTTTTTGGCTCATTTTGTGAAATAGAGAAACCAAAAGAAGCGTACTTGCTGTTGGGTAGCTCAATCAGATACGGATAGTCTAGATTTTCTGTATTGGTCATTAAGGCCAACGTAACAGGAACTTTTTGAATATTTTCTACTCGCAGACGATAATGACCAACTGGCATTTCCGTCTTCAAAACAGTCATCGCATCTTCTGCCAGAATTGGGGTTTCACCAACTTCTTTCCATTGGTCAGCTTCTTTTTTCTCAAGAATCAATTTCATTTCCATATTCGCATAAGAGTTGAAATCAATACGATTGGCTGATGTAGTTAAATCAAATGCTTGAGAAATACTTTTCCCTGCCCCTAAGTCGATACTGCCTTTGCTATAACCAAAGTGATTGACCGAATGTTGCTGCGCATTCACGACAATTGCTTGTTTTGGTTGTTTTTGCATCAATGTTAGCATCAGCCCTAAAGACAACAAAGCCATAATTGGATAAGCTATCTTCAAGAGCTTGCTTCGCCCTTTTTCAGGTCTAAAGACAGTTTTTTCCGAAAAAATTTTATCAAAGCTAAGTGCAGCCGCAAGAATGATTAAAGCAAAGGTCATGAATTGGTAACGAGGTTTAACTTCCCAAAGTAAAGTATGAAAGAGTGTAATTCCCATCGTTGTTAAAATTGCTAGAGAAAAAACTGATATCTCCTCTTTTTTTGTCTTCCAAAGGCGGTAAACAATGGCAAAGAGAAATACGGTCATCAGCGCTTTAGCATAAGTTGAGATAAAGATATTAATAGCACCAATATTATCAATGACCCAACCTGGAGCTTTCGTCCAATTGTAATACCCAGAAAAAAGCTGATAATCAGTAGCCGTTGCAAAAGTTCCACAAGACCAAAGTTGACCAAACTTCGCCAATAAGAGTATTGGAATCATCCATGGATTTTTTCCTAAATGTACTAAACGCTCTTTGATTCCAGCAATATTAGCTTCTTTGGCCGTTTCAAAACCAAAGTGGTTTAGTGTATAGTCACGATCAACAGGTGTCCATTCGCCCATTGATTCTGTATTTAGGCCCTCATAAATCCAGTTTACTGTTGGAAAAACATCTGGTCCTTTTAAGTCATATTGCATAGCACTTGCTAAACCACGAGTTACTCCCATGGCCAAAACAATACCAACACAAGAAGCTAAAATGAGCTTAACTATTGAAAGCCATAATTTTTTATATTTTTTTCGTTGACTAAAGGCCACTAAGCCTAAAATTGCTAAAGCAATCAGAATAATAATCACATTGGGGCGCGCAAGGAAACCAAGAGTAAATAAGATTGCCGTACTGACAAACTGCCAAATACCGAATGAACTTGTACGTTGAGCCTTATCAAAACGCAGTGCAACAATCAATAAAACTAAAATCGCAAATCCATCTGAATATCCTACCCTCAATAAGAAGTCATAATTCATTGGAAGCATAAGCATCAGAAGGGCCACAAAGGTTGCTAACTCTGGTCTTTTTTTCCATAGGAAGCGAACCAGCAATACCCAAATACTTGTATTGATAAGGATATTAAAAGCATAAAAGACGAAGTAGTAAGAGATATGGAGTACTTCTGCAAGCTTCATAAATCCAACATTCAAAGCTACCAGAGGCACGAGGTTAGGATATTGCCTAATCCAAACATCCCAAACCATATCTCCTTGCATAATTCGTGTGGCCTGTGCTTGAATATGCCAAGGGTCTCCGAAAACCATCGTATGAATTTGAGTCACAGATAAAATCTGTAAGAGAAGAAAAACTGCAAAAAAGGCGAAAATAAATATTTTCAAGCCTTTTTTATTCATATTATGAAATTTTCTATAGGCAAAACGGAGGATGAAAAAGAGCAAACCAGCACACAACACAACCGAAATAGGTTCGACAAAACCAGCATCCGTAAAAGGTTGCACAGCCATAATAGCTAGGGCTGCAATAAAGAGCCAAAGCAGAATACGATACATGCTTTTATTCAGAAATTCCATTTTTCCTCCTACTGCGTTGAATAAAGTCTACCAAGCCCATGGTTGCTAGAATAAGCATTATTGGTGCAAAGTTATAAAGGTAACGTGAATTAGCTTCCCAAAGTAATAAGAAGCCTGTCAAACCGGCCATTGAAAGTCCGACAATGAACCATTCTGTTTTATGCTTCTTGAAAATACCTAGGAAGATTTCATACCACATCAAGGGGACGATGGCTAACCAATAGAGTGTTTGTGCTGCTTTAATCAACAACCAGCCCGTAATATTCCCTTCTTCTGGCGCAAAGCTGGTCCAGTCAAAATAACGGAATATAAAGGGATTAGAATGACGATATGTATAGAAGAAATTACTCAAATCACCGTTAAACCACGTATACATGATTTTACGCCACAATTGAACCAGAACACCTGGAACACCCATTTCCTTGAGATTTTCAATAAAACGATGCTTTATCCCTTCTTTCTTTGATGCTACATCTGTAAATGATTGAGAGTAGGCTAAGACATCAGGATTGAAGCCTCCATACTTATTGATAGGATCAAAAGACATTGTTACCCAATGAATCATCGGCAAATTGTAACGGTCATTAGCTTGTTCTGAGAAAGCTGGTTCATTTGCGATAACTGCCTTAACACCTTGATGCACACCCACAAAAAGTAATGCTGCTACAGGAACCATAATGAGCAGTTTTTTCCATTTACGGTTAAGTACAAGGAAACAAAAGACAGCAATCATTGGGATGAAAACAGTAGGTTTTATACTATAGCCAAAGAATACAACAAGGCATGCTGCTATCCACCAGATAATCATCTTGCTGGTCTTCTCTGACTGAAGTGCATAAATCATAAAGAGTAAGCCAAAAATGACAAAAGGTAAAGTTGCTGTATCTGTGTAGAGCTGTGCTCCATAAAGATAGAAGGGTATAAAACCAAAAGCAACTAAATTGTAAATCAAAGCCATTTTAAGATTAGAAATCTTTTTAATGATTAATGAACCACCTAGGACAGAAAGACTTGTCAGAATTGCTGCTACTACAGTTGTCGCAATGATTCTCGATAAGTTGGTTGTGAAAGGAGCAAAAAGAGTGTTATAGACAATACCGAAAAACTGATTATTGGGATAACGTAAAAAATAGAGAAGTTCATCTTCAGTCATTGGAAGATGTGTAAATGAACGACCACCAAGCTGCATGGTATCTCTAAATATTACAAAGAAATCCCAGTCATGTGCTGTATCAGGCACATGAATAATAAAGAAAAAAGGCACAAGCAATACTGCAAGCCCTAAAATCCACATTGACATTTTATAGTAATGCTGGATTTTACTTTCTGTAAGTGTGTCGATTTTCTTAACTGATCGATAAACGAAAACCATGTAAGCTGCTGCGATAAACATACAGATATTCCCGAGGATAAAAGCTGTGATGTACTTTTCATTCCAAACAGGTGTTTCCATGATTACATAGATATTTGTTCCAAGCCAGATGAGGCCAAAGATAAGTGACCAAAAGATCTTACACTTTCGCGGATCTTTTAAGTGTTGATGTAGTGTATTCAACATTATTTTCCTTTAAAACGTTTTGTAGTAGTTGATTGGATTTCCCCAATACAACAAAATGATATTCTTTTCCTATATAGATAAAACGAAGCGTTCTTGGCGTAAGTTTTACTGAGCTCATATAATTGAAGTCAATTTCCAGCATACCTAAACGAAAATCACGAGAAAAATGCAGTGCATTTTCTGCTGCAAAAAAGCGACGTTGTCTCACTAAGAAATAGAAAGCGAGAACCAGAAAGACCAGAATAGTTATTTGAAACCAATTCATTCGAAGATTGTTTTCATAGAAAAGAACTTGTTGGAAAGAAAGGAGAATAACCCACCACATCCAGGCTATTTTATAAATATTACTTAAAGGCTGAAAATATCCTGATTTCATAAAATATTACTTTCCTTTCTCATCTTTTTTGCTGGTGGAAGATGCCTTTTTTGCATCTTCTTTTTCTTTATCTTTTGCTTTTGCTGCTGCTTCAGCTTCTTCTTGAGCTTTTTTCGCTGCCAAGACCGGATCGTTAAAGAGATCAACTGTAGATACTCCTTGGTTTTCGGAAAGAAGAGATGTGGAACGAGCTTTCAAGACATCTTGTTCTTCTTTCAAACGATTCCTTGTTGAAGTGACATTGTAACTATAGTTACCCGGCTGTACCGGCTTAAACCCAGGCGGAGTGTAGAAACGAAGGAGGTCTTCCGTATTGAAGGTATCTGACATGTCTAACATTTTATTAACTTTTTCTTGGATGCTATCCACATACTTCTGTTGACTTTCCGTTAACTTCAGAACTTCTCCGGTCTTTGTGTCATGGTAAACCGAACTTGTCGCACTTGATTTGGTGATTGTTGGTGTGACGAAACCACGATTTCGAAGTGCAACGAATTGTTCGCGTTTTGGTGCAAAGACATCTTGTCCAAACTGGATATAATCTTTTGTTGAAATACCAAGCAAGTGCTCCAAGGTTGGCATAACATCGATTTCACCAATAAATTCATCACTGATGTGTCCAGATGTTTGACCAGGAATATCAATCATGAACGGTGTACGTTGCATCATTGTATTATCATACTCTGTCCAGTTATCTGCACTTTTACCAATGAATGGGGCATAGTATTTTGTATCTGAACCAGAAATTCCGTAGTGATCACCGTAAAGAACAATAACGGATTTTTCATAAAGTCCAGATTTTTTCAAGTAATCAAAGAAATCTTTAACCGATGAATCCAGATAATTAGCGGTAACAAAATAATTGTCAACGACTGAGTTCCCTGAACCACCTTCTAAAAGTTTTGGGTTCATCTCATAATCTTCAAGACCTGTATAAGGCGTATGATTTGTAACCGTCAAATATTTCGCATAAAAAGGTTGCTGTAACTGCTCAAGATATGGAATTGAATCGCTAAAGAAATATTTATCTTTAACGCCCCAAGCAGTAGAGTTCGTTGGCGTGAGATCATAGAAAGATTGGTCAAAGAAGTTTTGATAACCCATATTACGATAAACGTTATTACGACTATAAAATGAGCCAACATTCCCATGAAAAACCGCACTTGAATAGCCTTCTTTTTGTTGCAGAATGGCTGGCATAGCTTGGAAAGTTTGTGTACTTCCTAGACTTGAGAAGAGTGAACCAGATGATAAACCAAACGTTGAAGTTTCAAGCATGGTTTCTGCATCAGAAGTTTTTCCTTGCCCAACTTGGTTAAAGAAATTTGAGAAAGAATAAACAGAAGGATTATTGTTATAAAGTGAATTCAAGAAGGGAGTAACTTCTTCACCGTTTACCTTCATATTAATGACATCTTGTTGCAGTGATTCAAGGTGAATCACAATAACGTTACGGTTTTTCGCAATCCCAAACATCTTGGCATTTGGCGCAAGATAGCGATCTTCTTGAATGTATTTTTGAACTTTTGTAAAGTCTGTTTTAGAAGCCATAGCTCGAGTTTCGTTGGACACATGAGTATACCAGCTATTGGTCGCTAACCATGGGCCTAAGCCCAAATAACGGACAACATAAGTGGCATCGTATTGTGCTTGTCGTGAAACTAAACGATGCTCAGTGAGATCCGCCATCCAAAAGTTTAAGCCAAAAATCATGACAGAGGCACTGAAAACCTTAAAGGCAAAAATATTCGTAGGACGACGTTCATCCATTTTAATCTTCTTGGTAAGAAAAAGCACAAGAATAACAATAATGTCAATCCAGAACACAATGTCCACCCAAGAAATAGCGATTGAACCTAAATCGAAACCTTTTCCGACCATCCCTGCTCCCCCGGTTAAGGTGTTAAGCGTAAGAAAGTCTGAAAACTCACGATAGTAAAGGATATTTCCGTAGACTAACAAGTTCCCAATCAAGTTCATTAATAGCATACCTAGATAGAAAAGCTGCTTTCTTTTAATAAACAGTATTAAGCTAAAGAAGATTGCTGTAAAGCCTATGGGATTCACAATAACCAATAGATAATCTGCAAGATTAGAAGAGTTCAAACCCTTAAAGACAGAAAAGTAAGCAATCATGGTTTTGACCCAAATAAAGAAGGTCGACCAGCATACTAAACCTAGTCGTGTATTAAAACTATTAAGTAATTTTTTCAAGGTAAACCTCAATTTATTTTTTATTTGCACAAGATTAAATTCCTTTTTTTACATTGGGAATAATTCTAACAAATGAGCCTTGAGCTAAGCTTAAGCTTTATATGGCTGACCTGTTTAAACTTCATCCTCTAATCGTACAGAAATGACCTTAGAAACCCCTGCATCAGCCATTGTGACACCATACATGGTACCTGCTGCTGCCATTGTCCCACGACGATGTGTGACAACAATAAATTGATTGGAGTTATCAAAGTGATTCATGTAATCTCCGAAACGTTTAACATTCGCTTCATCTAATGCTGCTTCTACCTCATCCAAGACCACAAATGGAACCGTTCTAACTCGTAAAATAGCAAAAATTAATGCCAGAGCAGTTAAGGCTTTTTCTCCTCCAGACATGAGATTCAAGCTGGCTAATTTTTTACCTGGAGGTTGTACTTTGATTTCGACGCCAGCTTCCAATAGATTAGTGCTGGTTAACTCAAGATTAGCTTCTCCTCCAGCAAACATTTGTGAAAAAGTTAACTGGAAACTTTCTCTAATTTGTTCAAATGTTGTCTTAAAGCGGATTTCTACCTCTTCATTCATCTCTTGAATCGTTTCGAGTAGCATATTTTTAGCTTCCAAGAGGTCATCACGTTGGCCACTCAAAAAGGCGTGACGTTGATATACTTCCTCATACTGAGTGATAGCATCCAAATTAATCGGACCGAGCGCACGGATTTGGCGTTCTAAAAGACTGAGCTGTTGCTCTGATTCAGAAAGATTTTCAAGGATTTTAGCCTTCATTTTAGCTTCATCGAAACTCATTTCATACTCAGTAAAGAGTGTGGTTTGACGATTTTTCAAGAGCTTTTCTGATTGTTCAATCCTTACTTCCAAACGCGCTTTTTGATTATTTAGTACTTGATTTTGTTCCAATAGGTCCCGATTTTGCTCTTCAAATTCTTCTGCTTGAGCTTGAAGATCGTCCCTCTCAAAGCGTAAGCTCACTAACTTCACATTAGCTTCTTGAAGTTTAGCCTCAGCCTCCTTCAATTGGTGAGCATAAAGATTACGACTTGCTTCATCGGTCTGAGCTTCTCCAATTGCTTGCAACTTAGCTTTTTCAGTACCTAAAGCTTCATATTCTTGCCTTAAGCGCTCTTGCTCGGTTTGAGCAAAACGTAATTCATTTTTTAGACTGGACAGGAGTAATTTCGTTTCATGATAAGCACTATTTTTTTGTTCTTTAAGAGCATTGAAACTTTGACTGTTAGATTTAACTTCTTCAAGTTGATTATCTAAGGATTGTTTGTCCTCAGCAATTTTAGACAGCTGCTGTATCAGCATTTCGTTATTCTTTGATAATTCTTGCAGTGCTTGGTGCGCTTCCGTATTTTCGGTATCCGCAACCAAATCTTGCAGATTTGCTTTTTGCTCTGATAATTGCTTAATCTGCAACTGTAAGCTTTGTTCCGCAAGGCGTTTTTCTTGAATATTGGAACGTAAAGCTTCAAGTTGACCACTCAAAGTTTGACGTGAAAGCTGCTGCTTTTGTAATTTGTCTTCGACTGCTTTTAGCTTACTTTCTGCTAAAGCGATAACTTCAGTCAGATGATCAATTTCTGTGCTGGTAAAAGTTGTATTGTTACGTTTTGCTGCACCACCAGAGTAAGAACCACCCGGATTAATCTGCGTACCATCCAAGGTAACGATACGAATAGTGTAGTTCATTGTACGTGCTATTTGACTTGCATGTTCAGCTGTATCAACAATGGCGGTAGTTGCTAACAAACTTGACATTGCTCTTTGCAATCGTGGTTCAAAATTAACCAAATTTAAAGCAGTGTCAATGAACCCCTCCATTGTCACTAGACGTTCGTAATTTCGAAACTCCCGAGGCTTTATTGTTGTGAGCGGGAGAAATGTTGCACGACCCAAGCGTTTTTCTCTTAAATAAGCGATAGCTTTTTTGGCTGAGTTTTCATCTTCTACCACAATATTTTGACTGCCACCACCTAAAGCAATATCAATAGCTGTGGTGTATTTTTTATCAAAAGTTAAAAGATCGGCAACAACGCCAATAACACCACCAAGTGCAGCACTTTGTGTCATAACAGCCCGTACACCCTGATACAGATTACTGTGACTGTCCCGAATATTTTCCATGCTTGCAAGATTGGCCTTGTACTTGCTAAGCTGTTGCATCTGATCGTACATCACATTTTGACTTTGACGCTCTGCTTCAACATATTTTGCTTCTGTCGCGCTCTTTTCTTGTAGTTCCTTTTCAAGTTTTTGAGCAGTTTGAGTGAGCGCGCCTAAAGCAGTTTTTGCTTTTGTAAGATCAGCAGAAATCGTTTGAAACTTTTCTGTGTTTTCTTTTGCGTTTTCATCAGATTCCACTAGGCGACGTGAAATATTTTCATATTCAGCCTTATTTTTAGTTAATTGATTAGAAAACTCTGCCTCTTGTTGCACCAATTGCAAATAGTCTTCGCGAATTCGCTCTGCTAAAGTTTCTGGACTTTCAGCAAAACGTTCCAATTCTTTTTCTAACTGCTCAAGTTGTTCTTGGGCTGCCTTCTCTTTATCTTTGAGTTCCGCTTTTTTCTTTTCTGAAGTTTCTTTCTGTTGCGAAACTTCCTGTAATTTAACATCAAGTTCTTCAATACGCTCTTGACGTTCTGCAGCTGATTTTAGAGAAGAGGACTTTTGCAGATCGAAAACTTCTATTTTATGTTGTAAATCAGACTTAAGTTCTGTTAAGGACAAGCTGTCTTGTTGGACTTTCTCTTGCTCTTGTTCTACTTTCAAACGCGCTTTTTTAAGATTAGTTAGCTGCTCTTCGTAGCTTTCTTGTTGACTTTTTAAAGTACTAAGCTCAGTTTCTACTGCATTTAAGTCATCTTTCGCTTGTTCATACTTTTCCTTCTCCTCAAGAAGTTGAGCCACCAAAACAGAAAGAGCAAGCTCAGAGCGTTGTGCCTCTAAATCTTGAAAACGCAAAGCAACATCACGTTGGGCACGCAATGGTGTTAATTGACCATTAAGCTCAAAGATAATATCTTCGAGACGATCGAGATTATCTTGTGTGGTCTGTAGTTTGCTCTCTGTTTCAGCACGCCGCGTCTTGTACTTCAAAACACCAGCTGCTTCTTCAAAAATTGCTCGACGTTCTTCTGCTTTCGAATTAAAGACTGATTCGATACGCCCTTGGGAAATAATCGAAAGAGAATCACGCCCCAATCCTGTATCTGTGAAAAGTTCATGAATATCTTTCAAGCGGCACTTACGCCCATTAATCAAAAATTCCGAATCACCATTGCGATATAGGCGACGTGTAATAGTTACTTCCACGTCTTCTTCATAACCTGTAAGATACTGGTCTGCATTATCAAAAGTTACAATAACTTCAGTATAGTTTAGTGCCTTACGCTTTGCTGTACCTGAAAAAATAACATCCGGCATTTTCCCTCCACGAAGTGACTTAGCTGATTGCTCTCCTAAAGCCCAGCGTAGTGCTTCAACTATATTTGACTTACCGGAACCATTGGGTCCAACAACAGCTGTAACGCCTTGGTCAAATTCAATTTTCGTGCGTTCAGCAAAAGACTTAAAGCCGACAATTTCCATTTTTTTAAGATACATGAATCTGACCTTTTATTGCATTTTCCGCTGCTTTTTGTTCAGCAACTTTCTTTGATTTACCTCGCCCACGTCCAAGCTCTTTTCCATTATTATAAACTGCTGCGACGAATTCACGCGCGTGTGCTGGGCCTGTTTCTTCTAAAATTTTATATTCGATGATCGTCTCACCATCAACTTGCAGAACCTCTTGCAGGTTTGTTTTATAATCAATAACTTTAAAATAATCGTCAGCTTTTACATGCGGAATAACCACTCGATTTATAAATCGACGAACTTCTTCCATACCTGCATCTAAGAAAAGAGCACCTAGAAAAGCTTCAAAGAGATTTTCTAGGTTGGTATCACGATTACGTCCGCCTGTTTTTTCCTCACCATTACCTAAACGTAGAAAACGTCCAAACTCACACTGACGCGAAAAATTAGCCAAAGATTCTGTGCGGACAATGCTAGAACGCATCTTCGATAATTCACCTTCAAGTTTATCTGGATAAGTACGATAAAGATATTCTGAGATGATTAAAGACAGAGCGACGTCTCCCAAAAACTCCAAACGTTCATTGTTTGCAACCTTTGGGAGGCGTTCTTCATTCGTGTAGCTCGAGTGAGTAAAAGCTATTTTTAACAATTCTTCATCAGCAAATTTTATACCAAATTCATTTTTAAGCTTATTTTGAAGCTCAAACATAAAAATTCCTCCTAAATTTTATTATTAACTTAGTTATTATACCAAATTTTTGTGCCTTTTTGGTGTAGACTACAAAGAAAAGAGCTTGCACAGGCAAACTCTTTTACACACTATCCATACGCGCTAATATAAAGGCTAGAACGAAACAGAGCCCTAATGGTAGAGCCACTACCATCACGTATAAATTTAGCATTGAAATTAAAATATAGAAACTTCCAATAACTAACTGATAAAGTTGCCATATTCCACCTGTTGGTCGATCCATCCGAATAAAGGAGACCCAATTTACAATCATGATTGACATAACGATGACAAACACTAAAGCAAAAAGTTTCAATAGAAAAAGGCCACTATGCCCTGCAATGGTCAGAGTCATTTCCAGATCTTTTTCTTCCCAGTTAATTATGAATCGAATAAAGGCAAACATCATTAATACAGCAATAAGGGTTGTAAAAACACTCCCAATCAAGGCACAAATTTTCGCTCGTTTCATCTTTTCTCCGTTGGTTTGATGACTGTATTTTATAACTATAAGCTTAAATTAACACTAAAGTAGTGCAGATATTCAAAAAGGAAAGCTCTCAAAAAATTTTTAAGTTTTTCGTCCATGATTCCAATCTGACTGTAGGTAGAATGAACGCTACACATTAAAAACAATCAAAGATAATAAAAAACCATAACATTTTGTCATGATTTTTTAAACTCTATATTATTTAAGTGCTTGAGCAGCTGTAATAATAGCAAGTTTATAAACATCTTCTTCGTTACTTCCACGAGAAAGGTCAGAGATTGGTGCGTTCAAACCTTGCAAGATTGGACCAATTGCTTCAAAGTTTCCTAGACGTTGAGCAATTTTGTAGCCAATATTACCAGATTGGATATCTGGGAAGATAAATACATTTGAACGTCCTGCCACTGGGCTATCTGGTGATTTTTGACGGGCAACTGCTGGAGAGAACGCTGCATCAAATTGAAGTTCGCCATCGATATCAAGCTCTGGATGTTCTTCTTTGACCAATGCTGTTGCTTCAACGACTTTAGTCACATCATCTGATTTACCTGAACCTTTAGTTGAGAAAGATAGCATTGCAACTTTTGGATCAATATCAAAGAGTTTTGCTGTTTCCGCTGAAGCCACAGCGATATCCGCCAAGGTATTTGCATCTGGATCAATGTTAATCGCACAATCGGCAAAGATATACTTTTCATTATCGTCACGGCCACGGACCATAATGAATGCACCTGATACGGATTTCACACCTGGTTTAGTTTTAATGATTTGTAGGGCAGGACGGACAGTGTCCGCAGTTGAATGAACTGCACCTGAAACCATACCATCAGCGATACCCATATGTACAAGCATTGTTCCAAAATAGTTTGAATCTTTAAGGATTTCGCGCGCTTGCTCTTCTGTTACTTTACCTTTACGACGTTCAACAAAAATTTCGACCATTTTCTCAAAACGTTCACAGTTCAATGGATCATAGATTTGAAAACCATCTGGATTAATCCCACGTGAGATTAAAGTACCTGTTACTTCAGAGATATTCCCAATAAATACTGGGGTAATCAATTTATCTGCGTACAGACGGTTAGCTGCGCCTAATACACGCGCATCTGTTCCTTCAGGAAAGACAATTTGTAAGCCTTTGCCAGAAATTTTTTGTTTGAGCGATTCAAAGAGTTCCATAATACTTCCTTTTACTATTTTTAGAATTTCAATAATGATTATATCACAATGTCACAAAAAATGCCCACTTATGTAAACGTTTTTTTAATATTATGGATAGAAGAGTTTCTTCTGTACATTCTTTTTTCGAATAAAAAAAACAATCTTGCGATTGCTTCTTACTCTCCATGCAAAATACTGGCGATCTTCGTAGTTAAGATATCTACCCCAACAGTATTTGAAACGCCTTCTGGAATAATGACATCCGCATATCGTTTCGTTGGTTCAATAAATTGATGATACATCGGTTTTACAGCATCCATATATTGTGTAATAACAGAATCTAAAGTACGTCCACGTTCTTCAATATCGCGACGGATACGACGTAAAATGCGTACATCATCATCTGTATCCACGAACACCTTAATATCCATTAAGTTACGCAGTTTTTCGTTTTCTAAAACTAAGATTCCTTCTACAATCAAGACATCTACAGGTTCTTGTCGGTAAGTTTTTTCACTGCGTGTATGGTTGGCATAATCATAGGTTGGGATATCAACAGCACGACCATTTTGCAACTCTTTTAATTGGGCAATCAGGTAGTCTGTATCAAAAGCCAATGGATGGTCGTAGTTTGTCTTTGTACGTTCTTCAAATGTTAATTGTGATTGATCCTTATAGTAACTGTCATGTTCAATCATAGCAATATTTTCATCTTTAAACATAGATAAAATTGCTTGAGACACGCTGGTTTTCCCACTTGCTGAGCCACCTGTTACACCGATAATCAATGGTTTTTTCAAAATTACTTCTCCATATTTTATGTATCCACTATAACTTCAATTTCTTAGGGATATTATGTTATTCTCCCTATTTTATCATAAAACTGAACCAGCTTCAGCTCTAAAAACTATTTCAAACCAATCTTTTTTATCACTTAAAAAATTTAGTGACTTTTATTTTCACAGCTCATGCGTTAGTTTTAAATGAGTTTTACCAAAAAATTTGCTATAATGGTTTTAATAAATTTTTGATAAGAAAAGGGGTGTATGATGCTTAAACTTGGAATTATCGGTACTGGGTGGATTAGTGGATCTTTTGTCGAAGCTGCCCATCTCACCAAAAAATATAGTCTTGAGGCTGTTTACTCACGTAATCTTGAGAGTGCAGTATCTTTTACAGAAGACTTTGACGATATCGAACTTTACGATGATTTAGATGATTTTTTCAAGCATGATTTGGATATCATCTATATTGCCAGCCCAAATGCTATCCATTTTGAACAAGCGAAGGCTGCTATTTTAGCAGGTAACAATATCATCGTTGAAAAACCAGCGTTTTCAAATCCACAAGAATTAGCTGAAATTATCAAGTTAGCGGATGAAAATGACGTTCTCTTTTTCGAGGCTGCCCGAAACATCCATGAGCAAGCCTTTGAGACCATCAATTTATTCTTAGCAGATAAAAAAGTTGTTGGGGCTGATTTTACCTATTCAAAATACTCTTCAAAAATGCCTGCACTATTAGCTGGAAAACTTCCCAATAAATTCAACAGTAAATTTTCTGGTGGCTTGCTCGCTGATTTAGGTGTCTATCTCCTCTATGCAGCTGTTTATTGGTTTGATAAACCTCAATCTGCTTGCTACGATGCAGTCGTTTTGCCAAGTGGTGTGGATATTTCTGGTATTGGAAGCTTGGATTATGGTGATTTCAAAGTTGCAATCAAATGCGCAGGAAACCTCACAAGCTATCTCTCAAGTGAAATTTACACAGATCAAGGTACCTTGATTTTAGATGGTGTCAATGCTATAACCTCTGCAAAATTTATTCGTTTTGATGGAAGCAAGGAAGTTATCAAGGTTACACCGCCAAAACATTCTCTCTTTGATGAAGCTCTCCACTTTGCTGAAATCATTGAAACTATTTCTACTCCTGCTGCTCGCTCACTCTACAAAGACTTACACCAGTTGGCACAAGATGTTTCCGAAACAAGTTATATGATGCGCCAAAGTGCAGGAATTGTCTTTGAAGCTGATAAAAAATAAGATTTAATCATTGACTCCATATCGGAGTCTTCTGATCCCTTAGTTAAATTGGATATAACCCGGACCTCCTAAGTCTGAATCGCCAGTTCGAACCTGGCAGGGATCATTAAAAAAAGCTTCCTTAAGGAAGCTTTTTTTATACTTATTCAATTGAGGCATAAAACCTATAAAGGAGAATATGGGATTCGAACCCATGCGCGGTTTTACCCACCTATACACTTTCCAAGCGTACCTCTTCAGCCTCTTGAGTAATTCTCCAAATGTTAATTATCAATTTTCAAAATATATTATACCATATCCTCTGCCATAAATGCCAATTTATGTGTAGTTTGTGATAACAATAATTAAAAAACTCTTCCACATGACATGGAAGAGTAGGAGTTTTATGAAAAAATTTTATTGGAATAAATGTATTATACTGTTTGCTCCTTAAAAGGAGCTCAAGTCAAAATAAACTGAAACAGAAATATACTTTTACTTCTTTTAAAGTAGTCCTGCATCTTTAAGGATATCTTCAAGATAGGTACCTTTTATCTTCTTCAAACCAAATTTCAAAGATTCTTTTTTCAAAAGAGGCAAATCCATTTCCATCAATTTCTTTTTGTCTGAAAGATAATAAACCGAGCGAGCTAGTGTGCGCAAGTCGTAAGCCGAAGCAAAAACTTCAGGGACACCACGCTCTACATTTAGAAATTGATAAACAGCTTCCATCGCGGTACGTACCGAATACTCGGTTGTGAAGACCGTATCTCTCTCTGTCTCAGCAAAATTCCCAATAAAGGCAAGATTCACAGAATTTTCCGGAATCACTTGAGGACGATCCCCTGGCTCACGTAACATAAAGTAAGAGGTAATAAAGGGCATATAAACTGGAATCGTATTAGTATTTTCTTTAACAAATTCCTCTATTTCTGCTTCAGGCATACCCAAATGATAAAGGAGCTCTTGTGTTATTTCCTCACCGGTACATTTCTCAATTGGTTTTTTAATATAGTTCCCTGGTGTATTAGACAAGAGACCATAAACCCATGTCACAGTTTCACCATCTTTTTGTTCCTTAAAATGAGGTTGACGATGGGTAGTGAAACTCATCAGCCAGTTTGAATCCTTAATAGTGATAATTCCGCCTGTCACAACTTTACCTGAACGTAATTCACGATGAGTTAGTTTTTCAAAATAAGGTTGAATTTTGAGATTCTTCCAAGTCACGGTCGCCGATACAAACCAACTTTCATCAGGTAAGTTGTCATAAAAGACTTTTGGTTTCCCAAATTCGGGTGACTGCGCAGCCAGATTTTTCCAAAGTTTCCAAGAGCCACCTAAATCTTTTGTAATTGGCGCTGCTTCTGTTGGACTTCCTTGTGTTGAACTTTCAGTAATTGAACCATTCGTCACAAAAACAAGGTCATCTTCCGTCAAGTCTTGTACTTTTCCATCTGCAAATATAATCTTCTTAGCTACTTTTTTGTTGTTTGAAAAATCCACTTCAATATTTTCAACTTGTGCTTCATATTGGAAGATTACACCATGGTCTTTCAAAAAGGCAAGCAAGGGTTTTACTAAAGATTCGTATTGATTATACTTTGTAAATTTTAGTGCTGTGAAGTCTGGTAACCCTTTGATGTGATGAATAAATCGCATAATGTAGCGGCGCATTTCAATCGCTGAGTGCCATTTTTCAAAAGCAAACATTGAGCACCAGTAAAGCCAAAAGTTTGATTCAAAAAATTCTTCACTGAAAACATCTTCAATTTTTTTGCCGACCAAACTTTCTTCCTGTGCCATGAAAAGCTTCACAATTTCATCTTGAGCTTGTCGACTTAAGGTAAATTGTCCATCATCAGCAACACGTTCACCACGATTCGCAATAATGCGACAATTAGAAGAGTTAGGATCATCCTTATCTAAATAGTAAAATTCATCTAAAACTGAAGCATTTTCTACTTCCAGACTTGGAATAGAATGAAAAAGATCCCAAAGACACTCAAAATGGTTTTCCATTTCACGTCCTCCACGAATCACAAAGCCATCATGTGGAATAAACGAACCGTCTAAAGAGCCGCCTGAAAGAGAAAGTTCTTCTAAAATATGAATACGACTCCCTGGGACTTGACCATCTCTGATCAGAAAGACAGCCGCAGCCAGTCCTGCAAGACCTGCCCCGACAATATAGGCAGACTTCTTGTCAGCCTCTTGTGGTTTTCTTGGTCGAACAAAAGCTTCATAATTTCCGTTTGTATAACGCATATTCAATCCCTCTTTTCTAATTGTTCTTATAATTTGATTATATTCTTAAAAGAGAGCGATTTCAAATTTCTTCTGGCTCTTTTGGACAAGTCTATATTTTTTGAGTAAAAAAGAAGCTCAAACAAAAACCAGCTCCTTATCTTGATATCACTTGCTTCATTTCACCCTGTATATTACCTTTTTACTAAAATCTTTTCTGTGTTTTCTTTTTATTTTTTGCACAATGTAATGCTCTAAGTTTTTGTCTCTTTTTAGCATGATAGATTGCCAAAGCATGTATGAGAATAGAGACAAAGAAGAGAAGAAAAATCTCTCTAAGTGTTATCCGTTCAGAAAATAAGAGCAAGACAGAGAAATTCACTACAAATATAAAGACGTAATAAGCACGCTCTTTATTATTTTTCATAAGCTCTATGGGATAGATACTGTTCGAGAAAGAGATACTCGTGCAAGGTAAACTCCAACGCTTTTGAATCTGGTTCTTGCTCTACATTCACATTACTCGCTTGAACCATACCAACGGCTGATGGCATTGATGCCGATAATAAAGTTAAACCTGAGATACTCATAATTATAAATTTTTTCAATTTCTTCTCCATAAGATTTTCCCTTTCTTGATCTAACGCTGAAGCACTTCATCCAGCACACTTTATTTGCAGTTTCCTTTTTAAAGTTTTACTCTCCTTTCATCAAAGGCCTTTTTATTTGATTAATAAAAGGTTAACAAGCTTATCTTAAGTCAAACTGAATTTTATATACTATTCTATTAATTTAATGAGCCGTTTTTGGCTCACTTTATTTGAAGACCAAACTAATAAATTTTAAAACAAAAAAACACCCTAAGGAGGCGCTTTTTTATGCTTAATGTGCTACTGGATTGCTAGCAATAATTTCCATATTACCTGAAAGTTGCCATTGCTCAATCCCTGTAGGGAGGATGAAGTGGTCGCCTTTCGATAATGCATACGTTTTATCAGCCACCGTAAGTTGTCCTTTTCCTTCAAGAATAGACACGAGCATATAGTCTGCTGTAGCTTCAAAGTCTTGTGTACCGTGAATTGACCATTTATAAACGTCAAAGAACTCTGATTTTACCAAAGTTGTTAAGTCTGCATTTTCTTCTTTAACAACTTGGACTTTATTTTCTGGTGTTTGATCCCCTGGTATGTGAAGCACATCAATTGATTGTTGTATGTGTAATTCACGAAGATTGCCTTGGTCATCCTTACGGTCGAAATCATATACACGGTAAGTTGTGTCGCTTGATTGTTGCGTTTCCAGAATAACAATGCCCGCACCAATTGCATGCATTGTTCCTGCAGGTACATGGAAGAAATCACCTGCTTTGACTTTAACTTTGCGTAGTAAGTGATCCCAGTCTCCAGAATTAATCATTTCTGCAAGTTCTTCACGTGATTTTGCATTATGTCCATAAATAATCTCAGAACCTTCTTCTGCTGAAATGATATACCAACATTCTGTTTTACCAAGCTCGCCTTCATGCTTCATGCCGTATTCATCATTTGGATGAACTTGCACTGAAAGCCAGTCATTGGCGTCCAAGATTTTTGTTAAGAGAGGAAATACTTCTTCTTTCGTATTGCCGAAAAGCTCACGGTGTTGGTCAAATACCTTGTCTAATTTTTGTCCAGCGAATTTTCCATTTTTAATTGTTGAAACACCATGTGGATGAGCTGAAATTGCCCAGTATTCACCGATTTTATCAGATGGTAATTCATAGCCAAAAGATTTAAGGTGATCACCACCCCAGAGTTTTTCTTGCAATACGGAATCTAAAAATAATGGTTCTATTGACATTTTTTCTCCTCATTTGTTTAATAATACTTCGTTCATTATAGCACAAAAGCGGTTTATTTTTCCTGTACAAGCAATCTTTTTGTATTTTTATAAAATAAAAAAGCTTCCTCTAAGGATTCGCTCTTTTATCTTGTATCAATCTTCTTTTCATAAAATCGCTTTTTAGTGACAGTCAGTATTTAAAATTTATATGAGATAAAACATTCGGTATTTCAGCAACAAATAATGCAATAATCACAAATAAAATTGCAATCAAAGCAATTTCCCACACCATCAAGATAACCAATGGATGAACACCATCAATATATAATTTATCTGCAATTTTGTCCATCCAGTGTTGTTTCATAAACATAATATATCAGATAAATTATAAAAACGCAATCGTTAGTCTCCAATTTATTGATAATTACTCGCTTTAATGCTGATAATTATTATCAAATTCATCGACTTCGATATATATGTAAGACTTTTTGTCCGGCAGTGCTTTTCGAATATCTTTTTCGATTGCATTAATAATTTCATAGCTTTGTGCTTCATACTCTGCTGGAATATCAATCTTTGCCGCAATTAGAATCTCAGTTGGACCGATGTGGATTGTCTTGATATCAATCAACTGTTTAACTGTTTCACGAATAAAGCTACGTGTTATTTTTTCTAAATCTGAAGCAGTGACACTTTCACCAACAATTAAACTATAGAACTCTCGCACCAAAAAGACTGCTGCTGCCATGAGCAATAAACCAATCAAGATTCCGGACAGAGCATCATACATGGGGTTTCCTGTAAGAAAAGTGAGGACTGTTCCTCCAAGGGCTAACATTAAACCAATAATGGCACAGAAATCCTCCGCAAAGATAACTAAAATCTCACTGTGTCGACTCTCATGCAAAAATCTAAACAAGGGTAATTTTTCGGTATTGAGCTCTTTAATTTCTTTAAAAGCAACGCGAAGTGAACTGCCCTCTATAATCATGCCAAAGAGTAAGATAGCAATCAGAAGCAAAGGATTATTGACCTCATGAGCAGGGTGGACCAGCTTGTCATAAGCCTCCATTACACCAATAACGCCACCACCAAAAAACAGGAAAGTAGCGACTAACATGCTAAAAAAGTATTTTGCACGCGCTTCTCCAAAAGGATGGACCTGGCTTTGTGCTCTTTTGGCACGCTTATCACCAAAAAGCAACAAAACTTGATTTCCACAGTCAACTAAACTGTGTATACTTTCGTTGAGCATTGCCGCACTACCACTTAAGGCATAACCTACAAACTTACTTATTGCCACTAGTACATTGGCACCAAGGGCTGCAATAACAGAACCCATGCCGCCAGTATGTTCTTTTTCTACCATAATATTTTTTTCCTTACTAAACTTTATATTTTGATCTTAACACAATAACCTAACCACGCCTTTAAGCGTATCTTTGTGTGCTTTGCCATGAGTATTATAGCACAGTCCCTTCATTTTTGCAGGTTTCTCTATAAAAAAATAAGCACTCACAATTGAGGCTTATTTTTTTATTAATATTCTGGTTTATCCAGATTACGGAGAAGTTCGTCGATTTTTGAACCATATTCAACAGATTCATCTTTGGCAAACTTCAAATCCGGGATACGGTACATGGTCATACGTTGTGCTAACTCACGTTTAACAAGACCTGTAGCTTTTTCCAGACCTTTTTTAGCTTTTTCATTGTCACTGGCAAGGTTAGACAGCAAGCTGTAATAAACTGTTGCTTGACTCAAATCACCTGTCACTTGAACATCTGTAATATTCACATCTTGAACGCGGGGATCTCGAATCTTATGACGCAAAATATCATTGATTTCACGTTGGATTTCGACAGCCACACGGTCACTGCGGAAGGAAGTGCCCATAATCATTCTCCTTTTTTATTTTTTCCTCAAACATTTTAAATTTTAACGCTTGATTTCAACCATTTTATAAACTTCAAATGTATCGTCAACAAGAATGTCGTTGTAGTTTTCTACCATCAAACCACCTTCTTGTGCATTACCGACTTCTTTAACATCATCTTTGTAATGTTTCAAGCTAGCGATAGCTCCATCATGGATAACTACACCGTCACGAATAACTCGAACGCTGGCATCACGTTGAACTTTACCACGGATAACCATAAATCCGGCAATTGTACCAACTTTAGAAACGTTGAATGTTTCACGGACAATCGCTTCACCGATAATTTCTTCTTTGTATTCTGGATCCAGCATACCACGCATGGCTGTTTCGATTTCTTCAATAACTTTATAGATGATGCTGTGAAGACGAATATCTACATCTTCATGTTCCGCTTGCTCACGTGCAAGTCCCGTTGGACGAACATTGAAACCGATAATAATCGCATTTGAAGCTGCTGCTAATGAAACGTCTGATTCACTAATCGCACCAACTGCCGCGTGAACGATATCAACTTTTACACCTTCAACATCAATTTTTTGTAAGGAAGCAGCCATCGCTTCAGCTGTACCTTGTACATCAGCCTTGATGATGATGTTAACTGTTTTAACTTGACCTTCTTTAAGTGTATCAAAGAGGTTATCAAGACTTACACGGCGAGTACTTTGACGTTTAATCAATTGGGCACGTTTGGCACGTTCTTCACCAGCTGCACGTGCAGATTTTTCATCTTCAAAGACGGCGAAATGATCACCAGCTTGAGGCACATCAGAGAGACCTGTCAATTCGACTGGTGTTGATGGCAAAGCTTCTTTAATACGACGACCCAAGTCATTTGTCATCGTACGTACACGACCATATGTGTTACCAACAACGATTGGGTCTTGAACGTGAAGTGTACCTTGTTGTACCAAGAGTGTGGCAATAGCACCACGTCCTTGGTCAAGACGTGCTTCAACAACTGTACCAATAGCACGGACAGTTGGGTCTGCTTTAAGTTCTTGCATTTCAGCAACAAGCAAAACAGTTTCCAAAAGAGCATCAAGATTTTGATTGAATTTAGCTGAGATTTCAACAAATTCAGATTCACCGCCCCAAGCTTGTGACATAACACCGTGTTCAGCTAATTCTTGAATTACACGCTGTGGGTTTGCACCTGGTTTATCAATTTTGTTAATGGCAACGATGATTGGTACACCAGCAGCTTTTGAGTGATTGATAGCTTCAATCGTTTGTGGCATAACACCATCATCAGCAGCAACAACCAAGATTGTAATATCGGTTACTGAGGCACCACGTGCACGCATGCTTGTGAATGCTTCGTGCCCTGGTGTGTCCAAGAAAGTGATTTTCTTATCTCCAGTTTTGATTTGATAAGCACCGATATGTTGTGTGATACCACCAGCTTCACCTTCAGTGACACGAGATTCACGGAAACGGTCAAGCAAGGTTGTTTTACCATGGTCAACGTGACCCATGATTGTAACAACAGCTGGACGTTCTACCATGTTTTCTTCGTTAAGGTAACCTTCTTCAACGAAAAGACGTTCAATATCAGATTGGTCTTCTTCCACTTTTTTAACTGGAATAATACCATAATCCATAAGGATTAATTCCAAAGTATCTTCATCAAGAGATTGGTTTTGATTAACCATTGTTCCCATCATGAAAAGTTTTTTGATGATCTCAGCTGGTTCACGTTTGATTGCTTTTGCAATATCTTGAACGTTCATTCCTTCAGCATATTCCACTGATTCTGGTAATTCATGATATTTACGAGTAGACACTGGTGCGGCAGATTGTTGGTTTTTACCTCCACGGCGACCTTTTTGATTCCAGTTTGAGTTACGTGCATTACGTACTTGATTACGGTTATCATTTACACGCAATGGTCCGCCTGGGCGACGACCATCTGAAGATTTGTCGTGTTCGTTTTTCTTGCGGTCACGATCACGGCGGTTATTGTTTTTACCTGAAGTAGCAGGTGCTGTAAATACTTCTGTTGAGGGTTTACTCTCAAATTTATTGCCGCCACGATTTTGGTTATCATTATTGCGACGATTGTCATTTTGATTGCGACCTTGTCCACCGCGACGATTGTCATTGTTACGGCGATCATTTTGACGACGTTCTTGACGAGCAGCATCTTTTTTCGCTGCTTCTTTTTTGATATCTTCTGCGCGTTTTACGACTTTGATTTGAATCCTTGGTTTTTTATCCAATGCTTTTTTAGGTTCTTCTTTCACTGGCTCAGTAGTTTTTTCTTCTTGCTTTTTCGCTGCTGGAGCTGGAGCTTCTGATTTCTTCTCTACTTTTGGCGCTGTTTTTTCTTGTTTTACTGTTTTAACTTCTTCCACTTTTGGTTCAGCCTTTACTTCAGCTTCAACCTTTGCGGCTTTTTCTGCTTCTTCTTTAGCTTTAATACGTGCCAAGATGGCAGGATCTTCAACCACTGCTTTTCCTGCAAAGGTACGTGGCGCGTCATCTTTTTTCTTTGATGTTTTCGCTTTTGACTGGGTATCTTTTGCTGGAGTAGCTGTTTTTTCTGTTGCAGTAGTTCCTGATTTCACACGTGCAATGATTTTTTCTGCTTCAGCATCTGTGACTGAACTTGAGTGAGCTTTAACAGCCAAGCCCAATTCTTGTGCAGCTGACACAAGATCAGCATTTTTCAATCCTGTTTCTTTCGCGATTTGATTAATTCGTTTTTTATCAGACAATGTTGTCCTCCTTATTTTTTAGTTAGTCATAAGGCTCTCCATTTTCTTTGCAAATCCATCATCAGCAATGGCTAACACTTTTCGATTAGCACCAATTGCTACTGAAAGTTCATTTACTGAGAACGTTTGTAAGACGCTTACCTCATAGTAACTCGATTTATCGGTGATTTTTTTGATCAAATTCTCTGACGCATCATGGGCAACAAAAACTAAACTGGCTTTGCCATTTTGAATGGCTTTAACCACAAGTTCTTCACCTGTGATGACTTTTCCTGCACGTTTAGCAAGACCGAGTAAATTCAATACTTTTTTTGTATTATTCATATTAGTCTTAGTCCGGTGCCAAGTCTGCCGAATAAGTAGCTTCTGCTAATTCACGGCGTGCAACTTGGTGTTCAACATAACTGATCAGTTCGTCATAAAATTCGTCTGAGATTTTTGTACTGAAAGTACGATCAAAGACATGTCTCTTCTTAGCGAGCTGTGCTTCTTCATTTGATAAGGCAATATAAGCACCACGGCCATGTGCCTTACCTGTTGGGTCAATGGAGATTTGCCCCTCTTTGTTAAAAGCAATACGTAAAAGATCACGTTTAGCGATTTGCTCACCAGAAACTACAGACTTTCTCATGGGAGTCTTTTTTTGTTTCATAGGCCTATTCTTCAGTTGTTGCTTCTTCTGAAACAGTTTCAGCAACTTCTTCTACAATTTCATCTACTTCTTCAACAAGTGCATCAAGCTCCGCCATTTCCTTTTGGAAATCTTCTTCGGACTTGATATCAATCTTACAGTTTGTAACGTGTGCAGCAAGACGTACATTTTGTCCACGTTTACCGATTGCTAAGGATAATTGATCTTGAGCAACAACTGCAATTGCTGAACCGTCTTCACGGATAGCCACTTGCTCGATACGAGCTGGTTTAAGTGCGTTGGCAATCAAGGTTGCTTTGTCGGCATTATATTCGATGATATCCATCTTTTCACCAGCAAGCTCACGGATAATACCTTGAATACGTGCACCTTTTGCACCAACCATTGTACCGATAGCATCGACGTTTTCATCATGACTTTCGACAATGACTTTCGCACGATCACCTGCATCACGCGCAACAGATTTGATTTCTACTGTTCCATCGTAAACTTCAGGGATTTCTTTTTCAAACATACGTTTAAGCATATCTGGCGCTGTACGGCTGATGAAGACACGTGTCCCTTTTGGTGTCAAAAGTACGTCAGTCACATAAACTTTCACTTTGTCACCAACGTGATAATTTTCTTGACTGATACGATCTTTGGCTGTCAAAAGTGCATCCACACGGCCCAAGTTAACGTAAACTGCACGCGCATCAACTTTTTCAACGGTACCCATGATGATTTCATCTTTATAACGGCTGTATTCATTGTAAATGATTGTACGTTCTTCTTCACGCATTTTTTGCATGATAACTTGTTTAGCTGCTCCCGCTGCTGTACGTGCAAAATCTTTTGGTTTTTCTTCAAACATGATTTTGTCGCCAATTTCATAATGCGGGTTTAATTCTTGGGCATCTTCAAGTGAGATTTCAAGACGGCTATCAAAGACTTCATCCACAATTTCACGTGTTGAGTAAACATTGAAGTTTCCTTTTTTCTCATCGAAAATAACTTTCACATTTTGTGCTTGACCATATTGGCGCTTGTAAGCAGCTGTGATTGCTTGCTCAATTGCTTCGATAACAATCTCTTGTTTAATGCCTTTTTCTTCTTCTAGCATTGTAAAGGCGTTAAGCATTT
This sequence comes from Lactococcus sp. LG606, assembly GCF_017309645.1. Taxonomy (NCBI): domain Bacteria; kingdom Bacillati; phylum Bacillota; class Bacilli; order Lactobacillales; family Streptococcaceae; genus Lactococcus; species Lactococcus sp. LG606. The sequence continues at coordinate 1,022,114 of NZ_CP071301.1, forward strand.
CCTTGCTCATTTTGTTTTTTCCTCTTTCTTGAGTTTTTTGGAAAATATTTTCTTTTTATTATTTCGGTTGAGAGACTTACTCTCAGAGCATTTAGAATTTCTTACAACTTCACTAAAGTTGTTGCTTTTGAAATCTTATCTGCTGGAATTTCAACTGTTTTCTTACGGGCTTTATCCATATATTCTACAGTTAAGGTGTTGTCCTCAAACTTCACCAAATCTCCAACAAATTCTTTTTCGCCTTCAATTTTTTGATAAAGTTTTACAAGAATGTACTCACCAATGGCACTTTGAAAATGTTCAGCTTTTTTAAGCGGACGTTCTGCACCAGGGCTTGCAACTTCAAGCATATAACCTTCGGTTGGAAATGGATCTGGCGAAATTGTGTCTAGCAAAGGTGAAAGAATTTCACTTAAATCGGCTGTGTCTTGAATCGTAATGCCATCTGCCTTATCCACCAAAAGTCGCAAAACCATATCTCCGCCAAGTTTTTCCCACTCAACATCAATCAATTCAAACTCTTCTGGTAGGTGAGGCAAGATGAAATCTTCTACTGTTTTTACAAGTATTTCTGACATCTCTTCTCCTTTCAGAAAACAACACAGAAGGAGCGTCCTCACGAACGCTCCTTTCTAGTAGTTTTTTATTTAAAACTATTATAGCACATTTTTGCGGTTTGTCAAGAGGCATGATTGCGCAGGGTGTACCGTTTAAATTTCCTAACTCGCACATAAAATTTCTTTGAAAATTCTTGAAAATCTAGCATTAAAGGGCTATGATAAAAAGAGTGTAATTTATAGGAGATGTTTATGAAAATTTATTTTCAGTTACTTATTATTTTTGGTTTTTCTTTCGTAGGAGATACGCTGTCAAACAGTTTGCATCTTCCTGTTCCCGGGAGTATTTTAGGAATGATTTTTTTATTCCTCGCGTTGCAATTTAAAGTTTTAAAATTCACTGATGTAGATGAGGTTGGGAGTTTCTTAATCAATAACATGACGATTTTATTTTTACCTGCTGGTGTGGGAATCATGGCCAAATGGTCCTTGATTTCCGATTTTTGGTGGCAAATAGCTTTGATTGTTCTTCTTGCTCTTATTGTGAATGTCTTTGTTTTAGGTCATTTGGTTCAATTTATTAAAGTCAAATATGAAGGAGATTACCTCGAACCAGAATCGTTAAAAAATAAAAGAGAGGTAAACTGATGGATGCCATTACTTCTAGCCCGTTATTTGGTTTAACACTTACTATTTTAATATTTATTATTGGTGTACGTATCAATGAAAATATACGTAAGCCTTGGACGAATCCCTTACTTTTTGCAACCCTCGTTATTATTTTGATTTTGGTTGTAGCTAAAATACCTTATGAGAATTATTACAAAGGAGGCGCGATACTAAACGACTTGATTGGTCCTTCAACTGTTGCCTTAGGTATTCCTTTGTATAAAACCTTCCAGCTCATGAAGCATCATGCAAGATCAATTTTAATCAGTATCGCTGCTGCTGCTCTTATTAATACAGTTATTACGGCCTTATTGTTAAAATTTTTCGGTTTATCAAAATTAGCTTCATTGTCCCTTTTCCCAAAATCTGTAACTACTGCGATGGCTATTGGTATCACAGAAAAAATGCAAGGTGTGACAACGATTACGGTTGTCGTGGTCGTGGCTACCGGAATCTTGACCAGTGTCCTTGGCGTGCCATTGATGAAACTTTTTAAAATTAAAGACCCTGTGGCCCAAGGTGTGGTGCTCGGCGGCACTGGACATGCCGTTGGTACAGGAACTGCTATTGAACTAGGAAAAGTTCAAGGCGCCATGGGAGCTTTAGCGATTGGCGTAACCGGGATTATGTACGTGATTTTTGCACCTTTAGTGGCACATATTATTCTGGGCTATTGAGTCTAACTGTCTGAAATTCTAACCAGTTATAATAAAAAGCTTGAAGATTAACTTCAAGCTTTTTATTATTTACGTTTACGTGCAATCAAATGAATTGGTGTACCTTCAAAGACAAAGGCTTTACGGATTTGATTTTCTAAGAAGCGCATATAAGAGAAATGCATCAGTTCCTCTTCATTAACGAAGACCACAAATGTTGGTGGTTTAACAGCAACTTGGGTTGCATAGAAAATCTTCAAACGTTTCCCTTTATCTGTCGGTGTTGGATTAATTGCTACTGCATCCATAATAACATCATTCAAGACAGAACTTGAAATACGAAGGTTTTGTGAATGATGAATTTCCTTAATCATATCTGGAAGCTTATGAAGACGTTGACCTGTTTTAGCCGAAACATAAACAATCGGTGCATAATCAAGGAATTTAAATTTCCAACGAATATCGTCTTCGAATTTTTTCATAGTGTAATTGTCTTTTTCAAGTGTATCCCACTTATTTACTACGAGAAGAATTCCCTTACCTGCATCATGAGCGAAGCCAGCAATCCGCATATCGTATTCACGAATTCCCTCTTCTGCATTGATGACCATAAGCACAATGTCGCTCCGATCAATAGCACGCATAGCACGCATTACAGAATATTTTTCTGTATTTTCGTAGATTTTCCCAGATTTACGCATCCCTGCTGTATCAATCATGAGGAATTCTTGCCCTTCTGCATCAGTAAAGCTTGTATCAATCGCATCACGTGTCGTACCTGCGACAGGGCTGGCAATGACACGATCTTCTCCAAGAATAGCGTTAATCAAACTTGATTTACCAACGTTTGGACGACCAATCAAACTAAATTTGATGACATCTGGGTTTTCTTCTTCTGTTTCTGTTGGCAGGTTTTCAATGATTGCATCAAGAACGTCCCCTGTCCCTAAGCCGTGTACAGCGGATACAGGATAAGGTTCTCCCAGACCAAGTGAATAGAAGTCGAAGATTTCCATTCGGCGCTCAGGGTTATCTACTTTATTGACAACGAGGATAACTGGTTTATCTGTACGGTAGAGAATTTGTGCTACATGTTCATCAGCATCAGTAATTCCTGTTTCTCCATCCACAACAGCTACGATAACATCCGCTTCTTCCATCGCTATCTCTGCTTGGGCACGGATCTGTGTCATGAAGGGCTCATCCGAAAGTTCAATCCCTCCGGTATCAATAAGCGAGAATTTTTTGTTCAACCATTCGCCTGTGGCATAAATACGGTCACGTGTTACTCCAGGAATATCTTCAACAATCGAGATACGTTCTCCAGCAATACGGTTAAAAATCGTCGATTTTCCGACATTTGGTCGGCCGACAATGGCTACTGTAGGTAGTGTCATTTATTTTTTATCCTTTTCTTATCAGTAATATCAGTAATAAGTTTACTTCTCTTATTCCTCATCTTCTTCTTTTCATCTAAAAGAGAAAAAGTATGCATTGTAATTATAACATTTTACTGGCTATTTTTATAGCTCTGCCTTTTCAGATTAAAAGTGAGCCCGGAATTCTTGCTCACTTTTGATTATTTTTTAAGTTTTTTAAAGGGAATCTCCTTCACACCGAGAATATCTAGGGCAAAGTTAAAGATTGGAATTCCCACGATAAGGCCCCAAACACCGAAGAAATGTTCTCCTAAGAAAAGAATCACGAAAGTGTAAAACATAGGCAGTTTTGTCTTATGGGCCATCAGATGCGGGTTGAGGACATAAGACTCAAGAGCATGGATTAAAGCAACCATCAGTAACACAAAGATGACATCCCTAATCCCGCCGATAGAATAACCGATGATGGATAAAGGAATACAAGAGACAAGTACACCAGCAACGGGAACAAGGCTCAGTAAGAAAATCATTACGCCCAAACTCAATAACTCTGGAAAGCCCATGAAGCTTAACGCAATAAGTGTCAAAGCGGTATTAACGAGAGCAATAATAAATTGCGTTTCCAAGACAACACCAAAGCCTGTAAAGAATTTGCTTGCCAGATAATAGACGTCTTCAAAGAACCAAGCAAAGTCACTTTCCAAGAAAAGAGCTGAGAATTTATTGGTTTCTTTACGATCAATAGTGAAGAAGAAACTCATTAAGAAGGCGAAAACGACAATGAGTAACCCTTTCCCAAAGCTCGTTACATAATCAACCAAAGTCCCCAAACTGCTTTGCAGTTTATCTGCCAAGTTGTATTCTTTAAAAAGATTATATATCGAATCCATCAGCGCACTCTCGCCATTGCTGTTGTTCTGGTAAAACTTACTTACTGCATTGATGAGGTGCGTGAGCTGATTGACCAATACGGGAATATATTCCGTAATGCCTAAGTAGATTAAAAAAAGAATGACACCATATAGGATAAAACCACTTATTTTACCAGGAAGTTTAATTTTTCGCTCGATAAAGCTGACAAAACGATAGGCGAGGTAGCTGAAGACGAAAGTCAAGAGCATCAGTGGGAGAATGCTTCGTACAAAATAGAGTACAGCAATGAGAAACGCCAAAACGACCCATCTTCTAAGTTTTTCATTTTTTATAAAATTTTGGTAGTATTCCATTAATTCCCATCCTTCAATTTTTATAGATTAAAAAATTGTATTTTCACATTTTCAAGCTTCTAAATTATATCATGTTTAGCATGCAAAAAGATACATCTTAAGATGTATCTTTTATATTTTATTTCTTTTTGCCTTTTTTCATTTTTTTCTGCGCCCGTTTCATGGCTTGTTTCATGGCAAATTGTGTAGCTTTACCTTTGAGCCCACCACCGAACATAGAGCTCATATCAGGTGTTCCGGAAGATGCTCCTCCTCCCATAAGACCTTGCAAGTCTCCTAGAGAGGACATATCTGGCATGCCTCCAGGCATATTTTTCATGTTTGGCATTTTACCGCCAGCGCCGCCCATCATTTGCTGCATCATTGAATTCATGTCGCCATTCATAATGCCTTGCATCATGTCTTTAGACTGATTGAATTGCTTGATGAACTTGTTAACCTCGATAAAACTATTTCCTGAACCAGCAGCAATACGTCGACGACGAGCGGGTGAAAGTTCGACTTCCAATTGACGCTCAGCTGGTGTCATAGATAGCACAATAGCACGTTTACGTGCAATGTCTTTCGGATCAACCTTAACATTTTCAATTCCTGGCATTTGTGACATGCCTGGAATCATCTTCATAATGTCTTCCATTGGTCCCATGTTTGTCACTTGGTCAAGCTGTTCCACAAAGTCGCTGTAATCAAAACGGTTTTCCGCCATCTTTTCAGCCATCTTCATCGATTGTTCTTCATCAAACTGTGCTTGAGCCTTTTCAATCAAGGTCAACATGTCCCCCATACCGAGGATACGAGAGCTCATACGATCAGGATAGAAAGTTTCCAAGTCGGTCAGTTTCTCACCTGTACCAGTAAATTTGATGGGTTTTCCTGTAATTTCTCGAATAGATAAAGCCGCACCACCACGGGTATCACCATCAAGTTTGGTAATAATAACACCACTGATATCTAATTTTTCATCAAAAGTTTTCGCTACTTGAGCAGCAACTTGACCTGTCATGGCATCAACAACCAACAGAATTTCGGTTGGTTGTGCGAGGTCTTTAATCTCTTGCAACTCGTTCATGAGCTTATCGTCAATTTCGAGACGACCTGCCGTATCAATCAAGACATAGTCTTTACGCTCCTCACGTGCTTGAGCAAGACCATTTTTAACAATATTTACCGGACTTTCGGCTGTTCCCTCATCATAGACAGGAATATCAAGCTGTTCACCTAATGTTTTTAATTGATCAATGGCTGCTGGACGATAAACGTCAGCCGCAATCATCATTGGGCGTGCATTTTGTTCTTCTTTAAGTTTTTTAGCAAGTTTACCAGCAAAGGTTGTTTTACCTGCCCCTTGCAAACCAACCATCATGATGATTGTTGGAATTTTAGGTGATTTGAGCAGCTCAGCTTCGCCGCCACCCAAAATCGCAGTTAATTCTTCGTTAACAATCGAAATAATTTGTTGCGCAGGATTCAGTGCTTCTGAGACTTCCGTCCCAATCGCACGTTCGCGAATTGCTTTGATAAACTTTTTCACTACAGGAAGAGCAACGTCGGCTTCAAGAAGGGCCACACGTATTTCTTTCGTAATTTCTGTTACATCTTGTTCTGTAATTTTCTTTTTGCCACGCAAATTTTTAAAGACATTTTGCAAACGTTCAGTTAAATTTTCAAAAGCCATATTTATATTCCAGTTCTATTATTTTATTCAGATAGTTTTATTATACCATATTCTGTCGAGGCTTAAATCCACCAGAAGTTGGAAAAATTCTAATTTTGTTCAGAAAGTTTTTGGATATCTTCAGGACGACCAATGACAAAGAGTGAATCCCCAATCATGAGTCGAGTGTCTCCTGAGGCTATTTCAACTTTTCCATTAATATGCTTAACATAGCTGATGTTTAAGTCGTAATGATTAAAATCATCAATTTCAGAAATAACCCGATTATTCATTTTACGTGAACATACTTTTACTTCTGCGAACTCAATATTCTCAGCAATGTCCACGACATTACTGATATTCTCAAAGATTAAACTTTCGGCAATCTTACGTCCCATTTCTACCTCAGGAAGAACCACACGATCAGCGCCAATTTTTTCCAAAAGACGATAATGATTTTTATCTACAGCCTTGGTTATTACTTGAGGCACTCCAGCATCTTTTGCCAGCATAGTAACTAGCACAGAAGACTGGATGTCTTCACCTATTGCTACAATAGCAACGTCAAAATCTTGAATGCCTATCTCGTCCAAGACACGTTCATCTTTTGCATCGGCAATGATGGCATTAGGAACCATATCCTTAAAAAGATTGACACGATCTTCGTTCTGGTCAATCACGAGCAAATCTGCTTCCGTTTCGGCGATCGTTTTCGCAACCGCTGAGCCAAAACGTCCCAGACCTATAACAACAAATGATTTCATATTAACCTACCATTACCTTTTCTTCAGGGTATTTATAAAGCGACTCATGACTGTCTTTGGCATTCAGAGAATAAATAATCGTAAAGACACCAACGCGTCCGATAAACATAAGAATTCCTACGATAATTTTACCTGGGATATTGAGTCCTGGAGTTACTCCCATACTTAAACCCACGGTCGATAGTGCAGAAATAACTTCGAACAAGAGCTGATCCACACGGAATTTTGGATTGGTTAAGAGCAAGGCAAAAGTTGCAATAACCATCATAAAGAAATAAAGAAAAACAGACTCATAAGCTTGTTTGACAACACTTTGAGGAATAGTTCTATTTTTAAAACTTGTATGTTTGTCACGTTTAATGATTGAACGAACATTGAGTGCTAGAACACCGATTGTTGTCGTCTTCAAACCGCCTGCTGTAGACCCAGATGTACCACCGATAATCATCAACATAATTGTCAAAAAGATACTGGCCTGACTAAACAGAGTGTATTCTTGAATAGAAAAGCCCGCGGTTCTCTGAGAAATCGATAAGAATAAACTCTGCATGGTAAAAATTGCTGGGTTATTACTTACACTTTCAAAATCAGAGATTAAAAAGAGTATCATGCCACCAAAGATGAGAAAAGTTGTTGTTGTCAATGCCAAACGTGTATGTAAAGACAATTTTCTTTGCTTTTTGTAGTTAAGCAGGTCCATCATAACGATAAAACCTAAACTGCCGCATACAATCATCGAGGCGATGACCATTAAGACATAAGGAGAATGTTCATAAAGCATGAGCGAATTACCAAACAAATCAAAGCCGGCATTACAATAAGCCGAAATAGCATGGAACACACTGTACCATAAACCTTTAACCAATCCAAACTTTGGCACAAAAGCAAAGGACAAGAGAACACTTCCGCAAAATTGAATAAGAAAAGAAATGATTAAAACATTGATAACAACACGAACACCCGAGCTAATATCAGATAGGCTGTATGATTCTTGAATAATCAAGCGGGACTTAAGCGACATCTTCTGGTTGAGCAATAAAAAGATACTGACAACCAAAGTCATAAATCCTAATCCACCAATTTCAATCAATAAAAGTAAGATAACTTGACCAAAAAGCGACCAGTGAGCGCTTGTATCAATAACGGTTAAACCTGTAACACAGGTTGCTGATACAGCTGTAAAGAGCGCATCGACAGGATGAGTAAATTGTCCTGTTTTGGAGGAAATCGGTAAACTCAACAGTGTCCCGCCCACAATGACAAGAGTCAAAAAGGCGATAAAAATAATCTGCAAAGCTGTTAATTTTTTTAAATTTTTCTGCATAAGTCGCTTGCTTACTCTCCTCTAGTTCTGTGCCCTGGGAACTTGCCATTATCAAAAAAATATAGCAAAAGACAGGCCTTTACTATATGATAATTTTTCAACGTTCTTGAACAAACCCTGTCCTAGAAGTCTTATTCAGACTTTTCAGTGGGTTTATTTGCTTTCTTTTTGTTGCTCTTGTAACGACGTGTTAATTCTTGTGGGGCACGCGCTTCCATCACGACAGGAAGAACAACTGGTTTACGACGTGTTTGGTTGTAGAGGAATTTACCAAGAGCATCACGAATAGCGCCCTTAAGTTCTGACCAATCGAAAGTTGTTCCTGCAAGATATTTTTCAACGGTTTCATTAACCAAATTTCCTGCATCTTTCATCAAATCACGTGATGTTTTGACATAGACAAAGCCACGCGTATGTACACGTGTTTGACTGATAATTTTACGGTCGCTCTTACTGATAGTGATAACAGCAATGAAAATACCGTCTTCTGACAAAACTTTACGGTCTCGTAAAACGACAGAACCAATGTCCCCAATACCTGAACCATCAATCATTACGTTTTCTGCTGGTACAACACCTGCAGGAATCATTTCGTCTTTTTTGTTGAATGAAACAGATTCCCCTTTTTTCGCAATAAAGATGTGCTCTGGAAGCATGCCCATTTCCATGGCTAATTCAGCATGTGCACGTAACTCACGGTATTCACCTTGAATAGGGATAAGATTTTTAGGTCGTAAGATATCAATCATAAATTGCAAATCACGCGCATTGGCATGACCTGAAACTTTTAAATCTCCACCCAACATCTTCATCACACCACCTGCACGATAAACGTCATTTTCAATGCGTGCCACTAATGTTTCATAAGCTACTGAAGGGGTTGTTACAGCAAATGCAACATCGCCTTCTTTGATTTTCACCCATTTGTGACGTTTGTGCGCCATGTCACCGAGAACTTTTAAGGGTTCACCCATACGTCCTGTTTCAATGATAACAAGCTCATCATCAGCATATTTACTGATTTCATTTGGTTTAATGATTGCTTTTTTATCTTCAATTTGCAACTTCTTCAAACGTGTTGCTGTTTCGACGATTTGGTCCATATCTTGACCAGTAAAGACGATATGGCGTCCGAGCTTGATTGCTGCATCAACGACTTGTTGGATGCGCCCGAGATTCCCTGCGTTACAAGCAATGATCACACGACCTTGTGCTTCATCAATTGTGTCAAATATTTTTTCGTAGATTTCATGTTCACTTGCAGATTGAGCCGTTGACAAAGCATTTGGTGAGCTTGAAAGTAAAGCAAGGACTTTACTGCTTCCAATTTCAGCAAGGCGTCGCATGTTTGTACGATAGCCAGGCGCAACTGCTGGATCAAAACGGAAATCTCCTGTATAAACAATATTTCCGGAGTCAGTTCCAATGACAATCCCCATTGATTCTGGAATTGTATGTGTTGTTGAAAAGAAGGAAATTACAGCTTGACCAAAATCAATTTCTGTTTCTTCGTTGACCACGTGGAAATCCTTAAACTTCTTGCTGCCATCATAATTGCGCACATTAATCTTCGCAAGTTCAATCGTCAACTCACTCCCAAATACAGGAACACGTAATTCAGAAACGATATAAGGTAATGCGCCAATCGAATCGGCATGACCATGCGTCAAGAAAATCCCTGCAACACGATCAGCATTTTCAACTAAATAGTCAATGTCTGGAATAACAAAGTCAATTCCTAACATGTCACTGTCCGCATATTTCAGACCAGCATCGAGAACGAATATTTGTTCGTTCACCTCTGCTAAGTACATATTTTTACCAAATTCGCGTACACCGCCTAAGGGTGTAATTTTTATATCTGCCATTTATTTATTAATTAAAACCTTTCTTATTTCGTAATAAAAGGGATTGGCATTCCAATCCCTACCGAGAATACTTACTATAAGTATAACTCAAAGCAAGCAAAAAATCAATCAAATATTCGTCAATCCCTCATATCATGCGGTTTATCGTTACTTAACATTTTTAAGCTTTCCCGTATATCTTCTTCGTATTTTGCGAAAAACTTTTGATTTTTAATCCGCAAACAACCTCGTCCTATAACTGACTTTGGAAATCGCTCCTGTAAAGTCATATTACTTCCATAAAAATAGAGCGCAACATAATTTTTTTGAGCAGAAATATTAAGCATACCCGCTTCTTCATATCCTGGACTTGGATGAGGATTTGCTCCCAAAGCGAGAGCGGAAAAAGTTCTTCCATTATCAAAATAACGCAAGTTTTCATCTGGAAACACTGTCTTAACCAACTGCGTAACTTGTCTTAAAAGTTGTGGATTAGGCGACTGTGCTATGTAGTCCTCTATTTCCTCTGCGCTTATGTACATAGCACCTCCTTGATTTTCTTTCAATTAAAAATAAGTCTTTAAAAAGTTTGCTACTACTTCGCGATATTTTTCTTTATCTATTTCGTAAGACCGCACATGTCGACCTCCTTTTGCAATATAGATTTCCTTTGGCCCTTTTGTTGCTTCATAGTTTCGATGCACCATTTCCATGGGAACAAAAGTATCCTGATCTCCGTGGATAAAGAGGAACGGCTTCGTATTTTTATTTAATTGCGTAATTGACGAGGCTTCCTTCCAATCGTATCCCGCAAAAAGTTTAGACCAAAAAGAAAGGAGGTGAATCAGCGGAAATTGTGGCAAATGATAATCATGCTTTGCTTTATGAGCCAACTCGTTCCAAACCGTATCGTAACCACAGTCTTCAATAAAACACTTAACATGTTCAGGCAAGTCTTCCCCCGAAAGCATCATTGTTGCAGAGGCACCCATCGAAATACCAAACATTGTGATTTCACTTTTAGGATTTTTCTCAATAATCTGTTTAATCCAGCCTAGGTTATCTTTACGGTCTAACCAGCCAAAACCAATGAATTTTCCTGGACTTTTTGCACCTGCACGATAATCCGGCATGAGGACATTGTAGCCCAGTTCATGAAAGAGCCACCCAAAAGCACCATATCTATCTCGGACAGATTTATACCCATTAGCCAACAAGATAGTCTTATCTGTCGGCTTTGTCGCTGGTAAATACCAGGCCTTAAGCGTTAAATTATCGTGTGTCTGTAAACACCATTCTTCTTTTTTAGCTTGCATAAAAGCGTACCATTCGGGATAAAGAGGATCATTGCTTTGGGGTTGTTGAATCCAAATGCTACGATTTTTATTTTCAATAAATATAAACAGACCAAAGCTAACAATAAGAACTAAAAAAATGAGAGCCAACACTAGTATTAAAAAAGTTAACATGAGCCTATTATAACACGTCTTGCGTAACAACTTTACTTGTTTTCTTCTCCATAAAAAAAAAGAGATTTAAAATCTCCTTTTTCCTTCTATTTATTACCTGGAACATCAGACAATGTCCATGTCAGTTCTCCTTGATATTTTGCTGCATATTGTTGGGTCACAGGTACATCAAGATAGAGCCCTTTTTTCGTTGTACTTCCCCAATTTTGGCTGAGATTAAAGGTTCCACCATTCGTGCCACTTGGCTGACTTTGTACTTGAGCATTACTTGATGAAAGTACGGTATGGTTGCTGCCATCAGCACTAAAGAATAAAGTCCCAGCTAGTGAATGACCACCAGTAATTGGTGTACCCGTAGCATCAACTTCGACTAAGGGCTGACTTTCTTTTACAAACATTGTCCATCCTGTATTCTTGCTGCTTTGTCTTGTATCGGTAACTACAAGATCCTGATCATAGGCAGGAAAATCAACCACATTATTATTTTTAACTTTTAGCTGTCCAAAATCCATTGTAGATGGTGCACTAGTAAAATTTAGACTCCCTGTAAAGATAGATATGGCAACAGTTTTGGAAATGCTTTTATCTGAGCTCGAAAAATTGTAAGTCACATCGATATTGTCATTAGATTGAGCATTCTTCAAGGCCGTAAAATATGCAGCAGAATCCTCTAAAGCTGCTGAACTAACTGTTCCGTCAGAATGATAAGCTTTTGCTTGCGTATAATAATCAAGTGTTGTCTGATCACTGTTAGCTCCAATCGTATTAGCGATATCCTGCCCTAAAGTTACCGGGTATGCATTGATCGCTTTCTGACGATCAGAGGAGATGATTGCATCATCAGAAACAACGACAAGATGCGCTTGTGCTGTTTCATTTGTCGTTGACCACGTAACTGGAATGTCAATATAATCTTTACCATTTAGCCCGCCATTGGCAGTCGCTAAAGTATTTCCGTCAAGCTTTAGGCCTGTTAAGTCTTGCCCCTTTACTTCCATCAAAGATTGAAGTTGGCTTTCAGTGAGCGTTTTTGCCATACTTTCTGAGAGAATAATATTTCCTGCTGTAAGCTTTTGAGTAATCGTTATTGTTGCCTTAGGTGCAATAACTGGCACTGCTGCTGATACCCTATTAACTGCAAGCATACTTGGAAGAGCAACAGACAGAACTGCGCCCATTATAAAAAATCGTTTCATTTTTCTCCTCTCCTCCTATGCTGGTCCATCTGCGATGGTATATTTAAAGATACCAGATGGTGTTCCTGTTTGTGTCAGTAGTGTATTTTTAGCTTTAATTTTTATTCCCGAAGTTTGTGGAGCAGTCAATGTGTAATTTTGCCCTGCATTCGCCATTGAAATAAAAGAAGGTAAACTTGTATCTGAAGTTACTGAGGCGATAGACACAGCCAAGCCCGTACCTAAAGTTTTGTTATCAGCTGGGTTGGCAGGATTACTCCAATAATAGTCGATATTATCTGCAAAATTATTTTGCATCATTGTTACCGAAAGATTAAAGTTTGGCGCTTGTCCTCGATCATCCCCTACTACCAATGTTTGTGTCTCATTTCCATTGATTAAATTTGACCAAGAGCTATCAGCTGGTGTACCATTGCTATCATTTGGATTTAAAGAGATATTAAAACTTCTTGCTATGGATGATTTAGCTGCAACCATCCAATAACCGGTGGGTTGGTACCATGATATATATTTGGCATTTTTTAAAGCATTCAAATCTGCCGCAGTATAGTTATTTGGAGTTAAAGCCGAGCTTGCCGTCGCTCCCAGTCCAGTAATTGTTCCTGTGTTTTGTCTGTACCAGATATCATTACTTGCTAGGTTATTCTGATTGGGCGTTATTAAGTCCAATTGATTTGGGTCTAATGGTGCCGTTACTGTTGAAGCGTGTGTTCTTAATCCATTCCCTGATATTGTAAGCGGAAAATTGTTATTCCTATTAACAGTCGAATCAAATACCACACCTCCTTGCGTATTCAAAACAAAAGCTTTAGGATCATTAAGCGTGATGCCACTTCCGGCACCTGGTTCCCCTGTAACAAGGCTGCCAGATGTTCTTAGATTATTCAAAAGTACCGTTGCATCTTGTCCAATATTCCACCGAATAACTTTCGTACCTTGAAACTCGTTAAGATTGATACTCCCTCCTCCTGTTGAGACAGCAAGCCTTGCATTATTTCCCACATTTACAGTCCACGAATTATTTGCAATCCACATAAACCAACCACCACTGTATCGTGAAGCTGTAGCCGCCGTTCCTCGAATATCAAAGGAAGCATCATTGCCAATATCCCAAACCATTGGCCCACTATTTCCATCATCATAATACATGGTATAGGTGTCATTCAGATTCCAAACCATATGCGCCCCATCTGCTACCTTCATTGTATGAGAATTATTATTATATGTATAGAAAGGCTGATCATAGCCCCAGGTTTGATTAAGTGTTGTTGTTCCTGTAACAACTTCAACCCATTTTCCACCTTGTATTCATTCGCCTTGGTTATCAGCACCTAAAAGTCCAACACTGTTCATACTATGATCTTGCTGTATATTAAACTCATTTGTACCATAAAATAATATTCTTCCATTATCATTACGAATCGGTTGAGCAGCATAACGTGCTGTTCCATTACTTACTTTTACATCCTCATAGATAAAAGTTGGTGCTGAACCGCCTGTGCCAACGGATTGAAAGATGCCACCAGTTATATTATTTGTAATCGATGCATTTTTGATTTGTAGAACTGTTGCTTCACTTACCCCTGCATTGGGGACACGAAATGGGCCGCGGATAGTTCCTCCACCAGCACCACTTCCTGAACCAGGAGTTGTATAGTTCGTATCAGAATCCAAATAAAGTGTGTGACCATTACCATTTATGGATAAGCTTTTCCCATTTACAATGGAAACTCCGTTATTGGTATTGCCAGTATTTGAATAGCCGTATCCACCAATAGAGGATTCACCTTGAACATCGCCAACAATGTTAAAGAAGACCGTATTATTGGAAGCAGCTGTTGGAGTGACAGACTGATAGGTATCCAGCATGTCCTTCCAGCTATTCGTACTGTAATATGTTGCACCGGCCGTCCCTGTAACTGCACCAGAAGTATCCACATTGCCCGTCAATACTGCCGCATCTGCCTTTTCTCCTACTACTGTTAAGGTCAAAATCGTACCCGCTATCAAGAGTGGAGTGATATATTTTTTATTTATTTTCATAAAATTATTTCCTTATAAACCTTGTACGAGTGTATTAGTAAGCGTAGCTTGGTAAGCGCCGGGTTTTATGGTTTGAGTTGTATCCAACTGAATTTCAGCAGTTGCAGCTCCACTGCTTTGATTTCCTTGAGCATTTGTTTGCCCTGTCAAAATACGACCTGCTTGCCCCAAAATGTTGACCGCATTACTCCCTTTTATCGTACCCGAAGAATTGTCAGCAACAGTAATTTTGAAGAATTTTAGTGGTAACGTTGTTGCTTGACCATCAATAGTTCCTGTGAAATCACTAATTTTCTGTTGCAAATTATATCCGTTTGCATTCCCCGTGATATTAACTATACTATAAGGAACTGTACCTCCTGTCGTTATAGAACCTTTTGTAGAAGCTTCCGTATTTGCAAAGTTAAAGTCTGGAGCTTGTGTAAGGTAGAGATTATCAGTTGTGGGTGCAGTAACAGTAATATAGGTATTTGCAGTGCCACTATCCTTGTCTATCTCTGTATCTGCCTGAGTACTGTGTTGTTGCCAAATAGCACTAGTCATCAAGAACATTAGGATGAGGATTCTCATTTTCCCTTTCATTTTTTTACCTTTCTTTTCTTTGTTACATAAATTATTATTCCTGCTCCACCTATTACTAAAGCAGCTAGACTAAGCATTATTAATGGAAAGCTTTTATTTTTTTGCGGTGTAAGCTCTGATGTAACCTGGACCTTTCCTTTATCGTCAACTTTGAGAAGATAGGTCTCCTTTAAAGTTTTATCTTCTTTGGTCGCCCTAATACTCAGTTCATACTCATTCCCTTTTTTTAATTCTTTTTTTACATTTAGCGGTAAGTCAATTTTGGCATAGGGAACAATTGTTCCTGAGCTATAATCTAAACTTGAGTATAATATGCCTTTTTGATCTTTTATCGTTGCCTGAAGTTTTGTTTTTTCTTGCAGAGTATCTTTGTAATTTTGAAGCCGAATAGACTGTTCATCCGTTTTCAAATCAGCTGCAGATAAGGAAACTGAAAAGGAATCGTCTTGCCTGCCCGATTGAAGAATCAACGCAAAAGCTGAGCTATAAATATTCACTAAACTTTGCCCTTTCTCTTCCTCTGTGGCCCGGCGGGTAACATTGATTCCTCCTATCGAAATATTGTTCTTCCAAGAATCAGGGATCTTAATTTTGATTGGTATTTTCTTAGATTCTCCCGCTTGTAAAACAATGGTTTTACTGCCAGGTTTCTTACTATCACCAATGAATACATTATTATAAAAATCGAACAGTTTCGTACTAGAGAGATACTTATGAGCTTCCTCTTTTTTTAAACTATAGTCTATCACGAAGTTCGGATTGGTAACAGCTTGATTTGAAGTAATGTCAAAAGTATTTTTCTGCTTGCCATTATTTATCTGAATTTCTAAATTAATTTCTTCGCCAGGTTGGACATCAAGCCACCAGTAGCCTGTCTTATCATTTGTCTGGTGTTTTTCAAGTATCGGGCGGGCAGAAAAATCTGCACCACCAATATCTTGAGCAAGGACATTTTTTCCACTTGTTATCATGCACAGAAATGTTACAAAAAACAAAAGTGAATGTGTGATGATTTTTTTTTGCATTTATTTCACCTCTCTTCTTACATCCCAGCTAGACTATCAAGCATCGAAAACTGCCAATATTTTTTAGTTATTATTTTCTTTTTCATTTAATTTTTGCTCAAGCTCAGCAATACGAGCCGCTTTTTCGTCTTCTTCTTTCTTACGACGTTTCCAAAGGATAAAGAAAAGAATAAAGATCAAAAGTAAGAGAATCAAGGCAAGGATTAACCATTTCATCCAAGAATTATCTTCTTTTATGGTCACATCTTTTTTATTAAGCTCACGCGCTTTGTCCGCTGCGATTTCGAAATCTTTTGTGAAAGTCCATTCATATCTATATCTTGTTTCATTTCCTTTATCGTCTTTAACAAGATATTTGCCGTTCTCGTCTTTTTGACCATGTACCAGCATTTTGATTTGATATTTTCCTGCTTGTAATTTCTCACCATTTAGAGAAATAGGATAGTCAAAGTTAGAATTTGGCGCCATCTGCATCATTTCTTTGCTTGATTTATACTCAATCTTCGGATTATCCAGTCCCTTAACAGTTGCGGATAACTGCATTTGATTGAGATAGCCCATTGTTGGGTTTTGCAAGTTAGCATTGATGACATTACGATAGTTGACTTGATCAGGAGAAACTTTTGTCAGTTTCAAATCTGGTTTTACTTTATCTTGAGATTGACTCATTAAAAGTGCAACTACATAAGCATATTCATTTTGAATACTAATTCCCTTAGTGTCTGTTGTTTTGTCCTCACTCGACTTTTCCTTATAAGTCAATCCGCCAGCCATATAGCCTTTAAAAGCTGAATTGGGCATCTTCGCATTGATTTTTACAGTTTTTGTCGTTTTGGGAGCTAGGACAATTTCTTGATCAAGTTTGACATAGTCCTTCATATTATATTTTAATGAAGCATCGGGCTTGATTTTATTTGGCGAATATTCTACGACCCCGTTTAGATTGGTAGTTGCACTTGCTAAACCTTGCTCAACAGTAACTGTTTTGTCCGTTGAATTGCTCAATTCTACAGAAAGTGTCTGTTCTTGCCCTGGTGCCATAAGAATATCGAAATACGATGCCTTGCTTGCCTGATTTTCCGGAAGAATTGCTTTTACGCTAAAGTTAAACTGATTGGCAAAAGCTGGTTTCCCAAAGGCAACCATTCCTGTTAGTGCAACTGTAAGAGCGACCCATTTTTTTAAGTTTTTCATTTTTGTATAACCTCGATTATGATATTTTGAAGATAAATAATAATTGTATAAATAATGCCTTATTTCCCTCTCTTGCGAGAGGGAAATATAATTCTTTGAAAAATTTACAATGCTGTGAGTTTCGCTTTTACTTGATATGTATTTTCCCTTTGTGCTTTCACATAAAAGCTGCTCATATAGTTAAAAAACTTAATTTGCTGGAGTATCTGTCAATGTCCACGTTAGGGTTGATTTATAAGTATCAGCTAATTTTGTTGTTTTACCTGGGACTGCTAATGAAACAGAAGAAGCCTTAGTTGTATCATCTCCCCACACAAGTAAGTTTGTACCTGCCCCTTTACCGGCAGTAGCGCCAAGGATTGTCCCTGATGAAGTTCCAGGTGTTAAGGTTACAGAAGCTACCGATTGGTCTGCTGCTGCATCGGAAGCTGAAACAATATGACCATTTTCAAGTTTCAAAGTAGCACCACTCAATACAGAACCTGTACCTGTTTTTCCGTTTGTGAATTCTGAGGCTTGAAGAGAAAGGGACCAGCCAGCAAGTGTTCCACGATTATCTGTAACTTGGACCCAGTTTGGACGTGTTGTTTTATCCGTGAGTGTTGTTGGTGCTGCAAAATATGTTTTATCAGCAGAAGTGATTTCTTGCGTACCAAAATTAAAATTCGACGCATAATCAATTGAGAGAGGACCATCGGTACCAGGTTTTTTTGGTCCTTCAGGATCAACTGTAATTCCTGGGTTACCTGGATCAACTGGATCAGTTGGACCACTTGCCGGAGTATAAGTAATTGTACTGTCAGAGTTATACACTCCGCCGTCAGCCGCAAAGACTGTTGATGCTCCAGTAGATGAAGCAATTAGAGCAAGTGCTGCGAGAGAAATAATCTTTTTAGTTTTCATTTTTATTTTTCCTTATTATTTATTTTTGTATGATTTTCAACCATTCTGAGGAAGTTCAGAAAGAATCCAATTCAGTTGTGTGGTGTAAGAAGCCGCATCCTTAACCGTTTTTCCCGGAACAAAAAGCTGAACATCCTTACTAAAGTTCTCTTTTACACGTTGTTCCGCTTGGTTCAGTGTATCTTGCACTACAAGTTCACTGCCCCATCGTATAATCCATGTACCGGCACCAGCACCTTTTACGGCTGTTGCCACTACTGTTTCTTTTTCAGGAACAAGATCAAGCACTTCTTGTGCAGTTGGCGGTGTATCCTCGTTCAAGGAAACTGTTTTGGGATTCACTAAAGAAAGCATTGCGCCTTCTAAAACTGGATGTTTTGCAGCTGTATTTTCTTGGTGAAATTGGGCTACTTCTCGAACTTTTAAAGTCCATCCCGCTGTCGTTCCGCGATTATCGGTAATTTGGATATAATTTGGTGTTTCCAATGTCGAATCTGCATACTTTTGCGACTTTGCATAGTATATTTTATCTTGAGTGGAAATATTATTAATTCCAAAATCAAACGATGAAGCATAATCTATGGATAGAGGCCCCGGTGTTCCGGGTGGAGGCGTAACTCCTCCAGGCCATACAGGAGAAACGGGCTTGCCTGGTTCTTCTGGTCCTGGACTGACAGGAGGCGTTATCTCGTTTCCAGCAACAAAACCAACTTGACCAAACGATGAGTAATTTACAGATTCAGCTATAATACTTTCTGAAGAAATAGCGCAGACTATTGCAGCCAGAATCAAGCTTGTACTATATACGAGTTCTTTTTTCATTCTACCTGCCTTTCATCAACCAGTTTTTAGTTTCCTGGTGTATCCGAAAGTTTCCAGATAAGGTTTGTTGTATAGCCTGAAGCTTTTTTAGCTGTACTTCCCGGAACAGTTAGTGTGATTGGTGATTGAGTAGCAACGGCATCTTTTGCTGTTGCAGATGCATCATAATCCGCTGTAGCTCCTAATGCATAGGTCCAAGTTCCCATACCTTCATTAGCCTTAGCTGACATGATTACTTGATCTGAAGTACTTAAAGCGAATGTTGAAGCATTAACATTTGAAGGCTTTGCCCCAGTAACTGTTCCGTTTGATACGCCTTTACTGAACTTAAGTTGTGCACCAGTCAAGTATGTTCCAAGAGGAGCGCCCGCTTCAGGTGTTGCAGTCATATCTGTACCTTTTTCTCTGAATTGTCCATCTGTCGCTACAGAGAGTGTCCATCCTGCAAAAGTTCCCCGTACATCAGTTACTTGAGCGTAGTTCGGAACAATACCACTGACCGTACCGCTTCCATCAAGAACTTTCTGTCCATGTGCATAGTAAATTTCATCTGTTGAACTAATTTTTTGTTGTCCAAATGAAAGACTTGATGCAAAGTCCAAGCTCAAACCTTTTGTTACTTCTACAGGTGGCAATACTGGAATATTTGGATCTGGGTTTTCTGGATCTACTGTTGCTCCTGGATTTTCGGGGTCCACAGGTTTTGTGCCTGTATCGCCTGTGACAAATTCTACATCTCCTGGAGTAGAATAGTTTGCATCTGCCGCAAATACTGATGTGGCAGCGATTGGAGCAATAGCCATCAAAGTAGCTAATGTGGCTGTTGATTTCAATATAATTTTGTTCATAATGTGTACGCCTACTAAAATCTTTCTAGATCTTTTTTTCTAAGTTATGTTGGTAATTATTTTTGATTATACTTCTTGTACTAAGTATGATGAGCAGTCCTCCTAGAGCAGAGAACACGAGATAGGGCAAAGAGTTTGAATCCCCAGCATTGGGAATTGTATTTCCAATTTGACTATTTTCAGATGAAGTTAAACCGTTATTTTTATCTTGGTTATCTTTCTGTTGATCCTTAAAATCATATTCCCCGACAAAGCCGATACTGTCACGATTGCTGTATGTCACATCTTCTGCTTGAGCTTGAGCCCCCAGAGAACCTGTAACCGTCAGGAGAATAATAACACATAAAATTTTCTTTAACATTTCACCTCCAACTCTTTTAGCTTTGTTTAATTTGAGGTCATGAAGTTAGACGTCACTCACTTCAAACCACACTCTTATTTAATCACATGGCTTGTTCTTAAGTCAATCTTATTTTACTGTCTTTTTTCTTTTATATTTTTTTAACAAAAAAAAATAAAAAATAATGCTCTAATCCCTGATAAATCAAAGGATTACAACTTCTATATCTTTGAAAAAATACTGCATTCAAATTCAAAATAAAAGAGGATATTTACAAAAGATTTTCATTTTGCTATGATTAAAAAAATATGAAAGGAACAAAAATGAAGAAAAAACGTTTAAAATTATTGATTACTCTGCTCTTAATTCTAATGCTGGGCATACTTTCTATTCCTTTCTCAAAATATTTTAGTATAGCTACCCATTCTCAACTTATGAAAATAGAAACCATAAGAACAGATTTGCCAAAAGATGTAGCTGATCCTGAGCCAATTCAGGCTCCTCGCTTAAAAGATGTACTTAAAGCCTCAGTGAATCAAAACAAAAGTGCTCTCGGACAAATTGTTGCACCAAGCGTAGCCGTGAGTCAACCCATCTTTGTAGGACTGACACAAGAAAATATGGCTCAGGGAACTGTAAGCCTCTTTCCAGATCGTAACCCTGAATCCCATAGCTTGACGATTATTGGTCATCATGTACAGTACGACTCTAGTCTTCTTTTCGGAGGCATTCAAGAGCTAGAAAACGGTGCCGATGTATACGTTCGCTACTTCGATAATTATTATGCTTATAAAGTTGAGTCCAACCGTATCATTAGAGAAACTGATCTTTCAGAACTGCAAGATAAAGGCCCGAATTATCTCTACTTAATCACTTGTAACAGCGCCACCGAAACACCTTATCGTGTACTCGTTACTGCTAAAAAAGTAACTGAGTCACCCGTAAAAAAAGTCCAAGCTGCCTTCCACGAGAAGCAAAATACTATCCAAAAAAACCAAACAAAAATTTACTGGTTGAAATTTCTCCTACCACTTTTGGTTGTTCTAATACTTGCTCTAGTCTTTCTTATTTATATCTGGAGACTATGACAAATAATAAAAAAATCACCTGATGTGATTTTTTTATTTATTATTATTACTTACTTCCAAAGAGCAAACGACCTGACATAATGGACAGAACCTTTCCCGTAGTCGTTGATGTAGATGTATCTCCATCTAAGATTCTAATCTTTTGTGATTGTTCAAGTGCAACTGTTGTGTCTGGTGCAAAAAAGATTTTCTTCTTTTTTTCTTGCTTTTTCTGTCTTTCTTCTTTTCTGTCACCTTGTGCTTCAGACTTTTTAGGTGGTGTTTGAGCTTTTTCCTCTTCTGAAGCCGGCGGTACTGTAATGGGTTCTGGTTCTTGAGGTATAACCTTATCGTCAGGTGAGAGCGGATTCATAATTTCAGCTGCTTCAGAAACAGTCTGAGCCCTTGGCCCTGCTAAACTAAAAGATAACAATACAAACCCGCAAACAAACAAATAAGTAATCTTAGATGCTCGTTTATTTGCTTTTTTCATCAGGGTTACTCCTTTTTAATTTTATTGGTTATCTGGTAGTTCACTTAATATCCATGTTAAGTTTGTGCGATAAGTTGTAGCCTCTTTTGGTGTATCGCCTGGAACATAAAGACTAACGGATGAAGTGAAATATTTTTGGATATCTTTAGCACCCGTAGAAAACTTTCTTGAAAAGAGATCTTCCTTATTTCCCCAACGAATTATCCAAGTGCCCGCACCTTCCCCAACTTTGGCTTGAGCCACTAGCGTTTCAACTCCCGGCACCAAGTTTCCTACCTCATAAGCTTGAGGCTGTTGGGCATTGTTATTCGTCACTAAAATAGGTTTGTGAAAAGAGAGAGCAGCGCCTTTTAACTCTTGATATTGAGAATACTCTTCTGCTTTAAATTGTTCCTTTTCGTAAACTTTAAGTGTCCAGCCTTTTAATGTGCCACGATTATCTGTTATTTGAATAAAGTTAGGCGTAACAAGTGTCGATTTATAATAACGTTGAGCTTGTGCAAAATAAACTTGATTTTGGTTAGAAATTTCATTCGTCCCAAAATCCAGACTGCTGACAAAGTCAATTGAAAATTCACCCATCGAATACTGGATGGCTGCATCATTTCCATAGTTAACTTTAGCTTCTTCTGCCTCTCCTAGCTCTGTCAACTGCACAGAAGACAAGAGCCACAGCATAACAATAAAGGTTTTCATTACTTCTCCCTCCTTTCCTTGAAGTTTATCTATTGCTTAGTGTTAACGTGCTTCAATGTGAAGCCGTTTAAAATATAGGAACACGAATAATAATCCTACCATACTTCTTATCCTTTGCTTCATCTTTTTACTCTTCTCATTTGCTTAGTTATGGTAATTTTAACATTTAAGCGTACAGAAGTCATTTTTTATTTTATTTTGAAAAAAAAAATAAAAAAAAACAACTAGGCATTAAAGTTGTCTTTTTTTACTTTAACTACTGTATTGCCAAAAAATTCCCAGTCATAAGATGTGGGTGGTGATGCCCAAATAATTTGTTCTGCTTCAACTTCTCGTGAAGGAAGATTAGAAAGATAGATGTCAATATCTTCTTTATTTTTTCCTTCACTGGCTTCAATATTCAAAAATCCTAATGACTTGATATTCTCAAGAATATATCTGTTATAAGAGATACCGTATGAAAAGTCCACACAAATCTTTACTGAACGTCTCGTACGATAAGCAGTGGTATGACACAAAATTAAAAACATATATTCACGAACAAGGGCTTGGTGTTTTTCTTGAAATAAAGCCGCATACCGCGTATCCAATAACATTTTGTCTGCAAAGTTATTACAAAAGAGCTCAATATCTTCATAATTTTCACCCATGAAGTTAAAATCATTCAAACTGGATACATCAAAGTTTGCTCTTAGAGAAACCAATAAGCGAAGATGGATGTTGTTTAACTCTACTTGTACTTCTGCTTGGTTTAGTTCGTTTTGGTGTTCTTTAAATTTAGCATTGAAACTCTCTGTAAAAGCTAGTGTTAACTCTCTTACATTCGTTGGAATTTGAAAATCACAATGTGCCGTAATGCTCTCACTTGAAAGAAAATAAAGAAGCTCATAGGTCTCTTCCAAGACGTCTTCATTAGAACCATCGAGATAATGCCGTAAAATCTGGGCTATGGGCTCAATAAACCGACTGTCAATCTTCATGAAATCTTGCGCTGAAGCCTTATTTCCTAAATAATTTCTCGTATAGATAACAAAGAGACGATACAACAATTTTGTTCTATCTGTTAAACTTAGGCCCCGGATAAAAAGCCCCTCTATCTCCTCTAAAGCTTTTATCATTTGTTCAAGGTCCGTCGCTACATCTTCCGAAAAACTCTTATAAAGATCGCCATACAAGGTATGATAGAAATTATAGAGAAACTCTCTAATCTTCCATTCTTCACCAGCAAAGCGCATGTTTTTATCAATAGTTACATCATATTCCTTGGTTAAATCCGTAAATTTTTTGACCAGTTTATAGGTGGCTGACTTTGATAAAAAGACGACATCTTCGAGTTCAGCAATTTTGTTCACTTCTTCAGTAAAGATTGCCCGAATCAAGGCTTGCATCTGTGATCTCTTAACGTAATGGTTTAAGAGCAGCATAATGTTTCCTTGGGTTCTTCTTTCGTAACGTACGAAACTTTTCTGCGTCTGGAGATCAATGAGGTAATAATTCTCTAATTTCCAAGATTTAATTTCTGCTTGTATCTCAGATAAGAGCTTCTTAACTTGATAATTATTAAGGTGCAATTCTTCAATTAAGTCATCAAAAAGTACCGTAGAGAGATGATGATTTTCTAAATAATATAAAATTTGAAGTTTTTTAAAATCATCTTCGTCTAAATATTTTAACACAATACCGTCTCCTCCATTTACCTCGTCAATTTTTTTCTATTATATAACATTAGACAATATTGCACAAATGTAACTTAATTTAACAAAAAATCACTAAAGTATATTTTAGTGATTTTTATGTCTCATATCCTTTAATGTCAACGTTACATTTTGATGTTATTCAGCCTTCAAAGCAGCAACAGTCATATAGTTATAAGGACTGTTAAAGTGAGGCAAGAAGAACAAATCGAGAAGCGCAAGTTCATCAATTGTTTTTTGATCTTGGATAGCCAAGCTGAACATATTGATATTTCCCGCGATAATCTCCCCATAGCTCGCCATTTGCGCACCTACGATGCGTCTGCTTGATTTTTCATAAACAATACGAATTTTCACGCTATCATTATTTTCATGCAGGAACCAAGCTTTTTGCTTATCTTCAAAATCAGTATAAGCAACATCTAAACCAAATTTTTGAGCGGCCTTAACAGAGTAACCTGTAGAAGTCATATTATAGCCGAAGATTGAGATACCATTTGACCCTTGAACACCAGCTGATTCTAGGGCTGTTCCGCCAATGTTGTGTCCAGCGACAATCCCTGAGCGTACCGCATTAGAAGCAAGAGCAATATATGTAAAATCTTGTAGAGCATTTGAATAAATCGTAGCTACATCTCCAACTGCATAGACATCGGGATTACTTGTCTGTTGATGTTTATCTACCTCCACTGCTCCATTTCGAAGTGTGTCGAGTTTGTCTCCCACAAGAGCGCTGTTTGCTGTAAAACCGATACAGTTGATTACCATATCCACATCGTAAGTCTCTTTATTGGTCACAATTTGAGAAACCCGACCATTTGTACCTTTAAAAGCTTCAGCAGTTTCACCAAAATGAAGCTCTATTCCATGATTTGAAAGGTTTTCGTCCATTCCTTTCGCAAAGTCCTCGTCATAATATGAAGCTAAAGATGTGCTTTCCGCATCAAACAATAAAACTTCTTTTCCACGGCGTTTTGCTGCTTCAGCTATTTCTGTACCAATGTACCCAGCCCCAATAACTGCAATACGTTTCACTTCTTCCTTAGCAAATTCCTCATCTACTGCTTGTCCTTCTTGAAAGAGTTTGAGAAAATGAATACCTTCTAATTCATTACCTGTAATTTGGGGAATGATTGGTCTTGAACCCATCGCAAGAATAAGTTTGTCATAATCTTCCACACGCTCTTCTCCGGATTTTGTTGTAGCATACACTTTTTTATGCTCGAAATCAATAGACGAAACTTCAGTTTCAGTCAACACCTTCGCACCTTTTGCTTCAAAATCATCTGGTCGTGCATAGAAAAGTTCATTCGGTTGATCAATTTGACGACCCACCCATAAAGCTGTACCACAGCCCAAGTAACTCATATTACTATTACGGTCTATCATGGTAATTTCATGACCAGGATAGTTGTCTAATAATGTATTTGCCGCAGCAATACCTGCGTGATTTGTGCCTATAATAACGATTTTCATGTTGGAAAATCTCCTTTTTTTATTGTAAAAGCTTGTAAATATTTTTACAATATAAGTTTAGCACACTTCTTTCGCATTTCTTTTGTAAGCGCTTGTGAAGCTTGTGAATTCACGAACTTCACAAATTCAGTGGCTTAGAAACCTTATTTTTCCTACATTTTAGATTCTTTCAGGACATTATTATTTTTCTATCAAAAAAGCGAGTATTTTTGAAATACTCTACTTTTTACTTACTCTATATGTTTCACTTCTTGGCGGGTGTGCATCCCATTCAACTCATCCAACATACTCACAGATACACTGACAAGTCCGGGATAATCACTGTTTTCAACTTCAGATTTATACAATTCTATTTCTTCTGAAGTTTTTCCTTCTTTTTTCATCGCATTTTCTGTATAAGATATTATCGCTTCTGCATTACCCTCTACATCAAAAAGGCTGTACATCATTACGCTCAATAGTCTCTCCTAAAATATAATAGATAGATTTACACCCCTCTATTATATCATTAATTCCAAAGGAAACAACTGGTCTTTCCCCGCTTTATTTCACAAAAAAAAGACCTCTCAAAAGAGAGAGCTTTCAGGCAACTTTCATTGTGTCAGAGCGGTTCACACGCGCTAACAAGTTCTCATGCTTCCTGCACGAACAACCAAATGTTCCAGAACTCCTGTGCTTCAATAATCTACTAAAGTAGAAGATCGACTCATCGCATGAACTTATTATAGCATAATCTGCAAGTCTCAGTGCAACAAAAGCTTTTTTACCGCATGATTTTCGATTAGCAGCAATCTTTAGGGCAGTTGTCTTTCATTTCTTTATATGTTTTAACAACATTTTCTACTGTAAAGCCATATTCTGGTAAAACGATATTGGCAGGTGCTGAAGCGCCCCATTTATCTACTGTGACTGTAGCTCCTGCTAAACCAATATATTTCGCCCAACCGAAGCTTGTTCCTGCTTCGACAGCCAAACGGCAGCAGACATTTTTCGGAAGAATTTCTTCTTTATACTCTGCAGATTGTTCGTCAAAGATATTCATTGAAGGCATAGAAACGACACGTACGCCTTTTCCTAATTCTTTTTTAGCTTCAAGCGCAAGTGCTACTTCTGAACCTGTCGCGATGATAATTCCTTCAAGCTCACCTTCTTCTTTAGAGAGAATGTAGGCACCACGATTGAGGCCTTCTTCAGCCAATTGTGCTGTTCCTTCAAGAACTGGCAAGTTTTGACGTGTCAAAACAAGCGCTGTTGGACGTTTTTTGCTTGAAGCTGCACGACGCCATGCGGCAACCACTTCATTACCATCTGCAGGGCGGATAGTATCTAAGTTTGGCATAGAACGTACTGAAGCCAATTGTTCAACAGGCTCGTGTGTTGGACCATCTTCACCAACCGCGATTGAATCATGGGTCCAAACATAGGTAACAGGCAATTCTTGAAGTGCAGCCATACGTACTGCTGGAAGCATGTAATTACTGAAGACGAAGAATGTACCACCATAAACACGTGTACCGCCGTGAAGGGCAATCCCGTTCATAATTGCACCCATAGCAAATTCACGGACACCAAACCAAATGTTACGACCAGCATAGTTATCCGGCATAAAGTCTGTATCATTTTTAGCCATTGTATTGTTTGATGCTGATAAGTCAGCTGAGCCACCCCAAAGGTTTGGCATTTGTGCTGAGAGTTCTTGGATAGCTTCTTGTGAAGTTACACGTGAAGCTTTGCTTGAACCAAGTTCATGCTTGCTTAAATCAAGTTCAGGAGTTTCATTTTCAAATGCTTTTACATATTGTTCAGCAAGTTCTGGATATTTTTCAGCATAAGCCTTGAAAGTATCATTCCATACTTGTTCCATGGCTTCGCCACGTGTATTCAATGTTTGACGGAAACGCTCAGTCACTTCTTCAGGAACAGTGAATTCTGGATAGTCCCAGCCGTAAGCTTTCTTCGCAAATTCTATGCCTTCTGCACCAAGAGGAGCACCGTGTACTGCTGAAGTGCCTTGTTTTTCAGCACCAAATCCAATAACAGTCTTAACTTCAATAATTGTTGGTTTTTCAGTTTCAGCTTTTGCTTGCTCTACAGCTGCTGCAATTTCAGTCAAATCGTTGCCGTCTTTAACCAAGATATGTTGCCAACCGTAGCTTTCAAAACGCATTTTAATATCATCAATAAATGATTTATCCAAATCACCATCAAGAGAGATATTATTTGAATCATAGAAAAGCACAAGTTTTCCGAGTTTTAATTTACCAGCGAGTGAAGCTGCTTCTTGAGAAACACCTTCCATAAGGTCACCGTCACCATTTAAGGCATAAGTATAGTGATCTACAATATCAAAATCTGGTTTATTGTAAGTAGCAGCTAAATGAGCTTCGGCCATTGCCATACCGACAGCATTGGCGATACCTTGTCCTAAAGGACCTGTAGTCGCTTCTACACCATCTGTCCAGTCTACTTCAGGATGCCCTGGAGTTTTTGAGCCCCATTGGCGGAAGTTTTTCAAGTCATCCATTGATACTTTATAGCCTGCCAAGTGTAAAAGACTGTAAAGCATTGCCGAACCGTGTCCTGCAGAGAGGACAAAGCGGTCGCGGTTAGACCATTTACGCCCTGTTTGTGGGTTCACATTCAAAAACTTGCTCCAAAGAACATAAGCCATTGGTGCCGCACCCATTGGCAATCCTGGATGTCCAGAATTTGCTTTTTGGATAGCATCCATTGACAAAGTACGGATTGAATTTACAGCTAACTGATCGGTGTTGTCAAACATATTTTTCTCCATTTAATCTTTTGATAATACATTTTATTATAACATAATTGAAAACGTTTTTTATTTTCATCTTACTAAAAAATCAGATTTCCTGAGCGAAAACTGATTTTTGTAAACATTGACATTGACTTAAACTTTGGCTTTATCTCTGGTATTTAAGACTGCACTAAGAATCAGGACAACAGCGAGAAATCCTAGGATCAGAGCGGCAATTGCACCAGATCCCATTTCACCAACTCGGCCAACAATGATACCTGGAATCAGGTAATCTGTATCCGCAAATGTGGCTGAAGCATCTGCTCCGAAAGCACCTAAAGATGGAATAATGAAAAGAGGTAACCAAGATAAGAGGAGCCCATTAGCAATTGCTCCAATCACTGCTCCACGTCGTCCGCCATTGGCATTACCGAATATTGCTGCTGCTGCACCGCAGAAGAAATGCCCGACAACACCCGGAATGATAACCGTTGTCCCCATAACAAGCATCGCAACCATCGATAAACATCCTGTGATAAATGAAACGAAGAAACCAATCAATACCGCATTTGGTGCATAAGGAAAGACGATTGGTACATCCAAAGCCGGTTTTGAGTTGGGAACCAATTTCTGGGCAATCCCTTGAAAAGCCGGTACGATTTCGGCTAAAATCATACGCACCCCTTGTAGAACAACGACAAATCCTGCTGCAAAAGTTCCTGCTTGAACAAGAGAGAAAATCACAAAGTTTGTACCGCTAGAAAGCTCTGTTTCGACATAAGATGGACCTGCGGCTATAGCTAAAAGGATATAGACTGCAGCCATCAGTAAGGAAATGGATACTGTCGAATCTCGTAAAAAGCCCAATGATTTAGGAATGTTCAACTTTTCTGTTGATTTTTCAGGATCAGGATCACCAAAAGTTTTACCGAGCCATCCTGCAAGAGCATATCCAATATTACCTGTATGTCCCATCGCTACATTATCAGTTCCTGTGATTTTACGCATAAATGGCTGACAAATAGCA
This sequence comes from Lactococcus sp. LG606, assembly GCF_017309645.1. Lineage (NCBI taxonomy): Bacteria > Bacillati > Bacillota > Bacilli > Lactobacillales > Streptococcaceae > Lactococcus > Lactococcus sp. LG606. Next base: position 1,051,823 of record NZ_CP071301.1, read on the forward strand.
GGTGTGACTGTTAAAAGCGTTCCTTCAAAGATACCGCCAAGAAGAATGGTTATCCAAGTTTCGCCCATTCCAGCAGAAACAAGAATCACCGCCGCCATACAAGAAACATAGAGCATGGCTTGACCTGTCAAGAAGATGTATTTAAATCGTGTAAAGCGAGCAAGCAGAATATTCACAATCATCCCGACAAGCATAATCAAGGCCGTCGGTGTCCCGTACTCAACGAGTGCTAAGGCAACCACACCTTCATTGGTTGGGACAATACCTTTCACATGAAAGGCATGTTGGAACATATCGGCAAAAGGTGCAAGCGCACCCACCAAGATACCAGCTCCTCCAACCAAGACCAAGAATCCAGCAAAGGTCTTCACTGACCCTTGAATAACTGCTGTTGCTGGTTTCTTTTGTAAGATTAGTCCAAGCATGGCAATTAAACCAACAAGTAGGGCAGGCGTCGTCGCAACAGAGACAATAAAGTTTAAAACTCCATTCATTTTTTTGTTCTCCTAAGTTTATTTTCGATTCTTTTTAATTACTTTTTTTGCTTAGTTGTGGGCAATCCCTCTTTCATCTAAGACTTTAACCAGTGCTTCACGCGCAGCATCTCGATCAATAATTGAAGACAAAGGCACAATCTTTTCTGTTGGAATATTAGGCAAAGCTGTTGTTAATGTGGACTCCACAAAGAAATAATCCGCAGAATCTGGTGTAGCTGATCCCACATCCATATGATCAAGTTCAAAGTCATTAACATCTAAGCCCATTTCTTGTAAAAGGGCTTGAAGATTCATTTGTACCATAAAACTTGTTCCTAATCCTGATTGACATACACATGCGATTTTCATATTATTCTCCTTCTTTTTCTGCAAAAATTTGTTCGAGTTCTGCTACTGTTTCTACAGTTAGCATTTTGTTGAGTTCATCTTTATTTGATAATATTTGGGTTAAAGTAGATAATGCGCGAAGATGCGTTTCATTATCAATTGCTGCGAGGACAATGAAGATTTTTATCTCGTGTTTGGGATCATCTTGAAGATATACCGGTTGTTCACATCTAAGAAATGACATCCCAAGCTTTTTCACCCCATCTTCAGGACGCGCATGCGGCAACGCAATGCCCATACCTAAATCAATATAAGGGCCAAATTCCTCTACACGATTAATAATAGCTGAAATATAAGAGGGTTCGATTTCTCCTTGATTCAATAATGGCTGAGCTGCAAGCTCAATTGCGCTCCGCCAGTCAAGTTTCTCATCTGTAAAATGAATCTTTTCTTTAGTTAATAAATCTGAAAGCATTACACCTAATGCCTCACTTTCTGTCTTTTTGTTGTTTAGCTTGCGGTCAATAATCCGCGTCAGTTGCTTCTTGGTCGCATTACTTTTAATGTCGACGTAAGGTTCGATAGCACGTAAGATAGCTCTAGCATTTGGTTTATAAAAGCCAGGTAAATTAAAATCTTGTGCTAAGCGATTGTAAAGTCTTGTCTCTTCTTCACTGTCTGGAAAAGCTGACATAACATAGAGTTTTTTATCAGTCATCACAGGTACTGTCGAAAAGATAATATCATAAGAAAAAGCAGGAATTTTGTCCAAATCAGAGACGGTTGTACTCAGGATAAAAGTCATGCTGGGAAACATATTTTCCAATCGTTTACGCATAATTAAACTTGAGCTTATACCGTTTACACATAAGACAATAGCACGAAGACTTTGTGTATACTTTTTTTTATAAATTTCTCCACCAAAGAGAATGACAAAGTAGGCGCGTTCCGCTTCGGAAATTTCTCCACAAGCTTCGTGTAATGGTGATAAAGCAAGGTCCATTAATTCAAACAGAGAGGAATAATCTGTTTTTATTTTGTCCAAAAGAACATTCTCTATTTCGAAGTGGTATTTCAGTCGAAAATAGGCAGGAACCAGATGGGCACGTAAGGCAGCGAAGGTTTTTGTAAAATCTTCAAACTGAACTGCTGCAAGCTTCATTACATTTTCCATAATCTCAAAGCCAATACGATAAAGAAAATCAAAACCAGACTTTTCAAAGTTGCCATCACTCATGCCAATCAGTAATGCTTCAACTTCCAGTACATCTTCCTGAAATATATCTGTTTCTCCAAGATGTGATTGAAGTAAAGCAAGGTATATCAGCATCGGAAGATATCGACTATGGATAACCTGTACACTTAATTCAGCAATTAAGCGGCTGATCTGCTGTCCTACTTGGTGTATAAAGAGGGGATTTTTAAGATTGAGATGCTTCGACAAAACATAGTAATCACTCTCTTCATGGAGTTCTTGTAAGAAACGCCAGGTCGTTTTACGTAATTCTTTCGATGCCCCTTGGAGGTAAAAGCCTAACTTGCGTGAGTATTCTAGACGTATGTTTTCTTTATCTAGCTGCTGACGCAACTTTTTAATATCAGATAAGACAGTGTTTCGACTTACATTTAAAAGGGTCTGAAAATCACTGATGGCTAATACTGAACGTTTAGAAAAGCAAAGTAAATAAATCAGGAATTGACGTTTCTCTTCGCTCAATGTTAGTTCATATTCTTCGATATTAAAGCGGATTTCTTCGAAACTTTCTAGTTTTTCAGGAATCGCTAATACATTATTGGTAAATTCTAGCGGTCTTTGATTTTTATCTTGCAATATTTGATTTAATTCGACGAGTTGTCTCTGAAATTCAGGGCTTTTGAGTCCAGTAACTTCGAGTATTTTATCGAGTTTCCAGAAACGTCTTTCTGAAAATAGTAGGATATCTAAGTTATAACTAAGCATCTTTTTTCCTCACAATTAAATTATAGCCTAATTTTTGCTTCGAAATTAAGCTGTTGGGTCCAAAACAAGAAAACGTTTTCTTTAGTAATTGGACTCTTCTTTAAAAATTTTTTTAATTTAAAAACCGCTTTAGCTCAAAGCGGTTTTTAAATTAAATGGTCAATTCTGATAGGCTATTTTAAAATAAAAAGTCTTGAATCTTCCAAGACTTAGACAATCTCAATTCCATGTAAAGCAGCAAAGAAAGCTGCTTGACTTAGATTAACTTTAATGTTTTTAGCCAGTTCAGGACTCACGTCAAGGCGCTCAAAGGTGTTACTTGAAAAATCAATCCCGGATAAAGCAGTTTCCCAGAAATTCGTAAGCTCCAAGTCGTTCCCTTCAAAGCGTACCTGCTTAAATTGACTAGCAATAAATAGACTTTCTTTCATCATACTGTCTGCAAAGAGCACATTCTTCAAGCGCGCACTTGAAAAATTAATGTAATTAAGCAAACAATCCTGAAATTGGACATCCTGCAAAAAAGCATTGGTAAATTCAGTACCTAGCAATTTACAATCTTTAAAAATACAACGATAAAAACCAAATTTAGAAAAGATAAGGTTAGAAAAATCACACTTTTCAAAAACACAATCCGTAAATTCTAAATCGGCAGTCACATCTAACTCAAAATTGATATTTTGTAGACGACAACCACTGAAAAGTTGTCGTTCCTCTAAATAGATTTCTTGATTTTTCAACTCTACTTGGTAGGCTTCATTATCTTCAAGGGCAGTAAAATCGACAACTTCTAACTCAGTAGGAAGCTTTGGTGAAAGAATTTTCTTCATAAAAGTCCTTTTTCTTTCAGATTTTCTGTAGATGCTTTTTTTTCTGGTTGTCCCCATTGATCAACCATTCGACTTGACCATGTGGAATTGAGACGACGTGAACCAGCATAATCATCTTGAACTTTATCATAGGCGCGCAGTACTTCTTCATCTTGTGGAATATACTTCTCAGGAAATACAACAGCTTCATAAGGTAATCTAGGTTTTACTGGATTTACACGTGCAGGTTTTCCAAGAGCCACAGCAAAAATCGGATAAGTGTAATCAGGCAAGTTTAATATCTCAGAAATTTCTCGTGCTTGATCACGAATTAAGCCGACCATTACACCGCCATAACCAAGAGACTGAGCAGCAAGTAATGTATTTTGACCAGCTACTGCAGCATCGACTGAAGTAATAAGGAGCGATTCTACACCTTCTGGTTGAAACTCACCACCGTTCATTTCAACTGCTATTTTAGCTCGATTAAGATCTCCAACAAAAACCAAAAAAGCAGCACAATTTTTAATTGCTTTTTGGGGCTGTTGGGCAAAAATAGCATCTTTTTGTTCCTGAGATTGCACAAGAATCACCGAATAAGATTGAAAGTTTTTCCAGTTTGGTGCTGCACGTCCCGCATCAACAATCGTTTTTAATACATGTTCTGGAATTTTTTCATCCGTAAAATTACGTACTGAACTATGTTGCATCATCAGATCAATTGTCTCATTCATGTCGGCGATTTACTCCTTCTAAACGAACTTCAGACGCTAAATACTTCACACGCTCCATGACACGTTTTGCTGGCCAGATTTCATCTGCTTTTTTAGTCTCAGCCAAATGTAACTCAAGCTCTGTCATATTTAAATTTGATGTGAAAAATGTCGGAAGATTTTCTTGCATACGATGCTGTAAAATAACTTGCAGAATACTATCGCGTACCCAGGCATTATTGAGTTCGGCACCAATATCATCTAAAACCAAGACTTCAACTTTTTTAATTTCATTGACCCAATATTTCGCATTGTCAAAATCAAGGTCAGAAATAAAGGTTGGATAGTGTAATAAAGTAGTGGAAATGCCTTTTTTCGAGAGCTCATTTGCCATTGCGGCCATAATAAAGGACTTCCCTACGCCAAAGTCACCATAAATATAAATCCCTTTTTCTTGGGGAAAGTTGTCGATAAAGTTTTCCACTTTCCGAAACAAGTCAAATTGATTTTGATTGTCTGTGAAGACATCTGCATAAAAATCTATTTGCTTCATCTCTTTAGGTAAACCAATGATTTGAACACGACGCAATTGATTGCTGACTTCTTGACGATGAGCTAATTCTGCTGTGGTTTGATAGGAAACATCTGCGTAACCATGATTCATAATCAAGACAGGTTCATAGCCATCAGCTGCCCTTTTTTCATGTTCTTCAAATTTTTTTCGCTCTTTAACAAATTCATAAAACTTTGAATAACTACGCTGTACTTCATCTTCAGTCATTTGATTTTCAGAAATAAAAGCTTGAACTTGTTCATTTTTCATCACTTCAGCAACGAGCTTGTCAAAATTTCCACGTACATCTGGGCGCTTACTCAAAAGTTCTCCAATTGATTCCATGCTCAATTCTCCTTCTTATCCTTACGGCGGGAAGCCTTATATTGCTCGAACTTGGCAATATCTTCTGCACTGGTCGTGTTTACATAGCTGGCATTGGACCATTGAGGCGCTTTTTTGACCAGCTTACCTGAATTTTTATAATTTTTATTACTTTTTTGCTTTTGTTCTGCTTGCTGCTGACGTTCCAGTATTCTTTTCACTGCGGTTTCCGCATTGTATACTTTATGGCGCAGCCAATCATTTGCCAGAGTATTGACAAATCGAGCATTGAGACTCGCATTCCCTTGTTGAATCAAGACATAGTGTATCAAAATATTTTGTACTTGATCAGTAATATTTTGCTTGTCTAAATTATTCAAAATCTTCAGTTCTTCTTGCGAAGCAAAACCACCAGCTTGTTGTTTAAGCTTGTTTAAAAAATCACGCGGGGAAACTTCTTTACTAATAACAATCAAATCTTGAAAACCTTTAGGAAATTCCGATAAGGCAGGCAAAGGTTCCGATTTCCCAGCAAGCATTCTTGTTAAGTTAGCTGTATTTAAAGTCTTATCAGCATTGGCAGTTTGCTCAGCTGCTTTAAATAATTCATACCAGTTAAGATCAAATTTTTCCGCCAAACCATAGAGGGTCAAGATATCCTGATTTTCATTTGCAAAAGTCAAATGTTGGTTTTCCATAATGCTCTTAAAAGAGTTCAAGTCAAATTTTTCTGCTTGAACGACTGTCTGAGTCGGTTCAAATTTCACAGCATAAACTTCATGAAATTTTTTTGTAATTTCCAAAGCATCCGGTTCATGTTTTTTTGCCAAAGCTTTAACTTTATTTTCCCCAATACGTGAAATCAATAATTGCTTATAAAATTCGTCTGCTAAAAATTCTTCAAAAGTTAAAGGACTTTTTACCTCCATAAGATAGCCCGGTTGTTGGTCAAATACCCGCACGAGCCCAATCCCTGAAAGTTTATCTAAAGCTTCAATAAAAGGATTGAGACCAAAATCAAGATACTCTAAAAAATGAGAAATCTTGCCCGTCGAAAAAACGCGCAAGAGTTGATAAAGCCCAAAAGCATCTCGCCCAATAATGGGCAAGTAAAGTAGCGAAAAAGTATCAGCATCAAAGCTGATTTTTCCTCGATTTAGAATAGAAAATGAATCGCCTGGTCTCATAGTTCATCCTTTTATTTCTCTTTTATAGAACCGTTAGTCTTTTTTTGTAATCTTTTTAAGTAAATCTTCGATTTCACTCACATCTTTGAAGGAACGGTACACACTTGCAAAACGAACATAGGTAATATCATCCAAATCCATTAATTCTTCCATAACAAATTCGCCGATAACTTCGGTACGTACTTCATTTTTCTCTAAGCGGCGTACTCTCTGTTCGACACGATCAACCAATTTTTCAATAGATTCACTCGTCACTGGTCGCTTACGGGCACTGCGCACTATTCCAGTAATAATTTTATCACGATTAAAAACTTCACGGGTTTCGTCACGTTTTATGACCAAAAGTGGCATTTCTTCAATCCGCTCAAAAGTTGTGAAACGGTTTCCACAATTTTCACATTCACGTCGACGACGAATCATATTATCAGCTTGACGTGAATCTACTACTCGTGACGATTCAGATTGACATTTTGGACATCTCATAGCTTAACCTCTCTTTGGGAATTTTGCTTCTAAACGGTAAATCACTTGCCCCTTGCTTGAGAATTTTGCTTCATACTCTGTCATTACATTGACTTTGGCAAATTCTTCATCTGCGTGCAAGTCTAACCAGACTTTTTCTAAAATCATACCATATTGACTCATACTTGCCAATGAATATTCAAATAGACCACGGTTATCTGTTTTAAAGTGGACTTCACCTTCTGGTGGCAGGATTTGTTCATAAGTTTCTAAAAATGACTTATAAGTCAAACGGCGTTTTTCATGGCGTGTTTTTGGCCAAGGATCACTGAAGTTCAGATAAACACGCGAAACTTCAGCATCCTCGAAGTATTCGGTTAATGCTGCGCCATCAACCAACATCATTTGTACATTAGGTAGGTTGGCTTCCAAAGCCTTGTCTAAAGCGTGAGATAAGACGGATAGTTGCATATCAATTGCAATATAATTAATCTCTGGGTTTTGAGCAGCCATGCCTGTGATAAAACCGCCCTTACCACATCCAACTTCAATATGAATGGGATGATCATTTCCAAAACGCTCTGCCCAACGTCCTTTAAAGTCTGCTGGATTTTCTACAACAACATGTGCGTTACTTTCTAAGTGTTCCGCAGCGCCTTTACGATTTCTTACGCGCATTTTTTCTCCTATTTTTGAAAAAATAAGAAGGCAAGCCTCCTATTTTTATTTTCTAAGTTTTAAAATAAACGGCAAAAATTTTGAAAACGCGCAATTTCTTGCTCTGTTTCCTTAATTTGCTCTCTTGCCATATATTCTGAAATCTGACGTAGGAAAGAAAGTTTTCCATACCAGATTAATTCATGTTCTATATTTTTAGCTGTTTTATAGCCTGCTTGATGGAGCCACTCTTCCCAGTTTTCTGGTTTGATATAGTGTGTTAGAACATGTGCTATATCCACTAAAGGGCTACTTAAAAGAACAGTATCCCAATCTACGAGATAAACTTTATCACTTTCGTCGTCAACCAACCAGTTTTTATGGTTCACATCACCATGAACAACTGTGATATCATCTTCCTTTAATTCTGGAAGATTTTCTGAGAGTTCCACAACGACATTTGAGAGAAAACCATTGGTTTCAAAGATTGAACTTTTACTCAGTACTTGTTCCAAAAGATCAGCCGGAAGCATGACCTCGTTATCTAACTTTTTACAGGCTTCAATAAGCTTTTCGCTTTGATGCAAATGCCGCAAAATTTCACCAATACGTGAATCATTCATTTCATATGGTTTCAACGTATGGCCATTAATCCAAGGTTGAGCAGCTAACATGTCACCTTCTGCTGTACGCTTCGTCCATAAGACTTGTGGCGTAATACCTTCAAGATACACACTTGTCAAAAAAGGGCTACAATTTTTTTTAATAAAAACACGCTTATTGTCGCTTTCGCCAACAAAAGCATTTCCTGAACCACCTTTGACAGGCATCATTGATAGGCTTGAAGATGTCATATTTACTCCTTTCTTTGGATTTTTATATTCTTATGTTTGAGAAGCTTTTTATGTAACCCTATTTGGTGAATGCAACGGCTCCGTAGAAGACCAAGCAAACACTAGATATTGTTGCAGTTAGTTACATGAGCACTCACTACTAGAAAACTTCACAAATAAACAATTTATTTATTTGGATAGTGAATCAAAATTGTTTGAGTCAAGATGTCAGCATATTGATAAGACTCTGTTGTTTTTGGACCACGTGCTGGAATATTTTCAATAACAAAGTGTGTGCCATAAGTCTCAATCAAGTTGACTTTATGACGATTTTCACGTTTACGTCCAAATTGTGATGTAATTTCAATGGTTTGACCAACATGTTCTTCAACTTGTTTTCTGATATCTACGATTTTTCCTACTTCTTGGCTTTGATTTTGGTTATCCATTTTACTCTCCAATTTTTCTCTAGAAATGCAAAGACAGGCGTTTTCCGCCTAGCTTACCATTTTAAATTTTAAATCTTATCCATTATAACATGAATACCCCTAGAAATGCTAGTCTTCATATCTGTTATCGATACTAGCAAATTTGTTGTATTCTTTCAGGAAGAGTAACTCGACAGTTCCCCGACTTCCTGAACGGTTTTTTTCAATAATAACTTCGACTTTATTGTCTACTTCTGGGACATCGTTAAAGCCATCATCCTCGTCATCTGCTCCGGCACGGTCATAATAATCGTCCCGATAAAGAAAGGCGACAATATCAGCATCTTGCTCAATTGACCCAGATTCACGAATGTCTGATAAGACAGGACGCTTATCCTGACGTTGCTCTACTCCACGTGAAAGCTGACTCAAAGCAATGACAGGAACTTTTAACTCTTTAGCCAGAATCTTCAACTGACGTGAAATTTCTGAAACTTCTTGTTGGCGATTTTCTCGTCCTGTCCCCGAAATCAACTGCAAATAATCAATAACGATTAGGCCAAGATTGCCTGTTTCCTGTGCGAGTTTACGAGAGCGTGCCCGTATTTCTGTAATCTTGATCCCTGGAGTATCATCAATGTAAATACTTGCTTTCGAAAGTGTCCCCATAGCAATAAAATACTGGTTCCACTCTTCGTCATTAAGCTGACCGGTACGTAAGTTATGCGATTCAATCGTTCCTTCAGCTGCAAGCATCCGGTTAACAAGGCTTTCTGCACCCATTTCCAATGAAAAGATAGCCACCGTTTTATCTTGTTTTGTCCCAATATTTTGTGCAATATTTAAAGCAAAAGCAGTCTTACCCACGGCTGGACGTGCAGCAAGAATAATAAGTTCCTCCTCATGGAGACCAGTCGTCATGGCATCCAAGGCCGGATAACCTGTCGCGATACCTGTAATCGTTGATTTTTGTTTAGCCCGTTCTTCCAGATCGTCTAGGTTCATCGACAAGACGTCTGAAATCCGACGAAAGCTTGATGTATTACGCCCTTGCTGCACATCAATCAATGACTTTTCAGCTTCCGCAAGAACATCCTCGGCTGGATCTTCCTGACTATAAGCTTTCTCTACACTTTGTGTTAATTTATTAATCAACTGACGCAGTAAAGATTTTTCAGCAACAATTTTTGCGTAATAGGAGGCATTAGCAGCCGTTGGTGTTGCAGTAGCAAGCTCAGCAATGTAAGCAATGCCCCCGATAGTCTCTAAGTCGTTTTGATTTTCTAAAAGCGAGCGGACAGTTAACACATCAATCGCTTCACGATTGTCCGACAAGTGTTCCATGGCTCGGAAAATAATCTTGTGTGCGTTTTTGTAAAAGTCATCCGTAGAAAGAAATTCTTTCACTTCAATCAAGCGGTCACTATCAAGGAAAATAGCCCCCAAAACGGCTTGTTCGGCGGCTAAATCTTGTGGTGGTGCTTTGATAATATCAATATCAGGCATGTTATCTCTCGCTTACTTTGACCTTGACTGTAGCTGTTACATCACGGTGCAATTTGATTGGAACATCTTTAATTCCAAGCGCTTGAATCTTATTAATCAATTGAATTTTACGTTTGTCTACTTTAACATCCAATTGACTTTGAAGTGCTTTCGCGATATCTGCTTTATCCACAGCACCGAAGGTGTGACCTGTCGTTCCAACCTTCATCTTGATTTCAACCATTACATCATCTTGTTCAAGACGTTCTTTCAATGCTTTAGCTGCTGCGAGCTCTTCAGCTTCTTCTTTTTCTTTAGCTTTTGTTTTACCTTGAAGTTCTGCTACAGCAGCACTTGTTGCAACTTTTGCTAAATTTTTCTTAAGGAGAAAGTTATTTGCATAACCTGTTGGTACTTCTTTGATTTCGCCTTTTTTTCCTTGTCCTTTTACATCTGCTAAAAATACTACTTTCATTGTTCGTTCTCTCTTTCCTTAATTAATGCGATGAGGTCCTTTTTGACTTCATCGATATTTCGTTCGTATATTTGTGTTGCGGCGGCATTAAAGTGTCCGCCACCTCCCATGGCTTCCATGATCGTTTGGACGTTATAGTCTTTAAATGAACGCGCCGAGATGGAAATATAACCATTTTGATGATTTGTAATAGAGAATGCTGCTTGAACATCTGCCATATCTAGCAGAGTGTCTGCAGCTTTAGCTGTCGCAACATTGTCATATTTTTGGTTGGGTTTACCTAAGGCAACCACAACTCCTGGGGCAACATATTCTGAGTTGAGAATAATTTCATTAATTTTTTTATATTTTTCAAACTCAGTAGCCAAAATTCCTTTAATCAGGTTATTGTCAGCACCTTGCGAGCGTAGATAAGCAGCCACTTCAAAAGTACGGGAAGTTGTTGCTTTGGTGAAATGTTTCGTGTCCAACTCAATCCCAGCTAGTGCAATACTAGCATCAGTTACCGTCATTTTCGAGTTATATTCATGAAATTGTAAAAGCTCGACTGCTAACTCACTGGCTGAACTTGCGCTTGATTCAATATAAGAAAGCAGGGCATGCTCAGGGAAATCATCATCTCGACGATGATGGTCAATAACAACTAGTTTACTAAAGGACTTATAGAAATCAAGACTGAGTGTTTGTGTCGTCTTCGAGTGATCAACCATGATAAGCAAGGAGTTTTCAGTCTTCATATCAAAAGCTGTTTCAAGTTTAATAATATGTGCGAAGCCTTCTTCAGTTTCGTTTACTAGATCAATAGCTCGGCTCACCTCTGGCATCAATTGCTCCGGATCATAAACCACATAAGCTTCTTTTCCTGACATGTTGACAAAGTTTTTCATCGTAATTGCCGCCCCTAAGGCATCCATATCTGGGAAGCGATGCCCAACGATAAAGACATCTTCACTTTCACTAATGATAGTTTGCAATGCTGTTGAGATGGCCCGCGCACGCGTTCTTGATTTTTGAGTACGGCTTTCAGAATTACCACCGAAATAAATTGTTTTGGCTTGCGGTGTGTTCTCCCGAAGGACTGCTTGGTCCCCACCGCGAACTAAAGCTAACTCAAGGTTGTTGAGGGAGGTTTTACCAATACTTGGGAAATCATTCCAGCCATAGGATACCCCCACAGATAAGGTAAGGGGAATCTTGCTTTCAGCTGAATTTTTCCGAAAATCTTTCAGTAAAGAAAACTTATCCTCAATCATTCGGTTCAAAATGCCATAATCACAAAAGAAATAGTAACGGCTGCTTGATACACGACGCAAATAAACACCGTACTTGCTTGCGAAACTTTCCAAATTGCTGGCAATCAAACTATTAACCTTAGTTCGTTCACTGTCCGCAATCAAATCGGTGACATCATCATAGTTATCAACCGAAATACTTCCAATAACAGCACGACTTTCCTGCAAGCTCTCACGACTGTTAGCCTCAGAAGTTGCATCTGCTAAATAAATAAGATTTTTTTCATCATCTAAGGTGATAAAATATTTTTTCTTCTCAATCGTGAAAAATTGGTTTCTTTCTTCATGATACTTTTGAATAATTGCCTTAACTTCTTCTTTATCAAGGACACGATCATCCCCATGGTAAATCAAATCGATAAAGGGATTGAACCACTCCGGTTCATAGGTCTCTTTATTGTAGCGAATGACACCGATAGGCATATTGTCCAAGGTTGCATTGAGTGAGTTTTCTGCTTCATCATTTATTTTTCTGATGAATTCCACTCTTCTTAAACGATAATTTCGAGCTTGAAGTAAGATGCCGACTGTGATAAGGATGTTCATCAAAAACAGATAGAACACAGCCATCATTCGTGAGCCCGAAAAGATAAGCAAGAAACTTTCCAGAGCTTGCACGATAACCATGACTAACACAATTGTTATTGGTGAAAATCTCTGTACACTTTTCATTTCCTTCTCCTTTTATGCGTCTATTTACACATTGGCTATATTTTTGAATGCGCAAGGCTGTTAGTTTGTTGAAAGACTTTCTAGCTTTTCTTTAACAGCCGTGAGATTGGGGAACCATGCATCTGCTGCAGCCTGATTCATTCCAAAACGCGTATCTTCAATAGCCCAGACTGTAGCTCCAGCTGCCTTACCTGCGGCAATCCCTTTTTCGGAATCCTCAATGATTAAGGTTTCCTCAGGCTTTACATTGAGCGCCTTCATGCTCAGCTGATAAATCTCTGGATGCGGTTTGGTTGCTTTCAAGTCATTACCAGAAAGAATCGACTTAAAGTAGGGACGTAAACCATGTACATTAAGCATTTCGTCAATATCTTGCATGGCCGAACTTGAAGCTAAACCGATTTTATAGTTATCTTTTTCTAAGGCTTCTAAAACGGCCTTAACATCTGGGAAAAGCAATTCTTTGTAAGGAAGTGGATTATTGTCTTTTAGTTTTAAATATGCTGCGTGTAGCTTGGCTGCTTCGTCTTGGTCAAAATCTACACCTAAGATTTGCGGCCAGATTTCTCGCATGTTTCCTCCAATAAAATCAGAGTATTTCATATGTTGAATTGAAATATTATGATTGCTAAAGAATTCTTCACGTCTTTGAGCATAGAATTGTTCCGTGTCAACGAGAACACCGTCCATGTCAAAAATTACCGCTTTAAACTTATTCATTTTCACCTAAAACTCCCTAATTGTCTGCTTATATCTGCTTTATTATAACATATTTTGGGGCGGAGTTTGTGACTCTGATGTGAAAAGCATAAAAACCGCCTTACAGCGATTTCTTTTTTATTTTTTCTTGTTGTCTTCTTCACGCACACGCGCTTTTCGCAAGGCAATTCTCTTTTGTCTTTCAAGCTCACGCTCTATTTTTCCTTCTGGGGCATATTTTTCTTCCCAATCATCAGGTTTCAAAATTTTATGTGTTTCTGGATCAAAATGCGGTTGCCCATCTGGGAAAATTTTACCCATATTTGCTGCATGGACAAAGTTGAAAATATCATAAGGATCAACACCAGCAAGCACTAAACTTCCATAAGTAAAGTAAAGCAAATCAATCAATGCATCGACTTCACCAATCAGCGGCGCTTCTTCTTTTGCTTTGCGTTTAACCTTGCGGACTGCCTTATCCACATCTGCATGCAGATTTGCTGTCAGTTCGTCAAACTTATCACTATCCCCATTTGCTGAAGCATAGAGAAATTCCACAATTTCTTCGACCTTAAATCCGGCACGATAACCCGCTTCCAGCGGTGGAAAAGCACGCGGAATCTCTTGGCTTCGCCCGTCCATCATTTTATGGAATTCTTTTACTTTATTAAAGTTTTGATCACGTGAAATAAAATTATTACTGGTTGAGAAATCAATCAGACCATAATGCGCAAGTGCCTTAGCAATCCCATCATGATTGTTACTTGTCGTGACATGTGTCGCTTTTTGCTTCACAAGGTCAGAAGCATTACCCATCGCGATACCATATTCGACATGTGTTAACATTTCTAAATCATTTTCCGAATCACCAAAGGCCATGACTTGATGTTCATTGAAACCATAACGCTCACCAATCATCTTGATACCACGAAGCTTGCCAGAATCACATGGAATCATATCCACAGAGTAGGGGTTGCTGCGCGTAATCATCAAATTAGGAAATTCTTTTTCAAGCATTTCCGTTTCTGATTGAGTTGCGACCATCATGACTTGATAAATGGGCTCACGCAAGATATTCAGAAAATTGGACTGTGGAACCACACGACGTACGACATGCTTGAAACTGTTTCGCGCAATGTCCGAAGTGCCTGATGGTAAAATACCTGAAATAATCCCTGCCATCCGTGTTTCACCAAATTTCAAAAGTTTAGAGCCGTTAACACCATGAGCTGCTCCTAAAGAGATATCTCGATGATTATCTTTGGCAAAACGAACGATTTTGCGTAAGGTCCTCTTATCAATCTCTTCTGCATGTAAAACAGCTTTCGGTGTAAAAATGTATTGTCCATTATAAGTTACCGCAAAATCTAAATGAAGTTCCTCCATCAAAGGCAAAGCAAAAGCAGGGCCTCGTCCTGTAGCGATCCCGACTAATATATCTTTACGTTTTAATTCATCGATAGCAACGCGCGTACTCGGAGCCACTGATCTTGTCCCCGTAAAAAGAGTGCCGTCTAAATCGAAAAATACTGCTTTTATATCCATTTCCATGCCTTATACTCATAAATTCTTCATGTGTTTATTGCTTATCGGCTAAATTCACCCCGTCGTTAAGCTTTCTTATCCTATTAATTATACAGGTTTTTTTCCAAAATTCCACGAATAATGGCTGTTCCCCAAATTTAAAATGCTACTCTTTTTAATTATTTTCTAAATGGTTGAGGACTTAGCTTTGTCGCTGTTTATTCCCTCCTATAATATGCTATAATAAATTTACTTTATTGACGTTTGAAAGGAAATTGACTAATGAAAAAGATTTTAGTGTTGCATACTGGAGGGACCATTTCTATGGCAGAAGATGCCAGTGGTCGCGTGGCGCCAAACGCGGTTAACCCTATGAATTCGGTAGATATGCACCTTGATTCGATTCACATGGTCGCTGAAGATATTTTTAACCTTCCTAGTCCGCACATCACCCCAAAAGAAATGCTCTTGATCAAAAAACGTATCAACAGAGCCTTCGACCAAGAAGAATTTGACGGTGTTGTCATCACTCACGGCACGGATACACTTGAAGAAACAGCCTTCTTTTTGGATTCAACAATTCCACGTGGTATGCCAATTGTATTGACAGGCGCAATGCGCTCAAGCAACGAATTAGGAACAGATGGTATCTATAATTTCCTCAGTGCACTCCGTGTTGCTGCTGATGATGCTTCTCATGATCGCGGTGTTCTTGTAGTAATGAATGATGAAATTCATTCAGCACGATATGTAACAAAAACACATACGACCAATGTTTCGACTTTCCAGACACCAACGCACGGACCAGTTGGCTTAGCCACAAAGCACAAACTCTTTTATTTCCATACTGATGGCGAAAATCAACATCTTGATATTTCTTCTGTTAAAGGAAAAGTCCCGATTGTTAAAGCTTATGCCGGAATGACCGGTGAAGTCTTTGACTTATTTGATTTGAGTAGTTTAGATGGCCTGGTTATTGAAGCGTTGGGGGCAGGTAATCTCCCCCCTACAGCCGCACAAAAATTAATGAATATTATCAAGCTTGGTATTCCTGTGGTACTCGTTTCCCGTTGTTTCAATGGTATAGCGGAACCAGTCTACGCCTATGAAGGTGGTGGTTCTAAACTGGCAGAAGCTGGTGTGATGTTTGCTCCTGAAGTAAATTCTCAAAAAGCACGCATCAAACTCTTGATTGGCTTGAATGGTGGCTTGGAAGGGCACGCACTTAAGAAATTTGTCGAAAATTAAAAAAACAGCCGAGACAAGTTCTCGGCTGTTTTTTTCTCAATCTAAGTTCCAAAATATATAGTTTAATGAGCAATCATTTCTTGTGCTATTTCTTGTGGTGATAAATCACTTGGATAAAATGTTGGCCAATTTTCAAGCTCCTCAAGTACTTTTTCCTGACTGTCTGAACCATAAAAAATATGGAAATGTGCTGCCTTCATCGGTGAAATCGCATGATCACTAAACTGTACATATTTGAACTCGCCAGCATTATTATCATCGGTTTCAAAAAGATACCTCACTCCACGATTACCTTTTTCGTAATTTAAAATTTTAAATCCTTTGTACTCATAGTGATATTTATGTTTTACATTATTTTTCGTAAAGGTCATTGTATGGCTATCAATCAAAATATTACTCACATCACTCTCATATCCCTTTGCATAGTACTTCTTATATGCAGAAGGCGACTTATCTCCCTTAATTTTTGATTTATAATCAAACACCTGATCTAAAGTGCCATTTTGGAGCAAAGGGTACACTGACTGCCAATTTCCTGCGTAGTCAGTCAATGAACGATCTTTGACATCAGTATCCGAAAAATATCCATTTTCTACATTTTTTTCACTTTCAGGAGAGTGTTCTGCTTTTATTTCTTTACCTTTAACAGAGGCCGTTTTCTTAAGGGATTCCAAATTCTCCTCCATTACAGAGACGTAGTTTTCCCCCTCCTTAATTTGTTTTGCTGTAAGACTTTCTAATGGATTTAGGACAGCCATTTTTACTTTGGCTTCACTCGCTAAAGTTTTTGCGAATTTATTGTTTGAATTATTTTCAAAATAAATATATTCTATGCCATTATTCTCTACATATTTTTTTAATTCCGCTAAGCGTGCGGCAGAAGGTTCTTGATCAGGATTAAGTCCTGATATGGGAATTTGTTTTAAACCATAGTCTAGAGCTAAGTAACGAAAAGCTGCATGCTGGGTTACAAAGCTTTTCTGATTTGCATTTTTTAATTCTGAACTAAATTTTTCATCCAATTTTTTTAACTTACTCAGATATTTTGCAGAATTAGTTCCAAATGCCTTAGCTTTTTGTGGGTATATTTTTTTCAGCTGCTTCTCAATTACTTCAACTTCTTTTATTGCCATTTTAGGAGATAACCATGTATGTGGGTCATAATCATGATGATGCCCTTCTTCCTCATGGTTATGCTCATGCTCTTCTTCCATTCCAGGAAGTAAAAGAAGTCCTTGAGTTCCTTCAATAATTTTGGGGTTATCCTTCTTCCATGAAGCTTTAGATTTATTGACCCATGTCTCCATATTTTCATTATGGTACACAAAGACATCTGAGTTGCTAATTGTTGTCATATCTTTTGCTGAGGGTTCATAATCATGTGGCTCGGCCCCTGCCGGAACTAGCAGCTTAACTTCACCTTCATCTCCCACAATATTCTTTGTAAATTCATAGACGGGATAAAAGCTCGTAACAATAGACAGTTTTTCGCCATTTGTGTTTGTTCTGGCTTTATTTTGAGTTGTGTGACAAGCAGTGAGTAAGCTGAGTGAGACGACTCCTAATAAAGCAGCTCCTATTTTTTTCTTATGATTAAACGCTCTTTTTTTCTTTTCCTTATAAAATATTACCACCTAAAATCTCCTTTTTTAGTTTGTTTTTTAGTTTACCGGTTTAGTATATCTTATTCTTTTTATTATGTCAACCAGTTAACTAATTTTTAAATTTTGTACTAAAAAACAGCTGAAGGAAGAGGCCCCTTCAGCTGTTTTTTTATAAAAGTTTTTTAACAAAGTACTTCTACTATTTCTTCTCCAAATTATCTTGCAACTCCTGCCAAATTTGCTCATTTTCTTCCAAAGAATAAGAGTTAGCGCCAGAAGCTAAAGCATGTCCACCTCCATCGTGCTTTTTAGCAATTTCGTTGATAGGTACAGTTTTTGAACGCATCCGAACACGATAGTGTCCGTCTGCTTGTTCCACAAAAATCGCCCATGATTGTACATCGCGGATACTTCCTGGGGTGCCAACGATACTTGATGTTTCGGCATCCCGTAAATTGAATTTTTCCAAAACCTCTTTACTTAAAAGCACACGTCCTGCACCATTTTCGGAAATTTCAAGATTTTCGTAAACATATCCTTGCAAACGCGCGACTTTCATATCAAATGAGGTCATTTCTCGTCCTAAAGCTGGACGGTCAAAGTCAAACTCTGCAAGCTTACTTGCTAAATAAAGGGTTTGAGCTGAGGTTGCTGGATATAGGAAACGTCCAGTATCACCAACAATCCCTCCATAAAGAAGACGCGCTGCTTCTTCATTCAAAGCTAGCCCATGGTTCAATGCAAAATCCGTGATAATCTCGGAAGCCGAACTGCGATCGGGCTCAACCAGACGTAAATCTCCGTAAGCATCATCATTTGGATGGTGGTCTATTTTAATGACATAGTCTGCTTGCATCCATCTGTCATCATCAATCCGTGGTGTATTTGCTGTATCACAGACGATACTAAGGTATCTTGTCCCCGACTCCAGCTCCACCTGATCCATCTCGGCCAAATAAGTAAGTGTTGGTTCATCATAACCCACAGCATAAATTTTCTTTTCGGGGAAATTTGCTCTTAAAATGGCACGCAAACCGCACTGAGAGCCTAGCGCATCTGGATCTGGATTTTTATGACGATGAATGAGAATCGTGTCGTATTCTTTGATTTTTGTAAGTATTTCTTTCATTATTTTTTTCCTTATGTAATTTGTAGATTCACAACCGCTTTGGCGATGATATTGTTGACATAATAAATTTCAATATCTACAACCGCGCCTAAACGGGTCTCGTTGATGACTTTAGGATAAATTTCCAAGAGATTATCAATCGCGACCGTGCCCATCACGTTGAGATTCATTGACTCTAGGATAACATTTCTGCGCCGTCTTTTGTCAAGCGTTCTTTGAACGACGATTGCGACAATCTCACTCAGAGCAGCACTTGAAATATTTCCGACATTATTGACCATGAGCGGTTCAACCATCACAGTATATGCAGAGCCTTTTTCACTGATCTTACTGGACATGTCTTCACTAAAGGTATGTGTCACTTGGCTTTCTTCTTGGCTTCTTTGAAGACTTTCTAGCACTTCAGACTTGGTCACCACACCAGCATAGGTGTAATCCTTATTCACGATCGGCATGATGTCATAACCTTCATGAATCATCTTTTGTGAAATGCTCGCCACCGTCATTTTTTGCTTGGCAACAGCGGGATAGTTCATCAGCTTGTTAATCTGCGTATCTAGACTTTTATGAGCAATATCGCGCATGCTGACAACGCCAACAACTACACGATGTGGATTAACTACTACAAAACGACTTAAATTTGTCCGCTTCATTAGTTCCATAAAGTCTTTTACCGTATCTTCTTCACGTAATGCAGGGCGATGATCGTGGGAAATTTCAGCTACTGTGATGATATCTTTTTTTATCAATTCATTTGCTAAAGCATGACTGATACGATTTGCAACTGTAAAGGTGTCGTAAGTCGCGCGCATAAGCGGAATCCCCATCTCATTTGCATAATCAATAACATCTTGATCAACATCGAACCCCCCTGTAACAAGCACAGCGCTTTGACCATGCAAAGCCATACTCTGAATGTCTTTACGGTCACCGACAATCATCAAACTGTTTTTCATCAAAAACTTTTTCACACTTTCCGGCTGCATGGCACCGATGGAAAAACGACTAAATTCAACCTCAAGTCCAGCATGTCCACCCAAGATTTCAGCACTGGCAATTTCAGCAATTTTTCCGAAAGTCAACTTATGGTTACGTTTTTGTCCTTTCACCGATACTCGAACAGTACCTGAGCGGTCATTTACAGCAACTAAACCACGATTTTCTGCTTCTTTAATGGCACGATAAGCTGTGCCATCTGCCACTTTTAAACGATTAGCGATACTACGGACACTGACTTGCTTACCAATGTCAAGTTTTTCTATATAATTAAGAATTTCTTCGTGTTTAGACATGAGATACTCCTAAGACTTGATTTCCTTTTTTAATAGCAAACTCCTCGAATTCAGAGATGCGTCCTTTATTGTATTGTGTGCTACCTTTAAAACGGCCAATTCGCTTATAGCCTACTTTTTGAGCCACCCGTATCGAGCTGAGATTTTCCCGATCACAATTAAGCACAAGTTGCTTCAGTCCAATCTCTTTAAGACAAACTTGGGTTACCGCAGCGAGCGCTTCAGTCATCAGACCTTGATTCCAATATTTTTTGTGAAGTACATAGGATAATTCTGCTGTACCCTTTTGCTCAACCAGCTTTGAAAACTGAATCAAACCAATCATTTTTTGCTCTGATTTTAGTTCGATTGCCCATTTACCTAAGGGTTCTTTCATGAAATGATTGGCTATGACAAAGCTGGTATGTGCAAGATTTGGATGGGGATTAAAGACAAATTGAAGATTACTTGCATCAGAGCTATATTCAAACATATCGGCTGCATCAGACATGACAAAAGGACGAAGCCATAGCCTGTTGGTTTCAATCTTTTGGTGTTCCGCAAGTTTTACATTGATATTCATTCTCACTGTTCCAGATTCTTATTTTTAATAAGCCTATTATATCACGTTACTTCTGCTATCTGTGATATAATTTCATTACTATGAACTATAGACGGATAAATCTCAAATTAGAGCACCCGCTTGCCTTTTGGTCTGCTTTCCCTGACCCTAGTGAGCGTTTTTTTTGGTACGATAGCCAAAAGCAAACTTTGATTATTGCCAGTCAACGCTTGCAAGCTGTGCAAGAACAAGATATCGCAAACTATCCTTACGTTTTTTACAGCCAGAGTTTTTTTGATGAAGTAAATGATGAGCTTTGGCAAGATTTCGGAAACGAGATTGTCGCTTTTAAGCATTACTTTGTACAAACACCTACAGAGTCTTATGTTTTGTCCTGTGATTCTCTCCCAGAAATTACGGACGAAAAGGGAAGTAAACTGTCCAACAGCTATACAGAAGAAGCTTCGGATTATCAAGAATGGCAAAGTCTTTACCAAAAGTTACAGGAAAATATTGCGCAGGGTAAAACAATCAAAATCGTAGCTTCTCGTCAAATTAAATTTACGAGTGAGCAGACTTTTAAGATTGAGCCAATTCTTGAGCGGTTGATAGAAAATAACCCTTCAGCTTTTATTTTTGCTTATCATAAAGCTGGTAAAACATTTCTTGGTGCTTCACCTGAAATTTTGGTCCAGAAAGAAGGTAATCATATTCTGAGCTATGCTTTAGCTGGAACCTTTCCCCGTTCCCTTGCTCATGGCGATACCCGCTTACTTCAAGACCCGAAAAATCTTCATGAACACCAAATTGTTGTCCAAAAGATTAAGGACAAGATGTTAGAGAAGTCACCCCATGTTCAGATAGGGGAAACGGGGATAATGGCTTTGAAGAATGTCTTTCATCTTCGAACACTCTTATCGACGGTTGATACGTCCCATTCCTTAATTGATTGGGCCAAGCACCTTCATCCTACACCAGCACTGGGCGGACAACCTAGTAAAGCGGCGCTTGACTTCCTCCGTGCCAATGAAAAACATGAACGCGGACTTTATGCGGCACCTTTAGGTCTAATCGATGCTCAAGGAGATGGAACACTCATCGTCGCCATTCGTTCAGCACTATTTGATGGGAAAACATGTTACGCCTATGCCGGTTGCGGCATTGTTGCCGCTTCAGACTGTCAAGCTGAATTTGATGAAACAAAGATAAAATTAAAAACAATACTCGAGGCACTTTAAAAATGAACAATGAATATTTAGCACCACTTGTTGATGAATTTTTCAATCTAGGCGTACGTGAAGCTGTATTTAGCCCGGGTTCACGTTCAACAGCTCTTGCCATGCTTTTTGAAGAGTACGGCAAATATGACACTTATGTCAATATTGATGAGCGCTCGGCTGCTTTTTTTGCCCTTGGTATAGCCAAAGCTCAACAACGTCCGGTAGTTCTTATCTGTACTTCTGGTTCTGCTGCTGCTCACTATCTCCCCGCCATTACTGAAGCGAAACACAGTCGTGTACCTCTGATTATTTTGAGCGCGGATCGGCCCAATGACTTGCAATTTGTGGGCGCTGCACAAACTGTAAATCAGGCGGATTACTTTGGCAAATTCGTTAACCATTATGAAGAGTTAAGTCATCCCAATGCTAATAATTTCTGGACTTATCCACGTAAGGTCGCACAACGTGCCTATATGGCATCTACCAATGTTCCCGCTGCTGCCGTACAAATCAATGTGCCTATCGGTGAGCCTTTGATTCCAGAACTCAACCCGGAACATTACCAAAAAGGTCACAAGCCTTTCTCTCTCAGTCAAGGGAAAATTCAGCCGCAGCTTGTTCCTGAATTAAGCGGCAATGTGATTATTCTCGCAGGACCTGATAGTAACTCGGATTATCAAAAAGCACTTTTAGACCTGTCAGAAAAGATTCACGCACCTATCTTGGCAGATCCTTTGTCTAATTTACGTAATTTTAGTCATCCCAATATTATTGATGCTTATGATGCTTTTCTCACGCAGGCAGAAATCCTCAATACACTTAAAGTTGACTGTTTTCTTCAGTTTGGTCAAATTCCTGTATCAAAACGCGTTTTACAATTAATTGCTCGCAATCCTGAGGCAGAATATATCCAAGTTGATTCGGCACTTGATTATCGCAATCCAAGTCAAACCACGACACAGGTTATTCAGGCTGAACCAGCACTTTTTTGTGAAGCAGTTCAACCTTCAACTTCTGGTAAAAGGGCACTCAAGCAGTGGCAAGACTATCAGCACTCCATGCGCCAAAAACTCGATACAGTTAAAGATGAAACTGCACCTTTTGAAGGACGTTATGTTCAAAGTCTGCAAGACCTTCTTCCGGAACAAGCACAGCTTCTGATTTCTAACTCGATGGCCATACGCGATGTTGATTACTTTTGGCGCAGTCGTCAAGCCACTGTTCGTCTTTTAGGAAACCGCGGTACCAATGGTATTGACGGACAAGAGTCAACCGCGTTAGGTATATCTACGAGCGGACAACCTACGGTCCTCTTAACCGGTGATCTCTCTATGCTTCACGATATCAATGGCTTAATCGTAGGCAAAACCCATCAGCTCAACTTGACTATCGTCCTTTTCAACAATGACGGTGGCGGAATCTTCCACCATTTGGCGCAAAAGGGGCAACCACATTTTGACTATCTGTTCTCAACGCCACACGGTTTAGATTTTGGAGGCTTAGCACAATTGGTGGGGCTAGATTATCATCTCGTGGGAGATTATCAGGACTTTGAAAGACAATTCAGTCAAAGCTTTACTCAAACAGGTATTCATCTTCTGGAAATAAAAACAGACAAGGATGTGAGCTTAGACTTGCACAAAAAATATACGACTTATGCTATTTGAAGATAAATATATCCAGATTGATTCCCTTACCTTTCATGTCAGGATACATGGTCAAGGTAAGCCCCTTTTAGCCTTACATGGTTTTAGCCAGTCTGCTTCGACTTGGGATGCTTTAGATATATCAGGCTACCAAATCTTTGCTTTAGACCTTGTGGGACATGGAAAGTCCAGCAAGCCGGAACAACTTGATGCTTACCGTTTGGCAAGCATTTGTGCGCAGCTCCGACAAATCATTCAAAACCTTTTTCAAGAAAAAAGCTACAGCTTATTGGGCTATTCCATGGGTGGACGGATTGCACTGCAATTTGCACTGAACTTTCCTGAACAGCCCATTGAACAACTTATCATTGAATCAGCTGCCCCTGGCATAGCTGACAGTAATCAACGTGAAAAACGTCTCCAAGCTGATCTTCACTTGGCTGAACAAATCGAGGAAAATGGTGCTGTCTGGTTTGCAAATTATTGGGGCGCACTTCCCATCTTCAAAAGTCAACAAAATCTTTCTCAGGAAGAGCAATATAAAATTTGGTCCAGTCGCGCCCTAAATGCACCTCATGCCCTGGCCCAAACTTTACGCGCTACCAGCCAAGGAAAGCTTCCAGACATTTCAGAGAAGCTCCCAGATTTAAACTTACCCCTAATCTATATCACTGGAGCTCTGGATCAAAAATATAAACGAATCGCTGAACAAATCGGTACTTATCCAAAAGCGCAAAGTCTGATTGTGGAGGGCGCAGGGCATAATGTACATCTGGAACTACCTCAACATTTTAATTTAATCTTAAAGACACATTTGCATGACTCAGCCATGCTATAATGAATAAATAAACAAAAAAGGAGACAAATTATGTCAAAATATAACTGGCTTGCTTTAGACCGCAAGTACGAAGATGTCATTTACGAAACTTATAACGGTATTGCGAAAATTACGATCAATCGTCCTGAAGTACGTAATGCGTTTCGCCCTAAAACAGTGGTGGAACTTATTGATGCCTTTACTGTAGCACGTGATGACACTTCGATTGGTGTCATTGTTTTGACAGGTGCTAATCACGGCCAAGGCGAAGACAAAGAAGCTTTCTGTTCTGGCGGCGACCAAAAAGTCCGTGGCGACGGTGGCTATGTTGGTGAAGATCAAATCCCTCGTCTTAACGTCTTAGACTTGCAACACTTGATCCGTATCACACCAAAACCTGTTATTGCTATGGTCAACGGTTTTGCTATCGGTGGTGGGCACGTTCTCCACATCGTTTGTGACTTAACGATTGCTTCTGAAAATGCTAAGTTTGGTCAAACAGGCCCACGTGTTGGTTCTTTTGATGCTGGTTATGGTGCTGGACTCTTGGCTGCTATGGTTGGTCAAAAGAAAGCACGTGAAATCTGGTTCCTCTGCCGTCAATACACTGCACAAGAAGCAATGGATATGGGCATGGTAAACACTGTTGTACCTTTTGATCAACTTGAAGACGAAACAGTTAAATGGGCCGAAGAAATGCTTGCCTTGTCACCAATGGCACTTCGTATGCTTAAAGGCTCAATGAATGCTGCAACTGATGGACTTGCTGGCTTGCAACAATTTGCTGGTGATGCAACGCTCATGTACTACCTCAGCGATGAAGCCAAAGAAGGGCGCGATGCTTTCAAAGAAAAACGCAAACCCGACTTTGATCAATTCCCTAAATTCCCATAAGCTATGAAATGGTTAAAAGAACAGGCTGAAAAATCGCCAAATAAACTTTTCTTAAATCAACTGACTTTTAAAGAAGTCTACGATAAAACTGTTCAGACAGCCCAACATTTAAACAAAGAAACAGCTAGGCACAACCGCCTAGCTCTTCTTTCAGAAAATTCGCCAGAGATGGCAATTGTGCTCTTTGCGCTGTTGGCTTTGGATAAGGAAGTCCTCTTGCTCAACACCCATCTTACAGCTAATGAAATCCGAGAGCAACTGACTGAACTTGATGTGGAACTGCTGATTGCTTCGGACCAGCAAACCTATCCAGCAGACTTGTCTTTCTCTGATATCCATTCTTTAGAAACCAGCAGAGCTGTGCTCAATTGGCAGCCAGCGCCAGAGAAAATTGCTGTAATCATGAACACCAGTGCGACAACTGGAAAGTTCAAATCAGTACCTATCACTTGGAAAATGCTTGCGGCACATGTGGCTGCTTCTGCAATAACCATGGGCGTTCTTCCAGAAGACAACTGGCTTGTCGTTCTCCCCATGTTTCATGTCAGTGGTCTATCCATCATCATGCGCAGCCTCTATAATGCCACTCAGGCCACCATACGTGCTTCTTTCGATGAGGAAGAGTTGATTAAACTAATTAATAACAGCTCGATCAATATGGTTTCCATGGTACCGACCATGCTTAAACGTGTTCATGAAAAAATTGCTGCCAAAAGTCTTCGCGTCCTCTTGTTAGGGGGGGAATTTATTCCCCAACCTTTGATACAGGCATGTTTTGCACAAGGTCTACCTGTCTACAAAACTTACGGGATGACCGAAACTTTTTCCCAATCTGTTACCTTCAACATTTTGGAACATCCGGACAAGCTAACTTCTGTCGGTCAAGCACTTCCTGGCGTGGAGATTAAAATTTTAAACCCTGATGCTGATCAGGCTGGCGAAATACATCTAAAATCGCCAATGCTCATGAAAGGTTATCTTAATCAAGAGGACGTTCATCTATTCAACACTGGAGATATTGGCTATCTTGATAAGGACAATTTCCTTTATATTCTCAATCGTCGTAAAGATATCATTATTTCCGGTGGAGAAAATATTTATCCCAAAGAGATTGAGGATTTACTCTATAGCTTAGAGGGAATTATCGAATGTGCGCTTGTCCCGCAGGAAGATCAGACTTGGGGTCAAGTGCCACTTCTTTTCTACGCTGGGACGCCCGATATACAAGAAATTACAAGCTTTTTGCGTCAACATCTGGCCAAGTATAAACTTCCCCGTCAGATTATCAAAATGAATGCTCTACCCAAAAATGCCTCAGGCAAAATCCTTAGGAAAAATTTAAAACATGAAGCTTAGATCGATTAGTTTGAATCACGTCCAACTTCCGATGAAGTTTAACTTCAAGACAGCCAAAGGTGAGCTGAAGCAGCGTGACACCATTATTATCATTGTCGAAGACGAAACCGGCCATCAAGGGTATGGTGAATGCGTAAGCTTCACCACACCTTTCTACACGCAAGAAACATTTGACAGCTCATGGGAATGCTTGTCGCAGACTTACATTCCAAAAGTAATGACAGCAAACTTCACACATCCCTTTGAGATTCATGAGTTTTTTGAGCAACCCTTACCGATGGCAATGGCAGGTTTGGAGAATGCCTTGCTGGACCTTTATTACAAAACTCAAGGAAAAAATACAATCGCTGCCCTTTTTCCTGAGCCATTGACAGAAGCTTTATCCCGTGGGGCCGTCTTGGGCGATGTGCCTTTTGAGCAGCTTCCTGAAAAAATCGAAGCCTTAATCGCCCAAGGTGTGGAAAGAATAAAGCTTAAAATTAAGCCCACAGATGGTTTTGAACGCATCCAATATGCTGTGGAGCATTATCCTCAGCTCCAATGGGCTGTTGATGCCAACCGTTCTTATGCCCTTGAAAATATCGAAGCGCTGATAAAGCTCGATCAATTTGGACTTGTCTGCATTGAAGAGCCTTTTGCTACTGATAATCTCGAAGATTATAAAGACATTCTTCCGCAGCTTTCAACACCTATCTGTTTTGATGAAAATGTCCAAAGTTGGAGTGATTTACAGACCCTTTCTCAACTTAAGGAAAAAACCATGCTCAATATCAAAATTGGCCGCTTAGGTGGACTTTATCAAACAAAAGAAGCTATCACCTTTTGCCGGAAAAATAACATTTCCTTCTGGATTGGCAGTATGGTCGAAAGTGGTATTTCCAAGATATTGCATACACAACTGGCCACTTTAAGCGACAATATCATGCCAGGGGATTTGTCAGATTCGTCCTATTATTTTACGGAAGATTTAATCGTACCAGAGATTAAATTTATTGAAGGCAAGATGAATAGACCGCGTGGCAAGGGCTTGGGTGTATCTATCAATCAAGCAGCACTTGAATATTACACCGTGAAAAAGGAGATTTTTACATGAATTTAATTGAACAACTGGGTATTCAAAAGCTGGTTTTAACCCCAACAGGTTTTACCGCTCAAATGCCTTTAGAGGACTTTCATGCGCAACCTCAAGGTTTCTTAAATGGTGGTGCAACGCTGGCCTTTGCTGAGGTTGCTGCTGGTATGGCAAGTAATCTCTTGCTTGACGATAAACATTTTGCTGTCGGCCAAGCGGTCAATGGCAATCATTTAAACCCAACTAAAGCAACAGGAATACTCTTTGCTCAAGGTCTTCTTCTGCACAAAGGTGGGCGTACACATGTGTGGGAGCTGAAGTTTACAGATGCGCGTGAGGTTTTAGTAGCACAAGTCACTGTAACCAACGCTATTGTGGCAAAAAGATATGAATAAAGACAACATAATATTTACAGAATTGGTGGATATAGATGAAGCCGAACTTGCGGATATCAATCAATTAATTATCGACACTTGGGCTTATCAAGAGTGGAATAAACAAGAAAATGTCTTGCCTATGGCTGATTTTTTTCTTGAAACAATCCTCTTGACCTCCACAAAAGTCTTTGTCGCTAAAGATAAGGGGAAAATTATCGGCGTCGTCGCTGCTGCTCTCACTCCTGATTTACTTCCCAAAAGTCGGATAAGGTACCGCCAACTTGAAGCTCTGAGTTTAATTATCAACCAAGGAAAACCAGAAACCGTTTTTGACTTTTACTTGGAAACCATGAAGCTCAATGAGGAACTTATACAGCAAAGCAAGGAAACCTTTGATGCTGCCTTAAACCTCTTAATCTTAAATGAGAACTACAAAGGCTTAGGTCTTGGAAGCACACTCTATCAGCTTTTCCTTGATTACTTAAAAGAAAATAAAGCAAAAACCTTCTTCCTACTTACAGACAGCTATTCCAACTATCCTTTTTACGAGAAGAAAGGCTTAAAAAGAATCGCCGCACAGCGTTTCTCTTGGAGTAATGATGCGGAAGTTTCAGAAGAGGATGTTGAGGAATATTATGTTTATGCGGGGCGAGTGGGTTGACTCATTTACTAATATTACTCCGGAAATCATCGCATCAACACATTAGAATTTTCTTAGCTTCACAAAGTAATCCCGCTGTTATATTGTTAGCTCCCTCCATATTTGTAGAATAATTTTCTTCATCTTTCAATGAATTTTTAAAAATTAAAACACTTAAAATGTGATAATATTTTAGATAAATATATTTTATCTTGAGAAAAAAGCTTGATAGAGAGGAAAAACAACAATGACAAGAGTAAAATTAAATACAGATAGGCTAAAGGATAATCAATGACTGAATTATTTACAATCCTATCCGAAATCGCAAATTTTTTCTTAGCTCTTGGGGTTTTGTCATTAGCACTTGACCAAAGCCGCACTAAAAGAGAGCTTCGGGAGATTAAACGGATTCTTTTAGAAAAGGAATGAAAGTAAAAAGCTTATATCAAAACGATATAAGCTTTTCATTTATTTTCCTACGGCTTCATAGGCCCGCATAAACTTCTCAGCATTCACTTTAACACCTGCAAAATCACCCGTTAAGGCCGGTGCTGTCACACCACCTCCTGCACTGACAGCAGTCGCTCCGACTTTAAACCATTCTGCCACATTTGATTCATTAACACCACCAGATGGCATCACATTGATGTAAGGGAAAGGACCTTTGAGGTCCTTAATCATCGCAGCTCCTGCAATATCTCCTGGGAAAAGCTTGATGAGTTCAGAGCCATATTCCATCGCTGTTTGTGCTTCTAATGGGGTCATCACTCCTGGAATATAAGGGATTTGATACAGGTTACAGATTTTAGCAACTTCTTTGTTAAAAGTTGGACTCACAATAAATTGAGCACCGGCAATAATTGCTAAACGTGCTGAGGTCGCTTCTAAAACAGTCCCTGCACCAATCATCACATCAGTTCCTGCATATGTGGCTACAAGATCAGCAATTACATCGTTTGCACGAGGTACCGAATAAGTCAGCTCAATACTTTTAATCCCACCGTCTACAACTGCTTCTACTATTTTGACGGCATCTTCGGCACTATCTGCGCGTACCACTGAAACAACACCCGACTTAATCACCTTTTCCAATAATTCTGCTCTTTGCATTATAAATCTCCTTGATAATTCTGACTCTTATAGAAATCCATAAGTTCCTGACGTGTCGGATATCCTTCACTATCCCCCGCACTTTGAACTGCCAAAGCGCCAATAGCACACGCACGATGTACAGCAACTTCCAGCGTTTTACCTTCAAGTAAAGCAGATTCTAAGCCGACAGCAAAGCCATCGCCTGCGCCTACTGTATCAACGACCTTGTCCACTTTAAAGCCAGAAACGGTATAAGTAGCACCAGCTTTCGTTTTGACAAATGCGCCTTCAGCGCCCAGTTTCACTACAACACTTTCGGTTAGACTGCTTTGGCTCAAATAAAAATCAGCAATTTTTTCTGGTTGGCTTGAACCCATCAGTATCTGGCCTTCATTAATACCCGGTAAAACGATTTGGCTGTTCTTCGCTAAGTTGTTGAGAGTATCTACCATTTCTTTTTGATTTTTCCAAAGCGCTGGACGAAGGTTTGGGTCAAATACCGTGAAGACTTTATTTTCCTGCAGCTTATCATTAAACGCTCTAAAAGTTTGAAGTGTTCTGGGCGATAATGCTGGAAAGATCCCTGAAAGATGAGCAATCTGAACATCTGCTAAAGTAGATAAATCAATCTCATCTATCTTCAAGTTTGAAGCAGCTGAATTTTTACGAAAATATGAAGTAACCGGATCCCCCATACTCACACATTGTTTCAAATAAACGCCTGTCAAAAAGTTTTCATCGTAAATCAAGTTTTGCGTATCCAGCTCTGCCTCTTGTGCAGCCTCAGTAATAAACCGTCCAAAAGTATCTGCCCCAACTTTGGATACATAGCCCGCACTGTGACCTAAACGTTTGATACCAAATGCAACATTAAATTCTGCTCCTGCGAGGTATTTCTTGAAATGTACTGCTTCATCTAAGCTGACATCCACATCTTGTGAGGCCATCACGACTAGAGGCTCGCCTATTGTTATAAATTTTGGCATAATTCTTTCTCCAAGGTTCAGCTCTTTATTTTATGGTTGCTTACCAATGTAGGCTAAGATTCCGCCATCTACGTAGAGAATATGACCGTTGACAAAGTCAGAAGCCTTCGAAGCCAAGAAGACTGCTGGGCCTTCAAGATCTTCTGGTTCTCCCCAACGCTCTGCTGGCGTTTTGGCAATGATAAAGGAATCAAAAGGATGACGTGAACCATCTTCTTGTAATTCACGTAAGGGCGCTGTTTGGGGTGTCGCAATGTAGCCAGGGCCAATACCATTGCATTGGATATTGTATTTTCCGTATTCTGAGGCAATGTTCTTCGTCAACATCTTCAAACCACCTTTAGCAGCAGCATAGGCTGAAACTGTTTCACGACCAAGCTCTGACATCATTGAACAGATGTTGATGATTTTACCGCCACCTTTCTTCATCATACCTGGAATAACTGCTTTCGAAACGATAAATGGACCATTCAAATCAATATCAATCACTTGACGGAAATCAGCGGCTGACATGTCAATCATCGGTGTACGTTTGATAATACCGGCATTGTTGACCAAGATGTCAATAATGCCGACTTCTTTTTCAATTTGCTCAACCATTGCATCAATTCCTGCTTCATCAGTCACATCACAAACATAACCGTGCGCTGTAATGCCTGCTTCTTGGTAAGCTGCCATACCGCGATCAACTGCTTCTTGGTTGATGTCATTAAATACAATCGTTGCTCCTGCTTTGGCATAGCTTGATGCCAAGGCAAAGCCGATACCGTAAGTCGCTCCTGTTACAAGGGCGATTTTTCCTTCCAGTGAAAAGGCGTTTAAAATATTCTCAGTCATAATCTTCTCTTTCTGCTTTCGTTTATTTTTTATTATTTAAGTTCGTTCATTGGAACAATATCCATATCGTCATAAGTGATATTTTCACCACACATTGCCCAAATAAAAGAGTAATTACTTGTGGCTACACCTGTGTGGATGGACCAACTTGGACTGATTGCCGCTTGTTCGTTTTGCAGCACTAAGTGTTTTGTTTCCTCGGGTTTACCCATGAAGTGGAAAATGGCATTGTCTTCTGGCAATTCAAAGTACAGATAAGCTTCCATACGACGTTCATGTGTGTGACAAGGCATAGTGTTCCATGCAGAACCAGGAGCAAGTGATGTTAAACCCATTTGGAGTTGGCAAGATTCGACTTGGTTTGGGTGAACATATTGGTTGATTTTGCGTTTATTCATATGTTCATCATCACCCGGTGTTAAAGGATTAATATTTGCCAGAGCGATTTTTTTATTCGGGTATTTTTGGTGAGCTGGAGCTGAAGCCACGTAGAATTTTGCTGGGTTTTGCGGATCTTTAGATTTGAAGATAACTTCCTTTGTCCCTTTTCCAATATAGTAGCCATCACGGTGTAAAACTTCATCTTCTTGGCCGTCGATGATAATACTGCCATCACCACCAATATTAATGACACCAAGTTCACGACGTTCTAAGAAATATTCAACTCCAAGAACTTTATCCAGAACAATTTCCAAAGGTTTTTCTGTCGGTTCAACTCCGCCAAAAATCAAGCGGTCATTGTGCGAATAAACCAAATGAATAAAGTTAGGTTCGAAGATGGTTTCTACTGCAAATTCTTCGCGCAGCTCTTGTGTCGTAAATTTCGCAATATCCTTTGGTGAGTGTGTGTAACGGGTATCCATTGTTTGATTGTTCATCTGATGCTCCTTTTTTATTTGTTATTTATAGAATTAATGAACCGATTTACTAAACCGATTTACTAACATCTATTGTATTCGCTTTCAGTTGTTTTGTCAAGTAAAAAAAATAAAAAAATACCAAAGGATATTTTTCCTTTGATATTTTTATAGTGAATGTCTGATTTTTAGATCTGAGTCAACGACTGTAAGTTCTGCTTTTTGCGCTTTGGCTTCAATATTTTTGACCAAAAGATCCGCAGATGTGTAGCCTATCTTTACGGGATCCTGAACGATAGCAGTCAATCCTGGACTAATCAGCTCTCCCAAAGCTCCATCATCATAACCTACCACTCCCACTTGTTCTGGCACAGCAATTTGCTTATCTTTCAGAATTTTAATAGCACCATAAAGCAGACCGCCGTTGAAGGCATAGATGGCTGTCTTTTTATCGTCTTTACAGAAAGGCTCAATTTTTTCCCAAATCATTGGATCACTAGTAAAGAGGTCTTTAACTTCTTCAGTAAATACTTCTTCCAGTTCAATATCCGTATCTTTTATTGCTTCGGTAATTCCTTCATAGCGTTTGAGACGAGTTGAAGAATTCTGTATTGGCGGTGTTAAGATGACAATCCTTTGATAACCTTCTTTGACAATCTTTTCCGCTAATTTTTTTGATTGCTCACCATTATCAGAAATAACAGCTGGCCAAATAAGGGGTTGAAGATAGCGGTCAACTTGGACTAAAGGCAAGTCTGAATCAATCGTCTTGTAATCCGTCGCTGCAGCTTTAAGAGGTTGAAGGATGATACCGTCAACTTTCTCGTCTAGTAATTTTTCGATATTGTATTGTTCATACTCTTCATCGAGGTCCGAGTTCATGATAAGCGTATGGTACTTGGTGTTTTGCAATCTTTCCATCATCCCTTTTAATAAACGTGATGTATAAAGATTGGAAATGTCGGTTACTGAAATCCCGATAAGTGAAGAGTAACTTGACTTTAAAGCACGCGCTTGACGGTTCGGACGATAGTCGAGCTCTTCAATTTTATCTTGAATCCGTTGCCGTGTCTCTTCTGACATCCCTGCAAATTTACCATTTAAAAAATTGGATATAGTTGATTTTGATACCCCAGTTAACTTTGCGATATCGTTGATCGTTACTTTTTTAGTCATATGCCCTTATTATACGATACTTTGAAAAAAATAATAAGAAAAAAGTTATTTTTCACTTACTGTGCTCCATTTTGAATCTTGCTCCTGCATCACTGCTCCAGTTATGAGACTTATCAAGCGATGTTGACCGGGCTGAATCTTCCCCTGAAGACAAGGAAAAATACTGCGTGGATACAACACATTGGTATTCACTTCTGGCCGAACAATGTCTGCCTCGTCATAGCCTTTGATTGCTCTGATACTACTGCTCCCTAATGGCGTGTCTATTTGGGCAAATTTATTATCAGAAAAAGTTGAGCTTTCCTCAATCGTTGTGGAAAAACCGCCTTCTGCTACACACAATACTTTGTCTGTTTGGATATCGTGGATACGCAGATGCGCTTGACCTAAAGGGATAATCGTACTTTTGATGTGAACGGCTGGCATGGGTGACCAGTAATGCACCACACGATCTTCGAAGATTTCAAAAGAATCATCTTGGGCATGTGCTCGAAAGTACAGCCCGTCTTCACTCAGCGCTAAGGTATTATCAAAAGCGCCTTCAGCGTAAAAATAAGCGCCTTTGGGTACACTAAAACCAAACTGTGTCGAATAGACAAACTTACCATATTTGGCTGGTGCATGACTCTGATTTTCGATGAACTGCCCAGCTGGATAAAACATAACCTGCTCCGAATGGGCACTGTGTTCAATCAAGGCTCGCATTTCTTTAGAGGCGATTCGTTTACGTGATAAGCGTGCTAACTGTTTGTCGGCTTGCCAAAAAGGATGTTTACGATCAACTGCCAAGAGTAAAAATGCTTTAAAAGCCCAGTAAGGTGAACCTGCTGCGTTATAATTTTCAGCCATATTGAGATTGGGATAAGCGTAACCAACATTTAAAATGCCATTTTCAGTAAAAATAGCCTCACGAAACCAGGATTGCATATGATTTGAAAAGAGTGCTTTAATATTTGACCAAGGCAAAGCTTCCAAATCCGCAAAAACTAAGGCTGACCAAAAAGCGCCCTGTGCAAAACGATAAGTCAAGCTTCGGCCAAAAGGCACTGCTCGTCCTTTTCGGTCAAACCAATACTGATAATCTTGCGCAAATAAAGTTGCCCTTTCCCTAATCTTTTTAAGCCGTTCAGCATCATCATGAGGATTTAAAAATTTTGAGATGAGCAAGCTATAGTAATGAAATGCCCACGGAATATAATAATCCACCTGACTTGCCTTACCGTCACAATACCATCCCTTCCCTTGATAGCAGCTGTCAATGAAGGCAAACTCTTGCTCGATTATTTCTTGAGAATAAGGCATCTCCAAGTTTTTCATGGTGACATTGACCAAGATACGGAAAAAACGCCAGTTATTTTTGGGGATTTTTCGTTGGTTGATTTGAAGGAACCAGTTGACTATATTTTCTTTTTCTTGCAGACTAAAGTCCTGCCAGATGGTCTCCTTATTGAGTAGCAAACAGGTCGCTAAAGCTGCCATTTCGACAAATTTTTGGTCATAGTTGGCGAGCACGCCAAAATAATGCTTGCTTGTAGGATCTGTTCCCGCTACAAAGGAAGCACGCATTTCTTCTGTGAGAAAAACATCTTCATTTTGACTAAGATAAGGACCAATCGCCCAGACCAAACGGCTAAAGGTTTCCATATGACTTGTCTCTTCATCATAGATAGCACCGTGATTGTGTCCCAAGTCGATATGACCAGAACCATTCATTTTTACTTTGAGCGGTTCAAGCATAAGTTTGACCCCCTGCGTGATCTCTTCATAAGAATCCCATTTTAAAGCTTTTAATTTCTTTTCTCGCATTTTATCTCTTTTCTGATGAAAATATCCCATGACTTTGCAAGGGATAGGTATAGTCTTATTGAACAGGCTTGTTTTTTCCAAAAACTTCAATCTGGGTTAGCGCAGGGAAGGGCGAATCATCTTGTGCCTTGTTTAAATGATCCAGTTTGATAAAAGTGGTCTGCTGTGTCGGAAATTTAAAGTTTTGAAACTCTGCCTGCTTTTCTGTGTCAAAGCTCATACAATTACCATTTGAAAATGTAACTTCAACACTTTGCCAATAACTATCATGTGGAAAATCACAGCGGAAAAGTAAGCTCAGCTGATCCACTTCAACATATCGACCAAAATCAATGGTTAATTCCGCATCGGCCTGCTGATTAATTCCCCATGAGGCAAAAGGATATGAACCATGTGATAGGTTAGCGCATTTACCATCTATGGCATTTTTCGCGAAAAAAACTGATTCATCACGTGTTTCGACATTGGCCGAAGCATGCGGATACACGCCTGTGTTTTCTTTTTGATCATGCGCATTAAAAGAAAGATTTTGATAGTTTGAAATTTCAAAAGGATGGGCTTTGCGCACGGTCAAGCTATGGCGTGCGGATTTGAATGCCGTCTCCACAGAAGACTTTCGCAGATTTTCTGTTAAAGGGATTTCATATAACCATTCTTCTTGAGTAAAATAAAGGAATGATGGCGCAAGAGTTTCATCCATCTGAACCATATAATAGCCCGGAACATCATCTACTGTCACACGAATCTTATCTCCCATCTGATACACATATTCCTTGATTCCTAGTGTACAAAGCTGGTTTCCTTGAGCCATAAATGGCGCATGCTCTTTCTCATGGTCAAATTTCCCAGAGATATTTTCTTTGTCCTTATTAAGCAGTTCAATTTTCATCATTTTTTTGGTTCTCATTTCTTTATTCGGGTTGTTTGCCAATATAGGCAAGGATACCGCCATCGACATATAGGATATGCCCATTTACAAAGTTGGAAGCATCTGAAGCAAGGAAGACAGCTGCACCTTGTAAATCCTCCGGTTTACCCCAACGTTCAGCCGGGGTTTTCGCAATAATAAAGGCATCAAAAGGATGACGAGAACCATCTGTTTGTCGTTCTCGCAGTGGTTTCGTTTGTTCGGTAGCAATATATCCTGGGCCGATACCATTACACTGAATATTATATTCACCATACTCAGAGGCGATATTTTTAGTCAGCATTTTCAAACCGCCCTTGGCTGCGGCATATGCCGAAACAGTTTCACGGCCTAGCTCGGACATCATGGAGCAAATATTGATAATCTTGCCGCCTCCTTTTTTAATCATCGCAGGAAGAACGGCTTTCGCCATAATGAAAGGACCTGTGAGATCAACATCTACAACCTTTCGGAAATCGCTCGCTGTCATGTCAAGCATTGGTAGTCGTGAGATAATGCCCGCGTTATTCACCAGAACATCTACACTTCCGACTTCTGCTTCAATCTGTTGCATCATAGTCGCAACTGCTGTTTCATCTGTGACATCACAGACGTAGCCATATGCCTTAATGCCTTCTTTTTCATAAGCTGCTAAACCCGTTTCTACTCCCGCTTGATGTCTGGCATTAAAAACAATCTTTGCACCTACTTGGGCATAAGCAATACCAAGAGAATATCCAATCCCATGTGCCCCTCCAGTGATGAGGACTATTTTTCCCTTCATGCTGAATAATTTTAAAATATTATCTGTCATTTTTTATTCCTTTTCTTATTAAAAAGCAGGTCCATATGCAATATGAACCTTCTGTTCTTATACGGTCTATGAAAAATTTTCCAATGACTCGGAATTGTGTAAGTGAGGTAAGTCATCCGAAAATTCTTCACACACCGTGCAAGACGAATGCCTTATACAATGTGTGTGGTGTTTTATTTTGCTGGTGGCACAGGTAAACCTAGAATGCCAAGTGCACTGAGAACAATCGTGAAAATTAAAACCAACCAGATAACACGTGTAGAGTTCAATTTCTTTTGGCCCAACATCCAGTAAGTTAACAATGTGAGCAAAACTGGGATTAAGGCTGGCAAGATTCCATCTAATGTTGCTTGCATTTCTAACTTGACACCGTTATTTGTGTAAACCAGTGGCGTAGCTACCTTGATAACCGTTGGAATCAAGGCACCAATAACAGTCACACCCAGAACAGTTGCCGCATTAGTAAAAGCAGAGAGTTTATCTTTTAATGTGGTTACTAATTTTACCCCTTGTTTATACCCTAGTGGAAGTAAAGCAGCGCGACCAAAGAGCAAGGCAATATTTGCAGCAATCCAAAGGAGACAGCCGACAGTCGAACCTTGCTGAGCTAAAGTTCCTGCAACAGAACCAAAGATTGTTCCCCAAATAACATGGAAAAGTGAATCTCCGACACCTGCAAGTGATCCCATGAGGGCCGTTTTCAAAGCCGCCACAGTTTCCTTCGCTTTATAACCTTCTTTTTCTTCAATGGCTACATCAATCCCCATAATCAAATTACCAAAAATAGCATTGGTATTGAAGAATTGGTTATGCGTTTTAGCCATATCTTTGAGTTCTTTATCGT
This sequence comes from Lactococcus sp. LG606, assembly GCF_017309645.1. Taxonomy (NCBI): domain Bacteria; kingdom Bacillati; phylum Bacillota; class Bacilli; order Lactobacillales; family Streptococcaceae; genus Lactococcus; species Lactococcus sp. LG606. The sequence continues at coordinate 1,089,875 of NZ_CP071301.1, forward strand.
CTTTGTAAAGCTTTTTCAGAACAGGCATGATGCCATAAAGATAACCTGAACTCATCATACGTTCATAGTTCCAGTTGAGCTGACTTCCCAAGATATAACGCCAGCTAATTTTATTTAAATCTTTTTTTGTAATTACTTCTTTATTGTTATTCATCACCGTCAAAGCCTCCTTCAAAGTTTTGGCCATTTGTTGTGCCTGCCTCAGCTGGTGCAGGCTTTGCGCTGTCACGTTTGAACACCAAGAGTGCTGCGACTACTCCGACAATCGCAATCCCCATCATCGGAACTTGTAAATATGCTGCAAGGAAGAAACCGACCATAAGATAGGGAATATATTGTTTCGTTGGCAAATAACGCAAGAGTATCGCCACACCGACAACAGGCAATGTGCCCCCAGCAACTTGAAGACCAGTCATCAACCATTCAGGCATTGCATTGGTCAAGGTTGTTACAGCAGCATCACCAACGATCAGCATGAGTAAGATGGGAATAGCACGAGATAGTCCCCAAAGAAATGAACCAGAGAGAACCAAACGTGGAATACGGCCGTATTGTTCTTTATCAATAGCTTTGTCAACTCTGTGAAGCAGGAAGACATTACAGAAACGTGCCACAACATCAAGTTGGAGCATCAGAAGTGACACAGGAACAGCTAAACCAATACCATAAGCTGCACCTTTTCCTGAAATAATAGCGAATGCTGTACCAAGGACGGCACCTGTGAAATAGTCAGGTACAGAAGCTCCACCAAATGCTGCAATACCTAAGCGCATAAGTTGAAGGGTACCACCAACCATTAAACCAGTTTTCAAATCTCCCATAATTAAACCAGAAATCATACCGGCAATAGCTGGCTGAGTCAACGAATTCGAAATCAATGAATCATTGATAGCAATAAAGGCAAAAATTGTAATTAAAATGATTTGTAGGACTGTTAAATGCATTTTATCGTTCTCCTATTTTGTTAAGTTTTTCCATAAAGTCAATGGCGGGCTCACTTGGAACCAATTGGGCTGTGATTTTAACGCCACCAGCAGCAATTTCTTGGAAGATACCTTCTTCTTCTGGCATGACTTTGATGCTCTTTGTGACTTCTTTTGAACCTTCTTTATAGCTCATATTCCCTACATTAAGACTTTCAAGTTTCCCCCCTGCTTGAATAAATTTTAAAACATCGGCAGGTTTTTTAAAGAGAAGAAAAATCCGTTGTAAGCCATATTTCCCCGCATTGATATTTTCTGCTGCTTGGGCTACGGGAATAACTGAGAGTCGCATTGCTGATGGGCAAGCCATGCGTAAAGATGATTTTTGCAAGTCATCGGCAGCTGCCTCATCATTTGCAACAATGATGCGTTGTGTCCCCAAACTTGAAGACCAAATCCCAGCCACTTGTCCATGAATCAAGCGTTCATCAATGCGCGTGTTAACAATCTTTGCTTTACCTTGGTACTCAGAATAATCTGCCATATTAAGCGTTACTGCTTCTTGTGCCTTTGCTTCATTCAGCAAGTTTTTCGCATTAACCAGCGTTGTTCTGCTCGAAGTAACCAAATCATCAGCGGACGCAGTATCACTCACTGCTGCTTCTAAAACAAGAGAGAGGTTCATCCCAGCGATGATAGAAACATCATCATTATCGGTAAAATGCTTTAACGCCACGTTACAAGGTGTTCCTCCAAGTAAATCAGCAATAATTAAAGTTTCACCCTCTAAGGTCTGCATTTTTTCTAGTAACTCTTGTTCAAACTGGATATTATCACTATCCTCGGGCATACATACCACATGCATCTGTTCTTGCCGTCCGATGATCATCTCGAGACTTTCTTTCACCCCGGCAGCCATCGAACCATGGCTAATCAATACTATGTTTCTCATTTGACTCCTTATCAATCACGCAAGCGCTCTTTTATTTAACATGTTATCTTCTTGCATTATCAGTATATAACATATTAAGTAGCTTGTCAAGAGAAAATGTACACGGTTACATATTTTTTTGTAAAAAGCTCCCTAAAGCGCACTCTAAAGCCTTGTATATACAGCTTGCATATTCTAACTTAACATGTTATCATTCTAATATAAGTTATATAGATAGGAGTATTTCTATTGATTCCAAAGTATGAACAAATCAAACAAGACTTATTATCTGAAATCAAAAATCATAAATTTATCCCTGGGGATAAATTTTATTCAGAAGCCGATATTAAACGAAAATATGAAGTAAGTTCTATCACTGCGGTGAAAGCCTTAAACCAATTAACAAGTGCAGGTTACCTCTACCGTGTTCAAGGAAAAGGTACCTACGTTTCTAAATCGAAAATTTCCCAAAATGTTAAATTCTCAGATATCGAATTGCATTCTCAAGATCACGAAACTGTCAAAGTTCTGTCAATAAAAGAGGAAAGTGAACCTTCAATCTTAAAAGAGCTTGGACTTAGTCCAGACCAAAGTTATTATAAGATTGTTCGGGTACGTTATTTTGATGGAACCCCCTTTCTCTTACACTTTACACACCTTCCAAAAACTTTAGTCAAGGAGCCTGTATCAGATCATTTAGAAGACTATTCGAGTGTCTATGAGCGAGTGAACAAAGACTTTGGTATCGATCTTTATTCCATGTCCTCTGTTGAAACAAATGAAATTATTTTTCCAGATGAAAGTGAGTTGCTCAATGCGCTCAACTTAAGCTTCCGCGAACCTGTGGTCAAGCAGGTTAAACACACCTATCTTGTAGATAAGAGTGTTGCTGAATATATCGTCAGCTACAAACATTGGAAATACTTCAAAACAAAAATAGAAGTGGATGCCGAATAGCATCCACTTTTACTTTGTTTTATTTTTACTTTAGAGTATCAAATACTGGCTGACTTGAAAAGTTTAAGCTGGTAATTTCTACAGCTTCTGTTTCAAAGACAAGAATTTCATTCTCTCCTTCATGAAGAAAGTCCTTCGGACAATATAAACTGTACACAGGCCCTTGGTTCCAATAACGACCAAGATTCTTACCATTCACAATGATAACACCTTTGCCATAGTTCGAGCAATCGATGAAAGTATCTGCCACCTTATCCAAGCTCATATTAAAGCGATAAAAAGAAGGCTGTGCTGGATTTTTACCTGCACTAAAGTCAATTCCACTTAACTGCTCCGCAGAGAAATCTAAAGGATATTGTGTATAACCTTGGTGAAAATGTATGTCATGCATCATGCCACCACGTATACCTTTTTGCTGACTTGGATGATTAAACTTAAAACCATAATTGACACGACCTAAGTTCTCTACCAAACAGTCCACTTGAATCTCTTCTTGATTTTCCGCTACATCCAGCAATATTTCTTGCCCAATTTCTTCTTGGTATTGTGTGTGTTTATGTTGACCATCAAGATAGATTTGGAGACGGTCGCTAGCTTCAACAATCTTAAGTTTAGTCTCTTTACCATAATTTTTTAAGACAGTAGAATAAAGCATATAACCATAGCCTGTACCTGCTGCTTCTAAAGTGAGAGGATAAGCGGTTGTTAAAGCCTTCATCATGTTATCTTTAGTCTTAAATAAAGACACACTCTCTGAAACTTTAAAAGAACCAAGATTTGCAATTTTTTTGACACGGGGCTGCGCTTGCCAAACATCTGGGCACACTTCTTTGATCGCTTTTTGAACAGCATAATATTTGGCGGTAGGCTCTCCTGCCTCTGTGAGCAAGGCATCATAATCATAGCTAGTAATTTGCGGTAAATTTCCCGTGTCACGCGCAGAGCAACCATTATAAAAGCCAAAATTGGTCCCACCGTGGAACATATAAAGATTAAGCGAACCAAGCTTCAGCATGGCTTTAACTTCATCTGCTAAATCTTGCGGATCACGCTTAATAATCGGTTCTCCCCAACGATTGAACCAACCATCCCAATATTCCATACACATAAGCGGCCATTTTTTACCATGTTCTTTCATAAATCCTGCGAGCACTGCTGCGTTTTCTTTCGAACGGCTTCCGAAGTTTCCTGTAACCAAAACATTATCTTCGATCAAAGAACCCGCATCAAGCGCTGCTTGCCAAGTACCATCTGAAGTAAACAAGGGTACATTAACCCCATATTTTTTCATAAGTGCCATCGTTTGGCGAAGATAATCCTTCTCCATCCCATAAGAACCATATTCGTTTTCAACTTGCATCATGATAACAGGACCACCTGCAGTGATTTGTAAAGGTGAAAGATATGGAAGTAATACCTTAAAATAGTTTTCCACCTTGGTCATAAAGCGTGAGTCTGTGGAACGAAGACGCATTTCTGATTCCTTCAGCAACCAGGCTGGAAGTCCGCCAAATTCCCATTCGGCACAGATATAAACTGAAGGTCGTAAAATAACCATGAGCCCTAAACTTTCAGCCAATTTAACGAAAGCACGAATATCTTTCATGCCTTCAAAATCAAATACTCCTTCTTCAGGCTCATGAATATTCCAAGGAATATAAGTTTCTACAGTATTTGCACCAAGTGCTTTCAGGTTATAAAGACTGTCTTCCCACTGACTTTGGGGAATTCTAAAGTAATGAATAGCACCACTTATTATTTTAACTGGCTTATTATCCAGCATAAATTCTTCTTTTATTTGAAATGTTTTCACTACTTCTCCTTACCAATATCGGTTCCATTTGTCATTCGCTAAGCGCATGAGCGCTTCAAAATAGAAATAATCGCCCCAGAGGTTAGGTTCATCAATACCTTTGCCTTCTGCAAAAGCATATACCCCATGTTGCAACAAGCCTTCATTTCCATCTGCTGCCTCAGTATAAAATTCTCCCAACTGATAAATGAGTCCCTTAGCCATACCCTCTGCTTCTGGATAAGCTTTTTGCTGTGCAGCTTCTAAGAAGCCACACGCTGCAATAGCTGCTGCTGAACTGTCTTTAGCAGATGGTTCTGCATCTGTATAATCAAAATCCCAATATGGAATAAGATCCTGAGGCAAATGCTTCAAGAAAACTTCTACCACAGAAGGGTATACCTCAGGAAAAATAGCGGAATGAATATAACTTTCATTAAGCGGAATTCCTAAAATAGCCCATGCCTGCCCACGTGCCCAAGTTGACGTATCGCTATGTCCTTGATGTGTAGCTCCATATGCTGGTTGTCCTGTTTCGATATCAAAATAATAAGTATGATAAGTACTTGCATTGTCACGGAAAACTGTTTTGAGCAAAGTCGCATAATGCTTCAGCGCTACTTCTTTGTAAATTGCTTTGCCAGAATATTCTGTTGCTGCAAAGAGTAAGGGAAGATTGATGAATGAATCAATAATGACACGATATTCTTTAGGATCGCCATACTTGCCCCAAGCTTGAATAAAATTACCTTTTTCTTGAAAACGGTGAAGCAAGACATCCGCAGCTTGAAGTAAAGTCGCTTTATAAGTTTCATTTCCGGTTAACTTATAAGCCGCCCCCGCTGACAGACTATATAGAAACCCGATATCATGATGATCTAACACAAAATGATCGTCTAATCTCTTTTGGAAACTTTCCATGTTGGCTTCGACACGATGTAAGAATTTTGCATTCCCTGTATATTCATAAGCCAAAGCTATCATTCCTGTCCAAAATCCATTGGTCCAGTCGTCATTTCCCTTGATACGATATTTCCCATCTGTAGCACAAGCCGAAGGAAAACCATCACCAAAACGCTCCATGTTTCTTTCAATTTTTACAATTATTTTCTTTATTTGATTGTCCAGCCAAGCTTGGTCGATATTCTGACCGAGCTGAATTAATTTTTTCTTATTCGTATTCATAACTTAACCCCTCTTAATATATTAACATGTTATATTATAACTTTTACTTGACAAAATAGCAAGAAATTTTTGATGGTCCAAGAAAAAACTACAGCCGAGATATTTATTACCTAAAAATTTATTATCCCTCAATAGTGCGCAAGTAAGCGTTATCTTAATAAGTTGACAATCTTCTTAACATACTATATACTTACTCATAGATAATATAACATGTTAAATTATACTGCTTATCATAAAGAAAAGGAGCGACTAAAAGTAAATATTGAAAAGATTTAGATTAACTGTTCTAAGTCTCTTTTATTGTACTTTAAAACAAGCATTGGGAATATAAATAAATACACGGAGAATATGAAATGACAAAAAAACTATTTTATTTTATTGCTTTCTTACTTGTGAGCATTTCGGTAAATTTCACATTCAGTCAACGAGCTACAGCGGAGAGCTATACTTCTGATTTCAGTAATCAGCTTGGGACTTGGAAAGATTTGGTTGGCCAAGCAGATAAAAGAATCTCTCAAGGACAGCTGAATATAGCTAATCAAAAGCTAAGTACAGGTTATGAGAGTATTTCGCTTAATACAGATGCAGGAAACCGTAGTTCTGGTGATGTTCAAATAACTTTTGTATACAAGGGACAAACAAATTTTGGACTTGTCTTTCGTGCTGGCGCAGGAAACACCAAAAATTATCAGTCCTTTGCTTATATGAGTAACGGAAACTGGCAGCTTGGTCAGCCAGGAGGCAAATGGATAACAGATATCCATAGTCAAAGTCTTGAGATCGGACAGACCTATAAGCTACTTCTACGTTATCAGGGCACGAGTGTTAAAGCTTACCTTAACGCCAAGATAATCTATGATAATCCCCATGTTACTTACAGCGATGGGTCAACCATCGATGGGGACTGGACCGGAGCCACAGGTTTACGTCTTTTTGGTAATCTGAGTCAGCTGTCGCTCTTATCACTGAAAGCTGGCGAAGTGAACAGTATCCCTGAAGTTTTAGATACGCAGCAATTTATAAGCTTACGTGACAAGTGGAAGCAACAACTAATCACTGAAAATTATGATTCTAACAATGCTCCACTTGTCAAATATATGAATAATTTGTCCAAGAATGCTCAAAACCTTTACCAAAGTATGAATCGTAGCCCTGATCGAAAAGAGCTGTGGCCTTTGAAAGCTGGGGACACACCTTCTGCAAATCTGACGACCCAATTCTCTAATCTCTACCTTCTCTCACAGGCTTATGGCACTAAGGGGACAGATTACTATCTTAATTCCGAACTGCTCGCTGATATTCAGTCTGGACTTGATTTTATGGTAAGTCAAAAGGGCTACAATGGTCAGAAATACTATGGCAATTGGTGGGATTGGCAGGTTGGTATTCCTCAAAAATTTATTGGTAGCTTAATGATCCTTGGTGATAAGCTACCATCAGATAAAATACAAGAGTATAGCAAGGCAATCCAGTCCTATGTTCCCAATCCTTATCAGCAACTCTATACGAAATCACAGGATGTATTTGTTGATCTGGCTTTCATTCCTAATTTTTCAACCACTGGAGCAAATCAAATAGAACAGACTTGGCCTTATCTGTGCTTGGTTTAGGAATTTTACAAGAAAATGAAAGTAAGATCGAGCTGGCATCAAACAGTATTAAAGAAGTTTTTCAAACAGTAACCAAGGGAGACGGCTTTTATCCTGATGGCTCTTTTATTCAGCACAATAACATCCCTTATACCGGTTCTTACGGCAATGTTCTTGTGAAAGGTGTCGGACAAATCCTCGCTACCACCAAAGGTTCAAGCTTTGAAATGGACAGTCAAACTGTTTCAAACTTTGTCTCTACTGTTGAACAATCATTTATCCCTCTCATCTATCAAGGAACGATGCTTCCAGGTGTCAATGGACGCTCAATCTCACGCGCTCCGAAAGATACACAGGTCGGCTACGGTTCAACCACGATGTATAATTTGCTTATCGTTGCTAACTTAGTATCCGAAGAAAGTCAAAAGAAGCTGCAAGAAGCAGTGAAATACTGGATGCAAACCAATCCTGATTATTATCTCAATAACACGAGGGACTATAATGACTTACAGCTGACACTTTCTTTAATGGCAAATACTGCAATCACTGGAGATATGCTCCCCTTTACGGGAACAAAAGTCTTCGCCTCAATGGATCGTTTTGTTCAAAGTAATCCAAATTACATGACAAGCCTGAGTCTATACTCCAACCTCACCTCTTCTTTTGAAGCAGGAAATGGTGAAAATAAACGTGGCTGGCATACAGCTGATGGCATGTTTTATCTCTATAATAACGACGGTGTCCAATTTGGTAATAGTTACTGGCCAACGGTTGATCCTTATCGTTTACCTGGGACAACCGTAGATACTGTAGCGCTTCAAGATGAAAACTCATCCTTTACTACCGTAACTTCTCCCGAAACATGGGTCGGTGGAGCAGCTGCAGAAAATCAAGCCGTTATGGGTATGGCGCTTAATAAGCAAGGCACTAAAAACAACGGTACCGTCCTTCCCATGAATCTTCGTGCTAAAAAATCATGGTTTGTTCTTGAAGACCAGACCATTGCCTTAGGTGCGGGAATTAGTGGTGACACAACTGCTTCCATCGAAACGGTCGTGGACAACCGTCTTCTTAATGACGCATATCACTATCAAGTGATTTCAAATAAGGGGAATATCACTGATGCTTCTGAAGAAAGTAAAAAAGATTGGCTCCTCTTGCAGTCTGACTATCAAAATGCTTCGATTGGTTATTACTTTCCAACTTCTTTAGACGTCACTGTGCAAAGTGAAAAAAGAACAGGAACTTACGCCGCTATCAATAGTGCCTTTCCAAGTGACAAAACTTATAGTGGCGAATATCGCAAATTCCTGATAAACCACGGGCAGCATCCTCAAAATGCAAACTATGCTTATGTTATTCTTCCTGAAGCAACGCAAGAAAAGATTAAACATTATACCCAAGATAATACTCTTAAAATTCTTGCAAACACCGAAAGTATCCAAGCTGTGCAAATGGAAACCGCTGGCTATTTAGGAATTAATTTCTGGGCTACCACAGGAGGAAGCATAGCAGACATCACTACAGACAAGCCGATTACCTTGTTAAAACAAACCAAGCAAACCCAAACCACATACACAATCGTAAATCCCACGCAAACCAATGAAACTGCTCATATCCAATTGCCAAAAGATTTCAAGCATATCCTTTCGATGAGTGACGGCGTAAGTTTTGATGAAGCTACAAACACTCTAAGCATTGACTTTTCGGGCAGTGCGGGGAGTGCTAAACAAATTGTTGTGGAGTGATTTTCTTTATTTAATAGGTGCTCTCTTCCTTAATTTATATAACTCCCAATCCTAATCTACCTTCAAATAAAAAAGCATCAGAAATTTCTGATGTCTTTTTATTTTATATTACTTTTTTTCCTTATTTTTTAACATAAATTTTCTTACAAATACGAAAATCAATGTGAGGATAATGAAAAACAAACCAACTAGAGCTGTCTTTGTAACTTTTTCTCCAGCATTTGGCAAATGCTTCGAATCTCTCTTCGTATCTTCATTTGAAGTTGAGTTTGTTATCTCTGATGAAGATCCTGTTGTAGTTGAGGACTCTGTCGTTGGGGGTTCCGTGGTTGTTGGAGGTTCTGTGGTTGTTGGGGGTTCTGTGGTTGTTGGGGGTTCTGTGGTTGTTCCAATAAATGTATTCTTTATTGTGAAATTATTTCCATTTTGAGTAACTGTACTTTGAAACTCATCTGGTACTTTTATTTCTTCAACTTGGTAAGTAAAGTCATCACCATTATTATTATACAGCGGTAAGTCAACATTTTGAGCATTAACCTCTAAAGTTTTATATTCTTGCTTAAAGCCTTCTTCCTTTGTGAGTTTAATGATATCACTTGATGTCCATGTCTCAGAAGTTACCTGTTGACGTGTAACAATAAATTCTATAGAATCAGGTGTTTGATTTTTATCTATATTTTCCCAAACTTTTTCAACATCTAAAGAAATCTTTGGTGCTTTTATTGATGGTATCGGAAAATCTAATTCCTCGCCTGATTTGTTAGGATCTAAAGTCGTTCTCCCGTTACACAGATACCAGCTATCTCCCTTAAAATCAGAATTTTCGGTATCAATACGTACCTGATAGCTCAAAGTAATACGTTCATCGCTTCCAAGTGCAATTGAAGAAACTGAAATTGTTTGATTTGCTTCTGTAACTTTTATATCCTGAACCCTGTAGGAGGATACCTTCCCCCATCGGATCTGTAATCGTTCCATTAGGGATAGTTTTTAAAATATTATTTTGCAGGTTCTTAAAGACTTCTGCTAATCCTTCTAGATTTTCATCAATTGTATAATATCCTGAAGGATTAGAGGAAATATTTTTCGCTATATACTCTCCTCTTCCAGAAGGTGCTACGCCGACTGAATAACAAATTACCCCACTCTTTTTAAGCTTCATCACACTTCCCAAAGTGTCATCATTAATAACATTTTTACTCGCTACAATCCCATTTGTATCTGAACCAGCACTTGTGGTGTGGTACAAAGGTGAGTCCGTCTGAAAATCTTCATGATATGTTGAGGTATGGTAGCCATTATAGTCGATAAGTTCTCCATTATTAGGATACTCAACAGCATCTGGAGCAGGAATATAACTGCGGTTAGCACTTCCATCCCCGATATGAACCAACATATGCTCCGCATCTCCACGCCCATCTTCCGTAAACATACGTTCTGCTTCAATAAGTCCTTTTTGAGTAAAGGTTCCAGATTGACTCTTTGCTCCATTAACCAAGAAATCATCTAAATAGTTGACATCTGTGGAGAATGTTTGTGTGGAGTAAAGATTTCTATTATAACAAACCAATCCTACACGAACATGTCCTTCTTGCAAAACTTCAGCAATACTGGTTAAAAATTGATGCACTGCATTTTGTGTATTTTAGAGTTTTTCGCCAGACATTGTAGATGAAAAGTCGATAACTAAAACCAAATCTATATCACGTGGCGGATTAATATCATTTCCCTTCACATCAAGGGTGACATCAAATAAACCTTGTTTTTCAGCATTTTCCTTTACGCTTTTTTTAACGTAAGCTTTATTATCGTAATTAACATAACCTTCACTATCAAAAGAAACGCCTGCTACATTACCATAATCATAATTATGTGTATTACCATTTGTAACACCATCTTTAATATATTTTCCTTGTTGGTCGTTCATATAGGGGAAATCTATTGTCTCAGCCTTAGCCAAAACTGCCCCTCCTCCAACAAAAATTAAAATCAAAAATAGTAAAAATAATTTAAATATTCTCTTCAATTTTTCTCCCTTTATTACAACTACTACTTAAAAATTATTTTTTACAGCAAAATTTTAAATACTGTCCACCTTCTTTCATGCTGCTTTTTCAGTTTATTAAAAATATATAGTAGAGTCAAGGCACTTTTCTTGGCTTACTGTGGCACTTCCACTTTATAGACAAGAAAAAAGTGTTCTCACCTTTTTAATTTTCACAATAATAAAATATGCTTCAACACTTGATATATATGAGTTAAGATTAGTTTTTGAATTTTAAAAACCAACACAAAAAAATAAAATATAAAGAAAATATAATAAAAAAGAGCCCTTGGTAACCTCTTTTTTATATATAAAATCCATATTTATTTTTTACTGCTTAAACAAAAAAAGAGCACATAAGCTCCATACTTAGTGCTGCTACCGTCAGGTCCTGACACGCTTCGTAAGAAACTTATTGCTCCGAAATTTATTATAACATACTTCTTCTTGTTTTGACAAGCTTTGACTTTATCAAAAGAATTTTATCATTTACTTGAAAATTTCCGTCCCTTATAAACTTCCACAGCACGTTCATAATCTTCTTTCATGGTTGGAAATTGTTTCTTGATAGCATTTGCTCCAATAAAATAAAAGACAATCACCAAAATCAATACAAGGAAATTAATCAAAGAAAGAATAGCTACAAGCATACTTCCTTGCGGTTGCGCGATGAGAGTCATCACATAAAACATTGACAGTACATTGTAAAAATAATAAAGAATAGGTGCTACATGACAGATTTTAGGTGCGGAAGCCGTACATAACCAATATGGGTAATAATAGCAAACACAACAAGAATTACTCCTGCTGCATTGATCGTAAATCCAAGGAAAACAGCAATAAAAAGTACAATCAATCCAATAGGAATACTGATACTATTGAGCCAGGCGCGGTAAGGTGCTGTTTCTTCTTTGTAGCGCTGTTCGGGAGTTTTTTCGGCGACCATGGGTTGACCTCTTTTTTCTATTTTATCCTTTGTCTATGGTAACAAAAACTTACAGAAATTTCCTCTAAAAAAGAACAGTTACACCTGTTCTTTTTTTTCTTTATTTCTCTTTCTTCGATGTTGGAAAAAATCTTTCATGATATCGGCGCACTCAGTTTCTAAAATGCCACTTTCTACAGTGACACGATGATTGAGCCGTTTATCTTCCAAGATTTGATACAAACTTACCGCTGCTCCAAACTTGGGATTTGTTGCACCAAAGTATACTTGTGGAATACGGGCTAAACCAATGGCTCCAGCACACATAACACAAGGTTCAATAGTAACAAATAAAGCACAGTCTAATAAACGCCAGTTCCCCACAGCTTCATTAGCAGCCTCAATGGCGCAAATTTCTGCATGGTGAGTAGCACGGCCATCAAGTTCACGGCGGTTAAAGCCGCGGCCAATTACTTCACCATCGTGTACAATGACCACGCCGATGGGCACTTCTTCATTTTCTGCTGCCTTTTGGGCTTCAAGCAGTGCTTGCTGCATGAAATATTCTTTTTCTTGCTGACTAAACTCCATTATACCGTCCATTTCATATGGGGTTGAGCCAAGTCAACCGGTATATTTCCTGCTGCTTCTTGCGCTTCCTCACGTAATACTTGTAAATCACCAACTTGTGGCAGATGTGTGAGGATTAGTTTTTTCACATTGGCTTGTGCTGCAATTTCTCCTGCTTCTACACTGGACAAGTGGTTAGGCATTTTGGCCTTATCCTTGAAGAAATAAACGTCAGCCAGCAAGATATCCGCATCTTTGGAAAAATCAACAAGTTCTGCAAAATAGCCCGTATCTCCTGTATAAATTAAGACCTGTCCTGTCGCTCTCTCAACAATACGCATCGCGTAGCAAATAACAGGATGCACTGTTTTTAAGAACTGAATATCAAAGGGGCCGACAGATGTGCCCTTTTCGACATCATAAGCAATTCCCTCACTGACATTTTCCAAAGATAATTTTGAAAATTCGTATTCATTTTCCTGATGACCATAAATAGGCAACATCTCTGGTTTCACTGTTTGTAGCTGACGATATTGACGTAAAGCGCCCAAGTCTGCTATGTGGTCTTCGTGGTAGTGGCTCAAGATGATTGCATCCAAATCATTGGGTGAAAGCTCATGCTCAAGTTCCGTCACGGCACGTGATCCAGCATCCAATAAAAGATTAAATCCCTCTTCACTTTGTAATAAATAAGAAGTTGTTCCTGCATCCCGTGTGGGGTAACCGCCCCATACACCAAGTGCTGTTAATTTCATATTGTCTCCTCTCTTTCAAACCTTAACATAAAGTAAACGATAATTAAAAATGTGCTGGATACAAGCAAAGTCCAGTTGCCAAAGATATCGGCACTATAAGTACCTAAAATAGTCCCTATGAAGAAGGCGCTGACCAGACTAGCGAAGACACGGAAGTTTTGTAAGTAGCGTTGTTCGTGTGTCAGTGCGTAATTCGTTAAGTTGACCATGGTTGATTTCAAATTTCCGGTCATCATGATACTTCCGTAAGGAAGTCCTCTTGTTTTACTGAAAGTATCGTGCTGAATGGCCATGAAGAATGATAAAAAGCCAACAAAAATGGAAACGGGTAATTTTAAAACCGTAGCATAGAGTAAGGTAAATACGGTCACGCCTGTCCACTGTAACAAAAGCAGATAAACCGTATCTGGCTTGTTCTTCTTTCTTAAGTAATAAGAATAAATGTTTTTAAAAATTACCCCACAAGAAAAGAAGAGAACAGGAATGATAAAATCTGCTACACGTACAAAATCTCCTTTGGCTAAATAAACCGCTGCCTGTATCATGTTCCCCGTTTGCATTCCGATGAAGCGCCCATCAAAATGGAAAAAGGAAAAAGCATCCATAAATCCAGCGTTCATCGCTAAGAGCGAGGCTACTCTTAGTTTTTCTCTCATTTCAGTATTCATATTCTTATTATAGCATTCTAAAATCCTTTTGGCACAGTTATGTTTCGCTGATTTCCTATAGGCCACTTTTGCCCCTTTGAGCTGCATCAAAAAGAATTTTAAACGTAAATGATTTTTAAACAAAATACGCTGTCAAACTCTTTTGACACCTCCTTTTTTTGAAAATATAAAAAAATCGGCTTATAATGAAAGAGCATACATATCTAAAAAATGTCGAATTTTTAATAAAGATTTAAAAATATTAAGGAGAGCTTATGAAAGTTTCAATATTTTCCACTTGTGTGATGGACCTTATGTTTCCACAAGTTGGAATTGCAATGGTTGAAGTCCTCGAACGTTTGGGAATTGAAACAGACCTAGCTGAACAACAAATTTGTTGTGGACAACCTACTTATAACTCAGGATTAGCTAAGGAATCCATGCCTACCATCAAAAACCAGATTGATGCTTTTGAATCTTCTGATTATGTGGTTGGTATAGCCGGTTCTTGTTCAGGGATGTTCACTGAGTATCCACATATGTTCGATGAAGGTGATCCTTATAAACAAAAAGCAATTGATTTAGCAAATAAATCCTATGAATTCACTCAATTTCTTTATCGAGTATTAGGACTTGAAGATCTTGGTGCCACATTTAATGGCGAGAAGGCAACTTACCATCGTTCTTGTCACATGACCCGCATTTTAGGTGAACGAGAAGCTCCTTTTATCCTATTAGATAAGGTCAAGGGACTTGAGCTTCTTCCGCTGCCTCATTTAGAAAATTGTTGCGGTTTTGGTGGAACGTTCTCCGTTAAATCTCCTGAAATCTCTGAAATGATGGTTGCTGAAAAAACAAGGGATATCTTATCAACGGGTGCCGAAATCTTAATTTCTGCTGATTTAGGTTGTTTAATGAATATCGGTGGAAAATTGAATCGTGATGGCAAAAAGGTTAAAGTCATGCATATTGCTGAAATTTTAAACACAAATGTTGATTTAGAAAGAATAGATGCAATCAAAAATCCAGCATTTATAAAATAAAAAGGAGGAGAAAATGGGCCTTTCAACAAGTACAAAAACTTTCGCTGAACGTTTAGAAGAAAGTAAAAAAGATCAGTTTGCAAAAGCTGCGGTTGCACAAGCACAAGATGCTCAATGGGACAAACGAGAATCTGCACGTGATGAACTAGGAAATTGGCAAGAATGGCGTGATATTGCTGAATCAATCCGTCAACATACTTTAAAATATTTGCCACACTATTTAACTGAATTTTCGGATAATGTAGCCGCTCGTGGCGGACATGTCTTCTTTGCGGCTGATGCTAAGGAAGCTAATGAGTATGTGAAACGTATTATTCTTGAAAAAAATGCTAAAAAGATTGTCAAATCAAAATCAATGGTATCCACTGAAGTAGACATTGATCCTATGCTTGTCTCACTCGGCGATGATATGGAAATTTTGGAGACGGACTTGGCCGAATTTATATTACAAGTTGCTGACTGGGATGAGCCATCGCATATTGTTTTTCCAGCTTTACATAAAAATCGTGACCAGATTCGTGAAATTTTTGCTCAAAAACTTGGATATAAGGGAGATAATGACCCTGTTAATCTTGCACGCTGTGCGCGTGATACCATGCGTAAACTTTTCTTGAAGTCGGAAGTAGGCATCACTGGGTGTAACTTTGCCATCGCCAATACTGGCGACATTAATTTATCGACCAATGAAGGTAATGCTGATTTAACGATTTCTATTCCTAAAACACAGATTGTGTTAATGGGAATGGAACGTATCGTTCCCTCTATTAAAGAAGCTGAAATTTTGGACAATATGCTTGCGCGTTCAGCTGTTGGGCAAAAGTTAACAACTTATGTCACTTTCGCTGGTCAAAAAGCCGAGGACGAATCTGATGGGCCGGAGGATTTTCATGTTGTGATTATTGATAACGGCCGTTCAAATGCGATTGGAACTGCTTTTGAATCCGTCTTACAGTGTATCCGCTGCGGCGCTTGCTTAAATGTTTGCCCTGTCTATCGTCAAATTGGAGGTCATGCTTACGGCTCTATTTACCCTGGTCCGATCGGCTCGGTTCTCTCTCCTGTGCTAGGAGGTTATGAACAATATGGTGATTTACCATACACTTCCACCTTATGCGGGGCTTGTACGGAAACCTGTCCCGTAAAAATCCCTTTGCATGAACTTTTAATTGAACATCGTAAAGTCATGGAAGACGATTTGTCAATGCATCACGACGGTTCTTTTGTCAATTTTGAAATGAATGCGATTGGAAAAGGCACAAGTAGTCCCGCAATGTTTGGAATGGCAATGAAGATGGCCCATACTGGTCTCAATATGTTACCCAAAAATAAGGAAGTAAGCGTTGGAGGTTCTTTGTTTAAGTACGGCGCAGTTAGCAAAGCACCTGCTCTAGCCAAAGGTTGGACGGATGTTCGCGACTTACCTATAGCTCCTCCACACAAAGAACAGTTTCGTCACTGGTATAAAAAACATAAGGCAGGTAAATAAAAATGACAGGAACTATTGAAAATCGAACTCAATTTTTAGACATATTGTTAAAAAAACGTGGTGGTGTAGAACTGCCATTTGAACCATATACTCTCATTTCAGACCTTCCCCAAACACATTTGGCAGATTTAAGCACTGACGAATTACTCGAACTTGCCAAGGAACAAGCGCGTCGCGTTTCAGCGAACCTAGTGGAAACAACGTCGTCACAAATGAATGAAATAATACAAGGTTTAATTGAAAAATCTGGTGGTGGGCAGGTCATAGTTCCTTCAACAGATGAGCTAGAAAAGCTAGGGGTTAATATTATTTCGGATCAACTGGTCAAATGGAAAATTGGTAAAGAAAAACGGGAAGAAAATATTAATGCTGCTCAAAATTCAAATGTTGTTGTAGCCGTCCCTAAATTTTTCCTTGCCGAATCAGCCACAATTGTGGTGGAATCAGAAGCTGGTCAAGGGCGTTCTTTGCACTTTTTACCTACTCATTATATTTCTGTGATTCCCCTTAGCCGTATGGTTCCACGCTCTACACAAGCTGCAACTTGGCTGGATGAAAATAAAAAGCCTGGTTCAACACTGCATTTTATTTCGGGCCCATCAAATTCTGGTGATATTGAAATGCAGCTTGTAGTTGGGCTTCACGGTCCTTTGGAAATTAATTACGTTATCGTTAAAGATTTATAGGAGTTGATAAAAATACAAAAAAGCTTACTGACTGACTATGACACCAGTTAGTGAGCTTTTTTATTTCTTTTTATTTTCTCTGTTTTTATATGCGAGATACCCTTCAGGAACTATAATGATTGCTATTATTATTCCGGGTAGAGCACTGTATCTCCCCTGAACTAAATCATATAATACGAAAAGGATACAAACGACTAGAATTATTTGTTTTGTTAATTTAAAAATACTGCACCTTCCCCTCTATATACAATGTAACACCCTTGAAAAATTGCAGGACAAATTTCGCACATCACTCTGCTACTCCTACGATAATAGTTCTTTTGTCATTTTAGCACAATAATATGGAATAAAACATCATCTGCTAGATACAACTTCTTCTGATAGTGCAATGTCTTCCCAGGTACTGAGTTTAAATATAATTTACATCTTCTTTATGAATAAATTTTTTTGAAGTGGAGTATCAATAACTTTTGACTAAACTACTATTATTTTATGGAAAAAACTTATTTATTTGTTTGTAAAGATCGTATACAGTTATAAGTTGATTTTACAATTTAATTAACTTAAAATAAACTTAACTTAACTTGTTTTCATTAGATATTACGAAATTCCCCCTCTAATCTCTCAGATTAAAAATAGTTCCGTTAACATGTATAAGAGTTTGACTTTTTTCTTCAGATGACGAAAGAAAGAGAGAATATAACTACTTAGATCTATATACACGATTATTAACATAAAAAAACAAATGGAAAGATGGTGTGCAAAGTATAAAAATCCCAATATTTTTAACAATCAATGCACTATTAATTAGCGCTATTAACATTTACTGCTCCTTCTATTCAAAAAACAGTTTTGATGGGAACTCTAAGATTCCATTGAGCTCATTTTTACTTCCCTTCTTTTTAGGGACAGTGTTTTTTATGGTTATTATGCCTCTTATCTTCAATCATCCAAATTTTAAATATAATATCTTCTATTTAATCCTTTATTTAAATACTCATTTTTCGGATTAGGTTAGATCATCCTCTATTTTCTTCTTTTGGGCCGTTTTAATAATCTTACAATTCCTTTTTCTCGTCTGTCTAGAACTTCATATTAAATCCTTTAAAGAATTAAAGATATATGTAAACAATGAGAGAAAAAATCAAAAACGAGAAGAACAATTAAGGATAGAAAGTCAGGACAAGCAGGAATTAATGAAACTAAAAAAGAAGAGAGATAAAAAATTCAAATAAAGAAATTTACTTGAGTACTTCGAATCCCAAAAACATACATATATTATTAGTTATTATATGTATGTTTTTAATTTCCTAAAATTTCCCTCAATATCTTTTATATAAGGTATTTATTAATTCGTAACAATAAATATATTTTAGCTTTCGTAAAAACCAAAATATTATTGAAAAATATAATAGTCTTACACTTCCTAGTGAATTATATATATTTTTTACTACTTTTTCATACTAGTATATTTCCTTAAAGAATCATGCCAGGCTCATCCTCACGTTAATGTAGTTTGTTATAATATTAGTGAACACATTAGAAAGCGAGATATAATTTACAAATGGAAGAAGCTAGCACAGACTTAAATAAAGAATACTTACTGATTAAGAATGAAATTGATAGAAACATAGTTGATATTAGAACAAAAATATTACAATGTAATCCTCTTCAATTATTACATTATGCCTTTACTCAAAGAAATAGTATATCTATTTTATCTTCCATGACTTGGGAAAAAGATAATGACTCTACATTTTCCAGTATCGGTGATGCTGAAGATCTAGATGATATTGCTATCCAAAGACTTCCTGAATATATCCAAAGTGTCCTCGCTTCTAGTACTCCGCTCCCTTCATTTTCTAATATTAATAATGAATCACTTTTTGAAGAAATTTCATCAGACTTCTATCATATAATGGAATTAATATTTCGCTTTTACTATATTTGGAGCATGAATTTAGAAAATCTAAATCCTGATTTAACTTTTGATGAAAGAAAATTCTTAGTTGAAACCCAATTGTTATATTTAGTGAGAGGTAAACGCCATCAAATCCATGAAATCGAGTATTTAAAAGAACTACTTCTTCCACATGAAGACATTTTTCAAATATTATTTAAAATGTCTGTTGATGACATTACTGAAGGAATTAAAAATTTAGAATATTCACTGAATCAAGGTGGTATCGAGTCATTCAAAGAAATTATAGATATATTTGAAAAAAGGGAAGAGGGTACAGAAAATAAAGATTATTCTTCTAAGGTTGTGGATAATGCCTTTGGAGTTGGTCTAAAAAATGTCGCAAATGTTACACACTGGCCTATAAAATTCATTGAAGCACTTTCTTGGAATATTGGTGAGGATAAGAGCTTTTTTGATAATAAAGATTTTTCTGGCTGGCCTATTATTGATCTACCAACATCAAAACGCCCCTTTATTACTATTGATGATGTATCTTACTGCTTCGATTACTATTCTTTACTTGATAACTTCTACAGAGCATTACAAAAAATGATTAGAAGAATAGATAAAAATTACAATTGGTCTGATAATCAACAAATTGCAAGTGAGAATATGGTCGAAAAAATGTTTCAAAATATTTTACCAAATTGTACAACTTTCAAATCGAATTATTACTATCCTAACAATCAAAAAGATTATGCAGAAAATGATTTATTAGTATTATATGATGATACTTTATTTATAGTAGAAGTTAAGGCTGGATCATTTGTATATACAGCTCCAATGCTTGATTATAATGCCCATGTAAACTCATATCAAGCTCTCATAGAGAAAGCTGACCAACAATGCTCTAGATTCAAGAAATATTTAATGAAAAATAGCTCATCATTAATCTATGACTCTCATAAAAACATTAAATCTAGTATTAATATGAATAATTTTTCAAAGATTTATACTATAACAGTGACTATGGATAATATCAATAGTATTGCAACAAAAGCTGAAAAAATGTCTTTTTTAAATTTAGAAGGAGAGAGTGTTAGTTTGGCAATAGATGATTTAATGATTTATCGTGATTATTTTAACTCTCCATTAAAATTTTTACATTTCTTAAAAGAACGTGTCCTTGTTACAAAAGAGCCCAAATTCCAATTTAATGACGAAATGGAACATCTCGGATTATATAAAAATCATAATTGTTATCATCTAATAGCAAATGATATTCCTGATGATACGGTAGCAACTTTTAACCAGTATAGAATAGAAATTGACAATTACTTTAGTCAGCTTTACCATAAATCTTTGAATCCCCTTAAACCTGAACAGAGTATTCCTGACCTCATTAATCAAATACTAACGTATTTGGAAAAAAATGAAATAAGAAATAGGTCAGAATTTGCTAACTACTTATTAGACTTGTCTACTACTGCTAAAGAAGAATTTTGTACTCGAATTTATGCTTTAATTGAAAAACAGAAAAAATTGAAACGGGAATTGCTTTTAAAGTCAAATGAAAGAACTGACGGAGCACCAGGATATACTTGCTTTGTACATCAAAAATCTATTCCCTTAACTCTTTATAAAGATCGCAGAGATTCAACGTTAGCTTCGCTAGTTTGGAATGAAGAACATCGCCGGTATTTAATCGACATATTTTTCAATGAGGATAAGATATTTGAAAAGATAGAATTCATAAAATTTAATAAAAACTCTATTTTAGATGATGAATTATGTGGTCTTAAAAAAATTGGAGAAGACAGCGCTCGAAGACTGGTCCAAAGAGCAAAACAAATCAACAAAACTGTTGGCCGTAACGATTTATGTCCTTGTGGGACTGGCAAAAAATTTAAAAATTGTTGTCTCAAAAGAAAATTTATATAAATAGCACTAGTTTTATATGAATTCCTAACTCTATTGTTCCATAGAATTAGGAACATCTACTGTAGTTACATATTTAATATCCAAATTTAATATCCAAAGGAGAATAGTCTAACAAATTTTATAAAAAGTAATTATGATGATTTAAAAAAAGAGCAAGATATACTTATTTCGAAAAAAATTTCTCAGTTAACTAAAGCCGCATATAATGATTCTAAGCCAGAATATTGTTTGATTTGCGGAAACAATCAAAAAAGCTACTGTAACTCTCACTCAATACCCCAATTCTCCCTAAAACAACTTTCTAAAAATGGACAGTTAATTACTTCTCTTTCACTAGTAAAGAAAGAAATGCCCAATCTTAGAAAAGGGATTAAAAATGCTGGAGTTTTTCACACAATTTGTAATTCATGTGATCAAAATTTCTTTAAAGATTACGAAAATATTGAAAAAATAAAAAAGAAGCCAACTGATATAATGTTGGGAGAAATAGCAGTTAAAAACATACTTTTACAAATTAGCAAAAGGCTCATAGAAGCAAATCTTTACAGTAAACAATTAAAAAAGGTTAGTTCCTCAATTGTTTTAGATGAAAAAGCTTCTATTAGTAGGTTAGATTTAAGAGATTATTTGATAGAATTGGAATTTCAAAAAGACATTGTTTTAAATAATAAAACAAATGGTTATAACATTCTATTTTGGGATATTTTACCATATAAAATACCAATTGCTTGTCAAACTGGGCTAGCATTAGAGCATGATTATGAGGGCTTTCCAATAAATCATATCTATAATTTTTCTCCTGATATTAATATGCAATATATGCATATCATAGTTCTTCCTTTAGAAGAAACTTCTATTGTATTGGCATTCTACCATAAGAAAGATAAAGCATATAGTCAACTTCGTCATCAGTTAAATAGTATTACTAAAGAAAATGCTCTCAAATATATAAACTATTTGATTATTTCAGAATCAGAAAATTTTTATTTATCACCAGATCTAGATGATAAAATATTAAATGATCAAAAACTCATTTCATTAACTTCTGAAAATAGAGGACATCCTAATTTTGGACAAGCTACAATAACAGAATTAATAAATTATACTCGTATAAATATGAATGAGATTCCAAATTTTCTATCTTCTGAATTTGCCATTTAACAATATCTCTATTTTCATTTAAATCATTTATACATTGTATATATTCTTAATACATAATATAAACAATGTATGGTACAATACTATACGGCGCACCTTTCTGATGTAATCTAGCCTTAGAAAGGAGGTGAGTTTATGCTTAGCTTACTATTCGTATCACTAGTCGCTCCTATTGTGGTTGGGGTAATCCTTGAGCTGGTCAAGGATTGGTTGAAAAACCGACGATAAGCGCCATTTCCCACAAATCCCCCTTTGGCAGAGGGGGATTTTTTTGTAAATAAAAAAACCGAGAGTTTTTGGCAGTCTCTCGGTCTAAGTGGTGAGCAATGCTTACCTACTATTCGTTAACTTAATTATATCACTATAGGACTATTTGTCAATAGCATTTACTCTTTAAGCATAAGTTTACTGAATCTTCTTTTTTGCGTTGCAATGCTTATCCCAGTTTTTCGCTCAATCATTTTATAAGTCATCCCCTGCTTCTTCAGTTCAAAAGCAAAAGTAATTTGTTCTTCAGTAAACTTTTGAGGCCGTCCTTCTTTAAATGATGGGTCGTTATCTCTGGCATATTTTTTCCCCTCACCCGTACGATTGACAATCATATCTCGCTCAAATTGTGCAAATGCACTAAAAATCGTAAAGATAAGCTGACCTGTGGGAGTGTTATCAATAATACCCATATTTAGAATATGCACTTTTATATCATTCTGGAACAAATGCTGAATGATTTCTAACGCTTCACGAGTATTTCTTGCAAATCGATCCAATTTCGTCACAATAAGCATATCATCTTTTTGAAGTTGATTGAGCAGCTTTTGAAATTCTGGTCTCTCAGTTGTAGTTCCAGTAAATTTTTCTTGATAAATTTTTTCTGCCCCTGCAGCTTTTAAATTTTCAATTTGACTTTCTAATTTTTGATCAGTTGTACTCACTCGAGCGTATCCAAATTTCATAATTCTCCCTTCACTTATAACCCTTAGTTATGAGCTGCTAAAATGTCTTTATTTATAGTATACACAAAAAGAGCTCAAAACTGTAAGTTATGACTAGTAAAAACCATAAAAAAATTAGAAACTAGAAATTAGTTAATTAATATGATAATTTTATAGAGACATAAAAACAATATACGGTCGGTATTCCGTAGCACTTTTTGTGTAAGTAACCTTCCCTCGGGTTGTCCATTGTCAATTTTTAAATGGAGGGCTTATCATGACTTTAACTATTTATTTCGATAGTGGTTTTTGGTATGGGTTAGTTGAGTATGAAAATATAGCTGGTGATTATAGAGCATTTAAATATTGTTTTGGGCAGCAAGCTACCACATTGTAATACAAAGCACTTCGTTCTTGTATTACAATGTGGCTTGAAAAGGGGGAAGTTTCACTTTCCCCTTTTATCCCCTTTGGATTGTGTCGATTTGCTTAAAGCAAACGCCACCTACCCATTTTATAAAAGGCAGATTGTAAAATTAAACCGAACACCTTGCATAAAAAAACTGCAGAGACTTTAATGGTAATTGACTAAAATCAACCATAAAGGATCTGCAGCTTATGTCTTCTAGTTTATCAGCTCACGAACGTTCTGTCATTGAAACAATGATCAAACTTAATCATTCAACTCGAGAAATAGCCCGTTTCTTAAAGCGTTCTCCTGCAACTATTACCTACGAGTTAAATCGAATTAAACCATACAATGCACAACAGGCTCATCATTTAGCCCAGTGTAATCGGCACAAACACGGTCGCCATCCGACCCTAACACCTGAAATATCAGCTTTTTTGAACCATCACATTGGTATCTTGAAGTGGTCACCAGAAACGGCTGCTCATGTATTGGGTATTGCTTTCAAGACCATCTACAACTGGATTCATCATGGTTTGCTTAAAATTAAGTTATCAGATTTACCTGATAAAGGTATTCGACGTAAACGTCAATCTGACGGCCGTAGACGTGTTTTTGCTCATGGCCGTTCAATTGAAAAACGACCAAAAGCTGTCCAATTAAGACAAGAATTTGGTCATTTTGAAGTTGATACGATGCAATCTGGTAAAACACGTGGCGATGTTTTAGTGACCATCACAGAACGATTGAGTCGACAACATATCATGAGACATGTCAGTGGGCGCAATAGTCAGGCAGTGACACCAGCTATTATTAGGTTTTTCAAGGGTATAAAAAATGCTAAATCAATTACAGTTGATCACGGTCGAGAGTTTGCAAAATATGATGAAATAGAAGAACAGCTAGGCATACCGATGTATTTTGCACACCCATATTCACCAGAAGAACGTGGTAGTAATGAAGTGCTAAATCGATATGTCCGTCGTTTTATCCCAAAAGAACGCAAAATTGAAACCATCAGTCAGAAAGAATTAGATCAAATTAATCATTGGATTAATGCCAGGCCAATGAAAACGCTCAACTGGCAATCACCACGAAAAGTCTTTCAGAAACATGCGGTGTTCGGATGATTCTTGCAATCTGCCAAAAATAAAATAGGCAAAAGATCTTTCTTTTTGTCATACAAAAAGAAGAAAAAAAGAGACGATTTTCGTCTTCCGAAATCGTCCCTCTTTTTTCTAAAACCATGGATGAACGAACAAAAAATCTCTCGTATTTTGTTTGTTCATTCACTAAAAATATGCGAACAGTATGGCTTCATTCAATCCTGTTCTTACAAGTCAAACGCAAAAATGGGTTCTGTTGCAAAGTTTCAATACTGAGTACAAAAGTCCCATTCTGATACTTTGACTATGCTGGTATACCCATCAAAACTTTAATTTCAGTAGATGCCGAAAAGCCGAAGAGCGTTCCATTTCTTCGGTTCTTTTTGTATATGCCTCTCAATGCTTCTATGCCCTTAATCGTAGTTGATGCAGTACGAAGACTTTGATAAAGTTTATTTCGACGTTTAACAGGTCTATGATCTTGCTCAATTAAGTTATTGAGATACTTGACTGTCCGGTGCTCAGTTTCGCTGTATAGCCCCTGCTTTTGTAACTTCCTAAAAGCACTAGCAATTGATGGTGCTTTATCTGTCACGATAACTTTCGGTTCCCCAAACTGCTTGTATAGTCGTTTAAAGAAAGCATAAGCAGACTGAGTATTTCTCTTTCGTCTTAGCCAAATATCCAGTGTCATGCCTTCTGAGTCGATTGCACGATAGAGATAATGCCACTTCCCTTTAATTTTAATATAAGTTTCGTCCATTTTCCACGAATAAAAGGACTGTCTATTTTTCTTTTTCCAGATTTGATAGATCAGCTTACCATATTCTTGAACCCAACGGTAAATTGTTGTGTGAGAAACGTTAATGCCACGATCATATAACATCTCTTGAACATCACGATAACTCAAATTATAGCGAAGATAATACCCAACAGAGATAATAATCACGTCTTTTTGGAATTGTTTGCCCTTAAAATGATTCATCTATTGTCCTCGCATTCTTTTTTATTACATTTTACAATAAATCAGGTGTTATGGGGAACTTTGCAACAGAACCCAATCGGCAATTGACGAAACTGCAAAATATCCTGTAAAGGATACGGATTTTATGACCGATGATGAAGAAAAGAATTTGAAACGTTTGTCTGATTTGGAGGAAGGTTTACACCGTAAAAGGTTAATCTCCTATGGTGGTTTGTTAAAAGAAATACATAAAAAATTAAACCTTGATGACACAGAAGAAGGCGATTTGATTCATACAGATGATGACGAAAAAGCCGATGAAGATGGATTTTCTATTATTGCAATGTGGAATTGGGAACGGAAAAATTATTTTATTAAAGAGTAGTTCAACAAACGGGCCATATTGTTGTATAAGTGATGAAATACTGAATTTAAAACTTAGTTTATATGGATTTGAGTCAATATCTTGGACATATTTTAGTAGAGACTGCTAAGACATTTTCTCTGTTTCTAAATCTTCAAACTCCTGAGGAGTTAAGTAATGAATCGAACTATGGATTCGATTACGATTATAAAATCCTTCAATGTAGCTAAATAAAGATCGATTCGCTTCTTCGAAGTCTGAGTAAGTCGTCGTGTATACTTCTTCTTTTTTCAATGATGCATGGAAGGACTCAATTCCTGCATTATCATATGGTGTTCCTTTGCGACTATAGGAATGCCTTATTTTATTATTTTCAAGCCAATTTTCCACTTCGATTGCTGTATATTGACTACCTAAATCAGTGTGTAGAATCATTCCTTCTGGGATGTGGTACCGTTGCTTTGCTTGATTGAATGTTTGTAACACACAATCGACAGTCATTCGTTTAGAAAATGTATAGCTAATAATCTTTTTCGTGTGTAAATCCATAATCGAAGATAAGTAACACCAACCATTTTTCTTAGTTGGAATGTAGGTGATATCAGCTACCCATTTTTCACAGATAGTTTTAGTAGAAAAGTCCTGATTTAAGATGTTCTCTTTTAAAACAACCGGCTGAACAGGCCGTTGAGGTCTGTATTTCTTAACCACAATTGACCTTAGATTTAATTGTTTCATCAGTTTTTGTACATGCTTAAGAGATACTGAAATTCCTTCTTTTAGCAACACTTGATGGATTTTTGTTGCACCATATCTCTGTTTATGATCAAAAAAGATCGTTGAAATCTTCTTTTTCAATTGGTTATTTCTGACTTCTGTAGCTGTTAACGATTTATTTTTATAAAAATAGTAGACGCTTCTAGGAATTTCTAATAACCGACACAACAAAGAAACAGTGTACTCCTTACACCATTTTTCAATGAATCGAACAAGTGACTTTAGGTCTTTCGAGAGAATATGGCTGCGGCTTTTTTTAATATTTCAAGTTC
This sequence comes from Lactococcus sp. LG606, assembly GCF_017309645.1. Lineage (NCBI taxonomy): Bacteria > Bacillati > Bacillota > Bacilli > Lactobacillales > Streptococcaceae > Lactococcus > Lactococcus sp. LG606. Next base: position 1,116,982 of record NZ_CP071301.1, read on the forward strand.
CTCTTTCAAACGAGCATTTTCTTTTCTCAAATCAGCCGCTTCTTTTCCGGTCAGTCCTGTGGACTGATTTGGTAAATATAAATTTTTCCATTTGTAAATCGTTGCTTCAGATAAGCCATATTCTTTCGCCAATCCTCGAACAGAACGTCCAGTTTGATTCAGCTCAACAATCATCTGTTTGAAATTTTCTTCGTATCGGGTCATAAAATCCATCCTCTCGTAGATAAGTTTAATTTATTTCTGTCTCTACGAAAAGTTGTCTAAGATTTGATACTAACACCAATATGTGGTAAAATGTTTTAATCAAGTTTAGGAGGAATTAATTATGTAGTGTAATGAATGTAACAGGGTTCAATTAAAAGAGGGAAGCGTATCATTAACCCTATAAACTACGTCTGCCCTCATTATTGGAGGGTGAAAGGTGAATACATCCTATTCACAATCGAATTTACGACACAACCAAATTTTAATTTGGCTTTGCATTTTATCTTTTTTTAGCGTATTAAATGAAATGGTTTTGAACGTCTCATTACCTGATATTGCAAATGATTTTAATAAAACACCTGCGAGTACAAACTGGGTGAACACAGCCTTTATGTTAACCTTTTCCATTGGAACAGCTGTATATGGAAAGCTATCTGATCAATTAGGCATCAAAAGGTTACTCCTATTTGGAATTATAATAAATTGTTTCGGGTCGGTAATTGGGTTTGTTGGCCATTCTTTCTTTTCCTTACTTATTATGGCTCGTTTTATTCAAGGGGCTGGTGCAGCTGCATTTCCAGCACTCGTAATGGTTGTAGTTGCGCGCTATATTCCAAAGGAAAATAGGGGTAAAGCATTTGGTCTTATTGGATCGATAGTAGCCATGGGAGAAGGAGTCGGTCCAGCGATTGGTGGAATGATAGCCCATTATATTCATTGGTCCTATCTTCTACTCATTCCTATGATAACAATTATCACTGTTCCGTTTCTTATGAAATTATTAAAGAAAGAAGTAAGGATAAAAGGTCATTTTGATATCAAAGGAATTATACTAATGTCTGTAGGCATTGTATTTTTTATGTTGTTTACAACATCATATAGCATTTCTTTTCTTATCGTTAGCGTGCTGTCATTCCTGATATTTGTAAAACATATCAGGAAAGTAACAGATCCTTTTGTTGATCCCGGATTAGGGAAAAATATACCTTTTATGATTGGAGTTCTTTGTGGGGGAATTATATTTGGAACAGTAGCAGGGTTTGTCTCTATGGTTCCTTATATGATGAAAGATGTTCACCAGCTAAGTACTGCCGAAATCGGAAGTGTAATTATTTTCCCTGGAACAATGAGTGTCATTATTTTCGGCTACATTGGTGGGATACTTGTTGATAGAAGAGGTCCTTTATACGTGTTAAACATCGGAGTTACATTTCTTTCTGTTAGCTTTTTAACTGCTTCCTTTCTTTTAGAAACAACATCATGGTTCATGACAATTATAATCGTATTTGTTTTAGGTGGGCTTTCGTTCACCAAAACAGTTATATCAACAATTGTTTCAAGTAGCTTGAAACAGCAGGAAGCTGGTGCTGGAATGAGTTTGCTTAACTTTACCAGCTTTTTATCAGAGGGAACAGGTATTGCAATTGTAGGTGGTTTATTATCCATACCCTTACTTGATCAAAGGTTGTTACCTATGGAAGTTGATCAGTCAACTTATCTGTATAGTAATTTGTTATTACTTTTTTCAGGAATCATTGTCATTAGTTGGCTGGTTACCTTGAATGTATATAAACATTCTCAAAGGGATTTCTAAATCGTTAAGGGATCAACTTTGGGAGAGAGTTCAAAATTGATCCTTTTTTTATAACAGGAATTCAAATCTTTTTGTTCCATTAAAGGGCGCGATTGCTGAATAAAAGATACGAGAGACCTCTCTTGTATCTTTTTTATTTTGAGTGGTTTTGTCCGTTACACTAGAAAACCGAAAGACAATAAAAATTTTATTCTTGCTGAGTCTGGCTTTCGGTAAGCTAGACAAAACGGACAAAATAAAAATTGGCAAGGGTTTAAAGGTGGAGATTTTTTGAGTGATCTTCTCAAAAAATACTACCTGTCCCTTGCTGATTTTTAAACGAGCACGAGAGCAAAACCCCCCTTTGCTGAGGTGGCAGAGGGCAGGTTTTTTTGTTTCTTTTTTCTCGTAAAAAAAAGAAAGGTCTTAAAGGTTTTATGGTTTTGGTCGGCACTGCCGACAGCCTCGCAGAGCACACACTTTATGAATATAAAGTATAGTGTGTTATACTTTACTTGGAAGTGGTTGCCGGAAAGAGCGAAAATGCCTCACATTTGTGCCACCTAAAAAGGAGCGATTTACATATGAGTTATGCAGTTTGTAGAATGCAAAAAGTGAAATCAGCTGGACTAAAAGGCATGCAATTTCATAATCAAAGAGAGCGAAAAAGTAGAACGAATGATGATATTGACCATGAGCGAACACGTGAAAATTATGATTTGAAAAATGATAAAAATATTGATTACAACGAACGTGTCAAAGAAATTATTGAATCACAAAAAACAGGTACAAGAAAAACGAGGAAAGATGCTGTTCTTGTAAATGAGTTGCTAGTAACATCTGACCGAGATTTTTTTGAGCAACTGGATCCAGGAGAACAAAAACGATTTTTTGAGGAAAGTTATAAATTATTTTCCGAACGATATGGCAAGCAAAATATTGCTTATGCAACAGTTCATAATGATGAGCAAACCCCTCACATGCATTTAGGTGTTGTGCCTATGCGTGATGGAAAACTGCAAGGAAAAAATGTGTTTAATCGTCAAGAACTGTTATGGCTACAAGATAAATTCCCCGAGCATATGAAAAAACAGGGTTTTGAGTTGAAGCGTGGTGAACGTGGCTCTGACCGTAAACATATTGAGACAGCTAAATTTAAAAAACAAACTTTGGAAAAAGAGATTGATTTTCTAGAAAAAAATTTAGCAGTTAAAAAAGATGAATGGACTGCTTATAGCGATAAAGTTAAATCAGATTTAGAAGTACCAGCGAAACGACACATGAAAAGTGTTGAAGTGCCAACGGGTGAAAAGTCCATGTTTGGTTTGGGAAAAGAAATAATGAAAACAGAAAAGAAACCAACCAAAAATGTTGTTATATCGGAGCGTGATTATAAAAACTTAGTGACTGCTGCGAGAGATAACGATAGGTTAAAACAGCATGTTAGAAATCTCATGAGTACTGATATGGCGAGAGAATATAAAAAATTAAGTAAAGAACATGGGCAAGTTAAAGAAAAATATAGTGGTCTTGTAGAGCGATTTAATGAAAATGTAAATGATTATAATGAGTTGCTTGAAGAAAACAAGTCTTTAAAGTCTAAAATAAGCGATTTAAAGCGTGATGTGAGTTTAATCTATGAAAGCACTAAGGAATTCCTTAAGGAACGTACAGACGGCTTAAAAGCCTTTAAAAACGTTTTTAAGGGGTTTGTAGACAAGGTAAAGGATAAAACAGCACAATTCCAAGAAAAACACGATTTAGAACCTAAAAAGAACGAATTTGAACTAACTCATAACCGAGAGGTAAAAAAAGAACGAAGTCGAGATCAGGGAATGAGTTTATAAAATAAAAAAAGCACCTGAAAAGGTGTCTTTTTTTGATGGTTTTGAACTTGTTCTTTCTTATCTTGATACATATAGAAATAACGTCATTTTTATTTTAGTTGCTGAAAGGTGCGTTGAAGTGTTGGTATGTATGTGTTTTAAAGTATTGAAAACCCTTAAAATTGGTTGCACAGAAAAACCCCATCTGTTAAAGTTATAAGTGACCAAACAAATAACTAAATAGATGGGGGTTTCTTTTAATATTATGTGTCCTAATAGTAGCATTTATTCAGATGAAAAATCAAGGGTTTTAGTGGACAAGACAAAAAGTGGAAAAGTGAGACCATGGAGAGAAAAGAAAATCGCTAATGTTGATTACTTTGAACTTCTGCATATTCTTGAATTTAAAAAGGCTGAAAGAGTAAAAGATTGTGCTGAAATATTAGAGTATAAACAAAATCGTGAAACAGGCGAAAGAAAGTTGTATCGAGTGTGGTTTTGTAAATCCAGGCTTTGTCCAATGTGCAACTGGAGGAGAGCAATGAAACATGGCATTCAGTCACAAAAGGTTGTTGCTGAAGTTATTAAACAAAAGCCAACAGTTCGTTGGTTGTTTCTCACATTAACAGTTAAAAATGTTTATGATGGCGAAGAATTAAATAAGAGTTTGTCAGATATGGCTCAAGGATTTCGCCGAATGATGCAATATGGTTCTGTTGCAAAGTTTTAAATAAAGAATAAAATCCCTTACGGTATCTATGATTTAAGCTGGGATTCCCAATAATACCTTGATTTCAGTACAGACCGAAAACCCGAAGAGAGTGCCTTCTTTTCGGGTTTTCTTATATAATCCTCGGATGGCTTCCATACCTTTAATCGTGGTAGAGGCAGTGCGTAAACTTCGATAGAATTTATTGCGTCTCTTTACTGGACGATGGTCTTGTTCAATCAAATTATTCAGGTATTTAATGGTACGATGTTCTGTCCCTTGATAAAAGCCGTATTCTTTTAGTTTCTTAAAGGCACTTGTAATAGAGGGGGCTTTATCTGTGACTACAACCTTCGGTTCATCAAACTGCTTCACTAACCGCTTAAGAAAAGCATAGGCTGCTTGTGTGTCCCGTTTTTTACGTAACCAAATATCCAAGGTTAAACCATCTGCATCGATGGCTCGATACAAATAATGCCATTTTCCTTTAATTTTGATGTACGTTTCATCCATTTTCCATGAATAAAAGGATTTTTTATTTTTCTTTTTCCAAATTTGATAGAGTAGTTTGCCATATTCTTGCACCCAACGATAAATCGTCGTATGAGAAACGTTAATGCCACGATCATATAAGATTTCTTGAACTTCACGATAGCTAAGGTTATAACGAAGATAGTAGCCCACGGCTACAATAATCACATCCTGCTGAAATTGCTTTCCTTTAAAATGATTCATCGTCATTCCTCCTGCTATCTTTTTCTATTATTCTACCTTATTTGATAGTAGATTTAAAACTTTGCAACAGAACCATTTGGTTCATTCGGAATCAAGTCAACTACTAAGGTTGAATTAGTCAGTTTTGCTATTCGTTGTAATGTTGTAATTGAAGCATTGGTTCTTCCTAATTCTATTTTAGAATAATTTGATTTTGTCATGCCTAGTTCTTCAGCAAATTTAGTAACTGTCTTTGTACCCCTCATTTTTTTCAATCGCTCTCTATAAGCTAAGTCCATATAATCACCCTTTTTTTGTGTCATAAAATTCACGCTTTATTTTAAATTATAGCTTTTAATATCTTAATAAACAAGTGATTAATCACTTGTGATTTGTGATTAATCACTTGTGATTTGTGATTATTCCAAAAGTAGGTAATTTCACCAACCTTTTTCAAAAATTTTTATCGACGATTATTGGACTGGATCGTGTTTCCTAAAGCGATTCTAAGCGCATGTTTAACTTTAAAGTGGGCAATTATCTTTAAAATGTCCTACAATGATTCAATAAAAGCATGGCTGCTAGTGAAACTTGCGACCATGCTTTTAAAAATACTTAATGGGGTCCCGAGCGCTTTAGCTCCTTGGAAGCTGTCAGTAGTATACCTAATAATTTATCTACATTCCCTTTAGTAACGTGTAACTTTCCAAATTTACAAAAGCGACTCATAGAATTATTTCCTCCCGTTAAATAATAGATAACTATTAAAAATAGACAATACTTGCTCATAAGTAACGGTACTTAAATTGTTTACTTTGGCGTGTTTCATTGCTTGATGAAACTGATTTTTAGTAAACAGTTGACGATATTCTCGATTGACCCATTTTGAAACAAAGTACGTATATAGCTTCCAATATTTATCTGGAACATCTGTGGTATGGCGGGTAAGTTTTATTAAGACACTGTTTACTTTTGGTTTAGGATGAAAGCATTCCGCTGGCAGCTTAAGCAATTGCTGAATCGAGACTTGAGTGTGCAAGAGCAACCCTAGTGTTCGGTGAATATCCAAGGTACGCTTGTAGAATCCTTCTTCAACAATCAGATAGATGTCAGACGCATGGCTTTCAAAAACCACTTTTTTAATAATTTGTGTGCTTAAATGGTAAGGAATATTCCCAACAATTTTATACCTCTGTTTGTTAGGGAATTGAAACTGTAGAATATCTTGGTGAATTAAAGTGACACGAATGTTCAGTTTTAATTTTTCTGACGATAAGTTGAATAGATGACTGTCTAATTCAATAGACGTTACCTGTTTACTTATTTTAGCCAGTTTCGTCGTTAAATGCCCTTTACCTGTTCCAATTTCGTAAACGGTATCGGTTTCTTTTAAATTCAATTGTTTTATTATTTGGTTGAGTACTTTTTCACTCGTTAAAAAGTTTTGAGAATATTTTATATTTTTGTTCATGTAATCACTCCTGAAGTGATTACATCTATAAATAAATACAGAAGTTAAACGATTTGTTTGTAATTTTAGTTATCTGTTTAAAAAGTCATAAGATTAGTCACTGGTAGGAATTAATCTAACGTATTTATTTATCTACGTAATCACTGTTTTTAGTCTGTTTCAAAACAGTAGATGTTTTATCTACATTACGCATTTGGAATACCAACATGACGAATCCCTCCTTCTTAATTACAAATTTTTAGCATCTAATTTAACTTCAATTCCTATTATACAAAATTTTAAGATAATGCACTATCAACACACTCTTAAGTTTGCTTCTAAGTCTTATTTCCATAACTTTAGGGTTAACCATACGCAAGACCAATCACTCTCGGACAATACTCATGATTTTAATGATAAAATCCATGTTAAACCCATAGATAAGAAATACACCTGCAATAACCGTTACCTGTTTGTGCCAATTTAAAAATGCACCACTTTTTTATAATTAAAACGGTTGAAAACTGTACCACTAATAACTCACAATAGAGAGATGTCACCGTCAAGTTAAATGTACAAAATAACAGCGAAATTTTTAAATCTATTTCTTATCGATACAAATTCCTCGTAGGCGCTCGGGACCCCTATCTAGCGAACTTTTAGAAAAGATATAAAACATCAGAGTATGGACAGTTGCGGATGTACTTCAGAAAAGATTAGATGTCTAAAAAGCTTGTAGTTAAAGCTTTTTAGACATCTAAATCTAGGTACTAAAACAATTCATCCAGTAAAATATAATATTTTATTTTCTCCCAATCAGGCTTGATCCCCAGTAAGTCAAAAAATAGCTCGACATACTGTTCTTCCCCGATATCCTCCCTGATCGACCGGACGCAGAAGGCAATGTCATACCACTTGTCCGCCCTGCCGCTTCTCCCAAGATCAATAAAGCCACTTACTTTGCCATCTTTCACAAAGATGTTGCTGTCTCCCAGGTCGCCGTGGGAAAAGACAAGTTCCTCTTCGGGCTTTTCCGTCTTTAAAAAATCATACAGCTCGCGCGGATCTTTAAATGGAGTGTCTTCTTCCCAGTTTTCGCAATCCACATCGGCCAGATCGTTATTCAGTAAGTAATCCAATTCGGCTAAGCGGCTGTCTAAGCTATTCGTATAGGGACAATCCGATATGTCGATGGAGTGAAAGAGCCTGATGCACTCCGCATACAGCTCGATAATCTTTTCAGGGCTTTGTTCATCTTCATACTCTTCCGAGCAAAGGACGCCATCGGCCTCACTCATGAGCAGATTGCTCCAGCCATCATGCCGTTCAAAGTGCAGGACCTTTGGAACAGGCAGCTTTCCTTCCAGCCATAGCATCATGTCCTTTTCCCGTTCCACATCATAGGTGGTCCCTTTATACCGGCTGTCCGTCATTTTTAAATATAGGTTTTCATTTTCTCCCACCAGCTTATATACCTTAGCAGGAGACATTCCTTCCGTATCTTTTACGCAGCGGTATTTTTCGATCAGTTTTTTCAATTCCGGTGATATTCTCATTTTAGCCATTTATTATTTCCTTCCTCTTTTCTACAGTATTTAAAGATACCCCAAGAAGCTAATTATAACAAGACGAACTCCAATTCACTGTTCCTTGCATTCTAAAACCTTAAATACCAGAAAACAGCTTTTTCAAAGTTGTTTTCAAAGTTGGCGTATAACATAGTATCGACGGAGCCGATTTTGAAACCACAATTATGATAGAATTTACAAGCTATAAGGTTATTGTCCTGGGTTTCAAGCATTAGTCCATGCAAGTTTTTATGCTTTGCCCATTCTATAGATATATTGATAAGCGCGCTGCCTATGCCTTGCCCCCTGAAATCCTTACATACGGCGATATCTTCTATATAAAAGATATATTATCTTATCAGTATTGTCAATATATTCAAGGCAATCTGCCTCCTCATCCTCTTCATCCTCTTCGTCTTGGTAGCTTTTTAAATATGGCGCTTCATAGAGTAATTCTGTAAAGGTCCAATTCTCGTTTTCATACCTCGGTATAATCTTACCTATCACCTCAAATGGTTCGCTGGGTTTATCGATATCTTTCAGGTGCCCTGCTTTCATTTCTGTAATCACTGTTCCCGCCTCTCTTCTATATCAGCGGCATATGTGCTATCCAGGCAGCCGGTTTTACCAGTGTATTTTTTATACATGTCCCTGGTATATTTTGTTATATTCCTATCATACTCCGGATAGGCATAATGAAGCCTTTCCGCCACCTCACCGGATACCGCCCTGAACAATTGATGGCATAGAAATAATGCTTCCCATATGTTTTCATAGGAATCCATCCGGTAGGTGGACAAAAGTTTCTCCCACAAATCCTCGGATATATACCTTTCAATAAACTTATAGTTCTTGCCTACACTTAATTTAAAGCCTGTTTCGATGCCGACCTTCCATGATATCATTCTCAGCAGCTCATGGCGAACAATCTGATTAAAATGATCAATAGCAAATAAAATTTCCTTACGGCACAATCCTTTAATAACATAAGGTGTTACATTCCAAAATTCATTGCAGCAATCATCATACTCCCTTGCGCTTGGCTTTCTTACATGATAATCTATATCAGTCGGAACTATGTCCCTTTTAATTCTACAATCTTTATCAATTAGAACCTTTATTAATTTATCGCCCTTTAGGTAATTATCTAACTCTTCCAAGGGCAATAAGGTAAGATCAATTTTATTGTAATCATCAAATAGCATAAGATAGGAAAATCCCTTTTCTTCAGGTGGGAATAATTCCATATCCTCCGGCTTTTGCATCATTATTATATTCCCAAATTGATTAAGCCAGTCATCATTAGATATAAACGGTTCTATATCACTTACAAAATATGTAATATCATAATCCTGAAATTCATCTTTAGGTATATTAATATTTGCGCGTGACCCCTCAAGGGTCACAATTCGAATACGTTCATCCTGTTCTGCTAAAGAAAGTACTAAATCCATCATTTCTTTTTCTGATCTCATTTACATACTCCTCGTTTATTTTTTCTATATTATTACATCTTCTTTTTTGCCGATACAATCAGCATCATTGGGCGTCGCATTTCATCCGCCATCCCCGGAATATCCATCATGTTCTCTGGCGGCTGTGGCTCCACAATCTGATTTATTATAAAACTATTTGAAAGCAGTGTATTTAGATATGTGGTCAGTGTTCTATGATATTTTGTAACCTTTTCTTCCAAAAACATAGCTGTCCGTTTGCCCTCATAATAATAATTGTCCACCGGGAAATGCAGTATTTCTCCTTTTTCGTTATAATACCAGTCTTGTGTTCCATGAGCAGTAAAAACAGGATGTTCAACTGTAAAAACTAAATTGCCACCAGCCTTCAGCATCCTATATATCTTTTTTATTAAATTCTCATAGTCTGCTACATAATGAAACGCAAGCGAACTTAGTATTACATCAAAGCTCTCCTCTGGGAAATCCACATCTTCTATGGCACAGCATTCATATTCAATCTGTGGAAAATGGGTTTTTCCTTTTGCTACTTCGAGCATTTTATGAGAAATATCAACACCTACTACAGAGGAAGCACCGTTTTCCATCGCATATATACAGTGCCATCCATAGCCGCATCCTAAATCAAGCACACGCTTACCCTTAAAATCAGGTAGCATCTTTTTCAAAGTCTCCCATTCTCCCGCACCAGCCAGTCCTTTCTGCGAGCGACTCATTTGACTGTATTTTTGAAAAAATATATTATCATCATATTTGTTTTCTTTCATCTGAACTCTCCTCGTTTAAAAAGTTATTTATCTCCGATACAATTTCATTCACTTCATTATAAAGCTTCTCGGTCATGTCGTAGCATTCAAAAAGTGAGATACCGAGTACTTCAAAAATATGATTTACCTTCTCGGTATATTTTTCAGGTTTATGTTCAAAAGTTTCAAGCAGTTTTATAGCTTTCTTTTCGTTGATACAATAAGCATTATTACATGCAAATAACACTTGATTTAAACATGAAACTATACGAAAAACATGACCCGCAATATAATATTTATCGTCTGTTCCCGAATTTGCTTTTACAAACATTAAAGAGAACCCTGCTTCAAACATAAAAAAGTTAACTAAACTTTTCTGCAAAGCATTGGGATAAGTTTCTGCCTGTTTTTTTAATTCGCATAAGCTTTCATTCTTAGCATATAGTATTTTGCTAATCGCTAATTCTCCTCGATACATTGCACTAATATAACCATGGGGATGCCCAGTCTGATAATTGGCAGTAACAATTCCGTGCTCTGTATCTTTCATTATTTGTTCCACACGTTTAATATCACGTAAAATTAAATCCACATGATACCCATTTATAAATAACCATCCGCCGCCATTAATCCAATCACCCCACGCTCCGGGAGGCACAACAAGGTTGTTTCTATTTTTATCATCCAATTCTGTAGCAATTTGATTAATCGCTGTCAGGTCAAATGAGTCTGAATTGTAATAGATTCCGATATCTATATCAGAATTTTCTGTATGGGTGCCTCTTGCACGTGAGCCCCCTAATACGATGCCTTCTATAAAAGGCAAAGATGATAATTTCTCTGTTACTATTTGAATAACATTACCTACCATATAAACATCCTCCTTTATTCGTTAGATATTTTTATTTCTTCTCCATCTGGTAAAATAAATGCCTGCACAAACTTGACACCTAGCACATCAGCAATGGCCTTCAACTCATCCAAGGTTACTGTTTCTCGTTGTAATTTTTTATTGAAATTCTGTGGAGTCTGGCCAATACGTCTAGCAAGTTCGGAAACACTTATATTCATTTGCTCACACAGTTCTTTAATCATTTCTGCCGTAGTCATACAGCACCTCCAAGTTTACGCTAAGAATATTATAAACCATTTGGTTGATAAACACAATAGTTATTAAAATATTATTATAATCAGCAAGCAAAAGAAAACCCACAACTCTACTGTAGAGTCATGGGCTATTTACTTCTGGTTTTCATATTTCCATTTCGATGCCAGATTTGAAGGCTATGACGAAGTGGCCTTCATAGACTGTAACGCTCTGGATTATCTTCCTTACAAGCTTATCATCATATTCTAAGGTGCGGAATTTGTTCTTGCGGATAAATTCAATCAGCTCATTGATTCGCTCGTTCTCGCCACTGAGGGAGGCATCTTCTACTAAAAGGATCTGTCGCTTGTCTCTCAGCTCATCAATCTCATCTGCTAAGTGGTCATAGTCTTGACCCTTGTTCGCCAGCTTGATTAGTTCTTTTTGTTTTTCCTCTAGTGAGTTGTTAATCTCTGAAATTTGGTATTCTGTGGTTTCGCCAATCACAGCATGAATATTCTCTTCCAGTGTCTTTATCATATTGTTCCCACTTGCAAGTAGCTTATTAATCGCAGTCATTACTGCACCATAAAGTTCATCTTCTTTTACGGTTCGGTTCTTACAAACTTCAGGACCTTGCTCGATTCTAGTCACGCATCGCCAGACAAATTCTTTTCTTCCGTGGATATTCCAATAGACCCGTCTATAAATATCGCCACAATCTCCACAGAAGGTGATGGCACTTAAAGCGTACTTGCTACTGTAAATTCTTTTGTTCTTGCCTTCTCCTGTGTAGATATTGCTTCTCCGATGAATTTCTTCTTGCGCCTGCAAAAATAACTCTTTAGGAATAATCGCTTCATGGCTATTTTCAACATAATATTGGGGAACATGCCCTTCATTTTTCACTCGTTTCTTGGTCAGAAAATCTACTGTGACAGTCTTTTGCAGAAGGGCATCTCCGATGTATTTTTCGTTTTGAAGTATCTTCTTAACTGATTCTGGTCGCCATCTTGGTTTTCCCGCTGCTGTTAAAATACCATCCTTTTCAAGGGCTCGACCAATGCCCACTAGACTCTGACCCTCAAGGTATTCTCGGTAGATGCGTTTGATAATCTCAGCTTCTTCGGGGACAATAGTTAAATTTCCATCTTCATCTTTCGTGTAGCCCATAAATCGCTTATGGTTGACCTGCACCTTTCCTTGTTGGTATCGGTACTGTAGCCCAAGCTTAACGTTTTGTGAAAGGCTCTGGCTTTCCTGCTGTGCCAAAGATGCCATAATAGTCAGCAAAACCTCACCTTTGGCATCCGTGGTGTTGATGTTCTCTTTCTCAAAATAAACTGATATGTTCTTATCCTTGAGCTGTCTAATGTATTGAAGGCAGTCTAGGGTGTTACGCGCAAATCGGCTGATGGATTTTGTAATAACCATGTCGATGTTACCGTCCATACACTCTGCAATCATGCGATTAAATTCGTCACGCTTTTTAGTGTTCGTACCAGAGATACCATCATCTGCAAAGATGCCAGCAAACTCCCATTCATTATTTTTCTTTATAAACTCTGTATAGTGTGAGACCTGAACCTCATAGCTAGAATTTTGTTCTTCTGTTTCTGTAGAAACACGGCAATAGGCAGCAACACGAAGTTTCTTTATCTTTTCTTTTGCGGCTGTACTTCCTACTCTTTTACGAGCAGGAATAACCATTATATTTTTCTCTGTCACTTTATTCCTCGCTTTCTATCAGACTGTATAAGTATTCTGCTCGTTCAAAAGGATCCACTGGCATCTTATTATCTGCCTTTTTCATTTTGAATCGTTCTTTGGGAGGGGGAGAGGTGAAAGCGGCAAGCTCTACCACTCGTCCTAAATCCTTTGCACGTTTATCTCTAACTTCTTCAGCTTTATCAAATATCTCTTTATCAATAATTGCTGGATACGTATCATTTCCAAGGTAGTTGACGTTTTTCAAAATGCGCCCCATCACAGAATGTGTCTTTTCAATACCTGCCTGTTCGCCAGCCACTGTAAGGGATAGTCCTGATATGTATTTCTCAAAGAATACCTTTACTTGACCTGCTGCCTTTTCATCGACAGTAACCACTCCATCTTGAATTTTGTATCCATATGGAATATATGCCATTTATCTCACCACCTTTTCTTTCAGGGAAAGACCGCATTTCAAATTGAATGTCAGCTCATCCCTGGAATTTACAATGATGTTCACTACAAATTCTTCAAATAGTTCTTCCGTGTAGTCACCATTAAAATTATCTGCTGACACATAATTAATGAGGTCCTTTATCTCGTTTGCTCGCAAAACCCCACTCGCAGAGTTCGTTACCAGGTTTGTTTTTTCGGTAGTAAGATTTTTAATCTCACTATCTAAAACATTTCGTTCCTGATTAAAAAGAGCAGGTTCTAGGAAACCTTTGGACATCAGTGCAATAAAGGGTATTGCGTTCTTCCAATAGTTGCTCCATTAGCTTATCAATAGCGTCCATTCTTTCACGGTCGCTTTCTTCATCGATTTGGCTAACTGACTTGAAAAGTGGTTCTAGGATTAGCTTATGACTGAAAGCAAGCTTATTCATCATGGTTGTCAATGTGGCTTTGATTTCCCCATCTCGCAAAAACAACATGGAGCAACTTTCTTTATCTTCGATACTATCTCAACATGTGTCGTGGATAAGGTAAGTATGTAAAATGGTATGTGGAACATAGTGATTTGCTGTAAATGATTTGCTAACTACTTTAGTTCTTTATACAAAGTATAAATCGGATATTTTATTATTTTTTCTTTTATATCTTCTGAGATTAGGTCAAAGTATTTGTCCGCTAAATCAGAAAGGGGTTCTTTTTTCATCACCTAATGGGTGATGAAGCAGAATACTTTAAAGACTATTAAATCAATGTTAGGAAAGACTATTAGTAAAACTATGAATTATTCAGGAAAAAAGGTTCTTTTTTAAAGTTTTCTATTGCTTCCTGGCGTTGATAAATGAGATATAAAGTCGGTGTTTGTACACGTCCTAATGAAAATGTACCTTGTACGCCTTTTTGTTGTAAATTCAAGGTATATAAAGGGCTTGCGTTCATGCCGATCAACCAATCGGCAATTTGGCGTGTTTGCGCTTCTTGATAAAAGGGATAGTAATTCATTCCTGGTTGCAAATTTTGAAAACCGCTTCGGATCACATCTTTTTCTAAGCTATTGATCCATAATCTTTTATACGTTTTATCTTTAGAAAAGGCATTTGCTTTATGGATAATCGACCAGGCGATATTTTCACCTTCTCTGTCGCTATCTGTTGCGACAATAATTGTATTTGCCTTTTTGAGAAGTTCAGCAACAATTTTAAACTGCTTTCCCTTATCTTTTGCAACTTCAAAATCGTATCGATCAGGAAAAATCGGCAAAGATTCAAGTTTCCAGTTCTGCCACTTTTCGTTATAATGACCTGGTTCTGCTAATTCGACTAAATGCCCAAAACCAAAGGTGATAAACGTTTCATCTGTAAATAGTGGGTCTTTGATCTCAAAATAACCGTCTTTTTTGGTGCTTTGTTTTAAAGCACTTGCGTAGGCTAATGCCTGGCTTGGTTTTTCAGCTAAAATAACCGTACTCATTAACTATCCCTCTTTTCATTGTTTTTTTCTTTGATCTACTGTCACGTTGTATCTTGATCGATACCTTCTAAACGTTCGGCGATTAATTCCAGTTTGTTCTTCAACTTCTTTATCGGAACAACCATTCAAAAATAAATCGAAAGCGTGTTGTAAACGTGGATCATTTTCTTTGAATTTAGGTTGTCGCCCTTTGAATTTTCCTTTTTTCTTAGCAATTTCAATTCCTTGGGCTTGGCGTTCTTTAATTCGTTTGCGTTCAGATTCCGCTTGGTACTTATACAATTCAATCACTAAATTATTAATCAGCCGTCTTAAATTTTCATCTTCAATACCATTCATTGAGGGTAAATTTAAGACTTCCAGGGTTGCCCCCTTAATTTGAATTTGATTCATCAATTCTGTTAATTCTTTATTATTTCGTCCTAATCGATCTAATTCAGTAACAACAACTATATCCCCTTCACGAATATAGTTAAGCATAGCTTGTAATTGTGGGCGTTCGACCGATTGACCGCTTAATTTGTCTGAAAAGACCTTAGAAACGCCCTCTAACGCTTTCAGTTGTCTATCTAAGTTCTGTTCTTTGCTACTGACACGTGCATAACCAATTTTAGCCATTTTCAACCAACCTCTAAAATTCTCTCGGTTGCAATAACCAATCAGCTATATCTACTTTTTCAATTTCAAATTGCTTATCAGAAATTGTCTTTTCGTAAGCGATAAAATCTTGCGCATATTGTTGCTCATTAAAAATAGCCACCACTTCGTCATTTTCTAAAACTCGATAAATAAATTTTTTCATTTTACTCCTCCTATTATGCCCAACTTAAATGACCTATTCACCAAGTCAATTATACTGCTAAAACCATATTAGGACAAATAAGTATACTCTGATGGACGATTTTATTATACCAATAGATACATAAAATGAAATAACCTCAAAACTTATAAAGTTATGAGGTGTTAGTATCGACGCATTAAATACCATATGTTAATTAATTTGAATTTTCTAAAGTTAATAATAGCAGAATAATTAGAATTGTACTAAAATATAATTGTTTAGTTAATCACAATGATTTCTAGAAGGAAATTTTATGGAAAAGAAAAAATTTAAAATTACATTATCATGTGTAACATTATTACTTCTTAGCAGTGGTACTTATGCATATACTACTGCTCAAAATCATCAAGAAAACAATTATAAGCCCCAAGTTAGTACTACTCAACAAAGTCAAAATTTAGTAGCTTTGGATACTGTTATCGATGAAAAAAGTGTTCCAGTGGAACCTGTTGAAGATGGGAAAGTGAATGATGAATTTGTTAATCGTTTTGATAACGCAGTAAGCTTAAATGATAAAACTGGACAATTTGAAATTAATAAATCAAAAATACCCGTCAATGCTTCAGAAGATGAAATTTCTTCTCTAAATGACATAGTTGACAAAAGTAATGAATCTTTGAAAAAAATCATTGCTTCTACTCCTAAGGAAAATACTGTTCAAACTGGAGATTCTGTAGTTGTAGCAAATGATGAAAAAACGGCTAAAGAAGAAGCTAAAGAATCTCAAATTTCGACTATGGGAAAATATCATAATGGTTCTACTTATTTACATGTTTATTGGTGGGGACTTCGTATTGGTATAAATAAAGCACAGACTCAATATGCAGCTAGTGCTGGATTAGTAATTGCTGGTGTTTATGTTCCAGCTCGAGCTGCTCAAGCAGCATTAGGTGTTTTAGGATTATCTGTAGGTAAATTTATCCCTGGAGGAATTGTGTTTAATTCTTCTCCTCAATTTATTCCTATCGCTGGAAGCAATGCTATTGTATGGGGAGTTGGTTGGCAATGAAAACAAATAAATATCAAATTGCAATGACAACTTTGGCTATAATTGGTCTCATTATTACATTCTTTACTGGCCTTGAGAGTCTTGGAAAATTAATCATTAAAATTTTATTGGTTATTATTCTAATTGTATCAGTTACAGGGTTAATCAAAGATTTTTCTAAATAAGAAATTGGAAATAAGCAAAAAAAAACTCAAAACTCCTAAGTTTTGAGTTTTTCCTATTTTTAAAATAGCGTTTGAAGATGTCCTTCTAGTATTATATCTTTTTCATCGGTAGAACATACATTATCATTAATCCTTACATATGGGAAATCTTCATTTACAAACTCCTTCCCTGTTAAGTCAATTCCTGAAATTTCAGCACCTTCAAAAAAAGTATTGTCAATGGTTGTTCCTTTTAGTTTTGCGCTTGTAAAATTAGTATTTTTCAGTATTGCACCACGTAAATCTGCATTTTCCAAGTTTGCACTTTTAAATTTAACACTCGGTAAATAACCTTCTCTGAAATCTGTTTCAATAAATTCACTATTATTGAGATTTGTAACATTTAGTATTTTTTTCTAGGATAAAGATACAAAATAAAACCCTGTTAAGATATTTTTTCCTTAACAGAGCTTTGTTTTAAAATTTTTATTCACCTATCATATATTTAAGCTTGAGTGCATCAAGTTAATCAAAACTACAAAATAGTTATATTATCTAATTTCAACAATCCTCAACATCTTAGTCAAGCAGAGGTCCTACTTTGAGTCCAAAACATTGTTGGAATCCTAATATTTAAATATTCTCTGTATTTTAATTTTAAGTATGATAAAATGTTAGAGTTGACTTTTTATAAGTATATAGAAATAGGAGGAAAGAGTGAACACTTTTAAATATATTAAACCAAAACTGTTTAGTGTTCTTAAAGATTATTCAAGAGAGCAATTTGCCAAAGATCTTATTGCTGGTATTATCGTCGCAATCATTGCTTTACCGCTATCCATCGCTTTAGCAATTGCATCAGGAGTGAAACCAGAGCAGGGACTTTATACAGCTGTTGTTGCAGGTTTTTTTATTTCATTTTTAGGAGGAAGTCGCGTTCAAATCGGAGGGCCGACTGCTGCATTTGTTGTTATTATTTATGGTATTATTGCTCAATATGGAATGAGTGGGTTAACAATTGCAACCTTTTTAGCAGGTATTATGATGATTCTGATGGGGGTTCTCCGCTTCGGAAACTTGATTAAATTTATTCCTAAAACAATTACCGTAGGATTTACACTGGGTATTGCAATAGGAATTTTTTCAGGACAGCTAAAAGATTTGTTCGGACTTGATATGGGAGCAGTTCCAGCTGAATTTGTTGAAAAATGGGTAAGCTATGTACAGCACTTCCATACAATTCAGTGGCCAACTTTAATGATTGGGATGCTTGCTTTACTTATTCAGATTTTCTGGCCACATGTGTCTCAAAAAATACCCGGTTCACTTGTTGCTATTATAGTGACAACAGCTATTGTCAGTTTCGGACATTTACCAGTGGCTACGATTGGTGATTTGTATACCATCAAGGCAGGATTACCCACACTCACAATGCCAAACCTATCCTTTTCTTTAATTCGCCAAATGATTTCCCCTGCTTTTACTATTGCGATTTTAGCTTCTATTGAATCACTTCTTTCATGCGTGGTTTCAGATGGTATGATTGGGAGTCGGCATCGCTCAAATGCTGAATTGGTGGGGCAAGGAGTGGGAAATATGATGTCTGCGCTGTTTGGCGGTATTCCTGCTACAGGTGCTATTGCACGTACAGCAGCTAATGTAAAAAATGGAGGACGTACACCAATAGCTGGCATAGTTCATACATTAACTTTACTTTTAATTCTCTTATTCTTAATGCCTTATGCTTCACTTATACCTATGAGTTGTTTAGCCTCAATTTTGGTTATAGTTGCTTATAATATGAGTGGTTGGCGCACCTTTATTTACATGCTGCGTAAAGCACCAAAGAGTGACATTGCAGTTTTATTAATTACACTTTTCTTAACAGTATTTTTTGATCTGGTTGTTGCCATTGAATTCGGAATGATTTTAGCAGCCTTCTTGTTTTTGAAACGTATGTCAGATGTTGCTACAGTTCGTCAATGGGTAGATAAAGATAACCTAGACAATGAAGAAATTTCTGAAGATATTGATTTAAAACGGGTTCCCAAACATACCGTTGTCTATGAAATATTTGGTTCTTTATTTTTTGGCGCTACAACTGAATTTCTTAATTTTACACATGAGGAAGGAAAAAGGGTCTTGATCCTACGGATGCGTAATGTACCTGCGATGGATATTTCAGGACTTGAAGCTCTTGAAGAAACTTTTGAAATTTGCAAAAAGAAGAAAATGACATTAATCCTTTCTCATGTCAATGAACAACCCTATCATGTTATGGAAAAAGCTGGTTTTATTGAAAAAATAGGTCGAGACAACATTTGTAAAAATATTGATGCATCGCTTGAACGTGCAGAAAGCTTTGCTTAATTATTAAAAGTAGTCTTGGAAGAAACAATGATATTTTAGTGCGACAGTTTGTTTTAATACAGAACAGCTGTCGTTATAGTGCAAACACATATAGTCTAAAGTCTCTCGAATAAGATTTCGTGAGACTTTTTCATCACAATCAAAGATATCGCAAAATTTATCCAGTGGTGTATTCAAGGTGATGAGACATTAAACGAACACCTCGTTTTTATGAGAGAACATAAGAAACAACTCGAAGAAAAAATAAAAAACTTTAGAAACTAATCTAAAGTTTGTACGCTGGAAAAATGGTATTACAGAAAAACTGCCAAGGCAGGGACTGAAAGTAGACACTTTCTCCCCGAAACATCTCCTGTTGCCCCTGAAATAAAACAGACATTTTATGATTGTTCTGACATATAAAGTCAGAAGTATTAAGCACACATCATCACACTCTATTTTTTAAAAGAGCTACTCAGCAAGAGAAATATTTTTATTGTAATTGTTCTAAAGCATTCTTGGGGATTTCACTTCTATCACGTCCTACCCAATCGACACTTCCATTTTCTTCGTTGTAAAAAATTTCTAAATAAGAATATGGTTTTATTTTATAAAAAGTACTGAACTTTAATATTTGACTGTCTCCCTTTTCATCAAACCCTTGTACTGTGTAAGTATACTGGATTACTTTTTTACCTTTTTTATAAACTTCTTTTTCACTAGGTTTATACGCATCATAAATCCTTACATAATAATTATCTCCCTTATATTGGGACTTGTACCATGAATAAGCACTACCACCAATGATTAGGAAAACAGCAGAATATAGCAAAATAATTTTTTTCACTTTATCATCCTTAATCTTTTCATTATCTTGATTATATCATGTTCTGATGACTCGGTTTTAATAAAATGAATATGAAAAGTAGCTTTTAAGCACTGCATGTAATTTTAGATAATAAAAACCGAAAAGATTATATGCTTCTCGGTATTTTTGCGCCGCAATTTTCAGTTAGAAAGAGAACAGCATTCTGAAATTCCTGCTAAACCCAGTCTTGCTTCAAGACAAAGTACGACCCACGTATCTCACCCGCAAGTTTTGAACGCTGACGCGCAAACTTGAATTTCCCATCCAGCTCTTGTGGTATTTCCATACCGACTGAAAGTTTGAAGCCAACCGCACGTTTCGGCTTCTTCCCTTCCTCAGCCGTTTTCTCATAGAGGACATTAATGACCATGCCATCTTCAAAGTAAAACTCTGGCCAGTAGATGTCTTCATCTTCATAAATCGCTACTTCCAAGATAGGAGATGCAAACTCAAGATCACGCTCCTCTTTCAACAATTTTTTCAGCCAAGCGACTTCTTTTTCCTTTTCCACAGCAGGAAAAGTGATGTATTCGAATTTATATTTGTTCCAGAAATAACGGGCTTCATTGGCACGTAATCCCGCTAAGCTTTCTGCTACAGTTGAGCTTTCCAGTCCTGTCATTTCCACCTGTCCTTCTTTAAAATTAATCTTATATGCCATAAAGACCTCCTGCTTCTTTTTTCTTCATTATAGCAGAAATTTATGGGTACTTAGGGAGGTTTCACTTGTTAATTTTAGTTAGGGTTGATGATGATTAAGGCAGGACAGACTCCTCCAGCGGTAACGCGATTCGTGGAATGATGGCTAACCAAATGACCTCTAGGGCTGCTATTGCTCACATACCAAACATGGCTCCCACTAACAGGGGTACGTGTCCACCACCAGCTATCGTTAGCGTCTACACGTTGTGCTAGATTAGGAAGACCTAAGCCTGTTCCAGACAGACGGTTAACATCTGCAAGAGAAAAGGCAAAGGCGCGACGCATCCCTCCCGAAACCCCTTGAGTAATATCTGGAGCAACCTCCTCTATTTCTAAGATATGCGCAGAGGATAATTGAGCAACAAAAAAAGCCCTACTTCTTCGTAGAACTTCTTCTTATATATTAATCAGCAGCCAAGGCTTCGATAGTGTTCAAGCGTGCTGCACGTGCTGCAGGTGCAAGGCTTGAAAGTAAAGCGATAATCAGCGCAATGATAACGGCAAAGATAATATGTCCCGAAGTAATCTGAACGATATTTCCGCCGACTAAGCTATGCAAAGCTTTGTTAATGATACTTTGTCCCGCAAAGGCAAGAGCAATCGCAATAACTGCAGATGACAAGCCAAGGATAACACTTTCGGCTGTGAACATGCGAGAAACATCTTTACGACGTCCACCTAAGGCACGGAGGACCCCAATTTCTTTAGTACGTTCGGCAACGGACATATAAGTTGTTACCACAATCATAAAGATTGAAACAATCAAGCTAATACCAGCAATGGCAGCCAAGACAGTTGAGACAATCCCTGTAATATCTGTGATTGTATCCAACATACTACCGATATTTGTTGAGGCAAACACAAGTTTGTCATTATCTTTGATATCATTGATAGCTTTGGTTACATCTTTAACTTTATCTGTATCTGTCACAGTGACGTAGGCTGTGTTTGGCATCGCATCGATATTATTTGCCGTAAGCATTTCTTTCAATGCCTCTGTTGAAGTCAAAGTACCAACCATTGGCATGTCTTGCAAGACGCCTGAGATTTCCATATCTTCTGTGATAGTCACAGGAGTATTGTTTTTATCCACAGTTTGGAAGCTTACCTTGACTGTTTTACCAATCACAGCTTTCCAGTCTTTTGCTTCATATGCTTTTTGATCAAACTTCTTCATGTCTGCTTCAGAGATAACGATTTGTTTACCTTTTGGTTCTGAACCCGCGTGTAATGTTGAAGACTGAATCATCGGCGTCCAAGACATAATCGCTTGGCTACTTGTTGTTTGCCCCTTATAGTCAAGAGTCACAGCACCTGCTTTTGTAATCCCTGCATCTACTGTTTTAACATTATCCAAGTCCTTCAACTTGTTGATGTTTTTATCAGAGATCCCAAGCATTGTTTGCTGCGCAATTGAGAAGGCTTCATCATTATCTTTACCCTGATTATTTGCAGAGTCACGTTGAACCACAGTAATAATATTTGGATTTGCCAAGCTTGTGACCTGATCGTTCATGTATTTTGTTGCCCCAGTACCTAAACCGAGGAAGAAAATAACTGAGAATAAGCCAATGGCTGTACCTATAGCAATGAGAAGATTGATTTTCCAAGTGTTTGTAAAGTGCTTAAAGGCTGTTTTAACCACATCACCATAAGAAAGTGCCTTTGTCTTGAAGGATTTTGCTTCATCTGGCACAGGATAAGCTGGCTTGTCACGCTCATCTCCGATAATCTGTCCGTCTGCCAGACGAATCGTACGTGTCCCATAGTCAGCAACTTCTTGAGAGTGAGTGACGACAATCACTGTCTTACCAGACTGTGCGATTTGGCGGAGAAGGGCCAATACTTCTTTCGTATTTTGCGAATCAAGCGCTCCTGTAGGCTCATCAGCAAGGATAATCTCAGGATCACTGGCCAAAGCACGCGCAATGGCTACACGTTGTTTTTGTCCGCCTGACAACTGTGCAGGTTTTTTCTTACGGTGCTCGTAAAGGCCAACTTGTTTGGTTAACTCAACCGCACGTTCGACACGTTCTTTTTCTGATAGGCTTGTCATTTTCAAGCTAATCAAGATATTGTCAAGCACACTTAAGTAGTTGATTAAGTTGAAAGACTGGAAGATAAAGCCGATAGTATCACGGCGATAGGCATCCATATCTTTTTCTTTCTTCGCCTTTTGCGCGACACCATCGATGATAACATCACCATCATATTCACGGTCCAAGCCACCGATGATATTCATCAGGGTTGATTTACCACCACCGGACTCACCGAGTAAACTGACAAAGTCTCCACGCTCAAACTCAAGGTCAATCCCCTTGAGCACCGGAAATTCATCTTTACCTAAAAAGTATGATTTCCTAATGTTTTTTAATTCTAATACGGGCATAATTTCTTCTTTCTAATAATAAAGATATTTCTATTATACCTTAAATTGTAACAAAGAACTTAAGACCTTAGACTGATTTAAGCTTATTTTAAAAATCGTCCCAATTATCGTCTCTTCTGCTGCGTGGATTATGGCCAAAATTCCAGGGGTTATGAGCATCTCGCATCTGACGGCGCATTTCTTTTCTCATTTTTGCTTCCATTTCTCTACCCATATGATGCATCATTCGTGGGTCAAAGCCGCCAGGACGCATGCCACCACCAAAGCGGAAATCACATTCCTCATCAGCTGGATTAGCTTCTTCAAGTTTTTCCAAAATATTAATCAGTTGAACTTGTTCTTCTTCTGTAAGATTACCAAAGATGCCTTCTGATAAGTCATCTTGACTTTCTTTACGTTCAACTTGAGCTTGCTTGCCCTCTTCCGTCAAGAAAACACGGCTCACTCGCTTATCATTTTCGTCTGTAACACGTTTAACTAAGCCACGTTGCTCTAAGCTCTTCACTTGAGCAGTTACGCTTGAAGGTCGGATATCCAAGATTTCAGCGATTTCAGCATTAGTCAGCCCATCAGCCTTCCAGAGTTCAACCAGAAGCCCTTGTGCGCCTGTACGCGATTTTTTTTCTCCGAGTCGACTTGTCATTCTTTCCATATGCAAAGCCATGAGAAGTTGAGGATTATGAAGTAGTTTTGAAAAGAGGTGTAATAATTTATTTGTTTCTGCTGACACAGTTATTCTCCTTGATATTTAGTTTAGCTCATATATAAGCTAACAAAATACATTTTAATACTTTTATTTCGTTTTGTCAATATAAAAACTAACGACTCTTAATCGTCGTTAGTTCCTAAGTCCATTTGATAAAGCTTACGGAAGTCTTCATTGTGTTCAAGAAGGTATTCCGGTTGATCATCAAGCTTGATTTTACCTTTTTCTAAAAAGATAACACGATCCATGTGTTGTACACCCAACAGATGGTGAGTGATAAAGATAATCGTTTTGTCTTTTAAGCGCTCAAAGAAGAGACGCAACAGTTGATTTTCGGTAATCGGGTCTAGCGAAACCGTCGGTTCATCCAAGATAACCATATCGACATCGGACAGCAAAATACGTGCTAAGGCTAAACGCTGGCGTTCCCCCCCTGAGAAACGTAGTCCTGCTTCATCCACGACCTCGTTGAGTTGATCAGGCAGGGAAGCCACCATTTTTTTCAAGCCTACAAGCTCTAAAGCATTCCAAATTTCTTCGTCACTGGCATCAAGCCGAGCCAAGCTAAGATTGGAACGGATGCTGGCATTGAAAATATATGGGCTTTGGTTAATGACACCAATCTTTTCTTCAACATTATTGGCATAAGCTGGTGCAATTCCGGACAAATCCAAAGTCCCTTGCTGTGCAATAAGATCCCCACGGATAAGGCTTGCTAAGGTTGATTTACCTACTCCTGAGCGACCTAAAATCGCGACATGCTCTCCTTTTTTGATATGGAGATTTAAGTCATCAAAGATAAGCTTGTCATCAAAAGCAAAACTTAAATTAGAAATTTGTAAGTCTGTCTCCGTAATCGTTTCTTGTCGCACATCTTCCTTAACATCAGGTAAATCATTGAGACGCTGAACAGAATCACCATAACGTTGTGTCTCAACAACAGCGTCAGACAAAGGTGCAAAGGCATCAAACAAAGGAAAGGCAGCTAGAGAAACAGCGGCAATGTAGTTCGGTGCATCTCCCGCATTTAAGGTTGAACCTGACCAAACAATCAGATAGACCACAAGTAAAGCAAAGATGAGCTGCAACACAAGGTTACGTTTCCGTACATAACTCAGTAATTTTTCTTGAATCTGACGTGCTGCTTTTTCTGAGGTTTGATAATCAAGCAAGAAATCTTCTTTTCTGCCTGATAAAACCCAGTCTTGCAAACCTAAAACATCATCTGTCAAGTCTGAAAAGAGTTGATTCCGGTAATTTTTCAAATCTCGGTCATATTTGGCTGACACTTTGAGTGATACGTAAGGAAGAACAATAACCATCAAGCCTAAGAAAAAGGCAACCACAAGAGCCAGGGTTATCGAGAAAACACCTGAAGCGATGATGAGAGCTACAGATAAAGAACCCACAATCATCAAAGGGAAAAGAGTCCGTAAGAACAAGTCTTGAATATTCGCTATATCTTCATTAAGCAGACCAAGAAGGTCACCTAACTTGTAACGTTCAGACAAACCAATCGCCGATTTTTCCAATCGAAGATAAAGCTTACGACGAAGATTACTGGTGATGCGTAAAATCCAGTTGTGGGATGTTAAGCGTTCAATATAGCGCACCACAGGCCGTGAAATACCAAAGACACGTACCATCAGAACAGGCACATAGATAATCAAAATGTTTTCGGGTTTAGTTGCTGATTTTGAAATCACGTAGCCCGCTGAAAACATAAGCAGGCCAGCGCAAAACATCGTTATTGTTCCTAAAATAATCGCAAGAATCATTCCGAAACGATATTTACGCAGAAAAGGTGTGATCCAATCATTATTGAAAAGAATCTTCTTCATTTTTTCTCCATTGTTTTTACAATCATGCTGTTTAACCTCTCATCTCACGCAAGAGCTCTTGATAGTATGTATTAGTCGTTAAGAGTTCTTTATGTGAACCTGCAGCTTCGAGCTTACCTTCATTGAGGACGAGAATTAAGTCCATCTGAGGCAGCCAATGCAAGCGGTGAGTCGCCAAAAAGACGAGCTTGTCCTCAAAGAGTGGCAGAATATTTTCCTTTATCTCCAGTTCCGTTTCTACATCAAGGTGCGCCGTTGGCTCGTCAAGGAAAAGAATATTTCTTTCTTGAGAGAGAAATGCTCGTGTGAGTGCCACACGTTGCATTTGCCCCCCAGATAAGGTACGACCTCCTGCACCAATATTTGCATCCAACCCGATTTCTTCTAGCAAATTTTTCAAACCGGCAAGCTCAGCTGCATGAATGATGGCTTCATCTGTAGCTTCTGGCTGATAAAAGGCTAAATTAGCACGTAAAGTTCCTGCAAAAATATAAGTGTTTTGAGGGATAAATTGTAAAGACTGGCGGAATTTTTCATCGTTAAGTGAGGTCAGCTGAAATTCATTGAGCTGGATTTCGCCCGCACTGGGCTTAAGAAACCCTGAAAGCATACTTAACAATGTCGATTTACCTGACCCCGATTCGCCGACAATGGCTACCTTGGTAAAGCCTTGCAGTTCCAAATTGATATCTGAGACACCACGTCCTGTTTCAAAAACTTTACTCAAATTATGGAGCTTCAGTTGTGACTGCTCTGTCCAACGGATAGGCTCTGGTAAAACTTCTGTTAGATAATCTTCTGTTTGCAACACTTCATTAACACTGGCGTAAGCATTTTTACCATTTAGCGTTGCGTGGTAGTCCGAGGCAAAGTCACGCAAAGGTAAGAAATATTCCGGAGCTAAAATCAAAGCAGCCAGGGCTGGGAACAAGAGAATTGCACCGTTCATCAAGCGAAGACCTAAAAACAAAGCTACTGTAGCAACAGACAAGGTTGCAAAGAAATCAAGTGCAAAGGTCGATAGAATTGCGACACGTAACGTAGCCATTGTTGCTTTACGGAAACGTTCTGACGTTTGATAAATGGAATTGGCATATGTTTTTGATAAGCCAAAATATTTTAAGGTCGAAATCCCGCGGAGCGAATCTAAGAAGTGATTGGATAAAAGTTGGAAACTCTTATACTGTCTGTCTGCCTGCCCTTGTGCAGCATATCCCAACAAAATCATGAAGATTATGGCAAAGGGAAAGGCAATCGCCAATACAATCGCCGTCTGCAAATCCAAAAAGGCAATCGCAATCAGCAAGAGAATTGGAATAATCATCATGTTCAAAACTTTAGAAAGAACCAATTTGATATAAGTTTCGACCTCATCAATACCAGAAATAACTGTCGATGTCAGATTCCCTGTTCCCATTTCACGTGAGACAGAAGGTCCAAGTTTAAAGGCTTTTTCAAGAATCTGTCCACGCATATCTGCTGCTAAACGGTAAGAAACCTTATCAAGCATATATTGACGTAAAAAGTTTACTACTTCTCGCCCAAAAAAGCTCAGGAAAAAGCCAATAATATAGATCAGAACCTGCATGAGTTCTTGACCTTGCCACAATCCTGTTATCGCTTGAGACAGAAATAAAGCCTGTCCTAAAATACAAAGCGCTTGAAGTAGGGCGAGCCCTCCAAGAGCGGGAAGAATCTTACGTACTCCTGGAAGAGTAAATAGAGTTCTGTCAATCATTTTTTAATTACCTATTCTTATTCATATGATAACTTTTATTATAACAAAATATGAGTATCAAGCCTTTGAAACTGCTTATAAATTCATGCTCTTCTTCACTTTTGTCTAATAAAAAATTCCTTTAAAAAAGGAATTTTAGAATCAATTATTCACTGATACGTTTTCTGAAAATGTAGTAAGTCCAAGCCATATAAGCAAGCACAAATGGCAAGATTGCTATTGTGATGTAGGACATGGTTGTCAAAGTATAGTGTGTTGAGCTTGCGTCCTTAATCAAGATGCTGTAAGCCGGATTTTCAGCGATCATTACACGTGGGAACAACCCTTGGAAAAGTAAAGCAACCAATGCAAGGAAAGTCAAACCAGAAGATAAGAATGCTGACATTTCACGTTTTTTAGCAACCGAAACATGTGCAAAAACAGTCAAGAGAACGATAACGGCTAACAAGCCAATTGTTAAAGCTGCATGTTTTTCAATAAAATCTGTCTTCATAGCAATCAAGAGAGCAAAGACAATTTCACCTGCATAAAGCACAAAGTAAAGTTTGTTTGCAAGGTCATTCGCACGTTTGCGCATGTTTCCTTCTGTCTTCAAAGCAATGTAGTTCAAACCATGCAAGAAACTCATCAAGGCTACTGCAACACCACCAACAAGTGAAAGTGGGTTTACGTATGTTGTGAAGCTGGCATAGATATCACCGCGTGCATCCATTGGAACACCTTGAATCATGCTGGTAAACATCAAACCGAACAAGAAAGGAATAAAGAAGCTTGTCACTCCTAAAATAATTTCCCAGCCACGCTCTACTTTTTCTGATTCGCTACGGTGACGGAACTCAAAGGTTACCCCGCGTAAAATCAAGCAGGCGAGAATTAACAACAAGATGTTGTAATAACCAGAGAAAAGGGAAGCATACCAATAAGGGAAGCTGGCAAACATGGCACCGCCGGCTGTCAAGAGCCATACTTCGTTCATATCCCAGAAAGGACCGATGGTCGCAATTGCTTGGTTGACTTCACGTTTATTGCGTGCCAAAGCCAAAACGCTCATTCCTACACCAAAGTCGAAGCCTTCGAGGAAGAAGAATCCCCCAAAGAGCACTGCAATTAAGATAAACCAAAATAATTGTAATCCGCTCATTTCAAAGCCTCCTCTTCTTTTTCTTCTGATTTAGAATGCTTGTCCTTACCAAGATTATGGCTGCTGAATGGATCTAAATCAACATAAGCTGTTTCTGCCTTATGTGCACTGTCACGCATAATACGGCGTGTCAAGATAATCATGATTGTACCTAAGACACAGAAAAGAAGGAAGTAAACGATATTTGAGAAGAGTAAACTTCCTACTGAAACGTTAGGTGAAACAGAGTCTTTGATGGTAAAGAGTCCATATACAGTCCATGGATAACGTCCCAACTCAGTTACCAACCAACCAGAAGTGATGGCAAGGAATGGTAAGAACATTGACCAACCATAAAGACGCATCATTCCAGGTTTTTCATACATCCAAGGTTTCTTACGGCGTGTCCAGAAGAGCCCAAGAGCTGAAATTAACATGAAGTACATGCTCAAACCAGCCATAATACGGAATGTATAGAAGAGAACTGTAACTGGTGGATAGTAATTCAGATGATCACCATATTTAGCTTCCAGTTCCTTGTTGATTTGATTCATCCCCTCAACTGAACCTGAAGGACGGTGGTAGGTCAAGATTGACAGCACGTACGGTATGCGCACACCGAAAACAGACTTATGATCAGCTTCGTTAAAGAAAGCAATCATGTCCCAAGCTGCTGGGTCCTCTGTTGTTTCATAAACACCCTCTGTCGCTGAGAATTTCATCGGTTGAGTGTTTTTAACTTCCAACATTTGTTGGTCACCAGCCACGAAGTTCCCCATCGCACCGATCAAAGCAACTAAGAGTCCTAAACGCAAAGCTGGTTTAAAGAAATCAGCTTCACGTTTTTTAAGGATTTGGAATGCAGAGATACCGGCAACCGCAAATCCACCAGTTAAGAATGACCCTGTGATAACGTGGGTAAATTCTAAGGTTGTTTGTGGGTTTGTCAATAAAGCTGAGAAACTGGTCAATGTTGCACGACCATCAATAACTTCATAGCCCACTGGATTTTGCATGAAGCTGTTCGCTGCCAAAATCCAAAGTGAAGAAAGCCAAGTTCCAACCATAACTAAGCCAAGTGCCGCCAAGTGCAACTTTTTGCCTATACGGTCCCAACCAAACATCCAAACACCCAAGAATGTTGATTCCATAAAGAATGCAAGCAGTGCTTCTACAGCAAGTGGTGCTCCAAAGATATCACCGACAAATCGTGAATAGTCTGACCAGTTCATCCCAAATTGGAATTCCTGAATAATACCAGTCACGACTCCGACGGCAAAAGATAATAGCATGATTGCACCAAAGAATTTGGTACGTGTTTTCCATTTCTCATCGCCCGTTTTAACATACAATGCTTCCATAATAAAGGTCATCAATGTTAACCCTATCGAAAGGGGAACAAAGAAAAAGTGGAAGATTGTGGTCATGCCAAACTGGAAACGCGCGAGAGTTTCAATTGTCAACATAAAGCCTCCTATTGCTCGAATAAAGGTAAAAGTACACAATTTTCGAGACTAACAAAAAATTAATTACAATTCATTGTAACACTATGAAAGCGTATCGAAAAGGAATTTGTTTATAAATTTAAGATTCTGATACATTTCTTATACAGCATCATCTTTAGTGTTCAAATTGACACGAAAAAACACTGCTTTTGACAGCAGTATTTCTTTTTAAATCTTATTTTCTACTTTGATTATCTTAAAATCCTGCCCTGATTTTGCTGGAAGGATAAGTTCATCAAGACAGTCCGCCAGTCGCTCAGTGAAAGAAACTTTTTGCAGAAAATGAATTTCTTTAAATGTTAGCTTGACTTCTGCATCTGTTGGATTAATAACGTAGACAAAAGCTTCGCAATCTGTGTAGCGTAAAATTCCTAAAACATCTCCTTGGAAAAACGTAGTAAATTTTCCTTGAGTGAGTGTCTTTTCTGAATGACGCTTGGCAATCCACTGATGGTACAAATCATAAGTCAGCTCATGGATATTATCCCACGGGAAATATTTTCTGTTTTTTGGATCCTTACGGCCGGTTAGCCCAGCTTCATCACCATAATAGACACAAGGTACACCAGGAAGACTAAAGAGCATTCCTACAGCTAAATCATTTGCTTCATCACCGACCATCGTCAAGATACGTTCCGTGTCGTGTGTACCAAGGTTATTAAAATTATTATAAAAAATATCGTGCGGATAGTTTTCACTCAAAACCAGCATTTGATAGGCAAGCTCTTGAGCAGTTTTAGTCATTGTAAGATAAGCAATAATTAAGTCACGAAAGGGATAATTCATCACGGCTTGCAAACTGTCACCCAAAATATAGTTACGTCGTTGCCCATAGGAAATCTTATTAGAGGCATCTTCCCAAACTTCACCGATAAGAATCGTCTCTGGATAGCGGGACAAATTTTTGCGGATGCCCCGAATAAAACTGTCTGGAAGTTCATCCGCCACATCCAAACGCCAGCCATCTATGCCAAACTGATTCCACTTGGCTAAGACCGAATGTGTATCCCCATAGATAAAATCCCGAAATGAAGGGTTGTCTTTATCCACTTCTGGAAGATCTTTAATCCCCCACCATGATTTATAATTCATCGGATATTCTGTAAATTTAAACCAATCCATGTAACGACTGTCCGGATTTTTAGCTGCACCTACATCGCTTCCATATTGACCCGAGAGATTAAAATAGCGTGAGTCCTTACCCACATGGGAAAAAACACCATCCAGAACGATACGCATATTTTCTGTGTGAAGAACGTCCACTAATTCTTGAAAATCTTCTTCTGTTCCTAGCATGCTATCTATTTGCAGATAGTCATTGGTATCATAACGATGATTGCTGGTTGCTGAAAAAATAGGATTAAGATAAAGTGCATTTATCCCCAGTTCTTTCAAGTAAGGTATCTTTTCGATAATGCCGCGAATATTGCCACCAAAGAAATCCCACCGTACAACGTCACCTGCTTCATCCTTGACATAAAGCGGCGTGTCTTCTTTAGTCGCATAAATGAAGGAATTAGGTTTGGGATGATTAATTTTACCTTCTGGATTGCCATTATGAAAACGATCCGGAAATATTTGATAAAAGACGGCTTCCCGATACCATGCTGGTGCGACATCCTTTGAGGAGAAAATAGTGGCTTGATAGGGGCGTACATCATTTTCATTCATATAAAGTACGCCTTCACCACCAAGACCGCTACAGCCATAGTAAAACTTTTTGATGCCCCAATCCGTTGGTTCACTGATTTCAAAATAATAGTAGTAAAGCCCTTGCCCAACATCGAACTTGACAGAAGCACTAAAAATTCCTCCCTCTAACTTTTGCATATCAAACTCCGAGCGGGCACCGAAGTCACGTCGAATGATAAACTTGGCAGTAACATTTTCCTTGTCGGTTTGCAGATTTACCTTCATAATCTGCCCCACTTGAATTGCCCCGAAAGGTTGTTTGAAGTCTGCATCCCAAGAATTATAATAATACATTTTTACCCTCCCTTCATTTGTTTGCATGATATGCTCTCTTCTATGCGTAAAAAAGGAAAGAGTATTTTTCTTTCCTTTTTTACTGGCACAGTCTTACAGCTTTACTCACTTTTTTCTTTAATAAACCAAATATCTTCGGCATACTGGCGTATAGTACGGTCAGAGGAGAAAATACCGGAAGTCCCAATGTTCATCAAACTTGCCTGTGCCCAAGCTTTAGGCTCACGATAAAGTGCTTCAAGTTCCTTCTGAGCGCGGACATAATCATTAAAATCGCGCAATAAGAAATATTCATCATTAAAGGCTGTGAGTGAATCAAATATTTCAGGCCCTTCATTCGTAATATTAGGAATAGTTCCGTCAATGAAAGCGTTGAGGATACGATGTACTACTGGATTTTGTTCGTAAATATCACGCGCATTGTAGTTGCCATTTTTGTAGTACTCATAAACTTTATCTTTGGTTAGCCCAAAGATGAAGATATTTTCATCTCCACAAGCTTCTTTAATCTCAATATTTGCCCCGTCTAAGGTCGCCATTGTGAGAGCACCATTGAGCATAAACTTCATATTTGAAGTGCCCGAGGCTTCTTTTGATGCTAATGAGATTTGTTCCCCCACATCTGCTGCTGGAATGATACTTTCGGCAAGACTCACATTGTAGTTTTCCATAAAGATTACTTTGATTCGGTCCTTAACTACTGGATCTGAATTAATCATATCAGCTATTTCATTGATCGCTTTGATAATGCTTTTGGCATAATGATAACCGGGCGCAGCTTTTGCACCAAAAATAAAGACACGTGGAACCATTTCTAAGTCCGGCTGATCTTTGATATCAAAATAGAGTTTTAGGATGTGAAGCAAATTTAAAAGTTGGCGTTTATAAGCATGCAGCCGCTTGACCTGTACATCGAAAATC
Source organism: Lactococcus sp. LG606 (assembly GCF_017309645.1). Classification (NCBI taxonomy): domain Bacteria; kingdom Bacillati; phylum Bacillota; class Bacilli; order Lactobacillales; family Streptococcaceae; genus Lactococcus; species Lactococcus sp. LG606. The sequence goes on from NZ_CP071301.1 coordinate 1,150,085, forward strand.
GCTTCAGGATTTACTTCAACACCATTTTTTTCTTTAATTAACACAGCTAAGTCTTTTTTATTTTGAAGCTTGACCGCTAAAAGCTCTTTTAGCGTTGCTTCATCCTCATAAAAAGCCTTTAATGCCTCTAGTTTTGTCAAATCGTGACGCCATGCTTTGCCAATCTTTTCATCAATCAAGTTTGCCAAGCCTTCGTTGGCAATTTGGAGCCAACGTCGATCTGCTATACCGTTGGTTTTATTATTAAAACGCTCTGGGTATAATTTATAAAAGTTATGTAGCTCCACATCTTTAAGAATATCCGAGTGTAATTTAGCCACACCATTTGTCGAGTGCGAACCAATAATCGCCAAGCTCGCCATATGAATTTGCCCATCTTTCACGATACTCGTTTTTTGTACTAATTCTGCACCTACACGTGGTGTCAATTCTTCTGTCCGTCGACGGTCAATTTCTTTGATGATCTGATAAAGCCTTGGTAAAAGCATCTGTACCATATCTTCTGGCCACTTTTCTAAGGCTTCCGACAGGATTGTGTGATTGGTATAACTCATTACCTTGACGGTAATTTCCCAGGCTTGTTTCCATGACAGACCATTCTCATCAAGGAGGAGACGCATGAACTCCGGGACGCAAAGCGCAGGATGCGTATCGTTGATATGCACCGCTACATAGTCTGCAATCTGCGTCAATGGTGCTTCATTATTGACCTTATAATGTCGCAGGATTCTTTGAAGCCCTGCGGATACAAAGAAATATTCCTGTTTAAGGCGAAGCAAGCGGCCATCGTAATTCGAATCATCAGGATATAGCTCAGCAGAGAGCATTGAGGTTTGGTGCATATATTCCATGTTTTGAAACTTCACATCCAAATCTTGTGGCACTTCAGAATGCCACAGACACATATTGTTTACGCGCGTATTCTCAAAACCAACCATGGGCGTATCGTAAGGTATGGCTAACACACGCTCTTGATTACGATAACGCGGGATGAGATGGCCTGATTCATCTTCTTCTAGCCAAGCTTCACCACCAAAAGTAACTTCAATGGCCTTATCTGCACGCCTCACCTCCCAAGGATTCACATTATTAAGCCACGAATCTGGCAACTCTACTTGATAACCATCAATTACTTTTTGTTTGAAGAGGCCATAACGGTAGCGTATCCCATTACCATTCACCGGCAAACCTGTAGAAGCTGCCGAATCCATAAAACAACTTGCCAAACGGCCCAAGCCACCATTACCGATGGCCATATCTGGCTCTATTTGGGCGACCTTTTCCAAATCAATGCCCAAATCTGCTAAACCTTCGCGAACCGTTGCTAGAATACCCAGATTAAGAAGGTTGCTTTTCAGCAGTTTCCCAGGTAAAAATTCTATAGAAAAATAATAGGTCTGCTTCTGTTGCACTTCATCTTTATACTGATTATCAGCTTGCCAAATCTGTGTATAATATTGCTTTACAACAGATGATAAAGTTGCAAAGGTTTCTGTGACTCCTGCTTTACTTACATCAGTAGCAAACTTGGACGTCAAACTTTTTTCAAAGTCTTTTTTAAATTGCGTTTTTGAAAGCTTCAATATATCTTACTCCGCTTTTTGATTTCTATTCCTACTTTAGGAAAGGTTTTCTGAGAGACAAACACGCATTCTTTAGATTATTTCTTGATAAAGATGAATGTATTGCTCAGCCTTTGTCTTCCACGAAAAATCTTGCTTCATCGCACGAACTCTCAACTTCTGAATAATATCTGGTTCACTCGCATATAGATTTAATGCTTGATTAATGGTATTCACTAAAACTTGTCCCGTAAAATCCACAAAGCCAAATCCTGTTCCTTCGGCTGTATAAGGATTATAAGGTTGAACTGTATCCTTGAGCCCACCAATTTCATGGACTATGGGAAGAGTACCGTAACGCATGGCAATCATTTGCGAAAGGCCACAAGGCTCAAATGCCGAGGGCATCAGGAAGAAATCGCTGGCTGCATAGATTTCCTGAGCGAGCTTCAAGTCAAAGCTAATGATTGCCGCACATTTTTCAGGATATTTTTCTGAAAAGTGGCGGAAACCTTGCTCAATATCCGTATAGCCTGTTCCTAATATAACGACTTGTACATCTTGACTTAAAATGTCATCCATGCGCTCCAAAACAAGATCAAAACCTTTTTGAGTGGTCAAGCGACTGACAATACCTATCAAGGGCTTATCTACGGCTTTAGGAAGACCTACACGTTCTTGTAAAGCCTGTTTCATTTTGGCTTTACTCTTCAAGTCAGAGCTTGAAAAATGATGTTCAATCCGTTTATCTGTGGCTGGATTATAAACATCATAGTCAATACCGTTGACAATACCGACAAGCTTATCAGAGACATACCTTAAAATCGGATCTAAACCACAGCCAAACTCAGGTGTTTGAATTTCCTGGGCATATGTCGGCGAAACAGTATTGACACGATCCGCATAGAGAATCCCTGTTTTGAGACTGTTAAGCATATCATTGTGACGTACGACACCTTCATGATAACGCTCCATCCCCATACCAAAAAGTTCTGACAAAGCTGAACCTTGCATAATTCCTTGAAACTCAATATTGTGGATGGTCAGTACTGTTTTTATATTACGATAAGCATTAATCCATTGATATTTTTCTTTCAAGAGAAAAGGCAACATAGCTGTATGGCAATCATTGACATGAAGAATATCAGGAATAAAAGCTAAGCGTTCCATCAGTTGCGCAATAGCCAAGCAGAAAAAGGCCCAACGTTCTCCATCATCACCATAACCATAAATTTCATCACGACCAAAATAATTCTCGTTGTCTAGGAAATAATAAGTGATTTTATCCTGAGTTAAACGCTTCACACCGACATATTCGTGACGCCAGCCGACATTAACATAATCCCAAAATTCATCTTTTATTTGGGCTTTATAGTGCTCAGCAATACCATATTTATAGTAAGGTAAGATGACAGCCACCTGCATATCGGGATTTTTGGCAAGTTCTTTAGGAAGGGCACCTGTGACATCTCCTAAACCACCTGTCTTAAAAAATGGTGCACACTCACTTGATGCAAATAATACTTTCATGTTTTCTCCTTATTTTCCTGGGATTATTGACTCCTCTTGCCATTAAAGGGACTACTTTTGGATAATGTCTTCCGTCACAACCGTATGTTTCGGAATAACCACAGGATGTTCTGGCGTTCCTTCAACTTTCACACCACTTTCAATAATTACATGCTTATCCACAATCGCATAGGCCACTTTAGCTTCGCTTCTAATTTCACTATCGGTAAAGACCATCGTTTTTTCGACTGAGGCATTTTTTTCAATTTTTGAACGACGTGAAATTAAAGAATCTGATACACGACCCTCGATAACACAGCCTGAGCTCAGTTGACTATTTGTGACATTGCTGTCTCGTGAAAAGTAAGTCGGCACTTCATTGTTGATTTTCGTCCGCACTGGATGATTACCATAGAGCAAAGCCGTAAAATTACTTGGCTCAAGCATCAACATATTAGCATCATAGTAAGACTTGATACTCTTTATATTGCTCATATAACCTGTGTATTCATAAGTATTAATGTCAAATTCTGCTAAATATTTACGTAAAAGGCGTGAACTGGAGGCATATTCCCCTTCTTCTTGCATTCTTTGTAAAAAGTCAATCAGCCATTCTGTATCGACAATAAACATATTTAAACTGAGCGCTTCTTTGTCCTGCACATCCGTAAGTTGGGAGAGAAAACTACTTGAGGCTTTATTATGTTCGTCAAAGCGAATAATGGTATCTGAAGCTTCTGCTACATCTGGTGCAACTTTCTTATAGACTGCGGTGATTGGCTTTTCAGAAGTTTTGTGAATTTTTAAAACAGCTGTTAGGTCAACATTACAGATAAATTTACTGTCCAGCAAAACGGTATAAGCTGCTTTTGCTTTCCGTAAAAAATTAATCTGTTGATTGAAATAAGGCAAACCTTGTTCTTTAAGACGTTGAAAATCTTGCTGAATATAGACAAAATAGCGATTCTTAAAACTATCAAGGCCCCATTCGCTTCCTGCACCCATATGATCAAAGATGGACTGTGTTTCTCCTTGATTAGCTGTCATAAAGATGGAACTCACATGGGCATTTGCTAAAGATGATAAAGGAAAATCAATTAAGCGGTATTTACATTCAAAGGGTAATGTCGCAATCGGACGTTGATCAATCAGAGGAGAGAGCTCTTCATTGCGTGTGACATTCGACAAGATTGCACAAATTTTATTTTCAGTCTTCATTTTCTTCCCCTCTTACTTCTCCGTGTCCAATAACAGCGATGTCACCCGGTTTTCCCATAATTTCAACATTGTCGCCAATTTTGGCCTTCTCACCAAGAATGGCATATTTGATGGTTACGTTTTTTCCGATATGTGCACCAGACATAACGAAACTTTTTTCGATTGTACTTCCTTCTTGTACATGAACATTCTGAGATAAGATCGAATCAGTCACTTCTCCATCCACGTAACAGCCATCGCCAATCAAGGCAGCTTTCACATTGGCATTTCTCGTTAAATACTGCGGTGCAGAGATGTCATTACGAGAATAGATACGCCATTCCTTATCTTTAATATCCAATTCATTTCCTAAGTCCAGGAATTCCATGCTAGATTCATGAAGACTATCAATCGTACCCACATCTTTCCAATAACCCTTGAAACGGTAAGCAAAGACATTTTCACCAGAATCAATATATGCCGGAATAACATTACCGCCAAAATCCTCCATATCCACGCCTTTAGCATAACCTGTCACCAAGACATCTCGAAGTCGTTTCCAGCTAAAAATATAAATCCCCATCGATGCAAGATTAGACTTAGGCTCAGCCGGTTTTTCTTCAAACTCAATAATACGGTCATTATCGTCTGTATTCATAATACCGAAGCGACTCGCTTCCTCAATAGGTACTTCCATGACTGAAACCGTCAAACTCGCATCATTTTCCTTGTGGCTCGCTAACATCGCTTCGTAATCCATCTTATAGATGTGATCCCCGGACAAGACTAAGATATACTCCGGATCTTTTTTGTCAATGTAAGCCATATTTTGATAGATAGCATGTGCTGTACCTTCAAAATACTTACTTCCTTCAGTTGAAGAGTAAGGTTGCAAAATAGTTACATCACTGTTTACCCCGTTTAAGCCCCAAGGCGCACCATTTCCAATATGTTCATTGAGCACTAAAGGCTCATACTGTGTAATAACTCCGATATTTTTAACATTTGAATTCACACAGTTAGATAGGGCGAAATCGATAATTCTGTATCGTCCGCCAAACGGTACTGCCGGTTTTGCGACATCCTTTGTCAACTTACCGAGACGTGTACCTTGCCCACCGGCAAGTATTAGACCAAGCATTTCTATTCCCATAATAGACCTCCACTTTATATGTAGCATTAGAAATTTTTAATTAACTTAATGTAATTTTATATAATTAAAATATAAAAGTCAAATGTTTTTAATGTAAAACTCATTTTACTGCTATTATTACATTGAAAAAACATGCGCACCATTAATAGAGCTTATTCTAGGGCCTTGATTTCACCCAAAGGATTGAATTCCACTCTAATTTTTAACTTTTCCTTTGTATGTATAAGTATTAAAAATAAACTTTTTCTCATTTTACCTCAACTAGGAGAAAAATTATTTTACAAACATTTCATCTCGTTATGAATTATAAAATTCTGAAAATTCGCAATAAAAAAATTTGACACTTCTACTTCACTAGAAACGCTTTTATAGCTTGGTGTTTTCACATACTTTTATTATAGTATTTTACTGTAAAATTTGCTAATATTAATATTAAATATCGAAAAAAGACACAGAAGCGTAAATTTTCTGTGTCTTTTATTTTATTTTTTAATTAAATTAGTCAACATACCGTTGATAAACTTACTTGATTTTTCATCACTGAAATCTTTAGCCAGTTCGATCGACTCATCAATAGCAACCAAATCCGGAGTTTCAGTAAAGAGGATTTCATAAGCACCTAAACGAAGTAAAGCTTGCTCCACTGTGGTTAAGCGCGAGAAAGTCCAACCTTTTGCTAAATGCTCAGATAAGGCAGCATCAAGAACATTTTGTTTTTCTAAGATGCCATCGACCAATTCGGAAAAATAAGCTGGAGCTTCTACGGGTTCATCTGTATTGTTATCATAATTCAAAGCAAAAGTTTTAGCTTGGACTAAGATATCTTTAGAAGCTGTGGCAAATTTTGGCTCGGTCATCGCCAAAATTTCAGCAACTTCATTTTGAACAGTTAAAGGCTTGAATAATTCAACTGTAATCTTTTCACGAACACTTGCATGAACATCAGAGAAAACTCGATTGAAAACTTCTAATTTTTGCTCTGGTGTTTCTGATCTAAAACTTGCACGCAAGAAATCACGAACACGAACCGCAATATTTTCTTCTTCAAGCTCAATATTGAAAAGGCGTACCAAGTTCAGATTCATAAAGACATCTTTGTACAAATCAATAGCTTCTTGATCCGTCATACGTTTCGTATAACCACCAAAATCACGAATAAAACTCAAAGCTTTGTAAACAGCAGTTTTTTCACGATTTGGAATATCTAAAATTTCATAAATCTTATCAATTTCTTTTAATGGTTTTGTGAAAAAGCGTGGAAAATCACGTACTGTGATACGTTCATCTTTATAAGCAACATCAAAACGAATCGGTTTTGCCAATTCACGATTAATCTTTTCGACATTATTTTTAAACTCTGTCAAAACTGTGTCTGACATTGCTTTTCTGATTTCGTATTCAAAAAGAGTTTGCACAGTGCGCTGACGAATGCTATGTTGCGTTAGCTTGTTAGGCATCAAAGAAACCCTCATCAAACAAATCGTCAAAGCTTGGTTTTGGTAATTTTTCAGGAACGATACCTACTACGTGGATGTTCACATCATCAATTACGATTTCTGTTGCTTGTTCAACTGCTTCTTTCACTTCTTTTTGAATATTCATGGCTACTTGTGGTACGTTAATACCAAAAGCCAAGTAAACATAGATATTGACAACAACTTTGTCGTCTTTACTTTCGATATAAACACCACGGCCTTCTGATTTTTTGCCGAGGCTATCTGAAAAATGCTTGTTGCGTAATGCATAAACACCATCGATTTTTGCAGTTGTGATACCGATAATTACTTCAAGAACTTCCGGTGCAATAACGATTTCACCAAGTTCTTCAGTATGAACAGTTGTATCTGCCATATTTATCTCCTCTATCTTTTCTTTTGTTTCTCCGTGGAGCAAGGCTTTTATAACTCCTCAACTTGTGTGAGGGCTAGCCAAAACGGCTTATGCACGTTTAAGGTATTCACCTGTTTGTGTATTGATTTCAAGTTTTGTTCCTGCTTCAACAAAGTCAGGGACATTGACAACTAAGCCTGTTTCCATTGTTGCTGGTTTACCTGACCCTGTTACTGTTGCACCTTTGATAGAAGGTTGAGTTTCAGCGACTTCAAGTACGACAGTCGTTGGCAATTGAAGCCCGATTACTTCTGTACCGTAAAATTGGATTTTTACATCTGTATTTTCAAGAACATAGAGTAATTCTTCTTTAACTTGTTCAACAGGAATTTCATATTGATCATATGTTTCGTTGTTCATGAAGAAAGCTGTATCGTCCATTTGGTAAAGATATTGTGCAGCTACTGTATCAATCACAGCTTGTTCAAATTTGTCTTCTGGACGGTATGTATCGTCAAATGTAGAGCCTGAACGCACATCACGCAACTTCATACGCATGATTGTGTTACCTTTACCTGGTTTGTGGTGACTTGCTTCCATAACACGGAGGAGTTTGTCTCCGTTCAAAAATGTCATTCCGGCTTTGAGGTCTTTTGCTGCTACCATAATTATATATATCTCCTAGTGAATATTCTATTTACCGCCCAAAGAGGCAGCTTTTAACAATTCATTTTAGCACAAATTCACCCTTTTTTCAAATGTCTGTTTATTTCCTTCAGACAAACTTTAGAGCAAATGAAGCTCTTGAAGCAAGAATTCAAATTAAAGAACGAGAAGTTCTTTCGGCGATTGGGTCAGTACCTGACAGCCCTTCTCAGTAATAAGCAAATCGTCTTCTATCCGTACACCACCAAAGTCAGGAATATAGATTCCTGGTTCATCCGTAACGACCATATTGGACTTGAGTGCTCCTTTTGCTTTAGCACCAAAGTAAGGAATTTCATGTACATCTAAGCCTAAACCATGACCAATCCCATGTGTAAAGTGTTCTCCGTATGAGGCTGCTTCAATGACATCGCGTGGCACTTTGTCAAAGTCAGCAAGAGACATGCCTTCTTTTGCTTCGGTGATCAGAGCTTCATTTGCCTGACGTACTGTATGATAGATTTCACGCATCTTCGGACTTGCTTCGCCAACAAAGACTGTTCTTGTCATGTCACTTGCATAATGATTGTAATAACAGCCAAAATCAATGGTTACAGGATCCCCAAACTCAATCATTTTATGGGTTGCTACTCCATGTGGCAAACTGCTGCGTTTTCCTGAAGCAACGATTGTGTCAAAAGAGATGCCACTTGCGCCCATTTCTCGCATTTTAAAGTCAAGAAAATTAGCGACTTCTATTTCTGTTCTGCCTGGCTCGATATATCTCAATACAGCTTCAAAGGCCTTATCAGCAATTTGACAAGCTTTCTTGATTGTGGCGATTTCATCGACCTCTTTGATTTGGCGCAGCTCAGCTACAAAATTTGTCGTAGGAACAAGTTTCGCTTTCTTTAATTTTTCCGCTAATACACGATAAAATGCAAAATCAACTGTATCTTCAAAACCAATAGTTTGAAGGTCTTCAGAAAGGGCAGCAATTTCAGATAAGGCATCACGTGTCTGGATGATTTCAAACCCCGTAATCAATTGGCGTGCAATTCCAATATAACGATCATCCGTCATAAAGTAGGAATGTTCTGCTGTCATGAAAATCGTTCCAGCTGTACCCGAAAAACCTGTCAGATAGTAGATATTTTTCATATCAGTAAGGATTAAGCCATCTAAATTTTCTCGTGCTATTTTTTCTTTTAAGTTACTGATTCTCATTGATTTCTCCTTTTTAATTGGGATGTTTTCTTCTATTATAACAAAGTCTGAACTATAATATTGAATCTTTATCTAGAGAAAAAAGAACTCCTAAAAGCAGAAGTTCTTTCCTTTATTCTGATTCCGCCAACAAATTTTTGGCATCCCTAAGTGTCTCAATAAAACGGTCTGCTTGCTCTTGATTAATACCGAAATAGTTATCCTTAACCGCCCAAATAGTGGCTCCAGCCGCCTTACCAGCCATAATACCATAATGCGAATCTTCAATAATCAGGGTTTCTGAAGGTTCTACACCAAGCTTTTCCATAGCAGCCAGATAAATAGCTGGATTAGGTTTAGACTGCTCAAACTCATCCTGCCCTGACAAGAAAAACTCAAAATACTGGCGTAAATCATGCGTATCCAAGACTTCAGCAATCTCATGGCGACGAGAGCTTGAAGCTACGGCCATTTTATACCCCTTTTCTGAAAATGTCTTCAAGGCGTCCGTAACACCAGGTAAAAGTAGCTCCTTATAAGGAATCGGAAATTGTGCATCGTAATCTAAGAAATCTTGGTGCACTTGCGCTGCACGCGCCTCTGTAAACTCATCACGTAATACTTTTGGCCACATGTCTTTCAAAACACTGCCGACAAAATCTTTTGGTGTTAAATGGCTAGCATCAATACCACTTTCAACGAAAAAGTTATCTAAAACCTTAGAGTGAAAACGTTCTGAATCTACCAAAACACCGTCCATATCAAATACAATTGCTTTAAATTTCATAGCTTTATTATAGCATAAGTAAGCGGTTATTTTTTTATATTAGATATAATGATTGGAAATACTTGGAGAAAGAAAATACACCAAAATATTAATTTTCAGTATTTTTTATTAAACAGTGGACGAAACCAGTAGAAAAGCAGTTCTAACCTGGATAAGAAGCTTTCTTTCGATAAGATTTCTCCTTGATTTCTCTATTAACCAATATATTATAATTGCTGTGTAGAAGTTTAGTAGACGGTGGTTCTTGAAAGGTGGTGAGGCTTATGAATGTAAGTGCAAAATCCAACAGAAAGGAGCATACTTATTGATTAATGTAGCACTATTAGTAACTGCAGTTTGTAGTTTACTTATTAGCTTGCTCACATTTATCGTTTTGTTGATTGAAACAATCACAAAAAAAAATAAGAACCGTCTAGCTTTGGAGAGTTAACGGTTCTTAGATCTTTAATTCTGCCACCGACTTTTAATCGGCTACATTGGACTTGTTGGAAGCAAGTCCTTTTTATTTACCTTTATTATAACATCAAAATAATGTGATATCAAGAAGAGTATATCTCATTAAGCTAAAAGTATTTCCTATTTCCTTACTCTACTTTACATTATTGTTACATATTTATGTATATATGCATAAAAAAATAAAGCTTCACTTTTAAAGCTTTATTTTGGGGGATATTAATGTGTTATATACGTACCATCACTCCTCAGCTTTTCTATCAGAACCAAGTACTTGAATTTTTTGTTTCACAAGTTCTTTGACTGCTTGTTTAGCTGCGGAGTTGTATTTTTTCGGATCTACGACTTTTTCATCTTCGGAGATGTAGGATTTGATAGCATTTGTGAAAACAGCGCGGAGTTCAGTGGCATAGTTAACCTTAGCAATGCCCATAGCAACAGCTTTTGAAACATCTTCGTCAGGGATTCCTGACGTGCCGTGAAGGACCAATGGTACATCACCCGTTTTCGCTTTGACAGCCTCTAAGATATCATATTGTAACTTTGGCTCTGCTTTGTAAAAGCCATGTGAGTTGCCGATGCCAATAGCTAAAAAGTCAACATTTGTAGCTTTGACAAATTTTTCAGCTTCTTCTGGATCGGTAAAAGCTACCGTCTCTGCATTATTGCCATCTTCTTTGCCACCAACAATACCTAGTTCAGCTTCTACTGGAATACCCATCGAATGTGCCATCTTGACCACTTCTTCGGTTATTGCGACATTTTCTTCAAATGTTTTTTTCGAAGCGTCAATCATTACCGAAGTATAACCTGTACGTAAGCAACGTGCTACACGCTCAAAATCATCCCCATGATCAAGATGCATCACTACAGGCACTGAGACCTTGTCTGCTGCTGCTTTAACCATATGGTAGAACATTTCTGGGGGGGTCGTATTGAGCGTACCCGAAGTTGTTTGGACAATGACGGGGGCATTCATCTCTTGCGCTGCTTCTACGATTGCTTCCGCCATTTCCATATTTTCTGCATTAAAAGCACCAATGGCATAGCCATTTTTAAATGCCTTTTCTATCATTTCTTTACTTTTTACAAGTACCATTTTTTCTCCTCTTCGCGTCTTCGTTTTATAGTTTTTCTACTTTGAGTTGGTCAAACAAAGCTTGATAATTTGTCCGATTAATATGACCTGTCTTCGCCTCCTGCGCATTGAGCATGCCACATACATTAGCACCTTTCAAGGTATTCTCAACCGTTTCATTCTGGCTTATCCCATAAACAAGTCCTGCAACAGTCGCATCACCGGATCCGACAGGATTTACTACAACTATTTGGGGGATTTGCACACGATAAAAGTCATTGGAAACTTTAGCAAACGCGCCTTCTTTTCCAAGAGAAACCACAATCCACTCAATACCGTTAAAAAGCCTATCCTGTAAACTTTCTTTGATATTTTCTAAGGTGACTTCCTTCCCTAACAAATCCGTCAACTCTTCCAAGTTGGGTTTGATTACACTTGGCTTATGTGGGTTTTTAAGCACTGCTTCAAGTGAGCGCCCCGAACAATCCAAAACAACTATTTTCTCCTGCTTGTTGGCAATTGCGATAAGCTCAGAATAGAAAGTTTCCTGTAAGCCATCAGGCAGAGAACCTGAAATGGCAATTGCTTCAACTTCAGCTAACATTACTTTAAAATTGTCAATAAACTCTTCTGCTTCTTCCCTTAAAATCCGTGGTCCTTTTTCTAAAATCTCGGTCTGTTGTCCTTCGTGTAAAATCGCAATACAGTTGCGTGTCTTCCCAGAAATCTTAGTAAATCGACTATCAATACCTTCACTTTTTAAGTTCTCGATAATCTCCGCACCTAAGATATCGTCAGCAAATCCTGTCGCCAAGACATCTGCACCTAGTTCTTTCAGCACACGTGATACATTAAGTCCTTTACCACCAGCCGTTTTACCAACCTGTGCCACACGATTGACCGTATTTAAGTGAAAGGCTTCCAATGGATAAGAAATATCGATAGCAGGATTGAGTGTGACTGTTAAAATACTCATGGTTTACTGCTCTCCTATTTTTCCAGAGGATGGATAATCACACCTTTTACGACACGGTTCACTGTGCCTGATGCTGAAGGTGTATCAGGCGTGTTTTTCACCAAAATTGAAGCATTCAAGGCAATGACATGAGCAAATGCAAATGCTGGGAAGACAAGATAGGCTTCTTTAAGCTCTGGCGCTTCCTTATACGTAAAACCTTCAGTAAGATTTTGTCCGATGACGACTGTTCGCTGAGCAATTGCATCACCGGCAACCTCTTTGTGGAGATCCAAATCATATTGACGTGTATAAGCGTTATTGGCAGCAAAGACGAAAACGACAGTATTTTCATTAATGAAAGATTTAGGTCCATGACGGAAGCCCATCGAGCTGTCAAACATGGTTGCTATTTTTCCTGCCGTTAATTCCAAAACCTTGAGTTGAGCTTCACGTATAAAACCTGAAAGTGTACTTGAGCCCACGTAAACCATACGGTCTGTATCGTCATTTAGAAAACTTACAATTTCCGTTTCTCGCTGAAAAACATCTGCAGCTAAATCCGCGGCAATGCTGACCTGCTTTTCTTTATCCGAAAGTTCTTCTGTTGAAAAAATAAGCGTTGATAAAAGCGTCATTGAACTGCATGATCCCGTCATCGCAAAACCTTTATCGTTAGACTCATCTGGCAAGATACAAGTCAACGCATTTTCCATCGTGAGGGCTTGCTGAGCGAGCTTGCCTTCTTTAGCGCAAGTAATTACCAACTGATAACTGTCTTGGACTAGCTCTTCTACAATATTGACTGCTGCAACAGATTCAGGGGAGTTTCCGCTACGTGCAAATGAAACCAACAAGGTCGGTGTATTCTGCTCCAACGTAGCTTGTGGGGCTGCTACGATATCCGTTGTTCCGATTGATTCAAAACGGAAATGTTCCGTATCTCCCAGCTCAATTAAACTTTTAAGTACGGTGTCACCCACATACTGCGAGCTACCTGCCCCAGTGAAAATAACTCGGATAAAGCCATGTTTTTCGATAAGTGTTGCTAAGAAAGCATCAATCTCTGTTTTTCTTTCTGCGTATTCTGCGAAAACCTTGCGCCATAAGTCTGGCTGCCCTAAAGTTTCTTTAACGGTGATAGCCGCACCTAGTTCTTTGAGTCGTTCTTCTGGTAATTGAAGCATATTATTCCCTCGATTTCTATTTTTCTTTAGGCTTATGGTATCTATTATAAGGTGATAACCATAGGAAAATTTTCCAAATGGCACTTTACCAAAACGGAAATTTTTCCTGATTTCAAGGGAATGTTTCAATGCTCCATAGAATTATTTCGTCACATCATGAAAAGCCAAGAAGTTCCAATACTTCAGTTAAATGCTCAACACGTCTGTCTGCCTGACTCTGGTCACTATCAAATCGTTGATCTCTAATCGCCCAAACAGTTGCTCCCGCTGCTTTTCCCGCTGCAATACCATTGGGTGAATCTTCAATGACAAGCACATCAGATGCTCTGGCATTCAACTGCTTCATGGCAGACAAATAAACGGCAGGATGGGGCTTAGACTCTGGAAAATCTTCGCCAGATGAAATAACCTCAAAATATTTACGAAGATTATGTGTATCAAGAACTTCTGCAATTTCATCATGTGACGAACTTGTCGCTAAACCAATCTTTAGTTTTGTTTCAGAAAAGCGTTGCAGGACAACTTTCACATCAGGAAACAGCATTTCCTCGATGGGAAAATGGCTACTCTTTTTATAGGTGAAGAACTCTTTTTGTAACCTTGCCGCATCTTTCTTATCAAAATCTTCTCCCAAAATGAACGGCCACAAGTCTCTCAGAGGGCGACCTAAAAGCTCACGCCGATTTAGATGTGCTATCGGAATGCCCTTTTTATCGAAAAAGGCATCAAATACTTGGGCATAATGATACTCCGTATCGATTAAAACACCATCCATATCAAAGATAATCGTATTAAAGCTCATCTTATACTCCTGCATATACAAGGCTTTCTGAAGCTTCCTCACTATTTTCAACTAGTTTTTGATTAATGATTGACACAATCTCCGCTTGGCTGTTCGCTGCTTTTAGCTGATCTATCACCGCAGGTATCATGAGCATTTTCGCAACAGAAGAGAGCAATTGTAGGTGTGCCGTTCCTTTTTGATGTTCGGGTATAAAAAGTCCAATGATAAAGGTAATTGGTTGACCATCTAAGCTATCCCAAGCAATGCCTTTCTCATTTTTTACAATAATCAAACTGGCTTTATTAATATTTGACGATTTAGCATGTGGTATGGCAAAGCCGTCCATCATTCCTGTAGTTCCTTCGAGTTCACGTGCCACTAACTTTTCCTTGATTTCTTCCTTGTCTGTAGCGATTCCTCGTTGGATTGTTTTTTCTGCTAAAAAGTCGAACATTTCATCTCGTGTATTGAATGTTTGATGGAGAAAGACGTCATTTTCAGAAAGGAATGCAGAGGGAGCTAGAATTTCTTCAGTGGCTAATTCTTTATTTTCACGTTTTTCCTTCTCCCAGCGTCGTTTTTGATAGAGGCCAAGTAAAATTCCACCTACTGCCGAACCAATCAAAATTGATAAAACCCATTGGAAAGCACCTGTGACAACAGGTAAAACCAGAAATCCTCCATGTGGCGCAGGAACCTTTACTCCGAAAAGATAAGTTAAAATTGAAGCGATTGAAGAACCCACCATAAAAATAGGCAAAATAATCAAGGGATTTTTGGCTGCAAAAGGAATTGCGCCCTCAGTGATATGTGTGGAACCTAAGATGAGATTCACAAGCCCTGCATTACGTTCTTCAGTATTGTAATATTTTCTAAACACAAACGTTGCAATACTTGTAATCAATGGCGGCGCAATACAAGCAGCCGACACACCTGCCATAAAGGAGTAATTTCCTTGAGCTAATAGCGCTGTACCTGTAACATAGGCAGCTTTGTTGACCGGACCTCCCATATCAAAGGCACACATTGAACCAACAATAAGTCCTAAAACAATCGGGTTACTGTTTTCAAATCCAGCTAAGAAATTCATCATAGCTTGATTGATGGCTTCCATAGGAGCTGCCAGCAAATACATAGCTATTCCGACAATTGCCACTCCTAGAACCGGTAAAATAAAGACAGCTTTTAATCCATCAAGAGATTTGGGCATCTTACGCAAGAGTTTTTGAAGGAAAAGAATTAAGTAACCCGCTAAGAAGCCTGATAGAATTCCTCCTAAGAAACCTGCGCCACCTGCATTTGCTACGATACCACCAATCAAACCTGCGACAAGCGCGGGACGTTTGGCAATGCTTTCAGCAATGAAAGCTGACAATATTGGCACCATCATTCCCATAGCTTGCCCGCCAATATCCTTGATCATCGCTGCTGTGGCATTATATGCAGCATGATCTGGTTCTGCAGAATGAATCCCCCAAACTGCAAAAGAAATTGCAATCAAAACACCACCAGCAACAACGAAAGGCAACATATGCGAGACACCGTTCATAAGGTTTTTGTAGATGCTGTGCCCGATTTTAGATACATCTGATGCTGTTGAGGTATTTTCCGAAGTGGCTGTGCCATCTTTGATTTTTCCTTTGCCAGCTAGGGCATCCTTAATCAAGTGGTCTGCCTCTTTAATCCCTGCTGAAACAGAAACTTCAATGACCCGTTTACCGGCAAAACGCTCAGCATGGACATCTTTATCGGCTGCAATAATTACAGCTTCTGCATGACGAATGTCCTCGTTTGTCAATTCATTTTCTACACCAATCTGTCCATGTGTTTCCACCTTGATTGATACACCTGCTTTTTTTGCCGCTGCTTCTAAAGCTTCCTGTGCCATAAACGTGTGTGCTATCCCTGTTGGACAACCTGTCGCAGCGATTATTTTATAGTTTCCCATAAATCCTCCTTATAGTTTATTCATAATTTCAGTAACAGTAATTTGTTTTATCAGCTGTGGAACATCGGAAAAATCAGTCAAGCCTTTTTGAAAAGCTGTAGAAGAGCCAGCTGCAATTGCTAATTGCAAATTTTTTCCGATAGCTTCATTTTTGATTATTCCGGCTAAGAAAGTTCCAAGCAAGCTATCGCCTGCACAAGCTGTGTTGACAACTTCTCCTTGTGGAGCATTTAAAGATAAGATTTGGTCCGAATTGATAAACAAAGCACCTTTTTCCCCCAAGGAAATCAAAACATTTTGCGCACCTTGCTCTACCAATTTTTTACCGTAATAGATCACATCTTCTGGCGTTTTTAGCTCCACATTAAACCAGTGCGCCAGTTCCTCATCATTGGGTTTAAGTAAGAAAGGTTTGTAAGACAAAGTCTCCAGTACTTCTGCATAGCTGGTATCAATAATGAGCCTCACCTTGTTTTCTTGACAGATCGCTGCAATCTCTTTTAAGAGTATGGGTGGAACTCCTTCAGAAAAACTGCCAGATAAACATAGGTAGTCCCCCTCTTTGAGTTGATGCACTTGCTTTAAAAACATTGCTACTTGCTCAGGTGTAACTTTTGGCCCTTTATTAACCAGCTTATACTCTAGATTTTCTTTTTTTACATGTGTAAAAACGTTGATTCTGGTTATACCGTCCACTTCGATAAAGTCTGTGTGGATACCTTCATTTCGGAGCGTGTTTTCGATGAAATTTCCGGTAAATCCAGCCTTAAATCCCAATGCTGTACTTGCCACTCCGAGTTTCTGCAAGATCAAAGAAACATTGACACCTTTTCCATTGGCTTGAACATCGTACTCGTCTGTACGGTTTACTATTTTAGGAGACATCTCCTTGGTTTCAATAAAAAGATCAATGGCTAAATTTAGTGTAGCTGTGTAGATCATTGAACACCTCACTTTCTTTTTATCATAGTATTATCATAGCGTATTATTTATGTACCCGCTTACAAATTTTGGATATTTCTGAAAAACGTTACACTTCTATTTTTAATTTTGCTATACTTAGAGTAATAAATCTTAGAAAACGGGAGGTTTACTTTGGGTACTAAACTAAGCGACTCTGAGCAATATTTATGGAATTATATAGAGCGTAATATTATAGAAATCCCTAACTATTCCATCGCCGAATTAAGTGTTGAAGCTGCTGTTTCAACAGCAACAATTGTGCGTACACTAAAGAAAAAAGGGTATTCTGGATATGCCGACTTCAAGTATAAACTCAAAGAGCGAAGAAAGTTGCATGAAGATTTTTCCCAGTTTGATAAAGAAGATGAAGGTATTCGTCTCGTCATTACCAAAAATGAGCAAGAAGTCATGCGCACCATCTCAATGATTAACATCCAGAAACTTGAAGAAGCAATTCGAATTATCACTGCTTCAAGAAGGCTCATTTTATTTGCCCGTGGTTTTTCAGAAATGGTTGCCCAAGAGATGATGATCAAGTTTCAGCTTACAGAAAAATACTGTGAACTCTTTACAGACCCTGAAATCATTAAAATCATGAGCAAAAAATTATCCCCCGAAGACGCTGTCCTTTTCATATCTTTAAATGGCGAAACTCCAGAATTGGTAAATGCTGCACAAAATTGTCAGCAACACAATATTGCAACACTTCTCCTTACGACAGCGGGTGAATCCACGCTGACCTCCCTATCTGATGTTGCTCTAGTTGGTTTTAAATCAGATGGCTCCTTTTTCCCAGACTATGAAGTACGCTCACGACTTCCTCTGACTATTCTTTCACGAATTTTACTTGACTCTTATGCTTTAAGAAAAAAAGAAATATAAAAAAGTAAGTGTCTTTATCCCACACTTACTTTTTTATATTTACGGCCAGATTGAAGGCCAGATACCTATTCCTGAGCCAAGGATGCCAAGGCAGAGGAGTAAAAGAATACAACGGATAGGTGTCCATTTGTGCTTCTGCATGAGATAGAACAAAAGTAAAGTTAATCCTAGCGGCAACATTGATGGCAAGATACCATCTAAGATGGATTGAATATTAATTTCAGCTTCACCATTTGGAATGACAATGTTTACTGAAGTAGCTCCCATAGCTGAAGTCAATGCCCCCACTACGAAAATACCAAGGATAGAAGCTGCGCGTGTAAATTCTTTTGCATTAGCAGTCATGATGCTGATAGCATCTGTTCCTTTTCGGTAAGACCAATGCATCAGGAAGTAACGCAAGCCGAACTGTACAGCATTGAAAATAAAGAGGAAGATGAACGGTGCTGCGATATTTCCAGCAATCGCCATATTAGCTGTTATCCCTGCCGTGATTGGTACAAGCGTGAACCAGAAGAGTGCATCACCAATCCCTCCAAGTGGTCCCATCGCTGCAACACGAACGGCACGTATCGTTTGAATATCTGTTTTATTTTGCTCAAGTGAAAGCACGATCCCCATTACAAAGTTAACCAAAAATGGGTGTGTGTTGAAAAACTCTAAATTGTGCGCCATTGAAGCTGAAAGGTCTTTTTTGTCCGTGTGGATTTTTTCCAAACCGGGCAAGATCGAGTAGAGCCATCCACCGGCTTGCATCCGTTCATAGTTAAAAGATGCTTGGAGGTAAACGGAGCGCCAAACCATTTTGTTGAGTGTTTTTTTATCAAGTTGTGGTGCTGGCGTTTGGTTAGAATAATTATCAGGAATATTAAATACCATCTTCATAATCTCCTTCACTAGCTGGTGCTGCTGCCGCAGCTGCTTTGAGTTTTGTATTCATTTGGAAATCCCAGTAGGCGAATGCAAAACCAATTACGGCGAGTAAAAGTAATGCTGGACCTTTGAGCGCTTCAATACCGGTAACAATAACAGCAAGCACGAAGCCCAGGAAGTAGAATCCCCAAAGTTCTTTTGAAACCATAACTTTAATCAAGATTGCAAAACCGACATAACGCATCATATTTCCGGATGCACCGAGTCCACTCATAAGCCAGGCAGGAATAGCATTTACTACTGTATCTCCAAAGGCTTTCCCTCCAATAAAGAAGAGCGTTACGACAATACCAAAGATTGTTCCGAGTGCACACATCGCTAGCCAGTTAATTTTCGCGATTCCGGCTGGGTTTGCTTCTTCTGCATATTTATCCGCGACACCCATTACCGGAGCCATAACTGTGAAGATCAAGGTTACACCATATTGACCTAGCAATGAGAATGGGATAGCAGTGGCAACGGCTGCTGCGGGCTGGAGACCCAGAGTGATAGCCAAGACTGTTGCCATAATACCACCGATAACCGCATTTGGTGGTTGAGCCCCACCAACCGGCATATTACCAATAGTCATCAGTTGATAAGTACCACCAACAATCAAACCGGTTTGAACATCACCGAGAATAAGGCCGATAACCAAACCGGTGACAATAGGTTGGTACAAAGATTGAAGTAAACTAAATTGGTCAATGGCAACGACAAAAGTCACTGCAAAGATCAAAATAATCTGAAAAATGGAAGCATCCATAAGTTTTCTCCTTATATTTTTTTGTTGGATTTTAACCAAAAAATTGAGAGCCTATAATATCAAAACGAGAAAAATAAATTCACTTGACAATAAATACTCTATTTTCTTGCAAAATCCTCTTGTTACCAAAATTAGAAATGTATCACGAGTATCATTTGAAGAGCTTATCCAATGGCTCTATTGCTGTCGTTGGCACGCGCTGTATCTCAAGCTCAACACCAAGTTCTTTCAGTTTCTTAAATGCTGCCACATCATCGTCATCCACGGCAATAACAGTTGCAACTTGACGTTTTCCTTCTGACATGTGCATATTACCGATATTCACTTTTTTAATGGGTACACCACCTTCAACAAGATGTAACACATCTTGAGGATTTTCACAGATAATAAAAATCAATTGGCGATCAGCAGCTTTACTAATAATGTCAATCGTTTTTTGGAGACTAAAGTAGCGTGTCGCAACTCCAGTCGGTGCAGCCATATCCATCAGTGCTTGACGCTGTAGATTGCTTGCCACATCATCATTTGCAACAAGCAAAAGGTTGGAGCCGACAAAGCTGTTCCACTGTGTGGCAACTTGACCGTGAATCAAGCGATTATCAATACGAGTAAGTAAAATATTTGGCATAATAATGACCTTTCTTAATAGAGAATAGGAACCTGTTTGTTCGTATTCAAATTTTATTTAATACCCTAGAAACTAGGAAAATGAACGTTTTACAATATCTGCGTGATGGCATAACGTGAAACTCTAATCACCAACTTATCCGCAAGCTTTATGCGACAGAATTCTTCATCTAAATCAGTAATAACTCCTGTCAAGCCGCCACTAAACATGACCTCACTTCCTACGGCAAGATTCTGATGCAACTCGGCGATAACTTTCTTACGCTTGCTAAACTGCAGACCACTAACAATGCTATAAAAAGCACCGCCTAGAAGAATAAAACCAATAAAGACAAGTGAACTGTTGATAATAAATTGTGCCGTCATTTAAATGCCATCGCTTTCTTCAACTTCTAGCATTTTTTTGCCGAGCGCTAAGTCAAGAGTGACACCATCTTTAGCTGTAGAAACAGACAAATCAAGTATTAAATCACCCTCTGTTTCCATCATTCCTTGAGAAACAAACTCAATCAGCATCGGAAGATTCGTACCCGTAAAAATATGCACGTTCTCACTATCTCCTTTAGCTATCATTGCTTTATTAAAAGGTGTCCCTCCAAGTAGATCCGTAAAAATGGCTACTTCTTCACCATTTTTACAAAAATTATTTAAAGCCTCTTGATACTCTTCAAGGTTTGTTGCTTCATCAAAAGTAAGTGTGATTAAGTCTGCCTGTGGTCCGGTAATTAATTCAACCGCACTCTTCATACCTTCTGCAAAATGCGCATGCCCAGAAATTAAAGCTTTCATCATTTCTCCTTGTCTTCTCAATTTAGTTTTATTATAAGCTATGAATTATAGGAAATTTTTCCAAATAAGTCCTATATTTTTGGTAAATTTTTCTGAATTAACCGCTTACAACTATGTTTTGTCTTTATATACTTTCGCGTTTTAAGACGACATGACCTGTTCACCATTGACGTAGACTTCTGAAAGTTCCATATTGGACTTTAAAACGATAAAGTCAGCATTATAGTTTTCTTTAATTTGACCACAGCGGTCATCAATATTAACAGACTTGGCAGCAGTTAAGGTCGCCATCATAAGAGCTTCCTCCGGTGTTGCAATTCCCCAATCTACTATGTTTTTAACCGCATCCTTTAACATGAGGATAGAACCAGCCAAACTATTTCCTTCTTTAAGATGAGCAGCGCCTCCTTCAACACGTACAGGAAATTCTCCCAACATGTAATCTCCATCGGGCATTCCTGCAGCACGCATCGCATCGGTAATCAGGACCGTGTGCGATGCTCCCTTACTTTGAATTAATATTTTAGCTGCTGTCGGATGAACATGATGTCCGTCACAGATAAGCTCGGCATATGTATTCGGAAGGCTCAGTGCCGCACCAACCATTCCGGGTTCCCGATGGTTAAAGGGACTCATGCCATTAAATGTATGGACAAAGACAGTAGCACCTGCTTCTACTGCTGCTGTTGCTTGAGCTAAAGTAGCGTTAGAGTGTCCCAAAGCAACCGTGATTCCTCGATTTGTCAAAGCTCGGATAAATTCGATACTTCCTTCTCTTTCAGGTGCAACGGCTATTTTTCGAATCATACCATGCGCTGCTTGGTTCCAATTTTCAAATTCTTCCACATTTGGATCTGTCATATAAGCGGGATTTTGCGCACCTTTATGTTGAGTAGTAAAGTATGGTCCTTCAAAGAAAAGACCTTGTATTTTGGCCCCTGTAACTGCTGGTTTATAATTTCCAACTACTTCGCAGACTTCTCTAAGGCGCTCATGTTTCCCTGTTAATGGTGTAGCTATCCAAGAAGTTACACCCCCTCTAAGTAAACTCTGACTCATCTTATCAAGCAACTCTGACTCTCCGTCCATCACATCTGCGCCATCGAAACCATGTATATGTGTATCCACCAATCCTGGCGCAATCCAGTATCCTGTATAATCTTTGACCTCAGCATCTTCAGGAACTTCTTGCATGTGTTTGCCAAATTTACCCGCTTTAATTTCTAAATAGCCACCACTGAGCGTTTGATAAGGATAAAAAAATTTATCTGCTTTAATATAGTAAGTCATGCCTTACCTCCATTTATCTTTTTTCTTAGTATAAATCAGAAATAAGGGGAAAATTTTCCAAAAAGTCCCTTATATAAGTGGAAAATTTTCCCAAAAAAAACAGAGATTTTATCTTCTCTGCTTGTCTTATTTAATCTTCACGAATAGGTGCTAAATTTTTGTAAAGGGCAAAAGCATCCAACAAGATACGATTCACAACTTGTAAACATAGGCGACTCCCCACGTCTAAACCAAAATTAATCGTTTTTTGAGTTGATTTGTAAGCATGGATGTAAACATCAGCTTGACTTCCAATGGCACTCGGCATTGCTCCCACAAGTGCAATAATCTTTGCTCCCCGATTCTTCGCTTTATGAAGTGCTTGTACAATCTCAGGTGTTTCGCCACTCAAAGAAAAGGCAACGATGAGATAATCACGGTTGGCTTTACTTGCAAAATACTGCATATAATCAAAATCATCGTGAATAACACAAAGTTTTCCAAAAAGTTGCAGCTTATCCATCATTTCCCGTGCAACATTAGCACTCAGCCCTGCACAAAAAATCATAATTTTGCTATGATGATCAATCAACTTAATAGCAGCTTCAATATCATCCGCTGAAAGTTGATTAATCGTCCGTGTAATTTCTATTTCATTTTTACGGATCGCCTGATTAACCTCTTTTGAAAAGCCATTTTTGCGACGCTCGTTTTTGGTATTACGAATAGTTTGTTTAAAGTCAGAATAACCATCGTAGCCCATTTTTTTCAAGGTTCTATTAACTGTGGAAACACTGACATGTGATTCTGTTGCCAATATCGAGATAGATAGATTAGGAATCCGATTTAAATTATCTTGAATATGATTCCAACAATACGACTCTGCTTCACTTAAGGTTTTCAATTGTCACTCCTTTAACTTCAAAATTTGTATTTTCGAGCATTGCAAGTCAATATTTTTCATAATTTTCAAAAAGATACTCTAAATCATCAATTGTCTTCAAAAGCTCCTGACCGATATTGGTATCTTTAACACAGGTTCTTTCCTCTACTCGATCAACCAATCGCTTGACACTTACAATATCGCTGCCGTCTTCGACAGCTGCTTTTATCGTTTTAAAAGGCTCGTGAGCTGCCAACTGCATACCATAGCTGTTATAAAGCAAAGTGTATCCCGCAATTCCAGTTTCTTTTTGGTAAGGCTTAGAAAAACCGCCATCAATTACAATCAGTTTACCACCAGCTTTGATTGGTTCTTCACCTTTCTTTTCTTTAACCGGTGTATGTCCATTGATGACATGCCCTTTTTCATCCATCCCAAAATTTTTCAAGATACGACTAATCGTCTCTGGCTCTTCTCTTAGACGATAGTATGGATTTTTCTTTTCCACATGTGTTGCTTTATCCGAGATATAATAACGCTCAAAAGTGGTCATCGCTTCTTTACCAAAAAGTGAAGAAGATTCTCCCACCCACAGATACCAGAGTAAGTCTGTAGATAAATCTTCTTTCACATCAGGATGCGCCAAACTCTTTCTCACATGATCTTCAAAAAGATCGAGCAATTCGCGCCCAGAATAAGCTTCTCCTTCAAGTCTAAAACACTTGAAGTCGCCGTTTTCATGAAGAGGCAGGCAACCATGAATCAATAAATTGCCATTGTAGGAAAGATACATTGAACCTTTTTCTAAAAGAAAATCAATATGTTTTTTGAGTTTTTGGGAAGCCTGAAAATTTTTCAGCAGTTTTTTCAGTAAGATTTCTTCCTCGTCTGTTAACTGCTCCGGTTGAACTGGATCAACCGTGGGTGCCTGAAATTCCTGTAAATCATACTGTTTGCCTTTGAGCGTGATACGCTCTTCATCATAATTAATAAAATGCAAGACATCCCGCTCTTCCAGATGAAAATCTGGGCGTCGTGCAATTAATTGACTTTCTAACTTGAACTGTAAGATAGCCGTAGCTTGTTGGAGTTTATTGAGCAAGTCACACTCCTCCTGTGACAGATATTCTCCTTCCGTCAAACGAGGGGCAAAGGCTGGACTGGGCTCATAATACCGCTCCGCGTATTCAATCAGCGGACGTAAGTTAATCCCATATGAATCTTCAAGAATATCCAGGTTCCCATAACGCGAGCTAATCCGAATAACATTCATCATCGCAAGCGGTGAACCTGCGATGGCTGCCATCCAGATAATATCATGGTTGCCCCATTGAACATCAACCGAAGGCATACTGATCAGTCGATCGATAATTTTATCCGGAAAAGGGCCACGATCATAAATATCGCCCACCACATGTAAATGGTCAACGGTCAAACGTCTCACACTATCCGCAAGTGCAATAATTAAGTTCGGAAGTTCACCCAGATGTTGAAGCTTTTCAATAATGGAGTCAAAATAAGCACGTTTTTCTGAACTCGACTCAACCTCATGTTTTAATTCCTCCAGAATATAGCGGAATTTTTCTGGAAAAGCTTTACGTACTTTCGACCGTGTATATTTTTTCCCTGCAAAACGGGCGAGTTTCAATAAGGAAATCAGGTTCTCACGGCAATAATATGCAAATGCATCTTGCGAAAGCTGACTTTCTTTGGAAACCAGCTTTTCTTCTGGGTAATAAATTAAAGTTGCAAGCTCTGAAATCTCGGTAGAATCTAGGTCAGGAAAGCATTCGCGGAGCTTTTCTTTAATCGAACCTGAGCCATTACGCAAGACATGATTAAAAGCATCGTATTCCCCATGTATGTCACTCACAAAATGTTCTGTACCTTTAGGAAGTTCACAAATTGCGCTGAGGTTTATGATTTCGGTTAAGACTGCTTCTTTGGATACAAACTGTTCTTTTAGCAGCTTATAGTACTTTTCATCCATGATCTGTTTTCTCCTCTAATTCTTGCTTCTTGATAAAAGCAACATGCCTACATTATAGTATTTTTAACATTTATAGTAAAGCGCTTTCTTCTAAATGTGTTTTTTCCATGCAAAAAAGAGCAAAGATCAGACTTTACTCTTTTTTTAATCAGACAATTATAATTTTTGTTTTAAATATTGTCCGGTGTAAGATTGCTCAACCTCAGCAACTTCTTCAGGTGTGCCTGTAGCTAGGATTGTTCCGCCGCCAGCACCGCCTTCTGGTCCGAGATCGATAATATAGTCAGCAGTCTTGATCACATCAAGATTATGTTCAATAACCACGATGGTATTGCCTTGATCCACAAGCCGATCCAAAACTTTAATCAATGTGGCGATATCTTCGCTGTGCAAGCCTGTTGTGGGCTCATCCAAGATATAAAAGCTCTTGCCTGTACTGCGTTTTTGCAATTCGGAAGCAAGCTTCATCCTTTGGGCTTCACCACCAGATAAGGTTGTAGCTGGTTGTCCCAAAGTAACATAGCCTAAGCCGACATCAACGATGGTTTGCAATTTTCTCTCGATTTTGGGAATATGACGGAAGAATTCTAAAGCATCCGACACGCGCATATCAAGAATTTCCGAAATATTTTTTCCTTTGTAATGTACTTCCAAAGTCTCTGAGTTATAGCGTTTGCCATGACAGATTTCACATGGGACATACACATCTGGAAGAAAATGCATTTCAATCTTGATAATCCCGTCACCCGAACAAGCTTCACAACGTCCGCCTTTCACATTAAATGAAAAACGTCCTTTTTTGTAACCACGTATTTTGGCTTCATTGGTTTCGGCAAAGAGTCCACGGATATCATCAAATACAGAGGTATAGGTTGCTGGATTTGACCGTGGTGTACGTCCAATCGGCGATTGGTCAATATCAATCAAACGTTCAATTTCTTCATAACCAGTAACTTTTTTATGTTTACCTGGTTTTTCTGAATTATGATTAAGTTTTTGCGCCAAGGTTTTCTTCAGAATCGAATTAACCAAGGTTGATTTACCCGACCCTGAAACACCAGTTACAGCTGTCATAATCCCTAAAGGAAATTGGGCATCGATATTTTGTAAATTGTTTTCTGAAGCCCCAGTGACCTTCACCATACGTTTTTTATCGATTTTACGGCGTTTGGCAGGTACAGGGATGGAACGTTTTCCTGATAAATATTGTCCTGTCAAAGATTTTTTATTTTTCGCTACTTGTTTCGGCGTACCAGCAGCAATGATTTCACCACCTAAATCTCCAGCGCCTGGTCCGACATCAATCAGCCAATCTGCTGCTTTCATCGTATCTTCATCGTGCTCAACCACGATAAGTGTATTTCCTAAATCACGCATTTTTTGGAGGGATTCAATCAAGCGGTCATTGTCTCTTTGATGTAGACCAATTGATGGCTCATCAAGGATATAAAGGACACCTGAAAGGTTAGAACCAATCTGGGTTGCTAAACGAATACGTTGCGATTCTCCACCTGATAAAGTACCTGAAGCCCGTGAAAGTGTCAGATAATCTAGACCCACATTTTTTAAGAAAGATAAGCGATCTTTGATTTCCTTTACAATAGGTTGCGCAATCATTTCATCGTTTGTAGATAAAGTAAGAGTAGCTAAAAACTCTAACTCGTCACCGATAGCTAAGTTAGAAAGTTCTCCGATATGTTTCCCATCAACCTTAACCGAAAGGGCTTGATCGTTCAAACGATAGCCATGACAAGTCGTACATGTTAACTCTGTCATGTAACCACGAAGGTATTCACGTGTGTAATCACTTGAGGTTTCGCGGAATCGACGGTTGATGTTATTGATTATACCAGGGAAAACCATATCTTTATCAGACACATTTCCAAAATCACCGACATAGTAAAAATGAAATTTACGCTCACCAGAACCATTAAGAATAATATCTTTGTGTTCTTCCGGCAAGTCAGCCCACGGTGTATCCATATCAATTCCAAAATCACGGCTAGCACATTCCAACATGGTTGGATAGTAATTTGAAGAGATAGGATTCCAGGCAGCGACAGCACCTTCACGTAAGGTCTTACTGTCGTCAGGAATAACCAAGTCAGGATCGACTTCATTTTTCATCCCTAGACCATCACAATCTGGACAAGAGCCAAAAGGCGCATTAAATGAAAAGAGACGTGGTTCTAACTCGGGAACTGTAAAACCACAGACAGGACAGGCATAAAACTCACTGAAAAGGAGTTCCTCCCCATCCATCTTGTCCACAATAACATAGCCTTCAGCAATACGAAGTGCTGCTTCAACAGAGTCGAACAAACGTGAACGAATACCTTCTTTTACAACGATACGGTCAATAACGACTTCGATATTGTGCTTTTTATTTTTATCAAGCTCTGGTGCTTCTGTTACATCGTAAACTTCACCATCAGCGCGGACACGCACATAGCCCTCTTTTTGCACACGCTCAAAAACTTTAACGTGCTGTCCTTTTTTACCACGCACAATTGGTGCTAAAATCTGTAGGCGTGTTTTTTCAGGCAATTCGAGGATTTGGTCCACAATTTCTTCAACCGATTGTGCTGAAATTTCTCCGTGTCCATTGATACAGAAAGGTTTTCCGACACGCGCAAAAAGTAAACGGAGATAATCGTTAATCTCCGTTACTGTTCCAACAGTAGAGCGTGGATTTTTGCTAGTTGTTTTCTGGTCAATAGAGATAGCTGGCG
Organism: Lactococcus sp. LG606; assembly: GCF_017309645.1. Classification (NCBI taxonomy): domain Bacteria; kingdom Bacillati; phylum Bacillota; class Bacilli; order Lactobacillales; family Streptococcaceae; genus Lactococcus; species Lactococcus sp. LG606. The sequence goes on from NZ_CP071301.1 coordinate 1,178,192, forward strand.
ACAAGCCGTCAATACTGTCCACATCTGGTTTATCCATATTACCTAAAAACTGACGGGCATAAGCAGATAATGATTCGACATAACGTCGTTGTCCTTCAGCATATAAAGTCTCAAAAGCCAGAGAAGATTTCCCTGAACCCGAAACACCTGTAACAACGACCAACTTATCACGTGGAATGGTAACATCTATATTTTTTAAATTGTGCTCTCGAGCACCATGTATAACAATTTTATCTTGGGGCATTTATTCTTCCCTTCTCACTTCTATCCCATATTTACTGAGACTGAATTTCTTATTTTCGATAAAGATACTTCAATTATACTACATTTTAAGGTACAATAGCCTTATCATGAAATCTTATTTTGTCTATGTTTTGCGTTGTGCTGATGATACGCTTTATTGTGGCTATACAGACGATGTTACGAAACGATTGGAAACCCATAACTCTGGTAAAGGTGCTAAATATACTAAAGCACGTCGTCCCCTTCAACTTCTGACTTCCGTTGAATTTTCAGATAAGAAACACGCCTTAAAATGCGAATGGTGGTTTAAGCATAAACTCAATCGTTCACAAAAATTAAAATTAATTAAAGAAAGAGCAATCAAAGAAACTTTTGAAAAAGAACTTCTAGCTAAAGAAAAGGGATAAACATCTCTTTTTTCAGTTTAATTATAAAAAGCAAACTCCAGTTTGCTTTTTATAATTTTTCTAGTTTAACAGCTGTACCGTAAGCAGCAACTGAGTCAACATTACCAAATGTCGATGAGTCAAAACGCATAGCGAGAATTGCATTAGCACCTTTATCTCGTGCTTCTTCTGCAAGACGTTCAATAGCACTCTCACGCGTTTCATGCTGGAGTTTCGTATAGCCGGCAATTTCTCCTCCGACAATCGTTTTTAATTGTTGTCCAGTACTTGAGAAGACGTTACGTGAACGAGTGGTTAAACCAAAAACTTCACCATAGACCTCAACAACACGATAGCCAGGTGCATCATTTGTAGTTAAAATTAGCATATCTTTCATTTACTTACTCCTTATAAGTTACATTTTGTCCAAAATTTCATGGATGATCTCATGCGAATCTAGAACATTTGTTTGTTTCATCTGTTTCATAAGTTCATCTCTATTATGACCATCAAAATGAGTTACTGCTTCAACCATGTCAAAAACCAAACTTTCAAAACCACGATTATATGTGGCACTTTGCCAACCATTAATTCCGATTTTTTGCTTGTCTAATCCAGTAAGGATTTCTAACTCCGTAAGTTCTGATAGACGATAGGTTCCACTGCTTGCTTCGACCGTAAATTCCTCAGAAAAAGCGCCTGAAGTCAAGTTCATGCTGGCAATACCCATACAAGATTGCGTTCTCAGTGTGACTATCACACGTGAAAGTTTTTTGTCCGGCGTCATCGCTAATTGATAACTGTAACGTTCAATCTCGTCATCAAGCAAGTAAATCAACGTATCCAAAGGATGGATAAAAATATCATACAAACTAAATTGTACTTCGTCGGCATTATTTGCTAAATTTTTACTTACCTTGATAAAGTTTTTTTGATTGACCTCTTTAAGTTTGTCTGTCATTGGGGCAAAACGACGATTAAAACCGATAACAAAGAGGACATTATTCTCCTCAGCCAAGCGATGAAGTTCTTGGACCTCATCAAAGTTTTCGGAAATCGGCTTATCCATCATGACATGTGTGCCTGCACTCAAATAGCGTTTTGCAAGCTCAAAATGTTGAGCCGTGGCTGCATGGATGACGACCATATCACAAGTTTCCAACGCGCCTAAATCCGTTGTCGCATATTCAAACTTGTATTTTTTTCGAATCTCTTCAGCTTTTTCCCATGTTCGCGAATGCAAAATAAAACGATGCTCGGCTTGCATTTTTGCATAAACGGGCAGATAGGCCTTACCTGCGATATTTGATGTTGCACCAATTATTCCAATAATCATATAGTCTCTCTAACTGTCTTTTGAATAAATGACGATAAGTTTGCCTTGAGCAATTTTTAAATCCATCGTCTCACTGATAAAAGCATTACTTGCGTAGATGTCCGCAAAGTTATCCTCAGCTTTAAGTGGATATTTTGCGTTTTTAATCTCTAAACTTCTTTTTGTGCCGACCTGAACAATGCCCAAATATGGATAGCCTTCAATCTTTCGAATGGTGTGCTGCCCTTGAGTCAGATATTTTACAAAATTTTGCTTGTCCTTCAAAGAAATCCTTTCAGGACAGTCAAAATTCAGAGGCAGGTACACATTGGTCAAATGATGGTCAAGCCTTCCACCAAGGGCACCAATAATCATGATTTCTGCATCTGGAAAACGCGAAAGCACCTGATCTAAACCAGCTTCTAAATCCGTCTGATCCTTCTCTGCCGGAAGTTTAAAAAGTTCATGAGCAGCTTCTGATATTTTGCCGAATTCTTCCATACTTACAGAGTCAAAATCACCAACCGCTAAGTCTATATTTTGATGGTCTTCAAGTAAAAATAAAGCTCCACGATCAATACCGACATAATAATCATAGCTTTCTTCAGGTATGCTTGCTGGCCGTCCTGCGTGAATAAGTACTCTCATCGCTCGTCCCCGCTGCCCGCTATTTTTCCTCTCAGCTGACGACTTTCCAGTTTATTTAAGTTGGCTTGAGCGACTTGTTCCAAATCAAGCCCCAGATAGCGCGCACAGGTTGCCACATGCCATAAGACATCGCCTAATTCTTTTCCCAAAGCATTTTTATCATCATCTTTAATAATGCCATCCTGATCACGGATGATTTTTTTTATCTTATCCGCAACTTCTCCTGATTCCCCCGCTAAACCGAGTACCTTATCTAAAAAAGCAAAATTTACCTGCTCAATATCCGCTAGAGGACCATTGACATCAAATTTTATTATTTCCTTTTGATAATCCTTAAGTTCCATAGATAAGGTTCCTCCTTTAATTCTCCCTCTTATTATATCAAAAACTCCACTGAAAAAGGATGTTTCACCCCTTGGTTTTATACAAAAAAGCCCTCAAGTAACTTGAGAACTTTTATTTAAGCTTTAAGGGCGAATACGTCCAAGCATACGTGGGAATGGAATAGCTTCACGGATATGTTGGTTACCTGTAATAAAGGTTACCGCACGTTCCAAGCCAAGTCCAAAACCAGAATGTGGCACAGAACCGAATTTACGTAAGTCAAGGTACCAGCTGTACTCTTCTTCTGAAAGCCCGAATTCTTTTACTTTTTCAACCAAGTAATCATAATCTGTCGCACGTTCTGAACCACCAATGATTTCACCATATCCTTCTGGCGCGATAAGATCGGCACAAATCACAACATCTTCACGTGTTGGATGTGGTTTCATGTAGAAAGCTTTAATCGCTTTAGGGTAGTTGACGATAAATGTTGGCACACCATAGTAGTTAGAAACAAATGTTTCATGTGGTGAACCAAAGTCATCACCCCACTCGATATGATCATAATCATTATTTGCTTCTTCTTTTTGAAGAAGTTCAATCGCATCATCGTAAGTGACACGTTTGAATGGTTCATTGACATATTTTTCCAATAAATCAATGTCACGTTCCAAACTTTCTAAAGCATAACGTTGATTTTCCAAGACTGATTTGATCAAATGTTTGACATAAGCTTCTTGAATATCCAAAGATTCTTCATGAGTTGTGAAGGCCATTTCTGGCTCAATCATCCAGAATTCTGTCAAATGACGGCGCGTTTTTGATTTTTCAGCACGGAAAGTTGGACCAAAGGTAAAGACTTTGCCAAATGCCATCGCACCCGCTTCTGCATAGAGCTGACCAGTTTGTGACAAGTAAGCAGGCTGTCCAAAGTAATCTGTCTCAAAGAGTTCTGTTGTTCCTTCAGGCGCTGAACCTGTCAAGATTGGACTATCAATTTTAACAAAGCCATTGGCATTGTAAAACTCATATGTTGCACGAATAATTTCGTTACGTACAAGCATGATAGCATGTTGCTTGCGGCTACGTAGCCACAAGTGACGGTTATCCATCAAGAAATCTGTACCATGCTCTTTTGGTGTGATAGGATAATCCACAGATCCACCAACGACTTCAAGGTCTGTGACATCAAGCTCGTAACCAAATTTTGAACGTGAATCTTCTTTTACAATCCCTGTTACGATTACTGATGTTTCTTGAGCCAAGTGTTTGATTTCAGTGAATTTTTCTAGTCCTGCTTCTTCACCAAATTTTTCAATCATGTTTGGTTTGAAAACGACAGCTTGGAAATAAGCTGTACCATCACGGAGTTGGAGAAATTGCAATTTTCCTTTTCCTGATTTGTCTGCAACCCAAGCGCCAATTTTAATTTCTTCTCCGACGTGGTCTTTCACATCGATGATTGATACTAAGTCTTTCATAAATAATTCCTTCTCTTTTATTAATATAAATCTTTGTCTATAAATTTCTCTAACCAGATTTCTTTCAAAGTTTTCAAATCTTCTTTAAAAGCTTTTGGTGTCTGTAATTCATCTTTTTTAAGCTCTTCCAACACCATGAGCTCAAAGTCATCAGACTTCCAATCTTTTTCAATGGCTAGGGGAACACCAATACCTGTTTTTCGTGAAAATTCAAAGCGATTTTTCAAACCAGGTAAATCTGGTGCTATATCAAGATAAAACTTGTTTTTTGAAATATTTTTATAAGCTACAACAGCACCAAGCTTTTCTTGGAGCTTATAAGCTGATTTTGCTTCTTTTTTATCTATCATGCGACTCTTCCATCCAAATCTGAAGACGTTTTACTGCTTCTGTCAAACTCTCAAGGTCAGTGGCATAACTCAACCTCACATGTACGGGTGACCCAAATCCTTCCCCCGTCACCAGAGCCACTCCAGTTTCTTCAAGAATCGCTGTCGCAAAATCCGTAACATTGTCATACCCTTTCAGTGCCATTGCTTTCTCAACTTTAGGAAAGAGATAGAATGCACCATTAGGCTTAATAGCCTCAAAGCCAGGTATTTGATTGATCATAGGATGTATCAAGTTTAGCCTTGATTCAAATGCTGTACGCATTTTTTCGACTGCCGCTTCATCAGAATTAAAAGCTTCAATGGCTGCATATTGAGCAACTGTACTTGGGTTTGAGGTCGTTTGACCTGCAATCTTCGTCATTGCTGCAATAATTTCGCTATCACCAACTGCAAGTCCAATGCGCCAACCGGTCATCGCAAAGGTTTTCGATACACCATTAATGACAATCGTGCGTTGACGAATCTCCTCTGATAAGGATGAAATAGCTGTAAACTCGCTTTTATTATAAACCAATCGGTGATAAATATCGTCTGCTAAGATTAACAAATCATTAGCAACAGCCCAATTTCCCAAGGCCAGTAATTCTTCTTTTGAATAAATCATTCCTGTTGGATTGGATGGACTATTTAATAAAAGCACCTTCGTCTTTTCGGTTTTTACTGCCTCAAGTTGTTCAACTGTGATTTTAAAGTCATTTTCTTGAAAAGTCGAAACGACAACAGGTTGACCTCCTGACATTTTGACTTGATCCACATAGCTCACCCAATACGGGGCTGGGATGATGACTTCATCTCCTTTATCTAAAACACTTTGGAAGAAGGCATAAAGCGCAAATTTAGCACCCGTGGTAACTAAAATTTCCTTATCTTCAATGGCGTAACCATAATATTTATCCCAATAATTACGCACAGCACTTTTCAACTCAGGTAAGCCAGAAGCTTGGGTATAGAAACTTGCCTTGCCTGAATGAATAGAATCAATAGCTGCTTCACCGATTAATTCTGGGGTAGAAAAATCTGGCTGCCCTAAAGTTAAATCAATAATGTTTTTTCCTTGGCTTGCGAGATCTTTAGCACGCTTCGCGGCAGCTAGTGTCACAGACTCTTCAATATTTAAAACAAAATCAGATAGTTTTTTCATAAATTACAACAGCTCCTTACCCGTTTTGAAATCATAAAGTTTAAAACCTTCACGACTATTTACCTGCCATACTGGCTGATTTTTATAAAGGGCCAAGACAATAGATGTCGTATTATCCGCCTGAAGCGTTTCGGGCTTAACACCTGTTGCCATGTCAATAACTGTTAAATTCCCCCCTTTTTCAGGGATTAAAACACCTATCTCTTTGCCTTTTTCAGTTTTGCCAAGTAAAGAATAATCTGTGCTATCTGTAGTTGCAATGTCAAAAGCTGTTGGAGTTTTCAGCTCAGTTTTATCCTTTGCTATAGCAATTGCAGCGCTTCTTGCTGTATTATAAGGGCTGATTGCTCTCCAGATAAAGAGGCTTATCGCAATAAAACCTGCCAGAATTACCGTTAAAATACCGATAATAATCTGTGTATGCAGAGTCATTCGTCTTCTTCTCATAGCCTACCTTTCTGTCCTTTAGATAATCTATTTAATTATAGCAAAAAAGCAACGAAATTGCTTCTCTACAAAGGTCTTCTACCAGAAAAAGTTAAATCCATAATTTTCCGTAATCTTGTCATTGAAGAAATTCGGTGTCTTTTCTTAACTTCTTCTTGGACTTATCTGTATCGGGTATCACTTCACATCAAGAATTCAATAATTTTTTCTACTAATTCACTATTTTCAAGTGTTTTAAGCGGCGCAGTTTGCGCAAGATTTTTACGCATTCTTTTCGCATAAGATTTTCCTGCTAATCGATTGTCAAGAATCACAACTTTGGAATACTGATTATGGCGCCGATTGACACGTCCAAGTGCTTGCTGCAACTTCAAAGTTGCCATAGGGACATTAAAATCGTAAAAAGGATTATTAAAACGTTTTGCATACTTTTTCGTTAAAATATCATCTGGCGTAGCAAAGGGCAGACGAGGAATCATCAAAACAAGATGATCTTGCTTCTCAAAATCCACACCCTCCCAGAAGGAAGATAAGCCCAGAAGAATCTGCCCTTCTCCTTTATCAAATTTTTTCTTGATTTGTGCAGCAGTCCCATTAATATCTTGAGCCAATACACCCCAACCTTCAGCGGACAGTTGTTCTGCTACAAAAGTTAAGGACACTTTTGCTGTAAAGAGAACGACAACTTGAGCACCCAGCTCAGCAACCTCGGAAACTCTATCCGCAACATAATGCGCGTAAGCCATAACACCTGTATTTTTGATATGCGGCCCATCAGACACGATAAATATTTCTTGGTTATCGGCGGGATGGCTGTCAAATTTGAAGAAACGATAGTCCTTAAATCCCAAAAGTTCTGGGAAAATAGGTTTGTCTTCTATCAGAGATAAGGTTGCTCCCAGCATATATATTTTAGTTCCTGAAGGTACCAGTTTTTCAAAATTATAAAAATCCGTACTTGAAGCGTGAACCATATCTCCCTCGCGCCAAATAAAGTTCTGCTCTGGATGTTCAAAAATTTCAGCCAGTTCTTTTAAACCAAGCTCTCTCGCATCAAGAGCGATTTTCTCACTGTCCAGATTTTTATTTTTGAGCTGAAATGTCAAACTTTCCACAAGGCGTTTATTTAAATGTGAATTTTCTATATCGACGGTTTCCAATTGCTCCGAAATTTTGACTGATTTCTGATTGGCTCTTTCCAGTGTAGTGAAAAGTTGCTGTGCTTCATCCACAACTAATACCCGATTCTGCAAGAAAGTCTCAGGATAATCTGCAAGACGTTCAATTAGGTAAGCATGATTGACAACTTTGACTTGCGAAATTTCAGCTCGGCGTTGTGCTTTCAGCCAGAAGTCCTGTTCATAATGCAGTTGTTTATTGTTAACATAGCCATCATGCGCAATCTGAGCAAAGTACTCCTCATTGGTCATCACTTTGGAGAGCTCGTCTAGCTCCCCTGTAAGTGTCTCCGTCAACCAAACCAAGATTTTCATCTTGAAAATTTCGAAATTTTTTCCTTCAGTATTTGCCAACAAAAGCCGTGAAAATTTTTCTAAAGAAATATAATTCTTCGTTCCTAAAAGCTTAGAGAAATTCACTCCAAATTTTTCTTTAAGAATCGGTGCCACACCATGAATCATCTGATTTTGTAGAACTTTTGTCGGGGTTGATACAACAATTTCCCGTCCTTCTGCAAGCAAAGGTAAAAGATAAGCATATGTCTTCCCGATGCCAGTGGGGGCTTCAATGAAAGAAGGGCGACTTTGTGTAAGTTCTTCTTTTATTTTTTCGGCAATCTTTTCTTGATTTTTCCGGACTTTAAGACCCAAACGAGAGATATTTTTAGCAAAAGAATTGGCAAGGGGCTGTCTGTTTTCTTTAACTTTTTCTCTACGGGTAGCAATATTATGAACTACATAAAGATGTTCAACGTTGAGTGATGTATAGGGCAGTTGCTCTTTTAAGAATTCTTTCGTCTCATAGAGTAAGCTGTCCGAATGGCGAATAATCTCCTCTAAAACAGCACGTGGAAGCTCTCGAATCTTATCTTGCATCTTAAGCAGTAACTCTGCTGTAGCTAAAGCATCTGATAAAGCAGCGTGAGGCTGATCGTGACGTAAGTCTAGTCGCTCACTAAGAGCTTCCATTCCATACTTTTCAAAGCTAGGAAAAAGAACTCGTGCCAACTCAACGGTATCTACGCGCGGTAACTCCAAATCCAAGCCTAAAGGAAAAAGACTTTTCATTAATAAAGAGTAATCAAAACGTGCATTGTGAGCTACAAAGATGGTACCTTCCAATTTTTGGCGCACTTCTTCTGCAACTTCTGAAAAGTCTGGTGCTTTTGACAAGCGACGGTCAGACAAGCCTGTAAGGTTAGCAATTCTCGGCAAAAGCGACTCATGTGGGTTGACATCTGTCGTATAAGTGTCTACCACTTCTCCACCCTCGACTAGCACAATACCTATTTGGATAATTTTATTCTGCGAGCTGTGCGCATCGGTGGCTTCTAAGTCCACCACAGCATATCGAGTCATTTTTTTACCTTTCAACTTCTATTTATTTTTATAAGGCTTTGCTTTACTTGGCCATTTAAAAATAGATCTTTATAATTATACCAAATTAGACGCAATGAGGACAGCACATAGTTGTGCTTCTCAACATACAGCAACTTTGCCCCGCCACTTGATTCGTCAAAAACATGATTTTGCAGTAAGAAGACTGTGAAAATATCGCAAAGTACACTGGTATATGCATTTGCCTTGACACCTCGTGTTTGATTAAGCGCCTCCTGCGCTAAAACTAGACTCCAAAAATAGTTTTTCTTTTACAAATGCTTCAAATTAGAGTAAAATTAGAGTATAGTAAAAAAAAGAAAAGGAGTCCCACTATGCTCGATAATTACAAAAAAATCCTCGTTGGTCTTGACGGTTCTGTAGAATCAACAAAAGCCTTTGATAAAGCTGTTGCCACTGCTCTTCGTAACGATGCCGAATTAGTCATCGCTAACGTCATTGACTTGCGTGCATTTCAGTCTATCTCTGCTTATGATTCTGTCGTAGCTGATGATACACATAAAGGTGCTGAAAACCTCATTAATGACTTTGCAACTGAAGCGAAAAACGCTGGTGTAAAAACAGTAACTACTCGTGTCGAATTCGGCTCACCAAAAGTTATGTTGGGACAAACACTTCCAAAAGAAGAAAACATTGACCTTATCGTTCTTGGTGCAACTGGTTTGAGCTACATTGAACGTATCTTTATCGGTTCTGTTGCTGACTATATCATTAAAAATGCACCATGTGATACCCTTGTCGTCCGTAAATAATTGTTATATTTCGCCCTCTCGTTGAGAGGGTTTTTATTAAGAAAAAGCACCGCAAAAGCTGCGGTGCTTTTATTTTTCAATCTTTGTCCGGAGTTTCTCAAGGATTAGTTTGTTTATCCCTTTAGGATTTTGAGCCTTCAACATAGCGTATGCATAGCTGAAACTGAAAGGTTTGGGCGCATAAGCGATATAACGCGCTTGCCAATCACTTGGATTCCATTTTTTCTTGGCTTGATAAAGCCCTTTGAAGCCATAGACACCATTCATATTTTCATAAATAAACTGGAAGAGCTGTGTTGTAACTTTGCTACTGTCCTCGTCATCTTGAATATTTGCCAAAGGGCAGAGACCGAGATTCCCCCAAGTCACTCCCTCCTCGCGCATTGTTTCAAAGGCTTGGAGAAGACACACTTCCATAGAACCATTAGGTACTTGCGCACGGCGGCGCGTAACATCAGCCATATAACCTCTTTCCTCGCCTTCAGCATAAGGAACAAAAATTACAAAAGCCAACATGTTTCCCGCTTCATCACGGCTGTAAAAATAACGGCGACCGAGAGGATTTTCTAAAGCCAATCCTCCTAACATAAAGCCAAGCTCGGGGCCTTTGGAGCCAAACCATTCGTCTGAGATTTCTTGAAGTTCATTTTCAATTTTTATATCTCGTTTTGCGTTTGGCTTGTATTCTTCAACAGTAATTCCTAAGCGGCGCGCGTGATTGATATTGGCACGAACCTTTGCTGTTTTCTTTCCTTTAAGGTTAAAGTCTTCTAAACGCAAACAGGCATCTTCACCAATCTTAATCATCGAAAAACCATAAGACTCATAAGCAGTGCGCATCGTTTCTGTAATGTCCATAAACAAGATTTTCCATCCATTACGACGAGAAAAGTGAACCAGTTCTCCCATAAAACGAGCAGCATCTTTAGGGTCACAAACGATATCCCCACAACCAACGAGTACATTGTTTACGACGGTATACGCCAACATCCCCTCAACAGTAACACTGAAGAAATAAGATTTTTGACCATCGATAGTCATATAAGCCATCGGATTTTGACCATATTTTTCAACAAGTGCGATTGCTTTTTCTTTTTCACGCCCGCTCAATATCGGGTAATATACCAACGGTTTTAAGATATAATAGAGTGCCAACATCACACAAATCCAAGTGATGATAATCAGGCCAACCATATAAAAACCATATACATGAGAATTGAAATGCGCTTGCCGAATGTCCATTGTAAAAAGAAAATGCAAGGATTGCTTAAAGATAGAATAGACATCTGGATTTCCTAAATAATCGCGTTTCAAAAAACTTAAACTCAGTAAGGTGTTAAAGAAAGCCAAAACAAGTGGGATGAAACCGAGAAACACTGCCTTTTTTGCATAATTACGGTCCATTGTTCGACTAAAATCACGATAAGTAAGTCCGAGAACAACCAGAATGATAAGTGAAAGGAGTGAACCAATACTAAAAAACCTTTGAGTAGAAATAAAGTTCAAGCGCAGAATGACAAATTGAACGACGATCGTAATAATCCAAGCTGACCTTACCCGTCGGTAGAGATTGAGAGAGACCAAAAGGCCCAAAAGCCCTAAAGCAAAGCCTAAAATATAATGCGGCATGAAACTATAGGAAGGAAAATACTCTCTCAAAACAGGTGATCGATGCAAATAAAAAGCTAAAATTGCTCCAATATCAATCACTACGGACAGGAAGATTGCTAAATTTTGTGCAAAAATACGTAATCTATACATGAATAACTGTTCCTTTATGATAACTTGTAATTGTTAAACGATCACAGCATGTCCTTTTTGCGTAAAGCCCAAACGACAATGCCACAAAATATAAGCGTTAACCCTAAGATGGCCCACATGACCCAACTAATTTCCTGGCCAGGTATGGGGACATTCATTCCATAAAAACCGACAACAACACCTGGAATACCCAAAACAAAGGTTGCTGAAGTCATGATTTTCATGACAATATTCAAGTTGTTGGACACAATATTTGAGAATAAATCACGTAGATTTTGTAACAGTTTAAGCTGAATACGTGTTTCCGTGTAGGCCTGATCCGTTTCAATATAGATATCGTAAATTTTATCAGCAAAACCATCTTCATCTTCTTCACGCAGATAATCAATAAATTTCTTCAATACTTCGAGATTATTGTTCAAAGCATCTTCAAAATAAATGAGGCTGGCTTGAATACCAATCATATCAACAATTTGATCATTTTTTGTTGAGTTCTTGATTCCTACCTCAAGACGACGACGACGGAGACGAAATTCCCGTAGATAATCATGGAAGTCATGTGTCATTTGATACATAACCTGATAAATAATTTCATGCTTATAGCGTGTAGAGCTATATTCTCTACCGAATATATGTTCTCCCTTAATGTCATGATTTAAAGCTAAAATGACCGCTTCATTTTTTGTCCAAATCAAAGAATAAGGAAATGTCCCTACCTCGCCATAGCTTGATGAGGCTGGATATTGTAAAAGTATCAGATTATTATCGATATCATCCGTTTCAAAACGGGCGTTTTCATAATCATCGAGAATGCCGCTAAGGTAGTCAAAGGGCAGTTGAAAGTACTCCGAGACACTACCAATTTCTTCGCGCGTCGGATTAAGTACGTATGTAAAATTCCTCATCTCTGCCGTAGAGACTAGCCGATGTTCAGCTGACAATTCATAGTTTTTAATCATAGTTATATTTTAACAGAAAATCTCTTAAATAAACGTCTCAAACGCTGTTTTCTCCCATGATTTTCACCTTACTTTTTTGAAAGCATTTTCTAAACTAATCAAGCCATGAAAAATATGATTTATGCTACAATTAGCTTAAAGTTAAGAATGTTCTGACATAAAATTTATTTTAAGGAGGATTTCATATGTCGACAATGGTTTTCGTCAACTTTCCGGTCTCAGATATTCAGGTTTCCACAGACTTTTATGAAAAGCTTGGGTTCAAAAAGAATCCTGATTTTTCAGACGACTTAGTAAGCTGTATGGTCTGGGATGAAAATTTTTATATCATGTTACTTTCGCATGAGCGCTACCAAACATTCATTGGTGATAAAACAATCGCTGATACACACAAAGTGAGTGGTGCCCTTGCTGCCTTTACTCTTCCAAGTGCGGATGCTGTCAAAGCATTCGGCAAACTTGCCAGTCAAAATGGCGGACAATCCCTTCATTTAGAAAATGGCATCCCTGAGGACGTCATGTATGGTCTTGAAGTTCAAGATCCAGACGGTAACTGCTTAGAGCCTGTATGGATGGCTATGTGAGTTAATACTTTTCCACCAAAAAAGACAGGATTTACATCCTGTCTTTTTTAATTCAAACGACTTAAGTATTCATCTGTAGCTTTAAAGAAAACAACTTTATTATCCATTCGAACAGCACCTAGCTCGTTTGCTTGCGCATCATTTGCCCAAAAGTAAAGATAACTTTCTTTCCCGGAGGTATCAACCGGATTCGGCAGTTCTGTAGATGCTTCGCTGATGAGTGTCTTTTCATTCAAGTCCTTATTCGTTTTACTGATAAGATTGTAACCATTGGTTTGGATATAAGCTTCTGCTTCCGCTGTCTTAGCTACAATTAAATTCTTATAGGCGCTTTGAGGTGGGACAAGATGATAGAGAGAAGAGATAGACTGTTCACTACTACTTGTTGAAGTGGAAGATGGAGTTGTTTTAACTTCAGAGGAACTACTTGAAGAGCTCCTCTCCGTTTTGGACGTCGAGGAACTAGAACTTTCCTTTGCCATCGGTGTAGCAGGTGATTGAGTAATATTAGATATCCCTAAGGCTACTATTGCTCCGAGTAAGAACGAAAACATCCCTACAATAATATACTTTTTCATCTGTTTTTTCTCCTTTATTCTATTATACACAGTTTTTTCATTCCACTCGTCTCATTTGCTCTGAAACACAAAAGAAACTCTTCTTAGCTAAAATTTTGAAAGTGTTGCCTCTGTTTCTATCCTATTTTTTGGTATAATTACTCTAGTTAAGAAAGCTCTCAAAACACATTATGTCTTTGAGAAATGTCTTTCACTGCTTATATACTATCACAAGGAGACAAAATGTGAACTACAGCCATATCAAAATAGGGCAAAGAACAATCAAAACAGCAATTTGTGCAACATTAGCCATTATTATTGCACAATTTTTCCACTTAGAATCTGCGACCAGTGCAGGAATCATTGCCATTCTCTCCATTACGAACACGCAGAAAAGTACCTTACGTTTAGGCTTTATGCGTGTTTTAGGACTTATCATCGCTACTTTACTCGCCTTCATCGTTTTAAATTTATTTAATTTTACACCTTTATCTTTTGGTATTTTCTTACTTTTATTTATTCCCATCTCTGTCGCCACAAATACTAGTGAAGGTATTGTCGTAAACTCCGTTCTTTTTTCCCACTACCTTCTAGCTCAAGAAATAACTTTTCCTCTCGTAGGAAATGAGTTTTCATTAATGTTTATTGGGGTAGGTTTAGCACTTTTGGCAAACATATATATGCCAAGTAATGAAAGATTATTAGAAAACAATCTCAATATTTTAGAAAAGGAATTCAAAAATATTTCAGCACATCTCGTGATTTGTTTAAATCAAAAGCAAGATCTCCAAGATCTTGTTGCTCAGTGTGACAGCCTGCTGGAACTTATCGATGCCAGCAGTAAGATTGCTACTGAAAAATCAGAGAATAATCTTTTAAGAAATAATACATTTTATCAACGTTATTTCGACATGCGCCATATCCAAATTACACTGCTCAAAGATATTATTATGAAACTAGAAGAAATAGATGTGGACAGCACACATATCGCCGAAATTTCTAACATTTTTGAAACTTTGTCACTCACCTATGCTGCACATAATGACGGCAGTGAGCTCTTAAAGAAAATAGAAAATGCTTATTCTCATTATCGTCAGATGGACTTGCCTCAAACACGTGAAGAGTTTGAAAATCGCGCAGGCCTTTTCCAAGTGCTCCAGTTGCTTGAACTACTGATTCAAGAAAAAAATACTTTTGCATTGAATCAGACCAACAATGCTTCCTAAACTGAAAATATAAAAAACCTTGTTGCTCATATGATCCAGCAAGGTTTTTTATATCTGCGTTATTACAAGTTGCGCTCCGACATGATCCTCTAAGATAATGCTCTTACTTCTTCTTTCATAAGTCCTTTCCGCTGCCTCCAGTCTTTCCAAAACTGCTTCATAATATTCTTTTCCAACTTCAATCTCCCAAGCTAAAATACCATTTTTGTGTAGGTTTCGTTTTTTCAAGCTTGTCCCTTCCCAGAGATTTGTCGCAAAGTGATGATGGTAATGATTTTGCGAGTAAAAATGAGCTGTATTACCCACTCGCGCAACTAAATCCGTCTGAAGTATATTAATAAAGAGTGTATCAGCCTGTGCGAGAGAATTTCCTGTGAAATGGAGATGTCCAATACTCATTTTTGCCGGATAACCAAATGTTCCTTCTTTTTTTGTTGCTAAAACAGCCTCAACATCAACAGCAAAGGTTCCCATTTCCACCTGCCCCTCATCATCCCATTTCCAATTTTTCGAATCGCGGTCATGATAGAGCTCTATTCCATTTCCTTCAGGATCACTAAGATAGAAAGACTCACTTACGAGATGGTCCCCCGCTCCTAGCGGGTATTTTGCCTTAATGAGTCGTTCAATAAGTCCAGCTTTTGAGGCACGATCGGGAAAAAGAATAGCATAATGAAAAAGTCCGGTTGTTTTTTCTGTACTAGAAATTCCCCCAAACTCAAGTTTCAAAAAAGGAACTTCTTTTTCTCTGAATGAGTAAGAAAGTGTATCTTCTGTTTCCTCTGCAAGATAAAAGCCTAATAATTCCTCATAAAAATAACGCATGACTTGTCGATTGGAAGCTTTCAAAGTAATAGTTTTAATATTAAAGGGTTGGGTGTACATAATTATTCTCATTTCTTTTGAATTTTACTTCGTTCTTTATATGTTGTTAGTATATCACTTAAAATTCAGAAAGCAAAAGACTTTGTTTACAAACGTAAACAAAGTCTTTTGTCGCTCTAAATTTATTTTGAGACTTCTTTTGCTACAGGAAAGTCTTTGGTCCCAAAGTGCGTAGCAATGGCTCCACCACCATATTTTTGATAGCTTACAGTAGAAAATCCAGCCTTACTAAATAACAAAGCCAAAGCTTTTGCATCAGGAAAATTCTCTGCAGATTTTTGAAGCCATTGGTATTCTCTCAAAGACTTGGCAAAGACCTTACCCAGAAAAGGCATCACTTTTTTAAAGTAAAGTTCAAATGCTTGCTTGTAAATAGGCAAAGTCGGATGAGAAGTTTCAATACACACTACTTTTCCTCCGGGTTTTAAGACACGGAAAATTTCTCGTAGTACTGTGAGATAGTCAGGAGTATTTCTCAAGCCGTAACCAATCGTAACTACATCAAACATTTCCTTTTCAAAAGGAATAGCCATAGCATTTCCTTGAATAAATTCAATGTTGTTGTTGTCTTTCTTATCAAGTTTAGCTTGGGCAACTTTCAACATATTTTCAGAAAAGTCTAAGCCCACGACCTTACCCTTCTGACCCACAGCTTTTGAAAGGTCGAATGTCCAATCCCCAGTACCACAACACAAATCCAAAATAGTCATTCCGGATAAATTTCCCATTTTTTTCATGGTTTTATCCCGCCATAAGTCATGCTGTTTGAAACTTATGATTGCATTCATTTTGTCATAATCAGTGGATATATTATTAAATATTTCGTGTACACGTTCTTCGTTAACCTTATTCATGTACTCATTATAGCATAAGCTAACCTTTACACCATTGCTTCTTGTCTCTCAATTTGCAAACAAAAAAACACTCTTCCTATGTTTAAAAATTAAGCATAGAAGGAATGTTTCTTAAAGCATTAGTTGCTCTCTAAACCTTATTTTTTAAGGTTGTAGAATGCGTTAAGACCTTTGTAAACGGCAACTTCACCCAATTGGTCTTCGATACGAAGCAATTGGTTGTATTTAGCCATACGGTCTGTACGTGAAAGTGAACCAGTTTTGATTTGGCCAGCATTTGTAGCAACGGCGATATCTGAGATTGTTGAATCTTCAGTTTCACCTGAACGGTGAGAAACGATAGCTGTGTAACCAGCTTCTTTAGCCATTTCGATTGCTTCAAATGTTTCAGTCAAAGTACCGATTTGGTTAACTTTGATCAAGATAGCGTTCGCAGCTTCTTCTTTGATACCACGTGCCAAGTAAGAAGTGTTTGTAACGAAGAAGTCGTCACCAACGAGTTGAACTTTGTTACCCAAACGTTCTGTGAGGGCTTTCCAACCATCCCAGTCGTTTTCGTCCATACCATCTTCGATAGTGATGATTGGGTATTTGTTAACCAATTCTTCAAGGTAATCGATTTGTTCTGCAGCAGTACGTTTAGCACCACCTTCACCTTCGAATTTAGCGTAGTTGTAAACGCCGTCTTCGTAGAATTCTGAAGAAGCACAGTCGAAACCGATCATAACGCCGTTTTCGCCAGCTTCGTAGCCAGCAGCTTCGATAGCTTTAAGGATAGTTTCTACACCATCTTCAGTACCTTCGAAACGTGGAGCAAATCCACCTTCGTCACCAACTGAAGTTTCAAGACCACGAGCTTTAAGGATTTTCTTCAATGCGTGGAAGATTTCAGCACCCCAACGAAGCGCTTCTTTGAATGTAGGTGCACCAACTGGTACGATCATGAATTCTTGGAAAGCGATTGGAGCGTCTGAGTGAGAACCACCATTGATGATGTTCATCATTGGAGTTGGCAATACTTTAGCGTTGAATCCGCCAAGGTAGTTGTAAAGTGGAACACCAAGTTCATCAGCAGCTGCACGAGCAACAGCAATAGAAACACCAAGGATAGCGTTAGCGCCCAATTTACCTTTGTTTTCTGTACCGTCAAGAGCGATCATTGCACGGTCGATAGCTTGTTGTTCAGTAACTTCGTAGCCGATGATAGCTTCAGCGATTACGTTGTTTACGTTGTCAACAGCTTTTTGAGTACCAAGACCGAGGTAACGAGATTTGTCACCGTCACGGAGTTCAACAGCTTCGTGTTCACCAGTTGAAGCACCTGAAGGTACCATACCGCGTCCGAATGCACCGTCTTCAGTGTAAACTTCAACTTCGATTGTTGGGTTACCGCGTGAGTCAAGGACTTCGCGAGCATAAACATCAGTAATAATTGACATTTTTATCTCCTTATTGTTTTAAGTGCTTTCTGCACTTTTTAATACACTATGATTTTACTATTTTTCCGCCCTTATTTCAAGTGAAAAACAAGCTAAAAGGCTTTTTATACAAGGTATGCGGTTACATTTCAACTTTTTATTTCTGTGATATTTTTTTTATAAAATATCGTGTCCACCTTCATTCTTGGCATGTGTTCAGGCAGTATTTTTTCATTGATAGATAGAAAGCCATTTTTTTCATAAAAACGATGTGCCGCTTTGAATTGTTCAACAGTTCCAAGATAAATTTCTTTGATATTATCTATGCGACAGTATTCAAACAAATTATCCAAAAGAAGCTGTGCAACAGACTTCCCTCTGTATTCAACATTGACAAACATCTTTTTCAGAACAGCTTGTCGTGCATTAAATTTGACGATACCAAGTGTCCCAACAACTCCCTTCTCTTCATCAACAGCAAGCCAAAATTGGCTGTAATGTGCTTGAATATCTTGCAAGTCGGGTTGATCTGCCAAATCAACAGCAACTCCAAATTCTTCCTTCTGAATAGAAAGTATCAAATCAATAACTGCTTGTTTGTAGGTATCATTGTAAGCGATTAACTTCATAGCCATAGTATAACAGATTACTTTCAATTTTATAAATAAAAAAACTTCCAAAAGGAAGTTTTTAAAATTATTTAGCCAATGCTTTTTTAGCTTCTTCAGCAAGAGCTGTGAAAGCAGCTGCGTCAGCAATAGCGATATCAGCAAGCATTTTACGGTTGATTTCGATTTCAGCCAATTTCAAACCGTGCATCATTTTGCTGTATGAAAGTCCATTCATACGAGCAGCTGCATTGATACGTGCAATCCACAATTTACGGAAGTCGCGTTTCTTTTGACGACGATCGCGGAATGCGTAGTAGTATGAGTTCATTACTTGTTCTTTAGCTGTCTTGAAAAGACGGTGTTTAGAACCGTAGTAACCTTTAGCGAGTTTTAAAATACGTTTACGGCGTTTGCGAGTTGCAACGCTATTTTTAACACGTGCCATGTGTGTTCTCCTTGTTTCTTAGAAAATTTTTATCCTGTCATCGACAGTTAATTTAAATAGTTGATTGATTTCGAGTGAAATCCTATAAGTCTTATGTAATGCTTATGAGTTAATCAGTCGTGAAATGTTACTGGGGAGAGCAATTGCTCTCATGCATAACAGTCCACAGGACTGTTATTAACGCATGTTCGCAACCATACGACGGATACGTTTGAAGTCACCTGCTGAAACCATACGGCCTTTACGGAGTTGACGACGTTGTTTTACAGTTTTACCGTGCATACGGTGTGAAGTGTAAGCGCGGAAGCGTTTAAGACCGCCATTACCAGTACGTTTGAAACGTTTAGCTGATGCGCGGTGAGTTTTTTGTTTTGGCATTTTAATTCTCCTTGGTTAATAATAAGAACTTAGTTCTTTTTGATTGGTGCCAATTGTAAGAACATTTGACGACCATCCATTTTGGCTTTTTGCTCTACTACAGCGATGTCTTTCACTGCTTCAGCAAATTCATCCATTACTTGACGACCCACATCTTGGTGAGTAATCATACGACCTTTAAAGCGAATCGAAACTTTAACTTTGTCTCCTTTTTCAAGGAACTTAGTTGCTTGACGAAGTTTTGTATTGAAGTCATTTTTATCAATGACTGGACTCAAACGAACTTCTTTCAAAGTAACAGTTGCCTGTTTCTTCTTAGCTTCTTTTTGCTTTTTCTTTTGCTCAAACATGAATTTAGTGTAATCCATGATTTTGGCAACTGGTGGTTCTTGATTTGAAATCAAAACCAAATCCATGTTAAGGTCCTCGGCCTGAGTAAGTGCAACAGCTGTAGGTGTAACACCAAGCTGTTCGCCTTCAGCACCGATAAGACGTACTTCGCGTGAACGGATTTGACCGTTCATCAAAGGTTTTCTGTTGTCTTGCTTTGCTATGTCTATTCTCCTTCTAAAAAATTTTTTAGAAAAACAAAAGCGGAACGCATAATGCGCCCCGCTAATGAAAACATTCGTTTTGTGAATAATTCCATTTTGTTGCCCAGGGCTATTACCACTCAGGCGAGAAGCGGGTGCTTCTGCTTTTCAACTTCTCTATTATACCACAAATATTTCTTATGTCAACAATAATTTTGTTTTTTCACTTAATCTTCAAAATTACTTATTTTTTGCATCTTTGTTCATTCTTTTTTTAAATAAGGCTGCACAAAACTTTGCATTTTTTGTTGAATTTGACTATCTGTATAATCTCCAGCTTCTTCACCCCAAAAAGTAAGTGCTGAACCTATAACGTTTTCTGTTGAATTTACTTGTTTTCCACTGTTCAGCTCAAATTTTGAAAAATCCCAATTTGCAACCAAATCGTTAATCGTATAGGCATAACTTTCTGGCTGCCACATCCGCTGACCCGGTAAGAAATAGGTATAATAAGCATTGTAATTTAAAAGCTGGAAACCTGCATCTAAAAGTTCTTGAGCGCTTGCCGTATATTGTCGGCCGGAGCTTGCGCGCTCACCAGTGCTATTAATATCCCAACCACCAATTTGTGACCAATAGGTAATCTGGATATCTTTATTATAGTTCGCAAGATCTGCCTTAGCCACTCGATCATTCCACATCCTTGTAGTATAACCTTGATGTTTTAAAAAATTATCCAAAGTATTCACATAGTTCACTAAGTTCCTATTTGATTCTACGGGCAACCAGTCAATTTCATCAACGCCGATATGAAAACAAGCTTTCGCTTGCCCAGCAAAAAGTGGTGTGTATTCTGCTAACATCTCTTGGACAAAATCAATAGCTTCTACTTTTGTGTAATCAATTAGATTAAACTGTTCTGGCGCTCCATCAGGTAATTTAATAGCCTCATACCGCTTAGGATCATTGATCTTTAAAAGTTCGAGGATAGCTTGCATATGTGCCGGAGCTTCTATCTCTGGAATTAAAACAACGTTCTTTGATCGGGCATAGGAGACCAAATCCATCAGATCATTTTTCGAAAGAAATGGCCGTTTGGTTTGTGTATTCAACCATTGTCCGTCTTGATAAACCGCATTTTTATCTGTTGTTTGACCGACCGTAGCCATCTCCACAGCTAAATTTTGATTATCAGACATGTGTAACTGGAGAAAACTATTAGGATAGTTGCTTAAATTGTCTATGAATTGTTTGATAACTTCTGCTTTATAAAACTTACGGGAAATATCTAAAGCAATTCCTTTTTCTGGTAGTATTTGAGTTAAATTTTTTTCCGCTTTTACTTCTGTTTGATTTATCATCGTCATTAAAAATACAACTATCCCTACTACCGCACATACACTGAAGACTTTTCTATTATTCATAGACACCTTTTCCTTATCCAACTATATAAAAATTATAAAAAAATGAAAATAGAACAACAAAAACCCCAATAAAAAAGCGTCCGAAGACGACTTTTTATTTTGCTTTCAATGCGCTCAAAATTTGTGTACGCATGTCTTCTATACCATCTGCACTGGCTGGAAGGAAGATTGTAGAATTTCCGGCATCAGCAAATTGATTAAGCGTATCAAGGTATTGGTTGGTTAAAAGAATCGACATAATCTGGTCCTCTGTTAAACTTGCCCCGGTATTTTTAATTTCAATAATTTGTTGAGCGAGTCCATCAACAATAGCTTTACGTTGTTCAGCAATACCCACACCACGTAAGCGATCTTTCTCCGCTTCGGCTTCGGCCGAAGTAACGATTTTTATTTTTTCTGCATTAGCAAGCATTTGCGATGCATCTTGTTTACGTTGCGCGGCATTAATTTCATTCATCGATTGCTTAACTTCGGCATCAGGTTCTACACGTGTAATCAATGTTTTAACAATAATATAACCGTATGTTGTCATTTCCTCTGCAACTTGATGCTGTACTTCCAGAGCGATTTCATCTTTTTTCTCGAAAACTTCATCCAAAGTCAACTTAGGCACAGCAGATCGAAGCGCATCCTCAATGTAGGCTTGAATTTGCTCAGAAGGGTTCATCAGTTTATAGTAAGCATCTTTAATATTTTCTTCATTGACACGGTATTGTGTTGCGATATTCATGGTCACAAAAACATTATCTTTTGTTTTTGTTTCAACGGTCATTTCGTTTTGCAAAAGACGAAGTTGAATCCGTGCCGCAACACGATCAATTCCCCAAGGTAATTTCACATGGAAGCCAGCCGAAGAGGTCGTTTGATACTTCCCAAACCGTTCGATGATTGCAACCGTTTGTTGTTTAATAACATAAAACAATGTTCCTGCACTCGCCAAAATGATAATAATAACGAGCACGGTAATAATAAGTGAAACTGTTAACATAAAACTCTCCTTTCTTTTAATTATACTTTAATCTTTAGAATATTCCAATCAAAGTCCTTTAGAAATGTACATGTAGCACTTATTTTGCTCTGCTTGATACAAGAGAGGGTGAATATAACGAATTTTTTCAGCTTGAAGCACCAAATCCTCAAAATTATAGCCCGTCAAACGAATATAGTCCTCATTTTCATCAGCCGTTGTCAAATCTGATAGTTCTTGTGCATCAGTGAATTGACCTTCAAAATTCGCTTTTCTCATAATGATATAATCGCCTTCTTGTTTCAAAACATAATGTGGAAAAATTTGTGCGACTTCATAAATGATTTGAGCCGTCATCTTCAGGGGAAACTCACTGAAGACAACTGCCTCTTCTTGAGCATTGCGGTAGCAAAAACCAAAAGATTTACCTGATAGATTTAAGCGCATAAAGCGGAAATTTTCTGTGCCTTCTTTTCCTTCAAGATGAAAATTTGGCTGGTCTTGAAACATCTCCAAATCACGTGACAACTCAAAGAAATAGTCTGTAGCATCTTGTGGAGAACGTTTTTGATAAAGCTCTGCAAAATAAGCATTGATTACACTTGATGGCGGAGTAACCAACAGCATTTTCTCCTTTTCATCGTCTAAATTTGCTAAACGATTTTCCAAAAAGGCACGATCTTGAGCCATGTAGCCTCCGTATTTCAAACCTAAATCAATATATTCCTTATTTTTCACTTTTTTCCTCCATATTTAAAAATTCTCTTGCACATATTATAGCATTTTCTGGATAATCTTCAGCAAAGACATCATAAAAATTGACATTCATCCGGTTGCGGAACCAAGTCAATTGACGTTTAGCATATCTTCGTGAATTTCTTTTTACAAGTTCTACTGACTCTTCAAGTGAGATTTCTCCTGAGAAATAAGGAAAAAACTCCTTATAGCCAATTCCTTTTGCAGCTTGAACCTCTGGGTATTTTTCAAATAAAGCTTGTGCTTCTTCAAGCAAGCCTTGCTCCAACATACCGTCTACCCGATGATTGATTCGATCATAGAGTGTTGCTCTTTCAGCATTCAGACCGAGGAGACAAAACTCATAGTCAGACACTCGATTTTCACCTGTACCAAAAGCTTCCAGCTCAAGAAAACGCATTGCTCTTCTCCGATTTAGCTCAGGAATATTTTGGGGAACACGCGCAAATAACTCTTCATCAGAAAGTTCCTCTAAGCTTCGCCGCAGCTCCATCATTTCCTCATGATTTTCTTGCCCTCCCAGGTGATAGCCCTCAACAAGACTCTGAATATAAAGTCCCGTTCCACCGACAACAATTGGAAGCTTACCGCGAGAAATAATTTGTTCTATACAAACGGTAGCTTCTTGAACAAAGTCAAAGGCAGAATAATTCTCATTTACATCTCGTACATCAATTAAATGATGCACTGCTGCGGCTTGTTCTTCCAAGCTTGCCTTGGCTGTACCAATATCGAGGCCACGATATACTTGTTGCGAGTCACCTGAAATAATCTCACCATCAAAAACTTGGGCCAGCTGAATTCCCAAAGCTGTTTTACCTACAGCTGTTGGTCCGACCACGACAATTACTTTATTTTTTTTCATATATTATTTTCTATTATTTTTTCTTATTTCTTTTGTCCTGTGTATGAAGATACATTCTTTTATTATAACATTTTTCCGTTTAGTGACTCTTTTACCATATAAAAACCCTCATCTTACACATGAGGATTTCATTTATCGTGTTGCATTATAATAAACATGAGAATTTTCAAGTTGGCCACGTGCTTGTATGAGTTGATTGACTGTGACGAATGTGTAGCCTTGATTTTTTAACTTTTGAATAACTCTTGCTGCTCCATCGACAGATGTATCATAAATATCATGCATGAGGATAATGGAGCCATCATAAACTTCATTCATGACAACTTGTTCAATCTGATCCACATTTTTACTTTCCCAATCTAAAGAATCCACACTCCACTGAATAATCGGAGTTTGTGCTATTTTATTAATTTGAGGTGTTGTGGCACCGTAAGGAGGACGTAAACCTTGAGGACGAATCCCCACTGTCTTCTGCATCAAATCTGAAGTTTTTTTGATTTCATCTTGGGCTTGTTTTGCTGAAAGCTGTGGCAGATTCTCGTGATTATAAGTATGCGATCCCACTTGATTTCCTAAAGCATGTTCCTTTTTAACTAATTCTGGATACAGTTCAAGACGATTTCCGAGTACGAAAAATGTCGCAGGGACATTTGCCTTCTTTAAAATGGAAAGCAAGCGTGGTGTCGTCTGTGGATCTGGTCCATCATCAAAAGTTAAAGCCACTAATTTCTTATGAGCCAGCGCTTTACTTTGCACTTGTTGGGCAGAAGGAATTTTTATTTTCGAGTGTTGCGCTTCTTCTTTTAAATTTCCCACTAGAATCTGCGGTTTGACTATCTCTCCTAACTCACTCAGGGGCACTGAAACTTTCGTATATAAGTTTGTGCTACTGTTGACTTGACCAGGTCTCAAAAAGAAATCCAGGCATTTATTATCCAAGATAAAGGCATTAAAATTTTCCTCCATCGGCTGTAAGCCCTCGCTTAACACCTGCTTAGTTCTCTGGTTTGAATTCTCTTTGAGCTTCACCATTTTCTCATAAATATTTTGTGCGACACTGCTGAGATCTGCCTTGTCCTTAAATAAATCAGTAAGCTGTAATTCCTTATTTTCTTTCAAATTATAAGTTTTAGTGATGACTTGGTTTTCGGCTTGGACACGCGCATTGCTTCTGCGCATCACATTAAATTTGAAACTTACGATATCTGGGGAAAACTCATAAGCTTCAAAGGATTGAAACAACGAACCCTTCTCAGCCGTATCCTTTTCTGGTGTACAGTTTTTAAAAGAAGATAGTTCTTTATTGGAAAATTCTTCCAACTTTTGATTAATCACTTTATTTTTTGTCTTGGGATAATTCATCAAGATATGATAGCCTTGATCTTCCTCCTTCGTTTCAATACCTACTCCTTTAGACGCTGTACTTCGAATATAAGTATTTTCGGAAGTTTTCTTGTTTTCTTTTTCTGTTATTCTTACCAGTAGGCTGGCTGCTCCCAAAACGATCGTAAGCGCGAGTAAGACACTGCCTGCTTTCAGCCATTTCTTCTTCATAATTGCCTCTTTTTCTCCTCTATTATCTCTACTGTTAAGATAACAATAATTTTTGACACTTTCAAATATTTAGTATACTTTCTAGGAAAAGAAGCTTAAAATATTGGGGATAGAGCCTTACAAATGTTATAATAACTTTATAAGTTTATCAAAGTGTAAGATTATTGTAGACTATAAGGAGGAAAGCATGAATAAATATCTTAAAGGCTACCTAATAGGTAAAGCCATTGAAATAACGGTTGCCGGTACTGCGGTAATGGTTGCTAGACATAAAGGATTAATTGATGCGGAAATGCGTCCTACCTTTAAAGAAGACGCTTTTGCTGAAAATCAAAAACGCGCAAAACGCAAACGACTTGCGCGCTAAAACTTACTAAAATTACTTTTGGAGGTCTACCTATGAATAAAAATCTCATCACTGGTTTCGTTGCCGGTAACATTGTCACTCTTGCTGCTTTGTTCACTGCAGGCGCAATCTACAAAAAACGTGTTGTTGACCCGATTGAACACAAATGGGAGTTTGCACAAGAAAGTCGTAAAAAAGCAAATCGTAAACGTATTGCTCATTAATTAAAAAAATGCGTACTACTTAGAGGTAGAACGCATTTTTTATTTGTCAAAATTCTCTTCTTGATCAAGCAAGCTATCACTAAAGGCGGCAACGTCTTTTCCTGTAACATCAAGCACAACTTGATTGCGCTTCACACCGTCTTCAAAAATTGTAAGCAATTCTTCAAAAACCTGAAGATCAGATACACCAATCTTAAAATAGTATCTCTGAATCTCCTTATAAACAATACTATAATCTTTCGGCAGTTTTTTCACTGCATTTTGCAGAGTGTACCACTCTTTTTTTCCTTCGATGATTTCCTTGAGCTTCATTTTATTGCCTCCCTAATTTTTTTGCTACATTTTGATTAAGTTGCTCACGGCATTTGTCTCGGTAGGATTTATTGGGGATAGGTCGCCGTTGGTCGAACAGTTCCGCAACAAAAGCTTCCTTATCTTCACCAATAACAGCCGATACATCTTCATGATCAAATGCTGTTTCTTCAAAAAATTCAAGTAAGCTACTCATGATGGGGATCAGATTTCGCCCTGTCAAATCACTATATCTTTGGATTTCTCCATCAAGCTCTGCCCATATGCGTTGGTAACTCTCCGGCAGACGTTTCACTCTTGCTGAAAAATCTGCCCTTGCCACAGTCATATCTTTTCCTGTTATTCTCTCCCAAAAATTCATCATTTCTCCTTACTTCTTATCTCAGAAAGTTTTTCTGAGATGAAATCCCAACGGAACCAAAAAGCTGCTAGTTCCTCTTTTCCTGCAGTATTCAACTTAAAAGACTTACGTGATGGACCTTTCTCTGAGGCTTTTTTTTCCGTTTCCAGTAAGTTTTGTCGTTCAAGGCGAGAAGTTATCGTGTAAACTGTGCCTTCTGCAACATTTGTAAATCCTAATTCTTTTAATTGCTGTGTGATGGCGTAACCATATGTTTCACCTTGGCTGATGATTTGTAAGACACAACCTTCTAAAACACCTTTGAGCATTTCCGTATTATTTTCCATTACAACCTCTAATATGTATTACTTAGTACAACTATATAGTAACACATATTAGTGATATAACAAAGTAAAATACTTTTTTTATGCTATTTAAGCTTTATCATTTGATTTCTCATCTAATCATGGTAGAATAGTAAAAATTATGAAAGAGGTTTTAGAGACTTGAAACAAGAAACAACTTTTGCTCACACTAAATTTGCCAATCCTTTTATGAATGCCTCTGGTGTACATTGTATGACTATCGAGGATCTGCAAGAATTAGAAAAATCTGATGCTGGAGCTTATATCACTAAAAGCTGTACCTTGGAAAAGAGAGAAGGAAATCCTTCTCCTCGTTATGTAGACTTAGCTTTAGGGAGCATTAACTCTATGGGTCTTCCTAATCTAGGTTTCGACTATTACTTAGATTATGTTTTGGAAGTACAACAAAATCAAGATAAGCCAACCTTTTTCTCCATTGCTGGTATGAGCCCAGAAGAGAACCTTGAAATGCTGGATCGTATTCAAAAGAGTGCATTTTCAGGTATAACTGAACTTAACCTCTCGTGTCCAAATGTACCCGGTAAACCTCAATTAGCCTATGATTTCCAAGCAACAGAGCAACTGTTAGAAAAAGTATTTGCTTTCTTCAAGAAACCTTTGGGTGTAAAGCTTCCTCCATATTTTGACTTGGCACATTTCGATCAAATGGCTGATATTCTTAACAAGTTTCCCCTCACTTACGTCAACTCTGTCAATAGTGTCGGAAATGCCCTCTATATCGATACGGAAGAGGAAGCTGTTGTAATTAAACCTAAAAATGGCTTTGGTGGTCTTGGTGGCCAATACATCAAACCAACAGCTTTAGCCAACGTACGTGCCTTCTACACGCGTCTTAAACCAGAAATACAAATCATCGGAACAGGCGGTATCGAAACAGGACAAGATGCATTTGAACATCTTCTCTGTGGTGCAAGCTTGCTCCAAATTGGGACCGCCCTCCACAAAGAAGGTCCAGAGATTTTCCCAAGAATCATTAGAGAACTTCAAGAAATCATGGACAAAAAAGGCTACCAATCTATTGATGAATTCCGCGGTAAACTCAAAAGTCTTTAATATAAAAAATTAAACTAAGGTAAAACCTTAGTTTTTCTTTTTCAATTTTTATAGGGTACCCTATAAATAACTTGACTTTATTTAGTATGTACTGTAAAATAGTATTTAACACTTCATACAAGAAATTCTTTTTACTTTTTAGAATTTATGCCCTTCCATTTTATGCTAAGACAGAGCAGGAAGAAAACAAAATTTATAGAAAGAAATGTTAAGCTACATACCTTTCACACTCCCTCAGTATGAAGTTTATTTTTATATACCCAAATTTTCAAAACTCAAATCACGCTATCGACACCAAACTAAATCTTGGGCGCCAACAGTAGCTCACTGTGAACTTTAAAAACAAGGGAAATAATGTTAAAAATTTCAAATTTATCCGTCGAGTATAAAGGCAACCTTGCCTTAGAAAATATATCACTGCACATACCTGAAGGCTCCTGTACAGGAGTTATTGGACCTAACGGTGCGGGCAAATCAACTTTGATGAAAAGTATCTTAGAGATGATTCCAACCAAATCCGGTTCTGTTACTATCAATGAAACTCCACTCAAGAATTTCAAGAGAAAGATTGCCTATGTTGCACAACGTAGTGAGATTGATCTCAGTTTTCCAATCACGGTCTTTGATACGGTTTTGACAGGTACATATCCAAACTTAAAGCTCTTTCAAAAGCCCCGTAAAAAAGAAAGACAAAAAGCCGAACATGCACTTCATAAACTTGGGTTGGATGATTTTAAAGATCGCCAGCTAAGCGCTTTGTCCGGTGGACAATTGCAACGTGTTTTCATCGCTCGTGCGTTGGCGCAAGAAGCTGACTATTACTTTTTAGATGAACCTTTCGTTGGTATCGATATGATGAGCGAAAAAATCATTATTAACATACTTGAAGAGTTACGACAGAACGGTAAAATGATTATCATCGTTCACCACAATCTTCATAATGTTAAAGCGTATTTTGATTATCTGATTATTCTTAATAAAAAACTGATTGGCGCTGATTATACAGCCCAATGTTTCACTAATGAAAATCTTCAAAAAGCTTACGGTGAAGCCCTAGGCAATATCATCATCAAGGAAAGCGAGGGCTAAGTCACAGTGGATATTTTATTTTTTCTTTCAGATATAACCGGCCTTACTGTAACCATGCTGAGTGCTTTTATCGCTTCCATTTTGTTAGGGATTATCTCCGGAATTTTAGGGAGCTTTATCGTTTTGAGACGTCTTTCTCTTATGGGCGATGCTTTATCTCATGCGGTCTTACCAGGTGTTGCAATCTCTTATATGCTAGGGATAAATGTTTTGATTGGCGCAACAGTATCTGGGATTTTAGGTGCAATTCTGATTCAATTTATCATCAAACATAGTAGTTTGAAGACAGATGCTTCGATTGGTATCATCCTGAGTAGCTTCTTTGCTCTAGGAATCATATTAATTACAAAAGCTGAAAGTGGTGCGGATCTTAATCATATTCTTTTTGGAAATATTCTTGCTGTTACACCACACGAACTTGTTCAGTCTTTGGCTTTATTGGTTGCTGTTGTTCTGGTAGTCAAACTCTTCTTCAAGGAGTTGCTTATTACTTCCTTTGATCCAACTATGTCTAAAGCTTACGGTTTAAACAATACTTTTTATCACTATTTATTGATGATTTTACTGACGCTTTTCACAATTTCTGCCTTGTCACAAGTCGGGATTGTACTTGTAGTTGCGATGCTTATTATACCTGCATCAATTTCTTATCTGTGGGTGAATAAATTGCCACATATGATCGCGTTGTCTTCTATCTTAGGTGTACTCTTTGGTATTTTGGGCGTTATTATCAGTTTCCAATATGATTTGCCTACAAGCGCAACTATTGTAATCGTTGGAGCACTCACCTTTGCCCTCTCCTTCTTCCTCAGCCCTCGCAACGGATTTATCCGCTATCCTAAGAAAGGATCTCAATCATGAACCGCAAACAACTCTCTTTGATTACCATTTTAGCCTCACTTCTTTTATTTCTTACAGCATGCTCGCCCAAAAAAGAAGAAAGTAAGGCATCAGACACACTTAAGGTTGTAACCACCTACTCCATCATTGCCGATATTGCTGAAAATATCGGAAAAGACCATGTTGATGTTTATAGCATGGTTCCACGTGGCACTGATCCCCATCAGTACGATCCGAAACCCAATGACACTCAAGCTGTTGAAAAAGCCGACCTTGTCTTTTACAATGGCCTCAATTTGGAAACTGGAAAAGGTTGGTTTGATAAACTGATTAAAAATAGTCGTAAAGAAGATTCAACCTTTATGGTCAGTCAAGGTGTTACTCCCATTCACTTAAGTGAAAAAGGCAAAGAAAGCGAAGAAGACCCGCATGCTTGGCTTAATATTCAAAATGGCATTATCTATGCCCAAAATATCGAAAAAGAGCTTTCAAAGAAAGATCCCCAGAATAAAGAAGATTATCAAAAAAATCTCAAAGTATACACAGATAAATTGCAACAACTGGACACAGAAGCAAAAGCTAAGATTGCAACCATCTCGCAGGAAGACCGAATCTTAGTGACCAGCGAAGGTGCTTTTAAATATTTCTCAAAACAATATGGCCTGACAGCTGAATATATCTGGGAAATCAATACGGATAACCAAGGTACACCAGCCCAACTCAACCGCATTAACACGATTGTCAAAGACAAAAATGTCAAAGCACTCTTTGTGGAAACCAGCGTTTCACCAAAAACAATGGAATCTGTCTCTAGACAAACTGGTGTAAAAATCTACTCAAAAATTTTTACTGACTCTCTTGCTGACGAAGGTCAGAAAGGGGATACCTACTACGATATGCTCCAATGGAATATTGAGCATATTACCGATGGGTTGAGTGGTAAGTAATCGTCATTTTCTTAAGAATATCAAAAAAACTACCAATGTCTTGGTAGTTTTTTGATTCGTTTTTTCAAAACATGAACTTTAGCTCAGCGAGGTTTTCCCTCTTAATCTTCCGTATACCAGTCATAGTGGAAAATTCCATCCATGTCAGTACGTTCATATGTGTGCGCACCGAAGTGCCACTTGTCTTAGTGCTTTAGCACTTAGAAAAAGTGGACAGCGTAGTGAGCTTGTGAACGAAGACTGAGCTTTAGCTCAGCAAGGTTTTCCCTCTTAGTCTTCTGTATACCAGTCATAGTGGAAAATTCCATCCATGTCTGTACGTTCGTATGTGTGCGCACCAAAGTAGTCACGTTGTGCTTGGATAAGGTTTGCTGGCAAGTTTGCTGAGCGATAGCTATCATAGTAGCTGATTGCACTTGTGAATGTTGGTACTGGGATACCTGCTTGAACAGCAAGGCTTACAACATCACGTACTGCTGCTTGGTAACGTTTTGTAATATCGATGAAGTATTCATCCAAGAGAAGATTTTCAAGGTCAGCATCTTTGTCAAAAGCATCTGTAATGTTTTGCAAGAATTCCGCACGAATGATACATCCTGCACGCCAGATTTGAGCGATTGTACCGTAAGGAAGATCCCAATCGTATTCTTTAGAAGCTTGACGAAGTTGAGCAAAACCTTGGGCATAGCTCATAATTTTTGAGAAATAGAGTGCTTGACGGATTTTTTCGACAATTTCAGCTTTGTCGCCTGTAAATTTCACTTCTGGACCTGATAAGATAGAGCTTGCTTTCACACGTTCATCTTTATAAGTTGAGATGAAACGGGCAAACACGGATTCAGTAATCAATGGCAATGGAACTCCCAAGTCAAGTGAACTTTGTGACGTCCATTTACCTGTACCTTTATTACCGGCTTTATCAAGGATTTTATCCACGATATAACCGTTTGTACCTTGATCATCTTTACGTTTAAGTACTTCTTTTGTGATTTCGATAAGGTAGCTGTCTAACTCACCTTCATTCCATTCTTCAAAGATCGATTGGATTTCAGCATTATCAAGACCAAGTACACGTTTCAAAAGATCATAAGATTCAGCAATGAGTTGCATATCGCCATACTCGATACCATTGTGGACCATTTTTACATAGTGACCTGCACCATTAGGACCCATATAAGCCACACATGGTTTACCATCTTGAGGTGCTTTACCTGCGATTTGTTCAAAGATTGGTGCAATCAAATCGTAAGCTTCTTTTTGTCCGCCAGGCATGATTGAAGGACCTTCAAGAGCACCCTTTTCACCACCTGAAACACCTGTACCGATAAAGTTAATGCCTGAGTCTGCAAGCTCTGCATTACGACGCATTGTATCTGGGAAATGTGTATTTCCACCATCAATTAAGATGTCACCTTTATCCAAATGTGGTAAAAGTGCTTGAATTGTCGCATCAGTTGCTGGACCAGCTTGTACCATAAGCATGATACGGCGTGGTTTTTCAATCGCAGCTACGAATTCTTCGATTGTTTTTGTCAAGACAAAATTTTTATCTGGATGTTCAGCTACAACTTCTTCTGTTTTTGCAGTCGTACGATTAAATAAGGCAACCGTATATCCACGTGATTCAACATTGAGGGCTAAGTTTTTACCCATTACGGCCATACCGACTACGCCAAAATTAGCTTGAGTCATTGTAAATCCTCCGATTTTTTATTTTTGATAAAACTATTATAACGCAATTTCTTTACAAAAGCTCAAATAAACACTGTAACATTTTTACAAAAAGAAAAACTGCCCGTAGACAGTATCTCTTTTACCACTCTGTACCTGAGAGGTCTTTAGCTTTTTTTTCAAGCTCTTCAGCTTCTTCAGAAATCTTACCAAAGTCAACATTATCTTCTACTACTTCTGCAGCATCTTCTTTAACATCTTCAACCTTATCTGCTACAGCATCCGCACTGTCATCCAACTTTTCTTTAAACTCAGCAGTTTTTTCCACTACTTCGTCAGTAATTTCTGATTCATTTTCATCGAAAAGTTCTTCGGTGCCTTCTTTGGCTTGATTGATTTTATCAACAATCGCATCACG
The DNA here is from genome assembly GCF_017309645.1 of Lactococcus sp. LG606. Lineage (NCBI taxonomy): Bacteria > Bacillati > Bacillota > Bacilli > Lactobacillales > Streptococcaceae > Lactococcus > Lactococcus sp. LG606. The sequence continues at coordinate 1,211,300 of NZ_CP071301.1, forward strand.
TGTACTATTGAAAAATTCGATAACAGAGTCTTTTGAAAGTTCACCTGAGTCAACTTTTTCTTTAATCAGATCACGTTTGCTTGTCAAATAATCTTTTGCTGAGTCTGCAGAAATTTCTCCTGATTCAAAGCGTTCTTTAATATCATTGAATTTTTCTGTCGAAAAATCGCGTAAGTTGTTCAATGCGGCTTCTGGATCATCTTTAAAGTCGTCGTACATCTTGCTCGCATCTTCACGCATTTCGCTTCCTTTTTTAGGGGCGAAAAACAAAGCTGCAGCGGCACCAATCAAAGCTCCTGCTAAAAATCCTGATTTTTTAGACATATTATTTATCCTCCACTTTCTTTTTCTTGTTCTTCTTCATAAATTTATTTGCTGTTTTAGCCAATACTAAAGTTGAAGCTGAACGACCGACGGTTCCCGATTTTCTTGAGAAACGTTCAACCATGTCGCGACTGCTCTTATTCACCGCAGTAACGCTCTCTGAAAGCTCTGCTACTGCAACGAAGAGAGGGTCAATTGTTGCAACTTTTCCATTAACATCGTCTAAAAGAACATTGGCTTTTGCCATCAAGCCATCCGCTTGGTGAAGCAAAACATCGACATCACTAGAAACGAGTTTCACCGTACGATTGGCTTCCTCAACAACTTTTGAAACTTTAACTAAAAGTACAATTAAGAAGATAACCAAAGCTGCAAAAGCAATTGCAATGATCAGCCAGGCTATATTTTGTACACTAATTTCTCCCATACTTCACCTCCGAAACCGCTTAAATTCAAACGGTAATTTTACTTTATTATAGCAAAATTAATATTTTTTATAAACTAATTTGGCACATAAATTTCACCTCGGTATTTAGGGCACTCGTACCAGTGTTTTGGAGGTTTTTTAGCTTTATCCCTTTTTTATTTCTTCCTCAGAAAAAACTCGTCCTTACCTTAAAAGTTTATGTGAGAGATTGCCAGCTTCTTTGACAAGCTCGGTGATGAAAGTATAGCTTTCGCTGTAAAATTTTTCGGAATTCTTGGCTTCTTGTATAGGTGCTTCTTTTTGTCCTCTTTCGTCAAGCAATTTATCTTTATCTAATGAAACGCTTCGTTTTGTTATATTTGGGGTATAAATGTTAAGCGCATCTTTATTTGTCTTTTTCAGTGGGACAGTTGTTTTGTGGATGTTGAGAGTATCTGAGGGAATGGTACGGACGGTCCTCGTTTGCTGATGGAGTATATTAAAAATACCAAATGTGATGAGTCCAACAGTTGTCACAAGTGCAAGTGTACGTTTCATTTTTCGCTCCTCTTCTCCTCTTAATACCTCTATTTTACGCTTACTATCCTGAAGTTGAACTTACTTTTTTGTAATATAAAAAAAATGTATCTTTTGCCTTGCTACAAAAGATACACTTTTACATTCTTTTCTTAATCAATTTTTTTCAAACGTCTGATAAGCACAAACGCTATCCCGGCAATAATCATTAAAGCTGAGAAGACCTGTGATACGCGGAATGCTCCCCACATCAGACTGTCTGTCCGCATGCCTTCCACAATAAAGCGTACTGCCCCATACCAGATAAGATAGAAAGCAAAGATTTCCCCACGCTTGAGTCCTGGAATACGATGACGGAAAATCATAATGAGGAGGAAACCTGAAAAGGTTCCGATACTTTCATAGAGGAAAGTAGGTATTCGATAAGCTCCATCAATAAACATCTGCTCCCGAATAAAGGTCGGCAGATAATTTAAGTTGTTTACCGCATCGCCATAGGCTTCCTGATTAACAAAATTTCCCCAACGTCCAAAAGCTTGGCCAATAAGTACACCCGGAATACTCACATCCAGTAAATCCAGAGGATTAATCATCCGATAATAAGAAAAGACAAACAGGACAATTGCTCCTGCAATCAGTCCGCCATAAATGGCACCACCGCCATCCCAAAGAGCGATAATTTCACTTGGATGTTGGCTATAATAATCCCATTGAAAAGCAACATAGTAGGCCCGGACACCGATAAGTCCGACGGGGAAAGCCCACAAGATAAAGTCAATCACATCATCTGAGGTCAAACCTCGCCGTGGTGCTTCCTTACACGCTAGCCAGACACCGAGAGCAGCCCCTGTCACAATAAAAATCGCATACCAATGAATGGAAAAAGGGCCCAACTCTAAAGCAATCTTATTCATTGCTAAATATGGAAAATTGTTCACTTTAACTCCTTAGCTATTGTTTTCGATTAAATGTGTCAAACGATCTTCAAAAAGCGCTGTTGCATCATAGCCCATATCTTTGGCACGGTAGTTCATCACAGCAGCTTCAATGATAGTAGAAACATTACGCCCTGTTTTGACAGGAATCTTAATCTGTGGCACCTCAACATCGGCGAGGATAATATTTTTCACACCATTGCCCAACCGGTCAAATTCGCCCCCAACTTCGTAAGGCTCAAGATAGATTGTTAAATCAATATCCGTCTGATCTTTGACTGCACGCGCACCGTACAAGCTCATCACATCAATAATCCCGACACCGCGAAGTTCCAAGAAATTTTGCAAGACTGGCGCAGGTTCTCCTGCTAAAGTAAAGGCATCTCTTTGGAAAACATCAACACGATCATCAGCTACAAGTCGGTGATTACGCGCCACCAAGTCCAAAGCCGTTTCTGATTTCCCGATTCCGCTTGCTCCCTGAATCAAAACCCCAACACCATAAATATCCATCAGCACACCGTGTACACTGACACGCTCTGCCAACTCTTCATCTAAGTAAGAGGTCAGAATACTGTTCAGACGGCTAGTTGTCTCACGTGATTGCAATAAGACAATATCATGCTTACGTGCAGCATTCACCATCTCTTCCGGAATTTCAAGATTACGTGCCACGATAACGACAGGAGTTATCTCTGTCATTACTTTTTTGAGTATATCATAACGCGCATCGCCTACCTCGTTCATCATGTAGGACCATTCCTTCATCCCGAAAAGTTGTATCCGTTCAGGGGTAAAGTATTCAAAATAACCAGACATTTCCAAACCGGGGCGTAAAATATCTGAGGTGGTAATTTCTTTTTGAAGTGCTGTTTCTGTCGAGTAGATAACATTAAACTTGATTTTTTTGATGAGATCTTGCACTGTGACTGTCATATCTGTCTCCTCTTGTCTTTTTCTCCCCTTATTATATCAAAATATAGATAATAATCCTTTTTGCTTAGGCTAGAAAAGTGTAATATTTGATTCCAATTTGATAGCTAAAGTATAACTTAGCATACTGGTTCATCTTAGAGCTAAAAATAGTAAAAAAAATAATGGATGTTATCCATTATTTGATTTTGCTGAGTTTTACAAACTTGTCTACTTTATAAGCCACGTAAATTCTGCGACCTAAAAGGAAGCTTGCGATAAAGAACCAAAACCATTGGGCCTGGAAAAAGGCTATGGAAAAAATCCATGCTTCAATGATTGTTCCAAGTATAAAAGAGTAAAATCGTGATTTTAACATAGATTAACTATATCATACCCAAGAACTGAGGTCAAATATGCTAAACGAAATTTCCACCACAACGTAACTTTCTTTACAATAGCTTTTTCCTTCGCTTCCTGATAGAAAAAAGTTTGGGGATACTGTATAATACATTATGATCATAGCACATCAGCAGCTTTGAGATCAATTTTAGAAAGAAGATTACTTAATGGAAAAAGTACATGATGAAGGTCCTTTCTACCATGGGACGAAAGCTAAACTTAAAATAGGGGATTATTTAAGGGCGGGTTTTGCCTCTAATTATGATTCACGTGTGACTATGAATCATATCTATTTTACAGCTTTAAAAGATGGCGCTGGCTTTGCTGCACAAATCGCTGCTGGAAAAGCTGAGGTACCGCATGTCTACCTGGTGGAACCAGCAGGCCCTTATGAAAATGATCCCAACGTGACCGATAAAAAATTCCCTGGTAACCCAACTCGTTCTTATCGCTCTACTGCCCCCCTAAAAATAATTGGTGAGGTGACCGATTGGGTGGAGCAACCTCAAGATAAGATTGATAGTTTACGTGAAAAAATAGCTGCACGTACTACAAACAATAAATCAACTATCATTAATTAAATCCCACTTACATCCAACTAAATTTTAAAGCGGCTTAAAGCCAAAAGATAGCTCTCGGTTTGAAATAGATATTTCATTTGTAGCTATTGATTTTCTTATTGAACTCAATACACAGCGTATCATTAAAGGGAACAATATGACACGTGATGCCTTCAAGCAACGCTGGTCTTTTACCACAAACAGAGATAAACTAAAAGTTAATAAGATTAAAGCCTTAAAAATCTAAGGCAACTGAATCTTATTCTCCTATATCATCTAGCAAAAAAACTACAAATTTGGTAAAATGAGGTGCTATGGAAAAAATTAAAAACTTTGCTAAGACTGAAGCTTTCACTTATCTCGTCTTCGGCGTCTTGACGACCCTTGTCTATTACGTCTTTATGCAGTCAAGCTTTTACCTGCTTAATCACCCTGGAATAAACGCTGGGGCAATTTCAGAGGCTATCGGACAAATTGTTAGTATTATCTTCGCTTTCTTTACCAATAAAATTTGGGTTTTCAAGCATAAATCTACGCACATTTTCCGTGATTTCCTTAACTTTGCTGCCGGACGTTTATTCTTCATGCTTTTGGCCATCGTTCTGAAGTGGTGGTTTATTGATAGTCATCCAGAAATTTTGATGGATCTCTTGCACTTGAAAAAACCAGTAGTCGTTCTTGCCCTTTCACTGGCAATCCAAGTATTGAATATCGTCTTGAACTACTTCTATTCTAAATTTATTGTTTTCCGTAAAAAAGCGAAAGTATAAATGTATAATAAAAAAACGTCTGCCAAAACAGAGCGTTTTTTTTTATTTTCTAATTTCTTTAATAAATGCAACAATCTCACCACGTCGGGTTTCGATTTGACCAAAGGACTTTTTCTGATAAGTAGCATTGAATACTGCTCCGATGATAATAACTTTAGCAATAAAAATAAACCAAATCATTAAACCAAAAATAAGCAAGGAACCAACCAGTTTAAAGTCACGCATTTGCCCTAAAGCTCGACTTAAATAGGCCCCAAAAAAATGAGGCAGTGCCACAAGGACCAAGGTAGAGAAAATGGTCCCCGGCATAATATAGCGGAGTTTATGTATTTTGACATTGGGTAAGACAAAGTACAGTAAAATCAAAGAAATAAGCACCACAATGATGACAACTGGTAAGGTAGCTGTTTGCAAAGTCCGGTACAGTCGATCATCAAAGGCAAAGAGGTTCTCATGCACATAGGTCAAAATCACCTGACCAAATGTTGAAATTAAAATAGTTAAAGAGAGCATAACCATGAGCCCCAAGCCAACAACTAAACCAATAATTCGGCTGAGAATGAAGTCTCGATGTTCTGAAACCTCATAAGCTTTATTCATAGCCATCTGTAAGGTCGCAAGTGCACGGGAAAATGTCCAGAAGCCAGCCAAAACGGAAATCGAAAGTAATCCTGTATTGGGATTTTCCAAGACATTTCGGATAAATCCAACACTCATATCATAAATCTGCTCCGGAATCTGATCATGAAGCACATCCAAAATCATATCAATATCAAGATTTAAGAAGGGGAGAATGTTGGCAAAAATCAAAAGTAGCGGGAAAATGGATAAAAGCAAGTAATAAGCCACAGCAATACTTGATAAGGACATCTCTGAACTTTTATAAAAGTTCATAAAGTCCTTCAAAGTTTGCCAAGACGACACACGTTGAAAAAGAGCTTTCATCTGGTCTTCTCCTCCTTTCATTTTTACGTCTTAATAAATAGGAGAAACTTATTAGTAAGTGCCTTCTTCTCCTTGGCTTGTCAAAATTACTGGGCCATCTTTGGTAATGACAAACTGATGTTCATATTGACATGATAAACCACCATCCAATGTCTTATGCATCCAGCCTGTTTCCATATCCGTATCAATTTCCCAAGTTCCTGTCGAAATCATTGGTTCAACGGTCAAAACCATACCCTCACGCAAACGTAAACCACGTCCAGCTTTTCCGTAATGAGGCACAAGTGGATCTTCGTGGAAGGTTGGGCCCATACCATGTCCGACAAGGTCACGAACCACGCCATAACCACGACTTTCTGCATGTTCTTGAATAGCTGCTCCAATGTCCCCGATACGGTTACCAACGACAGCTTGTTCGATTCCAAGATAGAGACACTCACGTGTCACATTCATAAGATTTTTAACTTCTTCTGATGGTGTGCCTACAGCATAAGCCCAGCAGCTATCTGCAATAGCTCCGCTGAAACCTTCGGTATATTTCTTCATCTCAGGAACATTATCAAAATCAAGTTTTGAAACATCGACAGAACCATCTTCAACCATGCCCAAAACCATGTCTACTTTGATAAGATCGCCATCTTTTAATTTCATGTGACGAGGGAAACTATGCGCAACCTCATCGTTCAATGAACAACATGTGGCATAAGGATAATCCATAATTGAACCATCTACACCGATTTGGAGAGGAAGAGTATTATTTTCTTTACATACTTTTCGTACATACTCTTCGATTTCCCACATGTCGATACCTGGTTTTATCAAATCACGCAAACCGATGTGGATACTTGCCAACAAAGAGCCGGCACGATCCATTTGATCTATTTCACGTTGAGATTTTAATGTAATCACTATTTTTACCTTCTTCTAAATATTTCTTTAATCGCAATGATAATCCTATTTTATCATAAAAATACTGTGGTAGAAAGCCCCGAAAAATGCACAGGAGCTGATTTTTCTGGAATTTCTTGATATAATTTTGTTATATAAATTTCACAAGGGAGCAAAAAATGGCTTTAGCAAAAGTAGTTTATGCAAGTATGACCGGCAATACGCAAGAAATCGCGGAAATTGTCGCTGATAAATTGGAAGATTTAGGTCTTGATGTAGATTTGGACGAATGTACTTCAGTTGATGCTGACGAATTCGAAGATGCGGATCTTTGTATCGTTGCCACTTATACTTATGGTGATGGTGAATTGCCAGATGAAATCGTTGATTTCTATGAAGACTTGCAAGATGTTGATCTTTCTGGAAAAACTTTCGGTGTCTGTGGTTCAGGGGATACTTTCTATGATGATTTCTGTATTTGTGTCGACATGTTTGAGGAACAATTTGCACTTACTGGAGCTGAAAAAGGGGCAGAATCTGTCAAAGTTGACTTGAATGCTGAAGATGAAGATATTACAAATCTTGAGGCTTTTGCGGAAACATTAGCGTCCAAAGTTCAATAAAAGAAAAAACTGCTCATGAGCAGTTTTTTTTATAGACTAAACATCAAAATTCCCGCTGCAACGGCGACATTCAAAGACTCTGCACGTCCAGGCATCTCTATATGGACAAGCTGATCGGCCACCGCGACTGCCTGAGCAGAGACACCTGCGCCTTCATTCCCCATAACTAAGGCAAAATCCTTTTCGGCTACAAGTTCTTTATGACTGATGGACTGGTTAGATAAAGTGGTAACATAAAGAGGAATGTGCGCTTTTTGCAATTCCGTAAAATCTGCCACAGACAAAATAGGAATGTGAAAGTTACTCCCTTGCATACTTCGCATCACTTTTGGAGCATAAATATCTGCCGTATCTCCGAGACAAAGTACTGCTGAAAATCCTGCAGCATCAGCTGTCCGAATCATCGTCCCGACATTGCCAGGATCTTGGACATTTTCAAGTACTAAGTACTTACCGTTCTTCAACTCAACTTTCACTTCTTCGAAAGCTACCTCAGCGACAACACCTTGCGGTGTTCCAGCATCCGATAGGCTTTTAAGAACTTCTGAACTCACTGCGATAACTTCTTCCAGATGTGCAACTTGGTGATATTTGTTTTCTTCCACAAAGATTTGTAAAATTTTCGCTCCCGAATTGACAGCTTCTTCTAGCAAATGAAAGCCCTCAATAAGATAAGAATTTTTGCGATATTTTTTCTTTGTCAGCAGCTTACGTGCTTCTTTTATTTTTTTATTGTCTTTTGCTGTAATAATTTCCATTTGCTATAATTATAACATAGAATACATGAAGATTTTTATTTTCCTATAAGGAGGTGTAAGTATGTATAAGGTTAAAATGATTGCTCATGGACAGGTACAAGGTGTTGGTTTCCGTTATGGTACAGTCCAAATCGCACGGCAACTCAAACTCAAAGGACGCGTATGGAATAATTCTGATGGCACTGTGGGGCTTTATGTCCAGTCTGATAGTCAGAAAGCTTTGTCAGACTTCGAAGATAAACTTCGGAAAGGCCCCACTCCTTTTGCTTCAGTCACAAAACTCGAAACCTATCCAGACGAATTCCCGGACTTTAAAAATTTCGATATTAAATATTAATGAATAACCAAAAAAAGACTGTCTTAAACAGGCCTTTTTTTGTTTTACCAGTTAAAAAGATTAAGAAGCATCAAATGCCATTTGACTTCATTGGCATAGTACATATTTCCCCCGTTAACGTAGAGTTTCCCTCCGCTATTCATTAAAGAATCGACCGTTACATGGTAATAGGTTGCACTCGTGGTGTTTCCCAAGCTAGGTGCTACAACTGTACGTGAATACTTTTCAGCCAGTTCTAAATTATTTTTTCCACCGTTTTTCGCAACATAATCTATATATGCTTGACCAAAGTTATATGCTTGAACTCCTGTCCAAATATCAACTTTTTTATCTTCAGCGTACTCTAAAACTTTACAAAGATTGGAAACACCTTGCGCAATACTTTTATCTTCATCTGAAATACTATTTTGATTGCCATTCAAACTCTCGCTTGACTGCATAACATCCGCAGCATTTCCTTTTGTCTCTGTATAAATAATAGCCAATGCAAGCTTTGTATCGCCCTCTAAGCCTTGAGCTTTCAAGGTTGCATCAACCGATTTTTCATATTGCATCACATTTTTTACGTTTCTATAAGTTCTGTGCACGTAAAAACCTGCTCCGACCACTGCTGCCAGTAGCGCAAGCTTGATGAATAGCTTCAAAATTTTCAACATTTATCTATTCCTAATCATTTTTTCGACGGCTCATGTCTCAATTCCAGTTGTTATTATATGCCATCTCATGTTAAAAACTTCTCTAGCATTTCCACCTTTATTTACTTATCACTGTTCATTTTTATTCGGTGGTGGAAATTTTGTTAAAAAAGTCGTACTTATATTCTAGACTAAAGGAAACCCTTTTGTCAAATCTAATGCAAATTGGCGAACCTCTTGAAGGGCAAATTCATCATCTTTATTTGATAATGCTTTAATAATTGCTTGTGCAATCTTACGACTTTCTTCTTCTTTCATACCGCGGCTAGTGATTGCCGCTGCACCTATACGCACACCACTTGTTTTAAAAGGACTAAGTTCCTCACCAGGAACAGAATTTTTATTGAGGGTGATGTTAACTGTATCCAGGAGATTTTGTGCTTCTTTACCGTTAATGCCAAGCTCTGATACTTTGACGAGGAATAGATGGTTGTCTGTACCATCTGAGATAACGTGTAAACCGGCTCTGCTAAATTCATCAGCCATAGCTGCTGTATTTTTCACTACTTGGTCAATATAGATTGAAAAATCTGGTGACAAGGCTTCTTTAAAAGCAACTGCTTTAGCAGCAATGACATGCTCTAAAGGACCGCCTTGTAAACCTGGGAAGATAGCGCTGTTGATTTTTTTAGCTAGCTCCGCATCATTTGTCAAAATGAGACCACCACGTGGACCACGTAATGTTTTATGTGTTGTAGAAGTTACTACATCTGCATAAGGGAAAGGACTTGGATGGTGGCCTGTAGCCACAAGACCAGCAATATGAGCCATGTCTACCATCAATTTTGCACCAACACGGTCTGCAATCTCACGGAATTTTGAAAAATCAATAATACGCGAATAAGCTGATGCTCCAGCAACAATAAGTGCTGGGCGATGCTTTTCAGCTTGTTCTGCAATTTCGTCAAAATCCAGCAACTCTGTTTCTGGATTAAGACCGTAAGAAACAAAATTATACATCTTGCCTGAGAAGTTGACTTGAGAACCATGAGTCAAATGACCACCAGAATTCAAGTCCATACCTAGTACAGTATCTCCGGGCTCAATCAGTGCCATGTAAGCTGCTGCATTGGCTTGTGATCCAGAATGTGGCTGCACATTAGCAAAGTCTGCATGGAAGAGTTCTTTGGCGCGCTCGATGGCCAAGTTTTCCACCACATCTACAGCTTCTGTCCCGCCGTAATAACGCTTTTCCGGATAACCTTCTGCGTATTTATTTGTTAAGACAGATCCCTGAGCTGCACGTACCGCTGGGGATACGATATTTTCTGAGGCAATTAACTCAATTGTTTCTTGTTGTCGAACTTCTTCGGCATGAATAGCAGCCCAAAGTTCTGGATCAAACGCTTCAAAATTATAAATTTCCATGTATGTCTCCTTTGCCTTATACGATGCTTACCTCAAGCTTTTTTGATTGCGTGGGTAGCTTTTGTACATCTTCCATTATATCTAAAGCAAAGTGCCGAACCAAATTATTTGTTCAGACAATTTCAGATAATTCTGGAACCGCATCAAGAAGTTCTTGCGCTGTAATTGCCCCTTGACGTAAAATTTTGGGCTTTTCACCAGAGAGATCCAAAATCGTTGTATCTAAACCATAAATACTGTCATCTTGAAGTGCAACAGCTGCTTTATCAAGGATAGCTGATGTTAAATCCTCATAGAAACGGGGACTTGGTGAGCCCGTAAGATTAGCAGATGGACCAACTAAAACCCCTAAAGCTTTAATTACTTCTTGTGTGGCTGGAATTGAAGGCATTCGGAATCCAACAGTAGTTTTCCCTACATGTATCCACTCGGGAACTTCCGGACTTGCTTCTAAAATAATTGTCAAGGGTCCAGGTAGAAAATTTTTCACGAGTTTTTCAAGGTAAGCAGGTTGATGCACTGAAAATTTTAAAATTGTGTCGTAATCTGCTACGTTCATATTCAATGCTTTTTCAACAGGACGTCCTTTTACAGTATAAAGTTTTTGCACCGCTGCTTCGTTGGTTGCATCCGCAAAAATGCCGTAAACTGTTTCTGTCGGTAGTACTGCCAATTCTCCTGCTTTTAAAGCTGCTATTGCTTTTTCAACTGTCATTTTATAGCTCCTTTCTTAAGTAGCATTTATCTTTAAGTAATTTCCCATTTTCGTAAATAGGAAAACTATAATGGTCAATAAAATAATTTTTTATCTTATGGGTGTATGTAAAACCACAAGCTTCATAAAAAAGAACATTTCCAGATTCCTCGTCGGTTCCAACGGTCATAACGCCTTGGCCTTTGTACTTTTTAAAAAGGTAATCTAAAAGTGCTCTGCCATAGCCCTGACCCTGTGCTCCAGTAGCTACAGCTAGATTTTTGATTTCGAGAGTTGAGCTGACCACACACACTGCCCTGACTTCGGACTGATCCATCAGCACAAAAAGTTCACCTTTTGCAAGATAGCTCATAATATGCTCGTGATCATCAGCTAAAAGAAGTAAAGGGAGATAGCTCTCTTTCTTTATTTCTATACGTTTTATTTCCATCTATGTCACACTTATCATACGATCTTTTTCAAAAATATCACGGTGCACACATACTTTTTTAGCAGGAAAAGCCTTCTCAAACAAGTCTTTCACTGCTTGACCTTGTTTATACCCAATTTCTAAATATATTTTTCCTTGTGGCTTTAAAAATTGGTGAGCTGCTTCAGCAATTTTCTGATAAATTGCCAGTCCTTGCTTTTCAGCAAAGAGTGCACTATCCGGTTCAAAGCGAATGACGGATTGATCCATTTCATATGTTTCATCAAAGGCAATATAGGGAGGGTTGGACACAATAATATCGTACTGACCTGGGATATTTTCAAAGACATCAGAGAGAATGAAATTAAGAGAAAGTTGATGTGTTTTTGCATTCAATTGAGCAAGTTCAAGTGCTTTTTCTGAAAGATCCGATGCAGTAATGTCCCACTGTTTTCTTTTCTGAGCGAGCGCTAGAGCAATAGCTCCCGATCCTGTACCAATATCTAAAACCGCGCGTTTATCTTGCTCATTTTCAGCGAGAATCATCTGCACCAGCTCTTCTGTTTCTGGACGTGGAATCAGAACACGCTTATCCACCGCAAGTTTCAAATCACAGAATTCAGCCCATCCTACAATATATTGTGGCGGTTCATTATTTTTTAAACGCTGCGCGACAGATGTAAGTGCAGCTAAATCCGTATCTGAAATCGTTTCTCTTTGTAAATTTAACCACTGTAATTTTGTAATCTCGTGCAAATTTCTCCAGACGAATTCCAGAGCGAAAGGCTCTTCCAAATCTTGAGATAATTGGCGCACAGCCTCAATCCATAACATTTTTTCTTTCCTCACTTTCCTCTCATTTTAAAGGAGAGGGAAAACACGCCCCAATAAATAAATGATGATGGGGATTTTCAGATTATCTTTTTCAAAAAGGACACCATTTTCATTACGTGTCCTATTTTTCTCATTGACAATATTTTCCAATCTTCCTAGAGCCAGTGCATCAAAGCTTTTCATTATTTCCGTCACTGATTGACTACTGTATTTGCCAAATTCTGTAAGAGAAAGAACTTTTTTACGTTTGCTCCAATTATCTCCTTCTTTGAGCTCTTGCCAAAGACGACAATAAGCATTGCCCTTATAAAAGTCAATGCTCATCCGTACGCGTCTATCCAATCTCTGAAGATGCTTTGAAGGACTCTCAACATTTTCAATGGTGATCCAATAATCTTGGTTAATTGCTTGGCAATAGAGCAAATCAAAGTGCGTTTCTTGATTACTAACTTCAAAGACAAGGACTTTTGTCTCAACGTCCTTCACTCTCTTTGCCGTTTCCATACATCTTTGCTCTTCTGCGCGCAGCCGAATATTAAATCCTTCAAATTGAAATTCGGTCATTACTTGTTAAGCTCCGCCAATTTTTCCGTTTGATCATAAACCACAAGTGCATCAATGACTTCATCCATTTTACCTGAAAGGATGGTATCCAATTTTTGTAAAGTTAGTCCGATACGGTGATCTGTCACACGGTTTTGGGGGAAATTGTAAGTACGGATACGTTCTGAGCGATCACCTGTTCCGACAGTGGACTTACGTTCGGCATTTTGCTTATCCAACTCGATTTGTTGATAGTAGTCAAATACTTTCGTATTAAGCAATTTGATGGCTTTGTCACGGTTTTTTTGTTGTGTACGTTCTTCTTGCATTTCAACTTTGATACCTGTAGGCAAGTGAACCATACGTACAGCTGTCGCAACTTTGTTGACATTTTGTCCACCAGCACCTGAGGCATGGTAGATATCAACACGGAGATCTTTTTGCTCAATTTTCATCTCGAATTCTTCAACTTCAGGCATGACAAGAACTGTTGCTGTTGAAGTATGTACACGACCTTGTGTTTCTGTTGATGGCACGCGCTGGACGCGGTGAGCGCCAGATTCATATTTTAGTTTGCTGTAAACAGAAGTTCCCGAAACAAGAGCTGAAACTTCTTTATAACCCCCAATGCTTGTCACACTGGCTTCCATGATTTCAAATTTCCAACCTTGTGACTCTGCATAATGTTGGTACATATTTAGCAAATCGCCAGCGAAAAGAGCTGCTTCATCACCACCTGCTGCACCACGAATTTCCAAGATAATATTTTTATCATCATTTGGGTCTTTAGGAAGCAAGAGAATTTTAATCTTTTCTTCCAGTTCTTCTTTAGCTGCTTTTGCTTCTGAAAGCTCCTCTTTGAGCATCTCTTTCATGTCCTCATCAAGGCCACCTTCACCAAGCATTTCTTCACTGTCAGAAATAGTTTCAAGCACTTTTTTATATTCATTATAAGTAGCTACAGTATCTCGCAGATTCGCTTCTTCACGTGAAAGTTCCATAAAGCGCTTTGTATCATTGACAACCTGTGGATCACTGAGTAATTCGCCCAGCTCCTCATATCGTCCTACCATCGTTTCAAGTTGATCAAACATTTTTTATTTTTCCTTACTTCTTTTTTATATCTCTTCTTTTATACGATACTATCCATCTTTTTCAAAGGGTGAAAATAGTGCTTACGGCACACTGGAATATAACTCTCATTACCACCAATCTGAAGTTGCTCGCCTTCATAGACAGGTTCGCCTTCAACCATGCGTAAAACCATCGTTGCTTTTTTACTGCAATACCAGCAAATAGTTTTAATTTCTTCGATTTTATCAGCCAGAAGCAATAAGTATTTTGAGCCTTCAAAAAGTTCATTTCTGAAATCATTTTTTAAGCCAAAAGCCATCACAGGGACATTTAAATCATCAACCACACGTGCCAAATCATAAATATTTTGTTTATTAAGAAATTGAGCTTCATCAATCAACACACAAAAAGGCCTTATTGGCAAGCTTTCGATATATTCATAGACATTCATGGTATCGTCAATCGCTACAGCTTCGCTACTCATACCAATACGACTTGCAACTATACCAACACCGGCACGTGTATCTAAACTAGAAGTCATAATCAAAACAGGTTTTCCCTGTTCTTCATAATTATGGGCAACTTTCAAGATTTCGATACTTTTGCCTGAATTCATACTGCCATATTTGAAGTACAATTGTGCCAATTTTCTTTCCCCTTTATAAAAATGGCTTAAAAGCCTTATTTAATAGCATTTTCCAGTGATATTATTATTTTATTTTCGATAATAATATCATTAATTATCACTATTTTTCATTCATTTCTGCCCACTTTTTGCCCACCAAATTTGCTTAAGAAATTTTGTTAATTCTATTCATTTTTTGGTTTAATTCTTTAGACATATTAGGTGTGACATGAGTATATATATTATTGGTAATAGTGGATGTTGCGTGACCAACTCTTTGCATCACCACTTTTTGGTTTATTCCCATTTCTGCTAATAATGAAATATGAGAGTGGCGCATACAATGGCAAGAGAATTGCTTATCTAGCCCCGTTTCTTGTCCATAATATTTAAAAGATCGATTTAGATGACCAATATTATGTGGTTGACCTGAACGAGTACAAAAAATGTATCCATGATTTTCATAACCCACATAAGTACTGTCATGATTAGCTTTCAGATACTCTTCGATAATTTCGACCGCTCTATCATTGAGATCAACTTCCCTATAAGAAGATAATGTTTTAGTCGTGGTATGAGTATGTTTCGTCACACCCTTAGTATAATCTAAGTTAGTTTCCACTTTAATTATACGTCTTGTGCGGTCATAATTTTCTTCTTTTAACGCCGCTAATTCACAGTATCTTAAACCAGTTAAAAATAGAAATTCAATAGTTAGAGCTATAAAGTACGTACGAGGATTTTCAGATTCTCTCATCCTATTTAAGACCTTAGCTAAATCTTCCACTGTAAACAGTTTTCGATTCTGCTTTTTTATATCTTCCAAAGTTTTTTTGGAAAGACTTAATTTCACATTCAATGTAGGATCTTTAGAAATAATTTCCATTCTCTTTGCAAAATCAAAAATAGACTTACAAGTTAAAAAATAACCTTTTACTGTACCTGATTTTAAATTCAAACTATTAAAAAATATCTGAATTTGGAAAGTTGTAAATTGTGATATTTCCTGGTCTCCAAATTCATCAACGAAACGCTTTATTTGTTTTCTCCTATTATTTAAGGTCGATGGCTTTAGCCTTTTACTACAGTCATTTAACCATAAATTAGCCACAGAAGAAAAAGTTAAAGAATTAATATTTAAACTAGAATTTAATATATTTAATTCACTTTGTTCAATTTTTCGCTTAGCCTTTGTTAACAATATTTTTCTAGCTTTTGTTTTAGCTTGATTTGAATTAGATGTCAAAGTTACAGAAACTTTATCCTCAGATTTTGTAACTATATTAAAGTATCTCATACGCCAGAGAAACTTGTTTTTCCGAGATTCAGACCATAAACTTCCTACTTTTATATCTTCAACTTTCATATTGCCTACCTTTTCTTTTGGGAAAAGTGCAGAATAAAAATCATACTTATTATATCATTTTTATCTGTATTTTTCCTCGTCTTTTATTTTTAAAAATTCGTCAAATGCTGGAAACCATACACGTCCGCTCATTCTAAAATAATCCCCTTGCATGAATCGTTTATCTTTTTTCATTTCGCAAATTTTATTTCTAGCGGTCGAAACCTTTATAGAATAAAAGTTTGAAATACCTTCAGCATCAATCATCTTCTTATCCACGGTTATTTCTGTTCTACTCATCCTTCCCCCCTATATACAAAAAAACAAGGGCGAGATTTCTCCCACCCTTCATATTCACCGATTTTACTTTAACTACTTATAATTCTTGTCTTACAACTTTCCCCTCCTTATCCCTTTTGATAATAAATTTCTCTACTATCTCACATTTACAGTAGGCTATCGCCCCACCTGTATAATTAAAGTTTTTATCTAATGAAAAAGACACATAATCATATTCAGGATAAATAGACCTCTCAGGTACATCTAAACAGTACAAGCTCACAAATCTATTTCCTCTCAATCTGTAAACAATCATTTAGCCCTCCAATTTTAATTGATAAGATTTTCCATTAATCCAATGCATAGACCCTAATTGCCTAGCTTTATGTAATGTAGAATTTATTGAAAAACCATTTTTTTCTAAATCCTCCGCATAACCTCTCACGTAGCGAACACAGTTATCTAAGAAATTTAAAAAAACTTCCAAACGTTGACTATATCTTTTATCTAAAATCACTAAGAAGCTCACAAACTCAGACATAATAGTAATTGCTCTATCATCTTTACTTTGATAAGCAACTATATTTTGTTCCAATTTTGCCCATGCTTCATTCGATAATGTCATAGTCGACTGGCGCATAAGTTCAATTTTTTGTTCATAAGCAATCAATTTCTCGCACCATTGAATGACATCAGATAGTCTAGCATAAGGCGGTAGAGATAATTCCTGTTCAATTTCTCTTAATCGTTTATCAAAAGCAATATACTTCATATTCCATTGACTTTCTGCACTCTTTACTTGATTACGAAGCTGTGTTAAATCCATAAAACGCTCTCTAATTCTATTGCGGGTATTGCTTTTGCAACTCCAATAAATCTTCTGGATACCATTCGAACCATTCTGAATAATCTTTACCGTCCATAGCTTGTGCTTCTTCTTCATCAATGGGATCAACCCCATACTTAGGTGTTCCGACTGGTCGAGCATAAATACCTACCCAAGTCCGCTCACCTTCCCACATACTATCTGGAACAAACTTCTTATTTTTCAAATCAATAAGCGCCAAACGGCGCATTTCTTTTACTTCCATGACTTCCTCCAATATAAAAAGAGCATATTTTATACTCTAAATCTCATCATCTTCAAAATATACATCAACATCTTCATCTTTTAATAAAAATTGTATGTATTGCGAAAATCTAAATGAACCTACATAAGTTTGAAAAGTCGCTAGGACGTCCTCATCACTTAACGTTTTATCTAAAGCACCTTCATCTAACCACTCTCGGTTTACATGATATAACACTGGATAACAACCACTATCTTCTACATACTCTCCTTCTGAGAAATATCTCAAAAAAGATAGAACAATTTCTGCTCTAGCTACATCAGTCAGACCATTTAATACATAATTCGCCCCTTTTTCTTTAATAAGTTGTTCATATTTTTCCTGTAACATTTTTAACTCCCAAAAAATAAAAAAACTGTCTTATTTTGACAAGTTTTTGTTAATCTATACAATAAAAATGAGTAGTTGACTCATCTCTTATTCTGTTTGTTCTCAAAATAACCTCCTAATTCATTAAAGGAAATTCAACACTACTCATAAGGTAATGATTGTTTTCCAAATCAACTGTAAGTCTAACGACTTGTGGTGCAACCTGATTATCATTCAAAGTGTAAGAAACCAAAGCTAAATATTCATCATTACTTCCTTGATAAATTTCAAAGTCAGTCAGTCTAGACTCCATCTTTATTTCTTTATCTGATTTCACCAAGTGCAATTTCTTTTGTACTTCTGATGTACATAAAGACTGAGTTGCTTCGTTACGCTTATTCTCAGAAGTATAATTATAGTAACTTTGGATAAATCCTTCCACTGCACTTTTAGCTTTTGCAGAATCAAATTTATTTTCTTTAGGTTGTGGTGTCTCACTTGCTTTAGAATTTTCTACTTTTGAAGACGAAGTTTGTACCTGTTCTACATAAGAAGCCACTTCTATTTTACTTGGCTGGGATACTTGATTTTTTCCGCAAGCTGAAAGCAAGAAAACAGAAGATAATCCTATTATCATAATACTTAATTTTTTCACTTTTTATCTCCTTGTGGTGGAATTGCAATACTTGTGATACTGTTATCCCACGTACGATTCATTTTTTGTACAATTTGTACACCACCTACATTTTGCTCATAAGTGGTAAAGCTACTGCCTTTTACAGTACTGATAACCCCAGTATGACCGTAAGGATTTTCACTTGCCGGACCTGCGACTGTTCCAAAGCCCCAGTTTACAACCGCACCTGCCACTAATTGTTCTGCTGCTGGTTTCATAATAACTTTCCAACCATGAGAAGTAAAAGCACTAAAGTTATCTGAGCCTATATTAAAAGCACAAAGCCCTTGAAGATGAAAACCACTAATACTATTCACATAATAATCAGATAAGGCATAACATTGACCTGAACCTACTGTTTGTCCTAAAACATCATTAAGAAGTTTAATATCCCCTCCTGATGAACCTGAACCATTAAAATAGGCATACCATTGATTCGCCAGTTGAGAAATCATCTCTAAATTTGTTTGTCCGTCAGATAAACTTACACCTTCATAATAAAGTGACCAATCTTTGGCAGATTGCACAGGGTCTTTGGATTTACTTAATAAGGTTTTTACCTTTGAATAAGAACCATTCAATTCTTTATCCATAAGCTTAAGCTCATTGTCGAGTGTCAGTGTAGACAATTCCATTCCTTGAATTGAGCCCTCAGAATGTATCCTATCCCCATTGATAAAATTCCCCCACCCTGACCATTGAAAAATTCCTGCAACTCCTCCTGATGGATTAATTGCTTGTGGATTAAAACCACTTTCTCGTTGCCCAACAGCTAAAGCACCAGAAGCGCCTGCAGAAGTAAATTTATGTTCCTTCACGAGATGTTCATAAGTTTTTGTCGCAACTTGGAGCGCTTCCCCTGTTACAGATGGTGTACCACTCCCTGATATAGTCGGTGTATCATCTTCTTTGATACTGCCAATACTAACCATTGACCCTAACATGACACACATCAACCCAAAGAAAATAACAAGAGAGCCAAAAATTCCTCCAAAGATAAATTTCTTTTTCATCTTATGCCCTCATTGCTTCTAAATCACTTTGTGCTTCCTCCCACGTCACGTGGTCTTGCGTATCAAACTCTACTTCTTCATTCTGTATCATCTCTTCTGGTTCAATAAATACTTCTTCTTGTACCTCTGTCACTTCGGGTTCAGAAGTAGTATCATCTTTTCCTTGAATATTATTCTCACCCTCTGTTTCTACGGTACTATCACTTAAATCAAAATTTTGAGGATTTTCAACATCAAGATTTTCAAATTCTTGTTCTTCTGCTGAATCTAAAGATTCTTCAAGATTGATATTGTCATCTTCAAGTTCAAAACCATCTTCTGATTCTGGTTCAAATTCTACAGCTCCTTCTGTCTCTTGAAGAACTTCTTCTGGTTCTGTTTCTAGTTCTGACTCTGACTCTGACTCTGATTCTGGTTCTGGTTCTGTTCCCATTTCAGGTTTGACGACTTGCTCTTGATTATTTGAAGCATTTACTTCTTCATTTTCAGGCGCAAGTTTTTGCGCACCATCCATTGCAAGTGAAGGATTACCTGTATAAGCTCCTGCACCAACTTCTACTGCACCTTCAACTTTATTACGAGCTTGATTTTTCATTTGATTCAAGTCGTTCACAAAAGCTGAACCATTATTTTGACCCATTGCAATTTGCGTAATACTTGTTCGACTCTTCCAAAGCATTATCATAAAACCTACTTTAATCAAGACAACTACAGGAATAAAGATAAGAAACTCACTCCCTGTTAAAGCAGAGACCCCTGTAAGCAAGCTTTTTGAAGCACCACCAGTCATTAGTTTTAATACAATCAAATCAACCTGTGACATAATATAAAACAAAATACTTAGAGTGACACCCAAAATACTTGGTGCAATCAATAAACCCGACACATGCTTAAGTACACCCCAAAAAGCATTTCTGCACCATGGAACAAAGCTTAATAAAGCACTCACAGGAATCAACAAAATAAACACACACAACAATAAACTAAGCCCTGAGATGGTCAAATTAACTGCTGAAATTGGAATAACATAAATCCAAAGATTTATCCCTCCCATGAAAGTTGCGATAAACTGAAAACCTATGTTTTTTCCATCATTTTTCAGCAATGGTGAGTCATTAGAGACAGCGTTCACATATTTTTGACCCTTTTTCCCATTACTGCCTTCTTTTTTTCCTGCGGCTGCTTCATAGTCAAACTTTTCATTTGTATCCCCAATTTTTCCCTCAGGGTTACCCGTATTTACCGTATTAGCAGTAGGTTTTAAAACATAGTCCACTAAAAAATTAGCATCATCGGGATCATCTAATCCAACAAGTCCACTTTCAATGCCATTTTTCACTTTATCAGACGTGTTAGTCACTGTATCAAAGAGAATTTGTCCTCCCATTGCAGTTTTACGCCCACTCCCTTCTGCATTATATGAGAAGTTTCCAAAGAAGAAAAACATTGTTGCAATAACTGCTAACAAATGAAACAAGGAGCACATAAAGTGCCCCTTACCATTTGTAAACTGATAAAACAGATACATTGTAGTGATAATGAGTAATAACCCCGCCCCTGAGAATTGAGCAATCGTACCATTACTTCCTCCAATAAAAGAAAGAAACATCGTTCGAGCTTTTCCCATCATATCTGCTTGAATAGGCTTTAGACTACTTGAAATATTAAGTAAGCTTGATAAGCCACCTACTACTTCCACAAACCATTGCAAAAGCTGAAAAGGCAAATCAACCACCATTCCTGAAAAAGAATTCCAAAAGAGTGAAACAGGTTGAAGCGCACCTCCAGGAACAGATTCATGATAGACACCAAATTTACTGACGAGTTCATGAAGTTTTGATAATTCTTCGTGCATTTTTCTCCTTTCTAACGTTTTTTATACATTTGTTCCAAACGTGATTGTTCAGAATCCTGTTCAGGACTAAACAATTCAAGCCATGCTTTAGGCACTTCAATAGAAATACGATTAATATTTCCAAACACATCTAAGTACACACACTGCCCTTGATTCATATTACGAATCCATTGAATATTACGTTCAGACACTTCAAGTTTCAGAGTCTTAAGAATTTCTTCTTCTTCCCCATCTTCATAAAAACAGAAGCGTTCCCCTGCACCCGTTGTATCATCTGAGTCTTTCACATCATTTACTGATTGAGAAATCAATACAAGTTTATTATTTTGAGAACGTCCTACACGTTTCATAGATTTTATGATTTTCTTACCTTCTTTTGAGGTCATAATAACCCAAACCTCATCCATAAACTCGATTGTTTCCTCTTTATCATTCATTGAACCAAAACGTTTACAAAATGTACCTAAAGCCATCATCAAGGCTACTGATAAGCGCTCGTCATCTGCCATTTCATCTTCTGAATCTGAATCTGGTAATTCCAAGTCCGCAATTTCAAGCACTGTGCCATGTTCCTCAAAAGAAATCCCCTCAACATCTCCACGAGAAAATGCCAATTGTAAAAGTGAGCCTTCGACTATCTCAAAAAGATATTCTCCCGCTTCTTTAATGACAGGCTTATCTGAACTTCTCAGAATGTCAATGACATTCATTAGACCTACCGTTTCCCCTTCAACCTTTTGTTTCACTACATCTTTAACAGCTTTTGAAATAGACGTTGTTTCTTCTTTTTTCCACGTGCCTTCACCCAAGAATTTAAGCATTGTTTTGGCAACTGTTGTGGCATCTTCTGGACTCAAAAATACAATAGGGTCAAGTACTCCAATATTTGAAGATTTTTTATAGTCTAAAGTCACAAAATTAATGCTCTTCACAACTTCAACTAATTCTGGATTTTGACTTGCCCATTTCTTATCTTTTAATTTTGACTCCCATTGCTTACGAATAGAACGTTTAGGGTCAATATAAAGCGTCTTAATTTTTGAATGAACAGCTTGTAAAAATTTTTGTTGAGCAAGAATCGTTTTACCTGACCCTGTCATACCTGTTATTGTTTCTAACAAATTCTTTGTCACTTTACCTTGAATATCTTCTTTATTTGCAAGCATAGGATTATAGAGGACGATGTTTCTCGAAGCATTAATTGCTGTATCAAGATTTTCCCATTTATAATAGTTTGTATCTACACGACCAATAGGAAACCCTGAATCCGAACCACTCTTTGTCGTTGTGAAAGGTAAGTGTTGTGCAAAGCCTCCTGAATCGGTCACATGATACCAATAATGAGTAGTTTTCTCTAATTTAGCACCATATAATAAAGCTTGGAATAAATACGCTTGATCCATACGTGCACGTTCTAAAGCAATACCATGTGTAGAAAAAGCATTAATTGCTGTTTTCACCCTCCGTCTTAATTGGGTTCTGCTTGACCCCGCCACAAATAAAAAGCCCCCATATTCAATAATGGGAACTTTTGCTTGTACTTTCTGTGCCATATCATTAAGTCCTAAATGTCCTATACGTATACGGTCATGTTGAACATTACCTGTTTTTGCGGTTTCACGACCTATAGTTTTTGCACGAGTCATACCTTGTGTCATTTTAGACTTTAAGCCAAATGAACTTTTCATATCTGGAAACTGCCCTTTAAACTTCACCCCAATAGGATAATTAAAAGTTTGTACAATTTCCCCAATATGATTATTTGTAAGCACACCTTCTGTCCGCCCAATAGGTAAGATAGATAAATAACTTGTACCGTATGGACTTACAAATTCAAGCTCACCTAAGTTATTGGCATAAATCATCGTATCTGTAATATTCTCAACACTTCTTGAATCCATAACTTCTTTGAATGTGTGTGGAATATAAGGTAAGAACTGTAGCCGTTGATAATAATATAGTTGCTCATCTGAAAGTGGAGCAGGCTTTAAAGCTGAAATTTTTTGTCGGAGTTCAATTTCTGTCATTAACCACGAATCCGCCCAGTTGTCCTCTGCTCGCACTCGATAATTAAAGAATTCTATAAGAAGACGTGTCTGTTTTGTGACCATCTCTTGAATAAGCTCTTTAAAAGTAAATACTTCTCCATCTTTAGAAAGATGAATACCAATAAGCCACACATAGTGGTAAGGAATCTCCATTTCCTTAGTAATACGTTCTGTGTACTCATTTAAATATATTTTCCCTGATTCTTGATAGTTAGAATCGAGTGTTTTTGCAAGGTCAGACATTTTTTCTGGTAAAAGGTAATCACGAGGGATAAGAGAAATTTCAAAAAACTTATTAGGCAAAAGTTTTTTGAGCGTTGATTCAATTAATCCCTTTGTTTCTTCTTTCTTTTTGATATTTACAACTGACGAAGAAAAATAAGGAACTGTATAATAGGCAATTACTTCTCTTTCTTTCGTTAAGGCAAGGTTGCCTTTAGTTTTTTCAATGGGATAACTTAATTTCATACTCCTTCACTTTCTACTTTTAAAGCCTTGTTTTTTCAAATACTATTTTTTGTTCTACTTCTTTTCGCCGTTGTTGTCCATATATTGCACGAGAATCCCAACCAAAATCCTTTAAATATCGTAATGAACCGTATAAATAATGATGGAGCTTCTTTCCATCTGGCTCATACTCTACGTATAGTTTTCCAATTTTCCATGGTACAACCGTGCATAAAGCCACTGGTATAAATGGAACTTCCTTCAATATAAAAATCAAAGGATTCACAACTAAGAGGAAAATTAATATTCCGCTTACCAATCCAATACCAATAAATGGCAATGAAATAGGTGTTTGAAACGACCAATACAATTTCCCTTTTAATCGTACTTCTTGAATCCAGTAGGGCGTTGATAAACCAACAGCATAATCATAATGCAATTTTTCCACAGCTTACCTCTACTTCACATTGACACTAAACACATTGAGGAATCCTGTCAAGAAATCCCATACAATGGAAAAGATGTCTTTTCCTGAGAGCATAGCCCAACAGACGGCTGCAATTCCGAGCACAGAAAGAACTTCTACCCAAGCCCCTGCTTTCCAATGTTTCAAAACGAGGAAGAAAGCAATAATCCCCAATAGCGTAATCAAACCACTTGTTATAGTTGCATAATCCATATTTATTTTTCCTACTTTCTTTTATTTTTTAGTCTTTTCAGTTGTTTTTGTCGGAGCTTTCTTATCAGTAGAATCTTTCTTATCTTCTTTAGATGAAGCTTCCTTTTTTTCAAGATTCTTTAATCTTGAATCAAGAGCCTTTTCTTGTTTTGAGAGTGCTTCTTGATTTTCATTCAAAACCTGAGTTGTACTATTTACTTCTTCGGTCAATTTTTTCACTTGTACGTTTGCTTGGTAAGCTGAATTACCTAACCCTACAAAGAAAAGTATAACTAGAACACAAAACGCACGATAAAATCCTTTGGCACGGCTCGCTTTCACGGTTTTAGCTTCCACAGAATCAGGCTCTTTGGGAACTTTTTCATACCCTTCTAAATTTTTTTTGAATTTAGAAAAAGGCGAGCGTTTCTTTTTTTCTTCTGGAATAACAAAAGTAGGTGTTTCAGACGGAACAACAGAAACCTTTTCTACATCTTGCACTCTCACTTCTATTTCTTGCTTAGATTCTTTAGGTGCTTCTACACCCCCTCGCTCTTCAAACTCCGCAATGAGAATATCTGTTTCACTTGAAGTTAAATCCCTTGCGATTGTTTTGGCTTCTATCCCTTGACTCTGAGCAAGAAAAAGGAGCGCTTCTTTATCCACGCCCAAGTCTCTTGCCAATTCATAAATTTTCAAATATTACCTCCATATTATTTGTGCCACCATCCCACAATTCACCGATTCACTCAGTCAATATTTCTTAAAACAAATCGCTTTTCTCTTGATATGAAGATGTCTCTTCAAGAGTACCGTGTACAATTAAACGGTCATTTCCCGTTAGACTTGTACAAGTCACGAGTGTGATTTCTTTTTTGTTTTCTTTGTCCTTTATGACATCACTTTGGTTATCCTTGACGGTATAAACTTTGTCTATCACATACTCATAGACCTTCGATTTATCCGTCACATAGATCCGTTGACCTTCTCGACTGTTGACTAAGTTTCCAAAAAGTACATCTTTCTCAATAGAATTTGTATAGGTATTGAAAATGGTATGACTGGCAAGGCTATAATTGCCTTGACCCATCACTTCATATCCCTTAATTGTTCCTGCACCATACATCATGGTTTCATAGGTCACTCCATCTAAGATAGGCAATTTAATACCTACATCTGGAAGAGACAAAACTCCGATTGTATCAAGCTCTTTATTGTCAACTCTGTTTTTAAGTAATTCCTCAGTCGTCAAAGGACGAACTTCTTGCGCTTCATTTGAATCCACTTTACTTTCAGACGGATTGACCTTTTTTACATTGGCTTGAATTTGTTCTTTAGAGACTTGAGTTGCTTTTTGACCTGTATCCTTAATCAATCCCTTTGAAACTGTAGGCTTCATAAACTGCCATACCCCAAAGCAAAGAAGTAAAATTGAACAAAGGAATAGACTAACCTTCCCTATTTTTTTCCACTTCATAATTTAGGCTTTCTTTTTGCCAAGGAAGAAACCGAGAATCCCTGTACCAATTAAACCAAAACCAGTGAGAATGGAAGCACCTAGACCTGCGCCTGTATGTGGCAATGTTGGGCTTGGTGTTTCAGGTGTATCTTTTGGCGTTTCTTTAGGTGTTTCTTTTTTATCTGGTGTTTTTGTACTAACCACAACTTCATTTGTATCTTTATCTTCACCGTTAACTGTACTTGTCGCTACGTTGGGAACAGAAATTGTTGTATTGGCTTCGACACCCTCAAGGTTAAAGGTTTGACCACCGATACTTAAACGTTTATAAGAGGTCTTATAAAACTCATCAGATTGGACATAGTCCTTATTGAATTCGGCAGTGACCGTTGTTTTACCTTCTTGTTTATCTTCACTTAATGTGTAGTTTTTAGGGTCTAATTTTTCATATTTTTCACCGTCTGAAGACACCTCCACAAACCACTCACTCTTATCTGAAAGGTTGACATTTGTTGTGCCAATCACATCTTTAATGGTGAATGAACCAATAAGGTAATCTTCTAATTCTGTAGAAGGTGCTTCAGGGATTTCTAAATCAGAAGTATCTGATTTTTCTCCCTTCACTACTTTGTTTCCAGGCGCACCTGCATCATGGGCATTTTGCCATTTTTCTTCATAGGCAGGGTAAATCACTTTTTCATAAGCATTCCACTCTTTCTCGAAGGAAGCACGATTTTTTTCGTAATCCGCTTTGATTTTTTCCACTTCTGAAACCCATTTGGCGACGGCTTCTTTAAATTTCTCGTAGTTCGAATATTCTTCACCACCACCAGAGAACTCAAATTCTTGTGTCACAAGCCAGTTGAATACCGCATCATTGGCAAGTTCTTTACCATCAACATCATTGCCTCTATCATCAAGGACAACTTTTGTTGGTGAACTGTAACCTGTTTGTTTAAGCGTTGGCATTTCAGGAATTTTTGGTTTGGCAAGCACTGGAATATTAGGTGCTGGAACTTCCACAATATTATTTGTCACTTCCCCAAACAATACATCCCTGAATGTTGAAATAGAGACTTCTTCATCTTTGGTTGTGGCTTTTGTACTAGCTCCTACAAAAGGTGTCGTACCGAGATCAAGTTCCTTATCCATAGACGGTACTTTACCTGAGAGACTTGTATCAAGAAGTGCTGCATTATTGGCAAAGGAATAAGTGAAGGAACTACCAGACCATGCTGTTTTACGTTGCGCATAACCATAGCCTAGAAATGGAACTGTTTTCCCATTTGGTGCTGTATAGTTATCTTCTACGGCAATATCATCCACACCCACTTTTTTAGAATTCGAGCGTAAAACGTTATTCTCATAGCTGTTCCATTTATCATTTCCCAAGAGAATATCGTTTTTACCAAATACACTACTCTTCAAACCTTGTCCGAAGTCAACATCTGAATAAGCCATTTCAGCTGTGACTTTTACTGGTGTTTTACCATCTTCACCTACAAACTGAAGCGTACGGTCAGAGGAACGATAGCCTGTTTGGTCAACACCGATCCCGTGGCTCATAGAAAAATATGTCTTGCCATCTTCACTCACGGCTACATCTTCACCCATATCACTGAAAGCAACAAGTTTCTCACTTGGAGTATCATTTTCAACAAATTTATCGAAAGTAACGATGACACCTGCAGACTTCCCATCCACATCTTTTGAAACATTCGTCAGAAGAAATTTATCTCCTGCTTTAACTGTCCAGAATTTGGAAGGAATAGAGAGGTCTCGTGTATTATTGACCGCCACTTCTTTTTGCCCTGTTAAGGGTTTTACTTCTGTGGCATCCGTCCATTTAATCGTGCCGTATTTAGCTTCTGCGTTTCCTCCTGCTTTAAGGGCACGTACATTGCTTTGTACTTTGTTTTGTGTGTCCTTGTTCGAATCTGCTTGTGCTAAAGTTGAAGCTGTACCTAGTGCAGTCAACGATAACATTAATACTGCGGCTGATTTTTTTACAAATTTTTGTTTAGTCATTATTTTTTAACCTTTTCTTTCTTTTCTATAAAGATTTTTTATTTTGCGCAAAATAAAAAAGCCCATCTTGACTTTAGACTTTTTCTTCATTGACTTACTCCATGTGAACCACCTCCTCCTATAAACCTTTTTACGCCTTGATTAAGGGCTTATTTTTCTTAAAACAAGAACAAGGAGTCGAACCTTGAACTTGTGAGAACTTCTTTATAAAGAACTCCACCCTCATTGATTTTTAGAGTTGAGTATTTAGGGCTTTTTGACCCATGCCATAAGCACGTTTGCCTACTGCTTCAAGTTGGTTATTGATATTGTAATAGTTCTTAATAACACCATTGATAGCTTCATAATCTGAACCTGTCATTACATCTTTATTTGCTTTAAGATAAGCATGTAAATCACCTGCTGCTGTCCATGCTTCATCATATTTTTTTGCAGTCATTAACCCACCGAGTTTTTGAATTTTACTTTGTGCTTCTTTTTTATTATATGCCATGATATTTACCTCATATTTTCTTTTATTTTTTAGCCCTCCCAGCCTTTATAAAGTAGTTCATCATAACGTTTCTGATAGAGCCTAATAAAGTGAAGACGTCTTTTGACATTATAATTTTTTGATTTTTCAATATATTGTCTTGCTTCCTCACTATCAGGCACATAATGCCGTGAACACAGGCAGTCTATTTTTAAACGCAACTCTTGGCACTCAGGAAGGTCAAGACGACTTGCAATATGCTGTCTTAAGCGGTCAGAGTATTCTCTTCGCTTTTGATTTTCTTCTTGCCTACTCATCTCTGCCTTCCCCCATTCCTATTGCTTCAAGAAGTTTACGCCCCTTAGAAGTAGAACTTGCTTGATACTGGAACTCTTTATTCTTCAAATATTTTGTTTCTTCCTCAATTCGCAGTTCTTCTTCTTCTGAAAAATCATAACTTCTTATAGAGTCCATTAAAAAATGTACCCCTGTATTCTTGTTTACCGCATATTCAATACTTAACTCTCTTAAAAGTTGCCGTGTAATCCAACGTCTACGTTTTTCTGGTGAAATTTCTTTAGGCTCAGTAATAAACTTATAGCGTTTAGAACTTCCTAAAACATCGAGCCACTCACGGTCTAAATCTCCCTCATCATCATAAAACGCAAGGTAACTTGAAATAATACACACCGCAACTTCGAATAAATTAACCTCCTTAAAAGCATAATCATATATGACTTGTTTCGCCTTGTCATGACTCAAACGTACCTCATAACGATTTTTAAAACCGTAAATTTGTTGCACATCTTCTACAGGCAATTCTCTTTTCAGTGCCTGTTCCTTGTCTTTCTCATAAAATTCTAGGGCTATTATGCCACCTCTTTTACCAAATGCTAAAGACAACCCTTTAGACTGAAAAAGACCACCTACAGGAGAAAATGCTTCATGCGGTTCAAAGTGCTTAAATAAAGTTTTGACTTGATTGTTTCGCACCTTACCCCATAATTTGAATAAATCATAATTATATTCAGGGTTATAACGTTCATCTAAGGCAATGTCAAACTGAGTAAAATTAAGATAATCTTCTACAGCTTCCTCATCTATTTCACCCTCAATTTGTGTCGCCTTTACTGCATAAGAACGACAATCTCTTAGAAAATCTCGCCATGTGCGATCCTGCTCTTTTAAGAACGTTTCAAATAAACGGCAACCACTCCCTGTCATTTCAATCAGAACGCCCATATCAATATTTTCTTCATGTTCAGTATCTTCAATCTGATAATAAACTTTAATATTGCCATGTTCGATACGGCAAGGATAACCTTGACCTCCCCCTCGCCCTACATTGAACTTATCCAATGGAATTTGAAGGAGTTTTTTTACAACATTTTCATATTGAAAAGTTTTCAAACGAATTTTTAAATAGTCAATCAAAACTGTAACATCAGCTTTTGGCTTTATGTTCAAGTAAGCAACGAGTTTTTCTTCTTTTTCTGCCGTTAATGTTTTACGTCCATTTTCTACAGCCGATACAAAGCCCTTACTCACCCCCATAATTCTTGATACATCCTTTTGAGAAAGCCCAAAAGACTTTCTAACTTTTAATAAATCCACTTTCAACCTCTCTATATTTTTAAGGGGTATACCTCAATAAACCCAGTAAGCAACTAGGGTTGGTATGTTGGTATACTACTTGTACCCCGTGTTACCAAACGGGGTACCGCAAACACTTGCTTAGCCCAGACTACGTCTGAACTAAGACTCTTTCTAATGGCTCTTTCTCTCGCACTCAGCCGCTACTTCACGACAAAAAAAGACCGTAAATTTGTACGGTTCTCCGCTTCGCACTCACTCCGGGGCTTTCACCCCTCGTTCGCCACATCAGCGTTTAACCTACACTTTATCGGCTTTCTTTGTCTATAGCTTTCCTTCGCCACTTCGAGAGAAGCCAAAGACGAGCCGTTTTAATATTGGCTCACAACATTACAAACTATGTCCTCTAAGGTATCAGAACTATCTGCCTTCACTTTAAGAATTTCTTCAAATAGCCCCTTATCTTTCAAGGAATAGTCTTTTGAAGCAAACTCATAGCTATTTTCTATCAGTTTACTTTTTATTTTTTTGAGCAATCTCACATCAGAATTAAGCGCATTTGCCATTTCTTCAAGTGTGAATTTTTCCTCAACTACAATAGTAGGTGACGTTTCTTTTTCAATACGTGGCAAGGTTTTAAAGTCCATATAAAAACTATAGGTTTTAGGGTCAGGCAATAAAGGAGCGTAAAATTCTCTTGCACTCCCTCCAAAAATACCATAATAACCACGTCCAAAAATCTTTTTACCTGTATCTCCGTCTTTTTCAACGTATTTAAAGTGTTTTTGTTTATTCTCTTCACCATAAAGAGTGTCATAGCTAAACTGTGCCAATCGACCTAAAGTTATACGAGTCATCATATTATCTTTAAATGTTGAAGGTAAATCATCAGCTTTCACATTTTGAGTCGAAATAACAACATAAACACCTGCTTGACGTCCTTTAAGAATAATTTGCTTTAAAGCACTCATGACTTTCATAGAATCAATCACACCGCCATAAGGCAAATCTTCTAAAGCGGAAACAAGAGAAGGTTCTTCATCAATTAAAATAAAAAGAGGTTTCATGTCATACTTATAAAAAGCACCTAATTCTTCCTCATTTTGTTCTTCTGACCTTTGGCGCATGATTTCATAACGCTGTTCCATTTCTTCTTTGAGGTCAATTAAACGTTGCCCCATTTCTTCTGTCGTATAGGTCACTCGACCTTTTAGAACATTAAGATTTTCTAGCTTTACAAAATCTGACTGCTTAGGGTCAAGAATTTCTACTACACCTATACGTAACAAACCAGTCAAGAGTGAGCGCAAGAACACCGTCTTACCTCCCCCAGTACCACCTGCGACAATTAAGTGCGGATCATGAACAAAATCCCAATATACACCCTCTGCGAGCTTCACACCCTGTTTAACATCTGCCACAACATCTTTAGCAGAAATACGACTAAGTACAGAGTCTATCGCATAAGAGTACACGACATAGCCCTTCTCGTCCGAAGTTCCCATAAGGTCACCTGAGAACATTGTTTCAAGTATGCCACCGAGTTTGAGGAATTGTTCTTGGAACTTAATGCCTTCAAGTTGAAAGCTTGCTCGAAGTTCATATTTTTCTTGCTTTAAATACACCTTAGGAAAGTATATTTTAGGTTTTCCTTGCCTATTATTACCGTTTCTTTCTTTCATAAAATAGAAATTATTTTGGTACATAAAGCGCCATAAAAGAAAATGCCTATTTTTACGTATAAAGAAAAAACTCTTTTTCAAGAGAATGCGATACAGCCAATATGAAAGCGAGAACCCAAAAAGAATAAGCCCAAAAGAAAGCCCTCCAACAAGAGCAATTTTAGCTTTTCCGTAAAGCAGATAGAGAGCAACACTAGCGCCCCCTGTCACTAAAAATACTGGAACAGCAACAAGAGCATATAATCTTAAAGGAATATGACGGTCACGCTTTTTTAAACGGTGACCTTTTGGAAACAATTTATTCATGCTTCCCTCCTATCCTTTATTTGTTTTTTGGCTTAGACTGTTCTTCTTGTGTATTTACACGAGGAGTTTCTGTAGTTGTACTTGTAGCAGTAGCTACTTTAACTCCTGCAGCTTTCAAAGGGAAAGTAATTTTTGGAATACGTTGAATACGACCGTTGTTAGCTGTCACTTCTTGTGTAGATTTATATACAGAAGCTGTCACAGGTTCTACAAGTTCAATTGTACTGCGGAAAGGAATAGCTGTTTCGTCAAAGTCAACTGGTACTTTAATATCAATTTGTTTTGGAAAATTTGGAGAAGCAATCATGATATATTTTTCAGCAATTTCACCAGTAGGAACTGCTTTAAGTGTACCTTCCGCATTTTGTTCTTCAAATTTTTCACCATTTTCATCAACATAAACCATTTCAGGAATATTTTCATGACCAAGATAAGTCATATATCCAAAAAGTTTTTTAGGATTTTGAGTGATTGTGCGATTGAATTGATTAAGTCCGTATTTTGCCATTTTTATTTGCCCCCTTTAATAAGCACGTCATTTAAACGTAAAGCCATTTGATTTTTTGTGATACCATTTTCTGCATAATTGAAATCAATAAATGTTGGCTCATGTCCTTCCACTTCAATTTCAACCAGACCACCAAGAACAGCTTTTCGTAATTCATCTTTTTTAGGAACTTTCCCAAAGCAGACAATATGGAAATTCTTTTCACCGTCACCTGCGGCTGAGAAAACTGTATGTTCAGGCATTTCTGCTGTACGTGCTACAGTTTCATATTCTGGTAAAACATAAACCTTACCGTCATTTGTAAGTTCTTTTAATTCCGTTACAGGAACTTCTTGTAATTGCATATTTTTTCTCCTTATGCTTTTTTATTTTTTAATGTTTTACGTCATTTCTGACCATGTTGCTAACAGGAATCGAACCTGCACCAAAAGTTTAGGAGACCTTCTGTACTACCCTTTATACGACAGCAACAAAAAAAGAGGAAAATCCTCTTTTATATGAAATAACCTTCAACCAAATATTAAAAAAGCTGTGAATCAAACCACTCCACAATCTCCTCTTCAACTCTTTCCATTTCATCTTTGCCTTGATAACGAATCCCACTATGAGCAATAAATCGTTGAACTTTTTTTATCACTTCTCCTCGTTCACAGTCTCCATCATTTACTGAGTTGACCCAACCTGCCAAGTCTATCTCTCTAATAATTGATTTTGCTAATTTAGATAATCTCATGTTTTTTCTCCTTATGTTCTTTATTTTCTATAATCCATCAATCAAAATTTGTTCAATCTTTTCTCGCTCAACACATCTTATTTTAGGATGTCCTTTTGTTCCAAAATAATCCATAAGTGCATTGAGGACTCCAATTTTTACAAATCCATCTAAATTATTATAATCGTACATTTTTTCTAACAAACCCAGAATACCTGAACGTTTAGCATAACGTAAAATTGAGACATGAGAAATAGCTTCTTTTTCCATTTTTAATTCTCCTTAATCCCAAGCAAATTATTATAAATTCTTTGGCTTAATGTAGTTGGTGATAGCTTATAAGTATCAATAACCTTTAATACTTCTTCTTTTGTAAGCTTCACCACTTGAATAAATTTATGAGGTAACTTACTTAAATCCGTATAAAACCGTACATCATAAGTTGTTTTTCCTTCTGTTACTGTATGTTTTTTAATATCAATCATTTTTCACTCCTTAATATCTTTTTCTGTAAACAATTGCCGTCCACATTTTGAATTAGCACAAAACCAACGTTTTCCATACTTATAAGATAAACTATCCGTAGGTTCTGTAGTATTAATAAATTCGCCATCTGAATTATATAAGTCTGCAAATACTCCCTTTGTAGTGCCCTTCACTTCAAAGTAATTACCTCCACAATATTTACACTCACTAACTGGAAATTTCATTTGCTCCACGCATTCAAGGCTTCACTTGCCATAGCTCCTGCACAACCGCCCATATCCGCAATCATTTCTAATACTTCTTGAAAGTATACTTCTTTACTCACTAGATCAGTGTGACCTGTTAAGTAATCAATCGTAACGTTATAATAGCATGCAAACTTTCCTAATAATTCTATATCGGGAACACGTAAGCCCGTTTCATATCTTGCATAACTTGTAGGAAGTAGTCCTAAAGCTTCGCATACTTCTTTACGCTCTAAACTTCTTGCACGTCTTAACCCAATTAAATTTTGAGAAATTGATGTCATAGTATTCTCCTTTAAAAACTATATGAAATCAAAAGAACCAAGTAATTTATAGATAATCCCTGTTTCAATTGAAAAATAATCTGTTCAATTTCTTTATTTACATCTACAGAGATATTTAATAAAAAAAGTTGTTCATACTTCTGTACTTTATCTTCTAATTTTTCAATATTAATAAATAACTGTTCTCTATTCGAAATCATAAAAAATCCAATAAAAAAAAACAGCCTTAAAGCTGTTTATTTCTTCTTTCTTTTTCAATAATCATTTGTAAATCTGCTATATTACCTCTTAGCTCTGATTTTAATAATGCTGAAACCTCGCTCCAGTCTATACGGTCATATTCATGTACACCCATATTTCGATAACCTTTAATAGCTCGCCATGGAATATAGTTATACCGTTCCTGTAACTCCTCAGAAATACGACCAACCGCAAGCATCTCCCCCATTTGTTCTAAGCTCTTAGAAATACCCTTTTGATATAGACTATCATTAAATAAACGTTCTTCTGAGTTATCAATTTGACTAAAAAATTCAAGAGCTTCCTCTGCATGATATACCATTTGTTCTAAATAGTATAAATCACGGTTATGCTGCATAAATTTCTTCTCTCTCCTGTTCAATATTTTCTAAGATTTCATCTGTGCCTGGTACTTTTTTATTCATTACAAAAGCCTGTAATGAAACTAAGTCTACTTTCTTGCCCAAACTATCTTCTAGTTCATCAAGCAACATGTACTTAGTTGTTAGTGACATTGAATTATCAAATTTCACATACAATAAATCAATATCACTATCTTCTCTTGCTTCACCTCTTGCATAAGAGCCAAATAAATAAACTTCTTTCAAATTATATTTTTTCGCAATAGGTGCTACTTTTTTTGTAATTTCTTCAATAGTTAAAATCATGTTGTCTCCTTTCAGAAGTATCTCTTTCTACTCTTAGTATATCACAAAGTAGAACAGGTACAGAGGGATTTGAACCCCCACAGCAAGTTTTGGAGACTTGCGGACTAGCCATTATCTTATGTACCCATAAAAAACCTATATCTCTTTTCTTAGGTAGTCATTATCACACCAACAAGGAAATACAAGTTTTTAATATCATTCACAATAAAAAACCTTGATAATCAAGGCTTTTCTTTTTTAAATATGTTTCTTTTCAAATTCATTAAAAATGAATACTACAAAAGTATTCATAAACTAACAGACCTTTATTATTCTTAAGAAATGAATAGTAAAAAATCTGTTAGGTGGATTAATACCCGTTTCAGAGCATTAATCCCCGCCTTGCCTATCATCACGACAGTCAATCACTTAAGAGTCTATTCCAAGAATTTTAGAGGAATAAATGGCGGTAGGATCTGGACAGCGACTGCGATAACCCCTTAGCTGTGAGTGGGTACAGTATCAGTTTTAAAAGTGAAAATTACGTTTTCCTTGAAATAATACCCTTTGTATTACCTGTTAGATAGAAGCAAGTGTTACTCTCAGCATACTTAACTTCCCGATATTTTCCTGACTTTCAAGCGTACAACTTATACACTCCCATAATCGCCACACTTAAGGGCTTTCTGGGTGACTGTCTACATTTCTTTCTCCTATAACAATTTACGCTCTGCTAAGCGTGCTGTAAGTAGCAACCCTTTATAAGCATTTGTCGCCATTGGCTTTTCTCCTTCAAAATTGTTATAATAATAGTGTCTAGTTATTAAATAACAATTTTGCAAGAAGCTCCACTCACTGGGGCTATTTGCTTATTTTTTGTGTATATTTTTCTATACACACCTATTGTATATTATTCTATACATTTTGTCAACGATAAACTTAATTTTTTATAAATTGTTTTAAAGGAGGATTTCAATGTTTTATGAACGTCTACAATTATTGGCTTCAGAAGCCAATAAATCTATAAATCAAATTGAACGAGAACTAAATTACCCAAGAAATGCTCTCAATGCTTATAAACAAGGAACCATTCCTTCAGCAAAGCGTACTGCAGAAATCGCTAAATATTTTAATGTTACTACTGATTATCTACTCGGCAATACCACTTCTCGCGAGTATGATTCTGAACGTCTTGATAAAAGCATTGAAAACTCAAAAAGTTTTGATGGAAGCCCCCTAGATGATGATGATAAAGAAATTATCCATAACTTAATAAAGGATTATCTCGAGAGTAAAGGAAAGTAATTTTTTGATACATAGAGTATGGCGATTTTGTAAAGACGAAAATGTTACCCTTCTTTATGACTATACAGGAACTTTAAAATCTAAAGGAAAATATATCCATGATAACGGAAATGATTATATTATTGTTCAAGCAGGGCTACCTGAATTAGAAGAATTAAAAGTAATCTTACATGAATTGGAACATGTTAGACATGGCGATATAGGATTTTATAATTCTTTACAAATACTTAAAGTAGAAGCTTCAGCAAATAAAGATGGTATATCAAACTTAATATCTTTACTAGCAACTGAAGAAATACCCCAGCCTAATTATTTAAAAATTGCAGAGTACCTAGGAGTTGATCCTGAGTATTATAAGCCAACAATTTGTGAAGCTTTGCAAAAATATCAAACAGAATACTAAAATAGATATAATAAAAAGAGTAGAAACTAATCTACTCTTTTTTTAACCGTTTAATGAATATAAAGCTACTTAATATTATTAAGAATCCAATTAAAGCTGTTCTAACCGTCTCTCTTTCACCTGTTTTAGGCAGTGATTTTTTATTCTCAATAGGTCGTATGGTGCCATTTGAATTTCTTAAATCTGTTGGATTTGTTGGGTCCGTTGGATCCGTTGGGTCCGTTGGGTCCGTTGGGTCCGTTGGGTCCGTTGGGTCCGTTGGGTCCGTTGGATCCGTTGGATCCGTTGGGTCCGTTGGGTCCGTTGGGTCCGTTGGGTCCGTTGGGTCCGTTGGGTCCGTTGGGTCCGTTGGGTCCGTTACCTTATTAAAAATTGTCACCGTTTTATCTTCCGCATAGTGACCAGTTTCAGTTTCATACTCTAAAATATAAAAAACAGTTGTTTTTATTTTAGGAAGAGAATAACCTTCTGGTGTACTTATTTGAGTAAACTCATAATATCCCGGACTCAGATTTTCTACAATAATTTTCCCATTTTCATCTGTGGTTAAACCTTCATAAAGCACACTAACAGGAAGTGGGACAAGCTTTCTTAAAGTAAAAGTTGCACCTTTAATGGGGGTTCCACTCTCCACATCGTTTAATTGTAAAGTAGCTGAAGCTAATGGTTTATCGTCAGATAGGCTGTTGTTTTGCGATATACTGTCATCCCTTACTTCAAGATTACTATTTGCTAAAGCAGAAGTATTTAGGCAAAGAGCACCTCCAAGAATAAGCAGTGATATAATGAGTTTTTTAATATAATTGTTCATTACTCTAATGTACATTATTTAACACCTTAAAAGGCACTTTAAACCGTAATTAGTAATACCCTTTTTGTGTATTTATTTTAAGATAATTAAATAAAATATAATATTTCAAAATTTATATAAAACACAAAAAACAACTCCTAACCTATTAAAAGCTGTTTTTTATGTTTTACAAATCATCTGAAAATCGTCTTAACTTTGAATGATAAACTATAACAATCAATACTACAAAGCTAAGTATTCCCCAAAGACCTGTAATTATGGTGCTCTTATCACCTGTCTCAGGTAATTTTCCTTTTTTTATTACTGTAGTTTTTTCTTCTAAATTATTCTCTTCATTCTCCTCTGGTATTACACTCTCATTAGGAGTTAAACTTCCTGTTACTTGAACAGTTGAATAATCATCTCTATCAGCTTTTACTGTTGTTGGAAATACACTAAGAGTAGAAATAACTAACGCTAGAAGAATTATTTCTATCTTTCTCAAAATTCACCTTATTTCAATTTATTCTGTTTCAGATGCTTCTTCAACTGTTTGACCATCCATACGTAATGCAGTAAACTTCAAGTTTAATTTGGATTCAACATAGTTATTACCATTTGACAAAGCATCTTTATCTACTGTTCCTGTAAATTCAAAGTTTGTTGTGCTATCAGCTTTGTTTTCGTTACCAAAGACACCCTCATTATTTGCAAGGCGTACAAATTCAGTATCGATTATATAATCTTGTACTGATGCAGAACCCGTAACTAGGTTCACAGTTTCATTTCCTTGGTATCCAGCGGAACGTTTGATATTTAATTCTGTTAATGCAGAGACGCCATCTCCACCAGTAATATTGTATGATACAACATCGACTTTCACAGGACGACCTGACTCATTTTTAATTTCATAGTTTTTCGGTGATGTAATTGTTTCTTGGTCTTCTGATTCAAAAACAACTGCTGTTGGTAAAGTTACCTTAATCCAACGTTCGTCCCCTTCTGGAAGTGGTGTTTCTGGATCTGTAGGATCAATATCACCTAAATTCCCACGTGTGATGATGTCAGCACTTGTTTCTCCATCTTTTCCAGAAATAGTTTGATTATCCCCTTCAGCCGCAAAAACTTGACTTGACATCCCCAATGTTACCATTCCAACCAAAACGCTAGCTACTACTTTTTTATCCATCATTATTCTTTTCCTCTTTTTTTCTTTTTATTTTCTTGGCGTTATTTTTTAAGGCTTTTTTCATAAAAGTAGCCTTTGATACTTTATGAATAACATCACTTCTCCTAACTTTTCACTTCCACTTCTATTTCTGCCGCCGTTTGTCCTTTATACTTTTCCGTTTTTGGGTCAAAAATAGAGACCTCAGCGGTACATTTATAGTTTCCTTTTTTTAAATTTTTTACTAGCTTTCCTTCTGTTATTTCATAACCAGGTTGTATTGCCCCTGATTCATAGATAATGTCCCCACTCTCATCCTCAATGATTTGAACGGCTATAGGATAAGCATTTTCAACTTCATTTTTAATATAAAGATTTCCTGTAGCCTTCCCATTTTCAAAGGTAGCTTCTGGATAGATACTTAGTGTGAACTTTGAATTATCTACTTCTTCCTCTTGTAGCTTTCTGCGTTCTTTGCTTGTCATTTTCTTAGCATCTTTCGCATCAGGTAAATAAGAACCTGCTACAATTTCTGTGGGTGATTTATGAAAATACTTATAGCCCAATCCTCCACCTATAACCAGAAGCACTAGAAGGAGTATAATCCACCATTTTTTCTTTTTAATTTTTTCTTTGATAATCATTCCCCTTTAATTTTTAACTTTAGCCTGTGCTTTAAACTTTAGATTCGTCTTATATTCTACCTTATGTCTTTCGCTTAAATCTCCAAAATAAGTTCCTGTCAATGCCAGAGTCGTTGTTTTACCACTTTGTATATTTCCAAGTTCTTGTTCACTTACTTTTTCATTCAAACTAGAAAGTGCTGTCTCCCCTCCTATCAAGAGATTAAGACGTACGCTATTATCTTTACCACTTGGATCTGGAGTAGCCTCATCCAATAATTGAATATCAGAATTGACTTTTTCAAAAGTCGCAAGCGTCATTTGAAGATCAACATCATTCGAATTGTTTTTAATATCATAATTTTTAGAAGTAATATTTTTAGAATGTTCCTCTGTTCCAAAGACAATCTCCGTAGGAATTGTAACATTTATAAATTTGTCTGCTTTTTCATAAACATAATAATATGTCGCTTCTACTGTTGTAGAAGGAGGGGGATCTCCATGTATGGAAGTCCCTGATTCTGGTTGTTCTTCTGTCCAACCTTTATAGATATAAAGAGTGTCATTTACTTCTTCATATTTTTCAGGTTGTGGTGTAAAAATTTTCCCGTCTACTTCAGTTACAACTGGGGCTTTGAGAAACTCCCCTTCTGTATCATAATAGTATTCTGTGATAAAGCTTCTTTTTTGCCACACATAAGTATCCGCATCCCTCACCCCACTATAATGCTTCGTAAGTTCATCAGATGTCCAAATATTATTTCCATTGGGTTTATCCACAGTACCTGAAGCAACATTTCTCCATTTCCCATTGTATTCATCAGAAATTGGAACCTCTGGTAAAGTTACACCACTTTTAAAATAGAAAGATTCTCCAAGTACTAATTGAGAAAGCTGGTCATCACCATCAAACATAGACGACATAGTTACTGATGTTAATTTCCTTGTAGTAAAGCTTGATAAATTTAAAAATTTTAAAGATGTCATCCCCTTAAACATTCCGTACATATTCGTTGCTTTTAAAGTATTAAACGATGATAAATCTAGATTAATTAAAGAAGTCATTCCACGAAACATCCCATCAAACGCTATTACTTCTTCCGTGTTAAAATTCGATACGTTTAACGTAGTAATCGAAGTCATGTCATTAAACATGTAATTCATTCCTTTAACTTTAGATGTATCAAATGTACTCAAATCCAGTTCTCTTAATGAGGATGCTCCAGAAAACATAGCCAACATATTAGTTACTTTGGAAGTATTAAAATTGCTCAAATCTAGCTCCTCCAAAGAAGACATCCCTTGAAACACTGATTCCATGCTATTTACTTCAGATGTATCTACATTTGTGAAATTAGAAATAGTTTTAACATTTTTTAGATCGTTAAATAAAAATGACGAATCTTGATTTAATATTACTTTCCCCTCAAAAACAATTGAGGTGATTTTTTCTTTCCATAAACGCCAAGGCGAATCTATGTGATTAATACTTTTAGCAAATGTTCCCTCTCCAATATGTAGGCAACCTGAGTTATCTATTACCCATTCAGATGTCCCGAATTTACCTGATGCGATATTTTTTGTTTGTATTTCATTTTTTTGAGAAGAAGATGTCTGGATTGATACATCTTGTAATAATTGCAATTCGGAATTGTCCTCTTGTTGCATATTTTCATCATTATCTAGAGCACTTACTAACGGCATAAAAAACAGAAAAGTAAAGGTTATAATAAATAATGTACAGAAAAATCTTACCATTCTTTGAAATTTATTTTTTTGTTTCATTATCTTTTCCCCTTTTTATATTTTCTTGAAATAATAGTATATTTTCTTCAATTCTATAAAAAATAGGAATTGAAGTTTTTTTAATAGGATTCCTCATAGTATATATCTTATAATTTTCAGGACTTAAATTACGTTAGAAAAGAGGATTATCCTTAACTTTTTTTATGTACGTTTTATATAAATGTGGAAATGTAAGAATAAATAAAAAAAGACTGGTTATGCCTTTTTTATATTTTCTTGCTACTAAGTGCTTGAAGATAGTTTTCTATGTTATCAAACTCTCTTTGTGTAGGAAATAGATGTATGATAAAATTTTTAACACTGTCACTTATGTGCTTATAGTTACTGAAGGTATTGGTTGAAATAATAAAATCTATATCCTTATCTGCGTTTTCAATCTTTGTGATTAATTCTAAATTATACAAATCTGAAAAACGGTTTCTCAGTCGATTTATCAAAAATTGTTCTGATGTTTTAGAAGCATCAGTATCAACTAAAATTGTTATTTTTTTTTCTTTATATACAATTGGAATAAACTCTGAAAAAGCAAGTAGATACTCAGTTAATAAATATTTATCATTTAGAAATAGACTTAACTCACTTTCAATATACAAAGAAGCAATTATACCTTCAATCGTTTTTTTCATCATAGGTACATATCGAGATACAATGTTTAATCCATAATATTCTGATTCTGAAAAAATAAGGTTCGAAAATAAATCTGCATATATATGACAAGGATAGATATTTTTATAAAATAGATCTGATTGTTCGACAGTTAGCTCTTTAAAATGCTCATTGTATTTCTTCAATAATATCTGTATTCCTACATCGGCAGGAGTATTTTTAAGTAATAAAGATGATTCACCCATACTTTCCACTAGTTTTTCATAAATATCTCTTTGTGTAATTAATTCTAGTATAAAAAAGGTAGTCTCATCTTTCGAAAAATTATAATTCTCTGTAAGAATGTCATATATTTGTGTTTTTGAACCTATCCAGTGACAAAGCTGACTATATTTTTTTATATTTTGGGTTACTTTTATAGCATTACCTCGCTTAAACCTACTATAGTTAATTGCGAAAATATATGCCAGCTTATTGCATGTAATTTCCTTTATGTCTAAATTTAAGTTTTCTGAAAACTTGTATATTATATCTTTAATCAAGAATTTTTTTATTTGATAAAAAGGCCATTCTTCACCACGATATAATCTCCATAATAAAGTTTGTAACATAACCCTTATTTGATTTTCTTCCCCAATAAATTGGCACTCTTTTTTTCTAGTTACAATTTTAACCCCCCAAATTGCTAAAAATTTATTAGCTTGAGATATTTTATTTTTTATTAAAGACTCACTCACAAAGTTATCTAATGAAAGTTTCGTTACATTTGAGTTCTCATATAAAATAATAGAGAAAATTATTTTATATGTAATCGTATTCTCAATAATACTACGACGAAATCTTCTATATTCTTTATTACTCTTTACTACAAGTAAGTTACCACGCCCCCTTACTGTTTTTAGTACTAAATCCCTGGAATTAAGAGTTTTTATTTTATGAGTAAGATGAGTAATTAAACTACCAGTTTTTTTTGTGTTTATTTTAAGAAGGCTTGCAAGTTCTTCTGTACTTCTCCACTCCCCTTCTTGTTGCAAATGATCTAAAAGTTGTAATTCTAGACTAACATTTTTTTCTAACGCTTTAATTTCCATTTGATACCCTTTCAAAAGATTTAATATCTATTTTTAAAATAGGATTATTGACTAGCTTATTTTATTATTCAGTTTTTATTATATACCTTAATACAAAAATAGTATATC
The DNA here is from genome assembly GCF_017309645.1 of Lactococcus sp. LG606. Lineage (NCBI taxonomy): Bacteria > Bacillati > Bacillota > Bacilli > Lactobacillales > Streptococcaceae > Lactococcus > Lactococcus sp. LG606. The sequence continues at coordinate 1,254,282 of NZ_CP071301.1, forward strand.
ATACGAATACGTTGCTTTATAATATTATATAATCTACTATTTTTAATCAAATATCTATAGAAATAAGTCCTAATTCATTGGCAATGTATAATATAATTTGTTAGAATAAGTTTAATTTAACAACCCTTTATACGCAATAAAGTATTATTTTATTTCTAAAATTAAGTAGAAAAATTTCACAATATAGAGAGTAGAAAATAAATGAGTAAAGTACGTTTAGAGGCATTTACAGATGCTGTAATTGCCATTATCATGACAATTTTAGTTTTAGAATTAACTCGTCCCACTTCAGATACATGGAATGCTTTAAAAGAAATACTACCACATCTAGCAGTATATTTTATAAGCTTTATAATACTAGCCATCTACTGGGTTAATCATCATCATCTATTACAAAGTATCCAAAAAATTGATAGTAAAGTATTATGGATAAATATATTTTTCATTTTCATATTATCTTTAGTACCTATATTTTCTAATTGGGTTTCTCTTTATCCCAATTCTTTTATTCCTGAGTTATGCTATGTTCTTCTATTTTCTTTTGCGAATTTAATTTATTATTTTTTAACAAAATACCTTTTAAAAATAAACAAAAGAATACGAAGTGACAATGCAACATTAAAAAAGAACATCGTTAGTGTTATTTTAAATATTATTAGCATTGCTTTAGGTTACTTCATTGCCCCTATCATTATGTTGATTGGTTCTGTTATTGTTTTTTCATTATGGGTAGTTCCCGATAAAAAAGTAGAAGAAATATTTAGATAAAAACTAGTTTCTATATTCTAACTATACAGTTCAATTATCAAAGTTTTTTACTAGTAGTAAAAAAAATAATATATGTAAAATTTACACATCGATTAGGTCATGAAAGTATCTTGCTAATACAATATTTAAGATTTTTTATTGTAATGCAATAAGCGAAAACAGAAGAATAAGTCTTTATAAAACATAAAAAAATCTAGTATTATACTAAGGTTTTTTAATATCTTTTGCTATTACTTCTACTTTAATTTACATAATAAAAAATTGCTATATATATCACTGCACAGCAATTCTTTATTATATAAATTTATATACACACTATTTTACTTTCTTGGTTAGTTTTTTGGTTAGTTTTAGATTTACTATTTCAAAGACCCTTATCTACTAGAATAATTCTTCTTTTTCAGATAAAGGTCTATATTAACAGAAAATAGTAACCTTATCTCACATTAAAAGTCTCAATAGGAAATAATAAATTAAAAAGCCCCCCAGAATCCAGGGACTTACCTATAAGAACAGATACTTATTATATCATAAAAGATTATTATTAAAACTACCGACTAGCGCAATAGTTGATTGAATTCACAAAGTAAAAAGTCGTTAGAAACTCCTAACAACTTTTGATTTTATATAACTTCATTCAACCTCAGAAATACTTCTCACCACAAATGAATGAAGTTCATCTTCGGTTTTTAAAAATCCATAATTTTCGGATACATGCTTAATTGCTTCATCCATATTATTAAATTCTTTTATAATGTTATATCCGTTATTCTCACCTGTAAAATTGGGTAATGATTTTTCTTCAAATGAAGAAGAGATTTAAACTTGAATTTCATTTTAAAGTCCTCCATCTACACTTAAAATTTTTCTTTATCTTTAAAGTATTTGTTTTTCATTTTAAGTGCAACATTAACCAAAGCAATCATAACTGGAACTTCCACGAGAGGACCAATTACAGCAGCAAAAGCTTTGCCTGAATTAATCCCAAACACACCAACAGCTACAGCAATCGCAAGCTCAAAGTTATTGCTTCCTGCTGTAAAGGAAAGAGATGTTGCTACTGGATAGCTTGCTCCCATTTTCTTAGACATAAAGAAAGATATAAAGAACATCAAGAAAAAGTATAAAAGAAGGGGAGTAGCAATTCTTACTACATCAAGTGGTAATTCTACTACTTTATCTCCTTTTACTGCAAACATAATGATAATTGTAAATAAAAGAGCAATCAATGTAAGACGACTTACTTTGGGAATAAATTTTTCTTCAAACCATGTTTTACCCTTAAGTTTTATCAATCCAAAGTGGGAAATAATTCCTGCAATGAAAGGAATCCCTAGGTAAATAAACACTGAAGTTGCTATTTCACCAATTGTGATATGTACGGCATAATCTCCTAATCCCAACCATTTTGGCAGCAAAGTGACAAAGAAATATGCAAAGATAGAATAAAAGAATACTTGGAAAAGAGAGTTGAAAGCTACAAGCCCTGCCGTATACTCGCTATCTCCATGTGCTAAGTCTGTCCAAACAAGAACCATAGCAATACAACGAGCAAGTCCTATCATAATTAAACCAACCATGTAGCTAGGATAACCTTGTAAAAATACAATTGCAAGGACAAACATCAATACTGGACCAATAATCCAGTTTTGAATAAGAGAAAGTAAAAGTACTTTCCAGTCTTTAAATACTTTCCCCATTTCTCCATATTTCACTTTTGCCAATGGAGGATACATCATGAGAATTAAACCGATAGCAATAGGTATAGATGTAGTACCGATTGATAAGTCGTTAATTGTTGTTGCAACGCTCGGTACAAAATAGCCCAAAGCTACACCAACAGCCATCGCTACAAAAATCCATAATGTGAGATAACGATCTAAGAATGAGAGCTTCTTAGTTACTTGATTCATTTTTTACTTTTCTCCTAATTTTGTTGTTTCTTTGCCAACTCTTGATAATTCTTATTTCCACCTGATAAGTTATAAACTTCTTTAAACCCTTCATTTCTCAATACGTTCTGAGAAGCGTTGCCTGTCACTCCTTTATTACAATAAACAATTGTTTTCTTATTTTTATCAAGTGATGAAGCCTTTTCTCGGAGCTCTGCTAATGGTATGTTAATAGCATTAGGTACATGATTTTTTTCAAAAATTTTTGGAGCTCGAGTATCAATAATTGTAATATTTTCATTGTTTTTTTGAAGTTCCATTAAGTCATCCGGAGTAATAAGTGGAGCTGTTGTGAGTGCATTGGTTAATGCCATACCTGTATATGCTACTGGGTCTTTTGTAGTAGAAAATGGTGGTGCATAAGCTAAGTCCATGTGGAATAAATCTTCTGCAGTAACTCCTAAAGTTATTGTTGAAGCAAAAACATCAATTCTTTTATCAACTCCTTGAGGACCAATAATTTGTACACCCAAAATACGATGAGTGAGCTTATCAGCCACTGCCTTAATAACCATTTCTTTACCGTGCATATAGTCTGGTTTATCTGGCTTAATATTAAAGAGTACTGCAACTTCATAACCTTCAGCTAAGGCTTCTTTTTCTGTTAATCCAGTTTGAGCAATTGTTAAATCAAAGAAACGCAAAATACCAGTTCCTAAAATACCTTGAAAACGAAGTGGGCCGCCTGTCATAGCGTCTCCAGCAACTCTACCCATCTTATTTGCGGTAGAAGCTAAAGGACGATAGGTAGGCTTTCCGGTAATAATGTGGAAGCTCTCAGCTGCATCACCCACTGCGTATACATCAGGTATATTTGTTTGAAGTGTATTATCTGTAGCAATAGCCCCTGTTTCTCCAATTTTTACTCCAATGGACTGAGCCAGAGATACATTAGGTTGGACACCAGTTGCTAATATATACATATCTGCAGATAGTTTTGTTCCCTTGCTAGTGATTGCTTCATCAAGTTGAGTTTCACCAATCAAGGTTTGTATTGTTTCTTCAGAGCGGAAATCAATACCTTGTTTTATCATTTCGTCTTCAATACGAATAGACATATCCCAGTCTAAATGTGACATAGGATGTTTACCACGTTGAAGAATTGTAACTTCAATTCCACGTTCCTTTAGTTGTTCAGCAACTTCAAGACCTATATATCCTGCCCCTACAACTGCAGCAGTCATGGGCTTTTTGTTTTCTATAAAGGACTTGATTTCTTTTCCGCTATTAATGTTTCTAACTTGAAAAACGTTTTCGAAATGTTTACCTGCAAATACATTAGGGGTACGATACGTTGCCCCTGTAGCAAAAACTAAAATATCATAGTTATCTTCAAATACTTCTCCAGATAATAGATTTTTAACTGTTAGTGTTTTTGTAGAGTGATTAATACTTAATACTTCATGTGAGGTGTGTATATCAACGTTATAACGTTTTTTAAACCACTTTGCATCACGTGGTGTTAACTCTTCAAAATCTGCTATTTCTCCACCAATTGCATATGGAATCCCACATACAGCATATGAAATATCAGTATCTTTATCATAAAGAGTTATCTCTGCACTTTCTGTGTTTCGACGTGCTTTAGCAGCTACACTAGTTCCAGAAGCGACTGATCCAATAATAATTATTTTCATAAAAATATTCCATTTCCCTATTTTTCAAAGTCTGGTTGCCATTTTTCAACAGCATATTTATTATCAGAAAGCTTAGCAACCTTTTCAATCCATTCGATTTCATTTGAAGCTCTAGCTTTCAAAACAGCATTCGTGGTATGAGTCGCGACCATACTTTGGTTAACTAACCACCAAGTATGAGCAATATTTGCTCTATCTAAATCATCAGCAAGTCTCATAGATTCATAAACAGGAGTTGTCTCAGGCAATGTGACCATAAGAACTTCTGTTTCATCAGGATTTTGTAAACGAGGGAGCAGTTTCTGAATTGCTTCGGGAACTTCACCGCTTGTTCTTTCCACTTCTTTAGCATAACTCTGAGTAGATTCTAAAAGTAGTAATGTATGACCTGTCGGTGCGGTATCGATAACAACAATTTCATCATCAGCTTTTTCTACAATTTCTGCAAAAGCACGGAATACAGCGATTTCTTGTGTACAAGGTGATTCTAAATCTTCTTTGACATAATCAAAATCATCCCCTGACATAGTTTCTCGTGCTTTAGCTAATACTTCTTCTTTGTATTCTCGAAGCTCTTTCTCTTCATCAATATGACTAAGAGATAAGCCTGAGGTATCACCTAAATAAAAATTAAGATGGTCTGCAGGGTCTGTCGTTGCTAGATGAACTTTTTTTCCACGTTCTTTCAATGCTTGTGCTATTTTAATTGCAATTGTTGTTTTACCAACTCCACCTTTACCCATTGTAAAAATTATTTTCTTATCCGTCTTAACAAAATCATTAATAATATCGGATATATCTGGATAATCTATAGAGTTTGAATTTGTTAATGCAATCTCTGGCTGTTTTTCAGATAGAAGTACGCGTATTTTATCTAAACCAGTGACATTATATGGTCGTAATGGTATATAAAGCAGTTCGTAGTCTTTTAATTCTTGAGGTAGGTTATCCAAATCATTTCTTTGTTGATTATAAATAATTTCTGAAATTTCATCGTCTGCACTATCTAACAAACCATTGATGATTAATTTTTGATTATGGATACCTAAATCAGAGAGTTCTTTTGAAGCTCTACTTGCCTCTTGAATTGCTGCTTTTTGTGGACGAGTGACAAGCATTAAGGAAGTTAAAGTACCGTCAGATAATGTTTTCACAGCCTGTTCATAGCTATCTTTTTTATCACCTAGACCAGAAAGTTGACCTAAGCAAGAAACTCCTGTATCATTTTCATCTAAATAATTAGACCACGCAGAAGGTAAGGCAAGCATCCTTAAAGTGTGACCTGTTGGAGCTGTATCAAAAACAACATAGTCGTACTCGCTCTCAACTGACTTATCAGTTAGAAATCCTGCAAACTCATTGAATGCAGCAATTTCTACTGTACAAGAGCCAGATAATTGTTCTTCCATATTTTCAACTGCAGAATCTGGAAGAACTCCTCTATAAGGACCTACAATACTTTCTTTATAATCGTTGGCAGCTGTGACAGGGTCAAAATTAGCAACTTTTAAATTTGGAATTTGATCAATTACTTTTGGTTTATTTGTTAATTCTGTTTGAAAAACATCTTGAAGATTTGAAGCAGGATCAGTACTTACAAGAATTACTTTTTTTCCTGAATCTGCGAGATTAGCGGCTGTTGCACATGCAGAAGTTGTTTTACCAACTCCACCTTTACCAGTAAAAAAGAGATATTTTGTTAAACCTATATTTTTTGGATTATATAACTTCATTTATTCCTCCTCAATTAACAACATCCTGTATTTCCACCACAACAAGAACCTTTAGTTTGTGTTTTAACTTCTACCTCTTTTTTTTCATCAACAGCACAACAACCTTCTGTGCTATCGCAACAAGTGTTATTCTCTACTTCATCAAGAGTTTCACAGTGTGCTTGAAGTTCTGTAATTGTTGGATAGCTACCAGTTTTTATCACTGTACCATCTACCATAGTTACAGGTAGTATTTCATTACCTTTGCTTTGAAGGAGGTTCAAAATAGTTTCATTGACAACAAACACTTGAGGGTTACTTGTCAAATTATAGCGATATGCTTTGATTTCTTTATTATCTTTTAAACTATCCATCAAATTTGTGATACGTAATAACTCTGAATCAACTGACGGACCACATACTCCTGTAGAACAACACATTGCTGGTTCAAATATTTCAATTTTTTGCATTTTAGTTTATTCCCTTCTTTATTTGCTACAAGAACAGCCATTTTTTCCTGTTCCACATACACAAGTCTCTTCATCATGAGAAAAAAGTGACTTACACAGAGCTTGAAAATCACGTGTAAATTCTTCACTCAATGTATAGTAATTCCACGTTGCTTTTTTTTCAACTGTGATTATTCCAGCTTTTTCTAACACCTTCATGTGATGTGAAAGTGCTGGTTGTGAGAAATCGAAGTGTTCTAAAAGGTCGCAAGCACATTTTGTCCCACATGAAAGTAAGTCAACAATCTTCAAGCGATTTGGCTCAGCTAAAGCTTTTAGCCCTACCACCATATTTTCATAATCCATATTATTCCTTTCTTTAATATAAATAATCGTTTATGTATATAAATATAAATGATTATTTATATTATGTCAAACATAAATATTTGTTTATGTTTCTTTTTTTGAATTGTAATGTTCGCAAATTTATAAAATAAAAAATCGTTAGAAATTTCTAGCGACCCTTTATTTTATAAATTTTATTTACTCACATTAACTGCTTGGTTAGCTTTTCTTTCTTTAATCCTATAATTGCCTGCTTACTCGAGTAACTCAGCCCATAAATTCATTTTACCATAATGGTCTAACTTATTACATTCTAAAATTTTATTACCAATTATCAATAGTGATTAATACCCACAAAACATCTAATTTTCAATATCTTATGATCTGTATAGTATTGTTGCACGCAATAAACCAACTATTAAATGCTACTACCCTCTCTCATCTTAAAATAAAAAAACTTCTCGCGGCGTAATGCGAGAAGTTCAACACTTCTTAAATTATAAGCAACATTACTTAAATAAAACAAAAAATACTGGAGACTTATTCGTTAATCTGTTTTGAACTATCATTTTTTTCTTTTTTACTTTCAATATTCTTATCGGTGTTTTCATCTAACTTGTTTTGTATATATTGATCTAGATACTTAGAAAGTTCCTCACCCTTTAAATTTCCTAATTCTGGTATTTGAATTACCTCTAATGTCACTTTTTTTAGCCCGTAACTAGATAAACTTTCCTTTAAATTATTCATTTTAGAGGAATTAATTTCTTTACCAGATACTGTTAAAACAAGCTTATTCTGCGATTTTTTATAATTCTGATCCAAAATAACGTAATCTTTAAATTCATTTTTCAAAAAATTATTAATGGTATATTTACGAACACTATCCTGAACTAAAGATGAAGCAGAAATAATACTTGGGATCATGATTAATATAGAAATTACTAACAAGAAAAGGTTAATTCTGTTTTTGTTTATACTCACTTTATAATGTACTGGAAATTTCATCACTCTGATACCAATAACTGTCGCAATCATAATGAAAGCACTATTGATAACAAATAAATAAGACGCTCCTAAAAAATATTCCCATTTTAATACTGAAATTGAATACCCAATAGTACATAAAGGTGGCATTAAAGCTGTAGCTATTGCCACTCCTGGCACAATATTATTAGCTTGTTTTTTTCTTGCACCAATGATTCCTGCCACTCCACCTGCAAAAGCGATGATAACATCCCAGATGGTTGGACTTGTTCTTGAAATAATTTCGCTACTCGGATAACTGATAGGTGATATCATAAAATAAAGTGAGGCTACGATTATGCTGACCGCTACTTCTAAGAGTAATAATTTAGCAGACTTTTTTACTACAAAAGAGTCAAAAACAGACAGACCATATCCTAAGGCTAATATTGGTGTCATAACAGGAGAAATTAACATAGCTCCTATAACTACAGCATTAGAATTCATGTTTAATCCAATTGAAGCAATTAAAATAGCACACACTAATATTATTGAATCGCTAATTCTAATTTCTAAATCTTGTAATATTTTATCCCTAAACTCTATCGGGGTAAATTCATAATTATTTTTCATAATTCCTCCTTATACTTCTTTTAAATATTTTAACTGTCTATCAATTCAGATTATCCGACCATTACATTTTCTTCAGGATATTTATAGAGAGCTTCTTCTCTATTTTTAGTATTAAGAGAGTAAATGATTGTAAATATTCCAACACGACCAATAAACATAAGTAACCCAATTAATCCTTTGCTTGCAGAACTTAATTCAGGTGTTACATTCATACTCAGTCCTACTGTAGACAAAGCAGAAACTACTTCAAAGAGAACCTGATCGAGTTTTAAATTAGGCTCCAGTACCAATAAAAGAAAAGTAGAGATAATTACAAGAGAAAAGTATAAAAAAATAGATTCATAAGATTGTTTAACCAAGTTTTGAGGAATAGTTCTATTCCCAAATCTTGTATGTTTCTCTCTTCGTATGACAGCTCTTATATTAAGAATAAAAACTCCAATTGTTGTTGTTTTTATTCCCCCTGCAGTTGAGCCTGAAGTTCCTCCAATTGTCATCAAAATAATTGTTAGAAATAGACTTGCTTGACTTAAAGAGGAATAATCTTGTATAGCAAATCCAGCAGTTCTTGGTGTAATCGCAAAAAATAGACTCTGAACAAAATAAACTAAAAAATCACTTTTATAAAAAGAAAAACGAGTGATAAAAAAGAGTAACATCCCAAATAATATTAAAATTCCTGTTACAATAAGTGCCAATTTAGAATGTAAAGAGAGTTTATGTCTTTTTTTATATCCTATCAAATCCATGATAACAATAAACCCCAAACTTCCACATACTATAAGTAATGAAATAACAAGCATAATATAAGGAGAATGATCGTAAGATATAAGAGAATTTCCAAAAAGATCAAAGCCTGCATTACAATAGGCAGATACCGAATGAAATACACTAAACCATACCCCCTTTAGCCATCCATATTCTGGAATAAAAATAAATGAAAGCAAAACGCTTCCTATAAATTCAGCAATTAATGAAATAAATAGTATACCTAACACTAATGATTTTTTAAAACCTAAATGAGAAACAGAATATGTTTTTTGTAGGGCAGTTCTTGATTTCATAGATACTTTTTGATTCAATAATAGAAATATACTAGCAACTAAGGTCATAAAGCCGAGCCCTCCAACCTGTATCAAAATCAAAATAATAACTTGACCAAAAAAAGACCAGTATGTACTTGTATCTAAGACAGCTAATCCAGTGACACATGTGGCCGATATTGCGGTAAAAAGAGAATCTACAAAGCTGGTATATTCTCCAGCTTTTGAAGATATCGGAAGGCTTAGTATACTTCCTCCTAATATTACTACAAAAAGAAAACTCAAAAAAATAATTTGTAAATCTGTTAAATTTTTAATCATCCTTTTAATAAAAAAGTTTTTCATTTCTATCCAATCCTGTATTCATAAAGTATTTACAATAATTAGTATAACAAATTAAATACATTTGTCCTAAATGTCAAAACCCATATTTTTTCGAAAAAAATCTAGCTTTATAACATCTCGTAGTTCATTTTACAAATCATGAATGAGCTGATATACTAAACTTCTAAAGAAATTAAATCAAAAATTTAAGTATTGATTTTTAGAATGCGTTTATATAGAAAATAAAATGATAACTTTATATTATGATATAGGAAATGCTTCATGTGTTCAGGCAATAAAATGGTTTAGATAGCATAATATTAACATTAAGAAAAAGAGAATAGAATTAATAACAAAAAATGAATTAATCTATATCCTTTCTTTAACTGATAATGGCTTTCCTGATATTTTAAAATATACAACTAGGCTAAGCCTCAAAAAAATAGATCAAATAAAACACATTGAAACTTCTACATTTAACACAAGTGTAAATTATATTCTTGAAAATACTAATATCTTAAGAAGCCCCCTTATAGTTGATCAGAACAAGCTACTCATCGGTTACAAAGCAGAAGATATAAGAATTTTTTTACCTCCCAAATATAGAGAGGTTGGAATATCCTAGTTCTTTATAAAAGATATAAAATAAAAGTCATTCCAATATATCCGAATGACTTTTATTTACACACAATTTAGTTGGTTGGTTAGTTTTTTGGTTAGTTTCTAGCTTTATTTTTTTTAAAACCTATATTTTATCAGGTCCAATAAGAACTTTAAAATAAAGCTTTATATTACCATATTTTGCTGTGAGAGCCGAAATTATCATGGTATTTAGCAGGTGCAAGAGTTAAAGTATCCCGATCAACTACGCGTACATCATGATCTTCAAGTTCTACAATAATAATATTTTTAAATTTATCAGTATCTGCAGTAACTACTGTTGCTCTTTGGCCATTTGATAATGTAATGATATCTCCTGTTTGCATTTTATCTTCCCTCCTGAAAATTTTATCTTTGAATAGAAATATTGTTCTGCTAAAACTTATTCTTCCTTACTATAAAGGAGTAAATCTATATTTAATACTCAATTTATTCACAATAATTCAAATACTTATAGTAGCCATACATATTCACATAAGTTTGCTTTTTGTAACTAGAATCAAATATGTATTCTTTAAAATTAATGTTTTTCCTCATTATTGCTAATTCATAATTTACTAAACTCAATGGTTTTTCAAATATTACTGATATCTGTTGTTTCGTTCTTGCTATTCCCATATATCTCCTCCTTTCATTCCTCATCTATTTTACATTTATGTATTTTATCAGCTATTCTATCTTATTTGTAAGCTACGTCTTCTTAATATATAACAAATTATTATTTTATATCCAAACCAATATATATAAAAATCCCCGACGAAGCAGGGAAATCATCTTCATATTGCGGGAGTAGGATTTGAACCTACGACCTTCGGGTTATGAGCCCGACGAGCTACCTAGCTGCTCCATCCCACGTTAATAAATAAAAGCTAACAAACTCCACAAAGTAACATTGTTCTATATAAGTCCACTACCTTAATGGATGTTATTCAAATACTATCCTCATTGTAGCACACTTAACTAAATTAACCTAATTTCCCAATAAACGTATTACTTTAAATTCATAAACTTACTTCTAATGATATTATTCTCTACTTCCAATCGTTTCACTTTTTTGAGTAATTTGTTATTAATTCCCCTTAGCTGTTTATTTTCAACTTTAACTTTTTCTTCACATCTCTTCAGTATAAAATTTCTTAACATTGTTCTCCTTCTATAATCCTAGTCTTCATTACCTTGGTCATTATTGGACTAATGTCAAATATTTAGACACAAAATGAGCTATATTTTCTTAAAATAGTTTTCTTCTTTCTGATTTGGAGTTAAACCATTGTTTGCGGAATGAGGATTATAGTTGTTATAAAACTGTTCGATGTATTCAAAGCAAGAGAGTTGAACTTCTTGAATGGAGTGAAAGGATATCCAGGTTTGGAGTAAGAAGCAAGCAATTGATGCTCATCTAATATTTTTCTAAAGGAAGCTGATTTAAATTGGCTACCTTGATCCGAATGAAAAATGATTGGTTCCTTAGGCTTCCTCTTATTTATAGCCATCCCTAATGTGTCACAGGCAAGTTTAGCATCAATCCTGTCACTTACTTTCCAAGCAATACATTTTCTAGAGTAGAGGTCAAGGATGGCGCAGAGATAAACATGCCGTCTATGTCCTATAGAAATATAAGTGAAATCAGTTGTCCATACTTGATTCGGGGACTTAGGATTAAATTCTTGTTTAAGGAGATTATCAGAAGAAAATGCAGGAGAGTGTTTTGATTTAACTCTAGGTTTAATCGTTGACATTTTAGGGAGTGTCATAGACTTGAGAAGTCTTAAGATACGCCCCTCAGAAATATTAACGCCATAATCACGCAGGAGAATGATTTTAAAAGCTCTCGTTCCAATTCTTTTCTTGGCTTTCATATAAATCTCAAGGAGTAATTTTCTCAAGCGTTGATTTTCTATTTCACGTTTTGAGGGCTTCTTGTTTATGAAGTTATAGTAGGTGGAACGATTGACATGTAAAACACGACAGAGCGTAACTGTCGTGTGTTCAAATCGGAGTCTATAGACTGCTTTTAATCTCACTTGGAGTTTTGCATGAATATGGCACTTGCTTTTTTTAAGATAAGATTTTCTTCTTCGAGTTGGGCATTCCTTTTTTGTAATTCTTGAATCTGTTTAGCAGTCAAGACCGTATTATCTTCAAGACGAACTTGAGAGTACTGCTTGATCCATTTTGCAAGTGCAGAAGGGGAGACACCATAGTCTTTACAGAGTTCGGATTGAGTTTTACCTGTTTGGTAGAGATTAACGAGAGATTGCTTAAATTCCTCGTCGTAACGTTTAAAACCTGACATAAAAGTCCTTTCATTTTTGTGTCTTAATAGACAGATTATAACACACAATTTTCTGTCCACTTTTATAGTATAGCTCCAATTTAAATCATCGTTGACTTATTGGACGAGGAGTGGGGGTGCATTACCTGTTTCTGTAATAAATCAGTTGAACGATCATAATTTTAAGTTTGAACGTCTAGGTTCTCCTAAAAACAATCGTAAGTATAAACAAGAGTATGAAATAATTCGATTCATAGAGTACCCAGATAGTGCTCCAAATAAAAATTTTCGTTTAATTCCTTCTTATAAAAGAATGTGTATAACAATATTAAAAAACAATACTTCCTGTCAATATATGGGGTTTGGACAAACAAAAGATGAGCTACAAAAGAAGAAAGAGGCTATGAAAAAATGGAAGAATATTTTATAAGTCCAGTATATAATATTAAGCGTGTTCCTATAGAAAAAATAAAAGCAAATACTTACAATCCAAATATAACAGCACCTCCAGAATTTCATTTACTAGAGCGTTCAATTTTAGAGGATGGGTATACAATGCCAATTGTATGCTATTATAATAAAGATGAAGATATATATGAAATAGTGGATGGCTTTCATCGATATTTAGTTATGAAAACATCTGAGGAAGTTGCTAAAAGGGAGAATTATACTTTACCTGTATCTATAATCAATAAACCTCTAGAAAACCGTATTGCAAGTACAATACGTCATAATCGTGCTAGAGGGACTCATTCACTTGAATTAATGAAAGAAATTGTGCAACATTTAGTAGAAGCAGGTTTAAGTGATCAGTGGATTATAAAAAATATTGGTATGGATAAAGAAGAATTATTGAGATTAAAACAATTAAATGGGTTAGCTTCATTATTTAAAAATAAAGATTTTTCTAAATCCTGGGAAACAATGGAAAATAATGACAACGAGATTTTATGAATATATGTATTATATTGAGAAACCATAATGACTTGATTTCAAAAAAGTTTTTTTGATAAAATAAATGTTGTGAGATAACTTCCTTTCTACTATATTTTAGATTGTTATCTTAGTAAGATTTAAATGATTGCAAAACCCATGAACCTTTACTTCGAGTTTTTAATATAATACAGAATAGTTATCTCACAGGAAGCCTCTTCAAAGTAAGAGGTTTTTTTGCGGCAAAATTATTTATTAATATAATTTGATTGACCTACCTTAAACGGTTGAAAGAAGGGATAAATTTTTGTTAAAATAAAAACACGGGATACAAATCTTCTTTATTTTTAATAAGTTTCATAGTATTGAATAGGTTATCCCATTGCTTATTTTGTTTAGTCTCTCTAATTAGGGAGGCTTTATTTTTTTCTAAAAATAATAATAAAAGATTACTCTGTAAAAGGTAAAAGTAAAGTACCGAATAATAGCTAGCTAGATTTTTAAATCTGGGACAGCTATTATTCGGTACTTTCATTACTCCTTGATATTATAATGCATATTTTTTTCGCTTTAACAAATACTTTAAAATTTTTGTGAAAATGTAATGATATAAAAGACCATAGACAATACCCAATATATTAAGCAATATACGTAAGAAGATTGAAGTTTTTAGTCCAAATATTAATGTTGCTACAGTTATTGCTCCAATATAATTAAATATTGTTTTGTTTTGATAAGTTGCACAAAAACCCAAGCTGACTCCACCTAACATACCAAGAAAATTTGTAGGAATGACAAATAAGAGTATACCTGATAAAATTGAGCCTAAAATAACTCCTACAATACGTTCTTTTGCTCGGTTTGATATTTTAAATGTATCATATCCAGAAAATAGTGAAGAACAAGCAAAGGTTGCCCACATAAATCGATCTATATGAAGATAATTTCCTAAGACAAGCAATGAACCGATTCCTAAGGCATAGTAGAAAAACCAAATACTTTTCTTATTAAAATTAATACCTTCCTTTATGATATATGTAAAAGAAATATCTTCATTTAAAGACTTAAATTTTTTATAATATATTATAGAAAATAGTATATAAGTGAACAATAAGATAAAAAAGGAATGTAAGATTTGAGAAGTTGATGTATATTGAGTTGTTCCAATAAGATAAAGGTAGGAAAACGAGTATAATGCAGGATTTCCCATTTTAGGCTCTTTACCAGTAATCAAAAATAGCGATAATAAAATACTAAAATGGAATAGTAGTTGAATCGTTGCATAAGGTATTAAATAAATAAAAGGTGCTAACCAGAATAGAAATAGTACAAATCCTAAGCCAATTATAGATTGCTTTAGTTTATAGCCAAAAGGTACAAAGCGTAAATTTAATAAAATACAAAATAAAATAAGGGCAAGTGATGAAGTGTCTTTACTAAATAAAAAAGTTAGAGAAGTTATCCAAAAGATTGCAAACAAAACTATTAATATTGCTCTTAGTGATAAACAAAGCATAAATTTCATCTTCTTTTTTTTATCATCAGTACTATGGACTTTGTATTTTAATGTGCTAGGGTCTAGCTGTAACAGTTGATAAAAGTTCATATATGATCTCCTATAGAATATTACTTAACAAAAAATTTTGAAAAGAGAATAATAGCTATTTATTAAGTAAAGTATAATAGATAGTTTCCTATATTTTATCAGAATGTCTAATAGGAAATAATAACAATTTTACATTAGTAAATATTTTAGTATAACAAATAATTAATTAATATAATTGATTTTCTCACTATTGACCAAAGAAAATATTGATAATTTATCTGAATTTAAATCTTCCTTGTGCATATTAATTGCAGTGACTTGACTATTGTAGTAGGTAGTATAATAATAGATTCCTTTATCCATATTACAACATGAAGAGTATATGGTGTACTCGTATTCTTCGTTTCCTACATCGCAAAGCCCTTTCTGTTGCTCTACAGATTTTAAAATATGGAAGAATTGACTTACACTTTCTTCTTCTGTTTTTTCGATAGTAGCATTCAATTTAGTAAAAGCTACTTTAACAAATCTAGAAGATGAAGATAAATCTCCAGGTAAGCCCATTCCTCCCATTCCTCTGCTGTAAGCATCCATATTTATTTTATTAGAGAAGTTATTATCAGGAGTTTTAGTTGATAAAGAACGATAATTGTTTAAATTAAAGAGTTGGAAATCGAAAGGAGGATTATTTGTAAGTACTCCAACCGGATTATCAAAGATTTTCAAACCTTTAGCTGTAGATTCTACAACGATTGTTTCTTTAGTGTCTGAAATCATCCAGTGTAAAGGCGATAAAGGAAATGAGTCATTAAAATTTAAATCAATTAAATTTAAATCAGCTAACAGTTCTCTAGCTTCTAAAATATTTTTACATTTACCAAGAAGAAAAGGGATAAATTCAAAGGGCGTTATATTTGTTTTATTGTCAACAGTTGGAAAATAATAAGCATTTTCTGGAAAATTTAATCCAGCCATACTTAACCCGTATTCATTTGTTGCATCATAATATAAAGGATATCCATCTTCCATAATCCCAATTCCTATCATGGCATAATGTGAAAATAAGTCACTTTCTTTTCTAAAAACAAACGGAAAATTTCTGGGAGTGACAATAACACGTTCATTGTAAGATATTTCAAAATCAAAGTTACGACCAAAATAATGGTCAGATGAAGTGTATGTTAAAGCAGTACACATAGTATTTACCTCCATAATATAATTGTATAATTCTATTTTAAAATTCTAAAAAAAAAAAATCAAGAGATACAGTAAGAATTTTATAGTAATGTAATAATGAAGGATTTTATGGAAAAATATAGAGTTTCATATACTTAAATTCTATTATTCGATAATAAAAAAATATATATTGTGTGTATATGGTTGTGTGTATATGGTTGTGTGTATATGCGTATGGTTATTGGTATTAAACATTTGCTTATATTATAGTAGAATTCTATTCTTAGATAAATTGCAACATCTTCTGGAATTTTTAGTATACAATTCTATTTTATTCCCTTATTTTTGGTAGAGTTTATTATTATATTTAAGTTGTGTTAGAAAAATTTTCTATTTCTTTTTTAGGCTTTGGTAATCTCTTTCAACTTTCTCAAAGCTCCTTTTATATATTCTTAATCCAGGATAAGTTACTTTCTAAATTATGTATAACAAAAACTTTTCTCAAATCATTTTTTGTGTTAGTATGACATTGATAGTAAAATAAAAGGAAACCTGTAAATGAAAGATAGTAGCAAGATAAATGTATGGTATTTTATCCTTTGGATAATAATTGCTATAGGTGTATCAGTCGGAATATATTATTTTAATAGAACGTATCATCTTGGTATTGATAGTACAATGACAGGTTATGTTGGTCTAATTGCTGCCCCTTCCACAGCGTATCTTTGGATTGTAAGAGAGAGAAAAAAAGAAAAAGAACTTGAAAATAAAAGAGAAGATCAATATCAAGAAAGAATTTCTGAATTAAATAAAGTTTACGTTGAGGGAGTGAATCAGCTCTATGATGAAAATAAGCAATTAGCAGGTGCATTTACTTTAGTATCTCTTATTGATGAAGTGGTATTATCTTTCAAAGATATATTTAAATCATACAAATGATATTAATATAAAAATCGAACAAATAGTTTCAGTTTTATTCTCAAGATATGAACAAATTTTTACAGATGAGCCATCTTTGTTTAATGAATTAATTAAAGATGTAATTGTAAAAGTAGTAAAATCACAAAGAGATACACAACTAGAGTTGGACTGGTCAAAATTCACATTTAATAATTTAAGTTTTGGACTAAATGAAAATGAATATCCAGGTATAGAAATGAAGTATAAAAATTCATTTGAGGAAGCAAATTTATTTCGTTCACGATTTATTGAGTCGGATTTTAGTAGCTTAAATTTACAAAAAATGACAGCAAATAAAGCAGTCTTTGGGAAATAATTCAGATTTAAACAAAAGTACGTTCATTGAGTCACAGTTTAGAGAATCATATTTTATGGGTGCTTCATTAATTGGTGCAACTTTACATGATTCTACCTTTTTAAGTGCTAATTTGAGCAAGGCAAAATTGATTAATGCTGATTTAACAGAAGCGAGTTTCAAGTTTGCAGATTTAAGTGGTGCAGATTTACGTCGCGCCACTCTAAGAAAAACGGATTTTACAGGTGCTTCACTAAGAGGAGCAAAATTAGATGGAGCGATAATTGAAGGTACATACTTTAATGGTGCAGATATTTCTAATATCGATCTAAGTGGAGAGGAATTTCAAAAAGCGGAAATATATGGTTTAAGTATAAACGGTAAAGCTATTGACGCAGATACTGAAGCAAATATCCTTTCTGGTAATTTACAAGAAGTTTTTAAAAGATAATTGCAAAAAACTCATAATTTAAAAATTTTGAGTTTTTTTGTTACTTTTGTATTTACCAGTATAATAGGAGTGCCAATCAGAGTATACTACAAAGATTCATTTTCAGTTTCTGCTATAATTGGATTTATAAAAGGTCACAACCAAAGCAGCGTTTCTAAGAAGACGACAAGACTTGTGACAGGATTGTAGATTATATAATAGCTGTATAGCTTTGAAGTTTAAGCAAAACAAATGACAAAAAGTGTAAAGGATTTTTTATGTACGGTAAAGTAGATACATTTGAACAAGTAGAGAAATACATACAAGCACAACAAGAAAAAATAAATAGTTGGCTGCCATTCGATGATTTGCCAATTCCTTTTAAAATTGTTGATCAAGTTGAGCAAAAAAAAAAAATAAATACTATAAGAATGGTTTTAAAAATGTTGCTGATCAATACAAAAGATGTATTAAAGGGATTGGTAGTTCTGGAAACTTCTAATAATGTGACAGCAGCCATGATTTTATGTAAAACATTGATAGAAAACACAATATATGTTGCATATACTAAATATTTTTATATAGCTAAAGAATATGAAGCCTTTGAAAATATATTGGATAAGAACTATAAACTCTATATAGAAAACAAAGAAAGGCAAGTTAAGGAAAAGGCAGACCTCTCTTTTGATCAACTTGAAGGAGAGAATAATACAAAAATATATTTGCAGTACAAAGAGACATGTGCAATAGCTCATCCCAACTTTAAACAATTAATTCATTTACTATCAAATCATGATGAAAAATTTTCGGAAGAAAAACTATTAACTTTTAATATTAATGATAATATATTTAAAGAACATGAAATTGATTATACTGCAGAATTAAAAAATGATCTTCTGAACATAATTGACGAGAAAATTAATGAAATAGCTGAAGAGGTTGTTTTAAAATATAGCCAAGATTTTTTTATGTTACCGTAAAATTAGGAAAAATAGCAATGTCACCTAACAAAAAGGTATTGGATAGGTTAAAATAAAATATATATATATATCAGCTCAAAACTTAATAGTTATATCTATAACGAAAATACCGAGGAGAACTGAATCTCTTCGGTATTTTATTATGATAAAAAGATTTGTCAATAAAAGATTCGTTTATTTAACAGTTGTTTTTTCTAAAAACGATATACTTCCTGTTATATCTATCTTTTCTAATATATGTAAGAGTGGAGCTATACTATAAAAGTAGACACAAATATGTGTGTTATAATCTGCCTAAGAAGACACAAAAACGAAAGGACTTTTATGTCAGGCTTTAAATGTTACGACGAGGAATTTAAACAATCTCTTGTCACCCTCTACCAAACAGGTAAAACTCAATCTGAACTCTGTAAAGACTATGGAGTCTCCGTTTCTGCACTTGCAAAATGGATCAACCAGTACTCTCAAGTTCGTCTTGAAGATAATACAGTGTTGACTGCTAAACAGATTCAAGAATTGCAAAAACGCAATGCCCAACTAGAGGAAGAAAATCTTATTTTAAAAAAAGCGAGTGCCATATTCATGCAAAACTCGTGAGATTAAAAGCAGTCTATAGACTCCGATTTGAACACACGACAGTTATTCTCTGTCGTGTTTTACATGTCAATCGTTCCACCTACTATAATTTCATTAACAAAAGTCCTTCGAAGCGTGAAATAGAGAATCAATGCTTTAGAAAGACTCTCCTTGATATTTATATGAAAGCTAAGAAAAGAATTGGAACGAGAGCTTTTAAAATCATTCTTCTACGTGATTATGGCATCAATATTTCGGAAGGGCGTATCTTACGACTTCTAAAGTCTATGACACTCCCTAAAATGTCAACGATTAAACCTCGGTTTAAATCAAAACACTCTCCTGTATTTTCTTCTGATAATCTCCTTAAACAAGATTTCAATCCTAAAGCTCCGAATCAAGTGTGGACAACGGATTTCACTTATATTTCTATAGGTTCTAAACGTCACGTGTACCTCTGTGCTATTCTTGACCTCTACTCTAGAAAATGTATCGCTTGGAAAGTAAGTGAGAGGATTGATGCCAGACTCGCCTGTGACACCCTTGAAATAGTTTTGAATAAGAGAAAGTCTAAGGAACCAATTATTTTTCATTCTGACCAAGGGAGCCAATTTAAATCGGCTTCTTTTAGGAAAATATTAGATGAGCACCAGTTACTTGCTTCTTATTCCAAACCTGGATATCCTTATAATAATGCCGTGACTGAGGGCTTTCTCAAGTATCTTAAACAACGAGAAATTAATCGAAGAAGATTCTCCTCGATTCAGGAAGTGCAACTCTCTTGCTTTGAATACATCAATCAATTTTATAATAACTATAATCCTCATTCTGCAAACAATGGATTAACTCCAAATCAGAAGGAAGAGAACTTTTTTAAGAAAATATAGTTCATTTTCTGTCTAATTATTTGACATTAGTCCAATCTAGTACAATATCATTTTAAGAAACAATATTGGTTCCTTTTTTCATCTGGCATTAGGTCTGGATTTTGTGTAGGATCAGAATCTATTGTGTCCTCTTTAGACCATTTTAAGCATAATCATCTTCAAGCCTATCAATATCTAGTATTTTGATTACCTTTCCTCGACGCTCAATGAATCCCTTTTCTTCTAGTATTTTGAACTTACGAGAAATAGTTTCGGGAGTTGTTCCAATGAACGTTGCGAGATCTTTCATTTTCATTGGAATCGTAACAAGATTTGAATCTACTATTTTGACGAGTTGCAAAAGATAATTAGCGATTCGACTTTCAACATCTTCCATCATGAGAAATTGTGCTTGATATTGCATTTCCGCAGCTCTTCTCACGGTGGTTTCAAGTAATTTCAAACTTAGCTCGGGATATTTTAACAATAAATTTTTGAAATCTTGTTGTCGCAAAAAGCAAATTTTTGTTTCTTGCAATGTTTCGCCATAAAGATTCTCATTCACTACTCCAAACAAGGCGTCTTCACCTGCGTATCCACCAGGTTCAATTACACGTAGTAACTGCTCTTTACCAGTGCTAGAAAGCTGATATATCTTCAAAGTACCGTGCGCCACAATTGCGAGTTGAGGCACCGTAAAAGGGCTGATGACCGCTTCGCCCTTTTCAAAAGTCTTATGATGAACAACCTGCTCAACTTGCGCCAGTTCACTTTCTGAAAGTAAAGCAAATAGTGGGACAAGCTGTACACAGTGGTGTTCATCATGACTAAAATGATGTTCATACTTGCTCATTTTGGTAATTCTCCTTATCTTATTATCGCGCTAAAATTATAAAACTGCAAGCTTTGTTCAATTAAAGCCTACAGTTTCGTAAAAATTAATTGTCATTATCTTCATCTTCGTCATGAAAATCAGCAACAGCTTTACCCAAATCACCTGCCAAGTGACGAATAACTTGAAGATTGTAGCCGTAAAGTTCGACTACAACAGCCGCCAAAGCAAATTTTTCTTCTTTATTTGCTAGCTTAATTGCTCGCGTAATGAACATATTTTGTGCTTGAAAATCTGCAATGAAGCTTTCAAGTAGAGCTTCATCAGTCCAATATTTGGCTTTTGGATCCTCAGTAATGAACTTGTGATACTTTAAAAATTCTTCAGTTGTACTTGGTACAATCTCATTTTCGTCAAGAAGTAAATCCGAAATTTTAAAGAAATATTCATCTTCTTTTTTTGCAATTTCACGTAAATGCTCACACTTAACTGGGCTTTTCGCGTATATTCCTGCTTGAGTCAGTCGTACATTTTCAATGAACAAATTGGATAAGACATGTCCTAGCATCGCACCAGCCGTAGGCTTGTGGTGGTCAACCTCTGCTTTATCAAGTTCTTTAGCATATTTTTCATCAATCGTTAATTTAGTCATCAATTTTTTCCTTTATTCAATTTATAGTGCTGTCTTTACTGGTAGAAATCACACAACAGTTACTTTGCTACTTAAAACAGGGTACCCAAGTTTCTCAACCTTGCTGATAAGTTCATCAGCACTGACAACATTTTCGTCAAATTCTGCTTTAACTTTTGATGCATTGAAAAGCACTTTTGCATTTGCTACACCCTTAGTTGTAGTCATTGCTCCTTCGATTTTTGCCATGCAAGATGGGCAGCTCAATTCATTGAGTTTCATAATTACTTTTGACATAAGATTCACCTCTTTCTCTTTCTTTATAAATTAATTATAACTCGTTAGTACTAGCAAAAAATTGATATCTATCAAGAATATCAATTTTATTTTTTTATCTACAAAATAATAAAGTTTCTCGAGTCTCTTTTTTAACGCTGAATAACCTTCTATGAGGAGCGCAATCAGCACCAGTTAGAGTCTACCGAGACGGTCCGCGGAACGGTGTTTAAATCAATCCCTAATTTTGCCTGTATGAGATTTAAAAGAGCAAAACCATTAGTGATTTTTTTAAAACATCCATCGTACATAAGATGTTTGAAGTGTTCTGAAAACGCTATGTCCCCTCCTACCTGACAATCTTCCTGTCTAGCAAATGTGTGTGTTTCCTTTTTAAATAATTGTCATTGGAACTTCCTATCTATTTTTATAAAAAAGTTATATTGAGATAGGTATCAAAGCTTTTAAACAAGTTCAAATCCCTAACGTGCTACATTGCTTGCGATAGTTTCTCTCATAGCCTCAAATTCAGTGTCTTATTGAACCTCCCCCTATTAGTAAGGAAAACTTTAATTGTAAAGATTCTAGAAGCCATCGAAAATGTCTCGATGATTTTATCAAATCATTTTTGATAAAATCATTATAAACTTTATTGATATCAAAAAAATGATTCCTTTCAAAAAAAGAAAACAAACCGCATAAATTTTGGTTTGTTTCCATTCTTCTATTTCTCTCGATACCTAATCAGTCGCATGCCATTGACAATGACGATAAGGATACTAGCTTCGTGGACGAACATACCTGTGCCCATGTTGACAAAACTAGGTACTAATCCTGTACCTCCAAGAATTAGACCAGCCAGTAAAAAGAGCACAACTACAATCGCAATCACAATATTTTGTGTCATGTTGGCAACCGTGCGTTTACTCAAACCATATGCATGGACAAGTTCGTCAAAACTGGATTTCATTAGCACGATATCGGACGTTTCAATCGCAGTATCAGTACCAGAACCCATTGCAATACCTATATTAGCAAGTGCCAAGCTAGGGGAATCGTTGACACCATCACCGATAAAAGCAATTTTTTTACCAGAGTTTTTGAGTGATTTGACAACTTCAGCTTTTTCCTCAGGCATGAGATTGGCACGTACTTCATCAATATCGAGTTGAGAAGCGACTGCTTTAGCTGTTGTCTCGTTGTCTCCAGTCAGCATAATCATACGAGAAATACCTTCGTGGCGTAGCTCTTCGAGGGCTTCTTTGACACCAGAACGCATTTCGTCTGCGATACCATAAACCAGTTGTAATCTGTTATCAGCTGCAACCAAAACAACTGATGCACCAGAATTAGTAATTTCTGCGATGTCCTGTTTCTGCTCGGGAGAAATCGTGATGTGGTTAGCCACCATCATTTTTTCATTACCAATCAATAGGTCGTCTGCGATGATCCCCTGTCCTTTAACAACGTCCGTTTTTGCAAATTTGACAGGATTGAATTCTCCAATCATGCGTACAACAGCTGTTGCTAATGGGTGATCGGATTCATTTTCTGCTGAAGCAACTGCATCAATCAATTCTTTTGAAGCACCATAATTTTTGACGACAACAACTTCTGTATTGCCTTTCGTCAGAGTACCCGTTTTATCAAACAGAAGCGTGTCAATATGACTGAAGGTATTCATAACATCACCTCCCTTAATAAGGACACCTCTTTTTGCACCATTACCGATTCCTGCAACATTTGAAACAGGCGCACCAATCACGAGGGCACCAGGACAACCGAGTACGAGAATCGTGATGGCTAGCTCTAGATTATGACTAAAAACCCAAGCAATAGCTGCAATAACAAGTACCGCTGGCGTGTAATACTTAGCAAAGCGGTCGATGAATTTCTCAGCAGGAGATTTGGTATCTTGGGCTTCTTCAACCAGTTCAATAATTTTACCAAAAGTTGTATCTTCGCCAACTTTTTCTGCTTCTACGTAAATTGTACCATTTTCTAAGATAGAACCTGCAAAAACCTTAGCACCAGTTTCCTTTCTGATTTCACGTGATTCACCTGTGATGCTGGCTTCGTTGACATAGCCAGACCCTTGGTAAATATGACCATCAACAGGAACTTGACGTCCTGTTTTTACTAAAAGTTTATCACCAATTTCAACTTCATCAATATCTATTTCTTCGCCATCAGCAGATAGGGCTGTGCTGGGTGCCATATTCGTGAGTTCTTTGATACTTGATCGCGTTTTTTCAAGCGTTTTTTTCTCCAAAAATCCACCGAAAGCGAAGAGAAAAGTGACAATTGCTGATTCTTCGTATTCACCGATGAACAGAGCACCGATAACTGCAATAGAAACTAGCAGGTCAATCGAAATTTGTTTCACTTTGATTGCTTGATAGGCATGAATTGCAACAGGTATAAAACCGATAATACTTGCAATAATCATTGTCGAATTCCAAATCCATATTTGATTTACACCATATTTACCAAGGTATCCGAGTACAATGAGAATGGCTGAGAGGATAACCAAGTGATTACTGTGTTGTTGAAGTTGTTTTTGAAAGTTCAGTGTTATTTTTGCCATATTTTCTACTTCCTTTGATTTTCTTTATGATACTAGTATAGCGCTGCCCTTACTGATAAAAATTGACAACTATCAAGAAAATAAAAAAATTATACTATTTTACATGTTTCCTATATATAAGACTTAATATTGTATTTGGAATATAGCAAAAAAGAATAAAACGATTGAAAAAAGTCATATAATAAAGAAAAAGGACTTGCTGCAAACAAGTCCAATATAGCCGAGTAAAAGTCGGTGGCAGTATTTAGTTCGAGAACTGTTAATTAGCCAAAGTTGATATGACCCTAAAAATATAGACTTAAGAACCTATAAATTTGGAGGTCATTTTTCTTGTCAAAATATTCCATTGAGTCTAAATTAAAAGTAGTTCGTGAATATCTAGAAGGCAAGACTGAGGCAACGTTTCTTGCAAGAAAATATAATATCCCCTCATCAGGACTCCTTAGAAGTTGGATATGGAAGTACAAATCTGAAGGAGCTGCAGCTTTTCAGAAAAAGGTTAAACAAAATTATGCTTATAGCAAAGTTTTTAAAGAGTGAAAAATTATTAAGACTATTGGGTTCAGGTAAAATATTTCTATTAATGTAAAAGTTTTTAATACTGTACATGTCGTAATCTTCGTCAATTACAGACTACTCTGTGTTATCAATTAAATAATTTTCTATAATAAATAATGCTTGGTACAGATAACCCTTTAGATTGTCTTTATTTATTCCTCGGATAAAATGAAGAAATCATTGAATAGTTTGCCTTCAATTTTATATTCTGGAATCATAAGTTTATCTGAAATTTTTTGTAAGATATTCATCATCATCTCCTGATTTTACTTTAAATATATACTATTTATTAATATATCGATAAATAGTTGTTCTCGAAACACCCCAAGACTCCGCAATATTCTTTATTGGTGTTCCACTATCTACAAGTGTTTTAAGTAGCTCTATATCTTTCTTAGAGAATTTCTCAGGTCGACCACCTAATCTTCCTCTAGCACGTGCTGCAGCTCTCCCCGCAGCCGAGCGTTCAAGAATAAGGTTACGTTCAAACTCCGCAAATGCTGCAAATAAATGAAACATAAGCTGTCCAGTAGAACTTGATTTGTCCATCGTGATATTTTCTTGCAAACTATGGAAACTTACTCCTTTATCGTTTAGTGAGTTGACTATGCTGATTAAATCCTCCATATTTCTTCCCAATCGATCCAATCGCCAAACGACAATTGTGTCTCCGGGCCGAGAAAATTCTATTGCTAATTTTAACCCTGGTCTATCTTTTTTACTTCCAGACATGTGATCAGTAAATATTTTCTCACAGTCATATTTTCCAAGACTGTCTTTTTGTAAATCTAAATTTTGTAGTCCAGTTGAAACTCGTGCATATCCAATATTCAAATTTCTGTACCTCCGTTAGTTTAATTGTACCATAACTTAAAACAATATATATAAATGGACATAGATTAAATTATGGGTTAATGAACACAAAATATAAAAGATATTGACGAAAATTGTAGAAAATAAAAAGTGTCCAGAAAATGAGTCATTTTCTGAACACATCATTCTAACAAAAAAACATACACATAATAACTTGCATATGTTTTTTCTTAGTACTTATTCCATTCATATTAACGAATGGAATAATATTTGGATAGCTCCATTTAAATTTTATGAACTTTATCTTGAGCTATTTTTTGCGTCTTATTTGCTCAATAACCCATACAAAGGGAATAAACCCTAAGAATGTGAATGAAAAGTGTAGAAATAAGATTATTATAGGACTAATAGGGAAATTAGTTATGAGCATATATAAGGTGTATGTTATTCCTGATATAGCTACAATAAGACTGGCAATTACAATAATAAGGGTTCCTATATTTTTTTTCATAGTGCGTTAAAGCTCCGAGCAATAGAAGATGATGCGTTAGCATAGTTTATAATTAAAAGTGCAAGTGCAGTAGCTCCACCAGGACCTAAGCCTCCTCCTAATACACCTGTAATAGCATCGACTACTATATCTACAACTGGTATAAATTGAGCCACTATTAGTCCTGCCATGGCAATTGCCATTCCAATACCATATCCTGCAAATCCATTTCTTGAAGCTATCATTGTATCAACGCCATCTTGAAAATTCTTCATTGTTTGAGTGTAGGTTCTAGGTTTTTTCTAGATTTCTTCTAGCTAGAACCTTTCCCAGAGTGGAGACTAGTTTTTCTTCAAAGTTTATTCTCATCATAAAGTTTTTTTGATATATATAAAATAATTGAGCTAAATGCTAACCACATAAAATGTTTTAAAGATAGATTGAAAATGAAGAAGAACAAAAGGAAGATAGAACCAATAAGTGAATAGACTATTAATAATAAGCTACCGTAGCTAAAAATCCTCCTAACTACTTCTACTCCATTTAGTCTAGAGCCATATTTTTTATTTTTATTATCTTCAAAGACATATATAATTAAAGGTATAGCCATAAGTAACACTTGTATTAATATAATCATTGTAATACCTTCCAATATTAATAAAGACTTCTAAGAGAATCATATTGAGACCTTGTAGAGTGTACAGTATTAACATACTTTAAAATTAGTGTCGCAGCAGCAAAGGGTGACATCCCAACAGCAGTTATTCCCAATTTTTGAAGGAAAGACATGATAACAGCAGCTTCTGGGAATGTGATTGCTATTGCTATTGAAGCTGCTAAGGTAGCAATACTAATTGCTCCTACAGTTAGGAGTGTATCTCCGATACCTAAGAGGTCATCTACATCTTTTGCAAAATCTGCACCATTTCCATAGGATACAGTTTTCTTACCTCTGTTATGATGAACTTCCATATAATTTTTGTTATAATCTCTAGAAATAGCATATCCAAAGATGTCCCCAAACCCTGGTGCATATACATTTTTAATTGCACCCATCTGTGACACTTTTTTTCTGAAAATATCTTGCTTATTACTGAAGTATTGAAGATTACTTGTAAATGCACCAGGGCTTGCTAAATCTAAAGATAGTTCTGTATTCTCTTTCAAAGCCATTGGATTTGGTGTGCTGGCAACTTTCTTATCCGCAATTTTTGGATCAATGCTTTGAACTGAACTAGAAGCAGGAGACGTTTTTCTCCAATTATGCCATGTACGAGTCCATTTGTATTTTACACCACCAAGGTTAAAGGTTTTAGCATTGGCAGATAAGTAAAAAGTTGAATTCCACCAAGGATTCCAAACGACATAGTATGGTGTTTGTGTTCCTGAAGTTGGAGTCACATAACCTACAATTGCTACTTCGTGTCCCAGATTCTCACCAATTCCTGGTTTATCTGTTGAATCAATATCATAACCATCCATAGAGACGATTCCACCAGCATCAATTTCCTTCTTAACTTCCGCAAAGCTTAACGTCCGTTCTTCAATTGTTGCCGTTGTTTGATAGTTTTTTTCTAAATTTTTCAAAGCCTCTTGAACTGTTTTACCGCTCATTTTTGAAAGATCAGAGTCAGACGTACCTGGATAACTTAATTGCATAAGTTTTTTGGCAGTGGTGATTGCTCCTTTATCAGCTGTATGATTAAGTGGCGCTTTACCAATAGTATTAACTGCACTTGCTTGAACATAACTTGTACACCAAGGCTCTTGACCTTGAGTTTCCCTAACATGGAAATTAGAATTATCTTTATAGCTTGCAGTTGTATTGAGTTTGATATTTGAGTTTGTAGGCGGAGTAGTTATAGATGAAGTAGGTGGTGTTGTAATACCTGAATCATTTGGGGAACCTTTTAAGCGGATGTTGTAAAGTGTCATCTCTTCATTGTAGGTAGTTTTTTCGACAGGCCATGTTCCCTTCACGCGTTGAACGTTCGTATATTGGAATTTTTTAGCTAACTCTTGTTGTTTCTTCAAACCTGCAGCTGTAAGTGGTGTATTGTAATAAGGTGACAGAGTATCTTCTGCTTTAACAGAAGACCAATAAGGGCGATAACCATTAGCGCTATCATTCAGATAACCAGTTCCTAAAGTAGCAGTATTTTGTTCCTTATTTTTAGCATCTTGAGCTTTAAATAGTGTCAAGTAGAGGCGACCTTTATCATTGATGGCTTTTGTTAGAGCCATCGGTGCACGTCCTTTATAAACATCAAAGTCAAAGCCTAAGTATTTATACCAGTCAATAATTTGTTGAGAAGTCACAAAAGTTGTAGGTGCAATTTTAAGGAAACTTTCCAAATCTTTTACTGTCTTTTGATGTTGTGCATCTTCATAGAGGTTAATCAAAGACACAGCCGCAAGTTTTGTTTTATGCTCTTTTGCAGATGCAGGATACTTATTTAAGAGTTTTGTAATCGCTGGATCTGTAAAGTCCACTTAAGATTGTGTTCCTGCTTTGGTTAATTTAGAAGCAAAAACACCTTTTGCTTTATCTCCTTTAATGGATTGTGCATTTTCCCATGATGGATCCCGTTTAATTCCTGTTATTGTAGAAACCCATTTATATTGAGCAGCAGCCTGGTTTGGGTCAGTTGAGTTTTGAAGTTCAGGAAACTTGATTTCTTGAGCTTCTTGACCATCGTTGACAATTGCTTCTCCAAAGTTTATTGTTTTAATAAAAGAAGCGTGCAATTTACCTTCAGCAGTTCCTGTTTCAACATCATCGTGAGCATAGAGTACACCGGCATAGTTTTTCCAAAGCCAGCTGTCCGCATTTGCATTATCAAAAACTGTAATGATTGGTTCAGATTTATCCAAACGTGCTTTTATTTCAGTAGTTGTAAGAGGACGATCAATAATACTTGCAGTATATCCTTTAGTATGAAGCCACTCAACGGCCTGTTTAGGTGTGATTGTTGCCCCTCTAAGTTGTTCTGCAGTATATTTGGGATAGAAATATTTTAGCACATCACTGGCATTTAATACTTCAATAAAGTTCCCATTTGGACCAGCAGGATCGTGAGAGACGACTGCTGCAACAGTTTGTGCCAAAATTTGTGAAGGCGTTGCTTCTGGATTCAGAAGATCTTGTTTAGAAAGTTCATTAATCTGCTTGATATTTACAGATATACCATCCTGAGACGTATTGTTCTGTGTAACTGAAAAAGCAAGAGCATTAGGAACTGTAGCAGTCGCAAGAAGAATTGCAGTAGAAGCAATAATTCCAAGCTTCATAGGTAAATGTTTAATTTTCAAAATACTCCCTGCCTTAATCTAACTTACTTAAAACGGAGATTAATTCACCATTAAAAACGACTTGATAAATGCCTACTTTATCACTATTTGTTTCATCCATCAATTCTTTGACTGTTTCATCTGTAGCTTTTACATAGCTAAGTGTACCATTAGCATCCGGTTGTTCCAAGTAAAAATCTTGTTTAACGGCTTCTTCTGCAAACTCTTCTTGTTCCTTTTCATCTTGATTCAACACTGGATTTTCTTTAGTTTGAGAAGCCGCAGGAGTTTCACTTGTTTCTTTTGAGATATTTGGAGTTTCAAGATCTTCAGATGAACTCATTTCAGTATCTGTAGATTCTTGTATCTTTTTCTCTACTTCTGAGTTGGTTACACTCGAAGAAAGTTCTGGGGAAGATACCTCTTGTTGAGTTTGTGCATTGAAGTAAGTGAGCCGTAAGTAACTGTTCCTGCACCGATTACACCAAGGGTGAGGAAGCTCGTAAGTAGTAATTTTTTGTTCATAACATCTCCTTAAAATCTATTAAGTTTATTTTAAGCTGACGTTTTCACAAAATCAAAAATTTAATTAAACAAACTATTTAATTTTAGACTAATTTATTTATATGTAGAAAAAGTTTTAATATCATGCACAAGAGTTTCAAGAAAATATGTATGTAGCGCATAAACAAGGATTAAAGTTTCATTGTTATTGGTGAATTTTTGATATAAAAAAATGTTCAGAAAATGGAGGTTTTCTGAACAGTATACTTTTTTTTGATTTTGATTTAAAATAGAAGTATCGGATTAAACTATGAATAATAACCTAGGAGATGATATTGGGTAAAATAGTTAAAATAAATAACAAGATTAGTAAAGAAAAAATTATAAATAAAGAAATTAATATTCTCCAAAATAAAATATTTGTTTTTCATGATGAAAGCACTGTACAAGCTGCAGCATTAATTACAGAAAAAAAAGATAAATATAGAAAAAAGATAAAACAAAGAAAATTTTGTGTTTCTGTTCGCCCAATAGATGCTTATATAAGAAAAACTAATATAGTTGTTGAAAAATTTAAAAACCGTTATGATCGCAGTCATCTTATACCCAATTGCTATATAGATAATGATAAGCCTGAGGTGCTCATTTTATGGGATGCTGATAGTAACCAAAATCGTGTAATTAACTCAATTAGAAGATTCGAATTAAGGGTAGAAAAGAAAATAGAAAAAAATGAATTAGAATTTCCTTTTTATTGGTTTACCACAATTAACCGAGTCGATAATAACAAAGCCCAGTGGAAATCTTATATTTTCAAGGAAGAGGCAGGAACAATACAAGAAATAATTATTGATGAAGAACCAAAAACATCTGATGTCTCTTATGTTTGGGATGAATTTTTAAATTCCCAGTGGTTGAATTAGCAACGACATAATATGATATAATTTAAGTAAAGAAAAAGAACTTGCTGCAAACAAGTCCAATGTAGCCAAGTAAAAGTCAGTGGCACTAAAAAGTTCAGGAACCGTTAACTAGCAAAAGTGTACTGACCCCAAAAGATACAAATCGATAAAAGTTTCTCTAAAGGAAATATTGCAAATACTATCTAAAGTACTTGAGAAATAATGTGAGTATGTTATAATAAGAGTAAAGAAAAAAGAGCTTGCTACTAACAAGCTCCATAGAGACCGTTTAAGACGGTTGACTAAATTCATCTAAAAAATAGACCCTACTTAGCCAAAAGTATTAGCGGGTCTATTTTTTTATGTTCTTTACAATCACAATAATGAGATTGAGCAACATAACAATGAAGCTTGCAAATGCAATCACCAAGGTTAAGCTGTCTGAAACACTCAAAAATCTAGCCTTTCTAGTTTGATAGGGAAACACCTATACTCATAGGCATCACCCCTCTTTCTATACTTAGCCATCCGCTATAAACTTTCTCTGTTTTAGATTATACCAAAAATATAAGCTGCAAGCCATCAAGACTTGCAGTTTTTCTATACTTCAGGGGAAATAAAAAAGCAAATAACCGAGTATATGAGTTGACGACGTTAACTCATATTTTTAAAATATCATCAAACCCACCATCCGTTAATAATAATAGTTTTATTAATTCGTTATGAGTTATTTTTGTGATCTCGATACATTCTATTGCAATTCTATGCGTTTCAAACCATAAGAGTGCCTGCTTACTAGAAGCACAATTTTTTCGCCAATATATTTTAAGACTAATAGTACTCTCCCTTGGGCTTTGGTTAAAAAAAAGCACTCCAAAGAGTGCCTTACAATTAAGCTTTATTAATATTTGTAGCTTGTGGTCCACGTTGACCTTCGCCCATATCAAATGTAACTTTTTCGCCTTCTTCAAGTTTTTTGAAGCCGTTACTTTGGATTTCTGAGAAATGTGCGAACACATCTGCTCCATCTTCAGCTGTAATGAAGCCAAATCCTTTAGCATCATTAAACCATTTTACTGTTCCTTTTGTCATAGTATATATATTTCCTTTCAACTAGATTGTAAATCATTATGGTTAAAGAAAACATTTAAAATATATAACTTTGACTAAACTTACTTAGTACATAGTATCATGCTTATTTGTTTTTGTCAAATTGACATAAAAAATCTTCGTTCATGAATTAAATGCCAACAGTCAGAAACTCAACTGACTTTTGAAGAAATCCACATACGAAGAATCGGTCTTATATGTCAAGGAGACACAAGTCAACTATAGCATAATTGATAGTAAATACATAATATAAAATAAAAAGCTCCAACGCAAGTAGAAAGCTTTTTATTTTAAAAAGAAAACACTCACTTCCCACGGGGATTGTAAATAGTTTGTATGGTGAGTGTTTCATACCTGACGGTAATTCAAGTATAACAAAATAGTTGATTAACACCTAATCATATAGAATAAACTTCTATCCGATGTTTTTACTGCCATTTCCGTTGTAATGTATGAAATATTTTATCAATAACGGTCCAAAATAGTTTTTTAGATAATTCTATGTAATGGTTAAAGAAATTTTTGAGGATTTTTAAATTAAAATCTCTTAAAGAAATTTTATATTCGTCAATATAATTTATAAATAAACCCAAAATTATCAACATTATAACTACTACAATATATACCATTGTTCTTTTTAATATCTTTTTATTTCTTAACTTCAGATAAAAAACTCTCCATTTTGGATCGTGTTTTCTTTTTCGATAAAACTCATAATCATATGGTGGCATCTTTACCCCTGTATTGTTTGATAGTTAAAGTATATCATATTCCCCCCTAAAAAAAACAGATACTAAAAAAATCTGATTATTCATTTTATATTTGCTTAGAGGAAAAAATAAATTATAGGTTAAGAAAAAACAATAATGAAAAGAGTTCTTTTCTTATTTATTCTATTCATTTTCAC
Organism: Lactococcus sp. LG606; assembly: GCF_017309645.1. NCBI lineage: Bacteria > Bacillati > Bacillota > Bacilli > Lactobacillales > Streptococcaceae > Lactococcus > Lactococcus sp. LG606. The sequence goes on from NZ_CP071301.1 coordinate 1,287,709, forward strand.
AGATATTATTAAAAATACTTTATTATTTTTAAACATAAAAGCCTCTTGATATACATCTATACATAACAAGAGTCTAAGACAGACACAAAACAGTAATTAAAGCTTCTCTCAATTGTTAGTGGTTGTGTAGCTGTCCGACACATAAATAAAGCATAATAGTTTGACTATACGAATTTCACAAAAAGACACCCAATATGCGAAGGTGTCTTTTCTGATGAATAGCCTAGTTATAATTTCTCGTCATAACTAGAGTCCGTATTTGAGGTCAAAACTTCGTGGCAGTGAAGTAACGCCTACGAACACTCTTACTATAACACTAATAGTCTCATTAACCTAATGATACAAAAAAGCACCATCAAATGAGGTACTTATGAAAAAGATTCGACTCATTTATTCTATTTTCAATAACTTAAATTAAACTAAAAACTACACTGGCAAGGTGTAGTTTCATGATATATATTTATTAACATTTTTTTATTTCTGCCAATAGTATTATATCAAAATATAAATATATTTTGAAAATCTTAGTCACTTATACAAATTCAAAAAAGTAGTCACAAACACAATTAAAACCTCAAAATTTCTCTTAAATAATGGTATAATACCAAGCAATAAGGAGATAAAAATGAAAAAACAAGAACTTATCAACTTGGTGTTAAAAATAACGAACTCCTATGAAGACTATCCCTTTAACAATAATAATCGTGAAAAAATACTTTGGACAACCATTAGACAAAAATCTAATAAAAAAATTATAGCTTTAATCTTTGAAAAAGATAACGAACTATTAATTGATTTAAAGCTGAGTCCAGAACACGGTGAGGAGGCTAGACAAATAGCAGGAGTATTTCCGGGATACCATATGAATAAAACCCATTGGAATACCATAAATGTGAACAATACTGATCTTACCTATGATGGTCTCATTCAAATGATTAATAAAAGTAATGATCTAACAAAATAAAAAAATCCTGACGAAGCAGAATTTTATTCTAATTGCGGGAGCAGGATTTGAACCTACGACCTTCGGGTTATGAGCCCGACGAGCTACCTAGCTGCTCCATCCCGCGTTAATAAAACAGAAGAAATTTAAATCACTTATTTAAATCACGCTATAACCTAACAAGCTAGATCTTCCGTAGATGTATCCAATTGACTCACTCATTGTAACACACTTTTCTCTCATTCCCTAATTTATACTTCTTGACTACAAAAAAATCACTCTTAGAGTGACTTTTTTAATTATGCTTTATTGATGTTTGTTGCTTGTGGTCCACGTTGACCTTCGCCCATATCAAATGTAACTTTTTCACCTTCTTCAAGTTTTTTGAAGCCGTTACTTTGAATTTCTGAGAAATGTGCAAACACATCTACTCCATCTTCAGCTGTAATGAAGCCAAATCCTTTGGCATCATTAAACCATTTTACTGTTCCTTTTGTCATAGTATATATTTCCTTTCAACTAGATTGTAAATCATTATGGTTAAAGAAAACATTTAAAAATATATAACTTTGACTAAACTTACTTAGTACATAGTATCACGCTTATTCATTTTTGTCAAATTGACATAAAAAATCTTCGTTCATGAACTAAATGCCAATAGTCAGAAACTCACTGACTTTTAAAATATAATATATAAACAATAAAAATTTCTAATATACTAAAATTATTATGTACCCATGTATATTAAAATATTTGTATAATGCCTAATCATACAGAAAAGAGACATCCGATATGTGAGAGATGCCTCTTTCTGATAAATAATCCAGTTATAGATTACACTCTATAGCTAGATATTTTATAAGTCGTAGGAAAGTACAAATTTTTGACATAAGCATCGACCTACAACGAACTTAGTATAACACTAATATCTCCGATAACATAATGATATAAAAAAGTGAGACTTAACTTTATACACACATAATAAAAATCCGTTAAATAACGGTTCTTTATTTTATACCTTTATCAATTTTTATTCTGCCCACTTTTTGCCCACCGAATTTGCTTAAGAAATTTTGTTAATTCTATTCATTTTTTGGTTTAATTCTTTAGACATATTAGGTGTGACATGAGTATATATATTATTGGTAATAGTGGATGTTGCGTGACCAACTCTTTGCATCACCACTTTTTGGTTTATTCCCATTTCTGCTAATAATGAAATATGAGAGTGGCGCATACAATGGCAAGAGAATTGCTTATCTCACCTAGTTTCTTTTCCATAATATTTAAAAGATAGAAAGTTATTTATCGAGTTTATGACTATAAAGTTCCTACTTTTATATCTTCAACTTTTATATCTCTGCCTTTTCTTTTGGAAAAAGTGCAGAATAAAAAACATACTTATTATATCATTTTTATCTGTATTTTTCCTCGTCTTTTATTTTTAAAAATTCATCAAATACTGGTACCGATACAGGCCCACCTATTCTAAAATAATTTCCTTATATGAAGCATTTGACTTTTTTATTTCATAAATTTTGTTTCCAACGGTAGAAACCTTTATCGAATAAAAGTTTGAAATACCTTCTGCTTCAATATTTCTGTTTTACTCATTCCTAATACTAAAAGTATTAAGAATCCATCGATACTATAAACTACCATCAAAAAAACTGCCGGTTTAATACCAACAGTTGTAAAGAAATTTATCGAGTAGCTAGCCAGGCACTGAGCGCTTCCACTGCAGGCATTATAGCTGCTTCTTTTGGAGACATCTTTTCGTGATGTAAGGGATAATCTGATTGAACACCGAGCCAGAGCATCACACCAGGTACTTTATCTAATAAGTATCCAAAGTCCTCCCCTGTCATCAAGGGGGAAATTTCTGAAAAATTAACTGTTGGCTTTTCTTTCAGAAAAGACATCAGTTGGTCTGCAAGATTTTTATTATTAATAACAGGGAGATAACCTCCTTGTTTTAGTATAATTTCCGCTTGGCAGTCAAAGGATTGCGCAATACCTTCAGCGATTTGTGTGATACGTTTTTGTGTCAGTTCGTTCATTTCCTTCGTCAAGGTACGAATTGTTCCGTGAACTTCCGCTTCTTTGGCAATCACGTTATTAGTCATTCCAGCACGCATCTTTCCAAAAGTCACAACAGCATTTTCCATTGGCCCAACATTTCGCGAGATAATTGTCTGCACTTGCGTTACAAAATGACTCACAGCAACTACCATATCATTACTATTCTGGGGGAACGCTGCGTGGCCTCCTTTTCCAGTAAACTTAATACTAACCTCGCAAGTTCCTGCAAATAAAGTGTGATTATTCGTTGCTAGTTGTCCGGCAGGTAGTTCTGGATGAACATGAAGTGCATAAAACTCATCCGGTAACCAATCCTCAAAAACGTTTGCCTCATATAAAAGTTTTGCGCCTGAGAGATTTTCTTCAGCGGGCTGAAAAAGAAAAAGACGGTCATTTTTACTTGGCGTTTCAATAGCAATTTTTAATAAACCAAGTGCTACAGCCATGTGTATATCATGTCCACAAGCGTGCATTCTTCCTTGGTGCTTTGAACTGCATTCTAAATTTGTTTCTTCATTAACTGGAAGCCCGTCCATATCTGCACGCCAGCCTATAATTTTGTCTGAGTCAAATCCTGTTATTTTGACTAGAACGGCTGTCTTCCAAGTTCGAATTTTGACATGCTTAACTGTTTGTATCATTTGCTGTATTTTATCTAATAGATAAGCCTGTGTTTCAAATTCTGCCATACCAAGCTCAGGAATTTCATGCAATTCCCGACGTATTTGAAGCAATTCTTCATTTGTAAAAGGCACTCTACACCTCCTTATTAAGTCCTTTAGGTTGTCAATTCTTCATATAAGGCGACTAAAGCCCTTTGATAATGCTTATTGGCAACACCGATAATGATATTGATTCCACGCGGGCTTTGTGTAATAAGCTCAATATCAATATCTTCTTTAGCAAGTGCTGTAAAAATTTTGTTCGTAACTTTTGCTGAGCGTATAATTTCTTCACCTACAACTGTCAAAAGCGAAATATTTTCTTTGACTGTGACATCATCTGCTTTCAAATCTTTTTTTAGGCGGTCCAGTAAATCAAGCAAAATCTCTTCTACTTCAACCATTTCGACGATAACTCCGATTTGATTGATACCTGTAGGGAGATGTTCAATATTCAAATGATAATCATCAAAAATTTTCAAAGTACGTTGTAAAAAACCAACCTCTGTTGCCATTTGATTTTTGACAATATTAATCGAAACATAGTTTTTTCTGCCTGAAATTCCTGAAACTTGTGTCGTATGCGTACGGTGTTCTGCCAAAATCAAAGTGCCTTCTGCGTCTGGAGCATTCGTATTTTTAATATGCAAAGGAATATTGAGTTCACGAATCGGATAAATCGTCTCAGCATGCAGCACACTTGCCCCCATATAAGACAATTCACTCAACTCTTCATAAGTCAATTCACTGATCGTTGCTGGATTGTTAATAATACGCGGATCTGCCATCATTACACCTGATACATCTGTCCAGTTTTCATATTTATCAGCACCTAAACAGCTTGCCAGAATTGCGCCTGAAATATCTGAACCACCACGACTCAAAAGTTTGATTTTTCCATTTTGGAAAGCACCGTAAAATCCTGGGAGAACAATTCTCTCAATTCCAGAGAATTGTTCCTGCAACAAACGTTTTGACATTTCCAAATTGATACGACCGTTACCTGAAAAGGAAATTACTTCAGCCGCATCAATAAATTGATAGCCCAGATATTCCGCCATTAGATGCGCTGTAAAATACTCGCCACGACTCACCAGATAATCCTCTGTAAATTGACCCGAATCCAGCTCACATTTAAGTTTCTCTAAATGTGATAAGATGTCGTATTTAAGCTGCAATTCTTCTTTGACTGCAACAAATCGAGTGACTAAATTATCCCAAAGTGCTTGGTAAGAAACACCGTGTTTCACATGAGCCGCAATGAGATAGAGCAAGTCGGTAACCTTATCATCAGATGGATTTTTACGTCCAATCGCTGAAACAACGACAATTTTTTTCGTTTCATCTTGGCTGACAATATTTTTTACTTTTTGAAATTGGCTTTCTGTAGATAAGGATGAACCGCCAAATTTTGCAATAGTTAATGTCAAATTAAATTCTCCTGGATCATATGTTCCGCAATTTGAATTGCATTTAATGCTGCGCCTTTACGGATATTATCAGCTACGCAGTAAAAGAGTAAACTGTTTGCTTGCGCCAAATCTTCACGAATACGTCCAACATAAACATTATCATTACCATTTGCGATTGTTGAAACTGGATATTCATGATTTTTAGGGTTATCGATAAGAGTTATACCTTCTTGGTTTGAAAAAACCTCACGAACTTCGCTAAGCGTGAAAGGCTGATCCAATATTACCTGGATACTCACACCGTGACTGTTTATTACTGGAACACGTACACAAGTTGCTGAAACAGCCAACTCTGGCTTATGTAAGATTTTACGTGTTTCATTGACCATTTTCATCTCTTCTTTGGTATATCCATTTTCAAAGAAAACATCAATTTCAGGAAGGGCTGTTTCAGAGATATTATATGGATAAAATTCTGGTGCTTTGCCTTGACGTGTCCGAAGTAAATCGTCACGACCTCTCTGTCCGCTTCCACTTACTGCTTGGAAAGTTGTATAGTTCACTTGTAAAATACCAAAGGCTTTCTCCAAAGCATAAAGCGGTAAAACAGATTGAATCGTTGAACAGTTTGGATTAGCAATGATTTTATTCATTTGCGTATCTTGGATGTTAATTTCTGGAACTATCAGGCCAATTTCAGGATTTTCACGCCAAACTGATGAGTTATCAATGACAACCAACCCTTTTTCTCGTGCAATTGGGGCAAATTGTTCAGAAGTATCTCCGCCAGCACTAAAAAGGGCAATATCATAACCGTTAAATGAATCAGCCGTTAATTCTTCAACTACGTATTCTTGACCCGCAAAAGACAAAACTGAACCTGCTGAACGACTTGAGGCTAATAATTTCAAATTTTTAATTGGGAAATTTCTTTGTTCTAAAATATCGAGAAAAGTACGACCAACAAGTCCAGTTGCACCCACAACACATATATTATATTTTTTCATTTTTATCCTTTCTTCTTTGGATATAAGATACTCGAAGATAAAGTTTGTACACTCTAAAGTTAAATAACTTTGGCGTTATTTGGAGTGCATGGACGATATACTCCATTTATTAATAGCGTACGAAGCATCATGTATGTTGATAAATAGTCTATCCTTATGGCAATTTTACAAATTTCTCAACGCTTCTTCCAGTGCAGTTTTTTGCTGCGTTTGGGCATCAATTTTCTTGATAATACGGGCTGGCACACCAGCAACAACTACATTTTCAGGAACATCTTGTGTCACAATAGCACCGGCCGCAACAACTGAACCTGAACCGACTTGTACACCTTCAATAACTACTGCATTTGCACCCACAAGTACATTATCCCCAATACGCACAGGCACAGATGAAGCTGGTTCAATAACTCCAGCAAGTACTGCGCCTGCACCAATATGGGAATTTTTACCAACTGTTGCACGTCCTCCTAGAACAGCACCCATATCAATCATTGTACCAGCCCCAATTTCAGCACCTATATTAATAATTGCTCCCATCATGATTACTGCATGATCACCAATTACGACATGTTCACGGATAATTGCGCCTGGCTCGATACGTCCATTGACATCGCGAATATCAAGCAAGGGTACAGCTGAATTGCGGCTATCAAGCTCCACAATATAATCTTTATTTTCAGTCATGTCAGCCAAAAGCGGTTGAATCAAACTCCAATCCCCAAACAAAGTATTGCTGATTTTGATGATTTCTTTTGATATTTGACCTGTCAATTGACCTTCAAAAGTTACTTTAACTGTTGTTTTTTTCTCAGCATTTCCAATATATTGAATAATTTCTTGAGCCGAAATTTTTTGTACTTCCATAAATCTCCTTCTTGTGAGTAATCCTATAAAAACTAAGTTTTTTAAGGAATATCCAAAATTTATTTTATTGTTTCTCTTCTATAAAAATAGGACTTAATTCACTCCGTCTTTTCCAAAAAGAACTTCCTCCATTGAATACATCCCACTTTCTTGATGAATAAGCCAATTCATCCCTGTGATCGCCCCTTTTACAAAAATCATTTTCGAAAGAGCTTCATGCTTAATCGTAAGAAGTTCGTCCCTTCCTGCAAATATTACTTCATGTTCACCAACGATTGTCCCCCCTCGAACAGCATGTACTCCAATCTCTTTCTTCTCACGTGGCTTTATACCTGAACGTCCATGAACAACTTTATAGTCCAATGTTTCATTGATACTGTCAAGCAACATCTTTGCCGTACCAGATGGTGCATCTATTTTTTTATTATGATGTTTTTCAATGATTTCAATATCAAAACTGTCCGATAAAATATAGGTCATTTCTTTGACTAAACGATTCATCAAGATAACTCCAATACTAAAATTGCCACTAAATAATACAGGCATTTTTTCAGAAAGGTGATCAATTGTTACCTTTTGTATGTCGTCAAAGCCTGTTGTGGCAATAACTGTGGCTGTTGGATGCTTTTCTAGATATTTAGCAAGATTATTGAGATTCTCAGGGTGTGAAAAATCAATGATCACATCGAATTTTTCTTCTGGAATATCCTTTGTTAAGGATACGACTGTTAATTCATGCTCTTTTTCTAGCTCTGCCGCAAGCAGCCCGCCCATTGTACCTGTTCCAATTTGTAAAACTTTCATTATAAAATCTCCAATTCTTTAAGAAGTTGAATTTTTGCCGTTTCGGATGGCTCGTCAAGTGGCAACCGAACAGAACCGACATTATAACCGAGTTGATTCATCACAAATTTGACCGGAATTGGATTTGCTTCTATAAATAAGCTGTCAATCAAGTTCAAATATTTTTGTTGCAGACTCAAAGAATGAGCTGGGTTGGTCGCAAAAGTTTCGATTAACTCCTTAACTACATCTGGCATGAAGTTAGCCCAAACACTGATTACACCCGAAGCGCCTAAACTCAGGCATGGGACTATCATATCGTCATTACCACTATATAATGCAAAATTATTAGAAAGATAGCGGCTAATTTTTTCCACATAGGCAATATCGCCTGATGCTTCTTTTAAGCCTGTAATATTCGGGTGTTTCGCCAATACTTCTACGGCTTCAACAGAAAGATTCACTCCTGTTCTACCTGGTGCATTGTACATGATAATCGGAATATCGACAGACTCCGCAATCTTAGTGAAATGCTTTAACATCCCTGTTTCATTAGTTTTATTATAATAAGGGGTAATCACAAGCAAACTATCCGCACCTAACTTTTCAAATGCTTGAGCAAATTCCACTGCTTGTGCTGTGTTATTACTTCCTGCTCCAACATTGATATGAACACGTCCAGCAACCTGTTTAACTACAAACTCAACGATTGCTTTTTTCTCCTCAAAACTAATCGTCGGTGCTTCTCCTGTTGTGCCTAAAATAGAAATAGCCGCACTTCCATGGCTAATCTGAAATTCAATCAGCTCAGCTAATTTCTCAAAATTTATAGAATTATCATCATTAAAGGGCGTGATGAGCGCCACAATTGAACCTTTAAGCATTATTTTCTCCTGTAGATTTATTTCAGAAACCTTTGACGAGTGTTGCAATAGAAGAAAAGGAAACTACTCATCGTATAATTTTCTTTCTCTTGAAAAACATCTCCTCTTCGCCTTGTTCTTATTCCACTCCTTTAATTTGTATCCAAATATTATTTATGATTTTATCAGTGGTTAGAAGTAAAAGCTGTTACAAGCATTCACCAGCTAATTCTCGGTTAGATTTCAAACTCAAAGTCATCCAATGTTGCAAAATAGTCTTCAGGTCGCTCTGCCCGTCGAATCATACGTGTGCTCCCATCTTTCTGAAGCAATAATTCGGCACTTCGTAATTTTGCATTATACTGATATCCCATCGAAAAACCATGCGCACCTGTGTCATGAATGACTAATAGGTCTCCCTCATCAATCACAGGAAGTTCGCGCTGCCTGGCAAATTTATCATTGTTTTCACATAATGAACCTGTCACGTCAACAATTTCTTTCACTTTATCTTCCTCCTTTCCTATAACAGTAATATGATGATAAGCATCATAAAATGCTGGTCTCATCAGATTAACTGCGCTCGCATCCACACCAATATACGTCCGATAGGTTTGCTTTCTATGCAAGACACGTGTGACCAGTAAGCCATGAGGCGCCAACATAAAGCGTCCCAGTTCCGTATAAATTTTGACTTCTCCTAGGCCATTGGCAGTTAGAACTTCATCATAAACACGATGTACTCCTTCGCCAATGACAGCAATATCGTTAGGAGCTTCATCCGGACGATAATTAACGCCGATACCACCAGAAAGATTTATAAAATCAAGAGAAACGCCTGTTTTTTCACGAATTTCAAGTGCTAATTCAAATAATTGCTGTGCTAATTTTGGATAATATTCATTTGTCACAGTATTTGAAGCCAAAAAGCTATGCATTCCAAATTTCTTCACACCCAACTTTTGCAAATCTCTAATTCCCTGAATTAGTTGGGCTTTTGTCATTCCAAATTTTGATTCTTCAGGATTATCCATAATTTTGGTACCCATTGTAAAAACTCCACCAGGGTTATAGCGTAAGCTCATTGTTTCGGGAAATTCAAATCCTGCCAATGTGGATAAAAATTCAATATGGTTGTATGCATCAATATTAATCGTAGCCCCTAGCTTTTTGGCTAATAAAAATTCTTCAGCTGGAGTGTCATTTGATGAAAACATAATTTCAGACTTATCAAAACCACATTTATTTGCCAGTATAAGTTCAACATAGCTCGCGCAATCAGCTCCACAGCCTTCTTCTTGCAAAATTTTCAAAATTGCAGGCGTTGGTGTAGCTTTCACCGCAAAGAATTCTTTGAAACCTTTATTCCAAGAAAATGCTGTGTTTAGCGCCCTTGCTTTTTCACGAATTCCGTGCTCGTCATATAAATGAAATGGTGTCGGAAATTCTGCAGTAATTTTATCTAATTGATCTTTAGTAATAAATGGTACTTTCATTTCATGCTCCTGTGGACTTGCTATGCAAATCTTTATCTGAAGATTTCGGTAGTTTCAATGCTATGGAGGCTTGTCAAAAATTGCAACTGAAAGAAGGAAGATTTTACTTTTAGTCTACCAAATGATATTTTTTCCCATCTCAATCTTTAACTCTGTCTCCAGTGCCCTTCGACCACTGATATAATGAGTTTCGATGTAAGAAGCAGAGTTTTTCTTATTCGTTGACTCGCTAAAACATTATTCTATCGTTGTCGCGCTTCAACCTACAAACTCACATCGTATAAAAACAAAAGGCACTTGTAAGTACAAGCGCCTTTTATGTCGTCATGAAAATAGAGTTAAAAAAGAATTCTATATTATTCGGTTCGATCACTTAGCGCCAGACTTATTCAAGTCCGAGTGGTATAGGTGTTTCCTATACCCCCACGCTAGCCAGATGCCTCTGTTGCTAACGTTCGGCAATGATTACCTTTCGTACACGGTCGTCGGATGCCTCCTCTCGTGTAGTACTCATTTGCATTGCTACCTCTAATTTATTTTTCACAATTATAATATTTTCAGTATTGTTTGTCAATTGAAAACTTTTCAAATTTTTGGTATTGACTTATTTTTTTCTTTAAAACTGCTTTAAATCAAGGTTTACAAGGTGTATTTTTTCTCTGAACTTCTGAACCTCCAAAATATTTTGCAACATTGTTTTGTGAATTTTTAAAATAAAATGCTATAATACAAATTTAAAACGACGAATATACGGAGTTTTTGCTTGAAGCCAACTTTAACTATTGACCTGCGGAGGTGCTATGTATGGATTTATCAAATAAATTTAACACTAATCTTGGAAAAATTGAAATTTCTAAAATTCGTGAATTTGATCAGGAAATCTCCAAAATACCGAATGTTTTGAAATTAACACTTGGTGAACCAGATTTTCCGACACCTGAACATATCAAAAAAGCTGCAATTGATGCGATTGATGCCGATGAAAGTCATTATACTGGCATGCGTGGCCTGATTGAACTCCGTCATGCAGCCAGTCAATTTGTAGCTGAAAAATACAATTTGCATTACGATGCTGAAACAGAAATTTTGACCACAGTTGGTGTCACAGAGGCGATTGCTACTTGTCTCCTTTCAATTATTGAACCTGGCGATAAAGTTCTAATCCCAGCACCTGCTTACCCAGGTTATGCGCCTGTAGTAAGCTTAGCTGGCGGTCAATTGGTCGAGATTGATACCACAACTGATAAATTTGTCTTAACTCCTGAAAAACTTGAACAAGTATTGAACGAAACCGAGAATATCAAGGCTATCATCCTTAATTATCCTTCAAATCCAACGGGCATAACTTACACTCATGCCCAACTTAAAACACTTGCTGAAATCATCAAAAAACATGAAATTTTTGTCCTTTCTGACGAAGTTTATTCTGAAATTAACTATAGCCAACATGTACATACTTCTATTTCGACCTTTTTACGTGATCAAACTTTTGTACTTAATGGCCTTTCAAAATCACATGCGATGACGGGTTGGCGAATGGGGCTGATTTTTGCAGAAAAATACTTGATTGATCAGCTTGTAAAAACACACCAATATCTGGTTACTTCTGCCTCAACACAATCGCAATGGGCAGCAGTTGAAGCTCTGAGTAAAGGAAAAAATGATGCTGAGCTAATGAAAGTCGAATACCTCAAACGGCGGAATTACATTATTGAGAAAATGACTGAACTTGGCTTTGAAATTATCAAGCCAGACGGGGCTTTCTATATTTTTGCCAAAATTCCAGCAGAATATAACAGCAATTCTTTTGAATTTTTATATGATTTTGCAAAGAAAAAACATGTAGCATTCATTCCAGGATCAGCCTTTGGTCAATATGGTGAAGGTTATGTCCGTTTGTCCTATGCAGCTTCAATGGAAGTGATTGAGATTGCTATGGAGAGATTGAAAGAATATCTTTCGGAATAACTTACTATTATGCTTGTGCTATACTCAGAGTTTATCTTTGCTTTAATGTAAATCTTCTCAAAAAAGACGAGAAAAATCTCGTCTTTTTTGTTATGTATTCATTCTTGTTATTAATTAACGAAAATAGGTTTGGCTTGTAAAAAAGAGATTGTTTTAATGTGTAAATCCATATACTTTATTTTTAGGATTATTATGGTATTTAAGATGTGCCTTATTCAAAAATTCAATAGCTTCTTGCATATCTTGCACGTAATTGTATGCCATATTCATTCCAAAATCCGCTCGAATTACTATCCGTTGTATAATATTATCCTCTAAGTTTTTTGGTAAAGGATAGGCTGGCACTTGCCATCCTTTCATTAATAAACGATCGGCTAAGTCGTATAAATCCCAGTCACAATTTCTGTCTTCTCTTAATTTATAGCATACAATTGGAAGTTGTGAACCATCATTTACAATTTCAAATAAACCTGTTTTTTCAATTGATTTTGCTAAATACATCGCTACTTTATGCGTTCTTTCATGTATAGCTTTGTATCCATCAAAACCATAGCGTACAAAATTATAATATTGTCCTATCAGCTGAGCCGCGCTATGAGAAAAGTTAATAGCCATGGTTGGTAATTCTCCTCCAAGATAGCTTACTTTAAAAATTAACTCCTCTGGTAAATATTTCTTATCACGCCATAATACCCAACCTACTCCAGGATAAACGAGACCGTACTTATGACCTGATGTATTGATGGAAATGACATTTTTTAATCGAAAATCCCACTTAAGATGTGGTTCAACAAATGGTGCATAAAGTCCACCTGAAGCAGCATCTACATGTATGTACACTTTATAATCTGTACGTTTGTTGTGTTCTTCAACTAACTTATCAAGAGCCTTGATATCGTCATATCTTCCTGTATACGTAATCCCCATAATCCCCACAATACCAATAGTATATTCATCAACATAATCCATAACCTTGTCTAGATTAATTGACATGTGGTTTTTGTCCATCGGTACTTCACGCATTTCAATATCCCAATATACACAGAATTTTTCCCAACAAACTTGATACCCAGAAGAAATAACGAGATTTGGTTTTTTAGCATTAATGTCCAAGCCTAACTTTTCTGCTCGTTTACGCCAAGAGAATTTCATTGCCATTCCTCCCAACATACAAGCTTCTGAAGAACCAATTGTTGATGTTCCCATAAACTGTTCGTTTTCACTTGCATTCCAAAGGTCAGCAATCATATTTACACAACGGTTTTCGATTTCGGTTGTTCTTGGATATTCTGATTTATCTATTGCATTTTTCTCAAGAGTTTGACTCATTAGTTTTACTGCTTCAGGTTCCATGTATGTTTGACAAAAAGTGGCTAAGTTCAACCGCGCATTCCCCTCATCTAGCATCTCATCTTGAACTAATTGGTAAGCTACCCGAGGTTCGATCGATTTTCTCCCTAATTTATATTTGGGCAAATCAACTTGCTCACTTTCGGAGCCAAATATTGGTTCTAAAAATTCTGCCTCATCACGATTTTCTTTTCCATATAACATATTTACATCCTCCAATTTTCTTTAATGTTTTAATATATGTTCTTCATTCTTTACAATATGATGCTCCCCTCGAGCTGCCGGATAAACGGCTGGATTCACTTCTCCTGCTTTGAAGTGAATTGGTTCTTCAAGAGATCCATGACTCTTTTTATCATGTAGTTCATAAATAACAAATGGTAAGATTACTGTAACAGCAAAGCTTATAAGTAATATCATTTGATAAGTTCGTGTCTCACTTTGAGCAATTGATTCCGGTGGGACAAAAGAAATTAATAAAGCAAACAGAGATAATAATAACCCTACTCCTGCAATAATTGATTTGCCTATCATTTTTCCTGGAACATTATATGTTCGTTTTAAATTCTTTTTCTTGTAGATTAAGACGAAATAGCCTAAGAAAAATAGTAGATAACCAACCAAATAGATAACTACAGTCAAAGAAATTGCTACCAAGAAGGACAAGTTATTGCCGCCACCACCAAAGGTTAAAATCGCTCCCCAAAGAGTCACGATGACACCTTGAATCATAACTAAAGGCACGGGAACATCATGGGTATTCGTTTTTCGTAAAAATTTTGGAAGTAATCCACGTTGCGCTGCTGCAAACATTCCTCGAGAAGGCCCAACTACCCATGAGCTTACTTCTCCCATTACTCCAAACGCAATCATTATTGCAATTATTTTGACCAACCAACTTAAGTGGTTATTAAAATGTAAGATCAGCGTTTGAAAAGTCTGAATCACACCAGCGCTTAAAGATAACTCTTTTTGAGGTATTACTGCAGCCACTGTAAAGCCCCCAAGGGCATCTAAAGAAATAGCTAATATTACTAATAAAACCATTGCTAAAGGATAATTTCTTTTTGGATTTTCTAACTCATTGATATGAGAAGCTGAAGCTTCAACTCCCATATAAGCTAAAATAAACGAAACAAAAACTACCAATGTTGAAAGCTGTGAAAAGTCTGGAATAAAAGCTGCCTTATTGATGGGGATTTCTATAGGATTTCCTCCTACAAAATAAGCTACTGCTAATACAAATAAGATAATGGATGGAATTACAATCCCGATTATAAATCCCGCTTTTACTAATTTTGCAGTGCGCTGAGTCCCACCTAATTGTGAAAAAGTCAGTCCCCAAAAAATGACCAGCAAGCCTATAAATTTAATGAGTGGATCTGAGTTTAAAGCTTCAAAATTTAATACGTATGAAAGTGCTCCTAAGATAAAGTATATCATTGTTACAAATCCAACTGTAATTTGAAACCATTGGAAAAAAATTGCCGCAAATCCAAAACGCTCTCCTAAAGTTTGGCTCACCCAGCTGAAAATGCCTCCATTTTTCCACCCTTCAACTGTGGACATTTCTGCAGCACATAGGGCAACTGGTAAAAACCATAGTATTCCGCCTAGTAGTAAAAAGAAAACTAAGTGCAATTTAGAAGTGGCAAAGGTCGGATACTCATATACGGTCAAAACCATTGAAGCAGTTAAAGCAAAGAATCCGAATAATGTTAATTTTTTTTGATTCATCATACCTCCTTAAAATATGTGGCAACAATTTTCAAAATAATTGTTGCCCAAATCTAGTTTTCATCTCCTTTCTATATCAAGTATATTCTCTTAAAAATAAAAAAACTCTCTGTATCTGTTGCTTTAAAGCAACAGATACAGAGATTAATTTTTTAAAAACTTTTCCAACCTTCTTTGATAAAATTCTTTCAATCGTAAACCTCCAAATTCCTCCAAAGCTCCCAGAGCACAATTAATTTTTTTACGTCCTAAATCCTTATCTTCAAAGTTAAAAATAACAATTCCTGTTGCCAGATGCCTTAAAACTTCAGCATATAAATCCACTCCCATTTCCCGATATTTTTTGGTAATTTCTAATATATTTTCAGCTTCACTTCTTTCCCCATGCGCTGCAAAAATAGCCGCACTTTGATACGCAATCTGTAATAATCTTCGTCTGTACTTTAATAATCGACAATATTTTTCACACCTTTTGTCAAAATTGGCCAGAAGATTTTCCAGCTGATCAATAGCAATATGATCTGAGACAAAATAAAATAATGTGAGCTCAAAATAGCCCCATTCTTTAACATTACAAAGATGATTTTCAATCTCTCTCACTTCCAGGGGACTTATATTTTCAAGTCGAGTTTTTGCAGCAAGTGACAACATATGTTTTCCTGCTTCACGCGCCTCAAGATATAACTTTTGAATTTTATTTAGATCTTGACTAAAGTCCGCTTCTTCTAGTTCCAACAAGAAAAAATCTTGATAATTGGGCATAAAGTTATTTACAATTAATTCGTACTCTGCTAAGGGGACTTGCATCTCTTCTAACATCAAGTCAACGCGCTCAAAACTCATCATACTTTGCCCTCTTTCAAATCGAGATAAATTTGCTCTATTTATTCCAATCTTACTAAAATATGAGAGTCCCAAATTCTTTTGGTTCCTTAACTTTTTAAAACAATCTCCATATTTTTTATGCACAGTTAATGACCTCCTAATTTTGTTTTTAACGTTATGATAAATAACAATAATTACATTTATGCCTAAAAAAATATGCACGTGAAATTATAACTCATTTACAAGTTGGTCGTCAAATATATACTCAATTAAGGCTATCAGGCATAGGTTTTTATGTTCAAAAAACTTCCTTTTAAATCTCTATATGGCGAAATTAATTTATCTCTGTGAGTTCAAAGCATTGACAGTTTTCTTAGAAAATGATATTATTACTCCTAATAAAAACGAAAGGAGCTGTACAACCAATGATCAACTGTTATTCTACTCAACTTTGGCAAAGATACAGGTGTATGTATGGCTTCTAACTGAAGAAAACCATAGATACAAATTTTAGTGTACTTTCTAAAACCTGTATCTATGCTCAAATTGGATGATTAAAGCATAGAAGTTTCTATGCTTTTTTTGTGTTATAGAAAGTACTCTGCCTTATCATTAAAAACTAGAAAGAGGAACTTTTATGAATCAAAAAAACAAATCATCAAATACTATTGCACTTACTCCAATCTTCATTATACTTGGACAAATTTTGAATATTATCACTCCCAGTATCGCTGGAATTATTCGCCCAGACTTTTCCTTGGCCTTTTTATTCCTCTGTATAATGATTAAACCTACACTCAAACAAGTTTTCTTGGCAAGCGGTCTTGTTATCCTTACTTCCATGATTCTTGGTGGTAATCCGATTTTCCAGCTGCCAGCTGCTTTTGACCGTACCCTGTCAGCCTTGGCATGCTTACTCTTATATAGGTTAGTCCTAAGAATTTCTCCCAAATTATTTTTAGCTAAAATAGGGGTAATCTATTTCCTCGCCACATTGATAAGTGGTTGCGTGTATGTTTTTGCTGTATATCTTTTGGGAACTTTACTTCACATTTCGGAGCTTATGGTTGTCTTTAAAATGGGCCTTCCTGTTCTTTTAATTACGATTTTTTCTACGGCATTTGTCAATTATTTCCTGGGAATTTTGCTCTACAAACTTGTTTCAACACTTTCCAAAGGAAAATATCTTTTCGCTGTTTCTTAATGAGATATGAAAAAGACTTCTCTCTATAAAAACATAAACAATTTAATTGGTATAGACTTTATGCTATGTTAAAATATCTGAGGCGAATCGCCAATTCAAACAAGGAGGTCTATACTTTTGAATTTTTTACGTGATAATAAAAGAGAATTCATTGTATTAACTATATATATTTTATTTGTCCCCTTCCAACTTGGAATGATCCCCTTACTCTTTCTATCTGAGTTAGCTCAGACAAATTGGGTAGAATCTGATTTTTTAAACTTCGCAGTTGGTATAACAGTCTCTGCACTGACAGCACTTATTCTCTTCCGAAAAGAATTAAGAGAAAGTTTTGGCTATTTTAAGGAGCATTCCTTATGGAAAATTTTAAGCCTCCCCTTATGGATGGCAGCGATACTTTTGGTGGAATCTCTGGCTCAAGGTATTTATGGAAAGGGATTAAACCCTGAAAATCAAGCTGCTCTCTCTGAAATGAGTAAGCAAATCCCTTTATTCTTCACCATCCTTATTCTTGGTGTTTTAGGACCCATCATTGAAGAGATTATCTTTCGCCATATCTTCCTTAATAGACTCTCAAATTATACAGGAACACTAATTGCAGTCCTTGTTTCTACTGGTTTATTCACCGTTATGCATATGCAGCAACCTATGGATTTTGTCCTCTATGCACCTGGAGCAATGCTTTTAGCTTTAGCTTATTTAAGCTCTCATCGTTCCTTAATTTTTGTTATTTGTCTTCATATGTTGAATAATATTTTAGGCTTATTAAGTTAAGGTATTTATTATATATAACCAAATAGTTGCAAACGCAACTATTTTATTTTATAATCAATACATCCTCTTCCATGAAAGGAGAAATACTATTCAAAATAATATTTTAAGAGATATTGGTACTATAGCACGCGCCTTAGATTCTATCAGTAATATTGAATTCAAGGAGCTGAAACTTGCAAAAGGACAATACCTCTACCTCAGTCGTATTTTTGAAAATTCTGGAATTAATCAACAACAAATTTCTGAACTTTTATGTGTCGATAAGAGTACAGCAAGTCGTGCTATCAATCAATTGGTAGAAAAAAAACTTATAAAAAAAGTTGAAGATACTGGAAACAAAAAAAATAAACTACTATATGTTACTTCTCATGGCAAAGAAGTTTACCCTATCTTAAACAGAGAGCTTCACTATTCTACTCAAGTTGCCTTATCCGGTCTTAATGCACAGGAGATTACTCAAGTAGAGAATTTACTCGGAAAAATCAGTCAAAATATCGTGGATAACTGGATCGATGTTAAAAAAGGAAAGAAACGAATCTACTAAAAGGAGTTGGTGTGAATATTAGAATTTCCCGCGTTACTATGCAGGATCTACAGGTCTTACAAGACTTAAGTATAGAAACCTTCGCTGAAACTTTTGGAGAACAAAATCCACCAGAAGATTTAGAGCTTTATTTAGAAAAGGCTTTTAATCCTCAACAATTAACCAAAGAATTCAATGACTCTAACAATAGTTTCTATTTTATTTTCCAAGATGGTTGTCTCGCAGGTTATATCAAGTGGAAAAATGCAACTCTTCCAGAACACTCTACTTTAGCTGAGGCTCTTGAAGTGGAAAGACTATATGTTAGAAAGTCTCACCAGCACTTAGGCTTAGGAAAACATTTATTAGATTTTGCTTTCGAAGAAGCACAGCGCACACACAAGGAATATATCTGGCTCAGTGTCTGGGAGCACAATCCTACTGCTTATGGTTTTTATAAAAATCAAGGCTATGTGGAATGTGGGTCACGTCATTTTCATTTAGGGACTTTAACGCAAACAGATT
Organism: Lactococcus sp. LG606; assembly: GCF_017309645.1. Classification (NCBI taxonomy): domain Bacteria; kingdom Bacillati; phylum Bacillota; class Bacilli; order Lactobacillales; family Streptococcaceae; genus Lactococcus; species Lactococcus sp. LG606. The sequence goes on from NZ_CP071301.1 coordinate 1,306,727, forward strand.
TAATCATGAAAAAAGAAATAAGGAGAACTACTATGCAAACTGTTACTGTGGATAAAAACTTTTGGAAACTTTTTCCAGAAGCTCAACTCTATACCTTAGTTGTAAACAATATTGACAATCATGTTCATGATTTAGGCCCCTACCAAGAGCTTCTAAAGGAGGCATTTAAAGAGTCTGAAAAATTTTTAGTTGAAGATGATTTTAAAGAAAACTTTGTCATCTCCGAATGGCGTGATATTTTTACACAGTTTAAGAAGAAAAAAGGTGCACGCTCTTCTATTGAAGCTCTTTTAAAAAGAGTGGCTCAGGGCAAAGAGTTAGAACCAATCAACCCACTTGTGGATATCTATAATAGTATTTCTCTTCGTTATGGTGTACCTTGTGGCGGTGAGGACTTAGATAAAATCAACGGCGATTTACATTTAGGCTTAGCCAAGGGGGGTGAAGATTTTTATCCTCTGGGAGCGCAAAAGAGTGAGCCAGCTCTTGCGCAAGAAATTATATATTATGACCTTGATGGTGCGATCTGTCGCTCTTTGAATTGGCGTGAAGCCCAACGTACCATGTTGACAGAAGAAACTACAAACGCCATCTTGGTGATTGAAGCAGTAACCCCTTCTCAACAAGAACGTGCACTAGAGGCTATCCAAGAGTTACAGGCTAAAATTAAGGATATTCTTGGTGTTGAGGGAGAAATTCAAATTATCAACAATAAGTAAGAAAGAAAGATAAATAATAATAAAAAAGTGCTAGATAATCTAGCATCTTTTTGTTATTTAAATTCTGTGATTTTTTCAGCCGCTAATCTTACAGATTCATATCCTGCTTCTTTGGCTTTGCCGACAGATAAAATCATTACTGGCACGTAACGGTTTTCGTCCAAACCAAAAGCTTCTGCCAATTGGTCTGCCTCGAATCCGCCGATAGGATTTGTTTCGTAACCATGAGCGCGTGCGATGAGCATAAATTGCATTGCAGCTAAGCTTGAATCAATTTTGACAACATCATTCATTTCTTCTTTACTAAAGCTTTGGTAGTAAGGAATAATCGCTTCTAACTGTTGATCACGTACATCTGCTGGCATCTTGCCTTCTTCTACAGCTTGGTTATAAATTTCTTCCCCTAATTCATAACAGAGAAGATCCCCAAAAATAAGAACCATAGCCGAAGAAGTTTCATTTTGACGGGTATTAAAACGAATTAAAGGTTTTAATTTTTCTTTTTCTTCATCACTTTCAACAACAACAAAACGCCAAGGTTGCATATTTACAGATGATGGTGCTGTTGTTGCTTCTTGGATCATTTCAAGCATTTCTTCATGTGAAATTTTATAAGTTTCATCATAAACACGCACGGATTTTCTTCCAAATGTGATTTCTGAAAAATCATTATTTACAATACGAGTTGACATTTTATTCTCCTTTATGTCCCAATAACTTTGTGAGCAGCTCAAGAAGTACGTCTTCTTCTTGAGCTGTGAGTGCTAGCTCTAAACTTTTCTCAGAAGAGTTATTATAGTTTCTTTCACAACGTTCCAAAGCCTCTTTTGAGCTATCCGTGATTTTAACAAAAACTTCGCGATTGTTTTGTTTATTTCTCTCACGGGTAACATAACCTTTTGCTTCGAGCAATTTTAGATGCCTTGTAATAGCTGCACTGTCTATTTTTAACTCATTCTGTAATTGCCCTTGAGAACATTGACCGTTTTCCTTCAAAAACATCATAAGCTCATAACGGGTTATACTAAAGCCAGTTTCTTTTTCAAACTTCGTTGTCATCTCTTGATTCGCTAGTTTTAGCTTGTAAAAGAGCTGACTCATTTGTCTAAGGTTCATTTGTCCCCCTTTTTAAATTGACCGGTCAATCATTGACTAGTCAATAATACTACATTCCTATTTTTTTGTAAACTATTTTGATTGCTGCTGTGTCAAAATAAGTAGCTTTGATTTTTTCTCTCTCTTACTTGTGGTAAACTTAAACCATGTATAATTCGCTGACCTATATAACGACCCTTTTGAATGATTTAGGCTTATCTCCAAGTATACCTACAAAAGATACTTATAATTCTGAATACGAAGGTTTTTGTTTTCAAGCAGATGGACTATCTTTTCGAAGTCGTCGCGCTAAAAAAACTCCTAAAAAACAAGGATATTTTGTAGCATTTTGGGAAAAGGACACCAACAACAAAAATATCCCCTTTAGTTTTGAAGCTTTTCCCGATAAACTTGTCATTTCAGTCATTGATGGACCCTTGAGTGGCCAGTTTATCATTCCCAAGAGCGTTCTTCGAGAAAAAAAGATTTTAAAACACAAGGGAATTACTGGAAAAATGGCTTTGCGTTTTTACCCATCCTGGGAAACTTCACTCAACAAAACTGCGCAGGCTGCCCAAAAATGGCAATGCGATTATTTCATTGATACTACTAATATTATCCAAAAAGAAAAATTAGCCCAATTGTATTTTTCTTCTACATCCATAAACAATAAAAAACCGTAGTTTTAAGCTTACGGTTTTTTATTGTTTATTGCTGCGCTAACTTTTTACTAAAAAGCATTACAGTTAAATCGATTCGATTTTGACCAAAATCAAGTTGAATATCTCGAGCTCCGGCCATATGAAAACCCTTGTATTCATAGAATTGATAAGTACAGCCCGTGTCTGTGAAGAGGAATATTTCTTTTCCAGCTTCCCGCGCCGTGAGTTCATTGATTAAAGCGGTACCTACACCTTTGATTTTTTTCTCGGGATCAGCAGCCAAATACAAAATTTCGCCCTCAGGTGATGCTTCACTTTTATACGACCGTAATAATTCTTTATTCGTAGCTTCATAAGTGTCTAAGCCTTTGTTTTTAGAAAAGGTCCGCAAAAAGTTAAAAGTCTTCATGTAAGCTTTTTGGCCAAAGGTTTGTTTCAGTTTAGGTTCTCCATATATCTCTGCGAGCAATAAGCCCACCATTTCACCATCAACATAGGCAGCAATAGCTTGCGTAGCTTTTGACAGCTCAAAATATAGAAAATTTTTGGCATACATATTGATGATGGTTTTATTATTACTGTACCTATCAAAACTCATCCCTTTAACAGCAAACTGGATTGCTTTTTGATAATCCTTTGGATCAAATGCTCTTATTTCAATTTTCATCTTTTTTATCCTCCATAACTCTCTGTGCTTTTTCGAGCAAGCTTTCGGTAAAAGTTTTCGTTTGCTCCAAAAATACTTGTGTGTTCTTCAAGCCGAATTCTTCTATAACTTGTGTTTCAAAGATATCTGTTTGCTCCTGAATCTCCTCAAAAACTTTTCTTCCATTTGGAGTGAAAACGATAAATTTTTCCTTTTCATTTTTTCCTTTAGTGAGTTGAAGAATATCTTGTTTTTGCAATTTCAAAAGTAAGCTATGTACTGTTGATTTCGGCAAAAATAAGATTTCACTTATTTCTTTTTGGGTGACAGTATCACTTTCATCGATAATATAGAGCGTCATTAGTCCATTAAAAGTCAGATTATATTCATGCGCCACAAGCGCGTAAGCCATATCAAGTTTGCCAAGCGCTGTGCTAAATTGTGTCATTATTTCTCGATATTTCATTTAACCGCTCCTTTTTAGTGCGAAGTCGTACCATTTCATTATAGTACGATTCCGCACTAAAGTCAAGGCTTTTCTAAAATAAAAAGGCAGATTAAAACCTGCCTTTTTATTTTCATCTATTCAGATCATTCAGCTGCCGTATCAAGAATGATTTTACCCAAACTTCCTTTGTTTTCCATGATATAATCTTGCGCTGTCGCAGCTTGCTCGAGTGGGAATACTTTATCAACGACAGGTTTAACACCCTCACTTAAACCTTGCAGTAACAAGTGTGTGTTTTCCTCCACTTCTTCTGGTGTGATATTTGCCAACATTAGACCTGTGATATGTGCCCCTTTCATCATCAAGACACGAGGATTAATGGTTACTTCACCTCGATTACCAATAATAACAATTCGCCCGTTGTTGCCAATAGCATCTAAGTCTTTCTGTAAATTAACATTTGCAAGCATTTCGATAATCACATCAAGACCATGGTCCTTTGTCAAGTCCTGTATTCTCTCGATATATCCTTCAGCATGATGGTTAAAGACATAGTCTGCACCAAGCTTTTTCAATATCTCAAGGCCCTTTTCAGACCCTGCTGTTGCAATAACCTTGGCACCATACAGCTTGGCAAATTGAAGGACAAGTGTCCCCACTCCTCCAGTTGCACCATGTATAAGTATATATTCTCCAGACTTAAGGCCCGCTTTTTGATTAAGGGCATAAAGGGCGGTTAAGCCGCTCGATCCTAGTGCTGCTCCTTGACTATAAGTCATAATTTCTGGGAGTAAGGTCGCTTCGGTGGCCTTGCATGTTATTGCTTGCGCATATGTTCCAAACTGAGCATCACTCTCTACAGTCACAAAGACACGATCACCTACCTTAAAGTTTTTCACTTGTGCACCTACAGCTTTGACGATCCCAGCTCCATCTTTTCCTGGGATATAAGGGAGCGAAGGCAGTTGCGCGTATGTTCCTTGGCGCACATAGGTTTCAACTGGGTTGACCGCTGCAGCTTTGAGGCTGACATAAATCTCGTCATCTTTCATAATCGGGTCTTTAAGCTCTTTATACTTAAGAACGTTACTGTTACCAAATTCAGATACTTCTATTGCCTTCATATTTTCCTCCTTATGAATTACAGGTTTCTATAGCACTCATTATATAGCAAGATTTACTATTTGTATAGTAGGTACTCCGAGGTGCCTTAGATACTTTGTAGTAACTCTTCAACAAGTGACATGACAAAAAAACAACTGGAAAAATCCAGTTGTTCTGGTTAATTGTATCTATACTAATAGCTTATGTCTTCTTCACCTTCATCTTCTAGTTTTGGACGTTCTTTGATGCTCAAATTATATACATCTGATAATATTAATGGCACCCGCTCAAGTGACACTTCCGAAAATTGTAAGCCAAACCAGCGATCTGGTGTTGCTGTATAACGCTTGATTCGGGCTTTTGCTTTCAAGACGAATCGATCAAAAGCTGGAAGTTTTTGTGCATTTGTCACCCGTTCCTCGATAACTACAAATCTGAAGTCACCAACATCCCTACCAGGCATTGTGGTGTATTTTTGCTCTTGTTTAGGCAATCGTCCTGATTTTATTAAATCTTTAACAATCGTCCGAAGATAACGGGGCACTTCTTGTTTCATGCGAAACCCTAGATACAAATGAACTTTAACGATATAATCTGTTCCCATCATATCAACTTCATATTCGGAAGTCCATGGTTCATCAGTAACTTTCACATTAACAAACCAGTAAACTTCCGCCTTTTTAGGACGTTTATCAAGTATTGAATATAGGATAGAACGGTCAATAAAATCACCTTCCATTTTATTACTCAAATAAACGAGATTGGTTTGATAGAGATCCATCTCCTTGTCTTCTTTGAGTTCCTTCAATTGTCCTTTGAAATCATTGAGATCCAGTGACTTAATATGTTTGTTCACACTTTTACTTGATTGGAACCAAACAAACATCACAAATATAATCATGGCCGCCATAATCACTACAACATAGCCTCCATGAACAAACTTGGCTGCTGAGGCAATAAAGAAAATCAATTCAATACTAGCAAAGAATGCAGCAATCAAGTAAGCCAAAGGTTTCTTTAAGCCTCGGTAAATGAGATAATATGCCAGAAGTACTGTTGTCATAAGCATAGTGACAGTAATGGCTAGACCATAAGCTGCCTCCATGTGTTCCGCGCTTCTAAAATAAAGTACAATCGCACTTGTCGAAAGCCATAAAATCAAGTTGACTGCTGGAATATAAAGCTGACCTAAAGTTTTCCCTGGATAGTAAATCCGCATCATCGGTAAAAGCTTCAAGCGGATGGCTTCTGAAACTAAGGTAAATGATCCCGAAATCAGAGATTGTGAAGCGATAATAGAAGCTAAAGTCGCTAAAACAACGGCATAGATCATCATGTCTGTAGGGATTACGGCGAAGAAGGGGTTCATACCTCCCAAATCGCCACCTTTATGCGCCAAAAGCCAAGCCCCTTGTCCACAGTAAGATAAAACAATTGCAAGTTTTACAAAAGGCCAGCTGACATAGATATTGCCTCTGCCCACATGTCCAAGGTCAGAATAAAGGGCTTCTGCTCCGGTAGTCGCCAAGAATACCGAACCTAAAATAAAGAGCCCTGCCTTATTTTCTGGACTTAACAAGAGATGGACAGCATAGTAAGGATTGATTGCTTTAAAAATTTCAAGATTCGCAAAGGAATTTAAAAGACCTGTGATAGTTAAAAAGCTAAACCAGATAAGCATTATCGGTCCAAAAAGTTTTCCGACTAGGCCGGTTCCAAAACGTTGAATAAGGAAGAGTATAGCCAGAATGATAAGCGTTGTAACAATAACCCATGACTGGTTGGCGTAGATTTCTCCTAAACCAGGAACTCCTTTTAGGCCCTCGACAGCAGAGGTAACTGTAACTGCTGGAGTCAAAGCCCCATCTGCAAGTAAGGTGGCCCCTCCTATCATTGCTGGGATAATCAGCCATTTAGCCATCCGTCGAACTAAGGTGAAGAGGGAGAATATCCCACCTTCTTGATGATTATCGGCCTTGAGGGCAATCAGCACATACTTAACGGTTGTAATCAAGGTCAGTGTCCAGATAACTAAGGAAACCGCACCAAGGATAAAGTCCGTTGAAATATTTTGCAAGCCTCCTTGTCCAGTAACAATAGACTGCATGGTATACAAAGGGCTTGTCCCAATGTCACCATAAACTACTCCAAGCGCGATTATAAAGCCCGCTGAAGTAGCTTTGTTAAACGATTTTTCATTCGCATAACTCATACAAAAACCTCTTTCATTTTTATAAAAGGTAGAAGTACATACTTCTCCAGAAACTTTACGAGAGGATAAAATAATATTGTCTCAGTTTCTTAGAATCATTATATCAGTTTCCCTCAAAATCGCGAGGAAAAAACTTTTATATATCTGATTTTTTTATAGTACAAATAGTGAGGATGATTTCTCGCAATAAAATACTCTGACCTTATAAGAAGTCAGAGTATTTTATTGCGATTTCATGGTGTTCAGTGTTTAAAATGCTGATCAATAGCATCAAGTATTTTTTCACTGGCATGTCCATCACCATAAGGGTTTTTAGAGTGGCTCATTTTATTATAGGCTTCTTCGTTATCAAGAAGTTCCCGTATGGCTTGATAAACATCGGCTTCATCTGTACCGACTAATTTTAAGGCGCCTGCTTCTACGCCTTCTGGTCTTTCTGTTGTATCACGTAACACAAGTACAGGCACACCAAAAGAAGGCGCTTCTTCTTGCACACCACCTGAGTCCGTCAGGATAAGATAGCTTTCGTTTTCCATACGATGAAAATCAATCACATTTAATGGTTCAATCAGTCGCACATTCGGCAAGTCGCCAAGAATGCGATAAGCAATTTCTCTCACTTTTGGATTTTTATGAAGTGGATAAACTACCTCAAAGTCGACATATTCTTCGGAAATCGTTTTGATGGCACGGAAAACATTTTCCATTGGTTCACCCAGATTCTCACGGCGGTGCATCGTCACCAGAATCTGGCGACGATCCTTTTGAAGATGTGCTGGTACAGTATATCGTAAAGCATCGATAGCAGTATTGCCTGTCACATAGATATTCTCATCCGGATGATTTTCTTTTAATAAATTTTGTCTGCTTTCTTCAGTTGGTGCAAAGTAAATATCGGAGAGCACATCTGTGACTTGACGGTTCATTTCTTCTGGGAAAGGTGAATATTTGTCCCAAGTTCTCAATCCTGCTTCTACGTGTCCCAAAGTTACTTTATGATAGAAAGCAGCAATAGAGGCTGCAAAAGTTGTCGAGGTGTCTCCATGAACAAGCATGATATCTGGTGCTTCTTCTACCAGTACTTGATCAATGGCGTCAATAACACGTGTGGTAATTTGACTAAGACTTTGATTTTTTCCCATGATATCTAAATCGTAATCAGGTTGAATGTGAAAAATATCGAGAACTTGATCCAGCATTTCTCTGTGTTGCGCTGTGACCACCGTTACAGCTTCAAAACGTTCATCTTTCTCGATAGCTTTGACTAAGGGTGCCATTTTAATTGCTTCTGGTCGTGTACCAAAAACGAGCATTATTTTTTTCATGTCTACTCCATTTCTACTCTTCTTTACATATAGAAGACTTGATTTTTCCCGTTTGCTTTTGCGACATATAAGTTTTTATCAACTTTATCAATAATGTCCTTCAGACTTTTTTCATCTCTTATTTCTGAAACACCTACAGATATAGAAACATTTAATAAGGTATCATTATAGATAAAATCCTTTTTCGAGATATTTTTTTGGATATCATCCATTATTGCTTTGACCTTATCCCCAGACTGGTTTCTAAAGAGTACAAAGAACTCATCACCACCATATCGAAACAGTTGACCATTATTATGCTCTTGAAGTAAAGTTTCTTTAATACCATAACTTATCTCCCGCAGCACATAATCTCCTGCCAAATGTCCGTAGGAATCATTGATACATTTAAATGAATCCACATCAAACAAAGCAATCGAAAAAAGTGGAACATTCTTACTGCCTAAAATTTCCTTCAATACTTCTTCAAACTTTTTACGATTATAAGTATCGGTTAAAGCGTCTATATAAGCATCCTTCTTTAAATCCGAATACATCAAGGCAATAATACTGATTAAATGTATCGCGATCTTCGCGATAACTAGCACAGCTAATACCTTTCCTAAAATACCAAGCACATAGCTCATTGGAATGTCAAATTGCGAAAAAGCTACTAATATTGCTGCAAGGGTAATAAATATACTAAGGAAAAAGTAGGAAATGTAATATTTCGAAATCAATTCCTTATAATTACATAGCACATAAATCACAAGCCAAAATATAGTCAATCCGGAAAGCACTAAGAGAGAGGATTGGATATCAAAACCGTAAACATGCAAATAAAGTCCATAATATATAATAAACTGTGGCAACACCTCGTATTCAATATTTTTGGTAGGGGGTGCAACTAAATAAACGACCGAAATCGCAATAAAGACTAAAGAAATATCACTAATAATATAACCATAGGGCGAACCCTGGTCAATGTCGTTAAACAGAAATTTAAGTAAAATTATAAATAAAGCAAAATTGCTCGAATATAAGATATAAGCAGTGACTTTATTTCGATCCAACTGATAATACTGAATCATATACTTAGCAATAAACATCATACCTAGAACGGTAGGCATTAAAAAAATTTTATCAATAAAGTTACTGCCTAATATGTCATCAATATGAATCATCTTTTTTCTCCTTTATTAGAAGCTATGCGGTCTATCATAGTAATAAGTTTGTTGGAGCCATTCTTTTGGAAAACTTGCGAGAAGCTCTTCCACCTCAACTCCTTCAATTACAATCTCCTTCTTAAGAAATTTAATCGTATCAACAATTGAAAATATAAAATCCTTTAACTTAGTAGGTGATAAATAACTGTTAAAATCTAAGGCTGAAATCTTTACACGATCAATATAATCATCTAGGATGAATAGCGTTTTATAATGATTTATCCCCGATAAAAAATCGTCTAGAGCAATCGCATATCCCAAATTCTTAAGCGTTTGGATGGCTTCAATCGGCAAGAAGTCTTCTTCATTTTGACAGTTTACGGGCAAGCGCTCTGTGAGTTCTAATCTTAACCTGTCCCTATATTTAAATGTCCTCAAAAATTCTACCGTTTCTTCAAAATAAAGTTCTTGATAATCCAGATTCAGGGAATAAATATAATCATCCTTACTGAGCTGTTCTTCCAAGAGGACTTCCAGCCTTTGAAGGTATAAATTATGGAGCTGATGGTCAGAAACAATCTCATCAAACATCTCCGACGGGAAATAACAAACATCAGCATGTTTATATCTCAATAACAGTTCGTATTCTTCTTTGTCATTTTGAGTAAAATCACAAATTTTTTGTCTATAAAAGATTAATTCGTCAAATTTCAAGCCTACTTTTCTCCTCAAATATACTGAAAAGCTCTTTCCTTCTGTTCAGGGGTAAAAAGTTTTCTCAGTCAATCACTGGTTGAGGTGGGCCATAGAGATAACCCTGCCTCAAATTGATGTCTAATAAATCAACAAGTTTTTCATCTTCATCCGTTTCAACACCGGATACAACTAACTCAAGTTGATATTTATTGGCCAATTTCTTCCAAAACTTAATGGTTAAATCAATCCATTTTTCTTTATCATTAAAATGTCGCATATCTAACTTCAATACATCAATTAAAGGAAGCAAGCGATGAATGTTGCGGGCAAAATAGAATTCGGCTCCAAGATTATTGATAGAAAAATTGATACCATAGGCTTTGCACTTTGTAATTCTACGACTGACACGTCTTAGACTCTTCTTCTTTTTCACAATCTCATTATGAGATATTTCAATAATAAGGTCAAATGGTTGGAGTGACTCAGCAATCGTTTTGATATTCTTTTTAAACTTGCGACTCAAAAATTGTTCAAGCGTAAGTTTAATGACAACTTTAAAATGTTCGGGATTCGCAACTTTGATGCTTTCTTTTAAATTGTCTTTCAGTATGAAAAAGGGTAAATGATCTATATTTTGTGGAAGTACCCATTCTTGCTTATCATTTTGTTCACGAAGCACGCACTCCACTCCTTTTATACTATGCGCATGATCATATATTTTATTATAAAAATAAACAAAATTATTCTCTTGTAAGATATATTTTTTCAAGTTGCATCCTTTCTTTTTACAATTTTTTATGAAAAATTAAGCTTGACGTTTCGTTTTATCCCATGTATTTTGCGATCTGAAATATCTGAGTGTCGCTTGCGGATAGATTTGACTGAGAACAATCAAAAACTTGGTCAAATAGTAAGCATCGCTTAAAACATGGCCCCATCTGAATTTTTCCTGAGAGTTTTTATTATACAGGACTGCCCAGACAACATTGATAAGAAAAATGTAGAGTACCATCAAGGCAAAGATTATAACAAAGCTTTTCACTGCATCGTTTAAACCAAAAAGCAGCAATGTGCCAAATAAAACAACGCCTGTGTAAATAACGACTACATATTCTATAGCCATCAACCAAGGTTTTATCAGGGTAAAACACAGCTCTAATTTTTGTTTGAACTCTAAATTTTCTGATTTGATAATAGGGAATATGTACTTAAAGGTTTGGATATTGCCTTGTGCCCACCGCACGCGCTGTTTAACTAAGGACATCGTATCATCATAGATTCCTGTTTGTTTGATTTTAATATCATCATATTGGACATTACGTACATTATATATATCAGATAAAAAGAGACGTAAAGAAAGGTCAAAATCCTCTACTAGCGATGTTGTCCATGGTGCTTCATGCAAAGAATACAGAGTGCTAAGTTTACAAAACTGTCCGTTTCCACCAAAGGCTACGGTATTTGTTTTACTACGCAAAGATTGAGTCGCATTGATAATCTCACCAAATTCCAAATCTTGTGATGTGTCTCTGTTACGGTTGATTACTTGTACTTTTGATTGTAAACCAGTCAATTCAAAATCCGAGTTAAAGACCAAATTTACCTTGTCAAAGTAATCTGTTGCCACACTTGAGTCTGCATCAATAATAGTGATAAGTGTTTCTTCAAAAATATAACCTTTATCAATATAAGAATCCGTTATTTTCTTATAAGCCCAATTGAGTGCTTCACCTTTTCCTTGCTGCGCTTGAGGCTGGAATCTTTGGAGAAGATGGAATCTCTTATTACCTTGGAATTCTTGTACTTCTTGCACCGTATTATCAATGCTGGCATCATCAATCACATAAATATCAAGATTTTCATAATTGGTATTTAACAAGCTTTTCACAGTGTTTTTGATGACTAACTCTTCGTTCATACAAGGAATTAATACAATGATCCGATAATTCGTTTCAATCTCAACATGACTGAGATCACTCGTATAGCTTTTTGTACTGTAAGCATACCAGAGCAAAATTGTTTCTATCGTATAATAAATAAAAGTGAGAATTGAGAAAAATACTGCAAAAAATGTCAATTTACTAATCATGATTTCAAAAATCTCTTTCAAATAGCTCATGCCCCAGAATTTATTTTCGAAAAGAAAAACAAGTGGCAAGATAGAAACCAAGTAAAGCAGTATTTTATTGTATGGCTTAAAGTAATTGGAAAGACCAGTATAGATGCTTTCGATAATCAATGAGATTGCCATAACGATTTGGACAAGCAATAAAAAGCGGGCTACTAGCTGTGCATTGACATCAGCCTGTAGTACATAGAAAAGAATACCTCCAAAAATGCTGAGAAGCACTACCGTAAAGCCCCAAGCAAAATTTCCAATACTTTTTCTTAATTTATTAAATAAAATTACACCTGAAAGACCAAGCAATAAAAGTTGAACAGCCAAGGTCAGTACAACTAAAAAGATACGAACATTGCTGTATATTTCAGTTGGAATTTGATTTACCGTAAAAAAACCAAAGATGAGTGCAAGGATAAGATAAAATCCTGAAAGTCCAAAGGTCCATCTTTTCAAAGTAGCCAACTCCATTGTCCACTTCTTTTCTAGGAAAATTCTTATGAGACCTGTATATGCAATCACCGCTAAAACATTGAAGAGCGGTGTTGGACTTAAGCCGTGCCCAATCACAACGCCCGTTTCAAGGACAAAAATTAGAAAGAGCATTAAAAACAAAAGTGCTGTTTTCCACGTACTCTTTCTACCACTTTGTGTCGAAATGATATAAGCCATGATCAGGATTGGAGCTACGAGCAATAGAACTGAACTTAAATTTTCATAAAGTGTGCGTTGACTTAATGACAAGAGCACATCAAAGGTTAAAGTTAAGCCCAATAAGCCATAAATCACCCTCGATACATTTAATTCAATCTTTTTCACTACTAAACTCCCTACTATTTACTTCTGTATTTTGGCGGGATTTAGAGTATATATCTTTTTAGAAAAACATACTGTTCTCTTTCATATGTCTCATAAATCCCTCCTTATTGCATCTATTATAACTTAAACGAGTTGATTGTTCAATTTAATCATTTTTTAAGGTTTAAGAATATCTCACTCATTTTTTTAATATAGACTGCTTCCTTCTTTGATTTTTCTCTTGTTCACACAACTCCCTGTTATCTTTATAGGCAACGTGATATAATAATTCAGATAATTCATTTTGTTTCTTAGCAAAAATTTAGAGGTAGAAAAATGAGAATTAAAATACGTGAAATAGCTTATGATTGGGGAAAGTCAATGTTAGTGGTCCTTTCCAATACCGTTATCATGGTGCCCTTCTTGCTTTTTCTTAGTTTAAATGATGGAATAACTGAACGTTCTGTTTTACCCTTCGCTTTATACTATACTTGTCGTATCCTTGGCGTCTTTCTGGTCCGTGCCATTAAAAATACTATTTCTAGTTTAGAACTTCTTATTCTATCCTTGTATACAGGCCTTGCAGGTTCTGTGTTTGCTTTTATTGGCCCCTTGAATTCTTGGTTATATCTGCCTGCAGGCGTTCTTATTGGTTTAAGCGCCTCATGGCTTCCTACTGCGACAGTCACACTTAATCACTTTCAGCCAAATACGGAAAAGAAAACTTCCTATCCTCTTCTTCTCTTAGCTTTGATTGCTTTATTTGCAGGATTGACCCTTTCAGGGACTTTGGGACTTTCCTTATCATTTGGCTTATACATTTTGTTTTATGCAATTGCTCTTGGATATGCCTATGAAGCCGTAGGTAAACAGGTTCTCACTAACAGAATGAAACCCGAAGCCGCTCTATATCTCTCTAAAAAAGACCTATTTATTTTTACGGGGCTCTGCCTTCTATTAATCCTCTTACGTACGGGAAGACTTCTAAGTTCTGCCTTGGCTATTGGGGTTTCATTACTAGGCTTTAGTTTTTTCTTTGTTTTTCTTATTTACAAGACGAGAAAAGAATACCGGAATTATCAAATACCACTTTCCCTAAATATCTTAACTTTTCTTAACGGTGCAATTGGTAATTTTCTTTTTTCTATTCGGTTCTCTCTATGTCATCAATATCTTTGGTAAAGGTTCAGAAAATCTTTTATTGTACCTGCCTTATGCTTTAGGAATGGTCATCGCATTAGCAACTTATAAGAAAATCACTCAATTGGTCCCACACATGGATAATTTCATTTTACTGGGATTAGTGCTTGGGTTATTGATGACGTTAGTACCTTCTGCTCTGAGTTTTAGTTTTTTCTTATTAAGCTATGGTCATTTTCTCCTAAATAAATGGCTCAATAATCAGTATTTCATGGCACTTCATATTCCCGAAGACCACCGTATTCTTCTAAAAAACACAACTCAAAAAAAAGGTTCCTTGATTCATCAATTCTTTCTCATTATTTTCCTCTTGTTTCTTACTGAGAAGCAAAATAATTCAAAAACATTTTTCCTACAATTAATTAATCCACAATCATCACATCTAAGTGCTGCGCATATTTTTTACGGGTTAGCTCTTCTTTCGATTGGCGGTTTTCTTATTCTCATCGTCTCTTACTTCTATTTAAAACGTCGTAAAATATAAACCGTAAAAAATGAGGGAGTTATCCCTCATTTTTTATTTATCCTCCCTCAAGGATTGTCTACCTTAAAGAGGTTGCCGTCTTCAATACGATATACGCTGTCACTATTTTTGATCATCCGCGAATCATGGGTGACCATAATAGTGGCTTTATTTTTTTCATGTGCTTCTTTTCTTAAAATATCCACAACCTGATAAGCCCTTTCTGTATCTAAGCTGGCTGTCGGTTCGTCAGCTAAAATCAAGCTTGGATCATTATAGAGTGCACGTGTGATTGCAACACGTTGACGTTCCCCACCAGAGAGTTCCCCAGGATATTTATCTTGTAGCTCTAAAATATCTAAAGAGTCGAGCATTTCATCTATTTTACCTCGATTAATGTTCTTTTTATTTATCTTATCCACAAGTTTCAACTGTTCTTTGACAGTCAAATAAGGTATGAGATTCGAAGCTTGTAAGATAAAACCCACTTCTTTAAATCTTACTTTTGAACGTTCTTTTTCTGAGAGTTTATTAAAATCAATCGTATTGATTTTTGTTGTCCCTGTTGTTGAAGACTGAAGCCCTCCAGCAATTGTTAGAAAAGTACTTTTACCAGAGCCTGAAGGACCAATGATTGAGATAAACTCCCCAGCTTGTACCCGTAGATCAATGCCTTTCAAGGCTTGAACTTCTGTTCGCCCCTTACCAAAGCTCTTTGTGACTTTATCCATATGTAGAATATCTTTCATTATTAACCTCCAATCGCTTGAGTAGGATCAATTTTTCTAATCGTATACAGTGAAAATACAGAACCCAGTATTGATACGACAATCAATATGAGCCCATAAATTGTCCATATAGAAAAATCAATTGCAAACGGCATAGCTTGCGGTAGCACGAAGCTTGTGAGATAGCTCCCACCAAAAGCTGCAACTACACCGACCAATGCTAGCCAGAAACTTTGCCATAAGATCGACTTCATGATAAGGAAGTTTGAAATCCCTTGCGCCTTCATAATCCCAAAGATTGGAACTTTTTGAAGCGTAATAACATACATAAAGACAGCAATAATGAGCAGCACAATCAAGAACAAGAAATAAATCATTGCGCTCAGTGTTGTTTTCTGTGCAGAATAACCTGGGATATTGTTGATAAGTTCAGAAGTTGTGATGACTTTCAATTTATCTGAACTTGAACCTTTCAAGGTTACTTGACCCGATTTTACAATGACACCATTAACAGAATCATCTGCGGCTGCTGCGTTCATGTTTTTAATTGCGGAAAGCGTAGCAAATGAACTATAGACGACAGGTGTTGCTGAGTAGTAGGTCGCTTTGGCGATACCAACGATTTTTAACTCTGTATCGTTATTCCCTACCTTTATCTTGTCTCCCACTTTATAGCCCCTGTCAGCAAGATTTTCTGGGATGACGATTTCTTTCTTGTCTTCTGAAAAATCAACACCATCCTTGACTTGTGGTAGAATATCGGAACCTATTGGGAGCGCCATAACCGTAATATTCTCTCTTTTATCCTCTCCCTGATTAATAGAAGTTGAAAAAACTGAAACGGGAGACAACTCTTTTCCATCAATATTATCTAACTCTGCTTTTGAAATCTGCGAAGCAGACAGAATGTTATTCGAACTGTCTGACAGAACAATCTTTTCTGCATTCCAATCCACTACAGCTTGTTTAAACTGGTTGGCAAGACCAGTTGATAGGCCTGACAATATGAAAACAACATAAGAAACCAAAAATATGATCGTTGCAATCAAAGTGTACCTTGTCTTGTAATAAAATATTTCTTTAAGTGATAAAAACATAATACAACTCCTTGAAGAACTCTTCGTTCTCTTCTTTATTGATGATTTTGACTGCCTGAGAGGCCATTCATAATCACTGCGACTTCACTGTCATAGTGCGCAACAAATTCTTGATCACTCCACTCTTCTGCAAATAGTCTGTAAACAAGATCGTGCACAACTGCTTTAAACACAGAAATCATTGGCGAAACAGGCTCTTTACTTACAAATGTTTGAGGATTATACTTTTTCCAAGCTAATGTCAATTCGTGATTCCAATCTAAAAAGCGATATTTGTAGATGGCGTAATTTTCATTATGTACGAGTTCCTTTAATAGCAAATGCTTGTATTCATCTAAGGCTTTTTCAAGCGGATATTTTTTAATCGCATCTAAGAAAAGCTGGTGAAGCTCACTTGTCTCTTGAGACAGAACATAGATATAACAATCTGTTAAATCTTCAAAATATTGGTAAAAACTCCCCCGAGGGATTTCTAAACTCTGCACAATATTTCTCACCGTGGCTTGATGGAAGGGTTTATCCGCAAACTCGGTCTTACAAGCCGCATAGATGCGTTGTTTTTTTTCTTCTGGAAGTTTTAGATAAGTAGCTTTAGGCATTTTTTCCTCCCTTGACTCTATAAATGACACAGTGTCACTTTAGGGTAAATTTTAGCAGTTTAATCTCACAGAGTCAAATATAGTGCATTAGGTTTTCTATAAAAACTGTCATACATCAGAAAATCCTATAAATCAGACGCTTAAAAAATTTACGAGTTGAATACCTTGCAAAAGGAGACGATAACCAGTAGAATAAAAGTATAAACAACAAGGAGGTATTTTTTATGGTCGACAGAGGTACAACAGACAAACTCAAAGGTAACGCTAAAGAAGTTGTTGGTGATGTTACAGGTGACAACAAGAAAAAAGCTGAAGGCGTCCTTGATAAAACAATCGGTAAGGTGAAGGAAGTTGCTGCAGACATTAAAGATGCATCAGAAGATGCAGTTGATAATGTCAAAGAAAAACTTGATCACCACAAAAAATAAAATAAAAAAAGCACTATGTAGATAGTGCTTTTTTTATTTTATTCAAGCTCTAAACTCGGAAAGGACAAAGTTACTTTAAACAAATCTCCATCTATTTCTAAAAGGAAACGTCCCTCATGTGCTTCCACAATCGACTGAGCTATAGCTAGCCCCAAGCCTGAACCTGTTGTGTTCCTCGATAAATCGCCTCTTTTGAAACGCTGCGACAATTCTTGACTATTTTCTCCGAGTTCTTCTCGCGAAATATTTTTAAAGACCAATTCAATTATGCCATTTTCACTTTTATGTCCTGAAATATAAACCCTAGTGTTTTCCATAGAGTATTTCAAGATGTTATGGATTAAATTTTCGAAAACGCGCCACATCTTATCCCCATCCACTAAAGCCAAGAGTTCCTTATCCGTTTGCGTAACAAACTTGAGGGAGGAATCTTCGATTTTCTCAGAAAGTTCAGCCAGTGATTGATCGAGCAATTGCACAAGATCAATTCTACTTTTTTTCAAATCAATATTACCACTGGCCATTTTGGAAACCTCAAAAAGATCATCGATGAGAACTTTTAAACGCTTTGATTTTTGATCGATAACTGCAACATACTTATTCTTTTCTTCTTGGGACAGATCGGCATTCCGCAATAAATCAACAGAAGTAATGATTGAAGTCAAAGGTGTTCTTAAATCATGAGAAACATTTGTAATGAGCTCGGTCTTCAAGCGCTCACTTTTTACTTGTTGACTTTTGGAAGTTTTCACTTCCTCATTGATGGTTTTGAGATTTTCAGAAACTCTACGAAAAACTGTTTTCCCTTTGGGCTTGACGTTTAAGACTTCCGCATTTTTTCCTTGAGCAATCTCCTCAATAATTTTCACAGTCTGATTAAACATGACCAAACGCCGCAGCAGATAAATCGAAATCAACAAAAGATAAATCACAAGCACAAACAAGTAAAGAATAATTCCTTGTCCTCCCCACATCATTGTCAGCAGGAAACCAACTACTACTGCACCCATGCTCCAGAAAATGAACCAGGCTTTTGACCCTGTTGAAAAATTATCCGCAGCATCTTTTAAGAGTCTTATACTTCTGGCCAGATAGGTTTGTTGCCAATTTTCACGCTCCTGTGCTTTATGATAAATTCCCCAACTCACAATTGCAAACAGATAGAGAACTAAGAATGCCCAACAGAATTTTTGTAGCAATGGAAGGAAGCTCCATGTAAGGCTAGCCTCACGTGTAAGTAACAAATAAAGGAGGGAAAGAATCGTAGCAAGGAAAATCTGCCCATCAAGCGCTATTTTATCCCAAGATTGAACTTTTTCCAGAAGTATATCTTCTCCTTTTTTCGTTTTCTTCCAATAAACAAGGAAGGCTGCAAAACTCAAAATACTCATACAAAGAAGCCCAATGGTTAGATTTTTCATTTCAGTAAAGCTTTTAACAGATGCTCTTTGGTTGAAGTTGCTATTTTTTAATATAATAATTTGACCATCAAAGCGATTTTGACCCTCAAAATTAATTTGACTGATATTGCCCTTGAATAAAGTTTTTGCTGTAGCAAAGGTTTTATTGTCAGACAGATTGTCTAGATATTTCCCCGAGTTAATTTCAGTCACTTGATAATGAATATCTGAGGAAAGCTCTTTATATTGTGGCATCCAATCTGTTTTTTGTTGCGCAATAAGTTCTTTCTTATGCTCCTTTACCTTCTCTGTGACGTATTTGTCATCTGTGAAAAACTTTTCTACTTCATTTAACTTTTTATTTTGTTGGTCCTCAAGTTTCTTGATTGCAGTTTTGTCACCAGCTGCTTTCGCATCCTTGAGTCGTTCAAGAAAGACAGGATCTTCTTTAATCACACTTACTTGCGAATACTTGTCCGGTTGACTCATACGATATTCTTCAATATCTTCTGCTGTTACCTTTATCGGTAGATTTGGATTTACCTGAGTATTGATCAGTGCTTCTTCTAAAGTTGCAACCTCTTGTTTGAAGTATTTCGACTGAAAATAGTCGTTAAAAATGTATTGTTCAGCATTCAAGGCTGTAAAAACTAAACTGTTCACTCCCAAAAGTAGCAAAGCTAGTCCAATACTCACAGCGAATTTATTTTTCCATTTTGTAGCCAATGCCCCACACCACCTTTAAATATTTTGGATTTTTTGGATTTACTTCTATTTTTTCACGGATTTTTCTTATATGTACAGCTACAGTATTTTCAGCATTAAATCCCGGCTCTTGCCAAACACGTTCATAGATTTCCTTAATAGAGAAAACTTTTCCAGCATTATAAGCCAATAATTCTGTAATTTTGAATTCTGTGGGTGTTAATTTTATCAGTTCCCCGTCTACTCGTACTTCCTTACCGTCTTGATCAATAGTCAAGCCATGAAGCTGGATGGTACTTTCTGCTTTTTCATAGCTCCCTAAGGAGGTATATCTGCGTAGCTGTGACTTGACACGAGCGATTAATTCTAAAGGATTAAAGGGCTTTGTCAGATAATCATCCGCCCCAATTTGTAGGCCCAAAATTTTATCTGTATCTTCACTTTTAGCACTCAGCATCAGAATAGGAATCTGTTGTGATTGGCGTATCTTAAAAGTGGCTGCGATACCATCGAGCTTGGGCATCATGATATCCATAATAATTAAATGAACTTCTTCGTTATCAAGAATTTCCAGTGCTTCAACACCATCCTTTGCCTGAATCCCATGTATCCCCTCATTTTTTAGATAAAGTGCAATCGCTTCACGTATCTCTTTTTCATCATCCACAATTAGAACGGTATGCTTCATCTTTTCCCTCATTTCTACTTGATGCCCTCAGTATAACAGAAAGTTATTAACAAATTTTAGCTTGATTTCTTAATACTTTCTTAATTTTTTAGTTTAAAAAGCATAAAATAAAAAAGTACGCATTCGAAGTTGTACTTTTTTCCTACTTTCACTGTATAATTTTATCGATCTCTGCCAGCACGGCTTTTTCCCTATTACTGCCTATAACCTTCTTTGCCTTGGCCTTCGCTTGAGCATTAGCATTGGCTACGGCATAAGAATAACCAGCCATTTGCAACATTTCGAGATCATTATTGGCGTCTCCAAAAGCCGCTAAATGTTGCGGCGAAAGTGCAAGTTCTTGCAAAACTCTCTCAATAGCTGCTCCCTTATTACTGCCCTCAAGGACAATATCCAGATAGATATTCCCACTCGTTACCGCTTTTATTCCTTTTTTAAAACGACTATTCAATCTTGCCGTGACAGAAGCTAATTCTGCTTCCGGGATAATTGTAGCAAATTTAACTACTGTATCATCAGGTAACTTATCAAAAGAGGGGATAAGTTCCAGTTTTTCGTAATATTTATGGGCGAAAGTTTCAAACTCTTCTGAAACACTCTCTAAGGTATAGGCACTCTTGGCACCACACACAACAACAGGAATCTCGAGTTCTTCAAGTAACTTTAGAACTTGACTTACCTCTTTTGCATCAAAACTTGCGACCATTTCCATCTCATCATTGATTGTGATAATCCCACCATTTTCAGAGATAAAAATAATATCTTTCGTATCTGAAAAATAAGACTTTAACTTGAAGTATTGATTGCCACTGGCCACAATGAAGCGGATTCCCTTGGCATTCATTTTCTGTTGGAGAGTAGAGAAGTACTTTTTATCATAAGTCGATTTTTCATCCAAAAAAGTGCCGTCCATATCTGTTGCAATAGCTGTTATCATTTTATTTACTCCTCTGTGTTCTGCATCTATTTTATCAAAATAAAAGTTTTTCTGTTAATTATATTTGCTCCTTCAAGTCAATACAGTTGTTTTCATAAAATAAATTTATTAGAATTTTCAACAGACTGAAAAAGTCAATTTTTAAAATAGAAAGAAAACAAAAAGGAAAAATACTCTTATATGAAACGAACAATACAAATATTGCTCATTTTTTTTACCGCTTTTTTAGGTTTGATGCTCCATTCAAAACATGCATCTGCTGCAGAACTAAGCAACACCAACTTTATCGATAGTCTCAAATTTTCAAATACTAAACTGACACAAGGTCAGACGACTTCTGTCAGAGTTGAGTTCAGCAGCAAGGATAACCTCAAGGTAAAAGCTGGTGACACGATTACTTTCACACTTCCTACCGAGTTACAAGGAATGACAGAAAACGACGGTTCTCCTCGTAAAATTTCTTTAGGTGAATTGGGTGAAGCACTCATATATAAAGACCGTGTCATTGCCACCTTTAATGAAAAAGTTAATCAGCTTGAACATGTCAAAGGCTATTTTAATTTTGGATTACAGGCAACAAGAACTAAAAATCCTAACGATACAAGTATCAAAACAAATTTAAGCACCACTGCAACAGCCCAAGAAATTACAATTCATGGTGACCCTGGAAATACAGGGCAAATAGGAACTCGTCCTTTCTTTTGGAAGAGCGGTGACATGCTAGGCGAAAAAGGAAAAGTCCGCTGGTTTGTTAATGCTAATATGACAAAGGAAGAACTCTCAAGTGATATTGTATTAACTGACACGCATGGACTTGGGCAAAAACTTGATGCACAATCATTTCGCGTTAGTATTGAAAATTATTTAGGAAACTTCCAGATAACCGGCGATGAGTTTGTAGCTAAAGGATACGGTAGCATAGAGATTCTTCCCGATGACTCATTTAGCATTACAATTAAACGCGAACATGCGCGCCTAGCCTCTTTTAGCTTCATGTATAACACAATCATCACTGATAACACTATCAGATCCTTTACTAACACATGCAATGTGAATTACCAACCCTATGGTCAAGAAACGATTCAAGATCAAGGAACTTCCGATGTTGTAAACCTTTTTGCAGATGGTGATGCCAATGGTGAACAAGGAATCAAGGAAGCGACTGAAGAAACACTTGAAAACAACTTTGAAGAGCTTGAAGAAATACCTGCTGTTGAAACAGAGAACGCAAACTCTTCTATAACAGAAAATGAGGCCAATCAAACAGCGGAAAAAAATCAAGTCGATGTACATGTTGCGCCTAGTCAAGAAGTTGTGCAAGACGAATCAGAGCAACTCGAAGAAATACCTGCTGTTGAAACAGAAAATGCAAACTCTTCTATAACAGAAAATGAGGCCAATCAAACAGCGGAAAAAAATCAAGTCGATGTACATGTTGTGCCTAATCAGGAAGTTGTAGAAGACGAATCAGAGCAACTCCAAGAAATACCTGCTGTTGAAACAGAAAATGCAAACTCTTCTATAACAGAAAATGAGGCCAATCAAACAGCAGAAAAGCATCAAGTCGATGTACATGTTGCGCCTAGTCAAGAAGTCATTGTTGATGAATCCAAAAAAGTGGAAGACGTTCAACATCCACAGTTTGAAAAAGTAACCCCCGTGATAACAGAGAAAAATAAAAGCACGAAGACAGACGTAGAGACAACGAGAACAAGTAAGTCAAATAGCCCTGCAATGCCCGCTGGAAATCATTCAGAAAAAGGGAAAAAACAATCTGGTAATACTTTACCAAAAACAGGTGATGACAATGGACTTACCTCTGTCCTTTCTGGATTCGTTCTACTCATTCTCTCATTTGTAGCTTTTTCGCTACGTCGAAATAGACAAGCATAAAATAAAAATGCTCTCGTAAAGCGAGGCATTTTTTCTTTTTTACTCACAATTTCTAAATTCAAAAGATAAATTTTCATCAAAAAAGAGCAGACTTACTAATCTACTCTATTATAATTAATCTTCGCTACCCATAAATTTAGCAGCTACTGCAGCAATTGCCGCACCTACCAATGGTGCCAATAAGTACACCCAATAGTGTGACAATGCCGAACCGCCTGCAAAGACAGCAGGTCCAAAACTACGTGCGGGATTCAATGATCCACCTGTTAAATTCAAAGCTACAATAATCAAGAATGCTAAAGCTAAACCAATAGCAATTGGGGCTAAGCCGGCATTCCCATATTTTTCACTGGTAACCATCAAAATAACAAACACAAATAAGAAGGTAATAATAGCTTCAAATAAGAAAGCTTCTCCAGCTGTAATATTTGGAAAGTCTGTTTGTCCAAAACCATCTTTAGGAAGGTTCAAGGCTTTAATGAAAATTGACAATACTGCAGAAGCAGCAAGTGCACCTACAAATTGTGAAATTACATAAGCAACACCATCTTTAATTGCCAAACGCTTATTAATTACCATAGCAAGGGAAACAGCTGGATTAAAATGTCCACCTGAAACACCTCCTACCGCGCACGCCATAATCGTTACGGCTAAACCAAACGCTAAACCAATGCCTAAGTAACCAATAGCGGTTTCTCCAGTATTAGCAATAGCTACAGTACCTGTACCTAAAAATACAAGAACAAATGTTCCGATAAATTCTGCAAAATATTTTCTCATAAATAAGTTCTTTTCTCAACCACTATTATAACACTCTCTAATATCGTTCAGATAATTTAATGCTTACAGAATAAGAAAATTTCTTTCTTTTTATTCATATTATTAGAATTTGTCTATCTACATTTAATTTTTATCCACAGTAAAATAAATTGTTTTTATCAAGAATATAAAAAAAACAAACCCCAGATTTTCACCCAGGGTTTTGAAAAGAAAGAAGAAATAAATCGCTTCAGTTCCCACTATGATATATCTTAGTTAACATCTTTTTTTCTTCTTAAATTTGTAAGTAAAAGGCTTAGAAAAGCTAAAAGGCTAAAACCAATTACTGTTGGCAGGGTGTTGTCACTTTCCCCTGTTGCAGGAAGAGTTACACTCTTGGCATAAGAAGCTGGCAAGCCATTTGAATATTGACCTCCACTTCCACCAAATGTCACTGGTACAACGGCATTAGATGGGATTTGAAAATGGCTTGGCGCACTCTCGTTACCTGCTGCATCTGTTGCTGTAATATTAAGAACATCCCCTGGTTTCACACTACCAGCTGGTAATGTAATGTGGAAGTGCCCAGAATCATCTGTTTTACCACTGCCAACCACATTACCATTGCCATCCGTAATCGTAACCGTAGAACCTGGTTCTGCAGTTCCACCTACATCATAGCCTCCGTCAGGATTCTTAGTGACGTCCGTAACCTGAGGTGAATCTGGCGCTGTAGTATCCTTTGGATCTGCTGGCGTTTTGCCGGCTGTTGGTGCACTTACATTGCCGGCCGCATCGGTTGCGGTAGCTGTGATATTAGCGTTTGGTCCAACTGAAGCTGGTAAAGTTACGCTGTAGTTGCCAGAACCATCCGCTGTGGCAGAACCAATAATTGTTCCGGTAGAATCTTTGATTTCTACCTTCGCACCTGCTTCGGCCGTACCTGTCACTGTATAGCCATCTGTGGAATTGCCTGTCACATTAGTAATGGTCGGTGCATCAGGTGCTGTCGTATCCGCATCCGCTGGCGTTTTGCCGGCTGTTGGTGCGCTCACATTGCCGGCCGCATCAGTTGCAGTCGCTGTGATATCAGCGTTTGAGCCAACTGAACCCGGTAAAGTTACGCTGTAGTTGCCGGAACCATCTGCTGTGGCAGAACCAATGACTGCGCCAGTCGAATCTTTGATCTCTACTTTCGAACCCGCTTCAGCCATACCAGTGACGACATAGCCATCTGTGGAATTGCCTGTCACATTAGTAATGGTCGGTGCATCAGGTGCTGTAGTATCCGCATCGGCTGGGGTTTTACCGGCTGTTGGTGCGCTCACATTGCCGGCCGCATCGGTTGCGGTCGCTGTGATATCAGCGTTTGGGCCAACTGAACCCGGTAAAGTTACGCTGTAATTGCCAGAACCATCCGCTGTGGCAGAGCCAATGACTGTTCCGGTAGAGTCTTTGATTTCAACCGTAGATCCCGCTTCAGCCGTACCTGTGACAGTGTAGCCATCTGTAGAGTTTCCTGTGATGCCGGTAATTACTGGTGCTTCAGGCGCTGTCGTATCCGCATCGGCTGGCGTTTTGCCGGCTGTTGGTGTACTTACATTACCTGCCGCATCTGTCGCAGTCACTGTAATATCGGCGTTAGCGCCAACTGAACCCGGTAAAGTTACGCTGTAGTTGCCAGAACCATCCGCTGTGGCAGAGCCAATGACTGTTCCGGTAGAGTCTTTGATTTCAACCGTAGATCCCGCTTCAGCCGTACCTGTGACAGTGTAGCCATCTGTAGAGTTACCTGTCACATTAGTAATAGTTGGAGCATCAGGTGCTGTAGTATCCGTATCGGCTGGCGTTTTACCGGGTGTTGGTGCGCTCACATTGCCGGCCGCATCAGTTGCAGTCGCTGTGATATCAGCGTTTGAGCCAACTGAACCCGGTAAAGTTACGCTGTAGTTGCCGGAACCATCTGCTGTGGCAGAACCAATGACTGCGCCAGTGGAATCTTTGATCTCTACTTTCGAACCTGCTTCGGCTGTACCAGTCACTGTATAGCCATCTGTGGAATTGCCTGTGATGCCGGTAATTACTGGTGCATCAGGCGCTGTCGTATCCGCATCAGCTGGGGTTTTACCGGCTGTTGGTACGCTCACATTGCCGGCCGCATCGGTTGCGGTCGCTGTGATATCAGCGTTTGGGCCAACTGATGCCGGTAAAGTTACGCTGTAATTGCCGGAACCATCCGCTGTGGCAGTGCCAATGATTGTTCCGGTAGAATCTTTGATTTCTACTTTCGAATCCGCTTCGGCCGTACCTGTGACAGTGTAACCATCTGTAGAGTTACCTGTGATGCCGGTAATTACTGGTGCATCAGGCGCTGTCGTATCCGCATCCGCTGGCGTTTTACCGGCTGTTGGTGCACTTACATTACCGGCCGCATCGGTTGCGGTCGCTGTGATATCAGCGTTTGGGCCAACTGAGCCCGGCAAAGTTACGCTGTAGTTGCCAGAACCATCCGCTGTGGCAGTGCCAATAACTGCGCCAGTGGAGTCTTTGATTTCTACTTTCGCATCTGCTTCGGCTGTACCAGTCACTGTATAGCCGTCTGTGGAATTGCCTATCACATTAGTAATGGTCGGTGCATCAGGGGCTGTCGTATCCGCATCGGCTGGGGTTTTGCCGGCTGTTGGTACACTTACATTGCCGGCCGTATCTGTCGCGGTGGCATTAATATCAGCATTGGCGCCAACTGATCCGGTTGGCAACGTAATACTATAGTTACCTGAACTATCTGCTAATCCGCTTCCAATTTCTTGACCTGTAGTCGGATTAATAATCTTTACTGTATTTCCTGGGTCAGCTGTTCCTTTTACAACATAACCGGCTTGAGAATTTCCGGTAACAGTTGAAATTACAGGTGGTGTGGGTAATACAGCTAATCCATTCCAGTAAATATTTGAAGAGCTATCTGATCCACTGAAAAGACTCACATCCAAAATATCTGATTGGACAATTGTACCAACAAATTTTGAAGTAACAGTTCCTTGTGTCGTTGATGTCGTAGGTATATTTATCGTTGTTGGTACATTAACCGTCGTACTTCCTAGCAAAGAAACATCCAACAATTGTTGTGTCAAAACACCTGCATCATTTAAAACAGGAGTTAATACACCATCAATAGCCACGGTCAAAGCAGTTTTTATGGGCGCCAGCGTAGTATTAAGAGTCGCAGCTGTTAAGTGTAATGTACCCAAAGGATCGCTTGCTGTAACAGTAACATTGAGGTCATTAACCGCTAATTTTAAGTCTTGCAAGATATTAATCACATTATTAACTAAAATTGGACCCAAACCTTTATCCAAATCAACTATAATCATTGAGCCATCAGGGCTTAGAGTTGCTGCTTGTGACCATGCGCCTTGATCAATGGTCATTACATTGGACAATAAATTCAAATCAGCATAGAGTCGCGAAGTATCAAATTTCAGTCCTGCTGTACTCGTCACTGTGTCAACAATACTTGTTAAACCACTCAACGTATTATTTAATGTTCCCACTAGTCCTGTTATTAGTGGAACTTTAGTCAAATCAACCGAGACATTGGTGCTTCCGGTTGCCTGTCCCGGTGTTATCGTTCCCCGTAGTTCTGGTGGAATAACAATGACTGCATATCGCGTACCAGATAAGACATTCGTAGTTACTGCGGAATTCCCTGAAATTGTAAAGTTTACATTTTGTTGTGACCCTTCTGGATAGGGGTTAGCTAGACTTGAAGTCGTGTTGTTTGAAGAGGTGGTATCCCCAAAGATTTCTACTCCTAATACCGCAGCATTGGCAACGATAGGGTTAGGGAATAGCGTATAAGCCCCAGCTACTACGACACCTGCTAGAAGTACATTTCCTGATATACCGGCTGATAATAAATGTTTTTTTATATATTGACTACTTTTTAAATAATTTTTCCATTTTTCACAATATATCCTCCTATTTTAACAATATTTATTCAACAACCATTTTTTTATTCAACTCCTCCTCTATATCTAGTTTCCCTGAAATAAGTGAAAACAAGCTATTTTATTAGTAAAATCACAAAAATTAGAATATTGTGACTTTTTCCAAAATTACATCATATGAATAATTATAAATTATAAAAATTATTAAATCAAAAAAATGAGCTTGGAAAGTGTACTATTTTTTTATCCTTATGTTACCCCTATTTAAAAAGATGCTCATTTGTAAAAAAAATGATAAAATAAAAGCATATTAAACAATCCTAAGGAGGATTACTATGCCATTTGTACATGTTGAATTAGTTGAAGGACGTAGTGCTGAAGCCAAAAAAGCTTTAGCAAAAGAGATCACAGAGTCTGTGATGAAACATACTGGAGCACCTCGTGAAGCTATTTATGTCATCTATGATGAGATGGCAAAAGATAATTTTTATCCCCACGGTGAACCTAAACAATAAAGAAAAAAGCTTAGAGAGTTTTCTCTAAGCTTTTTCTTTTTCTAGATTTTATTTCTTATGCATCATAATATCTAATATGACAGGATCAGAATTCTGCATTCCGCTAGAAACATAAAGTCCTAAATCACGGATACAGTCATCTACCTCTCCTGAAACAATCCCATTTGTTGCTGGAATAACCACACCTGACTGAGCCAGCTGTACTGCACGATACATTGAGGATACAGAGCTCACTACTTTTAGTGCACAAGAAAAACCTGCACCATCACAAATCATTCCTACTGCGTCACCAATCATGTTCTTAATTGCCATCCCAGCTTTTTCTTCATCCTCTGATTCGAGATAAATTAAACCGGCTGCTGCTCCCATTGCTGCCGAATCTGTAGCACAATAAGCAGAAAGTAAAGGTAAAAATGCATGAATATAAAGAGCTGTAAGATGTGAAAGAGTTAATGCCCTAATAAGTTTTTCTTCACTCACACTCCTATTTTGTGCAAAGACACAAACAGGAACTGTGGCTGTAATTCCTTGATTTCCTGAGCCAGAATTTGTCATTGCTGCATGCTGGCAGCCTCCCATACGTGCATCTGAAGCTGCAGCTGTACAAATAACAATTTGCTCTTCAAGACTGAGATCTGAAAGGCTTCTGTGGTTAAGTAATGCTTTTCCAATCCCCATCCCATAATCATTGCTTAAACCTTCTGAAGCCAAAGTCATGTTTAATTCTTGTGCTTTTATTAAAGGTAAAATATCTTCCAGATTTTGACTAGTTGCAAAATCCCAGATTTCCGCAAAACTGCACTTTTTTAAAAATTCAACACTACTTGATTCTTCATTAGATTGAAGTTTTTCTTTTTTGAAAATCACTTCTTTATTTTTTTGTATCCAGTAAATGGAAGTGTGCCCCCCTGCAATTTTAACTGTAACTGTTTCACACCCTGAAGCTATGCTAACTTCAACGTACAATTTATCTGCTACAGAAGCAACCTCAGCTTTTACTTGGTTTGACCGAGCAAGGCTAATAATTTCTGGAACTATATCTGGCGAGAGTTCAGAAATTACCTTCAAGCCAGCTTCAGCATTTCCTGCTAGGGCACCTGCAGCTGCAGCTACTTCTACTCCAGCTTCTTTCGTTCCAGGAACAATTACAGCCAAGGCATTTTTCATTACATTAGCGGACACCCGTATATTTATTCGATCGATATGGGGATCTTCTAAATATGTGCGGCATACTGCAGCAGCATAGGCCACAGCCACAGGCTCTGTACAACCTGTAGCGGGCTTAACACCTTCTTCTAAAACTTGTAAAAAACTATTTCTAATTTCTTCTGTCAGCATATTGTTCTCTTTTCTTTTTGACTTTTTCATTTTAAATTATAGTTCATATCCCTAATTATCGCAACCGCTTTCTTGGTTTTGTTACCTAGCGGGGTATACTCTTCTTGCATTGCGAAAAGACTTAGGTTAAAATAAAGCCATGAAGATTTTAATTACAGCAGGTGGTACCACTGAGTCCATTGATACCGTCCGCGGTATCACTAATTTCGCGACAGGTAGTTTAGGAAAATTAACTGCTGAAGAATTTTTGACACACGGACATCAGGTTATTTTGTTAGCTGGACGTTTTGCACAGCTACCCTCAAAACAAGAAAATTTAACTGTTATCCCAATTGGCGATACACAAGATTTACTAAATAATGTAGAAAGATTTCTTCCAGCAGTCGATGTTGTTGTCCACAGTATGGCAGTTTCTGATTATCGTCCTGTTTATATGACTGGGGTAGATGACTTGCCACAGCCACTTACAAAAGAACAGCTCATTCATTTCCGCCCTGAAGTACAGAAAAAAATATCCTCAAATTCTGATTACCAAATGATGCTCTTGGAAAAAACACCAAAAGTTATTTCATTTATTAAAAAATGGAAACCTGAAGTTCTTCTTTTTGGCTTTAAACTCCTTTCTGGCGTCAGTGAGGAGCACTTGCTGGAGGTTGCCCAAAGCAAACTCAAAGAAACTTCTGCTGATTTTATTATTGCAAATGATCTAGCTAATATCCAAGGAGAAAACCATCTGGCCTTCTTAGTTAGTGGTTCTGCGGATATTACTCAGCTTCACACTAAACCACAAATTGCTCAAGTAATTGTTAAAAAATCCGAGGAGGCAAATCATGGCTAATATAACTCTTGCTGTTACTGGCAGCATTGCAGCCTACAAAGCTGCAGATATCGTCTCAATGCTCAACAAAAAGAACCATAATGTTACTATTTTGATGACAAAAGCAGCTACACAATTCATTACACCTTTAACTTTGCAAGTTTTATCTAAAAATAAAGTACACCTTGATATTATGGATGAAGAGCATCCCGATGTTGTTAATCATATCGATATCGCAAAACACACTGATATTTTTGTTGTTGCTCCTGCCACAGCGGATACCATAAGTCGTCTTTCTCATGGTGTCGCTTCTGATATTGTAACTTCTGTAGCCCTTGCACTACATCCAAGCAAAACCAAATATATTGCTCCTGCTATGAATACTAATATGTATGCCAATCCTTTAACGATGAAAAATATTGATATTTTAAAATCAATAGGATACAATGTTATACAACCCAAACAATCTCTCTTAGCTTGTGGAGACTTTGGTGAAGGCGCACTCGCAAATATTGATACCATTGTTGATACGCTGGATCAAGCTACTAAAATTGAGGAAATTTAAAAACATGAAAAAATCAAAAGCATCCGATATTGCCATCCTTGCAATCTTTATTGCTATCATGGTTGTCGTGCAAGTTTTGAGCCAAATCGTCTATAGTGTGTGGCCATTGCCTATTGTGCCTACACTCTTGCATATTCCTGTAATCATCGGTTCCATTGTCTTAGGTGCACGGAAAGGTGCTTTCTTAGGACTAGTAATGGGAATTATCAGCGTTATTAATTCCACAATCCTTACTACACCTTTGAGTTATGTGTTTAGCCCACTTCAACCCATTCCTGGTACAAATCATGGTTCCCTCTGGGCTTTAGTGGTTGCTATTGTCCCTCGAATCCTCATTGGTGTATTTCCTTATTTTATCTATAAAGCCATGAAAACACGTACAGGTGCAGGTATTGCTGCTTTTGTAGGTACAGCTACAAATACAGTACTTGTCTTAAGTTTCATTACTTTATTTTTTGGTCAGTACACAGGGATGACTTTCGCAGGGCTTATTCAGCTGATTATTACAAGTAATTCCATTGCTGAAGTTGTTATTGCCGTCATTTTAACAGCAGCGATTGTTCCTTCTTTAGAAAAATCAAGATAAATTACAAAGCAGGCATCACATGGTCTGTTTTTTTTATTTTTTGGAAAATAAAAATGAAAAATGATATAATACATCTGAAACCGAATTCATTTTTGATTAGGATTTAAAATAAACAATAACTAATTGAAGCCTTGAAAACAAAGGCTTTGGAGGATAACAATGTCATACAATGAAATTTACGAACAATGGTTAAATGCTGACTTAACGCCTGACTTGCATAAAGAATTGCTTGCAATGGACGAAAAAACAAAGGAAGATGCATTCTATACATATCTTGAGTTCGGTACAGCTGGTCAACGTGGGCTTTTAGGTGCTGGAACAAACCGTATGAATATTTACACAGTGCGCTTAACAACTGAAGGACTTGCACGTCTGATGGACAGCAAAGGTGATGCAAAAAAACGAGGTGTAGCTATTGCTTATGATAGTCGTCACTTTTCTAAAGAATTTGCTATGGAAACGGCAACGATCCTAGCAGACCATGGTATTCCAAGCTATGTCTATGACAGTCTTCGTCCCACTCCAGCCTTGAGCTTTACAATTCGTGAATTGAATACTCTCACAGGTGTTATGATTACAGCCAGCCACAATCCTGCTCCTTATAACGGCTACAAGGTTTACGGCGAAGACGGTGGTCAAATGCCACCTGAAGATGCTGCAGCTTTGACCGAATATATTCGACAAATTGACGATATTTTCTCTATCACTTTAGGTGATACGGAAAAATATATTGCGGATGGTATGATCAAAATTATCGGTGAAGATATTGATGCAAAATATCTTAAAAATATCGAAACTGTTACAATCAATCATGATTTAATTAACGAATACGGTCGTGATCTTAACATCGTTTACACACCTCTCCACGGGACTGGTGAAATGCTGGGACGTCGAGCTCTTGCCACAGCTGGTTTTGAAAAAATTGCTGTTGTAGAAGAGCAAGCTATCCCCGATCCCGACTTTTCAACTGTAAAATCACCTAACCCAGAAAGTCAAGCAGCTTTTGCTATGTCTGAAGAACTTGGCCGTAAAGTTGGAGCTGACATGTTGGTTGCTACTGACCCAGATGCCGACCGTATCGGTGTCGAAGTCCGCTTACCAGATGGAAGCTACCAACCTTTGACAGGTAACCAAATCGGCGCCGTCTTAGCTAAATATATCCTCGAAGCACATAAAACAGCTGGCACATTACCGGCTAATGCGGCTATGGCTAAATCTATCGTCTCTACTGAGTTAGTCAGTCATATTGCTGAAAGCTATAACGTGAAAATGTTTAATGTACTCACAGGGTTCAAATTCATTGGCGAAAAAATTCATGCTTGGGAAACTACAGGTGAACACACTTACATGTTTGGTTTTGAAGAAAGCTTTGGCTATCTCATCAAGCCTTTTGTCCGTGATAAAGATGCTATCCAAGCAATGCTCCTTATCTGTGAAGTTGCGGCTTACTACCGTTCTTTAGGTAAAACACTCTATGATGGTATTCAAGATATCTATGCTGAATATGGTTTCTTTGTTGAAAAGACACTTTCAGTTACGCTTGAAGGTAGTACTGGGAAAGAACAAATCGCTGAAATCATGGGTAAATTCCGTGACAATGCACCAGAAAAATTTGACGGTCTTGAAATTCTTTTGACTGAAGACTTCAAAGAACTTACTGCAACATCACACAGTGGCAAAGTTGAAAAATTAACAACTCCTCCTTCTGATGTTTTAAAATATCATTTAGAAGATGGTAGCTGGATTGCTGTTCGCCCTTCTGGTACAGAGCCTAAGATAAAATTCTATATGGCTGCTGTAGCAGATACAGAAGCACAAGCACAAAGTAAAATTGATCATTTTGAAAAAGAAATCACAACATTTATCGGATAAATTGTCCTAAAAGCTGTCTGTCACAGACAGCTTTTTTATTTATCACCAACATAATAAAAAACTCAATCTTTTTTAATCTTCAAGCAAGAAAAATAAGCTGCTGCAAACCTTTAAAATAGGTTATTTCAGACTATAGACCTATTGAAAAATAAAGCAATTTCCTGTAAAATGGTAACAGACCGTTTATTTATA
Organism: Lactococcus sp. LG606; assembly: GCF_017309645.1. Lineage (NCBI taxonomy): Bacteria > Bacillati > Bacillota > Bacilli > Lactobacillales > Streptococcaceae > Lactococcus > Lactococcus sp. LG606. Next base: position 1,340,425 of record NZ_CP071301.1, read on the forward strand.
GAAAGCGAATTTATTTTGAAAAATTTGAACAAAAAATTGTCCCTCTTGGGTGTAGCAAGTGCTGGTTTGCTCTTGCTCTCTGGCTGTGTCCAAACCCATATTGTTGATGGTGTGCGTGTCCCTACCGAAGCTGCAACACATGGTATGACTTACCAAATTCTTGTTAAACCAATGTCAGCCTTTGTCGATGTGTTTGCGAATAACATGAACCTTGGTTATGGTTGGGGTATCGTCTTAGTCACTCTGATTATCCGTTTCCTTATCCTTCCATTGGGACTCAACCAAGCCTATAAGTCCACTTATATGCAAGAAAAAACAGCTTACTTGGCTCCAGTGTTTGAACCACTTAATGCAAGATTGAAAGCTGCAACGACACCTGAAGAACGTATGGCTGCCCAACAAGCTTTGATGAAAGCACAAAAAGATAATGGTATCAATATGTTATCTTCATTGGGTTGTCTCCCCCTACTTATCCAATGGCCTTTCTTCATTGCCCTCTATAATGCTGCAGCCTATACTCCTGGTATTTCAACAGCAACTTTCTTTGGAATTGACCTCGGACGTTCAAGTATTGTAATCACTCTGATTGCGGGTGTTTTCTACTTCCTGCAAACTTGGATTTCAACCAAGAGTATGACACCTGAACAAAAGAAAACAGGTATGACTATGCTCATTATGAGTCCTGTGATGATTATTGTTTTCAGTTTTATGTCCCCTGCAGGTGTAGCTCTTTATTGGGCTGTTGGTGGTATCGTGATGGTTATCCAACAAATTATCATTACTTACGTTATGAAACCACGCATGCGTAAAAAAATTGACGAAGAATTTAAAAATAATCCTCCAAAAATGGCTGATCTTCCAAAAGATGTCACTCCTAAATCTGCAACACAACAAGGATTGAAAGATTTGGATGCACCACGTAAGAAGAATAATAACGGACGTAATGCTGGTAAGCAAAAGCGTAAATAATACACTCTAAAGAAGCAAGTTTATGTTGCTTCTTTTATTCTAGCCAAAAAAACCTCCAGAACCTTAAGATTCTGGAGGTTTTGAACTCTGTTCTTCACTCTAGCTGATATAGTTTTGTAAGCTGTATTGATCACAAATCATAATCTTATGCTGAACAATATCAATAATTTTTTCTTCCCGAAGTTCACGAAGTATTCTGTTAACACTGGTTCGTGTTGAGATTCCACAAAATCCTGCTATGTCTTCATTGGTTACGGGAAAATCAATTAATATCCCTTCCGCTTTTTGTTTACCAAAGCAATCAATGAAATTATATAAACACGCGCATACAGCGCCTTTTTTGCCGTTTACAGTCATTTTTTGCAAGGCTTCTAAGATCATGACTAATCTTTTACGATAGAAATTATCCACAATACGAAACAGCTTGATATCTTTATCAATCCATTCCCAAAAAACTTTACGTGGCACCCGATAAAAAGTTGCCTCATCCGACTCTATTCTCACATTAAAGAGAGCTGAAACTCCATCCAGTTGTTCTTCTTCAAGCAATGAAACAAAATCTGGTTCACAAACATAAGTAATATTAAACTCACGACCATTTCGCAAAATACTGCTCAGTTTTACTACACCTTCTTTAAGAACATAAAGATACTCTGATTCAATGCCTTGATACATGATATAGCTGTGTTTCCTACGCCTAACTACACTCACATTTTTTTCTTCTAAAAGCTCTACTACGTATTCTATGTCATTCATACCATTTTTTAAGCAACATTTGTCTGGTGTTGTTTTTTCCCATGCACAAGATAATAGATAATCCATACGATGACAACCGCTGGCGCACTGTAAAGATACAGGTTACGGAATCCAACCATACCTTTTCCAAGCATTGGAATGATAGCTCCGAGGATAATCGGACCGCCGCCAACGCCCAAATCTAAAAAGCCAAAGAAAGTTGAAGTTGCAACACCTATACGATCTTTACGTGCTTCACGAATCGCAATAGCTTGACCAAAAGGTGCAACTCCTCCATAACCGAGACCAAATGTCCCTCCAGCAATAAGCAACATGATAAAGCCAGCACCTGGACTCATGAAACCTGCTAAACCAACGAAGAGCATTGAAATTGCAAAGAAGATAAAGACAGGATGGAATACCCAATTGTCTCCTTTAGTATCAAACATGCGTCCTGTTAATGGGCGTGATAAGAAAATCAAGACAGCATATAAGGTAAAGAATAATGAACCAGCAGTCGAAATATGTAAGAAGGATGTAAATGGCCCCATTCCTGTTAAAATAGCGGAGTCAATAAATCCTGCCAAAAAGGCCACAAAAGAAATAGGTAAGGCTGATTTTTCGATGTATTTATCTAAGCCTTTTGGACTGTGAAGTAATGCTTCCTGCACTTCTTCTTCGGAGAGCTCTTTTACATGGACAAAGAATATCAAAACAAAAGTTAAAATAAGTAAGATAAGTGCCAAAGCAAGAAGCCCATTAAAACCTAACGAAGAAGAATAAATGGAAATACTTAAAGCAGGTCCCACAGCTGCAGCCAGCGTAACGGACAAAGCATAATAGCCAATCCCTTCGCCTCGTCTTGAAGCTGGAACAATATGTCCAGCAATCGTTCCTGAAGCTGTTGCTCCAATCCCAAATCCCATACCTTGAATTACACGTATAACAAAGAGTAAAGGTATATTAGTCGTTGCATAATACCCCAAGGTTAAAACTAAAAAGATAATTCCACCTACATAAAGGAGCTTTTTCATCCCAATCCGTGTTACAACGATACCGGTCCATACACGCCCTATAAGCGCCCCGATAACAAAGATACTTGATAATGATAAGCTCACTACTGTAGATTGATGGAGTTCTTCCATCGCATACGTCCCTATAGATGACGTTAAAACGTAAAAAACAATATAAAATAAAAAGCTAATAAGTGTATTAATAATGAAAGTAGCTGTAAAAAGACTTTCTTTTTTCATGATTTTTTCTATTCCTCGACTGATGTGTATCTTATGAAGATACTTTTTTATTTGTTATTTGATAAGGGAGATATTTCTTACTTCAAAAGCAAATTTTCCATTATCTGTAATCAAATAACCGTGATGATCAGTCACATATTTTACAGCTTCGGCCATGGAGTCAAATTCTTCGATTAGACTGTGGTAGTTTACTCCGCCCATAAAGTTAGGGGTCGCATCTTCTTCATATGTAGATAAACTTTTAAATTCAAATTTCATTATTAAATTTTCCTTTTCTTTATTCTCGTCAAAAATTTAGTGGCCACTTTCATTTCGACATTTTATGTACAAGAAATATAATATAAGAAAAAGCGTAACATCGCTACAACAATTTATACTGCAAAATATGAACAACATATGTTAACAACTCTTATTTGTAAAAATAAAAAAAAAATACTTGATAAGGCCAAAAGCCTATCAAGTATTTCTCTGTTTTTGCTTATGTCAAGTGAACACCTTTATCCACATAAACCACATCTCCAATGACGCCTGTAGCTAAAGGACTAACGAGGAAGGCTGCGGTTTGTCCAACTTCTTCGATCGTTACTCCCTTACCGTCAGCTGTACGGCTGTTTGATTCTTTAATCAAATCTTTGTAGCCTGCAACACCAGATACCGCAAGTGTTTTGATTGCACCCGCTGAAATAGCATTAACATGAACACCAACGTGTGCCATTTCTGCTGCCAAGTAACGTACACTTGCTTCTAGAGCTGCTTTAGCAATACCCATTACATTGTAGTTAGGAATCGCACGAACAGAGCCCATATAGCTCAAAGTAACAATACCAGAGCCTTCATTGAATAAAGGTTTTGCAGCTTTTGCTACAGCAAGCAATGAGTAAGCTGAGATATCTTGTGCAAGGGCATAGCCGTCACGTGAGATATCAGATACATTACCATCAAGTTCTTCTTTTTTTGAATAAGCAATGGCATGTACCAAACCATCTATTTTGCCCACGCGGCTTTCAATAGTTGAAAATGCGCGACGGATAGATTCGTCAGATACAACATCACATTCAATAAGTAGATCTTCTGGTCCAGCAAGCTTTGCAAGCTGTTTTTCCATACGTTCATTTTGATAAGTGTAAATCAAGGTCGCCCCTTGATCTTTCATAGCTTTAGCGCAACCCCAAGCGATAGACTTGTTGTTAGCCACACCCATAATGACGATTTTTTTTCCTTCTAAAAACATATAAATAAGTCCCCTTAAAATAAAAAAATATATTTCAGAAAATATAAGTTAAAAAATATAAGTAAATAGTTTAGTATATCAAAATACTTACTACATAAAACATTGTAATGTAAAAGCCTGTAATTGTCAAGTTTCCCTCTTCAATCTAAAAGAAAACGTTTTAAAAATCCTAAATTTGATGATACAATAAAATTAAGAATGAAAGAGAGGTTTTATGAATAAGCAAGAATTTATTGAAAAAGTCCGCGGTGGACTGATTGTTTCCTGTCAAGCGTTGCCAGGCGAACCACTTTATACTATTGATGGTGGAATTATGCCTCTTATCGCTTTAGGTGTCCAAAATGCGGGTGCTGTAGGTATTCGAGCAAATTCTGTACGAGACATTGAAGAAATTAAAGAGGTTGTTGATGTGCCCATTATCGGCCTCATCAAACGTGATTATCCTCCACAAGAACCCTATATTACTGCAACTATGCAGGAAGTTGATGAGTTAGCTAGCCTTAATATCGCCGTAATTGCCCTAGATTGTACACTGCGTGAACGTCATGATGGTTTAAGTATGGCAGATTTTGTTCATCAGGTGAAGGAAAAATATCCTCATCAATTGCTAATGGCAGATATTGATACTTTTGCTGCTGGAAAAGCGGCCTATGAAGCTGGTTGTGACTTTGTCGGAACCACACTTTCTGGTTATACTGAGGCAACAAAAGAACGACCTCAACCTGATATTGAGCTTATTCAGTCACTCTTGGACAGCAATATTCCGGTGATTGCTGAAGGTGGTATCCATATTCCCGAGCAGGCTAAAAAAATTCAGGAACTTGGTGTGCTCGCTCAAGTTGTTGGTGGAGCAATTACACGTCCTCATGAGATTACTGCCCGCTTTATCAAAGCTATAAAGCAAGCTGAATAAAAAAATCTCTCAAACCAAGGGTGGCTGAGAGATAGAGCTTATGTTAAAGTAATCTTTACTCAAATAGTATAGCACTAGTGTCTTCAATTTTTCTAGTAATAAACATCTAAGTTTAATATTCTAAAAATTTGCCATGCTTGGCTCTAGTTATACCTCTATCGAATTTCTCCATGGTCTATAGTAGCAATCCAAGGAGCATTTTAATGTTTTTATACATAAAACAATAAAAATAGTGATATAATGAGATAGTACAAATAAAATATGAGGTACTATTAATATGACAAATTCAAAGTATGCTATGACAGCGACAGAAGTAATGGAAGTTATTCCTAACCGTTATCCTATTATGTTTATCGATTATGTTGACGAAATCTCAGAAAATAAGATTCTTGCAACAAAAAACGTTACAATTAACGAAGAAGTTTTTAATGGGCATTTCCCTGGCAACCCAACTTTCCCAGGCGTTTTGATTTTGGAAAGTTTAGCTCAAGCCGGTTCTATCTTGATTCTTAAAAAAGAAGAATTCCAAGGAAAAATGGCCTATATTGGTGGCATCGACAAAGCTAAATTCCGTCAAAAAGTTGTTCCTGGTGATGTAATGAAACTCGAATTTGAAATCACTAAATTCCGCGGCAAAGTAGGTAAGGCTGATGCTGCCGCATATGTTGATGGCAAGAAAGTAACAACTTGTGAGTTTACCTTCATCGTGGATGAAGCCGCTGAACAAGAAAAATAAAAAAAGAGCACCTGCTCTTTTTTTATTTAATCTAAAGCCTTAATTTCCAAAATCATGTCTCGTAACTGCGCAGCTGATTCAAAGTCAAGCGCTCCTGCAGCTTCCGCCATTTCTTTCTCCAGCTTTTTAAGTAATGCTTTACGTTCTTTTTTCGTCATTGCTTCAGCCGAAACTTCTTCAACTTCTCCACTTTCGGTACGTTTCGTAATTGAAATCAGATCACGAATTTCTTTCTTAATGGTTTGTGGCACAATCCCATGTTTTTCATTATATGCCATTTGAATTTCACGACGACGACTCGTTTCATCCATTGCACGTTGCATAGACTGTGTAATATTATCACCATACATGATGACACGTCCATTAGAATTACGTGCAGCACGTCCGATGGTTTGAATCAAGCCACGCTCATTACGTAAGAAACCTTCCTTATCCGCATCCAAAATAGCAACCAGAGAAACTTCTGGCACATCAATCCCCTCACGTAAAAGATTAATACCGACTAATACATCAAAAACACCCAATCTCAAGTCACGAATAATTTCTGTTCGCTCCAAAGTTTTGATATCACTGTGCATGTACTTAACTTTTACACCCATTTCTTTGAAATAGGAAGTTAAATCTTCAGCCATCTTTTTCGTCAAGGTTGTTACAAAAACACGTTCATCTTTTTCAACACGCGCATTGATTTCTCCTAAGAGATCGTCAATTTGCCCCATCATTGGCCGAACTTCCACGATAGGATCAAGAAGACCTGTAGGACGTATAATTTGCTCCACGATTGTCTCTGTTTGCTCCATTTCATAGTCACCAGGTGTGGCAGAAACATAGACAATTTGATGTACATGACTTTCAAACTCTTCCCGACGAAGCGGACGGTTATCCAAGGCTGAAGGCAGACGGAAACCATAATTAACCAGCATATCTTTACGCGCCCGGTCACCATTATACATTCCCTTTACTTGACCCATCGTCATGTGGCTTTCGTCAATCATAATCATGAAATCATCAGGGAAGAAATCAAGTAAAGTGAAAGGTGGTTCCCCTTCGGTACGGCCGTCCATATGACGCGAGTAGTTTTCGACGCCATTACAATAGCCCATCTCACGTAGCATTTCAATATCGTAGTTGGTTCTTTGTTCCAAACGTTGCGCTTCAAGGAGCTTCCCTTCACTACGGAAGACCTTTAATTGCTGTTGAAGTTCTGCTTCAATCTTGGCAATGGACTCTTCCATACGGTCGTCATTAGTCATAAAGTGAGTAGCCGGGAATATAGCAAGATGGTCTACTTCGCCTAAAACTTGTCCTGTCAGGGCTTCTATTTCACGGATCCGGTCAATTTCATCACCAAAAAATTCAACACGAAAAGCATGCTCATCTCGTGATGCTGGGAATACTTCCACAACATCTCCACGTACACGAAAACGACCACGTTGAAAATCGATATCATTACGTTCAAACTGGATGCCCACTAAATCGTTGAGTAATTTATCACGAGAGATTTCCAGTCCAGGACGTAAGCTGACGACGCTATCTTGATATTCCTTAGGAGAACCCAAACCATAAATACATGAAACAGAAGCAACGACAATGACATCATTGCGCTCTAAAAGGGAACTTGTTGCACTATGACGCAGTTTATCAATCTCATCATTGACAGAACTGTCTTTTTCAATATAAGTATCTGAAGAAGGCACATAAGCTTCAGGTTGGTAATAATCATAGTAACTGACAAAATATTCGACAGCATTATTAGGGAAAAACTCTTTGAATTCACTGTAAAGCTGACCCGCAAGTGTCTTATTATGTGCCATAACTAAGGTAGGTTTATTTGTCCGCGCAATAACTTGGCTCATGGTATATGTTTTACCTGTACCAGTAGCTCCTCGTAAAATTTGCGCTTTTTCACCATTTTCAATATTTTCTACAAGCGTCTCAATAGCTTGTCCTTGATCTCCAGCTGGCTCATACTTGCTGACCAGATCAAATTTATTATCTGTTATACGTTCTATCATTTTATTTCCTTAAATTCTTTTTTAAAATAAGTGAGGGCCTTTCGGTATACGTCGGCTTTGAAACTAAATGCATTAAAATCAATATCTGCAAAAGGCACAGCCTTATAGCTGATAAACTCAGGATGACCAGTTTTTACATTTATAGAAGCCTCGGGATAAAGTCGGATAAGAAAATACTGTTGCTCTTGTCCATCATAGCTCCAATCAGGAAAAGTCATACCTTCTGGAAAATCATACCGTAATAGTTCTGGATATTTCCCTATAATTTCAAAATCTTGCGTACCAATCTCTTCTTCAAGTTCTCTTACCACGGCTTGTTCAGGGGTTTCACTTGTCTCAATTCCTCCTTGTGGGAAACCCCAAATTTGTGGCAAATCTGCACGTTGAAAGAGTAAAATTTCATTTTCTGCATTCAAAATGATTGCTGCTGTATTTTTTCTATAAGTTTTCATTTCTGCCCCCTTATAAACCTTCTCTTTAATCAATTTTAACATTTTTGACTGAAAATTTATGATATAATTAACTAATAGTAATAATATATCAAGGAAGTAAAAAAATGTCTGTACAAGAAAAATTAATCAAAGCAAGTCATATGATTAGCATGGACGATATTGTCCGTGAAGGAAACGAAACGCTACGTACTGTTGCTGATGAAGTAAGCTTACCCTTGTCTGATGAAGATATCATTCTAGGCGAAAAAATGATGGAATTTCTCCGTAATTCACAAAATCCAGCAATGGCGGAAAAAATGCAGCTCCGTCCAGGTGTTGGTTTAGCAGCCAATCAACTCGATATTGCCAAAAAAATTATCGCTGTCCTTATCCCTAACGATCCAGAAGTAGATGAAAATGGTAATGAAGTTGCACCTAAAGAAGCTTATAAGTTGGCAGAAATCATGTATAATGCTAAAATTGTAAGTCACTCTGTTCAAGATGCAGCTATTGAGTCTGGTGAAGGTTGTCTTTCTGTCGATCGTGAAGTCCCTGGTCTGGTTATCCGTCACGCGCGTGTAACTGTAGAATACTATGACAAAAATGGTGAGAAACACAAGATTCGTCTGAAAGATTTCCCTTCAATGTGTGTCCAACATGAGATCGACCATACAAATGGTATAATGTTCTACGATCACATCAATGAAAAAGAACCTTGGGCTGTCAAAGATGGACTTCTGATTGTCCAATAATTTCCCCCAATAAAAAAGAATAAGTCTAAAAAGCTTATTCTTTTTTATTTTAATAATTTTTCAAGTTTCCTTTTTCTTATCCTATAGTCTTGAACATTAAGGATAATTGTTATTATAAGGTAAACAGGGTAAAAAAGGAAAATATATGAGGGGAGAGCGATTATTATCACAAATCCACTAATTGCTCCAATAAAATAATTATTGACTTGATTAAAGGCTGTGTATTTTGAAGACGTTTCTTGATCATATTTCCGAGCCATATCTTCTTCGTTTAAAATTCTCCAGAGCATAAGTATTCCCCCTAAAAGTATTTTTAGTTATTTATTAGCACGAAAAATATAAGGAATATGCACCAAAGATAAAGTTTTTTCATTAACCAATTCTTCTCAGATTTAAAAATTCATAAGCTTCTAAAAGCCAAGGATGAATAACTTTTATATCGTGTTTCAAAATATAATCAATATAAGCAAAGGCTGCTGCTTCAAAAGAATAATTTAGCGCCTGAGTGATTTCCTTTAGATAAGGAGGTTGTCCTTCTTGATCCCATCTTATTTTGTCAGCCACAAATAAAACTAAATCAACCTTTGAAAATTTTTTCTTCAAGGTAGTATGGCAAGAAATTGCTGAAAGAATTTTTTCGTCTTGGATACCAAATTCTCTTTGAGCCATTATCCTTGATATTTTTTGATGAATAATCAGAGGAAATTGTCTTTCTTCCTTAAATAGCTTTATCTTCATATCTTCTGCTACAAAAATTCTTTCATTATTGGGATAAATAGCAGAAATATCATGTAAGTATCCTGCCATTTTTACTTGCTCTCTTTCTGCTTCATTTAGAAATGCATGTCCTATTTCTTCAGCATAGTCACCAACAGTTATGCAATGGTTATATGTTGCATAACATTCCTTTTCTAATAAAAAAGTTTTTATCTCTTGTTTAAGTTGATTTGTATTTTTCATATTTACCTTACTTTAACAAAAAAAGATAAGACCATCAACCGGTCTTATCTTTTTTTATTTCTCCTCATCTTCAGTATCAGATGTATCCGCTGTGCCTTTTACTTCTTCAGGCTTATTCACAATAACAATCTTATCATCAACCAAATCTGCAAGTAATTCTTTATACTCAGGATGCTCGATATAAAAATCAGCAATAGCATCCTCGATATTATCCTGGATGGTACGACGTAATGGGCGTGCTCCCATTTTCGGATCGTAGCCCAGATCAACGAGTTTTTCTTTAACCGCCTGTGTGACGTCAAGATGAATATCATTTTGAGCGATTTGAGCATTTACTTCATCCAACATTAAATCTACAATCTTAAGCAAGTTTTCTTTGCTCAATGCTGAGAATTCAATGATAGCATCAAAACGGTTCATGAATTCTGGACTGAAGAAATTACCCAACTCTCCAAGCACTGAATTCGTACGTCCTTCACGTGCAGCGCCAAAACCAACACTTGCTTCAACCTTACCTGTACCAGCATTCGATGTCATAATGATGATGGCATCTTTGAAGGAAACTGTACGACCTTGCGCATCTGTCAAACGCCCGTCATCAAGAATTTGCAAGAACATATGCATTACATCCGGGTGAGCTTTCTCAATCTCATCCAATAAAATTAAGCTGTATGGGTTACGGCGCACACGTTCTGTCAACTGACCTGCTTCTTCATACCCCACATATCCTGGAGGAGCACCAATCAACTTAGCCACACTATGTTTTTCCATGTATTCCGACATGTCAAAGCGAATCATGCTATCTCTTGAGCCAAAAAGCTCATAAGCCAATTGTTTTGCAAGTTCGGTCTTCCCTACACCAGTAGGTCCAACAAAGAGGAATGAACCGATAGGACGATTAGGCTTTCCAAGTCCGACACGCGAACGACGCACAGCTTTAGAAATTTTATCAATCGCTTCATCTTGCCCGATAACATGTTCTTTCAAGTCTTCAGCTAGATTAATGAGCTGTGTTTGTTCTTTTTCTTTCAAATCACCTACAGGTATATGTGTCTTTTCTTCAACAATTGCTTCAATATCTTTTTCTGTGATATTTGGCATGTCAGTATCTGAGATTTCATGGCTTTGAAGCTCACGAAGCTTAGCGATTTGATCACGGAAATGAGCTGCTTTCTCAAAATCTTCACGTTGCATGGCTTCGTTTTTTTGCGCCTCTGCTTGCTCAATACGTTTCTTTATGTCCTCAGGATCAACAAATTTGAGGGTCAGATTCTTTTTCGAACCCGCTTCGTCCAGCAAGTCTATTGCTTTATCGGGAAGGAAACGGTCCTGAATATAACGGTTAGACAGATTTGCAGCAGCTAGGATTGCTTCATCTGAGTATTTTACATGATGATAATCTTCATAACGTTTTTGAATACCACGTAAGATTGTGATAGTCTCATCTACAGAAGGTTCATCAACTTTAACAGGTTGCATCCGACGCTCAAGCGCTGCATCTTTTTCAATAATTCGATATTCATTGAGGGTTGTTGCTCCAACAAGTTGGAGTTCTCCACGTGCTAAAGCCGGTTTAAGGATATTTCCAGCATCCATATTTCCTTCCCCAGCAGAGCCTGCGCCCACAATCTCATGAATTTCATCAATGAAGAGGATAACGTCATCACGTTTATGAATCTCTTCCATCAGTTTTTGCATACGCTCTTCAAATTGCCCACGCACACCAGTACCTTGGACGAGACTGACAACATCAAGACGAATAACTTCTTTATTTTGTAGTTTTTGTGGTACATCACCATCAACTATTTTTTGGGCTAAACCTTCAACAACTGCTGTTTTCCCAACACCAGGTTCACCGATAAGAACAGGATTATTTTTTGTTCGACGATTCAAAATTTCGATAACACGTGTAATTTCAGAATCCCGTCCAATAACAGGATCTATTTCTCCACGACGTGCAGCATCAGTAATGTTGACTCCGAATTCTTCAAGAAGTCCTTTAGGTGCTTGACTTCCACGAGGATTTTGTGGACCTCCTGGGCCTCGACCACCCGCTTGTGTTGGAGGTGTCATTGTCCGACCTTGATCATTACCATGTAAGGCTTGGAAAATATCTGGAAATGGATTAAAAGGATCATCATTATTCGAAATATTTGTAGCTCCAGCAAACAAGCTTTCTTGACCACCTGATTTCATAATTTGATAACAGTTTTGGCATAAATCCACTTGCTTACGCTGGCCATTCACATTTGTATAAAGGTGAATTGTCGCTTCGTTTATTTTACAATTTTGGCAGAGCATCTCTTCCTCCTTTGTGGTTACGTCTTTTCTTTATTTTAACTTATTTTTTTAGAATTAAAGAATCATGTCTGGCTTCTTTTATTTAAAGTTTGACCTTTTTTGACCTTTAATAATTTTTATTATATCACTTCTCTCAAATTTATCAAATCTTTTGTACTATATTCTTTTTCAATTATAAGAAAAAACTCTTCGACATCTGTCGAGAGAGTTTTTTATATTACATAAAGTCACGCAATGGTTTGCTACGACGAGGATGACGTAACTTTTTAATCGCTTTCGCTTCAATTTGACGAATACGTTCACGTGTCACTTTAAATTGTTTACCAACATCTTCAAGTGTGTGCATACGTCCATCATCAAGTCCAAAACGCATACGCAATACGTTTTCTTCGCGGTCCGTTAAGGTATCCATAACTTCATCAAGCTGTTCACGAAGCAAGATACGGTTGGTATAGTCTACCGGACTTTCAATCACATCATCTTCAATGAAATCTCCAAGGTGTGAATCGTCTTCCTCACCAATAGGTGTTTCCAATGATACAGGTTCCTGCGCAATTTTTAAGACTTCACGAACTTTATCAGGTGTCATGTGCAATTCTTTACCAATTTCTTCTGGTAAAGGATCACGACCTAATTCTTGTAAAAGATTACGTTGTACACGGATTAACTTATTGATTGTTTCGACCATGTGGACAGGAATACGAATTGTACGTGCTTGGTCAGCAATCGCACGTGTGATTGCTTGACGAATCCACCAGGTCGCATAAGTTGAGAATTTGAAACCTTTCGTATGGTCAAATTTGTCCACAGCTTTCATAAGTCCCATGTTTCCTTCTTGGATCAAATCCAGGAATTGCATCCCTCGTCCAGAATAACGCTTTGCAATTGAAACAACCAAACGTAAATTGGCTTCCGCAAGCATTTGTTTGGCAAATTCTGCTTCATCACCACCTGCCACGATAGCTTCCGCAAGTTTTGTTTCTTCTTCAAGCGAAATCAATGGATAACGTCCGATTTCCTTAAGATACATACGGACAGGATCATCAATACGGACATTTGTCACGATTTCATCCATGGCATTATCATCAAGCTTTTCTTCTTCTTCAGCTTGCAAAGCTAATGGACTAGGATTTCCTTCTTTATCAACAATAGAAATACCTGCATCTTGGATTTGTTGAAGCAAATCTTCGATAGCTTCGGCTTCCAAACCAAACTTCACCACAAGCTCATCTGTAATTTCATCATCTAAAGCTTCTTCGAGAGGTTTACGTTTTGTAATATAAGCTGCTACTGCTTTATCAAAAGCCTTATTGTCAAAAGTATCCGAATCTTTAATATCGATTTTCTTGGCCGCTTTTTCTTTAACAGAAGTTACATGTTTAGAACCTTTTTCTTTTAACTCTTCCACATCAACTTTTTCAACAATAATTGGTTTAAAATCCATTGCCGCAAGGAGTTTTGCTTCTTCAGCTTCAAAAATAGAACTTGAATGCGATTTAACCGCCATACCAAGCTCTTGTGCTTTTGCGATTAAAGCTTTGTTAGTGATTCCAGTTTCTTTTGCAATTTGACTGATTCTTTTTTTATTATTACTTGCCAATTTAATCCTCCCCAATGAACAATATAAGCAATAGCTTATATTTTTTTCTTCTGATTAATGATTTGGATTGTGAGTTCCAGCTCACGTTCCTTGTTGCCTACTTTTTGGGCATTCTCTAGTTGTTTTTGCAATTCACTAAACTTTATTTGCTCCATTTCCTTTGCAAAAACGGCCACCAAATCTTCGAGCTCCTGACTACTTGTCTCATCTGGCAAATCAAGACTTAAGATTTGATAAAATAAATTTTTCTCATCGGTATCTAATGAGGTACCAAAGTGAGAAGGATCAATTTCTTCAAAACTCATAACCTCAAGTATGATTTTGTCAAAAAGGTTCTGGTAACGCTGATGGACAAAGCGAAAAGTTTCATCCTCCGCAAATTTTTGAAGAATACTCTGATGATAAATCATGCGATTCAAAAGTTGTTCCTCTGCCCGTTCACTTCGTGATAAACTTGGAAGTTGCGGCTGTTGTACAGTTTTAGCAGCCTCTTGACCAGAAGGAAAATCACCATAATAATCTTGCTCCGTTGCAATAAAACCAGGATCAGGATAATTCGAAAAATCTTCTTCCGAAAATCTCCCAAAACTCTCTTCAAAATTTCCCGCTTCTGCCCTTGATTTAAGGACGTTTTCACGCTTTAAATTGACAGATTGCTCTACTTGATTATACTCGAAATCAGGTAAAATCTCAACTAATTTTCTTATAAAAGCATCCTGTGCTGTAATTGACGAAACCCTTGCAATAACAGGCGCCATTTGCTCAATAAAATCCAATTGGTTTTGCAGATTTGAAAGGTTTTCAGGTTTCAAATAATCAATCAGAAATTCTGTCGGTTGTATCCTGCTGTTTTCCATCAGACCAGCTAATGATTCTAAAGAATATTTTTTACTGTAATCATCTGGATCCAAGCCTTCTGGAACACGAACAATCTGTGTCTTCTCTTCACCAATCAAATCAATTGCTTTATATATTGCATTTTGACCTGCCTGATCGCCATCATAGATAAGAACATAATTTTTAGCTATTTTTTTTAAACGCTTTACGTGTTTATCAGTTAAGGCTGTTCCCATAGTCGCCACAACATTATATACACCCGCTTTATAAGCTGCAATAACATCCATGAAACCTTCCATCAAGTAAACTTCACGTGTTTTAGAAATAACTGGTTTTGCTCTATCCAAATTATAAAGCTCGTAAGATTTATCAAAGATTTTTGTTGCACTTGTATTAATATACTTTGCCTTACTTGTATCATTTTCTTGCCATTTTCGGCCAGAAAATCCCACAACATGCCCGTACTCATTTTTGAGTGGAAACATAATTCTGTTTTGAAAAGCATCAAAAACCTTGTTACTTGAAAAGTTGAAAAGCCCGGAATTCGCTTGAACACTTTCATCAAATTTTCCAGAGAGATTTTTAAAAATGAAATCATTTTCGTCTGGTGCTAAGCCGATATTAAACTGCTTGATAATCTCAGAAGTAATCCCACGTTTTTCTAAATAAAGCCGAGCTTTTTCACCGATTTCTGTCGAAGTCAAAACAATATTATAAAGCCGTGCAGCTTGATTGTTTATATCATAAAGCATTGCATGAGGATTATCTTTTTCTGCAGTAGAATCATTCTCAATATTTAAGGTGATTCCAGCAAAACTCGCAACATCTTTTACTGCATCCACAAAACCAACTTGTTTATAATCTTTTATAAAATCAATAACATCGCCAGATTTTCCACAACCAAAACAGTGATAAAACCCTTTATCAGCATTGACATTAAAGCTTGGTGTTTTTTCCCCATGAAAAGGACATAGCCCTAAATAATTCTTTCCAGACTTAGTGAGAGGCACATATTGTGAAATTAAATCAGCAATATTTACCTGATTTTTTAACTCGGTTACTTCTTCGTTCGTAAGAAAAGCCATATAACCCCCTCTCATCTTAAACATTCTACATAAAGCATAAAAAACGACTATTCAACAATAGTCGTTGTACGGAAGGGGAGTAAGGGATTCGAACCCTCGCGCCGGTTTCCCGACCTAACGATTTAGCAAACCGTCCTCTTCAGCCTCTTGAGTAACTCCCCACCAGTTATTCACAATATATAGATATTATAAACATCTATGGGAACACGAGGATTTGAACCTCGGACCCCTGCGTTATCAACACAGTGCTCTAACCAACTGAGCTATGCTCCCAAATTATTAAAAAATCTTCTATATCCCAGAAAATTTTTAAGCGGGTGATGAGAATCGAACTCACAACATCAGCTTGGAAGGCTGAGGTTTTACCACTAAACTACACCCGCAAATGGCGCGAGACGGAATCGAACCGCCGACACATGGAGCTTCAATCCATTGCTCTACCAACTGAGCTACCGAGCCAAAGGAAAGGAGGATGTGGGATTCGAACCCACGCACGGTTTTACCCGCCTGACGGTTTTCAAGACCGTTCCCTTCAGCCGGACTTGGGTAATCCTCCAAAAAGTGGATCTTGTTGGATTCGAACCAACGACCGCTCGGTTATGAGCCGAGAGCTCTAACCAACTGAGCTAAAGATCCAGCTGTAAAATATAATAGCGGCGAAGGGGATCGAACCCCCGACCTCTCGGGTATGAACCGAACGCTCTAGCCAGCTGAGCTACACCGCCAAAAATTTCTGATAGAATAATCTATCAATCGGGAAGACAGGATTCGAACCTGCGACACCTTGGTCCCAAACCAAGTACTCTACCAAGCTGAGCTACTTCCCGAGATAAAGTTCATTATCATCATGATTTCATTCAGAAATCAATGCACCCGGCAGGATTCGAACCTGCAACCGCCTGATTCGTAGTCAGGTACTCTATCCAGTTGAGCCACGGGTGCATAATATTTAATTTCAAAGCGAACGACGAGATTCGAACTCGCGACCCCAACCATGGCAAGGTTGTGTTCTACCCCTGAACTACGTTCGCAACGCTTAAAGAAAGAAAAACTTTCTAAATACCTCTAGCTGCACTACACTAGGTCCAACAGTTAAAGGAATGCCGACTACATGATTCGAACACGCGACCCTCTGATTACAAATCAGATGCTCTACCAACTGAGCTAAGTCGGCTATAAAAGAAATGCGGATGAAGGGACTTGAACCCCCACGCCCTAAAGCACTAGAACCTAAATCTAGCGTGTCTGCCAATTTCACCACATCCGCTTGACAAGTTCTTTTACGCTTTATACCTCAACCTATTGTTAAAGTATGACCCGTGCTGGGCTCGAACCAGCGACCCTTTGATTAAAAGTCAAATGCTCTACCAACTGAGCTAACGAGTCTATTTCTTTTATTACCTTTCAAGTCTATCAACTTGAAACGGTTCCGACGGGAATCGAACCCGCGATCTTCGCCGTGACAGGGCGACGTGATAACCGCTACACTACGGAACCTATGGGAGTTAACGGGATCGAACCGCTGACCCTCTGCTTGTAAGGCAGATGCTCTCCCAGCTGAGCTAAACTCCCAATCACTTGGCATTTACCCTATCTCGCAGGGGGCAACCCCCAACTACTTCCGGCGTAATAGGACTTAACTTCTGTGTTCGACATGGGAACAGGTGTATCTCCTATGCAATGAATACCAAATCATGGTCTGAATGTATTGAACACTCAAAACTAAATAACAATCTCTTGATAAATAAGTAAAGCTGAACTCATATGTTCTATTACTTGGTAAAGTCCTCGAGCTATTAGTACTGGTCCGCTCCATCCCTCGCAGGACTTCCACTTCCAGCCTATCAACCTGATCATCTCTCAGGGCTCTTAATTCATAAAGAATGGGAAATCTCATCTTGAGGTGGGCTTCGCACTTAGATGCTTTCAGCGCTTATCCCTTCCCTACATAGCTACCCAGCGGTGCTCCTGGCGGAACAACTGGTACACCAGCGGTAAGTCCACCCCGGTCCTCTCGTACTAAGGGCAGATCCTCTCAAATTTCCTACGCCCGCGACGGATAGGGACCGAACTGTCTCACGACGTTCTGAACCCAGCTCGCGTGCCGCTTTAATGGGCGAACAGCCCAACCCTTGGGACCGACTACAGCCCCAGGATGCGACGAGCCGACATCGAGGTGCCAAACCTCCCCGTCGATGTGAACTCTTGGGGGAGATAAGCCTGTTATCCCCAGGGTAGCTTTTATCCGTTGAGCGATGGCCCTTCCATGCGGTACCACCGGATCACTAAGCCCTAGTTTCCTACCTGCTCGAGTTGTAGCTCTCGCAGTCAAGCTCCCTTATACCTTTACACTCTACACATGATTTCCAACCATGTTGAGGGAACCTTTGGGCGCCTCCGTTACTCTTTAGGAGGCGACCGCCCCAGTCAAACTGCCCGACAGACACTGTCTCCCACGCCGATTATGCGTGTGGGTTAGAGCAACCATGAAGCAAGGGTAGTATCCCAACAGCGACTCACTTGAAACTAGCGTCCCAAGGTCAAAGTCTCCTACCTATCCTGTACATGCTTCACAGGTACTCAATATCAATCTGCAGTAAAGCTCCATGGGGTCTTTCCGTCCTGTCGCGGGTAACCTGCATCTTCACAGGTACTAAAATTTCACCGAGTCTCTCGTTGAGACAGTATCCAAATCATTACGCCTTTCGTGCGGGTCGGAACTTACCCGACAAGGAATTTCGCTACCTTAGGACCGTTATAGTTACGGCCGCCGTTTACTGGGGCTTCAATTCAGAGCTTCGCCTAAGCTAACCCCTCCTCTTAACCTTCCAGCACCGGGCAGGCGTCACCCCCTATACATCACCTTGCGGTTTAGCAGAGAGCTGTGTTTTTGATAAACAGTTGCTTGGATCTTTTCACTGCGGCTGTATTTCTACAGCACCCCTTCTCCCGAAGTTACGGGGTCATTTTGCCGAGTTCCTTAACGAGAGTTCTCTCGATCACCTGAGGCTACTCGCCTCGACTACCTGTGTCGGTTTGCGGTACGGGTAGTATTGAATTAACGCTAGAAGATTTTCTTGGCAGTGTGACATCAAGGGCTTCGCAACCGTAGTTGCTTCCCCATCACAGCTCAATGTTAAAGGAAAATGCATTTGACACATTCCACACCTCACTGCTTAGACCAGAATCCATTAACTGGCTCCCTTTAGCCTACTGCGTCCCTCCATCACTAACAATACTAGTACAGGAATATCAACCTGTTGTCCATCGACTACGCCTTTCGGCCTCGCCTTAGGTCCCGACTAACCCAGGGCGGACGAGCCTTCCCCTGGAAACCTTAGTCTTACGGTGGATAAGATTCTCACTTATCTTGCGCTACTCATACCGGCATTCTCACTTGTAATCGCTCCAGCACCCCTCACGGTATACCTTCATCGCTGATTACAACGCTCTCCTACCATTTAATTAATATTAAATCCACAGCTTCGGTAATATGTTTAGCCCCGGTACATTTTCGGCGCAGGGTCACTCGACTAGTGAGCTATTACGCACTCTTTGAATGATAGCTGCTTCTGAGCTAACATCCTAGTTGTCTGTGCAACCCCACATCCTTTTCCACTTAACATATATTTTGGGACCTTAGCTGGTGGTCTGGGCTGTTTCCCTTTCGACTACGGATCTTAGCACTCGCAGTCTGACTGCCGCACATGTGTATTAGCATTCGGAGTTTATCTGAAATTGGTAACCCGAGATGGGCCCCTCATCCAAACAGTGCTCTACCTCCAATACACTTAAATTGCGACGCTAGCCCTAAAGCTATTTCGGAGAGAACCAGCTATCTCCCAGTTCGTTTGGAATTTCTCCGCTATCCACAAGTCATCCAAACACTTTTCAACGTGTCCTGGTTCGGTCCTCCAGTGCGTCTTACCGCACCTTCAACCTGCTCATGGATAGGTCACTAGGTTTCGGGTCTACATCATGATACTAAAGCGCCCTATTCAGACTCGCTTTCGCTACGGCTCCGCCTCTTCAGCTTAACCTCGCATCATAACGTAACTCGCCGGTTCATTCTACAAAAGGCACGCTCTCACCCATTGACGGGCTCGAACTTCTTGTAGGCACACGGTTTCAGGTGCTATTTCACTCCCCTCCCGGGGTTCTTTTCACCTTTCCCTCACGGTACTGGTTCACTATCGGTCATTAAGGAGTATTTAGGCTTGGGAGATGGTCCTCCCGGATTCAAACTGGATTTCGCGTGTCCAGCCCTACTCAGGATACTGCTAGGTATAAAGTCTATTTCAAATACGAGGCTATTACTCTCTTTGGCTTACCTTCCCAGGTAATTCTTCTATAGACTTTAAGTCCACGTTGCAGTCCTACAACCCCAAGAAGCAAGCTTCTTGGTTTGGCCTGTTTCCCGTTCGCTCGCCGCTACTTAGGAAATCGTTTTTACTTTCTCTTCCTGCAGGTACTTAGATGTTTCAGTTCTCTGCGTTACCTTCTCGTAAGCTATGTATTCACTTACGGATACTATGCATAACATAGTGGGTTTCCCCATTCGGAGACCTAGGGATCAATGCGTACTTACTGCTCCCCCTAGAATATCGTCGTTAGTCACGTCCTTCTTCGGCTCTTAATGCCAAGGCATCCACCGTGCGCCCTTATTAACTTTGCCATTAAAACAAGTATAAGTTTTTTCGAACTATTTAAAATAATTCGCAGCTTTACAGAAATGTTTTACCATTTCTCGGTTTATTTATCGTTATAAGATATTGTTATTTAGTTTTCAATGATCAATTCCTATTTTAACGTCTTCGTTGACAAGATACTTCCGTATCTTATGGAGCCTAGCGGGATCGAACCGCTGACCTCCTGCGTGCAAAGCAGGCGCTCTCCCAGCTGAGCTAAGGCCCCTTCTCTCAACGCAATCTTCTCTATCTTGCATCAAAAGACTGCTTGTTTGGTCTTTATAGACCCCTCAAAACTGAATAAAGTAGAACAACATCTTTTTTTATATTCCTTAGAAAGGAGGTGATCCAGCCGCACCTTCCGATACGGCTACCTTGTTACGACTTCACCCCAGTCATCGGTCTTACCTTAGGAAGCGCCCTCCTTGCGGTTAGGCAACCTACTTTGGGTACTCCCAACTTCCGTGGTGTGACGGGCGGTGTGTACAAGGCCCGGGAACGTATTCACCGCGGCGTGCTGATCCGCGATTACTAGCGATTCCGACTTCATGCAGGCGAGTTGCAGCCTGCAATCCGAACTGAGAATGGTTTTAAGAGATTAGCGCACCCTCGCGGGTTGGCGACTCGTTGTACCATCCATTGTAGCACGTGTGTAGCCCAGGTCATAAGGGGCATGATGATTTGACGTCATCCCCACCTTCCTCCGGTTTATCACCGGCAGTCTCACTAGAGTGCCCAACTTAATGATGGCAACTAGTAATAAGGGTTGCGCTCGTTGCGGGACTTAACCCAACATCTCACGACACGAGCTGACGACAACCATGCACCACCTGTATCCCGTGTCCCGAAGGAACTCCTTATCTCTAAGGATAGCACGAGTATGTCAAGACCTGGTAAGGTTCTTCGCGTTGCTTCGAATTAAACCACATGCTCCACCGCTTGTGCGGGCCCCCGTCAATTCCTTTGAGTTTCAACCTTGCGGTCGTACTCCCCAGGCGGAGTGCTTAATGCGTTAGCTGCGCTACAGAGAACTTATAGCTCCCTACAGCTAGCACTCATCGTTTACGGCGTGGACTACCAGGGTATCTAATCCTGTTTGCTCCCCACGCTTTCGAGCCTCAGTGTCAGTTACAGGCCAGAGAGCCGCTTTCGCCTCCGGTGTTCCTCCATATATCTACGCATTTCACCGCTACACATGGAATTCCACTCTCCTCTCCTGCACTCAAGTCTCCCAGTTTCCAATGCACACAATGGTTGAGCCACTGCCTTTTACATCAGACTTAAGAAACCACCTGCGCTCGCTTTACGCCCAATAAATCCGGACAACGCTTGGGACCTACGTATTACCGCGGCTGCTGGCACGTAGTTAGCCGTCCCTTTCTGGTTAGATACCGTCACTTAAGTAATTTTCCACTCTACTTAACGTTCTTCTCTAACAACAGAGTTTTACGATCCGAAAACCTTCTTCACTCACGCGGCGTTGCTCGGTCAGGGTTGCCCCCATTGCCGAAGATTCCCTACTGCTGCCTCCCGTAGGAGTCTGGGCCGTGTCTCAGTCCCAGTGTGGCCGATCACCCTCTCAGGTCGGCTATGTATCATCGCCTTGGTAGTCCTTTACACTACCAACTAGCTAATACAACGCGGGATCATCAAGTAGTGAAGCAATTGCTTCTTTCAAATAAGAATCATGCGATTCTCATTGTTATGCGGTATTAGCGTTCGTTTCCAAACGTTGTCCCCCGCTACTCGGCAGATTTCCCACGCGTTACTCACCCGTTCGCCGCTCTTCATAAAAATAGCAAGCTATCTTTAATCATCGCTCGACTTGCATGTATTAGGCACGCCGCCAGCGTTCGTCCTGAGCCAGGATCAAACTCTCATTTAAATTTAGTTCATCAAATGAACTGGCTGTTGTTTTGTCTTTCATTATTGAATTGACAGTTGGTATACAAGAAGTTAACTTCTCGCATATAGTCATTCTACTTTATTCAGTTTTCAAAGGTCTATCGCTCTCGTAAGAGATACGCTCTCTCGCGACAACTATTATATTCTATCAAACTCACTTTGTTCTGTCAAGAATAAACTGTGATTTTTCTCCCTTTTTTTTACACTCGTTCGGAAAACCCCGCCGTTGTCACGTTTAAAGACTATAAAAAAACCAGACACTTTGGGGGCTGGTTTCTTGTTTTTTATCTTTTTCCTTCAAGATAAACCATCAAAATGGAAATATCGGCAGGATTTACTCCTGAAATACGACTCGCTTGGCCTAGAGTTTCAGGATTTATTTTCTTGAATTTTTGGCGTGCTTCCGTTGCGATACTGTCTAATGCATCCCAATTCATATTTTTAGGAATGCGTTTAGCTTCTAAACGGTGCATCTTTTCAACTTGTTCTTTTGCTTTTTTGATGTATCCCTCATAGGTAACTTCTGTTTCAATAAGTTCAATAACAGTTCGATCAAGTTTCTCAGAAGATTCACCGACAAATCTAACTACATCAGAATACTTCACTTCAGGACGTTTTAAAAATTCAATACCCGTCAAAGCATCTTTGATTGGCCCAAATCCCATCATCCCAAGTTTTTCTTGCGTATCGGCAAGTGGTTTAAGTTTTTCTTTATTGAGACGAGCAATCTCTGTTTGGTAAGAAGTTAGTTTATCTTGGAAAGCCTCCCAGCGTTCGTCACCAACTAAGCCAATTTCTCGTCCAATAGATGTCAAACGCATATCTGCATTGTCATGGCGTAAAATCAAACGATATTCAGCACGAGAAGTCAGTAAACGATAGGGTTCTAAAGTTCCTTTAGTCACAAGATCATCAATCATTACACCGATATATGCATCACTTCGTTTAAGGATGAGCTCTTCTTTACCTTGAACTTTAAGACTTGCATTGATTCCTGCAACCAAACCTTGTCCAGCTGCTTCTTCATAGCCAGATGTACCATTTGTTTGTCCTGCAGTGAAAAGTCCTGAAACTAGTTTCGTTTCCAGTGTTGGACGGAGCTGGTGAGGTAATACCACATCATATTCGATAGCATAGCCAGTACGCATCATTTTTGCATCTTCTAAACCAGGAATAGAACGGACCAAATCAAACTGAACATCTTCCGGTAAACTTGTGGATAAACCTTGGATGTATACTTCTTCTGTATTCCGCCCTTCTGGTTCTAAGAAAAGTTGGTGACGGGGCTTATCTGCAAAGCGTACAACTTTATCTTCTATAGAAGGACAATAACGCGGGCCGACACCTTTGACAATCCCTGAAAACATTGGAGCACGGTGCAAATTTTCTTGTATAATCTCATGTGTTGTCTTACTTGTATACGTCAGCCAACAAGGAATTTGCTCTGTAAGGTAATCTTCATCTTTTGACAAAAAGCTAAAGTGATTAGGCTTTTCATCCCCTGGTTGAATCTCTGTCGCATCGTAATTAATACTTGATGAGAGTACACGTGGTGGCGTTCCTGTTTTAAAGCGTCCAATTTCAAAGCCCAAATTGCGTAAGTTATCAGCCAAGCTGACAGAGGCTAGCGAATTATTTGGTCCTGAGGAATATTTAAGCTCACCGATGATAATTTCACCACGTAAAGCAGTTCCTGTAGTAACAATAACTGCTTGGGCAGCATACTTCGCCCCCGTTGTAACTTTTACGCCTGTTACTTTTCCATCATCAACCAAAATTTCTTCGACCATAGCTTGACGTAAGGTTAGATTCTCTTGATTTTCTACTGTATGCTTCATTTCTTGCGAATATAGTGCCTTGTCTGCTTGTGCACGTAAGGCACGGACAGCAGGCCCTTTACCGGTATTCAACATCTTCATCTGAATATAGGTCTTGTCAATATTTCGCCCCATTTCGCCACCTAAGGCATCAATTTCACGAACAACTATTCCTTTGGCAGAACCTCCGATTGAAGGATTACAGGGCATGAAAGCAACCATGTCGAGATTAATTGTTAATAGAAGGGTTTTGGTGCCCATACGAGCTGAAGCGAGTGCTGCTTCTACACCAGCATGTCCCGCGCCGATCACTATGACATCATATTTTTCTTGAAATTCCATAATTTCTCCATTTTTACAAAACAAAAAGCCAAAGCCAGTGAAAAATACATGCTAAAAAGCACATATCTTCCCGAGCCTTGACCATCGAGTTTTTATGATAGGACTATTTTAACTCTTTTCAAAAATTTTTTCAAGAGTATTTTCCTATTTATTTTTACGATACTGCTTCACCATCACGATACAAGACCAACGAAGCAAGTTCCTCTACTGTTCGTGCTGAGCCTTCTGGTAGTATTCTGTCTTTTTCTCGAGATGTCGGATCATATTTGCCAGAATAATCAATCGTGCCGTTCCTTAATTTGACCGGAATAGGTGTGCCTTTAGGATATATTTCAAATCGGGAACCATTTTCAGGAGCAATACCTTCCAAATACATCCACAAATAAATCTGTCCTGTTTGTTCATTTATACCTCCATATTGGAGATAAAAATCCCGTTTCTGCTTCGTCACTTTTGAATCCAAAACACGTGCTCTTCTGCCATCAATATCACTTTCATAATTAACCCAATCCCCATGAATAGTTTCAAAATTTCCCATCTTTATTTGCTCAATATTAACTGTTTTTGCTGGGCTGTATTGGTCTGCTTTCGCAAACTCTATTGTTGGCGCGACAACAGAATGTTCATCCTGTTTCACAGCAAAAATTAAAAGAACAGCAGTAAGAACTAATGTAACGTCTGTGATAACAAGCAGTTTTTTCAAGGAAAGCTCCTTTCCATTTCGATTAGAATTTGATTATAAAATAATTATAACAAAATAACTTAATCTTCAATAACGTTTTACTTGGAGACTTTTTGACATTAAAAGACTTCTAGCTTAATGGCTAAAAGTCTTTTATACTTGATTAATTTTTATCCCAAAATTTATTACAAAATTTAGGAGGTAATTCTCCAGAAGATTTACCATACGCCCAGCGTTTTTTCTCTACTGGAAGTACATGCCAGTCTTCTAAAAGCATCAAACTTTGATAGCGTTGGAGATATCCTGCGCATTCTTCACACCAGATCTCATCTCCACTTCTCCAGAATGCAGCTAAAAGGTCATCTTGGCTTTTAAATTCTTTATAGCTTTTTGCCATTTTTAGCCATTCACTTTTGTACTTTTTCAAAGCTTGATAGAAGTCTTCATATTCATCTACTGATTGAATATCTTTTTGCCAGTCTTCAAAAAACCACCATGGTTCATCATAGCCTGACATTGTGATTACTCTATACATATTTCTTGTCCAGCTTCTTTTCTTTAATATACATCTCTTGTTATGTATTGTAACGAAAAAATATGCTTTTGAGAAATATTTTGCACTATTTTACAGATATGTCAATATTCTTAATGCAAAACGCAGCAAACTCCTCTAAACGTTCGGTCTTTTTAGTCAAGTGTAAGAAACCTACAACTGCTTCGAAGCCTGTAGATATACGATAAGTCACAACATCTGTGTTTTTCGCTGTTGTTTTAGAGTGCGCATTTCGTCCACGCTTGAAATAAAGAAGTTCCTCTTCTGTTAGAAAGTCAACGTCTTCCATTTTACGAATTAAGGCAGCCTGTGCTTTAGCGGAAACATATTGCGTGGCTTGTCGCTGAAGTTCTCCAGGTTTGGTTAATCCTTTATCGAGGAGATAATCTCTAACGAAAACTTCATAAACAGCATCTCCGATATAGGCGAGTGCTACACCATTTAATAACTCTGCATCTTTTTTATTCACGATGCCACCTCACACCTTGAGCAGTATCTTCAAGCACAATCCCTTGTGCCTTTAATTCATCACGAATCTTATCTGCTTGAGCAAAATCTCGTGCTGCTCTTGCCGCTTGTCTTGCTTCGATTAAGTCTTCAATTTCAGCATCTAATCTTGTATCTTGATTTTCAAAACGCAAACCGAGAATTAAGAGAACATCCTCAAAGAAGGCTTTAACTTCTAATCCACCATTTCCCTTATTTACCCAAGTGATAAAGTTATAAAAAACAGTTAAACCATTCGCAATATTAAAGTCCTCATCCATTGCTGTTTCAAACTCTGCTTTGAATTTAGCAAGAACTTCTAAGTCAGCCTGACCTTCTACTTCAAGATTGCGGTAAGCATTTTCAATCTTCTTGACATTATTTTCTGCATCTTGTACGGCTTCATCTGTAAAGTTAACAGGCCGGCGATAATGAGTCGTAGCCAAGAAAAAGCGGAGAACTGTTGGACTTACTACGTCGAGCATTTCATGCACGGTTTTAAAGTTTCCTAAAGACTTAGACATTTTTTCACCGCTAACATTTACAAATCCATTGTGCATCCAGTAGTTCACAAATTTTTTACCTGTTTTAGCTTCTGATTGCGCAATTTCATTGGTATGATGAGGGAACTCCAGATCAGCTCCTCCCGCATGTATATCTAAAGTATCCCCTAAAAGGTCACTGCTCATCACTGAACATTCGATGTGCCACCCTGGACGTCCTTCACCCCAAGGGCTTGACCAAGAAATTTCGTCTTTTTTCGCGGATTTCCATAAGGCAAAATCCGCTGGGCTTTCTTTACGTACTGTTTCTTCATCTGTTCGACCAGAAGCGCCTTGCAGCAGTTCTTCTAAATTTTTATTTGCGAGCTTAGCATAACCTTTTGATTTTGCAACACGGAAATAGACGTCGCCTTCGGCTTCGTAAGCAAACCCTTTATCCATTAAATCTTGAATAAAGGTAATCATCTTGTCGATATAGTTAGTTGCTCTTGGATTTACCGTTGCACGTTTAACATTGAGAGCATCTGTATCTTGATAAAATGCGGCAATATATTTGTCGGATAATTCAAGTGGTGTAAGATGTTCCTGAGAGGCTCCTTTGATAATTTTATCATCAACATCTGTAAAGTTAGAGACGTAAATCACTTCAAAGCCTCGGTATTCCATATATCTACGGATTAAATCGAAAGCAACAACAGATCGTGCATTCCCGATATGGATATAGTTATAGACTGTTGGTCCACAAACATACATCTTTATCTTATTTTCTTCGAGAGGATGGAACTCCTCGATTTTTCTTGTCATTGTATTATAGATGTGAAGCATGGTAGCTCGCCTCCCTTTTTTCTTCTATGGACGAAATTTTCTCTGAGTCTTTTTGTCCCTTAACTCGAACAACTTTTGCTGGAATACCTACTACTGTAACTTCAGGTGGGACATCACTTACGACAACAGCACCAGCACCGACTTTGGCATTTTCGCCAATTTCGATAGGACCAAGCAGCTGTGAGTGTGCTGATATTAAGGCCCCCTTACGCACCGTAGGGTGACGTTTTCCTTTATCTTTCCCTGTCCCTCCAAGGGTTACTCCGTGATAAAGTTTAACATCTGTTTCTACTATCGCTGTCTCCCCGATAACCAATCCAGAACCGTGATCGATAAAAACTCCGTGGGCAATCGTTGCTCCTGGATGAATTTCGATTTGTGTCCAAAAACGCCAAAACTGTGAATTCATACGCGCCCAAAGTTTAAGGTTATGTGTCCACAGCCAATGACTAAAACGATGTGCTGCTAAAGCTTTTACTCCCGGATAAGTCAAGAGAACTTCTAGCCCAGTTCGTGCAGCAGGATCATTTTCTTTTGTGACACGGATGGCTTCCTGCCAAAAGCCTCTCTTTTTATTTTTCATATTCATTTATTATAGCAAAAATCTATAGGAAAAGCGCATTACACTGCGCCTTCCTCCTTTTTATCACTCTGGTCGAGTTGTTGATAATTCTGGAAACTCTTCATCTATGACTGATGCTTTACGTTCTCGGCGCTCAAATTTAGGACCAGATGTTTTTTCTTTATGATATCCACGGTGACCATTACCGTTCTTCCCATTACGACGTTCGCGTGGCTTATGCTCAGGTTCTTCATTGCCTTCTGGTTTTTCTAGCAAAGCACGTACTGAGGCATCAACACGACCTTTATCATCAACTTTTGTAATCTTAACTTTAACAACATCTCCAAGCTTCAAAGCATCTTCTACTTTGTTCGTGCGATTCCATGCAAGTTCTGAAATATGTACCATCGCATCAGTATGGCCAAAAAGATGAACAAATGCACCGAATTTTTCGATTCTTACAACCTTTGCTTCATACACATCGCCGACTTTGGCTTCGCGGACCAATTCTGTAATGATTTCTTTCGCACGGTTAATCGCTGTCTGATCAGGAGAAAAGATAGAACAAAGTCCATCTTCATCGATGTCAATTTTGACTCCTGTTTCTTCGATGATTTTGTCGATCGTTTCGCCGCCCTTACCAATAACAACCTTAATTTTATCCGCATCAATTTTAATCGTATCAATTTTAGGTGCAGATGGTGCAAGATTTGGACGGGGTTCCGAAATTGTGGCTTCAATCACATCTAATATTTCAAAGCGGGCGCGTTTTGCTTGTGCAAGTGCTTCTGCCAAAATTTCGGCAGTAATTCCTGAAATTTTGATGTCCATTTGTAAAGCAGTAATTCCCTCGCGTGTACCAGCAACTTTGAAATCCATATCGCCAAAGTGATCTTCCAAACCTTGAATATCTGTCAAAATAGTATAGTTGGAGCCGTCTGAGATTAAGCCCATAGCAATTCCAGCTACTGGCGCCTTGATTGGTACTCCTCCAGCCATCAAGGCTAATGTTCCTGCACAAATCGAAGCTTGTGATGAAGAACCATTTGACTCTAGTACTTCCGCAACTAAACGTACAGCATAAGGAAATTCTTCAAGTGACGGCATAACTTGCTCAAGCGCACGCTCAC
The DNA here is from genome assembly GCF_017309645.1 of Lactococcus sp. LG606. NCBI lineage: Bacteria > Bacillati > Bacillota > Bacilli > Lactobacillales > Streptococcaceae > Lactococcus > Lactococcus sp. LG606. Next base: position 1,369,736 of record NZ_CP071301.1, read on the forward strand.
CAAGTGCACCATGCCCTATTTCGCGGCGACCAGGTGCACCATAACGTCCAGTTTCTCCCACTGAATACTGCGGGAAATTATAGTGGTGCATGAAACGTTTTTTATATTCCAGATCCAAGCCATCAATGACTTGTGCTTCCCCCATCGGAGCCAGAGTCAAAGTTGACAAGGCTTGCGTTTGCCCACGTGTAAAGAGAGCTGAGCCGTGTGTAATTGTATTCGGTGTAAAGTCGATTTCTGCTTCTAAAGGACGAATCTCATCGACTTTACGACCATCAGGGCGAATTTTATCCTCTGTTATGAGGCGACGGACTTCTGTATGTTCCATTCCCTCCAGAATCTCAGAAACATCACGCATAATGCGCTCAAACTCTTCATGTTCGGCATAAGCTGTTTCATATTCTGCTTTGACACGATCTTTAACAGCTTGAGTGGCCGCTTCACGCGCAAGTTTTTCTTCTACTTGTACAGCAGCTTGTAAGTCTTTATTATAGTCTGCAATAATTTGGGCTTTCAATGTTTCATCAACACGCAGAAGTTCAACTTCTGCCTTGTTCTTACCAACTTTGGCTACAATCTCATTTTGGAAAGCAATAAGTTCTTTAATCGCTTCGTGTCCTGCAAGGAGGGCATCGAGCATGATTGTTTCTGATAGTTCCTTTGCACCTGACTCTACCATATTGATCGCATCAATATTCCCAGCGACAGCAAGATCCAAATAAGACTTTTGCATCTGTGCAACATCGGGATTAATGATAATTTCACCATTGATATAGCCCACTTCAACACCCGCAATCGGACCGTCAAAAGGAATATCTGAAATAGCTAATGCCAAGGAACTTCCAAACATCGCTGCCATACGCCCACTTGCATTTTCATCATAAGAGAGTACAGTATTGATTACTTGTACTTCATTTCGAAAACCGTCAGCAAACATTGGGCGTATAGGGCGATCAAGCAACCGGGCAGTCAGAGTAGCATAAGTGGATGGTCGTGCTTCACGCTTATTAAAACCTCCAGGAAATTTTCCTGCGGCATACATTTTTTCTTCATAATTAACTTGCAAAGGGAAAAAGTCACCGTTTGCCATTTTTTTCGACATGGTCGCTGCAGTTAGCACGGTTGTGTCTCCATAGCGAACAATAACTGCGCCATTGGCTTGCTTGGCAACTTGACCTGTTTCAACAACAAGCTCGCGTCCTGCAAAATTCATTCTGAAAGTTTCTTTTGTCATGTTTTCTCCCACTTTTCGAGATTTCAGTGCTTCTCATTTCTATCCAAAAATCAATTTGCTTTCTCAAAAGTAAACTCATTTTTGTATAGAACAGCACTGTGCCCATTATACTATATTTTTGAGGATAAAAAAAGCTTTGTAAGAGCAATCTATAACGGTTTTAGGCATTCGGGCGCCACAAAAGAAAACGCTCACTTTCCAATGAAATTTTTAACTTCTCTTATAAAACAGATTGTAAAAAATAATCATTCTCTTCATACAAAAAAAGCAACAGTACGTTGCTTTTTGGTAAAGGTATATTTTTACTTTAAGTATCTCAATACATTTTCCCATTGTATCAGCTAAGCAGATAACTATTCTCCCTTTTTATCCATTTCATGCCAAAATTTATGTTTTTCAAGCATATAAGCAAGAACATCGGTTTGGTAAACTTGCTCCAAAAAACTTCTAGAAAGTACTTCGTTTGCTTTTCCTTGTTTTACTATTTTTCCCTCATGTAAAACTAGAACATTTTCTGAAAAAGACAGAGCTAAATTAATATCATGAAAAACAGCAATGATGATTTGATTTTGAGCAAAATACTCATCAATATTGCGCAACATTTCTAGTTGATAATAAATATCCAAATGATTATTGGGTTCATCCAATAAAACAATCTGAGGGTTCTGTAATAAAGTCCGGGCTAAAAAGACACGCTGCAGCTGGCCGCCAGAAAGTGTTGACAGTTGTTGATCTTTTATCGTATCCAAATCAAATGCGGCTATTACTTCGGCTACACGTGCTTTATCTTGGGCGCTTGCCACTGCCATAAATCGTTTTCTCAGCTGGGTGTAGAGTCCCATCATCAAAGTTTCATAGACGGAATAAGAAAAATATACAGCTGGATTTTGAGAAAGAAGAGCCACTTTTTCTGCTAATTCAATTCTTTTTAATGTGGTCAATGATTGTTCGTTTAGCTCAATTTTTCCTTGATATTTTAGCAAACCAGCTAGACTCTTTAAAAGCGTTGATTTCCCACTACCGTTTGGTCCTAAAATTGCTAACCTTTCCCCTGCCTTGACAGAAAAATTAATATCAGAAAGAATCTCTTTTCCCGAATACTCAACCTTCATATTTTCAACTTTTAACATCTCATACTTGTCCTTTTCTAAAGAAAATATAGTAGAAAAATGGCGCACCAATGAGGGCTGTTACTGCTCCAATTGGTAATTCTCTTGTTTGGAAAACACTTCTTGCTACAGTATCTGCAAGAACACAGAGCAGGCCGCCTATAAGTGCTGAGCTTGGAAGAACCCACTTATGTGTCGCACCAAACAAACGACGAGCGATATGAGGTGCAATCAAATCGACAAAACCAATCACTCCCGTCATTGCTACGCTGGCTCCTGTGAGCAAAGTCGATAAGCTAATTAAAATAACTTTCGTCCGTTTGACTTCTACTCCTTGACTCAAAGCAAAGGTATCACCAAAACTCAAAATATCCATTTCTCGGTGAAAGTAAAGTAAGCAGACGAAACTAAAGACAAAGAGTAAAGTGAGGAGCTGTACGTTTTCCCATGAAGCTCCTGAAAAACTCCCCAATTGCCAGAAAATGATACGTTGCATATAATCCGGCGAAAAGGTCATCATTAAAGTTAAAAAAGAATTAACAAACAAAGAAAATACCATTCCCACCAAAATGATAGTTTGATTATCTAATGATTGGGAAAATTGTTGAGCAAAGAGTAAAACGATAAAAACAGTTACAAGTCCAAAAGCAAAGCCCGCAAGGCTCATCGAAATCGAAGTGCTCATAAAATTAATACCGAGTAACATCACAGTCGAAGCGCCTAATGAAGCACCTGATGATACGCCTAAGGTATAGGAAGAGGCTAAAGGATTTTGTAAAAGTGATTGCATCACTGTTCCACTAGCACCCAAGGCTAAGCCGACAAGAAAGCTGAGCAAAATCCGAGGCATGCGAACTTCAAGAAGAATACTTTGCAAAAGAGGAGCAGAATCTTTCCCTCTGCCCAATATCATATTCATTAAATCACCGACTGATATCGGAGCACTTCCTATTTGAAGGCTTAAAAGCATTGCCAGTAAAGACAGGGCCAAAAGCATCACAATAATGCTTATTCTATTCTTATTTGAAGTTTTTGAATACATCAGGATATACCGCTTTTGCCATTTCTGTCATTGCTTTTATTACATGTTGATTAGGAAGCGAGCTTCTTTCGTTATCAATAGAATAAACGGCTTTATTTTTTACTGCCTTCACTTCTTCCCAACCTTTCAATTTTAAAATGTCATTAATAGGATCCGGAACATATTCAACATTTGTTAATATTACATCTGGATTAGCCATAATTGCTGCCTCTTCTGAAACTTTGATGGCTCCTGTTTCTTTGGCCATCACATTCTCAGCTCCAATTGTTTCAATCATTTCATTGATATAAGTGTCCTTTCCCATACTATAAATTTCTGGGGAAGCCGCGATTTCAAACAGAATCCTTTTCTTATGATTTATTTTTGCAGCTTGTTCTTTAAAAGCAGAGATATCCTTCTCCATCTGACCAGTAAGTTGTTCTCCTTTTTCTTTTTGGTTTAAAGCTGTCGCCACGAGACGAATATTGTTTTCAATTTCTTTAAAGTTCTTTTCAGTAGGTAGGACGACAACACTCGTTCCTTTATCTTGTAGCTTCTTAATTTTATCTTCCGATTGGAACAGGGTCAAATCACTCACAAATAAAAGTTCTGGCTGGAGCGCCATTATTTTTTCAAGATCCAAGTTCATAAGGTCTGTCTGCTGCACATTTTCCAAACCCTTAACATACTTGGGGCTTTGCGTATCTACAGCAATGAGTTTATCTTTTTGCCCCAGATCGTTAATCACTTGTGTCACCGCAGGTGAGAGTGACACAACTCTCTGAATATTGTTGGGAATTTTTACTCTCTCACCTTGTGGTGTCGTAATTTCAACTTTAGATGAGTTTGCTTCCTGAGTCACGTGTTTATTTTTTGTACATGCTGATAGACTAACCACCATAAACAGCAAACCAATTATCGTTAGTGTTTTCTTTTTCATTTGTTCTCCCTCGCTAAAAAAAGCTCTCATCATGTAAAGCCCTTATTTTTGAAACCAAGGCCCTTGCTAACAGTGTCACCCACAAATATGACTTAGTCTGGTCCCTCACAGTCATTTAAGTGCTGCTAAGAAGTTACCCTCTTTCCATACTTGCCGCTGTTCTTGTATTATTTTTATTTATCTCATCTTGAGACATAACATTCCTCTTATTTTACCATGTCCACACTTAACTTCGGTAACTAAAACACTTGGCTTACTACAGAGGATATATAAGATAATGAGACAACTCTAAATATCAAACATCTTCCATTAAAAATTTTTTTATTTTAACCCTTACCTATATAACGTGAAACCTTTCACGTAAATAGCGCTATGAAATCCCCCTCAAATTTGATAGAATAGACATATCATAATATTATAGGAGAAAAACTGTGACTTATTCTGACGCACAACTTAAACTTTTTTCACTGAACTCGAATCCTGAATTAGCTGAAAAAATTAGCAAAATTATGGATGTTCCTTTGGGGAAAGTAACTTCAAAACAATTTTCTGACGGAGAAATCATGATTAACATGGAAGAAAGTGTTCGTAATCATGATGTTTATATTATCCAGTCAACAAGTTGGCCAGTCAATGACAACATTTGGGAATTGTTAATTATGATTGATGCTTGCGTCCGTGCATCTGCACATTCTGTCAATATCGTTATGCCATACTTTGGTTATGCGCGTCAAGACCGAACTGCTTCAAGCCGTGAACCAATCACAGCTAAGCTTGTAGCTGATATGCTCGTCAAAGCTGGAGCAGATCGTGTACTCACTTTAGATATCCATGCAGTTCAAGTTCAAGGTTTCTTTGATATTCCTGTCGATAACCTCTTCACTGTACCGCTTTTTGCTGAGTACTACATGAATAAAGGATTGTCTGGCGATGACGTTGTCGTTGTTGCACCTAAAAACTCAGGTATCAAACGCGCGCGTAGTCTTGCGGAATATTTAGAAGCTCCTATTGCCATCGTTGACTATGAAGATGACGATGCAAAACGTGAAAATGGTTATATCATCGGTAATGTTGAAGGGAAAAAAGTTATTCTTATTGATGATATCCTCAACTCAGGTGTAACATTCTCAAATGCTGCTTCTGTCGTGCGCGAAGCAGGTGCTGGAGATGTTTATGCCGTAGCAAGTCACGGTCTCTTCACTAAAACGGCAGCTGACTTACTTGAAAAGTCTGGAATTTGTGAAGTTCTCGTCACAGACTCGGTAGCTACTAAAAATCGTAAACCTAACAATGTAAAATACCTTAGTGTCGATAAACACATGGCAGATGCAATTCTTCGTATTCATGAAGGACGTCCTGTATCTCCGCTCTTCAAATTTGATAAAAATCAAGACTAAAGTCTATTCTGAACAATATTTAAGTTCATTCAGCACCAGCTTTTAGCTGGTTTTTTTATATGAAAAAAAGCCACGCTGGCAAAACGAGACTTCATATTCAGGAAATTTTTATCGATATTTTGATTTGCCATATCCAATATATCATATTTGCTTATCAATAACGTTACCTTTTGTTAACAGAGCTAGAAATGGTTAGCTCTCTCTTTTTTTATCATTCTTTTCTTTATAATTTTCTTCCTTTATTTTTTTGTCCTCAAGAGTAAATCCTTTTGATTTGAGATAGAGAAAGAGTTCTTGAAATAATGGATTGATTTGACAAATGAGTTGAAGCATTCGTGCAAAGAAAAAAAGTAAAGAACTATTGATAACAAATTCTATTTCATGGTTGTACATTTTTACATTTGAAAACTTGTAAAACTCGAAAACACCCCAAAAGATTGCTATCGTTACAACATCAATCACTATTCTTTTCTTCAAAGGCGGATCCATTTTTTCGCCATCCTTGAGCCATGTTAATCCTAAAATAATTACAATTAATGCCGAGATACCTAATAAGTTATATTCCATTTGTCTGCTCTTCCTTTCCTATAAGACTGTTTACCAGCTTAAATTTATTATATCCTTCATCATTAGATTGTTCCACTTCGTTTAAAAAATTATACTTTAGCCTTTGTCAGTGTTATAATTGGTATAGGCAGATCACAATAATATAATTAATACATCTTTCAAAGGTCACCTCTCTGCCTAGGTGGCTTTTTTCATAACCTGTACTTACTTTAGTCACTTCTTTCTCCTCTCATAACTTCATTTATCTAAAAAATTAGCGGAAGCGTTCGAATTTCAGAAAAAAAATATAAAACATGGTAATATAGAGATAATGGAAACTTACGATTATCATTAAGCTTTCGTATAGAGTACATAAATGAAATACACACATTTATTAAAAGGTTAAGTTAATAGAAGCTTACATGTCCTTGAAATAAGACTTTTAATAGAAACTCGAAAGAGAGGAAAGAACAATTATATATCTAGATAATGCCGCAACAACACCGATACTTCCTGAAGTTGTTGATGTCATGACGGAAGTTCTTGCTAACAATTTTGGCAATCCGTCCAGTACGCACACTTTTGGTCGCCAAGCGAGCCAACTCGTACGTCAGGCACGAGAAACAGTAGCTAAGGCACTTCAAGTTTCACCTGGAACAATTACTTTTACTTCCGGCGGAAGTGAATCCAACTCCACCGCTTTGGTCGGTTACGCTTTAGCCAACCGTCAAAATGGTAATCATATTATCACCACTGCCTTAGAGCATCCATCAGTACTTAATGCCCTTGACTACTTGAAAACACGTCATGGCTTTGATGTTACTTTTGTTCAACCCAAAACTGATGGCTCTTTCCCCGCCCAATTGATTGAAAATGAATTGCGGGACGAGACAATTCTTGTTTCAATGATGATGGCCAATAATGAAACTGGTCAACTACTTCCCATCAAAGAAGTGGGGCAACTTTTAGAAAATCATCAAGCTGTTTTTCATGTTGATTCAGTACAAACAATGGGTAAAATCCCCGTACATCCTGAGGAGCTAAAAATAGATTTTCTATCAGCTAGCGCTCACAAATTCCACGGTCCAAAAGGTGTCGGCTTTCTTTATCATCGTTCCGGACTAAAATTTGACAGTATTATCCACGGTGGCGAACAAGAAGAAAAACGTCGTGCAGGTACGGAAAATCTTCATTCTCTTTTGGGCATGGCAAAAGCACTACAAATTGCAACAGATAACATGAACGCTAATTATGCCCATGTTGAAAAACTGAAAGCTTCACTTCTAGACGATCTTGCAGATATTGAATATTATACACACGAATTTGGTCCGAGTATGCCACATGTTGTAAATATCGGGTTCCCAGGGAAAAATCATGATCTATTACTCGCAAAACTTGATCTTGCTGGTGTGGCAATTTCAACTGGTTCAGCCTGCACCGCTGGAACAGTTGATCCTTCTCATGTTCTCGAAGCTGTATATGGTAGTGAATCACCAAAACTTAAAGAAAATATTCGTGTTTCTTTTTCAGAACTCAATACTGAAGAAGAAATTCACAATTTTGTTCAAACACTAAAAGAAAGGGCACTATAAAAGATGGCTTTTATTACTGAAAAAAAACTTGAGGGCTGCAAATACAGCTACACATTATCACCAAAAGTTAAGAAATTTACTCTCAAAGACACAACTTTTTCTCAAAATAATATTGGAAACTTTGAATTTAAACGTATACTTGAAGAAGTTCCAAATTCTGGTCAAGGTTTTCTCCTTAAAATTATTATTAATCCTGATTTAACAGGTTTTAAACTATCAGTTACTGATAAATCTGGATTACGTAATGTGAATATCTTTAAAAACGCTAGCGAAATTATCCAAGAAAAATTTTATTTCCAAATGGATACTTTTGTTGATCGTGAAATCTTTATTAAAAATGAAGTCTAAAAAAACTCCCAAATGGGAGCTTTTTTATTTTCTAATCTCAAACCTATTCATCAAAAAAAACCTCACAAAATGTGAGGTTTTTTTAGGAAGTGAGTTCACTTCAATAATTCTTAACGAATTATGCTTTGATTTCAGCTACGATACCTGAACCAACAGTACGTCCACCTTCACGGATAGAGAAAGTAGTTCCTTGTTCGATGGCAACTGGGTGGATAAGTTCAACATCAATGTGAACGTTATCACCAGGCATTACCATTTCAGTACCTTCTGGAAGTTTAACTGAACCAGTAACGTCAGTTGTGTGGAAGTAGAATTGAGGACGGTAGTTGTCGAAGAATGGAGTGTGACGTCCGCCTTCTTCTTTGCTCAATACGTAAACTTCACCTTCGAATTTAGTATGTGGAGTGATTGAACCTGGTTTAGCGATAACTTGACCACGTTCGATTTCGTCACGTTGAACACCACGGAGAAGTACACCAACGTTATCGCCGGCAAGACCTTCGTCAAGTGTTTTACGGAACATTTCGATACCAGTAACGACAGCTTTTTTAGTGTCTTCTTTGATACCAACGATTTCGATTTCGTCGTTGACTTTAACAGTACCACGTTCGATACGACCTGAAGCAACTGTACCACGACCAGTGATTGAGAATACGTCTTCGACTGGAAGCAACAATGGTTTGTCAGTGTCACGTTCTGGAGTTGGAATGTATTCGTCAACGATGTCCATAAGTTCTTCAACTTTAGCAACCCATTGAGGTTCACCGTTCAAAGCACCAAGAGCTGAACCAGCGATTACTGGAGTATCGTCACCTGGGAAGTCGTATTCTGACAAGAGGTCACGTACTTCCATTTCAACAAGTTCCATAAGTTCTTCGTCATCAACGAGGTCAGCTTTGTTAAGGAATACGATAAGGTATTTAACACCAACTTGACGTGAAAGCAAGATGTGTTCACGTGTTTGTGGCATTGGTCCGTCAGTTGCAGCAACTACGAGGATCGCACCGTCCATTTGGGCAGCACCAGTGATCATGTTTTTAACGTAGTCCGCGTGACCTGGAGCGTCGATGTGGGCATAGTGACGTTTATCAGTTTCGTACTCGATGTGAGCAGTGTTGATAGTGATACCACGTTCGCGTTCTTCTGGCGCAGCATCGATAGATGCGAAATCAGTCGCTTTAGAGTAACCTTTGTCAGACAATACTTTAGAGATTGCAGCTGAGAGGGTAGTTTTACCATGGTCAACGTGTCCGATAGTACCAATATTTACGTGCGGTTTGCTACGGTCGTAAACTTCTTTAGCCATTTTAAAATGTCTCCTTTGAGAAAAAATATATTTTTTATAGGTAGCAGTGCTTTACACAAACTACCGTTCCATAACATTATACTGGATTTTCGCTTTAAATGCAAACTTTATTGCTATTTATCTGGCTTTTTTTGACTTTTCGTAGTAAAATATATAAAAAATGATAAGGAGTAATATCGATATGGGATTAACTTTTAGAAAACGTGATGATTTCGATAAAATGATGGATGATTTAGGCGTCTCAACCGGTAATTTAGACACTGATAAAGCAACAGCGAAAACTGAGAAGCAAGAAGATCCATTTGCAAAATTCTTAGAACCAAAAGAGTCTTCAAAATCTGAAACGGACAATTCTGGTAAATAGTGTGACATTTTACTAATTTATTGCTAGAATAGAACTGAGAATAATAAATATTGAGGAAACTATGGCTTACAAAAAGAAACAAAAATCTACTTTTCAAAAAGTGACGATGGTTGTTGTCGTTGCGATGCTGCTACTTATTGTCTTTAGCTCCCTAGCTATGGCTCTGTCTGCATTTTAAAAACTGCTTGAAGCAGTTTTTTATATTATAAAAAGCTTGGATATCCAAGCTTTTTATTTTATTCAAACCCATCAGTTAATACTTGAGGAAATTCATTTTTTACAATGGTAGCACAGCTTGAGCAAAGGGCATGTAAATGTTCATTTTCATCAGTCCCAACGGTCACATCTGTACGGCGGCAACGGTCACATACTTGACCTGGTGCTTGTTCCACAAGAATAGCTACATCATCAAATTTAACAGCTTCTTCTGGTGCTCCTTCATTTGATACAGAGAATTCTGAAACAATGAGAAGTTGAGCAACATTTTCATCAAGACTTACAAGAAGACTTGAAACCACTTCATTAGGATATACAGTAACTTTTGCTTCAAGTGATTTACCGATTAATTTTGCTTCACGTGCTTCTTCAAGCGCTTTAAGTACTTTATTTCGGAAATCAAGGAATGCTTCCCATTCACCGAGTAACTCTTCTGAGCCAGTGAAGTCTTTAACTTCAGGCATTTCAGCAAGATAAGCGAACTCTTCCGTTTCTGCTTCAAGGTATGACCAGATTTCTTCTGCTGTGTGCGGCAGAATCGGAACTAAAAGTTTTGTCAAATCTGCAAGCATTGTATACATCACGGTTTGCATTGAACGACGATCTGCAGCATTGACTGCCTCGATGTATACCACATCCTTAGCAAAATCAAGATAGAAAGCAGACAAATCATTGGTCAAGAAGTTAATCACTTGCTTATAAACACTCATGAAATTGTATGAATCATAAGCTTCACGTACTGATTCTACTAGTGTATTGAATTTGACAAGCATATATTTATCAACACTACGTAAGTTTTCATAAGAAACCGCATTTGTGTTTTTATCAAAATCGGTAGTATTTGCGATTAGGAAACGCATTGTGTTACGGATTTTACGATAAACTTCTGAAACTTGATTAAGGATCTCCATAGAAACACGAACATCGGCTTCAGTATCGACAGAAGCTACCCAGAGACGAAGAATATCTGCCCCTAATTTTCCTGTCACATCTGAAGGTAAAATTGTATTACCAATAGATTTAGACATTTTACGTCCTTTTCCATCAAGAACAAAACCTTGTGACAGAACTGCTTTGTATGGAGAAACACCGTTAACAGCAACTGAAGTTGTGATTGATGAGTTAAACCAACCACGATATTGATCTGAACCTTCAAGATAAAGATCGGCAGGGTAAGATAGGTAATCGCGTTCGTTCAGAACACCATTCCATGATGAACCTGAATCAAACCAGACATCCATTATGTCTTTTTCTTTTGTGAATTTACCGTTTGGAGAACCAGGATGAGTGAAGCCTTCTGGTAACAACTCTTTAGCTTCACGTTCAACCCAAACTTTTGAACCGTGTGCCGCAAAAAGCTGGGCAACATGTTCTGTCGTTTCCGGCGTAATGATTGCCTCTCCATTTTCCGCATAGAAGATTGGCAGTGGAACACCCCAAGCGCGTTGACGCGAAATGACCCAATCTCCACGGTCACGAACCATATTATAAAGACGTGTTTTCCCCCAAGGGATAATCCAATCCACTTGTTCAATTTCACTTAGGATATTTTCACGGAAGTCATCAATCGATGCAAACCATTGTGGTGTTGCACGGAAAATAACGGGTTTCTTCGTACGCCAATCATGTGGATAACTGTGTGTAAAGAAGTCAAGCTTCAGCAAAGCTCCTTTTTCTTCTAACCATTTACTTACAATTTTGTTTCCTTCATCGTAGAAGATACCTTCTAAACCAGGTGCTTCATCCGTATAGTAACCACGGTTGTCCACAGGTGATAGAACTTCAAGTTTATATTTACGGCTAAAGAAGTAGTCATCTTCACCATGACCTGGTGCGCTATGAACGAGTCCAGTACCAGAATCAAGTGTGACATAATCCCCATTCATAATCAATGATTCACGATCATAAAATGGGTGATAAGCCGTCATCATATCCATTTCAGAACCTTTAAGTGTTTGAATTACCGTTGGGTTTTCCCACTCTAAAGTCTCTGCCACCTTGCTAAGCATTTCTGAAGCGACAACAAATTTACGATTTCCTACTTCTACAACTGAATATTCGTAGTCTGGATGTACAAAAATCCCCATATTTGCTGGCAATGTCCAAGGTGTCGTTGTCCAGATAACAAATTCTGCATCTTCTGGTAACAAGCCCTTAACATCTTTTGCTTTGAAAGCCACAAAGATTGATGCCGAACGGACATCTTGGTATTCAATCTCGGCTTCTGCCAATGAACTTTCTGATGAAGGAGACCAGTAAATTGGTTTTTGACCTTTGTAGATATAGCCTTTTTCCGCCATTTTACCGAAGACACGAATTTGTGCAGCCTCATATTCTGGGAGAAGTGTCATATATGGACGTTCCCAATCTGCTAAAACTCCTAAAGACTTAAAGTCTGAACGTTGCATATCTACTTGCTTGAGCGCATATTTGCGACACTCCTCAAGATAGTCTAACATGTCCATTTCTTTACGGTTCATACCCGCTTTTGAAAGTTGTTGTTCGATAGGTAAACCGTGAGTATCCCATCCTGGTACATATGGTGCACGGAAACCAGACATGGATTTATAGCGTACAATAATATCTTTCGAAATTTTATTTAGGGCATGTCCAACGTGGATATTTCCATTTGCATAGGGAGGTCCATCATGCAACATAAACGATGGTTTACCTTCATTCAGTTCTTGACGTGCTTCATAAAGTTTAGCTTCTTCCCAGCCTTTTTGCCAGCCAGCTTCTTTATTTGGCAAGCCTGCTCGCATCGGGAAAGCCGTTTTCCCTAAATTCAATGTATCTTTAATTTTCATAATTTTTACCTTTCTTTTAAACTTTATCTGTTTACCAGTATCTCTAAACTCTCTGTTTCTTGCGTATTATCATTCTAATCCGCTAAAGCGGAAAGAATATTTCTTGGTTCACAACTCGCTTCGCTCCCTGCGTATTATCATTCTAATCCGCTAAAGCGGAAAGAATGTTTCTTGGTTCACAACTCGCTTCGCTCCCTGCGTATTATCATTCTAATCCGCTAAAGCGGAAAGAATGTTTCTTGGTTCACAACTCGCTTCGCTCCCTGCGTATTATCATTCTAATCCGCTAAAGCGGAAAGAATGATAATAAAAAACGGTCTTTCGAAAAAGGACGAAAGACCGTGGTACCACCTTAATTTTTCTCACGAAAAGTGAGAACTCTTACGTACGTAACGTGTACAGCGTCTAAACTTACTTGACTTGGGCTTAGAATAATTTAGGTGATAATCCGAAAAACAGGGAATATGAGACTTCCATCAACTCTCACTTGCTGTAAATATATTTTTCTTTTCTTGTCCTAAAATTAAATTATTTATGTTCAGGTACTTCTACTTCTGGAACTTCTGTTTGCATTTCCGGAAAAACTGGATAAGAAGTTTCTTCATTTTTTTCAGTTTCTGCAACTTTCCCTTCTTCTGAGGGTATTTTTTGAGTTTCCTCTTCAAGAGCAGGAGCCAAAACTTCTTTCACAGTCTGTGGAATTTCAGTTTCTTCAACTTCAACTATTTTTTCAGTTTCTTCCTTAACTGTAGGTTCTACAACAGTGTTTTCTTCAGCCTTAGCGGGTTCATCTTTAGCGACATTTCCTTGTAAAGATGTATCACTCAACTGCATATCCACAATTTCTTGAAGCTTTTCTTCAGGATTTGTAATATGTGAAGATGTTGCTTCTAGAGTATCTTGCCAATCTTCTGAATGAATACTTGCCAACTGAGCCTCAATGATTGAAGTCATACGTTGGTGATAAAGACGCATTTTACGTTTCAAATCATCTGTATCACGAACCAAGCGACGTGCATCATCCGAAGCTTGATTAAGGATTGTTCCTGCTTCTTTTTTAGCGGCTTCAATAATGAGCTGACCTTTTTGACTAGCTTCAGCAATAATGCTGTTTGATTCACTCTGTGCTTGAACACGTAAATTGTCGGCCGCATCTTGTGCAACGACAATAGATTTATTCAAGGAATCTTTCATATCATCGAAATATTTTACGCGTTCACGTAAAGCCTTAAGCTCACGCTCTTGATCTTTAATTTTTTGTGCAAATTCATCGTAATCACGAACAACGATATCTAAAAATTCTTCAATTTCATGTTTGTTGTAACCACGCATTTGTGTATTAAATGTTTTATTTTGAACATCTAAACTATTTAATGCCATAAGTACCTCCAATCTCCCAAGAGACTTTATTTTTTCTTATGATTCTTAGTAATTTCACATTCGATTTTCTGTTTACCTCTTTTGGTTTCACCTAAAATTCTTAGAATCTTAATACGTCCTAGGCCACGAACACTGATTAAATCTCCTTGTTCGACAGTAAAATCTTTCTTTTCAATTTCAAGGTAGTTTAATTTTACCTTTCTTGATTGTAACATATTTACGGCAAGATTGCGAGAAATCTCGAAAGTGCTTGCAATAATTTTGTCAATACGCATACTCGAAACTAAGACTACTTTCATTACTGAGGCAGCTTCTGTTTCTATCAGCTCTTCAAATGGTTTTTCAACAAATTGTACGGTGGCAGAACCAATTTTTTTGATATTATTCTGAAAGATTTCAAGAAGATGTTTGGAAACAAAAACTTGTGCCCTTCCTTCGCTTAAAAGAATATCGCCAAGCTCTGAACGCCGAATTCCCGTTTGACCTAAGAAACTTCCCAAAATTTGGGAATGCTTGAGTTGACAAAATTTCTTAGCGTATAAAATTTCTAACAACGCCAGGTCAAAGTCTGCGACATCTAACTGATAAAATTCAGGCGCAATAATAATCTTAGTAAGTTCGGTCTGGGCAATATCCTGAGTAGAAAAAATCTGAAGTTCCCGCTTATTTGCTAAAGATTCGAGAATTTCAACTTCTCTAGGATTTAGAAAATAAGTAGTAACTACAGAATAATTGTTTTCCACACGATCCATCCAGTCTAAGACGCGATCAATAAATTGCTTTTCATCAGGATGAAAGTGTTGATATATATTTTCATGACTCATAAGAAGCGTAAAAGAAGTTGTTGAATAACTTGTAAAGCAATTACACCAAGCACGATTGTGAAATCTAATCCTGCAAAACGTAATGGAATACCTTCAAATAAGCTCAGATAAGGTCTTGAAATTTTGACAATAAAACGGCCTACAGCTGTATCATAAAGGCTTGGTATCCAACTCATCAGAGCATAAGCTACTAAAACCCAGGTATAAAGACCAATCAGTCGAATTAAAATATATATAATCATAGTTTATTAAATATCGAAGTTCTCAAAGTTTTGCCCTGCCAAGATACTTAATTCTTGGGAAGCATCAACTGTGATATTCGCCGGTGTAAGTAAGAAAATTTGTCCGCCAACATTTTGAACATCACCATCAAGTGTAAATACAACACCAGTCAAGAAGTCAATTGAACGTCGTGCTTGGTTATCTGGCATAAACTTGAAGTTAACCAAAACCGACTCTCCATTTTTAACGATGCGCGCAGATTCCATAATATCAGAATAGGCACGTGGCTCTTTGATGGCAATAACTTGTCCTGCATTTGTTGTGGCTTGATTCATCATAGGTTTTTGAACTTTTTTCTCTGTTGTTTTAGTGTTATTTGTTGTTGAAGAAAAGGATGCTGGGCGTTTAGCAGTTGATTTTGCTTGCGCTTGTCTTTGAGGTTGAACCGGACGATTCATACCTGTGGCTTTCTTTTCTGTGTTTACTGTTGAAGACTTTTGCGGTTGTGGTTGTGACTTTTGTGCCGCTACAACGGGTTCATCATACTCATCGTCGTCCTCTTCGAAAAATTTTTTTAATTTATCAAATTGATCTTTTAAGGCCATACTTCCCTCCGTTTTCAATGCTTAAGATTCTATACAAATTTTATTCAAAAAATGCTGTACCAATTCGAACAAAGGTCGCTCCTTGTTGAATTGCTCTTGTATAATCACGGCTCATTCCCATACTCAATTCAGTACAAGGAATATTAATAATTTCTTTAGCCGCAATTTCGATTTGCAATTGCTTCATCGAAGCGAAAATGTTATCCAACTGCTCATTATCAGCATCAATTGGCGCCATCGTCATCAAGCCCACAATTTCCACATTATCTAACTGTGAAATTTCTGCTAAAGCTTGATCTATGTCTTCTGGCGCAAATCCATGTTTTGTCTCTTCACCTGAGATATTGACTTCGAGGAAACATTTTATCATATGTTCCGCACGTTTTTCAATTTCTTTGGCAAGCTTGACCGAATCTAAAGCATGAAAGTAATCAACTAAATTAATGACATCTTTTACTTTACGGCGTTGCAAATTTCCGATGAGATGCCAAGTAATATCTTTGTTTTCAAGAGCCTTATATTTTTCAAGAAATAAATCTGTACGATTTTCTGCTAAATGATGAATACCTGCTTCAACTACTTGTGATGCTTTTGCAGTATCGACATACTTGGTTACGGCAATCACCTGAACGTCTTGATTTGAATAAGGAGATGTAGCTTTTGCCACATCTACCTTGTTCAAAATATTTTTAACATTTTCTGCTATACTCATTATTTACGGAAAAATGGTGGAGTATCGATATCTTCATCTGTAGATGGGATACCTGAGAAGCTTGTAACATTCGATGAGTTTTCACGGTTTTGATTTCCGTTTTGACGCGGTGAAGCATCGCGACGAAGATCCCAATCACCAAAAGCAGATCCTGATTTTTGTGTAGGAGCTTGTTGGGCTTGTGAAGGCTGTGAAGCTTGTGCTGGTCGTGAAGTTGGCGCTGAGGCTTGTTTCATCGAAGTATGTTGAAAGTTCGGTTGACGACGTGGTTCATCTACAACTGGAGCTGTAGATGTTCCTAAATATTCATCAGTTGCATCTTGTGAAACACCTGTGGCTACAACAGTAACACGAATTTCATCACTGAGTGAGTCATCAATAGATGTACCCAACAAGATGTTCACATCGTTACCTGCAGCTTGAATAACAATTTCTGAAGCATCCTGAGCTTCAATAAGGCTCATATCCATACCACCTGTAACATTAAGGAGGACATTTTCAGCACCTTCAATTGTTGTTTCAAGCAATGGTGAGTAAATCGCTTTACGTGTTGCTTCAATGACACGATCTTCACCAGTTGCAACACCGATACCCATGAGGGCATCTCCTTTGTTCGCCATAACTGTTTTCACATCAGCGAAGTCAAGGTTAATCATACCTGGATTTGTAATCAAGTCAGTAACACCTTGAACACCTTGGCGGAGAACATTATCTGCTTCACGCAATGCCTCTGTCAAAGGAGTTTTCTTATCAACGATTTCAAGCAAGTTGTTGTTTGAGATGATAAGTAATGTGTCTACATTTGCACGAAGATCTTCAATGCCTTCTGTTGCAAAGTAGCTACGTTTTGAGCCTTCAAAACCAAATGGACGAGTTACAACTGCAACTGTCAAAGCACCAATTTCTTTTGCGATTTGAGCGATTACAGGAGCAGCACCTGTTCCTGTTCCACCACCCATACCAGCAGTGATGAAGACCATATCTGCGCCTTCAAAAGATTGGGCAATTGTTTCTGCAGATTCTTCTGCGGCACGGCGACCAACCTCAGGCTGTGCACCTGCACCAAGTCCTCGTGTCAATTTTGGACCAAGTTGAATTACTGTATCTGCTTTTGAACTGCGCAAAGCTTGTACATCTGTATTAGCTACGATAAAGTCAACGCCAGAAACGCCTTCTTCAATCATGCGGTTAACTGCGTTACCACCGCCGCCACCAACACCGATAACTTTAATTACAGCGCCTTGAGCGATTTCTGTATCAAATGAAAATTCCATGTTTTATTTCTCCGTTATTAAGTCGTTTTAGTCAAAAAGGTTTGAGAACATGTTGCGCATACGATCCACAACACCTTCTTTTTCTTCTTCAGGTTCAGCTGCTGGTTGAGCAACTGGACGAGTTGGAGCTTCTGTTTGGTAGAAGTTATTTTCTTCATAATCCATTGTATCTGTTGCCGGAAGAACAGGTTCTTCATATTGCGCAACAGGAGCAACATATGTGCTGTCAGAAGCAATGGCTTGTGATACAAGTCGATCAATGTCTGTGCGTTCACCAACGTAGTTGACAACACTGATTACTTGAGCGAAAGCTGGGTTACGTAAGCCCATTTCGCTTGGTACGAAAAGACGTGCATTCATCCCAATAACTTTTGTTGCAAGATTCACTGTGCCAGGCATTGCCGCAGCTCCGCCAAGGACCACAATTCCACCAGGATAATCTAATGAACGTGTGTTTTCCAAATCTGATTTCACACGGTTAAAAATTTGTGTTAAACGTGCTTCAATAATTTGTGAAAGGTAATATTCTGTGATTTCTTCTGGGTCTGTTTGTCCAACAACGTCAACCGGGAAGTATTCTTCTTGACTGGCGCGCTCAGTACTTGCTTCACCATAATTTAGTTTCAAATCTTCTGCTTCACTCAATGAAGTATTAAGTACAGTAGAAATGTCACGTGTCACATAATCGCCACCTTCTGGGCTTGTATGTGCAAACTTCAGCTGTTGATCACGAACAGCGGAAACTGTTGTTTGGCCTGCACCAAGATCAATCATTACTGTACCAAACTCACGTTCTCCTTCTGAAAGTACATAGTGACTCATAGCCAGCGGAGCAATCACGAGATTATCCACAATCAAGCCAGCACGTTCCACAACTTTACGAATGTTGTGTACTAATGTTTTTGGACCAGTATAAATGATACCACGCATACCTAAACGCACACCAAACATCCCACGAGGGTCAGATATTCCTGTGAAATCATCAACTGTAAACTCAGTTGTCTCTACAGAAATTATTTCACGTTCAGGAACTACACCACGCATCAATGCATTTTGCACCGTTTGCATTACATCATCTTCTGTAATTTCTTTTGAAGTCCCGATAATTGGAACCATGCCTTGGCAGTTTTCCATTTCGAGTTGATTGGCAGGAATACTGACATTAATTTTGTCAATCGTAATCCCCGCACGTTCTTCAGCAGCGTTAACAGCCTTGCGCAAAGCTGTTGCCACCTTTTCAATATCTACAATAATTCCGTTTTTTAGACCGTCAGATTTTGCATTACCGACGCCAATTATATTCATTTCGTCTGAGACGTACTCCGCAACCAACACTTTAATAGTATTTGTACCGATGTCAACGCCCGTATAAAGTCCACTTTTTAGCATAAAAGCGACCCCTTTCCTCACATATCACAATTCATATTTTCAATTTATCGAGTTTACACTCACTCTATATTTTAACACAAAATCACAGTAAAACAAGAGTTCAACTGTGATTTTTTATATTATTTTCTATTTTTTTTAGTAATTGAAAAAATCGCCAAAGTACCAGAACCTGTATGAGTGACAATCGTTGGACTCAGAGGACGGATGTCAACCTTGTCAACATGTTGTTCCAAGAAGAGTTGTTTCACTTCTTGAGCAGTGGCTTCGCTCCCAGAATAGGCCACAATTACATGTGAATAAGCCGGGTCCATCTCTTCAAGTGTCATGTCAACTAAACTTTTTATTGCTTTCTTCTTGCCACGTACTTTAGTCAGTTGTGTCAACTTGCCTTCTGCATCTACGGTAAGGAGAGGTTTGATGTTGGCCATCGTTCCAACCATAGCAACAGCTTTGGGAATACGTCCTCCACGTGCCAGATGATTCAAGTCGTCAACCATGAAAAGACTCTTAAGGCGTAAAATAAGTGTTTCAAAAATAGGCAACGCTTCTGTCAAACTCTTCCCAGATTCTCGTAGATTCACCATTTCTTGGACCAAGAAACCCTCTCCAGAAGCTGCGGCCAATGTATCCACTACCGTAATTTTAGCTTTCGGATATTCTTCTAGAATCATTTCTCGAGCAATAACGGCAGATTGATAAGTACCTGATAAGCCTGATGAAAAGGCCAGATACACAATTTCTTCTTCTGGATTTTGGCTTATAAATTTTTTGAATAACTCGGAAAACTGGCCAGAATTAATTTGTGATGTTTGAACAGTTTTGCCTGCTTTAATTTCTCGGAGAAGGTGTTCATTACTCAGGCTATTTTCGCCAATAGTTGGATAGGTTTGCTCACCAATAGTGACAGTCATTCCTAATACAGCTATGTCGTACTTTTGTAAATAATCTTCACTCAAATCCGCTGTTGAATCAGTAACAATGCGAAAAGTCATCTTTTTCCCCTTACATCTTATTTCTAAAAATTTCGTACATCAAAATACTGGCAGCAACACTTGCATTCAAACTTTGAACATGGCCAACCATCGGAATAGTAATCATCTCGTCCACTTGTTTCTTCAGATTTTGACCAATACCTTTTCCTTCATTTCCAATCACCAAGGCAACTTTACCCGAGGTATTCCATTTAGAATAAGTGGTACCGTCCATGTCGGTTCCAAAAGTCCAAAAACCAGCTTCTTTTAGTTTATCTAACGTTTGAGAAAGATTAGTAACACGTACCACGGGCACATGTTGCAAAGCACCTGTACTTGCTTTTACTGCTGTTGGCGTGATCCCTACCGCGCGGTGTTTTGGAATAATAATCGCATCTACTCCTGTTGCATCTGCTGTTCGGGCAATTGATCCTAAATTGTGAGGATCTGTCAGCTCATCTAAAATTAAAATTGTCGCAGTTTCTTTATCCGAAACTTGTGCTAAAATTGTTGCCAATTCTGCATAAGCAAATTCTGCCACACGGGCAACAAAACCTTGATGAACTCCGTTTTCTGATATTTTATTTAATTCAGTTTTGGGTGTCCAAGAGATGTTTACTTTTTTTTCACGCGCAAGTTCCTTGATTTTCTCAACGTTCTTACCCCGTAATTTTTCCTCGACATAGAGTTTATTGACTACTCCTGCATTGAGTGACTCTGTTACAGCGTGTAAGCCGTATATGATATCCGTATTTTCCATAATATTATTATAGCAAAAAAGATGTCCATATGGGACATCTTCTCTTCTTTTAAGCCAAAGCTCCCATAGGATCCCAAGGTAAGAGGATCTGAGGTTCAGCATTGTAGGCTGCAAGTTCTTCAGGAGTGAGCAAATCTTTGCGTACTACGATTTGGTAGGTATATTCATCCATCCAAGCATCAGAGGCCACAAAATAGCCTTCCTTACCAACATCTTTCCCCCAAGAGTTTTCAACTTTCCATTTCGTAGGTGCTCCATTTTCATCCAAATCTACACCTGTTAAAACCATAGCATGTGTCATTAAAGATTCAGCATAATCTAAGCGTGAGGCTTTGTCCTGTGTAAAGTGAATATCAAGCGCTGTCTCAAAATCATATGCATCAAGAGTCAACAAACCATCCTTACGATTTGAAACTTGTCCAACATCACAACCAAACCAAACTGTTTCACCTGCTTGCATTTGTGCAATGGCGAGTTTTTTGAAACGATCCATGTCAAGATTCAAGTGCTTAACATCACGAGCTCCAACCACATTTCCCAGAAATTCAACTGTGTATGATTTGTTGTAAGGTTTATCTTCTGTTGGTGCATTAATGACTGAAACATAGTCATCAAGTTTGATATCTACATATTGAGCATAAAATTCTTGGGCTGTGCCTGAGAATTTTTCTAATGCGCTTTCTTTGTCACGGAATGCATACTCAAAATGTTGCGGAGGAAGTCCAAGAGTTGCTGCTAAAAAGTTAAAAATTTCTTGTAACAAATCTTCTTTAAGAACTTGTACATCTTCGCCCTTTGCCAGTGCTTCTCTCAATAATTGAGCATCTTGGCGCAACAGTTTGTCTAAATACTGGTTGAGTTCACGCGAATTAGAAGATGCTGCTGATTCAGGATAAATATCCTTAGGAACAACACCGTATTTTTCAAAAAGCGCCACAACCATATCCCATTGTCCACCATCTTGTTGTGGTGTTTGGAGTAAAAATTTCAAGCGACGATCGTCCATATCTACATGGTTAATAATTTGTTCCATAAACCAATTTGACTTTTCGTATTTATCCCAAAAGAAAGTGTAAGCCTGTGACAGTTCAAAGTTTTCTAACTTAAATTGTCCAATCATTTTATGACGGAAAGTATTCAGAGCAGCAAACATCCAACAACGACCTGATTGTTTTTGATTCGTTACTTTATCTTTGGTAAGGTCAATTGAAAACTCTGGAATATTGTTGGCATGTGAGCTACGAACTTCCAAAGCATTCAGGAGCCCATTTTTCGTCGCTGCATTCTCTACAGCACGAAATTTAGGGTTTTCCGCAAAGTTGTCATAAAGTTTTTGTGTGAAATCTTGAGTAATATTCATTTCATTCTTCTCCACTTCCATGTATTGATTTTATTATTATAACTTTTTCTGGTGAAAAAGTCAGCTAATTATCGTTTATTCCATATTGTTCAGAAAATTCATTAATGTTTGCGCAGATTTGCGACCAGCTTCAATAATAAATTCATCAAATTTCACATTTGCATCGTGGCTTGCTGTATCCGACATCGCACGAATAATGACAAACGGTTTTTTCAAGGCTGTTGCTGCTTGGGCAATCGAAGCCCCTTCCATTTCAACGGCCAAAACATCTGGAAAGTGTCTTTTAATTTCAGCAATGCGACCGTCGCTAGAAATAAAGCTGTCAGAGCTTGTAATCAGACCAACAACAGGATTCTCAATCGCTTTTTTAAGCTCCGAAACGAAATATTTACTGCTCTCAAAATAAAGCGGCTGTTGCGCCATTTGCCCAAAAGCATAGCCAAAAGCTGTAACATCAACATCATGATAAGCAAGCTTGTCAGCAACAACAACATCGCCTATTTTTAATTCGTGATTAACCGCACCAGCAGAACCTGTATTAATAATCCCATCAACGGAAAAAACTTCAACCAACAAAGTAACTGCCATTGCAGACATCACTTTACCTATTCCTGATTGGACCAGTACAACCTCATGACGACCTATTGAGCCGGTATGAAAGACATAACCGTGACGTGTAATCTTACTTGCATTGTCAAGATTTTCTACAAGAGTACGGAGCTCTTCTTCCATTGCACAAATAATTCCTAATTTCATTTTTATTCTCCTTTTTCTTTCATTGTGGTAAGTACATTATATAGTATAAAAGTTTAAAATAAAACCCCACATATATGTGAGGTATAGATATCGTTTAGAAATAGTACCAGAAAAACAAAATTCCTATCCCAATTACAACAAGCGAAGTAATAAGGAGCCATTTGTTTACACGACTACTTCGTTTTTTCTGCTTGGCATTTTCAATGCGGCGACTTTTATAAACCGCATTTTTTGATAAATCACGTTCAAGTTTATCGTATTTCTCTGATATTTCTCGATCTTGCTCTAATTCTTCTTTGAGACTTCTCTCTAAACGTCTTCTTTTTCGCTCTGCATCCTCAATGATATCATCTGTCAAAAGTGGTTTAGGCATCTAAATCTCCTTGTTTTTTCAGATTTTTCAGCTCCCAGTACCAAACAGCCATGATTGTCTTAGCATCACAAATTTGCCCTTCTTCAATCATTGTCTTAGCTTCCGGGAGCGTCACTTCAATCATTTCAAGAAATTCTCCTTCGTCTTTCGGACGAGGGTTTTCAACCTTCGTGAGTCCAATAGGGAAATAAAGATATGTTTTTTCAGAAGAAAAACCAGGTGTACCATAAAAGCTCGTAATTTCGACAAGTTGTTCTGCTGTGTAGCCCGTCTCTTCTTCTAACTCACGTAAAGCGGCGGCTTTCGGGTCATCCAACTCATCGGCTTCTAGTTTCCCCGCAGGCACTTCATAAATAAATTTTTCAAAAGCTTTACGATATTGTCCTACCAATACAAGCTTATCTCCACTTATTGGTGCAACAGCAACACCACCATTATGAAAAACTAGCTCTCTTGTTGCCATTGTTTCATCTGGTAAACTTACTAAGTCTTTTACCACTCGAAAAATTTGTCCGTGAAAAATTTGCTCACGAGACAAAGTGGGTTCTTCAAACTTTTTCTCGTCAAATTCTCGCATGTTTATCTCCGTTATCTTTATTTTCTTATATTTTACTCACCACGAAAATGCGGCAAGCGACGTGCAGCACCTGACTTTTCAACTTGACGTGAACGTCCAATTGCGATACTTTCTGGTGCAACGTCCTTAGTAATAGTTGAGCCGGCAGCAGTCAAGGCGTTTTTACCCACACGAAGTGGTGCTACTAATGTTGAGTTAGAACCAATAAAGGCAAAATCATCAATTTCCGTATTGTATTTATTTTGACCATCATAATTTACAGTGATTGTTCCAGCACCGAAGTTCACTTTTTCACCAACTGTTGCATTACCAATGTAAGTAAGGTGACCGGCTTTTGTTCCTTTACCGAGTGTTGAGCCCTTGATTTCAACAAAGTTACCCACATGAACTTTTTCGCTGAGAACCGTTCCTGGGCGTAAGTGAGCATATGGTCCAACATTACTCATAATGTTCATTTTACTGCTTTCAATCCATGACGAACGGATTTCACAATGAGAATGAATTTCTGAATTCTCAATGCGGCTTCCACTTGTAATCAAGGTTTTCTTACCAATAACGGTATTACCCATAATTTGTACATTTGGTTCAATGACCGTTTCTTCACCGATTTCGATATCTGCATCAATATAAGTTGTTTCTGGATCAATAAGTGTCACACCATTGACCATATGTTGATGGTTGATGCGACGACGCATGATTTTTTCTGCTTGGGCTAAAGCAACACGATCGTTTACACCAAGACTTTCATCAAAGTCTTCTAAAATATGGGCCGTAACAGTTTTTCCTTGCTTTTTGAAAATTTCGATAACATCTGTCAAGTAGTATTCCCCTTGTGCGTTATCCGTTGTAAGATTTTCAAGCGCTGAGAACAAAGCCTTGTTATCAAAGATATAAGTACCTGTATTGATTTCTTGGATAGCTTGTTCTTCTGCAGAAGCATCTTTTTGCTCCACAATTTTTTCCACACAATCCTCAGCATCGCGGATGATACGTCCATAGCCTGTAGGATTTGGTGCAATAGCTGTTAAAATAGTTGCGGTAGCTTTTTGCGCCACATGATACTCAAATAATTGTTCTAAAGTTTCGCCTGTAATTAAAGGTGTATCTCCCGCAATAACCAAAGTTGCACCTTCTTCATTTTCAAGTAAATCTGAGGCAATGCGAACCGCATGGCCAGTTCCTAATTGCTCATCTTGTTTCACAAAGTTTGTTCCTTTAGGAAGAGTTTCAATAACTTTATCTGCTTCATGCCCAACAATCACGATAAGTTTTTCCATATCCACTTGATTCACACTTTGTAAAACGTGACCTAGCATTGTTTTGCCTGCCACATTGTGAAGAACTTTTGGTAGAGACGATTTCATGCGCGTGCCTTTTCCAGCCGCGAGTATAATTGCATATTTTTCCATTTTATATGGCCTCCAAAACTTGTTAAATTTCTAATAGAATATACATCGATTATATCACATTCTAAGAGTATTTCTAATTATTGTCTTTGTTTCTATAAATATGCTAAAATATATGCTAAAATGAAGGAAGTTCTACTATAAAGAAAATGGAGATAAAATGAAAACAATTGGTTTTATAGGTGTCGGTAAGATGGCATCTGCTATCATTACTGGACTTGATAAGTCAAATGTCCGCGTGCTTATTTCGGGACGTGATTTGAGAAAGACACAGGAACAAGCTGATAAATTGGGTGTGTTTGCTAGTCACTCACATGGTGAGCTCGTTGAACAATCTGATCTTATCGTTATGGCTGTCAAACCTCAAATTTTGCCTGACATCATGGAAGAGATTTCCCCTCTGTTTACGAAAGATAAAACCCTTATTTCTATCGCAGCCGGTTTCGATTTAGAAGCCTTATCAGACATGTCTAAAACATATGACTTTCCCATCATTCGCGTAATGCCAAACATTAACGCACAAATTCAAAAATCGACTTCTGCGATTGTACGTAATGAGTATGTAAGTTCTGATATCTATCAGTTGACTCAAGAAATCTTCTCTTCCATCGGTACTGTTCATGAAGTTGCTGAAAAAGATTTTTCTACTTTCACAGCGATTGCTGGTTCTAGTCCTGCATATATCTATATGTTTGTTGATGCTTTGAGCCGAGCTGGTGTTCTTCATGGTATTCCTAAAGATCAAGCTACCAAAATCGTTGCAGAAACCGTTGCAGCTTCTGCTCAAATGATTTTGGAATCAGGTGAAGGTCCTTGGACTTTGGTCGATAAAGTTTCAAGTCCTGGCGGGACCACTGTTGCCGGTGTTGTTTCTTTAGAACAAAATCATTTTGTAGCCACAGTAATTGATGCAATCACTGCAACGATTGAAAAAGAAAATACCTTAAACTAAAACCGCTTTTGTTACCCAATAAGCTTGTAAAAAGTCTAAAAATAGTGTAAGATAAGTAGGTAGTTTTTTACAACTCATTCTTGGTTTTGCGCTTTGCCTGCGCTCTACTCGGTATGAGCACTAAATAAAAAGGAGAAAAACTCATGGCAATTTCAAAAGAAAAAAAACAAGAAATCATCAAGCAATATGCACGTACTGAAGGCGATACTGGTTCACCTGAAGTTCAAATCGCTGTTTTGACTTGGGAAATCAACCACCTTAACGACCACATCAAATCACACAAAAAAGACCACGCAACTTACCGTGGATTGATGAAAAAAATCGGTCACCGTCGTAACCTTCTTGCTTACCTTCGTGAAAAAGATGTTCAACGTTACCGCGAACTTATCGCTTCACTCGGTCTTCGTCGTTAAGACTCAGAAAAACTGTCTTTGGGCAGTTTTTTTCTTTTACTATATCAAAAAAACTTCCAGATATCTGGAAGTTTTTTATATTAAGACGATTGTTCCGTTGTATTATTCGTGTTTCCATTGTTTGATGAAGAATCTTTTTCTTGGTCGGAAGAGTCTTTACCTTGTTCTGGTGAAGTCTCTGGTGTTGTTTCTGGAGTCGTCTCTGGTGTTGTTTCCGGAGTTGTTTCAGTTGTGGTTTCTGGCGTTTGATTGCCACCAGTATTACTATTGTTAGCTTTAGCCACTGTCAATGTAATTTTTGTATTTGAAGGATTAAATTCTTTTCCTGATTCAGGGCTGGTCTGTGTTACATAATAACCATCGAGGTTAGAACTTGAAACCTTGCTAGCCGTGCTAGCATCAACAAAAGTTATATTGGATGTAGGAACACCAAGACTTTCAAGCTGATTGAGGTAACTGATTGCTGATGTTGAGCTTAATCCACCTGAAGTAAGAGCAAGCGCAGGCATAATTACTGTCTCGCCTTCGGATACATCAAATGTAATTTGATCGTTACCTGTCGGATCGAAAAACTCTCCTTTAGCTGGCGTTTGTTTCACAATAGTGCCAGAATCTTCGGAGCTTGTCACGTAGTTAACCTTAATTTGGCTCTTACTGATATTTTTATTCAAAACAAGCTCGTCAACAACGTCTTCATATTTTTGACCTACATAGTCGTCCATCTTGAAGCCGGTTGCACCTTGCGAGACATAGATATCTACTTTGCTATTTTTTCGGACATTTGATCCAGATTCAGGATTTGTACGTGTTACTTTATCTTTTTCAACCGTCGTACTTAATTCGGGAATAATATTTCCTACAGTAAGATTTTTCTCTTTCAGTTTACTTTCTGCTTCTGCCTGTGTCATGTTTGTTACATCAGGAACAGAAACATTTTGAGGCGTTGTAATCATCCAAGCTGTGACGCCGCCTGCAATAAGTACAAGGGCAAGGATAATCCAAGCAATTAAGCCTTTGCGTGATTTTTTCTTTTTTGGCTCAGAATCTGTTTTTGCCTTATCTTCAGAAGCTTTATCTTTAGCTTCATCCTTTTGCTCAGCTTGCGGATTATCAATTAATGGCTTCGTATCATAAGGATTAATTAACTTACTAGGCAAAGCTTTAGTTGCATCTAAATCCTTATCAAAGGTAAGCTTTGGTTCTCCTTTACGATCCAAACTGGTAGCCGTAGCGAGATCTGTCATCATCTCCTCAACATTCGCATAGCGATTGTCGATATCTTTAGCTGTTGCTTTGATTACGACATTTTCTAACGCTTGAGGTACATTTTTGTTGATGTTGATAATGCTGGGTACATTTTCCTGAAAATGTTTCAAGGCAATGGCTACTGCAGAATCGCCATCAAACGGGATCTGCCCTGTCAACAACTCAAACAAGATAATACCAATAGCATAAATATCTGACTGAAGCGTTGCATTGGCACCACGCGCTTGTTCTGGCGATAAGTAGTGAACACTACCAAACATCGTGTTCGTTTGTGTTAAACTCGTTTCTGTTAAGGCTTTGGCAATACCGAAGTCCGTCACTTTCACGTTACCACTTTGTGAGAGTAACACGTTTTGCGGTTTCAGATCCCGGTGAATAATGCCGTGGTTATGTGCACATTCCATAGCCGAAAGTATTTCTGAAGTAATATTCACTGCCTCATCATTTGATAAAGGGGCGTGTTCATTGATGTATTGCTTTAAAGTCATACCATCAACATATTCCATTACGATATATTGTTGATTTTCAGACTCTCCTACATCAGAAATACTAACGATATTGGGGTGAGAAAGTTCTGCCATTGCAAATGCTTCTCTTTGAAAACGAGCAATGGCAATATTGTCATTTTCAAAATTAGAACGCAAAACTTTAATAGCGACTTGCCGATTATCAAGATATGTATCTTCGCCTTGATAAACATTGGCCATACCACCACGACCAACTTCTTTAATGATTTTATAGCGATCTGCAAAGATTTTTCCGATTTGAATCATCAGTCAACCTCCACATCTTCATTCACCACTGCAGACTCTTCGTCAATTTTCACCAAGATTACTGTGATATTGTCATGACCACCTGCTTCATTTGCAAGACCTACAAGTATTTCCGTTTTCTCTTCAATACTAGCTTCAGAATAAACAACTTCTAAAATTTCCTCTGCAGAAATCATATTGGTCAAACCATCAGAGTTCATTAACAGATAGTCCCCTGGCTGAACATCAACAGCTTGTAAATCAGCTTGTACTTCGGCTGACTGGCCAAGAGAACGTGTAATGATATTTTTGTTAGGGTGTATTTCAGCTTCCTCTTCAGTAATTTGACCTGCATCAACAAGTTCTTGAACTAAAGAATGATCTGTTGTAATTTTTTGCAATTGTCCATCACGAATGAGATAGGTACGACTGTCACCAACGTGAGCCGAAATGACTTGTCCTTCTTGCATCACTAAAGCTTCAAGAGTTGTTCCCATCCCTTGATATTCATCTAGTTTACCTAAATCTGCAATATTTTCACTTTCATTACGGATTTGATTGCGAAGCCATGTTTCCATTGTCGCAACAGGTGTGCCATCATCAAAAAATGATTCGGACCACAATTTCCCCAAATCCTCTACGGTTAATTTACTAGCGACATTGCCTGCTTTGTGACCACCCATACCATCTGCTAAAAGAAAAAGACGATAACCTGCGCGGTTAACATAAGTGCCTGCAAAGTCTTGGTTGGCAGTACGTTTCATACCAATGTCTGATAAAATACTATATTCCACTTTTGCTCCTTATAAAAGAATTAAAGTTTTCTGAATTTCGCAATAAAGAAACCATCTGTATGGTACATTTCCGGTGTAATGAAAATACAACCGTCTGTGACAATATCTTCTTTTTCGTGCGAAATTTCAACCTGTTCAAATTCTGGATGAGCCTCAAGGAACTTATTGACTACCTCAAAGTTTTCTTCATCAAAAATTGTGCAGGTACTGTAAACCATTATACCATTTTTCTTCAGCTTTTTCGAAGCACTGTCCAATATTCTTAGTTGGATTTCCTGTAAATTAAGAAAATCAGAGCTTTCTTTACGATAGCGAATATCAGGTTTGCGACGAATTAAACCAATACCCGAACACGGTGCATCAACCAAGATGCGGTCAAAGTCCTCATCATCTGCAAAACGTTCTTCTAATTGTGTTGCATCGGCTTTGACTGTCGTAATTTTTTCCCACACGCCTTGACGTTCCGCATTGTCTTCAATGAGCTTTAGCTTGTGATCGTATAAATCACAGGCTGTAACATGTCCTGTATCAAGATATTGAGCGATATGTGTTGTTTTACCTCCTGGGGCAGCACAGGCATCAAGAACCCGCTCGCTTCCCGTTAAATCAAGTTGTGGGGCTACCAACTGACTTGTCTCATCCTGAATGGTCATTTTTCCTTCAATAAATGCTTGGCTATGAGCAAAATTACCATGGTCTGCCACACGGCCAACCGGCGAGAGTTCTGAAGGAACTGTGTCAGGAATAGTAACTTGAGGATCAATTATTCTGAGACTGGCTTTACTTGGTTTTTCTAAGCTCTCTAAAATCATTCCTGTACGTTTCCCACCAAACTGACGTACCATTTTATCCAAAAGAAGTTTCGGCATAGAATATTTGATTTCCCAAGTTTTTGGTTCTTCATTTCGGCGTTCTGACCGCATAAAATTACGTAAAACAGCATTAATAAAGTTTCCTGCTTGCTGTCCATCCTTACGTTTAGCTATCTTAACAGCCTCATCAACCGCAGCTGAAGTTGGCACTTTATCCATAAAAAGGATTTGATATATAGTCATTATCAAAAGCATCTTGGCCCAAGGTTTCGGTTGTTTTTTAAAGAAAGGCTCTAGATACCACTCCAAAAGTTTTTCCTTGGACACTACACCATAGACCAAAGCCGTTACAAAATTACGATCTAAGTCCGAAAGTTGTACCTCACGTAACGTTCTATCTAAGGCGATATTCGCATACGCATCATTCCCAAAAATATCGTTAAGCACATCGAGTGCGACTTGTCTTGCATTACTTGCCAAATTGATCACCTATATTTACTTTCTGTCCTAAACCATTGAGGAAACTAACAATATCCATTTTGGGCTTTCCAGCCGGCTGTACTTCTAAAAGTTCTAAGGCACCAGAACCTGTTGCCACTACGAGCGATTTTTTTGTTTTGTCAATGATTTCGCCAGGCTGTCCGTGTTTGTCTGTGTCAATGGGACGACTATTGTAGATTTTGAAACGCCCTTCATTCCATGTGGTATGTGCCACAGGGAAAGGATTCATACCGCGAATCTGATTAAAGATTTGACGATTATTTTTTGTCCAGTCTATTTTTTCTTCTTCAGGACTAATGTTTGGCGAAAAAGTAGCTTGCGTTTCATCCTGTGCTTCTGGCTTGATTTCTCCTGCAACATAGAGAGGGAGTGTTTCAAGAAGAAGGTCACGACCGACAACAGCTAATTTTTCAAACATTGTACCTACATTATCTTCTTCTAAAATCGGAGTAGAAGCTTTTGCAACCATATCGCCTGCATCCATTTTTCTAACCATCTCCATAATGGTCACGCCTGCTTCTTTTTCGCCATTCATAATTGCATAATGAATAGGTGCTCCGCCACGGTATTTAGGCAATAAAGACGCGTGAACATTTACCGCAAAAGCCATTGCATCAAGCAATTTCCCCGGCAAAAATTGTCCGAAGGCTGCCGTTACAATACCTGCACCTTGAGCGCCAAAGGCTAACAATTCTTCCATTTCAGGTGAACCAGATAATTTCTCTGGTTGTAAAATTTTCAAGTTAGCTTTCAATGCTAACTCTTTTACAGGTGTTTGTCGAAGTTCTTGCTTACGTCCCACCTTACGATCTGGTTGCGTCACCACAGCTAAAATATCATAACGTTGGCTATCAATTAATCCTTGCAAAACCGTTTGAGAAAACTGAGGTGTCCCCATAAATATGATTTTCGTTTTTGTCATAGTATTATTTTAACACGTTGTCTAAACCTTTTTCTTAATATTTCAAGTTCATGATAATTTCCTTGAACAGGTTACTCGTGCTCTTTATCCTCCTCTTTTATTTTTCATAAAAAATTTTTTCTTATCCTATAAAAAATGTGTGCCCTTTATTATAACATTTTCTTACTCCCTATTCCTTTTCATACCCTTAATTATAGGCTTTCAACTCAGCATAACTCTTCTTTACGATAAAAAAGAAAAAAGAGAGAAAATCAATACCTCTCTTTTTGTTATTTGTTCGCCCCGAAATGAATAAAAAATAAATAATAACTATATATATTTGCCGGTATAAGGTATAGTTTGAGCTTCCATAAAATCATATGTTTCTACTTGCTCAGCTTCGGTAAAGAAGGCGGTATTTCGCTCTGTGAGCATAATATTTCCCGGTACATCTTCCTCAAAACGTACTAAGAAAGTCGGTTTGCCTTTCGCAATCGCATAGCCTAATTCCCATGCAGTGCCCGAATCAGTATCCTGGCCATCATAATCCAAGATGGCAACAATCACATCAGCAGCTTCAACTTCTTTAACATCGTTTTCCATCGTAGCTTTTGCCCACACTGGTGTAAATGGCTCAATATCCTCTGCTAATCCTTCTGGACGT
Source organism: Lactococcus sp. LG606 (assembly GCF_017309645.1). Taxonomy (NCBI): domain Bacteria; kingdom Bacillati; phylum Bacillota; class Bacilli; order Lactobacillales; family Streptococcaceae; genus Lactococcus; species Lactococcus sp. LG606. The sequence goes on from NZ_CP071301.1 coordinate 1,402,280, forward strand.
TGGCAACGCATCGGACTAAAATAAGACGCTACTGTTTCATTACTTGCAAGTGCTGCTTCTAATTTTTTCACTTTTTGAATTTGACTCTCGCTGAAAAAGGGTGCTGCAAGATATACTTTTACTGCCTGTTCAAATGGCTTGTTCATAATTTAAATCTCCTAATAACTCCATTGCTTGTTCGGTTGTTTCAACAAGATGAACGGCTTCTAAAACTTCTAAAGATAACATTTCTTCTTGGGTTTGTTGTTGAATCATATTAAATAAAGGAAGATAAAAGTCTTTATCAATGAAAATAACTGGGCGAATTGCTGTTTGCCCAATACTCATTTCTGTCAAGAGTTGAAAAACTTCTTCCATTGTCCCAAATCCTCCAGGCAAAATAATAAAAGCTTCGCCCAGATCAATCAACTTGCGCTTGCGTTCATCCATATTTTTGGCCAGATAGAGCTCTGTTGCATTTTGGCGAGGTGGTTCTAAAGGCAAAACCCCATCCGGGTAAACAGCAATAACTTGTCCTTTATTCTCTAGCACCGCATCTGATACAGCACCCATACATCCTTCTTGGGAACCTCCATAAACTAAGGTATGTCCACAACGCGTTATCGCTTCACCGAGTTTCTTGCTACGTAATAAATGTGTCGGATTTTTCCCATCACGAGCCGATAAGAAAACAGTCAGATTCATTTGTTGTTCTCCTTCTCAATTTCTGCGAGTTTATCTTTAATTTGTTCAAGGACAAACAATTTTGCTTCTTCATCCTCAACAAAATCATACTTATCGCCGTCAATCTGAATTTTAGGACAAATATCAAAATCCTCAAACCATTTTTCGTAACGCTTGTTTAACTCTTGATAATAGCCATACAATGAACTATCGTATTCCAATTGTTCAAATTCGCGTCCTCTTTTTTGGATACGTTCCAACATTTTTTCAAAAGATACACTTACATGAATCAATAAATCAGGGCGCTTTTTAAAAGTTAGCGTATTGATTTCCTCTAACATATTTTCCAGTAAAGCATCATAAACCTCTACTTCAATCTCTGTTGCTCGTCCCAAATCTGCATTCAGGTGAAAAAGCAAACTGTCCTCATAAATTGAACGATCAAGCACGTTATTGTTATGCGAAAGTGCTCTTTTAATCGAGTCAAATCTCTTATTTAAAAAATAGATTTGCAACAAGAAGGCATATTTTTGTGGATCTTGATAAAAGAGAGGCAAAACCTCATTATCATCTACACTCTCATAGAACGCCTCTGTTCCCAGCTCTTCTGCTAACATCTCTGTAAGTGAACTTTTGCCAGCTCCAATTGTTCCAGCTAATACTAACACTGCCATTTTTTCCTTCCTAACTTTTTGTATTCTTACTCCCAGAATACTATTTGAAAAGGTTCATTGAGCTCATGAACACACTTTTTTTGTTCAAAATCGCCCCAACGCACAAACACAACATGTAGTGGTTAAAGGCATTTTTAATTATAACACAACACAACATATAGTGCTAACTTTAAAAATGTAAGCAATGAAAACCTGATAAAATTCAGACAATGTTCCACAAAAAAAACGACAAGTAGCTTGTCATTTTTATACAAAACTTTGGGGTTCACTATCGATAAGAACTCTAACATCTTTATTTTCACGTTTTTGTGTTAAATCAAGGACCTGATTTAAGACTTCTTCCAGTTGCTCCTCAAAACGATACTTCACCAGTATCTGATAATGATAAAGATTATGTGTTCGTGCAATAGGTTTTGGAGTTGGTCCTAATATTTTAGCCTTCTCTGATAAACTGACCTTAATTATGCTTGCTATCTCATAAGCTTTTTTTGCAACTGTATCCTCATCCTTATGACTAACTAAGATCTGAACCGTAAAATAATAGGGCGGATAAGAAAGTTGTTGCCGGTAATACATCTCTTGACGGTAGAAGGCTTCATAATCTTGATCAGCAACAAGTTTAACCGCATAGTGACCTGGATTAAATGTTTGGATGATAACTTCACCTTTTTTATCCGCACGCCCAGCACGTCCTGCAACTTGCATGAGCAGCTGAAAACTGCGCTCACTTGCCCGAAAATCGGGGAGATTTAAACCAGTGTCCGCATTAATCACACCGACCAGTGTCACATTAGGAAAATCCAGTCCCTTCGCTATCATTTGTGTTCCTAAAAGTACATCTGCCTCATGATGACCAAACTTATTTAAAATTTTCTCATGGGCATTTTTTGTTTTTGTTGTATCTACATCCATACGTAAAATGCGGATTTCTGGTAGAAGTTTTTCTAATTCTTCTTGAACCTTCTGCGTACCTGAGCCATAATACCGTATTTTTCGACTTTGACAGCTCGGACACGCTTGTGGAATCCCCTCTTGATGACCACAATAATGGCAATTCAAAGTTTTCGTATCCATATGAAGGGTCAAAGAAATATCACAGTTCGGGCATTCAACAACAAAACCACAATCTCTACACATCACAAAAGAACTATAACCCCGACGGTTAAGCATCAAGATTACTTGTTCATTTCGCTCAATTTTTTCGCGAATTTTTTGTAGTAAAATATCTGAGAAATTGGCCGACTTGTCACTAAGGTTATTACGCATATCTACGATTTGAACTTCAGGTAGGAAAGCTTGGTCATTAGCTCGATGTGTGAGTGTCAATAAATGATAAACATTTCGCTGAGCACGTGCTCGGCTTTCGAGACTAGGGGTCGCTGAACCGAGAACTAACCGTGCATGATGATATTGTGCACGTAATAAGGCAATATCTCTGGCATGGTAACGTGGGCTTGAATCTTGCTTGTAGCTTGTTTCATGCTCCTCATCAATAATAATAACCCCAATATTTTCTAAAGGTGCGAAGATAGCGGAACGCGCCCCCACAACAACCTGAGCTCGTCCTTCCTTTATCTTACGCCATTCGTCATATTTTTCACCATCCGAAAGTCCCGAATGCATAATCGCAACTTTTCCCCCAAAGCGCGCAATAAAACGATTAGACATTTGTGGTGTTAGAGAAATCTCAGGCACCAGCATAATTGCAGTTTGTCCCTTTTCCAAAAAATGTTCAATAACCTGTAAATAAATTTCTGTCTTTCCTGATCCTGTAATTCCCTCCAGTAAAAAGGGCTTTTCTGCAGAAGAAACAATTGCCTCAAAGGCAAGTTGCTGCTCATTATTCAAAACTTTTGCTTTATCAGGAACGACAGCTTCAAAAACAGCCGCTGTCCTTGAAATCTCTTTTTCAGTCACTTCAACAAGTTCATTTTCTATAAAATACTTGATGATAGCCGAAGAAAATGGTAAGTCTTTTTGACGCACACTTGCTTCTTGGTTTAAAAGATAATCTTTCAATTCTGCTCTTTTTTTGGCCGCTTTGCCAATCTCAAAGGTAGCCAATTTAGCATTAGCCTTTAAATACTTTTCTGTTTTCTTATTTTCTTTTGATTTTGCAGAGTAGCTAACGGATAACTTTCCTGACTTGACATCTTTTAATGCTCGGACTTTTTGACTTTCACTAAGCGCGCTCCATTTGGTTTGAATGCCTTCTTGATTAGTCAAAATCTTATCATAGCTTGAATTCAATAAATTAGGCAACATGGCTTTAAGGCAAGAAATTTTGTAAGAAAAGACAGTATGGCGCATTTCATCTGCCAAGCAGAGTTGTTCCTTTGTCAAGACAGGCTCTAAGTCGAGCAATTCCGCTATTTCTTTGAGTCCCTCTTCTTCCTCATCTACACTTTCAATAATAATTCCTTGAACTAGCCGATTGCCTTTACCAAAGGGAACATGAACGCGCATTCCTGGCTCAATCATCTCTTGCAATTCTGTAGGAATAGCATAGGAGAACGGTTTGTCTGTCTGCATCAGAGGAACATCTACAATAATTCGTGCTATTTTTTTGAACATTTTTCTCCTCTGCTTACTTTTTCTGTATCTAAATATAATAATTTAATTATAGCAAAAAGAGTTAACCGAATGTCAACTCTGAATTTGGGATAAAGAAAAACTTCCAAAGATTTTCTATATAAAATAAATCTTTGAAAGCTGGTACCATTTCTTATTCAGCTGCAGCTGCAGCTGCTTTAGCTGCACGATTACCTTTTTGTTTTGCTTCTTCTTCGGCTTCTTCTTTCGCGATTTGTTCGCGGATAAGTTTTTCAGCCATTTTTTGTTGAAGACGTTCTAATTCACGTTTTTCTTTCAATGTTTCACGTTTAGCATCTGGCGAAGGGTGAATCGTTACTGTTCCTGCCGCGATTTCTTCCAAGGCTTGTAATGTACGTTTAACAGATTTAAATTCCATTGTAGGACGTTCGCCATCACGCAATTCATGAGCACGTTTGGCTTCCAAAACAACGAGTGAATATTTTGAATCCACGTGTTGGAGTAATTTGTCAATTGAAGGTTCTAACATCATATCAGTTTCCTCTTTTCTTTTCTGTACGCTGTTTCATTGGATCTCAGTCACCAATGGGTTCTTCTTATTTAAAACAACCTAAGCGTCTTTCAGCTAAAATCTCAAGCCTCTTGTTTTTAATTTTTACCGTCTTCGTCTAACTTCTCAATCATATGTGCATAACGCTCCATTACACGATCGACACGATAATGTTCTGCCTCAATAATCTTGATGACACGTTCTGCAGCAAGTTCAACCTTATCATTGACAACAGCATAGTCGTATTCACTCATCAAGCGAATTTCTTCTTTTGCTTTCATCATCCGGTTATTGATTACTTCTGCACTATCAGTACCACGGCCAACAAGTCGACCACGTAGCTCCTCCAAATCCGGGGGCGTCAAGAAGACAAATACACCATCTGGTACTTTCTCCTTAACTTGCAAGGCTCCTTGCACTTCGATTTCAAGAAATACATCCTTACCTTCATCTAAAGTTTGATTGACATAGGTTAAAGGTGTACCGTAGTAATTGCCGACATATTCAGCATACTCTAACATCTCACCTTTACGTATCATTTCTTCAAACTCTTCACGTGTGCGGAAATAATAATCTTTTCCATCTACTTCACCAGGGCGTTGTGCACGTGTTGTCATTGATACAGAGTAATCAAAGTTATTTTCATTTTCAAAAATTTTCGCACGGACAGTACCTTTTCCTACTCCCGAAGGACCAGAAAAGACAATTAATAAACCACGTTCGGGCATCTTTTTAACCTCACTTATTGTTTACAATCTATTCTAGCAAAGTTGGGCTTATATATCCACTTCGCGTAATACAAAGTAACTTTAATTAATTTAATTGTAACATAACTTTTTTATTCTTCCTCAAAATAAAAAGCACTGCTGGGAGTACTTTTTATTTTGCATAGTCAATAGCTCGTGTTTCACGAATAACTGTAACTTTAATATTTCCTGGATAATCCATCTCGTCTTCAATACGATTTTTCACATCTCGTGCAAGAATTACGATTTGATCATCTGTAAGCTTTTCTGGCTTAACCATGACACGAACTTCGCGTCCTGCCTGTAATGCAAAGGCACTTTCAACACCGTCAAAACTTGTTGAGATATTTTCCAAATCACGCAGTCGTTTAATATAATTTTCAATCGACTCACGACGTGCCCCAGGACGCGCTGCACTTAAAGCATCAGCTGCAGCAACCAAAGTAGCAATATTACTGTTTGGTTCTGTATCTCCATGGTGACTCGCAATAGTATTAATAACGATTGGATTTTCCTTGTACTTACGTGCAAGTTCTGTACCAATCTCGACGTGGCTACCTTCAACTTCATGATCCAGAGCTTTACCGATATCATGTAAGAAGCCGGCACGTTTTGCAAGACTCACATTTTCGCCCATCTCTCCAGCAAGGTTTCCAGCAACATTTGCCACCTCAACTGAATGGTCAAGAACATTTTGACCATAAGAAGTACGGAAATGCAAGCGACCCATGATTTTCATTAAATCTGGATGGAGGTTATGTGCTCCCACTTCAAAGGCAGCTTGTTCGCCATACTCGCGCATCTTGTGATCCAATGCTTTGCGATTTTTCTCAACAAGTTCCTCAATACGTGCAGGGTGAATACGACCATCTTGAACCAGTTGCTCCAAGGTCATTCGTGCAATCTCACGTCTAATCGGATCAAAGCCAGATAATACAACAGCTTCTGGAGTATCATCAATAATTACGTCGATACCCGTCAAGGCTTCAAAGGTGCGGATATTCCGACCTTCACGTCCGATAATCCGTCCCTTCATGCCATCATCTGGTAAAGTAACTACTGATACCGTTTGTTCAGCCACCGAATCACTAGAGACACGTTGGATTGCAAGTGAAACAATGTTTTTCGCACGTTTATCAGCTTCAGCATGTGCTTTTTCTTCACTTGAACGTATCAGCTGTGCCATTTCTTTGGTTAAACCATCACGGGTTTCACTAAGAATGATTTCTTTCGCTTCATCTTTTGTTAAAGCAGCGATACGTTCTAATTCTTCTTGTTTCTTTTCTTCAATTTCTAAAAGTTCTTGCTCACGTTTATTGAGTGTATCAGTTTTTTTAGAGAGCGCTTCCTCTTTAGAGTCTAAGCTACGTTCTTTATTTGTAAGTTTATCATCCTTACGGTCTAGAACTTCTTCACGTTGTTTTAGGCGTTGTTCAGTTTCTTTTAACTCCTTACGATCTTGCTTAAATTCATCTTCGATTTCACGGCGTTGCTTTTGTTCTTCTTCGCGAAGATTAAAGCGCGCTTCTTTCTTGAATGCTTCTGCTTCGTCCCTCAGGATTTCCGCTTCTTTTCTTACAAGAGCAGCATCACGCTGTGCATTTGCCGTTATCTCATTTGCCTTGTTTTCTGCCTGCATAAAAAGACTCTCAGCATCTTGCTTGTTTTTCTTAATATTTTGGGCATAAAAAATAAAGGCAATAACCAATACAATCAACAAGACAAGCAGAACGAGTGATATGACGTTCATTTGTCTCCTTTTATTCATACCTGCCTTATCGCGATTCAATAAGGCAGATAGCTTGATTATAATTCATGTGTGTTTGCAGAGAAACACTCCCTATATTTTACCATTTTTTAGGATATGTTTCAATTAAGTATTTTACCGCTTTCAACTTTTTAACATTTTGATTTTAAAAGCATGATATCCTGCAGAGCGAAAGATGAAAGATTATGATTAGTAAAACCAGTAAAGCAATAGCGTAATAACGTCCTTTATAGCATTTTTATAAAATAAAAAAACTGTGCATAATAACACAGTTTTGTTGTTTAAAGCAATTCTTTAAGTGTTTCAACCTTGTCTAAACGTTCCCATGGAAGATCAATGTCTGTACGACCAAAATGACCATAAGCGGCTGTTTGTCCATAAATTGGGCGGAGCAAATCTAGCATTTCGATGATACCAGCCGGACGCAAATCAAAGTTTTGACGGATAGCTGCCAATAAGATGTCGTCAGAAACTTTTCCAGTACCAAAGGTTTCAATATTTACAGAGGTTGGTGTAGCTACACCAATCGCATAAGACAATTGGACTTGAGCTTTATCTGCCAAACCGGCAGCAACAATATTTTTGGCAACATAACGTGCTGCGTATGAAGCTGAACGGTCAACTTTTGTGGCATCTTTACCTGAGAAAGCACCACCACCATGAGGTGCGTACCCACCATAAGTGTCTACGATTATTTTACGGCCAGTCAAACCAGAATCTCCTTGAGGTCCACCAATAACAAAGCGACCTGTTGGATTAATAAAGTATTTTGTTTCATCATCAAGAAGATTTTCCGGAATAACTTCCTTGATTACTTTTTCAATGACATCTCGGCGAATTTCTTCATTAGTAGCTTCAGCTGCGTGTTGTGTTGAAATAACCACTGTATCTACACGCTTAACTTGTCCTGCTTCATCATATTCTACTGTAACTTGTGATTTTGCATCTGGACGAAGGTAGCTGATATCACCTGACTTACGTAAGTCTGATAATTTTTTCACTAGTTTATGGCTAAGTGAAATCGCAAGTGGCATATATTCTTCTGTTTCGTTGGTTGCATAACCAAACATCATCCCTTGGTCACCAGCACCGATAAGATCAAGTGGATCAATGATTTTTCCATCTTTACCACGAACTTCTTCTGCTTCGTTTACCCCTTGGGCAATATCTGGTGACTGCTCTACAAGTGAAACATGGACACCGACTGATTTGTAGTCAAATCCATTTTCACTGTCTGTATAGCCAATATTTTTGATTGTCTCACGAACCACTCCAGCAATATCAACATAAGCTGATGTTGATATCTCCCCAAATACATTAACTGTACCTGTGTAAACTACTGTTTCACAGGCTACGTGTGCATCTGGGTCTTGTGCCACAATGGCATCAAGGATAGCATCCGAGATTTGGTCAGCGACCTTATCTGGATGTCCTTCTGAAACTGATTCTGATGTGAATAGACGTTTTTCTGACATTCTTTATTTCCCCTACTTCTTAAGTATTTTTCGGTTACAGGCTTAATGGTAGTGATTGCTCACTTGGAGAGTCTTCTCCCGCCATCGGAAATTGTAACTCCTTTATTTTAGCACAAAAAGAGAATTTTTGATATACTTTGCCTAAATGAAAGATCCTTTAGATAAAAAAATTATTTTAGATGCTAATCCTTGGTTAAACGACGTTAAAATCCTTGATGAATCCATCTCCACACAGTTGGATGCTAAAGCTGATGGTCAAGCCAACACTTTATATATGTCTGAAAAACAATCAGGTATTTATGGCCGTTTTGGGCGGGAATATTATGCCAGCCCTGAAGGAGGTATCTATATGACACTCCTCTTAAAGCCTGTCGGATCTTTGGGAACTCTGCCTAATTACACACTGCTTGCCGCTGCAGCTGTCGTTTCAGCAATTGAAACACTGACCACAAAGAAAGTAGATATTAAATGGGTTAACGATATTTATCTCAATCATAAAAAAATTGTAGGAATTCTCGCAGAGGCCCAAGTCCAACCAGATACGAGTTTGCAGGTCGCCTTGGGCATCGGAATAAATTTTCATATTTCAACATTTCCTGAAGCAATCGCTCACAAAGCCAGCTCATTATTTACAGAAACTCCTACAATAACACGCTCTGAGCTTGTTGCCAAAATCTGGTCAGAATTTCATCAGCTCTCTAAAAGAGACTTCTTTGAAATTTATAAAACTCATTCCTTCATTCTTGGGAAAACAGTAGAATTTGAGGAAAATAAAGTCTTATATAGAGGTACCGCAGTAGACTTAACACCATCTGGTCAACTCATTGTTCACCTTGAAGATGGTCAGATAAAAACTCTCTCAAGCGGTGAAATCTCGCTAAAAAACTGGACGTGATGGACGTCCAGTTTTAATTTTTTCATTTATATTATTAGGAGTTTAGGAAATTCGGAATTATTATTTTTTAAAAATCTGACCAGTCATCTTTTTTCTCATCTTCAACTGGTTCAGCCTCTTTCATCTTACGGCCAGATGAGTGAGATGAAGATTTGCTTTGCCAACGGTCCGCATAGCTTGACCAGTTTTCTTCATTTGTTCTGCGGTAGTTTTGTCTCCCAGCATTACTTCCAGCACTTGGAATAATCCAACTGGCAATAAAGTATACAGGAATAAGACTTCCCCAACTTCCGAAAGCTAAGAGGACATACAAGATCCGTACAAAAGTAATGATATCAGGGCTCCAACCAAAGTATTCACAGATACCTGCAATCGTACCCGTCAACATTCGATTGTTTGGTGATTTTGTTAATTGTTTTTGAGACATTTTCTTTCCTTTCTAGAAGCTGTCCTTCGAATGATTAATGAGGGCTAGGTATTAGCCAACTCGCTACGATATATACAAGTGCAAGTGTTCCAAAACTTCCTAAAGCGAAGAACACATACAAAATACGCATTAGTGTAATTATATCACGACTTAAGCCAAAATACTCGCCTACGCCAGCTATGGTCCCCGTCAGCATACGGTTACTCGATGATTTTGTAAGTTGTCTTTTAGACATATGTTTTCCTTTCTAAAAAGTTTGGAAGGATTTCTGCTTAGTCAATATCTTTAAGCCAGATTGTTCCTGATTTTGTTTCGAGTTCAAAGGTTAAAGTATCTGGACCAGTACGAACGACTGCCGCACCGTTACGACTTGCTTCAAAAGGATTATCCAAGTTCAAACGTGTTTTATAGCCACCAAAGACTGTACGCACATGTCCAACAAGACCGAGATATTCTGGTACAGAAAGTTTCACATCACCATTGACATTTTTCACCATTAATTTTCTTGGTGTATCTTGGTTTTGTGTCAAGAGAATATTCCCATTAACCAAGTTGACATCTCCATCTTCAAAAGCTGATGTAACTCGAATGTTACCATTGACTGAATTCAACTTCAAAACATTTGTTGAACCATCTAAAACTTTAATTTCACCATTTTTAATAGTTACGTTAATGTCTTTGTTGGTTGTTTCCACAAGTTCAACTTCACCATTGACTTGATCAATCTCTAAGTTATCCACTGCTATTTTTTCTACTTTAATATCCCCATGTGCAAACTTGAAATCAAAAGTTTCATACACTTTTTCAGGTAAGTAAAGTTCCAAATTAACAGCTGTACGCAAGCTATCAGATGTCGTAATCTCTAAAACGCCGTCGTTAACTTCGAGTTTTGTTTTTTCAGCCAGATATTCATCAATTTTTTCTTGATCCACTGCACCGTAAATTCTGTATTCAGCTTTTACATGAGCATTTTCACCAGGATAAACGGAAATTTTACCTGCCTTAATGTCTAAATTAACGGAATGAAAGTCGCCGTCAATATCTTTTTCCACAGTTTTTACTGTTGATTTTACTTTCGGAAAGCCTTTAGAGAAGTCGATATTGTCATCGATTGCTTTCGAAGCATCTTTAAATACTACTTTTCCTTTTGACACGATTTGGTCCATGATACCTTTGAAGGAGTCCATAAAGTCAACCTCGTGGTTAACAAATCCTTCTGTATCTGTATAATTAAATTTTTCTTTATTTTCGCTTTGGCCTTCTTCAGCCATAGGATTTGATTTATCAAGCAATTCCAAAGCTTCATCTTCGGTGATAATTCCCCGACGCATCAAGTCCATAATTCTATCTTTTTTATTCATTTTTGTTCCTCCTGTTATAGAACTGAGATCTGTCAATCTCTATATTTAAATTATCCCATACTTTATTGTGGATAATCTCAGTCTTTGGACTGATTTTTTTCTTTAACTTTTTTTAAAAAGAACAAAAAAAGGCTCTTACGAACCGTTTTTTTATTTTTTAGGTTGAATATATGTGGATAAACTTGCATCGCTTGCAGATATCGTACGATAATCCACAACATTGAGTCCTTTAACATTCATTTCGGAAACAAGGATTGAACCATCCTTATTTACTTTTTCCACAAAAGCAACGTGACCATACTCAGCAGAAGCTCCAGCTACACCCGGTGGGAAACTTACCGCATAACCCACTTGTGGAATAGTCGTTGTGTAATAACCTTGTGCGGCACCGTTTGAACCCCAAACGCCACCATTACCCATGAATTGGCCAATTTTTCCACCCAATTGGAAGATACGGTTATACACATATTGTGTACAATTTCCCCAAGCATAGCTTGAGGCACCTGGATATTGTTTGCCATCATATTCTGGGAATTTCAAGTCAGTCGGCATTTTTTCCAATAATGGACTTGCAGGAGCATCGAGATTTTTAAACTCATCTGACAAGTTTTCAATATCGTCATACTGAGTCAAGTTGTATTCTTTAATAATTTGAATGAGCTTAGCGGCATACTCCGGATCCGTAGCAAAGATTCCTTGCAATGAACGTGCTGCATCCTCAACACTGTCACTATTGACCTTCCAGCTTCCAGCATAAATCTTGCTATTCCAAGTTGTCCCATGCAACATCAAGTTGATGTAATCTACAAGGGATTGGTCAAAATTATCATAGGCCCGATAAGTTCCCGAAGATATTGTTACGGACTGCCCATTAAATGCACCAATAATGTTAAACAAATTATGGTAGATAGATGCGACATTACTATGTCCGTAGCCTGACTCCAAAATAGCTTGGGCAATAATTAAAGAAGCATAGAGATTATTTTGTCCTGCAAGTTGTGAAATTCGAGGAGCAATACTTTTGATAAAATCTTCAACAGTTGTGTTGTTAATTTTCGTCAATGGTGGTACTGCAATATTTGTTTTATTGAATTTCAAATCGCCATCTGTACTTGCCTGTTTATAAGTCGTTACCGCATCCTGTGCTGTATAATTTGCTCCAGAATAAACGGGTGCCACATAATTATAGTTAGGTGCAGATGGAGCTGGTGTAGGCGCCGGTGCCGGAGTGCTAGGTTTTGGCGTTGATGGTTTTGGTTTAGAAGGCTTTGGCTTAGATGGTTTCGGCTTTTCTGGTTTTGGTTTCTCAGGGTTCACAGGTTTACCAGGATCTGTTGGGTCAACTGGGTCTGTTGGATCTACTGGATCCGTTGGGTCAACCGGGTTTGTTGGATCTACTGGGTCCGTTGGGTCAACCGGGTCTGTTGGATCTACTGGATCCGTTGGATCAACCGGGTCCGTTGGATTTGTTGAATCCGTTGAGTTTTCTGAATTACTACTGCTCAACTGCCCATCATCCCCAGCTTCAATCTTGTTTACCTCTGAGTTCTGAGTCACAGTATCTACATTCGTTACCACTTTGAAATCTGATGAAGCAGTTGTTGTACTATCCGCATGAGCATTCGCACCAAAAGCAGCGACGCCTAATACTGCCGCTGCACTTAGAGTGACCTTTGGTAGAGCTTTACGCTCCTTTACCTTCATATGTTTATATTTTTTTTCAGCCATTGTTAATTTTATCTTCTCAAGTCAATCAAAAAATCTTGGTTTTATAATCTTTTTTTAATAAAACGATTGGTCACTTTATTCTAACAAAAATTATTATTTCACTCAACCAATATGAGCGATTATTTTACAGTTATTTCATTTATTTTACAAGCCCCATTTCCCAAGCTAATCTGCTATACTAACATCAAGGACAAAATCATGGAAAAATATATTATTACAAGTGATAAGGTGAAAATTTACTATAAAGTTGAAGGTAAAGGACCTACACTTTTACTGTTACACGGCAACTCACAAAATAGTAATATCTTTAAGCCACTTATCAAAAGGCTAAAAGGTGATTATACTTGCATTTCAATCGATACACGCGGTCATGGAAAAAGTCTTTTTAGCGGAAAAAAACTTAGTTTTAATCGTTTAATGGAGGATGTACTTGAAGTGATGCAAGCTGAAGATCTTCAGTCTATCAATCTGCTTGGTTTCAGCGATGGCGCAAATATTGCAATGCTTCTAGCCAGCAAGTACCCTACGCGCATACATCGCTTAATCCTTAACGCTGGCAATTCCACCTATGCTGGACTTTATAGCTTGGTACGCTTCACAGTAAAATCACTCAACATTTGTGCACATTTACTGCGTAGACCTTCACCTGCTTTGCAACTTCTTTTAGAAGATGTGCTTCAAAATATGGATGAACTAGAGAATATCACTGCTCCCACACTTGTCATCAATGGCCAGTTTGATGTGGTTAAAACTGCCCATGCTCATGATATTGCAAAGCATATTCCTAACAGTCAGTTTTTTATTATCCCTTGGGGAAGCCATCTGAGTTTCTATTTTCGTCCCACAAATTTCAGTCAGATTGTCCGTCATTTTCTAGAGGATGCTTGAAAACCTCCTGTTAATAAATCTCTCAATAAAAAACCACTTAAAGTGGTTTTTTATTTCAAAGTCTTTGACCGTTTGATGCAATGACTTCTTTATACCAGTCAAATGATTTTTTCTTCGAACGTTTTCCTGTACCATGAATTTCATCATCCAAATCCACATAAATGAAACCATAACGTTTGCTCATTTCCCCGGTTGAGGCAGAAACAAGGTCAATACAGCCCCAAGGTGTATACCCCATCAAATCAACACCATCTTCGACTGCTTCTTCCATGGCGATAATGTGTCTGCGTAAATAATCGATACGGTAATCATCTTGAATGCTGCCGTCAGCTTCAACTTTATCAATAGCTCCTAAGCCATTTTCTACTATAAAGAGTGGAACCTGATATCGTCCATAAAGATCATTTAAGGCATAACGTAATCCATCAGGGTCAACGGCCCAACCCCATTCACTTTCTTTAAGAAACGGATTTTTTACACCCCCGAGTACCATATTTCCACTTGCTTCAACTCCTTCTTGGGTTTTCGATTCTACAGTTGACATATAGTAACTAAAACCGATGTAATCGACTGTTCCTTTTTTCAAAGTTTCCAAATCTTCTTTCGTTATCTCTAAGTCTTCTTTTTTAATTCCATATTTTTTATGAAGTCGATGTGTAAAGACAGGATACTCCCCTCGCACTTGAACATCATTACAGAAGTAATTGAATTCTTGAATACTTTGTTGAGCAGCTATCTGATTGATTGGATTGGCATCAAAAGCATAAGTTGTCGAATAAATGCTCATACAACCGATGTGTAAATCTTTGTTCAAGGCATGTCCAAATTCTACAGTTAATGCACTTGCAACAAATTGATTATGCCAAGCTTGGAAGACATTCTTTTTATCATCTCCACCATTTGAAGGTACTAAACCTTGACCCAGAGCCGCAAAGAAAGTTGCAGAGTTAATTTCATTGAAAGTCATCCAGTATTTCACTTTGTCTTGATAACGCTCCAACAAAACTTTGGCATAACGAACATAGAACTCAATCAATTCCCGATTTTTCCATCCACCATATTCTTTAGCAAGATGAAGTGGCATTTCATAGTGAGAAATTGTGACTACAGGTTCGATATTGTATTTCAAACATTCGTCAATCAATTGGTCGTAGAATTTAAGACCGGCTTCATTAGGTTCACTTTCGTTTCCCTTCGGAAAGATGCGGGACCAAGCTACAGAAAAGCGATAAGCTTTAAAACCCATCTCGGCGAACAAGGCGATATCTTCTTTAAAATGATGGTAATGATCAATCCCTTTGTGGTTAGGATAAACATATTTGTCTTCATCAATGGTCCAGTCAAAGTCTGGTGAATTGAGAATTCCTAAGCGTTCTTTTCCACCTGGCATCGCATCTGCGACCGAAAGTCCTTTTCCATACACATCAAAGGCACCTTCCAATTGATTAGCAGCTGTGGCACCGCCCCATAAAAAGTCTTTTTTAAATGTCATTTTATTTTTCTCCTAAAATCGTTTCGCCATTTGAGGCAATTACTTCTTTGTACCAGTCAAAGGATTTTTTCTTTGAACGTTTTAATGTTCCTTTACCGTCATTGTCCATATCTACATAGATAAAACCATAACGTTTCCGCATTTCCCCAGTTCCTGCTGAAACCAAATCAATACAGCCCCAAGGTGTATAACCCAGGAGATCCACACCTTTATCAATTGCACGGCTCATCGCCTTGATATGTTTTTGGAAATAATCGATACGATAATCATCATTTATTGTACCATCTGCTTCGACTTTGTCTTCCATACCTAAACCGTTTTCCACAACAAAGAGCGGGACTTCATAGCGGTCATACAAATCCATTAAGGTATATTCTAACCCTGTCGCATCAATCTGCCAGCCATATTCACTGGCTTCCAAGTAAGGATTTGCTGCACCTCCCATCAAGTTCCCCATCGAAGGCTCTGCCCCTTCTTGAGTCGTTACGCAAAGTGTCATATAGTAACTGAAAGTGTACATATCTACTCTTCCTTCTTGGAGCAGCGCATCATCACCTTCTTCTTTTTGGATTTCAATTTTTTTATTTTGAAAGTATTTTTCGATAAGCGCTGGATATTTCCCTTTAACTTGGACATCACCGACAAACTTATTCACAAGCAGGTCGTATTCTTTGGTTTGCAAGATATCTTCTGGGTTTGGTGTAAGAGGGTACATAGTCAAATGAGCAATCATACAGCCAATCTTAAACTCTGGATTAATCTTATGGCCCTCAATGACCGCCTTTGCACTGGCAATAAAAGTATGGTGTAAGGCTTGAAATCTTTTATGCTCATCTTCTGGAATCGCATTGAGCGCAAAATCACCATGTGGATGAAGGCCTAAAACTGTAAGTTCACCGTGTGGCATTGTACCAAAATTTAGTTCGTTAAAAGTGATCCAGTATTTCACTTTATCTTTGTAGCGCTCAAAACATACTTTGGCATAATTCACATAGAAATCAATGGTTTCCCGGCTTAAAAAGCCATCATATTTTTCCATCAATCCCAAGGGAATTTCAAAGTGACTGAGTGTAACCAACGGTTCAATGCCATGTTTCAAACATTCATCAAATACGCGATCATAAAAGAGTAAACCTTCTTCATTAGGTTGCGTTTCGTCTCCCTGAGGGAAAATGCGCGACCAGTTTATACTCAGTCTAAATGTTTTAAAGCCCATTTCTGCAAATAAAGCAATGTCTTCTTTGTAATTATGATAGAAATCAATCGCGCGATGTGAAGGGTAATATGTCTCCTCGTCAAGCACTGGTGTAAAATGACGTTCCTTATTTTTTCCACCTACTGTTTTCATATCAGCTACAGACAGTCCTTTACCACCAACATTATAAGCACCTTCTGCTTGATTGGCCGCGATAGCTCCACCCCATAAAAAGTCTTTTTTAAATCTCATTTCTCTCTCCTTTTTTATACCGGCTGAACGACCAAACCATCAGCTGTTTTTACAAGACCAGTTAATAACTCTTCTGCTTTATGAATAACTGTCTTGTCAGTTATTACAATATCTGAAAAATCACTGCTATTAGTTATAATAATCGGCACTTGTGTACTGAAACCTGCAGCTTCAATAGCTTCCATATCAAACTTCAACAATAAATCGCCTTTTTGAATCTTTTGTCCCTGTGAAACAAAGGATTCAAAATATTTTCCTTCTAACTGCACGGTATCAATGCCAACATGTATAAGGAGTTCTGTTCCTTGCTCTGAAATTAAACCAATAGCGTGTTTTGTAGGGAAAACAGTCATCACTTGTCCATCAAATGGGGCATAAACTTCACCAAGTGTTGGCTCAATTACTGCTCCTTTGCCCATCACACCCGCAGCAAAAGCTGCATCATTCGCTTCAGATAATGGAAGGACTTTGCCTTCTAAAGGAGTCGCAATATGTTCTTCGCCTACTGCTTGTGATACACGAGTTTGATTATTTGTTGTTTCTTTTGGTTGTTCTTCCTCTGAGTTTTCATCTTCAAAACCAAGAATCCATGTCAAGGCAAAACCTGCGATTACAGCAATGATTGCTAAAATAATCATCTTAACTGCTCCCGAAATATCACCATCTAAACTGATATTTGTTGTGAAACTAAAGACACCTAAGCCGCCCATTGTGTATCCTTTAATACCCATTCCCATAGCAAATGCACCAATAATACCACTTACCACACATGAAGCCCAGAAAGGACGTTTCTTTGGAAGTGTTAGCCCGTAGATTGCTGGCTCTGTTACGCCAAACCATCCTGAAATGAAAGCAGGGATTGCTAACTCACGTAATCGTTTATCTTTTGTTTTTACCATTACTGCTCCCACTGCACCAGTCTGAGCAAATGAAGCACCTGCTGCCGGAATAAGTAATGCAGTTGGTTCACCTTGTGCTAAAGAAATGATGGCAAAAGGAATAAGCGCCCAGTGCAAGCCAAACATAACCAAAATTTGCCACGTAAAGCCTAACACAAGTCCAAAGATAATTGGACTGAAACCTTGCAAGGCGAGAAGTCCTTTCCCTAAAGCATCAGAAGCAATATTCATGACTGGCCCAATAATGAGAAAACCTAAAGGAATTGCAATCAAAGCTGTAAAGAAAGGTGCTAAGAAAAGTTTCACCACGTCAGGGATAATTTTCTTGAGCTGTTGTTCAAGAAAGGCCGCAAAAGCTGTAATAGCGATAATAGGCATAACTGATGAACCATAACCTGCTGCTGGCACTGAAAATGGAATACCAAAGAAGTTTAGCCCTCCACTCTCAGCGAAAGTTTTTGTGACTGAACCATCCACAAATCCAGGATAAACCAAGGCTGCGGCAATCAGCATCCCGACAAATGGCGAGCCGTTAAATTTTTTCATCGCTGTATAGCCGATAAAAATTGGTAAGAACAAGAAAAGTCCATCGCCCATAGAATTAAGGACAGCATAGGTTGAAGAAGCTTGGAAGCTTGCTCCCAATGCAAAGGATAGAATCGCGTTCAACCCTTTAATCATACCTGCTGCCGCCAAGGGTGCTAAAATAGGCTGGAAAATTCCTGAAATCATTTCGACAAACTTATCGAAAATATTTCCCTTGGCTTTCGTCTGAGAAGAATCCATCTCTAGCTTACCGATAACATTATCTACATCAGCGCGGACATCAGGAACATGGTTCCCAATGACAACTTGGTACTGTCCACCAGCTTGCATGACAGTGACAACACCATTCATCTTCTTCAGTACTTCTGTCTTCGCGAGACTTTCGTCTTTTAACTTAAAACGTAGTCGCGTAATACAATTTGTCAATGAGAGGATGTTTTCTTTCCCTCCCACATTTGCTACAATGTCTTTTGCAAGAGCTTCATATTTGCCCATCACAAACCTCCATAATATAATATATTTTTAGAGGTCTCGCCAACTTAATGTCACGATCCATTTGTTACCAAAGTTTAGTTTTATTGGATTTTCTCCAAGATACGTGCCAAATGCACGGTCATGTAAATCTGTTCGCTTTCAGAGACTTCATAATTTCTTGTTTGATTTAAAAATTCGCTCACTTTACGTGTGCCAAGATAAGCATTGGGATATTTGCGCACAATAAGAGCAAAAAGTTCCTTGTCGGTTTCTTCTACTCTAGCACTACCTGCTAAAATCCGCTCAGTAAAGAATTTTAAATTTGTAATGAAGCGTTGGAAGTAAATATCTTGTTCATCAAAGGTGATTTTCAAAGTATACTTTAATGTCGTTAAAATTTCTTCCATAAGCTTGGTCAGCTGCATCGCATACTCATGACCAGTACCAAGTGTACCGTTAACGATATGCATCGTCAGAAAACCTGCTTCATCTTCTGGCAGCTCTACACCAAATTGTTCTTTGACCTTTTCCAATGCTTTCAAACAGATTTTGAACTCTTCTGGAAAGAAACGTTTAATATCCCAGAGCAGAAAATTCTTCACCGAGATGTTTTCTTCAGTACGCAAAAGCGCTGCATGAAGATGGTCCGCAAAAGCAACAAGCGTTGTATCTGAAACTTCCTTATCAAACTTAACTTTAACCTCGGATAAAGTCACCATCGAAAGCTCAATGATAGCACTCGGAATTTCGTTTAAAATCTCCGAAAAACTCTGTATATCTGAGCTGGCTTTTAAACCAAAAATCTTTTCGATTTTATCAACCTCAACTGCTTGACCTATTCTTTTCTTGAAACCAATACCAAGCCCCATAAGGATGATTTCTTCATTTCTGCTATTAATTGCTATGACCACATTATTGTTTAGGATTTTTCTGATTTCCACAATTCACCCCTCATTTCACAAAAATAGACCCTATCGCCCCTATGACAAAAATAGAGTACGATAAGGTCTAGCTTAACTTAATAATCACTATCCGTTTTTATGAAACCGCTTTTATATTAGTATACTGTATTATCAAAATCTTGTCAAGGATAAATTTTAAAATAAAAAAACTGCTAATGCCTAGCAGTTTTTATTTTTTTTGTTGAATTAAAGTTTTAAGTGTATCTGTCAGTATTCCTTCGAATTTTTCAGTATCTTTCGTAATATCGATGCCTTTTTCTAATGAAGCAGCTGCACTCCAGCCAATCGCTTCAGTGATTACCGCAGCTATCGAAGCATTGACCACACTACCTACACCTGGAATCAAAGTAGCCAATGATCTTCCTATATACGGAATCAATGTCACCCTTATAAAGTTTACGACAAATTTATCACTAAACTTCACATCATAAATATTATAAATATTTTTCAGCATCTTTAACTGAATAGGTACTAAAATTAAAGCATCCGCAATAGGTATCGGTAGAGCACCTACGCCCGCAGCAGTGATTGAGGCTCCGTGAATTGTTCTATGAACCTTAGAAGCTTTATCACTACTTATAGATTTTTTTACCGTTTGAGGTATTTGTCCGTTCATTTCTTTTGAAACTTCTATATTCTTACGTTTTTTTATTCCTATCATCTCTCCCCCTCATTTCTTCACTATTTATTGTCTGAGCTTCATCGATCTAAGTATCAGATTTATCCTGCAAATCGTATGTTCTTTGCTCTTCTTTAAGTTTAACATTTTCTTTCAAATTTTTGACTCAATCTGACTTCACTTACTTCCTACTCCTAAGTTCACACAAAAAAAGCTTGCCAAAAGCGACAAGCGTTCTTTTAATCATATTTCAAAAAACTGATTAATCTTGGTTTGCTCACAATCAGAGTTTGATTCGCAAATCAAAAACTATATTGGTTTGCTCACAATCAGAGATTGCTTCGCAAATCAAAAACTATATTTGTTTGCTCACAATCAGAGATTGCTTCGCAGAACAAGGCTTACGCCTTGTTTGCTGAACCGAAAACGTCGATACGTTCTTCAACTGATGCAGTGATTGCGTCGAAACCAGGTTTCAAGAATTTACGTGGGTCGAAGAGTTTTTTCTTCATGTATTCAGCTTCGTTAGCGTTAAATTCAACGACGAATTCACGAGTTGCTTTTGCAAATGCAAGTTGGCATTCTGTGTTTACGTTGATTTTAGCTACACCGTTAGCGATTGCTTCGCGGATTTGATCGTCAGGGATACCTGAACCACCGTGCAATACGATAGGAACATTTTTGCCCATAGCTTCAACGAGTGCTTCGTTCAATTTAGTCAAGTGATCGATGTGGAGACCTTTCCAGTTTTCTGGGTAAGGACCGTGGATGTTACCGATACCAGCCGCAAGGAAATCAACACCAAGTTTAGCCATTGCTACTGCATCTTCGATAGGAGCAAGTTCGCCTTCACCGACGATACCGTCTTCTTCACCACCGATAGAACCAACTTCACACTCAACTGAGATACCTTTAGCGTGAGCTTTTGTGATAACTTCTTCAGCAAGTTTAAGGTTTTCTTCGATTGGAAGGTGTGAACCGTCAAACATCAATGAAGAGTAACCAACTTCGATACATTCCAAAGCGTCATCAAAGTGACCGTGGTCAAGGTGAATAGCTACTGGTACAGTGATTCCCATTGATTCTACAAGAGTTTCAATGAGGAGTTTACACATTTTGTAACCACCCATGTATTTAGCAGCACCCATTGAAGTTTGGATAAGTACTGGAGTCTTTTTAGCTTCTGCTGCGCGCAAGATAGCTTGAGTCCATTCAAGGTTGTTTGTGTTGAAACCACCGATAGCGTAACCATTGTCACGAGCGGCTTGTACGAATTTTTCTGCTGAAACGATTGCCATTTCAAATTCCTCCGAATATTTTCTATTACTGTCTTAGTATAGCATTTTGTGAACTATTTTTCTAGTTATAAGTCGTGAATGCGCTTGTATTCTGGTTTTTTTAGAAAATAAAACCTATGGTAATGACAAATAAAAAGAGAGTTCCCTCTCTTTTTATTATTTAGTACGGCTGTAGTTAGCTACGTCTTCTTGAATATTTTCGATAAATTGATCCAAGCTAATAACTTCAGTATCTGTTGAACCATAACGGCGAATGTTTACAGTGCCATCTGCCATTTCTTGGTCACCCACAACGATTTGATAAGGAACTTTACGTGTTTGGGCTTGACGGATTTTATAACCCATTTTTTCATTTGATTCATCAACAACGATACGCAATCCTTTTTCTTGGAGACGTTTTTTGATTTCCCATGCGTAATCGGCATGAATTTCGTTGTTTACAGGAATGATGATTGCTTGAGTAGGTGCCAACCAAGTTGGGAACGCACCTTTATAAAGTTCAATCAAGTAAGCTGTAAAGCGTTCCAAAGTTGAAATTACACCGCGGTGAATCATAACTGGACGGTGTTTTTCACCATCTGCACCAACATATGTGATGTCAAAGTTTTCAGGGTTAAGGAAGTCCAGCTGGATAGTTGAAAGTGTTTCTTCATTACCTAAAGCTGTCTTAACTTGGATGTCCAATTTTGGTCCATAGAAGGCTGCTTCGCCTTCAGCTTCAACGTAGTCAAGATTCATATCATCCATTGTTGCTTTAAGCATACGTTGTGATTTTTCCCACATTGCATCGTCTGGGAAATATTTTTCTGTGTCTTCCGGGTCACGATATGACAAACGGAAGCTGTAATCGTCGATACCAAAATCACGGTACATTTCCATAATCAATTCAAGAATTTTTCCAAATTCTTCTTGGATTTGATCAGGTGTCACAAATGTGTGACCATCATTCAGTTGCATCACACGTACACGTTGAAGACCTGAAAGTGCGCCTGATTTTTCATAACGGTGCATTGTACCGAACTCAGCGATACGGATAGGTAATTCGCGGTAGCTGTGTACGTGGTGTTTATAGATAGCAATGTGCGATGGGCAGTTCATTGGACGAAGCTCCATTTGCTCGCCATCACCCATATCCATTGGTGGGAACATGTCTTCATGATAATGTTGCCAGTGTCCTGATTGTTTATAAATATCCAAGTTCATCAAGTTTGGTGTGTTAACGTGCAAGTAGCCTGCAGCGATTTCACGGTCTTCTACGAAACGTTGGATTGTACGGCGAATAGTTGCTCCATCTGGAAGCCAGTAAGCTGTACCTGCTCCCAAAGAAGCTTCATTGAAGAAGAGATCTAACTCACGACCGAGCTTACGGTGATCACGTTCTTTCGCTTCTTCACGCATTCTCAAGTTTTCTTCGAGGTCTTCTTTATTAAACCAAGCAGTACCGTAAACACGTTGCATCATCGCGTTATCACTATTTCCACGCCAGTAAGCTCCTGCCACATTAAGCAATTTGAAGAATTTAATAAAGCCAGTTGATGGCACATGTGGGCCACGGCAAAGATCTGTGTATTCGCCTTGACTATAGATTGTCAAGCCGCCTTCATCTTCATTGTGTTCTTCGATAAGCTCAAGCTTATAAGGATCACCAGCAAAGATTTCTTTCGCTTCTTCTTTGCTTACTTCTTTACGAATTGAAGGGAAATTTTCTTTGGAGATACGACGCATTTCTGCTTCGATTTTTTCCAAATCATCGTTTGAAATTTGTCCTTCTTCATTATCAGTATCGTAGTAGAAACCATTTTCAATAGCTGGACCTACACCAAGGTGAATATTTGGAAAATGACGACGTGCTGCTTGAGCAAATAAGTGAGCTGCAGAGTGACGAAGTAAACCAAAAGCATCTTCATGATCCGGTGTTACAATTTCAAAAGTTGCATCTTCTTTGATTGGACGGGTCACGTCAATAAGTTTGCCGTTGACTTTACCAGCCAAGGCTTTTTTAGCCAAACCAGGTGAGATTGATTTCGCAATTTCAAGTGTTGAGATGCCTGCCTCAAATTCTTTGACAGCACCATCTGGGAAAGTGATTTTAATCATATAAGCCTCCAATTTTTTTGTTAACATATTTTAGTTTTGGGGATGAGCACTGAGGAAATAAAAAAACGCAGATCAACTCCCTCTAAAGGACGCGATCTGCGTGTTACCACCTTCTTAATTTTTTCGGCATAAAAAGCTTCAAAAATATCTCATCTTTGACGTAACGTGTCAGCCACGCTTTCTGTTCTCAGAAAGAATTATCAGAGTGGTATCTTTAGCAATCACAATACGAGTTCGCACCACACACTCGCTCTCTTGGAAAGAATTGGTTAAAGACTTGTCTCTAATGACCATTTTAGGATTTTCTTTATCTTTTGTCAAGTCCTTTTGAGTAAGTTTTTTGATTTTTTAGAAAATAATCTTTATTTTTTCTTTGGGTTTCCTTTTAATTAACTGAAAACCTTAAAATACACTTACCAAAAAGAACAATGATGCTTTTATATAGTAAATCTACTTTCTTCTTTTTCCGCCGTCTGTGCCTCGCTTACGTCGTTTTTTAGCCAGATATATGGCACTAGCACTTAAAGTTAAACCTAAAGTTCCTATAGCTATTGCGGAATCACCAAGTGCAGGAATTCTTTCCCGAGATAGAGTAGGTACTGACGTTCTAACACTTAAAGCTTCTGTGATAGGGCCTTGGTAGTGATTCCGTGTCTCAATAGATTGAGCAAAGATGTAGTAAGTTGTATCTGCTTCCAAACCTTCAAAGTCACGTCCTTCTTGCCAGATTTCTGGATTTTCGCTATAACTTTCAATTCTACTCATATCGGGCGAATCGCTAATTGTATAAACAATCGTGAAGTCATTATCTGCTTCACGTAACACGCTCATTTCTGGTGGTGCTGGTGTATTATCTTGCAGAATATTTGCAGGTTGAACACGTATCGCAGTCTCTCCTCTACTTTCTACTGCTAAACTTAAATCCGGACCAGGCGCCTGACTAATCCTTGTCACAATATTTGGCAGCTCTCCAACGAGTTGATAGTTGCCACTTTCTGCACCTCTTAAGCCAAATTCAATATTATGTTCGAGGAGACCAGCGGTATATTGCGGTTGAATATTGGCATTTGCATCGGGCAGTCCATTAACCGTTTGCTGACCAATGAAGTTGGACAGAGATTTTGCCACATCATCATGTAAAACTTCATTAGGTGTGCCATCTTCAGCTCCAATATGCATGATTGCCAAATTCGGATCATCAGGATCAACACCTTCAATCATGGCAGTAAAGTTATGTGGTCCATTGTCTAAAGAAACATAAATGTGGTGTTCTTCTAAATTACCGTTAAAATCTGCTGTACGGTCAAAGACCTTTCGCATCTCAATCTGTCCATTAAACTGAATCGGACGTGGACGTATTACGGCTGGCTCAAATTCTGGTTCTAATGCGCTAAATCTTGGCAATGCAAATGCTTGTGGTCCTGAGGCAGCAACAATCTCATAGTTCTCAGCCATATCTCCCTGAATAGACCAGTCGCCAATGGCTTGAACTGCTTGGGCAATAACCTGCCCTTGTGTATCACTGTGGACATTAAAGTCGACAAAGCTTGCGCCCCCTTTATTTACAATGACTTCTTCTTGGTCAATCATCAAGATACCAGCTCGTCCATCATTTCGTCCTATGAGTTCGATTTCATCATTGACTATGACTGCTGTACGAGTTCGGTCATAATACTTATCCTCTACTTGAAGTTGATTCCAATGAATCTGTCTTGGCGTAATTTCTCCACTAAAAAGATGTTGTGTCAGATATTCCAGCGCCTTATCCGTCAGAATAAAGTCTTGGCTATTCGCTAACCTTAGATTTTCCACAAGAATAGTGTTAGTTTGAACCGCTTCCGTATGACGATGAGCAAAATGAACATCATCGACTTCAAGCACAAGGGCTTGGCTTTCTGTTTCAGACCAAAGATAGAGCAAACTACTTGATAAGTGGTCAAGATAAAATGAACTAAGGATAATTTCAGTTCCATCATACTCACGGCTCAAATCAATTGTTTGCATACTTGTCCAAGTTTGAAGATTCCTTATCGGTGTTTCCACCTCTACATCCTCCCCATGATTTTCCTCATCTGGTAAAGGGATAATTATGGGTTCATCTTCTCCAGTGCCAAGTACAATCGGCGTAATGGCTGCACGACTTAGAGTTGGCTGAATAATTGGTTCCACTGCCTGCAAATCCAGTTCTTCCCCATCTTCATCCACCAAACGGTAGTTCAAGCTCCAAGTGCCTTGAGGACTACTATCCAAGATTGTCCACCATTGGTCGGGCATAATCGATACTATCTTGTTTGCCCCTATCTCTGCCGATTCAAATTCAATGAGGCCTTCATTCCAAGTCACATAAGGCTTGTCAACCTCCACTAGAGCAACTTGCTCCCCTGCTGATGAACCAGCATAGATAAGCTTGGGATGCTCTGAATCCTTAAACTGAGCTGACCTGTTACGGTCATAAACTTTATCTGCAACCTGTCCCTGACTCCAAGCCACTAGACGTGGCTCAATTACTGCTTCAAAGATGGAGCTAAGATTAAAGTTTTCTGCTAAGACCAAGTTGTCCTCCGTCAGAAGAGCTTCCAGACTTGCAAGAGCGACTTCTGTATTACCAATAAGCAACTCGGAACCTACATCTGCCTGAGCGAAGGATAATCCCCAAAGGCTAATATCCAGTTCTTGAAGTATACCATCTTTATCTCGATAGCTGGGTGCAATCACGTGTTTGTTCAAATCAATTTCGACTTGACCGTCATATTCCTTACTTACGCCTCCTTTGCTTTCAAGAATCGCCCATTGTTCCAAATCCTCCCAATTTTGAAGTTGGGCTGGTGTAATTTCAAAGCTCAAGAGCGGTTCTGCAAGTAGTTTATAGTTTGCTGCTTGCTCACCTTCCAGAATAGTCCAACCTTGTCCTTCAACGTTGTCATAAAGTCCAACATTTATGGCATCATCTGGCCAAGTCGCCTGATTAACTCCAGCATCTGGAAGCAAGACCTCATCCCCTGCAATGATGCCTTCTAGCTCTGGACGTCCTTGATTATGTAAATATTCTAAGCCAAAATCTGAAAAACTAAGTGCATTACCTGTAAAAGTATGGCTTCCCAAGCTCCCTGTACTAATCGTTAATTCTCTAGCTGTGATTCGACCTGTGAAGAGAGAATGAATATCAAATTCTGAAGTTAAGCGAATAAGTCCAGACCCAAAAACTTCATCAATGTAGTCTTGTAACTGCTGAATAATCTCTTCTGCTTCCACACTGATAAGATTAACGGCTATGTTGTCACCTACATTTGCTTGGGCAAATTGAAGAAGCCATTCCTCGATATCGACCTCTATGGTCTGGGAAGTTTCTGTCACAGTCAGCTGTGGCGCACTAATCTGAATATCATCTACACCGATAATGCTTACTGTACGGTCATAAACCTTTTCGACATGACCAGAGTTCGCCAATCCCATCTGAATCAGCTCGTCCCAGTTTTCGATATCTTTCTCACCAATAGTAATCAAGAAAGTAGGCTGATTCTCGACAGCGAAATTACGTTGGTCATAAATACTGCCTGCAATCCACCAATCTAGTCCTGTAATGACATACTGACCAGAATTTTTAGGGTCTGTCCAGCTTGCAGGATCAATATCGCGCTCAAGCAACTGCGGACGAGGTGCCTCATGCCATTCCGCTCTGCTTTGTGGTACCAAGACTGGCCGGTCTTCCGCATGGAAATTAGTCCGTCCAACCAGCGGAGGGAGAGTGACTAATTTCCAGTCATCATTTTCAAAGTTTGAAAAATAGTAGGAATTTCCAGTATAAGCGCGAGGCATAAATATACCTTGCCCAGCCTGTAAAACTCTCGGCTCAATGCTTCCTTCAAAAAGGCGACTTTCTATCCAATCAAGGGCTGCGTCAGTCAGTCTAACATTAAGATTATCTTCATGATTTGCCAAACCTTCTATGACAATGCTTCTCTCCTCGTTTTGGTCAGGTACATGACGCTCATCGAAGTTCACCGTTGCTGCTGTGAGCGATACTTTCACATCATCTGCCTCATCAAAAGTGACAATGATGATTTCAGAGAGAAGAGTAAGGAAGTCCTTAAAATCAGCATCTGACTTCGTCCCTTGATAAACTTCTGTAGTACCATCATACTGACGTGTCACATCTATGACATCTGTCCAAAGTTCAGAGATATCTCGCTCCTCTGGATTATCCGTTCCCTTTTCACCAATCCACAAAGGTGTAATGGCTCCTGCATGTATCTGAGGATTTAAGACTGCATCTTCAGCAACTTCTGTATTATCCGTATTGACCAAGATATAGTTTGACCAACGTTGACCTAAAACTGTCCAATCTTCTGTGATATGAACTGTTTTTTCAGCTCTACTTCCAACATTAGGATTATCAAACTCAACTTGACCTGCTTGCACAGAAATATCATCTCGTGTGTCGCCAACACTCACGATAGCATCACCTGTTAAACCTACTGGACGAGTGAGTTCTGGCATATCGCCTTCGATATTGGCTACTGTCGTGCCATCATAAACTTTATCTGCAACTTGTGCCTCTGTCCATGTCACTCTTCGCTGACGAATCGTCCCTACAGAATTTTCCTCAAAGGATGCTTTTACAGCTGCGTAGAAATTGCTCAGTGCTGGTTCACCGAAAACATGAGAATCATCAACAATCTCAATACCACCAGCTGCAATAGTTAGTGCTTTTTCCTCTCCAGCATCTGGATTATCAAAACTTACATCTCTAACGCGAACTTGAATGGTTTCTATATCTTCACTATTGCCATCAAAATATACAAGCACATCATAGATATCTTCTACCAATCCAGCATCTCTTGTACCATCGTATTCTCGCTCAACTACAAGTAAAGCAAGTTCTTGCGATTCGACAAAATAGATGTTGCTTCCAGTAATGGATGCTGGCGCAAATGTAGGTACTTCATCAGGCAGCAAGTAATTATCAGCTGCAGCTGCACCATCTACAATCCAGGAATCTGGCGCTTCAAAGTCAAAAGCAATCATCCATTCTCCAATCTGATCTGTAGGAACATTCCCATCCATGAAGGTCAGGTTAGAGAAAATTTGGATTAATTCTTGGTCTGTGAATACTTCAAATTCTTTCTCATCTAAGGCTAAGATTCCCTGTAATCGTGGGACTAGAAGTTGGTCATCCGTATCTCGTGCAACAGTCGTTCCGGTATCTCCTACTGCAAAAGGTCGGCTAGCAGCTGTGCCTTGTGACCAAGTCAAAGGACGCGGCATGATTTCCCCCTCATAAAAGTCTTGTTGCTCTAAAAGGAAATTGACAGCTTCTTCGACAAATTCCATAACTTCATAGTTATAACCATCTGTCCCCATATTACTGGCAGACCATAAAAGCAATCCATCAACAATAATATGACGTGGCGAATAACCACCGCCAAAGCCACCAGCATTTTTTTCACTGAATCTTGCTCCATCATAATCATAGAAGATTTCAAGCCAAAGCCCTTCACCATCATTCCAGTCTGGATTAACATTGATTTCAATGACTGCCCAGTCATCTTCTCTCAGTTCAGCTGGTGCATCTACAGTTCCATCGTATTCTTTTTCCAGCCAACCCGGAATGATATGTACCTGCCCATTTTCGACTATTTCTTTGTCCATGACAAAAGGATCAATCTTACCGAGATAAAGTTCAAAAGGCCCTTCTTCTCCGCTTGCCTTAAAAGTAGGTGCTTCAAAGATTGTTGGTCGAATTATTGGTAAATTCAATGCCCCCAAAGGTAAAACTTGCTGGATATTAAAATTGGCCAAAAAGTCTTCACTGAAACTGATATTAGAATTATCTGGATGAACATCAGAAATCAAAATCTGCTTATTAAAGACATATTTGAATACATGTTCCATATAAGCTTCGTAATCATCCCACTGTTCTGGATCAAAGTTCCCTATCAGCTCTGGCTTGTCCGCATCAGTGTCCCACCAATGTGTCACATCAAGGTCGGGGGCAACACCTTCGTGGAAGTAAGTAAAACTTTCTTCATCAAAATGAATACCGACAACGATAGGCGTATCAATAACTTCATATATGCCTACTTGCTGAGTTTCAACAATGACTGGTCGCGTCTTACTCAAGATAAATTCAGCCCTCTCTTCAATAAAGTCAAAAGCTGTAATTGTTCCATCAAAAGCCTTTCGCACGCGCCCTTGACGTAGCTCTTGGATATCTTCCGCCAGATTATCAATTTCTAACTCATAAATATCGGCGACTTCAAAGAGCGGCTGGATAAAGCTAAAGTCAATTCCATCAACATTTTCTACCTCTACATTAGCTAAGATACCCCGCTCCAGTGCTTGACGTGCCAGCCTTGGATTTTCCATAAACTGTGTGAGTGGCTCAGCCGTATTAACGAAGACATAGTTATGAACACCTTTTGTAGCGCCTATCTCATCAGCTTCCAATCGCTCAATTTTCCAGATGCTGTGTCTGTCTTCGTTAGGATTATAATGACGTGCTGCCCGGACATCTTTATTCAGACCGACGGACGGATCTGTAAATTCCGCCCAGCCTGACACAGGTTTTATCCCATCTCCCTCGATAAGCGCTGGACCTGTAAGATGCTGCAAGACAGGCTCTTGCAAGAGAACTTCCTCCGTATCTGAAATACTGTAAACGAAAGCTGTTGTATCATACTCACGGGAGCCGACTTGTCCTGTAGACCAGAAAATTTGACGGGGGATAATCTGGGCCCGTTCTATATCACGTGCTTCTGGGCTATTGGACACCCAGCGATGAGCAAAGGCGGCATAGTTTCGGAAGTCAGCCATGAAATTCTGTGTGCCTTGCGACTCGCCTGCATAGTCTGCCCAGCCTAATTGATAAGCTGTATATACGATAGCTTGCTCTAAGGTCCAATCTGGACTTAACTCAGGCGCTTGAACCAGTTCTCCATTCACATCTTTGACCATACGGTCAAAAGTCTGCGCTGCAAAGTCTGGATTTGTCATCGGTCCGAAAAGGTTCATCTTCGATAAATTAAGGATGCGGTTACGGACAAGTTGTGCAGCTGGAGTAGCTCCATCACCGATGGTAAAGTTAATCAGAGCCTCAAAGTTCCATTTGAGAAACTCATCTTCTTCGCCTCCAGGATTAGGCTCATCGTATTCATTTCCCCAATCTTCCATCTCAGCACCATGTGGCTCCCAAAGAATGGCATTAGCTCCCGCGTTAATGTCTGGATTTGCACCATCGCTGCTAAAGTGCGTATTCCAAATATTCAGGTCAAATTGAATAAAGTTCTCCGTATTAAAATCTTCTTCGATATATCCTGATTCAGCTGTATCCATGATGATTCTAAGTTGCGGCATACGATCAATCTCCGCGACAGATGTGCCATCATATTCACGGCTCTTAATAGTTCCCGGAATAATCCTGATATTCTCTGGCTGAATAACCTGTCCAACAATAGCTGTCGGTGCCCAAGTAGCATGATTAGCCCAACCTTCTGTCGCTAAGTCTGGCTCCCCTTCAAGAATATAGTTGGATAAAATCTGCTCTTTTTCTGGCTGACTATCGATGTCTAAAAACGGCTGATAAGCACTCACATCCCATACAATCGAGCGTGTACCTGATTCAGGAGAATCATAAGCCAGTCCAGTTTCTAAAACGCTGATTGTATTACCATGTCCATCCGTTACCTCTACAAACTGAGGTCCAGTACTAGCAGAACCACCAAAATCAAAATGGTCAGCTGAGAAGAGCTCTTCAAAAATTTGCCCCTCCTCTTTAACAAATCCCGTTAAAGATGGCCAAACGATGGCATTAAAATGCTCCTCCAAGATATAAGCTGTACCATCATAAGTTTTGATAGGTACTGTACCCTGTACCCAGCGAAGTGGCGCAGGAGTAATCACACCATCTTCAAAGAGCTGGTTTTGTTCCTCATAAACACGAATCTGCTGGACAAGAATCTCTAAGTTGACATCATCTACAGCAGGATGGCGAAAAGCACTGATATCGAAAGGCACATGATCGACAACTTGCTTATCCTCCCCAACATTGGCATCCGTATATTCTACCTTATCAGAGTCAATATAAACTGTAAAGATAGGCATATCATCACTCTCATCTAGATAGATATTCAGCTGTGGTCTGCGGTCAACCTCAGCAAAAGGTGTACCATCGTAAACTCTCGGAACAGTCGTCCCCAAACTCATGTCAAAATGAACAGCGCTCATATCGATAGACTGAATCTCTGCTGTAAAGTCCGGGGCTGCCAAGGTATAGTTTTCCGCACGGTTTCCTGTCAGACTGAATTGCTGGTCAAAGATAAGCGCCTGTTCTTCCACTTCATGACCATAAAGGTATGTACCAACAGCCGAATCGCCAAACTCTGGATTGCCGTAATATAGGACAAGGGCATTTTCATCTTGACTAAGAACTCCTGTCAGAGAGGGAGAGGTCTCCCAAGTCGCCACTGTCGTTCCGTCCCAGATACGACTGGCTACCTGTCCATCAATAGCAATTTCGCGAGGTGTGACAAACAATCCTCCTGATGACCACTGACGGGCTTGCTCTACTCTCAAAATTGCACGCACGGCATACTGTCCGACAATGATATCATGATCATCGTCAATCTCTAAGATAATGCGCACGTCACCACCTGCTACATTTTCATAAGTCAGATGAATCCCATCATCATAGATAAGATTTAGGTCTATCAGTTCAAAACTAAAATCCTGTAGACCAATATTAGCTCCGTCACCCATCTCCGAAATATCAAAAATTTCACTAGCATAAAAGACATAACGATGCCCATTATAGACTTGATGAGTAATCGAGCCAATCAAATAATAAAGAAAGGGAACAGCTGGGGTTTCACTTCCCAAGCCGAGTAGTGGAAAAGAGACACTGCCAATATCATCCCCCCACACCCAAGGATTGGCATTAAACGTCCAGCTAGTCTTTCTTGAAGATTGGGGATTATATTGCCCGCCTCCTGCTGGTGGTACAGATTCTCCTACTGATGGGGCACCATAGGTCACACGCCACATGAGTTGACGGGCTGTTTGGACACCGCCATGAATGCCGGAAGGATCATTGAAGGTACCACCACCTGTAATATTATTGGAAAACTGGAAACCTTCCCAACGCCAGTTATTGCTGTAATTCATGTTGGATGTATTCCCAACAATAGCACCAGCACCTGCTGCGCCTACTCCGGAGCTCAAAGCCCCGATAACGAAACAGTCGGTTACGCGGAAGTTCCCACTTCCTTGAATATTTCCGCCTGTGATACCACCAATCGCTGTATTGCCACTAACCTTATTTGAACTGTAAGAGTTGCTCACGCTTGAACCTTTTGAGCCGCCCCCTACAAGACCACCGATAAAGGCATTGTTTGTTCCGCCAGCAGCACGGGTAATATTTTCACCTGTAGCATAAGAATTTATCACACTCATGTTTTCTGCCAAACGCCCAACAAGTCCACCAATAGCTTGTCCTGTAGCACTGGTACTGTAAACCGAAGGCATTGCACCATTATCCAGAGTCAAAGTCCAACTTGTGGAGACATTAGCTCCAGCAACTCCTACTAAACCGCCAATATTACTGGCTCCGCCTTGAACGGAAACAACAGCATAAGTCCATGTGATTGTTGCTCCAGCTTCAGCACGACCAACGAGACCACCAACATCAGAGCCTGTCGCAATGATAATGCTCTGTGTGTCCGTCGCAATCAAAGGGTTATTTTCCCCAACATGAGAAAGTGTAATCGGTGCAGTCGCATCACCAACTAAACCACCAACACGATTACGGCCTGTTACATCTCCTAAAGCACGACTCATGTATTCTGATGTGCGACCTGTTTCCGTTGTTGCTGTACCTGTGATCCGTCCATTCGACTCACCGACTAAACCACCGACCGAGTCTAAACCAGTAACCTTAGTATCCGTCCAGCAGTCTGTCAAAGTTGCAAACTCTGTAAAGCCAAAGAGTCCGCCTGTAAAACTACTTCCCGTCACAGAGCTGGTAAAAGGACGTCCTGCAACTATTCCTTCATTTGTCGAATTGCCATTTGAAAAAGAAACATTGGTGATTTGTGATGCGCGTGCTGTGCCAGCACGTACTTGTGCCCCTGCAATACCACCGACATTTTCTCCCGACGACCTCACTTCACTTACTGTCACATGGATATCGAATAAATCTCCTGCCACTTGCCCAGCTAGAACACCGACCGAGTGCGTACTAAGCCCTGTTCCCTGAACGCTTGCATTTTCAATGTTAAGATTACGAATCACACTGCCGACAGTTGTTGAGCGAAAGAGTCCTAAAAAGTTGGCTGAACTGGATATATTAAAGTTACGAATACTATGCCCATTTCCATTCAAAGAGCCCTCAAAATCTGGAAAAGGCAAGATTTGTTCCCCTAAAAAGTCAAGGTCTGCAATAAGCTCAAAATAATAACCAGCTGTCGTATACTCGCGCAAGTTTTCTAGCTGTTCCAGACTTCCTATCTGGAAAGGATTATCAGTTGTTCCAATCCCTGTCCAAGGAACAGCCAGAGGTTGAAAACCAGAAGCTTGAATAACAGGAACACGAGGGAGGTCCAGATTTCTATTGGTTCTAACTTCTGGCTCTTGCTCGTCAATTTCTTCTTCCTCATCATGATCTGCTTCAGAATCATCTACCGTATCGGACCCAGATTCTCCCTCATCTTCTTTCTTAGCAGCCTCCTCAAGGGCGCGTTCTTCTTCCTCTTCTTCGAGACGACGCGCAGCAGCAGCTTCGATATTATAAATATGCGTTTGGTTGTAATTTTCGATGTGAGTTTGGACCAGCTCAATCCTTGGACTATTGCTCGTGCTGTGGGCTTGAACTGCTACGGGAGCCGCTTCTGCCAACAGGAGAGTACTAAGCATCAGCGCTTGAATGACTCTCATTTTATAATTTTTAGGTTTCTTATAGGTAGGCATAAATTCTCCTTTTATTTTCATTAACAAAAGCTCATATATTTATCATTTTATAACAATATATTACTTTTAAAAAACAATTTATGACTTTAGGGTTAAAAAATAAAGAAACACTGAACGTTTAAATGTTATAAAGAAAAAAACGCTCAAACTTAGTGCTTTATTGTACTAAGTTTGAACGTTTTTATTTTTTCTCTGCAATCTCTTTGACAAGCTCAGCAAAAGCCATATCTTCATTAAACGGTGAGACATAGACATACTTTTCACCACCATTTTCAAGGAAGTATTCTTTATTTTCTTCTTCAAGCTCTTCAATCGTTTCTAAACAATCTACCACGAAGCCAGGCGCAACGATAAGAATTTTTTTGATACCTTGTCCAGGAAGTTGCTTCAAAGTATCATCGGTTGCGGGGGTTAACCATTCGGCAGGACCAAATTTCGACTGATAGGTTTGATAATGCGGAAAATCACCAAGCTCTTCCATAATTAAACGTGTCGTTTCCGTGCATTCTTCTGGATAAGTGTCGCCATCCGTTACATAAGAAAGCGGAATACCATGATAAGAAAAGACTACAGCTTCAATGTCCTCTTCATTTGCAAGGGTTTCTTTTATCTTCTCAGCAAAATATTTGATATAGAGAGGTTCTTTATAAAAAGAGCGTATAAACTTTAAATCCACAATATGATCTTTTTTCAAAAAGAAGTTCATGACACTATCAAAGACCGAACCTACTGTTGTCCCTGAATATTGTGGATACATAGGAAGAACCGTTAACTCCTCCACACCTTTACTCAAGAGACTTTCCAGACTACTTTCAATACTCGGTTCACTGTAGGACATCCCCATAGCTACTTCAACATCAGGACAGATTTCCTGCAGATTTTTTTCCTGAGCTGCTGTGTAGGTAAGCAGTGGAAACTCGCCATCTTTGACAATCTTTTCGTAAAGCTTAGCTGATTTTTTCGGACGAGTATTAAGAATAACTCCGTTGAGAAGCGGTTGCCAGAGTAAGGGATGTGTCTTAATCACGCGCCGATCAGACAAAAATTTCTTTAGGTATTTTCTTAGTGCTTGGGGCGATGTATTCTCGGGTGTACCAAGATTAACTAAGAGGATGCCTCTTTTTTTCATACGATATATGTCTCCTGTATTTTCTAAAATTCAACGGACAATACAATTATCCTGCTTTCTATTTTACCTAAATTTCATAAGTTATTCATTAATATTTTGAGAAAATCTATGACTTAAGGCAAAATGAGCAAAAAAAAAAAAACGAGAAAATCCGTAAATCTTCTCGTTTTGAAATTTTCTTTTCAAGAATAGAGCTTACTCTTTTTTATTCTTTTTTCGTAAAATGGCTGCACTGGCTAGAGCTGCTAAGCCAAGGATACCAAGTCCAGAGGCAACCATATCTCCTGTCCTTGGTAATTCTGTTCTTTCATCTACCTTCCTACCAGGAATTGGACTTGGAACTGTATCTGGTGTTGGTACTGGAGTTGGTGCTGGCTCTGGTGTTGGCGTTGGTCTTGGAGTCGGAACTCTTTCTCCCAAAGTCACAACAGCAAGCCCCTCACTAACCTCCCCTTCATAACGATTATGGTGCTCTGCTTGACGCGCAAAGAGGTAGTACTCTGTAGCCGGTATCAGACCTGTGAATGTTGTTGACTGTTGCCAATCCTCTGCGCTTATGTCTTCTGGATTATCCGTTCTTGAAATTGCATATTCAATCCGATACGGTCCTGGATCAAAGTCTTGGACTGAAGTAAAGAGATAGACTGAGCTTACCATTCCTGTTTCTGCATTTCTAAAAGCAAATGGTTCAAAGACGAATGGCATAATATCTTCTTGTAAAGGTTGTACCGCAATAGTCGAAGGCAAAAGCTCAATTTCCCTTTGACCAATACGGTCTACCCGTGGCTCTGTTACTGGCAAACCTTGAGCTCTCGTAATACGGCCGATAGTTTCAACATCATCATCAAAAACGTACTCATAGTTGCGGTTAGGATTTCCCTCATCATCACGTAGTTCCACAAGAACATCTGTTCTGAGGATTTCATTGCCTTGCGCATCAACAAAAACTAACTCATCCTCTGCAACGTGAGGCTGTCCATTTTCCAAACGTGACATTTGATTGATAAAAGTTATGGTTAGATAATAATCACCGATAACATCAGTAGGTTGGCCTGTTTCCACATCTACCCATTTTTCTGAATCATCGAAACCAGCTTCCATACCATACTCGTAAGATTTATCTTCTGCCATGAAGTAGTAGTCATAGTTGAAGACACGTTCCGCTATTTTTCGTCCGTTAAAGCTGAGTCGGACAGGAGTAATTCTTCCTGTGAACAAGAGCTCTTCAAGCTGTTCTAACTGTTCAGCTGATAGCCCTACTCTCTCATGATTAAAGGTACTGATGCTTGTGACAATATCTCTATCTATAACCCCCTCATTGTCGTAGGCCACATTCTTATCTTGGAAGCGAACTTGGAGACCTGTCAAGTTTTCTAGTGAGAATGTTGTTTCCACGCCTTCCTCATTGCGCAGGGCAAAGAGAGGTTCTTCTTCCATGTCATCTTGTAAGTTAATCTGATCATGACCGTTATATCGGCGTTCAATACGCCCTGCCTTAACATAGAGGATATTCACTTCCATCTCATCTGGATTTTCTGGCATTGGCCGTACATCTAGAACTGATACTGGCGTAATATTGGCTGGGGCAAAGCTTGGTTGGAGGAAAATTCCTGGCTGCTCATCGTCTCCAAAACTATAGTTTGAGAGTGGGTGATTCACAGCATCAGCTGTTGTCCAACCCCAGTCACCATCTGCAAGAACTGGGATGTCTTCGCCTACATCTGACTGAGTAAATTTCGCTCCTCCTTCTGCTACCATAATCATATCATAGTCGCGTTCAACAATAGCCCTTCCGCTCGGATGTTCCAAGTAAGGAAACTGGAGAATCGCATAAACATCATAAGTATCGTCCCATTCCTTATCAGCAACTTGGCCTTCTGTCCAAGAAAGTTGACGAGGAGTAATCTCTGCTCTTTCAAATAATGGAGCCACCCGCTGTTCCCACTCTATACTGAAAGTGTGGAAAGCTTGACTTGTCGGAAGAATGCCCTCGCGCACCGTTATCGGAGATAGGAGCTGATAGTTGCCTGAATATCTGCCCGAAATGCCCCATTCTCTCTGACTTGCTTGGACATCTTGACTGGACACATTACCGGCACCATCAAAGCGAACATTGACATGTGTAAAGTGCGCTGTACCTGTATGGATATTCACACCCGCTTTATCAATCGCCAAGATAGGTAAGCTTGGCATAAGCGAGATCTTTGCTGCTTCCGTCCCATCATATTCACGGCTATGGACCTGTCCTTGTGTCCAGCGAATTGGTAAAGGACTGATATCTCCCGTCAGTAAGTTGACAGACATCCAAGCTTTCAAATCGCTATGCAAGCTTACATTGCGGGAATCCAGATAGAAACCGGCAATGCTCACCTGTTTACCCCGACCTGCATGACGATCCGCAAAGCGAATCTCATAGTTTTCGCCAAAGCGGATCGGAATAATTTCCTCAGTCTCTAGAATTTCAATCCCAATTTCTGGGAAGAACTTGATACTTTCCCCAGCATGGTCTGGATCTGGTTCCTCTGGAACGAGCCAGTCCGCACCACCATTGTACATCTGATGAATCCTTCGAGGTCCAACAAAGGAAATATCTTCTTGACGCAACTCCCAAGGTGTAATTCGCCCTATGAAGAGTAAGTCTTGAAGTCTGCTTATTTGTATTGGAGAAAGTTGAACGTGATTATGGCTAAAGCTCCCAATCCTTGTGACGAGTGGTTTGTCAACAACTTCTCCATTGTCATAAGCAACATCTTTGTCTTGAAAATGAACGTTAAGATTATCCAAGTTATCTAGTGAAAGCGAGATAGGCTGACCTTGTGCATTCCGCAAGTAAAAGTCTGTCGCTTTCGCAATGTCCTCTGTAAGATCTATACGAGCATTACCCGTATACTGCCGTTCAATATATCCTGAGCGGATGTAAAGAACGTTATCGACCATATCCTCCGGGTCTTCTGGCATAGGTTCTACACCTATGACCGAGACTTGCGTGATATTGGCTGCTCTAAAGTCTGGTTGTGGTACTATTCCTGTATGTGCTGCACCTTCAAAGATGTAATTGCTCAGTGGGTGTTGGTCTGGTTCGTCTGTCAGCAAGTCCC
Source organism: Lactococcus sp. LG606 (assembly GCF_017309645.1). NCBI lineage: Bacteria > Bacillati > Bacillota > Bacilli > Lactobacillales > Streptococcaceae > Lactococcus > Lactococcus sp. LG606. The sequence continues at coordinate 1,441,028 of NZ_CP071301.1, forward strand.
ATCTATCATCTGAAATTACAGGGATGTCTTCGCCTGCTGCGCTAGCAGTAAACTGCGCCCAGCCTTCTTCTACCCTAATCGCCGCTCTGTCCCGTGCAACAATAACTTCTTCAAGTCTTGATCCTGCACGTGCTAAGTCTGGCATAGTTCGAACGCGGTGTACCTCAGGAGTGCCATCCCACTCCTTATCAAACACTTGACCTTCTGTCCATTGGATACGGCGTGGAGTGATGTAGGCTTCTCGATAGGCTAAAATATCGTTCATAATATATTCCTGAACTTTACCAATATTTTCAAAGTAATATTCATATACCTCATCAAAGAGAATTTCGTTTAAATCAAGTTCATTAGTACCCGCATGTACCTGCTTAAAGTGAAGATTTTTTGCAAGGTAAGGAATTTCAAGTTCAGTGCCATCGTCAAGAAAAATATCGGCTACCCATCCATTATGTATGATATCGTTCGTGCCATTATATTCTCGTCCGTCGATAGTAAAATTTGAATTCACTGATGTTATCGTCCCTATATCATATGGGAGGATTGATGCTTGAGTCGGAAGAAGCTTTTGCACCCTATAATTTCCTTCATATATCGAATCGCTAAACTCATGTCTCAAACCAATCTCTATATACCAGTCAAATGTATAAAGTCCTGGAAGTTCACTTTCAAATTCAAGAGTATCCAAAAGATGCTTGTCATAAATACGTCTCACCTGATTGTCTATAACGTCATGCCCATATGCTGAGGCAGTTAAGGTTGGTAGAGTAATCTCCCCTATGATGTCAACTGTACCATTATACCGTCGTGAAGGTATGCGTCCATTTTCCCAGCGTAGAATACGTGGTGTGATTTCCCCTGCAAAAAGGCTAGTGAAATCAAAATTATCAGCAAGTACTTGGTTTGGTCCGAGTAAGTCGTTTAACTGCGCACGAACCAATTCAGGATCTCCAATGGTCAGATACTTTGCCCCAAGCACATGAGGAGAGTTAAAGGACAGATCCCAATTGCTAATATCCAAGTCTACGGTATTCAAGCGCGGAAGCCTAATAATATCGTCTTCTGAGAAATACATCGTATTATCAAAGAGTCTCCTTGCCAAGCCTGCTTGTGCGCCAGCTATTTGCTCAGGATCCCAAGCGGTTACTTTGCCAGCAACTATCTCCCACTCAAGTTCAGCAGCATCGAGCAGACGGTAGTTGCTTGCCCCGTCGCCTGTAATGTCCCAGATGTCATCTAAAGCGGTGCTTGCTGTACCTCTCTGCGTGTTATTATTGTGTATAAGTCCACCTATAACAGCATTTACTCTACCCTCCTCTAACTCTTGGACTAATAAGGCTTGTTTGGTGTTATTTACCGTGCTTAGACTTGGAAGAATCATATCTGGCTCAATTTTCCTGCCCGTATAGCTATGGCTTACGCTTGGATCTGCTAATGCTAGACCTGTAAACTGAACCTCTAGCGGATGAATCACTGCATCAGCGAAAGCGGGCTGCATACGCTCTGCTGTAAAGAATTCTGGCATTGCGAAGACAGACTGGCCAAAAAGCTGGTTGGGCAAGTCAAAGTCGACAGTTCCTATTTCTTCTCCTTCTAGCGGTCGCGCGACCAGCTCATAGTTAGACGCATATAAACCGCCAGCGATAAACCAGTCACCAAGGGTACGGACAGACTGGCCAGTAACATCACCGTAGGTATCAAAGACAACATTTTCAGATGAAAATTCAGCTGAACCTGTTTGCAGTATTACACGCTCGGCTCCTTCTTTATCTATGTCAGCAATTCCGAAAGCTCCTGTAGCTTCGGGAGCTGGAAGAAGTTGCACTTCACCTTTGATAGTAGCTGAAACCTTTCCATCGTAATCCTTGTCCCCCACTTGGCCCAAGCCCCAGAAAACTTGACGTGGTGTAATCTCGCCATAGAAAAGCTTATCGCGCAAGTACTCACGTAATTCTGGTGACAGCTGGACAGGCGATTCAACTGAGTTTTGCACCCCGAGACGTTGTAAACCAAAGTCGGACGTGACACGCACTGGAACAAATCCATCCGTCACGTGTCGGCTGTCAAAATAAAGCTCATCAAAGGCATCATAGAAGACAAAGCGGTAGCGGTTATTCTCAGCTAGCCCCTCGATTTTTTCAATAATAAGCGGTGTGAGAGAACTATAATCATAGATATTTGTAGCGTTATATTGACGGCTAATTTCGCCACGGTCAAAGATAAGACGTCCAATATCTTCAACTTCTAAAGTCAAAGGGTTGATAGTAGCTCGCGCAAATTCAGGAGAGTTGCTAATCTTATAGTTGGGCAGGTTAGCACCTGAAATCTGGTCACGACGATTCAGCATGGAATCATTAAAGTCAAAACCTTCAATCCACCACTCTCCAGGCAGACTGCTGGCAAACTGTAGACGATTTTCCAAGTCGCCAAAATCCCATGCGATAGTATTGCTATCCCCCTCAACAAAGCCTGTCAACTCAGGCGCTACAATGCCTGTCACAGCGGTCGTACCATCATATTCCCTACTATCAACGTGACCTACTGTCCAACTGACTTCCTTCTGGTTAATATTTGTATCAACGAAAAGTCCGCCCTGCTCCGCTAAAGTCTGGATTGCCTTCTCAATTTGTACACGGTAGTCCGCCAAGAAAGCTGGTAGGTCTTCTGTGCTAAAAAGATCCTCTATCCCAGCCGTAATGTCTAAGCTCTTATAAACATAGGGTTGCACCACAATCTTGTGACGCCCTACGTGGGAGTTAGCAAATTTCAAATCATCACGGCCAATAACCAAGGTGGCGGTAGCAAAGCGTACTTCTCCTACACCGGCAGGATTTGGTCCCTTGATGGCAAACTCAAAGGTATATTCTTCTTGACCATCCACGACAAGCTTGGTATTATCAAAGGTCTTATCTGGCACTCCTTGAAGATCATCGATAATCGTTGGGGTAAAACCAGTGGTCGCCAGAGTGATTGTCCCGTCATAAAGTCCATTGGCTTGTGCGGACTGTGTCAGGATACTCTGCGTCAGCTCAGAGAGAAGTTCCTCACTGAGTGTTTGTGGCAAATCTTGGGCTGCTTCACGCACGGCTGCATGAACGGCTGGAGAGTGATTATGCCCCTCGATATGAACAAAGGAAGCAGACAAGCCCGCGCGATTATGACGTAAGATTTCCTTAGGAAGTTGTACTTCGAATTTCTCAACCTTCGGAAGTCGGTGGCCATTCGCCATCTCAATCTCAAAGTCCAGAGAGATATGCCGAGAAATATTCTGGACGGTCCGTGTACCATCAAAAGGACGTTCAGGGACTAAACCTCGATTAATCTGGATATTTTGAAGCGCTACAGGAACGTTTTCATGAACTTGTGCCTCGTAGAAAAGACCTGTGCCCGTGAAGGCGGATTCCAAGGCAGCAATGTCTACCTCATATTGCATATCTACAAGTTGTCTTTGCTGGGTAAGTTCCAGCACCAAGTCAGCAGCTATACTTTCCCAATCAACTGCTCCATAGTTAATTTGTGCTGGCCCAACATAGTCAGTACTGTCAAAAACAATAGCTGCTATTTTATCCCTAAAATAAAAATTCCCCGTAAATCCTAAATCACCCAAGTCCAAGTGTGGCCATTTGATAACATAATCAACCGGAACGTCATCACCGACAAACTTGTCAGTTACTCGACCCAAACGAATATCTTCCTTTGCGAAAACTATGGGGAAGAAAGGGTTTGGGCGGAGCTGCCCACCAATAAGGCGAATGGACTCCTCACTCTTTCCTGTGTTCCGGCCATAAGCACTTATCTGGCCATATGTCTCAGGATTTACTCCTCGTAAAGTAAGAAAACTCCTATCTCCTCCATCATGAGTATAATCTCCAGCTAACATGATTTCAGAAAGTTCATCTCCCACTCCTATTTTAAATTCTATATCCTCAAATTGACCCACTCCAATATTAAAAGTTTTATCTGGATCATCTACTTCAGGAAAATTTCTTGAAAATTCAATCCGAACTTCGTCTTTCTCTACCCACTGTACGCTGTAGATTGTTCCAAGAGGCCAATTGTCCCTGTTTCTCCAGTCATTCCATGGCATGTTCAGAGGCACAATCCCCACATAAGCATCACTGGCCTCAAACTGAGTCAATTCCCCTTCAGAAAAACGTGGTGCCTCAAAGTTTTGTGGCGCTTCAAAAGTAGCTGGAGTTTCGGAAATTTCCTGTATCTCCAGTTCTTCTAGCACCTCAGCTTCTTTTTCTTCTTCATACATTGCTTCAGCAGGTGTTTCTGGCAAGACAACGTCTGCGATTTCCTGCTCAGGCATTTCGACAACTTGTTCGATACCGGGCACTTCTTCATCATGTCGGCCCCGGATGAGTGTAGCTACAGGTGCACCTTTGGACATTACAAGTGGCAACATTGCAGCGACAGTGCCTGCTTTTTTAAGTCGCGCACGGCGTATGGCTTGCTTCTTTGCTTTGATTACTTTTCTTTCTGTCATATATTCTTCTCCTGAAATCTTTTGGGAATCTCATGATACCGCTCGGATATAACGTAATGTTTCTCATATTACAAATTATATCAAAGATTAAAATTATAAAGAAGTAATATTACACTCATTTATTTTTAATTAAGGAACACAAAAAGCAGATTCTCAGAGAATCTGCTTTTTATTTTCAATATAGTCTCGCTGTTAGTGCTTACGATTAATTTCTTGTTTCACTTTATATTCAAGGAAATCTTTTGCCACTTCTTTGTCAAAGTCATTGAGCTGGTTGACCACTTGGTTTTGAATTGTGTCAATCTCAATCTTATCAAAAGGAATTTCAGCGATAACTTTCTCAACAACCTTAGCAACATTGTTGGCAATCATATTGGCATGTAAGGGTTTGTCTTTGTATTTTCCATTAATTGCAGCTTTAAAAACCGCTGTTTGTATACGAAATGAATCCCAATCGACAACGCGACCATTACGTTTTATCACTACTTTATTGAGCAATTTTGCTTCCATATCTTCTCCTTTATGTGCTTTATCTTGCGTCCTTAGTTCTAAGGAATTTTTCGAAATCATATTTTGGCTCATATCTTGATTATCTCAAAATATTTTATTGCCTCAAACAGTAGCAACGCTAGTCTTTTTCGAATAGTATTACTTTCTTTTATTATAGCAAATTATCATTTTTCCTACAAAAAAAAGCCCTAAGGCCTTTATTAACTTATTTTACGATAATGAAACGGTCATCATCTGCCATGTAAGTTTTTTCTCCTGCTTCGTCTTCGATAGAACCGAATACGAGTTGACCACGTAGTTTCCAGTTTGCTGGAACGTTCCATTCTTTAGCAACTGCTTCATCAATAACTGGATTGTAGTGTTGCAAGTTTGCCCCAATACCAAGTTCTGCAAGAGCTGTCCATGCATTGACTGAAGTGATACCTGAAGCTTGCTCGCTCCATACTGGGAAGTTGTCTGCATAAAGGGCAAATTGTTCTTGCAAACCTTTTACGACGTCTTGATCTTCGAAGAAGAGAGCTGTACCATAAGCAGCTTTGAAGCCATCAAGTTTTGCTTTTGTACCTTCCCAAGCTGACTCAGGAACACCTTGTGCTTTCATTGTTGCTTTCAATTCGTCAGCCACGATTTGGCCCCAAAGTTTTTCTTGCGCCTCACCTGTAACGATAAGTACACGTGTTGTTTGGCTGTTGAAAGCTGATGGGCTGTGTTTTACTGCTTCTTTAATTGTTTCGATAGCTTGGTCTGCATCTTTAACATCTTTACCAAGTGCGTAGATTGAACGACGATTTTTGAGTGAGTTGATAAATGACATAGTAATGTCTCCTTTTATTTTCTTATTTATGTTTACAAATGTAATCTTAACACATAAATTTACGCTTGTAAACTATTTAGCTCAGGATTTTTATTTTTTTTATAAAAAAACGCTAGAAAGCTTTTACTCTCTAACGTTTTAAAGTTTTATTATTTTGTTCCGAACAAACGGTCTCCAGCATCACCAAGTCCTGGAACGATGTAGCCATGTTCGTTAAGGTGATCATCAAGTGCTGCAACATAGATATCAATATCTGGATGCGCTTCTTGGACTGCTTTTACACCTTCTGGTGCTGCAACAAGACAAACGAACTTGATATTGTTAGCATTACGCTTTTTAAGGCTATCAATTGCAAGAATTGCTGAACCACCTGTAGCTAACATTGGATCAACCAAAAAGATTTGGCGCTCAGCGATATCTGTTGGGAGTTTAACCAAATATTCAACTGGTTTGAACGTTTCTTCATCACGATACATACCAATGTGGCCCACGCGCGCTGCTGGGATAAGTTTCAAGATACCATCTACCATACCGATACCTGCACGAAGAATTGGCACAACTGCTAATTTCTTCCCTGCAAGTTCTTGCGCAGTCATGTGCGCAACAGGAGTATCAATTTCGACATCTTGTACAGGCAAGTCACGAGATACTTCATAAGCCATAAGCATACCAATCTCGTCAACGAGTTCGCGGAACTCTTTTGTTGAAACGTCTGCACGACGCAAGATTGAAAGTTTGTGTTGGATAAGTGGATGTTTTACTACTTGACAGTTTGACATAAGAAACCCCTTCATTTTATATACTTTGACTATTTTATCATTTTTCTTGTCATAAGTCTGTTATTATTGTTATTTTAGTCTTTTTTCAAAGAGAGCTTGATTAGGAACGGTGCAATCAGAGTGCTGAGGATAATCACGATAACCAGCTCTGAATAAATATCGCTATTAATCACTTGTGAAGCAAGACCAATCTGCGCGATGATTAAAGCCATTTCACCACGAGAAACCATTCCTGTACCGACCAAGGCACTGTCTGAGCTTGTAAGTCCCGTTGATTTCCCGATGAAATAAGCCGGAATAAACTTCGTCAATACTGCTAATAAAGTAAAGAAGAGAATCAAGATTGGATGTTCAAAGATGCTCTCGAAAGTTACGGAAATCGCAATGGAAACGAAGAAAACTGGGATGAAGACGACATAAGCAATAGCGGAACTGTATTCCTCAATCTTATGAGAAACGTCTGTTTGACTTAAAGCTAATCCAGCAAAGAAAGAACCAATCACAGCTGACATACCCGCTGCATCAGCAAGGAGGCTTAAAACCAAACAAAGAATGAGCGCCGCTGTTGTATTTTTTGCGTAGACCGGAAGTTTCTCCACAAAACGCCAAACTTTAGGGATTGACTTGTGTACCAAGACAAGGAAAAGAAGGAAGAGGAATTCCATGAAAAACTGCTTTGGCAAGTTGCCAGAAGAGCTTTGTGTAGATGTGAAGATAGATAGAGCTAAAACAGCCAGAATATCGTCTACAACAGCCGCACCCAAGATAATAGAGCCTGCCTTTGTGGAAAGCTTACCGTATTCTTGCAAAACTTCAACTGTAATCGAGACAGAGGTTGCTGCAAAGACGATACCATAAAAGATAGCCGTTGAGAAGGCATAGCCCATCATCGTTGTTACGCCCCAGAAAACCAGTAAAGGAACAAGGACACCCGCTAGGGCAACCAGTAAAGCAGGTTTAAAGTTTTTCTTTAAAACCCCTAGGTCACTCTCTAGCCCTGCCAGAAACATGAGCAGAATCACCCCAATTTCGGAGAGGACCTCAATGGTGTGTCCTCCTTGCAACCATCCCAAAGCAGCAGGTGCTAAGACAATACCAATCAGTATTTGACCGACTACTGCGGGAATTCTTATTCTTCTTGCGATTAAAGTTGCGACTAATGAAGCCACTAAAATCAGTGTAAGTTGGAAAATATCATTCATACTTTCTATTATAGCAATTTACAGCTGCTTTTTCTCGCGGTCTTTCTTAAAAATTTAGAAAAAGATAGACTTACTGTCTATCTTTTTGTCTTAGTTTATTTCAATAATATATTCACAGCTAAAAGTTTCATGTGGAGCAAGTTGATTCATCCCAAATTTTTCGGTAAGTTCGCCTGTTGTGCTAACTTCATCTGCTATACCAGCCCAAGGTTCGATACAAACAAAAGGAGATTCAGCTGGATAGGGACTCCAAAGACCAAAGAAAGGCATATTTTCCCAAGTGACTTTCACACTTCGGCTATCTAAGCGGTTTGTTAAGGCCACTGACATCTCATCTGATGATGTATAAACGAGCGCGTCTTTAGAAAAGCGTTCATGGTTCAGTGCTATATCACTCACCTCAACCTCAGATTGCTCTTCTCTCTTAAGCGTACCCGTTGGTAAATCTAAAGGAAGAAATGTACGTTTTTCGGCTGGGGCTATCGTCAAGGTGTAATCCTCAAAGCTGCCTTTTTCGAGAGGAACGTTAAAAGCTGGATGAGCACCCACACCAAAAATCATCGTCTTTTCATCTTTGTTTTCCACTTGATAACGTACGCGCACTTGATTTCCTGTCAATTTGTAACTTACCTTAAAGCTAAATTCAAAAGGATATTGTGCAAGTGTATCAGCATTTGAGGTAATTTCATAAACCAACTCATCCTCTTTTTCCTGTACGAGTTTGAATTCTGTATCACGTGCAAAGCCGTGTCCTGACATCTCATAGTTTTTACCTGCGTAGCTGTAATGTCCGTCTTTTAACTTCCCAACAATCGGGAAAAGAACAGGAGCATGACGTCCCCAAAACGCTGGAGCTGCTTGCCAAAGATATTCGATACCCTCTTTTTGAACAGAGTGTAATTCTGCACCAAAAGTGTCAACTGCAACCGTTAATGTATTATTTTTAAGTGTGTGTTTCATCTTTTCTTCTTCTCTTTAGTTATCTAATGGTTTATAAAAGTTACGATTTTCCAAGGCAAAAACGCGTTGACTTGATTGTCCCGGTTCAACATTATTTAGAGCGGTCATCATCATCATCATGCTAGCATCCATCATATCAATCTGATGAATGATTTCTGCTTCCATGATTTTAGGGCGGACAGGACTGCCATATTCTAACTGGCCGTGATGACTCAGTAAAACATGACGCAGTAAAAGCAAGTCCTCTTTTTCATCACTGATGTCAAGTTCGATCGCTGCTTTACTGACTTCTTCATCGATAAGAACGATGTGTCCTAAGAGATTTCCACGCAACGTATAACTTGTGTTTTCATAACCAGTAAACTCTAAACATTTGGCCATATCATGCAAAAGAATACCTGCAAACATCAAAGATTCATTGAGCTGTGGATAAACTTCACATACTTTTTCGGCCAGTTGGAGCATCGTGGTTGTATGATAAGCCAATCCACCTTCAAAGGCATGATGATTGGTTTTCGCAGCAGGAAACTGATAAAATTCACTGTCAAATTTTTTCAAGATATGACGAACGATACGATTCCATGTTGCATTTTCAATACGGAAAACGATACTTTCAACATATTTACGGAGATCCGTCTCATTTACCGGTGATTTTTCACGATAATCTGCAGGGTTAGCTGGTTCGTTACCTTCCGGCAAACGTAGGCTAATTCGATTGACCTGCGGCATGCCGTTGTAGAGTTCTTTTAAGGCTTTCATATGAACCACACGCCCCGCAACAAACTGCTTGACAGCTTTAGGATTGGCATCCCAAATATTGCCCGAGATTGTTCCTGTCCGATCTTGAAAAACAATCGCAAGGAAATCCTTACCTGCGCGTGTTCGACGAAGCTCGACTGATTTTATCAGGTAGAATCCTTCAAAAAATTCTCCCATAGCTATGTTTTTTATCAGAACCATCTTAGTCCCCTTCTATTTCTAAAAGCGCAGCACTCGTGTCTTTGTCAACGGCATCAATCGTGCGCAATTTACGATTCATGACATTCGTTCTTGTCGTAATCAGCGTATTGATTTCTTTTTCGGACTGTTGCAAACGTTCGTGAACTTTCTTAAGCGAGGTTTCAAACTTACCAAATTCGGTTTTAACAGCCCCAAGCATTTCATAAACTTCACTTGATTTTTGTTCTATCTGTAAGGTCTTAAATCCCATTTGCAAGCTATTCAAGACTGCTGTCATGGTTGTTGGACCAGTAACATTTACCTTATAATCACGGCTGAGTTGCTCATAAAGGTCTGTGTTATTTACCACTTCCATGAAAAGCCCCTCAATAGGTAAAAACATGATTGCAAAGTCGGTTGTCTTTGGCGGTAAGATGTATTTCTCCGAAATTGATTTTGCCTGAGCTTTAACCGCGGCAAACAAGGCTTTTCGTGATGCTTCAATCGCCAGCATATCGTTTGTTTCAAGCGCAGTTTGCAGGCGTTGGTAGTCTTCCAAAGGAAACTTTGAGTCAATCGGCAATAAAACATCACTGCCTGCTACTTTACCAGGCATGATAACCGCAAAATCTACTGCATTTCGGTCTTGAATGTTGACTTGCTCCTGGTACTGACTTGAGGTGAAAATTTGCTCTAAAATACGGCCAAGTTGTACCTCGCCAATAATACCTCGTGTCTTCACACCCGTCATTACTTTTTGTAGGCTATCGACATCACTGGCTAGGTTACGCATTTCGCCTAATCCTTTATCAACTGAAGTCAGAAGATTTGTGACCTGTTCAAAGCTTTGGGAAATCCTTTTGTTTAATGTTTCCTGAAGCTTTTCATCCACCGTGTTCTGAATTTGACTGAGCTTTTTATCATTAGCCTCTTGCAGCTCCTGAAACTTACGGTCAAATTTATCCGTAATAGCTGCTGACATTTCTGCTAAGTTAAGCGCAATTTTATCTAGTTTTTGCTCGTTGGAACTTTGTAAATCCTTAAACTGGTAATCAAATTTAGCATTGATATTTTCTGTCAGATTTCCTAAGTTTGCATTCATATTATGCGATAAGCTTGAAACTGTTCCGGAAATTTCTTGGCGATTTTGCCCCAACTGTTGCGACATTTCTATACGTAACTCTGTCAGGTTTGAAGACAGATTTTCGACCCGCGCATTCAGTTTGGTGTTAGACTTTGGCTTTTTGAAAAAATTAGTAATCCCAATCAGAATGGCTAAAATCAAAAGAATAATAATGACGACGTTCATAATCTATCTCTTAACTTTTGAATATTATCAGCCACATCGCCTTTAAAGACAAAAGATCCAGCTACAAATACATTGGCGCCTGCTTCTCGTGCTTGGTCAACAGTTTTATCGTCAATACCACCATCAACTTCAATATCAAATTCTAGATTATTAGCTTCACGTAATTTCACAAGTTCACGAATTTTATCCATCGTTTCAGGAATAAAGGCTTGACCTCCAAAACCAGGATTGACAGTCATCACTAAGACCATATCCACCATGCCGAGAACAGGTTCAATCATTGAAACGGGAGTTCCAGGATTGATGACTACACTGGCTTTCATTCCAGCTGCTTTAATCTTTTGTAATGCACCATGGATATGTGCTGTTGCTTCAACATGAATACTCATGATATCCGTACCAGCTTTCGCAAACTCTGTGACGTATTTTTCTGGATTTTCGACCATCATGTGCACATCCAAAACCATATCTGTATGTGGGCGAAGTGCAGCAACGACACCAGAGCCAAAAGTCAAGTTGTCAACAAAATGACCATCCATAACATCAATGTGTACATAATCAGCACCAGCAGCTTTAATCTTTGCGACTTCTGCTGTAAAAGCACCAAAGTCAGCAGCGAGAATAGATGGTGCGATTTTATTTGTATATTGTTTCATGTTTCCTCCTATTTTTTCAAGCCAAAGAAAGCTTTATTGATTTGGTATAAGCCCCAAATAGTTAAGACAACAAGCAAGCCAAAAAGTGGCCACTTCCAATCTCCTAAACTATTTTTAAACAGAATGATAAGGCCCCAAAGAATCACTAAACCTAAAAAGCCGGCTTGCTTCATCCAAATGTTTCCTTTAATTTTGTTTTTTTCTTTGTTTGGCATAAGTTTCCCTCGTGTTGTTTATTTCGGTTAATAATTGTAGATAGTTCTCATAACGGCTCGCTAAAATCCTACCTTCTTCAAGTGCTTCTTTGACAGCACAAGAAGGTTCATGTGTATGGGTACATTCTCTAAACTTACACCCATGACTTTCTCGTAAAATTTCTGGAAAGGCCGCATTTAAATCGGGTTGGTTAAAGACATCATAGTCTAGATTTGAAAATCCTGGGGTATCTGCAATTAAGCCTGATGCCACTTCAAAGAATTCCACATGACGCGTAGTGTGACGTCCACGTCCTAGTTTGTCTGAAGTTTCTCCCGTAGCCAAGTTCATACCTGGCGCAATTAGATTCAACAAAGTTGTTTTTCCAGCGCCCGTTTGCCCCATAAAGACCGTAACTTTATCTGCTAATACTTCTGTCAGTTCTTTCCAGTCAAAGAAAACTTGATAGCCAATCGTTTCATAATTCTTTTTGAACTGTTCATACTCACTGACATCCTCAAGCAAATCTAGTTTCGAAATGTAGATGAGAGGCTGAATATCTTTATGTTCCAAAAACACAAGAAAGCGATCCAACAGGTTCAAGGAAAAATCAGGATTAACCGTTGACATGATGATGACAGCCTGATCGATATTCGCAATGGAAGGACGAATCAAGCTGTTACTGCGTTTGTGTATATCTAAGATATAACCTTCTGAATTTTCTTCAGCTGAAAAGTCCACAAAATCACCAACGATTGGCTTCATCCCTTTCTTACGAAAGTTACCACGCGCTCGCGTTTGATAAACTTGTCCCTCAGATTCTACATTGTAAAACCCTGCTAAAGATTTAATAATACGTCCTTTTTTTACCATACTGATATTTTAACACATTTCATATAATTATTATTCTCTGCTCCTTGAAACCCTTACGACTATCTCTCTTATAAAAAACAATTGTTCTTTGAATGATACATCTATACGTACAAAACCATAGTCAACTCATATCGCAAAACGATATTTTCATCTTGACAATCAATCATCCATCACTTATAATGAACAACATGAAAGAAATATCGAAAATTAAGACCACCTTTCTCAAGGTTGCACTTGTACCTGTTATTGCATTTATCCTTTTTTTCTTTGTTGTTTTGACACAAGGGCTCATCAGTTCCTACTCTGATCATGATATTTATTTTGTAAAAATTCTCTTTTATTTGGCGCTTTACATAGCTGCGGCCCTATCTCTTGTCGTAACGATTTTTGTCTATCGTATACTGTTACTTATTGAGCGTGGTACAGCCTTTACTGAGCCGGCCTTAAAGATAATTTCTACTATTAAAAAATTATCATTTGCAACTTTCTTTGTGCTTCTTGGAATTTTACCTATGACCTATCACATCATCGAGGTGATTCATGCACCGGTAATTATGGTTATTGGTGTAGCCATTAGTGTTACTCCTTTTATTGTTGCTATCTTTATTGCAACAATTGAAAAGCTCCTGCAAAGTGTCATTCAGATTAAATCAGAAAATGACCTCACGGTTTAAGAAAGGAGTATAAAATGGCAATAAAAGTACATATAGATCGAATGCTTGTAGAGCGTGAAATGTCTGTGACTGAACTTTCAGAACGAGTGGGTATCACAATGGCTAACATTTCTATTTTAAAAAATGGTAAGGCTAAAGCAATACGCTTCTCTACACTTGAAGCACTTTGCAAAGCACTCGACTGTCAACCTAAAGATCTCCTTGAATATCGAGAAGATTAATAAATGCAAGGAAGCAAGCTCGCTTCCTTTTATTGACTCATTCAATTTTTTAGCTTGACTTCTATTCTATTTTAGCTTATAATATTGATAAATTCAATAAAAGAGGATGGAAGCATGAATCTAGGACAAACCTTAAAAAAGCTACGTAAAGAACATCAGTTTACTCAAAAAGACATTGCCAAGATGCTTGACATCACTCAAGGGACTTATGCGCTTTGGGAGAAGAAAACCAGTAATCCTGCTTTAGAAATGATTACTAAACTTGCAAATATTTACAAAACACCTATTGATCTTATCCTCAACGAAAATCAAGGGCATTCTCCTTTTATTGAGCTTCTCGATATTTACAAACAGTTAGATGCTGAACAGCAAAAGAATGTCTTGAATTTTTCACAGTTTCTTGCCAGTCAGAAACCACAAACTCTTCCTGACTCAGATAATATCATTCCTTTACGTACTTACCGTCGTGAGGAACTATATACGATTGAGGTAGCTGATGAGCAATTATCTGCTGGTTTTGGTCAGGCTCTGAATGACACCCAAGAGACTTACACCATCTTTACAGACGTACGTCCAGGCCGTTATGATGGTGCTGCACGCATCAAAGGAGACTCTATGCAACCAGAGTATCCTAACTTCTCTATTGTCACCTTTGTTACGACTGGTTTTGATAGAGATGGCGATATTTATGTCATTTCAGAGGGCGGACCCGGAGAAGAACAGCTGTATTGCAAGCAAGTTTTTCGAGACGGAGAAAGTTTCCGCTGTCACTCACTCAACACCGATCCACAATACAAGGATTTTTACTTAGATGAAGAAACTTCAAGAATCGTCGGCCCTGTCGTTGATTGTATTGAAGAAATAACGCCCGAATTAATCGAGAACTAAGAATATTATAAAAGAAGGTCACAATGGAATTTATAGAAATTGTTTTAATGTTTGGTGGAATAGGCTTAGGTTTTGCAGCTCTCTATGAAATAGCCCTCTGGTTTAGTCCTGAGGAGCGAGATTTACGTGAGACTAAAAAAGTAAAACAAGTTGAAGCTCAAAAATTCATCACTCTGCAAACGGCGATAAAGTTAAAAACTGGTCAGAAAGTTTCATGAAAGAAAGATAAGTGCAGCCTTAGCTCACAAAAAAAAGCCCAAGAAGACTTTGAATAACCTCTTCTTGTGCTTTTTTTAGTACTCATAAATGCAAAAGAAAAAGCATACTTAAAGTAGTTTTGAAAGGCTACTGTAGATATGCTTTTGTTTGTTAAGCAAGTACATTAATCTGAATTGTTTTACGACCCCAAGCTTGCGCTTGAGCTGTTGTTGGAAGGTGAACATCAATAATATTTCCCTTGATAGCTCCTCCTGTATCACCTGCAATAGCAATGCCATAACCTGGGACTTCAACCATCTTTCCTAAGGGAATGACAGAAGGATCTACGGCAATACACATTGGATTTTGGTGCAAGTTAATCCCTGTAGCTGTGATAAAACCTAAGCCGTTATCTGAGGAGTAAGCTGTAGCCGAAACAGTCAAGGAAGTTCCACCATCACTACTCGGAGCTGTAATCGTAGTATCTTTAGGCTCCGAAACTTGAGGTGCTTCATTTTTCTTTGAAGCCAACTGCTCTATTTTAGGCTGATCTGCATTCTCGTCTACTGTTGTATCTTTAGACATTTCTGCTTTGGCTTTCATCTCCTCCAGTATGTTCTGGTTATCAGTCATTTTATTTTTTAGAGTATGAATACTCTCTTCAAGGTTCTCCGCTTGCTCTTGGTAGTCTGCCTGAGCAGTTTTTAACTCATCTTTGGTTTGCATAAGTGAGCTTTGCATTGTTTCCAAATTTTTCTGCGTGTCAACTAAGTCCTTAGCTTGCGCATCCTCAGCTCTTAATATCACACTCAGGTTTGTCCAAGCCTGTATTGCTTCATGAAAATCATTAGCATTCAATACTACATTAAGAACAGAAGCTGAAGCTCCACCGTGAGCTTGCATGGCACGCATTTGCTTCGCTACTGTTTCTTTTAAAGAATTGTATTTTCCCTCAGTTCTTTCAATTTCTTGATTCAGACTTGCAATCTTTTCTTGCGTTGTTTTTAGCTTATTTTGCGAATCAGTTGCTTTTGCGTAGATAGCATTTGTCTGAGAAAGTTCTGAGTTGAGCTGTTGTTGAAAGTTCTCGATATCTTTATTAATCGTACTTTCGTCAGCTTTAGCAACTTGTAGGCCCATTGTCAGCATTCCGACTGACAGTCCAAGTAAAGTTGCACCTTTTTTCCAATTGTTCTTTTTCATATTTTACTATTTTAACACAAAAAGAACGCAGGTTGATGTCGAATACATTACACAGAGACATACAAACTTAATGTAAACCGCTTTTATTAATACTTTATCTCTTGACTTTTTTTAAAACTCATAATAAAAACCTTAGAATATACTTCTAAGGTTTTTCATTTAACGGATTTCAACCGCTAAAGTTTCTACAAGATTTTTCGTAATTTTTGCCATTGCTTTTGCAATTTCTTCTTCTGTCATTGTCTTTTCACGACTTTGGAAAGTTAAGCTATAAGCCATTGATTTCTTACCTTCTGGTAAGTTTTCACCTTGATAAATATCAAAGAGCTCAACTTTGCTTAATGTTTTAACTTTACTTGAAGTGATTGTTTCTACGATTTCAGCATGTGTTTTCTCTGCATCAACTAGCATCGCAATGTCACGATGCACAGCTTGAACTTTTGGAATTTCCACAAAGACTGTCTGCGCTGGTGCAAGCTCAAGCATTGCATCCAAGTCCAGTGAAGCCACATAAGTTTCTTTCACATCATAAGCTTTTGCTGTTGCAGGATGAACTTGCCCAACGAAACCAACTTGACGGTCACCCAAAAGAATACGTGCAGTACGCCCTGGGTGCATTTCTTTGACTTCAGAATAAGCTTCAAAAGCAAGGTTGTCATAACCTGCTAGGAGTTGTTCAACAATAGCTTTTGCATAATAAAAGTCCACAGCTACAGCATCAGAACTGTAGGTTTTGTCTTCTACATTTCCAGAAATAGCAAAGGCAAGATGTGGAATTTCAAGAGGACGTGTATCTTCAGAATCTGTCGCTACAAAAATATTGCCTACTTCATAAATTGCAACATCTGCATTTTTGCGGTTTTGATTGTAATTAACAATATCTAAGAGACCCGGAATTTGACTGCCACGTAAGGTTTGACGATCTTCTGTCATTGGCAACATCAACGATGTTGTTGCCCCTTGTGTTTCTACAAATTCTTGCGCTTTTTCTGCTGTAGTTAAAGAATAACCAATAACTTCTGAAAGCCCTGCCGCTTCGACGTGTGTGCGTACCTTGCGACGTAATTTTTGCATGGCAGTTAATTCACCTGCTGTCGCACCTGAAGGTAGAGTACTAGGTAAATTATCATAGCCATAAATACGAGCTACTTCTTCCACGATATCGGCTTCAATCTTGATATCCCAACGTCGTGAAGGAATTTGAATGTCAAATTGTCCTTCTTTTTCTTGTGTTTCAAAACCAAGTTGCGCTAAAATCGCAAGTACTTCTGCATCTTCAAGTGATGTTCCTAAAGCCGCATTGATACGGTCCAAAGTAATGTTAACTTCTTGAAGTTTGGGCATGAAGTCATTTGACTCTACCACACCTGAGAGAATCTCTCCACCAGCCAGTTCTTGAATCATGGCTGCTGCAAAGTCTAGTGCTTCACGTACTGTACCTTGGTTGATTCCTTTTTCAAAACGGCTTGAAGATTCTGAACGTAAGGCAAACTTATGTGAAGTTTTACGGATTGAAGTGCCGTTGAAAAGTGCAGCTTCTAAAGCTACTGTGACTGTTTGATCAGTAATTTCACTGTCAAAGCCACCCATGACACCTCCAAGAGCTACCGGTTGGCCATTAGCTGTAATTACGATATCCTCAGGGCTAAGTTCCCGCTCTTGCTCGTCGAGAGTAATAATCTTCTCTCCTTGATCCGCCTGACGCACCACAATTTCATCTGCACCAAACTTATCAAAATCAAAAGCATGAAGCGGTTGGCCGTAGTACATCAAAACATAGTTGGTTACGTCAACGACATTATTAATGGGGCGAATACCAGCATTCATCAAGGTATTTTGTAGCCAAAGTGGTGATGGAGCAATTTTGACATTTTCAATCATACGAATTTTATAAGTCGGAACTTGTTCTGTACTTGTTTCCACTTTTACAGCTACCTTATCAGCCGCTTTTTTGGCTACTTCGGTTACCGTTTTTTCTTCAAAATTGACTGTTTTACCATAGATAGCTGCTACTTCATAAGCAACACCACGCATTGACATTGCATCAGCACGGTTGGCCAAGATATCGGGTTCGATAATTTCATCATCTAAGTCAAGATATGGCAAGACACTGTCACCAATCACTGCATCTTCAGGTAAAATATAGATGCCATCTTCATGCTTCATTGGATTAACAGATTCAGGAATACCAATTTCATCAAGTGCGCACAGCATTCCTAAGGAAACGATACCACGGATTTTTCCTTTTTTGATTTTATAGTTATCCGCGATACGTGCACCCACAAGTGCTGTAATGACTTTAATTCCAGCTTTGACATTTGGAGCACCACAGACGATTTGGAGCGGTTCTTCTTCTCCAACATCAACTTGGCAAATATGTAGATGTGTTTCAGGTACATCTTCACAAGTCAAGACTTGACCGACAACAATTTTTGACAAACCTTGTCCTGGTACAGTTACACCTTCAATTTCAATACCTGAAAGTGACATTTTTTCTGCCAAATCAGCAACAGGAACATCATCAAGACCGTTGACTAATTTTTTTAACCATTTATATGATACTAACATTTTATTTTTCCTTTTATTCCGTATTCTTTTATGTCTTTACTTCTGAAATTATTTTCCAAATTGTTCTAAGAAACGTAAGTCACCTTGATAGAAGCCACGAATATCATTGATACCATAGCGGAGCATTGCGATACGTTCTTGTCCCATACCAAAAGCAAAACCAGAATATTCCTTGCTGTCGATACCACTCATTTCTAAAACGTTAGGATGAACCATACCCGCACCGAGAATTTCAATCCAGCCAGTATATTTGCAGACATTACATCCCTTGCCGCCACATTTGAAGCAGCTTACATCGACCTCAACAGAAGGTTCCGTAAACGGGAAGTAAGAAGGACGTAGACGAATCTCACGGTCAGCACCGAACATTTTTTGAATGACAAGTTCAAGCGTACCTTTAAGATCGGCCATCGTAATGTTTTTATCCACAACTAAGCCTTCGACTTGATGGAATTGGTGGCTGTGAGTAGCATCATCCGTATCACGACGGTAAACGCGACCTGGAGCAATCATGCGTAAACCACCTTTACTAAAGTCATGTTGGTCCATCGTGCGCGCTTGCATTGGCGATGTATGTGTGCGTAATAATACCTCGTTTGTTACATAGAAAGTATCTTGCATATCACGCGCAGGATGATCTTTAGGCAAATTCATACGCTCAAAATTATAATGATCCGTTTCGACTTCATAGCCGTCAACAATCTCATAACCCATACCTAAGAAAATTTCCTCAATCTCTTCTGCTGTTTGAGTCAAAATATGACGCGCACCTTTTTTAGGTGCATGACCGGGTAAAGTCACGTCTAAAGTTTCAGAATTTAAGGCTGCATTCATGGCTGCTGCTTCAAGCTCTGCTTTTTTCTCCTCAAGTTTCGCTCCAAATTCGTCACGGAAGGCATTAGCTAGAGCACCGATAACTGGACGTTCTTCATTTGTTAGGTCTTTCATCCCTTTGAGGATTTCTGTCAGCTCACCTTTTTTACCCATGATTGCTGTTCGCAAATCATTCAGCATTCTTTCTTCAACAGCTGCTGTTAAATTATTCAAAGCTTGTTCGCGTAAAGCTTCAATTTTTTCTTGTAAATTCATTTCTTCTCCTAATACCTTCTAACCGTGATGACAAAAAATACCACGATTTCAACCCCTAAACAAAGGAGCGAAAACCGCGGTACCATCCTATTTTATCACTTAATTAAAGACTATTTTAAATTAGAACGAGGTGAACTTCGATAACTTTTCCGTGTGATGATTTGCAGTCGACGACATCACTCCCTTAAACGTTCCAGTAACCTACTCTTCTCATTCTTTATATGTTCTTATTTTAGCAGATTTATCTCATTTGTCAATGGTTATCGCTGCCTTAAGCATTTTCCACAATTATTAACAATTTCAAAGAATTATTACTTCTTGATTTTAAGGATATACCCCTTACGCCTATTGATTTCTTTTTCTTCTACTTCTGTTTCTGGTGGCAGATTGAAAGCTGGCGGACATAGGTGGGATAGACTACGACATTTCCTGAAAACATCCCATCTTCAATCGTTTTTACTACTGCAGCATCCGTTTCAAAAGCCGTACGGAGCCATTTTTTCACGACTATAAACATAGCAATAAGTATTTGGACAAAACTCAGGCTCACAAACAGCACTACTCTTATTCTCTTTTTCAATAATATTCTCCTCCAAAAACAATAATTAATTTTTAGCAACTAATACGAGAAAAAAGGCACCAAAAAAAGCAATCAAATCAATGATTGCTTGCTTTTAGATTTATTTCCTTAGGCTTCCCAAACGTTTTCCAAAACGTTTGTTTGGTCACGGTCTGGACCAACAGAGAATGTTGAGATACGGACACCAACGAGTTCTGCAACACGAAGAACATAGTTGCGTGCTGTTTCTGGAAGTTCTTCCAGAGTACGCATTCCTGTAATATCTTCAGACCAACCTGGCATTTCTTCGTAAATTGGTTTGCAACGTTCCAATTCTTTAAGACTTGCTGGGTAGTGAGTGATTTCTTTTCCGTCAAGTTCGTAAGCGACACAGATTTTCACTGTTGGTAATCCTGCCAGAACATCAATAGAGTTCAAGCTAAGATGAGTCAGACCTGAAACACGTCGTGAGTGACGCATAACGACCGCATCAAACCATCCTACACGGCGTGGACGACCTGTTGTTGTACCATATTCATGTCCAACTTCACGGATTTGGTGACCTGTTTCATCAAAAAGCTCTGTTGGGAATGGACCATCACCAACGCGTGAAGTGTAGGCTTTACATACACCAACTGCTTTATCAATTTTTGTTGGACCAACACCTGAACCGATAGCTACTCCTCCTGCCAATGGGTTTGAAGATGTAACAAAAGGATAAGTTCCTTGGTCGATATCTAGCATAACACCTTGTGCACCTTCAAAGAGGACGCGATGGCCTTCATCAAGCGCATCGTTCAAGATTACTGAGGTGTCCGCTACATATTTTTTAATTTGTTGACCGTATTCATAGTATTCGTTAAAGATTTCATCGAAATCAAGTGCTTCACTATCGTAAAGTTTAACAAATTCACGGTTTTTATTTTCAAGATTTGTACGTAGACGTTCTTCAAAAATTTCTTTATCAAGAAGGTCTGCGATACGGATACCGACACGTGCCGCTTTATCCATGTAAGCTGGGCCGATACCTTTGATTGTCGTACCAATCTTTTGATCGCCTTTAGCTTCTTCTTGAAGGGCATCTAACTTGATATGGTAAGGCAAGATAACGTGGGCGCGGTCTGAGATACGAAGATTGTCTGTTGTTACACCGTTTTCGTGGAGGTAAGCAATTTCTTTTACCAGGGCTTTGGGGTTGATGACTACACCATTACCGATAACAGATGTTTTTTCTGGGAAGAAAATACCAGATGGGATAAGGTGGAGTTTGTACTTAAAGCCGTCAATAACAATAGTGTGACCGGCATTGTCCCCTCCTTGGTAACGCGCAATAACCTCTGCGTCTGAGCTGAGGAAGTCAGTAATTTTACCTTTTCCTTCATCTCCCCACTGCGTTCCTACAACAACAACTGATGGCATAATAGCTCTCTTTTCTTTTAATATTTGTACGCTCTATGTCTCCTTTTCAAGAGGCACAGCTGGCATTTTGATATTGAAAAGCTCCTATCGCACTATTCCTATTATAGCAAAAAATATAATTTACTTTGAGTAAGAAACGAGTTTTTTTCTATAAAACTACTATTTTGTTCGGAAATATCTAACTTTATCCTAGTTTTCTTTACAAACCTTACTTTTTTGCCCCCATTTGTTTTTAATACAAAATATCATCGCCAAAATAAAAGCCCAGCAATCAATGCTGTTAAAAATATGTTAAAATAGAAGGAGTTATGACTGATAAAATATTAAAATCCATTTCAAAAAATGGTCACTTTCGTGCTTTTGCTCTTGATTCAACATTAACTGTCCGTGAAGCTCAGGAACGTCATCAAACGATGCCTACTTCTACTGTTGCCCTTGGTCGTACCTTGATTGCTGCCCAAATTTTAGGCGCTAATGAAAAAGGGGACAGTAAAATTACGGTCAAAATCTTGGGTGATGGTGCTATGGGTGCAATTGTTGCCGTAGCAGATGCTAAAGGAAATGTTAAAGGTTATGTTCAAAACAAAGATTTAGACTATAAAAAAGCTTCAACAGGAGAAGTACTTGTTGCTCCTTTCATTGGCAATGGCTTCTTTGTCGTTATTAAAGATATGGGACTTCGTCAACCTTATACAGGCCAAACTGATTTAATTACTGGAGAAATTGGGGAAGATCTGGCCTGGTATTTTCTCTCTAGTGAGCAAACACCTTCTTCTGTTGGTTTAAATGTCTTGCTCAATGACGGGGAAGACAGTGTTAAAATCGCAGGGGGATTTATGCTCCAAGCCTTGCCTGATGCAACTGATGATGAAATCACTCTGATGGAAAAAAACATCAAAGCAATGCCAAGTATTTCAGAAATGCTTTTAAAAGAAAAGCCGCTTGAAGCCATGTTAGCTGCACTTTATGGTGAGCTCGAATATACGATTCTTGCTGAATCACCCTTAGCCTTTGCGTGTGACTGTTCAAAGGAACGATTTGCTGAAGGCTTACAAAGCCTCGGTAGTCAAGCACTCACCGAAATTATTGAAGAAGATCACGGGGCTGAAGTCCTCTGCCAATTTTGCGGACGCAAATATGAATTTACAGAAAAAGAACTCAATGATTTAATCTTGGGAGCTGCTCAAAAATGAGACTATTGATTAAAGATCTTTCACAATCGTCAAACAAAAATATAGGTTTAATTTTTTTAAGTCTATTGGTTGGACTGGCAGCTGGCTTCTTAGCCAGCTTTTATCGTTTGGCCCTTTCTCTAGCTGAAAAATTAGGTGCTGCTCTCTACCATCAAGCCAGCACTCACCTTATTTATGGGCTTTTCCTCCTTCCCACCTTGCTTCTCCTTGTCTTTATTGTCAGTACCTTGATGAAAAAATACCCTATGTCGACTGGTAGCGGAATTCCTCAAGTCAAAGGGCAATTGCTGGGCTACTTTAAACCAGACTGGTTTTCAACGGCTTGGGCTAAGTTTGTCGGAGGAACACTGGCCATGTTTGCTGGGTTATCCTTAGGTCGTGAAGGACCATCGATCCAGCTCGGGGCTGCGATGGGACAAGCCTTTGGTCAAAGATTTTCCTCTACTGAGCGACACCAACGTTTGTTGATTGCTTCTGGAGCTTCCGCCGGTTTATCTGCTGCTTTTAATGCACCGCTTTCGGGTATCATGTTTACGCTTGAAGAAGTATTCAAATACTTCTCACCTTTGATACTATTAACTTGTATGAGCTCTGCTATCATGGCTGATGCCGTTTCGCGTATTATTTTTGGTCCAGCCAGTATCTTTGATTTCCAAATCGTGAGCAGCATTCCCCTCTCAGATTATTGGCTACTCTTACTTTTAGGCATCCTTATGGGAATTTTTGGTGCAGTTTATAATGCTGCTCTTCTAAAGAGTCAAAGCCTCATGAAGGGGAAGATAAAAAGTCCTTTTCTTCGTGTCTTGTTCAGTTTTGCTGCTTCTGCTCTTGTCGCACTCTTCTTTCCACTAATCAGCGGCAGTGGTCACCAGTTGATTGACCAATTGACGCTTACTTGGGGACTTGCCTTTCTCTGTCTGGTCTTTGTTGCAAAGTTTTTGATTTCCCTCATCAGCTATGCTTCAGGTGTTCCCGGAGGAATATTCTTCCCCCTCTTAGTACTCGGTGCTAGTCTTGGTAGCATTTTTGCTACAACAGTCATTCCTCTCTTGCATTTGTCGCCCAACCTATTCCCAAATTTTATTATTTTAGCGATGGCTGCAACTTTTACTGCTATCGTTCGTGCACCAATGACTGGAATTCTCCTTTTAGTCGAGATGACAGGTTCCTTTGAGCATTTATTACCTCTGGCTTTTGTTTCTCTAATTTCCTATCTTGTGGCCGAGCTTTTACACTCTGAGCCAATCTACCACTCATTACTCCACAATCTACTTACTGTTGATTCGGAAATAGCTACTGAAAAAGAAGGTCATATTATGATTGAAGCCTTGGTACAGTTTGATTCGGAAGCTGACAATCAACCGGTTCAAAATCTCCATCTTCCTAAAGATAGTCTTCTGATTGCTATTCAAAGAAATGGTGAAAAAATTATTCCACGAGGAGATACACTACTCCATGCTGGAGATGTTGCAACCTTTTTAACCACTCAAGCTCAGGAAGTTTCTGTACGCCAAAAAATAAAGCACTTATTTACTGATTAATCTAAAAAACCTTCGTTAATTTATCTACGAAGGTTTTTTCAGTGCAAAGTTTTAGCAAATCCCCTAAAAAATGGTAAAATATTCTCTATGACTATGGATTCAAAATACACACGCCCATGGAAAATTGGGGATATAGAAATTGCTAATAAAATTGTACTCGCTCCAATGGCGGGAATTAATAATAAAGCCTTCCTGACAACAGCTAAAGAGTTTGGAGCCGGACTTGTTGTTACTGAAATGATTTCTGATAAAGGTATCGAACATCGTAACAAAAAAACGCTTCAAATGATGGACTTTGAAGGCGTTCCGCATCCACTTTCCATGCAGATTTTTGGTGGTGAAGTTGATACACTGGTTGAAGCAGCGAAATTTGTTCAAGAAAATACAGTAGCAGACATCATTGATATCAATATGGGCTGTCCTGTTCCGAAGGTAACCAAAAATGAAGCGGGAAGTCGCTTACTACTTGACCCAGATAAGGTTTACGATGTAGTGAAAGCTGTCAGCTCTGCGATTGATCTACCACTCACTGTAAAAATTCGTATCGGTTGGGATTCTGATCATCTCTACGCTGTCGAAAATGCCAAAGCTATTGAAGCAGCTGGTGGTGCAGCTGTTGCAATGCACGCACGGACACGCGCTCAACTCTATGAAGGTAAAGCCGACTGGACATGGCTTGAAAAAGTAGCAAGCAATATTAACATTCCTTTCATCGGAAACGGCGATGTTAAAACACCTGAAGATGCTAAACGCATGATTGATGAAACAGGTGTTGATGCAGTCATGATTGGTCGAGCAGCTCTTGGAAATCCGTGGATGCTTCACCGTACGGAACACTACCTTCGCACAGGGGAATTACTCCCTGAACCAACTGTGGATGAAAAAATGCGTATCGCTAAGATTCACTTGCAACGTCTTGTTGACCTCAAAGGCGATAACTTAGCGTCACGCGAATTCCGTCAACATGCAGCTTACTACCTCAAAGGTGCAAAACGTGCTGCAAAAGTTAAAGTAGCTGTAAATCAAGCAGAAACACAAGCAGAAATTGTCAAGATTTTAGATGATTTCGTTGCTCAAAATTAAGAGATTGGCTTTTGCCAGTCTTTTTGTTTATAATAAGGTTAGTATCATAAAACAAGGAGGGACTCTATGCGTACATCAAAAGCTCTTGTCGAAATCGAAAAGGCAATTATTCACCTCAAGAAAGCTAAACGTGAGATTAGTAATTATAGCTTTGAAAACCAAACTCAAAGCCTCATTCAAATCAATCAAGCTATCGATCGCTTACAAATTCTTAAGGACGGCGTTAATGCTGATTCTTCTGATGTAGAAGGTGTTTCTTCTGTAGGCCGACTTGAAGGCGAACGTCTAACTTCAAAACTTTTTCAATAATAGCCATTAAAATAAAAAGAACCAAAATCTGGCTCTTTTTTTATTTTTTCTTACGTTTATATTTACTTTGTGGATAAGTAAAATCTCCCATAACTTCATGAACATTTATTACTGTTGAGAAGGCTTGAGGATCTATTTCAGCAATCAGAGCTTTAACCGTCATGACTTCTCGAGGGTTAAGCACCACATAGACCACACGTTTTTCTGTACCTGAATATGCGCCTTCACCATGTAAGAATGTTGCACCACGTCCAAGTTCTGCCAGGATGGCATTTGAAATTTCTTGATACTTAGGACTGATAATAAGCATCCCACGAACGGTATAACCACCAGATTGGATAAGGTTAATCACTTGGGCACTTACGAAACTTGCAATTAATGTATAAACCATATGATTAACATCAATGTAAGTGAGAGAAAGTGTCATTACAAAAAGGTCTATTGTGAAAATCACACGCCCCACTGCTGTGCCTCGCTTAATTTGCAACAGCTGAGCAATGATATCTGAACCTCCAGTTGTTCCGCCAAAGCGGAAGATAATCCCAATCCCCGTTCCGGCAAATACCCCGGCCAGGAGAGCTGCGACTAAGTTATCATGCAAAAGATTAATACTAAAATCAAATGCTTGGAAAACTGAAAGGAAAAGCGAGATGTTAACAATCGCATAGACCGTATAGGTAAAGGTCCGTTGTCCTAAGAAACGGTAACCAATAAAAAGCAAGGGGATATTCAGAATGAACTGACTTAGGGCCGGATCCAACTTGAATAATGCGTGCAAGATCAAGGTAATACCGGAAAGGCCACCTGCAGCCAACTGATTGGCCATATTTAACTTTACAAAACCAAAAGCAAAGATAATTGCGCCTAAGCTGATGGCAATAAAGTTACGAAAATGGATTTTAATGAGGCTCATATCCTTCATACAACTCTCCAATCTAATACCATTTTTACCTTATAAAAATGGCTTTATAATTTCTTGTAAAACCTCTGTCACAGTTGACAGAGGCCTTCTCTAATTTATACTAAAACGGTCATTTTGTCAACTTAATCAGTAATCTCACTAAAGTTCCCTATTACACGAACGTTTTCTGAGATAGAGACAAAAGCTTTCGGATCATATTTTGTGATGATTTCTTTAAAATCTTGATACTCATACATGGTGATAACCGTAAACAAAATTGTCCGTTTCTCGTGTGAGTATGCACCTTCAGCATTGTTCAAAATTGTTGCACTGTGATGCATTTTTTCAAAGAGTTTGCGGATGATGATTTCAGGATTCTCGGTAACTATCATCACCTGCATACGTTTTTGACGTGTAAAGATTGCATCTGTGACACGTGAGCTCACAAAGATAGCAATCATAGAATACAGCATATATTCCCAGCCAAAGAGTACGCCTGCAGTAAAGATAATTACTCCGTTGACAATGAAACCTAGTGTACCAACATTATGGCCTGTTCTCTTCCGGATATAAAGGGCAATGATGTCCGTACCACCACTTGAAATACCATTACGCATGGCATATCCAACACCTGCACCCATGATGGTACCACCAAAGATGGCATTGATGATTGGATCAGGTGTCAGCGTTGTTTCAGGAACAAAGTGGATAAAAATGGAGCTCATGGTAACCGTTAACAAAGTAAACAGAGTAAACTGTTTCCCTAAACGGAACCAAGCTAAAATCATTAAGGGAACATTGATCAGGAAGAGCGTGGCTGATATGGGAAGATAGTTGTGCCCCAAAATTCGTGTTAAAATTTCCGTTGCCACCTGTGCTGCCCCTGTCGCGCCACTTGCATAAACTCTTCCGGGTTGATAAAAGAAGTTCAATGCAAAAGCAGATGTGATTCCATATAAGACAGATGCTGAGAAACGATGTGTCAACTTTTCCCAGCCACCAAACATGTTGATAAATTTAGTCAAGTTTTTCAAGTTTAATTCTCAATTCTTCCAGTTGGCTCTCACTGACTACTGATGGCGCTTGTGTCATCGGGTCTGTGGCTTTATTATTCTTAGGAAAGGCAATAACTTCACGAATATTGTCTTTTCCTGCAAGCAACATAACGAAACGGTCCAAACCAAGGGCCAATCCTCCGTGTGGTGGGAAGCCATAATCTAAAGCTTCCAACAAGAAACCAAATTGCTCTTTGGCATCTTCTAAACTAAAGCCTAGCGCTTTGAGCATTTCTTCTTGTAATTCACGCGTATTAATACGAAGTGAACCACCACCGAGTTCGTAACCATTCAAAACAATGTCGTAAGCATGCGCACGCACTTTACTAAGATCTCCTGAAAGTTCCCCTTGTGTTTCAGCAGTTGGTAAAGTGAACGGGTGATGCGCACTCATATAACGCCCTTCTTCTTCTGACCATTCAAACATTGGCCAATCAATAACCCAGAGGAAATTGAATTTCGAATAATCAATTAAGCCTTGCTCTTTGGCAATCGTTTGACGTAAAGCACCCAGTGCTGAATTTGCCACTTCTAAACTGTCCGCCACAAAGAGAACAAAGTCGTTGTTTTCTAAGCCCAAAGTTTCAACGAATTCTGATGTTTTATCTGTCAAGAATTTAGCAATTGGACCTGCCAATTTATCGTCTTCAAACTTGATCCAAGCTAAGCCCTTGGCACCATTTTGTTTGGCTTGCTCTGTTAATTTATCAATAGCTTTACGAGAGTACTTATCGGCATTATTTTTAACAACAATGGCTTTAACAACTGGCGCCTCACTAAACACTTTGAAATCTACAGTTTTCGCAAGGTCTGTCAAGTCTGTCAAGAGCATTTCGTAGCGTGTATCTGGCTTATCTGAACCATAGAAATTCATAGCATCATCGTATTTCATACGCGGAAATGGTAAAGTTACATCAACGTTTTTAACGTCCTTCATAACTTTCGCAATCAAACCTTCAGTTAAATCTTGAATTTCTTCTTCCCCAAGAAAACTTGTTTCTAAGTCGACCTGTGTAAATTCTGGTTGACGGTCACCACGCAAGTCTTCGTCACGGAAACATTTCACGATTTGATAGTAACGATCAAGGCCCGCAGTCATCAACAATTGTTTCATAAGTTGTGGACTTTGTGGTAAAGCATAAAATTCGCCTTTATTAACACGAGAAGGAACAAGGTAATCACGTGCACCTTCTGGAGTTGATTTATTCAAGAAAGGTGTTTCAACATCGATAAAGCCTTGATTATCTAAGTAGCTACGGATAGCACGTGTTGTCGCATGACGCATCGTAATATTATTAAGCATTTCCGGACGACGTAAGTCGAGATAACGGTATTTCAACCGTGTATCATCAAGCACCTCAACTCCATCTTTAATCTCAAAAGGCGTTGTTTTTGAAGTGCTGAGAATTTGCATTTGGTTGGCTTCAATTTCAATTCCACCTGTTTTAATATTTTCGTTTTTGCTGGCACGTTCAACAACTTTACCTGTAATTTCAAGGACGTATTCGTTCCGGACTTTATCCGCTACCTCAACAATTTCTTTTGCTGCTGTTTCTGGGTTAACGACAATCTGGACAATACCTTCGCGGTCGCGCAAATCAATAAAGATTAAGCCTCCAAGATTGCGACGCTTCGCAACCCAACCTTTTACGGTAACTTCTTGATTTAAATATTCTTCGGTAATATTTCCTGCATAGTTTGTTCTCTTCAAATTTAATCTCCTTATGTTTTTTAGTACTCTTGTTCTCTAGAACTACTGAACTTTGTTATTCTCCAAGCGCTTCCTCAAAGATAGGCGCAAATCCTTTCGCAACTTCTGCCAAAGTTGTTTTCACTTCTTTACGCGTTTGGTTATGTTTAACTGTAATTTCACCTGTTTCCACTTCATTATCCCCAAGCGTAATTATCACTTCTGCTTTTGCTTTTTCAGCTGATTTAAATTGTGCGCTAAGCTTGCGATTAGAGAAATCACGTTCGACTTTAAAGGCTTGAGCACGGAGGCTTTCTGCGAGTTGTGTCGCTGCTAAGCTGGCTTTATTTCCCATAACGGCAATATAAACATCAAGTGTATCTTCTTCATGGAAATCAACACCTTGCATTTCAGCAACCATCAACAAGCGCTCTACACCCAGTCCGAATCCAAAACCTGGTGTGGCTGGACCATCAAAGTATTCAACCAAACCATCATAACGGCCGCCTGCACAAACCGTCAATTCTTGTCCTTTGACATCTACGATAAATTCAAAAATTGTATCATTATAATAGTCCAAACCACGAACCATATTAGTATCAATGACATATTCAATGCCTAAACCATCGAGCAGATCACGTGTCATGTCAAAGTGATTTTGAGACTCTTCTGTAAGAAAGTCCAAGATAGATGGTGCATCCTTGACGATTTCTTTGTCTTCTTTTTCCTTGCTGTCAAGTACTCGAAGAGGATTTTCGTGAAGACGACGTTGGCTATCTTTTGAAAGTTGTTTTTCAAAAGGTGTCAAATAATCAACCAAAGCTGTACGATAAGCCTTACGTGTTTCTAAATCCCCCAGAGAATTCAAGTGAAGTGTCACACCAGAAATACCGATTTGTTCAAATAATGATTGTGCCATGGCGATAATTTCGACATCAATTGCCGGATTTTTTGCTCCGAAACACTCTACACCAAATTGATGGAATTCACGTAAACGTCCAGATTGAGGGCGTTCATAGCGGAACATTGAGCCCATATAATACATTTTGACAGGTTTTGGCACTTCTGGGGCAAAGAGTTTATTTTCAATATAAGCGCGAACAGTTGAAGCAGTTCCTTCAGGACGTAAGGCAATGTGACGTCCACCTTTATCGTCAAAGTCATACATTTCTTTCGTCACAATATCACTTGTTTCACCTGTTGCACGACTGAACAGCTCATAACTTTCAAAAAGGGGTGTACGGATTTCTTTGAAATTGTAATCTTCAAATACTGCACGTGCCATCATTTCTACATATTGCCATTTTTGTGACTCTTGAGGCAGAATATCTGCCGTACCTTTTGGTTTTTGTAATTTCATATTATCTCCTTTGTATCGAATACATTTATGATTTAAACATTATTAAGAAAGCCTTTGTGAGCCTTGCCGTTCAGCATTAGCACCTTTAGGTGCAATGCTGGTAGCAAATTAAAACGCCCCAAGCATAAAAGCTCTAGGGCGTCAGTAATCTTATCGCGGTACCACCTAAATTTGTCCTGTCTTCCAGAACCTCAGTTTAGCTATAACGTTGCTACCGTTTCTTATCGTCACTTTAGGTTTTGTAAGCTTTCAGCCAAGTCTTACTCTCTGTATGTTTAAGTATAACGCAGACTTCTATTTTTTTCAAGCTTTAAATTCACATTAATTTTTAAAAACTTGCATATTTTTGGCAAAGTAATCATAGCCGGAATAAATCGTGAAGATAAGGCAAACATAAAGTAAGATTGTGCCAATATAAATGGGATCACCAATTAGTAAGAAAATAATAGACAACATTTGTGTAAATGTTTTAATTTTTCCTGGCATAGCTGCAGCCAAGACTGCACCACCTTGTTCAACCAGTAAAAGGCGAAGTCCAGTCACAGCAAGTTCACGACATACGATGATTGCAACAACCCAAGCTGGAGCTAAGCCTAGAGCAATTAGCATCACAAATGCAGCCATCGTTAACATTTTATCCGCTAAAGGATCTGCAAATTTACCAAAATTAGAAACAACTTTCCACTTGCGCGCCAAATAGCCATCAAGCCAGTCTGTAATTGAAGCTACAGCAAAGATAATTGCTGCAACAATCCATGAAACATAGCTTGTACCCACAGCTGCACCATGTGGCAGATAAAGGACAATGAGAAAGACAGGAATCATAAAGATTCTTAGTATCGTTAGTTGATTAGGGAGTTTTTCTTTTTTCATAATTACTTTCTTCGCTTCTTAGAGTTGGCCTGCTCGTGGCTCAACTTTTTATTGTGTTACAGGTGCTGTAGTGCTTGCATAAGTCACCGTTAATTGCACTTGAACTGGAACGCCTACTGTAAGAGCAGACAAATCGACAGTGCTACCGTTGATTGTCATTGTAAGTCCTTGGGTATTGGACAAGTTAATCACGGAGTTAGTTAATCCTGCTCCGAGCGTTGCTGTAGCTGTATTTTCGGCATCAGATAACGTGCGTACTGTTGCCCAATCCGCATTGGTCAATGAAACAGTTGTCACTGCGCCAGCTGCTGTTGTAAAGACAATTTGTGTTGGGCTCGTAGCATTTTCTACCTTGACATTGAGCTGCGCACCACTTCCAGTAATCGTAATTTGGTTTTGGGGCTCTGGTTTTGATTCAACAGGCTTTTCTGATGATTCTGTTGTTTTCTTTTGTTCTTCTGTTGCCTTTTTTGTTTCGCTCGTTTTATAAGTATAAGACGTATCACTCAAGTCTGGCTTTGGCGGGCGCGTAAGTAATACAACAGCTGTGACACTTCCGACAATGGCTAGTGCAACAGCAGAAAGCAAGATAATGGGAACATAATGACGCCATGCAGGCTTATTACTTTCTTCCTCTTCCTCATCCTCTTCTACGCGTTCACTTGGTTTCACAAATCGATAAGTTTCTTGGATGTCTTCGTGTTCTTCAACAGACATTGATCCATCCTTCTCATATGCAAACATGATTTGATCTGCATCAAGATCCAACTTTTCTGCATATTGTTTAAGATAAGCTTTAATATAAAAATCACCGGGTAAAGCCTTATAATCCCCTGTTTCTAAAGCAATAATATATAATTTCGGAATATTTGTAAGTTTTTCGGCTTCACTTAGCCCGAGGCCAAGTTCCGTCCTCTTGTCTTTGAGGACTTCGCCTATTGTTTTAATTGCCACCATGTCCTCCTCTCAGCTTTATGAAATACATGGATTTATTCATAACTGTTCGTATTATTTAGGGTAGATGATAAAATCTACAGTTTGCATATTCTCAACAAATTTTTCAGCGTATTTGCTGACTTTTTCAAGGGTTAATCCTGATA
This sequence comes from Lactococcus sp. LG606, assembly GCF_017309645.1. Taxonomy (NCBI): domain Bacteria; kingdom Bacillati; phylum Bacillota; class Bacilli; order Lactobacillales; family Streptococcaceae; genus Lactococcus; species Lactococcus sp. LG606. The sequence goes on from NZ_CP071301.1 coordinate 1,473,678, forward strand.
AAATTTCAGGTAAATCAAAGAAGTTAATCTCGCCATAAATATTTGATGAAAATTGATTGGCGATATATTCTAAAGAGTTTAGGGATTTATAATAGTCCCCTAGTGTTTCACGTTTCAGTATTTCTAGATTTTCTTTTTCAAAATCCTTATCTATTTTATAACTTTTTAGGGCTTCCTGCAAAACTTTACTTACTTGCTCTGGTTTTTCAGTATCTACTGTAATATTCGCAAAGTGAAAACTTTTATCCATATCAAAACCATAGCCAAAAGAATCATCAACTAAACCTGCATTATACATTTCCTCATAACGATGACTTGTTTTCCCAAAAAGCATATCGAGAAGCAACTGATTTGAAAGTTTATATTCTAATAATTCGCGGGCATCAGTTGGTAAAGCATCTTCTCCACGAAAACCAAGAGCCAACTTGGGCATCGCAACTTCAAACGCAAGAGTTTTTCCTGCAATCGGCTGACTCCCCTCAACAGTTTTTCTCTGTATGGGTTCAGCTTTAACAAAAGCTTTCTTCTCTTGATTCTCATTTACAAATGCAGCCATGTAATCCACATCAAAAGGACCTGTTAAAAAGAGGTTCATGTTTGAGGGATGATAAAAAGTTTCATAGTTAACATACAAGTCAGCTGCGGTAATTTCCTTAATCGAACGTGGAGTACCAGCAATATCATCTGCCAATGGTGACTCAGGATAAAGCGAAGCTAAAAGCCCTGCAAACAAACGCCAGTCACTATCATCTTGATACATCTGGATTTCTTGTTGAATAATACCTTGCTCTTTTGCAACATTTTCTTCCGTAAAGTAAGGTTCTTGCACAAAATCAAGCAGTAAGTTCACACACTCATAGATATTTTCACGTGTCGAAAAAAGATAAGACGTTCTCGAAAAGCTTGTAAAAGCATTGGTTTGCGCCCCATAGGCTCCAAACTTGTACATTACATCCCCTTCTTTTTTCTCGAAGAGTTTATGCTCCAAAAAGTGAGCGATACCTTCTGGAAAAGTCTTTATCTCTTGACTTCCCATAGGGACAAAAGAGGTATCCAATGACCCAAAGTTTGTCGTAAAAAGACCGTAGGTACGATTGTAATCAGGTTTCGGTAAGTAATAAACCGTTAAACCGTTGGCTAGAACATCAGTATATAAGATTTCACCCGTTTTTTCATATCTCTTCTTCTGCATAAACTTCTCCTTTCATGAAATATTGAGCCTGTAGTTTTAAACTTTGCGCCAAGCGCATAATATCTTCTTTGCTCACAGCTTCTAATGCTTTCAAAAAAGTTGCTTCATCAACATAAAGTTCAGACAAAACTTCGTGAATAAAAGCTTGTTCGATGAGATTCGAAGAAGAGTCAAGCGACATGAAGTAAGAATTTTTTAGCATTGTTTTAGTTTGCTCAATTTCTTGTGCGGTAAAGTCTCCAGATTGCATGGCTTGAAGTTGTTCTAGAATCAGCTCTCGTGCCTGTTGATAATTTCCTGCATCAATTCCTGCATTAACTCTTAGCAGGCCTGTAAAACTATCAAAAGCTGAACTTGCATAGTAAGCCAAGCTTGCCTTTTCACGGACATTCATAAATAATTTAGAATGTGCAAAGCCACCAAAAAGGCCATTCATCACTTGTAAAGTCATGTAATCCTTGCTGCCATAAGTTGTCGGTTGCGCAAAAGCCATTTGTAAAATAGACTGTTGCACCTCCTTAGCTTCGATTTTTTCTTGATAATCCTTGAGCTCTTGCTTATAAAAAATTTCAGAATGCCCCTGACGATCCTTAAAGTCAAAGTTTTGGAACAAACGTACAACTTCAGCTTCTTCCACATCACCTAGAACAAAAATATCAATCAGATTGTGATTAAGCATTTCAGTGTAATAATTAAAAACAGCTTCTGCTGTTTCTGACTGCAAAAGTCCCACAGTTGCTACACCTGGGAGAGATTGATTTGGATCCGTAAAGAAAAGGGCAGCCAACTGACGGCTGGCATAATAAGAGCGATCTTCATTCATAGCTTTAAGGTAGTTGATGAGATTTGTCTTTTCCCGCTGGAAAACTTCAACATTATTATCTGGACTAAAGAGCGCTTTATGCATAAAGTCAACGGCACCTGCCAAAGTATCCACATTAACAAACTTAGGATTAACAAGATTCATATGAATGCTTAACAAATGTTGACTGCCTTTTTTATTTACTGCAGTTGAGAAAGATGTCCCATAAAGTTCTGACAAGCGGCTTGAAAATGCTTGAGCTGTTGGGTATGCTGCATTGGTCGTTTCCCATAAATTAGAGATAATCACACGCTTAGCAATATTTTCTCGCGAAAGTTCTTCACGAAAGCGCACCATGAGACGTATTGTTTTGAATTTTGTTTCTTTTATAACATGGAGATTTACTCCGCTGGCTAGTTTCATAGATATCCCTTGTCTACTCCTCTTTTTAAGTTTAAAGGAACTTCTTTTAATCCTAAAAAGAGCAGGAGCTGTAATATCTCTATTATAGCAAATTTTCCACTATTTTTGAGACTCTTTATGCTAAAATAGAGTTATGCAAAATTACATCTTATTTGAAGAATACATCACTTTAGGACAAGTCATTAAAGAATTGGCCATTGTCAATACAGGAGGCCAAGCTAAGCTTTTTCTCGCTGAAAATGAAGGCAATATTTTCTTAAACAAGGAAGCTGAAAATCGCCGTGGCAAAAAACTGCGTGCGGGAGATGTTTTGGAGATGCCTGAATTTGGACTGATTCTCACATTTGTCCAAGCTTCTGAAGAAGAAATTGCTGAACGTGAAGAAGATAAGGCCGAGGAAGAACGCGTCAAAGCACTTGTCAAGAAAATGAACGCTCAAGTCAAAACTCAAAAACCTAAAAAAGCGGCCAAGCCAAGATTCCCCGGCGCTAAATAAGCATGAAACTTAACAATATACAGCTCTATAATTTCCGAAATTATGATAAGCTTTCCCTTGAATTTCATCCCAATCTCAATATCTTTTTAGGACAGAATGCCCAAGGTAAAACAAATCTTTTAGAAAGTATCTACTTTCTTGCTTTAACACGTAGCCACCGCACCCATCATGATCGGGAACTGATTCGGTGGGATGCCAAAGAAATGAAGGTTTCTGGTACTGTCACAAAAGGCCACAGTAATATCCCTCTAGAAGTTGCTTTAACTCCTAAAGGACGTACGGCTCATGTCAATCATCTGAAAGAAAACCGCTTAGCAGACTATATCGGTCAGCTGAACCTTATCATGTTTGCACCTGAGGATTTAGAACTTATCAAAGGTGCCCCAAGCATTCGCCGTCGCTTCCTTGATATGGAGATTGGTCAAATACGTCCCGTTTATCTTTATGATTCGGTGCGCTATAACCGCGCTTTAAAAGAGCGCAATGCTTACCTCAAGATGGAACGCAAACAGATTGACGCTACTTTTTTAGATGTTTTAGACAGCCAACTGGCAGAACACGGTCAGAAGATTAGTACTGAACGTCAAAATTTTATTGACAAACTGGAAAAGCTGGCACAAAAAATTCATGCTCAACTCACTCATGGGCTTGAGGAGCTGCAGATTAATTATAAAGTTAATTCTACAGCTCTCTTAGAAGATTTGAAAAGCTCACGTGATAAGGATATCTTTCGTCATCAGACCTCTGTCGGTCCTCACCGAGATGATTTGACTTTTTTTGTCAATGGTATTAATGTTGCGGACTTTGGCAGCCAAGGCCAACAAAGAACCGTTGCTTTATCTGTCAAGCTCGCTGAGATTGATTTAATTTTTGAAGAGACTGGAGAATATCCTATTCTTTTGCTCGACGATGTCATGAGTGAGCTCGACAATAGCCGTCAGTTGGATCTTTTAGAAACAACGCTCGGAAAAACACAAACCTTTATTACTACAACGACGCTTGACCACCTCAAAAACCTGCCAGAAAACTTAAGTATTTTCAATGTGAAGCAAGGAGAAATTGAAACAAATGGACAAGAAAGAACCACCACTGACTGAGGATAACCTGATCAAATTTAAGGCACTGGAGGCAGAAGGGGATTCTACGTTATTAAAACGTATTTCCCTTCTTGTTGAACAAGAACGTGAATTACGTCAACAAAAAGATAAACTCGAAGAAGATTTACGTGTATTGATTCATATCAAAAATAGCCATTACTCACAATTAGAGCAAAAAAATTCGGAACATTAATTCCGAATTTTTTTTTACGTTATTTATAAGCCAAGTAACTCTCTTAAACCATAATGATTGCCAATCAAGCCAAAAGCTGCAAAGATAGACAAACCGATAATTACAAAAAGAACAATAATTTCTAAACGAGAAAGTGTCTTACCATTTTCTTTCTTCGCTAAGTAGTAGAAAATAAAACCAATTGCATAGAGAATCGAAGCCATCCAAACATACTGCCAGCCTGAAAGCCATAGCGCTAAAATTTGGAAAGCAAGGGCCACAAAGCCAATGACTATATTTTTTGTATTTTTTTCTTCAAGACCGTGTTTCATCATATATGCACCGACCAAAGCGTAACAGATCATGATACATGCTGTACAGAGGTACACCATTACATTATAAGCATTTGCGACATAAAAAGTAACGATGATGAAAAATTGAACAAAGATTTGTGTAAGCCAAAGAGAATTTGCAGGAGCGTTATGTTTATTTAAGCGCCCAAACCATTCTGGGAGTAATTTTTGATTGGCCAACTGTGTTGTGGATTCTACTGGAAGCATCGTCCATGATATCCAAGCCCCTAAAACGGAAACAACAAGACCACTGGCCATCAATGCGCCTCCAAAGCTACCAAGCATATCTTTTAGCATATAAACCATGCCTGGCGTTTTCATGGCAGCTAATTCTGCTTGATCATAATAGCCGAAAGGTAGGAGTGAAAGCAAGATGTAGATAAAAAGTAAAACGATAAGACCAATGATTGTCGCGCGGCCTGCATCAGATTTTTTCTTGGCACGATCACCCATCATTGCCGCACCTTCAATCCCGACAAAGACCCAAATCATGACCATAAGAGAGCTTTTAACTTGATCGAGTAAGCCGCCAGCGGTCATTGACCCTTGAGCTTGAACCAAGCCTTGAGTATTTTCTGTAATATTGTTCCAAAAACCTGCAGTGAATACTCCTGCTTTGAACATAAAGATCCCTGTAATCATAAAAACAAAGATTGGGATTAATTTACAAACCAGAACAATGGTATTCACAATCGCTGCAGATTCGACCCCTTTACTCACCATCAAAGCTAAAAGCCAAGAAAGAATCGATACGGACACTACTGCAAAAACGCTTAGACTTCCATTTGCATCTGCAAATTTACCAGGGAAAAAGTAATCCATAGATATCATCATGAGCACGGCAAAGGCAATATTACCTAACCATGTGGACAACCAGTAACCCCACCCAGAAAGAAAACCTACCAAATCGCCAAAGCCTTCTCGCGCATAATCAGAAACCCCTGAAAGTTGTGGTTTGTTAATAATCAGATAGTTTAAGCTCAAGACAAGCGCTAAAAGCCCTAAACCAACGAAGAGCCATGCTACGATTACACCACCTGCAGTAGCTCCATTGGCTAAATCGTTGGAAAGGTTAAATACCCCACCACCAATAGCACTGGAGACAACGATGGAGACAAGGGCTATCAGCCCCATCCCTTTTTTATTTTCCATTTATTTTTCCTATAATTCCATTTTATTTATATTGAAATATTTTCTTAATATAACATTTTTTGCATTTTCATGCAACTTTCATCTGCTTTCAATCCTGTTTTCTTTATATTTTTACATTTTGAAGCGTTTTCTTACAAAAATAACGAAAAAGCAACCCAAATTAAAAGATTGCTTTTTCCATTTGTATTAATATCCATTTGGATGAGAGCTATGCCATTTCCAAGCATTCTCGATAATATATTCTAAATTATTTTTCACGTGCCAATCCAAGACTTCTCCTGCTTTCGTCGAGTCTGCCACCAACATATCTGGATCGCCAGGACGACGTTCTCCCATTTGTGATGGAATTTCTTTACCGGTAACACGGCGTGCAGTTTCCAAGACCTCAAGGTTAGAGTAGCCTTTTGAAGAGCCAAGATTAAACTGATCCGAAGCACCGCCCGCTTTAAGATATTCTAAGGCTTTGATGTGTGCTTCAATCAAATCTTCCATGTCAATATAGTCACGTACGCATGTACCATCAGGCGTATTGTAATCATCGCCATAGATAGTGATAAACTCACGTTGGCCTAAAGCTGTTTGTAAAATAAGCGGAATCAAATGCGTTTCATTTTTATGTGCTTCACCGATGCTTCCGTCATGTTTAGCACCAGCAACATTGAAGTAGCGCAGTGCTACATAAGTCATATCCGTTGCCTCTGATTGCCACTTCATCATTTTTTCCATGATGAGTTTGCTTTCGCCATAAGGATTGATTGGTTTTTGTGGAGTTTTTTCAGAAATAGGGCTTTCTTCGGGTATTCCAAAAGTTGCAGCCGTACTCGAAAAGACAATATGCTTAATACCAAATTTTTCCATGGTTTCAAGAATAACCTGTGCCCCACCAACATTATTATTAAAATACATCAGGGGTTTTTGCATTGATTCACCCACCAATGAATAGGCACAAAAGTGCATTAAACCTTCGATATCTTTTTCTTTTGTAAAAACATCAGCCAAAAAAGCTTGATCGCGCACATCTCCTTCATAGAAGCGTACATCTGCTGGGACAGCTTCACGATGTCCTGTCACAAGATTGTCTACAACGGCCACATCATAATCACGTGCTACTAGAATATCAACAGCATGGCTACCTACATAACCTGCGCCTCCAAGTACTAAGACTGTCATTTATTTATCCTCCATTACTTTGATGTACAAAGTTTTTAAATACTATTTATCAATCACTTACAAGTATAACCTTATTCATTTATAAAATCAATGAAGCGCTTAAACCCGGCATATCCTGCTTTGTCATCTTTAAATACTCCCGCATCTTGCAATACTCTTGTAAAGACAGCTCCAACTGCTTCACGGACATACTCTGAGACATTTTCTTCAGTAAAATCCCCTTGATTTTTTAACTCTTGTGCCCAAGGTAAGTGTATATCTTTCATATGATGTGGCTTTCCTAAGAGATACTGTTCCACTTCTTGCAGTTCATTTTTCAATCGCGGAGGTAAAACAGCCAAACCCATGACCTCAATCAGGCCAATATTTTCTTTCTTGATATGATGCAGGTCTGCATGAGGATGAAAAATCCCATCAGGATATGTTTCATTAACATTATTGTCTCGCAAGACTAAATCCATCTCGTAAGCCCCCTCACGTTTACGAGCGATTGGCGTAATCGTATGGTGTGGCGTACCATCAGCAGAATGAGCAATGACATCAATGCTTGTATCCGAATACTGTTGCCATTTCTTCAAAATGTAGTCCGCAAGTGTCAAAAGCTGCCCTTTGTCCTCAGAAGACAAACGTAACACACTCATAGGCCAATTCACAATGCCAACTGCTACTTCTGGAAAAGCTTTAAAGGCTACTTGTTCTCTTAACTTAGCTTTAGCCATCGGAAATTCATGACGTCCTGCTTGATAGTGATCATGTGTCAAAATAGAACCCCCAACAATTGGTAAATCAGCATTGGATCCAATCATATAGTGAGGGAACAAATCCAAAAAGTCCAAGAGATTACTAAAAGATCGGCGATTAATTTTCATTGGCTTGTGCAAGTTGTTGAGCACAATTGAGTGTTCATTATAATAAGCATAAGGCGAATACTGAAAGCCCCATTCTTCATCCTGTAATTTTAAACGGATGAGGCGATGATTGCTTCGTGCAGCTTTATTCCCTCCACCATAAAGCCCTTCGTTTTCAATACAGAGCGCACAGGCTGGATAACTAGAATCTTTGACTAATTTAGCTGCAGCGATAGCTTTTGGATCTTTCTCCGGTTTTGAGAGATTGATTGTGATTTCTAAATCGCCATATTTTGAGTGATAATTAAAGGCGATATTTTTTGCGATATCTCTCGTCTTGACCTGATTAATTTCCTGAGTCAGTCCATAAAAATAATCTGTTGCTTTTTTAGGACTCTCTTGATAATTCTTCCAGAACTCACGATTAATTTGACTTGGTGTTGGACTAATAAAGTCCATCAGAGCCGCTTCATAAAATTCTTCTTCTTCTGGCGAAAAAGCTTGATTGTCGCGTGCAAGGATCATGAGCTGATCCATTAAAGTTAGTGCATCATGTTCTTCTTTAACTTGTGGTTCGTCCCAATCGTTCATCCCCAAGAAATGGAGTAATTGATTACGCCAATATATTTTATCAAGCGTTTCAATTCGATGATTTTTTTCTGATAAATTAATAAATTCTTGAACAGCTTGATATTTTTCCATTTTTACTTTTCCTACTCCACATCCAGTTTTGTTGATCCTGAACCAATTTGGGCGACATAAAAGCTTGCTGGATAGCCAACTACTTTTTCATATTCCGCTCCCACTGCTTCTTCAAAATCTGCGACTTTATCATGAGCTACTAAAGCAATTGCACAACCGCCAAAGCCTGCACCTGTCATACGTGCGCCTAATACACCTGCTTGTTTTTGTGCGGTTTCAGCCAGCGTATCAAGTTCAATCCCAGTCACTTCATAGTCGTCTTTGAGGGAAGCGTGTGAAGCATTAAGTAATTCACCAAACTTCGTCAAATTACCAGCAACAAAAGCTTTTTGTGCTATTTTTGTACGGTTATTTTCATATACGGCATGGCGCGCACGTTTAATCAGGGTTTCATCACCAATCAAGTCTGTATTGGCATCAAAATCCTCATTAGAAAGTTCACCCAGGGATTCAATAGCTAATTTACTTTGCATACGTTTCAATGCTTCACGTGTTTCAGCAAAACGCTCATTATATTTTGATTCTGTTAAAGCACGTGGTTTGTTTGTGTTCATGATGACAATATCATAATCACGTAATTCTACCGGCACCATTTCATACTTAAGAGTATTACAGTCCAATAAAATCGCTTTTTTCACTTCACCAAAACCAATCGCAAATTGGTCTAAAATACCAGAGTTGACGCCAATAAATTCATTTTCCGTTTTTTGTCCGAGTTGTACCAACTCCAAGCGTGGGACTTGTAAATTAAACAGGTCGTCTAAAACTACACCGACTAAAAGTTCCAAAGAAGCTGAAGATGATAAACCAGAAGCTGTTGGAATTTCACCATTGATAAGTAGTTCAAAACCTTTATCGATGGTATAGCCTGCATCTTGAAGCATCACTATCATTCCTTTAACGTAATTTGACCAACTGTCATCATCTTTTTCCTTGACCTCTGTTAAATCAAATTCGATAAGACCTGCTTCTGGAAAGTTTTGTGAAAAAAGTCGGATTTTTGTATCTTCACGTAAACGGGCCAAACCTGTTGTCCCAATTGTAATTGAGGCTGGGAAGACGTAGCCGCCATTATAGTCGGTATGTTCACCAATCAAGTTAATACGACCTGGCGAAAAGAAGTATTCCACATTTTCTGTATCCCCAAATACTTTTTCAAAACTGTTTGTTAATGCTGTTAAAACTTTACTGTTTTCCACGATTGTTGTCATTTTCTTTTCCTCATTTTTTCTCTTCTTTATGGAGTTTATAAATTGTTTTTGAATAGTATTTCTCACCTGCTTTGAGTGTGATATCACCCAACTCAGGAATTTGTTGACTGCCTGGCGCCACTTGTGTTTCAAAAGTGATTCCGCCATGATTTACTTCTTTTTTCCCTTGATACACTGCACCAGATTCGCCAAAATTTGCTGAAAAAATAACAATGCTTGGACAATCAGTATAAACAGAGACACTTAACTCTTCAAAGCTTAAGCGTGCTTGCTCTTTCTCTATGCTTGGCTCATCTAAAAGGAAAGGATGATCAAGGCCATCAACCAAAATCACTTGCTCCATAGTACTTTGAAAGACTTCCGAGAGCTTTTTGCCTGAACGCAAATCTAAGTCTGTACCCGCTAACTCCGCTATATCTCCACGTACTACCTCGCTCTTGTCTAACAAAGGAACAAAACGAGAGGCGCCTAAACGCAAGAAATGGTTGTCTATACTTTGAGCTACATCTCCGGACAAATTAAAGTAAACATGACCTGTAGGGTTAAACACCGTGTCTTTATCAGAAACGGCATCATATTCAATGGACCAAGCGCCATTTTCATCAAAACTGTGAGTCACAGTAACTTGTATCTGTCCTGGATAGCCATTTTCACCATCGTTTGACGTCAAGTAAAATTGAACTTTGGCTTGTTCTGCTTCCTGAAAAACTTCAAACTGCCAGAGTTTACTTTCAAAGGAATCTTGCCCTCCATGTAAGGTTTGCGCAGCTTCATTTTGTTGCAATTGTACGTTCTTGCCTGCTATCTTCACTTGACCGTCTTTGATACGGCCAGCTGTTCGGCCAATTGTGGCACCAGGATAGTTATCTTTTTCGACATATTCTTGTGTAGAATCAAAGCCCAAAACGATTTTCTTACCATTGACTGTCCAATCCACGATTCGGGCACCGTAATTGCTCAATGAGAGCGTATCTCCTGCCTTGTTTGTTAAACAAATCAAATGCGCGCCTAAGCCAAAGTCTTTTGTTGTTATTTCCATAATTCACCTGTCTTTAAATAAGGAGAGCTAGCGTCACCGCTAGTCCTTATCTTTATTTTAATTTATTTTCGAGTTCCGCAACAATTTCTTTATGACGTTTCTCTGTTAATTTTACCTTAAGAAGATAAATCGTGAGTGAGATAATCATCAGAACGGCTGGAAGAGCGAAGGCATAAAGCTTAAAGGTCGTTACCCCGTAAACTTTATGTGGATCAAAAGTTGAACCGGTCATACCAGCTGCAATCGCCACAAACCCAAAGATCCCATTTGAGAAAGCACCAGCAATTTTATCCAGTAACGGACGCATTGCCAAAGTAACTGCTTCATTACGCACACCATTTTTCCATTGACCATATTCTACAGAGTCTGTGATTGTCATCAAAACTGATAAGAACACAAGCTGATAAGGTGTAGTCAGAAAGATAAGACCGAGAATTGTCATTGGCACTGAACTTCCAAAGATAAAGAAAGCATAACCGACAAGCATCGAGAGAATTGCACCTGTCAAAACTTTACGACGGCCAAATTTCTTCGCTAAGACAGGGAACAGTGGTACTAAGACGATAGAGCCGATAAAGCCGACAATCCCTGTAATTGAATACAGTGCAGCTTGTCCTAAAACGAAGGTAAACATCAAAATCAAAGTTGCTGTTGTTGCGACATAGGCTAAAGCAAACAAGATATAAGACAATGACAACCACATCAGCTGATCATTTTTCAATAAAGCTTTAAACACATCAATGGTTGTTGTTTTTTGTGATTGTTGACGGATAACAGAATCCTTTTCTTGGGTACCCCAAGCTGTAATTAAGGCTGTTCCACCTGAAACAATCGCAGCAATGACACCAAATGCAAACCAACCTGATGCACCTTGGGCATGGTGCCCCGTCATGAGTTGAGTGAATCCATAGGTAATCGGGATAACGAGAATAGTTGTTCCTTGAGCACCAATAGCTGAACCAAAACGGGCAAATGTTCCGAGTGACTCACGTTCTTCATTCTTTTCAGAGAGCGCAGGAATCATTGACCAAAAGGCAATGTCCTTGAAGGAATAAAAAGCATCCAGAATGACAAAAGAAATGATAAAGACAATAATAAATAAGGTTGTATTTGAACTTTTGGCTAATCCAAAGAAGTCTGAAAACATCAATACAATCATTACAGATGATATTAAACCGCCAGCAACCAACCAAGGTTTAAATTTTCCCCAACGCGTGCGTGTGTTGTCAATAATACTCCCAATAATGGGATCAAAAACAATTTCTACCAATCGAATAATGACGACAAGTGATGTCACAAGGGCAATCATTGCATCTTCATGTTCACTACCTGCAAACATTTGACTCGTAACAAAAGCAATAAAGAACACGCTAATTGCTGCATAATAGGTATCGTGACCCAAAGCACCTAAAGCATACGAAATTCTTTGTTTCATTTTTCCTCCCTCCATCGGGAACCTCCTTTTTCGATTTCCTTACACCGAAATCGCTTACATTAATATGATAGCATTTTCTTATTTGGAAAAGTTTCCCATTGGGTAAAGAAGGCAGGAAATACTTCCTAAAACACCGCTTACAAAAGCTAAGAATGTAAGTTGTGGTTCACAACTCGCTTCGCTCCCTGCGTATTATCGTTCTAATTTGCTAAAGCAAAAAGAACTTTATGTTGTTCACAACTCGCTTCGCTCCCTGCGTATTATCGTTCTAATTTGCTAAAGCAAAAAGAACGATAATAAAAGCAAAGCTCCTTGGCTTTGCTTATTATTTGATTTTCATTGTTTTTTATAAATAGAGTAAGCATCAAAGAGGACACGTACTAAAATATACAAGGGCAGTCGACTATGGACATCAAGATCAAAATAATTAACTTCTAAAGAGCTTTTATAGCCAATTAGGGAGACATCTGCAAGACGTACTAATGGACTTTGCTCCGTTACAGTCAAGGTCAAAATTTTTGCACCATGGGTTTTTGCCACTTCGGTTGCTTCAATCAGTTCTAAAGTTTCGCCACTCAAGGACAAATTGATGATTAAGCTGTTCTCTTTGACAAAACTTGCATAATAAGTCATATATTTATAGTCATCATGAAGTGTCACTGGCTTATGGAAAAGTTGAAGCTTCTTCATCATCTCTACAGCAGCATGAGTGGAAAGACCACGCGCAAAGAGAATGATCTCACCAGCTTGGTCAATAGCACGCACGGCTTGTTCAATAGCAGGAGCCGAAATATTATGAATGGTCCGTAGGAGTTCTTCTTCGTTTTTACCAATTGCGGCCAAAACTTCATTTGAAAAACCATTAATATTGGGAAGTGGCTTTTCTTTTATCGAATAGCGAAATTCGGCATAGCCCGAAAAACCTTTTTTCCTCACTGTGCGATTAATCGTTGATAAAGAGCAATGAGCTAATTCTGCCAAATCTGTAATAGAAAGTTGGGGAATTTCATCATAATGCTCTTGAATTACTTGCCATGTATAGGCTTCGGCACTTGATAACTTTTGGTTAACCATGTTTCCTCTCCTAATATTTTAAACGGTCAATTTGAATCCCTGTATACTGACTAATTGCATCAATAGCATGATAATAGCGCCCGAGATAAGCGCGTGTGTCACGCGTCGTTTCTTCATCATCTAAACGTACAACTTTTCCAGCAAGTCCTTGCTCTGCTATCTCCCTTAAAAGTGCTTCGTCATTATCAGATGGAATTAAAAGCACCAGATCCATATCCGGAGATAGAGTATTATCAATAAAGATTATACCTTGATTTCCGGCTGAAGTGATAGCCTGTTCAATATCCTTTGCAAAGGGGGCATTGTTAAAAGTACGTGCTAAACGTCTAACCAAGGTTGACTTACCACTTTGTCGGCCACCAATTATACCAACAATTTTAGTGAAATGTCTACGAAAAGCGGGATTTATCTCGTTCCAGTGCAACAATGGATTTTCACGTATGTCTGTTGCGGATATCTTAATATCTTGCCTATCAGCCATTTCTACCTTATAGGTACGCAAATCTTGCGGAAAACGTGCACTGAGCTCAGTTACATATTCCGGCTCTCCCACATAAAAAGTAATTTCCTGGCTCTGGTAATTTTTTAATAAGTCAAACAAACGTTTAAACCAAGCATCCCATCCTTGTGGCATCGGAGGTAAATCCGTTTCATCTAACATTGCAACCTCAATGTCCTCTTCATCAGCAAAAGCTTCCTGTAAATAGTGATAACGTAGGGCTAGAGGCAAGCCAATCTTATCACCTCGATCATGAGTATAGCCTGATACGACTAAGAGAACCTGATCATTAAGTGCAGCACACTTGTAAATCTGTTGCTGGTGCCCCTTATGAAAAGGAGCAAAAGTACCAAAATAAACGCCTAATCTTGTCTTTTCTGTCATTACGCTCCTCTATTTAATCTTTTTAAGCACGCACTGTTTTAGCCGCACCTGATTTTTCGTAAAGATTGATTAAGCCTGCACCTGATTTACGGATCATATCTCCAGGTTGTACAGGCGTTTCCACATCAATATGTAAAAGGGTCATTGGATTTGGTGCACGGTCGATAGATTCTCCTGTTTCTGCCAAACGTAAGTTTTTAATTGTTGTTTCAGAATGACGGAAGCCAGGCCCATAAAATTCAATCGTATCACCTTCTGTAATGACGTTCCGTTGACGAATCGTCGCAACCTTACTGTCTTCATCGTAAGCAACAACTTCGCCAATAAACTTATATTCTGGAATTTTACGACGTGCACCAAAAAGTTGTTTATTTTCATCAGGAATACCATAATAAAAGCCTGTATCCAATTCCCGTTGCGCCACTTTCCAAAGTTCATCAACCAAATCTGGCTTAATAGCCTCAAACTTTTCCGGACTTTCTAGATAAGCATCAATGGCCGCTTTGTAAACATTTGAAACTGTTGAAACGTAGTGAATAGATTTCATACGTCCTTCAATTTTCAAGGAATTTACACCATTTTTGATCATATCAGGAATATGTTCAATCATGCTCATATCAACTGCAGACATTGAAAATTCTTCGGGAATTTCACCTTTGATTGATTTGCGCTCACTACCAAAAGGCATATCATAAAGGTCATATTTCCAACGGCATGATTGTGAACAGCCACCTCGATTGGCATCACGCATGCTCATATAGTTTGAAAGTACACAGCGTCCACTATAAGAAATACACATAGCACCATGGACAAAAGCTTCAATTTCCACAGATGTATGTTTTCGGATTTCTGCTAATTCTTCCATAGAAACTTCACGGGCTAAGACGACACGTTCCAGTCCTAAACCTTGCCAGAATTCTAAAGTTTCGTAATTCGTTGCTGAAGACTGCGTAGAGAGATGAATTGGTAAACCTGGTGCTTCGGCTGCACAAATTGCTATCAATGCAGGATCCGAAACGATTACTGCAGAAATTCCTAAATCACGCAGTGTACGGAACCATTCGCCTGCACCTTTCTCATTCCCTTCGTGTGTGACCATATTGGCCGCAACATATACCTTAGCATTGTGGGCTGAAGCATACTCTACGCCTTCACGCATCTCATCAAAGGTAAAGTTACCTGCGCGTGATCGCAAACCGTAGGCTTGTCCACCGATATATACAGCATCTGCGCCATAATCAATCGCTACTTTGAGTTTTTCCAGTGTGCCTGCAGGTGAAAGTACCTCAGGTCTTGTATAATTTTCTTGCATTTTTTCTCCTATTTTCAAGATAAGATTTTTGATAAGGTCTGCCGACCAAAACTTCTTTAATAAAATAAACTATGGTTTTAATAAAACTTTGCCAATATTTTTTCCAGACTCTAAATACTGATGAGCTTCCTTGCCTTCAGCTAAGGGAAATACAATTGCTTCCGCTGTTTCAACTTTTCCTCTTTCAAAGTAATCAAAGAGACGCTGACTTCGGCGTTCCCTTTCAGAAAAGCTGGTCAAAAAATCCCATAAGTCACCCGTTAGGATATTTTTGGATTGAGACATCATCTTCACGAGATCAATTTGTGGCGGATTGCCTCCCGCCATACCAAAGAAAATCAGACTTCCTCTGTTCCTCAAAAGCTCTAAATTTTTATTCACAGTGCTGCCCACGCCATCATAAACCGTATCAAATTTAATAGACAACGCTTGTCGCCACTCATCCGTTCGGCTTGGATAGACTTGACACACTCCACGAGAAAGGGCCAAAGCTTGTTTTTCTGCATTCGATGCCGTACCATATACTTCCATACCATCTGCCACAAGAATTTGAGACAAGATCTGCCCGACACCACCGCTAATTCCTGTAACAAATACTTTGTCCCCTATTTGATTTTTCCCTAAATCATGCGCTAAGAAATCTGCAGTCAAACCTTGAAGACCAATACTGGCGGCTAACTTTAAATCAATATTATCAGGCAAATAAATCAGCTTTTCTTTAGGCACAGCAACATATTCAGCATTAGCAAAGGGAACATCGACAAAAAGAACTTTTCTTCCTTTCTGCTTCCCTTCGACAATTTCACCAGAACCTTCGTATCCATTAATATAAGGATGGTGTTCCTCGATATGATAGCCTCCTCGGCGGCGATAAATATCTGCAAAATTGAGACCAATATATGCCGTTTTGACTAAAACTTCATCTTCTAGCACTTGTGGCAAGGGAACTTTGCCATATTTAAGGACATCACTATCCTCAAATTCTTCAAAATACAAAGCTTTCATCATTTAATTTTACCTGGGTCTAAGTCATAGAAACCATGTGATAAAGTACGCCCTGCTGGATGAAGTTTACGCACTTCTTCTTCAAGCTGAAAGGACTTATCTGCAGTGAAATTTCCTGCTTCAATGGCATTTTTCGCTTCTACAAACAACTTCGTAATGGCAACAAAATCCGCACCGCGTGTAAAGATACCGTCCAGTTTCCAATGGTCAAAGCCCATTTTTACCAGTTCCGAGAGCTCGCTCATCATATTAAGATCATCGTTAGCAAAAATGTGTGTACCATGATTGTCTTCAAAGATACTATAGTGGGTATCTTCCTTTTTGGGTTCCGAAACAAAAAGATTACGTTCACGATCTTTTCCTGTCTCTTCTGTCTTAATAAAATTGTAGTAATTTTGCACTAAAGGACGTTTACTTTGATGAATAACAGTTGCTCCATAAACCAATACCTCGCCGGGTACATCTAAGTTTCCCGTCATGGCTTCAAGTTCCGGTTTGGGAAGCTCCCGTGCTAACACAGCTTCGACAGCACCTTGGCCCGCCCAGAAGTTGATTTGGCGGCTTGAAGTCACCATGGTAGAAGCATCATAAGTAAAAGGCAAGTCATATTTGTCTCTTTGAAGCACGAAGATAACTCCTGCATCTCCTACGGCTATGCGATCTACTTGAATATCTTGCAAGAAGTCTAAGTAGGGTTTTATTTTAGCCATCATATCAACGTGCATCAATGCATTTACAGCAACAGTCACTGTTTTTCCTGCTTCATGTGCAAGAGCTGTAATCTCACGAATTTCATCGTAGCTAAGCGCTGTGGGTAAGCGTAACCCAAACTCGGCTTCACCAATATAAAGGTTGTCAGTTCCAGCAGCAAGTAGAGCCTTGGCTTGCTCCACACTTTCTGCGGTAGTAGTAATTTTAATCATAGACTAAATTATATCACTATTTATCGCTCTTGACACGTCAGATTTTCATTTTATTTTATTTTCCGATTAACAAAAAAGTAATATAAGACATGAAATTGTATTGCAAACATTTACATAATTTGTTATGATGTAGTGTAGAGCTTAATTATCAGGAAAACTTAGGAAAAAAACTATGGAATTAAAAAATTTAAACGATTTCTATGAGAAGCAAGAATACTATTCATATGATGAGCTACATGAACAAGAAAGCCATCTTACCAAACGTGTGCACGAGCTGACTTTCTTTCTTAATGTCGCAAGCTTTTCAGTCATCATGGCAATGATGGTCTATATTTTTATTACAATGACAAGTAGTTTAGTTGCTGTTCCAGCTGCTCTTGTTGTTGGTTTTATCGTTTTCCTTGTTTGTAAAAAAGGAATCAAAAAGATTGTACACCTCCTCATGAAATAATAAATTTTATGTTCTAACAGAAAAAACCTCAGGAAGAGGTTTTTTATTTTTGCCCGATTAAAACTTGCACATGAATAGTTGACTGGGTTGGGGGATTTTTTCTTGCTGCTTCTTTTATCTTAGAGGGTACCGCCCATTCTAAAGGACTCATTTCCAGAAAATCTAAACGAAGGGTCTCAGGAATTTCAAAACTATAATGAAGTTCTTTTTCCACGGCATTAGGATATTCCTGCTTAAAGCGTTGAATAACCTCTGTATTGTCATAGTTAACTGGAAATCCATATACTTTACGCAACTCTTGAAGATAATATCGATCTGGTACAATCTTGATGATATTCCCCCCTGACTGTAACACTCGATTAAACTCTTTATAGTTTGAAGGTGTAAAAATATTTAAGACACTCGAAATAGAAGCATCAGCAAAAGGTAGTCTTGTCAAATCTGCCAAACTTAGAAAAGCTGAAAAAGGCAAATCAGTCGCCATTTCAATACCATCTTTTGCAATATCAAAGCCAAATTTGTTCCCTTGGTAAGACAACAACTCCAAAAACTTGCCTTCACCTGTACCCACATCCAACAAATTGCCAGGTAAAAGGGCTTTTTCAATTTCCTTAAGTACAGGTGTGTACATGCCAGCAGCTATTAAGCGACGTCTGGGTTCAAACATCTTCTTTGTATAATGTTCCGTATCTGCTTTTGTTTGTAAAAAGTTAACATACCCTTTTTTATTTAAATTGAAGGTATGCTTATTCTCACAACGCAGTGCATAAGGCTCCAAAGCAAAGGAAGTGTGGCATAAAGGACAGCTGAGACTTTCGAGATTTTTTTCTAAATAAACATAGGCTTTTTCAATTTTTTTTAACATAAACCTATTATAGCATTTCATCAGATGCTTTAACTTTTCTGGATCCAAGTAATCCTATAAAGCGTAGGAATCACAAATATCCAAGAAAATATTTTTTCTATTTATGCAGTATTTTATATCAAATCGCATGCCTCGTTTGCTATACACTAGCTTTTTATTCATTAAAAACAGCAAAGCTACTTTTTTTGTTATAATAAAGAAAAAGTCAGAAAAGGAAATAAAGAAGCCAATGATTATTCGTGAACTTTGTGTTGAAAATTTTACTGAAATTCCTCAAGCAATTGCTGCAGGAGTCGAGCGTATTGAACTTTGTGATAACCTTGCTGTGGGTGGAACAACACCAAGCTATGGCGTCATTCAGCAAGCCGCTGAATTTATCGGAGACCAAAAGACAACCTTAGCTGTTATCATCCGCCCACGTGGAGGCAATTTTGTCTATAATTCTTATGAATTAAAAATCATGGAAAATGATATTCTCAAAGCTATCGAAGCTGGTGCACAAAATCTCGTTTTAGGCGCTCTAACAGAAGACAATCAAATTGACGTTGAAGCCCTTGAAACACTCATGGTGGCCTCTCAAGGACTTCCTGTAACCTTCCACATGGCCTTTGATGAGATTGAGGACCAGCATGCAGCCATCGATACATTGGTCGAAGCTGGCGTCGAAAAAATTCTTATGCATGGAGAAAGTCTCGACAAGCCACTCAATACCGAAAAAATTGCAGATCTTGTTAAATATGCGAAAGGAAGAATTGCTATTATTATTGGTGGTGGAGTAACTGTTGATAACTATGAAGAATACGCAAACTTAACAGGTACAAACTTTGTCCATGGAACAAAAATTATTGCAAAATAAAAAAAAACAGCTTAAGCTGTTTTTTTATTTGCCCTTCAAACGCATTTTTATATAAAATTTCACTAACAGGAAATTCACCAGTAAAAGTACAATCAGATAAAGGCGTGGTTGCAGGAAGACTAAACCAAAAATGACTTCTACGACTGTCGCGAAAAGCATTATACGTGAGAGGACATTTTTAATTGCTGCAAATTTTGATGATTGACGGAGTGGATAAATTCGCGTCAACACTTGGTACTCAAAAGAATCTTGGAGGGCAAAAAGTTGAAAAAGCAACAAATAATTAAAGACCGATGCCAAAATAACCGCAAGAATCGGGTTACCAATAAAAATTAAAGAAAGTACACTAAGAGCAATCAAACGCAACGTCAGCGAGAGATAGTCTCCGGAGCGCAAAAAAGCACGACTAAAGAGATACTCATAGGTTCGCAGCGTTTTCGGTAAGAGAAAATCTAAATATTTGCGACGACGGCTTTGTGTTTTCAGTCCTTTAACATTGGTAAAAAGGGCAAAAAAGCGTAATGTATTCGTTTTGCGGTTTTCTTCGTAAGCAATAAGTCTCTCCCAAGAAATAATTCCATTGGGCATGAGTTGACGTAAGCGAAGGCCTAAACCAGCTGCTTTTAACAAAACTAAAAGAATAAACCATAGCAAAAGATAGAAGAAAGACCATTTTAAAAGAGGCGCTACAATTCCGACTAAAATAAGACTAATAAGCGCAGGGAAAAGAAGCGAACGCAAGCAAGACAGAAGTAAATATTTGCGCACTGCTTTCTCTTGCGGTAAGAGAAACACCTTATCCGCAGGTTCCACAAAGCTGGCCAATCTTCCAAAAATCTGGCTTAGAATGGTGATTAAAAGAACTAAACCAACTTTTCCAGCAGTATTTAAACTGTGAGCTTGTAAAAATTGAGCATACTGTACGGCTAAAGCGCCCAATAAAATCATCAAAAAGAGAACAAAATGATCATTAAATACATAACGCAAATATTTGAGATTTTGCCGATAGTATACTTTGCGGCGTTCTTCAAATAAGCTATTCATGAGCATTTACACCTTTCGTCAATTCTAAATAAATTTCATCAAGGCTGGCATCTTCCTTGCCAAATTTGGCACGCAAATCTTCCATCGTTCCCGCAATCAATACCTTACCTTCATGAAGGATGACAAATTTGTCACAGAATTTCTCTGCTGTTGAGAGAATATGTGTACTCATCAAAATCGAAGCACCAGCATTACGCATGGAAAGCATAAGTGTGATTAAATCTTGAATCGCTAAAGGATCTAATCCTAGAAAGGGTTCATCAATAATGTAAAGACTTGGATCCGTCAAAAAGGCGCAAATAATCATTACTTTTTGCTTCATTCCTTTAGAAAAATTGACCGGGAACCAGTCTAACTTATCTTCCAAACGGAAGGTTTTTAGGAGTTCTTCTGCCCGAGGCATTGCTTCTTCTCCAGGAACTCCATAAGCTAAAGCTGTAAGCTCAATGTGCTCACGCAAAGTTAGTTCCTCATAAAGACTTGGTGTTTCTGGAATAAAGCCAATCTTTTTACGATAACCTTCAAGATCTTCTTGGAGCGTAATTCCATCCAATTCGATCTGACCTGAGTAAGGCGTGAGCAGTCCCATAATTTCCTGAATAGTTGTTGATTTACCCGCACCATTAAGACCAATAAGTCCAACCAGTTCTCCATCCGCTATCTCAAAGCTTACATCTTCAAGAACCGGATTACCAAAGTAGCCTCCAGTCACGTTATTTATTTTTAGAGCCACATTAATATCTCCATTTCTAATCAAATTTAGTATAAGTTAATTTTATCATATCCCAACTTCTTTTGCTTTCCTCTAATGTAATCTCTTTTTCTTAATTTTTCTACTAAAAAAATGAGGGACTATGTAGAAAAGTCCCTTATCATTCATGCACTTGATTTGTTGCTGATTTTCTCAAAATCTTTTTGGAAAACTTCCCGTAGTTCTAAAGCACCGATTTCGGATAATATTTTTAAAGCACGTGCAGTCAGTTTTTTACCCGTAATTTGGTTTTCAAACGCGTATATCCAACATCCCTTTACAAAAAGGGAGGATATTCGAACATAGGTGTCAAAGACTATCGTTAATCCTTCAAACGCTTTGAGAAACCGTTCTGAATCGTCTCTGTAGCCATGACGTATCATTACAAGTGTCGCTCGGAGAACAACACGAATAAGCAGATTTCTAAATTCTGTTATTTCTTTCAAGTAATGTTCGTTTTGGGAAAGCATTTTCCCTACAAGATCTTGCAATAACCTGGGATCAATCTCCTCTAAGGTATTCACTAAAATATAGAGTTCATAACTATGCCAAATATGATAGCTTTTTAATCTCGTTTCAATATAAGAAACTTCCACTGGAGATAAATGACTATAACAAGCTTTAGCAGAGAGTGCAATAACTTTATTTTCTTCTAAATCATATTCAATATTGTCTAAATAGACTTGCTTTAATAAAGAGATGTTCTTGTTAAAATAAGCCTGCTCTATTTTCTTAAACTGATTTAACCAATAATCTTCTTCATCATTATTGAGCATCAGCATATAAGATCTGAACGTTGTATGCATTTCCTGCAAGGCAAGATCTAGTTTATCAAATGAAATCAGTGTTTTTCCATTTTCAAAGGAAGATATAGTTGACTTTGATAAACCAATGCGCTCAAAATCACGCAAAGAAAGTTTATGTTGGACACGTAATTTTTTAAAGATTTCCCCGTATTTTTTGTAAATCATAAAACTCATTCCCCTAAAGTTAAATAACTAAAAGTTTTATTCATACATCTCCCTTAAAGTTTCAGCAACTCGTCTACTTGTTTTATCAAAAAGTCGGGATGCTGGCCTGCTAATTCAGCAGCATCATGTGCACCCCAAGTTACAGCACATGTCTGTACTCCTGCGGCTTTCCCCATCTGTATATCGAAAATGGCATCACCAATCATTACGGTCTGATGCGTGCTCAAGCCGTATTGTTTTACTATGTATAGTACACCATCTGGTGCAGGTTTATAATTTTCTACTTGATCTGAACCAATCACACCTTCAAAATAAGAAGCAATCTCAAGAAATTCTAAATTTCTTTTTAAAGCTGTAGAGTGTTTACTTGAGACCACATAAAGCTTTTTACCGGAATGGCGCAGGTTTTGAAGCACTTCTTTTATTTGAGGGAAAAGTGTAAGATTTTCTTGCTCATATGCCTTATAGTATTTTCGAAAGGCACTTAACAACTCATCAAATTCTTCTTCCTTAAATATATGCCCCACAGCCATTTTCTTAAAAGACTTTTCAATCGGAATACCTGTGTAGTAGTTAATTGTCTCGTTTGAGGGAATACTTAAGTTAAACTGCTGAAAAGCAGCTTGTGTTGCCAATATACCCGTACTCCCCGAATTTGCTAATGTTCCATCGAAGTCAAAAATATACGCATCCATATTAAATTTCTCCTTATTTATAATTTATTAAAAATTATTATAACATAGATTTGATTTTTTTAATGTTTTTAATCTATTTATCTTTTTATGGTTGGAAATGGTAGGATGCCTTACTTATATTTGTTTATTTTTCGCACAAAGACTATTACTCCTCCTATTAAAAATAAGAGAATAACACCAATGATGGTCAAAAATTTTCCATTATCTTCTCCTGTCGCCGGAAGATTAGCTTGATGCGTTTGATTTTTCGCGTACAAGTATTTTACTTCTTGTTTGGTAGAGGTAAATACACCTTTTGGATTTCCCTGCACGCCTTTTATACTATAACCTGGGAGCTCTTTTGGTGTCGAAACATATTCTTCACCAATGTTCCCTGTAAGAACTGTATCTTCTGCTATTTTTTTACCATCATCGCCTGTGTATTTTACAGTTACTGTTTCACCTTTTACTAGTAATTTAGTATAAACATAAGTAATGGTTTGCGCCTGATCTGTAAAGATTCCTGTGGGATTCCCTTGTACTTCTTTAAAGGTATAACCCTCGATTTCTTTTTGCTCGGAAGTGTAAGGTTGACCAATGTTTCCCTTGAGTGTAATATTATCTATGGGCTTATTTCCCAATTCGTCAGCATATTTGATAAGTACATCACCAGCAAGATCACCTGTTCCTCCTCCACCTTGTCCATGATAAGTTGCAGTGGAAACTGCACTATCAATTAGAGTTGTCCCATCATAGGAAAAAGCTTGATTAGGGTATTTATTATTCACAGGATTAGATTTTAATTTTGTCTGATAATGTATGACGACTGAATTGGGTTCGGTGAGAGATGCTTCTGTGTCACCATGGAGATGTCCAAGATTTAAGGAGGTGGATTGACTCCCATCTGCATTAGGATTAAAAACCAAATCCGTTGACTCTGTTTTAATAACAGTATTTTTATAGTTTCTATAATGTATACTGGTAGAACCCGGTATATAGTCCTGCGTGTTGCTCATCGTATCAGCAAAATTCGCATCGGAAATTTCATAACCACCATTGTTTATGGTAATAGTCCAAGTCACTATATCATTTGCTTCATAGTGCAACGTTTTAGCAATTGCACTGTTCCCTGACCCTTCACCTGAGCTACTTTTTGAAAAATTAACGTGAATACTATTATTTAAATTATTTTTTGTCGGAAAGGCTAAATCATTCCCCGCATCATAATTTAAAGTATTTTTATTAAAGCCAGACCAAAAGTTAAAAAATAATGTACGATTAGATAAATTGTTGATAACAGGCGCAAAAACAATATTAAGCATATTATTTTGGATAGTCACTGAACCTAACAATGTACCATCTTCTTTAGTCAGCAAAATTGGAGCAGTTCCTGTATACTTTAATTCCTGTGGTAATGGCATTGAGTACGTTTGCGCCGTATCAATGACTGTACCGTTTGGAATACTAAGCGTGTAGGTAGCGTTGACCAAAGAAGCATCGCTTATTTTATTTGAGGTTATTGGACCATTGTTATTACTTAGAACAACTTGATCTACAAATTGTATTGCACTTGGAGACGTTGTTTCAGCACTCACCAATGGGGTAAGATTCAAAATGCTCCCCAACATGAGGATGAAAAGCAATACTTGGTTTGTAATTTTTTTCATGACTTTACCTCCTATTTTGTTTTTCTTACCCTGATAATACCAATTTTAAACATTAAAAACTATTTATTTGTCTTAACGCTTTCTAAAAAAATTTCTTAACAAGTTACACTAAGCAAAAACAGAAGAATTTGTTATAATTTACTTATAACAAAGTAGTGCTCAACTTTTGAGACTCTACAAATGGACAGGGAGATTTCTTATGGATAATTGTATTTTTTGTAAAATAATTGCGGGTGAAATTCCAAGTACGAAAATCTACGAAGACGATAACTTAGTAGCCTTTCTTGATATCACACAGACCACAAAAGGGCATACTTTAGTTGTACCTAAAACACATACAAGAAATTTATTGGCAATGGAACCCGAGCAAGCCTCTCAGCTTTTCTCTAAAATTCCAGAAATCGCCAATAAACTTGTGGATTCTCTAGGCGCCAAGGGGATGAATATCCTGCAAAACAACGAGGAAATAGCTGGACAAACCGTCTTCCACACTCACGTACACCTTATTCCACGTTATGCTGAAGATGATGGTTTCTCTGCTGCTTTCACAGCACATACTTATGATCTTAATGCAATTGCGGAGGAAATCTTATGAAAGAATTCATCAATGACGTCTCAGAAATCTTTTCACGGTTAAGTAAAGAAATAGATGAGGTCAAAGCGAACTTAGAAAATGTAAAAATTGAAGCAAAAAAGGCTGAGCTTACCGGACAAGAAATTCAAAGAAAAGTGAACGAATTTCAAACCCTTGCTCAACCTAAAGTTGATAAAATCAATGAAATTTTAGAAAAACTTTCAGAAAAAAGTAGTGAAGGATGATTCACTACTTTTTATTTGGATTAATATAAAATTGACTGCCCCAAAAGATTCCTAAAATTTGGGAGATAATAAATGATCCAGCGATAATTAAAATTTCAGTCACATCGCTATCATATTGGATATATGTGAAAAAATAACGAGAATTATAAAAGGTAAAAAGGAAAAATACCAAGAAAATATCAATAATGAGTAAATAAGGCCAAGCACAAGTTCCATCAAGTTTCACCAAGTAAAAAGTCGTAAAAAGTAACAACAATGAAATTATTTGTAAACTTATTAAGGGAAATTCAAATACTGTTCCGATATATATAGTTATCCAAACAGCTGCTATAAAGCCTATTAATAGAGTCATTCGTTTCATATTACTATTGTAACATGAAAAAGCATGTTTCTCTAATTCAAATTACAAAAATTACATATTAGTTTCTAAGATATGCAAAAAAAACTCCCTGAGGAGCTTTTTTAATTTTCAACTTAGAAGCTTGTTGTATCAACTTTAACACCAGCACCCATAGTTGTAGTAACTGAAAGGTTTGTGATGTAAGTACCTTTAGCTGTAGCTGGTTTAGCAGCAACAACTACGGCATTGATAGCTTTGAAGTTTTCGATAAGTTTTTCGTTGTCGAATGAAACTTTACCGATTGGTACGTGGATGTTACCCGCTTTATCAGCACGGTAGTTAACTTTACCAGCTTTTGATTCTTCAATAGCTTTAGTTACGTCCATTGTTACAGTACCAGTTTTAGGGTTTGGCATGAGGTTACGTGGGCCAAGGACACGTCCAAGACGACCTACAACAGCCATCATGTCAGGTGTTGCGATTACAACGTCGAAGTCCAACCAACCACCGTTGATTTTAGTTACGAGTTCATCAGCACCAACGAAGTCTGCACCAGCTGCTTCTGCTTCTTTAGCTTTTTCGCCACGAGCGAAAACAAGAACACGAGCAGTTTTACCAGTACCGTTTGGCAATACCATTGCACCACGGATTTGTTGGTCAGATTTTTTAGTATCGATGTTAAGATTGTATGCAACTTCTACAGATGCATCAAATTTTGCGATTGAAGCTTCTTTAGCGAGTGCTACTGCTTCTTCAACGCTGTAAAGTTTAGTTGCGTCTACTTTTTCGATAGCAGCGCGCATTGATTTGCTTTTTTTAGCCATTTCTATATTTCTCCTTGTGGTAATATCGGTTGTCTGTTATTATAACAGCCTTCCACTTGTGTGGAAAATGAGCGATGATTAATTAAAAATTAACCTTCTACTACAAATCCCATAGATTTCGCAGTACCTTCGATCATTGACATTGCTGCTTCAAGTGAACCAGCGTTAAGGTCAGCCATCTTAGTGTTTGCAATTTCTTCAACTTGTGCTTTTGTTACAGTTGCAACTTTAACTTTGTTAGGTTCACCTGAACCTTTTTCAACTTTAGCTGCTTTTTTCAAAAGAACTGCTGCTGGAGGAGTTTTTGTAATGAATGTAAATGATTTATCTTCATATACTGAGATTACAACTGGGATGAGCATACCAGCTTGGTCAGCTGTACGCGCGTTGAATTCTTTAGTGAATCCCATGATGTTGATACCTGCTTGACCCAAAGCTGGACCAACTGGTGGAGCTGGTGTTGCTTTACCGGCAGGAATTTGCAATTTAACGAGTTTTTCTACTTGTTTAGCCACGATAAATTTCTCCTTATAATATTGTTTTCGTGATGTGGTATGATGATAGACCATTCTATCTTCCACGCCTATATGCTAAAAACATACTTAAACAGTCTACCAAATATAGTTGTTTTTGTCAAGTCTCTATATTTCAACGAATTCATCACATGCTGCAACAACAGCTGGGTCATGCGTGACAATGATGACTGTTTTTCCCTTTACTACTTCTTGGCGTAACAATCCCAGTATCAAGGATCTATTTTGTTCATCTAAAGAGCCGGTCGGCTCATCAGCCAAGATAATCTTACTGCGTTTCAACAAAGCACGCGCCAGAGCTACACGCTGTTTTTCCCCACCAGACAAAGCGTATACTTTTTCGCTTAGCTTATGAGCAATACCTACTTGATTTAAAATCTCTCTCATCCTACGTCGCTTTTCTTTGCCTTTTATTTTCTCATACACTAGAGAGATATTGAGATTTCGCTCAATGCTCTCATCTTCAATCAAGGCAAAGTTTTGAAAAAGAAATGCTATCAGGTTGCGCCGCATAAGTAACGCTTCTTTGCTGTTTATCTTAGGTGCTTTTTTCCCTGATATATATAACCTCCCAGAATCTGCGCCTTCAATCAGTCCGATAAGATTAAGAAGCGTGGACTTTCCGGCGCCACTTCTTCCGAGTATCGCTGTCATTTTCTGAGCTGGAATACTGAGGGAAAAATTTTCAAAAATCTGATGTTTCCCAAACTTTTTACTCACTTCTTGCAGTTCTATCATGCTGTATTATGCTCCTTTCAAGGTGTTGACTAACTCTTTCTTTTCGAGGCGAGTGAGGAGGTGGAAGACTAAAAATATCTCAATCAAAGCATAAAGTATATAAGCCTCAATGACTGTGAAATCATAGCCTAAAATCATCGATTGAGTAAAAAACACTATGTTTTGAATGATAATGATTATAAATAGAAAGCGATAGCTTCTTAGACGGAAAAATCCTTGTATCCGAAAAAGGGCAAGCTTTTCTTTATTGACTCTGAAATAAATCATTGTTGTGGATAGTATCATGATGATAAAGAGAATGAATGCCAGAAGGTTCATAAATACCCATGACCAGCGCTCTCCAATATACATCTTCATATCATTCTCTGCAATTTTTGAGCTAGAAACAAATGAAGTAAAACTAGCTTCTACCTTATCCTTCCTTAAACTAGGGAGTAGATCTAAATAAGTTTTTTCCGCACTTTTCTTAATAGGAAATAAAGCACCAAGAGTGTTCCCATTATAAAACATATTGATGTAGGTGTTTACTCCCGCATTATTTACCGTATGGACCTCTACTATATCTGCTCGTATTTCCTCTTTTCTTCCATTAGAAAAAATTCCGCCTCGTTCCCCTTGAAAAGCTGGTATTTTTTGCTTATCTTTGATGATAATGAAACGACTATTCTTTCCTTTAAACCAAAGACCAGACATATCTAGAAGTTCCAAATATCCTTTTTTTATCTCATGCAACTTATCTTTATAGCGTTCGTTAATTAAAATCACCGCTTCACTTGTTTCAGTCGGGATTTTAATATCATTTCCATTAACATCTTCTATCTTATATTTTTGAAGATAAGCTGAATTAATTTCCATGCCTTGATATTTCTCCAAAAATTTCTGCGGTAAAAATTTCTTTGCAGCGTGTAAACCACCATTATTCTCCATGTATTTAAAAAGGGATTCGTGCTGTGTATGACTCTTCAAACTTTCTAAATAACCCGAACCGCCGCCATGAAAAGTACCATAACCTTTTATAGGCGAGGATTGCAACACTCCTATACTACTGTTGAACAAGAGCATCAATCCCATGCTTGTTGCTACACTTGCTGCAAAAATATATACCTTGACAAGATAGACAGCAACATAAAATCTTTTAAAAAATGGTTTATTATTGACTTGCTGAGCCAGAGAAAACCTCACAATAACTCCAATAATAAGCAATACACCAAACACACTCAAAATTGAAATTAAAAAAATCAATCCTATGTATTCTGTATCAATTGCTCTTATTATCAGTATATTTGCCAAAAAAAGTACCAAAAGCTGTGTTCCAACAAAAGATTTAAGATAGATTCGTTTGAGGATTATGAAGTTGCTCAAGCCATTAAGAGAAAATATAGCTATTTCTTTATTTCTTAAAATTATCCATATAAACATAAAAACAAAGTAAAAGAAAAGAACAACTTTAATAAGGAATACATAGATATCACTGACTCTAATAATTGGACTGCTCGGAATATACCATGACGGCTGATTCTCTAAACTGGCAGAGCTTGTTTGAACTTTTGAGATTTGATTAAACTTTTGGGATAAAGCTTCTAAAACTCTTTTTTTATCGTCAGATTTGAAAAATATACTGGCTCCTTGATATTGCTCATCTGTCAAATCTTCTATAGGGCTATTATTTATCTTTACCTTATAATCGAGGTCTCTAAACTTCTTTTCTTTTCTAGGATGATAGTGTGTTTCAAAATAAGTAATATTTGATAGAGGGGATCCATAATCAACATTACCTTTTCCATCATTTTTATGCCCTAGAAAACGCACACGGATAATAAAAGGAACATCAAATTCTTGCGAAACCTCTTTTATTGCCTTAATAAAATCTTTACGATTTATAAACTCTACCTTCACATCAAGGTCGTTAAGGTCATTATTGGGATTATTTATTTTGGGCTGATAAATCTGGGTATAATTTGGAAGTTGAACAGCTTCCCTCAACCGTGTGGCTTCTTTATCGGTATAACGCATATAAGCAATCATGCAAGTAATCAAAGAAAAAAGGAGTAATAAGGTAAATTTCAACAGCTTATTCATCACGATTTACCATTTATTTCCAACTGCCTGATAGCCCCAGCTATATCCTCCATAACGATAACCTGTAGAAGATACCCAAACTTTATAACCTGCCGGATACCAGCCACTACTTTGATTTCCTCCGCCTTGGACATAAGCAGTGCTTTGATGCTTTACAGCCCAATTATAATACTCTGATGTCAAGGTTTTCTTCCCCAAAGCGGCATCTGGAAAAGTTTTATAATATGCCACCTGTTTGCCGTGTTTCGTAAAATTATTTTGCAAAATACGAACAGCACGTTCCATCTTTTCAACACTATCGCCAAAAACACCATCGGCAGATATTTTCTCAGCAGTCGCAATCTGACTTGCCCCAAAAAGAGCTAGCCCTAAAGTTGATACGGCAATAATTTTTTTGATTTTCATAATAAAGCCTCCTTTCAAATACAACTATTTTTTTCTAGGACAACAGTACTTTTTAGCCTCCTTCCTTTATTTTATATTTATTAGTCTAACACGAGAATCCTCTGATAATTTTCCCTCTACATTTAGTTTTCATGAAAAAGTAGAAATACTTTAAGCTTGAAAAATGCGGCTGCTACATTTAGGCGAAAATCAAAAAAAGACTGAAATAATTCAGTCTTTTTATTCTTTTTTATTTACTCTGCAATCACTTCAACCTTATAGCCATCTGGATCAATAATAAAGTAATAGCGTGTGTCGGAGTTAGGAAGGCCTTTAAGTTCGGTAACTTCAAACCCTGCTTGTTTTTGTTTTGTATGCAGTTCTTCCAAATTATCAACCGAAATAGCAATATGTCCATAGCCATTACCCAAATCATACGCTTCATGATTGTAATTATAAGTCAATTCTAATTCGTAGTTATCACCAGGTAAAGTCAAATAAACTAAAGTAAATTCATATTCTAAAAAGTCACGACGACGTTTTTCCTCAAAACCAAAAGCTTCTTGATAAAACTTGATTGAAGCGTCCAAGTCTTTGACGCGGTAACAGGTGTGTGCCATTTTCATTGTGTTTTCCTCCATTTTTAGGCTTCTAGGTACATTGCCCAGATATCGTCAAAAAGTCCCAAGTTAAAGTAAAAAGGGGCATAGGTTTCCAGGTATGTGGACACTTCGTCAAAGTCTTTCGATTGTTTGGGAAACTGTGTATCCGCAAAGGCAAGATTAGCCAAACGTGTAACGTCATCCACCTCAACTGGCGCCCGATGACGCATCAAATAAGTATAAAAAGGCTGTCTCATTTCCAGTTTTCCTCCAAAAACTTATGACGTAAACGGCTAGACAAAGCATAACGCTCAGGATTTGTTTTATAAAATCCTTGATGATAATCCTCTGCCGGCCAGAACTTTTGTGCGGGTTCTATTGTGGTAACAATAGGCTGATCAAAACGTCCAGAATTTTGAAGTGCTTCTTTTGACTTTTCAGCGACTTCTCTCTGTGAGTCAGCAGTATAGAAAATAACTGGACGATAGTTATCGCCACGATCCTCAAATTGCCCAAACATATCGGTTGGATCGGTCTGCTCCCAGTAAAGTTCCACTAAATCTTTGTAAGTGATTTTTTCATTATCAAAGATAATCTCCACTGCCTCAGTATGGCCTGTCTGATGATTGCAAACTTGCTCATAAGTTGGATTATCAACATGACCGCCTGTATAACCACTTGTCACAGCAAGAATCCCTGTTTGTTCCTCAAAGGGCTGTACCATACACCAAAAACAGCCACCGGCAAATATTGCTCTTTCTTTACTCATACTCTTTCCCCGTTCTTCTTAGTTGAAGATATTATAACAAAACTCACTCTATCATGCACTTATTTTTTTCTTTAAATTCCAAACGGCTTTTATTTATGGGAAAAAAAAGCTGGATGAATCCAACTTTTTAGTGTTTTTATCAAATGAGCTCTGTACCTTCTGGATTTTGTTTAATTTTTTTATTCTTCATCAAACCGCCAAGCGCTTTTTTAAATTGTCCTTTAGATATACCAAATGTCGCTTTGATATCATCTGGCGCTGACTTATCATTAAAAGGCATTTTTCCACCCATACTCTCAAGATATGCGAGAATCATCTGTGCATCAGCATCCAACATTTCATAAGCACGTGGTCTCGCACTAAGGTTTAAACTACGGTCTTGATCACGGAAGCCAATGACACGTACCTGAAGCTCTTGCCCGATACGGAGTGTGCCAAAAGCTTCGTTAGGATGGATGAAACCAAGCATATTATTATCTGGAAGATAGACGAAAGAGCCCGTTTCTTTGTTACGGTAAACAATCCCGCGTAAGTCTTGGTTTTGCATATTGTCATAGGCCGGTCCTGACATTTCCCAGAAATCTTGGTGCCAAGCTAATTTACCCCAAAGACGATCTTTCGCATCAACGACGATTTTAACAAAGAGCTTATCCCCTTTTTTAGGCCATTGATCTTTATCTTCTGGTAGCGGAAGATCATCAAGCGAAACCACGATATCTTTCCCAGCTAAACCAATATCAACGAAAGCGCCCAAGTCACGACGAACATCGGTCACTGTGCCCCAGCCGAATTTTTCACGTGTTGCTGTTGGTTCTTGCGTTGTCATGCACATTTTGTCAGATTTATCCACATAGGCAAAACCTGTGACGATATCCCCTACCTGGTGTTCGCCTTCTGATTTTGCAAGACGTATGATATTATCATCTTTCTGCAAAAAGTAAAATTGATCATTCTCAGCTGTAATAATCGCTGAAAATGTTGTTGCTAATAAATTATTCATTCTGTTTCCTTAAAAACGGCTCCGCAGAGCCGTTTATTTCTGATTGTTTTTTTTTTGCTCTCTCTCGATTATATAGAATAAAATCTTTTACAATCAAATGATGATACAAACTTAAACATCCAAAAGTTCTTTTTCTTTTTCAGCAGCCATTTTATCTGCTTCTTTAACAGCATTATCTGTTATAGTTTGAATGTCTTTTTCAAGTACTTTCAAATCATCTTCTGTGATTTCTTTTGCTTTTTCTTGTTTTTTCGCTGTATCGATAGCATCACGACGGATGTTACGGATTGCAACTTTAGCACCTTCGATGTATTTACCCATCTCTTTAACTAACTCTTTACGACGTTCTTCTGTCAACATTGGGATAACCAAGCGAATAACTGAACCATCATTTGCTGGTGTAATTCCAATATCACTAGCATTCAAGGCATGCTCAATATCTTTCAAAATTGTTTTATCAAATGGTGTAATCATCAAAACACGCGCTTCTGGAATTGTGATTGATGCCATTTGATTTAGTGGTGTTGGTGCGCCATAGTACTCCACAGAGATGCGGTCGAGCAAGCTCGCATTGGCACGACCTGCACGGATGTGACCAAGGTCACGTTGCAAGCTGTTCAATGAGCTATTCATACGTTCTTTTGCATTATCAATAATTTCGTTTGCCATGATTTTTCCTTTTTATTTTATTATAAATTTATTCTACAGTTGTTCCGATTTCTTCACCTTGAACAACACGTTTAATGTTTCCAGATTCATTCATATTGAAGACAACAAGTGGAATGTGGTTGTCCATTGACATTGTTGAAGCCGTTGAGTCCATAACGTGAAGACCTTTTGTGATAACGTCCATGTGTGTAAGGTTGTCAAATTTAACTGCTGTTTCGTCAAGTTTTGGATCTGCATTATAGACACCATCGACACCATTTTTAGCCATTAAAATAACATCCGCATTAATTTCTGCTGCACGAAGTGCTGATGTTGTATCTGTGGAGAAGTATGGCGAACCTGTTCCACCTGCGAAAATAACGACACGACCTTTTTCAAGGTGTCGTTCAGCGCGACGACGGATATAAGGCTCTGCAACAGCTTTCATTTCGATAGCTGTTTGAACACGAGTAGGTACGCCAAGTGCTTCAAGTGTATCTTGAAGAGCTAAGCCGTTCATGATCGTAGCTAGCATGCCCATATAATCTGCTTGGGCACGTTCCATACCGATCTTTTCACCGGTCACGCCGCGCCAGATATTTCCACCGCCACAAACAATGGCGATTTCTGCACCAAGAGCGTATACTTCTTTGAGCTCTTCAGCAACTTTTTTCACTGTTTCAGGATCAATTCCAAAACCCTTTTCTCCAGCTAAAGCTTCGCCAGAAAGTTTCAAAAGTACGCGTTTATATTTAATATCAGCCATAGTTACCTATCTCTTCTCTATTCTTTTTTATCCCTACTATTTTACCATAAAATTTAGCTGAAAAAAAGACCATATGGTCTTTTAACAAGATTATTTATTTTTTGCAGCTTCAACATCACGCGCAATAACCAATTCTTCGTCTGTTGGTATAACCAAAACTTTAACACGTGATTCTGGAGTAGAAATGATGCCATTCGCCCCGCGGACATTCTTTTCTGGGTCAATTTCCATACCAAACCAGGACAAGCCTGCTACAATATCACGACGAGCATCAGTATCGTTTTCCCCAATACCTGCTGTAAAGATAAGTGCATCTGCTCCATTGAGGACCCCGAAGTACTGTGCGATAAATTTCTTCAAACGGTCAATAAACATTTCATAAGCTAGGATAGCTTTTTCATTGCCAGCGTTACGTGCTTCCTCTAGGTCACGCATATCACTTGAAAACTCTGATACACCAAGTAAGCCAGATTTTTTATTGAGCACATCAATAACATCTTGCGCTGAGCGTAGGCTAGGATCACTTTCAAGCATATAAGAAATCACCGAAGGGTCCATTTCTCCTGAACGTGTGCCCATCATAACACCCGCTAGTGGTGTGAAGCCCATTGAAGTATCAACAGACTTTCCGCCTTCAATAGCAGTAATCGAAGCACCATTACCAATGTGAGCGGTGATAAGTTTTAAGTCTTCTAGTGGTTTCCCTAAAACTTTTGCTGCTTCACGTGACACATACATGTGTGAAGTTCCATGCGCTCCATATTTACGAATAGCATAGTCGGTATAGTATTTTGTTGGAATGGGATAACGGAAGGCTTTTTCTGGCAATGTCGTGTGAAAAGCTGTATCAAAGACAGCTACAGCAAGTGCATCTGGAAGTAATCGTTTAAAAGCCTCAATCCCTAGCACATTTGCTGGGTTGTGGAGAGGGGCTAAAGTTGAAAGGTTTTTTATCTCTTCTAAAACTTCAGGAGTAATTACAGTAGACGTATTGAAAAATTCTCCACCCGCAACAACACGGTGACCAATAGCTGTAATCTCACGGAAACTACTAATGAGTTTAAAATGTATCAACTCGTCCATCAAAAGCAAGACTGCTTGACGATGGTCAACAATATCCTGCTCTCTTTTATGCACTTGATCATCAAACTTCGTTGTTGAAATAGAATCTTTCAAACCAATACGTTCAAAAATACCTTTAGCAATAACTTTTTCTTCTGGCATATCATAAAGTTGCCATTTTAGTGATGATGATCCAGCGTTAACAGCGAGTGTTTTTTCCATATTTTAAAAATCCCTTCAATATGTAAGTGTTTTCTTTTTGTCTTACTAGTATAACATAACTTTAAAAATATCTTAAAAGAAATATTAAAAAAACGGCATTTTACACGCCGTTTTATTTTATTTCGCTTTTGCCGCTTCAACATCGCGTGCAATTACAAGCTCCTCATCAGTTGGAATAACAAAGACTTTAACGCGTGATTCTGGTGTTGACATTTCTCCTTCAAATCCAAAAACATTCTTAGAGAAGTCAACATCAATACCAAACCATGACAAACCTTTTAAGACGCCTTCACGTACTGGAGCTGAGTTTTCCCCTACACCTGCTGTAAATACAATCGCATCGGCACCGTTCAAAACAGCCAAGTATTGACCAATGAATTTTTGAATACGATCAACATACATTTCGAATGCTAAGGCTGCATCTGTATCCCCAGCATCACGAGCAGTAATAATTTCACGCATATCAGAAGACAAACCAGAAACACCAAATAGTCCTGACTCTTTATTCATCATGTTGACAACGTCTTGAGCATCCTTGAGTGAATCGTCGTTAGCAATAAGATAAGGGAAAACAGAAGGATCCATATCGCCTGTACGTGTTCCCATCATAATGCCTGCTAAGGGTGTGAAGCCCATTGAAGTGTCGATGGACTTGCCACCTTTTACAGCAGTGATTGAGCCCCCATTACCGATATGAGCAGTAATGATTTTTGTATCCTTAATATCTTTGCCTAACATTTTTGCAGCTTCTTGTGCCACAAACATGTGTGAAGTTCCGTGTGCTCCATATTTACGCACTGCATTTTCAGTGTAATATTTTTTAGGCAATGGGTAACGGAAAGCTTTTTCAGGCATTGTTGTGTGGAAAGCCGTATCAAAAACAGCTACCGCTGTTGCTTCAGGCAACAACTCCAAGAAAGCCTTTATACCAGCAGCATTTGCTGGATTGTGAAGGGGAGCAAGCGGTGAAAGCTCTTCAATTTGTTTCAGTACTTCCTGATCGATCAAAGTAGATTTTTTAAATAACTCTCCACCAGCGACAACACGGTGACCTACTCCTGTAATCTCTGAAAATTCTTCAACAATATGGAAACGTTTCAAGTCTTCAAGTAAAATGTGAACGGCTTGTGTATGATCTACAATATCCAACACACGTTCTTCTTTTTGATCATTAAATTTAACGGTTGTGACTGAATCTTTCAAGCCAATACGTTCGATTAAACCTTTTGCAAGAACTTTTTCTTCTGGCATTTCATACATTTGCCATTTCATTGATGATGAACCAGCATTAACCGCAAGAGTTTTTGTCATTTTATCTATCCTTCTTCTTTCAAATTTCTCTTAAATTATATCACAAAACCAATTTGAAGGCAGTGACTGGCCAAGAGTTTTTGGTCAAATCTTAACATTTTTCACAAACTCAGACATAAATTCTTGCAAAATAGAACGGTCTGCTAAATCAGACAAGGGGTAAACAAAAGTCGGTGTATTTGTCTGGTTTTTACTTAATAAATAAATTGATTTCCCTGCACCTTTAAAGAGTGATGAAGGTAATGTAATAACTGCAGCAACATGCGCATGCTCTTTAATCCAAGCCTTCAAAAACTCAGACTGTGCACTTGTCAAAAGATTATCTGGAGCTAAGAAGAGCGCAAAACCACTCTCTTTCAGATATTTGAAAGATTGCTCAACCATTAAATGGTGCACATAGGTATGTTCTGATTTGTCATGCACTTGAAAATGGCTGGCTGTTTCATCGTCTGGATAATAACCAACTGGGAGATCACTCATCACAACATCCACAGGTTCCAAGGGCTGTGGTTTAACGGCATCGATTTGGAGAAAACTTGCTTCTGTTCCCATGACTTCTGACATTGAAGCGGACAAATCCAACAAGAGGTCATCTACTTCAAAACCAACATAGTCTACTTCTTTTTGCATGTGAACCAAAAGCGTTTCCGCCAAATTCCCCGTTCCTGAACCAAATTCTAGTAAACGAATCTTTCTTTCTTTGTGCAACTCCTCAATGATAAAATTAAAGATGAAACCAATAGAATCCGGAGTTAAATTATGATTTGCCTGCATTGGTGCGACACGTGACCCCTGAAGCAAAACAAACTGAAACAGCTTTTGCCATTCACTTTTCGTGAGGTTCATTGAACGAACCTTATCATTATTTTCCTTCGTCAGTGACGCAAATTCTAAAGCGCCTAAGTAAGCTGCATTTTGTTCCACAAAAGCATCATAAAAATCCGTCAAGAGCTCTGCTTGAATTGCCATAATATTCTCAAGAACTAATCCAAAGGCTTTTTCGATTTTCTCTATATCCATGTAACCTCCAAAAAATAGTCTGCCCGAGACAAACTATTTCTTATTTTATAATTTTTCAATTTCCACAAGAGCCTTAACAGCGAGGGCTAAGAGTGCAAT
The DNA here is from genome assembly GCF_017309645.1 of Lactococcus sp. LG606. NCBI lineage: Bacteria > Bacillati > Bacillota > Bacilli > Lactobacillales > Streptococcaceae > Lactococcus > Lactococcus sp. LG606. Next base: position 1,511,462 of record NZ_CP071301.1, read on the forward strand.
CACCATTGCAATTTCATATAAAGCAGCACGGTGACTGACCGCTTGACCGATGGCTACAGCCACGATGAGGACAGACACAGATGCAAAAACAAAGATATCTGCACTTCTTCTCACATCCTTCGGCATTAAAAAGATATAGCCCAAGGCAAATAAAACTAAAAGTATCAGATAAAACATGCTTTTCTCCTTATTTTTGGCTTCTTAGTCTTTCCTCAAATTCCTCTGCTGTTTCAAGCGCCATATGCAAACTATTATTTATTCAGCAGTTTTTTTCTTTTTCGTTGCTTTTTCACGCATTGCTTTGTCAAGAATTTGTTTACGCAAGCGGATTGATTCTGGTGTTACTTCCATGTATTCGTCATCACCCAAGAATTCTAATGATTCTTCAAGAGACAAGATTTTAGAAGCGTTAAGGACTGAAGTTGAGTCTTTATTAGATGAACGAACGTTTGTTTGTTGTTTAGCTTTTGTAACGTTAACTGTCAAGTCATTATCACGTGAGTGCTCACCGATAATCATACCTGCATAAACTTCTGTACCCGCTTCAACAAAGAGAACACCACGCTCTTGTACGTATCCCATAGCATATGATGTTACAGAACCTTGGTCCATAGAGATCAAAGCACCACGGCTACGTCCACCGATTGTTCCTTTAACCATTGGCATATATTGGTCAAATGTGTGGTTCATGATACCATATCCACGTGTCATTGACATAAATTCTGTTGTGAAACCAATCAAACCACGTGCTGGAACCAAGAAGACTAGACGTGCTTGACCATTACCTGTGATTTCCATGTCCAACATGTCACCCTTACGTTCTGAAAGGGCTTGGATAATTGATCCTTGGTATTCTTCAGGTGTATCAATACGTACACGTTCAAATGGTTCACATTCTACACCGTCAATTTCTTTAACGATAACTTCTGGACGTGAAACTTGAAGTTCATAGCCTTCACGACGCATTGTTTCGATAAGGATAGACAAGTGCAATTCTCCACGACCTGAAACGATCCATTTGTCTGGTGAATCAGTATTTTCAACACGAAGTGATACGTCTGTTTGAAGTTCTGCTTGCAAACGTTCTTCAACTTTACGTGCAGTTACCCATTTACCTTCGCGGCCTGCGAATGGTGAGTTATTTACAAGGAAAGTCATTTGAAGTGTTGGTTCGTCAATGTGGAGAACTGGCAATGGTTCAATGGCATCTGTAGGTGTAACAGTTTCACCTACGAAGATATCATCCATACCAGAAACAGCAATCAAGTCACCTGCTTTTGCTTCAGTGATTTCTTGACGGTCAAGGCCAAAGAAACCAAAAAGTTTTGTTACACGGAAGTTTTTAGTTGAACCATCAAGTTTAGACAGTGTTACATTGTCCCCAACTTTAATTGTGCCACGGAAAACACGTCCGATACCAATACGACCCACGAAATCATTGTAGTCCAAGAGAGAAACTTGGAATTGCAAAGGTTCATCAGAGTTATCGATAGGAGCCGGGATGTGTTCGATGATTGTATTAAAGATTGGATCCATTGTTGCTTCTTGATCTGCGGGATCATCGCTCAATGAAGATGATCCATTAATAGCTGAAGCATAAACAACTGGGAAGTCCAATTGATCATCGTCGGCACCAAGTTCGATGAAAAGTTCCAACACTTCATCTACAACTTCTTGTGGACGTGCAGATGGTTTATCAATCTTGTTCACGACAACGATTGGTGTCAAGTTTTGATCCAAAGCTTTTTTCAACACGAAACGTGTTTGAGGCATTGTACCTTCATAAGCATCTACGACAAGAACAACACCATCGACCATTTTCATGATACGTTCTACTTCACCACCGAAGTCCGCGTGTCCTGGTGTGTCCAAGATGTTGATGCGTGTGTCGCCATATTCTACAGCTGTATTTTTAGCAAGGATTGTGATCCCGCGTTCTTGTTCAAGGGCGTTAGAGTCCATTGCGCGTTCAGCAAGGTTTGTACGGGCATCAAGCGTTTGTGATTGTTTAAGTAACTCATCAACCAAAGTTGTTTTACCGTGGTCGACGTGGGCAATAATCGCAACGTTTCTGATGTTTTCGCGTAATTTAGTCAATTTATTTCTACCTATTCTTTCGAAAAATTCATACGGAAATCGCGTCTCCGTAGCTTGAACGCTAGCTTTTATGGTGCGCCCAAACAATATATCAGATTTATTATAGCACACTTTTTGTCAAAGGCGAAAATGCACGCGTTTACAAGTTTTCTAAGGTATAAAATTAACAAATTTGACTCACTTCCTACTATGAAAATTAGTTTATATTTTTGAAATAGTCCAAACAAGTTAACAGTTGGTTAAGAAAAATAACGACTAAAAAGTCACTTAAAAACTTATCAACACTTGAAAACCGCTTACAGTTAGGGTAAAATAGAACAATGAAAACACTTTATGATGTACAGGAATTGTTAAAAAAATACGGTTTTATTAATTTCATGACCAATCGCTTAGATGCGATTTATTTTATGCAACAGGAACTTACAAATATGGTTGAACAGGGGATTTTTGAGAAAAGTGATAAAGAATACCTCACTGCCCAACTTATTTTACGTCGTGAAGAAAGAATTGAGAAGGAAAAACTAAATGGCTAACAAAATTATTGGTATTGACCTCGGCGGAACTTCTATCAAGTTCGGTATTTTGACACTTGAAGGTGAAGTTCAAGATAAATGGGCTATCCCGACAAATATTCTCAGTGACGGAAAACATATTGTCCCTGATATCATTGAGTCTATCAATCACCGTTTAAATCTTTACAACTTGGATAAGTCTGACTTTATTGGTATTGGAATGGGCACGCCTGGTACCGTAGATATTGAAGCTGCTACTGTCCGAGGTGCATTTAACCTTAACTGGGCCGATATTCAAGAAGTTGGTGCGCCTATTAGCGAAGGTGTCGGTCTACCATTCATTCTTGACAATGATGCAAATGTTGCAGCTTTAGGCGAGCGTTGGGTCGGAGCTGGTGAAAATCAGCCAGATGTTGTCTTTATCACTTTAGGAACTGGAGTTGGTGGCGGTATTGTTGCTGCTGGAAATCTTATCCACGGTGTTGTTGGCGCTGCCGGTGAAATCGGACATATCGTAGTAGAACCACATGATGGTTTTGCTTGTACTTGTGGAAACCATGGTTGCTTAGAAACAGTCACTTCTGCTACTGGCGTCGTACGTCTTGCAAGAAAATTCGCTGAAGAATACGAAGGAAGCAGCCAAATTAAAGCAAGTATCGATAATGGTGACGAAGTAACTTCAAAAGACATCTTTATTGCAGCAGAAGCAGGTGATGCCTTTGCACTTAGCGTTGTGGATAAATTTGCTTATTACCTTGGTTTTGCTTGTGCTAACCTTGGAAGTACCCTGAATCCTGCTGCTATTGTCATCGGTGGTGGCGTTTCTGCTGCTGGAGAGTTTCTTCGTTCTAAAGTTGAAACTTATTTCCAAAAATATTCGTTCTCAACAGTACGTGATTCTACAAAAATTAAACTTGCTGAGCTCGGAAATGATGCTGGTATCATCGGTGCCGCAAGCCTTGCTTTAAAATTCAAATAATAATCTTAGGAGAACTTAAATGATCTGGATCATTGACTTTATACTTTTAGCCCTCATTGTCGTCTTCTTTCTCTATCCACGTTGGACACTCAAACGTAACGCCAAAGTTGTTGAAGCACCTGAATTTGAACGTTTGATGGCTACTTCGCAACTTATCGATGTACGCGAAGCAGCAGATTTCCGAGTAAAACACATCCTTGGTGCTCGTAATTTACCTGCTTCTCAAATAGAACAAAGTTTGAACGCAATCAACAAAAAGAAACCTGTGTTACTTTATGAAAATGGTAAACCAACAGCTTCAGTCAAAGTTGCTAAACAACTCAAAAAAGCTGGCGTACCAGAAGTTTATATTCTTAAAACTGGCTTGAACAACTGGCCTGGAAAAATTAAAAACGGATAATAAAAAAGGACCTTACCGCGTGTGTAAGGTCTTTTTTATTATCCAAGTTCTGCTTCGAGCATCCAGATTGTTTTTTCAACATCTCCGAGTGCAACCGTATAAAGGTCAACAGTAACTGCATCATTTTCAGACTCAGCAATATCCATGCCTTCTTGGAAAAGTTTAGCCAAGTATTTGTAAGTATCCAAGACACCGTGCAAACGTTCAGACATTGATTTATCCCAAGTTGCTGGTTGAAGTTCAATTTTTGACTTCTCATCAAACTCTTTAAGCGTTGAAACTGGTGAACCACCAATCGTAATTAAACGTTCAGCAAATTCATCTAAATGCTCGTTAAGCCCATCCATGAACTCATCCATTTTAGGATGCAAAGTCAAGAAACCAGAACCACGCATATACCAGTGTGTTTGATGAACAAGTGCTGCTGCTTGAGATAAATCTGCAACTGTTTGATTCAAAACTTCTTGTGTTTTTTCCTTAGACATAGAAACCTCCAATTTTTTATTTCTATTACAATTATATAAAAAAAGAGGTCAATTATAAAATATTCTGCTTAAGATTGTGAGTTTTTTATCTTTTTATCGTATTAATAAACATGCTTATATTTTACTTCATTATCGGGACCATCTTTGGCTCTTTCCTCGGTCTAGTAAGTGAGCGCTGGGATACAGAAGCCTCAATTATTTTTGGGCGTTCACAATGTAGTTCTTGCCAAAAAGTCCTCAAATGGTGGCAACTCCTTCCTTTAATCTCTCAATTCATCTTTAAAAGTAGGTGCGCCTTTTGTGGAGAAAAATTTTCTTACAGTTATTTTATCTTAGAATTTCTTACCGGAATTCTCTTTGGTGCACTTTGGTTTGATTTAGACTTACTCCACTTTTTAACCCTCTTCATAAGCTTACTTTTGAGCAAATTTGATATTGATACTTACTCTTATCCTTTAAATATTGGTTTAGGCTTTACTGCTTGTTTTTTTATTTTCTTTCCTATCAGTCCCATAAGCTATTTCTGGCTCGGTCTTGCTTGTGTTTCTTTTTTTATCAATATTGGGATTGGTGCTGGCGACTTCCTCTGGCTTTTCTTGGTATCTTTTTCTGTATCTTTAGAAGAAATCCTCCTACTTATCCAACTGGCTTGTATGTTTGGCCAATGTTTTTTACTCATTAAAAAAAGGAAAAAACTCCCCTTTATTCCTTTTCTCAGTTTTGCATATCTAATCGTAATTCTTCTGCCCCAAATCCCGTAAGGGTCACTCCAAGAAGGCGGACTCCTATTGTTTCATCATAATCAATCTCTTCCAGTAAATCCTGAGCCACATGTGCAAGTGTAATTGCTTCATTTATCTTCTCTGAAAGTTTTTTGCGTTTCGTAATTGTCTTAAAATCAGAGTAACGTAACTTGAGTACAACTGTATCACCCAGAAGTTGATGGCGTTTCACATTAGTAGAGACGCGTTCGGAGAGGTTAGCGAGTTCCTGCTTGATATCTTCACTATTATAGAGGAGTTTGCTATAAGTTCTTTCTTTACCTACTGACTTTCTTTGACGACTTGTCACAACTGGAGCATGATGAATACCATTGGCTTTCAAAAAAAGATTCCAGCCATAAACCCCAAAGCGTTCAGCCAAGAGTAATGGGTCAGCTGCTTGAATTTCCGCGCCGGTAAAAATTCCCAGCTCATGCAGCTTTGCTCCAGTAGCCTTACCCACACCGTGAAATTTTTCCACTGGCAGTTCTGCTAGAAAATCTTTTGCTGCCTCGGGCAGGATGACAGTCAAACCATGGGGCTTTTCATAATCCGAAGCAATTTTTGCTAAAAATTTATTATAGGAAACCCCCGCTGAGCAAGTCAAACCAAGCTCAATAAAAATATCATGCTGTATAAGTTTCGCCACTTTGATTGCACTTGTTGATCCGATCTTATTTCGCGTAACATCCAGATAAGCTTCATCAATGGATGCCGCTTCTACTTCATCAGTATAACGATTAAAAATTTCCCGCACTTGTTCTGATATGGCACGATACTTTTCATAATTTCCACTGATAAAAACAGCTTGTGGACAGAGTTCATAAGCTTCTTTTGCACTCATAGCCGAGTGGATTCCAAAGGCTCTAGCTTCATAGGAACACGTTGAAACAACGCCACGTCCTCCTGTTTCCAGTGGATTCCGTGCGATAACTACCGGCTTACCCTTTAATTCTGGATTGTCCCGTATTTCTACTGAAGCGAAAAAGGCATCCATATCAATATGGATGATTTTTCGTGACGTATCATTGACCAGTGGAAATGTTAACATACTTTTATTATATCATAGAGCTGATAAGCGGTATATGTTTACAGATTGGGGTATATAATTTAATGGCGCTAGTTTTTGGGGGATAATGATTGTTACTTTTAAATCATTTATCTTCTACTTTAACAAATAAAAAACTTCCTGTTAAGGAAGTCTTTTTGTTTTTACAATGTATTTTTTGTCAACTGACTGAGCAAATCCTCAAAGGCTGCTTCATATTGTTGGATATTACCTGCGCCCATGAAAACATAAACGCCGCGGTTGTGATCCAAAAGTGGCGAAACATTTTCCACTGAAATAACACGAGCAGGCTTACGTACTTTATCCGCAAGGTCTTGTGCTGTAATTTCATGGTGGTCAACTTCACGCGCAGAGCCATAAATTTCAGCAAGATATACAGTATCTGCAGAATCAAGGACTTGAGCAAATTCATCTGCAAAGGCGATTGTTCGTGTAAATGTATGAGGTTGGAAAACGGCTACAATTTCACGATCTGGATATTTTTGACGCGCTGCATCAATCGTTGCTTCGATTTCGGTAGGATGATGTGCGAAATCATCAATAATGATTGTTTCGCCAACTTTTTTCTCTGTAAATCGGCGTTTTACACCAGAGAAAGTCAACAAATGATCAGCAATATCATTCATATCCAAGCCAAGCTGATGTGTTACACCAACTACCGCTAAAGCATTTGCAATATTGTGCTTCCCATAAGCAGGCACGACAAAGTGTCCGATTTTTTCACCGCGGAAATAAGCATCAAAAGATGAGCCGCGTGTTGAGCGGATGATATCTTTTGCTTGATAATCATCTCCATCTTCAAAACCATAATAGTAAATCGGTGCTTCTGCTGTAATTTTACGTAAATAAGGATCTTCTCCAAAAACGAAAATACCTTTTTTAATATTTTGAGCATAGTCTTGGAATGCAGAGGCTACATCATCGATATTTTGGAAATAATCAGGATGGTCAAAATCAACATTTGTAATAATTGTATATTCTGGATGATAAGGCATGAAGTGACGTTCATATTCATCAGATTCAAAAACAAAATACTCACTGTCCGCATTTCCACGTCCTGTACCATCACCAATCAAGTATGACGTATCCACAGCGTTTTTCATGACATGAGCTAAAATTCCTGTCGTTGAAGTTTTACCATGCGCCCCCGCAACCCCAACACTGATAAAATCTTCCATGAAATGACCTAAAAACTCGTGGTAACGTTTAAAAGTGAAGCCATTTTTTTCAGCAAAAGCAATTTCTACATTATTGTCCGTACGGAAAGCATTCCCTGCAATCAACTCAACTTCTGGTGTAATATTTTTCTCGTCAAAAGGAAGAATAGGAATACCCGCTTCCTCAAGTCCACGTTGTGTAAAATAGTAGTCAGTTGTATCCGAGCCTTGTACTTTTTTACCCATTTGGTGGAGCATAAGAGCGAGTGCACTCATACCTGAGCCTTTAATTCCTATAAAATGATATACTTTTTCCATGATAAATAAGAAATTTCAGTCGGAACTGAAATCTTTTCTCCTTCTTTTATTTAAAGTCCGCGGTCAAATAAGTTCTTCCGTTTATTATCGAAATACTCATTTTTTGCAGTTTTAGCCTTATCTTCTCCTTTTTGAGGAGAGCCAGAAATAATAGCTTCATCGAGGTTTAATCCTCGTTTTTTCATATCCCGAATCGGATTATTAGTGGCTGGACGTCTTGGAGACATCGGCTTTTGTTCGATTGTCTTCTTTTCACTCGATGCCGGTTTCGCTGCATTAAGTACTGCTGATGAACGGCGCAAAGAAAAATCATCTTTATCACGCTCTAGCGGATGAACATAGCCTTTTGGACGTTTAGGAGGTACCGCTGCTTCTCTTTTGGCCTTTTCTTTTGATTCATCAACACTCGTTTTTTTAGGCATTTTATCAAAAGAACTATACCCACTATGATTGCTATTTAATGGACGATGTTGAGTGCTATAGCTGACCTTTGTTTTTATTGGCTTATAGACATCTGAACGTTTTTTATCAGACATTTGAACACCACCAAAAGAAGCCTCGTCTTGTTGACTAGGATTCTTAGTAATCAGTTGTGAATTTGTCATGATGACGCGTGTGTCTTTTTCAAGCATTTCATCATCATCTATGATTGGAAATACGACTCTTCTTCCTTCGTTCATTGCTTGCCCTACTTAATTTTTTGTTTGTCTTGAAACTTTTCCTCTACGTTCCTTAAAAAGTTTGTTTAATCTTATTTTTTTCTTAGGTAAGTGTTTCAATTATTATTATATCGCATTTTCAGTGATTTTTAAAGTTATAGTCCCAAAATTTCTCTGATTTCTGCTTCACTGAGCGTCTTATCAATCACATCACCGTCTAAAACATTTGCAATCAAATCTTTTTTACGTTCCTGAATCTCCATGATTTTTTCTTCAATCGTTCCTTGTGTAATCAAGCGAATGACTTCAACAGTACTCTTTTGCCCCATACGATGGGCTCTTGCAATGGCTTGTTCCTCAACCGCTGGATTCCACCAGAGATCGACCAGGATAACAACATCAGCACTTGTAAGGTTCAGACCTACACCACCTGCTTTCAGTGAGATGAGGAAAGCATCACGACTTCCAGCATTAAAGGCTTGCACCATTTCTAACCGTTCTTTGACTGGAGTTGAACCCGTTAGCTTATAAGCTGTGAGATCCAATTTTTCCATGGCTTCTTCAATGTAAGGGAAGGTTTTGGTAAACTGTGAGAAAATCAAAGGGCGATGACCAGATGCCTTGACTTGCTCTAAAAGCTCCATCAAACTGTCTAACTTCCCAGAACCACCTTCATAGTTATCCATGAAAAGTGCCGGTGTATTACATATTTGACGGAGTCGTGTGATTCCTGCCAAAATTTCAATACGTGATTTCTTAAGACTCGCACTGTCCATTTGACGGACAGATTGTTGCATCAATTCCAATTGTGCTAAGTATAAGAGCTTTTGCTCTTCAACCATGTTATTGCGTAAGGTCATTTCCATCTTATCAGGCAACTCTGTCAGAACTTCTTCTTTTTTACGACGCATAATAAATGGATGGATAATACGGGCAATAACTTCTGGCGACATCTTATTAAATGTTTCCCGTTTTGGTAAAAAGCCAGGCATGACCACTTGGAAAATAGCCCAAATTTCTTCTAAGCGATTTTCCAACGGCGTTCCTGATAAAGCAAAAGTATGCTCAACATTCAGTTGACTAAGTGCTCTATTTGTTTTACTGCTGTAGTTTTTCACAGCTTGTGCTTCATCCAAGAGAAGATAGTTAAGCTTCTTGTCTTGATAATCATCGAAATCCTTAAGGAAACTTCCGTAACTTGTAATATAAACTTGATGTTTCCCGTGAATCAAAGCATCACGATCGGCCTTCATCCCATCAACAACCACATAATCTACCGTGTCCGTAAATTGCTCAAACTCACTGGCCCAGTTGTAAATAAGGCTAGCAGGAGCAGTGACTAAGGCTGTTTCATCTTCTTTTAGATTTGATAGTAAATAGGTGATTGCTTGTACTGTTTTACCCAGCCCCATGTCGTCTGCCAACACACCTCCTAAGTGATAGTGCGTTAACATAGACATCCAACGAACTCCTGTTTCCTGGTAACTTCGCAGCTCTGCTTTGACATGCTCAGGTTTTTCGTAAGGGAAGGTTTCTGGGTGCGTTAAGTGCTCATAGAAGGCTTTAAATTCATTCGAAAAATTGCTACTTGAAATATTTTCAAATATTTTAGAAACTTGGAAGCTACGTGTCACATTGACTTCTAAGCTCGTTCCACTAATGGTAAAATTATCATCCAGTTCTCGTAAAGCTGATTTCAACTCACTGAACTTCTGGTCAAAGATAAATAATTTTCCGTTTTCACTGACATAATATTCCGCATTATTTTGCAGTTGTGCAATAACATTTGCAAATTCATTTTCGCCGATGCTTGGCATTTCAAAGGCGATATCCAACAAGCCTCCTCGACGATCAATCATGATTTCCGGCACTTCATCGACTTTCATATCCATTAGTCCAGGAGACAGTTTTACTTGACCTAATTTCTGGAATTGGGGCAAAATTTTAATAAAGAAAGTTTCTGCAAATTGTGCCGAAAGCGTAACAGAACTTGTAAAAGAACGTGTGAAACCAAAACGAGCCATGAGCGTAAATATCTTATTTTCTAGGCGTAAGTCTCTTGAAAACTCGAGTGTTTCTAACTCATGGAAGTGTTCCACTTTAAAATTTCCATAATCAAATTGAACCGAAAGTTCTATATTTTGTCCATCAGGATTATCAAAGTTAAAAATCGGTGTAAAGGGGCGAATAACAAAATTTCCAGGAGCTGAGATTTGACCTAAACTAGAAAGTTGTTGCAGTGCTTGCGCTACTTTGTCCTTATCCATATATGAAAATTGATTATGTTTTGCACCCTCAAGTTCTTTTTGAACCAGCTGTAACAACCGTTTTTGTTCATGGTCAACCTTATAAAAAACATGATTATAATATAAAAGCGAACCACTGTAAAAGGAACTGAAAGCATTATCTTCGATTTTTAGCTCAATAAAGTCTCTTTGGCTTGTCACACTAAATTTAAAAATTTCTGAATCTTCGTCAAGAGTAACGAAGGTGAAATAGTTAACCAATGCACCTGATAATCTCAAGCTAAAACGTGACAAGTTAGAAGCCAAATCCATTGCCTCTTCAATAAAAAGATAAGGGAAGTTGAGGTAACGTCCATTTTTAATATATAGTTGATTGGCCATTTGGGCATCAAGTTTGCCATGTATTTTAAGCAAGAAATTCAAAAAGTCTTGACTGGCTTCATCGAAATTATCAAAAAAGAGATCAACATAGTGAAGAGCACCAAGCGAATATTGTCCAAAGTTTTGCAATGTTCTCAAAAAATATGGAATATCCTTAATCACATAAGCCCTACCTAAGCGTTCGCTATATAAGCGTAAGTCAAAATACATGAAGTAATCCATAGAAAAAACATCATAGAGTTGTGAATTATCTTCAACATGTACTTCAATCGAAAATTGCTCTGCTCCGAAATTAACTTGTGTTTCCCCATTCAAGGCATCTAAAAAGGCAGCGTTGGCAGCCAATTCATCATTTGCCACTAGCTCAATCTTTTCTATATTTTTTTTATTGTCTTCGATTTCTTTATTTTCATTCTTGAGGTATTCTTCTACTGCAGCAATGTGCTTACAATAGCGATGATTACGCTGGAAATCAACACAAGAACAATAGTCCTGCGCTCCATCCATATCGTAAATTACTTGTTCTCCTGCAACCTCTGCAGAAAGTTTAAAATCTTCTATTGACGGATCAATTAAAAGCCCCTGACTATACAGGGCTATTCCTTCACTGCGTACACGTGCTGGCATCATTCTGCTCATTTTATCTTTATCCTATTTTTGATGCCTTTTTGCACCAACTCTCCGTCTATTTTTTCTTCTAAATCCCTTTAAAATGTGCATACATTATACCATATTTGGCTAATTTTTTCACGAATGCCCTAATAAAAAACGTATGTCCGTCTTCAATAAAAAATTTTTCTAAGACTTAGTTCCTTCAGTGTAAGTCAATGTAAAAACCTTTTGACATAAAAATTTTTTAAGTCCACTTTTAATTTTTTAATTTGTGCAAAAATTTGAATTTTTGTATTATTTGTATTATACTTTACACTATTAAAATAAAGAGGCTCAAAAAATGATTAACGCTTATCACACAGTTTTGTTGTTGATTATGGGCTCACACTAAGTACTGGAAAGTAAAGGTGTGAGTCCTCTTTGGCGTTGGTCAAAAAGGGGCAAAGAGATGTCCCTTTGGGCATCTTTTTTTAATTTATTTTTAACGATTATTGCTACTCAAACGTGACAATAAAATGAGAGGAGACTTAATTTGACTTAGAATTTTAAATTAAAAATATTTATTTTTATAACGAGAGGAATTTATAATTGGAAAATAATCAAAATTTACAAAAGAGAATGGCAACACGCCATATCACTATGATTGCTCTAGGTGGAGCAATTGGGGCTGGACTCTTTAAAGGGAGCGCTTCCGCTATAGAATCTGCTGGTCCTGCTGTCCTTCTTTCTTACTTTATCGGAGGCGTGGTTTTATTCTTTGTGATGAAGAGCTTAGAAAAATTAGTTCTCAGCTCGGATGAACCACATGGCCTTTCAGGTTTGGTTCAACCTTATCTGGGTAACCATGCGGCCGACTTTACCGACTGGGTGTATTGGTCACTTTGGATGATTAATATTATTGCCGAAGCTGTCGCTGCTGCTAGCTTTATACAGCTTTGGTTTCCTAATATCCCTTCATGGGCTTTTGTCTTACTCATCGCTATCCTAACGTCACTTATTAACCTACTGTCAGTAACATTCTTTGCCGAAACGGAATACTGGCTTGCTTTTATCAAAATCAGCGTTATCATTCTTCTTATTATTTTTGGTGTCATTTTAGTTGCACAAAACATTTTTAATACCAACTTGATATCTGCATTTTCAGGGATGACAAAATATGGTGGCTTTGCGCCACACGGACTTAAAGGCGTTATCAATTCTTTATTGATTGTTATCTATTCCTACGGTGGTTCTGAACTCATTGCCATTACTGTTAGTGAGACAGAAGATCCTAAAACTGCTATCCCGCGCGCTATCCGAGGCGTTATTGGACGTATCATTTCTTTTTATATCGTCCCAATGTTCCTCTTGCTCCTTATCTACAACTGGAACGACTTGGCAACATCAACAATGAGCCCGTTTGTCATGGTCTTTAACAAAATGCATATTCCATTTGCTGCAGACATCATTAATTTCATTATTATTCTGGCGCTCTTTTCTTCAATCAACTCTGGCATTTATGCCTCTTCAAGAATTTTATTCTTCCGCTTAAAAAATCATAAAGGGAAGTTTTCGCAAAAAATTGCTACTTTAAATAAAAGCAAGGTTCCTCAAAGAGCTGTGCTCTTCTGCTCTGGGACATTGTATATTGGTGTTGTTCTTTCTTACTTCTTAGGAGACAGCTTATTCAACTATCTCGCTGGTTCTTTATCTTACACTGTCCTTTTAGTTTGGTTCTTAATTAGTCTTGCAGGCTTCTTATTGGCGCGTAAGGCCAAAGCTCTAGGTACTATGAGTATGAGTCTTATTGCTCTTATTGCTTTGTTATTGATTTTCTTTGGTATCCTTACCACTAACCCTATTGGAGTAACCCTCTTTACCGCACTACTTTACTTTATTATATTAATCAGTTATCGGAAAAAGAACGATCCTGTAGACAATATCAGTTAAGAAATATTAAACATTTTCCTTTTTAAAAGGAAAATGTTTTTTTATGTGGTAGTAATAAAAGCTGACAGGACTGTCAGCTTAAATTTTTTATGAGTGTTTCAATCAATACATCGCGATCTGCAATCCATTGTGCCCGCTCATCTTTCAGATGCACACGATTGGATAAGAAAATCACCGCTTTTTTTGCTTCCAGATTCATCAGGATGAAAGTTCCTGTGTAACCTGTGTGCAGTAACCATTGGTCATGTAGGAAGTCCCAAGCTAAACTTCTTGGACGTTGACCCGCTGCAAAATTTTTCTGTAGGGCCAAATATTTTGTGTCTGAAAAATAACCTTGAACAAATTTCACCAAATCATTCATCGGTGCAAAAAGCCCTGCTGATCCACAATGTTTTCCTAACACTTTTGCTTTTGGATCATGAACTGTTCCCACTCTCGTATCTAGACTTGTCGGTACAGCATTGGTAACAGGACCAAAAGATGTGGCAGACATGTCCCATTTTTCAAAAACCTCTGCTTTAAAAACTACGTCTAAAGATTTCCCATAAAGCTTTTCAAGCATAAAGCCCAACAAAATAAAGTTAATATCTGTGTAGTGACAACTTTTGTCTTCCGTTACCTCGATATGGTCAATCGCCTCTTTTAAACCTTTAAAATCTAACTTATCACGGTTTTCAATAAACGGATTGATACCTGTTGTATGAGTAAGAAGCTGTCTCAAAGTGATGCTCTCATCATGAAAATCAGGATAATAATCCGTAAACGGAGCATCCAGACTTAACTTTCCTGATAAAACGAGGTTAATGACTACTGTTCCTGTACCTACAACTTTTGAAACGGAAGCTAAATCCCATTTTTTCCCTGCAACCAATGGTTCGACTTGTGGAAGTATTGCTTGATTGCCTCGAACAAACTCTTGAACCTTTGTTCCTTCTACAATAGCAATCTGGCAGCCTGGGAAAATTGCTTCTGCCACATAGTCATCAATTGTCGCTAAAAATTCTTCTTCACTTTTCATAGGCCTTGTTTTGTAAACCAAAGTTCCATGTGGTGTGGGATGTCAATAGCCAATGTCTTTGCTTTTTTATCCAGATACAATTTTTCATCAGGTAAATCATCTGCAAACTGAGCCAAATCAAAAGATGGCGACACTTGAAAACGTAAAAGCATCAGGTCTAGCTTTTCATCCATATTAGCTGTCAAGTCAGGTCCATCATTTTGACAAAAGACCAGATGCAAGCCAGCAAGATCTAAAAGATTCCCTTGCGCTTTTACACCAAGAATTTTTTCGTACTCTGAAATAATAGACTTTTCAGCAATATTAATTTGCACCTCTTTAATAGCGAAATCGGATAATCCTGTAAATTCTCCCTCATCAAAGTCAACTTCAGCTTTAGCAACTTCCGTTAAGTCTGACCAATCATTTACAGATACCATCAGAAAAACATCACTTTCTGGAGAAACAGCTTCAAAAGCCCAACTGTCTTTTACCTGATAAAGATGTGTGACTTGGTCCAGATTACGCGCTAAAAGCTGTTCGATTTCATCCTCATCAGCTTGGATGACTGTACGTCCATGTTTTTTCACACCTTGAACTGGAACTACACCTGGTGATTCCTCTAAGATTAACCTTGGTTGCTTTGCTTCATAACCAGATAAAAAAACTTCTGCATTTTCTTCGTGCAAGACTTTCATGCCAAGCACATCACGATAAAAATTTAAATTTTCTTCGCGATTGAGTACACGGTAGCCTGGTAAGCAAACTTCTAAATTATTTATGAATTCTTTCATTCTGATTCTCCATTTATCTTCTTATATTTTATTAAAACTTATACAAATTATCAATGATTATATGTTAGAATTGTTTTATGATTAAATTTCGAGACCTTATTAAAAAACCTTGGACCTGGACAATCCTTCCTGCTCTTCTCTTTGCCCTTCCTTTTTCTTTACGGGCTGGTTGGGGGCAGTGGTTAGGACTCAGCCTCCTTCTTTATCTAATTAGTTTAATTTTTACTTATAAAAAATCAATCTGGCTTGCTTTCTTTGTACTTTCTTTATTACCAAGTTTTGCTACGTCACTCATGAGCCAATTGCATTCTGGAAGAGCTTTTTCTTCTCTTGACCAAGTGATCTTTTTTATGATTTTCTTTATTGCTCTTGGCTTATCTTACTTTCTTGCTCGCCGCCGTAATATTATTCCACCGATTGCTATCAAAGAATTTCCCTTGGGCAAAATTGCCCTCGGATTTGGTGCGCTTTTCTTAGTTTCACTCTGTGTCAACAATTTAGCACAGGCGCTTGGTTTACAAGCAAGTACAGAAAATCAAGAGGCATTGAATAGTCTCGCCCAGGTTATTCCTTTAGGCATCTTTGCTGTCCAAACGATTTTTGCCGGTTTCTTTGAGGAACTCACTTACCGTGTTGGCCCTTTCGAAGTTCTCTTCACAAAAAATAAATTTTTAGCCTTCGTGACAGCAGCTCTGCTTTTTGCAGGTATGCACAGTCCAACAGATCTTTACAGTTGGCTTGTTTATGGCTCAATGAGTCTGGTGTTAACCACATTCTATTTTAAATACCGAAATTTTTACCTCAATATGGCCATTCATATGGCTTGGAATTTTCTGGGAATAAGTATGACATTTTTGCTAAAGTAAACATCTTATGGTATATTAAGATTGTAAAATTAAAAATTTGCACAATGGGTGCTCTAAGGGAAACCAAGAGCTGAGAAACACCATTTGACCTGATCTGGTTAGTACCAGCGTAGGAATGTGTTTGTATAGGGGACTGCTGTCTTCAATTCTCTCTAACCCTCCTTTGTGCCAACAAAAGGAGATTTTTTATGTCTAATTCTAAAGTTTTAGAACTTACCGAAACAGCTATTGCTGCTGCATTAGCTCTTGTCTTGAGTTTCATCTCGATAAACTATGCTCAAGTTTTTTATCTTGAGCTGGCAGTTATTCCCTTACTGGTCTTAGCCTTGCGCCGCGGCGTATTTTGGGGCATGACAGGCGGGCTAGTATTTGGTCTACTTCTGATTGTATTAGGTCAAGCCACTATCTTGACTCCAGTACAGGCCTTGCTTGAATATATCGTTGCACCGATTTCTCTTGGTTTAGCTGGTGTTTTGCGCAAAAAGGACTCTAGCCAAACACGCACAATCTTTGCTGCAGCTTTTCTCGGCGTTCTTATCAAATATTTTTGGCACTTTGTCGCTGGTGTTATCTTTTGGGGACAATATGCTTGGAAAGGCTGGGGGGCTATTCCCTATTCATTTGTTGTAAATGGAATAAGTGGAATTGCGACCGCAGCTCTTGCTGCTCTAGTCCTTGTTCTGCTCTCCAAGAGTGCACCTCAGATTTTTCAAGCGAAAAAGTGATATAATGAACGCATGAGCAAGAAAAAGAAACTGAAAAAAACATTAGTTGAACAAATTCTGGACAAAGGTCAAGTCAATCATGAAGGGCTTGCTCTCAATGCTTTAGAAGCAGAGCTCATGCCTGAAGACATCCAACGTCGTGACATTTATAAAACGCTCGCACTTATAGGAGATAAAACGGGTCCAATCGTAGGGATTCTTCCTCTGACAGAGCATCTTTCTGAAAAGAAATTAGCAAAGGTCTCTGGAAATAAGAAGGTCCACATGATTCCTCAAAAAGATTTGCAGAAAACCACTGGATACATCCATGGTGCTAATAATCCTGTCGGTATCTGGCAAACCAAAAGGTTCCCTATCTATATCGATACCATCGCACTGGATGCAGATAAAATCATTGTTTCTGCCGGTGAAGTCGGCCGTTCTATACGCCTCAATCCAAAAGAACTCGCAACTTTTGTACAAGCTGAATTTGCTGAAATTCGTGAAATTTAAATAAAAAGGAAAGCTTAACTATGGCTTTTCTTTTTATTTTTACATCTCGATTTATTGTTCCGACAAATAACACTTTACAAAAGTACCCAAAACCGCTAAAATTAAGCTATGTTACCTAAGATTATTGCCACTTTATATCCGCTTCTCAGCTGGATCGTATTGGTTTTCGCTTTTAAATTTTTACGTATTCGCCACTTGACTAATCGAAAACTTCGCATTCCTGATATTTTTGTCCTCTTTTTAATTTTTGGACTCCAACTTTTTTCAGAGCAATTTACTGCTATCAATATTTTGCCTTACTACTTTTTGATTCTTTCCTTCTTAGCTCTCGTCTTGTTGCTATTAGATTTGTTCTATTTTAAAGACTTCAAATATAAACGTTTCTTTAAGCTTTTTTGGCGCATTACTTTTGTGATTACTTTTGCTCTTTACATCGCTATGATTGTCATGATTTACATGCATTGATAAAAGAACCATACTAATGGTTTTTCTTTTTATATATGATTCATAAAAAAAAACCAGAAAAACTGGTTTTTTTATTTGTTTCCGAGTTCTTTCAAAAGAACAGCAAATTCTTCATCTGTCAGCGTAATTCCCTTGCCCATCTTTTCATGGTCGGGCGACCACTGGCGCAAATCATACTTAGCTTCCATGCCATTCCATGACACGCGGTTAAGCTCTTTTGTCCAGCCTTTAGCATTTTCAGATAGAGTAATAAGATGCTCCTCAATTTCAAATTTTAAATCAGCCATATACACCTCCTATATTAATGATACGTAAAAAGTGTTAACTTTTCCCAATTAATCTTCAATAAGTTGAATATCAACACCTAAAGCCGTCATTTTTTCTATGATACTATCGTAACCTCGAAGAATAAATTCAATATTTTCAATCGTTGTTGTACCTTCGGCGATAATACCAGCCAAAACTAAACTTGCTCCTGCACGCAAGTCGGTAGCACGAACATGAGCACCTTGAAGCTTATTAGGTGCTTCATAAATAATATGATCATCTACAGTTGAGATTGTAGCACCCATACGTGCCATTTCTGGCACATGATTGACACGTTTTTCATAAATCGTATCCTTAATCCAACCACGGCCTTGTGCTTTCAGTAATAACGGTGTGATTGGTTGTTGTAAATCAGTCGCAAAACCAGGGTAAGGTACTGTCTTAATATTGATAGCTTTTAAGTTTTCTGAGCGATGAACCTCGATAGAGTCCTCACGAATGGTCATGCGTACACCCATTTCTTCAAGTTTAGCAATAAAAGATTCTAAGTGTTCGTAGATAACATTGTCAACGATGACACCGTCTCCCATAGCTGCAGCCAAAGCAAGATAAGTTCCTGCTTCAATACGGTCAGGAATGACCGTATGACGTGCACCGTGCATTTCTGATTTTCCTGTAATACGAATCACATCTGTGCCAGCCCCACGTACCTTTGCGCCCATGTTATTCAAGAGTGTAGCCACATCAATAATTTCTGGTTCACGTGCTGCATTTTCAATAATGGTTACACCTTCTGCTGTACTCGCTGCAAGCATTGTATTAATTGTTGCACCTACAGAAACCATATCCATATAGATGGTTGTACCATGTAATTTTTCTTCTTTAGCTTCAAGGTGCATGGCATCTTCAAGGTAAGATAACTCTGCTCCTAAAGCTTCAAAAGCTTTAACATGAAGATCCATAGGACGTGGACCTAAATCACATCCCCCGGGCAAACCAACTGTTGACTTCCCAAAACGACCAAGAAGTGCTCCATTAAAATAATACGATGCACGCAAAGAGTTTATCTTACCATAGGGCAATGGCTTTGAAACAACGTCACGTGTATCAATCGTCAAAATACCCGCATCAGTATCACGTTGAATTTTTGCGCCCATGATTTCCATGATATCAACCAAACTTGCAACATCTGAAATATCGGGAACGCCTTCAAGTGTAACAATATCGTTAGCTAAAATCGTTGCCGGAATAAGGGCAACTACACTATTCTTAGCTCCAGAAATCGTTACCTTCCCTGAGATACTTTTACCACCATTGATTACTATTTTTTTCATAAATTTATTACTCTATCACTTATTGTTTTATTTGAGACATGAAATACATGTACCCTCTATTCTACCATTTTTCCCGTCTTTTGAATAGATGAAAAGCATCCTTTTTTCTTCGCAGATCTTCATCTATGAAATGTATTCATTTATCTGTCTAAAATCTCATTGTATATTATTATTTAACATTAGAAAAAAATGATAATATAACATTAGACACAAAAAATAAAGAAAGGGATAAATGATGAATTTTTCACTCAAAACTTCTTTCATCCCAAACAAAAAGAAAGCAACCTTTTTTAAAGCAAATTATTTTTTCAATATTAATAATGACATGCTCAACCATTTGGAACGTGCTCAAATAAGTCCAGTGCCTTCTCTTAATGAAGCAGATTATCAAGCTTATAATAAAATAATAAGTGCTGAAGGGAAATGGATTGGCATGAGCTCGGAACTCCTTCCTAAAAGTCAAAGCTATTCTCTCAAGAACAAAACCTTAAAGCTCCCCGGCTATACCTTTGAAGGATGGGCTAAAGTCCGTAACCGTCACAATGTACTTGCTCACCCCCAATCTCAGGAACAAGCCCAACTGTATGCTGGACCAACTTCAGTTATTCATCGCACCAGAGTCTATAATCCCAGCTTCCTCTGGAAACCTCAAGAAAAACATCACTTCGAGCCTATTGGGCAAATCTATGACTTTCATGCACAATGGACACCAATCAAATATCCTGTACGCTACAGCGCTAAAACAATTTGGAATGAACCACTTGAGTGGGACCATCCTGAAGGTATGCGAAGCATTGAACAAGGCTACATCTCACCAGCCAAAGTCAAATTACCTCACTATCACTTTGTCGGCTGGCAAGTAGAGGATGCTCCCTTAAGCAAAGAGCAGCTAATTATTCCTGCTGGTATTGGTCCTGTCGATATTATCGCTATTTTCGAGCAAATATCCTGATTCAGTATGATCAGCACTTTCCCTTATTTTAGGAAATCTTGACCACATTAAAAAAAACGCTCGTTAAAGCACGAGCGTTTTTTATATTAAGATACTTCTTAATTTTATTCAAAGACAAATTGGTTGTGATAAAGCTCAGAGTAGAAGCCACCAAGATTTACAAGCTCATTGTGGTTTCCTTCTTCAATAACTTCACCGTCCTTAAGAACAACAATTTTATCTGCATTAAGTATTGTTTTCAAACGGTGGGCAATAACAAATGAAGTACGACCAGCAATTGCTGCTTCCATAGCCATTTGAATTTGTTCTTCTGTCACCGTATCAACGTTTGATGTTGCTTCGTCAAGAATAAGCAAATCAGGGTTAGTCAAGATAGTACGGGCAATCGAAATTTGTTGTTTTTGACCTACAGAGAAAACATTATCGTCGTCATCCACAAGCGTTTCATAGCCATCTGGTAAGCTCTCAATGAATTCGTGGATATGTGTCGTCTTGGCTACTGTGATAACTTCATCCATAGTCGCATCTTTTTTACCAAACTTGATATTGTCCGCAATGGTTCCAGAAAAAAGGACAGATTCTTGCAAGACGATCCCAACTTTTGAACGTAATGAATCTAAGTCAAATTCACGAATATCGGTACCGTCAAACTTTATTCCCCCTTTGTCCACATCATAGAAACGATTCATGAGGTTCATAACAGTTGTTTTACCTGATCCTGTTGGACCAACCAAGGCAACCATTTGGCCTTTGTTTACATTAATGTTGACATCTTTGAGGACCGGCTTGCCAGGAAGATAACTAAAGTCAATATCTTCAATGTGTACACCTTCAGAAATACCTTCAAAAGTTTTACCATTTTCAGGACGTACTTCTTCTTTTTCATCAAACATCACATTCAGACGTGTTGCACCAGTTACCGCAAGTTGCAATTGACCGAAAGATGAAGAAATCTGCATGATTGGGTTGTAATATTGTTGCGCATATTGGATAAATGTAGCAAGCAAACCAAAGGCTGCAGCAGTTGATAATGAAGCATCATTAAGGAGGATATTAGCACCTGCAAAAATAACCAAAGCCAAAGTCAAGAGGGAGAAGCCATTCATCAATGGGAAAATCATACCTGACCAAGCTTGAGCTGCGAAGGTTGTTTTACGTACTTTATCATTACGTACTTCAAAACCTTCGATTGCATCTGCTTGAAGTCCTTCAACGATAATCGCTTTTTGACCAGAGATTTTTTCATCCATATAAGCATTAAGTTCGCCGACTTCTTTTTGTTGTCTATCTGTGTATTTCTTAGCTTGAATAATGATAATCACAGCGCAGAGAACGGCCACAGGAGTTGTAGAAATTGTCACTAATGCCATCTTGACATTTTGGTCGAAAATCATATACAAAATCCCGATGAACAGGGCAAAGTTAGTGGTAACATTCACCGCTGCTTGGTTCAATGTGTTTTGAATATTATCCAAGTCTGAGGTAAAGCGGGCGAGAATATCTCCATCCGCATGACGGTCAAAATACGAAATTGTTAGGCGTTCCAACTTACCAAAGAGACCTTTACGCATACGGTTTGTTGAGTGTGCAACGATACGTGTAAAGAGCAAGCTATAGATAAGTTGCGCAATACCTGTCATCACGTAAAAAGCAAGTAGCATCCACATTGAACGCATAAAGTCAGCCTTGCTTGGTGCATGTGATGTAGCTATCTTCATCAAGTCAGAAATTGACTGACCGTTAAGGTTAGCACGAATAGCTTCTGGAACATTGGCATCTGTAAGCTGGTGCCAATCTGTCGGAATCTTAGCCATGGCTTGAAGACTATCAATTGTTGTTCCTGAAGGAAGGTTAGAAGTTACCGCAGTTGGTACATTAGCAGATGTCAGACTATGCCAATCAACCACTTGTCCAGTAGCTTTCCCCATTTGCGCAGCAATCTGCTGCAAGGCGTCCTGAGCTTGGTTTGCTCCTGCCGCTATTTGTTGTAAACCTTTCATCGCTTCATCAGCGTGTTGATGACTAAAATAATCACCAACGTAAGTCGAAAGATGTGTGATAGAATCCCCGAGAAGTACGGGCGCTTTAACTTGCAGATAAGTAGCCGCAATGATAAATATCGCAATCACGAGGAATTGTAATTTATATTTTTTGAAGTAGAGATAGAAGAACTTCAATGCACGAGATGTATCATTCATAATCTTTTTTCATTTTCTTGTTTTTCATAAACAATTGAAGAACAATGAAAATTTAGTCCTCCTTTGCTTTCTGTGTATCATAGATTTCACGGTAAACTGCAGAATTCTCAACGAGCTCTGTGTGTGTGCCTTGCGCCACAAGTTTACCTTCATCAAGGACCAGAATATTGTCCGCATGAACGACAGATGAAATCTTTTGAGCGATAATAATTGTTGTCGTATCTTTTAAGTCATTGCTCAAAGCTTCTTGTACTAGTTTTTCTGACTTGGCATCAAGCGCTGATGTTGAGTCATCTAAGATAAGGACTTTAGGATCTTTGATAATACCACGCGTGATCGACATACGTTGCTTTTGTCCGCCTGAGAAGTTATTCCCACGTTCTTCAACCTGTGATTCATAATGATCGGGCAGTTTTTCAATAAACTCTGCTGCCTGCGCAATGCTGGCTGCACGGCTCATTTGCTCCAAGGTCGCATCTGCTTTCCCTTGTTTCAGGTTGCCAGAAATTGTCCCAGAGAAAAGAATTGCTTTTTGTAAGACAATTGAAATTGTGTTTTTCAGAGTAGCTTTAGAAACATGGCGTAAATCTTTTCCACCTACACTTACTGTACCTTCAGTTGGGTCAAAAAGACGCGGAATCAATTGAGCCAGGGTTGACTTACCAGAACCCGTTGCTCCGACAATACCAACCATTTGTCCAGGTTGAATTTCAAAGCTGATGTCTTGTAAGGTTGGATGTTCATCGTTAGGATAAGCAAAAGAGACATGATCAAACTTAACAGAACCGCTAAGTTCTTCGTCCGCAACATCTTCAAACACCATCGCAGGTTCAGTTTTTAAAATTTCGTTAATACGTCCAATAGAAACGAAACCACGAGAGGCAAACATTGACATCATACCGCCCATGATAATCGCCATCATGATTTGCATCATGTATTGGATAAAGGACATAATCCCACCAAGCGTATTAGCGGCGGTATTCAAATCACGTGTTACATAAGTAGAAACCAGTAAAATTGCGCCAAAAACAGCCAATTGTGAAATGATTGTAAATGCGGGAATCATCGCAGCAAAAGTGTAACCTACAGCCATATTATGACCCAATAACTCATCAGATGTGGCATCAAATTTTTGGATTTGATCTTTTTCTTGAACAAATGATTTAACGACACGAGCACCACGTAGGTTTTCTTTGGCAATTCCATTGATACGGTCCATCAATTTTTGGAAAACCATAAAGTGAGGACCCATAGATTTCATGGATAACATCGTCACTAAAACAATAAGAACAACCATCACAATAATAATCCACCAAAGTTCTGGCATCGTGATAATAGACAAGATAAAAGCACCAATAAAGAGCAACGGTACTCGAATCAAGACTTGGAAAGTCATCATTAGAAGTGTTTGCACTTGGTTGATATCGTTAGTCATCCGAACAACAAGATTACCTGCATTAAACTTCTCAATATTTTCATAAGAAAAAGTTTGGATTTTTCGGAAGGTTTCTTCACGGATATCCGCCGATACAGACTGAGCAATCTTTGCAGCAGTTACTGTATTAAGGATAGAACCAATTAATCCCACAGCGGCTATAAGTAGAAGATATACCCCATAATGATTAATTTTATCGACCTTGTCCGATATCGAAATAGATTCTGCCATAACACTCAAAATGTTCTTCATATATTGGGGCTGCCAAAGAGCGGCACCAACTTGAAGAAGCATGGTAGCAAGGGCAGCGAAGACAAGCAATTTGTACTTGCCGATGGCTTTCATTACCATAAATAAAAAAGTTTCCTTTCATTTTCTTGTCAAAAATAACAAGAATAAATACGTTAGCTGAAAAATTATAACATTTAAGCATCTATTTTGCAATGCTAATAACTAACACTATTAGTCTTTTCTTTAGTTTATAACAAAAATAAACTAACAATTTAATTTTACCGTTTTTTAATAAGAGTGTCAATCATTTGCGACAACTTATTTATAATAGAAATTAAGCTCAAAAGCTTCCACGTTCAAAGCCAAAATGCGACCTTATGGGACATTATTTCGTCCTTTAAAAGCAGCTCCTCTGCTTTTTTGTTATAATTAAGCTTATGAATAATAGCAAAATATCACGCTCTCATAACCTTAAACTCGCCGAACGAGGCGTGTGGGTCAGTATAGCAGCTTATATATTTC
Source organism: Lactococcus sp. LG606 (assembly GCF_017309645.1). NCBI lineage: Bacteria > Bacillati > Bacillota > Bacilli > Lactobacillales > Streptococcaceae > Lactococcus > Lactococcus sp. LG606. Next base: position 1,536,345 of record NZ_CP071301.1, read on the forward strand.
TGTCTCTTTTACAACTTGGTGTAGCTCAAATCACCAATTCAGCCTCCCTTCTCGCGAATGGTTTTAATAATGTCACCGATATTTTAGGAAATATTGCTATCGTGATTGGTTTACGTATTGCGCGTATCCCTTCTGATAACGACCATACGTATGGGCACTGGAAGGTTGAATCAATTGCTAGTCTGATTTCTAGTTTCATCATGTTCTTCATTGGCTTTGAAGTTTTGCGCCAAACAATCGTTGGTTTTATAGAAGGAAGTTCCACTGAAATCAACCCCGTTGGTGCAGCAGTGGCTTTATTTTCTGCCTTTGTGATGATTGGCGTTTACCTCTACTCTAGCCGTTTAGCGAAAAAAACTCAATCGAAAGCACTTGAAGCTTCCAGTAAAGATAACCTTAGTGATGCACTAACATCCTTGGGTACAACTGTCGCCATTGTGGCAGCTGCCTTGCATTGGATATGGCTTGACCGTATTATGGCTCTTGTTATCTGCGGTTTCATCCTGAAAACGGCTTATGATATTTTCCGTGATAGTGTTTTTTCACTTTCCGATGGTTTTGATGACAATCTTTTAGCAGATTATAAAGAAGCGATTGAGCTCGTAAACAAAGTCAAGTCTGTAAAGATGATTCGGGGGCGTACCTACGGCAGTAATATCTTTCTGGATGTTGTCGTTGAGATGTCCCGCGATCTTTCTGTCTATGAAAGTCATGCCGCTACCGAAAAAATAGAACGCATGCTCATGGCTGGTTTTGATGTTTATGATGTTGATGTCCATGTCGAACCCGCTGCGTTACCTGAAGAAGAACACTTTGCTTCACGTGCATTAGAGCTTTTGCCCAAAGAAGAGGCCCTTCTCAACGGTAAACATCTTGATCAACTTTTAGCGCCTCAATTTCAAGCTATTACGACAAAGGGTAAAATTATTCAACAGGAAGAATATATGGCAAGTGCTGTTGAAACAGAAGATTTAGCCATCCAAAATTACCAAGCAGAGCAAGTCAGCAAAAAGACATTTATCCTCACCTATCATTACTTGGACAATCAAAAAAGTTACACTGTATCAAGTATCTGGCGCAGAAATGAATATTGGCGTTGCATTTATCGTCAAGTGACAGGAGAAAGCTAGTATGAAACAACAAGAAGAAATTATGCTGAGCCTTACAGATCTCTTTAATAAAATGGATCAACTTCGAAAACCTCAAATGGTCGAAAAATTCAAAGGTTATTCTTTTTTGGAAATCACCTGCATTGAGTTCATTGCCAAGCTTAATAACCCAAATGTCACACGGTTGTCAGAAGAACTATATGTCACTCGAGGAGCAATTAGTAAAGCAACAAAAAAACTCCTCCAAAAGCAAGACATTATAACATTTAGAAATCCCAACAACAACAAAGAGATTTATTTTAAACTGACTTCAAAAGGAAGAAAAATAAATCAGCAGCACGAAGATCTTCACAAAGCTTTTCTACTCAATGATCAAGCAGTCTTTGATTCCTTCAGTTCTGAAAAATTAGAAACGATACTAGAGTTTACTCAACTTTACAATCAACACCTTGATAAAGAACTCCGTAACAACTCCATATAGAATGGGGTTGTTTTTCTTAATTCAGTTTTTGTTGACAAAGAAACAATAATAAGTTATACTTTTATAGTTTCCAAGGAAACATTAATAAGGAGTTATATGTATACACTAAATAAACACGCATTGAGTTTTGGCTTATTTTCCGTTTTTCTTACAGGCCTTGGCTTTACCATTATCAATCCTGTGGTTCCTTTTTTACTGGGGTCCTATACCTCATCACAAAATCAACCCTTAGTCATCAGCTTCTTGACCTCTATCTATGCCTTATGCACTTTTCTTGCAGCGCCAGCTCTAGGAACATTGAGTGATCGCTATGGCCGTAAACCGATTTTACTTTTCTGCTTACTTGGCTCTGCCTTGGGTTATCTCATCTTTGGCATGGCTGGAGCACTATGGCTCTTTTTCCTTGGCCGTATCATCGATGGTATTTCCGGAGGAAATATTGCCACTTTATTTGCCTACTTTTCCGATATTACGCCAGCTGCTTCCCGCACTAAAATCTTCGGATGGATTTCTGCCCTTGTTGGAGTCGGAACATTGTTAGGTCCAACTTTTGGAGGACTGTTAGCTCATTATGGTAACCGCGTTCCCTTTTATTTTGCTGCTGTTCTCAGCTTATTCAATCTCCTCTACGGCCTTTTCTTTATGCCTGAAAGTCTTTCACCAAAAGAAAGACTTGTTAAGCTAGATCCACATCAGCTTTATCCCTTTGCACCTCTCAAAAACTTATTTGAGATAAAACAACTGAACCGTTTATTCCTAGCTGCACTGTTGTTGTGGCTTCCAAATGGTGCATTACAAGCTATTGTTGCTCAGTTTTCTTTAGATAACTTCTCTTGGCAACCCGTACAAATCGGTCTTCTATTTTCTATTATGGGACTTCAAGATATTTTTAGCCAGGCGCTCATTATGCCTTTTCTATTAAAAAAATTGACGGACCAACCCATCATTAAATGTGCGATAGTTGCGGAACTCTTTGGCTATATTTTTATGGCTGTCTCTGCCTTTACCCTGCACCCTTTCTATTTTGTAATTGGTATTTTTATCTACGGTTTTGGTGATTCAATTTTTGCCCCACCATTCAATGGAATTCTCTCTAAATCAGTCACTGAACACCAACAAGGACAGATTCAAGGGAGTAGCCTAGCTTTACAAGCGCTAACGCGAATTTTAGGTCCTATTATTGGGGGACAACTTTATGTTCTCTTCGGCTCTTCGGCTCCTGCCTGCATGGGAGTTATCCTGTTAATCGTTGCTCTGACAATTTTCAAAACAAAAAACCGTCAAAAATGACGGTTTTCTTTTATGTTTTTAGACGCCTCATAATCTGCGGTAAACGTTGAATATTATCAAATACCAACATGAAAATAACCGTTCTTATAGGAATCTGTACAAGCAAAGGAAGTCGCGTAGCTAATAGAACCTTAAAAGGTGTCTGATACATGAGCGAAAGCCAAAAAGTATTAAGTAACACGGTTTGGAGAACCATTGTTACACTTACAACAGCTAAAATATAGAGCCAATCTTTACCTCGTGTTAGACTGAACTTCTTGTTATAAAAAGCCCAACCATAGATAAAGCCGACTAGAACTGCTGTTATAGTCATACCTGGCGAGGAAATACTTCCTCGGAACAAAACGCCAAATATATCCCCCAGTCCTAAAGCTAAACCTGCCCATAAAGGGCCAACAAAGAAGCCAATCAAACCATCAGCAATAAATCCTGGCGATAACTTCCAAAAACTGCTCCCAAAAGTGAAAGAACGTAAAATGATGGACAATGCCAGCAAAATCGCCAAAAAAACAAGCTGTATGAGTGACAGCTTCACAGTAAATCTTTTCATATAGTACCTCCCAAGGATCTGGTGAGTAACTGATTATATGAGAATCAGCGGATGCAAGCCTCTACCGCACTTGAAAAATTCAAGTTTCGTCTGTGAACGACATCCCATTTCACAGCACTTAACGCATTGGCCCTACTCTGTTAATTTTTTTACTTTTATAGTTTACCACATACCTTGTTCAGATAATTCTCAATTTCAAGGCTTTTCTTTTACATTGGGTTTTAGATGTTTACAGAAGTTTGCTACACAGAAAAAACCTCTTAGAATTCAGCTCTTTCTGATTTCTAAGAAGTCTTTTTTACAATTCTTTTTCTACATCTACGATGGCAGCTTCGACTGCACTCTTTTGATTATTAATCAGTGATACACGTGCATCAATTTGTTTAATCGCCATCTCGATTGAACGTTTAAGTCCTGGGTTACTCAATTTTGGTTCAAAGAAAGCTTTATATTCTTCAAACTTTTCGGCTGTCTTAAAGACATTACCTGGATAGATGACAAACTTATCATAGCTCATATCACCGCCAAGTTTTTCGGCAATCCAATCCCAGTTTTCTTGCTCCCAAGTCCATGCAGCATCTTGAGCGAAGTCTTTCGCTAAGAGGTAGAACCAAGAGAATGCAATATCTTGAGGTTTAACGATATCCGCATTTTTGAAATCTTCCAAGAGTCCTTTAATTGCTGCTTCATCACGGACATTGGCTACAGCTGCAGCTAATTCACGTTTTAGTTCTTGGAGACTTGTTTTCACATACGTATCCATATAAGAAGCTACAAGTTCCGCAGAATTACTTGTTTTAATTTCGTTATTCAAGACAATTGGTCGAATATCCGCAGGAATAGTTGCTACATTGTCTTTATGCGCTGCGTAAATCTCACTCGCTTTTTCTACTGCTTCAGGGTTTTCAGAGTAGAGAGTCCGTGAGAGTACTGTCCCACGTAAAGTTTCGTCTCCAGCTGATTCACCAGCTTTTTTCTCCCATCCCAAACGTGCATAGTTTTTAGCAAAAACTTTACCCACAAGTGATTTGTAAGATTTTTCTGTAGCTGACTCATCATCAATAAAGATATCTAGCTCACTAAAGATTTGGTTAAGCGCTTGGTTGACGATATAACTTTCTTCATTGGCAAAGGCTGGTAAGATATTCACAACATCAGCGTAGCTGATAACCTCACCTTTAGCAAGATACTTACGGTCTTGAAGAATTTGGAATTTCGTAATATCTTCCAGTTTCTCAAGATCGGCTAAAAGGTTATCTAAAAGCTGACCTTTATAATCAATAATATAATGTGCTGCGTGTGCTTCGTTGAAGAAGAGCGGTTGGCCTTCATTTTCAGCCTTAAGTGCTGCATAGCCCGGAATTTCAACTTTTTCCGTAGTCAACGTATCTGGCAAGCCTTTCCAGTTTGTGTTCAATGGAATTTGCCACAAGCGCCCTTTGTCTTCCCCTTTACCAATGAAGAATTGTTGTTGGCTTAAAATAAGCGTGTCATCAACAACTTCCGCAGTCAAGACAGGATAACCAGGTTGGTTTACCCATGAATGCATAAATTCGCCCACATTTTTACCTGATGTACTTGAGAGTGCATCCCAAAGATCATCACCTACGGTATTGCCATATTGGTGCGTTTCAAAGTATTTGCGAAGTCCTGCAGAAAAGTCCTCATCCCCTAACCATTTACGGAGCATGACCATCAAGCGTGAACCTTTAGCATAGACAATAGCAGCATCAAAGAGTGTACCAATTTCGTCAGGATGATTCACATCCACATGAACAGATTGAACACCATCTGTAGCATCACGATCTAAAGCAAGGCTGGCTTCCTTAACAGAGAAGCTTTCCCAAACTTTCCAATCAGGTTCAATAGCATCAATTGCCACGTATTCCATGTTGTTGGCAAATGATTCATTGAGCCACAAATCATCCCACCAACGCATTGTTACCAAATCACCAAACCATTGGTGGGCTAACTCATGCGCAATGACTGTTGCTACATATTGTTTGCTGGCAACTGTTGCATTTTCTGGGTCAACCAGCATGCAGACTTCACGGTAAGTGATACAACCCCAGTTTTCCATAGCACCTGCTGAGAAGTCAGGCAGTGCAACGTGCCAGCTGTGTGGCAATGGGTAAGGGGTTTTATAGTAATCCTCGTAAAATTCAATTGAACGAATCGCAATATCCAAAGGAAAATCTAAAACATCTTCAGAATGTGCTTTCGTTGAGAAAGTTCCTACTTCAACACCAGATTTTGTACGTCCTTTTTTATACTGCATATCCCCAAAGACAAAAGCAAGAAGATAAGAACTCATACGAACTGTACGTTCAAATACGTGAATTCCTTCAATATTGAGAAGTTCTGGCATATTGGAAATAATAATATCACCTGGTTCTTCATCAAATTTAACCGATAGGTCAAAAGTAGCCTTAGCTTCTGGTTCATCAATTGATGGGAAAGCTTGACGAGCAAAATGTGATTCAAATTGCGTACCGATAAGCATTTTCTTCTCACCGTTTACTTCGTAATATGAAGGATAAATGCCCATCATGTTATCTGTGATTTTACCTTCATATTCAAAGGAAACAGTCACTTGACCTTTTTGGCCCACTTTAACTGTAAGTTCTTCGTTGGCATTATCCACAGTAAAGTCTGCTTCAACACTAAAAGCAGAAACTTTAGTAATATTCAAATCTTTTTGGTGGAAATAAATAGTTTCAGCTTTAGCTTCACCTTTGATTGCCACCTGACCTTTGAAGGTCTTTGATTTGCGGTCAATATCAAGGAAAATTTTATAATTTTCTGGTACAAATGTTTCAATTAAACGTTTTACTGCCATAATGTTGTTCGCTTCCTTTTTCGTTAGTTTACTTAATTATAGCAAATTGTTTAGAAAATTTCGAGAAAAGCTTTGCTTTCCCACATTTAATTTTTAAAGGTGCTTACATAAATTATTAAATGGTCTATTTTTCATTCATAGGAAAAAGTTTATTAAATAAGTAGAAACTCTTTAATTAGATAAAGGGTATTCAAAAAAAGATGAAAAAATAGACTTTTCTGTTAAAATAAAGTTATGAAAAAAACAAAGTTTTCAGTAACGATTGATGAGAAGGGAAAACTCCTTCTTGAACTTTCCTCTGGTGCCACGATCCGTATCTTTGATAGTAATAATAGTCGTTTTGCCCTCAAAAAAGGTGAAATATTTTTCCTAACGAAAAAAAGCCAGATTATTATGATTGCTGCCGATAAAAAAATAATCCCTAAGTTGGAATTTGATAAAGTTATTGTCCTTGATCCTAAGGCATATGAAATAGACACTGCCTATCTTGAAGCTTTTCTCCTCGACAAAGCTCAAGAAGCTTCTATGAAGTTAGCCTTCTTTCCTGAAAGGATTAAACTCCCCTCAAATGTCTACACCATCTGTAGTAAAGCTGCTGATGAATTTTTGCCTAGCCTTGAAGCATTCGGTTTTAAACTCGCAAAGAAGAAAGCTTTTTCAGCTAAAGCGCAACACCGCTGGAAAAAGGCTATCTCAGATATTCCATTTCATATTAAACATGAAGGAACATCCGGCACAGTTATCTGGCAAAAATCTACCGAAATGCGGCTGCTTGCAGGTGCAAAAATGCTACCTAATGAGGCAGCTCCTAAAAGGGCCGATGGTACCCTTGGCTTCACTGCAAAATTTACGTTAAACCTTAGGGAAGAAAATCAAGAAAAATTCGATCCTGAAACTTGGACCACTACTGAAGACATCATTCTGCGTTCCGTCAATGAAATCGGCCATTTTCTCTACTTTGCAGGAACAAACAGCTGGTTGGAAATGTTTGATGACCAAGGACGTTCAATTCATGAACTAACCGTTGTTAACTAAGGAGCGACTATGATTGATTATACTCTAGAGCATAAAAACCCGTTCATCTTAGCGGCTTATGGTTTTCCCATTCAAGCCGCGCTGCAAGACTACCGCTCTTTGGCCCTCGAAAGAGAAATATTTGAGTTGAGTTTGCAAAATGATGGCCGCTTAGCAAAGCTCAAGAAAAGAGCTAAAAATGAGCGGGAGTGGTCTGTCCATACGGATTACCTCGGAAAACCTTGGAATTATTTTGCAGTGGAGAGTCGCAAAGAGCTGAAGGATGACTGTCGTTTACTCAAATTTCCTGAAAGTAACTATATTGTAATTTCTGATACAGCAGCTAAGGGAAAAATTTTTGAACATTTGTCACATCAAGCTTTTCGAAAAATCCTCCCCAAAGTTATGGACTATACCTATCTTGGTGGTCCACATCTTGCTTATCGTCAAGAGCGACCTGATGGCAGTTATTACGGTGAGATTTGGTTACCGGTCATTAAAAAATAAAAAAAGCTCAGAAATACTCTGAGTTTTTTTGCTTCATATATCACCAAAAACAAGGCTCGGGCGCGCATTAAGTGATAAATCAGTAAAGTTTTCTCTTTCCATCTCTATAGTTGCTGCTGCTGCTATCATTCCAGCATTATCACCACAGAGGCGAAGGGGGGGCAATATGACTTTAATATTCTTCATATCGGTGGCAAGCCGCTCACGTAAACCTTGATTAGCGGATACTCCTCCACCAACGATTAAGGTTTTAGCTGGGTATTGTTCAAGGGCACGTTTGGTTTTAGCAATTAAGACATCAACCACCGCTGCTTGAAAACTGGCAGCTAAATTTTCTAAGTCTGTAGCCACCAAATCTTGTCCTTGCTGTTTTGCATTATGAACAAGATTGATAAATGCCGATTTCAGACCACTAAAAGACATTTCCAAACCATCTGCTGCAGTCATCATTGCACGTGGAAAAGCATAAGTATCTTCTCCTTTATGTGCCAACTCATCAATCTCCTTTCCTGAAGGATAAGTTAGCCCCATGACACGGCCGACTTTATCATAGGCTTCCCCTGCTGCATCATCCCGTGTTTCACCAATTTTTTTATAGTTTCCCTCAGATTCCACATAAACCAACTCCGTATGCCCACCACTGACTAAAAGAGCCATGGCTGGGTATTCAATAGTATCTACTAAAGCTGCAGCCATAAGATGACCAGCCATGTGATTGACAGGAATTAATGGAAGCTTGTTGGCCCAGGCAAAGGTTTTAGCGGCCATGATACCCACAAGTAAAGCCCCAACAAGCCCTGGACCTTCTGTTACAGCTACAGCTGAGAGTTCTTTTGCAGTAATACCAGCTTGCTCTAAGGCCTCATCAATACAAGCGGTAATTTGTTCCACGTGATGCCGGCTAGCCACCTCAGGGACTACTCCACCAAAACGTTTATGGCTATTCACCTGACTTGCAATAACATTAGAGAGAAGTTCTGTGCCATTTTTCAAAACAGCGACAGATGTCTCATCACAAGAGGTTTCGAAAGCTAATATATATTTGTCATTCATTTTATTGTATCTTCCTCATTAGAATCGCATCTTCTGTCGGGTGCGAATAGTAGTTTTTCCGAGTATAGAAGGCCTCGAAATTATATTTTTTATAGAGACTTTGTGCTGGTTTATTAGATTCCCGTACTTCTAAAAACAGAGTACCAGCAAAATCAGCAACTTGATCCATCAACGTGCTGGCTATTTTGTTACTTTGAAATTCTGGCTTCACTGCAAGGTTGGTAATTTCCATCTCTTCCATGATCACTTGAATTGCTAGGAAACCAACAAGCTCATCGTCTACTTCAGCTAGAAAATAGATATCCCTTTTCAGGTTGCTAAGGAGATAGGATTCAGACCAAGGTGATTCTCCATAGCAAAGCTCTAAAATTTCTTTTAGCTTACAGGCTATGTCCTGCGTATCAAACTTTGCAGAATCAAAACGTTCAATTTTCATGTTCAGCTCTCAACTGTCTTGACATCCACACAGCATCACCGCCGTCCTCATAATAGTGAGAAATCAGCTTCCCTGTTGAAAAACCTAAGCGACGGTAAAGACCTTGAGCTTTTGTATTGTCACGCCTCACTTCAAGCGTCATCTGCTGCTTACCAAGAAGTGTCATTAGACGAATCATTTGGTTGACGAGATTACTCCCAACACCCTTACCTTGATAGGCTACAGCAACTGCAAGATTTGTAATATGCACGACTTTACCACGTTCCGTAAGGCGAACCCCAATGAAACCAATAAGATTATCATCAACGACTGCTGAAACAAAGAAGGCATTCTCATCCTGAACTATCTCGTGTTCAAAATGCGAAAAAGTCCACGGAACTTCTCCATCATAAACATCACGCTCAATCGCAAGCATGTCTACAATATCTTTACGCTCTGCCAAGCGATAATCTACACCGTCAATATTTGACTTTAAGTCCACCTCATCCATATTAAGATAACGACGTGGTTCAAATCCTTTGAACATATTCGCCAGTAGCGTTTTCAGATTCTTCATGTGTCTCCAACCATTTCTCTTCTGCTTCAACTTTTTTCAAATAATTTGGAGCAAAGCCGTGAACCGCTACAGGTTTTAGGTTTTTGCCAAATAGGGCGATTTGATAAGCTGAAGGTAGTTTGTCTAAGCTGTCTTCAATAATTTCAAAGTTTGTAAACCCTGCAGCTTCAATGTCAGCCACAAAGTTTTCTGTTTCCCCTGTAAATACAAGCGGAAGATTCTTATCTAAGTTTGCTAAGAAGTCACGAAAGACACAATGCTGTCCTGGGACAACCTCTTTATCTTCTTGGTAAAGCGCAGCATAAGCGTTACCCCGACGTGCATCCATCACAGGAACAACGGCTCTGTCCGTTTTCAATCTTCTTGCAATAGCGAAAAGACTTGAGACACCAACGATGTCCTTATTTAAACTGTAGGCAAGCGTCTTCCCGACAGTCGCTGCTAAACGTAATCCTGTATAAGATCCTGGACCTTGGGCTACAACAATGCGGTCAAGTTCACTCGCTTCTACTGCTGATTGGTGCATCAAAAAGTCAACAGATGTCATCAGAGTAGTGCTATGATTTTTCTTTAAATTTAGAGTAATCTCTCCCAACAAAACATCATTATCGACAAGTGCCACAGACAAGGCCTTACTTGAACTGTCAAAAGCTAAAATTTTCACGAGATTCTATTCTCCATTCTTCTTATTTTATTATACCCTAATATCTGCATCTCAGTAATTACTTTTCACACTATCGAATATGCAAGTCAGAACAAAGTGTGTAGCTCTTTTAAACATCTAGAAGTATACGATAGCATCTATTATAACATTTTTTATATTTTTTGAAATTTTTCGCTTTCCTATTTTGTATTTTTCTTTATCACTGACAAAAGTATTACTATTATTTTCACTCAACTTTTTGTCTGTCTTTTACTTCTTTGAAAAAGCTCTTCTTGTTCTAAATGCTTTGGCTCTATAAACCTTTACTTTTCATTATCTCCATTTTATGCTAAAATGAAAGTAACTGTAAAACTGAAACACTCGGAAACAAAAGAAAGGAAAGCGAATTTTTATTCGCTCAAATATAATATGATTTTCAAAGCATTTTACCAAGAAGACAAAACACGTTCACCACGTCGTGAAACAACTAAGGTTCTCTACCTTGACCTTGATGTTACAGATACACGTGAAGGTGTCATCTTAGCGCGCGAACTTTTAGCTGCAAACACAGACTATCACGTTGAATTCATCGATTCACTTTCAGACGAAGCCGTTGAATATGAAAAAGAAAACGGTGGCCTTGAAATTACAAGCTTTTAATTAAAAAAAGATGCTTGCAACCTGCATCATCAAAAGATTTACTGCAAAACACTTTAGAAAGGGACAAAAGTCACCACTCTAAAGTGATTTTGTCATACAAATATGTATAGAAAGAAAACAATGATTAAACCATTAAAAATTAACTCCGACGAAGTCGCAGTTTACGCTATTGGCGGACTGGGCGAAATCGGAAAAAACACATATGGTGTCGAATATCAAGATGAAATTATCATCATCGATGCCGGTATAAAATTTCCAGAAGATGACCTATTAGGTGTCGATTATGTTATCCCAGATTATAGTTATATTGTCGAAAATATCGACCGTATCAAAGGGCTCTTCATTACACATGGACACGAGGATCACATCGGTGGTATTCCCTTCTTGCTTAAGCAAGCGAATATCCCTATTTATGCAGGTCCGTTATCACTTGCTTTAATTCGTGGAAAATTGGAAGAACACGGGCTTTTGCGTGATGCAAAACTCTTTGAAATTCATGCGGACAGCGAAATTAAATTTAACAACTTAAGTGTTAACTTCTTCCGTACAACTCACTCCATTCCCGAACCTTTGGGTATTGTTGTGGAAACACCTCAAGGTAAAGTTGTAGCCACAGGTGACTTCAAGTTTGACTTTACGCCTGTTGGTGAGCCCGCTGATTTACATCGTATGGCGGCTCTTGGTGAAGAAGGTGTTTTGCTTCTTCTCTCTGACTCAACCAATGCCGAAATTCCAATTTTCTCTCACTCTGAAAAAGTTGTTGGCCAAAATATCATGAAGATTTTCGAACGCATTGAAGGACGCATTATTTTCGCTTCTTTCGCTTCAAACATCTTCCGTTTACAGCAAGCCGTTGATGGTGCTGTGAAAACCGGACGCAAGATTGTTGTCTTTGGCCGTTCTATGGAGAAAGCCATAGTTAACGGACTTGAACTTGGATATATAAAAGCCCCTAAAGGAACTTTTATTGAACCAAATGAGGTGAACCAATACAATTCAAGCGAACTACTCATTATGTGTACAGGTTCTCAAGGTGAACCAATGGCTGCTCTAAGCCGTATCGCTAATGGTATGCACCGTCATATCACACTACAAATGGGAGACACCGTTGTGTTCTCATCTAACGCGATACCAGGTAACACACATGGTGTAAACCAGTTGGCTAACACAATCACCGAAGCTGGTGCAACCGTGGTTTATGGTAAGATGAATAATATTCATACTTCTGGGCACGGTGGACAACAGGAGCAAAAATTGATGCTCCGTTTGATTAAACCAAAATACTTCATGCCTGTCCATGGTGAGTACCGCATGTTAAAAATTCATGCCGGGCTCGCTCAAGATACTGGTGTGCCTAAAGAAAATTGTTTCATTTTCGAAAATGGAGATGTTCTGGCTTTGACTGCTGATTCAGCACGTTATGCTGATCATTTCCCTGCTGCTGATACTTATGTTGATGGCTCAGGTATTGGTGATGTCGGTAATGCAGTGCTTCATGACCGTCATGAGCTTGCTGAAGATGGTATTGTTCTTGCTGTTGCTACTGTGGATTTCAAAAATAAAACAGTGCTTGCAGGTCCAGATATGTTGAGCCGCGGCTTTATTTACATGCGTGAGTCTGGGGATTTGATCCGTAACGGTCAACGTGTACTTTTCAATGCTATCCGTGAAGCCATGCTCAATACCGAAATTGCTAACGAAGCTGTTGTGGCACGGGCAATGCGTGAGGCGTTGGCTCCATTCCTCTATAAACAAACTGAACGTCGTCCACTTATCGTTCCGATGATTATGACACCTGACGAAAAATAATACAAAAACCACATCTTTCGATGTGGTTTTTTATTTCCTGTTCTAGGCGCATTAAGCTTATTTTCAGTTATTTTACTATAATTAAGGATAAAAAACGTTTGAATATCTGAGGACTTTCATGTATAAATTCTCCAAAATTATCTTTGCTTATTATCTTCTATTTCTATTTTGGGGGATTCTTTTTAAATTTGATATCACACATACGATAAATACAGCACATTTATTCCCTTCACGTAGCTTAAATGTTTCACCTTTTGATGCTTCTGGTGGACGTTTAGAAATCCTTTTTAATATCCTTATTTTTATTCCTTTTGGTTTTTTTATGGGTCGCTTTTCAGAACGGAGCTTTCTTGGAAAATGGGGAACAATTTTCCTTGTCAGTCTCTTTGTCGAAATCCTTCAATATATTTTCGGCATCGGAGCCACCGATATAACCGACATCATCACAAATACTTCCGGTGGTTTGATGGGACTCTTGCTTTATCATGCCTTTCAGAAAAACGAAAGAAGACAAGATGTAGTAAGCTTGTTTTTTGGTGGCTTTCTTCTCTTCTTTACTTTCCTTCTTTTACTTCATTAAAAAGAGCTGATATTAATCAGTTTTTTTATTTGAGCATACTCAATGGAAAACCGCTGATGGAGAGCTTCTTTTTCTTCCTCACTAATAAAGGCGCCATCAATAGCATAATGATTGATTTTTTCAAAATCATTCACCTGAAAATCATACCATGCTGCAATTTTCTCATATTCCTTTTGCAAGTTGGTATTACTTACTGTGCGATTGTCAGTATTTATGGTTACATGAAGACCTTTCTTATACAATTCCAAAAAAGGATATTCTTCAAGATGGCGGATAGCTTTTGTTTGAAAATTACTGGTTGGTGCCATTTCCAAAACAATACCCAACTCTATCAAAACATGTTGATAGTCTGGAAGCTCTTTCGTCATAATGCCATGTCCCAAACGTGTTGCTCCCATCTCGACAGAATCAATAATGTTTTGTTCGCACCCTGGACACTCACCTGCATGCAGTGTGACTTGTACCCCACGACACGTCACCTTATCCAGCAAGTTTTTAAATTTTACTTGAGGGTAGTTTACTTCATCGCCTGCCATATCAAAGCCAACCAAATGCTCATCATCGATTTCATCAAAAAGCGGAACCAACTTTTCCAAACGCTCGATTGGCACCTGACGAAGACCACAGAGGAGAACATTTGCGACAGTATCAAAGTCTTCTTCAGCACGAGAAACACCAGCAATAACAGCTTCTACAGCTTCTTCAAGTTCTAGATTTTTTTCCAGATGCTGACCAGGTGCAAAGCGAATTTCAATATATTTGACATTATCCTCAGCAGCTTGACGAACCACATCATAAGCTGCTAGCTCAAGATTAGTATAGCTTTGTAGTAATGGAAGAACGAAGTCAAAACGCTCCAGATATTCCAAAAGACTTTGAGTCGTTTCTGGCGCTTGTGCACAATTCAGTATTTCATCATCACTCATATTAAAATCGTACCCTATGTTATTAGCCAGCTGCTTAATACAAGGCAAACTGAGTGAACCATCAAGATGACAATGAAGTTCAACTTTCGGCATTAAAGCAATGGTTTCTGAATTAAGCATTAGATTAGAGCCCCCATAAAAATATATTTTTTCTATTTTACGCTTTTTTCTTACGACATGCAAATTTTTTCGTCAAGAAAAAAGATATTGGAACACGATATTCTTACATAGCATTGGTGAGCGATTTTATTTTTGAAACTTTAAGCGAAAGGAGTCCAATGTTAATTTTTACCCCAACCTCTTTACTTATCTATTTTAAGCACATATTCCTTGTGCCCTTTGATTTCTTTCTCCTCCACCTCTGTTTCAGGTGGAAGTGTAAAGGCTGGGCGGACATAGGCAGGGTAAACTACGCCATTTCCTCCAAACCTCCCCTCATAACCAATCACTTTAGCCACTGCAGAGGCAGTTTCAAAAACTGTACGCAACCACCAAGGATAGCTAACAAGGTCTCCTTCTAAATAGGCAAGTCTATCCTCTCTAATCCCTCCTTTTCGTCTGAAATATAGTAAGTTACAGTCACCTTCCAAACGGAGTCCGTCCTTAAAATTTCCTACATCAATATCCGAAAGCAAGAAAAGCTTCCGCTCTATTTTTTCCAAATATCTTTTTGATGATGTCGGTTCTAAGGGTTCAATCGCAATTTCTGTGAGAGGGATCCGATCCTTCACTCCTTTGGAAAAACGCTTGATAAAGTCTTTGTGCATAAAAGCATCCGGTATGCTATGTCCGTAGTAGGCTTCCTCCCAGCCTTCCCGAAAAGACATGGGCGGATCTACAAGATGCTTTCGAAGCAATAAGACATTGCCTTGATCAATATAATTTTTCGTGAGCACCAGATAGGGCACTAACTTACCATCTTCTTTGATGTGAACAGTATATCCTAAGCGTTTATCCTTGTCATAAGCTAAATCTCTTAGGATTTGTGGTTCTTTTGCAGGAAACAAATATACAAGCTCGTCTCTCTTTATGAGGGCAATTGAGAGGACAATACTTAAGAGGAGTGAGGCAATAAGAAAAAATATTTTTTTACTGGTCATCTGACCTCACCTCTCTAAACTTCGCAATAAGTTCTTCCTCAGCTTTTACTTGGTGCTGATAAGTATTTTCCGAAGATAAAAGCACATCTCCTTTGTACCAACCCACAAACTCCGCATTTTCTCGTGGAATAGAATATAAGGGCGAATAGTTTGCAAAGCGAGTCATTCCACCTCCTAAAACAAAGCCTAGTTTTTCGTTTTCCACTCTAACATTTGTCGCATAATATTTTGATAACTCTTCTTTACCTCTCGTTTCTGAGCTTAGCTGCTCTCCCTCCTTGATGAGTTCAGTAGCTTTATTTTCTGATTCTTTATAGAGGTTTATCTCAACTTTTTCTCCCGCATTTAGTTCAACATCTTCAAACTCTTCGGTCAGAAATACGCTTCCGTCCATATTATCAATGGTCTGTACCGTATAATCCACCTTGGTCGCCTCGCTGGCTTGGACAAGTACTGTCGTGTCTTCTGCTGCTGAAGTGGAAAGCTCCATGACTTCATCCGTCGAATACTCCTCCATCTCCCCTGTTTCACGTTTTACCTTGATGTCTACATCTCCTGCTATTAGGATGCGTTTTGAGGTTTTACTTGGCTCAGGAGTCTCAATCTTTTTCTTCTGATAATTTTCATCCTGCGCCCTCAACCATGCGAGACAAAGGTCAGGATGATGCGCTTGGGCGACTGGGTCTAAGTTTGATACAAGGGTCACTGAGAGATTGGGGTGTTTAATCATAAATTTGAACACAAGCTCTCGAAAAGTCTCTGCTAAAGACTCAATTCGTACCTCTGAATGATTGACCAACCCCATGGTTCTCAACCAGTCAACAACAATTTTTTTCACCTTCGTTGCATCACTTCCTAACATCATAGAGGTGACAAGATTTTTAAATAAACTTTTTGTAAGTTTTTCCCTGTCTTCAACCCGTGTTGTGAAATAGAGTTCAGCTAGTATTCGTATGTCTTCTTGATGTGCATTTACATATTTGTTTCTGTTCTTTATCCTTTCTACTGCAAAAAATCTAATGATATCATCCAGAGATTCATTCATTCTCTTACCCTTTGGGTCATTCACAATTAACCCATTAAAAATATCCAGTATACTTATTTTTTTAGCTTGAAATTCTTCTAGTTTATAGATTAAGTTAGAGTCTAGCTTTTTTAATTCCGCTTCCATTCGACTTTTAGCAGTTTCATAAACCTCTTGGGGAAGTAAAGTTTTATCAGGCAAAGACGAATCCTGCCCATAACGCGTAAACTCAAACGGATAGACCTCCGGTCCCACTTTGGTTACCACATCATTGACATTAATAACATTAACAATATTGTCATGCCGTCCCTCTCTATTCCCTGTTCCCTTCAAAGTCCCCGCAGGTGCTTCAAAGCAGAAAGCATACATATCTTCTGCTTTGAGTTCGCCACTGGCTAGCTTACGTCCCTTATTTAAAGCACCAGCGGTCAGATTGGTCACTGCTGCAGCTCGGCTATAGCCGTTAATCCAAAGTTTTACCTTGCCTGTCACCTTGTGTTCTTTCAGGTATTGGTCTAAGAAGGTCAGCGCTTTTTCACTGGCTTCTCTAAAACCCTGATGTTCGCCTGACCGTCCCAGAGTCAAGTTACTGGCCCACTCTGCTTCGTAACCACCACCACGAATAGCTAGAGCTATCAAGGTATAGTCTTCTTCTTTGACCGTCAGTTTTTTCTGGGCAATAACCGCCCCGATCGAGTCTGTCGAGGGTCTTTCTTGAAAATGTTGGTTGGCCTTGAATTTTTCAAAACCGATTTCTTCCAGCAGGTTCTTCGCGTTTCTATTTTTTAAAAGATAGTTTTTTTCTTGGATACTGGACCAAGCAGCCAATTCTAGGTTGAGCGACATGGTCGCTAGCCGTGGGTCATAAGGGCGATTTTTCTCCTGGCGATAAGCATAAGCACTCTGCTCAAAATAAGAGTCACTGTAGTGGTAAACTGCTTGAGAATCCCTACCTTCTTTTCCTGCAGGTGCGGAACCATAATTAAAAGTCCCTGACTGAAACTCCTTGCCTGCCTCCTTACTTTTAAAAACAAAATCCATATCTTGTACATCTCTAAAATCAAAGGCCCCATCTGTTTGGATATTTTGGAAAAAGGTCCGGGCAAATGCTTTGGTCGAGTCCGCAATCTTATCGATAAATACGAAAGTCCGAAAACTTACCTGTTGTTCCGTTTTCATCTTTTGCGCCAGATTATCCGCCGCATTGGCAAACTGATAACTGTATATATCTTTATTTCCATACTTTCCTGTATTTAATTTTTCACCTGTGGTTGGTGTCCGGTCACTGATGATGAAGATATTTTTTTGCCCCTCATCCTTGACTGCTTGCAAGAGCTGCTCTGCCTGCTTCAAACCACTGTGTAAGTTGGTCTTCCCTCGTGTTTCTATCTTTTCCAAAGCGGACAGCAGCTGTTTCTCATCGGGAGTAAAAGCTTGTAGTACGGTTGCCTCATCTCCAAAACTCACCAACGCAACCTGGTGCTCCTGCTTGGACGCACCCGACTCTTTTACAAACTTGCCAACTATATCTTTAGTCTGCTTAACGCTTCTTCCCCCCATACTTCTAGAGCTGTCCATCAGAAAAATGCTGTACTGCTTTTTTTTACTGTCATCGGGAGCTTCAAAGCTTATCTTTTGTCTTTGAGCTTCTGACAAACTGATACTTAAATCCAAATCTTTCACTTCTGTAGCAGATATGCGTGTATCAAAAAATATGGGGTGACACAGCACAAACAGCAACAAACATAATTTTTTTAACATCATTCACTCCTTTATTTATCCGTCTTAAGCACATACACCATCTGCCCGTTATTCTCTTTTTCCTCTACCTCTGTTTCAGGTGGAAGCGTAAAGGCTGGGCGGACATGGGCAGGGTAGACAACACCCCCGCCTGATAACATTCCCTCGTCATCAACTCCTTTAACTACTGTGGAGGCCGTCGCAAAAGCTGTACGGAGCCACCAGCTGTTAGGAGTAGAAGCCCCAGCTAAATAAGCTAATCTGTCCTCTTTCACACCCCCTTTTCGCTTAAAATACAGTAAGTTACAGTCATCTTCAAAACGAACTCTACCCTTGTAATTTCCTACATCAATATCCGAAAGTAAGAAAAGTTGCCGCTTTATTTTTTCTATATGCCCCCTTCCTGCATTTTCTTCTGAGGGTTTTATCCCCAGCTCTGTAGAAGGAATATTTTCTTGGACATCTTTAGACAAACGCTTGATAAAGTCTTTGTGCATAAAGGCATCTGGTATGCTATGCCCGTAATAAGCTTCCTCCCAGCCCTCTCGAAAAGACATGGGCGGATCTACAAGATGCTTTCGAAGCAATAAAACATTACCTTGTCCGATGTAATTTTTCGCAAGAACCAGATAAGGTACTAGCTTTCCATCTTCTTTGATGTGAACGGTGTAGCCTAAACGCTTGTCCTTGTCATAGGCTAAATTTCTTAATACTTGTGGCTCTTTTGCAGGAAGTAAATACACAAGTTTTTCTCTATTTACTAAAAGAGCTGTTACTGCGATACTAAAGAACAGAGAAAATACAATCAGAAATATTTTTTTATTGGTCATTTGGGTTCACTCCTTTATTTATCCGCCTTAAGCACATATATTGTCCGCTCGTCGTTCCCTTTTTCCTCCACCTCTGTTTCTGGTGGCAGTGTGAAGGCTGGACGGACATAAGAGATGTAAGCAACACCATTTCCTCCAAGCCTCCCTTTATAATTAACTACACTAGCTACTACAGAATCCGTCGCAAAAGCAGTACGGAGCCACCAACTGTAAGGAGTTGAATTCCCATCTGAATAAGCTAACCTGTCCTCTTTTACTCTACCTTTTCGCTTAAAATAAAGTAAATTACGGTCATCCCCCATACGATGCTTGCCTCTATCATCTCCAACATCAACGTCCGAAAGCAAGAAAAGTTTCCGCTTTATTTTTTCTATATGCCCCATTCCTGCATTTTTTGCCGAGGGTTTTATCCCCAGCTCTGTAAGGGGGATATTTTTCTGCACATCTTTAGACAAACGCTTGATAAAGTCCTTGTGCATAAAGGCATCCGGTATGCTGTGGCCATAATAAGCTTCCTCCCAGCCATCTCGAAAAGACATGGGCGGATCTAGCAGGTATTTGCGAAGCAACAAGACATTGCCTTGATTAATGTAATTTTTCGTGAGCACCAGATAGGGCACCAACTTTCCTTCTTCTTTGATGTGAATGGTGTAGCCCAAGCGTTTGTCCTTGTCATAGGCTAAATCTCTTAATACTTGTGGCTCTTTTGCGGGTAATAGATAAATAAAATCCTCTCTTTTCACAACTATAAATACAGCAATAAGTATTTGTAGCAAACTTAAGACTAAAAACATCATCATCTTTTTTTTACTTTTCAATCGTCTTTCTCCTTAAAAATCGTGATAAATCCTTCACTAACTAATACGAGAAAAAAACGAAATTAACACTAAAAAAAGCAAAGAAAAAAGAACAAGAAGTTATCCTTGTTCTTTTAGTTTGCCGCGGCATTTGCCACAGGCATATTTTTTTATATCAATTTTACGTTGACGTTGATAAATCTGATGACAGCTTTGACACACATAAGTATGTTTAGCCTCTCTTATTGATGGAGCATAACGTAACCCCCCTACTTGAGCAAGTAAATCCTTGAACTCCCTGTCTTTATGCTTATAACCTCGTTGCTGGTCATAGAGATGGTAATGAACCAGCTCATGGAGAATAATACCATCAAACTCTGCTCGATTTGCCATTTTAGGGTTAAAATCCAAATGCATATCCTTAGGAAAAAAGCGGCCTCCCGTACTGCGTAGACGACTATTCCACTGGGCAGTATGCAGAAATGGACGCGCAAATTTCTCTACAGAAAGTTGACGCACATGGTCTGTTAATTCCTCATTGTTCACGTGGCTCAACCAAAGTTAAATTAATCTTACCGCGCTCTTGGTCAATGGATTTTACCCAAACGGTTACGATTTGTCCGACAGCAACAACTTCATGAGGATTTTTCACAAAGTTTTTGCTCAGGTCAGAAACGTGAATCAATCCGTCATTTTTAATACCAATATCCACAAAGGCACCAAAATCGACAACGTTACGCACTGCTCCTTCAAGTTTTTGGCCCACACGTAAATCGCTCGCGGAAAGAACATCTTGGCGTAAGATTGGTGCATCAAAATTATCACGTAAATCACGTCCTGGCTTTGTCAAATCAGCAATAATATCTGTCAATGTTTCGCGACCAACACCAAGTTTTTCTGACATTTCGGCAATATTTACTTTTTTCAAAATTGCTGCGGAATTCCCATCGAGGTCAGCTATATCAAGTGTTTCAAGTAATTTTTCGACCACTTGATACGACTCTGGATGGACTCCAGTGTTATCAAGGAAATTCTTTGCTTCAGGAATACGAAGGAAGCCTGCTGCCTGCTCAAAAGCTTTCGCCCCTAAACGTGGAACTTTTTTCAACTGCGCGCGGCTTTTGAGAGCTCCATTTTCCTCACGAAACTTCACGACATTGTTGGCTAAGGTTTTGTTAAAACCAGCAACATGTGAAAGTAGCGCTGGACTTGCTGTATTTACATTGACACCAACTTGGTTGACGACCGTTTCAACAACAAAGTCCAAGTTTTCGGTAAGTTTCTTCTCTGCAACATCATGTTGATATTGTCCTACACCAATAGCTTTCGGTTCTATTTTCACCAACTCAGCCAAAGGATCTTGCAACCTTCTTGCAATGGAAATAGCCGAACGCTTTTCTACCGTCAGGTCCGGAAACTCTTCACGCGCCAACTCTGAAGCCGAGTAAACAGAAGCCCCAGATTCACTCACGATAACATAAAAGACATCAGAAAGACTGTTTTCTTTTAAGACTTCGGCAACAAAAGTTTCCGATTCACGACTGGCTGTTCCATTACCAATAGCTATCATATCGACCTTATATTTAGAGATTAGTGCTGCTAACTCCTTTTTCGCTTGGGCAATTTGACTCGCATTAGCAGGTTTTACGGGATAGATAACTGTCGTCGTCAAAAGTTTACCTGTTGCATCAACAATGGCGAGCTTTGCTCCTGTACGATACGCGGGGTCAAAACCCATCACTGTACGCCCTTTAAGCGGTGCCACCAAGAGTAGGTTTTTCAAATTTTCACCAAATACTTCGATGGCTGCATCTTCAGCTTTTTCTGTTAATTCACCCCGTACTGCACGTTCCATCGCTGGAAGCAGCTTTTTCTTCACTGCTTCTTTTATGGCTAAACTCATATATTTGTTGTTTCGCGCAGCAAAACGATTTTCAAAAAAGCGTAAAATCTTATCTTCATTATGTTCAAATTTTACAGAAAGAACGCCCATCTTTTCACCACGATTCAAAGCGAGTACACGATGATTAGGAAGCTCAGATACTTTCTCCGCAAATTCATAATAAATTTGGAAGACTTTTTTCTCATCGAGGCTTTGCTCTTTCAGACGACTTTCTAAGAGGCTATTTTGTTTCACTTCGCTCAATAGCCAGCTCCGCAATTTAGCATCCTCAGAGATCGCCTCTGCCAGAATATCCATCGCGCCTTGAAGTGCTTTTGCTGCTGTAGCGAAAGTTTCATTCGTATACTTCTCTGCTTCTGCTTCAAGACTTGGTGTATTTTTAACAATGAGTTGTGCAAGCGGGAAAAGACCATTTTCTTTCGCCACTGTGGCTTTTGTGCGACGTTTTTCTTTATAAGGAAGATAAAGGTCTTCAACTTCAGACAGCTTCTCAGCTGCTTCTATTTGAGCCTTAAGCTGATCCGTTAATTTGCCTTGCTCCTCAATCTTGGACAGCACTGCTGTTTTTCGATCCTTAAGTTTTGTTAGGCTATCATTTTCGTCAATAATTTTTTTGATTTCAACTTCATCTAAGCTGCCCGTAACTTCTTTTCGATAACGGGCAATAAAAGGTACTGTGTTACCTTCTGCTGTCAGTTCAAGTACTTTTTGAACTTGTGAACTTTTAATATTTAGTAATTCAGCTATTTTTTGCGTATTTTCCATTCTTCCATTTTACCATATTATCACCATTTTCAATTCATGTGATTTCGATGTTTATTTGCTAAAATAGCTCTAGTAAAAAATTAGAAAGTGGAAGAAATGGAATATTTAGAATTAGCCCAAACACGCCATGCCGTCAAAAAGTTTGATAGGAAGAAAGTTCCTCTTGAAGAGATAAAAGACATTATTAAAACTGCTCGTTTAGCCCCTTCAGGCATTAATATACAAAGTTGGCATTTTGTCGTTATTGATTCAACTGAAGCCAAAGCCGCACTTTTAAAAGAAGTCAATCCTTCAAATCACGAGCAGATTGAAACAGCAGGTGGCTTGATCATGATTTTTGCGGACAGTCAATATGCTGATCGCCTTAAACTTATTAGCGAGCGTGGCAGTGAAGAACTTTCAAGCCTTGACATTGAACGCTTTACTCAACGCTATCAAGCTTATGTCAATAGTTTTGATGCTGAATATCTCAATACCTATATGTCTATGACAACTGGCCTTGTCACAATGAACTTGCTCTATGCCATCTATGATAAAGGTTATAAGGCCAATGTTGTCCTTGGCTATAAACGCACAGAAAAAATCAATGAGATTCTCAACGTCGATAAAAAATACCGTCCAGAACTCATCATCCCTTTTGGAACTTCTGAGGAAACTGGCCAACCAAGCTTTCGTTTGGGGCTTGAGGATATTATGGAAATTCGGTGATAAAAAATCTGCATTTAAGCAGATTTTTTATTTTGAGTTCAATATTTTTGAGAGTTTTATTGAAAACAAAAAACTCTAAGTCAATCTGACTTAGAGTTATAACTCGTGTGAAACGAGATTACATCATTTTGTTGTAGAATTCGACGATAAGTGCTTCGTTGATTTCTGTGTTGATTTCATCGCGTTCTGGAAGACGAACGAGTGAACCTTCAAGTTTATCAGCATCGAATGATACGAAGTTTGGACGTCCTTTAGTTGCTTCAACAGCTTCAAGGATTGCAGGAACTTTCATAGATTTTTCACGAACTGAAATAACTTGACCAGGTGCTACGCGGTATGATGGAATATCAACGCGTTTACCATCAACGAGGATGTGACCGTGGTTTACGAATTGACGTGCTTGACGACGTGTAGTTGCAAGACCAAGACGGAATACAACGTTATCCAAACGTTGTTCAAGCAAAGTCATGAAGTTGAAACCAAGAGTTCCTTCTTTAACACGTGTAGCTGCTACAAACAAGTTACGGAATTGACGTTCAGAAACACCGTAAGTGAAACGGAGTTTTTGTTTTTCAGCCAATTGCAAACCGTATTCAGAAAGTTTTGAACGGTTGTTAGGGCCGTGTTGACCAGGTACGTAGTTACGACGTGCAAGTTCTTTACCAGAACCTGTAAGTGAGATGCCGAGACGGCGTGATTGTTTCCAAGATGGACCAGTATAACGTGACATATTAATGTCTCCTTCAAATTTTTTTGAAGAATATTGACAGCCTCGAATTCGTGCATTTCACTTTCGCCTTACAGCTTCGGTTACTTCGTAACAAGGGAAATGTTGACGAGTTTTCTAGCTGACTGCTATATTCAACTTTACTATTTTAGCAAAATTATTAAAAACTGTCAACATGACAAATGAATCATTTATAGTGTTCTTCTTATTTAGATTTTACTTTAACAACTGCTGCAACACTATCGCTGCTTCGCTTCATTTTCGTCTGGTAATAAAACACAGGAATGCCGGCTAGCGTAATAGCAATCCCAATCATCGCAAGAACAGGCTGCTGTGTAATAGTCGTCCACATGATAAACAAGGCACCCAACATTCCAATGACAGGAAGGACAGGGTAAAGTACAACCTTATATGGACGGTGCAAATTTGGCTCCTTTTTGCGGAGGATAAATACTGCAAGAATTAACAAGAAGGAGAAAAACCACATTACAAAGATGACCAGATTTGTCAGGATATCAAAGGAACCTGCTGCCATAAAGATGCAAGCTAAACTCCCAACCAAGGCCGTTGAAACAAAGGGAATGGCATTTTTATTGAGTTTACTCAAGTGTTTTGAGAAAGGAAGTGAGTTTTCTAAAGCTAGAGCATAAGGCACACGAATTGCTGTCATTGTGTAGCCATTGAGCGTGCCATAAACAGAAACTAAAATCCCAATCGTTACGAGCTTACCACCATTTACACCAAATAATTTTTGTGCAGCATCTAAAGCTGTATTTGCATTTCCTGCAATCTGATCCAGAGGCAGAACTTTTAAAAACCCTAAGCTAATGGCAATATAAATAAATGAAATAACCAATAGACCGATGGTGATAACTTTCGACAAATGTTTTTGCGGATTTTTCATCTCACCGGCGATATTCCCTACATTCATCCAGCCGTCAAAGGCAAACAAACTCGCGACCAAAGCGCCACCAAGACCGGCAAAGAATCCGATATTTTGTCCCGCCTGAATCGGAAACAACTGCACTTCCACTTGCGAATTGGTTGTTAAACCAAAAATAATAATCAAAAAGATTGGGATTAATTTTAAAATCTAAGTCACTTGCTGAAAACGTGAAGTAAAACGTGAACCCAGTAGATTAATAGACATGATAGTTAAAATAGAGGCAATAGCGATAGGTAATAATAAGCCTTGAGGTAGGCCAAGCAAGTTCAGAACTTGTGTGGCAAAGATTATTCCTAGGGCTGCCATATTTCCAGGATTATAAATTAATACTTGTACCCAGCCAAAAAGAAAGCCCACTAGTTTTCCATAACTGCGCTCTAAATATTTTACAGCACCACCTGTTTCCGGAATGGCAGCTGCAAGTTCAGCAACACTGAGTCCCGCACAAATCGTTAAAATACCACCCACTGCCCAAGCAAGCAAAGTTAGCGAAGCAGATTGGGTTACTGCAACCATCGCAGCAATTTTGAAGAATACTCCTGCTCCAATAACCGTTCCGACAACAATAGATAAGGCTCCGAAAAAACCGACATCATTTTTCAAGTCTTTTTCCATATAATATCTTCCTTAAGTAATATATTCACTAATTTTTTTAGTGTTATGCACTATTATACTTTAAGTAATTCTACACACCAAATAATTTGCGGGAGTTCAGGAGCTTGTTAAGAAAATGTAATTTTTTAGAGGAATTAAAGAGCAAAAAACTATCTACGAAAACTCCTCACCAAGCGCAACTCAATGGCTGTCCGAAGACAACAGCTTTTTATCCATTGCTATTTTTTCAAACCAACCTTACAGAAGACCATGAACAATCCCCTTAAAAATTAATACCAGTTTGTTGGGTTATACCAACAAGAAAAAGTATCAAAAGTTCTTCCGTGAGCAGTTGCAAGTGCCCATTTTTTAAATCCAGCATTTGCTATTTTTGTGTCCGAACCTACTTGAGCTTTAGCACCATGTCTTTGATATTTAGAGCTGTAATGGTTAGAATGTCCTCTTTTCCTTCTCCCCAAATCATAAAGATCAGAAAAATATACCCATCTCCCTGAAGCATGATTAATAGCTGGTCTTGCTTTCTTATTGGTGTTGGACCCTAAATTACTTTCTACAATATTACCTTCAGGGTCAAAATGGATATATCCCTCAGAATCTGATGTGTGTGTGATATCCCCATATGGCTCTTGCTTATCCGCAAAGGCAACTGAACCACCCAATAAACTTCCAAATAGTCCAAAAGAAAGTACCAACGTTGCTAAATATATCGTTTTTTTCATATTTACCTCCAAAATATTTTTTATATACAATGTTGCTGTGTCTCCGATAATTTTAAAGCCGAGGATTGTTCATGATCTTGTGTAGGGTTGATTTTAAACAAGGGCAGCGCAAAATTAAAGCTCTATGCTTTTATTCCCTTTCTTTGCCAGTTCCTCATCATGAGTGACAATGATTACTGCTTTCCCCTCTATTGATTGTTGAAATAAAATATCCGTAACGATATCTCTGTTGAGCGAATCTAAAGAACCTGTGGGTTCATCTGCTAAGATAAGTATGGATGGTTTTAAAATAATTCGCGCGAGTGCCACGCGCTGTTTTTCTCCCCCAGATAAACTGCTAATCGCTGTCGATAGTTTTTTACTTAAATTGACCGCATTCAGTGCCTCCTTTTTTTGTTTTACTTTCTCTTTCCTACTTAATTTGCTATATTTTAAGCCTATTTCTAAATTAAAATTAATTGTTTCTTCTTCAACTAGACCGAAATCTTGAAATAAAAAAGATATTTTATTTCTCTTTATTTTTAGTTTTTCTTTTGCTGTCAGCTTTGCTGTTTCAACACCTTCAAATAAATATTCTCCTGAACTTACCGTATCGTTCATCCCTAGTATGTTTAACAGCGTCGTCTTTCCAGAACCACTGACACCTTTGATGGTAACAAAATCACCCTTATTTACAGTAAACGCATTGATTGAAAAAATGGATTTATCCTGTATTTTTTTTTGGACATTAGATAGAGAGACTATTTCGTTTTGATTCATCACTTTCCCCTTTAAAGATTTAATTAGACTGTCTTTTTTCAACTCTAAACAAAGTCATACTGACTATAATGACATTGAGTACCATGGCCAGAAAGATATTAATAACAAATTCTTTGCTGATCTCAGACAAGAATGCAGCTATAGTTAAACCCATCATTAGTTCGAATAGCAACAATAAAAAGACGGATGCATAAGTTTCAAAAAAGGAATAACCGTTTAGCCTTAGCAAATAAAATTTTTTATTATGATACTGGAAAAAATAGGCAGTGGTGAGTAAGCAAACAATGGAAAAGACAAATACAGTCAATAGGGAGCTGATTAATAAAGAGCTGAGCGAACCAGACAGGCTTTTTATTAGCGTAATCTCTGACTTTTCATAGGGGACAAAAGAAGGTAAATTATCTGTTAACTTGTTTTTCTCTAAAAGCCCGTTAAGCTTTTCACTTGCCTTCCCAGCTGTTTTTATTTTGATTGGCGGATACATAGCACCACTAAAAATATTCCTTTCCCAACTGTCGCTGTTTTTGAGTGTTAAAATATCTAAAATAGGATAGTCATCAATCCATGGCTTATTGGGAACAAAACTGTAGACAGGTTGTTTATCTTTGATATAGATAATCTCCGTTAATTTATCCTCAAATTGGAGTAAGTCTTTAAAATAGTATTCTTCTATCTTCTTTAAGTCATCACTTCCCTTGAATCTTTCGGGAATGAGTAATATCCTTTTTTCTTCACTTTCTTCTATAAGGACTCTCTGATTATTTTCATCTAAAATCTCGAATTTTTTTAAATAATTAGGGTTGAGTTGTATCTCTCTCCCAAATACTTCGCTCTCTTTTGTATTATAATGTTGTATACTTACCAGCAAGCTTCCCTTTTGGTTTAAATAGCGATAAATTTC
Organism: Lactococcus sp. LG606; assembly: GCF_017309645.1. NCBI lineage: Bacteria > Bacillati > Bacillota > Bacilli > Lactobacillales > Streptococcaceae > Lactococcus > Lactococcus sp. LG606. The sequence continues at coordinate 1,564,332 of NZ_CP071301.1, forward strand.
CTCCTCTTCTTCTGCTCTAGAATCCTTGTCATAGGTAAATTCAAGTTGATTTTTTCCCACAACAACGGGGTAAAAAACATGATAGTTATCTTCACTTATTTTTTTAGGCACTTCACTATTAAAGGTGATATTGGAGGCTTGATACATAATCCTTGCTAAATCTAGGTGTATTACGACTAACATCATCAGAAAAATAAGTTTTATCGCTGTTGGCAATATGTTGATAAATAACTTTTCTCCTTTATTTTTACTCTCTTTTTTTCTCCGACCTAACTTTTCCACGACATAAACCAGCATCATCAACCAAATATAACTAAAGGATAGGAGTAGTCCAACATTTATCATAAAATTAACACAATAGATGCGTGAAATGCTTCCTAATAAATAGGTAAGTAAAGCAATGGATACAAAAATACAAGTTGCATACCCCTTGCCGATAAAGTTATTTATACTCGCTACGATAGAATAGCCATTTTGTCGTAAAATATGAATTTTTTTATGAACTGAAAAAATCCAAAAACTCAACATCACCGTAAAAAAGGTTATGCCAATCTTTAAATAGCTTGAAATATTGTAAATGTCCCTACCCGATGATAATTCATAACTTTCACTTTTTTCAAAATCTGCAAAATCTTTGTAAGTATAGTTCTCATCAAAAGCTTTGTTATAAGTATTTTTAATCTGCTCTACCGTATCTTTATATTTGTTTTTATCCTCTGTTTTTATAAAAACTTGCCACTCAAATTCATTTTTATTTTTTAAATTATCTATACCGTCTATAGTTAAGACTGATTTACTCAATGGAGGGCTGTACACGCTTTTTTGATGCGTCTGAGGTACATACAAGGTTATCTCTGCTTTTTCTAGGAACTTAAAATTGATCCCTTCTTTGATAAAGTACCCTTGGTCTACAACTTTATAGAGTGTAAATAATCCCTCCTGTTTTGAAATTTTTTCTATAATATCAATCGCGCTGTCGTTCTCTTTTTTATTCGTTATTTTTTTAGGTTTTTTTACAGGAGAATAACTATCCGTATATCTAAAAAAGTCTGTCACTTTATCTCTTGAATATTGCTCTACCTGAAAAATAAACATTCCAAATAAAATGCTGAGTAGAAGAATAGCAAGATTAAATTTTAAAATTCTTTTTTTCAAAAAAGCCTCATTTCAGTTAGTACTTTTATTCTCAAGGTCTGTTTTCTACTATTTTTTGATCTGTTCTGCAATGTTGACTTCACATCCTCCTATTCACAATAAATTTTATTCATGGCACACTATTATCCGTAAAAAAATATGAAATATAACAAAAAAAAATCAAAAAAACTTTTTAACTGCTACTTCTAGAATTGCAATACTTCTTGATATCTCCTATTTGCTTTAACGTATATAGTACGTCCTGATACTAGAGTGACAATATTAATGCTAACTTCAAAGCAAAATAAAAAAATAGACTCCAAGGAATCTATTCTTTAACTCGATGACATCAACCGCAATACAGGCTCAATTTTCATTTCCAACAAAAAAACTCATCTACGAAAGATGAGTTAGGGTTAGTCGGTAATCGGGAAGACAGGATTCGAACCTGCGACACCTTGGTCCCAAACCAAGTACTCTACCAAGCTGAGCTACTTCCCGAAGGTATGAAAATTTTTTACAATAATAAAACGGGCAAGCCCGAATTAATTATTATGCACCCGGCAGGATTCGAACCTGCAACCGCCTGATTCGTAGTCAGGTACTCTATCCAGTTGAGCCACGGGTGCGTTTTTTAACTACTTGATTATTATAGCAAATCAAATTTGCGAATGCAAGAATAAACTCATAATTAAACAAAAAAAACCGAAATTATTCAGTTTTTTTATTCTAAAAGTAGCTGTGCGAATTAACGACTAAAGGTATTCCATGACAGTAAGAGAGCAGCCAATATAAAAATACTCAGTAATAAAATAAAATCATTTTTCGACCATTTGAGCTGACGATATTTACTGCGCCCATCGCCTCCTTGATAGCCTCGTGACTCCATGGCAACTGCTAAATCTTCTGCACGGCGGAAGCTCGAAACAAAGAGCGGAATCAATATCGGGATAATCGAGCGGACTTTTTGCAAGAGATTCCCTTCACCAAAATCCATACCTCTTGCCTTTTGGGCATTCATAATCATGGTTGTATCGTCCATCAATGTTGGAATAAAGCGAAGTGAAATCGAAAGCATAAGTCCTAATTCATGTACCGGTACCTTGATTTTCTTCAAAGGTGCTAAACCAGTTTCAATACCATCTGCCAAGGTTAGCGGCGGCGTGGTCAATGTGAGTACTGTTGACATAAAGATAATTAACACAAAGCGGAAGAAAATATAGAGTGCGTTAATTAAGCTCTCTGTTGATATTTTCAATATCCAAAATTGAAAAATAATATGTTCTCCAGGTGTAAACAGCATCTGAAAAATAACTGTAAATAAAATCAAGCCAATCATCGGTCTTAGACCTTTAAGGAAATAAGAAATAGAAATTCCTGATAAAAGGACACCAGCAAAAGTGTAAAGAATTAAGAGTAAATAGCCTAACCAGTCATGTGCAAAGAAAATCACGATAACAAAAATAAACATGACTAAAAGTTTGCTTCGAGGATCCAGACGATGAATCAGCGAATTTCCAGGGATGTAACGTCCCATAAGCATATTTTGCATTCTACTTTTTCGCCTCCTTCAGCATTTGAATCAACTCTTGACGTTTGATAGGCAAGCGGTCAAAGACCACACCTCGTTGCTCTAACTTGACAGCAAATTCTGTTGTTTTAGGTACACCAAGCTCATGCTGCATCAAAAATTCAACATTTTGAAAAACGTCTTGAGGACTACCTGATGAAATAACACGTCCTTTTTCTAAGAGATACACCTTGTCTGCATATTCGGCCACATCATCCATATTATGTGTGACCAAAACAACTGTCTGTCCTTCTTGATGCAGGTGACTAAAGAGCTCCATCATCTCGATACGGGCTTTGGGATCCAATCCAGCAGTGGGTTCATCAAGAACTAAAACTTTAGGTTCCATTGCTAAAATCCCCGCAATGGAAACACGGCGCATTTGTCCACCTGATAATTCAAAAGGCGATTTTTCAAAGTTTTTTTCTGCTAGACCGACAAGCTCGAGCTTTTCACGCGCAATTTTAAGCGCCTCTTCTTGCGAAACACCAAAGTTTTGTGGACCAAAAGCAACATCCTTCAAAACCGTTTCTTCAAAAAGCTGACTTTCTGGAAACTGGAAAACAACCCCCACCTTTTTACGTGCTGGCTTGATTTCTTTTTGCTTACTACTAGCCTGAATAACAATATCATCAATATTGACCTTACCTTCTGTAGGTTGCAACAGGCCATTAAGATGTTGTAATAGTGTTGATTTCCCTGAACCTGTATGGCCAATAAGGGCAGTATAACTTCCTTCTGCCACCTCTAAATTGATGTCAAAGAGCGCTCGACTCGCAAAGGGAGTATTCGGTTGGTAAGTGAAATTTACCTTATCAAATTTAATCATTTTCTCAGTCTTTCTGCTAAGAGTTCTGCCAGTTCTTCTTCATTTAAATATTTTTCTGGCAAGTTAAAGTCCGCTCGTAAATCCTCGGCTAAGTTCGATGTGAAAGGCATATCTAAACCAATATTAATCATATCCTCACCAGAACCAAAAAGTTCCTCTGGCTTAGCGGATTTGATAATTTTACCCGCACGCATGACCAATACACGATCAGACAGGGTAGCTTCATCAAGGTCATGAGTAATCGAGAGCACTGTAAGATTATATTCTGCCTTAATTTCACGGATAACGCGCATGATTTCAGCACGTCCTGTCGGATCAAGCATGGAAGTTGCCTCATCAAGAATAATAATTTCTGGACGCAATGCAATAATCCCTGCAATAGCAACACGCTGTTTTTGTCCACCAGATAATCGTGCAGGTTCCTTGCCTTTAAACTCTAGCATATTGACTTGTTTTAAAGCCTGGTCCACACGCAAAATCATCTCTTCACGAGGAATACCCTGATTTTCCATTCCAAATGCGACGTCGTCCTCAACAGTTGCTCCAACAAATTGATTGTCAGGGTTTTGGAAAACCATTCCTATTTTTTGACGAAGTGCCCAAACGTTCTCCGAACTTAAAATTTGTCCGTCAATTTTTATATTTCCAGCTACATTTTCAAGTAAACCGTCAATAGCACGAGCTGTGGTTGACTTTCCTGAACCATTTTGACCAATGATAGAAACCCACTCTCCTGCTTGGACAGCAAAAGATACCCCATCTAAAGTGGGCGCTTCTTGATCTTCTTCATATTTGAAAGTTAGATTTTCTACTTCGAGGATTTTATTCATAAAACTAATTATACCAAATGACTTGCATTTTCGCTATCTCTCATTTTTGCAAAAAAGCCCTGATGTCAGGGCTTAAACATTTTTGCAAAATCAACCTCCTCTTCAGTAACTTTGAAGTCCTTCAGAGCCGATTTTAAGGCAAGATTTTTTGCTTTCTTGGGTAGCTGGTACTTTTCTTCAGAATTGTTCGTAGAAGGATTAGCTAACTTTTGTTGCGGACTTTTTTTTCTTGGCATTTTTGGCTTCATAGTTTTTTCGGACAATTTTATTTCCGGAAAGGCAAGCTTAAGCTTTTCAATAATCTTTTCTACACCGAAATTACTGCCTATCCAGAAAGGTGTATCACTCGCTTTTGCTGCTTCTTTTGCAAATCGAACTGAAGCATGAGCGACATTGAGGTTCCGAATCATCACAAAGTCAGCTTGCGCCACTAATTGGTCAATTTCGGAACGCCTAGGTTTTTTCTTGTCAAAACCGAGAAAGCCAACTTCTACAGCTGCTAGTCCTGCACGTAAGTCATGCCAATAGCCTGATTCACAAATTACTAACACAGTTTTCATATTAGCTTTTCCTTATGAATTTGTTCTACAGCTGCTTTACCGTCATTGAGTTTTTCCCAGATAACTACTCGATGCTCAGCGAGAGACTTTTTCACATCAATAATTCGTTGATTTGAAGAGCCTCTAAATTGGAGCAATAAGTTTTTCTTACTGAGTTTAAAGCGACCGTCAACAAGTATATCGATATTTCGCAAAAGCTCAAGTTTGGTTTCATCCTCTTGTAGAAGCTCTTCCCAAGTATAACCAGTCCAAGACCAAATATCCTTTTCAGGAAGTTCTGCGCGTATACGTTTGACAAGCGGTAAAGCAACGCCAGTATTGAGGAAAGGCTCACCACCAAGTAATGTCAAGCCTTGAACATAAGACTGACTCAAGTCAGCCATGATTCTTTCTTCTAATTCTTTTGTATATGGACTACCGTAACGGAAATTCCAAGTTGCTTGATTATAGCATCCTTCGCAGTGGAATTTACAGCCGGATAAGTAAAGCGAGCAACGTACACCTTCACCATCAACAAAATTGAAAGGCTTATAATCTGAAACATAGCCCTGTTCCAAATCCGCAGCAAGCCACTCTTGTGGTTTTGGATTATTCATCTGCCATTACTCCTATCTCTATTTTATCTAAAATTTCACAATTCATCCTCTTAATCACAATGAAGAGGATATCATGCAGACAAGCCTGATAAAGCTTGACGTTCCTCATTAGACCCTTTAGGGCAATGAGAGTAGCGTATCAAAAAATGAGCAATTTCTTCCGAAACTACTCATTCTATTATACTACTTTTTAGACTAAATCATTTGATTTTTTTGCTCACGACGCGCAATAAATGGAAGGAGCATCCCTAAAAGAATCAAGACAACTGGTGTCAAAATGTTCGAAGTCAATTGGAACCACCAAGCCGAAGGGTCGGCAGCAAAATCTACTTTTGGTACCATACCAAGGACACATGCTACTAAAGTGAACAAGAAACACCAGATACCAGCAAACATCGCCAAGCGTTTTTGCTTGATAAATTTGTATTCAGAAGTAAAGTGTTTAATCGCACGATTAAGCATGATAAAGGCGAAGAATACCCACATGTAGCGCATTGGCATCACCACTGAGTTTAAGTTTGTCAGCCATTTGACCAATTCGTTCATGTTTCCTATTCCAAGCAAAGGCATCAAAATAACGATACTTACCAAAATTCCTGTCAATACAAAACCATTGATCAATGTTCCTTTGGCAGTCGTTTTACGTAGCCAAGCTGGAACAAATTGTGGATCTGCATCCGCAAGCAATATACGCAATGGCGCATCTATTGAAAAGGCAAGCGCAGCAATTTGACCGATACCTTGTGTAAAGGCATAAACATACATCAGGCTATTGCCAATACCATAGTGTTCGCCAAGCATTTGAAAGGCGGCATAGGCACCATTGGCCATGAGGTCATCAGGCAAGTTACCACTTGTAAAGAGCATACCCATCGCAACTGAGCCAAGAACGGCACAGACACCGACCATTGCAGCAAGCATAAACATTGCTTTTGGAAACTCACGTGCAGGACTCTTCATTTGGTTGACATAAGGTGAAATTTTTTCTGCCCCACCAACCGCAAAGACTAGCATAGAGATTGTTGTGAAGTAACTGAAGTCGAATTTAGGGATATACGTGTTGATATTTCCCATATCTGGTGTTGCGATTGCAAAGTCTTTTGCAATAAAAGGAACGCTGACAGCCATCACGATAAAGAGCAAGCTCATGACAAACATTGCTGTTCCTGCAAGTCCCCCAATAACTTTAAGCGTGTTTAAACCTTTTGTTGCGAGCCAGAGGAAGAGAAGGAAAATAATCAATGAAATGATGGCAACCATCGGAACAGACATCAAACTTACAAGCTGTCCATCTCCACGACCAATCCAACCAAAGGCAATCAAAATAGCTTGAGGTTTTTGGGCCAGATAAGGGATATGCACAACCCAATATGTCCAGGCTGCATAGTAGGCAAGACGTTTTGTTGAAGTTTGTTCAACCCACGAACTTACGCCTCCTTTACTGTCTTTAAAAGTTGAGCCTAACTGCCCAACAATAAGTGCATAAGGTACAAAGTAAAGCGCCAAAATCAAAATCCATGAGGTAACAACTGTGATCCCTTGCTGGGCGAAGTTATTGACCACATTTCCCATGCCCCAAACCATGTTGAAGGCGATAAATGCGACGGTAAACCATCTAATTTTTTTAGTGTCCATATTACTCCTTAAAATTTTTTATCACTCTGCGGACAAGACAAAGTAATTTTTTACGCGCCTTTTACAAATGTAAAAAAGCGGTTGCATTAAAATTATAAAATAAAACTTAAACACTGTCAATATTATTCTTGAATTTTCACTAAAATTTTAAATTTGTCCCTGCTTTTTTATCTTTTCATAAAAAAAATGAATCCTAAGATTCACTTTTTACTTTATTTTACAAACTTGCTCTTTGCATGATCTACAGCTTCACTGTCAATGCTCTCGCCATCTTCAAGAACACCTACAGAGCCATTCATATGTTTGACACGCGCTGATATTTCTTTATGACGACCATGAACCATAGGGCGAGCTTGAGGGTTACCTAGGTACCCACATGTTCGTTTTACCACATCACATGTTTGTGGGTTAGCATTGTCACATTGGGGACATTTAAAGCCACGCTCAGTCGCAGTAAAGTCTCCTTCGAAACCACACTCATAACAATGGTCAATCGGTGCATTTGTTCCCAAATAGCCGATACGATCATAAGCAAAGTCCCAAACGGCTTCAAGTGCACGAGGATTTTGTTGAATCATTGGATATTCCGCATAATGGATAAAACCTCCGTTGGCATAAACGGGATAATCTTTTTCAAATTCCAATTTTTCAAATGGAGTTGGATTTTTACGCACATCATAATGGAAGCTGTTCGTATAGTAATCTTTATCGGTGATATCCGCAACAGAACCAAATTTCTCCTTATCCATACGACAGAAACGGTCTGTCAGACTTTCACTTGGTGTAGAGTAAACAGAGAAATGATACCCGGTTTCTTTGCTCCAGTCTTTACAATCTTGGTTCATACGTTTTACGATTTCCAAAGTAAAGTCTTTTGCTTCCTTGTTATTTTCCCACGTTGGTCCATAGAAACTTGTTGCAACTTCATAAAGGCCGATATAGCCAAGGGAAACTGTTGCACGTTCATTTTTATAAAGCTCATCGACTGAATCTTCAGCTTTCAAGCGACCCAAGGCCCCATTCATAAAGAGTATAGGCGCATTTTTGGGTTGGGCTTCTTTTGTACGGTTAACACGGAAAACCAAAGCATCCTTAGCAATGGCAATGCGTTCATTAAAAATTTCCCAGAACTTTTCTTTATCGCCTGCCGCTTCAAGTGCAATACGTGGAAGGTTTACCGTTACTACTCCGAGGTTATTACGGCCCGCAGTTACTTCATTGCCCTTTTCATCTTTCCAACCATGAAGGAAGCTACGGCATCCCATACTTGCTTTAAATGAACCTGTTAACTCGACAATCTTGTCATAAGACAAGATATCTGGATACATACGCTTTGTGGCACACTCTAGTGCCAAGTTTTTAATGTCATAGTTTGGCGTACCGACTTCAAGATTCAAACCACGCTTCAAGGTGAAAATTAATTTAGGGAAAATAGCTGTACGATGCTCTTTTCCTAAACCTCCGATACGGACTTTCAGGATAGCTTTTTGGATTTCACGTGCATACCAGTCTTCTCCTAAACCAAAACCAACTGTAACAAAAGGTGTTTGCCCATTTGAAGTAAAAAGCGTATTGATTTCATATTCCAAAGATTGCATCGCATCATAGATATCTTTTTTAGTTTTTGCTTGAGCATAGGCTTCACGTTTTTCCGGTTGCTCAATCCACTCTTCCGCATCTTTTAAATGCTTCGCATAGTTTAATTTTGCATAAGGTGCTAAAATTTCATCAGCACGGTCAAATGAACAGCCGCCGTATTGTGAGCTAGCTACATTTGCAATAATTTGTGAAGCTTGAGCAGTTGCTGTTTGAATGGACTTAGGTGAATCTACTTGAGCATTCCCTAATTTAAAGCCATTTTCAAACATATTTTTAAAGTCAATCAAACAACAATTTGACATCGTTGTGAAGGGAGAATAATCTAAGTCATGATAATGAATTTCCCCTTTTTGGTGGGCATTCGCTACATGAGGAGGGAGCATCTTTAAACCAATGGCTTTAGAAACAGCACCTGCAGTTAAATCACGCTGTGTATTGAAAACATCGCTATCCTTGTTGGCATTCTCATTGACAACCGTTTGGTCCTTGTTGATCAATTTTTCGATGGTAAAGTTAATGTCTGTTGCCTTACTTCTTTCAAGATCACGTTGTGTGCGATAAGTTGTGTAAACTTCCGCCCACTTTGTTTCACCAAGTTCCATCAACAGATGTTCCACAATACTTTGAATTTCATAAATCTTAACATTATCCGTAAAACGTGTGAATATTTCGTGCACTACACGATCGCAGATTTCTGCTATACGCTCCTCTGAAGCCGGAGGTACTATTTCGTCCCCAGCTTTTTGCAACGCCTCAAAAATTTTGCTGCTGTCAAACTTTACGGAGCGACCATCACGCTTAATCACACTGATTTCTCGATCTGTTACAACAGTGCTTTCCTCAACCATTTTCATTGTTTCGTTCCCCCATTTTTTAATTCCTTGTGCTTCTATTCTATCAAATAAATTTTCCTTTTTCCACTATATCTAGTATCATTTTTTATGAAAACAAAAGAAAGCACACTATATATAGTGTTGAGACCAAAAATAAAAAAGAGCTATTTTTGCTCTTTTTAGTCATTAATCACATTAATTTGACAAGATTTCATTGTTTCTAAAGCTGCACGATGACTTTCTGGAGTTACACCCGCACAACATGAGGCATCAACAGTAATTTTTACTTCTGGAGCAAATGACTTAATCAATAAAGCATTTGAAACCACACATATATCCGTACAGATACCAATGAGTTCCACTTGCTCCACATTCTCATTGCGGATATATTCTGCAAGCTCTACTGAACCAAAGATATTTTTTTCGAACACACGTTGAAAGCCAACTTGTGCTTCCTTACGTATTTCCCAACCCTGAGTACCTTTTTGACAGTGAATTACTGGCAAGTTTTGTCCTTCTTGAGTTGTTAGGTAATCTTCAAAGTGTGTATCTTGTGTAGCCAGTCGTTCACTTTCAGCGTAAGACACCAACTTCTCAATAACCCTTGGAACAATAGCTTGCGCTTCTTTTGTGCCCAAAGAACCATCTATAAAATCATTTTGAAAGTCAATCAATACCAGTAATTTTTTCATAAGCAAATTATAGCAAATTTACTTTAAAAAGCAAATACTGATAAAAAATAAGCTCTCCTTCCAGATCCAAAAGAAAAACTCCACACTCGGAGTTTTTTTCTATATTAACGATGGTACTTCTTGTCTAGATGGTTGTAAACAGGAAGACCAATTAAAGTAAAGACAACACCAACCAAGGCTGGAACTTGGTTACTCATATAGTCTGAACTAATCAAGGTCATGACTAAGATGAAGACACCACCAATAATTGCAATAATTGGAATAACTGGATAAAGTGGTACTTTATATGGACGGACTAATTCTGGTTCGCGCTTACGTAAGATAAAGACCGTTATGAAAACCATAGTGTAGAAAATCCAAATTACAAAGACCAACATATTTGTTAAGAAGTCAAAAGCATCGCTTGAAAGCATTGTTACAACTAACATGATTGCTGCAATTGCAACTTGCAGAATACCTGAGTTTACGGGCACGCCGCTCGCTGAGAGCTTTTTAAACGTTCTCCAGAAAGGGAAAGATTTCTCTGTTGCCAAAGCGTATGATGCACGCATTCCTGTCATTGAATAACCATTAATTGTACCGTAAACAGAAATTAAGATACCAATTGTGACAAGTTTACCTCCCATACCACCAAAAATTGTATTGGCAACAATAGCAGGGAGATTCGGATCATTTTCCATCAAGGTTGGAATACCTAAAGTACGAATATAAGCTGCATTGATAAAGACATATACAAACATGATAGCAACAATACCAAGAATAATCGCACGAGGCAAATGTTTAGCAGGGTTTTTCATTTCACCGGCAATATTACCAGCATAAATCCAACCGTCATAGGCAAACATAGTTGCTAAAAGACCTGAACCAATTGCAGACGCCAAGGATAAGTTTTCTCCTGCTGTAATAGGAAGCAATTGGAAATCAACACCACCAGGACGAAGTAACCCAACAACAACAATCAAGGCAATCGGAATTAACTTAATCACTGTTGTAACGGACTGAAGGCCTCCCGCAGCTTTAGAACTAATGAAGTTAATTAAGGTAACTGTAATTGCTGCAATTACACCGACTATTGCAGTGTTAGCTGCGCTCACATTCATCCCAAACAAATTTAAAAATTGTGTACCAAATACAACAGAGAGTGCTGCAATATTTGCAGGGAAATAGATAATAGACTGTGCCCAACCTAAGAGAAATGACCAACGTTTACCAAAACCACGTTGAATATAGCGAATCATCCCACCTGTTTCAGGGATAGCAGCAGCAAGTTCTGCAGCAGTTAATCCCCCACAAATTGAAATGATACCACCAAGTATCCAAACCAATATGTGCAATCCTGGTTGGCCTGTGAGTTCCGCAACTCGTCCAGCCTTGAAGAATACACCTGCACCAATAACCGTACCCATTACTGTTGTAAGGGCAGGGAAGAAACCAAGCGTTCGCTTCATTTCATTTTTTTGTTCCATAAGAGCTCCTCTTTCAAAGATAAATTTTTGATAAGATTAATAATAACAATGCTGACTCCTAACATCAGCATTAGAGAGTAATCTTGTAACCGATTACTCTCTTATTTTAACATAATTTTAGATTTTGTGATGGGATGAACTTAGTTTTTAGCTTTTTAATTTTTCTGTAAGTTTTTCAAGCATTTCTTTCGTCATTGCATCTAAATCATATTTAGGATTGAAGCCCCATTCTTCTTTGGCACAAGTTGCATCGATAGAGTTTGGCCAGCTGTCTGCGATACCTTGACGGACTGGATCTACATCATAATCCATTGTAAAGTCTGGCATAAATTTTTTGATTGATGCAGCAATTTCTTCAGGCTCAAAACTCATCGCAGTAATATTAAAAGCATTACGGTTTACTAATTTGTCTGCAGGTGCATTCATCAAGTCAACAATGGCATCGATAGCATCAGGCATGTACATCATATCCATCTTTGTGCCTTCAGCGATAAAGCTTGAGTAATGACCATTTTTAATTGCCTCGTAGTAGATATCTACAGCATAGTCTGTCGTTCCTCCACCAGGCAATGTTTTATAAGAAATCAAACCTGGGAAACGTACACCACGTGTATCAACACCAAATTTAGTGTAGTAGTAATCACAAAGCAATTCCATAGAAACTTTAGTCACACCGTACATTGTATTTGGACGTTGAATAGTTACTTGAGGTGTGTTGTCCATTGGAGTGCTTGGTCCAAAGGCAGCAATAGATGATGGTGAGAAGTATTGGAGGTTAAGTTCACGCGCTGTTTCTAAGGCATTAACCAAGCCACCCATATTCAAATTCCAAGCAAATTGTGGCTTTGCTTCTGCAACAGCTGAAAGAAGTGAAGCCAAGTGGATAATTGTATCCACACCATTATCTTTAGCAATTGCCATCATTTTGTCACGGTCCATGACGTCCAAAATTTCAAAATGTCCGTCAGTCACAACTGGATTACCTTCAACTTCACGTACATCTGTTGCGATAACATTATCAACCCCAAGATCTTTACGAAGACGTTCTGTTAATTCTGATCCGATTTGTCCGAGTGCGCCTGTGATGAGTACTTTTTTCATTATATTTTCTCCAATATATTTGTTGTATGCTTACTTGTAATAGAAAGTTTTTATTGCCCCAAGAAATTAAATCAAGCCGATCTCTTTACCTACTTTGGCAAAAACAGCAACAGCTTCATCTAACATTTCTTTCGTATGCGCTGCTGTAGGAATCGCACGTACACGTCCTGTTCCAAGCGGTACAGTTGGGAAGACGATAGGTTTAACATAGACGCCATTTTCAATCAATTTCTTAGAAAACTCTTGTGTTTTTGCTTCATCTCCAAGAATCACTGGTGTGATTGGTGTTTCAGATACACCTGTATCAAAGCCGGCTTTTTGTAATTCTTCTTTGAAGTATTTTGCGTTGTCCCAAAGTGTTTCAACATATTCTGGATGATCATGCATTAAGACAAAGGCTTCTTTTGCTGCTGCTGCTGCACCCGGTGTCAATGAAGTTGAGAAAAGGAAAGGACGTCCTTGTGATTTAAGCCAGTCAACCAAAAGTTTTGAGCCCGCTACATAGCCACCTACTACACCAATCGCTTTTGAAAGAGTGCCGATTTGGAAGTCAATCTTATCTTGCAAGCCAAAGTGTTTTACTGTGCCGGCTCCGCCGCCCATAACACCAGAACCATGCGCATCATCAACGTATGTAATCAAATCATATTTTTCGGCAATTTCGACAATTTCTGGCAGTTTTGCAACGTCACCATCCATTGAGAAGACACCGTCTGTGATGTACATTACTTTATTATATTCACCAGACTCGGTAGCTTCTTTTGCTTTTGCTTCAAGATCAGCCATATCTTGATGCTTAACACGGATAATTTTAGCACCTGAAAGACGACATCCGTCAATAATTGAGGCATGGTTTAGTTCATCTGAAAGAATCGCATCACCTTTTTTCATTACGGCGCTAATCGCTCCCATATTACAATTGAAACCTGATTGAAACGCAATCGCGGCTTCTGTGCCTTTAAATTCAGCGATTGTTTTTTCTAATTCAATGTGTATATCTAAAGTGCCGTTGATAGTACGTACTGCACCAGCTCCAGCTCCATATTTATCTGTTGCATCTTTTGTTGCTTGAATTAATTCAGGACGTGTCGCAAATCCCAAATAGTTATTTGAAGCAAGGTTAATCATCTTGTTGCCCGCAACTGTAATCTCAGGACCATTAGCGCTATCTAAAACGTCAATTGTGTTGAGCAAACCCCTTTGTTTAAGGTCTCCAAGCCCATTTTCGAGGAACTGTGTTAAAACTTTTGAAGTCATTCTATAACCTTCTTTCAATTTTTAGTTACACGTTTTGTAACCGTTTACAGTAAGTTTAACACTTTTTTTTTACTCATGCAAGAATTTTTTGCACTTTGATTAAATTTTAATTTAAATTACATGTCTTTGTGAATTTCGTGATATCAGAGTAAATTATCTCACGATTAAAAAAAGACTGAACTATACAAAAAAAGACTTTGAAATTCAAAGTCCTTTTGTTTTAAGAATTATTGATCATTGTCATTGGCAATGAGAAAATGATCCACAACATCTTCAATACGGGCCAAGTCAACATTCCCTCCTGAAACGATAGAAACAACTTTTTTGCCTTTCACATAATCATCAACTTTACCTGAAAGAATAGCTGCTGTTGCAAGAGCGCCAGCACCTTCCACCACAATTTTCGTACGTTGAATCAAATCTTTAATGGCTAATTCGATTTCTGCTTCCGTTACAAGAACCATATTATCAACGATTTGATTGACTACTTCAAAAGTCAATTCACCTGGATAAGCCACATGACAGCCATCTGCAATCGTTGGTGCTTCATCATGGTGCACTTTCTTACGTTCTCTAAAAGATGCAGTCATACCATGGCAATTTTCAGCTTGCACACCAATAACTTGGATATTAGGGTTAAAAGATTTCAAGGCAACCGCAACACCTGAAATCAAACCACCACCGCCTACTGGCACCAATACTGTGTCAACATCCCACAGATGATCTAAGATTTCTAGACCGATTGTTCCTTGTCCAGCCATTACTTCTGCATCATCATATGGAGGAATATACGTAATATTATTTTCCTTAGCGTAAGCCTCACAAAAGGCCTTTGAGTCATCAAACTGTTCACCTTCAAGCATTACTTCTGCACCATAGCCACGTGTGGCATCAACCTTAGCTTGAGGTGCACCTTTTGGCATAACAATAATGCTCTTGATACCGAGAAGTTTGGAAGTTAAAGCCACACCTTGAGCATGGTTCCCTGCTGAACACGCAATCACTCCACGATCTTTCTCTTCTTGAGATAATTGAGCAATCTTATTGAAAGCGCCACGGAACTTGAATGAGCCTGTTAATTGCATATTTTCAAGTTTCAAGTAAACTTCGCCACCTGTTTTAGCAGTCAAGAACATTGACTGAATCAAGGGTGTTTCACGTGCATATTGTTTAACAGTGTTTTGAGCTTTTTTAATATCTTTAATTGTAATTGGCAGATTTGCTAAATTTGGCATAATTCTTTTTCCTTAGATTTCTTTTTAGAGTTCCGTATAAGTGACATCAATTGAATCAGCAAGTGCTTTAGAAACAACTTTTCCTTTATAAACACTCAACCCAGATAAGAGTTCTTTTGATTTCAGCGCCTCATCTAAGCCTTTGACTGAAATATCCTTAAGGAAAGAGATATTGCCCTGAGCCAAAGCAATTGTCGCTGTACGAGGTGTTGCTCCTGGCATATTTGGCACAGCGTAATGAATTATGCCGTGTTTGATGAAGACTGGATCCGCATGGTTTGTTGCATGATCGATTGTTTCAACAGTTCCCCCTTGGTCAATAGCGATGTCCACGATAACAGAACCTGGTTTCATAGATTTAACCATATATTCTTTGACTAATTTTGGTGGTTTAGCGCCAGGGATTAAGATTGTTGAGATAAAGACATCTGCAAGTTTAATATTTTCTTCCAATGCTTCTGTTGTTGATTTAACGATTTCAACTGTTTTTCCTGCATAGCGTTCTTTAAGTTGGGCGATACGCGCATCACCAAGTTCAATGATAATAACCTTACATCCCAAAGCAACAGCCATATCGGCAGCATTTTCTGCAGCATTACCTCCACCGAAGATAACAACTGTACCAGCCTCGATACCTTCAATACCAGGAAGAAGAATTCCTTCCCCTTCATGTTGTTTTTCAAGATAATATTGCCCAATATTAACTGCACGACGTCCCGCAATAGCTGACATTGGTTTAAGCAACTCAAGCACACCATTGATTGAGATATTTTCACCGGAAATAGCTGTTACACCGACTTCCATCATTTTTTCCACACAAGCTTTATTGGCTGCCAAGTGTAAGAATCCCCAAATAATTTGGCCTGGTTTGAAATATTTATATTCAGATTCCATTGGTTCTTTGACTTTAACAATCAGCTCTGCTTCCCAAGCAGTTTCTGTATCGACGATTTGTCCTCCAGCCGCTTCATAAAGGTCATTTGTAAAACCACAACCTGCACCAGCATTACTATCGACAAGTACTTCATTACCTGCTTCAACGAGAATTTTTACGTTTTCTGGAGTCATCCCTACACGTGCTTCACCTTGTTTTGGGTCTTTAATTACACCAATTTTCATTTTGTTTCTCCTTTGTGAATTCTTTATCAATTAAATGATAGCACTTTCATATTCATTTAGCAATTATTATTGTGAAATAAAACACTTTTTTAACGTTTTATTATTCTTCCTGTCTATATTCTGTCAATTATAAAAAAAGACACTCAAATCTTACAATTTGAATGTCCTTAAATTTATTTTAGTGGTCCACTTCGTCTGGATTGCGTGCCAGACCTGCTTTCCCATGAAGGCTGTCAATAAAGGCGATATCTTCTTCGGTCAAATCAAAATCAAAAATATCCGCATTTTCTTTAATACGGCTTGCCGTCACAGACTTAGGTAAAGGAAGATAACCTTTGTGTAAACTCCAACGTAAAACGACTTGGGCAACTGTTTTACCATATTTATCTGCAATATCCGCCAATTCAGTAACCGCAAAGATTTTACCTGTGCCAAGTGGGCTATAAGCTTCTGTCAAAATATCGTGTGCTTTATTGAAAGCTACAACCTCTTCTTGCTGATCCGAAGGATTAACCATAATTTGGTTGACAACAGGTTTAATTTCAGCAACTTCCAATAAAGGTTCTAAGTGACGTGGATGGAAGTTAGACACCCCGATAGCTCGAACTTTTTTGTTCCGTACGCCTTCTTCCATTGCTTTCCAAACCGCAGCATTACGCTCTGCAAAGTTTGGTCGAAACGCTTTTGGATTTGGCCAGTGAATAAGATAAAGGTCCACATAGTCTAAACCTAGTTTTTCCAAGCTTTCATCTAGTGCTGCTCGGGCATCTTCTGTTGTACCAACAGCCCAAAGCTTTGTTGTAATAAACAAGTCTTCACGAGCAATTCCACTGTCTTTAATCGCGCGTCCCACCGACTCTTCATTGCCATAGACAGCTGCTGTATCAATATGACGGTAGCCAACTTCTAAGGCCGTTTTTACAGCTTGATATGCTTCTTCACCATCTTTAGATTGCCATGTTCCAAAACCAACTTTTGGAATTGTCATACCATTTGCGAGAGTGTAAGTTTCTGTAAGTGACATAATTTCTCCTTTTCTTTACTTTCTAGCTTCATTCTATCACTTTACGAGGTCAGACAAAAAAATTTTGGTTCAAAAAATGGTAAAATAGAAGAATACTAAGAATACTGGAGGTAGAAAATATGGCTGAAGTAGAATCATTCCAGCTCGATCACACAAAAGTTTTAGCACCTTACGTGCGCCTAATTGGGACAGAGACTGGTCCTAAAGGTGACATTATCACCAACTTTGATGTCCGTTTTGTGCAACCTAATCACGGTGAAATCCCGACAAGTGGGCTACATACTATCGAACACTCAATGGCAAGTTTGATTCGTGACCGTATTGATGGCATGATTGACTTTTCTCCTTTTGGATGTCGTACTGGCTTCCATATGATTATGTGGGGCGAACCAACTGCTGAGGAGATTGCTAAAGTGATCACTTCATCTTTGGAAGAGCTCGCAGGAGACAGTTTCACTTGGGATAATGTCCCAGGGGTTGCCGAAAAAGAATGTGGAAATTATCGCGATCACTCATTATTTTCAGCAAAAGAATGGGCGAAGAAAATTTTAAGTGAAGGTATCTCCTCAGATGCTTTCGAACGTCGCCTTATAAAATAGAGAGAAAGAGAACCATGGGAAAGTATCAATTAGATTATAAAGGGCAAGCCTCTGTCCAAAAATTCCACGAAAAAAATTCAAATAAAAAGACAGATAAATTGTCAAAAATCGAAGAATTAAAAAAACAACACCAAGCGAAAAAGAAAAAAGAGAAGAAAGCATGAAAAAGTTAAACATTGCTTATGTTGGTTTTGGGAAGTCCACCAATCGCTATCATATTCCTTATGTTAAAATCCGTGAGCACTTCAACATTGCGCGCATTGTCAACCGTAGCCTAGGCAAACGTCCTGAGCAAGCTATTCTTGAGGCTGAAGGAACTATTTTTTCAACAGACATCAATGATATTATTCAAGATGATTCAATTGATTTAGTCATTGTCGTCACTCCAGGTGCTGCACACTATGAAACCAGTAAAAAGCTTTTACTGGGTGGAAAAAACGTTATCTGTGACAAACCGCTAGTAGAAACGTTAGAACAAGCCGAAGAATTAGTTGGTATCGCTCAAGAAAAGAAGCTCTTCTTTATGCCTTTCCAAAACCGTCGTTTTGACAGTGATTTTTTGACAATCAAAAAAGTTTTGGATGCGGGTTACCTAGGAGATTTGCTTGACATCACTGTAACCATGGATCATTATCGCCCTAATGATGCGACTTCTGGTAAGAACTTTGACGGCGCCTGGTATGGCCATGGTGTACACATGGTTGACCAAATGGTTTCACTCTTTGGACAGCCAAAAGATGTACAATACGATATTCGTTCAACACGCGATTCAAATGCTGTAGATGATTACTTCTCTGTAAACTTGCTTTACACCGATTTCCGAGCAACAGTTCAAGCCACTGAACTGGCTGCACTCAAACGTCCCAAATGGGTGCTTTATGGTTCTAGAGGAACTTTAATTAAAGAAAGCGTTGACCAACAGGAAAATGATTTGAAGGTGGGAATCTTCCCGGGAAGTGACGGTTTTGGGGCCGATGCACCGCAAGATTTTGCTCAATTGACATACTACAATCAAAATGGCGATCGTATTGAAAAGTCAATTCCTACGGTTTCAGGCGATTATGGTCGTGTCTATGATGCAGCTTATGAGTCACTCGTGAATGGAGCTGAAAAACTCGTTTCGGATGAGCAAATTTTGACAGTTATTGAAACTTTAGAAAATGGCTTTAAATAAAAAGTCCTCTTTGAGGGCTTTTTCTATACCCTTCCATCCATAAAAATAGCAATCCATTTCCTGAAAGAACTGAAAGATAAAATGTTAAAATGACACTATGACTATTACATTTAAAAATGTCACTAAAAAATACGGAGACAAAGCCGTACTTTCAGATATCAACTTATCCATTGAAAGTCACGAGTTTTTTGTTCTCGCAGGCTCTTCTGGTGGCGGAAAAACAACATTACTCAAGATGGTTAACCGGCTCATCGAACCCAATGAAGGGCAGGTCCTCATTGATGATCAAGATATTCAAACAATTAACTTAAGAGACTTGCGTCTTCAAATAGGATATGTGCTTCAACAAATTGCGCTCTTTCCTAACATGACCGTTTTAGAAAATATTGGTATCATCCCGACAATGAAAGGTTGGAGCAAAAGAGAAACGCGTGAGCGCGTACTCGAACTCCTTCCTTTAGTGGGTCTAGATGCTGAAAAGTACCTTAACCGATACCCTCATGAACTTTCTGGAGGTGAAGCACAACGGATTGGTATTTTGCGTGCTATCGCCTGTAAACCAAAGATTATTTTAATGGACGAACCTTTCTCCGCTCTGGATCCTATCTCCCGTAAACAGCTACAGGAACTGGTCAAAGATTTGCAGAAAACCTTAAAAATCACAACGGTTTTTGTTACCCACGATATGTCTGAAGGAATGGCGATGGCTGACCGTATCGCAATTCTCAAAGACGGCGAACTTCAACAGGTGGGACGTCCCCAAGAAATTTTAAATGCCCCAGCAAATACTTTTGTGGCGGACTTCTTCACTGATTATCAGCAAGACTTGTCTCAATATAAATTAAAAAATCTTGAACAAGTCCTTGCAACTCATGATTTTTCGGAAGAAACGCCTTTGGGGGAAATCTTAAATAGTCTGGAGGACGATGCTCATGAATAATTTGATTTCTACCTTTCAACAGCAAGAGCACCAGTTTTGGCTTGCTCTTCTAGAGCATATCCAAATTTCCTTGGTTTCTCTTTTTATCGCTATTTTAATCGCTCTTCCCCTTGCTTTACTTTTAAGACGTTACCCCAAAATTGCTGAGCCCGTACTGCAACTTACCGGAATTTTCCAAACGATTCCAAGTTTGGCCTTACTTGGATTATTGATTCCTTTTATTGGGATTGGTTCTTTGCCAGCTATTGTCGCATTAGTTGTCTACGCTCTTTTTCCTATTATTCAAAACACCTATACCGGTCTTCAGCAAATTGATCAGTCTTTAATTGAAGCAGCAACTGCTTTTGGGATGAACCGACGAGAGCGCTTGATGAAGTTTGAGCTGATACTTGCTCTTCCCTTTATTATGGCTGGTATTCGTACAAGTGCTGTCATGATTATTGGGACAGCAACTTTAGCTGCACTTATTGGAGCAGGCGGACTCGGAAACTTCATCCTCTTGGGCATTAACTCCAATGATGTTAACCTTATCCTGATTGGAGCGATTTCTTCTGCTTTATTAGCCGTTATTTTCTCAACCTTACTCCGCTTCTTGGAAAAAGCAAAAATTCGGACCATTCTGATTAGTTTCTTTGCTGGTCTTTTACTCTTGCTAGGGTCGTATTATCAACCTCAATCCAATACTCATCCACAGATTACCATTGCTGGAAAGCTCGGAGCTGAGCCGACACTTTTGATAAATATGTACAAGGAAGTCATTGAAAAGAACAGTGATATCGAAGTCACACTCAAGTCCAACTTTGGAGACACAACCTTCCTTTACAATGCTTTAAAATCCAATAAAATTGATATTTATCCTGAATTTTCTGGAACAGTCTTAACGACATTCTTGAAAAAAAACACAACCTCCACCGATCCCAAAAAAGTTTACGAAGAGGCACGCACAGGTATTGCTAAACTTGATAACTTTGCCTATCTTACACCTATGGAGTTTCAAGATACTTATGCTTTAGCTGTGAAAAATAGCTACGCCCAGAAACATCACCTTAAAAATATTTCTGATCTCCAAGGGCTTCCTTCAGTTAAAGCTGGCTTTGACTTAGAATTCGCACACCGCCAAGATGGCTATATTGGCATTCAAAGTTTATATGGACTAAATTTTGATGTGAAGACAATGCAAACAAGTTTGATCTACAATGCCTTGAATAGTGATAGCATTGATTTAGCCCAAGTTTATTCCACAGACAGTCAAATCAAACAATATGAACTGACCGTCCTGAATGATGATAAAAATCTTTTCCCACCATATCAAGCAGCTCCTTTGATGAATAAAAATCTCCTTAAGAAATACCCCCAATTGGAGCAAATTTTAAACCGACTTTCAGGAAAAATTACCAATCAGGAAATGATTGATATGAATTACGCCGTCAATGTTGAGCAAAAAGATCCTGCTGCCGTGGCACATGACTTTTTAGTGAAACACAGTTTGATTTAAAGGTTGAGCTTAAGAACTCTTACATAAGGGTTCTTTTTATATATTTCATAAGCGAGCGCAAGAAATCAGCACCTGAAACTATGCTATAATGAAGTTATGAAAAAATATGATGTAATCGTTGTTGGAGCCGGACCTTCGGGTATGATGGCAGCAATAGCTGCTGCAGAAAATGGTGCACATACAGCTTTAATTGATAAGAACAAAAAAGTAGGAAAAAAACTGTTGATGACGGGAGGCGGACGATGTAACGTTACCAACAGCCATTCGGTGGACGAAATTATCACCCATGTCCCTGGAAATGGCCGCTTCTTGCACAGTGCTTTTGCTCAATTTTCAAACTTAGATATTATTGACTTCTTTGAAAAAAATGGTATTCCACTCAAGGAGGAAGACCATGGTCGAATGTTTCCTGTAACCGATAAATCTCGAACAATTGTTGAGGGCCTTTTCAGTAAAATAGAGGAGCTTCATGTGGACTATTTTCCAAACGCTGCTGTAACTGAACTCAATATAGAACATGGTGCTATTACAGGACTTGAAACAGAAACAGATAGCTTCACAGCCTCCTGTGTTGTCTTATCTACTGGCGGACGCGCCTATCCCTCGACAGGTTCCACTGGTGACGGTTATAAATTAACACGAAGTGCTGGTCATACAATCACAACACTTTATCCGACAGAATCCCCATTAATTTCTTCTGAAACATTTATTAGTGAGAAAACTTTACAAGGTATCTCTCTTCGAGATATCCGATTAAGTGTACTTAATGCTAAAGGGAAAATCATCATTGAACATCAAATGGACATGCTCTTCACGCACTTTGGTCTCAGTGGCCCTGCAGCACTTCGCTGTTCTAGCTTTATCAACCAAGAACTAGCTAAAGGCGCAGAAAGTGTGACTGTCCAGCTGGACAGCTTCCCTGACATATCTGTAGCACAACTCTTAAACGACTTGAAAAATACTGCGCGTGACAATGGCAAGGCTGTTAAAAATGCTTTTGCAGCGCTCACGCAGGAACGCTATTTACTTTTCTTACTGGATAAAGTTCAAATCGACGCAGATATACCTGCAAAGCAATTGACCGAAAAACAGTTGGAGAAATTTTCTCATATCCTTAAAGCATTTCCAATCCAAATCGATAAAACTTTTCCGATTGAAAAATCTTTTGTCACTGGTGGAGGCGTTCAACTTAAAGAAATTAATCCAAAGACAATGGAAAGTAAATTAACAGCCGGTCTATATATGACTGGGGAATTGCTCGACATTAACGGTTATACGGGTGGCTATAATATCACTTGTGCTTTTGTGACTGGTCATGTAGCAGGTACCCATGCCGCAGAAATGGCCTCTTATATGAAATACTGAACATACTTTATAAAAACATCTAAAAGTTAAGTTCATTCTTGCATTCTTTCTCGTGAAATGGTATTATATTAAAGTACCAATTCGCGGAAGTGGCGGAATTGGCAGACGCGCAGGATTAAGGATCCTGTGGCCTATCTTGGCTGTGCGGGTTCAAGTCCCGCCTTCCGCATCTATATAAGAATTTAAGCACCAGTCTTGTAAGACTGGTGCTTTTCTTTTTTTATTACTAAGTATGCTACAGTGGACAATGGATAAAAATACGTGAATATTATTACTTTTTAAAAGCAAGCATTAATAGAAGAACTACTTTTATGTACTAATCAAAACCTCCCAATCAAAAAAAACTTCTATCCTTTTGCTAGAAGATTCATTAGAAGTAACAATAGTATGTAAGTCTTAATATGAGTACAGGAGCGAAGCCCTTTTCTAGCACTTATATCATCAAAAAAATTGAAGTCAGAGATGACTTCAAAAACTTTATAGGTAGCTATGCACAGTAGATATCAAATCCCGTATACGATGAAACTCTCCAGATTTTAGTTGAGAATAAATATATCAATTAACAAATAGATGAGTATACTGAAACATAAAAATATTGAATTTTTTATTCCTTATGGATTCAATAATTCTACAAAAGCTTCTACAAAATCTTTTGTATGTTCTTGAATTTCTAAATCAGTATAATTTCCTGCTTCACCACCCCAAATACTGATTGCTCCACCAATAATACTTGGAGATAAAGAAGTAAACAATCCTGAATTTAGATAGAAATGAACCAATTTAAAATTGTTCTTCATATCTTGAATAGTATAAGCCATCGCATCCGGTTGGAATGCACGATCACCTGCAATCATATACAAGTAATAACCATTATAATTGAGTAACTCAAAGCTTGCATCCATCAATTGTTGGGCTCGTGCATTATTTGCAGTTCCTGATTGAGTGTAAGCATCCGAATCATCCAAATCTAAACCACCACTCAAGCTCCAATACATCACTTGAATATCTTTATCAAATGATTCTACATCTTGAGAAGCAATATAATCATTATACATCCGCATCTTGAAACCATTTTGCTTTATAAATTGATTCATTTGATTACAAAAATTTACAAAAGCAGGATTGGTTATCGGATGAATATCTGTATTTGGAGCAATGACTCCTACTTCATCTGCACCGATTGAAAAACAAGCATTCTCTTGTTTGGAGAATATATCAAAGTATTCTCCGAGCAATTGTTGGGCGAAAATAATCGAAGCTTCTTTGGAATAATCCATTGTTTTAGAAACATACATATTCGCATCGTCTTGTTTTATACTGTTATATAAATCTATTGATAATTCTTTCACGAGATTCAAAATTGCCGTCATATGTCCCGGAATATTAATTTCTGGAATAACGAGTACATTTTTAGACTGAGCATAAGCCACAATTTCTCTCAAATTATCTTTTGACAAGAAAGGCATTCCTGTATTTGGATTGATATACATATTATTTTCAAATACTGCTCCCTCTACGGTTTGTCCAAGAAGCTCACTTTCCATACCAACATTTTCATTATCTGTCATATGCAATTGTAAGTATGGGTGTTTCGCTAAAGCGAGTGTATCAATAAATAGTTTAATGACCTCAAAAGAATAATAATGGCGCCCCATATCTATATTTAAACCCGTTAAAATGGAAGAAAGTTCAAGTTCCGCATTCAGCACCAAACCGCCTTCTGGAAGGCCATAATCAGCCGAATCTTGAGGATTTTCCAGCGCCCATTGAATATCCTCTGAAACAATCGTATAGGTGGGGTTAAAAATATCTTTCACCAGTAAGTAACCATTCGGAACGTGGTTAGCTATGCCAACCACCGTACTTTCACTTACTTCTCCTAGAGAGATTGGTGTCCCTACCCATTCCCAATTTGCATTTCGAAATTGTATGTATGCTTGTACACTTACCTCATTCATCTTTGTTACTCCTTTTTTATATATTTGTTTCAATAACATTACTAGCTATTTGTATATTACTACAGTCAAATCATTATATAAATTGTGTAACCTTGAAAATTGTAATTTTAAATTCTGAACGGAGGAGAATTGATAATTAAACAATTAGCAATTCAGGATATTTAGAGTATAAGTTGTCAAAGTTTGAGCTTTAAGTCAAACTTCATTATTCTCTTTTAATTTTAATATGAAGGTTTTTCTGTAATCGTTGCTGCCAATTCTACCAATGCTAACACTGGTTTACCTCTAAGCGTAAGGTAGAGCTTTCTTGTGCCTTTTTCATCATTAATGAGGAAATGTAAACCAACGCCTGATACAAATTTCAGAATATGGAAGACGATACCAATATTAATGAAATAAGAAACGATAATCAAGAAGTTTTGCATATTATTTCCTCACTTTTATTGTTTTTGTTTATCTGCGTAATTTATTATATATAAAAGCAATATAGATTACAAAAGATATGCAAATCATTTTAAACATTTCTTTTGCATTACTTGGAAATAACTAAAAAACGCTAAACTATGACTAGTTTATGCGTTAATATTTAGATAATTTGTAACAAATCAGCTGTGGCCTGTCGTTTTCCCCCCTCTTTTTTAAGTGTGCTTCCATTTCATATCTTTACCTGTCAGGAAAGACCATAGAGCCGCGGCATAGAAAATCAAGAGAAAGATGGCATAGACAATTTCGGGGAAATAACTGAGTGCCACAAGGCGACATTTCCAGCCTTGATCCCAAACGGTAGTCACTTGAACGAAGAGATAAAGTATGAGAAGTACGATAGAAGTTATTCTAGACCATCCCAAAACCGCTCCCTCACTAAGCACTACCTGAATCAAATAAATCGTAAAGGCAAAAAGAACAATCGGAGTGATAGCAAGCGCCATATACAGCCCAATTTGTTGCACCCAATAAATCATCCGCATCCAAGGTGGCATTTTTCTGCCATATTCTTTAATATTTTGTAAAGCACCAATATACCAGCGTTTACGCTGATGGTAAAGCGAGTTATAATCTTCCATAACATCAGTTATGGACTTCACACCTACATGAGGTACTGAAAAGCCTAAAACGAGGATAGCCAAAGTCAGCTCATTATCCTCTGTCATGCTATCGACATCATAGTAGCTTTCCCCCTCTGGTAATAGCTTACCTTCTAAACGTGCTCCCTTTATTTCTTTGAGAACATCCCAACTAATCAAGCTAGCTGTTCCTGACAAAACATAAACTTCAGCTCTTTTGTGAACTAAGCGGGCAAAGCGAGCAAATTCCATTTGTTGTAAAATCCCAAGTAAGTTGGTTGAATTACGTCCAACAAAGATAGAACTGACCCCACCCACACGCGCTTCTTCTATCATTTTTTTCTCAGCTTTTTCGATGAAATCAGGCTCTATCATCGTATCCGCATCCATAACTAAAACAGCAGAGCGTTGAGCATCTAATGTCGGAGAAAGTTTTTCTAGTGCCCAGTTAAGTGCACCTGCTTTTTTCTTCTCATTTTTCCCTGGCATAACCAAAACTTCTGCCCCAGCGGCCATAGCTTCTACAGAGGTCAAATCCGTTGTGTTATTGGGTACGACAAAGATGCGATCAGGTAATCTCGTTTGTTCATAAATGCTGCTTACCGCTTCTCCTATACTCCCCGCTTCATTCCATGCGGGAATCATTACAACGATATATAGCGTTTCCTCCATAAGAAAAAGTCCCTTCATTCTGTACGATCTGTTTGAACAATTATAAACATTACTTTTAAGTAACTAAGATAACAAACATATATCCATTGTAATATTTTTCTTAGTAAATTCAAAACATCTTCCCAGCATATGGACTTTTCTTAGGCAATTTTAAGTTTTTGTTTCTCACAGTAGTCCTTAGCGTCAGCGAGTAATACAAAATACTAGTTTACCAAGGCGCGAACATGGTATACTAATTTTATCTATTGGAGGACTTTATGCTATATCTACTCTTTTTTCTCGCTATTTCTGGGATAGGCTATTTGCTAACAAAATTTAAAGATCGCAGTATCTTGGGCGGGCTGCTTTTTGCTGCTGGGTTGATTCTCTCATTTTTCACCCTTTTAATTCTTGGACTCGTTTTCCTTGATAAAACCTCCTCTCATGGTTCAATGCTTGCTTTAGCAATTTTTTATTTACTTCTCCCTCTCATCTTTTTAGCTGTATGCATCTATCTCATTTTCAATTCACAAACGATGCGTACTAAAGAAGGAAAAAGTTTAACTGCAAAGCTCTCCGCTGCCATGGGCTTAAATTTAATCATCAGTTTCCCTCTTTTTCTATTTTTAATCACGGGTATGTTCAAACTACCACTTTTTCTGGATATAATTTTGTTATTTATCCTCTTACTTGATTTAATACTGTCCTTCATCTTTATTGCTTACCTCTTTTATTCTTGGATGTACCAGATGCTGCCGCTTAAAAAGCATATTGACTATATTATTGTACTTGGGTCTGGTATTTCTAGTGAATACGTTCCACCGCTTCTTAAAAGCCGCTTGGACAAAGGGATTGAATATTTCTACAAAAATCCGAATGCGAAATTTGTTGTGAGTGGTGGGCAAGGTGCTGATGAGCCTGTTTCTGAAGCTTATGCTATGCGTAAATACCTCCTCTCTCAGCATATTCCTGAAAATATGATTATTTTAGAAGATCAATCAACTACAACTTATGAAAATATGCTTTTTTCAAAACAGCTTATTGAAGAAGATTGGCTCACAAGATTTGAGGTTGGCCACCCAGCACCAAGTATTATCTTTTCAACCAATAATTATCATGTACTCCGTGCACGTTTATATGCCCGTAGAGTGCAGCTTAAGGCTGAAGGGGTTGGCGCACCAACAGCACTTTATTTCTTACCCACAGCCCTCATACGTGAATATGTGGCCCTCTTATCACATAATAAAATATGGGTTATGAGCCTCATTGGTTTTGTTTTCTTCGCTTTATTATATAGCTTTTTACCAATATAAAAACACACGGTTAATGAATGACCGTGTGTTTTTGTTATACTACACCTACCAAGGCATAACGTAAGATGTACAGAATAAGCAAATGTGCGGGATAAAAATAATAGAAAAGATCTCTTTGCCACTGTGCGCCATTGCCGCCACGTTGACCATTGTAGAGATAAATGAAAGGTAAAACAGTAATAATCATAAATTCATTTGAAAAACTGAGTACCTGGTAAAGCGTACCTGCTGCACTGCCTGTAAAATAGCCCACCAAACTCCATATAAGCAAAAGAAGACTAAAAGTAATAATCCCTGCTGAAATTTTTGCCCATCTTCTTCGGAAAAAATAGAAAATGAGGACCAATACAAGCTCATATGGGCCACCCTCACTCAACAGGATAAGGGGCAAAAGTAATATAATGACTAAACTATATGAAAAGCACTTAAGCTTCGTCCCTTGATTTTTACGAATAATATCAATTGCCCAGATTAAAGCAAATAAGAGCGCCAGCGTCATGAAAATATTTTGACCTGCAAGAAGTAAAAATATATCAAATTGCCCATATGGGTTCTCAAAACTGCTCCGTGTCAGCAAGTTGAAGCTAATATTGATGGCATACATTAGTAGACCACCACCTAGAAGCCTTAAAAAATATTTTTTTCGACTTCTTGTATAATGAAAGCCTTCGACCATCATAAAGACAAATAGAGGTGCGACAAATCTCCCTAAAAAGCCTATCCAGGTAGGTAAGCCCAAATAACTTCCAAGATAAATGTTAATATGGTCGATAACCATAAATACTATACCTATAATTTTTAAATCATAGCTAGAAAAAATTTTTTTCATACTCTGTTCTCCCTTATTTGTGAAACAGATTTTCTAGAAGAAACCAGCCTAGATGAAGATAGTTAAGAATCAAGAGAACTACTTTTACTGAGACGGCTTTTTTTAAAAAAACTGATACCTTTTTATTATAAAGGAGGAATTGTACATCCACTCTTACATCTCAGTAATTTATGGCTTATTAAAAAACTGCTGGAGCAACTTTCCAACAGTTTTTTCTTATTTTTTGATTTGAATAAACAAGACTTTCAAATAATCACCTTCCGGGAAAGAAGAAGCCACCTTGAAGTCGGCAGGCAAGTGCTCTTCCTGAAAAATATCAAATTTAACTTTTTTATTTTTCAGAGCCTGTTCTACCATTGTACGGAATTTCTCACGGCTAACATTCGCAGCATTTGTAGAGGCAATCAAAAGTCCTTCTTTATTTAAAATATCGATTGATTCTTGAACGAGTTCCCCATAATTCTTTGCCACCGAAAAAGTCTTCTTCTTGTTGCGAGCAAAGCTTGGTGGATCTAAAACCACAACATCATAACTTAATTCTTTTTTCTTGGCATAATTAAAATAGCCAAAAACATCCATAACATAGATACGTTGACTCTCTGGATCAATGCCATTCATTGTAAATTGTTCTCGCGTTTTATCCAAAGAACGTTTGGCCAAATCTACTGAGGTTGTCTGACTTGCTCCTCCAAGCGCTGCTGCAACCGAAAAAGCGCCTGTATAACTAAACATATTAAGAAGAGTCTTACCGGCCACTAAACCACTTGCTAAAGTACCACGCACTTCTTTCTGATCTAAGAAAATCCCTGTCATCAGCCCTTCATTCATATATGTTGCATAGGTCACACCATTTTCCTTAACGGCCAATGGTTCTGGGGCAATTTCTCCGCCTATATGTCGCGTTTCAAAACTTAGTCCATCAAAACGAATTTTTTCATAAATTCCTTTGATTTCAGGATAAACAGAGCGAAAGGCAGCTATAATGTCTGTACTTTGCGTATAGATAAAAGGATTGTACCAGCTAAAAACAGCATAATCGGCATAATAATCAACAGTTATACCGCCTAAGCCATCGCCTTCACCATTAAAAATCCGGAAAGCTGTTGTTAGGTCATCTTGGAAAAAAGAAAGACGTGCGCGCTTAGCTTCCTCAAACTTCTTTTCATAGAAACGCTGATTTATATCCTCTGGGATTTGACTTAAAAGCCAACCAGCGCCTTTATTTTGCTTCGATAAATAGCCTCTTCCTAAAAAGTTTTCTTTTTCATCAACAAAGTCAATAAACCCATCTTCCTGTGGAGTAGACTTTAAATCTTCGGCAACAATTAAGGGAAAAGCGCGACGAAGCTTAAGTGCAGCCTGCTTTTTTACTGTGATTTTCTTCATAGTATTATTGTATCAAAAAAACAGACCAGGGTCTGTTTTTTATTGCATTATTTTTCTGTAAGAGCATCAAGTCCTGGAAGAACTTTACCTTCGAGAAGTTCCATAGAAGCACCACCACCTGTAGAGATCCATGAGAATTTATCTGCACGGCCAAGGTTGATTGCTGCAGCTGCTGAGTCACCACCACCGATGATTGATTTTACACCTGGTTGAGCAATGATAGCATCCATAACACCAATAGTACCTGCTTGGAAATCAGGGTTTTCGAAGACACCCATAGGACCGTTCCAAACAACTGTTTTAGCACCTTCAAGCTCTTTAGCAAAACGTTCAACTGATTTAGGACCAGCATCAAGGCCAAGGAAACCTGCATCGACTGCTTCACCTTCAGTATCTTTCACTTCAGTGTAACCAGCAAAAGCATTTGCTTCTTTTGAGTCTACTGGCAAGATAAGTTTACCGTCTGCTTTTTCAAGCAATTCTTTTGCCAAGTCAAGTTTGTCTTCTTCAACCAAAGAATCACCGATTTCGATACCTTGTGCTTTGAAGAATGTGTACGCCATACCACCACCGATGATAACTTTGTCTGCTTTACCAAGCAAGTTTTCAATAACACCGATTTTATCTGAAACTTTTGAACCACCAAGGATCGCTACGAATGGGCGAACTGGGTTTTCAACAGCTTCTTGGATGTAAGCAATTTCGTTTTCAAGCAAGAAACCAGCTACTGCTTTATCCACGTTAGCAGAAATACCTACGTTTGAAGCGTGCGCACGGTGAGCAGTACCAAATGCATCATTTACGAAGATACCGTCTCCAAGTGAAGCCCAGTATTTACCAAGTTCAGGATCATTTTTAGATTCTTTTTTACCATCAACATCTTCAAAACGAGTGTTTTCAACAAGCAAGATATCGCCATCTTTTAATTCAGCAATAGCAGCTTCCAATTCAGCACCACGTGTAGTTCCTGGGAAGACCACTTCTTTGCCCAATTTTTCGCCCAAAGCTGCTGCTACTGGAGCAAGAGATTTACCAGCTTTATCTGCTTCTTCTTTAACACGACCAAGGTGAGAGAAGAGAATTGCACGTCCGCCTTGTTCAAGTACATACTTGATTGTTGGAAGAGCTGCAGTAATACGGTTATCATTAGTAATTACACCATCTTTAAGTGGGACATTGAAGTCCACACGAATAAGAACTTTTTTTCCTTTAAGATCTACATCTTTAACAGTCAATTTTGCCATTTTCTGGAAATCTCCTATAAATTTTTATTTAGTAATAAAGTAATTATATCACAATTTAGGCAAAACTTTCTCTCCAAGCATTATCAATAAACTCACTGCTGATCATACAATATTTTCGTTATTTTTTCTTTCAAACGATACTTTTCCATACGATGCAATTCATCGCCCGCGAGATAACTTTTCAGGAGCCGTCGGTAACGTAAACTTAAGTTTTCAAAAACTTCTTCAAGTAAACTTCCAGAAATCAGCGTATGTTCTGGACTGGCCGCTTTACCTTTTAAAGCATCCGAATATTCGTATATGTCTAAGCCAGTCCCACAATCAAAACCCCTTTTAAAAGCCCGCTCCCTTCTTTTAATATCAATAAGTCTCTGCTTATAGCGCACCTTAAAATGGCAAAATAAATTCCTTTGTGTCACACCGTCGCTAAGCAAGTCATATAATACCAAGCGCCCTTCCTGCTGATAGTCATCAATCGTCCAAAAATTTATCGGAATTAAACGACTGCTTTTCCACACAATATGTTGGACAGAATGAAATATTTCTTCCAGCTGCTCCATATCTAAATTATGCTCCATCCTTATATTTTTTTCTCCCCTCTAGAATAACTTCCAACTTATCGTAATTTTATTATGTTCCCCCTTCCTTTTGTGATATGCCCTACTCCTATATAGTAGAATACCATAGCTTCAATTAAATACAATTATCAAATTATTTTTATTTTTTAAATTTCTAAAACATAATCGAAATTATGGACATTTTTTAAGTTACAGAATATAAATTGACATTTTATCAAAAAAACTAGAATATTAGCACGTATCTTTTCATCTTAGAGTAATAAATAACAATTCTCTGATATTTAACAAACAAACTTATTTGTCAATAAAATAACTAGGTCACTAACCTAGTTATTAATAAAAAAACCAAGAGTCATAAAACTCTTGGTTTGACTGATGCCGAGGACCGGTTTCGAACCGGTACGAAGGTTACCCTTCGCAGGATTTTAAGTCCTGTGCGTCTGCCAGTTCCGCCACCCCGGCAAAATATGGAAAATCCCCCACTAAGGGAGAACTAACAAAGCGAACGACGAGATTCGAACTCGCGACCCCAACCATGGCAAGGTTGTGTTCTACCCCTGAACTACGTTCGCAACGCTTAAAGAAAGAAAAACTTTCTAAATACCTCTAGCTGCACTACACTAGGTCCAACAGTTAAAGGAATGCCGACTACATGATTCGAACACGCGACCCTCTGATTACAAATCAGATGCTCTACCAACTGAGCTAAGTCGGCTATAAAAGAAATGCGGATGAAGGGACTTGAACCCCCACGCCCTAAAGCACTAGAACCTAAATCTAGCGTGTCTGCCAATTTCACCACATCCGCTTGACAAGTTCTTTTACGCTTTATACCTCAACCTATTGTTAAAGTATGACCCGTGCTGGGCTCGAACCAGCGACCCTTTGATTAAAAGTCAAATGCTCTACCAACTGAGCTAACGAGTCTATTTCTTTTATTACCTTTCAAGTCTATCAACTTGAAACGGTTCCGACGGGAATCGAACCCGCGATCTTCGCCGTGACAGGGCGACGTGATAACCGCTACACTACGGAACCTATGGGAGTTAACGGGATCGAACCGCTGACCCTCTGCTTGTAAGGCAGATGCTCTCCCAGCTGAGCTAAACTCCCAATCACTTGGCATTTACCCTATCTCGCAGGGGGCAACCCCCAACTACTTCCGGCGTAATAGGACTTAACTTCTGTGTTCGACATGGGAACAGGTGTATCTCCTATGCAATGAATACCAAATCATGGTCTGAATGTATTGAACACTCAAAACTAAATAACAATCTCTTGATAAATAAGTAAAGCTGAACTCATATGTTCTATTACTTGGTAAAGTCCTCGAGCTATTAGTACTGGTCCGCTCCATCCCTCGCAGGACTTCCACTTCCAGCCTATCAACCTGATCATCTCTCAGGGCTCTTAATTCATAAAGAATGGGAAATCTCATCTTGAGGTGGGCTTCGCACTTAGATGCTTTCAGCGCTTATCCCTTCCCTACATAGCTACCCAGCGGTGCTCCTGGCGGAACAACTGGTACACCAGCGGTAAGTCCACCCCGGTCCTCTCGTACTAAGGGCAGATCCTCTCAAATTTCCTACGCCCGCGACGGATAGGGACCGAACTGTCTCACGACGTTCTGAACCCAGCTCGCGTGCCGCTTTAATGGGCGAACAGCCCAACCCTTGGGACCGACTACAGCCCCAGGATGCGACGAGCCGACATCGAGGTGCCAAACCTCCCCGTCGATGTGAACTCTTGGGGGAGATAAGCCTGTTATCC
Organism: Lactococcus sp. LG606; assembly: GCF_017309645.1. Classification (NCBI taxonomy): domain Bacteria; kingdom Bacillati; phylum Bacillota; class Bacilli; order Lactobacillales; family Streptococcaceae; genus Lactococcus; species Lactococcus sp. LG606. Next base: position 1,598,178 of record NZ_CP071301.1, read on the forward strand.
CCAGGGTAGCTTTTATCCGTTGAGCGATGGCCCTTCCATGCGGTACCACCGGATCACTAAGCCCTAGTTTCCTACCTGCTCGAGTTGTAGCTCTCGCAGTCAAGCTCCCTTATACCTTTACACTCTACACATGATTTCCAACCATGTTGAGGGAACCTTTGGGCGCCTCCGTTACTCTTTAGGAGGCGACCGCCCCAGTCAAACTGCCCGACAGACACTGTCTCCCACGCCGATTATGCGTGTGGGTTAGAGCAACCATGAAGCAAGGGTAGTATCCCAACAGCGACTCACTTGAAACTAGCGTCCCAAGGTCAAAGTCTCCTACCTATCCTGTACATGCTTCACAGGTACTCAATATCAATCTGCAGTAAAGCTCCATGGGGTCTTTCCGTCCTGTCGCGGGTAACCTGCATCTTCACAGGTACTAAAATTTCACCGAGTCTCTCGTTGAGACAGTATCCAAATCATTACGCCTTTCGTGCGGGTCGGAACTTACCCGACAAGGAATTTCGCTACCTTAGGACCGTTATAGTTACGGCCGCCGTTTACTGGGGCTTCAATTCAGAGCTTCGCCTAAGCTAACCCCTCCTCTTAACCTTCCAGCACCGGGCAGGCGTCACCCCCTATACATCACCTTGCGGTTTAGCAGAGAGCTGTGTTTTTGATAAACAGTTGCTTGGATCTTTTCACTGCGGCTGTATTTCTACAGCACCCCTTCTCCCGAAGTTACGGGGTCATTTTGCCGAGTTCCTTAACGAGAGTTCTCTCGATCACCTGAGGCTACTCGCCTCGACTACCTGTGTCGGTTTGCGGTACGGGTAGTATTGAATTAACGCTAGAAGATTTTCTTGGCAGTGTGACATCAAGGGCTTCGCAACCGTAGTTGCTTCCCCATCACAGCTCAATGTTAAAGGAAAATGCATTTGACACATTCCACACCTCACTGCTTAGACCAGAATCCATTAACTGGCTCCCTTTAGCCTACTGCGTCCCTCCATCACTAACAATACTAGTACAGGAATATCAACCTGTTGTCCATCGACTACGCCTTTCGGCCTCGCCTTAGGTCCCGACTAACCCAGGGCGGACGAGCCTTCCCCTGGAAACCTTAGTCTTACGGTGGATAAGATTCTCACTTATCTTGCGCTACTCATACCGGCATTCTCACTTGTAATCGCTCCAGCACCCCTCACGGTATACCTTCATCGCTGATTACAACGCTCTCCTACCATTTAATTAATATTAAATCCACAGCTTCGGTAATATGTTTAGCCCCGGTACATTTTCGGCGCAGGGTCACTCGACTAGTGAGCTATTACGCACTCTTTGAATGATAGCTGCTTCTGAGCTAACATCCTAGTTGTCTGTGCAACCCCACATCCTTTTCCACTTAACATATATTTTGGGACCTTAGCTGGTGGTCTGGGCTGTTTCCCTTTCGACTACGGATCTTAGCACTCGCAGTCTGACTGCCGCACATGTGTATTAGCATTCGGAGTTTATCTGAAATTGGTAACCCGAGATGGGCCCCTCATCCAAACAGTGCTCTACCTCCAATACACTTAAATTGCGACGCTAGCCCTAAAGCTATTTCGGAGAGAACCAGCTATCTCCCAGTTCGTTTGGAATTTCTCCGCTATCCACAAGTCATCCAAACACTTTTCAACGTGTCCTGGTTCGGTCCTCCAGTGCGTCTTACCGCACCTTCAACCTGCTCATGGATAGGTCACTAGGTTTCGGGTCTACATCATGATACTAAAGCGCCCTATTCAGACTCGCTTTCGCTACGGCTCCGCCTCTTCAGCTTAACCTCGCATCATAACGTAACTCGCCGGTTCATTCTACAAAAGGCACGCTCTCACCCATTGACGGGCTCGAACTTCTTGTAGGCACACGGTTTCAGGTGCTATTTCACTCCCCTCCCGGGGTTCTTTTCACCTTTCCCTCACGGTACTGGTTCACTATCGGTCATTAAGGAGTATTTAGGCTTGGGAGATGGTCCTCCCGGATTCAAACTGGATTTCGCGTGTCCAGCCCTACTCAGGATACTGCTAGGTATAAAGTCTATTTCAAATACGAGGCTATTACTCTCTTTGGCTTACCTTCCCAGGTAATTCTTCTATAGACTTTAAGTCCACGTTGCAGTCCTACAACCCCAAGAAGCAAGCTTCTTGGTTTGGCCTGTTTCCCGTTCGCTCGCCGCTACTTAGGAAATCGTTTTTACTTTCTCTTCCTGCAGGTACTTAGATGTTTCAGTTCTCTGCGTTACCTTCTCGTAAGCTATGTATTCACTTACGGATACTATGCATAACATAGTGGGTTTCCCCATTCGGAGACCTAGGGATCAATGCGTACTTACTGCTCCCCCTAGAATATCGTCGTTAGTCACGTCCTTCTTCGGCTCTTAATGCCAAGGCATCCACCGTGCGCCCTTATTAACTTTGCCATTAAAACAAGTATAAGTTTTTTCGAACTATTTAAAATAATTCGCAGCTTTACAGAAATGTTTTACCATTTCTCGGTTTATTTATCGTTATAAGATATTGTTATTTAGTTTTCAATGATCAATTCCTATTTTAACGTCTTCGTTGACAAGATACTTCCGTATCTTATGGAGCCTAGCGGGATCGAACCGCTGACCTCCTGCGTGCAAAGCAGGCGCTCTCCCAGCTGAGCTAAGGCCCCTTCTCTCAACGCAATCTTCTCTATCTTGCATCAAAAGACTGCTTGTTTGGTCTTTATAGACCCCTCAAAACTGAATAAAGTAGAACAACATCTTTTTTTATATTCCTTAGAAAGGAGGTGATCCAGCCGCACCTTCCGATACGGCTACCTTGTTACGACTTCACCCCAGTCATCGGTCTTACCTTAGGAAGCGCCCTCCTTGCGGTTAGGCAACCTACTTTGGGTACTCCCAACTTCCGTGGTGTGACGGGCGGTGTGTACAAGGCCCGGGAACGTATTCACCGCGGCGTGCTGATCCGCGATTACTAGCGATTCCGACTTCATGCAGGCGAGTTGCAGCCTGCAATCCGAACTGAGAATGGTTTTAAGAGATTAGCGCACCCTCGCGGGTTGGCGACTCGTTGTACCATCCATTGTAGCACGTGTGTAGCCCAGGTCATAAGGGGCATGATGATTTGACGTCATCCCCACCTTCCTCCGGTTTATCACCGGCAGTCTCACTAGAGTGCCCAACTTAATGATGGCAACTAGTAATAAGGGTTGCGCTCGTTGCGGGACTTAACCCAACATCTCACGACACGAGCTGACGACAACCATGCACCACCTGTATCCCGTGTCCCGAAGGAACTCCTTATCTCTAAGGATAGCACGAGTATGTCAAGACCTGGTAAGGTTCTTCGCGTTGCTTCGAATTAAACCACATGCTCCACCGCTTGTGCGGGCCCCCGTCAATTCCTTTGAGTTTCAACCTTGCGGTCGTACTCCCCAGGCGGAGTGCTTAATGCGTTAGCTGCGCTACAGAGAACTTATAGCTCCCTACAGCTAGCACTCATCGTTTACGGCGTGGACTACCAGGGTATCTAATCCTGTTTGCTCCCCACGCTTTCGAGCCTCAGTGTCAGTTACAGGCCAGAGAGCCGCTTTCGCCTCCGGTGTTCCTCCATATATCTACGCATTTCACCGCTACACATGGAATTCCACTCTCCTCTCCTGCACTCAAGTCTCCCAGTTTCCAATGCACACAATGGTTGAGCCACTGCCTTTTACATCAGACTTAAGAAACCACCTGCGCTCGCTTTACGCCCAATAAATCCGGACAACGCTTGGGACCTACGTATTACCGCGGCTGCTGGCACGTAGTTAGCCGTCCCTTTCTGGTTAGATACCGTCACTTAAGTAATTTTCCACTCTACTTAACGTTCTTCTCTAACAACAGAGTTTTACGATCCGAAAACCTTCTTCACTCACGCGGCGTTGCTCGGTCAGGGTTGCCCCCATTGCCGAAGATTCCCTACTGCTGCCTCCCGTAGGAGTCTGGGCCGTGTCTCAGTCCCAGTGTGGCCGATCACCCTCTCAGGTCGGCTATGTATCATCGCCTTGGTAGTCCTTTACACTACCAACTAGCTAATACAACGCGGGATCATCAAGTAGTGAAGCAATTGCTTCTTTCAAATAAGAATCATGCGATTCTCATTGTTATGCGGTATTAGCGTTCGTTTCCAAACGTTGTCCCCCGCTACTCGGCAGATTTCCCACGCGTTACTCACCCGTTCGCCGCTCTTCATAAAAATAGCAAGCTATCTTTAATCATCGCTCGACTTGCATGTATTAGGCACGCCGCCAGCGTTCGTCCTGAGCCAGGATCAAACTCTCATTTAAATTTAGTTCATCAAATGAACTGGCTGTTGTTTTGTCTTTCATTATTGAATTGACAGTTGGTATACAAGAAGTTAACTTCTCGCATATAGTCATTCTACTTTATTCAGTTTTCAAAGGTCTATCGCTCTCGTAAGAGATACGCTCTCTCGCGACAACTATTATATTCTATCAAACTCACTTTGTTCTGTCAAGAATAAACTGTGATTTTTCTCCCTTTTTTTTACACTCGTTCGGAAAACCCCGCCGTTGTCACGTTTAAAGACTATAAAAAAACCAGACACTTTGGGGTCTGGTTTCTTGTTTTTTTTATTAAAAGAGGTCTTCAAAGAGACTTAATTGATTATCTTCTGGCATTCCTTGGAGGATTCCCATAGATTTCATATTGTCAACAACTGTTTGTGATACGCCCCCTCGTTTACGAAGTTCCATAATACTCAAGAACTCTCCTTCTTTACGGGCTTCAACAAGTTGTTTTGCAACGTTTTCTCCCAAGCTATCCATTGTGATAAATGGCGGAATCAATGTATCGCCATCGATAACAAATTCTGTAGCTTCACTGCGGTAAAGGTCAATTTTGCCAAATTTATAGCCACGTTCAAGCATTTCGTTACAAAGCTCAAGCGTTGTCATTAAAGAGACCTCAGTGTTTGTTGCATCGAAACCTTTATCACGAATCTCCTTCATCTTCGCCTTGACTGCATCTAAACCTGCTCCCATCGTTGCAACATCAAATGTTGTTGCACGAATAGAAAACCATGCACAATAGTAAAGAATTGGCTTATGTACCTTGAAATAAGCAACACGAAGAGCCATCATAATATAGGCAGCAGCATGGGCTTTCGGGAACATATATTTGATTTTCGAACAAGATTCAATATACCAATCTGGGACACCATGCTCACGCATCGCATTAACATAGGTTTCTCTTTCTTCTGCCCCAATCTTGCTCCACATCCCTTTACGCACTCGTTCCATAATATTAAAGGCCATGGATTCGTCTAAACCAGCATGTATCAAGTAAACCATAATATCATCCCGACAACCGATAACGCTGGACAAGTCAGCAATTCCTGAGCGAATCAATTCTTGGGCATTACCTGCCCATACGTCCGTCCCATGTGAAAGTCCTGAAATTTGCAGTAAATCCGCAAAAGTTTTAGGTTTAGCTTCAGCAATCATGTTCATTGAAGTGAAGGTCCCCATCTCAGGAATACCTAGCGTACCAAGTTTTGCGCCTAGTTGCTCCTCCGTAATCCCCAACGATTCTGTGCCTGTAAAGAGTTTCATTACTTCCTCATCGTCCATGGGAATATCTTGTGGGACAATCCCCGATAAACTTTGGAGTTTTCGAATCATCGTCGGATCATCATGTCCAAGAATATCAAGTTTTAAGATGTTATCATGAATCGCATGGAAATCAAAGTGGGTAGTTTGCCATTCCGCACGCACATCATCAGCTGGATATTGTACAGGTGTAAAATCATAGACATCCATATAGTTTGGAATAACGATAATCCCGCCCGGGTGTTGTCCAGTTGTACGTTTAACACCTGTTGAAGTCATGGCTAAACGATCAATTTCAGCATTGCTATAAAACTGATTGTAATCTCGTTCATAACCTTTGACAAAACCAAAGGCTGTTTTTTCGGCTACCGTACCAATTGTTCCCGCACGAAAAGCATAGTCTTCTCCAAAAATATCACGGACATCCAAATGGGCCAAAGGCTGATCATCTCCCGAGAAGTTCAAGTCAATATCGGGTACTTTGTCACCTTTGAAACCAAGGAAAGTTTCAAAGGGAATATCATGACCATCTTTTACCAACTTATGTCCGCATTTTGGACATTTTTTATCAGGCATATCATAACCTGAGCCGTAGCTCCCATCATCATAACATTCAAAATATTGACATTCCGGGCAGCGATAATGCGGTGCAAGAGGATTAACCTCGGTAATACCAATCATTGTAGCTACAAGTGAAGAACCCACTGATCCACGAGAACCTACTATATAACCACGTTCATTTGAACGCCGTACAAGTTCTTGCGAAATAATATAAACCACGGAGAAACCATTCCCTATAATAGAACGTAACTCTTTTTCCAAACGCGCATCTACAATATCTGGCAAAGGATTGCCATACCACTCGTGCGCTTTCTCATAAGTCAAACGCGTGATGCGCTCCTCAGAACTTTCTCCACCTTCAAAGGTCATTTTCGGTGTATAAAGATCATCTCTTACAGGTGTTAATTCTTCAAACCGCTCTGCCATTTCTTGCGTATTGGTGATGACAATTTCACGCGCTGTGGCTTCGTCTAAGAAGCTAAATTCGTCCAACATTTCATCTGTCGTACGGAAATGCGCTTCGGGTAAAGGTAGAGGTTTTGCATGCTCCCCTCTTCCTTGATTCCAGTTGATTTCTGCCCCTTGACCCAGCGAACGTATAATAATCTCACGATTTATCGCATCTTCTGGGTTAAGGTAATGAGCATCACCAGTAGCTAAGACCGGTTTGCCTAACTTCTTGCCGAGCTTAATCAAGTCTTTCAGCGTTTGTTGCAGCTCTTTCTCACTCTTAAAATTACCCCCGACAACAAGAGATTGATACAGCGCTGGCGGCATAACTTCAATAAAGTCATAAAACTTGGCAATTTCTAAAGCTTCTTCAAAGGTTTTATTGGTTATTGCATCGAAAACTTCGCCTGATTTGCAAGCTGAGCCAACAATGATGCCTTCTCTATGTTCTTGCAAAACGGAACGCGGAATACGTGGTACACCAGCAAGATACTTAACATTAGAATAACTTACAAGTTTAAATAAATTCTTCAAACCTGCTTGTGTTTGAGCATAAAGTGTAACGTGTTTTGGACGGACTTTCTTATAAGAATCTTCCGCTACGAGTTTGTCGTTCAAGTCAAGCAGTGATGTCCAGCCAAAACGATCGCGAACTTCATTAAGGAAGACAAACAATAAACGTCCCGTCGCTTCCGCATCATAATTGGCCATGTGGTGATGCTCTAAACCAATCTGAAACTTTTTCGTCAATTGTCCCAAACCAAAACGCTTCATCTCTGGGTACAGATTACGAGCGAATTCTAAAGTATCCACTACAGGTTGCTTAATGATAGGCAAGCCATTTCGCTGATAATTCATATTCATAAAGCCTACGTCAAAAGTAGCATTATGGGCTACCAAGATACTGCCTTGACAAAATTCTTGAAAGGCTTTTAAAACATCATATAGAGGCTTCGCATTTTTTAAATGATCCTGTGTAATACCTGTTAATTCTGTTGTAAAATCACTAATAGCATAACCAGGGTTAATAAACTCATCAAACTCGCCGATAGGATTTCCCTTATGCATCTTCGTTCCGGCAATTTGAATCAAGTCATTATGTACAGCAGATAGTCCTGTCGTTTCCACGTCAAAGACAACATAAGTTGACTCATACATGTTGACATCTTCTTCATTAAATACAATAGGAATCTTGTCTTCTACCAGATTTGCCTCTACACCATAGATAATCTTTACACCATGTTTCTTACCGGCTTGGTGAGCTTCAGGATAAGCTTGAAGACCCGCATGGTCTGTAATGGCAATTGCTTTATGACCAAATTTCGCAGCTTGAGCAACAAGCTTACTTGCAGGAGGCATCGCATCCATGGTTGACATATTCGTATGGCTATGAAATTCCACACGTTTATCTCCTTCAGCCGCCTTATCTTCCCGCACTCTTTGTGTCGGTATTTCTTGTAAGTCACTCATCTGGAGAACAAGATCTTTTTTATAGTCATCATGCTGCACTGTGCCGCGTACCCGCGCCCAAATGCCTGTAAGCTGCTTAGCCACAGCAATTTCTTCATCACCACGAACCCATTTTGAGATATAAAAGCTGGATGTATAATCCGTCATTTCAATCTCTAACAGATGGCTAATATTTCCTGTCTTGCGTGATTTAATCTCGCGCAGCTCACTCTTAAAGATATAACCTTCAAACACCAAAGCACCATGAGTAGAAAATTCACTGACCGAACGCATCGGTGTGATTGGCTCAGAATTCTTAATTTCACGCCCTATCTGAATTTTATCTGATTTTACAGCACTAATTTGTGCCGCGACTCGACTACAATCTTCTTTTTTAGCAATCTCAACGACATCATTTGCGGTCATGACTAGATCGTCTTTATAAACATCATGTGCAATATTTCCACGCACACGCAGCCAAATGCCTTGATCAAATTGAATCGCACCATCTTCACTTGTATTGGCCGCTTTGACTTTCTCAACAATCGCGTCAAATTGAGCTATCTCATTGTCTTTGCGCCCCCATTTAACAACTTGGAAGATGGAAGTTTCATCCGCAATCTTCATCTCCAAAACATGATTGACTTTTCCTGTACCATTGCTGGCAAACTCACGATGATGCGCATCAAAGACGTAACCTTCAAAAACAACGCCACTTCCCTCGCCAGCGATAAAGCTCATCGAAGTCACGGGGCTTGTGCCGTTAATTTTACGTCCAAATGAAATTCCTTCTGACAAGGCTGTATCAATTTTTTCAGGAGCTTTTTCGGTTTTGGCACTAGCTTCATCTGTGCGTTGCTTTTTGAGTTCACTTATCTGCTGTTGCGAGGCTGACTCTGCAGCCAGCATGTTATGCACTTTACGCTCATGTGCTTCTCGTTTTTCCAAGGTTAACTTTTCGTCAACAACAGGGCGAATAGTAAGTGCTCCAAAGCCAAAATCCTTTAACTTTTCTTCTAAGATAGGGAAGTCTTTTTTTACAAAATGATCCAACTGAGGATTATCTTCGACCAAAAGATTGATCTGAACGCCTCGTTGCTCTATCTGATATTTTTTAAAGATATTCGCAAAAGCTGTATCTGCTAAGTCTGGTAAAGTCAATGCAAGCTGATAATAATCGTTAAGCATCGCCTCATCAAATTCAGGTTGGTCCACTGTTATCGAAAGTTCCGTCTCAGCGATAGTTGAAAAAGCAGACTCAATCAATCCAGACAAAACCTTCCACTGTTCAACTGGCAAGATTTTCTCAAATTTTAATTGGAATTTCCAAAGCTTCCGTTCCGTATGTACTTCGACATTTTCAATTTCTCCACTGGAAAAAAGAGCCGATTCGCGAATTTGGTTTGGCATTTTTATTTGATCCATCAGTTTTTCAAAAAGATTTTCCATTTTTTCTCCGCATATCTCTATTTTTTCTGTATCCTCCATTATAACAAAAAAGCAACATCTGTGCTTTTTATCGGAAATTATTATGAAGTTAAAAAGGCTGAAAGTGATGTCAGCCTTTTTAATTTTAGAAAAAACACGTAAATTTCACTTAAAAACATCAGCCTTTCGCCTTAGGATAGCAAAAAGTATTCCAAAGATAAGAGCGGGGAGAGCAAAACTTAACAAGTCTATAGCTAGAGTGTCAGGAAAATCAAAACCAGACACAAGCATGTGATTGAAAAGCTGACTGAAAAAATGGGTGAGCAATAAAAATGATAAAAAAATTAACTTTAGGATGTCAATTTTCCGAGGTCCAAGCATAAAAACTGCTAATAAGAAAAGACCTGAAATGGCTAGACTTAATAATTCTGTCGTCAGATTGAGGGGAAATTCGAGGAAAGCCACAAGCCCCCATTGCACAAATCTCCTCAAAAAATTGGTGCCTAGCATAAATGCTAAACCCCAAAAAAATAATTTCATAATATTACACCTCACCTTTGGGATATTATAAGTTCTTTTAAAGAGTTTATAAAGGATAATTAACAGCAAAATAATAAAGCCGATCGTTACTATTAAGCCATAAAGTTGTTATTTTATTTAATTTCATCAACTTAATACACCTAATAGTAAATTCATTTTTTAGTACAAATATACCAGATATAGGCCAGAATTATTTTAGGTATTTTACATCGCTTTGCAAGCCTTTCAGTATTAACTTTATTTTTTCCCATGATAATCTTTGCTTAATTTCTTAATAGAATAAGAGGAACTTCCTCTAAATATATTTTTGCTCTTAATATTTTATTAAATTATTTAAAGAAATTGTAACATAATCTTTTCCTTTCAAGAAAAGATATAAAAAAGATTGAGACAATTCCAATCTCAATCTTTTCATTTATACTTTAAAAACTTACCAGATAAGTTTTAGAGGCTTAATCTGTGATATCTTATTTCGTCAAAATTTCAATCGTATTGACAAGTTCTTCTTTATTGATTTCAACAACTTCACCTGTTGCGCGAATTTTGACTTCAACGATACCTTCACTTGCTTTTTTACCGATCGTTACACGAACAGGTAAGCCAATCAAATCACTGTCTGCGAATTTAACTCCTGCACGTTCATTGCGGTCATCCACAAGAACTTGATAGCCTTTACCACGAAGGGCAGTTTCTAGTTCAGCTGTTACAGCCATCGCTTCTTCATCTTTTGTATTGACTGGTACCAAGTGAATATCAAATGGTGCAAGCTCTTTAGGGAAGTTGATTGACCAGCTGAATTTGTACTCTTCACGTGGTGTTTTCTCTACGTAAATGCGGGCAAATTGTTCAAGAATTGCTGAAAGCAAACGGCTCACGCCGATACCATAACAACCCATAACGATCGGCACTGCCTTACCATTTTTGTCAAGAACGTTAGCGCCCATTGAATCTGAGTAGCGTGTGCCTAATTTAAAGATGTGTCCAATCTCAATACCACGCGCAAACTTAAGTGTGCCACGACCGTCAGGAGACATTTCGCCTTCGTTAACCGTACGTAAATCAACAAATTCGTCTACTTCAAAGTCACGACCAAAATTAGCATTACGATAGTGGAAACCATCTTCATTTGCTCCGATGATAGCATTCTTAACCGCTTGAACTTCACGGTCAGCAATAATCTTAACGTCTTTCAAACCGATAGGACCAAGTGAACCAAAGTGAGCACCAGCTAAGTTTTCAACATCTGCTTCTGTGGCAGGTTCGACAGAACTTGCACCTAAGTAGTTTTGGAGTTTGACTTCATTCAACTCATCATTACCGTGCATCAGTACTACAACTAACTCTTCATCAGCACGGAAAACAAGTGTTTTAATCGTTTCAGCAACGTCAGCTTCTAAAAAGGCAGCAACTTCATCGATTGTCTTCGCGTCAGGTGTTGCAACTTTTTCAAGCTCTAAAGTTTCCGTATAGCTAGCGATATTTTCAAACTTGTTTGTTGCCATTTCCAAGTTAGCAGAATAGTCACCACCGTCAGCATAAACGACTGTGTCTTCACCTGCAACAAGCCATTTGGCAAGTTCTTCTTGGATTTGCTCAATGACTGTGTTTGGAATTTCGTCAATTGATTCAATAGAATTTCCAAGAACCAACCATTTTTCCAGATCCGTGCGATCAGCTGTGATAGCCATAAACTCTTGACTATCTTTACCGCCCATTGCACCACCGTCACCAATGATTGCTTTGAAATCAAGACCCGCACGACTAAAGATTTTTTCATAAGCACGCTTGTAGTCGTTGTAAGTTTCATCAAGACTTTCATAGTCCGCATGGAAACTATAACCGTCTTTCATGATGAATTCACGACCGCGGAGCAACCCATAACGTGGACGTTTTTCATCACGATATTTCGATTGAATTTGGTAAACGTTTAAAGGAAGTTTTTTATATGAAGTAACTTCATCACGTACCAGGGCCGTCATTGTTTCTTCATGTGTAGGACCTAGGATAAAGTCGGAATGATCGCGGTTTTTCAACTTGTAGAGATCTTCCCCATAAGTATCGTAACGTCCTGATTCACGCCAGAGATCTGCTGTCAAAAGTGCAGGAGCCAAGAGTTCTACTGCACCGATTTCTTCAAATTCTTCGCGCATGATTGTTTTAAGTTTTTCAAGCACACGATTTGCCAATGGCAAGTAAGCGTAAATACCTGCAGAGATTTGACGGACATATCCCGCACGAACTAAAAGAGCATGTGAGATAACTTGTGCATCGCTTGGCATTTCGCGAAGCGTTGGTATAAGCATTTTTGATTGTTTCATATTTTATTCCTTAAATTTTTCGTTTCTTATCTAATAAAGGCTCGGAGGATATCATTCCAAGTCACAGCAATCATCAAGACCACCATAAAGACAAGACCAACAAGTGTTAAGATTCCTTCTTTTTCTTGTGAAAGTGGTTTGCCTCGTAGGGCCTCAACAATATTGAGGACAATTTTCCCTCCGTCAAGGACGGGGATTGGGATTAAATTTACGATTCCCAGATTAATTGAGAGCATGGCAAGTAAAGCGATAACAGATAATAGACCTTCTCGGGCTGCTTGCCCACTTAAATCATAAATGGCAACGGGTCCACCAAGTTTATCAAGACTTGGCTGTGCAATGAGGTTACCTAAAGCTTTAAATATCAACGTTGTTGCGTTAGCAGCCTGAGTAAAGCCACCCGTTAGCTTATCTAAAAAGCCAGTTTTGATTGTTTGAGTGATACCAATGCGGTATCTTCCGTCAATTTTTTCTGGCTTGAGCTCCAGTGTCTTCGTCGCACCTGCACGTTCGATATCCAGCTTGATTTCACTGCCATCATTTGCACCGATCCTTTGGACAACTTCTTCCCAGTTATTGGTTTTTTCACCATTGACTGCTTGGATTTTATCCTTTGACTGTAAACCTGCCGAATAAGCAGGGGTGCCAGATTGGACTTGTCCGATTTGATTTGTATTAGAAGGTACACCACCTTGCATAAAAGTGATGATAATAAAAGCTATAATCCCTAAAATAAAGTTATTTAAAGGACCAGCAAAATTTGTTAAAATCTTGCCGAGAACGCTGGCACTTTGATATTGTACGTCGCGTGGAGCGATACGAAGTTCCGTGCCATCCGCTTCGATAATTGTTGCATCATGGTCAACTGAATAACGTTTTGTTTCACCAAAAACTTCTCCTTCGATGAAAAGTGCTTCTTCAAAATCGTATTCAGTGACCAGCATGGGGACACTATTTTCCAAAGTCACCCGCTCAGAAAGATTAATTTTAACCACCTGATTTTCAACAATCATCAAAGATGCCGGGGTTCCTTTTTTTATTTCCGTTGTATCATCGCCCCAGCCCGCCATGCGGACATAACCTCCAAGAGGAAGTATACGAATGCTATAAAACGTACCATCTTTGGCTTGATGTGCAAAAATTTTGGGGCCCATTCCAATGGAAAACTCGCGGACTAAAATCCCCGCGCGCTTAGCAAAGAACAGATGACCATACTCATGTACAACAACAATAATACCAAAGACAATGATAAATGTTACCAATGTTTGAATCAATAAAGATCCTCCCTTAATCTTCTAGCTTTTCATCAGCTTGTGAGCGAATAACTTTAAAGGTGTATTTATTTCTTATTTTCTTTGAAACAAAACCCTCCTTAACACTCTATTTTACCTAAAGCGTAATAAAATGTGAAGTGAGAGTATTTTTATTTCGTATTATTTTACCTCAAGGCTTAGAACAAGCCTAATAAATGCATAATTGGGAAGACAAAGATTAAATTATCAAAGCGATCAAGCACGCCTCCATGTCCCGGTAAAAGTTTCCCTGAATCTTTTACCCCATAATGACGTTTGATGCTTGACTCTACCAAGTCACCAATTTGTCCTACGATAGAAAAGACAATGGTAAAGAGAACAAGTTTTACGAAGCCGATTTGAGGCAAGTCATTTTTATAAAAAATAAACATCAAAATTGCAACGACTACTGCAGATAAGATACCTCCAATAGAACCTTCTACCGTCTTATTTGGTGAAACATCGGGGATTAATTTTCGTTTCCCAATTGATTTCCCGACAAAGTATGCCCCAATATCTGTAGACCAAACAATAAATAAAGCCAAGAAGACGACAGCTAATCCACTTTCACGTGCCAAGAGTAAGCTTTGAAAGCCAATACCTACATAAAAGGCTGAGAGAAAAGGAAAGCCAATATCTTCGAAACTATATGAACCTTTGGAAAAAACCATAGCGGTCAACATGCCAAATAAACAAAGCATGAAGAGAAGAGTACTTCCTTCAACATCCATGCCAAAGAAATATTTTCCAATCGGCAAAGCCAAGCATAAGGCCGCCATAGTTGATAATATTCCTTCAAAAGACATCAATTGTAGTTTGTGCATCTTGAACAGTTCATTCATCGCTATAATAACCAACAATGCTATTAAAATTTGAAAATAGGCACCGCCTGCCAACATTAGGCCAATAAAAACGGCTCCTCCGATAATAGCAGTGATTATACGCTTTATCATTTTACTCCTCCATATCTGCGATCACGTTTTTGAAACTCTAAAATAGCAGCATCTAAAGCTGCTTCATCAAAATCTGGCCAAGCTACGTCTGTAAAATAAAGCTCACTGTAGGCAGCCTGCCAAGGTAAAAAGTTAGACAAACGTAATTCCCCTGATGTTCGGACAATCAAATCAGGATCCCGTAAATCTTCAGGTAAAATTGCTGTCTGTAAATGAGCAGAAAGTTCTTCTTCTGTAATTTCCGCCAAATCTTTGCCACTTTTTGCCAACTCTTGAACAGCCAAAAGGATATCCCGACGTCCGCCATAATTCATGGCAAAGTTAAGAATCATTCCTGTATTATTGGCTGTTTCAGCAGCTGCACGGTCAATTGAATTTAAAGTTGCT
The DNA here is from genome assembly GCF_017309645.1 of Lactococcus sp. LG606. NCBI lineage: Bacteria > Bacillati > Bacillota > Bacilli > Lactobacillales > Streptococcaceae > Lactococcus > Lactococcus sp. LG606. The sequence continues at coordinate 1,613,184 of NZ_CP071301.1, forward strand.
TTCGGTAAACCTTCGCGCTCACCAATCATCCGAATTTGGATATTTTCTTCATTAAGAATTGGAAGATATTTACTATAAAAATCAATGGGCAAACTCATGATAAACTTGACCTCATCCATAGGACGAGACCAGTTTTCTGTCGAAAAAGCATAAACAGTCATTACCTTTACACCACGTCTTTGTCCGTGGATAGCTGCCGTCTTTAGGGCATCCATTCCGGCCTTATGACCAAAAATTCTTGGTTTCCCTTGACTTTTAGCCCAACGGCCATTTCCATCCATAATTATTCCAATATGCCGTGGCACTGGAATTTGCTCTTGCGAGTTATTTTTTAAGTTATTAAACATAGCACCTCACAGTTAGTACTCCCATTTTATCATATTTTGGATAAAAACACAGGTAAATTCGATACATTTTGCTCTGAAGTCACTGCAGTAATGGCTCTCTAAAGAGAAAAAGACCTGTTTTTTACAATACAATCATGGTGTTTTCGAAAAACAAAAAACCTATCACGAGTGATAGGCTTTTAAACTTATCTTTTACTGCTTATTCTTCGATTGGGTTATCTTCTTTTTTAGTTTCTTCAACAACTGTTGTTTCAGAAACTGTTGGTGCTGCAACAGTATTGTTTTTTACTGTTTTAACAGCTGCACGATCAAAAGTTAAAATAACGCCTTCACAATCTAATTCGATCGTTGCATCAGCTTCATTCATACCACTCAAGACACCGTGTAAACCACCAATAGTTACGATTTCTGCGCCAATAACCATTGAGTTCAATTGTTCTTGACGTTGTTGTTGAGCTTTCTTTTGGCTACGGTTCATGAAGAACATCATCCCACCTACAACAACAACCATAAAGATCAAAGACATAACATTCATTTATTAAATTCTCCTTTAAAACATTGATTATCCACAGACAATAGGACTATTATAGCACATTTTGTAAGGGCTGTCTATAAATACTTAGACGCTTCACGCAAAGACAAATTTGCAAGTTTTTCTTCATTTTCTGAAAGAAAGTGGGCGACCCATTTTGGATGCGTCTTCGAATAATCTCTTAAAGCCCACCCGATAGCCTTATTAATAAAAAATTCCTTTGACCCCAGATTATTTCGAATTACGGAGGACAGGAGTTCTGTATCTGTCGCTTCTTTAAAACCAAGCTGACAATCAATTGCGATACGACGAATCCAAAAATTTTCATCTATTGACCAATTCAAAATATCTTGTGATTTTATCTTTCCACTAAGCAAGAGAGTGCCCACCAACTCATCCAAACTATCCACTGTTTCCCACCAAGATTTTGTCGTTGCTAGCTGATAAATTTGGGGTAAATCTGTAGTCTTTAGATACTTCTTCATTTTTCGAAGATAGTCACATGCCAAATATTGAAATTCTCTTTCTTCTTCTGACCACAAACGATCAACAAGTTGCCAATCGATTATCTTTTCTTCAGCTTTTTCCTTTAAGAAACTTTTTGATAACTCGCGACGAACCGGTGTTGAAAGCCCTAAAAATTTAAACTGGTTGCGCAAATAAGCTTCTTGCTTCTTTGCCTTTTCTGTATCAGCATGGGCCTGAAAGTCTTCTATGATTTTCATTTATGATAGGCACTCCCTCTATTTATCATTTGTGCGCGATAAATTTGCTCAATAAGCACAAGCCGCATTAATTGATGGGGTAAAGTAAAACGCCCAAAAGATAATTGTAAATCACTTCGTTTATAAACAGCATCAGATAGCCCCAGAGATCCTCCAATAACTAAAACTAAGTGACGCGTACCATAAATTTCACAGTTCTTCACAAATTCGGCCAGATTCTCACTGGTCATTAGCTTGCCTTGAATGGCAAGAACTGCCAACTTATCCCCATCATCAATTCGAGCCAATATTTTTTCACCTTCTCGATTTTTTACTGCTTCTTTTTCCTTGTCTGAAGCATTGTCGGGAATTTTTTCATCCGGCAACTCAATAATTTCCACAGGATTCATCGTGCGCATACGCTTTTGGTATTCGGCTATGCCATCCTTGAGATACTTTTCTTTAAGCTTTCCTACAACAATTAATTTTATCTTCATTCTTCTATTTTATCTTTTTCCCCAGTTGAAAGCAAAATGAAAGCTAGATTTATCAACATTTTTCACAACTTATCCACATTCTTGTGGAAAAGCTGTGAATTTTATTCACTTGTTCACAATTATTATTGAGTTTTACACAGAAGTGTGGAAAACTTCTTTTTCTATTTCCATTTTAGTGGCTTTTAAGGTATTATATAAATGTGAGTATCCCGCAATTATAAGTATTATATTAAAGATTATTTAAGGAATGTACATTATACTTGTGTATAAATATTTCTTACTGGAAAAGGAGATTCTTGTACTATGGCAAAAAAAAATATCGCCTCATTACTTATTACAGGCGTAGCCGGAGGTGCTATCGCTCTCGGAGGTAGTGCTATCTACCAAAATATGACCAACACGCCGTCATCTAACAACACTTCGGACAATTCTGTAAGTACAGTTAACGTCCAAGTAAATACAGATACTACAAAAGCAATCAAGAAAATTTCGAACACTGTTGTTTCCGTTCTTAATTACCAAAAATCGTCCTCAAGCAACGATTTTGAGAAGATTTTCGGCGGAGGCGATACAAGTAGCAATGAGAGTAATACGCCACAGCTGGCTGGAGAGGGTTCTGGTGTTATTTACAAAAAGGATGGCAATACAGCATATATCGTCACCAACTATCACGTTATTGAAGGTGCTTCTTCCCTAGAAGTTCTCATGGCTGGTGGTCAAAAGGTTACTGCTGAAGTTGTTGGTTCTGATGCTTATTCTGATTTAGCTGTCCTCAAAATTGATGCTAAGTATGTCAAAGAAACAGCAACATTCGGCAACTCTGACAAACTTACTGTTGGTGAGCCCGCTATCGCGGTGGGTTCTCCCCTTGGAAGTGAGTATGCAAACTCAGCAACAGAAGGAATTGTTTCAAGTCTAAATCGCAATGTTACACTGCAAAACAGCCAAGGCCAAACAATTAATGTTAACGCTATTCAAACCGATGCAGCTATTAACCCCGGTAACTCTGGTGGTGCACTCATAAATATTCAAGGACAAGTCATCGGGATTACCTCAAGTAAAATTACCTCAACACCAAGCGGAACAAGCAGCAGTGGTGTCTCTGTAGAAGGTATGGGATTTGCGATTCCAGCCAATGATGTCGTTAACATTATCAATAAGTTGGAAAAAGATGGCAAAGTTATTCGACCTGCTCTCGGTGTACAAATGGTCAACTTGTCAAGTCTTTCCCAAAATATGTTAGCTTCACTTAACCTTCCTGAAAACGTGACTAACGGTGTTGCTATCGCTGAAGTTCAATCAGGAATGCCTGCTGCCAAAGCTGGACTCAAGCAAGGCGACGTTATTGTCAAAATCAATGATGACGAAATCACTTCAAGCGTGAACCTTCAAAGTACACTTTATAAGTCTTCAATTGGTGATACGATTAAGGTAACTTATTATCGTGACGGAAAACAGGCTACTGCGAATATCAAATTGGATAAAACAAGTAGTGATATCAACTTTGACAAACAAAATTAAAAAATTACATCCCCTTGAAACAGGGGATTTTTTGATAAGGAATTATAATAAATATTTATTTTTTGTTAATAGAATTATGGTAAAATAGTGATAAGCATGAAAATATTACTTTATTTAGAAGCCGAACAAATTTTGAGCCGCTCAGGAATTGGTCGTGCAATGAAACATCAACAAAGAGCATTAGATTTAATGCAAGTAGAGTGGACGCAAAATCCCAATGAGGACTATGATATTCTCCATCTCAATACTTATGGACCTCAAAGTTGGCGGATGCTCAAAAAAGCCAAAAAAGCTGGAAAAAAAGTTATCTTCCACGGACACTCTACAGAGGAAGACTTCCGAGATTCATTTATCGGTTCTAACTTAATTGCACCTCTGTTTAAACGCTACTTGATGCGTTTTTATCGTAAAGCTGATTTGGTGATTACGCCTACAGACTATTCAGCTGGACTTTTACGTGGGTATGGCTTGACTTGTCCTATCTTGCCCATCTCCAATGGGATTGATTTGAACAAATATCAAGCTAAATCTGAGAAAGAGGAAGCTTTCCGTCAATATTTTACGATTAAAGACGAACAAAAAGTGGTCATTTGTGCCGGACTTTATTTTAAACGGAAGGGCATTGACGATTTCGTTAAAGTTGCCGAAAAAATGCCAAATGTTCAGTTCATCTGGTTCGGCTATCAAAACCTTTGGACCATCCCTGGATGGGTACGTCGAATCGTTAAAAAGAACCATCCTGATAATGTACGCTTCCCCGGCTATATCAAAGGAGACATCTATGAAGGAGCAATGACTGCTGCTGATGCCTTCTTCTTTCCTTCACGTGAGGAAACCGAAGGTATTGTAGTTTTAGAAGCACTGGCCAGTCATCAAGATGTTGTGGTACGTGATATACCAGTTTATAAAGGATGGCTCGATACCACATCAGCTAGTTTAGCCACAGATGTTGATGGTTTTGTAGCTGAGCTCGAAAAAGTACTGAACGGCACAATTGATAAAACAGAAAAAGGCTATCAAGTTGCACAAACACGCGCCATTGAACATGTCGCCGCTGAACTCGCTGCTGCTTATCGCCAAACTTTGGAGTTATAAAAGAGAAAGACTATGAGAATCGGAATTTTTACAGACAGCTACTTCCCACAAATTAGTGGTGTGGCTACAAGTATTCAAAGCTTAACTATTGAGTTAGAAAAACTCGGACATCAGGTTTTTATCTTTACTACAACAGATCCACACGCTGATGTCGATCATGAACCTGAAAATATCATACGTTTCCAAAGTGTGCCATTTGTATCACTTGCTGAACGTAAGATTGTAATCAAGGGAGTTTTTGCTGCTTATCAGATTGCACAAACTTACCAGCTTGATATTATCCACACACAAACAGAGTTTGGTATGGGGCTCTTAGGAAAAATGGTCGCACAACAGCTTCAAATTCCTGTCATCCATACTTTACATACAAAATATGAGGATTACGTCCATTATATTGCTAAGGGGCATTTGATACGCCCTAGTATGGTGAAGTATATCATCAAAAACTTCCTTCGAGGTAGTGAGGCTATCATTTGCCCCAGCCAAATGGTCTTAGATACTGTCAATGGCTACGGTATCGACTTACCTAAACGAATTATTCCTACAGGGATTGATTTGTCTCGTTTCAAACGAGATGAAATTACTCACGAGGAGATTCAAGATCTACGTCATAGCTTAGGACTTAAAGATGATGAAACAATGCTTCTTAGCCTCTCACGAATTGCGGCGGAGAAAAACATTCAAGCAGTTGTGGCAGCCATGCCACAGTTGGTTGAACAAATTGCTGTAAAATTGGTCATTGTCGGAGATGGTCCATATATGAAGAATCTCCAAGATCAAGTGGCTGAGCTAGGGATGGAAGAATACGTTGTCTTTACAGGGGCTGTAGAAAATACCAAAACGGCTTACTACTATAAAGCTGCAGACTTCTTCATTTCAGCCTCAACTTCTGAAACGCAAGGTTTAACTTATCTTGAAGCACTAGCTGCCGGCACACGTGTTTTAGCAACCGTAAACCCATATCTCACAGAGCTTATTGATGATAAGGAGTTTGGCCGACTCTTTGCTTCTGATGAAGAAATCGTTGATACGGTCGTCGCAGCGGTACAAGAAAGTCAAACACTTGATCAAGAAAAATTTGCTAAAAAATTGTACGAAATTTCTGCAGAAAACTTCGCACAACAAGTCTATAACTTCTATCAAGACACCATTGTTGAATATCAAGCACGTAAAAATTCTGAGCATTTTTTAGAAGAATTTGATGTGGTTACTCAAAGATGGTCAAGACAAATGAAACGTTCTATTCGTAGAGAAAAAATTAGGGCGCAATATTTAACAAAAAAAGCAACTAAACTCGCTAAAAATCTACAGAATTATGTTAAAATAGATAAAGAAAATATGAAATAAGGCTTGTGGGACAATTAAAAGGTCCCTTAAAATAAGCATTGGAGGAAATAATGAAATCACATTTGATGGCAATCATGGATCGTTTGAATCGTTTGATTGAAACGGCTGATCCAAAAGAAACTTACAACTTTGAGCGCGAAGGTGAAGTTATTGCAACTGTAAGCTTCGTGCCAGAAGAAACTGCCTTTTCTATCAAATATCCAAAACAAAAAGATGTTGCTATCTTTGATGATATCGACCTTGTAGCGATTGAACTTTACGATATGATTTATTAAACAAAAAAAACCATCTTGATGGTTTTTTTTTATTTTTCCGGTACTGTAACTTTACCATCAATAATATTTTGTTTTGCTACTTCAACTTCTTTCCAAGTTTTATCTGACAAGTTGTCTTTGGCAAGGCTAACCCCTCCATTTTTTAGGTTGTAGTTAAGAACTTGTCCGCCAGGAAATTTACCATCCTTGGTTTTGTTCGCAATATCTTTTACAGCAACACCAACTTCTTTAACAGATGAAGCCAAGACAAAGTTCAAATCTTTTCCGTCTTTAGATTTATAATTTCCAAGATACTCTTGATCTTGGTCTACTCCAATAACCCACACTTTATCTGCTTCATTTTTTGTAGCATTAAGAGCTTTAGCTTCAGAAAAGACACCGGCACCAGAACCACCTGCTGCTTGATAAATAACATCATTACCTGAACCATACATTGCTGCAGCTATTGTTTTGCCTTTGGCTGCATCAGTAAAAGTACCCGCGTACTGTACTTCAATTTTTATATCAGGGTTAATTGATTTTACCCCAGCGGTGAAACCTTTTTCAAATGCAGTGATAATATCCGATTGCATCCCGCCTACAAAACCAACTTTATCTGTTTTGGTGGTTTTTGCTGCAGCTACACCTGCAAGATAAGCTGCTTCTTGATCTGCGAAAGTTGCTGAGGCAACATTGTCTTGATCTTTTATCACTGAATCAATAATTGTAAATTTTGTATCAGGATTATTTTTTGCTGCCTGCGATGTTGCTTCTTGGAGGTCGAATCCAACACCGAATACTAAACCATAACCTGCCGAAACAGCGGAGTTAAAGTTGGTTGTATATTCAGAAACAGCACTTGCGTTAAAGTAGTTGATACCTTTTGATTGTGACAAACCGTTTTCCTTGCCCCACTCTTGTAGGCCTTCCCAAGCGGATTGATTAAATGAACGGTCATCTACCCCACCTGTACTTGGAACAAGTGCTACCTTTAAGTCTGTTGCAGCACCCGCTGATTCACTATTACGTCCACGACAGCCAGCTAGAATAGTTACGGAGGCAAGTGCAAGTGCACCAAGTGTTAAAATTCGTTTATTCATTAAATAAAATTCTCCCAAAATTTAATAGATACCTACTATAACATAAGAATAGATATTTTGAAAATATTTTCTCGTAAAAATCTTCTTTTTGTAAAATTTTACATTTTTTCTTATAAGAAAATACCAGATAATCTCTGGCATAATCAATCTTAAAACGTTTATGCTTTACCATAATAGATTTTGCGAATTTCTTCTGTATAAGCGCCATCCTCTCCGTGTACAATCAAAGGTGGAAGAAAAACTTCTCCCCCAGCTTTCCCGTCTTTAATCGCATCAATCAGTAGTATATTTGCTGCTTGATTGGCTTTCGGATAAACAAACTGAATGCGTTTGGGAATCAGATTATGAGCCCTCATTTTATCTATAATCTCAAAAAAACGATCGGGACGATGGACCAGAGCCAAATGACCATTTGTTTTTAAAAGACGCTTGCTGGTTTCAAAAATTTCATCAAGATTTGTCGCTAACTCATGGCGTGCAAGTGTGTAATGGTGATTATTATTAATATGGCTCGCTTCATCCAGCTTAAAATATGGTGGGTTACAAAAAATTAAATCAACTGTTGAGGTATTGATATAGTCTAAAGACTTGTTCAAGTTATCATTGATAACAGTCATTTGTTCTTGTAAGCCATTTAGTTTAATGGAGCGCTGTGCCATTTCTGCTAGACGTTCTTGCAATTCAATTTCTGTAATATGTGCATTAGTCATTGAGCTGGCAAAAAGGCCCACTGCTCCATTTCCCGCACACATATCCACAATTTTTCCTTTTTTTGGAAGGCGTGGAAATCTTGCAAGGAGAATAGCATCAATCGAAAAGGAAAAAACCTCTCGACTTTGAATAATCTGGACATTCGATGCCGCGATTTGATCTATACGTTCACCAGCTTTTAATTCGATTTTAATCATTCTTCTATTATACAATTTTCATTTCTAAAATTCTTGATGAAAAGCAGGTAGACAAAAAAAGCGAGACAATGCTCGCTCTAACTTTTACAATTGAAAGACCATCGCTGTGCGTGCAGCTAATGAAAGTTTAAGTTTTCCCGCTTCTTTTTGATAAGAAAAGCTTAATCGAGGACCAAATCCTCCATATTTTTGATCATCTGTATCGAGAAGAAATGTCGGAGGATTAGCCACATCGAGCTGGAGTCGTTGTTCCATGGTCGGATGGAAATTAAGAACGAACAGCAGATTTCCCTTACGATAAGCTAAAATCTTATTCTCATTTTTTATCCAGTATTGTTGCAAGCTATCACTTTGTTTCAAAAAGTGATATTTTTTTTCTAAAGCAATCATGTCATGATCGAACTTGAGCAGGTATTGGTAACGCAAATGCTCCTTTGCTGCGAGAGACCATTGACGACGAGCGTGTTGAAAGCTATCATGATTGCCTTCTCTTGGAAAATCCAACCATTCTGGATGACCAAATTCATTTCCCATAAAGTTGAGGTAGCCTTCTCCGGCTAAACTAAAGGTAATCAAGCGTACTATTTTATGCAAGGCAACGGCGCGATCAACCACCATTGACTCACTATGGATATCCATCGCATCATAGATTGCTTCATTGGCCAGCCACATCATGAGCGTCTTATCTCCAACCAAAGCCTGATCATGGCTTTCCACATAGCCAATGTTCTTTTCTCCGGGACGTCGTGTGGTTAATTCCCACCAAAGTTGTATTAAATCAAGATCCTCATCAGATTTTTCTTTAAATTGCTTAATCCAATAATCCGGCACCCCCATCGAAAGGCGATAGTCAAAACCAATCCCTCCCTCAGAGATAGGAAGCGCCATTCCTGGCATGGCTGATATATCTTCTGCAATCAGTGTTGCCTGTGGATTCACTTGATGGACAAGTTCAGTAGCCAGCATAAGATAAACAACTGCTTCAATGTCTGTCTCTGTTGAAAAATACTTCTTATAACTATCAAAGCTTGTCCCTAGTCCATGATGATGATACAACATACTCGTGACCCCATCAAAGCGGAAACCATCAAAATGATAAGTCTCTAACCAAAACTTGAGGTTAGATAAAAGAAAGTGAATAACTTCATCTTTACCATAGTTAAACAACTTTGTGTTCCAAGCTGCATGTTCGCCACGCGCGCCTTGATGAAAGTACTGATCACTACTTCCATCAAAAAGATTCAGACCGTCTCCAACATTTTTTACAGCATGTGAATGGACCACATCCAATAAAACACGAAGTCCCATCCCATGTGCTGTATCAATCAAAGCCATCAAATCTTCAGGTTTTCCGAAACGGCTTGATATTGCAAAAAAGTTAGAAACTTGATAACCAAAGCTTGCATATAAAGGATGCTCCATAATAGCCATAAGCTGAATCGTATTATAGCCCGCTGCCTTAATACGAGGTAAAACATCCCGTGTAAACTCTTGATAAGTATTTATTTTATGCTCTTCACTAGAAATTCCAATATGAGCTTCATAAATAAGTGGTGCTTCCTCTTCTAAGAGAGGCGAAGAATGCTGAAATTGATATTGTGGGGCAACAATCACACCGTCCAGTTCGAAATGTTCATTTTGAACAGCATAGAGCGCATAAGAAGGCACTCTATAAACTTCAGCTCCGTTGATAACAAGTTTAACCTTTACCTTGGAACCAAGTGGTAAATCTCCTGGTACAGCTATTTCCCATACACCACCATAAGCTGCCTTTAGTTCATGTTTGTCTGTCCAATCGTTAAAGTCCCCTACTAAAAAAGCTTTTTCAGCATGAGGCGCCCATTCACGGAAAGTCCAATACTCTTTTTCTTGTTGAAAGCCAAAATATTTATGACCATTGGCAAAATCTGTAAGTTTCCCCTCCATTCCTAGCAATCTCTTCTTCGTTCTTGAAAATTCAAATAAGCGGTAGGATAAGTCCTCCTTATATGGTTCTAGGTATGGATCATACTGCAAAATATTTAACATTCTGAGAAACCTCCTCTTAATCATGGTGACAATCTTTCCCTTATTTTACCATTTTTAGATGTTGGATTATATTTTTATGAGGGATTTAAACAAAAACAGAGAAAACGTAAATTTTCTCTGTTTTTTATTTTTAAAAGTTCTTAGCATTTGGCTTATTATAGCCGTATTTTTCACAAAAATCTTCTCTGAATTCTAGAAGATTATCATCCATGATAGCTTGACGAACATTTGTCATCAAGTTAATCAAGAAATGTAAATTATGGTAGCTTAAAAGGCGCAGACCAAAAGTTTCGTCAGCCTTGAATAAATGACGCAAGTAAGCACGAGTGTAGTTTGAGCAGCAATAGCAATCACATTCTGGATCAAGAGGTGTGAAGTCAAGCTCATATTTAGCATTTTTAATATTCACACGGCCGAAACTTGTCATTGCGGTACCATTACGTGCAATACGTGTGGGGAGCACACAGTCAAACATGTCTACACCACGAATGACACCGTCAATCAAACTATCAGGTGCACCAACACCCATCAAATAACGTGGTTTATCTTCTGGTAAAAGCGGTGTTGTAAAGTCAAGTACGGCATTCATCTCAGCGTGAGACTCACCTACAGCAAGTCCGCCAATAGAATAACCAGGGAAATCCATGCTGACGAGATCATGCGCAGATTGGCGACGTAAATCTTCAAAGCCAGCACCTTGCACGATACCAAAAAGTCCTTGATCATGTGGGCGTTGATGCGCTTTTAGGCCACGCTCTGCCCAGCGGGATGTACGTTCCACAGAAGCTTTGACGTAATCATAAGGTTGATAGAAAGGTGGACATTCATCAAAGCTCATCATGATATCAGAACCTAAATTATTTTGGATAGAAATCGCTTTTTCTGGATTGAGGAAAAGTTCGCGACCGTCGAGATGGCTTTTAAACTTAACTCCCTCTTCACTGATATTTTTCTTGTTTTGTACTAAAGAATAGACTTGGAAGCCACCACTATCTGTTAAAATAGGCTGATCCCAGTTCATAAATTTGTGCAAGCCGCCTGCTTGAGCAACAAGCTCATCGCCTGGTCGAAGCCACAAATGATAGGTGTTGGCAAGAATAATCCCAGAACCCATCTCTTTGAGTTCTTCTGGGGATTGTGTCTTAACCGTGGCTTGTGTTCCTACAGGCATGAACATCGGTGTTGGAAAAGTCCCATGTGGCGTTATAATTTCACCGAGACGCGCGCCTGTATGTTTTTCTTTTTTAATCAGTCTGTATTTTATTGCATGTTCAGTCATGTAAACTCCTTTAAACTTCTACAAGTATACCAAATTTCTTTAATTTTGCCCAGCCAGTCTATAACCTCCTTTCTCTAAAAGTTTTTGGTTGTGAAGCCCCGTCTTTTATGGTATTCTAAGAAATGGAGGATACTATGAAGTTTAAAGATTTAAAAGAAAGAGCTAAGGATGCTCTGAGAGAAAACTTTGGTGCCAAATTACGTTTGTTCTTAATTCCAATTTTCTGGGGAATTATCTCAACAAACATGACTTACCAATCAAATTATAATTCCAATATGGATACAGTCAATAATTTTGATGCCAATACTATTACAACAGGACTATTACTTTCTATACTCATAGGAATACTTATCGGCGGGCTGATTGGCCTCATGATTTCGGTCATTATAGATGTTATCACTGTGGGTGCGCGTTTCAACTACATTAAAATATACCGTGGGGAAAGAGAAAATCCACGCTTTAAAAATGTCTTTACTCCTTTTAAAGACGGCAGTTGGACAAAAATATTTGTTCTTCACTTAGTGACTGCACTCCTCATTGGTCTTTTAACAGTGACGATTATTGGTATCCCTTTTGCTATCTATCTTGGCCTAGGTTGGTCACAAAAAGATTACATTCTTTTTGACCAATTAGAATCTGGGACTTATACTGGTATTTGGGGCGTGCTCAATGCCTCTGCTCAAGTAATGCGTGGCTCACGTGGGGATTATTTCCTCTTCTTGTTGAGCTTCATCTTATGGTATATCCTCTCAGGTATTACTTTAGGTCTTGCTAAATTCTGGACAACCCCATATATCGAAATGTCTACTATCGCTTATTATCAAAACTTAATCGATACGAAGAGAAACATGAATCAAACTGCATATTAAAAAGAAGCCCTTACTGAGCTTCTTTTTTTACTTTTTTCCCATGGGTGAAATAATAGATTACAATGATTAAAACGATAAATATTGCTGATGCATAATACAAATTACGATAACCTAAAAATGGAACGAGAAGCCCCATGATGAAAGGACCAAAACCTACACCCATATCTAAAAAGCCAAAAAATGTCGATGTGGCTACACCTAAACGATCAACGCCTGAGCTACGTATTGCAATAGCTTGACCAAAAGGTGAAAATGAACCATAACCCAGTCCAATAAAAATAGCTGCCACCAGTAGAATGATTGAAGACTGTGCCCAACCGATCAGTACCAAGCCAATTGCAAAAAAGATAAAGACAGGGTACATCACATAATTATCACCTTTGATATCAAAGATACGACCAGTTACAGGGCGTGAAACCAATATTGCTAAGGCATAAATAAGGAAGAACAGAGATCCGGCTGTTGCAAGCCCAATTTCTGAGGAATAAGTATTCATAAATGCCAAAATACTTGAATAAGCAATACCTATCAGCATCCCTATTACAGAAATAGAAACAGCTTTCTTTTCAAAATAATTTGACCAAGAAAATTTCTTCTTAATACTTTCTGAACTAGCTACAGTTGTATGAGGCGCTTTAATAAAGAAGATACCAATAAGTGCAAGTAGCAAGAGCACATTTGAAAGATGAATTAAGAGTGTAAAACCATATTTACCATAAAGAAACATGGAGAGGAAAGGACCGATAGCTGAAGACATCGTTACCGATAAAGCATAATAACCGATACCTTCCCCTCGCCGAGAAGAAGGAACCGTTGCTCCTGCTAAAGTCCCTGAAGCTGTTGTTGCTATACCAAAACCAATACCATGTAGGAAACGAAGAACGAGCAAGCTCTCAACACTTGGTACAAGATAGTATACCAAACCAAAGAGCAAATAATTGCTTGTTCCCATAAAGAGCATTTTCTTAACACCCCATTTTGCAATGTTGTTCCCCGCCCAAAGACGTGCAAATAAGCTACCTACAATGAAAAGACCTGTCAAAATTCCGGCTGTACCCGCAGAAGCATTATACTTTGCCATCGCATGTGTACCAATAACAATCGTTGGAATATAAAATACTAAATAATATATAAAATTGAGTAGCATATTAATAATAAAACTTGGCGTCCATAACTTTTCTTTTTTCATTTTTCTCCTTCACTTGTATCCGCTATCAATCAAATAAAAAGCAGGAAAACTCCCGTTTCCGAGAGCTTATCCTAGCATTTTTTGATTATAGCTTAATTTTAGTTACATATTATTATATCATTTTTCTGCCTATTTTAATTTCCTGAAGCTTCACATTTGCCTCACCTGTTCGTCTACATAAGTTTTACGAACAACAAAGGAGAGTTTTAAAATTCATTCGAAAGACTGATTGTCCCTAGATTTTAGAATGTTATAATAAAGATATAAATAAATCGAGAGGGTTAACGACTATGCTATTCTTATTATTCTTTATTCTATGCACTTATCTATTTCTCAAGGGCTTTGCTAAGTTCATCTTGCCATTGCTTCTTTTTATCTTCCTTGCAAAACTTTTTCTGGGCGGACTCTTTCTCTTCTTCAATACTCATTTCCTTTTCACACTAGCGATTATTGCCTTCTTCATCTGGTTAATTCGTACGGTAAGCAGTCAAAACTACTAAAAAACACTCTCTATTGTTAGAGAGTGTTTTTTTCTATTTTTAAAAATTTATTTTGCTTCATACCAGCTGTCGCCCGTATTTTCATCTGCAAGTAAGGGAACATTTAACTCTACTGCAGATTCCATAGTTTGTTTCACCAAGTTTTGAACCGCCGTAAGTTCTTCCTTAGGTACTTCAAGAATAATCTCATCGTGAACTTGTAGCAATAATTTGGCTTTAAACTTGCCTTCTGACAATGCTGCATCAAGATTAATCATGGCAATTTTCAAGATATCTCCGGCTGACCCTTGAATCGGGGCATTAATTGCTTGACGTTCTGCACCTTGTCGCACCATAAAGTTGCGATTATTGATTTCTGGCAGTTTACGCCGGCGATTAAACATCGTGCTTACATAGCCTTTATCCTTGGCTTCACGTTTTGTTTCCGCTATATAATTGGCAACTCCAGGATAACGCTCAAAGTAAGCTTGGATCATCTCTGCTGCTTCCTTATTGGAAATACTCAAGCGTTTAGCGAGTCCATATTCTGTTTCTCCATAGGAGATACCAAAATTGACAGCTTTCGCATTGCGACGATCGTTAGGCGTAACATTTTCAGGCTTGTCTATGTTGAAAACACGCATTGCTGTACTGCTATGAATGTCAGCACCATGATTAAAAGCATCAATAAGATGTTCATCTTTAGACATATGTGCCAAAACCCGAAGTTCAATTTGCGAATAGTCGGAGCTCAAAAGAATATTATCTTCAGCTGCGACAAAAGCTTTACGAATCAAGCGTCCAGCTTCTAGGCGTACTGGAATATTCTGCAGATTTGGATCAATCGAGGAGAGACGACCTGTTTGCGTTAAATCTTGAACATATCGTGTATGTATACGGCCATCTTCAGCTATTTGCGGAATCAACCCTTGCACGTAAGTGGATTGAATTTTTGATATTTGACGATATTCGAGTATTTTGGCTACTAGTTCATAGTCTTGAGCCAAGTTTTCTAAAATATCTGCTGCTGTTGAATAGCCTGTCTTTGTTTTTTTCCCATGCGGCAACTGTAATTTTTCAAAAAGAATGACTCCAAGTTGCTTAGGCGAGTTAATATTAAATTCCTCACCTGCAAGTTCATAAATTTTTTCAGTTAAATCAGCAATCATCTTCTGATTTGCCGCACCAATTTCTTCTAAGGTGCTCACTTCTGCAGCTATTCCTGCTATTTCCATTTTAGCTAAAACGTTGGCCAAGGGAAGTTCCATTTCTGTCAAAAGATGATATTGTTCATTTTCCTCGAGATTTTGGATCATTACCGCTTTCGTTGTAGCTAAGACATGAATTTTACCTGCCAAATGTTTGAAAAGAATTTCATCTTCAGGAATACGACGTTTTGCTCCCTTGCCGTAAACTTCTTCATCAGTAGATATATACTTGTTAGCAAATAATCGACCAATAGTTTCAACTTTATTATCTTCTGTTGTAGAAATAAGATATTTAGCTAACATACTGTCGTACTTGGCTTTCGGTAGTTCAATACCTAAGCGATGAAGCAAAACTTTATTTTTCTTAAAATCATATGTATTTTCAGGAAAAGGGAAATTCTTTAGGAGTTCTGTATTCTTTGATACAAAAACTTTTTCTTCATTTCCCCAAGCAAACCCAATGATATCTTCTTTGTGGTAATTCTCATTTAAAATTTCAATATAAAAGAAATCATCTTTGTCCACTAAAATATCTGTTGCATCTTCCACAACTTCAAAACTAAGCGTAACTTCATCTGCTTCTGCCGTTTCAAGTTTAGCTTTGAATTGCGCAAATCCCATCTCATCATAAAACTTGATCAATTCTGCTGCATCCACAGGCTTAATCAAAGTATCAGCAAGATCAATTTCAATCGGAGATTTCGTATCAATCGTTGCAAGAGTACGAGATAAAAAGGCCATTTCACGGTCAGCAATAAGATTTTCCTTCATCTTACTTTTCTTAAGTGAATCAATATTCTCATAGAGATTATCAATAGATCCCCACTCTTGAAGCAACTTCATAGCCGTCTTTTCGCCGACTTTTGTTACACCTGGATAATTATCCGAGCTATCACCCATCAAACCTTTAAGATCAATAAACTGTTGTGGCGTTAAGCCCGTTTTTTCCAATAAATAAGCCGGTGTAAAGCTTTCAAACTCAGCCACACCTTTTTTCGAAATTTCGACTGTCGTATTTGAGTCCACTAACTGAATCAAATCCTTATCCCCAGTTACGATTGTAACATCATAATCGCCAGCTTCAGGGAGTTCAGCCATTTTATCTAAAGTACCAATAATGTCATCTGCTTCATAGTTTTTAAGCTCATAATGATTATAGCCTAACTTTTCAATCAGCTCCTTAATAAAAGGCAATTGTTCGCGGAATTCATCTGGTGTACGTGCTCGCCCATCTTTGTAAGCAGAAAACATTTCCGTTCTAAAGGTTGTTTTTCCTGCATCAAATGCAATCAGAACATGATTAGGTTCTAATCTTTCGACCAAATTATTAAGCATAAGATGAAAGCCATATATCGCATTGGTATGTAAGCCACTCGGAGCCACAAAACGATCTACTTGATTATAGAGGGCGAAAAAAGCCCTGAATGCTAATGAAGAACCATCAATAAGCAGTAATTTATTTTTCTTGTTTTCCATAACTCCTATTATACCTTAAATTTATAAAAAAAAAGAAGCCGTAGCTTCTTTACTTCACTTGGCATTTACCCTATCTCGCAGGGGGCAACCCCCAACTACTTCCGGCGTAATAGGACTTAACTTCTGTGTTCGACATGGGAACAGGTGTATCTCCTATGCAATGAATACCAAATCATGGTCTGAATGTATTGAACACTCAAAACTAAATAACAATCTCTTGATAAATAAGTAAAGCTGAACTCATATGTTCTATTACTTGGTAAAGTCCTCGAGCTATTAGTACTGGTCCGCTCCATCCCTCGCAGGACTTCCACTTCCAGCCTATCAACCTGATCATCTCTCAGGGCTCTTAATTCATAAAGAATGGGAAATCTCATCTTGAGGTGGGCTTCGCACTTAGATGCTTTCAGCGCTTATCCCTTCCCTACATAGCTACCCAGCGGTGCTCCTGGCGGAACAACTGGTACACCAGCGGTAAGTCCACCCCGGTCCTCTCGTACTAAGGGCAGATCCTCTCAAATTTCCTACGCCCGCGACGGATAGGGACCGAACTGTCTCACGACGTTCTGAACCCAGCTCGCGTGCCGCTTTAATGGGCGAACAGCCCAACCCTTGGGACCGACTACAGCCCCAGGATGCGACGAGCCGACATCGAGGTGCCAAACCTCCCCGTCGATGTGAACTCTTGGGGGAGATAAGCCTGTTATCCCCAGGGTAGCTTTTATCCGTTGAGCGATGGCCCTTCCATGCGGTACCACCGGATCACTAAGCCCTAGTTTCCTACCTGCTCGAGTTGTAGCTCTCGCAGTCAAGCTCCCTTATACCTTTACACTCTACACATGATTTCCAACCATGTTGAGGGAACCTTTGGGCGCCTCCGTTACTCTTTAGGAGGCGACCGCCCCAGTCAAACTGCCCGACAGACACTGTCTCCCACGCCGATTATGCGTGTGGGTTAGAGCAACCATGAAGCAAGGGTAGTATCCCAACAGCGACTCACTTGAAACTAGCGTCCCAAGGTCAAAGTCTCCTACCTATCCTGTACATGCTTCACAGGTACTCAATATCAATCTGCAGTAAAGCTCCATGGGGTCTTTCCGTCCTGTCGCGGGTAACCTGCATCTTCACAGGTACTAAAATTTCACCGAGTCTCTCGTTGAGACAGTATCCAAATCATTACGCCTTTCGTGCGGGTCGGAACTTACCCGACAAGGAATTTCGCTACCTTAGGACCGTTATAGTTACGGCCGCCGTTTACTGGGGCTTCAATTCAGAGCTTCGCCTAAGCTAACCCCTCCTCTTAACCTTCCAGCACCGGGCAGGCGTCACCCCCTATACATCACCTTGCGGTTTAGCAGAGAGCTGTGTTTTTGATAAACAGTTGCTTGGATCTTTTCACTGCGGCTGTATTTCTACAGCACCCCTTCTCCCGAAGTTACGGGGTCATTTTGCCGAGTTCCTTAACGAGAGTTCTCTCGATCACCTGAGGCTACTCGCCTCGACTACCTGTGTCGGTTTGCGGTACGGGTAGTATTGAATTAACGCTAGAAGATTTTCTTGGCAGTGTGACATCAAGGGCTTCGCAACCGTAGTTGCTTCCCCATCACAGCTCAATGTTAAAGGAAAATGCATTTGACACATTCCACACCTCACTGCTTAGACCAGAATCCATTAACTGGCTCCCTTTAGCCTACTGCGTCCCTCCATCACTAACAATACTAGTACAGGAATATCAACCTGTTGTCCATCGACTACGCCTTTCGGCCTCGCCTTAGGTCCCGACTAACCCAGGGCGGACGAGCCTTCCCCTGGAAACCTTAGTCTTACGGTGGATAAGATTCTCACTTATCTTGCGCTACTCATACCGGCATTCTCACTTGTAATCGCTCCAGCACCCCTCACGGTATACCTTCATCGCTGATTACAACGCTCTCCTACCATTTAATTAATATTAAATCCACAGCTTCGGTAATATGTTTAGCCCCGGTACATTTTCGGCGCAGGGTCACTCGACTAGTGAGCTATTACGCACTCTTTGAATGATAGCTGCTTCTGAGCTAACATCCTAGTTGTCTGTGCAACCCCACATCCTTTTCCACTTAACATATATTTTGGGACCTTAGCTGGTGGTCTGGGCTGTTTCCCTTTCGACTACGGATCTTAGCACTCGCAGTCTGACTGCCGCACATGTGTATTAGCATTCGGAGTTTATCTGAAATTGGTAACCCGAGATGGGCCCCTCATCCAAACAGTGCTCTACCTCCAATACACTTAAATTGCGACGCTAGCCCTAAAGCTATTTCGGAGAGAACCAGCTATCTCCCAGTTCGTTTGGAATTTCTCCGCTATCCACAAGTCATCCAAACACTTTTCAACGTGTCCTGGTTCGGTCCTCCAGTGCGTCTTACCGCACCTTCAACCTGCTCATGGATAGGTCACTAGGTTTCGGGTCTACATCATGATACTAAAGCGCCCTATTCAGACTCGCTTTCGCTACGGCTCCGCCTCTTCAGCTTAACCTCGCATCATAACGTAACTCGCCGGTTCATTCTACAAAAGGCACGCTCTCACCCATTGACGGGCTCGAACTTCTTGTAGGCACACGGTTTCAGGTGCTATTTCACTCCCCTCCCGGGGTTCTTTTCACCTTTCCCTCACGGTACTGGTTCACTATCGGTCATTAAGGAGTATTTAGGCTTGGGAGATGGTCCTCCCGGATTCAAACTGGATTTCGCGTGTCCAGCCCTACTCAGGATACTGCTAGGTATAAAGTCTATTTCAAATACGAGGCTATTACTCTCTTTGGCTTACCTTCCCAGGTAATTCTTCTATAGACTTTAAGTCCACGTTGCAGTCCTACAACCCCAAGAAGCAAGCTTCTTGGTTTGGCCTGTTTCCCGTTCGCTCGCCGCTACTTAGGAAATCGTTTTTACTTTCTCTTCCTGCAGGTACTTAGATGTTTCAGTTCTCTGCGTTACCTTCTCGTAAGCTATGTATTCACTTACGGATACTATGCATAACATAGTGGGTTTCCCCATTCGGAGACCTAGGGATCAATGCGTACTTACTGCTCCCCCTAGAATATCGTCGTTAGTCACGTCCTTCTTCGGCTCTTAATGCCAAGGCATCCACCGTGCGCCCTTATTAACTTTGCCATTAAAACAAGTATAAGTTTTTTCGAACTATTTAAAATAATTCGCAGCTTTACAGAAATGTTTTACCATTTCTCGGTTTATTTATCGTTATAAGATATTGTTATTTAGTTTTCAATGATCAATTCCTATTTTAACGTCTTCGTTGACAAGATACTTCCGTATCTTATGGAGCCTAGCGGGATCGAACCGCTGACCTCCTGCGTGCAAAGCAGGCGCTCTCCCAGCTGAGCTAAGGCCCCTTCTCTCAACGCAATCTTCTCTATCTTGCATCAAAAGACTGCTTGTTTGGTCTTTATAGACCCCTCAAAACTGAATAAAGTAGAACAACATCTTTTTTTATATTCCTTAGAAAGGAGGTGATCCAGCCGCACCTTCCGATACGGCTACCTTGTTACGACTTCACCCCAGTCATCGGTCTTACCTTAGGAAGCGCCCTCCTTGCGGTTAGGCAACCTACTTTGGGTACTCCCAACTTCCGTGGTGTGACGGGCGGTGTGTACAAGGCCCGGGAACGTATTCACCGCGGCGTGCTGATCCGCGATTACTAGCGATTCCGACTTCATGCAGGCGAGTTGCAGCCTGCAATCCGAACTGAGAATGGTTTTAAGAGATTAGCGCACCCTCGCGGGTTGGCGACTCGTTGTACCATCCATTGTAGCACGTGTGTAGCCCAGGTCATAAGGGGCATGATGATTTGACGTCATCCCCACCTTCCTCCGGTTTATCACCGGCAGTCTCACTAGAGTGCCCAACTTAATGATGGCAACTAGTAATAAGGGTTGCGCTCGTTGCGGGACTTAACCCAACATCTCACGACACGAGCTGACGACAACCATGCACCACCTGTATCCCGTGTCCCGAAGGAACTCCTTATCTCTAAGGATAGCACGAGTATGTCAAGACCTGGTAAGGTTCTTCGCGTTGCTTCGAATTAAACCACATGCTCCACCGCTTGTGCGGGCCCCCGTCAATTCCTTTGAGTTTCAACCTTGCGGTCGTACTCCCCAGGCGGAGTGCTTAATGCGTTAGCTGCGCTACAGAGAACTTATAGCTCCCTACAGCTAGCACTCATCGTTTACGGCGTGGACTACCAGGGTATCTAATCCTGTTTGCTCCCCACGCTTTCGAGCCTCAGTGTCAGTTACAGGCCAGAGAGCCGCTTTCGCCTCCGGTGTTCCTCCATATATCTACGCATTTCACCGCTACACATGGAATTCCACTCTCCTCTCCTGCACTCAAGTCTCCCAGTTTCCAATGCACACAATGGTTGAGCCACTGCCTTTTACATCAGACTTAAGAAACCACCTGCGCTCGCTTTACGCCCAATAAATCCGGACAACGCTTGGGACCTACGTATTACCGCGGCTGCTGGCACGTAGTTAGCCGTCCCTTTCTGGTTAGATACCGTCACTTAAGTAATTTTCCACTCTACTTAACGTTCTTCTCTAACAACAGAGTTTTACGATCCGAAAACCTTCTTCACTCACGCGGCGTTGCTCGGTCAGGGTTGCCCCCATTGCCGAAGATTCCCTACTGCTGCCTCCCGTAGGAGTCTGGGCCGTGTCTCAGTCCCAGTGTGGCCGATCACCCTCTCAGGTCGGCTATGTATCATCGCCTTGGTAGTCCTTTACACTACCAACTAGCTAATACAACGCGGGATCATCAAGTAGTGAAGCAATTGCTTCTTTCAAATAAGAATCATGCGATTCTCATTGTTATGCGGTATTAGCGTTCGTTTCCAAACGTTGTCCCCCGCTACTCGGCAGATTTCCCACGCGTTACTCACCCGTTCGCCGCTCTTCATAAAAATAGCAAGCTATCTTTAATCATCGCTCGACTTGCATGTATTAGGCACGCCGCCAGCGTTCGTCCTGAGCCAGGATCAAACTCTCATTTAAATTTAGTTCATCAAATGAACTGGCTGTTGTTTTGTCTTTCATTATTGAATTGACAGTTGGTATACAAGAAGTTAACTTCTCGCATATAGTCATTCTACTTTATTCAGTTTTCAAAGGTCTATCGCTCTCGTAAGAGATACGCTCTCTCGCGACAACTATTATATTCTATCAAACTCACTTTGTTCTGTCAAGAATAAACTGTGATTTTTTTAAAAAATTTTACCTTTGTTCGGTTTATCCCCCATTTACTGGGCTTTACGCCATTTATTTTTTTTGTGATTTCCAGTTAATTAAGATAAGAACATCGTTATGTAAATAAAAAATGGCCACTTGGCCATCTTTTTATTTACATATCCACATTATGATAAACTTTTTGAACATCGTCGTCGTCTTCTAAAGCATCTACCAAACCTTCGAAGGTTTCTAAATCTTCACCAGAAAGTTCAACTTCGCTCTGTGCAATCATCTCAAGTTCAGTTGTTGTAAATTCAGTAATACCTTTTTCTTTGAGAGCAGCAATTGCTTTGTGTAAATCTGTAGGTTCTGTATAAACAATAATTTGTCCTTCTTCCGCAGAAACATCACGGACGTCAATTTCTTGTTCAATCAAATATTCAAAAATCTCGTCAGCATCATCACCAGCAAAGACGATCACACCTGTATTATCGAACATGTAGCCTACAGAACCTTCCGCACCAATATTCCCACCATTTTTATGGAAAATTGTGCGGATATTAGAAATTGTACGGTTTACATTTGAAGTTAACGTTTCACAGATAATCATTGATCCATTCGGTCCGAATCCTTCATATCGTCCAGAAACGAAAGCTTCTTCTGCTCCACCTTTAGCTTTGTCAATCGCTTTATCAATAACATGCTTTGGAACTTGTGCTTGTTTCGCACGTTCAATAACAAACTTGAGCGCGGTATTTGACTCTGGATCTGGCTCCCCTTGCTTTGCGGCTACATATATTTCAACACCAAATTTTGCATAAACTTTTGATGTCGCTCCGTCTTTAGCTGATTTTTTTGCGGCAATATTGGCCCATTTGCGTCCCATGGGACACCTCCTATTTTCAATTTATTCTTAAATATTATATCACAAAATCAATGGTTTGCGCCCATGGTTCTGTTCTTTAAAATTACGATTTCCTAATTGATAAATATCATCTGATTTTTGCGTAAGTAAGTCCCATGAATCTTTTCCAATGCGAGTCACAAGCTTATCCTTCACTTTAGCCAGATGTTGTTGTCCTTGCTTTGTAAAACCTAAAACATGAATGTTTTGAGGCAACTGAAAATCACGTGGAATATCCAATAAAACATAGGTCAAAAGCCGTCTTACACGTGCTCTAGTATATCGTTTTGTATGCACTGCCTCTATCAATTCATCGACAGTATTCACTTGCTTGATGGCTGTTTTTATCCGACTTTCCAACTCTGTATTCATTTGAAAAATAAGGCTCAAATCATGGGAGATTATCTTATACTTAAGCAAAGTGAAATAATTATCCCAAGAAACTCTGGGGTGCTGATAGAGTTGTTTTAAATTTTCCGGCACAAAATTCAAAATATCTTGTTGGTCGATATTTGCTCTAATAGCTGTTGCTGAAGCAATTTCACCAGATAAACTACGAGAATGAAAATCGTTACTACGCTGAATGGCTTGTAGTCTTATATCTTTGCCCGCACTGGCTTTGGCATAAGCAAGAGCCAGGACATGGTTGGGTGTATTTCCATCAAAATGTAAGCCTGAGAATTTCTGCCACATCATCTGAGTTTTTTCGGGATAACTCAATGTATCAGGTAAATCTTTAATGAAGTTCTCCATTTCGGTTGACTTCTCTTCATAAAGATTCACGATTTTTTGATAATCAAGGGTAGACTCCGAACCAAAAACAAGTTCACCAATCCCCATTTTATCAAGAATATCCACTGCTGCCTGTGCAAAAAAATCAGCAGCTTGGACAGCTCCCATGACAGGAAGCTCAACCACGATATCTGCACCATTTTTTAGAGCCATTTCAGCTCTTGTCCATTTATCAAAAAGAGCCGGTTCACCCCTTTGCATAAAATTACCAGACATGGCAACGATTTTTATACCATCGCCTGCCTGATCTAATAAATATTTATGTCCATTGTGAAAAGGGTTGAACTCAGCAACAATTCCTATTATTTTTTGCATACAAAGAACCAACGTAAGCTTTCTTCTTCAGGTTTTTCATCTTCAAAATCAGCATATACTTCTACTTTAGAAAATTTTTGAAGTCTTGTCAAATATTCCTTTATTGGGTACGTTCTCTCTTGATGTACTTCATCTTTACGCACAAATTTTCCATCGGAATCTTTAACAAAGAAAGTCAATTCATGGACGACTGAATGAGGGTAATACCCTACAAAAGAATCCCAGAGAAAAGCAAAATCTTCATCGTTTTCGTGATAAGAGTAACCTGGAAAGACCGAATCCACTTGATATGTCGAATGGACATCAAAGATAAACACACCTTCCGCATTTAAAGAATTATAAACACCATCAAAAACGCGTTGAACTTCAGAAGCATTCGACATGTAACAAAGCGAATCCGAATAGCAAGTCACAACATCAAATGTGGTTTCTCCTGATAATTCACGCATATCTCCGGCAGCAAAAGTAATTTTTGCCCCCATCTGACGTGTACGTTTATCTGCAATGGTCAGCATTTCCTCTGACAAATCAACACCGGTTACTTCATAGCCTGCTTGACTAAATCTTATCGAGAGAATCCCTGTACCACATGCCAATTCCATGATATTTTGCGTTTTTGCTGGAAAATGTCTTTGACTAAACTCAAACCACAAGTCATAGAGCTCCTCATCCATTACGGAATCATAGACCCGGGCAAATTCCTCATAAGAAGCCGTCATTTATTCAGAAATCCATTCATTAATATCAACAAGTGGTGCATCTGACCATAGTTTCTCTAAGTTAAAACGCAAGCGTGAATCATGGTCAAAAACATTGACAATCACGTCACCTAAGTCAACTAAAACCCATCCTGTACGGGCATCCCCTTCGATATGTCCTGCTGCTTGCACACCAAGTTTACCCGCTTCTTCAGCAACATTATCGACAATCGCATCAATCTGGCGCGTATTCATTGCTTCAAGGACAACGAAATAATCTGCAACGCCTGACACAGCAGCGACATCAAGTGCTACAATATCTAAAGCTTTTTTATCATCGGCTGCTTTTACAACTGTTTCGAGTAATTGTTTTGAATTCATTTTATTCCTATTTTCTATTTTTATTATTATTTTTTAAGATATTTGATAAATGCGTTATATGTTTCGATACTTTGGGGGTAAATTTTTACACGAAGTTCAGCCAGATAATCAATAAGTCGCATTGTCTCAAAGGCAACTGCCATATTCAGAGAGTAATCCGCGATAGCTCGCGCTTCAATAACACCCGGGAAATCACGTCCCTCTTCAATATAGTCCGCCACATAAAGTACTTTTGCTAAGTCAGACATCGCTGCATCCCCTACAGTGTGCACCTCGATTGCATGTAGAATTTCGGGATCTTTCAAACCTAAATCTTCTTGCATTTTATAGATGCCCACTGTACCATGCCATATGTTATTGCCCCAATTTTTCAAATCAGGATTCAAGTTATACTTTTCAATCAGTTCTAAAAAGATGTCATCTGCTGTTTCTTTTGCGTAATCATGCAACAGAGCAGCAAGACTTGCTTTATGCACATTTACATCATATTTTTCAGCAAGTGCAACTGCTGCTTTCTCTACTCCTAGGATATGTTGGAAACGTTTTTCAGACATTTGAGCTTTTATCTTCGCAAGTAGTTCTTCTCTTGACAAGTTTACTTCTGGATAAAAATCAAACATAAAGTCCCTCTTTCTTAATATAAGCAAGTACTTTGGGTGCTAACAAGAAATTTGGAACAAGCCCTCGGCTAAATTGTTCACGTATCATATTACCAGAGATATCCATTCCCGGTACATCCACCCACAAAATAGGATAACTTGTCCCCGCGCGGAAGCGTGGTCGACGTACGCCAACCAGCTGTACTAATTCTAAAAGTTGCTCAATATTTTTCCAACTTGGTAAACTATTGATTAAATCTCCCCCAATGATAAAGTAAAAATCTGTATCGGGATGTTCTTCCTTGAGGGCCTTTACTGTTTCATATATGCCTTCATCTGCTTGGCAGCGGCATTTGTTCAATACAAGACCTTCTTTTCCTTCCAGTGCTAGCTCTAACATGCGGGTAACATGCCCATCGGTATTATGTTCCGGAAGAAACACAACTTGTTCTAAATTCAGCTGCTGACGCACTTGATCAGCGATTGTTAAATGTGCGATGTGTACAGGATTGAAACTTCCCCAAAAAAGACCGATGGCACGGCGAACACGAGCATTTTCCTCTTGTAGATCCACCTTAGTAAAAGGTGTTAGAAGTTCAAGCGACATAACTTATACCTTTTTTACATCTTCTGAAATTTTACGATTTTCTTTACGATCACTAACCTTAAAGACTACTACATTACGTCCGATAATTTGGACAACGTTGAGCCCCATTTCATCAATCATCGCTGCAACATCTTTGGCAGTTTCATCAGAGTTTTGTAAGATGTTAACTTTAATTAATTCACGCGCATCTGCAGCGTGGCGAATACTTGTAAGAATTTCGTTCGACAGTCCAGATTTTCCGATTTGAACTATGGGGCGAATATTTACTGCGAGGCTTCGCAGGTAACGCTTTTGTTTTCCAGTTAATTCCATTTTAATTCTCTTTTCTAATAATTATCCAGCTTCCAGGTCATGCTGGGAGCAATGATCCCTTTAACTTTATAAGCTGTTTCACCTTCAACAACTTCGTTGACCATGGCTATTTTTTTCAGTTCAGGTAGTTTATAAGCCATTGCATAAGGCAAATCTAACTCAAAAGCAACAAAGAGCTCATGCAATTTTTCTAAAATTGCCGTACGCAACCACTGGACACCTTCGTCTGACTTAATCGAAAGCTGTACTGCTGGTGTCAAAGTAGGTACAAAATCCTTAGCAATATCCATCTTATTATAGACATTTAACACAGGAATACCTTGAATTTCCATTTCTTCCATCAATTTTTGGACTGTTTTTTCATGGACTTCATGATGGGGATTACTCGCGTCAATGACATGGATGAGTAAATCCACATGAGTCGACTCTTCTAAAGTCGACTTGAATGCCTTAATCAGCTCCGTCGGCAAATCTTGAATAAAACCAACTGTATCTGTAAGACTGACTGTAAAATCCTCTTTTATTTTTACCAACTTGGTTGTTGCATCTAGTGTAGCAAAAAGTTCATCTTTTTCATATTGCGTTTTTTCAGTCAAAGCATTCATTATGCTTGACTTCCCGGCATTCGTATAGCCAATCAATCCGATTTTAAAGATAGAGCTTTCTTTACGCTTTTTCCGAATCGTTTCACGGGTTTTTTCAACTTTTTGGAGCTGTTTATCTATATTTTCAATACGTGTCCGAATATAACGACGGTCTGTTTCAAGTTTACTTTCACCAGGACCTTTGGAGCCGATACCTCCTCCTTGACGACTGAGCATGATACCTTGGCCGACCAAGCGTGGTAACAAATAGCTAAGCTGAGCTTGTTCGACTTGAAGCATCCCTTCATGAGACCGCGCCCGCAATGCAAAAATATCCAATATCAATTGCATCCGATCAATAACTTTGATTCCTAAAGCTTCTTCCAGATTAATATTTTGGCGAGGTGTCAGACGGTCATTGAAAATGACCGTGTCTATTTCTCCGACTTCAATTGCCCACCTCATTTGTTCAAGCTTGCCGGTTCCAATCAGAAATTTAGTATCGTATTTGTCCCGCTTTTGTGTAAAGGCATCAATCACAATCCCCCCTGCTGTTTTTGTGAGTTCAGCTAGTTCAAGCATCGAGCTTTCAAAATTTTCGCTATTTTCAAAGGTCTCTACGCCAACGAGTAAGACACGTTCTTGTTTTTCTTCTAGATTTATCATACTTATACCAATGCCTTACGCAGAACTACGTCTACACCTTCTGGTACCCATGCTGCCACAACGCCACGTTCCGCAACCCGAATCCATCCTAGACCAGAGAAGACAATATCTGATTTTTCTTTGACAGAAAATTCTTTACGGATGAGTTTTGGAAAGTCCGAAAGATTTTTCGCACGTGGCGGTTGAAGTAAACCACCCACATGTTTTTCATAAAATTCAGTAGCTCCTTCTAATTTTGTACGATGAATATCTAACTCATTATCACAAAAAACAGTAAGCCCTTGTTTTTCACCTTGTATATAGTCAAAACGTGCAAGCCCCCCTAAAAATAGAGTTTGCCCTGCATTAAGTTGATAAGTTTTAGGCTTGATTTCTTTTTTAGGTGAAACGAGTTTCAGGTCTTTTGCTTCAAGATAGTGCGCCATTTGTCCACGATGAATAATCCCCGGTGTATCAATAAGCAAGCTATCATCATCAAGAGGAATCTCAATCTTATCTAAAGTCGTCCCTGGAAAACGGCTAGTGGTAATGACATTGTCATCCCCTGTGACAAGTTTGATAATGGCATTAATTAATGTAGATTTACCTACATTCGTTACACCAACTACGTAAACATCACGACCTTTACGCATTTTCTCAATTTTTTCCATGAGTTCTCGAACATCATCTTGATTTTTAGCTGAAGTTACAAGAACATCAAGAGGACGGAGACCAGCTTTCTTTGCTTGCTCCTTGAGCCAAGCGCTCATTTTACCAACTTTTAATGAGTGCGGCAGAATGTCTTTCTTATTGGCTACTAAGAGAAGGTCATTATTGCCCGTAAAACGATGCAAGCTTGGGATCAAGGAGCCATTAAAATCAAAGATGTCAACAACATTCACGATTAACGCATCATGCTCACCGATTTCGCTCAAAAGGCGCAAAAAATCATCGTCTGTCAAGCTGACATCAGCGATTTCATTATAGTGACGAAGGCGGAAGCAACGTTGACAGTACAGTGCGTCATCTTCTCCTCTTTTCGCTAGCGCTCCTGCAGGCAGGAAACCCAAGGCATTTTTATCTTTTGTTTGAATCAATGCACCGCAGCCAATGCAATGCAATTCTTCCATAATATTTTCAGTTTCATTCATAGGCCTATTATAACATATTTCATACAATAACCATTTGTCCTTTTATTCGAGACTTGAGCTTGTTAGGAAAGGACATTTTAAAATGATATAAAATAAAAAGACGTAAGTTTCCTTACGTCTTTTTATTAACGATAATCTGGTTTTTCTTTGTGATTATTGTATACATTTGCAATACGTTCTGCTGCTCCTGGTTCAACCATTTCTAGAGCGTTTGAAATTTCGTTAAAAGCTCCATCATAGTTGCGCGCACGATCAAAGAGCTGTAAGCTTCGAGCAATGGCTCCAGCAATACGTTCATCACTTGCTTTATAACGATTAGCATATTGCATCAACTGTTCTGCAAGAACGGCATGATCTACTAAATCATCTGTTGCATCTTTCAAGGCTTCCATATCTTGAGTAGATGTGTCAAGTTGATGGTTCACTACATCAATATTAATACGTACTTTACCTAATTCTTTAAAGAGGGCTTCTAAGCGCTCACTTGTCGCAAAGAAGAGATCTAAATAATCTTTCGGTAAACCTGGAAGGTTACGTTTTTCCACATAACGCTTGATGATGCGTAATTCTGAGTCAAAGCGATCAGCAGCTTCTTGTGCAACTTTTTCTTGCTCACGTAAGTTAGCAAGTCCTTCACTAATACTAATTTGGTTCTTTTCGATATCTTCCAAAGCTTCAATGATTGAATTTACATTTCCACCTAAAGCAGAGTAAGGTTTTTGTTTTTCTTTAACTGCTTCAAGCACACTGTCAACTTCCCCTTCGAGGATATCAAGATGTTCAGAGTAGCTACGTACAGCTGCTTTTTCATTGTCAGACAGCAAATATGACTGCATCGTGTGGTCGATTTCTAACAAGAGGTTTTTGTTGTTTGCACGTGTGTGTTCGATATAGCTTCGGAGAATATTGACGCGTTTTTCTACGCTACGACGTGCTTTATATTCACGCTCAAAAATGTCATAAATACCGTTAATACGGTCATTAATTGAAGAAATACGGGCTTCCGTTGCTTCAAGTTCAAAACTGTCAAGAAGGGCTTTAGCTTCCTCCAAATCATCTTGGATAGCTTTCATTTCATTCTCAAGGTTAACACTTGCAGGAAGTACGTAATCTTCCTCTTCGAACTTATGAACTGTTTCTTCTAACTCTTCAATTTGTTTTGGCAACTCTTTATCGACAACAACAAGCAAGTCTGGGATTTGCTCTGTAATTGCACGCAAAGCAATTGTATGTTCTTCCGCAGTTTCTAACACTTCGGCTGCTTCAATCGGATCCCCTGTTGAGTTAAGCGTAACAAACTGTGAAAATTCTGTTTCTATGTTTGCTAAGTGACGGTTAATTTCGTCAATAACTGTACCATATTTTTCTTGGTTATCAGTGATTTCATCGCGGAGTGTTTCATAAAGGTCAAGAGATTCTTGAATTTTTGTCGAATTACGTTTTTCTTGTTCGACCAACTCTGCAACACCTGCACGAATCGCTTCGACTTCAGATTCCATAACTTCGATTTGTGCTTCGCTATCATCAGCAGACTCACGTGCACGGAAAAAATGGAAGGAGTCATTCAATTGCTCAGCTTCAAAAATATGGTTTTCTAAATCAGCAAATGAATCTGATGACAAATCAATCCATTTTTGGTTCCATTCACGGAAAATGGTCTGTGACTGTCCAACGAGATGCATCTTCTTGACGGCATCTAATTCTTCTTGCACAGGTAAATCAAAAAGCAGCTCTTTGCGCTCTTCCAACTCAAGAATACGATTTTCTGTTTTCTTACGCATTACCATTGAAAATACATAGAATCCAACGACAATCACTATGAGAACGCCCAAAAGAATAATTATTGTACTTGACATCTTCTCTCCAAAACTTTAGGTAATTTTATCTTTTTATTTAAACTTATTTTTAAATACAAAGTTTCACTCTTTATTATAGCACATTATATTTGATTTTACATCACTTTTCTACATTTTTTAGATTACACACACTATAAGTTTAAAACCATGAAAAAGAAGCGCTTCACACAAATAGTCATAAAAAAAACAGCTCTAATGAACTGTTTTTTTATAATTAAGCAAGACCTGCTGCTTCAGCAACTTCAGCCGCGAAGTTATTTTCTGCTTTCTCGATACCTTCACCCACTTCGTAACGTGTGAATGCTACAACTTTAGCCCCTTTAGACTCAAGGAAAGCTTCTACTGTTTTGCTGTCATCCATAACATAAAGTTGTCCAAGAAGTGTGTAGGCTTGGTCGACTTTAGTGTTATCAATGATGAATTTTGCAACTTTACCAGGGATGATTTTACCCAAGATCGCTTCTGGTTTACCTTCAGCCAAAAGTTCTTCTTTCATTTCTGCTTCAGCATTTGCAAGAACTTCTTCAGTCAATTGGCTACGTGATCCGTAGGCAAGATGTGGAAGCATTGGTTTGTTTACCAATTTGCGGCTTTCGTTATCTTCATCGATTGTGTGGTTTAATTTAGCTAACTCATCATGAACAAACTCAGCATCCAACTCTTTGTAAGAGAGAACAGTTGGGTTCATCGCAGCGATATGCATTGCAACTGCTTTAGCCAGCTCAGCATCTCCACCTTCAACAACTGTAACTACACCGATACGACCTTGGTTGTGTTGGTAAACACCAAAGGTTTGCGCATCTGTTTTTTCGATAAGTTGGAAACGACGGAATGAAATTTTTTCACCAATTGTCGCTGTAGCTTGTGTGTAAGAATCTTCAAGGCTGATACCTTCTGCAGTTGTCAAAGCCAAAGCTTCTTCATTAGTTGCAGGTTTTTTCTCTGCAATAAGTTCAGCTGTTTCTTTAACGATAGCAACGAATTGTTCATTTTTAGCAACGAAGTCTGTTTCTGAGTTCAATTCGATAAGTGCTGCAGTATTACCATTTACAGCGATACCTGTCAAACCTTCAGCGGCGATACGGTCAGCTTTTTTCTCAGCTTTCGCAATACCTTTTTCACGAAGGAGCTCAGCGGCTGCTTCCATATTTCCATCAGTTTCAACAAGTGCACGTTTAGCATCCATGATACCTGCACCAGTTTTTTCACGCAATTCTTTTACTTGAGCTGCTGTTACTGCCATTGTATAATTCTCCTATTATTATATTTTATAAAAAAACAGGGAGGCGTAGGGCCTCGCCTGTATTATTCATTACAAATTATTTGCCTTCAACGATTTCAGCAAGTTCTTCAAGTGATTCTTCTGAAGCAGCAGTATCTTTAACCGCAAGTTCAGCTTCTACTGAATCTTCGCCTTGACGACCTTCGATGATAGCGTCAGCCATTTTAGCAGTGATCAATTTAACTGCACGGATAGCATCATCGTTTGCTGGGATAATAACGTCGATTGGATCTGGGTCAGCATTTGTATCAACCATTGCTACAACTGGGATTCCCAATTTTTGAGCTTCTTGGATAGCGATTTGTTCATTGTGTGGGTCAACAACGTACATCACATCTGGGATGCGAGGCATGTCAGCGATACCACCGATGAATTTTTCAAGACGTTCGCGTTCTTTGTTCAAAAGAACAACTTCTTTCTTAGGCAATACTTCGAAAGTTCCGTCTTCTTCCATTTTGTTGATTGATTTAAGGCGTGCTACACGTTTTTGGATAGTATTCCAGTTAGTGAGCATACCACCAAGCCAACGGTGGTTTACATAGTATTGACCAGCACGAAGTGCTTCTTCTTTAACAGCTTCTGAAGCTTGTTTTTTAGTACCAACAAAAAGTACTACAGCACCTTCAGATGAAGCGTTACGTACATAGTTGTAAGCATCGTCAACAAGTTTAACTGTTTTTTGAAGGTCGATAACGTGGATACCATTACGTTCTGTGAAGATGTATGGTTTCATTTTTGGGTTCCAACGACGAGTTTGGTGACCGAAGTGAACACCAGCTTCAAGAAGTTGTTTCATTGAAATAACTGACATATTAATGTCTCCTTTTAAAATAGTTTTTCCTCTTTTAACTGTCAGCCAATGCCGCTACACAAGTGCACTACGACACTGTCAAGTCAAAATGTGAAATTATTGCCCATAGACAACAGTACTATTATACACTAAACACTCCCTTATTGCAAGAGCTTGTTGTGTCATTTTGTTGGCTGTCCTATCTTCGCAAATTCCAAGAGATTTAGTTTCCTGAAAACGCTCATTTATGATAAAATAATTATACGAATATTAAATGTTAAAGGAGCCAAGATATGCGTGAAAAAATTCTAGTTGGCGGTTACACTAAGCGTGAATCAAAGGGGATTTATAGTTTTGACCTAGATATTGCAAAGGAAGAACTTTCTAATCTAACTGAAGTTGCTCATGTTCAAAATGCTACTTATTTTGCTTTGGACAAAACAAAACAGCACCTTTACACTTGTGCTGCAGATGAAAATGGTGGCGGTATTGCTGCTCTCAGCTATAAAAGAGGTAAAACAGAGCTTCTCAACTATGTTACTAGTGTTGGCGCACCTCTGTGCTATGTAGCCGTTGATAATAAACGTGGTTTTGTTTACGGTGCCAATTATCACTTAGGGGAAATCCGTGTCTACAAAATTCAAAAAGATGGGTCGCTTACCTTAACAGACACTGTAAAACATGAAGGCGAGGGATCAAAAGTACACCCTGGCCAAGAACGCCCTCACGTGCATTACACAGATCTTACACCTGACGGACGCTTAGTTACTTGTGATTTGGGTACAGATGAGATTACAGTTTACGATGTTGTTGGTGAAGAAGGCAAGCTCTCTCTTGTAAGCCTCTATCGTATGCCTGCAGGTACTGGAGTACGTCATCTTACTTTCCATCCCAATGGTAAGATTGCTTATGCTATTGGTGAGTTTTCTTCTACTGTAACTGTTCTCAGCTATAATGAAGAAAAAGGACGCTTTGCTGCACTGGAAACAATCAGTACTCTTCCAGTAGATTTTGAAGGCACAAAGAGCGCATCTGCTCTCCGTCTTTCTTCCGATGGTGCATTTCTTTATGCTTCAAATCGTGGACATAATTCTATCGCCATCTACAGTGTGAGCCCCTTAGGGACAAAGATAACTTTAGAAGATATTGTAAAAACTGAAGGGGAAACGCCCCGCGATTTCAATTTCAACAGTACAGAAGATTTTATTATCGTAGCACATCAAGATAGCGATAATATTAGTCTTTTCCGCCGTAATAGGAAAACAGGAATGCTCACACTTAAGCAAAAAGATTTTTATAGCCCAGAGGGCACATGTATTTTACCAACACTCTAATGAAAACCGCCCTTAAGGCGGTTTTTTTATCATTAAAATGCAGATAGTATTTTATCAAAAAAAGTTTGTGTGGTTTTACACAATATTATTTGACAGCACTTTCAAAGTTTGTTAAAATAATAACGTGATAAATTTCACAAAGGAGAAATTTAAATATGTCAAGCAAGAATACCAAAAAAGAACTAACAACCGCTGATAAAGCTGTACTTGCGGAAAAAGCAGAGCAATATACAGACGGTCTTGTCAAAAAAGCACATCAAGCCACTTTACAATTTGAAGGCTACACACAAGTGCAAGTAGATAAAATTGTCGCAGCAATGGCCTTAGCGGCAAGCGAACATTCCCTGGAACTTGCGCACGAAGCTCATAATGAAACAGGGCGAGGAATCGTTGAGGATAAGGATACTAAAAACCGCTTTGCTTCAGAATCTGTTTATAATTCAATTAAAAATGATAAAACAGTAGGAGTAATCAGCGAGAACAAAGTTGCTGGCTCAGTAGAAATTGCAGCCCCTTTGGGTGTGCTTGCAGGAATTGTACCAACAACCAACCCTACTTCTACAACAATTTTCAAATCACTTTTAACAGCAAAAACACGAAATGCTATCGTATTCGCCTTTCATCCTCAAGCCCAAAATTGTTCCTCTCATGCCGCACGTATTGTCTACGAAGCTGCCCTAAAAGCTGGGGCACCTGAGAACTTTATCCAATGGGTCGAAGATCCAAGTCTTTACAACACTACTGCACTTATCCAAAACCACGGTATTGCTTCTATTCTAGCTACAGGTGGACCCGGAATGGTTAATGCAGCACTCAAGTCAGGCAATCCTTCACTAGGAGTGGGAGCAGGTAATGGTGCCGTCTTCGTTGATGCTACTGCAAATGTGGATCGTGCAGTTGAAGACCTGCTACTTTCTAAACGTTTTGATAACGGCATGATTTGCGCTACCGAAAACTCTGCTGTAGTTGCTGCAGAAATTTACGATGAATTCCTCGAAAAACTTCAAGCTCACGGTGCTTACAATGTTCCAAAGGAAGATTATTCAGCCATCGAAAAATTTGTTTTTGTTGAGCGTGCGGGTGAGGGCTTCGGAGTAACTGGTCCAGTTGCCGGCCGTCCTGGCCCATGGATTGCTGAACAAGCAGGCGTAAAAGTACCTGAAGGAAAAGATGTTCTTCTCTTTGAATTGGAAGAAAAAAACATTGGTGAAGCTCTCTCTTCTGAAAAGCTTAGCCCGCTTTTGTCAATTTACAAATCTACCTCACGCGAAAATGGTACCGCCATCGTTCAGAAACTTTTGGCTTATCAAGGCGCTGGGCATAATGCGGCTATCCAGATAGGTGCACAAGACGATCCTTTTGTGAAAGAATATGCTGATGCTATTGGTGCTGCACGTATCTTAGTTAACCAACCAGATTCTATTGGAGGCGTTGGTGATATCTATACTGATGCAATGCGTCCATCGCTGACTTTAGGAACTGGTTCATGGGGGAAAAATTCAATCTCACACAATTTGAGTACATATGATCTATTGAATATCAAAACAGTGGCACGTCGTCGTAATCGCCCACAATGGGTTCGTCTGCCAAAAGAAATTTACTACGAAAACAACTCTATTTCTTACCTACAAGAAATGCCTAATATCGAGCGTGCTTTTGTCGTCACAGACCACGGCATGTTGCAATTTGGCTTTGTCGACCACATGCTTGAACAATTGGCCGTTCGTGAAACACAAGTTCAAACTTCAATATATGGTTCTGTAAAACCTGACCCAACACTTTCACAAGCGATTGAAATTGCTCGACAAATGGCTGATTTTAAACCTGACACAGTTATCGCACTCGGCGGTGGTTCTCCACTTGATGCAGCAAAAATTGGCCGCTTGATTTATGAATACTCTGTTCGTGGAGAGGTTGACCTCAATGATGACGTTGCACTAAAAGCTCTCTTTGAGCAGTTGGCGCAAAAATTCATCGATATTCGTAAACGTATCGTCAAATTCCCGCATCAAGATCAAACGCAATTGGTATGTATTCCGACCACTTCTGGTACAGGTTCTGAAGTAACGCCCTTTGCTGTTATCACCGATGATGAAACCCATGTTAAATATCCTTTAGCTGATTATCAACTTACACCTCAAGTAGCTATTGTTGACCCTGAATTTGTTATGACCGTGCCAAAACGTACTGTGGCTTGGTCAGGTATTGATGCCCTCAGTCACGCGCTTGAATCCTATGTTTCAGTCATGGCTTCGGATTATACTAAACCATTATCACTTCGTGCCATTAAGTTAATCTTTGATAATTTGACAACCTCATATCACTACGACCCATCAAAGCCTTCTAAAGAAGGACAAGTCGCACGCGCCAATATGCACAATGCAGCAACCTTAGCTGGTATGGCTTTTGCCAATGCATTTCTCGGTATTAATCACTCCCTAGCCCACAAAGTGGGGGGTGAGTTTGAATTACCACATGGTTTAGCTATCGCTATCGCTATGCCTCACGTCATTAAATTTAACGCTGTAACAGGAAACGTTAAACGTACACCATACCCACGTTATGAGATTTACCGTGCCCAAGAAGATTACGCTGAAATTGCGCGTTATATTGGTCTTACAGGTAAAGATGATGCGGAACTCGTAGACAAACTTATTAAGGAAATTAAAAAATTGACGGACAGCATCGATATCGATGTCACTCTATCAGGAAATGGTGTTGATAAAAACCACTTGGAACGTGAACTCGATAAGCTTGCAAACCTTGTTTATGATGATCAATGCACACCTGGAAATCCACGCCAGCCAAGTATTTCAGAGCTTAAAACACTCTTACAAGATCAATATTAAGCATAAAAAAAGCTGTAATTTACAGCTTTTTTTATTTTTCGAGATAATCTAGCGCATCTTGAATCGTCTTTACAGGTACAATTTTCATATCTGTATTCAACTTTTTAGCTGCCGCAAGCGCTTCTGTGTAGTTATTTGTTGTACCAGAAGCCTTTGTCTGTTCTTCCGTTTCATCTGGGCAAAGGAAAATTTTTGCGCCCGCATTACTTGCTGTAGCAACTTTTTTATCAACGCCACCTATTTGCCCGATGCTGCCATCCTCATTGATCGTTCCAGTACCTGCAATTTCGCGTCCTTGACGTAAATCTTTGCCTGTGATTTGGCTATATATTTCCAAGGTAAACATCATACCAGCACTTGGCCCGCCAATACTTCCAGCATCGATTTTAACTTTAGGGTCTGTCACAACCTGGGTATGATCTACTAAACCAATACCAATCCCTGTTTTACCATTACTCAACTTAATGTACTTACCTGTGGCTTCATGATTACTGCCATCCACACGTGTATATTTGATGGTAACGCTATCCCCAACTTTTTGTTGCGATACATAATCAATCATCTCAGTTGAAGATTTGAAAGTATGTCCATTAACTGCCGTTATCGTATCTGAAAGTTGTAAGTCATTTTTAAAGGTTGAATCCTCAGTGATGCTCAAAACATAAACACCTTGATACTTCATCTCATAAGGTTTCCCTGCCAACTTAAAGGCCTGATAAATAGCCGTGTTTTGCGCTGTCTGCATATAAAACTGGTTGACCAAGTCAAATTGCTGATTGGTCATTCCACCCGTCATCTCTTCACTACTCACAACAGTGGCAAAAGAGTTCGACTTGGAATAAAGCATACTTGCTGCATTGGCGCGAACCATTTCAACTGTCGTTAAATAAAAGTTGCCTTTATGTTCGTCTTTTTTCCCTGCAACATCAACCATTTGGTTAACTGGAATGGTTCCTCCTGGCTGCTCGATATAGTAAGGTAAGGGGAAGAATAAACCCACTACAATAAGAAGCGGTAGCGCGATGGCAAAGAATAGCTTTAGTTTTTTATGCTTTTTTATTTTTTCATTTTTCATGTGCTTTTTTCTCATTCAATGTTTCAATAACATTTGTAGGTAACCATCGACTTAGGTCTTGACCAAAATGATAAAGTTCACGCATTCGGGTAGAACTAATATTTTCGAGTTCTGGTTTTGCAGTCAGTAAGATGGTTTCGACCCCTGTCATTTCACGGTTAAAGTAAATCATATTTTTCTCATAGTCTAAATCAGCCGCATTGCGAACGGACCGAACAAGCGCTGTTACCTCAAGTTTCTCCGCAATATTTACTGTCAGATCACTCGCATGTGCAATGACTGACACATTGGTTAATTGTAAATCTGCTAAGGCTGTTTCGATTAGAGCTACACGTTCTTCTAGACTGAACAAAGGATTTTTAGCTTCATTTTTAAAAATACCGATATAAAGCTTATCAAAAAGCTTACTGGCACGTTCAATGATATCAAGATGGCCTTTTGTGACCGGGTCAAAAGTGCCCGTAAATAAACCGATTTTATCTTTCATAGATGGTTACCTTTGAAATTCCATATACTTTTTCTTTACTTAACGACAAGTGACCGATATTTTCCGGAAGTGTGACCTCCTTATCCGTCTCACAAACCACGACAGCATCATCTGCCAACAAGTTTTTTTTCTGCATTTCTTCTAGGTTAGCAACAATACTTTCTTTCGCATAAGGTGGGTCTAATAAAACTAAGTTGAACTGTCCAGAAAGATTAGCCAAAGCACGTTCTGCTGGCATTTTAAGAAGTTGAAACTTTTTCTCTTCCTTGGTCATCTTAATATTTTCTGCAATCACCAGCTGTGCTGAACGGTCTTTTTCAACCATTACAGCATTGTCCATCCCACGTGATACAGCTTCTATAGCAAGCGAACCTGAACCTGAGAATAAATCCAGAACTCGTCCACCTTCAAAATATGGACCAATCATATTAAAAATTGCTCCTTTAACTTTGTCTGTCGTTGGACGTGTTGTTTTTCCTGCCAATGTTTTCAGTGGTCTACCACCATAATTTCCTGCTACAACTCTCATTGTTCTATTATAGCACACTGTATCTTCTTCGCCCACAAGCATCAAAAAAACCACAGTTCAATGATGTACTGTGGTTTTTGTTTTTATCTCATTTTTGATTAAAGACGTGCGTTCAATTCAGCACTCAATTCTTCAAATCCTGGTTTGCCAAGAAGTGCAAACATGTTACGTTTGTAAGCTTCAACACCTGGTTGGTCAAATGGATTGATACCATTCAAGTAGCCTGAGATCGCAATTGCAAGCTCAAAGAAGTAGATAGTGTAACCTAAAGTGAATTCATCTTGCTCAGGCAAAGTAACGATCATATTTGGAACGTCACCATCTGTGTGTGCAAGGAGAACACCGTCAGCTGCTTTTTTGTTGACAAAGTCAACATCTTTACCTTGCAAGTAGCCAAGACCATCAAGATCTGCTTCAAGTTCAGGAATGTTAATGTTCTTACGTGGTTTTTCAACACGAATAGCTGTTTCAAATACAGAACGTGTACCTTCTTGGATAAATTGACCCAATGAGTGTAAGTCTGTTGAGAAGTTTGCTGATGTTGGATAAATACCTTTTTGATCTTTGCCTTCAGATTCACCTGCCAACTGTTTCCACCATTCTGAGAAGTATTGCAATGATGGCTCATAGTTAATCAAGATTTCTGAAAGTTTACCTTTGCGGTAAAGGATATTACGAAGCGCTGCATAAGCATAAGCATCATTTTCACGTACGTCTGTGGCTGTATATTCTTTGCGCGCTGCGTTAGCACCTTCCATAAGAGCTGTAATATCAGCACCTGATGCTGCGATAGGCAAGAGACCAACAGCTGTCAAAACTGAAAAACGTCCGCCAACTGAATCCGGCACAACAAAAGTATCCCAGTTGTTTGCATCAGCATTAACTTTAACGGCACCTTTTTCTTTATCTGTTGTTGCATAGATACGTTTATTTGCTTCTTCACGGCCATATTTTTTAACCAAAAGTTCTTCAAAGACACGGAAAGCAATTGCTGGTTCAGTTGTTGTTCCTGATTTAGAGATAACATTAACAGAGAAATCTTTATCTGCCACATATTCTACCAAGTCTGAAAGATAGCTTGAAGAAATTGAATTTCCTGCATAAAGAATTTGTGGTGCTTTACGTTCTTCTTTTGATTGAAGATTAACAAAGCTGTTGTTCAAGAAGTCAATTGCAGCGCGGGCACCAAGGTATGAACCACCGATACCGATAACAATAAGAACTTCTGAGTCAGATTGAATTTTGCTTGCTGCTTTTTGAATGCGTGCAAATTCTTCTTTATCATAGTCTTCTGGAAGATCTAACCAACCGATGAAGTCAGAACCAGCACCGGTTCCTTCACGAAGAAGTTTATCTGCGCCATCAACTTGCCATTGAATTTCGTCAAGTTCTTTATCAGCTACAAATGGTTTCAATTTAGAATAGTCAAATTTAATATGTGCCATCTTATATCTCTCCTTAGAGTTTTTTTCTTTGTTTATTTTATCACTTTTCCATAGGTTTAACAAGAAATGAAAATTTAAGATATTGTAAACCTATCTATACCAAAAAGAAAAAGTTCCCACAATTAGGAACTTTTCCACGTCTCATAAACTATTTTTGTAACTCTTCAATACGGGCTTGTGTGCTTTCAAACTTCTCTTGATAGTCTGCTAATTTAGCACGTTCTTTATCTACAACTTCTGCTTTGGCATTTGCCACAAATTTTTCATTAGAAAGCTTACGGTTAACCATATCGAGTTCTTTCTGCCATTTGTCTAGTTCTTTATTGAGACGAGCAATTTCTTCCTCGATATTAATCAAGCCTGC
This sequence comes from Lactococcus sp. LG606, assembly GCF_017309645.1. Taxonomy (NCBI): domain Bacteria; kingdom Bacillati; phylum Bacillota; class Bacilli; order Lactobacillales; family Streptococcaceae; genus Lactococcus; species Lactococcus sp. LG606. The sequence continues at coordinate 1,654,243 of NZ_CP071301.1, forward strand.
TAATGGAAGGTAGATTTCCGCACCAGTAACAACTGATGACATGGCTTGTTCTGGTGCTGCCACATCCGCTGCAATAGTTAACTCGCTTGGATTAGTGAAACGTCTGATATAAGGCGCCACCTTGTTCAGGAAGGCTTCTTTGTCTGATTTGATCATCATTGGCACGGCTTTTGATAAAGGCGTATTCACTTCCGCACGAATATTACGTACAGCTGTAATAATTTCAATAAGCATTGCAACACCATCTCCAGCTTCTGCATCATCAAATTCTGGACGTACTTCTGGATATTCAGTCACCACAATAGATTTGCCTTCAGCTGTCGGAAGTTTTTCGAAGATTTCTTCTGTGAAGAAAGGCATGATTGGGTGTAGCAGACGAAGCACTTGATCAAGGACATGCACAAGTACTGAACGTGTGACGTCTTTTTCTGCTTCATCATCGCCAAACATTACTTCTTTAGTCAACTCAAGATACCAGTTGGCAAACTCATCCCAAATGAAATTATACAGAATATGACCTGCAACACCAAACTCAAATTTATCCATTTGTTCCGTAACACGCGCAATTGTATCGTTCAAACGTGTGAGAATCCAGCGATCGGTAACATTACCTGCTGTTTTCGCTGCCACTTGGTCAAGATGAGTAGAAATTTCTTCTGCTGTGATATCTCCTGCATTCATCAGGATATAGCGTGAAACATTCCATATCTTATTGATGAAATTCCAAGCTGCATCCATTTTGTCGTAGCTGAAACGCACATCTTGTCCAGGAGCTGAACCATTGGACAAGAACCAACGCAAAGCATCGGCACCATATTTTTCAATCACATCCATTGGGTCAATACCATTCCCCAAAGATTTGGACATCTTGCGTCCCTCTTCATCACGAATCAAACCGTGGATAAGTACATTATTAAATGGTGCTTTTCCTGTAAACTCAAGTGATTGGAAAATCATACGCGAAACCCAGAAGAAGATGATGTCATAGCCCGTAACCAAGGTCGATGTAGGGAAGTAACGTTGGAAGTCTTCTGCCTTTTCATCCGGCCAGCCCATAGTTGAGAAAGGCCATAAGGCTGAAGAGAACCATGTATCAAGTACGTCTTCATCTTGAACCCAACCTTCACCTTCTGGGGCTTCCTCGCCAACATACATTTCGCCAGCTTCGTTGTACCATGCAGGAATTTGATGTCCCCACCAAAGTTGGCGTGAAATAACCCAGTCGTGTACATTTTCCATCCATTGGAGGAAAGTGTCGTTAAAACGTGGAGGATAAAACTCAACCGCATCTTCTGTTTTTTGATTTGCGATTGCATTTTTAGCCAACTCTTCCATCTTAACGAACCATTGTGTCGATAAGCGAGGCTCAACCATTACGCCTGTACGTTCTGAGTGCCCAACGGAGTGCATCATTTTCTCAACTTTAACTAAGTTGCCGAGCTCATCTAATTTTTTAATGATAGCTTCGCGGGCCTCAAAACGATCCATACCATTAAATTCGCCTGTGAGCTCGTTCATTGTACCGTCAGCATTCATTACATTAACTTGTGGCAAGTTATGACGTTGACCAACCAAGAAGTCGTTAGGATCATGGGCAGGGGTAATTTTAACCACACCTGTCCCTTTTTCCATATCTGCGTGTTCGTCACCAACAATAGGAATTTCTTTGTTAATGATAGGGAGAATAACACTTTGACCAATGTATTTGGCATAACGTTCATCTGCTGGGTTAACAGCAACAGCAGTATCTCCAAAGAAAGTTTCTGGACGTGTTGTCGCTACTTCAAGTGCACCTGAACCATCCGCCAAAGGATAAGTTATGTGATAGAAGGCACCTTCGACATCTTTATGGATAACTTCAATATCAGAGAGCGCAGTCATGGCCTTTGGATCCCAGTTAATGATAAACTCACCACGGTAAATCCAGCCCTTTTTGTAAAGTTGAACAAAAACTTTGCGGACTGCAGCAGACAAACCTTCGTCTAGAGTAAAACGTTCACGGTTATAATCAACAGAGATACCCATTTTACCCCATTGTTCTTTGATGGTTGAGGCATATTCGTCTTTCCATTCCCACACCTTGTCTAAGAATTTCTCACGGCCTAAATCATAACGGGAAATACCATCTTCAGCTAAACGCGCTTCCACTTTGGCTTGCGTTGCAATTCCTGCATGGTCCATACCTGGCAACCAGAGGGTATCGAAACCTTGCATACGTTTTTGACGGATGATAATATCTTGCAAGGTTGTATCCCAAGCATGTCCTAAATGAAGCTTCCCTGTTACGTTTGGTGGTGGGATAACGATACTATAGGGTTTTGCTTTTTTGTCACCTGAAGGGGCAAAAACACCTTGTTCGAGCCATTTTTCATAGCGCCCTGCTTCGACTTCAGCAGGATTAAATTTTGTTGATAATTCTTCTGTCATTTATTTTTCCTTTCGGTATGAAAACAGTTAATAATGTCGAGGGAGAAGTTCAAGAGTATGTCAATAAAAAAATACCGCACCTAAACATCCAAAATAGGACGCTCACGCGCGGTACCACCTAAATTCCTGCCTTTTTTAAAGCAGACACTTAATTTTATTTAACTGACCACAATGCAACCTTCACAAGCTTCATCTGAAATCTCACAGCGACCGATTTCTCTCTCAAAGACTAGACTTGTTACTCCTCATTTAGTGTTTTTATTCTATCAGATTTGTCAGTTTTTTGCAAGGTCGCTCAGCGTTCTTTGATTATTTCTAAGAAATGCTCTAAACCTTCTATTTTTTGCATTTGTCGATTACAGTTCACACTATCAACACAGATATATGTTCCGTTCTTAGTATAGGTACCATCAGAACCTCTTTTAGTGATTGCTAAAAATTGTGTCACTTGGCTTGTTTTTTGACAAATCGCACAGATATTTTTTATACTTCCAGAAGTCGTCCCATAAAAACCTCGTCCGTCACTTGTCACGATATATTTTCGCTGACTGGAAATTTCATTCCAAGCAAAATAGGTGAGTTCTTTCATGTCCCAAGATGCTTGAGCTGGAACTTTAAGCTTTTTGACCTTCCTAAAAATCTTTTTAATCTGACTTTCAGATGGTAAGGCAAAAGGTTCAACTAAATTCTTTAAATGGAGCAAATCTCGTTCTGCTTGCTCTTTAGTTGTTTTACTGTCAGCAATTCTCTCTAAAAAGTCCCCGACTTCTTTTGCTTTCGAGAGCTCTTCTATTTCAGCTACAGTTTGAGCATAAACTGCTTCTACTGTGGCTTTTTCATTAACCGAATGATAAACATTAATGAGATCAAAGGTAAGGTATTTTATTCTGTTGTATTCGTATGCTTTCATTTTTTCTCCTTAACTATCCGCTAAGTGAGAATATTGTTAACTTAGCGGTAAACTTATGCGAGAGCAGTTACTCGCACTTGTTTACCAACCATAGGATTTAATTCCATAAAACCCTCCTTATTACTTAAAAAGTTTTTGTACCTAAGTCTGGTACCTCATGGAAATCTTTACCTGCTTTATAGTTTTCAAATTTCCCTTGAATAAATTGATAGGCATCGAGACGACTTTCATAACGAATAGCTGCTTCTTTTGCTTCAATTTTTTTATCTTCATGCGCAATTTTTTCTGCGGCTTTCATTGCAATTTCTGAAAGTTGAACCTGTTGGTCCACCCACTCACTAAAATCTTTTAAAAATTTTTCTTTATATTCCATTTTTATTCTCTTTTTGGTTTGATTAAATGATAACTGTTCTCAATCATCTGTTTCGCTTGTTTCTCTGAAACGTCACCACCAAAATGAATGTCATTCCAGTGTGTTTTATTCATGTGCCAGGCTGGGCGTATTGAGTCAAAAGATTCACGCAGTTCCTCATTGACTGAAGGTAAACCTTTGACAGCCAAAACAAGCTCGCCTTCACGCTCCGAGATGTAGACAAAAGATTTTTTATTTTTTAGATGCTTCACTACAATCGTCGCTGGCCCTTTTTCCATCTTTGCAAAAGGTGTATCTGCAAAAGTTGGACCAAGCGCTAAGCAAAACGATAGCCAGTTTTCTTTATTCATCTCATTCTCCTAAAAGGAGTTGATAAGCGAAGCGATCTCCTTCGTAGAAAACCATACCGCGCTTTTCAAAGCCCTCACGTTCAAAGACTGCCTGCATCACTGCATTAGCTGGATGCGTATCCACGCGGAAGTCCTTATATCCGCGTGCTTGCATCAGAGTAAAGATGTTTGAAAAAAGATATTTTGTCAGACCCAGACCACGGTATTGGTCAGACAGTGCTAAACAATGGACAGTGACATAGTCTAAGCTATCATTTAACCACTCACCGTTATAAATTTTCGTATATTGCGTATCTTCGCCAGTAATGATCGCACAAAAGCCTGCAACTTTTTCATCTACAATCAAAACATAACCGACATCTTCCTGAATGAAATTTTCAATATCACTTTGTGCAGGATACTCAGCTTGCCATTGATCACTCCCGGATTTGCCCAGAAATTCTCGCGCTTGAGCAATAATCGGCATAATGGTTATAACATCCGCTTTGGTTGCCTTTCTTAAATAAATCATGCTTTTCCTCTCCGCTCAAACTAAACGCCCTATTTTATTTTCTTTTTCTACGTGGCTTGTCGTATCCTTGCTTGGGTTTTTCTGCACGAAAAGGTGCTGCTAAAGGTTGGGCAAGTTTACGCATTTTTACTACCGCTTCAGTACGTGCTGTATGTGGGAACATATCGACAGATTGGATATATTCGATGCTGTAAAATTGCGAAAGGATTACTAAGTCTTTTGCTAAAGTCGAAACATTACAAGACACGTAAACCAGTTTTTCTGGTGTATAAGTGGTGATTGTTTCCAACAAAGCATCATCCAATCCTGTACGCGGTGGATCAACGATAAGGGCTGTGGCTCTATGGCCTGACTTATACCAGTTAGGAATGATACGCTCCGCCTTACCTACTTCATAGTGACAGTTTTTAAAGCCAAGACGTTTTGCATTGATTTTAGCATCTGCGATAGATTCTGGCGTAATATCCATTCCGTGGACAGATTTTACTTTCTTGGCCACACCAAAACCGATTGTCCCAACGCCACAGTAGGCATCAATCACACGGTCATCTTTTTTCGGATTTAGCGCACGTACAGCTTCACCATAGAGGACATTAGCTTGTTCTGAATTGAGTTGATAAAAAGCACGTGGTGACAACTCAAAGTCATAATCCAAAACGCCTTCGGTAATCGTTTCTTTTTCCGCAAAAAGCATCTGTGTACGGTCACCATAAATTTCGCTGGTTTTCTTCGGATGGAAGTTGGCTGATACAGAAACAATCTCTTGGAACTCTTCCGTCAAGTCAGATAAAATATTATCCATCTTCACCAAATCTTTGCGTTGACGTTTTGAGAGCTCTTCACGTGGGGCAGGCCAAACTTGTCCATCTAGACTAATGCGTGCAGATGTCACGAAAATAATTTGGACTTCACCTGTTTTTTGGCTGCGTCGCGCAACGATGGTGCGAATCCCCATGACTTTACGCTCATCATAAACAGGTAAATTGTATTTTTCAATCAAACGGCAGATACGATTAGCGATATTTTGAATGACTTCGTCTTGAACCAAGCAATTCTCTAAATTCACCAAATGGTGTGTGCCTTCTTTGTACAATCCAGCAATGACATCGCCATTGTTTAGACGGCGCACTTGGAATTGCAACTTATTACGGTAACGCAAAGGATTTTCCATACCAAGTGTTGGCAGAAGTTCGTACTTCTTCCAACCTGTTGGACGGTATTTTTCAAGTGCTTGACGGAGCAAATCACGCTTAAACTCTAATTGTTGCGGATAAGCAAGATGCATGATGTGTGAGCCACTCAGCTCATGGTAAACACGATCTTCAGGCTTAACACGGTATTTTGACTTTTTATTTATCTTAACAACTTTTGCGCGTGAAAAATTGCGGGCATTTTCTGTAATTTCTGCCAAAATTTCTTCTGTAGGCAGTGCATAAGGCACAAATACCAAGCGCCCATGGTAAGAGGCGATTCCTTCGCCATTGATACCCATACGCTCGATATTGAGTGGGATTTTTTGTCCAATTTTCAGATTAATCATATCCCAATTTTAACATAATTTCCCTATAATTGGACCACTAACATCCAAGGATTCTCCTAATTGTAAAGAAAAATCCCAGTACCTTCACTGGAATTTTTTTCTATTCATGTAATTCTATTGGCAATTCATCAGGATCATAGAAGAAAACCATCTTTTTATTGGTAATTTCATCCACGCGCAGTTCTTCAACTTTAATCCCTTGATCCGATAAATAAGCTATGTCTGCTTCAATATTATCGGTCTGTATTGCCAAATGACGTAAACCTTTCGCCTCTGGATAGGAGACACGCTCAGGGGCATCAATTTTAATGAAGAGCTCTATTTCAGTACTGTCATTCATTTGAAGATCGATTTTCACATCCCCTTTATCCGGACGATGGTTTTCTCTGATTACTGGAAATCCCAGAATATCTACATAAAAGTGTCGTGATTTTTCATAATCACTCCCTATAATAGCGATATGATGTATGCTCTTAAAATTTGGTGTATACATGTTTCCCTCTATCTTATCTTCTCAGCCGTAAGTTCATCTTCTTCCAAGATGCAGACTTCTTCTCCTTGAGCTTTGAGATTACGGACGTGATCTTCCCCCCAAGAACAAAGATTATCTAAAATGTTATTCAAGCTTTCACCATATGGGCTAAGCGAATATTCAACTTTTGGCGGCACTTGATTGTAAACGGTGCGGACAATGATATTATCCAGCTCTAATTCACGTAATTGTTGTGTAAGCATTTTTTGACTGATTCCTGGAATACTTCGTTTAAGTTCCCCTGGACGGCGTGGTTGGTGTCTGAGGTTACACAAAATGATAGATTTCCATTTTCCACCAATGACGTCCATTGTGGCTTCTACACCTATGTTATAAGTTTTTTCCAAAAAAAATTTCCTTTCTAAATCCTTTATTTCAAACAAAACTTACTTTTTTGTATGTATATGACAAAAAAGTAGGTACTATTCAACAAGTTATTTTTATTATATACTATTTTTTGTCAAAAGAAAACCTAAGGAGAAAAGACAATGAAACTTAACAATACAACACATATCCCCGAATTAGGATTAGGCGTTTTCCAAATCTCAAATGAGGAAACTGCTGAAGTCGTAAAAAACGGAATCATCAACGGTTATCGTTTGATCGATACCGCCCAAATTTATGGTAACGAAGAAGGCACAGGACAGGGGATCAAGGCTGGCCTTGAAGACACAAATCTTACACGCGAAGACCTCTTCATCACATCAAAACTATGGGGCAGCAACCTTTCTTATGAGGAAACCATTCAAAGCTTTGAAACAAGTTTAGAAAAATTAGGTCTGGATTACCTTGATCTTTATCTCATTCACTGGCCAGGTACTGATTATGGGTTTGAAGCTTCTTGGAAAGCTATGGAAGACCTCTACAAAGACGGTCGTATCAAAGCTATCGGTGTAAGTAACTTCCAAAAACATCACTTAGAGCGTCTCTTTACCTATGCACAAGTTATCCCTGCAGTAAATCAAATCGAGCTTCACCCTAAACTTACTCAAAAAGAACTGCGTCACTTTTTAGAAGCACACGATATTAAAGTACAAGCTTGGTCACCATTGATGCAAGGACAACTGTTAGACAATGAAACAATTAAAACAATTGCTCAGAAACACAATAAATCAACAGCACAAGTTATCCTTCGTTGGCATTTAGAGCAAGGTATTTTGGTTAACGTGAAATCTGTCAAAACAGAACGTATGCTTGCCAACCGTGATATCTTTGATTTCTCTCTAAATCAAGATGATATGGAACTCCTCAACAATCTTGATGAAAATCTGCGCGTGGGACCAAATCCAGAAACATTTAATTTTTAAAAAATAGGAAACCTTCATGAAAAAAATTTCACCAAGCCTAACCTTATTGGCTTTAGCCATTAATGCCTTTGCCATAGGTTCAACAGAATTCATCAGTGTTGGTCTTATGCCGATGATTGTGAACACTTTTAATATCAATTTATCTCAAGCAGGACTTACCGTCTCTTTATATGCCTTAGGTGTGACTATTGGAGCACCTCTTCTTACGATTGTTACAGGCACATGGAATCGGCGCTCATTAATGTTAGCTATTATGCTACTCTTTATCAGCGGTAATCTCTTATCTGCTTTTGCTCCAACTTTCCTCCTGCTCTTAGTTGGACGTATTTTAGCAGCGTTAGCACATGGTATCTTTATGTCGGTGTCAACACTTATTGCTGCAAATGTAGTTCGTCCTGAAAAACGTGCTTCTGCTATTGCTTTGATGTTTACAGGACTTACTGTAGCAACTTTTATCGGCGTGCCTTTGGGAACTTTTATCGGACAACATTCTACATGGCATATGTCCTTTATCTTCATTGCCGCAATTGGATTGATTGGATTATTAGCGAGCATCTTTTTAATTCCGACAAACCTCCCTATACCAGGCAAAGTAAATTTAAGTGGTTTTGCGAGAATTTTCCGCAATAAATACATTATGACTTCTTTCTTTATTACTGCTTTTGGTTACGGTGGTACCTTTGCTGCTTATACTTATTTAGCTCCTTTATTAGAGGATACCTTTAATTTCAGTTCAAGTACTGTTGTTGTCGTTCTGATCGCTTACGGTATAACGGTAGCAATCGGTAATACTATCGGTGGACATTACTCAAATAAAAATATTTTACCTGTATTACTCAAAATGTTTGGTGCTTTAACTGCAAGTTTGCTTATCCTTTTTATAGCAGCACTATTGGCTTCTCAGTGGCTTGGATTACTTGCAACGCTTTTGCTGGGTTTATTTGCCTTCATGAACGTGCCTGGTTTACAACTCTATGTTGTCCAACTGGCTGAAAAATTCACTCCCCAAGACATCACTCTTGTTTCAGCTTTTAATATTTCAGCTTTCAACATTGGTATTACACTGGGTTCATTTACGGGGGGCGAGGTAGCGAAGATAAGTAGCGTTATCTATACACCACTTGCAGGGATTGTTATTGTCCTCCTTGCTATGCTTCTCATTATTGGGGCTCAAAAACAAAAAGTTGCTATCAAATAAATCACTCCAAGATAAAAAACAAAGACAACTTTAGAAAAAGCTACTAGTTCATTCGCTAGTGCTTTTTTCTTAGATCCAAAAAATCTATTTCTCCTTCATCCGGTACTCTGTTATAATAAAGTTATGATAAAAATCAAGGAAATCACAAAACTCAAAAAGCTTTATAAAGTTATACTAACAGAGCCTTTTTCATATAAGGACTGGGAGGAAGCTAAAGATAAAATTTACGTCTGTGAGGATACAGTTGTAAAATATATGCTGACGAGGGATAAAGCCTTTTCTACAGCGGAACTGGAGCAGCTGTTAGCTTTTGACAATTTTGCGCAAGGTAAATCCTTAGCACTTTACTTTATCTCCTACAAGGCTCGGACATCATCAGAAGTCAAAAAGTACCTCTATGAACACAATATCCAACCAATTCAAATCGAAGCGATCATTGACAACCTTACTAAAAATGGTCTCCTCAACGACCGCGCTTATATCGAAAGTTATATCCAGGGAAAAGTACGCACAGCAAGTGCTGGTCCTTATCAGATCAAACAGAAACTCCACCTAAAGGGGCTAGATTTGCAACTTATTGATGAGGGTATAGCGCAAGTTTTTAATGAAGAAAAACAAATTGACGTGGCTGTCGCTCTTGCGGAAAAGATAGTCCGCCAAAAAGCAAGTCGTCACACTCTACAACAGCTAAAACAAAAAATCACACAAGGACTCACTGCTAAGGGTTTTTCCTATGCCATTAGCGCTATAGCTCTTGAAAGTCTAGAACTTGAAGTGGATGAAGAAAATGAGTTAGAGCTCCTTTACACTGAACTCGACAAAAGTGCCCGTAAATACAGTAGAAAATACGAAGGCTATGAGCTTAAGCAACGCATCACCCAAGCCTTAGCCCGTAAAGGATTCGACTTTAGTGATATTTCTAGCGCAATACGAGACTATGATTTTGAAGAGGAATAAATCAACTTTCTCTTTAAAAGCATTTCCCATTTTCCACCTCAAAATTGTGTTATGATATAATAAAAGCAAGACTGGAAAGCATATGACACAATCTCTCATCACACGTATCAACTCTTATTACGATAATCTCAGTAAATCTGATCAAGCCATTTCAAATTACTTGATTGAAAATATGGACACGGCTGCCCGCTTATCCATTCAAGAATTCGCAAAGAATACTAAAGTATCTACTGCAACCATTTCGCGTTTTGCCAAAAAAATCGGTTTTGATTCATTTCAAGATTTAAAGTTAGCTATCCACAGCACCGAAAAATTTAAATCCGACAACTTTTTCAGCGAACTATCGCCAGAAGATAGCTATAAAGATATTCTTGCCAAGAATTTTACAAGTAATATTTCTTCTCTCAATGCAACATTGCAGCTGATAGAGAGCGAAACTTTGGATAAGGTTATGAACATCCTCCTATCCGCCAAAACATGTGGTTTTTTTGGTCTGGGTGGCTCTAATGCCGTTGCTTTAATTGCTTACCATAAATTTTTGCGTATGCCACTGCAAACGGTATATCATCAGGATTTTCATTATCAACAAATGTTGGCTTCTAAACTGACCGAAAAAGACTGTGCTTTTGTTATTTCACATACTGGTAAAAACAAAGATACACTGAAAATCGTTGATATTTTGAAGAGCAATCACGTTCCTGTGATTGCCATTACGTCATTTGCCAACTCAGCCTTGGTGAAAAAAAGCGACTTGGCACTTATTTCAATCGCTGAAGAAATATCTTTTCGACCTGAAGCTGTCGCTTCAACCGTTTCTCAAATTAGTCTTCTCGATGCCATCTTTTTGATGTACGGGATGAAAGCTCAGGATTCAATCGAAGATACTTTGGAAAATATTCGAGAAGTGATCAGCCAAACCCGTTTAAATTAAACTAGAAAGTTAATGATAAAGGAGGACCAAAATGGCATTTACTGAAACAAAAGGACGCTATGCAAGCTATGGAACTGTCTCTAGTATTCCTGGTGAAATCATTGACAGTTTTTGGTTCATCATTGACAATCAGCTAAAAGGCGTTATCCCGCTTGAGCCCCTTATCAATTTTGAATTACTCAACCAAAAGGGACTGCTTTCTGTGAAATTTTCACAGCCGCACAATCCTTTAACCATTACAGTTGATTTCCAATACCCTTTTAATAATTCTTGGCCTCGGCATTTCCATGCTGTTGATAATAATGGTAAAGAAACCATTATCTCTTCACAAGAACGTTAAACAAAAGTCTCCAGATAAAATTCTGGAGACTTTTTAAATTTCATAATAGACGATTTCTGGAGGAACACCAAATCTGATTGGTAAAAAGGTTAAGCCAATACCGGCATTGACAAAAAGTTTTGTATATTTCCCTAATATGTATAGACCAGAATCATACACCTTTGAGCCATCATTACGTAAGCGCAAATTGCCAAGACGAATCTGCCCACCATGGCTATGTCCTGCAACGACTAAATCATATTTTTCAGGAAATTCTACTTGTAAAATCGTATCCGGCTCATGAATCATTAAAATCGAAAACTTTCCTTGCTCAGGGACCATACTAAAATTTGGTTGTCCTTCACGTAAATCATCAAGTCCGGTTAATGCTACTGTCCCTGACATGAGTGATTGGTTAGTAAGTACAGTAAAACCTGCTTCCTTTAGAAAAGTTCTTATATAGTTAGCATCCCCTTCATGCGAAAAATCATGATTACCCAAAATCGCAAATTTTCCTAATGGTGCTTCAAGTTTTGCTAAAATTTCTTTTACCTTATCAACATCATGCGCTTGCGCCCAATCGACTTTATCAAATAAGTCGCCTGTGAACAAGATCAAGTCAGGTTGTGTTTTATCTATGTGTTTTGAAAATTTAAAAAAGCGGCGTGGATGTGTGTGCCAATTAAAATGTGTATCGGTAAAGTGTGCAACTTTCAGCCCGGCTGTGTTTGAAATTTTCACTTGTCGCACACGCATCAAATGCGGTTCAACGAAAAGACCATAAGCCAAAAGGCAGAAAAGTAAAATTATAATCCATGTCATTGCTTTATTTTACCATATTCAGATTTTTTATTCTTCATAATGAGATTCACGCTCCTTATTGTATCAAAGCACGTAACAAAAAAACACCCGAAGGTGCCTAGTTATTTCTTAGTTTTCGTCAGAAGCTACGAATGGCAAGAGAGCCATAACACGTGCGCGTTTGATAGCTGTAACCACTTTACGTTGGTTTTTAGCTGAAGTACCAGTTACGCGACGTGGCAAGATTTTACCACGTTCTGAGATAAAACGTTTTAAGAGTTCAGTGTCTTTATAATCAACAACTTCGATTTTGTTAGCTGCGATAAAGTCAACTTTTTTACGGCGTTTGAAGCCACCACGTTTTTGAAAAGCCATAGTGTGTTTCTCCTTATATTATTGTATGATGTTGTTGAGTAGAAAAGTCAATACGGATACCGCTTTTATACTCAACGAATAGGGCTCAGATAGACTGCCTTGTACAGCTGCCTTACTTATTAGAATGGAAGATCATCATCTGAGATTTCCATTGGTGAGCCACCAAATGGATCTGCATCACGACCAAAATCAGGTGTTGAATTTCCTGCTGAGCTGTTAGAGCCAGCAAAAGGACGATTTTGTGATTGTTGTTGCTGTGGTGCAGAATATGAACCAGAGCCACCTTCACGTGCGGCACGACTTTCAAGCATTTGGAAGTTATCAGCCAATACTTCAGTCACGTAAACACGTTGACCTTCTTTGTTCTCATAATTTCGCACTTGAATACTACCTGTTACACCAATCAAGGCACCTTTTTTAGCCCAATTTGCCAAGTTTTCAGCAGATTGGCGCCAGATGACACAGTTAATGAAATCAGCTTCACGTTCGCCTTGCGCGTTTTTAAAACGACGGTTAACAGCAATCGTAAATGTAGCAACCGCAGTATTTTGCGGTGTGTATCGCAGTTCAGGGTCACGCACAACGCGTCCGACCAAAACAACATTATTAATCATGATGCTTCTCCTTTAAATTTGTCCAGCTAAACTAGAATTAAGCTTCTACTTTAGTGATCATGTGACGAAGAATGTCGCCGTTAATCTTAGCAAGACGGTCAAATTCGCTCAAAGCTTCTGAATCAGTAGCAGCTTCAAGAGTTACGATGTGGTAGATACCTTCGCGGAAGTCTTGAATTTCGTAAGCGAGTTTGCGTGTTTCCCAGTCTTTAGACTCAAGATTAGCAGCACCGTTGTCAGTCAAGATACTATCGAAACGTTCAACGAGGGCTTTCTTTGCTTCTTCTTCAATGTTTGGACGAATAATATAAAGAATTTCGTATTTTGTCATTGATTTTTCCTCCTTTTGGACTAATGACACAGGTTGGAGCCTGTGTAAGTTATGAGTTTTTACTCACAAGTATATATTCTATCAAATTTAGCTACATTTTGCAAGTTGATTTATCTTATTTATTCTATTATAAAATAAAAAATAACCCTCTGCCTCTGCAGAAGATTTCTCATCATTTTTTATTATTAAGCGACTACATCAAGCACATTAGCTGGAATGTAGCGATACTCACCTTCTTTCGATTGATAATAGCCAAGCTTTTTCACGATAAAATGCAACTTGCAACGGCTATCAAAGCGCTGGTATAAGTGGGAGATTTCCCCTTCCTGGCTACGGGTTACGCATACTATTTTTTCTCCCGCGTAAGTTGGAGATACATATTTTGGGGTAAACGTCATTGAAAACCACCTCCAGATATAATTGAGATGAAAACGCAATCATCTCTTCTTATACTATAACTCTTTTTAATCTCTAAAACAAATGTCTAGATTTTTAATGGCTAAACATTAAAAAAATCTGTAATTTTAAACAACAACGTGTATAATTATTCAAATCTAGCAGGCTCGTCCTTGACATCCCTCTCAAATTAATCTAAAATATTCATAAATACTTAATAAACGATAGAGGTCGCAACCAATAATAAGCTAAGCAGAGCTAGAGCATGCTGAGAAGTTTAGCCCAGGAGCGGTTGCCGAAAGAAAAGTTATGCTCACCGACTTTTCTTGGTTTAGCGGGAAATACCTGTTAAACTGTCGTGGTCTAACTATGACCATGATGCGCTATTCGGATGAAAGATCTTTCTGACGTTTAGCAATCTCTAGGGATTGCTTTTTGTATTAATATTTATAAATTTAGGAGAGAAGTAATGGATAATACTTCAAATAATGAGGCCACGCCATCCACGCAAGTTAAACGTGGCCTTAAACATCGTCACTTAACAATGATTGCCTTAGGAGGAACTATTGGTACCGGGCTATTTGTTGCATCAGGCGCAACGATTTCTCAAGCTGGACCTTTAGGCGCGTTAGTTGCCTATGTCGCCATTGGGCTCATGGTTTTCTTCCTTATGACGTCTTTAGGTGAAATGGCTTCCTATCTTCCAGTATCAGGCTCTTTTGCTTCTTTCGCTGACCGTTATGTAGATAAAGCTTTCGGCTTCGCTATGGGATGGAACTATTGGTTTAACTCAGCAATTACTGTAGCGGTTGAGGCAGCTACAGTTGGTGTTATTATGCAGTTCTGGTTGCCCCATGTGCCCACATGGATATGGTCGACTATTGTGATTGCGCTCATCCTCTTGGTTAACCTCATTTCAGCTAAAGCTTATGGTGAAGCAGAATTTTGGATGGCGACAATTAAAGTCATCGCTGTTATCGCCTTTATCGTGATTGGTCTCGCAACAATTTTTGGAGTTATGAGTTATAAGCCAGATGTGGCACGCAATCTTTCTGCTGGAGGAAATCATGGTTTTGTCGGGGGTATTGGAGGTATGATTGCTGTCTTCATGATTGCAGGCTTCTCTTTCCAAGGTACAGAAATCGTTGGTATCGCAGCCGGCGAGTCAGAAAACCCTGAGAAAAATGTACCCTCAGCGATTAAACAAGTCTTTTGGCGGATTATTATTTTCTATTTCCTCTCAATATTCGTAATCGGTGCCTTGGTTTACTATAAAGACCCAAGTCTTCTCCGTGCAGCAACCCAAAGCGACATTACCGTTTCTCCATTTACCTTGGTATTTGAACGTGCTGGCTTAGCTGCTGCTGCATCCGTTATGAATGCTGTCATCTTAACCTCGGTTATTTCATCTGCCAATTCTTGGTTATATGCTGCTTCTCGCATGCTTTTTGGTATGGCAAAAGAGGGGCATGCACCGAAAATCTTCGCTAAAACAAATACAAGCAACGGGGTACCAATTTATGCAATTTTAGCGACTGTTGCCATCGGTCTTTTGGCCTTCTTAACAAGTATCTTCGGAACTGAGATTTATTTCTATTTGGTCGCTGCTTCCGGTTTATCTGGTTTCTTGGCTTGGATTGGAATTGCTATCTGTCATTTCCGCTTCCGCCGTGCTTTTATTAAACAAGGTCACAAACTTTCTGAGTTAGGCTACCATGCTAAATGGTTCCCTATTGGGCCAATCATCGCTCTTATTCTTTCAATCATTATCGTTATCGGGCAAATTACTACCGTAACGATGAATGCGCAAAGCATCATTACAACCTACCTTGCTTTACCTCTCTTCTTGATTTTATATTTCTCTTACAAAATCGTGAAGAAAACAAAACTTATTCCGCTTGAAGAAGTTGATTTAAGCCGTGATATTGATTAAAACGAATATAAAAACGCCATAAGGCGTTTTTTTAGTCGTTGATTATCTTCACTTTTTCACCAAAAAATTCTTTGGCCTTACTTACAAGAACTTCTTCTTCTTCTGGCTCAGATTCCGTATCTTTTGTAACATGCTGCTCCCCTTTTTTAAGGCTTAAGACATACTCTTGACGTACAGCCTGCCAATCTTGCTCTGCTAAAGCAATAATCTCAGGCGAAAATCCCAATATTGATGACATTAAATTGCCAAAAGTTAATTGTAGGTTTTCATTTTCCGTAACACGCTTTGCTAAATTACCATGAGGAAAAGTAACTACCACAAAATTGCTTGAGGCTGCCACGGGGGCAGTATTATTGATTAAGGCACGGTCTGAAGGTTTGGTAAAGCTGGAAACAATCTCAGGCCATGCACCAAAAACTGCTTGACGAGCTTCGTTGGTCGCTTCCTTTAAAGCTTTAAAAACCAAATCTTGATTTACAGTGTACTTTTCGGTGACTGTTTTCGTTTTCACTTGCTGCTTAATTTGAACTTCTTGACTGACAGTGGATACCACCGTTTGGCTGCCCGTTTCTGCCACTTTAGCTTTTAGCTCTGCAACTTCTGCTTTTAAAGCCTGAAGCTCATGGTTCAAACTTTCCGGAACTTCCTTATCTTCCGCAGAAGAATAAGCACCTGCATCTACAAGACGCATCGTCATCACATCAGCAGCAATTTTACTCTGTGTTGTTTCTTTAATAATTTTCAGAGACTCAATCGCAATATTGATCCATTGGTAAAGACGAGGTCGTGGGATTTCATTATTTTCCCGCAAAAGCAAATCACGGAAATAAGTTAAGAGATCTTCCGTAAAACGTAACATATTTTTACCTTCAAGAAAGATTTTCTCCAAAGCATCAAGTGCAGTTGGTCCATCTGAAGCGATCAATGCTGCAACATAAGAGACAAGCGCTTCATTGGCAATGGAGCCTGTCACTAAAAGAGCATCCTTCTCTGCAAGCTTGCCATCAGAAAAACTTAAGGCCTGATCCAATAAACTCAAGGCATCACGCATTCCTCCCTCGGCAGATTTTGCAATGACATCAAGTGCCGCATCTTCAAACTCAATCTTCTCATCAGCTAAAACTTCTGCTAAGTGCTGACGAATATCATTTGTTGTGATAGCTTTAAAAGCAAATCTTTGCACACGACTAATAATTGTTGCCGGAATTTTTTGAAGCTCAGTTGTTGCTAAAACAAAGACAACATTATCTGTAGGCTCTTCCAAGGTTTTCAGTAAAGCGTTGAATGCTCCCGTTGAAAGCATATGAACCTCATCGATAATATAAACCTTATAAGTTGCGCGACTGGCTGCATAGGTTGATTTATCTCGAATCTCACGGATTTCGTCAACCCCATTATTCGAAGCAGCATCAAGTTCAATCACATCTTCAAGGCTGCCTTGGGTAATAGCTTGACAAATATCACAAGTGTTACAAGGCTCTCCCTCTTTCTGATTAGGGCAGTTAATTGCTTTGGCAAAAATTTTTGCCGCGGAAGTTTTTCCTGTCCCACGTGGACCACTAAAAAGATAAGCGTGGGAAATCTGCCCATTAACGATAGCATTCTTTAAGGTTGTGGCCACCACTTCTTGGCCAACCATCTCATCAAATCTTTGACTACGGTATTTTCTATATAAAGCTTGGTAAGCCATTTTTCATTCCTTCTAATAAAGGTCTGGCTCTGCGCCAAGACCGAGCTCTTCATTGATTCGGAAAAGAACATCACGCGCCAGTATGGACTGATCAATATCGGCAGCGTTATAATTTTTCATTGCCTTGTAAATAGCCCAAACGCGAGCGCGGATGACTGTTGCCTTATCGGCTTCAGCGGCGGAGAAAAATATCTTTCTTTGTTTCTCATCAAATATTTCCCATGCAATAGTCAAATCACAGGCTGGATCGCCAACTATGGAAGCTGTTGTTTCAGCCACTCCCGAAAATTTGTCGGCCATCTTCCACACGGTATCTAAGTTCAAATCCCCATGTAACACGACCGCGGGCTTAGTCCATGGATTTTTAGAAGCTTTATCCCAATACAAGCGCAGACCTTCTACAGGTGCAATTCTTTTCATTTGATCCAACAGTGTCAAAAATTCAGCTTCGATGACCGGCAACATTAAGGCTGGGCTTTCGGCTCCCGTTGCTTCTAATTGGTGCAACTGATACACAAAGTTACCCAAATCTTGAGCAAATGCTTTAGGTTGAGCCAAAGCATTAAAACCTACAGGCTTCACCTCACTGGTACCAAATTTATCTGCTATAAAGTTATTTACTGTTTCCTTCATTGTTTACCTCGCTCAAAAAAATTTCCAATCAGTCATATCTGACAAAATGTGGCAAAATTCTTCAAGATATTTTTGATCGACATCATCATAAAAGGAAGTTTCTGAAGCATCCAAATCTAAAACTCCTTTTAATTCGCCGTCTTTAATAATCGGTACTACAATTTCTGACAGTGCTCGGCTGTCACAAGAAATATAGTTTTTATGTTCTTTAACATTGTCAACAATCAATGTTTGGCGTTTTTCTGCGGCTTCACCACATACTCCAGCGCCTAACTTTATTTCGACACAAGAAACCCCACCTTGAAAAGGACCTAAAATAAGTTGTTCGCCGTTGTACAAATAAAACCCTGCAAAGACTTGATTAGGCAAGAAGTCATTAAGAAGAGCTGATGCGTTGGAGAGATTTGACAATGTATAGTTTTGTGTTGAAAGTAAACCTTTCAATTGTAGGTTAAGGAGTTCATATCCTTCAATTTTTTCGCTTTTATTCATCTTATAATTATAAACTTAACCCACAATAGAGTCAATACTTGCGGTTAAATTATCTCTTATTTTCTTTTTGAAATATCTTTGGCTTTCATTTTCTCTAACTCTTTATTTATCTTGCTTTTTCTTGACTCTTTTCCTCCTTCATACAGCATGATTAAGACAAAGAGTCCAACAAAGGGCATCACAATATCTTTAAAATTAAACCCGAGAGCACCTCTGTATAAGAAAACACCTACAGCGGCCAAGAAAGCAAGCGGAAGTATGGCACCCAAGTACTTATTTTCCCTATATCCCGCAAATGTCTGAAATGCGATAATGACTCCAATTATTGCTATATCCATTAAATGATTCATCTCAAATCTCCCTATGTTTTCTTATAATCTCTTTTGCACTGCTCAGACTCACTTTTTCATCAATAACCATTTGCATAATACTCACTTCAAAGGAATCCTTTTTAGTATCATTCAGAGCAATTTTCTCAATTAAACGGTCTACACGCAACCGCACTGTAGGATAACTCACCCCATAATACCTGGCCAACTCTTTCAAAGAACCCGATGCAAAAATAAATTGTTTGATAAATTCTTGTTCTTCATCTTCCAGATTAAAAAACCAATCCATAATTTCTCCAACCTTAATATTATTTATTAAAATTTAACATTATTAAAGTCGAAAGACAAACTTTTTCATTTTAATAAATGTAGATTGCTTTTTTTATTTAAAAATTGTCCTCCAGAAGCTTTTGTGTCATAATAAAAATATGACTTTAGAAAAAACCCGTAAAGAAATTGATGCACTAGACGATCAAATTATTGCGCTTTTAGAAAGACGCATGTCCTTGGTTGACGAGGTAATCACAGCTAAGGCAGAAGAAAATAAAAATGTCTACGATGCGGATCGAGAATACTTTATTCTCGAAAAGATAAAAAAAAGGACAGAGAAACTCCAATACGAGCCAGCTATCCACTCTATCTATAAAGAAATTATGAAACGTTCCCGAGAATATCAAGAAAAAAATCGCTTTAAATAGCGATTTTTCCTTTCATACTTGAACGTAATGCCATATATTCTAATTGTGGCAAGTCCAAGAGAACTACCTTGCTACTTTCGATTAAACCAGCCGAGAGTAAGGCATTCAAAAAGCCCTTAATTTCAGTTGTACCTAATTCAAGACATTCTACGAAAATGATATGTTGAGGAGCTTTTAGTTGACCAAGCAATACCTCAAAATCTTCTGGTTGAAGTGCAACTTCTGGGTCTTTGCGATTAACAACCGTCAAATCTTCATTCTCCGACAAGTATTTGGATGCAAAGTCCTCAAACAGGTCACCATCAGCAGCTGCTTCCTGCGGTCCAGATACTGCATAAGCTCCTCTCTCCAACATTGCAAGTTTTGCAACCTGTCCATAGTCTAATTTATCTATAATATTTTTTAAATTTTCTTTTATATCCATATGTATAGTTTAGTCTTTTTAGTATAAAAATTCAAAAAAAGCATCTTAAAGATGCTTATCTCTTTTAGTAAAGTTCCAAATAGTTATCGATTTCCCATTGACTTACAAACTGTGCATAGCTCGCCCATTCGATTTTTTTAGCTTCCACAAAGTTAACCAAAACATGCTCACCTAAGGCAGCTGTTACTACTTCATCTTCACGTAGTGCCTTCACAGCATTGTGTAAAGTCGACGGCAAGTCTGTAATACCATGTGCTTTACGTTCACTTTCGGTCATTACATAAATATTCGCTTCAACAGCTTCTGGTGCGGCGATTTTATTTTCAATCCCATCAAGACCAGAGGCAAGGAGAACAGCCATTGTCAAGTAAGGATTGGCTGATGGATCTACTGAACGAAGCTCGACACGTGTAGACATACCACGGGATGCTGGTACGCGAATTAGCGGTGAGCGGTTACGACCAGCCCAGGCAATGTAAACTGGTGCTTCATATCCGGGCACTAAACGTTTGTAGCTATTAACTGTTGGGTTAGTGATGGCTGTATAGTTATAAGCGTGCTTGAGCAAACCGCCAATAAAGTAGTTTGCAGCTTCCGAAAGTCCCATATCACCTGCTTCATCATAGAAAGCATTTTGCCCATCTTCTGTGAAGAGCGACATGTTGCAGTGCATACCAGATCCATTAATACCAAACTTAGGTTTGGCCATAAAGGTTGCGTGTAAACCATGTTTACGTGCGATTGTTTTTACCACAAGTTTAAAGATTTGAATATTGTCACAAGCTTTCAATGCATCGGCATACTTGAAGTCAATCTCGTGTTGCCCAACAGCTACTTCATGGTGGCTTGCTTCTACTTCAAAACCAAGGTCAGTAAGGACATTTACGATTTCGCGACGTGTATTTCCTGCCAAGTCGGTCGGTGCGAGATCAAAATATCCACCTTTATCGTTTACTTCCAGTGTTGGTTCTTGATTTTCATCAAGCTTGAAGAGGAAAAATTCAGGTTCTGGACCAAGATTGAATTTTTTAAAGCCTAATTTTTCCATATTTTTAAGATTACGTTTCAATACGCCACGTGGATCTCCTGGGAAAGGTTGTCCTTCTGCTGTATAAACATCACAGATAACGCCAGCTACTTTTCCGTACTCATCTCCCCAAGGGAAGATAATCCATGTGTCCCAATCTGGATAGAGGTACATATCTGATTCATTGATGCGGACAAAGCCTTCAATTGAACTGCCATCAAACATCATCTTGTTGTCAAAAAGTTTGTCTAACTGTTCATCAGTTGCTGGAACTTCTACGTTTTTAAGCGTTCCTAAAATATCGGTAAACATTAGACGTAGAAACTTAATATTTTTTTCTTTGACATCACGACGGATGTTTGCTGCTGTGATTCCCATAATACGGCTCCTTTTAAGAATAAACGATGCTTCAATTTCTTTGATGTAAGTTTTTCTTACATACGCGGCTGGTTAAAATGAGTTGATGTTGGATGTCCGAAGCGTCCTTGCTGTGCAAATTCACGTTCTAAAGCAAGATGTACTTCGCTGATAGAGAGATTTTTCATAGCTTTTTTCTGTCTTTGAGCATAGATACGCTTAATATCAGCGATATTATTGCCTTCCGACAGTAAATCAGCAATATCAAAAACAATCTCAATATCATTAAGAGAGTACATCCGCCGGTTACCTTCGTTACGCTCTGGAAAAAGTAAACCTTGTTCCTCATAATAGCGAATTTGTCTTGCACTCAATCCTGTTAGTTTCATAACAGTACCAATAGGTAGCACTGCTAGGGAGTGTCTCAATTCACGTTCTTTCACCCGTCATCTCCTCAACTTCAACTCTATGGCCATATTATAAACCTAGTTTTATCTCTTGTCAAAGGTTTATGTCATATCATATAACATCAATTGCCATTATTTTCTAAAATATTTAAACACCCCTCTTTTACTAAGCGATAAGTTTCCTCAAAATCTCCCGTGTACCAAGGATCTGGGACTGATTTATTCAAAAGCATTTTTATTTTATATTTTTGATCTGCAGGAGCCATTTTCTCTAAATTTTCTTTATTAGATTCATCCATTGCAATAATTTGATCAAAATATTGGAAATCTTCCCGTGAGATCTGTTGGCTCCCTTTGGTAGCATCAAATGGGATGCCATACGTAGTTAAAAGAGAACGTGTTCCTGGATGGATGGGATTCCCGTGTTCCCAGCTAGATGTGGCTCTACTTTCCACCTCGAAATTTTTCCCCTCTTTTTCAACTAAGTCCTTCATGACAAACTCAGCCATGGGACTTCGACAAATATTACCTAAGCAGACAAATACTATTTTTTCCATATCCTCATTATAGCACAGCTATGGGCATAAAAAATATCATATAATGGAAATTTACTTAAGTAAGACATATAAAAAATACTCCATACGGAGTATTTTTTATTTCTCTTGATAAGGGTAACCCAAATGTTCATAAGCTTTGGGTGTCGCTTTACGTCCTTGCTTAGTTCTCATGATAAACCCTTTTTGAATCAGATAAGGCTCATACATATCTTCAACAGTCTCTTGGTCTTCTGCTATATTAACCGCTAGCGTTCCTAAACCTACAGGACCTCCATTATACATTTCGATCATTGTGCGTAAGATTTTTTGGTCAATATAATCAAGTCCCGCATTATCCACATCTAAAATCTGAAGTGCTTTATCTGTGATTTCTTTATCTACGCGACCGTCACCCATAATTTGTGCAAAATCTCGAACGCGCTTCAGCAGGCGATTTGCGATACGTGGTGTGCCTCGGCTTCGCAATGCAATCTCAAGCGCTCCTTGATCCACAATCTCCACTTCAAATATATCCGCTGTCCGTTTGACAATTTCCTCCAAGTCACGTTCAGTGTAATATTCCATATGAGCTGAAATTCCAAAACGCGCACGCAGAGGATTGGAAAGCATCCCAGCTCGCGTTGTTGCCCCCACTAATGTAAAAGGCGGCAAATCCAAATGAACTGAGCGACTGCCATCGCCAGATCCGAGCATGATATCAATATAGAAGTCTTCCATGGCAGAGTAAAGAACCTCTTCTACTTGCATAGGCATACGGTGGATTTCATCAATAAAAAGGACATCTCCTGGCTCAAGTTCGTTTAAGATAGCGACCAAGTCACCTGGTTTTTCAATTGCTGGTCCCGATGTTTGTTTGATGTTCACCCCCAGCTCATTCGAAATAACAAAGGCCATGGTTGTTTTACCTAATCCGGGAGGGCCAAAAAGAAGCACGTGATCCAGTACTTCTTCACGTAGTCTTGCTGCTTTGATAAATATTTCAAGTTGTTCTTTAACCTTGTCTTGACCGATGTATTGATTGAAAAATTGAGGCCTTAAAGACTTCTCAACCATCATTTCATCTTCAAGTGGTGTTGGTGATAAGTTTTCGTTCATTGTTTTTATTATAACAAAAATCCGTATTGTACGGATTTTATTTCATCATTAATTTAAGGGCGGCTTTGATATACTCTTCACTGGTCAATCCAGATTCAACTTCAAGTTTCTTCTGAATTTTCTTAAGCTCGGTTGCTTTATAGCCTAGGGCTTGCAAAGCTTCAATCGCTTCAATAAGAGCTAGATTTTCATTTTTAGCCGTAGTTTTGACTATTTCAGCTGAAGTCGTAGCATCAAACTTACCAGCTAAATCCAGAACCATCTGCATCGCTGTCTTTTTACCGACACCTGGAAATTTCGTCAAATACTTGATATCGCTGTTGTCGATCGCATGAACAAGACCCACATTATCATCTGCAGCGATGATTGCTAAGGCAGATTTTGGTCCAATGCCTGATACACTAATCAAACGTAAAAACAAAGCTTTCTCTGCATCATCCATAAAGCCATATAAACTATGTGCATCTTCCCGAATCACTTGGTGCACATATATTTTAATCTCTTGGTTCATCATATGCGACCAAGCATAAGGATTTGCTACATTGATGAGATAGCCAATACTTGCGACATCAACAACGATATATGTTGGTGTAATTTTAGCTAACTTGCCTTGGAAGTATTCGTACATTAGTCCTCATCACCTTCTGTGTTAATAAAGTCTTGGATAATAAAACGTGGGCGTGCTTTAACTTCGAGGAAGATCTTACCAATATACTCACCAATAATCCCAAGAGCCAAGAGTTGAATTCCACCCAGACCAATAATAGCAACCATGATTGAGGCCCAACCAGTCGTTGGAAAGCCTCCGATGAAATGACGCGCTACAACATAAATTCCAGCTACAAAAGCAAGAAGGAACATAGTCAATCCAGTCCAGAAAATAAAGCGCATCGGTGTTGCTGAAGTTGAAGTAATACCATCAATCGCAAAACTCACCATCTTTTTGAGAGGGTACTTACTTTCCCCTGCAAAACGTTCCCCACGTTTATAGTAAACATTTGTTGATTTATATCCCACAAGAGGGACCATGCCACGTAAAAAGAGGTTTACTTCCTCATACTCAGCTAAACCATTTAAGGCGCGACTGCTCATCAGGCGAAAGTCTGCCGAATTGGGCACAGATTCACTGCCTAGTTTCTTCATCAAGCCATAAAAAGCCATAGCTGTACGGCGTTTAAATGCCGTATCTGTGTCACGATTATCACGTACGCCATAAACTACTTCGTAACCTTTTTCGTACTCTTCAAGCATCGCATCAATCGCATTGATATCGTCCTGTAAGTCCGCATCCATTGAAATAACGGCATCTGCTAAGTCTTTAACTTGCATCAAACCTGCCAAGAGCGCATTTTGATGCCCTCTGTTGCGTGAGAGATTGATACCACTAAACATCGGATTGGCCGCATGTTTTTCTTGAATTTTTTCCCAGGTACTGTCTCGCGAACCATCATTAACATAAACAACACGGCTTTTTTCATCAATCTTGCCAGCTTGCTTCAAAGCTGCATATTTCTCTTCAAGGCGGCGTGATGTTTCATCAAGTACCAATTCTTCGTTGTAACAAGGGACTACCATGTATAAAGTTGTCATTTTTCTTCTTTTCCTATTTTTAATTTATATTCTTCCAACTTGCGGCTTTGGAAAGATGTGTTTCTTGACGGCGTCGGAACATTTTTTCTAAGTCTCCGCCATTAAAATGGACAATTGTTGGACGTCCATGCGCACAAGAGTAAGGATTCTCACAAGTAGCAAGTTCTTTGACTAATGCCCGCGCTGATTCTACATCAAGCGGATGATTTGCCTTAATCGAACTCTTACATGCCACCATTGTTGCTAAATCATGTCGATATTTTTTGACTGAGAATTCTTTTGTCAAAAGGATTTCATCAATCATCTCATAAACTGTTTCTTCTAAGTCATTTTCTTGAAGCCAAGTGGGATGCTCACGGAGAATTAATTGATTTTCTCCATATTCTTCAAGGAACAATCCTGCTTCTTCCAAAATAGATTTTCGATCTAAAAACATCAAAAAATCATTCTTAGGTAGACTAAAAATGTAAGGGGCCAGTAAAATTTGTTGGTCCATGCTTACTTCACCAATTTTATCGCGCCAATATTCATATTTTATACGCTCTTGAGCGGCATGTTGATCAATAATATAAAGTCCATCTTGCGCTTGACAAAGCAGGTAAGTAGCATGCAGTTGTGCCAGATATTCCAAATCAGGAAAGGCCGTTTTTTCTTCTATTTTCTCTGAGCTTTCAGCCTGTTGTTTTTCTTCGACCACAGTTTCTTCGAAAATAGAAGGTGTACGGGCTTCATCTGGAGGAACAACCTTCTCCTGAGGCAAGCTATACTCCTCATGTACCTGAGTCTTATTCACAAAGAAATCCTGACTTACCTTATCATAATAAAGGTTTGTTGATTTGCTCTCACTTGTAACTTCTGGTTGTTCCTCTACTTTCGTCCGCCGTGAATTAAGGTTTTCCAATGCATCAGGAATTAAAGTTTGCTCTACAAAAACACTTTGAATAACTTCTGTAATCAAACGCATTAGTTCACGCTCTTTTGATAAGCGTACTTCTTGTTTTGTCGGGTGCACATTGACATCAGCTAATTGCGGATCAATCTCAATAGAAAGCACAACAATAGGAAAACGCCCCACCATCAAACGGTTACCGTATCCTTCAAGGATTGCACGGTTTAGCAAGAAATTTTTGATGAAGCGGCCATTTATCATCAAGGTAATGTAATTACGATTAGCGCGTGTTAGCTCAGGCAAACTCACGTATCCCGAAATCGTAAAATCTAAATCTTCCGCTTCTACTTTTAACATTTTTTTGGCAGTTGAAAGGCCGTAAACACTGGCGATAACCTGACGTAGATCATCATTTCCCGCCGTTTTCATCAATTCTCTGCCTTCATTGATCAGTGTGAAAGAAATCTCGGGATGAGCCATACTTTGACGATTAATGACATCCGTAATGTGGCTAAGTTCTGCTTGCAAGGAACGAATATATTTTAAGCGTGCCGGCGTATTGTAGAAAAGATTTTGTACAGTAACCTTGGTCCCTTCTCTTTGGGCAATTGCTTCTAATGTGTCCACTTTTCCACCATGACTAATCAAGCGTGTGCCTGACTCTTCATCTGTCACACTTGTCTCAATAGAAAATTCACTGACTGAAGCAATTGAAGGCATCGCTTCACCCCGAAATCCAAGAGTACGGATTTTAAACAAATCCGCTTTATTTTTGATTTTACTGGTTGCGTGCCGCTTCAAAGACTTAGCAACATCTTCTTTTTCAATCCCCGTTCCATTGTCAATCACTTCAATGAGTCGTAAGCCACTCTCTTGAATTTTCACAATGATACGCGTTGCACCGGCATCAATTGAGTTTTCTACTAATTCTTTTACAACGCTAGCAGGCCGTTCTACCACTTCACCAGCTGCTATCTGATTAGCAAGTGCTTCATCAAGTTCGATTATTTTTCCCACTTATTCAGACCTCCGCATCAAGCGACTGTTTCTCTTTTTCATAGTCAGTACTTATTATAGCATATTTTAAAGAGAGAAATTTGAAAGCTGAAGAGCTTCATGACAACAAAGAGAACCTCTCCTGAAATACACCGGAGAGGTCTCTCATATTATCACTTCATTAATCTATTTTAATACTGAAGCTGATCCATGTTACTGAATATAGCTGCGCCAAGAATCATAAAGAAAAGCAAGAGAAGTACGATAACTACTGCACCAATGATAAAGGCAACTAATCCGGCACGATTCCAACCGTCCATAACCTTACGAAACTCTTCTTCATCACGGTAGCGATTGTCTGGATTTTGTAGAGCCCAACGTTCTCCATTAATACCGAAAACAATAGCCCAAACAATACCAAAAATCCAGCCAAGCCAAGGAATACATACAAGTAAACTGAGCAAACCGAGATAAGAGCGATTAGCTACACCAAAGAAGACGGGCATAGCCATTGCACCCCAGTTCCATTTTGGAGTTATTCCTGATTTGACACGGTTGTCTGCCAAAAATGGCTCATCTGCATAATCAAATGGAGAAACTTGAGGTGCTTCAGTTTCTTCTTTTTCAGAAAGAATCTCGTCTTTGGATGCTACATCGGGAGCTGCAACCTCTTCTTCAGTTGTAGTTTCCACGATTTCCACAGGCTCCGAAACAGGCGAGACAGAGCCCTCTGTTTCTGATACTATAAGTGTTTCTTCCTGTTTACCTGCAGGAGTTACGCCAACACCATCTTCTTCCATAGTTTCAACTTCGGGGACTTCAGGTGTTTCTACGATTTTATCTTTATCTTCCGCCATACACTCTCCTTTTAACACTTCTATATTTATTCACTTTATTCTAACAATTTTACTATTAAAAACCAAATCTTACAGCCTGTCTTTGAGATCCCACAAAAAGTTCAAAGCTTCGCGTGCTGTCATATTATCGACATTCGTTTCTTTTAGCATCTCAATCAAATCTTGATGGTTATCTTCAAAAGTGAAGAGGCTCAATTGCTCTTTTTCAACTTCGGGTGCCTTACTCATCACAGGCTTATTCTCCAACTTTTGTAAAATAATATCGGCACGTTCGAGTAATTTTGTTGGCAGTCCTGCAATTTTAGCCACATGAATACCATAGGATTTGTCTGCTGGACCTTCCGTAATCTTATGCAGGAAAGTCACATCACCGCCTTTTTCTAAGGTGGCAACATGAACATTTTCTAACTCCTTAAGATTATCTGCCAACTCCGTCAACTCATGATAATGCGTCGCAAAGAGTGTTTTAGCATGAATATTATCATGAATATACTCAATAATCGACTGCGCCAAAGCCATTCCGTCATAGGTTGCAGTGCCTCGTCCAAGTTCATCAAAAATAATTAAAGAATGCGGCGTAGCATGTTGTATAGCATGATTGGCTTCCATCATTTCTACCATAAAGGTCGACTCTCCTGAGATTAGATTATCACTTGCACCAATACGTGTAAAAATCGCATCAAATATTGGAAGTTCAGCAACCTCAGCTGGTACGAAAGAACCTAGCTGTGCCATAATAACAATCATCGCAAATTGACGCATGTAAGTTGATTTACCAGACATATTTGGCCCAGTGATGAGTTGAATTGCGGTTTGGTCCGGTAACTTAATGTCATTGGGGACATATTCTTGTGCCCCAAGCACGCTCTCAACCACAGGATGACGCCCTTTTATAATGTTAACCTTACGTTCTGGAGTAAAAATTGGACGGATATACTGATATTTTTCGGCAACAGTCGCTAAGCTTTGCAAACAGTCGATACTGGCAATTGCTTTTGCTAATTTCTGCAGGCGCGAGATATATTGTTCAGTTTCTGTACGTACTTGCGCAAAAAGATCATATTCTAAAATACTTGATTTTTCACGTGCCTCAAGCATAATTTCTTCGATTTCAGCCAACTCTTTTGAGCCAAAACGCTCTGAATTTTTCAACGTTGCTTTACGATAAAAGTGGTCAGGAACACTACCAAGCTGACTCTGCGTAATATGGAAATAATAACCATCTTTGCGGTTAAAATCAATTCTTAATGTCGAGATTCCGGTGTTGGCTTTTTCTTTCGCTTCCAACTCTGCTATCCACGAGGTACCATTTGTTAAAGCTTCGCGATACTTGTCCAGCTGCTCATTATAACCTGACTTAATGACACCCCCTTCAGTGATGACACGTTGCGCCGATTCGTCAATTGCCTGACGTATCAAGGAGATAAGCTCTGGAATTTCATCCAGTTGAGAGATCAAGGGTTCCAAGGCTGGATTGTTCATGGTCAGTAAAACATTTTTAATGCCTGGGACATTAGATAAAGAATTTTCTAACTGTAAATAATCCACGGGAAGAACTTTACCGAAGGACACACGGGAAGCCAAGCGCTCAAGGTCGTAAACTCCCTTTAGAGCCTCAATCAAATCTGCCCGTTCAAAGAAATTGTCCACGAAAAGTTGTACAATATCCGCACGTTTATTGATTGCGCTGGCAGAAATCAACGGACGATCTACCCAGTTACGGAGTAAACGTGTGCCCATAGCTGTTTTGGTTTCATCAAGCAACCAATAGAGTGTCCCATGTTTTTTTCCTTCGCGTTTATTTGCGGTTAACTCTAGAGAAGATTTCGTTGCAAAGTCCATTTGCAGAAAGTCTTTTATTTCATAGTGTTCCACTTCCTGTAAGTGACTTAAATCCCGTAACTGAGTGCGATTAACATAGGCCAAGAGCTTTGAAGCCACTTGATTTTCCAAAGGCGCAAGAATGGAGGCAATATCTTCATACTCGTATTGCTCTGAAACCATCACGTTCAACTGTTTTTCAAAGACTTGCCTATCATCATCTGATAGCTCATAACCGACGACAATCTCACGTGCCTTTAGAGATGATATCTCACTGAGGGCTGCTGAAAAATCGGAGAACTGTGTTGCTTTAAATTCGCCTGTCGATAGATCCATATAAGCTAGGGAAAATGTTTCAGAAGCTTTATCCAGGGCCACTAAAAAGTTATTTTCCGTTGTTAAGCCCACATCAACAGCTGTTCCTGGTGTGATAACTTGAGTGACGGCACGTTTGACAATACCGACAGCTGTTTTAGGGTCTTCCATTTGCTCTGCCACGGCAACTTTATGGCCTAAATTCACAAGCTGCTCGATATATTGATCTGCTGAATGGTGAGGAACACCTGCCATTGGAATCGGATTTTCTGCATTCTTATTGCGCGAAGTCAGAGACAATTCTAAAATTTGGGCTGCATTCACCGCATCTTCATAAAAAAGCTCGTAAAAATCTCCCATACGAAAGAGCAAGAAAGCATCCGGATAATCAGCTTTGATATCAAGATATTGCTGCATTCCTGGTGAAATTTTTTCAGACATATAATTCTTCTTTCTTTTGAAAATTGTTTGCTTCTATTATAACATACAAAAAGCCAGCTTAAGCTTGTAGGTAAAAACAAAAAGGACACAAGGTCCTTCTCCTAGCGACCTAATGTCCTAAGGCTTCATTAACTTTACTTTCAATTTCACCTGTCACATGATTCAAAAGAGCATCAACAGGCTGCATTTTTAAAAGATAATCCTCAACTAAGGGATCGTTTTTTAAAGACTTGTGTATCTTTTGTGCTGCATTAGATGTTTCTTTAAAGGCCTGTATTTTACCTATTTTTTGATAGAGAACGGCTTCCTTCTGCAGCTCCTTCATTTTACTTTGTTGCTCAAACAGCTCTCTTTCTTCCTGTAAGGTATTTTCTGCTTTTTGAAAAGCCTTAACATAATCCAAATCAAGAATATGTGCAATCAATTTTTCTTTACTTGCATTATAAGGCATCTTCAATCTCCAAGGCTAAACTTTCTGCAGCCGCTTCATCCTTACAAATGAGCAGTAAAGTATCTGCACCAGCCAAAGTCCCTAAAATTTCTGGGCGTTGCTCATCATCAAAAGCATTCGCCAAAAGATCTGCCTCACCCAGATGCGTGTGTACAACTACATTAACACTGGCAACATCAACTTTAAGTACAAAGTTAGTCAGATATTGTTGCAGCAAAGATTGTGAAGGCGAGTTAAGCTCTGTCAAAAAAACATAAAAGCTCTTACCGTCTTCACGCTTTTTAATAATATGCAGCTCACGAATATCACGTGACAGACTCGCCTGCGTAATCTTTACCCCTCTAGATTCTAGGACACTTTGAAGCTCTTCCTGTGTCGCAATCTTATTTTCAGAGATAATTTGTTTAATTAAATTTAATCGTTCTTCTCTTTTCATAGTCTCATTATAGCATAAAAATACTCAACAAAATACAGGAATGAAGGTACATTTGTCATTATTTTAAATTATTATTTATACATATTTTAACTCTTAGGATAAAAATATATGCACCTATCCTCATAACACCAATGAATAAAGAGACCTCTTCCTTGCTTCAACCATTCCACTTTCTAATCAAAAGTGTATAAAAATACAAAATATATCTTTTATAATTTTTTCAGTCCGTAAATTCAACACATCACACAAAAAAACATATCTGAAAAAGAATGCTCCTTATCCTATAAGTTATTTGGCTCACTTCACTCATAAAGCTTAAAATTTAACACAATAAGCACTATACTTTTTTATTTCTATTATGGTATAATTATTCCATGAATGAAAAACTATTAGCAGCAAAATCTTTGTTCGCCGTACTCGATGGTGCGCTTGAACTCGAACAAATCGAAAATTTGCTTGAAAAACCAAAATCATCAGAAATGGGCGATATCGCATTTCCAGCTTTCAGTTTAGCCAAGACTTTGCGCAAAGCCCCACAAATCATCGCTGGTGAAATCGCTGAGAACATTGATGCTACTGGATTTGATAAAGTAGTTGCTACTGGTCCTTACGTGAATTTCTTCCTTGACAAAAAAGCTGTTGCCACAGCAGTTATCAACGAAGTTATCACTGAAAAAGAAGACTATGGCGACCAAAATATCGGTCATGGTGCTAATGTTCCTATTGACATGTCGGCTCCAAATATTGCCAAGCCTTTTTCTATTGGTCATTTGCGCTCAACTGTTATCGGAGACTCGCTTTCAAAAATTTATGAAAAGATTGGTTACAATACAATCAAAATCAATCACTTGGGAGATTGGGGCAAACAGTTTGGTCTCTTGATCACTGCTTATAAAAAATACGGTGATGAAGCGACAATTACTGCCAATCCAATCGATGAGTTATTGAAGCTTTATGTACAAATCAATGCCGAAGCTAAAGAAGATCCCGCGGTAGACGAAGAAGGTCGCGCTTGGTTCCTTAAAATGGAACAAGGTGACGAGGAAGCCCTTCGCATCTGGAAATGGTTCTCTGATGTCAGCTTGATTGAATTTAACCGTATTTACGGTAAATTAGGCATTGAGTTTGATCACTTTACAGGTGAATCTTTCTACTCTGATAAGATGGATGCCGTTGTTGAAGACCTAGAATCTAAAGGCTTAATGCACGAATCTAAAGGTGCGATGGTTGTAGACCTCGAAAAATACAACCTCAACCCAGCCTTGATTAAAAAAACTGACGGTGCAACATTATACATTACACGTGACTTAGCAACAGCAATGTACCGTAAAGCAACTTTTGATTTTGTAAAATCACTTTATGTTGTTGGTGGCGAGCAACAAAACCACTTCAAACAATTAAAGGCAGTACTCAAGGAAGCCGGTTATGACTGGTCAGACAACATGACACACGTGTCCTTCGGTATGGTAACGCAAGGCGGGAAAAAATTCTCAACACGTAAAGGTCACGTTGTTAAGTTAGAAACAACACTTGACGAAGCGGTAGAACGTGCTCTGAAGCAAATCAACGATAAAAATCCTGACTTGCCAAACAAAGAGCGTGTTGCACAACAAGTTGGGGTTGGTGCCGTGAAGTTCTACGACTTAAAAACCGACCGTAACAATGGTTATGACTTCAACCTTGAAGAGATGGTTTCATTTGAAGGTGAGACTGGCCCTTACGTACAATATGCGTATGCACGTATCCGTTCAATCTTACGTAAAGCAAACTATGTACCGCAACCAGTCAATGTTGAAGAAACACCAGCTGAAGCTTGGGAAATTGTGAAGCTACTCCAAGACTTTGGTAACATTGTTAAACGTGCTGCAGATAAGTATGAACCTTCTATCATTGCGAAATACTCAATTTCCTTAGCACAAGCTTTTAACAAATATTATGCACATGTACGTATCCTTGAGGACAACGAAGGGCTTCAAGCACGTTTAGCACTTGCTAATGCAACTTCTCTTGTCTTAAAAGAAGCATTGCGTCTGCTTGGTGTGGAAGCACCAGAGGAAATGTAAGTTTTCAAATAAAAAAAATAGACCACATGGTCTATTTTTTTATTTATTCGGTCTCACGCCTTCTGGCCACCAAAGTTTAATCAGCGCCTGAGTGCCATCATTTTCATATCCTTTTTCTGCTAAACGATCATAAAGTTTTTTCGCTCCTGCTGTGGCAGGAAGTTCAATCCCCATTTTTTCAGCCTCAGCTAAAGCAATTCCTAAATCTTTAATAAAATGTTTAACGAAGAAACCCGCGCTAAAGTCCTCACGTAAAATACGCGGTGCATAATTAGTCATTGACCAAGTGGCTGCCGAGCCTCCTCCTACTGTTTGAAGAACTTTTTCCACATCTAAACCAGCTTTATCTGCATAAACCATCAGCTCTGTCATTGCAGTCATCGTTCCTGCAATAGCAATTTGGTTAGCCATTTTGGTATGTTGACCCGCTCCTGCTGCTCCTTGACGTGTAATCGTTTTGCCGATAGCTTCAAAGTAAGGCAAGAGATGTTCATAGGCTTCTTCCTCACCACCTACCATAATTGTTAAGCTGGCATTCTTTGCCCCAATGTCACCTCCCGATACCGGAGCATCTAAAGCCGAAGCTCCCGCTTCTTTTGCAGCATGATAAATCTCTTGAGCCAAAGCCGGCTCTGATGTCGTCATATCCACCAAAAACGTGTCGTGTACATCTGCCTTAAATACACCTTTTTCGCCGAAATAAATTTCGCGAACATCTTTGGGATAGCCTACAATAGAAAAAACAATATCCGTTACTTCTGCAATTTCTTGCGGTGTCGCGCAGTAAGTTGCTCCACGCGCTACTAAAGATTCAGTTTTTGCTTTTGTTCTATTATAAACATACAGTTCATTGCCTGCATCAAGTAGATGACCTGCCATTGCTGCGCCCATTACTCCTGTACCGATAAATCCGATTTTTGCCATGATTTCTCCTTTATTTGTTCAATCTTCTTTGCCTTGCTACTGTTCGACGTAAGGCTTTAATCTTTTGATTACGATAATCTTCTAATTTATAGCTTTTCAGCAATTTTTCAATCCCAACACGTGTTAAACCTACTTCCTCTCCTATACTTGCTAGAGCACGGAGGGGATTTTCATCTATACGCTCCTGTAGCTCTTCTTTTGTCAATCTTCTTGCCATATATTCACCTCTTAAATAAAAAATCCCGCCTAAGCGAGATTGTAACTGGTTATGGGGGAGAGGGGATTTGAACCCCCACGCCCTTACGAGCACATGCACCTGAAGCATGCGTGTCTGCCATTCCACCACTCCCCCAGCACTACCTATAATACCAGTTTCAATAGTGTTTTGCAAGAAATAGCTTACGCACCTGTATGCCCTAAAAGGATAGCTATAATCAATACAGCGAGTACCATCATCGTAATAATGACATACATTTTATCACCTTCTTTTGCAAAGGCAAAAATAGAAGCAACTACCCGAAGGACAGGTGTTAAAATCAAAAGAAACAGACCAGTCATAAGCCAAGCGAAGGCTTTAAAAGCGACAAGCCCCTCTGCAATTTCCGACAAGCCTCGAGGATAAGTCGTCCCGGGGTAACCAGAATGCCCCGTGAAAACAAACATAATTAAACCAATAATGATAATTGCCGAGCTAATAAACACACCCGCTCTTAAAATTTTTCCTATTCTGAGTTCAATTTCAAGTAATTTTTCTTTTTCTTCCGTCATAAACCAAGTCCTTTAAGTATCATTTGTAAAGCCATAAGACCAATTACAGGAATAAATATCAAGCGAATCGTCCGAGCAGGCAAATGTGGCATAATACGCGAACCAATAGCTGCGCCAGCTACAATTCCTATCGCTAAAGGTCCTGCTAAGGACGGATCAACATAGCCGTTAAAGAAGTAGATCGTCGCTGAAGCTGCTGCAGTTACCCCAATCATGAGATTTGAGGTTGCAGTTGACGGTTTTAATGGCATTTTCATCGTTGTATCCATAGCTAAAACCTTAAATGCCCCCGAACCTATTCCTAAAAGTCCTGAAGCTATTCCTGCACCAAACATAATCGATGCACCAGCTGGGACTTTTTCCACTTGATAAGCGACCTCTTTTCCTGTTTGCTTATCAAAGTAAGAAGAATTAAGCTTCATCTTTTCTGCCCATTTGTCTGAGGTAACATTTTGCAAGACTTTTTCACCTTGATGTAGCTTACGCCACATATTATAGGCTTGAAAAATCAATAAACAAGCAAAAAGTATATTTAATACCGCAGCATTAAACAGTCCGGCCAAAATCGCTCCTAGTAATCCACCAATTGTGGTAAAAATTTCTAAAAACATGGCGACCCGAACATTGACCAGATCATCTTTCAAATAAGAAATGGCAGCACCTGAACTCGTTGCAATA
Organism: Lactococcus sp. LG606; assembly: GCF_017309645.1. NCBI lineage: Bacteria > Bacillati > Bacillota > Bacilli > Lactobacillales > Streptococcaceae > Lactococcus > Lactococcus sp. LG606. Next base: position 1,689,986 of record NZ_CP071301.1, read on the forward strand.
ACAGCGACAATACTTGCACCGATTGCATATTTTATATCAACCCCAAAAAAAGAGGTAATAATCGGTGTGATGATAATTCCACCACCGAGACCTAAAATGCTTCCTACAATACCGGCAACAACGCCAAGTATGAGCATGCAAAGTGTAAAAGTTAATAAAGACATATTCCTATTCTATCACTTTCATTCGAAAGAATCTCAGTTGGAGGGCGCAAAGATATTTTTGTGATATAATTTTCTTAGTAGTAAATTTTTCTCATATAAGGAAATCATTATGAATCGTAAAGAGCTTGAAGAGAGACTTCAAAAAGAATTAAATTTACCTTTTTATCGTGCTAAAATTGCTGAGCGTGATTATACTGAAGCTGAGTATCAAGATATAAAGACCCAGTTAAATAAAGACTATCTGGATTATGTTGATACTTATATCGACTATGCTGAAAATGATGTTTGATAATCAATAGAAAGAAGAGACTTATGAGTAAACAAGTACTTTTTACCATGTTCGGGGCTACTGGTGACCTCGCAAAACGGAAACTTTATCCCGCTCTTTTCCAACTTTATAAAAAAGGCGAAATTGCAGAAAATTTTGCAGTGATTGGTACTGCTCGTCGCCCATGGACCGATGAGTATTATCGCCAAATCGTTATGGAATCTTTAGCTGGTTTAAGCAGTGACCAAGAAGAACTCAATGACTTCTCGAGCCACTTCTACTATCAAAGCCATGATGTAAATGACAGCAGTCACTATCATGCCCTCAAGGAGCTCGGAGATGAACTCCGAGAAAAGTATAATACTGCTTGCAACCAAGTTTTCTATCTGGCTATGGCGCCACAATTTTTCTCAATCATTGCTAACCACCTCAAATCAGAAAAGATTCTGACAGGTAAAGGTTTTGAACGTGTGATTATCGAAAAGCCTTTCGGAAGTGATTTGGAAACAGCTCAAGAACTGAATACTGCACTTAAAGATGTCTTTTCAGAAGATCAAACCTTCCGTATTGACCACTATCTCGGAAAAGAAATGATTCAATCCGTTTCGGCTATCCGCTTTGCCAACCAAATGTTTGAATCCATCTGGGACAAGGACCACATCGATAATATACAGATTACTTTTGCTGAAAGTATTGGCGTTGAAGATCGCGGTGGTTATTACGAAACGAGCGGCGCGCTCAAGGATATGATTCAAAATCATGTGCTTCAAGTTTTGGCTTTACTGGCTATGGAAAAGCCTCAAACTTTTACACAAAAAAACATTTTGAACGAAAAGGTTAAGGCCCTTCATAGCATTCGTAAATATTCCAAACAAGAAGCGCTTGAAGCTTTCATCCCTGGACAATATATTGAGGGTAAGATTGACGGTAAGAACTTTGTAGATTATCGTTCTGAACCCTCTGTAGCGCCAGATTCTAACACAGAAACTTTTGTCGCTGGAAAATTCCTTATTGATAATGACCGTTGGGCTGGTGTTCCTTTCTACGTACGTAGTGGAAAACGTCTGACAGAAAAAGGAACACGAATTAACATTGTTTTCAAACAAGACCCTAATAATATTTTTGATACAGATCTTGGGGAAAACATCCTTACCATTTATATCCAACCTACTGAAGGTTTCTCCCTTACAATTAATGGGAAAGAAGTTGGCCAAGGATTCAATATCGCGCCTATCAAATTGGGCTACCGTCATGATGCAGCAATTTTAGGAAATTCTCCTGAAGCTTATGAAAAACTCTTGCTTGACGTTTTACATGGTGATGGCACTAACTTCTCCCACTGGGAAGAAGTTTCCCGTTCTTGGGAACTTATTGATGTTATCCGCCAAGCATGGGATGAAGCGCATCAAGATCTTCCGAAATACCCAGCAGCAAGCATGGGACCACAGGAAGCCTTTGAACTTCTCAAAAAAGATGGAAGACAGTGGATCTGGCAACCTGATCAATGGTATAAAGAACGCAGTTTAATGTAAATAAAAAAAAGAAACTTCATTGAGGTTTCTTTTTTTCCACACATTTATTCACAGTTTTCCACATTTTTGTGAATAAGGTGTGTAAAACTGTGGAAAACTTGGGATAAGTAGAACAATACAGTGGAAAACCTCAGGAAAAGTCCAATAATAGAAAATAACTCTGCCTCTGCAGAGTTATAATCTTGTATTCCATTTAGGATAGCCGTATTTCCGAATCAACTTTTTCCACACACGGCGTTCACGCCAGCGGTTAAACTTGGTACTCCAACCATCAGACTCTACCAATTGTTTCACAAGAATACTGCGAACCCCAGCACGGTGTGCAGCTCGAATATCTGTCATTAATTGGTCACCAACCATAATGACATGGTCCGGTCGTTCGTTAAGTTTAACTAAGGCTTTATTTATTCCCCAAGCAAAAGGTTTCATCGCACGCGAAACAAAATCAACATCAAACTTAGCTACCGCACGTTTGACACGGTCATGTTTATTATTTGAGACAACAATAACCTTTATACCATTTGTACGCATTGTTTGTAGCCATTGATGCAATTCGGGTGTTCCATCGGGATTATTCCAAGCAATAAGTGTATTATCTAAGTCCACCATAATTCCTCGAATATCTCGCTTTTTTAATTTTTCCACATCCAAGTTATACACAGCTTCTAGAAGATAGTCTGGTTTATAATTCACAAGTTTCATAAAAACATTATACCAAATACAGCAGCATTTACCTAATTGATAAACAAAAAAACTGTCTAACGACAGCTTTTTTATTTAAATTTATCGAAAAATCCTTTTTTCTGTTCTGATACATTTTGTCCGCTAGCTTTTGCAAACTCACGCAAAGCATCACGTTGAGCATCATTCAATTTTTCTGGTGTTACAATATTAATCACAACGTGTTGATCACCTTGACCACTACCACGTAATTTAGGTGCACCTTTACCTTTAAGTCGGAAATTAGTACCTGTTTGCGTACCAGCAGGAATCTTCAACTTCACATTACCGTGAACAGTTGGAACTTCAATCTCATCCCCTAAGGCTGCCTGAACAAAGTTCAATGGCATCTTGTAATAAATTTCGCTACCATCACGTTCAAACTTATCACTTGCAGCAACTTGGAAACGGACATAGAGATCACCGTAAGGGCCACCATTTGTCCCAGCATCACCTTGACCTTGGAGGCGCATTTGTTGACCTGATTCCACACCAGCCGGTACTTTTACCTTAACTGTGTGTGCCAATTTTTCGTGACCTGTACCGTGACATGTTGGACAAGGAGATTTGATTTCCTTACCTGTACCATGACAAACATCACAGACGACATTTGTTGACATACGCCCTAATGGAGTGTCGCGAATAACTTGTGTTTGTCCTCGTCCATGACATTTATGACATGTTTCAGCATGAGTACCTGGTTTGGCACCTGAACCTGCACAAGTGTGACAAAGCTCTTCGCGATGGTATTTGATTTCTTTCTCAACACCAAAAATAGCTTCTTCAAATGTCAAATTGATACGATATTGTAGGTCATCTCCTTGACGTGGTGCATTTGGATCAGCTTGGCCACCGCCTCCACCAAAGAAGCTTGAGAAAATATCCTCAAAACCGCCAAAGCCGCCTGCACTTTGGAAACCGTCAAAGCCAGAGAAACCACCTTGACCTCCGCCAAAACCACCATTAGCACCTGCAGCACCATATTGATCGTAGCTGGCACGTTTTTGTTCATCACTTAAAGTTTCATAAGCTTCTTGAACCTCTTTGTACTTGTCTTCTGCACCCGGGTCTTTATTAATATCTGGGTGATACTTTTTAGACATCTTTCGATAAGCTTTTTTAATTTCGTCTTGGCTGGCATTTTTATCCACACCTAGGCGTTCGTAAAATTCTGTGTTATTCATATGATTTAAACCTTCTTGACATGGAATTTTTAGAGATTTACTTGGTTTTTCAACCACTTACTCTCTAAAAGTAGACTATATTCACTTCTACCATAATCTATTTTAGCATTTTTTATGACTTTTGGCAAAAAAATTAGCACTCTTATATAAAGAGTGCTAAATCCTAGAGATAAAAAATACAAACCGTAGTTTGTATTTAAATTTTATTTAATTATGGTCGAATGAAACTTACACCAGCTGTTGAACATTCACGTGTTGTTCCCCAACCGCCGTTGAAGTTTCCTTCAATAACTGTCATTTTTGAACCAGATACAGAAAGAACAACTGCAACGTGTCCTACGCCGCCTGCGCCTTGATTACCTGGAGGGAATACAGCAATTGTACCTGCTGCAGGTCCACTGTTTGCATAAGCCACCCAGTCACCAGCATTTCCCATGTATGTTGGCATGTTACCACCAAAGTAGTCCCAAACAAATGCAGTACATTGACCAGCTGGATAAGGGTTAGTACCACTGTGTCCTGGGTCTGGATCTGGTGTTGGTATCGGAGTTGGATCTGGTGTTGGCGTTGGTTTAGAAGAATTACCATTGCCACCTGTATTATTTCCAGTAGATGGTGTAGACGAATTGCTATTGTCAGCAGTATTATTAGCAGCTGGAGCTGGATTAGAAGCTGCAGGTGCTGCAGCTACAGCTTTTTCTTGTTGAGCTACTACAGACTTCGCTGCTGCTGCTTTTTCTGCTGCTGCTGCTTTTTGAGCTGCTTTTTCTGCTGCTGCTTTTTGGCTCAATAAATCTTGTTTTTTGCCTTCTGCAGTAGTTACTGTAGCTTGGTAGTCTAACTGAGCAACTTTGAGAGCAGCTTCTTGTGTCGCCAACTCATTAGCTTGTGCGTCTAACTCTTGTTGAAGTTTTGTTGCTTCAGCATATTTCTTTTGGTTATCAGCTAACTTCGTTTGAATAGCTTTTTGGTCAGCTTGTTGTTGCTCAATCATTGACTTGTTAGCGCCAGCAACAGTTGCCATTGCTGTCATTTTTTGAATCGCATCTGTTAAAGATTTTGAGTCTAGTACAGCAGACATATAGTTTGTTGCTGAACCATCAGTTTGTGCACTACGTGCTTGAGCTTCAAGGGCAGTATTGCGCTCCTTGATACTCTCACTCAACTTTTGAATCTGTTGTGATTGTTCCTTTTGTTGAGCCATCAACTCATTAACTTTTTTAGTCATTGATGTTTGCTTTGATTTTAAAGTGCTTACTTGTGATTGAATTGAATCAACTTGTGATTGCGCTTTAGCAGCTTCATTCTTTGCATTAGCGATTTTTGAATCTTGTTGTGCAATTTTTGAATCTGTTGAATCAGCCTTTACGGCAGCAAAAGGTGCGCCAGCCGTAAGCACGACTGTCGAGAGCATCAATGCTGTAATAAGTTTTTTCTTCATAAAATTTTAAATTTGCCTCCCTAGGTTAGTTCGGTGAATATAGTATATTGTATCATGTGCCTTCACCTGTTTTGTAACAAATCAATTACAGTTACGTTTAAGTTTGTTTCTGTCGGTTTCTGTTTTTTATCAATGCACAAAAAAACAAGCAATATTTCATTACTTGTTTTGAGTTATTTCTTATGGGCGGATGAAACTTACACCTGCAGCTGAAACTTCACGAGTTGTGCGGATACCGAGGCCTCCACCATTAGGACCTGAGAAGTTTGTTTCTGAGACAGTAAGTTTATCACCATTTACAGCTGTGACCACAGCAACGTGACCTACGCCACCTGCGCCTTGGTTACCTGGAGGGAATACCGCAATTGTACCAACTGCTGGTCCACTATTTGCGTAAACTACCCAGTCACCGGCGTTACCAGCGTAAGTAGGAATACTTCCACCGAAGTATTCCCAAACACCCCAAGTACATTGTCCCCAAGGGTAAGGATTGCTCAAGCTTGTTCCTGGAGTACTTGATGAACCTGAACCACCAGATACATTATTATTGTTAGTATTATTTGAACCAGTATCAGTAGTTGTAGTTGAGTTTGAACCAGTATTCGTAGTTGTTGTGTTATTGTTTGATGCTGGTTTGCTTTCTTCTACAGCTGGCGTTGATGCTGCTGGTGCAGAAGCCGCTGGAGTAGTCTCAACAGGTGCTGTAACAACAGGTACTGTTTCTGTATTTACTGTACTTGCATCTGATTTATTTTCGCTCTTAGATGCTGCAGCTTGTTCTGTTTGTGCTTTTTGAGCAGCTTGAGCAGCTTGTTCAGCTTTAGCTTGTTGAGCTTCCACTTCTGCAGCTTTTTTAGCTGCAGCTTCTTGGGCAGCTACTGCAGCTGCTTTTTGATCAATCAAACTTTGTTTTTTACTCTCAGAGTTAGCAATTGTTGTTTGATAATTTAACTGAGCAACTTTGAGGGCGGCTTCTTGGCTTGCCAACTCGTTACTTTGTGTTTCTAACTCTTGTTGAAGTTTTGTAGCTTTAGCGTATTTTGCTTCATTATCTTTCAACTTAGCTTGAATAGCTTTTTCATCTTCTTGTTGCTTTTCAAGCATGGCTTTGTTAGCACCAGAAACGGTTGCCATCGCTGTCATTTTTTGAATTGCATCAGTCAAAGATTTTGAATCCAAGATAGTAGACATATAGTCTGTCGCTGAACCGCTTGTTTGAGCGCTACGTGCTTGTGCTTCAAGAGCTGTGTTACGTTCTTTGATGTCTTTGTGCAAACGAGCAATCTCTGCTGATTGTTCTTTTTGCTCCTTCATCAATTTATTTACTTCATTTGCTGTTGAAGTTTTTTTAGATTGTAAGCTATTTACTTGTGATTGAATCGCATCTACTTTTGCTTGCGCTTCAGCAGAAGAACTTTTAGCAGCGCTGATTGCTGCATCTTGCTTTGCGATTTGATCGTCTGTGCTGTCCGCTTTTACCGCTCCAAGGCTTGCACCCGAAGATAAAATGACTGTCGACAACATCAATGCTGTGATAAGTTTCTTTTTCATAGTTTTCTTTTCTTCCCGTTTTCTATAATTTATAAATATAACGCCAAGATAGTCCCAAGTATAACACTCTTTTATAACTTAATCAAGTCAATTTAATTTCTTTAAGAATACTTTTTTTACCCTTTGATTACAAAAAGATGTTCACCGAAGGCGATACATCTTTTCTAAAGGCCATTGCAGCAGTATTGCAAAGGCAATATTTAGGGCTAACGTTGGTGCAAGTTGCCTAACGATAAATGAGACAAAATTGACATTGACAACACCGACTAAGTTAACAATAAGCGTACTTAAAACTTGAAAAGCAAAAACAATGATAATCACTGTAAATAAACGTGTCCAACGATTGGTAAAGACAACCGTTTGGATTTGATAAACGAAAAGAGCAATAAGAGGTAAAATCAAACTTGCAATACCAAAAATTCCCAAAAAGTAGCTGTCATAGATAATTCCCAAAAGAACACCTACGATAAGAACATAGCTATGACGGTGCTGTGTCACAGTATATACCATAAAAATGAGCAACAAGTGGCTTACAGGCATAATACTTCCACCAGACAAAGCCGTAAAGAAATGCGTCAGCTGCCCATCAAGCAAGAGTAGGAAAAAAAGAAATAAGGGACTAAAAAACTGGAAGCTAAAACGACTCATATTTAGTTGCCTCCAATCATGCCTTGAATCACAAAGACAAACCGGATATCATACAAATTGCTGGCAGGTTTCACATATACTTTACGGTTCAAGCCTTGATCTGTCTCTTTAACATCAATTACGGTTCCAAGCAAGAGACCACGCGGCGAATCACCTCCAAGACCGCTAGTAACAACTTGGCTTCCCTTTTCGATATTACCTTCCCCTACTAAAGAAGTGACAACATAAGCATTCTGATCATCATCATAACTCGCAAGAAGTCCATTTACTGGATCACTCGGGCTACCAAGGCGAACGGGGATTTTAGCGTCAATACCTTTATCGGAGCTCAACAAGGAAACTTTAGAGGAATTTTCGTTTACCTGACTTACACGCCCAATAACACCCCCATTAGCCATGACGAGTTGACGGTTTTTGATGCCTTGTTTACTGCCGCTATCAATTACGAGCGTATCTGCCCAACTGGCCGGATTACGGGTAATCACATTTGCAGAAATACTCTTATAGTCTGTTAATGTTTCTTGAAGCTTCAATGCTTCTTTTAATTCTTTATTTTCAACTTCTAGACTTTCTTGGTTATTTTTTGAACTACTTAAGTCTGCCACCTGCGTTTTTAGGGACTGATTTTGCTTGTATGTATCAAAAAGATTGCCCACTTGATTGGCTTTGTCTTGAACAAAGCGGATCGGTGCACCAATGATTCTGTCTATGGTTCCTGTACCATCATTAATAATTTGTGTCATCGTTGATGGATTTTTATTATTTTTAAAATTATCAGCCGAGATGAAGATTGCTGTAAATGCTGAAATAACAATAATTAAGGCGATAATAATCATTTTACTAAGATTGAATTTTTTCACTGTTCATATTTCCCTTCGCAAGAGCTTTGTTTAGCCTCTTTATTTTATCAAAATTGTCAACTTTTTGATAGAATATAATTAAATTTTCTTCTATAAAATTGTATCGGAGGTCCGTAAATATGACACAACAAGAAATTCCAGTCTTCGGTGAAAAAATTGCCGGAGTTGATTACCAATACCGCTATGGAGTGTATGGTATTGTTTCACGTGAAAACAAGAGCCAAATCTGTCTTGTGCAAGCACCAAACGGAGCCTTTTTTCTCCCTGGTGGAGAAATTGAAGCAGATGAAAACCATGCTCGCGCCTTAGAAAGAGAACTTCTGGAAGAGTTAGGTGCGACTGCGACTTTAGGACGTTATTTCGGACAGGCCGACGAATATTTTTATAGCTCACATCGGGATAAATATTTTTGCAATCCTGCTTATATCTACGAGACTTTGGAAGTTCATTTTGATCAGGCTCCTCTTGAGGATTTCAATAAAATTTTCTGGTTTGACGTTCCGACTGCTTTGGTTAAACTCAAGCGCGGTTCTCATAAGTGGGGCGTAGAACAATGGCTTAAGAACAAATAAAAAGAAGGAGCACACTCCTTCTTTTTATTTTTCTATAAGTTTAACTCCGCCTTGTCCTGCAACAATAACTTTTTTGACCATGTTATTAAACAAACCATGTTCGACAACTCCCACTGTTAAATCAAGCTCTTCAGCCAGCTTTTCTGGCTCAGTAATCTTCTCAATATGCAAATCAATAATATAATGTTGCATATCAGTGATGAGCTTGTCTTGGGCATTCATCCGCCATGTTGGTGCATAACCAGCCGCTGCAAATTTTCGGAACAACTGCTCTGATCCGTAAGGGATAACTTCGACAGGAACTTTAAAACTGCCAAGATTTTCTGAAAGTTTACTTTCATCAACAATCCAAATATAATCTTTAGAATATGTTGCAACGATTTTTTCCATCAGCAAGGCCGCACCACCACCTTTAATACCATTAAGGTCAGTATCAATTTCATCTGCACCGTCTACTGTCAAATCAACATAATCCACTTCATCAATTGATTTTAAAGGGATATTAAGACTTGCAGCTTGCTGACTGGTTACATTTGACGTCGTTACTCCAACAATATCTAAACCTTCTTCTTTAACACGGCGCCCCAATTCTTCCACAAAGAAAGCTGCCGTTGAACCTGTTCCCAATCCAACAATCATACCAGACTTCACGTACTCAGCTGCTTTTATACCTACTTGTTTTTTTAAATTTTCCATTTGTAAAATCCCTTCAAATACTCTTCTCAATCATTATAACAAAAAAGCGAAAATAACTCGCTTTTTATTTGAATATCTAAGTTTTTCTTAAACCTTTCAAAGCCACTACATTAGCTACATAAAATACAAGAGCAAGCATTCCTAAAATAAACAGGTTGTTTCCAATTTGAGAGAAACCTTCGCCTTGTTTCACTACTTTTTGAAGTGCATCAACGCCATAATACAGAGGCATAAGATGTGCAATCCAGCGTAAGGGCGCTGCCATTGTGTCGACATTAATAATACCTGAAAAAAGGAATTGTGGTACGACAGCTATCGGAACAAACTGAATAAATTGAAATTCAGTTTTCGCAAGGGCAGACAACAAAAGTCCAATCAACAGCGCAATCAGAGCAATCAATAAATTAATCAACAAGACTAATATAAAGTTCCCCAAAATCTGCATTTGTAAAACATAACGTGTCCAAAGTACAATTAAGCTTGTTTGAAGTAGTGCGAGGAAACCGTAGGCTAAAGTATAACCTGCCACAATTTCAGTACGTCTTACAGGTGTAACCAGCATTCGCATAAGTGTACCACTGCTTCGTTCATTAACAAGTGAAATGCCTGATATTAAAAAGACAAAGAAGAAAACGAAGAAACTTACCAGCAGTGGCGCTAGATTATCAAACATACTCAGGGAACTGTCACCATAAAGATAATGACTTTTTATATTCAGAGCTAGTGTTTCTAACGAGTCTTGCGGCACTTTTTCTGCAGAACTTTTTGCTTGGTTTTCTCGCATACTCGCTGGGATCTTTTGAGCAATTTGTCCAATCATCTGAGTAAGTGCCTGTGTTTTTGACGTATCTCTATTTGCATAAGTTACTTCTATTTCATTTCCTACCAGCTGTATCAGAGCATCTAAATTGTGAGTATTTACTGTTTCTCGAGTGTTTAACGTTTCTCCTATTTCAATCACTTTTAGTTTTTCGTTCTGCTTGAGAACTTGTGCTAAAACAGGTTGGTTTTCTTGTAGACCTACACGATATTTTATATCCGAAGGAACTTGAAGAAGAAAATATAAAAGACTGATAATGCCAAGGGGAGCAAAGAAAAGTAAAGCCAAGCTTCGTTTATCTCTCAACCTTTGTAGCAGTATACGTTTAAAAATCGCTTTAATTCTCATCATAATCACCTGCTTGAATAAAGGCCTCTTCCACAGTAGTAACATGAAACTGGGATTTAAGGGCTTCAGGACTACCTTGGGCCACAAAGTGCCCGTCTCTTAATAAAACAACTCGATCACACCGCTCTGCCTCTTCCATTACGTGTGTCGTCAATAGAATAGCTTTGCCCATCTCTGCTTGTCGCTTAAGCTCTGTCCATATTTCCTGTCGAAGTTCTGGATCAATACCAACTGTGGGCTCATCTAGGCATAAGAGAGGAGCACCCGTCTGGAGAGCAATTGCTAAAGATAAGCGACGCTTCATTCCGCCAGAATATTTCGAAACAGCCTTGGACAAAGCTGATGTTAACCCAACGGTTTGAGCAGCTTTGAGCAGCTCCTCTTCACTTATTTTTCCTTGCAAGGCTCCAAAAAATTCCATATTTTGTTTCCCTGTAAGTTCTGTAAACAAGGCATCCGACTGTGCCATATAGCCAATTTTGCACAACACTTTGCGGTTAGGAATCGAGATATCAAGTAGTTTGATTTCTCCACTATTAGGAGCAACAATCCCGAGTAATGCATTCATAAAAGTTGACTTTCCCGAACCTGAAGGACCGATGAGTCCAACAATTTCTACTGCAAAGAGACTTAAAGATAGTTTTTTTAAAATCTCTTCTTTTTCAAATTGGACACTTAGATTTTTTACAGAAACTATTTCTTCCATAGCTACTCCTTGAGTTTTAAAATTTCCTCTTCTGTGAGCGGACGGTATGCTCCCTTAGTTAATTCCGGATCCAATCTTAAACTTCCCATACGTAACCGTTTGAGATAAGTTACCTTCATCCCTACAGCTTCAAACATTCGTTTGACCTGATGAAATTTACCTTCATGAATAATCAGGCGGATTTCACTTTTATTCTCCTCTGATTTCTCAATAAAAAGTTGACCTGGTTTGACGTTTTCTCCAGATTTCAAGGTCAAACCTGCTGCAAATTCTCGAACAGTCTCTTGTGTAACCTGGCCTTGGATTTGAGCAAAGTATTCTTTTTCTACATGTTTTTTAGGGCTCAGAAGATTATGGCTCAGTGGCCCATCATTTGTTAGCAACAGAAGGCCTTCTGTATCTTTATCTAAGCGCCCTACAGGGAAAAGATCTTCGCGAAAATCTTTTCCCTGTAATAATTCGACAACTGTTTTGTCCTTATTATCCTTCGTTGCCGAAACAACACCAGCGGGTTTATTAAGGAGGTAATAATAAAATTCTTGATAACCTATGGGTTGCCCATCATAATTTATAGAATCTTTATCTGGCTCAACATGTAGTTTGCCGTCTTTCACTTTCTGATCATTCACTGTCACTTTTCCTGTCTTGAGAATCACCTTAACTTCTTTACGTGATCCCAGCCCGGCTTCCGCCAAATATTTATCCAATCTCATACTCTTATTTTACTAGAATTTTGCTTAATATGGATAAGATAAACCTTTAAGAAAGAGTTGACGAATCTTTATTTTTATGACGACTTGTTATATAATAAGGCATACTGAAATTAGTAATTAGGATAAAAATATGATAACAAAAGAATTTGATACTATAGCAGCCATCTCCACACCTTTAGGTGAAGGAGCAATTGCTATCGTCCGATTGTCTGGTAGCGATGCTGTCTCAATCGCTAAAAAGGTCTTTCAAGGGAAAGATCTCGATAAAGTTGCTTCACACACCATCAACTATGGTCATATCTTTGACGAGGACCGTCTCGTTGATGAAGTTATGCTCTCTGTAATGAAAGCTCCAAAAACCTTTACGCGTGAAGATCTTGTGGAAATTAACACACACGGCGGAATTGCTGTCACCCAAGAAATTTTGCAACTCCTGCTGCGCTCTGGCGCTCGTCTCGCTGAACCAGGTGAATTTACTAAACGTGCATTTTTAAATGGACGTATTGACTTGGCGCAAGCCGAATCCGTAATGGATTTGATTCGTGCTAAAACAGATCAGGCAGCCAATATTGCTGTAAAACAGCTCGATGGAAGCCTCTCTAACTTGATTAACAACATTCGTCAAGAAATTTTAGAATCGCTCGCGCAAGTGGAAGTCAATATTGATTATCCCGAATATGATGACGTTGAAACGATGACAAGTCAAATGCTTCTGGAAAAAACAGCCCATTTTGAACAACTTCTGGAAACACTTCTTGCCACAGCTAAACGCGGTAAGATTCTGCGTGAAGGTTTGAGAACAGCAATTATTGGCCGGCCAAATGTTGGTAAATCAAGTTTGCTCAATCAACTTTTACGTGAGGAAAAAGCCATTGTTACCGACATAGCCGGAACAACACGTGATGTTATCACAGAGTTTGCCAATATTGGTGGTGTGCCCCTTGAGTTAATTGATACTGCTGGTATACGAGAAACTGAGGATATCGTCGAAAAGATCGGTGTTGAGCGTAGTCAAAAAGCCTTAGAAGAAGCCTACTTGGTCTTACTTGTGCTTGATGCTTCATCACCTTTAACTCCCAAAGATCTGGAATTGTTGGAACTTTCTTCTTCGACAAACCGTATCGTCTTGCTAAATAAGACCGATCTACCAGAAAAAATTGAGCTCGAAAAACTCCCTAAATACTTTATCAGAATTTCTGCCTTAAAAAATGAAAATCTTGATGCCGTCGAAAAACAAATACGCGCGCTATTTTTCTCTGGGGAAATTGAAGCAAAAGATGCAACGACTCTTTCCAATGCACGTCATATCGGCCTAGTCGAACAAGCTTTAGATGCTTTGAAGGAAGCAAATAGAGGTTTGGCAATGGGACTTCCTGTGGACCTCATCCAAGTAGATATCACACGTTGTTGGCAATTGCTTGGTGAAATAACTGGAGAAGCTGCACCGGATGAACTGATTACTCAGCTTTTCAGTCAGTTCTGCTTAGGAAAATAAAAAAACATAAGTAGGAGATATTCTACTTATGTTTTTTTATTCACTGCCAGCCCATGAATAAGGCCAGAAGAATCGATGCTGATCCGATAAATGAAAGGAAACACAAGGCAAAGCCAAAGGTGAAGATACTTGTGCCATCTCCTTCATAGGATCTTCTTGTGCGCTTTCCTTTATAGGCAAACATACTGCTTAAGGAAAGGAGAGTGAAAATAAGCTGCAAGGAAAGAAACCGCCATTCGGCAGAAAAGTTTAGCAAAGAGAGTCCACCACCTAGAAATGCTAAGAGAAGTCCCATTTTATCATCCTTTCTTGAATTCATAATTGAAACGTTAATCAAAACCACCGTCAACATCCAAGTCTGCAAGCATCATCTGATATTCTGGACGGTCAGGTGTTTTAAAAATTTCCTGCGCTTCTTGACGTGCCACTTCTAAAATATTGTAGTCATTCACTATATCAGCTGCTAGAAATTCTGGTAACCCTGATTGACGTACGCCAAATATTTCTCCGGAGCCGCGCATCTTCAGGTCTTCTTCAGCTAAACGGAAACCATTCTGCGTTTGACACATTATCTTCATCCGGTTTTTACCTGATTCTGTCTTGGGATTGGCAACGAGAATCGTATAGGACTTCTTACTCCCCCGTCCTACACGGCCCCTTAACTGATGCAACTGAGAGAGACCAAAACGATCCGCATCCATAATCACCATAATCGTTGCATTTGGCACATCCACACCAACTTCAATAACCGTTGTGGAAACCAGAACCGACAAATCCCCTGCTTTAAAGGTCTGCATGATCTGGTCTTTTTCTTCATTTTTCATTTTCCCGTGCAGTAAACCTATGCCTGTTTCTTCGCCAAAGTATTGGTTTAGTTCTTCATAAAGAGCTACAGCATTCTTTAAATCTAAAGCTTCTGATTCTTCAATAAGTGGTGAAATAAAATAGACTTGTGCCTGCTGCTCCAGTTCTTCTTTTATCCATTTCAAGACCTCTGGAAGTTGCTCGTGTTTTACCCATCTGGTCGTAATCGGTTGCCGCCCTTTAGGTAATTCGTCGATAATGGAGACATCCATATCACCAAAAGCTGTAATCGCCAAGGTCCGAGGAATTGGTGTTGCAGTCATCATAAGTACATCAGGATTTTGACCCTTTTCGCGTAAGACTTTCCGTTGGTTAACCCCAAAGCGATGTTGTTCATCGGTAATGACCAGCCCCAAATCATAAAAATCAACCCCTTCCTGAATTAAAGCGTGCGTTCCCACAACCATTTGCGTCTGACCATTTGCTAAACTTTCTAGTATCGCTCTTCGCTCCGCAACTTTTAATCCCGAAACAAGAAGACTAATTTTTAGTTCAGGAAAAAGATTTTGTAAGTTAGCAAAATGTTGTCGCGCTAAAATTTCAGTCGGAACCATTATAGCAGCTTGAAGTCCAGATAAAACTGCTGCATACATTGCTAAACTAGCAACAACTGTTTTACCTGAACCGACATCACCTTGTAAAAGACGGTTCATATGGTAAGCTGAAGACATATCTGCTAAAATTTCGTCTAAGGATTTTTGTTGGGCTCCTGTCAGTTCAAAAGGAAGATTTTTAATTTTTTCTTCCATCAACCGCTGGTCAAAAATAACCCTTCGTCCAAAGCGTTGTGCTTTCTCTTTATGTTTCAAAGCCTGCAACTTCAGTTGAAAGTAAAAGAGTTCTTCAAACTTCACGCGCCTTAAAGCTTGCTTGTGCATCTCCATATCATCTGGAAAATGCATGGCACGTACCGCTTCCTGCCGGGGCATCAATCGGTACTTTTTCAATAAATAGTCTGGCAGATTCTCGTTTAATTCCGATAAAAGCCCACTCTCAAAAGCCATTTGAATTGTTTTCACCAAGCTGGATTGCTTCATCCCTGCGGTAAGATGATACACGGGGGAAAAGCCATCTTCTGCTTGTGTTAATATTTTCATGCCCAGCAGTTGCTGCTTTTTTTGTTCCCATTTGCCATAAACCGCAACCTCTTTTCCAACCTCAATCTTATCCGCTAAATAGGGCTGATTAAAAAAGCTCACAGCAACTACAGCTTCCCCTTGTTTGAGTTTAAAAGTAAGTCTGTTGCGTTTAAATCCATAATACTGGACATTAGCGGGTGTTACCACTTCACCAATCACCGTTGCTTTTTCTCCATCTACTAACTCAAAAATGGAGCGTCCAGCAAAATCTTCATAACGGAAAGGAAAATAAAGCAATAAATCCTGTATTGTGGAAATGCCAAGCTTTTGATAATTTTCAAAAGATTTAGGTCCGACACCTTTCAGGTATTGTATACTGTCTGTTAGTTTCATAAGTTCATTATAGCAGAAAAGCTGTTTTACTACCTTCTCCTTTATACTCAAAAAAAAAAAAACGACCAGAAGGTCATTTTTCTATTGCTTATGCTTTCTTGACAACAGATCCCTTCAATCCAATGGCCCCAAAACCATCAATTTTTGAATCAATATAGTGTTCATTTTTCCCAAATTCATTGATACGTATGTTTTTAACTTTTGTACCTTTTTTAATGAGCTTTGGCATTCCCTTTACTGGAAGATCTTGTATGATAATTACAGCATCCCCATCAGCTAAAGGTTGTCCGACACTGTCAAGCACAACAAATTTATCTGCTTCTAAATCTGCTTGTGTAAATTCGTTGCCGCATTCTGAGCATCCAAATGTCGTATCTGAGAGTTCATAAGTATATTCACTTGAACAAGTTGGGCATTTAGGTGTTTCCATTATTTCTCCATTCTTTGGTTTTAATTGTTGGTAGTGTTTATTATGTGTTTAATCTACTTTATAGTAAATTGCTTTTTGTACTGCTAATTTTTGTCTCTCTGGAAGGCTTTGCGCACTAGGACCAAAAGTGTTGGACAACCAAATACGAGGTTTCGCTTTGTCTGTATCCGCCCAATCATAACCTGTTGGAATAAAGGAGAGTCCCGCTCCAGCAGGAGAGCCTTCAGGATTGCTATTTACCATAAGGAATCCTTGATTTTGCGGATTATCTGCTGATAGAGTAGTCAGAATAAGTCTGGTTTTCTGTTCACCCTCCACTATGTAACACTGATTAGTTTCAAAAGTTAGTGTGCTGCCTGCCAAATTTTTCCAAGTGCCTTGCACACTTGAATAATCTCCTTGAGCAATTTGTTCTAAATTCATCTCAGCATTTAAGCTTGTCAATCTGGCAGAATCGATTAGCCTGGCAGCTATTTCTTCAGTAACTTGTTTAGCTGTGGGGGTTTCAAAATAATCTGCAAGAACCGTATCTATCTTTGTTACTTGCTCTTCTGTTTCCCATGTTTCAGCATTGATGTAGTTATATTTAATCATCGTTTGGTTAATTTTCACATTAACCTTATGGATAATTTTGTTTGAATCATACCACTCTATTGTACCATCATCAATATCCCCTGTCATTGCCATATGGTCCGATGATAAAATTGTGGACTGAGGATTTAATTTAGCATAGGACTGAGCCAATAAAGCAATTTGTTGGTTAAGAGCTAAACCCTTCCATTCCGTTAAAGCTGTCTGTATCGGATCTGATTTACTCCCTTGAGTTGAACTCATCTTCATCATTGAACTTTCTGAAGTTTTATGATGATTTAAAGCCCGCGAGGTATCTTTTTTAGGTGTTGAATAGACAACAACAATCAGGAATATAGCTATGCCAACAAGTAAAAGACCCGTAAGGATACTTCCAAAAATAACTCTTCGCTTTTTCGAATTTTTATCCATAATCCAATTCCTGCTTTCTCAATCACTACTCCCTATAGTGTACTATATTATGAAAAAAATCTCAAAGACGCTCTAAAAAAATAAAGACAACAAAAAAACAGAGGAGCTAAGCTTCTCTGTTTCTAACGTTAAATAACAGAATTATTTAGCGATTTTAGCGAAGTATTCAAGTGTACGAACGAGGTTAGATGTGTAAGACATTTCGTTATCGTACCAAGCAACTGTTTTAACCAATTGAACGCCGTCAGCTGTAGTAACTTCAGTTTGAGTAGCGTCAAAGAGTGAAGAGTTAGAGATACCTACGATATCAGATGAAACGATTTCATCTTCGTTGTAACCGTAAGATTCGTTAGATGCTGCTTTCATAGCTGCATTAACTTCTTCAACAGTAACTTCTTTATCAAGAACTGATACAAGTTCTGTCAATGAACCAGTTGGAACTGGTACACGTTGTGCGTGACCTTGAAGTTTACCATTCAATTCTGGCAATACAAGACCGATAGCTTTAGCAGCACCTGTTGAGTTAGGTACGATGTTTTCAGCTGCAGCACGTGCACGACGGAAGTCACCACCACGGTGTGGGCCATCAAGAGTCATTTGGTCACCAGTGTAACCGTGGATAGTTGTCATTGTACCAACTTTAAGACCGAAGTTTTTGTTCAAAGCATCAGCCATTGGTGCGAGACAGTTAGTAGTACATGATGCACCAGAGATAACTGTTTCTTCACCAGTCAAGATTTCGTGGTTAGTGTTGAAAACGATAGTTTTAACATCGTTTCCACCAGGTGCTGTGATAACAACTTTTTTAGCACCGTTAGCATGCAAGTGTTGTTCAGCTTTTTCTTTAGTTGCGAAGAAACCAGTTGCTTCAAGAACGATTTCTGCACCATCTTCAGCCCAGTTGATGTTAGCTGGGTTAGCTTCTGCAGTAACTTTTACAAATTTACCGTTAACTTCGAAACCACCATCTTTAACTTCAACTTCACCGTCGAAACGACCTTGAGTTGTGTCATATTTCAACAAGTGAGCAAGCATTGCTGGATCTGTAAGGTCGTTGATTGCTACTACTTCAACACCTTCAACGTTTTGAATACGACGGAAAGCAAGACGACCGATACGTCCGAAACCGTTAATACCAACTTTAACTACCATGAGTAAGTCTCCTTATAGGTTTAAAATTTTGTTTATAGAGAAATTCTCTATCACTAAGTTAATCATTTAACTTACTCTTACATTTTAACACTTTTTTGAGATTTTGCAAACATAAAAGCCGGAAAATAGGCACAACCGTGGGAACGAAGAGGAAAACGTTTACATTTGTCTACTTCCTTATATTTCTAATAAAAAAATAACAGTTTTGCCACTGTTATTATTTTCCGAAAAGTTTGGCAAAGAAGCCTTTTTCTGATTCAGCCTTCATTTCAAGTAAAAACTGATTATTATCACTCAAAGATTTTTCCATCAGTTCTTGTTGACGGTTGATTTGCTTATCTTTTTCTGCAATTTGTGCATCTTTGGCCATCAATTGCTGATTTAGACGGTCAATTTCTGCATTCTTGTCTTTCATAAGGTTTGAAACCAACTCAAAAACAGCTGTGTCCGTTGGCGATGTTGAAAGTTCTTGTGTTTCATCTTTACCATCAACAACTTCCGCCTGCGCTGTCACAACTTTGCCATAAAGGCGTTCAAGTTCATGAATACCGCCTTCGTTAATTACAGTAACATTTTTTTCATTTTTCTCTACATATTGCTCGTCTAGCTGCTTGATGCGTTTATTCATCGCTTGGCGAGTCACACCAAAAAGTTCTGCAAGTTCACTTACTGTTTTCGTTTCCATATCTACCATAATACCACATTTTTAGCTATTTATACAGCTTTTTCTGAATGCTAAATCGTTTTGTAATAAATGATAAAAATATTATAATTCTATTATAAAACATTTTATAAATATGACAAAAGTAGAATAGAGGATTTATGAATTATAAGAAAAGTAATATAAAAAAGATTAAAGAGTACTATAAAACAAGTACTTCAGAGGGTTTAAATAAAAAACAAGTTACTGCTCACCGAGCCAAATACGGGAGCAATGTTTTTCAAGAAGCCAAAGAAAAAAGTATTTTTCAAAAGCTTTTGAAACACCTACTTGAGGTAATGAATCTTGTTTTAATCATTGTCTCAGTTCCTGCTTTTTACCTATCGATGGATACTGGAAACTTCACCAAACCAATCGTTATTCTGTTAATCGTGGTCATCAATGTCATCGTTGCCCACATGCAAGAGGAACGTGCCGAAACCGCCTTATCCGCCCTCAAGAAATTATCGGCTCCAAATTCTACGGTTATACGTGAAGGGAAGCTCAGCACAATTCCTTCTGAGCAATTGGTTGTCGGTGATTTGCTTCAATTAAGCGCTGGAGAACAGGTTGGTGCTGATGTTCGTCTCCTTTCAGCAAATAGCTTACAAGTCGATGAATCCTCCCTAACAGGGGAGTCTGAACCAATAGAAAAAGATGCTTCACGTGAGATCCTCGAAGATGTGCCTTTGGGAGACCAAGTGAACATGGTTTTCTCGGGAACAAATGTGCTTAATGGTACAGCTAAGGGCATTGTTGTAGCTACAGGAATGAAAAGTCAGATGGGACAAATTGCCCAACTTTTAGAAGACCAGGTTAAAGGGAAAACACCTTTACAAAAACGTATTGATTCTCTGGCAAAACGCCTTGCTGCAATTGCTTTTGGTGCAGGGGCAATCATCTTTATTGTCACCTTATTGCACGGTGGCATTCCCTTCAGTGAAAATATGATGACGGCTGTTATTCTTGGTATTGCTGCCGTGCCGGAAACTCTTCCTGTCATCGTGACCTTATCACTCGTTTATGGTGTAGAAAATATGGCTTATAAAAAAGCCATTATTCGTAACATTCCTGCAGTTGAAACCCTGGGAAATGCTTCGGTCATTGCTTCCGATAAAACAGGAACACTTACTCAAAACCAGATGACTATTCAAAGACTCTGGGTACAAGGAGAAGAGATTTGGCATAAGGACCAACTCTCTGATAAGGAAAAAGATTTAATTTACAAGTTTGGTTTAGTATCTAATGCAACAGCCGTAAAAGATGAGGGGAAATGGGTCACACACGGCGATCCGACAGAAACAGCCATCATCAACTTCCTTATCGCACATAACTCTTATCATCCTGATAAAAATCCCCCGCGTCTCTTAGAACTTCCTTTTGATTCGACCAGAAAAAAAATGACGGTTGTTGTATCTAACGAAAGCGGGGGCTACCTGGTTATTACAAAAGGAGCCTTTGATCGGCTTGTCCCTAATCACTTTAGCAAAGCACATAATATTCACGACACCTTTGCAGAAAATGCCTTGCGTGTCCTCGCTCTTTCCTACAAAGTAATTGAAGAGATTCCAGAAAACCATCAAAGCTTGGAAGAAGACCAAACATTCTTAGGAATAATTGGAATGATTGATCCTCCAAGACCCGAAAGTAAACATGCTGTAGCCGAAGCCCGTACTGCTGGAATTATTCCTGTAATGATTACAGGGGATCATGCCTTAACTGCTAAAGCAATCGCACAGGAACTTGATATTTATCGTGAAGGAGACTTGGTCGTAGACGGAATTACCTTGGCAAACATGACGGATGAGGAGCTCAAGGAAAAGATTGAAAAAATTTCAGTCTATGCACGTGTCTCGCCTGAAGACAAGCTCCGGATTGTGAAAGCATGGCAAGATAAAAAACATATAGTTGCCATGACCGGTGACGGTGTCAATGATGCTCCCTCTCTACGAGCAGCAGATGTCGGAACCGCAATGGGAATCGCCGGAACAGTAGTGGCCAAAAATGCCTCTGACATCATCTTAGCCGACGATAACTTTGCAACTATTGTTAGTGCAATTGCTGAAGGCCGCCGTGTTTACATTAATATTAAAAGAACAATTTATTATCTTCTTTCTGCCAATGTTGCCGAAATCCTTATTATGCTATTTGGAGCTATTATTGGTTGGGGTCTGCCACTTACAGGTATGCAGCTTCTCTATATTAATGTTCTCGCAGATGGTATTCCTGGGTTTGGCTTAAATCGAGAAACCTCTGATAAGTATATTATGAAAAAACCACCAATCGATGTAAACGAAAGTCTCTTCTCTAGAGGTGTTTCACAACGTATTCTCACATCCTCCACAACCTTTATCATTATTTCACTTATCGGATTCTATATTGGTAGATTTGTAGAGATAGCGGGAACTACTCCAAGTATGCAAGTCGGACAATCGATGACATTTCTCGTTCTTGCCCTCGCTTCAACCTACCATATCTTTAATGCTCGGAGTAACGATTCTATATTTAAAGATGGTTTATATTCAAATAAAACAATTTTCTGGACAACCATTATATCCTTAATCATAACCTTTGTCTTCACACTTACACCCTTACGAACATTCATTGATGTAGTGCCTCTCACAACAACACACTGGCTTATCGCTATACTCCTCTCTCTCGTGATTTTCATCGTGATAGAAATTGAAAAGTTCATTATCAAAAAACTCAACAAAACTTTTCTTTCCTAAACATATTACACCACTTTTACTTGTTATGAAAGTGGTTTTTACATTTAGATAAAAACAAAAAAGACCTAAGAATACTTAGATCTTTTATTTTATGCCGAAGGCCGGGGTCGAACCGGCACTCCCGTGAAGGAACCAGATTTTGAGTCTGGCGCGTCTGCCTATTCCGCCACTTCGGCAACAGACTTTTCTCAAATAAAATATTTGAACTGGGGTAGCTGGATTCGAACCAACGCATGAGGGAGTCAAAGTCCCTTGCCTTACCGCTTGGCTATACCCCATTAAAAGGGCGGATGACGGGAATCGAACCCGCGAGTGCCAGCGCCACAAGCTGGTGTGTTAACCACTTCACCACATCCGCCATAATACAAACACGGGCAGCAGGAATTGAACCCACACCAAAGGTTTTGGAGACCTTTGTACTACCTTTATACTATGCCCGTAAAACTATGGAAGGGGAGGGATTCGAACCCCCGAACCCGAAGGAGCGGATTTACAGTCCGCCGCGTTTAGCCTCTTCGCTACCCTTCCGATATTTAATTGTCATTGAATATATTATAACATATTCAATGGGAGTTAACGGGATCGAACCGCTGACCCTCTGCTTGTAAGGCAGATGCTCTCCCAGCTGAGCTAAACTCCCAATCACTTGGCATTTACCCTATCTCGCAGGGGGCAACCCCCAACTACTTCCGGCGTAATAGGACTTAACTTCTGTGTTCGACATGGGAACAGGTGTATCTCCTATGCAATGAATACCAAATCATGGTCTGAATGTATTGAACACTCAAAACTAAATAACAATCTCTTGATAAATAAGTAAAGCTGAACTCATATGTTCTATTACTTGGTAAAGTCCTCGAGCTATTAGTACTGGTCCGCTCCATCCCTCGCAGGACTTCCACTTCCAGCCTATCAACCTGATCATCTCTCAGGGCTCTTAATTCATAAAGAATGGGAAATCTCATCTTGAGGTGGGCTTCGCACTTAGATGCTTTCAGCGCTTATCCCTTCCCTACATAGCTACCCAGCGGTGCTCCTGGCGGAACAACTGGTACACCAGCGGTAAGTCCACCCCGGTCCTCTCGTACTAAGGGCAGATCCTCTCAAATTTCCTACGCCCGCGACGGATAGGGACCGAACTGTCTCACGACGTTCTGAACCCAGCTCGCGTGCCGCTTTAATGGGCGAACAGCCCAACCCTTGGGACCGACTACAGCCCCAGGATGCGACGAGCCGACATCGAGGTGCCAAACCTCCCCGTCGATGTGAACTCTTGGGGGAGATAAGCCTGTTATCCCCAGGGTAGCTTTTATCCGTTGAGCGATGGCCCTTCCATGCGGTACCACCGGATCACTAAGCCCTAGTTTCCTACCTGCTCGAGTTGTAGCTCTCGCAGTCAAGCTCCCTTATACCTTTACACTCTACACATGATTTCCAACCATGTTGAGGGAACCTTTGGGCGCCTCCGTTACTCTTTAGGAGGCGACCGCCCCAGTCAAACTGCCCGACAGACACTGTCTCCCACGCCGATTATGCGTGTGGGTTAGAGCAACCATGAAGCAAGGGTAGTATCCCAACAGCGACTCACTTGAAACTAGCGTCCCAAGGTCAAAGTCTCCTACCTATCCTGTACATGCTTCACAGGTACTCAATATCAATCTGCAGTAAAGCTCCATGGGGTCTTTCCGTCCTGTCGCGGGTAACCTGCATCTTCACAGGTACTAAAATTTCACCGAGTCTCTCGTTGAGACAGTATCCAAATCATTACGCCTTTCGTGCGGGTCGGAACTTACCCGACAAGGAATTTCGCTACCTTAGGACCGTTATAGTTACGGCCGCCGTTTACTGGGGCTTCAATTCAGAGCTTCGCCTAAGCTAACCCCTCCTCTTAACCTTCCAGCACCGGGCAGGCGTCACCCCCTATACATCACCTTGCGGTTTAGCAGAGAGCTGTGTTTTTGATAAACAGTTGCTTGGATCTTTTCACTGCGGCTGTATTTCTACAGCACCCCTTCTCCCGAAGTTACGGGGTCATTTTGCCGAGTTCCTTAACGAGAGTTCTCTCGATCACCTGAGGCTACTCGCCTCGACTACCTGTGTCGGTTTGCGGTACGGGTAGTATTGAATTAACGCTAGAAGATTTTCTTGGCAGTGTGACATCAAGGGCTTCGCAACCGTAGTTGCTTCCCCATCACAGCTCAATGTTAAAGGAAAATGCATTTGACACATTCCACACCTCACTGCTTAGACCAGAATCCATTAACTGGCTCCCTTTAGCCTACTGCGTCCCTCCATCACTAACAATACTAGTACAGGAATATCAACCTGTTGTCCATCGACTACGCCTTTCGGCCTCGCCTTAGGTCCCGACTAACCCAGGGCGGACGAGCCTTCCCCTGGAAACCTTAGTCTTACGGTGGATAAGATTCTCACTTATCTTGCGCTACTCATACCGGCATTCTCACTTGTAATCGCTCCAGCACCCCTCACGGTATACCTTCATCGCTGATTACAACGCTCTCCTACCATTTAATTAATATTAAATCCACAGCTTCGGTAATATGTTTAGCCCCGGTACATTTTCGGCGCAGGGTCACTCGACTAGTGAGCTATTACGCACTCTTTGAATGATAGCTGCTTCTGAGCTAACATCCTAGTTGTCTGTGCAACCCCACATCCTTTTCCACTTAACATATATTTTGGGACCTTAGCTGGTGGTCTGGGCTGTTTCCCTTTCGACTACGGATCTTAGCACTCGCAGTCTGACTGCCGCACATGTGTATTAGCATTCGGAGTTTATCTGAAATTGGTAACCCGAGATGGGCCCCTCATC
The DNA here is from genome assembly GCF_017309645.1 of Lactococcus sp. LG606. Classification (NCBI taxonomy): domain Bacteria; kingdom Bacillati; phylum Bacillota; class Bacilli; order Lactobacillales; family Streptococcaceae; genus Lactococcus; species Lactococcus sp. LG606. The sequence goes on from NZ_CP071301.1 coordinate 1,714,886, forward strand.
CAAACAGTGCTCTACCTCCAATACACTTAAATTGCGACGCTAGCCCTAAAGCTATTTCGGAGAGAACCAGCTATCTCCCAGTTCGTTTGGAATTTCTCCGCTATCCACAAGTCATCCAAACACTTTTCAACGTGTCCTGGTTCGGTCCTCCAGTGCGTCTTACCGCACCTTCAACCTGCTCATGGATAGGTCACTAGGTTTCGGGTCTACATCATGATACTAAAGCGCCCTATTCAGACTCGCTTTCGCTACGGCTCCGCCTCTTCAGCTTAACCTCGCATCATAACGTAACTCGCCGGTTCATTCTACAAAAGGCACGCTCTCACCCATTGACGGGCTCGAACTTCTTGTAGGCACACGGTTTCAGGTGCTATTTCACTCCCCTCCCGGGGTTCTTTTCACCTTTCCCTCACGGTACTGGTTCACTATCGGTCATTAAGGAGTATTTAGGCTTGGGAGATGGTCCTCCCGGATTCAAACTGGATTTCGCGTGTCCAGCCCTACTCAGGATACTGCTAGGTATAAAGTCTATTTCAAATACGAGGCTATTACTCTCTTTGGCTTACCTTCCCAGGTAATTCTTCTATAGACTTTAAGTCCACGTTGCAGTCCTACAACCCCAAGAAGCAAGCTTCTTGGTTTGGCCTGTTTCCCGTTCGCTCGCCGCTACTTAGGAAATCGTTTTTACTTTCTCTTCCTGCAGGTACTTAGATGTTTCAGTTCTCTGCGTTACCTTCTCGTAAGCTATGTATTCACTTACGGATACTATGCATAACATAGTGGGTTTCCCCATTCGGAGACCTAGGGATCAATGCGTACTTACTGCTCCCCCTAGAATATCGTCGTTAGTCACGTCCTTCTTCGGCTCTTAATGCCAAGGCATCCACCGTGCGCCCTTATTAACTTTGCCATTAAAACAAGTATAAGTTTTTTCGAACTATTTAAAATAATTCGCAGCTTTACAGAAATGTTTTACCATTTCTCGGTTTATTTATCGTTATAAGATATTGTTATTTAGTTTTCAATGATCAATTCCTATTTTAACGTCTTCGTTGACAAGATACTTCCGTATCTTATGGAGCCTAGCGGGATCGAACCGCTGACCTCCTGCGTGCAAAGCAGGCGCTCTCCCAGCTGAGCTAAGGCCCCTTCTCTCAACGCAATCTTCTCTATCTTGCATCAAAAGACTGCTTGTTTGGTCTTTATAGACCCCTCAAAACTGAATAAAGTAGAACAACATCTTTTTTTATATTCCTTAGAAAGGAGGTGATCCAGCCGCACCTTCCGATACGGCTACCTTGTTACGACTTCACCCCAGTCATCGGTCTTACCTTAGGAAGCGCCCTCCTTGCGGTTAGGCAACCTACTTTGGGTACTCCCAACTTCCGTGGTGTGACGGGCGGTGTGTACAAGGCCCGGGAACGTATTCACCGCGGCGTGCTGATCCGCGATTACTAGCGATTCCGACTTCATGCAGGCGAGTTGCAGCCTGCAATCCGAACTGAGAATGGTTTTAAGAGATTAGCGCACCCTCGCGGGTTGGCGACTCGTTGTACCATCCATTGTAGCACGTGTGTAGCCCAGGTCATAAGGGGCATGATGATTTGACGTCATCCCCACCTTCCTCCGGTTTATCACCGGCAGTCTCACTAGAGTGCCCAACTTAATGATGGCAACTAGTAATAAGGGTTGCGCTCGTTGCGGGACTTAACCCAACATCTCACGACACGAGCTGACGACAACCATGCACCACCTGTATCCCGTGTCCCGAAGGAACTCCTTATCTCTAAGGATAGCACGAGTATGTCAAGACCTGGTAAGGTTCTTCGCGTTGCTTCGAATTAAACCACATGCTCCACCGCTTGTGCGGGCCCCCGTCAATTCCTTTGAGTTTCAACCTTGCGGTCGTACTCCCCAGGCGGAGTGCTTAATGCGTTAGCTGCGCTACAGAGAACTTATAGCTCCCTACAGCTAGCACTCATCGTTTACGGCGTGGACTACCAGGGTATCTAATCCTGTTTGCTCCCCACGCTTTCGAGCCTCAGTGTCAGTTACAGGCCAGAGAGCCGCTTTCGCCTCCGGTGTTCCTCCATATATCTACGCATTTCACCGCTACACATGGAATTCCACTCTCCTCTCCTGCACTCAAGTCTCCCAGTTTCCAATGCACACAATGGTTGAGCCACTGCCTTTTACATCAGACTTAAGAAACCACCTGCGCTCGCTTTACGCCCAATAAATCCGGACAACGCTTGGGACCTACGTATTACCGCGGCTGCTGGCACGTAGTTAGCCGTCCCTTTCTGGTTAGATACCGTCACTTAAGTAATTTTCCACTCTACTTAACGTTCTTCTCTAACAACAGAGTTTTACGATCCGAAAACCTTCTTCACTCACGCGGCGTTGCTCGGTCAGGGTTGCCCCCATTGCCGAAGATTCCCTACTGCTGCCTCCCGTAGGAGTCTGGGCCGTGTCTCAGTCCCAGTGTGGCCGATCACCCTCTCAGGTCGGCTATGTATCATCGCCTTGGTAGTCCTTTACACTACCAACTAGCTAATACAACGCGGGATCATCAAGTAGTGAAGCAATTGCTTCTTTCAAATAAGAATCATGCGATTCTCATTGTTATGCGGTATTAGCGTTCGTTTCCAAACGTTGTCCCCCGCTACTCGGCAGATTTCCCACGCGTTACTCACCCGTTCGCCGCTCTTCATAAAAATAGCAAGCTATCTTTAATCATCGCTCGACTTGCATGTATTAGGCACGCCGCCAGCGTTCGTCCTGAGCCAGGATCAAACTCTCATTTAAATTTAGTTCATCAAATGAACTGGCTGTTGTTTTGTCTTTCATTATTGAATTGACAGTTGGTATACAAGAAGTTAACTTCTCGCATATAGTCATTCTACTTTATTCAGTTTTCAAAGGTCTATCGCTCTCGTAAGAGATACGCTCTCTCGCGACAACTATTATATTCTATCAAACTCACTTTGTTCTGTCAAGAATAAACTGTGATTTTTCTCCCTTTTTTTTACACTCGTTCGGAAAACCCCGCCGTTGTCACGTTTAAAGACTATAAAAAAAACCAGACACTTTGGGGGCTGGTTTTCTATTCTATAATATTGGACTCAGTAATCGTGAAAAGTTTTGCTTGATTTTAAGCCAGAGGGATTGTTGAGCAATTTCTTCATCTGTAAGTAGACTTGAATCTCTCAAATCTGCCTCAAAAGTCTTTCTCATCTCCTCTGCTACTCCTTCATCATAGCAAAAAGCACTTATCTCAAAATTTAATTCATAACTGCGTATATCTTGATTAGTTGTACCAAAAACACCTAATTTTCCATCCATTACAAGAGTTTTAGAATGTATAAAGCCATTTGTATAATTGTATATTTTTACGCCTTGTTTATGCAGATAATTTGCGTAATACTGCGTTGCTCGAAAAATAAACGGATGATCAGGCATATCGGGAATCATTATCCTTACATCAACACCAGAATTCGCCGCTGCAATAAGTGCCGTTATCATAGAGTCGTCAGGTATCAAATAAGGCGATTGAAGCCAAATATAGTCTTCTGCATCCATAATCATTTTAATAAAACCTGTTCTTAAGGTTTTATTATCATTTTCTGGGCCGTTAGCCACAATCTGGATATCAATGTTCCCCTCTTCTTCTGGTACCACAAAATATGTATCTTTTCGTTCAAGTTTCTCTCGAGGGTCTTTAACGGAAACATTCCAATCTCGAATAAACGTTTCTTGAAGACCGAAAGCTGCTGTACCAACAATTCTGCCATGTGTATCACGCCAGAAACCAAACTTTTTACTATTGTAAATATATTGATCACCAACATTAAAACCACCAGTCCAGCCAATTTGACCATCTATCACTACGATTTTACGGTGTAAATGATAGTTAAGCCGCGTTTTCATTAGTGCATTACGCGAAGTGATAAAGGCTGTAACTTTCCCGCCGGCTTCCTCTAATGGTTTAAAGAAATCTTTTTTCGTTTTTCCTCCCCACGGGTCGTAAACCACCCTTACTTCAATACCTTCTTTAGCTTTCGTAATCAAATGATCACGAAAAGCAGTTCCAATTTTGTCATTAAAAAATGCATAGTATTCTACATGAATATTGTCTTTGGCATTTTTTATATCTTCAAACAAAGCTGAAAATTTATCTTCGCCATTTAGATAAAATTGTACATTATTCCCACGACAAAGCGGTGTTCGCTCCATATTATTAAAATACCTTTTAAGTAATTTTTCGTGGGGGGTCATATCTTTGGGCCCAAATTTTTCATTGTTTTCATGAACTCTTTGGCCAAGAATGGACAGGTTGTATTTGTTTTCTTCTTCAAAACGACGTGTTGTTGTTCGATCAAGTCCTCGTCCTAGGAAAAGATAGCCAAGAAATCCAATACCTGGTAAAAAAACTAAGAACATAAACCAAGCCAAAATACTGGCAATAGACCTCGGTTTACGAAAAATCGTCACAAGGGCAAGCACCGTGTTAATCGTTATCAGTGTTCCAATAAAACTATAAATTGTCGCAAGTGACATAAAATATTTCTCCCTAAAATAATCCTCTATAAAATAATATTGTTCATCCAATTATACCAAAATTGATTGAATATTGAACGTGTGCTAGACATTAATTTACTATTGTGTAAAAAAACGCTTGAACTTTCCACCTCTACAGAGAATATACTATATATATTTAGTCCAATATAAGTTATTCATTTTTTATAAAAATTACTGTTTTTCTTATTAAAATAGCGATATAATGTAAGGTAGGTTTTAAATGACAAGGAGGAATTTTTATGCAAATTACTTTCTTAACACAAATTGATTGGTTGATTCGTTTAATATTAGCAGGAATTTGTGGCTATGCTATTGGTTATGAAAGAAATAGCCGTTATAAAAATGCTGGAACACGTACTCATTTAATTGTTTCTTTGAGCGCTGCCTTGATGATTATCGTCTCAAAATACGGCTTTATGGACATCATTAGCACTCATGGGATCAACCTTGATCCTTCCAGAATTGCTGCTCAAATTGTAAGCGGAATTGGTTTTTTAGGAGCAGGACTGATTTTTGTTCACAATCAATCCGTTCGAGGCTTAACCACCGCTGCTGGCATTTGGGCAACTTCTGGTATTGGGATGGCTATTGGTTCTGGATTATATTTTATAGGTATTGTAGCTACTTTACTCATTTTACTTTTTCAAATCATTTTACATCAAAATTATCGGTGGATAAAAACAGCAACAAGCAATCATCTTATCGTTCAATTAGAAGATATTGAAGGTCTTCGCCTGTTGCAAAAACAAATGAAAAATGAACATATTAAAATTCTGAGTATAAAAGTTGAAAAAAAATCAAATAATTGTTTGAAAACTGATCTATATCTGAGCTTACCCAAAACTTATGAACTTGCATCACTGGTAACTCTTTTAGAGTCAAACGAAAAGATTAAATCAATTGAATACTAATCTTAAAGATAGAGCCCCTTCCTAGGGGTATTTTTACTTTTCACAATCTTACTCCGCTCTTAGTATTCGTATTTAAGACGGTCTTTATGATAAATATTACTTAAATGGAGCTGCTACAATAAATATCAAAAAGACACCAGAATTCTTCTGGTGTCTTTTTGATATTTATATGAGGGAGATTGAATGTTACACCAATCTCCACCAAATAATTGTTCGAAACGTTGATATATCTGAAACAGATTAACGTTTTGAGAATTGTGAAGCTTTACGGGCTTTCTTAAGACCAGCTTTTTTACGTTCAACCATACGAGCATCACGTGTAAGCAAGCCAGCGCGTTTCAAAGCACCACGGAAGTCTGGATCCACTTCAAGCAATGCACGAGCGATACCGTGACGGATAGCTCCTGATTGACCTGATACACCACCACCGTTTACGTTTACGAGTGTGTCGTAGCTACCTTCAGTTTGTGTAGCTGCAAATGGTTGGTTGATAACAAGGCGAAGTGCTGCTTGTGGGATGTAGTCTTCTACATCACGTTTGTTAATTACGATTTTACCTGTGCCGGGTACGAGACGTACACGAGCAACTGAATTTTTACGGCGTCCTGTGCCAGCATATTGTACTTGTGCCATTTAGTGCGTTCCCTCCTTAGATAAGACCTGAAATATCAAGAACTTCAGGTTTTTGTGCTGCGTGTGTGTGTTCACCACCAACAAACACTTTAAGTTTCATGCCTTGAGCACGTCCAAGAGTGTTGTGTGGAAGCATACCTTTAACTGATTTTTCAATCAAACGTACAGCGTTTTTCTCACGGAGTTCACCAGCAGTGATTGATTTCAATCCACCTGGGTGAAGGCTGTGACGGTAGTAAACTTTATCAGTTGCTTTTTTACCAGTAAGTTTTACTTTATCAGCATTGATAACGATAACGAAATCACCTGTATCTGTGTGAGGAGTGAAAGTTGGTTTGTTTTTACCGCGAAGCACGCTAGCAACTACAGCTGACAAACGACCAAGAGGTACATCAGTTGCGTCAACCACGTACCATTTACGGTCAACGTTTGAAGCGTTAGCCATGAATGTTGTTTTCATCATTTGGGTTAAGTTTCCTTTACTTAGAATTTGTTTACGGCAGGTGTAAGAGTCCTGCAAATATTTTTGGGTTTCCGGGGCCACAAAAATGGGGTAAACAATACCGTTTATCATAATACCACATATGTCAAGTCTTGTCAAGATTCATTTTTAATTTTTTTGCTTTTATGTTAAACTATTACCATGAATGTAGTTCTTACTTTAGACTCCAAAATGTTAGATAGACTTATTCTTAAGTTCGACAAATATAAGACGGCATCAAAAAACCAATATATTGTTTTTTATGCAAAGCTACCTAAAGCTACTATTTCTGTATATACGTCAGGAAAAGTTGTCTTTCAAGGAGAGGATGCTGAACGTATCGCTCAACAATTTGGGCATACTGCTTCATCACGTCCACAGCAACAAGAGAACATAATCGGTACCGATGAAGTCGGCAATGGTTCTTATTTTGGTCCCTTAGTCGTTGTGGCAAGTTTTGTCAATACTGAAGATGTACTTTTATTAAAGAAGCTCGGTGTCGCCGATTCTAAAAAAGTTACCGATGAAAAAATCTATCAAATTGCTCCTCAATTAATGGAGAATATCACACATGTGCCTTTGATTGTTGAACCCACAAAATATAACCAAGTCATTGATTCAGGTTACAATGCTGTAAGTATCAAAGTAGCCTTGCATAACCAAGCTATTTATCTCCTCGAAAAACGTGTTTCAGAAAGTATTGAATATATAATTGTTGATGCCTTTACGACTGAAAAAAATTACCAAAAATATTTATTAGCCGAGCAAAATAAAGTGAACGGTAAAGTTACCCTTTTACCTAAGGCTGAAGACCAATTCTTAGCCGTTGCTTGCAGCTCTATTATTGCCCGCTACCTCTTTCTAGAAAATCTCAAAGCTCTTTCTCTAGAAGCAGGGTATAAGTTACCAAGCGGCGCCGGAGCAGCTTCTGACCAAGTAGCTGCAAAGCTAATACGTCAAAACGGTTCTGAGTCCTTGAAAAGATATGCAAAATTACATTTTGCTAACACGAAGAAAGCAATAAACATAGCTCAAATATAGAAAGTTAAATATGGAAAATACCACACAAAACAAACAACCCAATGCCTTCACACGATTCGTTAAAGAATGGGGCATCTTTATCGCAATTATCACTATCGCAATCCTCTCACGTATCTTTATCTGGTCACTTGTCGTTGTTGATGGTCATTCAATGGATCCAAACTTAGCTGATAAACAACGCCTGGTTCTTATTAAAACTGCAAGCATTAACCGCTTTGATATCGTAGTTGCTAAAGAAACAGAAACAGTAAATGGGCAAACCGAAACAAAAGACGTTGTAAAGCGTGTGGTTGGTATGCCGGGTGATGAGATTAAATTTGATAAAGATCAACTTTACATCAATGGAAAGAAAACTGATGAGCCTTACTTGGCAGACTTTAAAAAACAGCTTTCTAATAATGAACTCGAAAAGACTTATCAAAATTACGCTTTGACTTCTGAACTCTCTGAAGCCAATCGCGCTTACTTTGTTCAACTTGCGCAACAAGCTCAAGCCTTTACCACGGATGCAACAGGCAATCCAACCTTTACGATTAAAGTACCTGAGGGAGAGTATCTTCTCTTAGGGGATAACCGTATTGTGTCGAGAGACAGTCGAGCAGTAGGAACCTTTAAACGTTCTGATATTGTTGGTCGAACCATGTTCCGTGTGTGGCCAATTAATAAAATTTCTACCCTTAACTAATAAAAAAACTTTGTCTAGATAGACAAAGTTTTTTTCATATTTTTATATTCTAGGTAGGTAAGGAGAATCAGCAAAACATCAAAAACTGAGACAAAAAGCATAAAATTAGAATGATATTGCAAATAATCCGTCAGTTGGTAAACAATAAAGCATAAAAAAACCAAAATTGATAATGGATACGCCCAAAGAATCTTTTTCCATAAAAGCACCAAAGTCACAAGCTTGATTAAACCATGTACTAGAAGATAAACAGCAGCAAGGTATTGTGTACTAACAGTAAAATGATACCCCAAATTTAATAAGAAATGAGCTATAAAGTCGCTTGGATCTTCTTTTAATTCTCCTCGAGTAAACCAGCCCACAATACCAGACATGCGCTCAGGTGTAATAAAGAAAAGAAAAATACCACCAAGAACTTCGCCTAAGGCAAATAGTGACTTTAGTAACAATACGATATCAAAGCTTAAATCAATAACACCTTGCTTGTTTGCTTTATTTCTCTTCAAATATATTACCTAGCTCTACTTCAATTGTCCGCTGGGCAACATCTATCTGATCTACCTTGAGGATTGATTTATAATCATCTACCAACCGCTCTCCCTTGAAAGGCCCTTCCAGAAAGACAGCCACACCAGATAAGAAACAATCAAATTCGTGAACAAGACTCTTCATGCCATTAATCGTTCCAGCTCCTTTCATAAAGTCGTCTACAATCAATACACTTTGGCCAATCGATAAACTCCGCTTAGAAAGTGTCATATTTTCAACACGGCTGCTTGAACCTGACATATAATTCACGTTCAAAGTTGCCCCTTCTGTAACTTTAGGATCACGTCGAACAATAACAAAAGGAACATCTAAAATTTCCGCTACAGACTGTGCAATCGGAATCCCTTTTGTCGCAATTGTCATCACGACATCAATTTGTTTATCACAATACTCATGAGCAATAATTTGACCAATTTTTTTTAGATTAGCAGGGTGACCTAAAATATCAGAAAGATATATATAACCTCCAGGTAAAATACGGTTTTCTTCACGCAAAAGGTCCGCAAGTTCCAACGCACGATCCCGAGAAACTTCATCAGATATATAGGGTGTGAAACGTACGCCTCCTAAACTTCCAGGAAAAGTTTCGACAATTCCAATATTTTGATCTTCAAAGACACGCTTAATAAAAACAAGGTCTTCAGAAATCGAGGATTTGGCTACTTCATAGCGTTTACTAATTTCGTTCAGATTCAACATTCTATTGGGTCTGTTCAATAAAAAATTAGTAAAGTCCACTAAACGTTCGTTTCTTTTCATATTAATCACCCTTTTCTTTTTGTTGGTTTAATTATAACGTAGAAAAACCGAACAATCAAGCAAAGCATTCAAATTTAATCATAAAAATTACAGTATCTGGGATATATTTTCGAATAATTCAAAATAAAAAAAGCAATACCTTAAAGATATTGCTTTTTTATTAGTTGAAATAATCAAAGATTATTCAGCATCGCCACCGCGACCGTTTTTCTTGATAATTTCTTCTTGTACTGATTTAGGTACATCTTCGTAGTGGTCAAATGTCATCATGAATGTACCACGACCTTGTGAAGATGAACGAAGAGTAGTTGCATAACCAAACATTTCAGCAAGTGGTACAAATGCATTAACGATTTGTGATTTACCATGTGCTTCCATGCTGTTTACACGTCCACGACGAGCTGTTACGTGACCCATAACATCTCCGAGGTTTTCTTCAGGAACTGTGATAACAACTTTCATCATTGGTTCAAGGATTGCAGGTTGTGCAGTCTTAGCAGCTTCTTTCATAGCGAGTGAAGCCGCAACCTTGAAGGCAGTTTCTGATGAATCGACATCGTGATATGAACCATCATAAAGTTTAGCTTTAATATCAACCATTGGGTAACCAGCAAGGACACCGTTAGCCATAGTTTCTACCAAACCTTTTTCAACGGCTGGTACGAATTCACGTGGAACCACACCACCGACGATAGCATTTTCAAACTCGAAACCAGCACCTTCTTCGTTCGGTGTGAATTCGATCCATACGTCACCGTATTGACCTTTACCACCTGATTGACGTTTGAAGAATCCACGTGCTTGAGTAGGTGCACGGAATGTTTCACGGTATGATACTTGAGGTGCACCAACGTTAGCTTCAACTTTGAATTCACGTTTCATACGGTCAACAAGGACATCAAGGTGAAGCTCACCCATACCAGAGATAACTGTTTCACCAGTTTCAACGTTTGTTTCAACGCGGAATGTTGGATCTTCTTCAGCCAATTTAGTAAGGGCAACACCCATTTTATCTTGGTCAGCTTTTGATTTAGGTTCAACAGAAAGTTGGATAACTGGTTCTGGAACTTCGATAGACTCAAGGATGATACGTGCTTTTTCGTCAGTCAATGAGTCACCAGTTGTAGTGTTTTTCAAACCAACAGCAGCGGCGATATCACCAGCATAAACTGTTTGGATTTCTTGACGAGTATTCGCGTGCATTTGGAGGATACGTCCGATACGTTCACGTTTACCTTTAGAAGTATTCAAGACGTATGAACCAGCATCCAATGTACCTGAGTAAACACGGAAGAATGAAAGACGTCCAACGAATGGGTCAGTCATGATCTTGAAGGCAAGAGCCGCAAATGGAGCATCATCAGATGCTGGGCGTTCGTCTTCTTCGTCTGTATCTGGGTTAACACCTTTGATTGCAGGAATGTCCAATGGGCTTGGGAGGTAATCAATAACCGCATCAAGCATCATTTGAACACCTTTGTTCTTGAAGGCAGAACCTGCAAGCATTGGGTAGAATTCAACGTTGATTGTTGCTTTACGAATAGCAGCTTTCAACTCTGCTTCAGTGATTTCTTCACCTGCAAAGTATTTTTCCATCAAGTCTTCGTCTGTTTCAGCGATAGCTTCGATGAGTTTTGTACGCCATTCTTCAGCTTGTTCCATGTATTCTGCTGGGATTTCTTCGTCACGGATATCTGTACCAAGGTCGTTAGTATAGATTTCTGCGCGCATAGTTACCAAGTCAATGATACCCACGAAGTCTTCTTCAGATCCGATTGGGATTTGAATTGGATGAGCGTTAGCGCCCAAACGATCGTGCAATGTAGAAAGTGAATAGAAGAAGTCAGCACCGATTTTATCCATTTTATTAGCAAAAACGATACGTGGAACTCCATAGTCAGTTGCTTGACGCCAAACTGTTTCAGTTTGTGGTTCAACACCTGATTGAGCATCAAGTACAGTTACTGCACCGTCAAGAACACGGAGTGAACGTTGTACTTCGATTGTGAAGTCCACGTGACCTGGTGTATCAATAATGTTTACACGGTTGCCTTTCCATTGGGCAGTTGTCGCAGCAGAAGTGATAGTGATACCACGTTCTTGTTCTTGCTCCATCCAGTCCATTTGTGATGCACCTTCGTGAGTTTCACCGATTTTGTGAATTTTACCAGTATAGTAAAGGACACGTTCAGTGGTAGTTGTTTTACCGGCATCGACGTGAGCCATGATACCGATATTACGAGTATTTTCAAGTGAAAATTCGCGAGCCATAGTTTTCTCCTAATTAATTTTTAGTTTTACACCCCATTATATCATAATAATAAAGGTTTTTATAGTTCTATTTTTATCTTTCAACTATTTTTAAATAAAATTTAAGCTTTTTTCAAAAAGACTTACTTCTTCTTCATGAAAAATTTTTATCAAAAAAAGAAAAAGGAGACTATTCCCCTTTTTCAACAATCTCAATCCATCTTTCGACAGATTCTAAATGATTAAGGTACAGGAAAAGACGCTCATAGAGTTGTTGAGAGGCTTCCTCGTGCTGTGCACTTAGTGCTTCTCCTATTTCCTTTACAGTTGTTTTACCATCGATCATGCTAAAAACAAGTGTACCATATTCATCCAAAGACATGTACGTACGTTGAGGTATTTTCGCCCCCATCTTACGCATAAGATTTTGTGTCCAATGTTTTTGATCTTTATAAATCCGAATCCGACCTTCGTGCCATTCAAATAACACTTTATCTTTTTTCCGGAAAATCATATTCAGATTTTCATCTGAAATATCATCTTTTTTCTTTTTATTACTCATCTGACTTCTCGGCAGCCGGAGCTTTCTTGATTGACATCAATGGTGCTACAATCGCAATGATTAAGATGACCATGAGTACCCAAGCCATGGCGTTAGAACCTACAAATCCCGTAGGTGTTCCTGGAGTTACGACTCCTGAAACTTGAAGGATAATACCCAACAAACCAATAATTGATGCACCGGCAACTAAACCTGACGATAAAGAGACACCTGATGACATACGTTCTTCTTGAACAGCTTCTGTATCTTTTTTACCAAGAACTTCCACCAAAATACGAACTAAAGCACCAATAAGAATAATTGACGTTGTTGAAATTGGAAGGTAGAAACCAATTGCAAATGTCATAACTGGAACTTTAATCATGTAAAGGATAATACCAAACACGATACCAGCAATAATCATATGCCACGGAAGTTCTCCACCGATGATACCATCAGTCAAAGTTGCCATCAAGTTTGCTTGTGGTAAGGCGAACTGAGCTGCATCACCCGTTAAAGCTAATTGATCACGAAGTAATACGATAACACCTGTTACCACTACAACACCAAGAACGGCAGCAACAAGGAAGAAACGACGTACTTCATATTTGTTACCACCAGTGATGAAAGTAACTTTTTGAGCTTGTGTATAACCACCAGCTACTGAAATCGCTACAACGATGAAGGTACCGAAGAGCAAGAGTGATTTAAGGTCTGCACTTGATGTCCAACCCATTGTCAAGAAAACAAGAGTCAGGATAACAAGTGAGGCAATTGTCATACCAGATACTGGCAAGTTAGATGTACCGATTGTACCTGTCAAGCGTCCTGCAACGATGATGAATAACATTGAAAGAACGATTGAAAGAATACCAGCAAGGAAAGTCATGGCGATGTTCCCACCAGAGATAATGAAGCCAACAACAAATGTTGCAACAATACCAATAAGGATAGCAAAGATGCCAAGTGAATCACGTTCTCCAGCTTCGGCATTTTTACGTCCATCGAGTGTTGCTTTAACAGAGTTGATGATTGTTGGGATAAGACGGATTGCCCCAATCATACCACCTGAAATCATCATCCCCGCACCAATGTATTTAACATATGATCCAGAGATTGCGGCAAAATTCATAGCTTGGATTGGAGTAGATGGGTCATTCCAAACATGATGACCGTTTCCAGCCATTTCTGAGAAGTAACCAATCAATGGAGCGATACCAAAGTTAGCAAGGATTGAACCAGCAAACATCATTACCGCAACCTCAAGCCCAACAATAAAGCCGATGGCAGCAAGCATTGGATTTACTTCAATTTCAAGTTTCCATTTGTAGAAAGTTTCGTTTGTATAGCTTACAACGTTGTTCACAACACCAAAAACTGCTGAAGTGAATGCAGTAATAAGACCACCAACACCAAAACCGATACCCATGTATTTAAGTGAGTTACCACCTGTTGAAGAAGCAACAAGCGTTTCCGAAATTGCCATCGCTTCTGGATAAACAAGTGTACCATGTTCTTCAACTAAGAGATAGTCTTGAACAAATGACAAAATACCAAGAGATACAAGAACCGCAGAAACACCAACAATTACACCTTCAAAGAAAGAGACTTGTTGTCCAATAAGGATAACTGCTGGTAAGACAAAGATAAGACCTGAGGCAATTGACTCACCACCAGTTGCCATTGACTGGAGGATATTCTTCATCAGGAAGTTATTTTTACGGATAAAAATTGACAAGAGTCCTGAACCAAGAATAGCCCCTGGGATACCTGCAGCTACTGTTAAACCAGCACGCATTCCTGAATAGGCAGTAGATGCTGCAAAAAGAATGGCCAAAATAATACCAATAACAATTACAACTGGGTTGCCAGCACTCTTTTTGCGTCCATCTTCATAAGGGAGGTAATCTTTCCCTGCGACACCGCCATAGGCGGTTTTAGACAATTTTTTCATATTGTGTAATATACTCCTTAAGTTTGAAAGTGTTTTCGCCTTATTTTACTACAAATTCATCAAATCTGCAAGGTGTTTAAGTGTTTTTTGTAGCTTTTTTCTCATATTTTTGTTATGTAAATGTGTATATTTTTTTATTTTCTTATCTTTGAAAATAAAAAAACTTGACCATAAAGTCAAGCTTTTTCTAGAATAATGACCAAGGGTCATCTTCTTACCAACGGAAGTGAGCGAACGCACGGTTTGCTTCTGCCATTTTGTGTGTGTCTTCACGTTTCTTAACTGCAGCACCTGTGTTGTTTGCAGCATCAAGAATTTCTTTTGCAAGACGGTCTTGCATAGTGTGTTCACCACGGTTACGAGCGATTGTTACCAACCAACGGAGTCCGAGAGTTGTACGACGTTCTGGACGAACTTCAACTGGGACTTGATAGTTAGAACCACCAACACGACGAGCGCGAACTTCAAGAACAGGCATGATATTTTCCATAGCTGTTTCGAAAACTTCAAGTGGGTTGTTTCCAGTAGCTTCTTCAATTTGTTTGAAAGCTCCGTAAACGATATTTGTAGAAACGCCACGTTTACCATCAAGCATAACGCGGTTGATAAGACGTGTTACTACTACTGAGTTGTACATTGGATCTGCCAAAACTTCACGTTTTGGGGCACGATTTTTACGCATTCTTCTTATCTCCTTTCAATTACGCTTTTGGTTTTTTTGTACCGTATTTAGAACGGCTTTGTTTACGATCTGTTACACCAGCTGTATCGAGTGCACCACGAACGATGTGGTAACGTACCCCTGGCAAGTCTTTTACACGACCACCACGAAGAAGTACAACGCTGTGTTCTTGCAAGTTGTGACCGATACCTGGGATGTATGCTGTAACCTCGATAAGGTTAGACAAACGTACACGAGCGAATTTACGGAGCGCTGAGTTAGGTTTTTTCGGAGTCATTGTTCCAACACGAGTTGCAACACCACGTTTTTGTGGGCTTGCTACTTTAGTTTGGAGTTTTTTACGACTGTTATAGCCGATGTTCAATGCAGGTGAGTTAGATTTTTCCACTTTAGAGTGACGACCTTTACGCACCAATTGGTTAATAGTAGGCATTTTTCTGTCTGCTTATCCCTTTTATTTACGGAGAACCGCAAAGCGAAATAAAACGAATAAACAATCCTTTCTGTTTTTTTATAAAGTTGGAATGTCAGTATATGGTCGCTTAATCCAAGTTCTGACAAGAAGTTTGGCAACTTATACAAGTTCTCCTTATTAGGACCAAATATAAAAAGTACCGTTTAATATCTTATCAAAATTTCAACACTCTGTCAACTTTATTTTGCATATTATTAGAGAAAAGTATTTCTTTACAAATTTTTTTGCATTTTCTATACTGACACGCGCGCTTAATTGCCTCATATCTGGGTTAATGAATAAATGATGTAGCAGGATAACCGAAAAATAAAATAGCGATAATTAGGGCAACAAATAAAAAATCTAAAAAAATTACGAGAACAATAGTCAGTATGCGCCCTATCTTATTATAAGGATTAATACTGAGGCCATAACCGAATGCTTTTGGCACCCAAAGGGGAGAATCCATTATTCCTTTATAATGCTGATAAGCAAGTTTATTAAAGCTTACAGTCACATGTAAAAGGAGAATGCAGAGGAGGAAGATAATTATTGTAATACCATTTAGTAAAGTTACGTTGTTCTGAGATAAAGGAATGAGTAATAATGATAAGAGGAGGATAAGGCTGGTCAATATAATCAATAGTATTGAGTACTTCTTGTTCGCTTTCTTCGTATTGATTAACTCATAATCCTTCTTAACTTTCTTCATAAACTGCGGGTCTCCTTTAATAATATCAAGTGAAAAATCATAATAATTACTTAGTTCTATCAGCATCGGAACATCTGGAAAGTTTTTCCCGTTCTCCCAGTTGGAAAGGGATTGTCTTGAGATATAGAGTGTATCAGCAACTTTTTGTTGCGTTTCTCCTTTTTTCTTCCGTTCCTCTGCTAAAATAGTGGCTAAATTCATCTTTACTCCTTTCATGCCCCATCATGATATATTAAAAAGAATAGAATGTCTAGCAAATATTTCTTGCATGCCTATCTAAGAGGGTAAAAAGAGCTATTGTAAATGAAGTTTACCGATACTGTAAACTTCATTTACTTCTGTAAAATAATAAATATTTGCATAGATTTTCCTAAAAGAGAAGAAATGTTTTACGTGAAACCATTGACTCGCTGTTGAAGCATCTATTAGTGTGAGTTTAACACATATTATTTTTGAAATACATTAGACCTTATTTCGCTGGTATGATAAAATAGAAACATGAAAAAAATCGTAATCACTTTCCTCTCCTTACTGCTTTTATTCTCTCCTTTGGCTACTATAAATGCTCAAGCTGAGGATTTTTCTGTGGCAGCAAAATCTTCTATCGCCGTAGATGCAAGCAGTGGCAAAATCCTTTATAGCCAAAATGCAACGGATTCAAGCACGCGCATTGCTTCAATCACTAAACTTTTAACGGCCTACTTGGTTTATAAGAGTGTCGATGAGAAAAAAATTGCTTGGGATACAAAAGTACCTATTTCTGACTATGCTTATAATTTAACAATGAACAGCAACGCAAGTAATATCCCACTTGCTGAGGGAACTGAAGTCACGGTTAAAAATTTACTTAATGCCTTGCTTTTACCCTCAGCTAACTCCGCTGCTATAGCCTTGGCAGAAAAAATTGCTGGTTCGGAACCGAAATTTGTTGATATGATGATGGCTCAATTGAAAGAGTGGGGCATTACAGATGCTAAGCTTTATACTTCTTCTGGCCTCCCAAACAGCGAGCTCGGTGAAAATATTTATCCAGGATCTACTGAAAATGATGCCAATACAATGAGTGCTCAAGATGTTGCCATCATGTGTACACATCTTCTCAAAGATTATCCCGAAATATTGAAAATCACCGAAAAAACAGAACTTCCATTTGATAAGGGGGGGCAATCTGAAACTACTTTAGCAAATACTAATCAAATGTTGCCTGGGTTTACAACAACACGTGCCGGTGTAGATGGCCTTAAAACTGGTTCAACTTCATTTTATGTCGACTGTTTTGCTGCTACAACAGTTCAAAATGGGTTCCGTATTATTACGGTTATTTTAGAAGCTAAAGACCCTTCTGTAGATAATTCAACACCTTTTACACTCACTAATGATCTTATGAACCAAGTCTATGCTTCTTGGACAAATGCAGATATTATTAGTAAGGATGAGCAACTCAGCGATTTCGCTAGACTTCCCGTACGAGACGGAAAGAAAAACAGTATTGATCTTATAGCTAAAGATAACTTCTCCGCTGTAGTCCCCTTAAAAAATGGTACAGCCGACATAAATGCAATTGAAATTACCTTTGATCGCGATCCTAAAACAAATATCGAGGCTCCCATCAAAAAAGGAGAAGAGTTAGTTCAGGCTACAGCTACACAAAAAGATAAGCTCGGCTATCTCCCAGGTTTTTCAGGTTATCATTTTCCTCTTACAGCTAAGACAGATGTGGAACGTGCAAATGTCTTTGTCGTGATGTGGAATAAATTCGTCCGTTTTGTAAACGAAAAACTCTAATAAAAAACTTTCTTGTACAAGAAAGTTTTTTATTTTATAGAATTTTCTAGTTTAGAATGACGATAACTGTAAACAAAGTAGAAACCAGCTGCAAACATAAGTAAAATTAGAAGAAAAAGCCATATTTGGGTATGATAGTGGACGATTAAAAAGCCATTGACAATAATTGATAAGATAGGAATCAAAGGTACTAGTGGAGTTTTAAACTCATGAGGTTGTGGCAACCCTTGTGCCTTACGAAGCTTTAACAAACCAAGAGCTAATACAATCAGATATAACAATGTAGATAAGCTCAAAAACTGACTGAGATAAGACATAGGAACAAAGCCAGCTATCAACATTGAAGTACCTCCAATAACGAGTGTAGCATTAATTGGTGTTTGGTGCTTAGCTGAAATTTTACTGAGCTTTGGAGGTAAAAGCCCATCACGACTCATAGAGTAAAGTAAGCGTGATAAGGCATAGGACATGGTGAGAGCAACACTGAGCAAAGTAATCACCGCTATAATAGAAATATAAGTCGCTGCCCACTCAACTCCAAGATAAGCAAGAGCAAATGCAATAGAGTTTGTGACATTTAGCTTATAATAAGGCACTGTTCCTGTAAGCACCAATGTCACAATAATATAAAAGACTACAGCAACAAAAAGTGAACTAATTACGCCATAAGGAATATTTCGACGGGGATTTTCAGCCTCATCTACCGCTGTCGACACTGTTTCGTAACCAATAAAGGCAATAAAGAGCATCGAAGCACCTGGTAAGATACCCGATTGACCACCGATTAAGGAACCCAAGCCAAAAGGTGCAAAGTTAGACCAATTTGCAGGTTCCAGATAAAAAAGACCAACAATAGCAAAAACAATTAATGCTGAAAATTTTAAAACAACGAGAGTATTATTCAAATGTGACACTGTTCGGGTGTTTAAGAAAATCATCACCGTTATGGCAGCCACTACCAACATTGGAATTAAATCAATAGAAAAACCTGAAGTATGGCCAAATGAGCCTTCAAATCTGGAAGGAAGTTGCAAATGCAGCAAGCCTTTGAAATAACCACTCCATGACTTTGCAACGATTGCAATTGTTGTAAAAAATTCAATTGCCAAAAGCCAGCCTACGATCCAAGCAGGAAATTCTCCAAAAACAGCATAAATGTAGCCATAAGGCCCACCTCGGCTTGGTACACGTGAAGCAAACTCAGCAAAGATTAGAGCTGACAACCCTACAGCAATCCCTGCAATAATAATGGATATAATAAGCGAGGGCCCAGCAATCAGGGCTACACCAACACCAGTAAAAGTAAAAATACCTGCTCCCACCATTGATCCTAGACCTAATAAAGTTAAGTCCATCGAATTAAGAGTACGTTTCATTTCACTTTTTTCTTGAACTACTCTTTTACGAAAAATGTTCATATCACTCCTCTATCATCATATTTTTACATTTCTTCAGCACATCAATTATTGATACCTTTTGCTTTGACAATAGCAAGTAAGATTGCTCCAATAATAAACAATACTGTACCTATACTAATGTAAGCTAACTCCTTTTTTGTTTTTTTCTCGCCTAAAAAGAGAATACCTCCAATTGTTGAAATGATTACTCCTAATTGAGAGAAGGAAAAAGCAATAGCATTCCCTGCCAGTGAAGCTGCGAGTAACATAAAAACATTACCCACGCCCCACATTAGTCCGACAGAAATATTTTTAAAAACAACTGCTTCCATTTTTATATCACCACCAGAAAGAACAAAAGCACCTACAACCATTCCGATTGACATTGGAAAAATAATTGTTAATGTATCAAAATGAATATTGAACCACAGAGCGGATAAATTATTAAACAAAATCACATAAGATACATAAGCTAAAGTCGAGTAAGCTAAACAAATCAAACCTCTAACATAGTGATGTTTTTCTACCGCAATGGTATTTTCAGGATCTCTTTTTGCAGAAAAATAGAAACCAACGATTAAAGCTAAAATGGCAATAAACCCTAATGTATATTGAATATTTTGGGTCCACTCATGGAAAATAAAGACACCGATTAGTGCTGCCAAAACGAGTTGGGACCCCGCAGATAAAGGACCAGCTACGGATACACCGAGATATTTCATAGAGTGAAACTGTCCACTTTGACCAATTGCCCAAATAAAGCCACCAATTAAACCAATAAGAAAAATAGGAAAACTTAATTGAGGTTGATGGATAAGAAATACTATCAGAGCAAAGACAAAGGCTCCAAAAGTCATCCCCAAAGTTTGTTGTTTTGCTGTTCCACCGATTTTATTTGATACAAAACCAATGGATCCCCATGCGAACATTGGGACGAGAGCGAGTAAAATTCCTTCCATTTCAGCCTCCAAAATAAACATTAACTAAAAATCTTCTTATTTTAACATTATTATACACAAATATCAATGCATTCTTCTTATCTATTTTTTAATTTGATTCACTTTTTAACCTACTATTTTAAATGAGTATTAATAGCTGGTCTTTTAATCCTTAAAGTATTGATGGAAAGTTCTAACTACTCTTCCATTCTTTTAAAAGTTTATTTTTGACTCATTTTTATCACACTTTCATTCTAACAAAATAAAGAATCGAAAAAAAATAAAACACGCAAATACGTGTTTTATCGCTTTTCAATACAAATCAAAAAAGGTGGTGTATGGATCTGGTTCAGAGGCTCATATTTCATCACATGCCATTGTGCTTGGGGAAGCTCACTTGCCCAAGCAAGAACAGCATCTTTTTCACTTTGACCTCCTTCGTGTCCGTAATAAACAACAAGCATAATCTGCCCATGAGGTAGAAGTTTTTCTTTTAAGATGTCTAAAGCTCTTAAAGTCGTACTGGGCTGTGTAATAACCGATTTATCTGCCCGAGGCAAATAACCTAAGTTAAAAATAGCAGCTTTTACAGAATCCTTGACATATTTATCAATACTCTCATGGCCATCTAAGATTAACTTGGCTTCTAGTTTTTTTTCTTGCAATAAAGCTTGGGTTGAAACTAAGGCTTCCTTTTGCACATCAAAGGCATATACCTTATCCGTCAAACCTGCAAGAAAAGCTGTATCCCAACCATTCCCCATGGTCGCATCAACGACCACATCACCAGACTTAATTGTTTTAGATAACATCTTATGTGCCATCTCAATTGGTCTAAGCATAGGTAATTGACTCCACTTTTCTAATATTTTTACAGCCTTGAACAGAGCCACGTCTCTCCATTTCACGATCAATCGCATTCAAGACTTCCCACTTATTTAAAGACCACATTGGACCAATCAAAGCCTCGCGGGGTGCATCCCCGGTGAGCCGATGAATAACAATTTCTTTAGGTATCATCTCTAGCTGATCACAGATAATCTTTACATATTCTTCTTGAGACAAGAGTTGTAAACGTCCATCATGGTAATCACGTTGCATTCGCGTATTTTTCATTAAATGCAGTAAATGAAGTTTGACACCCTGAATATCCGAATCTAAAATCATGCGGCGTATATTTTCTAACATCATTTCATGGCTTTCACCAGGTAATCCATTGATCAAATGGACACAAACATTAATATTATGCTCACGTAAACGAGCTACGGCATCCATATAAGTTTGGTAATCATGTGCTCTGTTAATTAAATCACTTGTCTTTTCAAATGTTGTTTGAAGACCTAAGTCAATCCAAACTTCCATACGCGTATTAAGTTCCGCCAGATAATCAACCACATCTGGTGGAAGACAATCAGGTCGTGTTCCGATAGATATACCCACAACATCCGGCTGGTTCACAGCCTCTTCGAAACGTTCACGTAAAACCTCAACTGGAGCGTGAGTATTGGTAAAGTTTTGAAAGTAGGCGATATATTTTTTTACACCAGGCCATTTTTTATGAAAAGCCTCAACTTCCACACGAAATTGCTCTGCAATTGGTGCATCAGGCTCTAATATCAAATCACCAGAACCAGATACGGTACAAAATGTACAGCCGCCATGTGCAACAGTCCCATCCCGATTGGGACAATCAAAACCAGCATCAATGGGAACCTTAAAAATTTTTTCTCCAAAAGTCCCTCTTAAATATTCGTTCCATGTGGTATAGCGTTTTTGCATAATATTTTACTTCCTTCAGTATCTACTATTATAACACAACAAAAAAAACAGCCACAGGCTGATTTACTTGACTGCGGATGTCGGGCTCGAACCGACGACAACACGATTAACAGTCGTGCGCTCTACCAACTGAGCTAATCCGCATAAAACAAAACCCGATCATAAATCGGGATTTGAGAATATAGTCCGTACGGGATTCGAACCCGTGTTACCGCCGTGAAAAGGCGGTGTCTTAACCCCTTGACCAACGGACCATATAAACTTGGCATTTACCCTATCTCGCAGGGGGCAACCCCCAACTACTTCCGGCGTAATAGGACTTAACTTCTGTGTTCGACATGGGAACAGGTGTATCTCCTATGCAATGAATACCAAATCATGGTCTGAATGTATTGAACACTCAAAACTAAATAACAATCTCTTGATAAATAAGTAAAGCTGAACTCATATGTTCTATTACTTGGTAAAGTCCTCGAGCTATTAGTACTGGTCCGCTCCATCCCTCGCAGGACTTCCACTTCCAGCCTATCAACCTGATCATCTCTCAGGGCTCTTAATTCATAAAGA
Organism: Lactococcus sp. LG606; assembly: GCF_017309645.1. Lineage (NCBI taxonomy): Bacteria > Bacillati > Bacillota > Bacilli > Lactobacillales > Streptococcaceae > Lactococcus > Lactococcus sp. LG606. The sequence continues at coordinate 1,737,585 of NZ_CP071301.1, forward strand.
ATGGGAAATCTCATCTTGAGGTGGGCTTCGCACTTAGATGCTTTCAGCGCTTATCCCTTCCCTACATAGCTACCCAGCGGTGCTCCTGGCGGAACAACTGGTACACCAGCGGTAAGTCCACCCCGGTCCTCTCGTACTAAGGGCAGATCCTCTCAAATTTCCTACGCCCGCGACGGATAGGGACCGAACTGTCTCACGACGTTCTGAACCCAGCTCGCGTGCCGCTTTAATGGGCGAACAGCCCAACCCTTGGGACCGACTACAGCCCCAGGATGCGACGAGCCGACATCGAGGTGCCAAACCTCCCCGTCGATGTGAACTCTTGGGGGAGATAAGCCTGTTATCCCCAGGGTAGCTTTTATCCGTTGAGCGATGGCCCTTCCATGCGGTACCACCGGATCACTAAGCCCTAGTTTCCTACCTGCTCGAGTTGTAGCTCTCGCAGTCAAGCTCCCTTATACCTTTACACTCTACACATGATTTCCAACCATGTTGAGGGAACCTTTGGGCGCCTCCGTTACTCTTTAGGAGGCGACCGCCCCAGTCAAACTGCCCGACAGACACTGTCTCCCACGCCGATTATGCGTGTGGGTTAGAGCAACCATGAAGCAAGGGTAGTATCCCAACAGCGACTCACTTGAAACTAGCGTCCCAAGGTCAAAGTCTCCTACCTATCCTGTACATGCTTCACAGGTACTCAATATCAATCTGCAGTAAAGCTCCATGGGGTCTTTCCGTCCTGTCGCGGGTAACCTGCATCTTCACAGGTACTAAAATTTCACCGAGTCTCTCGTTGAGACAGTATCCAAATCATTACGCCTTTCGTGCGGGTCGGAACTTACCCGACAAGGAATTTCGCTACCTTAGGACCGTTATAGTTACGGCCGCCGTTTACTGGGGCTTCAATTCAGAGCTTCGCCTAAGCTAACCCCTCCTCTTAACCTTCCAGCACCGGGCAGGCGTCACCCCCTATACATCACCTTGCGGTTTAGCAGAGAGCTGTGTTTTTGATAAACAGTTGCTTGGATCTTTTCACTGCGGCTGTATTTCTACAGCACCCCTTCTCCCGAAGTTACGGGGTCATTTTGCCGAGTTCCTTAACGAGAGTTCTCTCGATCACCTGAGGCTACTCGCCTCGACTACCTGTGTCGGTTTGCGGTACGGGTAGTATTGAATTAACGCTAGAAGATTTTCTTGGCAGTGTGACATCAAGGGCTTCGCAACCGTAGTTGCTTCCCCATCACAGCTCAATGTTAAAGGAAAATGCATTTGACACATTCCACACCTCACTGCTTAGACCAGAATCCATTAACTGGCTCCCTTTAGCCTACTGCGTCCCTCCATCACTAACAATACTAGTACAGGAATATCAACCTGTTGTCCATCGACTACGCCTTTCGGCCTCGCCTTAGGTCCCGACTAACCCAGGGCGGACGAGCCTTCCCCTGGAAACCTTAGTCTTACGGTGGATAAGATTCTCACTTATCTTGCGCTACTCATACCGGCATTCTCACTTGTAATCGCTCCAGCACCCCTCACGGTATACCTTCATCGCTGATTACAACGCTCTCCTACCATTTAATTAATATTAAATCCACAGCTTCGGTAATATGTTTAGCCCCGGTACATTTTCGGCGCAGGGTCACTCGACTAGTGAGCTATTACGCACTCTTTGAATGATAGCTGCTTCTGAGCTAACATCCTAGTTGTCTGTGCAACCCCACATCCTTTTCCACTTAACATATATTTTGGGACCTTAGCTGGTGGTCTGGGCTGTTTCCCTTTCGACTACGGATCTTAGCACTCGCAGTCTGACTGCCGCACATGTGTATTAGCATTCGGAGTTTATCTGAAATTGGTAACCCGAGATGGGCCCCTCATCCAAACAGTGCTCTACCTCCAATACACTTAAATTGCGACGCTAGCCCTAAAGCTATTTCGGAGAGAACCAGCTATCTCCCAGTTCGTTTGGAATTTCTCCGCTATCCACAAGTCATCCAAACACTTTTCAACGTGTCCTGGTTCGGTCCTCCAGTGCGTCTTACCGCACCTTCAACCTGCTCATGGATAGGTCACTAGGTTTCGGGTCTACATCATGATACTAAAGCGCCCTATTCAGACTCGCTTTCGCTACGGCTCCGCCTCTTCAGCTTAACCTCGCATCATAACGTAACTCGCCGGTTCATTCTACAAAAGGCACGCTCTCACCCATTGACGGGCTCGAACTTCTTGTAGGCACACGGTTTCAGGTGCTATTTCACTCCCCTCCCGGGGTTCTTTTCACCTTTCCCTCACGGTACTGGTTCACTATCGGTCATTAAGGAGTATTTAGGCTTGGGAGATGGTCCTCCCGGATTCAAACTGGATTTCGCGTGTCCAGCCCTACTCAGGATACTGCTAGGTATAAAGTCTATTTCAAATACGAGGCTATTACTCTCTTTGGCTTACCTTCCCAGGTAATTCTTCTATAGACTTTAAGTCCACGTTGCAGTCCTACAACCCCAAGAAGCAAGCTTCTTGGTTTGGCCTGTTTCCCGTTCGCTCGCCGCTACTTAGGAAATCGTTTTTACTTTCTCTTCCTGCAGGTACTTAGATGTTTCAGTTCTCTGCGTTACCTTCTCGTAAGCTATGTATTCACTTACGGATACTATGCATAACATAGTGGGTTTCCCCATTCGGAGACCTAGGGATCAATGCGTACTTACTGCTCCCCCTAGAATATCGTCGTTAGTCACGTCCTTCTTCGGCTCTTAATGCCAAGGCATCCACCGTGCGCCCTTATTAACTTTGCCATTAAAACAAGTATAAGTTTTTTCGAACTATTTAAAATAATTCGCAGCTTTACAGAAATGTTTTACCATTTCTCGGTTTATTTATCGTTATAAGATATTGTTATTTAGTTTTCAATGATCAATTCCTATTTTAACGTCTTCGTTGACAAGATACTTCCGTATCTTATGGAGCCTAGCGGGATCGAACCGCTGACCTCCTGCGTGCAAAGCAGGCGCTCTCCCAGCTGAGCTAAGGCCCCTTCTCTCAACGCAATCTTCTCTATCTTGCATCAAAAGACTGCTTGTTTGGTCTTTATAGACCCCTCAAAACTGAATAAAGTAGAACAACATCTTTTTTTATATTCCTTAGAAAGGAGGTGATCCAGCCGCACCTTCCGATACGGCTACCTTGTTACGACTTCACCCCAGTCATCGGTCTTACCTTAGGAAGCGCCCTCCTTGCGGTTAGGCAACCTACTTTGGGTACTCCCAACTTCCGTGGTGTGACGGGCGGTGTGTACAAGGCCCGGGAACGTATTCACCGCGGCGTGCTGATCCGCGATTACTAGCGATTCCGACTTCATGCAGGCGAGTTGCAGCCTGCAATCCGAACTGAGAATGGTTTTAAGAGATTAGCGCACCCTCGCGGGTTGGCGACTCGTTGTACCATCCATTGTAGCACGTGTGTAGCCCAGGTCATAAGGGGCATGATGATTTGACGTCATCCCCACCTTCCTCCGGTTTATCACCGGCAGTCTCACTAGAGTGCCCAACTTAATGATGGCAACTAGTAATAAGGGTTGCGCTCGTTGCGGGACTTAACCCAACATCTCACGACACGAGCTGACGACAACCATGCACCACCTGTATCCCGTGTCCCGAAGGAACTCCTTATCTCTAAGGATAGCACGAGTATGTCAAGACCTGGTAAGGTTCTTCGCGTTGCTTCGAATTAAACCACATGCTCCACCGCTTGTGCGGGCCCCCGTCAATTCCTTTGAGTTTCAACCTTGCGGTCGTACTCCCCAGGCGGAGTGCTTAATGCGTTAGCTGCGCTACAGAGAACTTATAGCTCCCTACAGCTAGCACTCATCGTTTACGGCGTGGACTACCAGGGTATCTAATCCTGTTTGCTCCCCACGCTTTCGAGCCTCAGTGTCAGTTACAGGCCAGAGAGCCGCTTTCGCCTCCGGTGTTCCTCCATATATCTACGCATTTCACCGCTACACATGGAATTCCACTCTCCTCTCCTGCACTCAAGTCTCCCAGTTTCCAATGCACACAATGGTTGAGCCACTGCCTTTTACATCAGACTTAAGAAACCACCTGCGCTCGCTTTACGCCCAATAAATCCGGACAACGCTTGGGACCTACGTATTACCGCGGCTGCTGGCACGTAGTTAGCCGTCCCTTTCTGGTTAGATACCGTCACTTAAGTAATTTTCCACTCTACTTAACGTTCTTCTCTAACAACAGAGTTTTACGATCCGAAAACCTTCTTCACTCACGCGGCGTTGCTCGGTCAGGGTTGCCCCCATTGCCGAAGATTCCCTACTGCTGCCTCCCGTAGGAGTCTGGGCCGTGTCTCAGTCCCAGTGTGGCCGATCACCCTCTCAGGTCGGCTATGTATCATCGCCTTGGTAGTCCTTTACACTACCAACTAGCTAATACAACGCGGGATCATCAAGTAGTGAAGCAATTGCTTCTTTCAAATAAGAATCATGCGATTCTCATTGTTATGCGGTATTAGCGTTCGTTTCCAAACGTTGTCCCCCGCTACTCGGCAGATTTCCCACGCGTTACTCACCCGTTCGCCGCTCTTCATAAAAATAGCAAGCTATCTTTAATCATCGCTCGACTTGCATGTATTAGGCACGCCGCCAGCGTTCGTCCTGAGCCAGGATCAAACTCTCATTTAAATTTAGTTCATCAAATGAACTGGCTGTTGTTTTGTCTTTCATTATTGAATTGACAGTTGGTATACAAGAAGTTAACTTCTCGCATATAGTCATTCTACTTTATTCAGTTTTCAAAGGTCTATCGCTCTCGTAAGAGATACGCTCTCTCGCGACAACTATTATATTCTATCAAACTCACTTTGTTCTGTCAAGAATAAACTGTGATTTTTCTCCCTTTTTTTTACACTCGTTCGGAAAACCCCGCCGTTGTCACGTTTCATCACTTATTTTTTTTGTGTTTTATTCTCGTTTTTGTCATTTTGTGGTATTATTAGCTCATGGAAGAAAAAATTTATCTACTAAATATAGAAGATATTAGTAAAAATCCTTATCAACCCCGCAAACATTTTGATCACGATAAGTTAAAAGAGTTATCACATTCTATAGAAGTTAATGGTGTTCTTCAACCCATTATTGTTCGTAAGAGTAATCTTTTTGGCTATGAACTTCTAGCAGGAGAACGGCGTTTGCGTGCATCAAAACTGGCGAAGCTGGATAAGATACCAGCGATTATTCGTTCTTATTCTGATAAGGATATGATGGTGCTCTCTATTTTAGAAAATTTGCAGCGTGATGACATGAGTCCATTAGACGAAGCTGAAAGCATCAAAAAAATTTTAGAAAAAAGCTCATTGACTCATGATGAAGTTGCTCAACATCTCGGAAAATCTCGTTCCTATATTTCAAATCTCTTGAGAATTTTAAAGCTTCCTCAAGAAATACTTCATCTATTAGAAGAGAAAAAAATTAGTTTAGCTCACGCCCGGACACTTCTTGCTGAAGAAAATAAAGAAAAACAAGTTTCCTTAGCTCATAAAGTCATTCAGGAAAAACTTAATGTGCGACAACTTGAAGATATCATTTACCAAAAAGTTGCCACTAAAAAAACGAATAATAAAAAAAGCATTTATATAGAAGAAAAGGAAAAAGAAATTGCAAGATGTTTAGGTGTAAGTAATAAAATTTCATATAATGAAAAGCACCAAAATGGAAAACTAGAGTTGCATTTTGACAGTTTAGAAAAACTCGAAGAACTCTTGAATAAACTCACAAAAAATCCACAGTGAATTCACTGTGGATTTTTTATCCCAAGATTTATTCACAAAAATTTTGTTTTCCTTTTTTGTGGAAAAGTTTAGAAACGCTTGTTATAGCCTTTGCCTCCTGTGGAAAACTTTTTATCCTTCCACATTATCCACATTTTTGGGGATAGTTATCCACTTCTGTGGAAAAATCGTATTTTTTTTTCAACAGCGGTGGATAAATAGTTATCAACATGATATAATAGGTTCTACTTAATTTTAATATATTAGAGGAAAAATATGGCTCTCCAAAAAGAAAAAAAAGAATTTTGGACGAGAGTAAAAGAATTAGCGAAAAAAAATATCAAGCCGCAGTCTTATGATTTCTTCATTGAGCCTGCCCAACTGTTAGAAATTGAAAATGATGTAGCAACCATTATCGTGGGGGCGAAGTTTCATAAAGATTTTTGGCGGAGTCAGGAAGGACTAATCAGTACAGCTGGGTTTGAAATTTTTGATCGACCAATTCGTTTCAATTTACTTTCAGAAGAAGAAGTTTCAGAAAAAATTGAACAAGAAATCAATGAACAAGATGGCTTTGATGAAGCACCTGCTCTAGCAACTCCGGATTTCACGCGCTTAAATCCAAAGTACATTTTTGATAATTACATCCAAGGTGAAGGTAATAAATGGGCAAAAGCTGCTGCTTTTGCTGTTGCCGATAAACCAGGGGATGTTTATAATCCTCTCTTCATTTATGGAGGTTCTGGACTTGGCAAGACACATTTGATGCATGCGATTGGCAACGAAATCTTGAAAGATAATCCGCATTCTAAGGTTAAATATGTCTCTGCAGAAACTTTTGTCAATGACTATGTCAATGCAACACGTAAAGGACAGATGGCAAAATTTGAAGAAACATATCGAAACTTAGATATACTTCTTCTTGATGACGTCCAGTTCTTTAGTGATAAAGAAGGTACCCAAAACGAGTTTTTCAATACTTTTAATACTCTTCATGATCGTGGTGCTCAAATCGTTCTCACTTCGGACCGTATACCACAAGAACTCAATAAACTTGAAGAGCGTTTAGTGACTCGTTTTTCATGGGGATTAACGACAGACATCACAGCACCTGACTATGAAACACGTATGGCCATTCTCCAGACAAAGTCTGAGAGCAGTAATTTAGAGTTCCCTCAAGAAACTCTTAGTTATATCGCTGGCCAAATTGACTCAAATGTCCGTGAACTTGAAGGTGCACTTAATCGTGTAGAGTTTGTTGCGAAAACAAACAACCAAACGGTAGTCAATATTGATACCGCCAGTGAAGCTCTGCGTTCTCTTAAAAGTAATACGCAGCAACCTTTATCAAATTTGACAGTCAAAAAAATACAAGATGAGGTTGCAAAATACTATCATGTGTCAACAGCTGATCTTATTGGGCCTAAACGACCAAAAGAAATTGCATTTCCAAGACAAATTGCAATGTATTTAATTCGTGAATTGTTGGCACTCAGTCTTCCAGCTATTGGCAATGAGTTTGGTGGACGCGATCATACTACTGTCATGTATGCGCACAAGCAAATAACAGAAAAAATGAAAAATGACATCGATGTTCAAAAAGACATTGACGCCATCAAGCGACTGTTTCAATAAAAAGTGGCCTGTGGAAAACTTCAAAAGATTTCCTTGAGTTATCCTCTACTTATACACAGTGGAAAACTTAGAAAAGTTCATGTTTTCGCGCTTATCCCCATACTCACAAGACCTACTACTATTACTAATATATTTATATAAACAAATAAAGAAAAGGACTATCATGATAAAATTTTCAATTAACAAAGTAGCTTTTCAAAATGCACTAAAAATTACTAAACAAGCGATTGGTTCAAAAGTTACTATTCCTGCTTTAACCAAATTAAAAATTACAGTCAGTGCAGAAGGAATTACACTAACAGGATCCAATGGTCAAATTTCGATTGAGAACTTTTTACCTGCCAGTGATAAAGATGCTGGAATGAATATCTCTGGTACTGGTAGTATCTTATTGGAAGCTTCATTCTTTGAAAGTGTAGTTAGCCAAATGCCAGAACTTACTTTAGAATTTGAAGAATTAGAACAAAAACAAGTACTACTCACTTCTGGAAAGTCAGAAATTACTTTAAAAGGACAGGATGCCGAGATTTATCCACGTATTCAAGAAATTTCACAAGAAAATCCTCTTAAAATTAATGTTGGTTTTTTGAAAGAAATTTTTACAGAAACAGTATTTGCTGTAAGTACGCAAGAAAGTCGTCCTATTTTTACTGGGGTACATTTGGTCTTATCAGATAAGAAAAATCTCAAAGCTGTTGCGACTGACTCACATCGTATGAGTCAACGCTTGCTTGCTCTTGAGAATGATGGTTCTGATTTTGATGTCGTTCTTCCTAGTAAGTCTATCCAAAGTTTCAAAAATGTATTTACTAATGATGAGGAAGATTTGGATATTTCCTTGGCGAATAATCAAATTCTCTTCCGTAATGAGCGTATCAGTTACTACAGCCGTCTAATTGAAGGGACTTATCCTGATACGAATCGTTTAATACCTAATGAAGCTGATTATAGCTTAAATCTCGTCTTTGATGTGGCTGCTTTACGTCGTACAATGGAACGTGCACGTCTCTTATCAAATGCAACAGCAAATGGTACTGTTAAACTTACTGTTTCAGGAGATTCAGTAATTACAACAGCCAATTCACCTGAAGTTGGTAGTGTTCATGAAGAGTTGACAGCAATTGAAAAAACTGGTGAGGATATTGCAATTAGCTTTAACCCACAATATCTGATTGATGCGCTTCGTGTTATAAAAGAACCGGAAGTTCGTATTCGTTTCATTTCAAACGTTCGTCCTTTTACACTTCTTCCTAAAAATGATACAGACAGTTTCGTACAGCTTATTACACCTGTCAGAACAAACTAAAAAATGTTAGAATAGACTTAACGAAAGTGAGGTCTATTTTTTTATGGAAATCATTTATACTGAAATTACACAAGATCTAACTCAATTTCTTTTGGAGCGTGCTCAACAGGCATTGAAAGAAGAGAAAAAAGTTTATTATATTGTTCCATCTTCAATGTCTTTTGAAAAAGAAAAGGGAATTTTAGAGCGTATTTCATCAGGTGCAGATACAGCCGTTTTTGACCTCTTGGTTACACGTTTTAAGCAACTTCCTTATTATTTTGATCGTAAAGAAAAAAATACAGATGAAAAAGTCGAACTCAGTCAGTCTGGATTGAGTATGCTTTTTCGTAAAGTTTTGAAGTCTTTTTCTAAAGAAGAATTGCCACTCTATTATAGTTTGCAAAGTTCACCAGCTTTTCTTGAAATGTTGGTGAATTTGCGTGCAGAATTAGTTACTGCAAATTTAACCTGTGAAGACTTGCCCGAAAGTCCCAAAAATATGGAGTTATCAGCAATTTTGGGACGTTTCGAAGATGAATTAAATCTTTCTTATGCTAATTTTTCAGAGTTTCAACATTTTATACAAAGTATAAATGAGGGCAAATTTAATCAGGTGTTACATGAGGCGGTAATCATTATTGATGGCTATACGCGGTTTACTGCTGAAGAGGAAAGTTTTATTTCTGCCCTTCATTCCGCAGGTTCAGAAATCATCATTGGGACCTATGCTCGTTCATCAGACTATAAGTTGACAGATTTTTCTTTGTCGGTTTACACGAATGCTCTAGAGATGATTCAACGTTTTCGCAATAAGTTTTCTGCTCAAATCTCTTCTGTTTCGAATACAAAACCAGATAAAGTATATGATAAGTTGACACGTTTGATTGAACTGGAAACTAATTTTATTCAGGAAAGAGAAAATATTGAGCTGGAGTCTAAAGATAAAGAACATTTTGAAATCTGGGAAGCAGAAAACCAGATGGCAGAAATCGAAGCCGTTGCTAAAGAAATCCGTCAAAAGATAGCTCAAGGCGCTTTATTTAAAGACTTTACGGTATTGGTTGGTGATGTGGAAGCTTACGCAATACCAGTTCAAGAAATCTTTGATTTGTATGAGATTCCTTTTTTCTATGCTCAGGAAGAAGCAATGAGTCAGCATCCCTTGATTATTTTCTTAGAAAGTCTTTATGCAATAAAAAAGAACAATTATCGTACTAATGATGTGGTCAATCTCCTTAAAAGCAAAGTTTACAGTGGTGTAAACTTTAGCCAAGATGCCTTAGATTACTTTGAATATTATGTGAACAAGTATAAAATTCGAGGCAGAAAGAAATTTGCCACTGCTTTTGAAGAAAGTGAATTTTTAGAATTAGAGCAGGTTGAAACTTTAAGAGAAGAGATGCTTGGTGAATCCTCAGCTCTTCAAAAGTTTTTGACAGGTAGTTCAGAAAAAACGGGAGCCAAGTGGCTTGAACAATTTCAACATTTTATCCAAAATGGCAATGTTCTTGAGAATATGAATCTGCTTTATAATCAAGCTGAAGCTGAAGAAAATCATGTCTTGGCAGATAAGTACGAACAGGTTTGGAAATTATTGCTTTCTAATTTGAAGGAATTTCAGGCCGTTTTTGCTGAGCAAAAGATGAAAGTGCTCGAATTTCTTGAATTAATCTTAGCTGGATTGAAAGGTGCGAAATATCGCCAAATTCCTGCAAATGTTGATGTTGTCAATGTAAAAGACTATGAACTGGTGGAAGCAAGAACCAATAAGTATATCTATGCTATTGGTCTGACAATGGCTAACTTTCCCAAAATCAAGAAAAATTCTAGCTTACTTTCGGATGAAGAACGTGCGATTATTAATCAAAATGTATCTCATGATGATTTTCGTTTTATTGAGCAATTAAATGTGACAAACTCTAGTAAGAATACCTTTACAAGTGTCTCTTTGGTCAATGCAGCAACAGAAAAGCTCGTACTTTCGACACCTCAAATTTATGCGAATGCTCAAGATGATAGCTCGGCATTATTGCAGTTATTTATTGAACATACAAAAGCAGGAGAAAGTGTTAAACGTGAAGTATCTTCAGTTAATCTCCTGGAAACCGTAACGCATATAGGGAATACACGTTCTCTCATTACAAATATTGGGAAAATTGAACATCTACTTGCTCAAGAGGAAATCGATGGGGGAGAGGATAAACGTAGTTTTTGGTCCAGTTTATTCCGTATTCTTCTTAAAGAAAATCCCGATTTTCAACGTTTGATTTATAATCTTGATCAAGATATAGCACCTGTATCCTTGGATCCTGAGACTGTAAAAGAAATTTACAAGGATAAAATCCATGCTTCTGTGAGTAGTTTTGAACGTTTTTATAATTGCGAGTACCAGTACTTTTTAGAACAGACCTTAGGATTAGAAAGTTTTGAAAATATAGATTTGAATTCAAAAGTCGTTGGTAATTTCTTTCATGAAGTTTTTGAAAAACTCCTAGATAATCCTAACTTGAACAGCGAAAATTTCGATGATCACTTGGAAAGTGTTTTACGTGATGTTGACACTTCCTATGCCCGCTATTTCACACAAGATGCAACCGCACAATTTACATGGACAAATCTTGGAGAAATCGTCAAGCAAACTGCAGTTGTTTTGAAAAAAGGCTTGGAAAATGATCAGATGAAGACTTTAGCAACCGAGAGTGCTTTTGGTTTACCGCAAAGTGAACTGGGTAATTTTTCTATAGACAAGATTAATTTACGTGGAAGGATTGATAGAATAGATCAATTTTTTGATGATAGTATTGGTGCTATTGATTATAAATCTAGTCAGCATAAATTTGATCTTGCGTCAGCTTATGATGGAACAAGTTTACAGTTTCTTACTTATTTAGATGTCCTCAAGCAAATGAATGCTGATCAAAAGCTTTGGGGCGCTCTTTACCTGCAGTTAAAAAACGAAAGTATCAATCTTTCTGATGTAGATTATTTAGGAGAAATAGCTGCCTTATTAGCGAAAAAAATGCGCTATGAAGGTCTTATTCTGGAAGAGTATAAGGATAAAGTAAATCAGGAAATTGACATTGTTAACATTAATCGAAATAATGTCTATAGTCAAGAGGAGTTTGAAGGCCTTATCAAGCTCAACGAAAGTCATTATGCTCGTGCGGGAGAACGACTGCGTGAGGGAGAGATAGCGATTAACCCAGTCATGACTAAAGAAGGTACTGATAAATCTGGTAACGTACACGGATGTCGCTATTGTCCTTTAAAATCAATCTGTCGCTTTGAAGCAAGCAGGCATATGAATGATTATGCCCGTGAAGTCGGTCAAAAAAGTCGCAAAGAGATTCTTGAAGAGTTGAAAGGAGGTCCAGTAAATGACTGAAGTAAAATTGACACCCGAACAGGAAGAAGCAATACATAGCCAAGGACATAATATACTTGTTTCAGCAAGTGCTGGATCAGGAAAGACTTTTGTCATGGCGAACCGGATTGTTGAAAAAATAAAAAATGGCATTGATATTGAGAGCTTATTTATTTCAACCTTTACTAAAAAAGCGGCAGCAGAATTACGCATGCGTTTAGAAAAAGATCTAAAGAAAGCAAGTTATAAATCTCAAGATAGTATTGAAAAACAAAGGATTAAACTGGCATTACAAAAACTGCCTCATGCAGACATTGGTACAATGGATAGCTTTACACAGAAATTGTTACGAGAAAATTTTAATCGTGTAGATATTGATCCAAACTTTAGAATTCTAGCAGATCAGACAGAGAGTGATCTCTTGAAGCAAGAAGTCTTTGATGATCTGGTCGAGCAATATCTTTCAGAACAATCAGAAATCAAAGAGATAGCAAAAATAGATAAAAAGACCTTTGAAAAGCTGGTAAAAAATTTTTCAAGAGATCGGAATATTAAAGGCTTCCAGAGCGTGGTTTACACTGTTTACAACTTTGCTTCAGCAACAGAAAGTCCTGAAAATTGGTTAAAAAATGAATTTCTTAAAGGCTTTGATTTTTATCAAAAATTCTCTGATTTACCCGAATCATTTTCACAAGATGTAGTCTTACAACTCGAAACCTTTATTTTAGATTTACAGAAATCTCTGACGGAAAAAAATCTTACGGGGAAAACTTTAGAAAAAGTACAGATCGTAGTGGATAATCAAGAACATCTTCTTTCTAGTTTAGCTCGGAGAGATTATCTTCAATTTACGGAAATTTTTAGATCTCTTGACTTTTCGCGCTGGTCATTAAAGAAAGATGAAATTTTAGCAGAAAGTTTTAAGTCTGTGATAGGAACCAAGACTGCTCCAGGTCTTGTAAGAGATTTTTTAGAAAAAATAAAACATTTGTCAACGATTGAAAAATATCAACCTGAAGCAAAAGTTTTGGCTGAAACCCTTCAAAAATTTGTTCTATATTTTTATAATGTCTATCTGGAGCGAAAACGTTCGGAAAATGCATTTGAATATTCGGATATTGCCCATTTTGCGATTAAAATATTAGAAGAAAATCCAGATGTCGCAACGGCTTATCGTAATAAATATAGTGAAATAATGATTGACGAGTATCAAGATACCAGTCATGTCCAAGAAGCGATGCTACGGTTGCTGAGTAAAAATGGTGACGGCTCTGATAATCTTTTTATGGTTGGTGATATTAAGCAATCGATATATGGTTTTCGTTTGGCCGATCCTAGTCTTTTTCTCAAGAAATACATGGCCTATGCTGATGAAACGAATCCTAATCAACTGATTCGTCTCAAAGAAAATTTTCGTTCACGCGGGGAAGTCCTCTCCTTCACAAATGAGGTATTTAAACATTTGATGGACGAAGAAGTGGGAGAAATGATATACGGTAAAGAAGAGGAATTGGTCCAAGGGAATCTTATGGACTATCCGGAGAAGTTAGAAGAGAACTTTTACCCTGAGCTCCTTCTTTATGAAGAAGATACTTTAGAAGATGAGTCAGAACAAATGAGTGATGGAGAAATAAAAGTTGTTGCTCAACAAATTAAGGAGCTGATAGCCTCTGATGAGAACTTAGAATATAAAGACATCGCTCTTTTGGTGCGTTCCAAATCTCAAAATAATAAAATTGAAGATATCTTAAAAGCTTACGATATTCCAGTCGTTTTGGATGAGGGGCGCGTTGACTTTTTAAAATCTCTTGAAGTAACCTTAATTTTGGATGTCTTGCGTGCTATAGATAATCCGCTCTATGATATTCCTTTAGTGGCGACCTTACGCTCACCAATGTTTAACTTTACAGAGGATGATCTTACAAGGATTAGTTTGAATGCTGGTTCTGATACCCGGTTTTGGCAGAAGTTGCAGCTTAGTGATGGAGAGCTGATAGACAAATCCCTTAAAACAAAGATTGATACCTTTTTGGAGAGGTTTACAGGGTGGCGTAAACTTGTAAACGAAGTCACTATCCATGAACTTCTATGGAAGATTTACACAGAAACTTTTTATCTGGACTATGTTGGAGCGCTACCAAATGGTGAGATGCGTCAAGCCAATCTTCATGCTCTTTCAGTAAGGGCTGAATCCTATGAAAGTTCGGGCTATAAAGGTCTTTTCCGATTCATCAAGATGATTGATAAATTTATGGAACAAAACAACGACCTTGCTTCTGTGAATATTAAGTTGCCACAAAATGCGGTAAGAGTAATGACTTTTCATAAGTCCAAAGGGTTAGAGTTTGATGTTGTCTTTCTCATGAATTTACAAACTAAGTTCAACCAGAAAGATCTAAGAGATTCGGTGATACTTACTCGGGAAAATGGCTTAGGAATGAAATATACTGCTGATTTAAAAAATGAGTCAGCTGTAGAGACCGATTTTCCCTATGCTTTGGTTAAAATGGAAACCTTACCGTATCTCGTCAATAAGGATTTGAAGCGAAATGCAATGCTTTCAGAAGAAATGCGTGTTCTTTATGTCGCCTTTACAAGAGCGAAGAAAAAACTCTATATGGTCGGTAAAATCAAACCAAAAGATCTGGAAAAATATGGGGAAACGAAATTAGAAAAAGGCATTTTACCTCTTAAATATCGTCAAGCTGCGAATGGCTACCAACATTGGTTGTTAGCTCTTCAAAAAGCACATAAGTTACCGATGAATTTTAAAGTAATCAAGGCTGCTGATTTACAAGGAGTTGATAAAAAGTTTACAGTTTATCCTGACTTTAAAAAATTAGCAGAAGACGCGAAAAAATTTGATAAAATAATGGATAGCTTATCCGATGTAAAACAAGCGCGTGCTATATTAGATTATCAATATCCAAAGGTAGCAGCAACGAAGCTTTCAAGCATTCAAACTCCCAGTCAAGTAAAAAAAAGAAGTTATGAAAAGCAATTAGAGTTGGGAAATGTTTTACCATCAAGTGAGTATGAACGTGTAAAACAGTTGGAGATGTTGGATTTTGGTCAACATAAAATTACAGCTGCCGAAATAGGTTCTGCTACCCATAGTTTTATGCAATATGCAGATTTTTCACGACCAAACTTATTCGACTTCCAACAAACCTTGGATCAGATGGAGCTTCTGGATGAAGTGAAAAACAAAATTGATTTATCCAAAATTCTGACTTTATTTGACACAGATTTTGGTAAAGTCCTGGTTGATAACGTGGAGCGTACAACTAAGGAAGCACCTTTTTCTATGTTGAAAACGGATGAAGTTGCACAAGAACAATATATTGTTCGAGGAATATGTGATGGCTTTATAAAATTTGAAGATAAGATTATCTTATTTGACTATAAGACGGATTATTTTCGCAATCAAGCGCAGATTGCAGAAATCAAGAAAAATTATGAAGTTCAGATGGAACTCTATGCAGATGCTTTAAGAAAGGCCTATCATGTCAACCAAGTTGACAAGTATTTGATTTTATTAGGTGGACCTCAAAAAGTCGTCGTAGAAAGGTTGTAAAATGTTAGACTATCAATTAGGATCAATTGTTGAAATGAAGAAACCACATGCTTGTACAATCAAATCAACGGGAAAAAAAGCAAACAGTTGGGAAATAATTCGCATGGGTGCAGATATCAAAATTCGATGTACGAATTGTGATCATGTCGTTATGATGAACCGTAATGATTTCAATAAAAAAATAAAAAAAGTTGTGACAAAGTAGTCACAAATTTTTGTTTGGACTTTTAAAAACCTTGATAGAATATGCTTTTTTGTCTTTTTTCATGATTTACGGTATAATTGGATGACTATAAAATTTGACGGAGAAATGAATAAATATGGCTTTAACAGCAGGTATTGTCGGCCTTCCTAATGTCGGAAAATCTACTCTTTTTAATGCAATTACAAAAGCAGGTGCTGAAGCAGCAAACTATCCTTTTGCAACCATCGAGCCTAATGTAGGTATGGTTGAAGTTCCCGATGAACGCTTGACTAAAATCACAGAATTAATCAAACCTAAAAAGACTGTTCCTACAACTTTTGAATTTACAGATATTGCAGGTATTGTAAAAGGTGCCTCTAAAGGTGAAGGTTTGGGTAATAAGTTCCTTGCGAATATTCGCGAGGTTGATGCAATCGTACACGTGGTTCGTGCTTTTGATGATGAAAACGTGATGCGCGAAAATAACCGTGAGGATTCTTTCGTTGATCCATTGGCAGATATTGAAACAATTAATTTAGAGTTGATTTTGGCCGATTTGGAATCCGTAAATAAACGCTATGCGCGGGTTGAAAAAGTCGCACGTACGGTTAAGGATAAAGATGCGGTAGCAGAATTCAATGTTTTGTCTAAAATCAAGCCAGTTTTGGAAAATGGAAAATCTGCGCGAACAGTAGAATTTGATGAAGAAGAGCAAAAAGTTGTCAAACAGCTATTCCTACTTACTACAAAACCTGTCCTGTATGTCGCTAATGTAGGTGAAGATGAAGTAAGTGCACCAGATGACATTGAATATGTGAAACAAATTCGTGAATTTGCAGCGACTGAAAATGCAGAGGTTGTTGTTATTTCAGCACGTGCTGAAGAAGAAATTGCCGAACTTGATGATGAGGACAAAGCAGAGTTTCTTGAAGCACTCGGTTTAGAAGAATCTGGTGTTGATAAATTGACAAAAGCAGCTTATCACTTACTTGGACTTGCCACATATTTTACAGCTGGCGAAAAAGAAGTGCGTGCTTGGACCTTTAAGCGAGGCATGAAAGCTCCTCAATTGGCAGGAGTCATTCATAGTGATTTTGAAAAAGGATTTATTCGTGCTGTAACCATGTCTTATGATGATTTGATGAAATATGGTAGTGAAAAGGCTGTTAAAGAAGCAGGACGTTTACGTGAAGAGGGTAAAGAATATGTGGGACAAGATGGCGATATCATGGAATTCCGCTTTAACGTGTAAGATAGTTCCCCAAGCGTTTAAGCCTATGAGCCAAAAAGTTTTACAATAACTAAAAAGAGCTGATTTGTATGAATCAGCCTTTTGCTATTTTTGGGAAAGAGGAGAAAAAATGACAAAAATGATTGTAGGGCTAGGAAATCCTGGCGACAAGTATGAGCAAACCAAACATAATATGGGCTTTATGGCTGTTGATTTACTTGCAAAAGACTATGGTGTAAACTTTAGCATGGAAAAAACCTTTATGGCTGAAGTTGCTTCTACTTTCGTTAATGGTGAAAAAGTTTTTCTAGTAAAACCGCAAACCTTCATGAATGAATCAGGACGCGCCATCCAACCTTTATTGACTTACTATAATCTGGATCCAGCAGATTTAACGGTCATTGTTGACGATATGGACTCGGCTATTGGACGCGTGAGACTGCGTCAAAAAGGTTCTTCAGGTGGTCAACGTGGAATAAAGTCAACAATCACTCATCTAGGAACAGAGCAGTTCAACCGAGTAAAAATTGGGATTGGACGTCCAGAACATGGAAAAACTGTAGTTGCACATGTCTTATCTAAATTTGATAAAGAAAATGTAGAAATTGCACAGGACGGCATAAACAAGGCTGTAGAGGCAGTTAAATTCTATATTGAATCAAATGATTTTTCACAAGCAATGAATAAATTTAACGGACAATGAAAATAAACGAATTTTTTGATCAAAACCACGATTTACAATCATGGCAGAGAAGTTTTGCAAAAGCAGAGCGTACGCTTTTAACCGGTCTATCTGGAACTGCTCAGGCGATGGTTATGGCTAATGCTTATGAGAATAATCCGGATAAGTACGTGATTGTAACTGATAATCAATACCACGCAAACGAACTTTATGATGAACTGACTAATCTTGTTGAAGATGAGAAGGTTTACCAATTTTTTTCAGATGACAATGTCTATGCTGAATTTGCAATAGCAAGTAAAGACCGGACAGCCTATCGTCTTGAAGCTCTAAATTTCCTGCTTGATACACAGCAAACAGGATTTTTGGTCGTTCCTTTTATGGCTTTACGTTCGCTCTTGCCTCACCCTGATAATTTTCAAGAAAACTATCTCCTCCTGACTCAAGGTGATGAATTTGAGATGACAAATCTACTCGAAATATTAGCCAGTGCCGGTTATGAGAAGACACAGCGTGTGATGGTACCTGGAGAGTTTTCACAACGTGGTGATATCGTGGATATTTATCCACTCGATGCAGCTCAACCTTTAAGGCTGGAATTTTTTGGCGACGAAGTAGATACGATTCGTGCCTTTGATAGTGAGACACAACGCTCGCACGAAAATATGGATCAAGTAGAAATATATCCGGCGAGCGATTTTATTTTAATGCCTTGGGAATTTGAGCAAGGTGTAAAAAAATTAAGTGCTCAGCTACAAAATGTAACCGATCCTACAGCTCAATCTTATTTTGAAGAAGTGATTGCAGCAGCGGAAAATCATTACTATCATAAAGAGTTACGCAAGTTTGCAGAATATTTTTACGAAAAGCCAGCCTCTCTTTTGAATTATTTTCCGAAAAATATTCAAATCTTTATTGATGATTTTCAAAAAATTAACGAAGCCAATAATAAAACAGAACAAGAACTTGCAGAATTTATTGTTTCGGAAAAAAGTATGGGACGCTCTTTTGAAGGACAAACCTATCTTTTAGATGTTATTTCTAAGTTACGTTCTCACAAACCGGCAAGTTTTTTCTCGAATTTTCAAAAAGGCTTAGGTAATATAAAGTTTGATGCTTTATATAATTTTAATCAACATTCGATGCAGCAGTTCTTTGGGCAAATGGAACTCTTTTACACCGAAGTTGACAGATTTGTAAAGCAAGGTTTTACAGTTGTTTTGGCTGTGTCTTCTGAGAAACTACGTTCGGAGCTCCAGAAACTAGATTTAGAGCTTCAAATGGTATCCACTGATGAAATTCAAAAAGGAAAAATAAACCTTTTGAATTTAAATCTTAACAATGGTTTTAATTTTATTGATGAGAAACTTGTTGTTATTACTGAGTCAGAAATTTTTGGTAAAGCAAGAAAGAAAAAAACACGGCGTTTAAATATCACTAATGCAGAACGTCTAAAAGATTACAATGAACTCGAAGTTGGCGATTACGTTGTACATAAAAATCATGGGATAGGGAAATACTTAGGTATTCAAACCATTGAAGTATCAGGAATGCATCGTGATTACTTGACGATTCAATATCAAAATGGTGATACGATATCGGTTCCAGTCGACCATCTGAATCTATTAAGTAAATACTCTGCGGCTGAGGGAAAAACTCCCAAGATAAATAAGCTTAATGATGGCCGTTGGCGTAAAACGATGTCATCTGTAAGTAAACAAGTCGAAGATATTTCTGAGGACCTGATCAAGCTGTATTCGGCAAGACAAGCTTTAAAAGGTCATGCTTTTTCTGTGGATGATGTTAACCAGGAAGAATTTGACAATGGATTTGCTTACCCAGAAACTGCAGACCAGGTGCGCTCAATTAGTGAAATCAAAAAGGATATGGAACTTGAGCGACCGATGGATCGACTATTAGTGGGAGATGTTGGCTTTGGGAAAACAGAGGTTGCAATGCGTGCAGCCTTTAAAGCAATTAATGACAGTAAACAGGTCGCCGTTTTAGTACCAACCACTGTTTTAGCGGAACAACACTATAATAACTTTATGGAACGCTTTGTAAACTTTGGTGTAAACATTGCTGTTTTGAGTCGTTTCCAAACCAAGGCTCAACAAACGGAGATTTTGGATAAGTTAAAGAAAGGACGCGTGGACTTAATCATTGGTACCCATCGTCTTTTATCCAAGGATGTCGAATTTCTTGACTTGGGCTTAATGATTATTGATGAGGAACAGCGCTTCGGTGTCAAACACAAGGAACGTTTGAAAGAATTAAAAACACAGGTTGATGTTTTGACACTTACCGCAACACCTATACCGAGAACCTTGCATATGTCAATGTTAGGTATTCGTGATTTATCAGTCATTGAAACGCCACCAACAAACCGTTATCCTGTCCAAACATATGTAATGGAAACAAATTATGGAGTTGTACGTGATGCTGTACTTCGGGAGATTTCGCGTGGTGGGCAGGTTTACTACGTTCATAACCGAGTAGACAGTATTGAGCAAAAAGTTACCCAACTGGAAGAGTTGATACCTGAGGCAAGAATTGGCTATATTCATGGACAGATGACAGAAATTCAATTAGAAAATACCTTGATGGATTTTATAAATAATGAATATGATGTCTTAGTGGCAACGACGATTATTGAAACAGGGGTTGATATTCCAAATGCCAATACGCTCTTTATTGAAAATGCCGATATGATGGGATTATCGCAACTGTATCAATTAAGGGGGCGCGTGGGCCGAAGCAGTCGAGTTGCTTATGCTTACTTTATGTATAAACCAGAAAAAATCTTATCTGAAGTTTCAGAAAAGCGTTTAGAAGCAATCAAGGGCTTTACAGAACTTGGCTCAGGTTTCAAAATTGCAATGCGTGATCT
Organism: Lactococcus sp. LG606; assembly: GCF_017309645.1. Classification (NCBI taxonomy): domain Bacteria; kingdom Bacillati; phylum Bacillota; class Bacilli; order Lactobacillales; family Streptococcaceae; genus Lactococcus; species Lactococcus sp. LG606. The sequence goes on from NZ_CP071301.1 coordinate 1,758,211, forward strand.
TTCAATTCGAGGCGCAGGAAATTTGCTGGGAGCAGAACAATCTGGCTTTATTGATTCGGTTGGTTTTGAACTTTACTCGCAATTGCTTGAAGAAGCAGTCCATAAACGTATGGGTGGCGATAAGATTAAGACGAAGACCAATGCGGAAATTATGCTTGGCTTAGATGCTTTTATTCCAAGTTATTATATCGGTGATGAAAGACAAAAAATTGAGATTTATAAGCGTATTCGCCAAGTGGATACTCGAAAAAACTATGAAGAACTACAAGATGAGATGATGGACCGTTTTGGAGAGTATCCGGATGAGGTTGCCTACTTGTTAGAAATTGGGTTATTGAAAACATTTGCGGATAATGCTCTCGTTGAAAAAATCGAAAAAAATAAATTTGAAGTTGTGCTAATAATGGCTAAATCAGCCAATACGATGTATGAACCACAAGAGTATTTTGAAGCTTTGTCTGAAACAAACTTAAAAGCAAGTGTGGGTGAGAAGCTAGGAAAAATGACTTTTCGTTTTAAAATTGAAAATCGAAAAGATGTCGTCCTTCTAAGTGAAATCATGAATTTTACTGAAAAACTTTCAGAATTAAGAGATAAGCACGAAAAAGAATAATGTTTCATATGAAACATTATTCTTTTTTTAGAAAACTCTTTATTTAAAAGCCTTTAACGACTCTAAAAATAATTTCAAGGGATTTTTCAAAAGACTTGAAGTGTGTTATAATAACCACTATGAGATTAGATAAATTTTTAAAAGTTTCTCGTCTGATAAAACGTCGCCCTGTAGCTAAAGAAGTTGCTGATAAGGGACGAATTAAGATCAATGGGAAAATAGCGAAATCTTCAAGTGATGTTAAATTTGATGATGTCATTGAAATTCGCTTTGGAAACAAGATTGTAGAAGTAAGTGTTCTAGAACTTAAAGAATTCACGCGTAAAGAAGATGCAGAAAAAATGTATAAAATTTTGAGTGAAACACGGATTACTGCAGATACTGAACTATAATTCAGCTATAAATTTTTCGGAGGAAAAATGGACAAACAAATTATTCATTTGAAAAATGATTATACGAATGCTAAACAAACAGAAAGAAACTCCCAACCTCTACCTCGACGGAAACATCTAGGTATTATTTTGATTGGAGCAATGTTACTTTTTAGCTTAGCAACTATCAGTGTGGTACAGTCTTATCAAAATTTGCAAAAACAAATTGCAATGGAGGCTCAAGCTGCACAGAAAAATGCAGCATTGGACCACGATTTAGCCCTTAAAAGTTCAGATATCAGTAAACTCAAAGATCCAACCTTTTTAGCAAAATATGCGCGTGCTAAATTAGATGATTCCCAAGCAAATGAGAAAGTTTTTAGCATTCCAGAACTTGTCAATGGTGGGATAGAGCCGTGATTGGAAAAATAAAATCAATCAGTAAATTTGGACTTTTTGTCCTTTTTTCTGATTCAAAAACAGGTCTTTTACGGTGGTCGAATATACCTAAAAGACAGATAAAATTTAAAGCAGGCGATCTTATTGAAGTGGAAGTTTTGAAGGAACGTGAAGATGGAAAAATAGAACTATCTTTTATCGAAAAAGATTTTAAAGAAACTTTTGGGAGTTTTTTGGAAGAAACTGAAGATCGGCTGAGAGATTTAAGCACAAAAAACGGGAACCTTAAAAGATTATGACGACAAAAGATGGAAACTTGAATGACGGACGTGCTGTATATTATCAAGGAAAACGCATTGAAGATTTTACAGCAGAACCAGTTTTTGCACGGACTTTAAAATATATTCAACGTTATTACGAGTTGCAAAACGAAAAAGCAGGGCATATGTATGATGAAAAGGGTATTCAGCGTCCTACAATGTTTCTTCCACCTAAAAGTATTGAGGATTTGGCCAAAAAACGTAAGGTTTATGAGGATGTGGCGCGTGAAAGCTTTGGGATGCTAGGACGTACACCTGATTTTATTGATACGGGCATTGCTGTTCTTGATTATTATGCTGATATTCTAGGAGCAGATCAACGCACGAATTATGCACTAAATGCTAAAAAATGGGGAGAAGGTGTTAAGGAGAAAGACTTATTCGTTTCCCATGCAATTCAGAATCCTCAAGTGGATCGTTCGAAAAATTTGAATACCTTGCTTGAAGAAGGGCAAGAATTTGCAGCAGTTTGGATCAAAGAAGAGCGTCCAGATGGTGTGCTTGTTCGGGGTGCCAAACAGGTTAATACTTTGGCGCCTTTAGCTGATGAATTAATGGTCTTTAACTTGCCGGGGCTCTCAGCTGAAGATAAAAAGTTTGCTCTGGCTTTTTCTGTTCCCTTAGCTACTGAAGGTATGAAGATTGTCTGTCGTAAATCCACAATGCGAGAGGAATTTTCTCTCAAAGATTATCCCCTTTCGGGATCTTTTGACGAGATGGATGCGTTTATCATTTTTGATGATGTCTTTATCCCAAACGAACGTCTTTTTGTTTGTGGTGATGTTGCCTTGTCGAATGCATTCTTTGAAGGTTCAGGTTTTTTTGTACATACGGCACATCAAGATGAAGTTCGCGGCTATGTGAAGTTAGAATTTGTAACAGGCTTAGCTGTACGCTTAGCAGAAAAATTAGGCTTGACTGAGTTTTTGCGTGTGCAAGAGATTTTAGGAACTTTAACAGTAAATTTGGAAATAATTAAATCCAGTATTCTGGCGAGTGAATATACTGCGCAGATAGAAAATGAAGTCTTAAAACCAAATATGCAAGTTTTACTTGCCGTTCGTGCGAGTTTAACAAAGTATTATGATGAAGCTCTTCGGGCCATTGCTGAATTTGCTAGTGGCTCAATTGTTGGCGTGCCAGATTTTCGAGAATTTGAAAATTCCGAAATAGCTGACCTTTTGAAAGCAAGTATGACTAGTCCATTGCTTCAGGCAGAGGATCGTGCACTTCTGCTTAATTTAGCTTGGGATATTACTGGCGAATCTTTTGGCCAACGCCAAAGAACTTATGAATTTCTGCACGGTGGTAATCCAATGTGGATTAAGAATATGCACTGGAAAACCGCAGACTTAAGTAAAGCATACGATATGATTGATAAGGTTTTAGAAAATGCAAAAACTGAAGAATGAAATGAATATAGCTGTTTGGTTGGTAATGATTATAATGCTCATGCCAGCCTTTTTTATCTTGCCGCAGAAGAATCAAAATGTAAGCATTGATTCCAAAGTAAAAAGCTTAACACAAAGTAAGGAAAATTACTATACAAGCATACCTTCTCGTGCCGTGACGCTTACCCAAGTAATAGCCTACAAAGATGCAGCCATGACACAAAAAATTGGGGAAATTCCGAGGCAGAAACAGCTTGAAATTATAAATTTAAAAGAAAATATGTTTGAATTGGCCAATCATACTTTTGTCAAAGCAGATCCGAAAATGATAGGTTCAGATGTTTTACTGAACAAAGAAGAGCAAAAGATAAGTGTTTATACAGCAAAGACAGCTGAAGTTTATTATAGTCCGTTTACGACTTATGACAAGGAAGTTTACACAAAACTTTCAGGTGGTCAAAAACTGCTTACCAATCAAGTCGCCACAACTCATTGGGGCACTTATTATGAGGTTATCTTTAATGGGGGACAAACAGGATGGATTAGCAAGGAAAACTTGAAGTTTGAAGACCCTAAGATGGTTCAGGCTCAAGAGATGTTGAAGCAAAAGTATGACGATTCAAAGTATTCTATTTATGTTAAACAACTGGACAACTCATTTACAATAGGTGTCAACCAAAAGCAAAAGATGTATGCAGCGAGTTTATCGAAGCTTCCGATATTGTATTGGACACAAAAGCGCTTAAATGAAGGTCAAGCAACCTTAAGCGACAAATTGCTATATAATACTGCAATTAATACATTTAAAGGTTCATTTGAAGCTGGAGGAACAGGAACACTACCAGTTATAGCTGATAATAAAGGCTATTCCTTATCAGAAGTTATCGATCGGACAGCAAAAAACTCGGATAATGTGGGAAGCAATCTTTTAGCCTACTATGAAACGGGACAATTTTCTCCAGCTTTTCGAAATGAGATTACAAAAATCGCAGGGGAAGCTTGGGATCCGGTTGAGCGAGAAGCCTCAGCTGAAATGACCGGAAGAGTGCTCGAAGCTCTGTATAGTGAAGGAGGTTACTCCTTCAATGCTCTATTTGATACACAATTTGACGATGTAAAAATACAGGCAGGTTTACCTAAAAATGTTCGTGTTGCTCATAAAATTGGTGCAGCTGATGCTTACAATCATGATGCAGCTATTGTTTTTACAAATCAACCTTATATCTTGGTGGTAGAAACAAAAGGTGGTAGTGACAAGATCATTTCTCAAATTTCCAAGGATGTCTATGAGGTACTCAAATGAATAGATTTCTAAAACTGGTTCAACAAAAGGAATTCTTTAAAGAGCACAGACGCGTTTTAGTTGCCTTATCTGGTGGGAAAGATTCAATGACTCTTTTCAATTGGCTTTATACTTACCGCAAAGAACTTGAGGTTGAGTTGTTTACAGCACATGTAAACTATGGTTTACGCGATGTTGCAGATTGGGAAGAAGAACAACTGAAGCAAAAAATGGCGGATCTCCAGATTGAATTGGAAGTTGCTCATTACGATTCTGATGAGAAATTCAGTGAAGAAGCAGGAAGAAACATGCGTTATGAGTTTTTTCGTCAAGTTATGGCAGATAAAAACTGTACTGCTTTGGTCACAGCGCATCACAAAGGCGACCAAGTTGAAACAGTCCTCATGCGCGAAATTACAGGACGACGTTTACGCCATTTGACCGGAATTCCTGAACGTCAGGCCTTTGGTACCGGTGAATTAATTCGTCCTTTACTCACTTTTAGTAAAGAAGATTTTGATGCGGAGGAATATTTTGAGGATGTAACAAATGCAGGAACGGATTATTTGCGCAATCGTGTACGTAATCAATATATACCAGCACTTACACAGGAAAATCCACAGTTTTCTGAGGCAATTGTAAGTATGTCGCAAGAAATTACCTTGGCTTTTTCAGTAATCAAAGATAAGATAGCAGAGTTAGAAATTATCAAGGACGAAATCAATCTCAAACTTTTTCTCAGACAATCGAGGGCTTTGCAACATTTTATCCTTCAAGAATATCTAGAAAAATTCCCTGACCTGCAGGTTTCCAAAGCAAAATTTTCAGAACTTTTATGGATTATTGAGCGTCCGCAGCAATATCGTTCGGAATTATCTAGCGCCTATTTTTTTGTGAAAAATGACCAGTATTTCATGATTGTTCCGAATCAACCTTTCCCTAAAAAAGAAATCGAAATAAGGGAGAATGATCCCAAAGATGCTAGTTTCATGCGTGTTGATCTTCCAATGGAAGGTGAAATTGAAATAAGGAAGCGTCAGCCAGGGGATTATATCTTGATAAATGGGCATCATAAAAAATTGCGGAAATTTTTTATTGAACAACATGTTCCATTAGAAAAGCGCGAAAATCTTTTAATTTTAGTTGAGAAAGATATCTATGCTATCACTGATTTAACTGTTTCAGATTTGAGTAAAGCCCTTAAAAATGATAAAATGAAAAGGACGCTGTGGGTCAAACCCACTATAAGAGAGGATATTGATAATGCTTGAAAAAGACATAAAAAAAGTACTCATTTCAGAAGAAGAAATCCAGAGTAAAACGATTGAACTTGGAAAAATTCTTGCTGATGAATATAAAGACAAAAATCCATTGCTTCTAGGCATTTTACGTGGCTCAGTTCCCTTCCTTGCGGAATTAGTTAAACGCATGGATATCCAATTGGAAATGGATTTCATGACCGTTTCAAGCTATCATGGCGGAACAGAGTCTTCAGGTGAAGTAAAGTTGCTTCTTGACGTGGCTACTCCTGTAACTGGACGAGAAATTATTATTGTTGAAGATATCATCGATACTGGCCGTACTTTGAAATATCTGAAAGAGCTTCTCGAACACCGTGGGGCGACCGTTAAAATCGTAACACTTTTGGATAAACCAGAAGGACGTGTTGTGGAAATTGATGCAGATTATACTGGCTTTACAATTCCAAATGAATTCGTTGTCGGTTTCGGACTTGATTTTGATAACCACTACCGTAACCTCCCTTATGTCGGTGTATTAAAAGAAGAAGTTTATAACAAATAAAAAAAGTCATACCAAAGTATGAAAAATGCTCATGATAGGGCTTACTAATAGCAAAAGATACGTAAGTATGCTATAACTAAGAGATAAAAAAATAAAAGGCAAAGAAGAAAATATGAACAATCCAAATCCTAACAACAATAAAAACGGAGGCTTTATTAAAAGTACTCTAGGTTGGGTCTTGCTTGTAATCGTCATCGTTTTCGGTATTAATGCTTTCTTTAGTGGCAATCAATCTAACGTTGATAAAATCAGCTACTCTACATTGATGAGTGACATTAAAGACGGTAATATTAAATCACTGAAAATGCAGCCTAGTGATAGTCTGTTTACAGTTTCTGGCGAATACAAGGATCCCAAACCTGTAGAAGGTAATAACAACCTTCCATTTTTACCAGGCAACAATTCTAAAGTAACGAATTTCCAATCGCTTATTATCCCTACAGATAGTGTGATTAAAGGTGTCCAAACAGCAGCAGAAGAAAAAGGAATCCAAGTGAGTGTTGTTCCAGCTTCAACAAGCGGTATGTGGATCCAAATTCTTTCATACATCTTACCAATGCTTCTCATGGTCGGCTTCTTCTGGCTAATGATGGGCGGAATGGGCTCACGTGGTGGCGGCGGTGCCGGCAATCCAATGAGCTTTGGTAAATCTAGAGCGAAGCAACAAGACGCTAAAACTTCAAAAGTTCGCTTTGCAGACGTTGCAGGATCAGAAGAAGAAAAACAAGAACTTGTCGAAGTTGTTGATTTCCTCAAAAATCCTAAAAAATACCATGATCTTGGTGCACGTATCCCTGCGGGTGTTCTTTTAGAGGGCCCTCCAGGTACAGGTAAAACTTTGCTTGCAAAAGCTGTTGCCGGTGAAGCTGGCGTTCCTTTCTATTCTATTTCTGGTTCTGATTTTGTCGAAATGTTTGTCGGTGTCGGTGCCAGCCGTGTACGTGACCTTTTTGAAAACGCGAAGAAGACAGCACCATCAATCATCTTTATTGATGAAATTGATGCTGTCGGTCGTCAACGTGGCGCTGGTCTTGGCGGTGGTAATGATGAACGTGAACAAACACTTAACCAACTCTTGGTTGAGATGGATGGTTTCCAAGACAATGATAACTCTGTTATTGTTATCGCAGCGACAAACCGCTCAGACGTTCTCGATCCAGCTTTGCTACGTCCAGGTCGTTTTGACCGTAAAGTACTTGTTGGCGCCCCTGATGTTAAAGGTCGTGAAGCTGTACTTCGTGTGCATGCGAAAAACAAACCCCTTGATTCAAGTGTTGACCTTAAAGTTGTTGCACAACAAACCCCAGGTTTTGTTGGAGCCGATCTTGAAAATGTCCTTAATGAAGCTGCTCTCGTGGCCGCACGTCGTGATAAAAAAGTTATCGATGCTTCAGATATTGATGAAGCACAAGACCGTGTTATTGCAGGACCAGCTAAGAAGGACAAGAAAATCTCTGAACGTGAACGTGAAATGGTGGCTTACCATGAAGCAGGGCACACAATCGTTGGTTTGGTCCTTTCAAATGCTAATACTGTCCATAAAGTTACGATCGTTCCACGTGGCCGCGCCGGTGGTTATATGATTGCTCTTCCTAAGGAAGATCAATTCCTTCTTTCAAAAGAAGATATGCAAGAAAACCTTGCAGGTCTTATGGGTGGCCGTGCAGCTGAGCAAATTATCTTTAATGCTATCACGACAGGCGCTTCAAATGACTTTGAACAAGCTACGCGTATCGCTCGTGGTATGGTGACACAATACGGTATGTCAGAAAGACTGGGCACAATCAGTTACGAAGGCAGTCAAGCTGTATTTATTGGACGTGATTACGGACAAACAAAAACTTACTCAGAAGCTACAGCACAAGCTATTGATGAAGAAATCCGTGCAATTACGAAAGAAGCTTACGATAAAGCTGTTGAGATTATCGAAGCTCACCGTGAACAACATAAAGCTATTGCGCTTGCCCTTCTTAAATACGAAACATTGGATGCTAAACAAATCATGTCTCTTTATAAGACAGGTAAAATGCCGGATGATGTTATCGAACACGAAAATGAGCCTGTAGAAGCAAAATCATTCGAGGAAGTCCTTGAAGATGCAAATAAAGCTCAAGAAGAAGCAGCTAATGAAAATAAAGAAGATAAAACAGTCGAATAAGACTGTTTTTTTCTAAACTCGAATATTTATAATCTAAATATTCGAGTTTTTCTTTGACAAAAAATAAAAATATGGTATACTAATATAGTTGTCACTCAACAAGTTCTATCTAAACACGAATTAAAAAGAAATTATTTTGGAAAAACTACAGTTTATTCTTGACATATTTCTAAATTAGTGTATAATAGAAAAGTACTGTTCGAGAGGACAGCGCAATAATAAGATGGTCCGTTGGTCAAGGGGTTAAGACACCGCCTTTTCACGGCGGTAACACGGGTTCGAATCCCGTACGGACTATTTTTGGAGGATTACCCAAGTCCGGCTGAAGGGAACGGTCTTGAAAACCGTCAGGCGGGTAAAACCGTGCGTGGGTTCGAATCCCACATCCTCCTTTTTATTATCGCGGGATGGAGCAGCTAGGTAGCTCGTCGGGCTCATAACCCGAAGGTCGTAGGTTCAAATCCTGCTCCCGCAATTAATTGTTGAATTACATTTTTGGCTCGGTAGCTCAGTTGGTAGAGCAATGGATTGAAGCTCCATGTGTCGGCGGTTCGATTCCGTCTCGCGCCATTTGCGGGTGTAGTTTAGTGGTAAAACCTCAGCCTTCCAAGCTGATGTTGTGAGTTCGATTCTCATCACCCGCTTTGTTTTTTATAAAAGTATGAAAAACATTTCAAATATGAGGGAGCATAGCTCAGTTGGTTAGAGCACTGTGTTGATAACGCAGGGGTCCGAGGTTCAAATCCTCGTGTTCCCATATTTGGTATTCATTGCATAGGAGATACACCTGTTCCCATGTCGAACACAGAAGTTAAGTCCTATAACGCCGGAAGTAGTTGGGGGTTGCCCCCTGTGAGATAAGGTAGATGCCAAGTATTGCGGATTAGCTCAGTTGGTAGTAGCGCATGACTGTTAATCATGATGTCGTCAGTTCGAGTCTGACATCCGCAGTCCCAAGACAATCTAAGGGTTGTCTTTTTTTATTTTATATACTACTGATGAAACCGCTAACTCTTTTACTTGAAAAAGACCTCGGAACATGTTAGTATATGTATATAGAAAAGCACTGGAATGTGCGAGTTTACTCAAATTTTTGACCGACTATATTTGTATTGCATAGGGGTTCAAGAGACATTCGATAGCGTTAAGACTCTGAATAAAGTAAGAGCAGCTGATCTGAAGCGAGAACACCCACCTGGCTTCTTGGCGGGTTCAATACTGGAGTAAGCATACGGCATTCAATCAGTGTTTTTTTTGTGTATTTATAAATTTTTTTTACAAATAAAGTCATTCTCTTAGTATCTTTAGTTATTAACTCAAAAGGCTATAAAATGCCATTGTGAGCTTTCTTAACCTGTTTCACATATCTTTTACTAGGGTCTGCAAAAGACGCTAAAAGAGCTCATATGGAGCCTTGAAGGATGGGAGAAATAAATACAAAAATTCTTGCAATTTTTACTGAAAGTGCTATACTAATAAAGTAAGTTATTACATGTGAATAGCCTCCTTAGCTCAGTTGGTAGAGCAGTAGACTCTTAATCTATGGGTCGCAGGTTCGAGCCCTGCAGGGGGCACTATAAAATAAACAGTCTCATCTTTAAGAAGAGACTGTTTTTTATATCGAATTAAGATGATAAAAGACGTTGAAGCTATTTTCATAGTAGTAATGTTATCTTGCTTATCTGAGTAACAGCCTTAGCTGTAGGTGCAATAGGATAAGTCTCTTGACAAAGATAGACCTCTGGCTTTACAATATAAGAATGAAGAGTGTTGAAACCCGTGGGCTTGTCCTGTATACTAAAAATTATCGTGAAAAGGATAAGTTGGTCAAGATTTTTACTGAGTCTTTTGGCAAGCGTATGTTTTTTGTTAAAAATTTTGCACGTTCTAAATATGCCAGCAGTTTACAAAACTTTACAGCTGCAAGTTTGATGGGAACAATCAATGATGAAGGTTTTTCCTTTCTTGATGATGTAAGTGAAGCCGTAACTTATAAGCGTATCAGTGAGGATATTTTCCTTAATGCTCATGCTTCTTACATTATTAGTCTAGCTGATGCAGCAATTCCGGATAACCAATATGATTCTTCTCTTTATGCTTTCGTGATTAAGTGTATGGACTTGTTGGATCAAGATTTTGATAAAGAAATCATTACCAATATTTTTGAAATCCAAGTTTTAAGTCGTTTTGGAGTTGCTCTAAATTGTACGGAATGTGCTTTTTGCCATAGTAAGCAAGGTCCTTTTGATTATTCCTATAAATTCAACGCTTGCCTTTGCAAAAATCATTTTGATGAGGATATGCGTCGCTTACATCTGGATCCAAACGTTCTTTATTTGGTTAATCTCTTTCAGGAAATATCTTTAGATCAACTCGAGAAAATATCTGTTAAAAGAGAGATGAAAGAAAAGATACGTTTATTTATTGATGGTATCTACGATGAGTATGTGGGTATTCATTTGAAATCTAAAAAGTTTTTAGATGGAATGAAAGATTGGGCCGACATTATGAAAGAATAAAAAAAGCATTCAGATGAATGCTTTTTTTATTCTTTTAAACGTGGATAGGTAATCCATCAGCAATTTCAGCTGTATCCATGATAGCTTCACCAAGTGTTGGGTGAGGTTGGATAGTTAAGGAAATATCTTTTGAAGTCAAACCGTTTTCGATTGCAAGAGCAAGACCTGAAATCAAGTCAGAAGCTCCAGGACCAACGATTTGTGCACCAATAACGGCACCTTCTTTGTTCTCTGTAATTAAACGAATGAAACCTGTCGTATCGTCCATTGAGATAGCACGTCCGTTAGCTGCAAATGGGAATTTGCTGATTTTAACTTGATCCATACGATCTTTTACAGATTCAGGTGTTTCACCTACAGTAGCCAACTCTGTTGTTGTATAAGCAACAGCAGGAAGAGCGATATGCAAGTCCACAGCATCTTCTCCGCCCGCAATGGCAGCCGCCGCAATCTTCGCTTGGAATGATGCTTTGTGTGCGAGCATTGGTCCAGGAACAACGTCACCAATAGCATAGATGTGTGGTACAGAAGTTTGGAATGAGTCATCGACTTCGATGAGGCCACGATCTGTAAGCTTAACGTCAGTGTTGTTAAGACCTAACATGTCAGTATTTGGACGACGACCTACGGATACGAGTAAGTAGTCACCTGTAACAGTTTGTTCTTTACCATCTACTTCGAAAGTTAAAGTAACATCTGTATCTGTTTGAGTCGCAGATTTTGCCATAGCAGAAGTGAAGATTTCTGAACCAGCAGTTTTTACACGGTTAGCAATGATGTCTGACATTTCTTTGTCAAAACCATTCAAGATGTGATCTAATCCTTCAACAATAGTAATTTTAGAACCTAACATACGGTAGGCGCCACCAAGTTCAGAACCGATAACACCACCACCAACGATGATCAAATGTTTAGGGATTTCCTTCAGATTAAGGGCACCTGTTGAATCAATAATGCGTCCGCCGTAAGGGAAACTTGGGATTTCAATTGGACGTGAACCTGTAGCAATAATTGCATTTTGGAAGTTCAACAATTGGAAGCCGTCTTCTTGCTCCACGTTAATTGTTTCATTATCGATGAATTCAGCTGTTCCTTTAATCAACTCAATTTTATGCTTTTTCAGGAGCATTGCGATACCGCCAGTGAGTTGCTTCACAACTTTTTCATCTTTCCATGATTGAGCAGCGGCCCAATCAAGATTTACTTCACCGTTAGAAAGTCCAAAGGGACTTTTGCCTGCTTCTTGTTTAAGAGCGTCTTGATAGTGGTGTCCCACGTTAATCAAGGCTTTTGAAGGGATACAACCAATATTAAGGCAGACCCCACCTACGTTATCTTTTTCGATAACAACAACTTTTTTACCAAGTTCAGCCGCACGAATCGCCGCAACGTAACCGCCAGGGCCTGATCCGATGACAACTGTATCTACTTCAGTGGCTTGTGCACCAACAACCATAATTATTCTTTCCTCTTTTCTTCTTAAACTTCCATGAGCATGTAAGCTGGATCAGCTAAAAGACTCTTAAGATAGTTCAATGAACCTTGTCCGAGCATACCATCGATGAGACGGTGGTCATAACTTACAGAAAGCTTCATGTTTTGACCAACAGCTAATTCACCTTCAGCGTTAACGATTGGTTCTTTAACGATTGAACCAAGGCCAAGGATCATAACGTCAGAACCATTGATGATTGGTGTAAACCAAGTGCCGCGAGCAGAACCAATATTTGAAATTGTGATTGTTGAACCGCGCATTTGGTCTGGTTTGATAGAACCAGTACGTACAGCTTCAGCAAGTTCAGAAATTTCTTTAGCAATAGTAAAGATTGATTTCTTATCTGCATTTTTAATCACAGGTACATAAAGTCCGCTTGGCGCATTTACGGCGATACCAATGTTTACATCATTATGGTAAACAATATCCGTACCGTCGATAGATGCGTTAATTTCTGGGAATTTCTTAGCTGTAGCAGCCAAGGCTTTAGTCACGTAAGCAAGGTAAGTAAGTTTAACATCTTGTTTAGCCGCAATTTCTTTGTATTCTTTACGGTGAGCAACAAGTTTAGAAACTTCCACTTGGTCAAAGTTAGTAACCGCTGGAATATTTGCATTTTGTGTGCTCATCGCGTTTGAGATGGCTTTACGTGTTGGCGTCATTGGCTCACGACGATCACCTTCAGCTGCTTGTACAGGAGCTGGAGCTGGTTTAGGAGCAGCAGGTTTAGCTGCATCAGCCTTAGGAGCTGGCTTAGCTTCCGCAGGAGCAGCGGCTTTAGGAGCAGCTGCGCCAGAAGCAAAGGCTTTGACATCTGCCAAGGTTGTGTGTCCATGACGACCTGTAGATTGAACTTGAGTCAAGTCAATACCGTGTTCACGCGCATAGTGACGTACAGATGGCATCGCAAGAACGCGACCGTCTGCGGTAGTACGTGTTGTAGCACCACCTTCAGTTTTAGGAGCAGAAGGTGCTGTATCGGCAGTTGTTGTTGGAGCAGCTTTAGGAGCTGGAGTAGCGGCAGCTGTAGAACCATTACCATTGTATTCGATAAGTGGAGCGCCGACTTCAACAGTTGTTCCAGCCTCAACAAAGAGTTTTGTAACTTTACCAGAGTAAGGAGACAAGATTTCTTGCATCAATTTGTCGTTTTGTACTTCAGCAACAGGATCATCTTCTTTGACGTCGTCTCCGACTTTTACAAGCCAGTTGGCGATATCGCCTTCGTGCATACCTTCACCGATATCAGGCATAGTGAAGATTTGAGCATCACCTGAAGGAGCTTCAGAAGCAGCAGCGGGAGAAGCTTCAGTAGTACCAGCTTCGCCTGAGCCATCTCCATCATATTCGATAAGTGGAGCGCCAACTTCAACAGTTGTTCCAGCTTCAACGAAAAGTTTTGTTACAGTACCAGAGTAAGGAGACAAAATTTCTTGCATCAATTTGTCGTTTTGTACTTCGGCTACTGGATCGTCTTCTTTAACGACATCTCCGACTTTTACAAGCCAGTTGGCGATATCGCCTTCGTGCATGCCTTCGCCGATATCAGGCATTTTAAAAATTTCAGTCATAATCTACTACCTCTTTCACTTTTTTCACAATATCGTCAGCTTTAATTGCCCAGTCATTTTCGGCTTGAGCAAATGGGAAGATAGAATCTGGCCCCGCTACACGGCCGATAGGTGCTTTAAGTGACAGAACGAAACGTTCTGAAATTTCCGCCATAACGTTAGCAGCAATACCAGCTGTACGTTGAGCTTCTTGAACGACAACAACACGTCCAGTTTTTTCAACTGTTTCACCGATTGATTTGATGTCAAGTGGTGAAACAGTACGCAAATCAAGAACTTCAGCGCTAACACCTTCTTTTTCGAGTTGTTCAGCAGCCTTGATAGCCAAAGGAACTGTACCACCATAAGCAATAATTGAAACGTCTGAACCTTCTTTAGCAACCACTGCTTGGTCCAAAGGTGTTGTGTAATAACCTTCTGGAACTTCACCCTTAATAGAACGATAAAGGTGTAAGTTTTCAAGGTACATTACAGGGTCATTATTTTCAATGGCTGCCAAAAGGAGACCTTTAGCATCAGCCGGATTTGAAGGCATAACAACACGGAGTCCAGGAATTTGAGCAAAGAGCCCTTCAATAGAATCGGCATGCATTTCAGGTGTTTTTGTACCGATACCATAAGGTGTACGGATAACAATTGGGTTATGACGTGTGTTATTAAAACGGTAACGTGTACGAGACATTTGTCCAGCAATTGAGTCAAAAACTTCATACACAAATGTGCCAAATTGGATTTCCATAACAGGGCGGAAGCCTTGAGTTGAAAGACCAATTGCTAAACCACCAATACCAGATTCAGCTAAAGGTGTGTTGAAGACGCGGTCTTCTCCGTGTTTGGCTTGGAGTCCGTCGGTTGCACGGAATACCCCACCATTTTGTCCAACGTCTTCACCGAAGATCAATGTGTTTTCGTCACGTTCAAGCGCCAAGTCAAGCGCTTCTGTGATTGCTGCAATATAAGTTTTTACTGCCATGTTTACTTGCCCTCACTTTCAAATTTTGCAATTTGTTCTGCCATCACTTGGCTAGGTACTTCAAGTGTGTTTTTCAAGAAGCTTGATATTTTTTGTTTTTCAACATTATTTGCTTTCTTGATGTCTGCATCGATACGAGCATCAAGTTCTGCGATATAAGCTTCTTCTTGAGCATCATCCCAGATACCTTTTTCAGTCAAGTAAGTACGCATACGGAGCAATGGCTCTTTTGCCCACCAAGCATCAAGTCCTTCTTGGCTACGGTAACGAAGTGGATCATCACCAGCTGTTGAATGTGGCTCCAAACGGTTAGTAAGAGCTTCAATAACTACCGGTCCATTACCAGCAACAGCCCAAGCACGAGCTTCTTTAGCTGCTAAATACATAGCGATTGCATCGTTACCGTCTACAACGATAGATGGCGCACCAGCTGCCCAACCTTTAGCAGCCAAGTGAGGTGCTGCTGTTTGGAGTTCACGTGGTGTTGAGATTGCATAACCATTATTTTGGATAAAAGCAACAAGAGGAGCTTTGTAAGCAGAAGCAAAGTTGATACCTTCATAAGTATCACCTTGAGATGAACCACCATCACCTGTGTAAACAAAGGCAACTGCATCTTTTTTACGTTTTTTAAGGCCCAAAGCAACACCAGCAGCTTCAACATATTGAGCACCAATGATGATTTGTGGGAACCAAGATTTTACTTCCGCACCTTCGTCTGTTGTATATTCGTTACCGAGTTGGTGACCACGAGACCAGAGGAGCCCCTTCCAAATTGGCCAACCTTTTGCGTAAATTTGTGGTAAGTCACGATAACCTGGGAAAAGCCAGTCTTCGTCAGTGAATGCAAAAGCAGAAGCCATTTGAGAAGCTTCTTGACCTGCAGTTGGTCCAAAGAATCCCATACGACCTTGCTTAGCAAGCTTCATGCAGCGGATGTCAATTTGACGACTAAGAAGCATGTTTTTAAAGAGTTCTACTAAATCTTGATCTGAAAGATCGGCACGTTTAAGGCCTTCTTCGTCAACGATTTTTCCATTTTCGTCTAAGATTTGAAGCGTTGGAAATGCGCTATCTTGTAATTCTAATTGTTCTTTGAAATCGAGGATTTTTGTGCTGTTTGACATAAATATCTCACTTTCTTCTTCATTCTTGTTTTTAAACTAATTCATCAGCTCTAAAAAGCTGTGAAAGTTCGTTGTTTTCAATTGTTCCAAAATACTGACCTGCTTTGTTTTTCTCTAAAACTTCATAGACAGCATCTGGATTAAATGGAAGACCGATAAAATCTTGTTTGATATCACGCCAGTCACGGACACCAAGGAAATCCCCCAAGAAATTAATATCAGTAATCAGACCATTATCAACGTCAACTTGGATATCAATTGATCCACCAGTAAATTTGGCATGGTTGTTGAAACTGAATTTAGGGCTTTCACCATAATTCCAATCCCAAGTTGAAAATTGTTCATCACGTGCAACCTTTATACCAGCCAGCTGTTCATCGCTCAGAATATATTCACCATCTTTACCTTGGTCCGTCAAATAGTATTTGAGGGCATCGATAAAAGTATCTAAGTTTAAGTCAGGGGCAAAGTCTTTAATGTTCCCGACACGTGCGCGAACAGATTTAGCAGCCTTAGAGACAAACTTTTCGTCAGAGACATTCAGTGAGCGGATCATCGCCTCCACATCAGTATCCCAAAGTAAAGTACCGTGGTGCATAAGGTAACCACCAGCGTAACGTTGAGCGTTCCCCGAAACTTTTTTCCCCGAAATTTCTAAATCATTTCTTCCAGTAATTTCGGCTTCAATACCAAGGGAGCGAAGTGCATCATACATGGGTTTCACGAATTGATGAAAGTTGACCTGGGCTGAACTGGCTACGGGAACAAAAAATGTAAAACAAATATTTCCCTCATCATGATAGACAGCACCACCACCAGATACGCGACGTACAACTTGTACATCATGTTGATCAATATAATCTTGGTTTATCTCAGCAAAAGTATTTTGGTTACGTCCAACGATAACAGCGCGCTTATTTTGCCAAAGGGAAAATACGGGTTCGTCTGCTTTCAGATTGTTTAATAACCAAGAATCCATCGCAATGTTAGTATAGGCATCCTGCCCGAGATAATTGATATATTGCATAGATTCTCCTTCCATTAAAAATATATGTCAAATGTCTTTGACATTGAACACATATAGTTTCATTATATCCCTTGTGAAATAGAATGTAAAGAAAAATGACTCCGCTATCATAATTGAATATTATGCTATTTCTTTGAAAAATTTGTGAAGTTATGAATGTAAAAAAAACATGCATTGGCATGTTTTTTATGAGTTCAATAATTTTTATAAATCTTGCCTGATGTGTCGTGCTTTTTCAGGAAAATCTGTAAAAATTCCTGCTATATTATGCTGAAAGGCATAGCGCATGTCCGTTTCCGAATCAATCCCCCAGAGCCGGATTGGCCGATGATCAGAAGCTAGAAGTTCGGGGTACTTTAAAACATACTTTTTTTTCAAATGAAGACTGGACATAAAGTTCTCTACTTTATTTAGGCTTACCTTCTGTAATTTTTTACCTGCAAGGTAGGCTATTTCATCTTTTACACCGAGATCCTGAAGCCGCTGAAGTGTATTGACATTAAAAGAAGAATAGATGATTGTAAATGGAAGAGTTTGTTGAGCAACCAACTCCAATACTTTTTCTTCGATATCTGGGTAGTCAATAATGTCGGTCTTAAACTCAATGTTTAAGAAGCCTGTAAAGTTCTCTTTTGTCAGCAGATTTATAACTTCCTGTAATGTAGGAATACGTTCTCCCCTGAAACGGCTATCAAACCAAGAGCCAGCATCTAATTGTTTAAGTTCTGCCAGTCTTAAGTCACGGACACGTCCTTTTCCAGAGGTTGTCCGATTGACTTTTTCGTCATGAATGACGACTAATTGATTATCCTTAGACAGATGGACATCGAGTTCAATACCGTCTGATTTGACACGAAGAGCTTCTTGGAAGGCGGCTAACGTATTCTCAGGTCGGTTACATTTTGAGCCACGGTGAGCAAAAATAAGACAAGTATTCTGATTTTTCATATAAGAATCATTTTTCTCTAAGTCCATATCTTTTCCTTCTAAATATTGTATTCATCTTCGATAGCCGTGACAAAATCATGCATAATTTTATCTCTTTTCTCAGCTAATTTTTTAGCATGTGCTGTGTTCAATAAATCTTTGAGTAAAAAGAGCTTTTCGTAAAAATGATTGAGTGTTGTGCCTTGGTTTTGGTGGTAAGTATGCTTATTCTCAAACTTTTCGGGTAATATTTGTGGGTCGTAAAAGATGCGACCTTTGGCCCAGCCATACTCTAAAGTCCGCACAATGCCCCAAGCGCCCATCGCATCAAGACGGTCGGCATCTTGGACGATTTGACCATTGATGTCAAGTTCTTTTTTCTCCAAAAGGTTAGTAGAGTAACTCATATTGTCAATGATGTAAAAGATTTTATCCTGATTCTCTTTGGAAAAATCTAAGGAAGTTAAGAAGGCTGCAAGGTCCTGTTTTTGTTTGGTAACATTGGCACAGAGCTTTTCATCATAGATGTCGTGCAGGTAGGCCGTAGCAATAACTAAATCCGAATCTGCAAGGGGCTCAGTAGCAAGAATTTGCTTTGCGAGCTTGACAACGCGACTGACGTGATCAAAGCCATGTCCATCATTGTTATTCTCATGGATTTTCTTGGCAAATGCGGCAATTTTTTCTTGAGTTGTCATAAGTTCTTGCCTTCTTTTTATTTAGCATCAAAGTAGTTAATACCCATCGCTGATTTTACTTCAGATAAGGTATTTGCAGCAACAGCGCGTGCTTTTTCAGAGCCCGCTTGAAGCATATCATAAACAGCGCCCATGTCTTTAGCGAATTCGATGCGGCGTTCACGAATTGGAGAGAGTTCACGGTCGAGAATATCCAATAGATAGCGTTTAGTTTTTACATCTCCTAAGCCCCCAGCTTGATAATGCTCTTTCATCTCAGCAATAGTAGTAGCATCTTCCTCACGTCCAAAAACATCAAGATAATGGAAGACCATATTGCCCTCAATTTTACCTGGATCCTCAACCTTGATGTGGTCGGGATCTGTGTACATGCTCATCACTTTCTTTTTGAGCGTATCCATATCATCAGCCAGATAGATGCCGTTACCAAGTGATTTAGACATTTTTGCATTCCCATCAAGCCCAGGAAGACGTCCTGCCGCTTCATTTTCTGGATAAAGTCCTTCAGGTTCAACTAAAACGTCACAGTTATATGCATTATTGAAAGAACGGGCAATTTCGCGACATTGTTCAATCATTGGTTTCTGGTCATTTCCTACAGGAACCAGATTGGCTTTAAAGGCTGTAATATCTGCGGCTTGAGCGATAGGATAAACTAAGAAGCCAGCAGGAATAGATTCACCAAAGGCTTTTTGAGCAATTTCTGTTTTAACTGTAGGATTACGTTCAAGTCGTGCTAGAGAGACTAAATTCATATAATACATTGAAAGTTCTGCCAGTTCAGGAATTTGGGACTGGATAAAAATGGTTGATTTTTCTGGATCGAGGCCAGCAGCCAAATAATCTAAAGCCACGTCTCCAACAGATTGGATAATTTTTTCTGGTTCTTTAGCATGATCGGTGAGTGCTTGTTGGTCGGCAAGGAAAACAAACATGTTGTATTTTCCTGTGTTTTGTAGAAGCACACGATTTTTAAGTGAGCCAACATAATGTCCGATATGGAGTTTGCCCGTAGGGCGATCGCCAGTTAAGATTGTAGGTTTATTCATGATAGTTCTCTCCTTCTTGATGTACAAATTTTTATAACAAAAAAACCCGTAAAGCATTGTAAAAATACTTTACGGGCGTTAGCACGCGGTACCACCGTAATTCGAAATTCCTAAAGAATTTCCTCTAGCTCGTCCTAGGAACGAGTGCTTTGTTAACGGGAGCAGCCGTGATTTATATTGCTTAAAATCATTTTTGTTATTATCAGTCCATTCACTTTTCTGAAAACATTGACTTGCACAACCGTCAACTTCCTAAAGAATTCTTTGAAAAGCTACTCTTCTGATAGTACAAATTCTACATTTATTTTCAAATAATGTCAAATAAGTCTGAGCCCAATCTCTTGAAAAGGCTATAATAAAATCCTATACTGAGAATATAGGCAAACTAACTATTTATAACATAAAAAGGAGAAAAATATGGCAAATGTATCCACAGCATCAGCACAATGGCAAGGAGATTTAGAAAATGGTTCAGGTACCATCAGTCTAGATTCTTCACAAGTATTTACTGATACACCTTATAATTTTGAAGCGCGCGCTGAGCATTCGGCATCAATAACAACCCCTGAGGAACTTTTGGGTGCAGCACATGCTGCTTGTTTCAGCATGGCATTCTCATTGCTTTTAAGCGAAAAAGGTTACAAGGTCAATAATATCTATACCCAAGCAGATGTTACTTTTGCGGTAACAGCCGATGGTCCTGCGATTACAAAAATCCATCTGAAAAACCAATCTAAAATTGCTGGAATTTCTGATGATGAATTCCAAAAGTTAGCAAAAGAAATCGAAGCAACATGTCCGGTTTCTAAAGCTTTAGCATCAGTTCCTATTGAACTTGATGCGGAATTAGTAATTTAAACTACAGTTATTAACATGTGGAAAGGTGCCTCCATATCTTTCCACATGTTTTTTTGTACAAGAATAAAGTTGTAAACATGTGTATAAGCTTTCGAGCAAGACAAGAGGAGTTGTCAAGAATGTGTCAACTAAGTTTACATGTGGTTCATCTGGTTTTGGTTACAAATATAACACTAAGAAGTGAAGTGTGTTCATGTATGTATAATAAATTACTTTATAATTTCGATTAAGTAACTTCATAGGACTATCCTATAATTTGTAGTAGAATAAAGAGAGGAATTTCGCAAACCACACCATAATAAAAGAAAAGTAAACTTTTTAAAGGTTTACGCCCTAGAAACGAGGGAGGTGCAAGTATGCAAAAAATGAAAACAAACAAAAACGATGTGCTTAAAGAGTTGGCACAGTTGAATCGTGACGAGCTTTTTGAACGTTTAAACACGAGTTTTACGGGTTTGAACGCTGAACAGGCTGAGGAACGCTTAGACGAATACGGACCGAATGTGGTTGCAAGTCAGCAACCCGTTCCATGGTATATTATTCTGCTCCATGCTTTTAAAAATCCATTTGTTTTTGTTCTTGCTTTTTTGGCGGTTGTTTCCGCATTGACAGGAGATATGGAGGGCGCACTTTACATGTTGCTCATGGTTACCGTATCTGCTGGTGTTAGTTTTGTACAGGAATACAAGTCACAAAAAGCTTCAATCGCTTTACATGAGATGATTGAAAATACCACAAATGTTAAACGTGGAGCGGAAAATTTTGAAATCCCAATGGACGAAGTTGTTCCAGGAGATATTATTCAACTTCAAACGGGAGATATGATTCCAGCAGATGCTATTCTGCTCTCACACCGAGATCTCTTTATCAATCAAGCCTCTTTAACCGGTGAATCTTTCCCAGTCGAGAAGCGTTTGCCGGAGGATTTAGATGAAGATGAGCAAATTGATTGGGAAGTTACGTCAGCACTTGATGCTCCAAATGTTCTCTTTATGGGAACAGATGTCTTATCAGGAAATGGTGAGATTTTAATCGTTAAAACTGGTGCTTCTACCATGTTCGGTGATATTGCCAGTAAAGCTACAGCAACAAAGGTTGAATCCGCTTTTGATAAAGGATTGAGCCGTGTAAGTCGCCTTCTATTGACTTTAGTTGCGATTATGTTCCCAGTTGTTTTAGTTTTGAACTGGGTAACAAAAGGCGATTTCGAAACATCATTCTTCTTTGCCATCGCCGTAGCTGTCGGTCTTACACCTGAAATGCTGCCCATGATTGTCAATGCGAACTTGGCTAAAGGTGCAGTGGCTCTCAGTAAAGAAAAAGTCATTGTAAAAAATCTATCTGCTATCCAGAATCTAGGTTCGATGGATATACTTTGTACAGACAAGACAGGCACAATTACAGAAGACCGTGTCGTTATGGTTGAATATGTAAATTCTCGTGGCAATAAGGCAGATGAAGTATTAAATTCCGCTTTTATCAATTCTAACTTCCAAACCGGTTGGAAAAATCTGATGGACGTTGCTGTCATTGACTATTTCAAAAAATTGGGCCGTGAATTGCCTGATGAAAATATTACAAAAGTAGATGAGATTCCTTTTGATTTCTCACGTCGTCTTTTATCTGTCGTTGTAAAAACCGATAATAAAAACTTGATGGTCACAAAAGGTGCCGTTGAGGAGATGCAAGCCATCTGTACACATGTAATGGAAGACGGGAAACGTGTTGAAATTACGGAAGAACGTTTAGCAGAGATGAAAGAAGTCAACCGTGAAATGAATATGCAAGGCATGCGTGTCTTAACTATTGCTGAACGAATCATTTCAGATGATGAACTAGAAGACTTTGACTCTGATAGCGAGCGTGATATGACACTTGTCGGATTTATCGGTTTCCTAGATCCGGCTAAAGAATCTGCTGCTAAAGCAATCAATAGTTTACAAAATCACGGTGTAACTGTAAAAGTGTTGACAGGTGATAATGCCATTGTAGCGCAAAAAGTTTGTGAAGATGTTGGAATTCCGGTTGATCGTTATTGTATCGGAAGTGAAATTGATCTTATGGATGATGAAGAACTGTTCAATACAGCTATGGAAGTACACCTTTTTGCAAAATTAAATCCAATGCAAAAGGCACGAATTATTGAACTTATTCGTAAGGTTCACACGGTTGGTTTTATGGGAGACGGAATAAATGACGCCCCAAGTTTACGTGCGGCAGATATCGGGATTTCAGTTGACACTGCAGCTGATATTACTAAAGACGCCTCAAATATCATTCTGCTCGAGAAAAGTTTACAGGTTTTGGAAACTGGTGTCACTGAAGGACGTAAAGTCTTTACAAACATGATGAAGTATATTCGTATCACTTTATCCTCAAACTTTGGGAATGTCTTTTCAGTTTTGGTGGCTAGCGCCTTTTTACCTTTCTTGCCAATGCTCAGTTTACAAATTTTAACTTTGAATCTGATTTATGACATGAGTCAACTTTCAATCCCTTGGGATAATGTTGACGAAGAAGACATTGCACGTCCAGTGAAATGGCAAACTAAAGGTCTTGCCCGTTTTGCATTTATTGTTGGACCCGTGTCTTCTATCTTTGACATCATCACTTTCCTTGTATTGTGGTATGTCTTTGGCTTCAATACAGTTGCCCATGCTAACCTTTTCCAAGCAGGTTGGTTTGCAGTCAGCTTAGGTACACAAGCTTTGGCTTTCCATATCTTGCGTACCAAAAAAGTCCCCTTCTTGCAAAGTCGTCCTTCATTGCCAGTCATTCTTTCCACAATTGGCGCATTTGTCGTTGGCTTTACATTGATTTTAAGTTCATATGGATCAATTATTGACTTAGCACACTTGCCTGTTCAATTCTTCTTCTACTGGGGTCTAATTATCCTTGCTTATCTCTTATTGTTACAGTTTGTCAAAAATGTGTACTACAAGAAATAAAACTAATAAAAAAAGCTTTACCATTATGGTAAAGCTTTTTTTATTAGTTTTTGTCTTCGAAATGCTTCACTAGTTGGCCAGTAACATCCGTTTCTAGCATCCGATGGATTTGACGAATCGTTGAAACAATGGCCTCAGGACTAGAATTACCGTGAGCCTTGATAACAGGAGCTTTGACACCTACTAAAGCTGCACCGCCCGCGCTATCGGTACTCATCGTGTCTTTGAGTTTGCTGAGTTCTTTTTTCACAAGAGCACCACCGATTTTAGTGGTGAAGCCTCCATTCATGATACCGTTTTTGATTTGACGCATCAGAACACTTGCAGTACCTTCGATAGCTTTAAGCACAGCGTTTCCCGTGAAACCATCAGCGACAACGACATCAGCTGCTCCAGTCAAGATGTCACGCGATTCAATATTACCAATAAAATTAATATCTTCAATATTTGAGAGTAAAGCATGCGTTTCTTTAATCATCGTTGAACCTTTTGATTCTTCAGAGCCGTTGGAGAGAAGTGCTACACGAGGATTTTTAACACCACGTACATTGGCCGCATAGTAGCTTCCTAAAATAGCAAAGTCAGCCAGATGTTCAGGTTTATTTTCAGCGTTAGCACCTAAATCTAACATATCGAAACCTGTACCATCTGCAGTAGGAAGTGTACTCATAAGAGCTGGCCGGTCGATCTGTTTGATGCGACCGACAATAAATAAGCCAGCAGCAAGCAGAGCTCCAGTGTTTCCTGCAGAAAGAACAGCATCAGCTTCACCATCTTTGACTGCTTTAACCGCACGGACGAGAGAGCTATCTTTTTTCTTGCGGATAGCTTTTACTGGCTCATCGTGGAAGTCGATAAGCTCAGTTGTTGCGATGATTTTTACGTTTTTTTCATCCTCTAAATGTGCTTTAATTGCTTCAGGTTCTCCGTAGAGCTGAAACTCAATATTTGGAAATTCTTTTTTTGCTAAATTAATTCCTTTAACGATTGACTCGGGTGCAAAGTCGCCACCCATAGCATCAATTGCGATTCTCATAGTGTATCCTCCGATAATTTCTCTGTTCAATTATAACGAAAATCTTTTGTTTTAGCCAATATGATTGAGGCTGAAAACAGTCAAAAGAGTATGAGGCAAGGCTCATACTCTTGATTAATGTGCCAAAATGGCTTCGAGCTCAGTTAAGACAGCTGCGTCGCGATTGTGACCGATAACCTTATCGGAAATTTTCAAAACCTCCGGAATAGCATTCTCAACGGCTACAGCGGTACCTGCTAATTCCAGCATTTCTAAGTCATTGCTTTGATCTCCAAAAGCTGTAAGTGACTCTGGACTTGATTGGAGGTGTGTGAGCAAGTGTGAGAGGCCTGTAGCCTTGCTGATTCCAGCTGACATGATGTCAATAGAGCGGAAGCCGGTCGTTGTTGCACGAATATCGGTCATTTGTGCATTTATCCAGTCTTCACATTCGCGGATTTGTTCTGGTGGAAACTCCACACAGACTTTTAAGATTTCATCTTCAATATCATGGACAGATTGTACCAATTTTAAATCAGAATAATAGAGATTGGCAAATTCGACAAATTGTGGATCGGCTGTTTGAAGTGCATAAGCACCGTTGAGTCCTGAAAAGAGAACAACATCACGATGCATGTGTGGATTTTGACGTACAAGTTCAACGAGTTTGCTGGCCTTATCTTGACCTAAGATACTGCTGTAGAGAATCTCGCCTTGGTATTTAACCAAGGCGCCATTTTCCGCACAGAAAGCGACTTGGTCTTGGAACTCGTCAAAAAGTTCTTCTAAAGCCAAGAGTTGACGTCCGCTTGCTGCACAAAAAAGATAATTTCTTTTTTTAAATTCTTTCAAAATATCACGTAGACGACTTTTATCGTAGGCACGGTTTTCGTCGAGAAAAGTGCCATCCATATCTGTCGCAAATATTTTCAATTGATTACTCATCTTGTCTCCTTATTAAAAATACTCCGCTTCAAGATAGTCTTGGCGGAGCAACAATTTATTCTTTTAAAGTTGATCTTAATCTTCAGACCAAAGTTCTTTCACTTTAGCTTGGACTTCGTCATTAGCCAAGAAGTCATCATAAGTTTCTCCAATACGATCAATGACACCGTTCTTAGAAATAACAACGATATGATTTGCTAACGTATTGATAAATTCATGGTCATGTGAAGCAAAGATAATGCTGCCTTTGAATTTTTTCAGTCCGTCATTAAGTGCAGAAATTGACTCCAAGTCCAAGTGATTAGTTGGATCATCAAGAACTAAAACATTTGCACGTTGCAACATCATTTTAGAAAGCATAACACGAACTTTTTCTCCCCCTGAAAGGACAGAAACAGACTTGAGAGACTCCTCGCCTTTGAAGAGCATACGTCCCAAGAAACCACGGAGGTAAGTATTGTCATCCTCTTCTTTAGTTAAGACAAATTGGCGGAGCCAATCCAAGATAGATTCGTCTGTCGCAAAGTCACGGCTGTTATCTTTTGGAAGATAAGAACGTGATGAAGTAACACCCCATTTAATTTCACCTGTGTATTCGATATCGCCCATCAAGGCACGAATCAAAGCAGTTGTTTGGATATCATTTTGACCGATAAAGGCAGTTTTGTCACCAGGAGCTAAGATAAAGCTGATGTTGTCAATGACTTTTTCCCCATCGATTTCGACGGACAAATTATCTACACGGAGTAAGTCATTCCCGATTTCGCGTTCTTGATCAAAACCGATGAAAGGATATTTACGAGAAGAAGGTACAAAGCTTTCCACTTCGATTTTATCCAACATTTTCTTACGTGATGTGGCTTGTTTTGATTTAGAAGCATTGGCCGAGAAGCGGGCGATGAAATCTTGCAGCTCTTTAATTTTTTCTTCAGCCTTACGATTTGCATCTCCTTGCAGACGAAGGGCAAGCTCAGAAGATTCTTTCCAAAAATCGTAGTTACCAGGATAAAGTTTGATTTTGCCGTAATCCAGGTCAGCCATATAAGTACAAACGTTATTGAGGAAGTGACGGTCATGGGATACAACGATAACGGTGTTTTCAAAGTTGATAAGGAAGTCTTCAAGCCAGTTGATCGCTTGAATATCCAAACCATTAGTTGGTTCGTCCAAGAGAAGGACGTCGGGTTTACCGAAAAGAGCGCGTGCCAGAAGGACCTTAACGTGTTCGCCAGAAGTCAGATTTGCCATGAGATCATAATGTTGCTCAGTCTTAATGCCTAAGCTTTGAAGCAGTTGAGCTGCTTCGGCTTCGGCTTCGTAACCGCCCATTTCACCAAACTCCGCTTCGAGTTCAGCAGCACGCATTCCATCTTCATCCGAAAAGTCTTCTTTCATGTAGATGGCATTTTTTTCTTGTGCGATGGCATAGAGCTTTTCATTACCCATCATAACAACATCAAGCGGTGTTTGATCTTCATAGTCATAGTGATTTTGACGGAGGACAGACATACGCTCGTTTGGTCCCATTGAAACGTGACCAGTTGTGGGTTGGATTTCACCATCCAAGATTTTTAAAAAAGTTGATTTACCGGCACCATTGGCACCGATTAAACCATAGCAGTTTCCTGCCGTAAACTTGATGTTAACGTCATCAAAAAGCTTGCGGTCAGAAAATTGTAATGAAACATCAGAAACTGTAAGCATGGATATATTTTTCTCCTAGAGTATATTGATTTATAAAAGTTAACTTTTATAAAGGTTATCGCCCTATTCTATCATATTTTAAGTCTTTTTGAAACAGCATAATTTGGGATAAAGTGCACTTTTAGTTTTATTTCAGTGTGGCTTTAGCCTAGCTTAAGTCGTGTCCATTATAATATCTTTATTCCAATAAAATTTTTCATAAAACCTACTCCTAAATGCAGAAAATGTCTGAGTGAACTCAGGCATTTTTTGTTTTTTTGATTATGATATAATGATGAAGAAATGGATATAGAACATTATAAAGATTTGGCTCTGCAAAAAAAGAAGGAGCATAAGAAATTTTTGGGCAACTTAAAAAAGAAAGCACCCAAAAACCTAGATTACATTGTAAAAGAAACACATGATGAAGTTTTTGCTGAAATCGATTGTACGGCTTGTGCTAACTGCTGTAAGAGCTTAGGTCCACTTTTTACAGAAGCTGACATTACCCGTATTTCGAAGTATCTGCGCATGAAGGCGGCCGATTTTGAAGCCCAATATTTACGCATAGATGAGGATGGTGATAAGGTTTTTCAAACGATGCCTTGCCCCTTTCTTGGAAGTGATAATCTTTGCAGTATTTACGAGGTTCGTCCTAAGGCCTGCCGTGAATTTCCCCATACAGATCGAAAAAAGATTTATCAAATCAATAATCTGACCTTGAAAAACACAGTGACCTGTCCAGCGGCTTATCTTTTTGTAGAAAAACTGCGGAAAAAAATAGAATAAAAAAGCCTTTGGGCTTTTTTATTTGTAGTAATTTTTTATTGCTTCTAAGAAATACTCTGGAAGTTGTGCGTGTTTTTGGTTGTAATTGCTACGGAAGCGAGGATCCTCAACATACATTTGCCCTAAGCCAATATGTGCTTCCGGAGCGATAGTTTCTTCGGGCCAAAAGAGTTCCAGGATTTCTTTATGGAGGGTAATAGCTTGTTTGGCGAGATTATCATCATTGTTTTCATAAGCTTCTTCCAACATGTGAATCATTTTTTCGTGGGATTTTTGCCAATGTTTGATTTTGGCTTGATCGGCTTGGGCATATTTTTGATATGACTTATCGACGCGCTCACTGCCCCATTTTAGACGGATTTCAGCGCTATATTTATCTTCGTTTTCTTTCAGTTGCGTACTCTTGAGAAGTTCAAATTCTTGTTCATTCATGTGGTAATCTCCTTTTTCTAATTTGTGTGACAGATGCTCAATCAATTTTTCAAGGTGCTTGAGTTGATCATTTAAGCGCATCAAATGTTGGCTTAAAGTTTTCTTTTCATCTTGATCTTGTGAGAGGATATTTTTGATTTGATCAAGCGGTAAGTCCAACTTTCTTAAGCTCATGATATAAAAAATTTGGGCAATATCTTGTTCAGAATATAAACGATAATCGTTTTGGTCTCTCGCTGGGGCCAGAAGTCCAACAGACTCCCAATGGCGCAAAGTTTTGGAGGTTAAACCTGTCATTTTCGTGATAGCTTTAATATTTTGCATAACGCTCCTTTCATTGATACTAATATTATATATCTTGACCTTAGGTCAAGGTCAAGGAAAAAATAAAAAAACTCATAAAAATATGAGTTTTTTATTTTGATTAGTGGAAGAGATGGCTCCGTTGGGTCATTTCTGAGATCTTTTTAGAGGTTTTTTCGAGATGTGGGAAGAATATAAGCCCAGCGACTAAAAAGACAATAGAAACGGCTACGAGGATGATGATGGCAAGCCAAGCGTTTGGCCAATAAATACCACCAGCAGATTCTCGTAAGAGGTTGACCGCATGGGTAAACGGCAAGTAAGGGTTAATCGCTTGGAAGAATTTACCAGAGACTTGAATAGGGTAGTTCCCGCCCCCACCGGAAATAGAGAGGACCAAGATAATAATGGCAATCCCTTTCCCGATATTTCCAAACAAAGCTACTAGAACATAAACCATGATCATAAAGGTTATAGCAATCAGTAAGGCAAATAAGACACTATAAACAGGATTACGTACGTCTACACCAAGGCCAAAATAGTTCCCAAGGGTAACGATAAGCGCTTGTCCTAGTCCCATCACGATGAAAGTAAGCATACGTGCTGAGAATTGTTCACGTTTAGAGTAAAGCAGTTTATCTTTGCCTTCTAAGTGGAAGCCGGTGACAGCGACACTAGAGAAGAGGACAGCGCCAACCCACAAACAAAGAGCAGTATAGAACGGTGTGCTGGCTGAACCGTTATTTGCGATTGGATAGACTGCATTTTCTTGGACCTCAACAGGTTGTGTCAGGAAGTCACTTTCTTTCGTCGCATCAAGTTTTAGTAGTTTTACAATTTCGCCTAAATCAACTTCTTTTTCACCTTTACGAATAGCATCAGCTGCTTTACGAATTCCTGTTTTGATTCCTGGCCAGTCATTGACGATAAGGTCATTTGCTTGGTTCAAGGCTTTTTCAAGATCAGGCATTTTTTGGTTGACTGTACCCAAAGTTTCTGTCAAATCTTTACGAATACCCGGGTAATCATTTTTGACAAAATCAGCGGCTTTATCAAGTTTTTGCTCCACAACTGGCAATTCATTTTGATAAAGTGAAGCACCTTTATTAATTGCGTTGACAATAGTGTTCATATTGCCGTTAAGCATAATGTTGGCATCGTGAACTTCTTGCTTAATCGCAGGCATTTCTTTTTGATACTTTTCAAGCAAGGTAATCGCATTAGAAACCGTCTTACTTGTTGAGCTGAGCAAGGATTCAAAATCAATAGCTTGGGCTTTTGTTAGGAGACCTTGGGCATTTTTGATGGTATCGATAAGTTGGGTGAGGACGTTTTGCACTTTTGCGGTTATATCTTGAACATCTATTTGGCTAACAAGACCAGAAATGTTTTTTGCTAGGTCATCAATTTGATCTAAGTAGGCCTCAATAGAAGAAATATCTCCAGCTTGAACAAATTCATTAACCTTACCTAATCTAGTACTGATGTCTCCTAATAGCGCACTTAAATCGTTCAAGTTTTTAATAGCGGCATCAAATTCATTATTACCAGTACTCTCTTGGGCTTTTTGTAGAAAATCAATGAGATTTCTGATTGCCTCTTGTTGTTGGGGAACGCTTGCTTGATAAGCTTTGACTAGACTATCAATTTTGGCCTTTTCATCATCAGTGAGTTGCCCATCCTCAATAGCTTGTCTTATAGTAGTAACAATAGAAGAAGTACTGTCAGCCACATTTTGCAAAGCTTTTAAAGTCACTTCTACACTACTTGTAATACTTGGCAAAGCATTTTGAAGTTGCGTTGCACCGTCCAAAGTAGTAGAAGCCAGCTCATTGGCTTGATTGCCAAGTTTACGAATATCTGGCAAGGCAGTTTGGACTTGTTGAATAATAGTCAAGCCTTGTTTGGCTTCTTGGATACCCTCATTCATGGTTTGCTCAACAGAGGCAAAGTCATTGTCAATCATTGCGATCTGTTTACCAGCATTTTGAATTTCGGGGATTTTTTCTTGCAAGGTCATAATAATTGCAAGCTGATTTTTCACAGTAGGCATGCTGTCGTCCAATTGGACCACTTTCTGACCAAGTGCATCAACCTCAGGCAAATAGTCAATAAACTCATTTGCCTTAGCGAGCTTCGCTTTCAAATCAGGCATTTTGCCATGTAAATCAACGACTTGCTGAGTATATTGGTCAATTGTATCTAAATTATCGTTAGTAGATAAGATAGTGTTTTTAATTTTCTGGATGCTGACCATGTTTTTATCAATGTCATATCCGATATCATTAAAGGTTTTAAGCAGTGTGCTACTTACCGTTTTAATAAATTCTTCGGAAATTTGACTTTGTAATGAAGACGCACCTTTCGAAGTAATTTTGGGGGCAATAGCATTTATTTTTTCATTGATGGAATAAACGATTTTAGGCTTCTGGATATCCCCTGTGGTAAAGCTAAGCAAATTTTTAGAGAAATCCGCTGGCAGATAGATACCTGCATAGTACTTACCAGATTTGACACCCTTATCCAACTCCTGTTTAGAGTCAACAAACTTCCAACCGAGTTGTTTGTTTTCTTTAAGATTTTTCAGGACTTCGTCACCGATATTAATCGATTTGTCTTGGAATTTCTCTGTTCGGTCATCACTATAAACCGCTATTGGGAGCTGTGAAGTATTCGCATAAGGATCCCAAAGGGCTTTAATATTAAACCAAGCATATAAGGATGGAATAAACATCAAAGCAATCACTAAAAAGATTGCTATTGGATTTTTAAAGATACGCTTCCAATCCAGAATAAATAGTTTCCCAGTATTTTTTATATGTTTCACATATTCTCCTCTTTTAGTAAATCTAAGGCAGTTTTAATTTTTGTTATCAGCTAATCAGAGCCATCAACAGTTCAGAAATTTGTTCTGGTGTTTCTTTCCGTTTACGACGAATCCAAGCTTGAGTTAAACCGAAAATGGCATTAGCATAATAAGTTGTGGTGTAGATACTTTCCAACTTGTCCAGTTTTTCACGCTTAGGGTTTTGTGGCAGGATTGAACGTGCCAAAATATTTTTCAGTTGGGCTTGCATGAACTGATGGATTTCTTTACTGCCATTTTCTGAAAATAAAGCAGCATAAATCTCGTTGTTATCAAGGAACTCATAAGTTTCTAACATGGTTTTATGAAGATCGCCATTATTTTTTTCAAAGACATACTCGATCGTATTAAACAAGGTTTTTTGGTATTGGTCAATCATATCATACTTGTCTTGGTAATGCGTATAAAAGCCGCTTCGGCTGATTTTAGCAACCTTCACAAGCTCAGTTGTTGTGATATGATCGAACGATTTTTCCTGTAAAAGTTGTGTTATTGCGTCGCGAAGTTTTGATTTCGTACGTTCTTTTCTATTTTCCATAAATCCTCCTCTATTACTAAAATATAAAAGAACAACGTGTCTATAATTAGCAAAGATTATCATTACAACCCTTATTGAGTTTACGATATGCAATTATAGCACAAAATGGACGGAGCGTCTATAATTTTGCGTTAAAATTTTGATTTTTTTAAGAAAGGGATTTCATATTAAAGAATATTATTACTATAGAAGAAAAAGAGCAAAAAACCGCATGAGGCGGTTTTAAACTAATCAGGAAAAGGATAACTTATGATGGAAAGAGAATCATAAGTTTGAAAATATAAAGTACGGCTATTCAAATCTACCGCACTGCGATAAACAGTATAAGTATCTGAACGTCCATCAGACTTGGGCACAGTGACAGCATTTAAAATGTGCCAAATTTCACTGATATTCTGTTGTTCATCAGCAGGCAGAATTGCACGTTCTTTAAGAATTGTGGCACGGATGAAGCGCGAGGTTGGGGTAAACCCTCCTGGAAAAACAGGCTTCCCACTGAAATCCCCAGTTGAAATACGGTTAGGTGCTAAGGGTTGAGTAGTTAGATCCATATAATCTTGTAACTTGAGGATTTCACGTTCAAATTTAGGAGCATTTGTGACCACACCGATTGTATTTTCGATAATCTCAAAACTGCCATTGCGTGGTTCAATATTAATCATACGACCTGTTGGATCGACAGCGGAGAAGTGCAAATCACTCCGGCCAAATTTATAATGCGAAAAGGTGTCGCTCATGAGTTGGACACTTTCAAGTTGGTTTATCAAATCGGCTACCGAACGACAGTTTCCTAAAGCCCAAGTGACAAATTCAAAAGGCGCGAGCTGTAATTTGTCCTCATGAGCATATTCAGCGTATTCTGAGTGGTTAGAAAAAGTAAGTTTTTGGACAGAGAGTCCAAAATTATTAACGCCATCTGAGATATCCGCATGCAAATCCGGAATATTTCGTCCTACTCCTAATATAGTATAAACATTGGAGATATTCCTGTTATTATAGACACTTTTCCACTGGTAATTTTGTGGTAGAACGAGAGCTTCGGGGATAAAGCTATGCCAATCCATTGTTCTTGCGAAGACGATGCTTTCATCAGCAGCTTGCATTTTTATACTTGTACACATATTTCTATTCTAGCAAAAAAGTTTTCCTAGCTTCGGATAAATGTCTTATTGACGGACTAGGAAATATAGTTCTTCGTGTTTTCTTAGAATAAAGATAAATTATAGCAAAAGCCGAACATTTGGTGATTTAGTTTCGTATAAGGTTGGCTGAGCCTTGAATCACAATTTTTAAAGTGATAAACTGTCTAAAAGCAAATAAAGTCAGGCAGAGATCTGGCATTTGGAGGAATTGAATATGAGAACACACACATCGGCACATCCCAAGGCTGTGAGCGCCTATCAAGTCAAGGTAGGAACCTTGGTTTCTGCTGGATTTGGTTTAGAAAACATGGATATCATGTTTCTTTCATTCGCACTATCGTCAATTATTGGCGAATTTGGTCTAACAACGACCGAAGCGGGAGCACTTTCTACAGTAACTAACTTGGGGATGTTGCTGGGCGGAATTCTTTTTGGGATTCTGGCCGATAAATTTGGACGTGTAAAAATGTTATCCCTTTCGATCCTCATTTTTGGTCTCGCAACGGGCGCGATTTATTTCTCGC
Organism: Lactococcus sp. LG606; assembly: GCF_017309645.1. Classification (NCBI taxonomy): domain Bacteria; kingdom Bacillati; phylum Bacillota; class Bacilli; order Lactobacillales; family Streptococcaceae; genus Lactococcus; species Lactococcus sp. LG606. The sequence continues at coordinate 1,791,977 of NZ_CP071301.1, forward strand.
ACAGTGTTACCTCGCTTTATATCTTACGTTTTATCGCAGGAATTGGTGGCGGTGGTGAATATGGGGTCGGAATGACTATTCTCGCTGAGAATTTCAGTAAGAAAAAACTGGGTCGAACTTCTTCGATTGTTGCCGTTGCGGGACAAGTTGGTGCCATGTGTGCAGCAATTTTGTCAATGAGTATCTTACCCACTTATGGTTGGCGTTTCTTGTTCTTGTTTGGACTTGTGCCAGTAGTTTTGACAGTCTTTATTCAAAAGCACCTGAAGGAAAGTGATTCTTTCAAAGCCATAAAAACTGAAAATAAGGGAAAAATTTCCGACTTATTTAAAACACGCCAATTGACACACCAAACACTTGTTCTGATGTGGATGGCGATCGTTCAAATCGCTGGTTACTTTGGTCTGATGAACTGGCTCCCAACAATTATGCAGAAAAAACTGAACTTAACAGTTGCTGGTTCATCATCATGGATGATTGCGACCATTATCGGTATGTCTTTAGGTATGCTGACTTTTGGGCAAATTTTGGATAAACTTGGTCCGAAAGTAGCTTTTGGTCTCTTCCTTATCGCATCGTCCTTGGCTGTTTATGTCTTGACCATTCCAACAACACTTGCATCTCTAACTTTAGTTGGTGCCGTCGTTGGTTACTTTTCAAATGGTATGTTTACAGGATATGGTGCCGTAGTTTCTCGTCTATATCCGCCAGAAGTACGTGCGACAGCAAATAATGTGATTATGAATACAGGACGCTGTATTGGAGGTTTTTCTTCAATAGTTATTGGCTTTATCTTGGCACATTACTCTATCATGACTGTTATGCTCTTCATCTCCGTGCTCTATATTTTAAGCTTCTTGGCTATGATGACGGTGAAGAATTTACGTGCAGGGGTGTACTGGTCGCTTTAATCTTGAATAATAAAAAATAGGAAAGCTTTCCCACATGATGTTGGGAAGTTTTTTTGTTTGTGAAGCTAGGTAAATAGTACCTTTTTAGTTTCAAGGAGGAGTATTCTCGAGAAACAAAAAACCGCCACAGCGGTTTAATATTATTTAACTTCTTTAAAAATAACGTGTTTACGAAGTTTTGGAGAGTATTTTTTCAATTCCAAACGGTCTGGGTTGTTACGTTTGTTCTTTTGAGTAAGGTAAAGACGTTCACCAGATTCTTTGTGTTCAAGTGTAATATTTACGCGCATAACTGTTCCTTTCTGACTTTTTTACTGTTTTTATTTAGCGTCTTTTACTTGGCGGCCTTTGTAGTAGCCTTTAAGTGAAACACGGTGTGAGTGACGGTAGTCACCAGTAGTTTCGTCAAAAGTAACAGTTGGAGCTGTCATTTTGTAGTGTGTACGACGTTTGTTTTTCTTAGATTTAGAAGTGTGACGTGCAGGTACTGCCATGGTTTGATTCCTCCGTAGATTTTTTCGTTTTGGATAAGCCCAAAAACGTACTTTACTATAATACACTAATCTTTTTCAAAAAGCAAGCTTTGTAAAGTATTTTTACTTGACGTTTTTTTAAGGTGGCTATTGGGTGAAAAAGTTCTATAGATAAAATGACAAAGACTTTTGACAGCTGTCTGGTTGGGAATATTCCCTGTTTTTTGCTAATATATAGTTAAGAATGTTGTAACTTATAAAATAAAAGCTCAGTTCTTCGGAATCAAAGTGCGACAAGGATTATTTTTCTATCCCGAGCAAATCAGTGTTCGATGAAAACTATTTTGAGTCAAACAGGGCAAAGTTTCAGGAAATTTATTTTATAAGGAGAAAACATGAAAAACTGGCAAAAACTTGTTTTAGTATTTTTCATAGCAGCTGCGTCTCTTTTGGCTCAGTTTGCTTTTAATGCACCTTTGATAGCACGATTTATCATCACTATTGCAGGTGGTATTTTAGCACTGTCAATGTTTATTGAGATGGTTAAAACACTGCGTAAAGGAAATTATGGTGTTGACTTACTCGCAATTACTGCGATCATTGCGACACTATTGGTAGGAGAATATTGGGCCTCATTAATCATTATTTTAATGTTGGTTGGAGGTGAAACGCTTGAGGATTACGCAGCGGGACGTGCCAATCGTGAATTGTCTGCCCTGTTGCAGAAAACACCAGATATTGCCCATGTCATGCAAGAGGGTAAAGTCGTCGACATGGACTTAGATGATGTTGAGATAGGGGCACATCTCTTGATTAAGCCTATGGAAGTTGTGCCTATCGATGGGGTTCTCCTTTCAGAAGCAGCTATTCTGGATGAATCCTCTGTCACGGGTGAAACTAAACCGAATGAGTTACAACAAGGGGATGAAATTCTTTCAGGTGCAATTAATGGCAGCTCCAGTATCGAAATCCGCACAAGTGTTGCAGCAAGTGAATCCCAATTTCAAAAAATCGTTGCTCTTGTTCGTGAAGCAGAAGCAACGCCGGCAAATTTTGTACGTTTAGCAGATCGTTACGCTGTGCCATTTACGATTATGGCCTACATCATTGCAGCTGTTGCTTACTTTATCTCTGGTGACCCTGTCCGTATTGCAGAAGTATTGGTGGTCGCAAGTCCATGTCCTTTGATTTTGGCTGCGCCCATTGCTTTTGTCTCAGGAATGAGTCGTTCCTCAAAAAATGGTTTTTTAATTAAAAATGGAACCATCATTGAGAAACTTGCAACAGCCAAGGCAATTTTCTTTGATAAAACGGGAACAATTACCGATGGTAAAATCGAAGTAGATGCCATTGTTCCAGCAGAAGGAATATCGCAAGAAGAGTTACTCAATATTGTTTACACCATCGAAAAATCTTCCACTCACATCTTGGCCAAGGCTGTTTCAAGCTATGCAGAGTCACATAATGTCCAAAGTCTTGCTTTAGAAAGCCTCAGTGAGGTTGCAGGATTAGGTGTGACAGGGCAAATCAATGGTCAATTAATTAAAATCGGGCGTGCAAGTTTTGTGGGCGCACCAGAGGGGTTAGATTTTGAAACAGCTTTTTATGTGTCACGTGATGGCCAATATATCGGTGCAGTAACCTTCTCAGATACTTTACGTGCCAATGCTCCCGCTGTGATTAAAGATTTACGTCAAGCAGGTTTTGAGAGCATTACGATGCTGACAGGGGATAATGCTCGTGTTGCCGATAAAATTGCAGCACAAGTAGGGATTACCGAGGTTTACAGTAGTATGTTACCAGAAGAAAAGCTTGCCAAAATCCAAGCTTCAACTATTCATCCAACGATTATGGTTGGTGACGGTGTCAATGATGCCCCAGCTTTAACGCTTGCGGATGTTGGTATTTCTATTGGGACTGGGAACAACACTGTTGCTAGTGAAGCGGCTGATATTGTACTTTTGAAAAATGATTTGTCCTCTGTAACAAAAGCAGTTCATATTAGTCGTGATACATTAACCATTGCGAAACAATCGGTTTTGATTGGGATTATCATTTGTGTTATCTTGATGTTAATTGCTGCTACAGGGCTTATTCCGGCAATTATCGGTGCTCTTTTCCAAGAGGTTATCGATGTTGTTTCGATTCTTTATGCTTTAAGAGCCTTGAAGGGATTTAAGAATAAGTAATAAAAAATCGTCAGTTTTGACGATTTTTCTTTTGGTTTTCGATCCATTTCTTACGTTCATTTAAGGCCCATTCGTATTTGCCCATCTTATCAGGGTGGAAGTAATCTGCTTTTCGCAGTTTATCGGGAAGATAATCCTGCTTCACCCAATGTTCTGGGAAATTATGTGGGTACTTATAACCCTCGCTCCGCCCAAGATCCTTAGCTCCCGCATAGTGCCCATCTTGCAAGTGCGCAGGAATGGGAAGATTTCCGTATTTTCCTAAGTCTCCTATTGCCGCATCCAGAGCCATATAAGCGGCATTGGACTTAGGGGAGAGGGCAAGGTCAATAACGATATTTGCTAGCGGTATCCTTGCCTCAGGAAACCCTAATTTTTCTGCAGCTTGTAAACCTAACATTGTATGAACAGCGGCTTCTGGATTGGCAAGACCGATGTCTTCATAAGCCATTACTGTCAATCTTCGTGCCAGACTTTGAAGGTCTCCACCTTCAATTAGGCGTGCAGCATAGTGTAAACTTGCGTTTACATCAGATCCGCGGATTGATTTTTGTAAGGCGCTAAGCAGGTCATAATGAGCATCGCCATCTTTATCAAAACTTAGTGCTTTACGTTGAAGTGAGTTTTCCATATCTTCCAGGGTTACATGATGGTTTTCGGAAGATAAGACGGCAAGTTCCAAAGCATTGTAAACCGCGCGTAAATCACCGTTGGTTGAGTGCGTGAGGAAGTAAAGAGCATCATCGTCAAGAGTAACAGGGAAGTTAAAGCCTCGTTCCGTATCTTCAAGGGCAAGGTTTACAGCATTCTGTAAATCATCACTTTCTAGAGGCTTTAACTCAAAAATCTGCACACGACTACGGATGGCAGGCACAACACTAAAATAAGGGTTTTCCGTAGTAGCGCCAATTAAGATAATTTGACCATTTTCTAACAGAGGCAGGAGAAAATCTTGCTTAGGTTTATCCAGACGATGAATCTCATCTAAGAGAAGGACCAGTTGTCCAGAAAATTCCGCCTCAGCGGCAATTTCTTGCAGTTTTTTCTTGCTGTCTGTTGTCGCATTAAAACTACGGAAAGCGGCATTCATCGTGCCAGCAATAGCAGAGGCAATGGAAGTTTTACCAATTCCCGGAGGACCGTAAAGAATCATGGAAGTCAAAAGTTTTGTTTCGACCATCCGGCGAATGATTTTTTTAGGGCCAACAAGATGAGATTGCCCAATAATCTCGTCAATATTACGCGGTCGCATTCGGCGAGCTAAATTTTGATGTGTCATATAAAGCGGTTCTCCTTACTACCTAGAGATAATAGGCGTAAATTAAGCTGTCAACATAGAGACCATCAATGAAATACTCTTTTTTGAGTCGCCCTTCAAGTTGAAATCCTAGACGCTCGTAGAGAGCTAATGCTGTAGGGTTGCTTGACATTGCATTGATGGTAATCTTTTCATATTTTTCGGTACGTGCTTCGTGGATAAGATGTTGGATAAGCTGAGTCGCAACACCTTTTCCTCTTGCTTCTTTTACAGTCATTACACCGAAAGTAATTACATGTGAACCAAATTCAGACTTATTACGGGGACCGTAATCTAAAACACCCAAAATAACACCCTCTTCTTCCGCAAGAAGATAACGTGTTCCCTTCAATATTTTCTTCATTATTTTTTCAGCAGAGCTGTTGATGACAAAGGGTGTGGATTTTAAAGTCCAGTTTTGATTTTCGATTTTAGCCACATAAGCGAAATCATGGGGTTCGATAGGTCTGATTTTCATATATTTCTCTCTAGAGATAATTTTTATTTCTGTTATAATTATAACAGAAAAGTATTACGACGTTTAAACTCCCAATTGCTATTTTAATTCGAAGCATTGGAGAGGAAATTGCTTGTAACAGAAAAAGAGGTAGAAAATGGCAAAGTACGGGTTTTTAGATATTTTAGATGAAGAATTGAGCAAGAATTTCAGTTATGATTTTGAGATAAATTGGGATAAAAGAAATTTCGCTGTCGAAGTTAGCTTCCTTTTGGAAGCTGCAAATCCAGAAGGCGTTGTTCTTTCGGATGCAGATGGTGTCGAGTCAGAAGAAAATGTACTTTATGAAGATGCTGTGATTTTTTATAATCCGAACAAGTCGAAGTTTTCAGAAGAAGACTATTTAGCAGGTGTGGCTTATTCAGACAAGGGCTTATCTCGTGAATATATTGCTTACTTTGTTGAGTTCTTACAAGAAACAGCGGATGAAGGTTTAGATGCTTTGATAGATTTCTTAAATTCCGATGAAGAAGAATTTATGCTTGAATTTGATCAAGAAAAATTTGAAAAAGGTTTGGAAAATCTTGAGGAGACAACTTTTTTCAAGTATCCTCGTTATTAATATAAGGAAGAGAATAGCAATAATATGAATAATTGGAACAGTATCACCGTACGCATCATTCGTGCAGCGGAAGAAGCAATCAGTAATATTTTAGTTGAAGCAGGATCAGCAGGAGTCGAAATTAACGACAGTGCAGATTATCTTAATCACAAGGACCTTTTCGGAGAAGTGCTTCCTCAGGTAGAACAGTCAGAAATGGTGGAAGTGACTGCTTATTATCCGGAAAATATGCCAATTACTGAGCTCAAGTCAGATATTGAACAAAAGGTAAATGCTTTAGCAGGAAGCTTTGACGTGACCAACGTTGAAGTACGTACAAATAATCTTGCAGAACAAGATTGGGCAGATGCTTGGAAAAAGTATTTTGAACCAGCTCGTATTACTCATGATTTGACGATTGTCCCAAGTTGGACAGATTATACTCCACAATCTTCAGCGGAGAAGCTGATTCGCCTTGATCCAGGGATGGCTTTTGGTACAGGTACGCACCCAACAACAAAAATGAGTCTTTATGCTCTAGAACAAATAATTCGCGGTGGCGAAACGGTCTTGGATGTAGGTACAGGTTCCGGTGTGCTCTCTGTAGCTAGCGCTTATCTTGGCGCAAGTGAAATTCATGCCTATGATATTGATGAAGTTGCTGTGCGTGTAGCACGTGAAAACATCGAGCTTAACCCAAATACGGATAAAATTTCAATCTCAGCCAATAATTTATTGGAGGGTATCGAGCAACAAGCAGAAGTTATCGTAGCAAATATCTTGGCAGATATTCTTGTACTTATGACTGACGACGCTTTCCGTCTCGTCAAAGATGAAGGTTATTTGATTATGAGTGGTATCATCGCTGATAAGGCAGATAAAGTTATTGCATCCGCAGAAAATGCTGGTTTCTTCCTTGAAACGCGTATGACTCAAGGTGAATGGAACTGTGTGATTTTCAAAAAGACAGAAAACCGTGAAGGGGTAATTGGCGGTTAAGTATGGCAAATCAATATTTTGTGTTCAAAAAGCAACCAGAAATTGGTGAAGACTTTACTATTGACGATAAGGCAGCTGTTCATCACATTTTTACAGTCATGAGGACGAGTGTGGGGGAGAAGATACAGCTAGTTTTTGAAGAGGGGAAAGTGGGCCTTGCCGAAGTTGTTTCTAGCGAGCTATGTACGGTACGTTTATTAGAGGTACTGGAAGTGCAAACGGAACTTCCAGTTCACATTACTGTAGCGCTTGGTTTCCCTAAAGGCGATAAATTAGAATTTATCAGTGAGAAGGCAACGGAACTTGGCGCAAGTGCAATCTGGGCTGCGCCCTTCAAATGGTCTGTGGCCAAATGGGACAGCAAAAAGCTTGCTAAAAAGAAGGAAAAATTAGATAAAATTGTATTGGGTGCTGCAGAACAATCTCGCCGTCAAATATTGCCAGAAATCTGTTTTTTTGAAAAACTGTCTGAACTGGTTGCTACATTTTCTCAATTTGACCAAGTTTTAATTGCTTATGAAGAATCTGCTAAAGCAGGGGAGCAAGCGAAGTTGGCTCAAAGTATGGCGAGTTTAAAACCAGGCCAAAAAGTTTTGCTGCTTTTTGGACCAGAAGGTGGTATTGCACCGGAAGAGATTGCGCTATTTGAACAAGCAGGTGCAGAGATTGTCGGGCTTGGACCGCGTATTATGCGTGCTGAGACAGCACCGCTCTACGCCTTGTCGGCCTTTTCAACTTACTTTGATTTGTTGAAATAAACCGAACAAAGAGACGAAAACTCGCGCTTTAAGGACTAAAAGCGTAAATTTATAGGCAGAAATGTGTTAGAATAGTAAAAATATATCAAGGAGGAAAGTGGAGCTACTTCACAGGAAATAAAATATGCCCTCAGAACCAAATCTTACCGGAGATCAAGTGGTTAAACTTGCTTCCGCATACATGAATGAAAAAGATATCTTGCTGGTACGTAAAGCTTTACAGTGTGCATCAATAGCTCACGCTGAACAGTATCGTGCAAGCGGAGAACCTTACATTATCCATCCTATCCAAGTGGCGGGAATTTTAGCTAAACTACAGCTTGATGCAGCAACTGTATCGGCAGGCTTTTTGCATGATGTTGTTGAAGACACTAACTTTATACAGTCAGACTTGGTGGAACTTTTTGGTGAAGAGATTGCGAATATTGTTGATGGAGTAACGAAGCTTGGTAAGGTAGAATACAAATCGCATGAAGAACAACTTGCGGAAAATCACCGTAAGATGTTGATGGCCATGAGCAAGGATATTCGAGTTATCTTGGTCAAACTTGCCGACCGTCTTCATAATATGCGCACTCTCAAAAATCTCCGACCAGACAAACAAAAACGTATTTCAAGTGAGACTATGGCGATTTATGCGCCGCTTGCACACCGCTTGGGTATTGGAAGCATTAAATGGGAACTTGAAGATCTCTCTTTCCGTTATCTTAATGAAACAGAGTTCTATCGTATCCGCGGCTTAATGAACGAAAAACGTGCAGCGCGTGAAAATTTAGTGGAAGAAGTGATTGAGAAGCTAAATGAGCGTATGAAAGATGCACAAGTTGACGCTGAAATCTATGGGCGACCAAAGCATATCTATTCTATTTATCGTAAAATGCACGATAAGAAAAAGCGTTTTGATGAAATTTATGACCTTATTGCCATTCGCTGTTTGACAAACTCGACAAGCGACGTTTACACGACACTAGGGTATATCCATGATTTATGGAAGCCGATGCCTGGGCGTTTCAAGGACTATATTGCTAACCCTAAAGCTAATGGTTACCAGTCTGTTCACACCACGGTTTACGGACCTAAGGGGCCGATGGAATTCCAAATCAGAACCCATGAGATGCATCAGATTGCTGAGTACGGGGTCGCAGCACACTGGGCTTACAAGCAAGGGCGTAAAGCTAAAGTTGACGTTCATGAGATTTCGGAAACACTAAATTGGATTAACGAATTGGTGGAACTTCAAGAACAATCAGGAGACTCCGCAGAGGAATTTGTTAAAGCAGTTCAGGAAGATATTCTTGGCGACAAAATTTATGTGTTTACACCAACAGGAGCAGTTCAGGAATTGCCAGCTGGCTCCGGTCCTATTGACTTTGCATATGCTATTCATACGCAAGTGGGAGATCATGCAACAGGTGCGAAGATTAACGAGCGGATGCAACCGCTGAATTATGTTCTGAAAACAGGCGATAAAGTAGAAATTATTACTTCTAAAACTTCATTTGGACCAAGTCGTGATTGGATTAAACTCGTTAAGACCAATAAGGCCCGTAACAAGATTAAGCAATTTTTCAAGAGCCAAGATAAGGAACTCTCTATTCACAAAGGCCGTGAAATGCTGCAAACGGAACTTGCAGAGAATGGTTTCACACCGAACCAATATTTGGATAAAAAACATCTGGACGAAGTACTTGAAAAATTAAGTTATCGGGACAGTGAAGCCCTGTTTGCTGCAGTTGGTTTTGGTGAAATATCAGCAACTTCTGTATTCAATCGTTTGACAGAAAGTGAGCGACGTAAAGTTGAGAAAGAAAAGCTGAAAGCTGAATCTGAACAACTAATGAAGGGCGAAGTCAAACGTGAAAACAAAAATAAAAATGTCATGAAAATTCGCCATGATGGTGGTGTGAGTGTTTCTGGCGTTGATAGCATGTTGGTGCATATCAGTAAATGTTGTAACCCTGTGCCAGGGGATAAGATTGTCGGCTATATCACTAAAGGTCGAGGGGTTTCCATCCACCGCGCAGACTGTAAAAATGTTCGCAGTCAAGAAGATTATGAAAAACGTCTGATTGATGTAGAATGGGATGATTCACAACACCTTACTAAAGAATACGTGGCCAATATCCATGTGTATGCGTTTAATCGTCCGAATCTGCTTAATGATATCGTTCAAGTGTTGTCTAATACAACAAAAAGTTTGATCTCAATTAATGCTCATCCAACAAAGGATAAAAAAATGGCCAATATCCATCTTTCCATTGGAATAAAAAATCTATCTGATTTGACTTTGATTGTTGATAAGATTAAGATGACACCAGATGTCTATAGTGTTAAACGGACCAATGGTTAATATAAAATAGCAAAAAACTGTCCTTTTGGATAGTTTTTTTGTTAAAATTAAATTATGAAAATAGTAATCCAAAGAGTTAAAGAAGCTTCAGTAAAAATTGAAAATAAAATCAGAAATCAAATCACATCTGGCCTATTACTTCTTGTCGCAGTAGAAGATTCAGATACAGATTTTGACTTAGATTATGCCGTACGCAAGATCAGTAAAATGCGTATTTTTTCAGATGAAAATGGCAAGATGAACTTATCTGTACAAGATATCTCTGGCGAAGTACTTTCTATTTCACAGTTTACACTCTATGCGGATATTCGCAAAGGAACGCGACCAAGTTTTTCGCAAGCGGGGAATCCAGCATATGCAGAAGCGATGTATCTTAAATTTAATGAAAAGCTTAACCAGATTGTCCCGACTAAAGCAGGAGAATTTGGTGCAGATATGGAAATCAGTTTAATTAATGATGGACCAGTAACAATAATTATTGATACAAAAAATGCGCGAAAATAGAAAGCAGAGGAAAATCGATGACAGTTAAAAATATCATTTTTGATCTCGGCGGTGTAATCCTTGATCTAGATTTTGAAAGAATGACGCAGCGATTCTACAAATTAGGTATTCCAGATTTCGAAGATTATTTCACCTTGAAAAAACAGGTGTATTTTTTCGAAGCTTTGGAGTTGGGACTCATTACACCAGAAGGATTTTGTGACCGTCTTCGAGAAGAAGCAAAAGTCGATGTGGATAATGAGGCGATAGAAGAAGCTTGGAATCTTATTTTGAAAGATTTTAGTTCAGAGCGGATGAATTATCTGGAAAGAATTTCTGAAAAATATAACATTTTTCTCTTTTCAAACACTAACAGTATCCATGCAAAATGTTTTGAAAAAAGATGCTTAGAGCAAACGGGAAGAACTTTGGAGTCTTACTTTAAACAGGTGTTTTATTCACATAGTTTACACCTGAGAAAACCAGATATGGTTGCATTTAAAGAGGTTTTAGAACGCTCTGGTTTACAGGCAGCGGAAACTTTGTTTATAGATGATAATTTAGCTAATATAGTAGGAGCACAGAAGGTGGGGCTCCAAACAATTCATCTCCAAAAGCCTCAGACCATTCTCGACTTAGAAATTGATTAGCGTCAGGTCAATTGATAAATAAAAACTCCAGAAGGAGTTTTTTTGCTTTTCTGACTAGCCAAATTGAAGTAAATAGTATAAAATTTATAAAGCTAAATATTTTTAGGAGTATTCTATCAGTTATGTTTTATATATTTTTACGCGGTTTAGTTCGCTTTTTACTTTTCATATTTAATGGTAAGGCTACATACCATCATACGGAACGCATTCCAGACAAGTCTGAGAATTATATTTTGGTAGCGCCACACCGCATGATTCTTGATCCTGTTTATATGGCTTTTGCAACACGTCCAAAACAGTTTATCTTTATGGCCAAGAAAGAGCTTTTTAAAAATCCTTTTTTTGCGTGGTGGATTAAAAAATGTGGGGCCTTCCCAGTCGATCGTGAAAATCCTGGACGTGAAGTCATTCAGTATCCAGTAAAGATGCTAAAAAAATCAGACAAATCTCTCATCATGTTTCCAACAGGTTCACGGCACTCCAACGAACTCAAAGGCGGTGTTACAATTATCGCTAAAATGGCTAAAGTTCGGATTGTTCCTGCGGTTTATCAAGGTCCTTTATCAATGAAGGGTATTTTTAAGCGTGAAAAAGTACAATTGAATTTTGGGGAACCTATTGATATTTCAGATATTAAAAAAGCAAATGCTGAAGGTATCGAAGAAGTAAATCGGCGTTTGGAAGCTGCATTTGCTCAACTCGATAAGGAAATTGATCCAAATTACAAATACGTTGCTAAATGATACAGCTGTATTGATATTTTTGAGGTAACTATTGGAAAAAACCTTTAAAAATGCTAAAATTAAGGAAATATCCCTTATTGGATAGTAAACGGAGAATACATGGCAAATATTATTAAAAAATTAGTAGAAAACGACAAAAAAGAGCTCAAAAGATTACATAAAATGGCTCAAAAAGTCGAATCATACGAAGAAGAAATGGCTGCCCTTGCAGATGAGCAGCTGCAGGCCAAAACAGAAGAATTTAGAGAACGTGCAGCTGCCGGTGAGAGTCTTGACGACATGCTGTATGAAGTTTTTGCTGTCTGCCGTGAAGCAGCAAAACGTGTCCTTGGTCTTTTTCCTTTCCACGTGCAAATTATGGGGGGGATTGTCCTCCACAATGGTGACGTTCCGGAGATGCGTACTGGTGAAGGTAAAACTTTGACAGCTACCATGCCAGTTTATTTAAATGCGATTTCTGGCAAAGGTGTACACGTAGTAACAGTCAACGAGTATTTGACAACACGTGATGCAACCGAAATGGGTGAATTATACAACTGGCTCGGTTTGACTGTTGGACTTAACCTTAACTCTAAGTCACCAGAAGAAAAACGTGAAGCATATAACTGTGATATTACTTATTCGACATCATCTGAGCTTGGTTTCGACTATTTGCGTGACAACATGGTCACTCGTTTTGAAGATATGGTACAGCGTCCGCTCAACTATGCTCTTGTCGATGAGGTTGACTCAATCTTGATTGATGAGGCGCGCACACCATTGATTATTTCAGGTCAAGCAGAGGGCTCTTCTGCGCTTTATTACCGTGCAGATCAGTTTGCTAAGACTCTGGTTGGTCGTGAAGATTATGAAGAGGGCGATGACTATAAGATTGACTTGCAATCTAAAACTATCTCACTCACAGATGAGGGGATAGATAAAGCAGAACGTTTCTTTGATATTGAAAACCTTTATGACATGGAAAATGTTGCCTTGACTCACTTTGTGGACAATGCACTCCGTGCCAATTATATCATGCTTCATGACATCGATTATATGGTTGATGATCAACAAGAAGTCTTGATTATTGACCAGTTTACAGGTCGGACAATGCCTGGTCGTCGCTATTCTGATGGTTTACACCAAGCGATTGAAGCCAAAGAAGGTGTACCGATTCAAGATGAATCTAAAACCATGGCTTCAATTACGATTCAAAACTACTTCCGTATGTACAAAAAATTGTCAGGGATGACTGGTACAGCGAAAACGGAAGAAGAAGAGTTCCGTGAAATCTATAATATTCAAATTATCCCGATTCCAACGAACCGCCCAATCCGACGTGTGGACCATCCAGACTTGCTTTATCCAACCCTTGAAGCAAAACTAAATGCTGTCTTGGATGACGTGAAGAAACGTCATGCTGAGGGACAACCTATTTTGATTGGTACTGTGGCTGTTGAAACTTCTGAGATTATTTCGAAAAAATTGGTCGAAGCTAAAATCCCGCATGAAGTTTTGAATGCGAAAAACCACTTCCGTGAAGCACAAATCATTATGAATGCCGGTCAACAAGGAGCGGTAACCATTGCGACCAATATGGCTGGTCGTGGTACAGACATCAAGCTTGGCCCTGGTGTTAAAGAACATCCAAATCCAGAATATCAAGGTCTTGCGGTAATCGGTACTGAACGTCATGAAAGTCGTCGTATCGATAATCAGCTCCGTGGACGTTCTGGTCGTCAAGGGGATGCTGGGGTCTCTCAATTTTATCTTTCACTTGAAGATGATTTAATGAAACGTTTTGGTTCCGAACGCGTTTCTGCCTTCCTTGATCGTATGCGTATCAGTGGTGATGATGCCGTCATCAAATCTGGCTTAATCACACGACAAATCGAAGGTTCACAGAAACGTGTCGAAGGAAATAACTACGATTCACGTAAACAAGTCTTGCAATATGATGATGTGATTCGTGAACAACGTGAAGTTATTTATGCACAACGCCATGAAGTGATTGTGGCGACTGAAGATATGACACCTGCTCTGTATGGTATGTTTAAGCGTACAATCGATCGCCAAGTTGACGGCCATGCAGCAACAGGAGATCTTCAAGAAGAAGCAAATCTGCTCAATCTTTATGAAACTGTTGAAAATACAATGCTTTCAGCGGATGTCTTTAGCATTGAAGATCTTCGTGGTAAAAGCCCACAAGAAATTAAAGATTTTCTTTTTGAAAAAGTTAAAGAACATTATGCAACACAAATGGAACGCTTGGGCGATAAAGAGCGTCAGATTGACTTCCAACGTGCTGTTATCCTTCGTGTAGTAGACAACAATTGGTCTGAGCATATCGATCATTTGGATCAAATGCGTCAGTCTGTAGGCTTGCGTGGTTATGCACAAAACAATCCGATTGTTGAATACCAAGAAGAATCGCACAAAATGTTTAATAACATGATTGGAGCTATTGAGTTTGAAGTAACTCGTTTGATGATGAAAGCTCAAATTCATCCGCAAACCGCTGTTCAAGAACAAGCACCGCGTGTAACTGTAACGGCTTCACAAGAAAACTTGACAAATGTGGGACAATCCTCTGCAGAAGGTATTGATTTCAGTAAAGTTGGCCGTAATGACATGTGTCCATGTGGTTCAGGTAAAAAATATAAGAACTGTCATGGTCGCGTTCACACAGCTTAGATAAAAAAGTGATAAAATAGACGAAACACCCTAACTTAGGGTGTTTCATTTTTCTAAGTTGATAAATACAAAAGATATCAATAAATTGAAAGGAGAAAGATGTCTTTCAAAATAATAAGCCCAGAGATAAATGTTGATGCAGTCAAAATGCTGGGCCACCTTGATAGCGAACAACATCAGCGAAAAGAAGCAAGAGACAGGGAATTAGAAGCAATTATCAAAGGTGAGGATTCCCGGCTTTTATTAATTATTGGTCCTTGTTCCTCGGACAATGAAGCAGCTGTTCTGGAGTACGCACATCGTTTGGCTAAACTCCAAGAAAAAGTAAAAAACAAGATTTTCATGGTAATGCGTGTTTATACAGCGAAACCGCGAACAAACGGGGAAGGTTATAAAGGAATCATTCATCAACCAGATGCAGCAGGTGAAGCTGATCTTATCAATGGTATTCGTATGGTACGTGATCTTCACTATAAAGTTATTACACAAACTGGACTGACCACTGCTGATGAAATGTTGTACCCAGAGAACTTGCCTTTAGTAGATGATTTAGTTTCTTATTATGCAGTTGGCGCCCGCTCAGTGGAAAATCAGCAACATCGCTTCGTGGCTTCTGGTATTGATGCGCCAACGGGGATGAAAAATCCAACTTCTGGTAATATCAAAGTCATGCTAAATGGCATTTACGCAGCACAGCAAGAGCAAGACTTTCTCTTTGGCCGTGCAGAAGTTCAAACTGCAGGGAACCCTTTGGCACATGCCATTTTACGTGGGGGGCAGGACGAGCATGGCAAAAATCTTCCCAATTACTATACGGATAATTTGCAGGAAGTCATTGCAAATTACGAAAAAATGGGATTAAAGAATCCCTTTATCATTGTGGATACCAATCATGATAACTCTGGGAAGAAATATATGGAGCAAATTCGAATTGTACGACAAACGTTAGTCAATCGTGATTGGGATGAAAAAATACGCCGTTATGTACGAGGCTTTATGATTGAGTCGTATTTAGAAGATGGACGTCAAGACCGACCGGAAGTGTTTGGAAAATCAATCACGGATGCTTGTCTTGGTTGGGAGAAAACAGAGGCCTTGATTCAGGAGATTTATCAAGCGGAAATATAATAATTTCAGAGGATAAATAAAAAAGCCGAAATGATGAAGATAATTTAATGAAAAAATGATTGCAAACCTTTTCACTTTGTAGTATAATGTTAAAGTATAGATATGCTGAACAAAAAGGCATTATCGAATAAAAATTGAAATAAGGAGATTCCAAAAATGGCATCTAAAGAATTCCACATCGTTGCAGAAACTGGTATCCACGCACGTCCAGCTACATTGCTCGTTCAAACAGCTTCTAAATTCACTTCAGAAATTAACCTTGAATACAAAGGTAAATCTGTAAACCTTAAATCAATCATGGGTGTTATGTCACTCGGTGTTGGTCAAGGCGCTGATGTAACTATCACTGCTGAAGGTGCTGATGCTGATGACGCATTGAGCACAATCGCTGAAACAATGGTTAAGGAAGGTCTTGCTGAATAATGACATCTATGCTTAAAGGTATCGCTGCATCATCAGGTGTAGCCGTAGCGAAGGCATACTTGCTTGTTCAACCTGATTTGTCATTTGAGACAGTGACTGTTGAGAATATCGAAAATGAAGAAGCTCGTCTTGATGCAGCTCTTGCTGCCGCTCAAAGCGAGCTTCAAATCATTAAAGATAAAGCAGTAGATAGCCTCGGAGAAGAAGCCGCAGCCGTATTTGACGCACACATGATGGTTCTTGCAGACCCAGATATGACCGCTCAAATCAAAGCTACTATTGAATCTAAAAAAGTTAATGCTGAAGCAGCCCTTAAAGAAATCACTGACATGTTCATTGCTATCTTTGAAGGTATGGAAGACAATGCTTACATGCAAGAGCGCGCTGCCGATATTAAAGACGTTACAAAACGTGTAATGGCAAACCTTCTTGGTGTTAAATTGCCAAGCCCAGCTTTGATTAACGAAGAAGTGATCATTGTTGCTGAAGACTTGACACCATCAGATACTGCACAGCTTGATAAGAAGTACGTTAAGGCCTTTGTTACAAACATTGGTGGACGTACATCTCACTCAGCAATCATGGCACGTACGCTTGAAATTCCTGCTGTATTGGGTACAAACAATATCACTGAACTTGTTTCTGAAGGTCAACTTATGGCTGTATCAGGTTTAACAGGTGAAGTTGTTCTTGATCCAACTCCAGAGCAACAAAGCGAATTCCATGCAGCTGGTGAAGCGTATGCGGCACAAAAAGCTGAATGGGCTGCTCTTAAAGATGCTGAAACAGTAACAGCTGATGGTAAACACTTTGAGTTAGCTGCAAACATTGGTACGCCTAAAGATGTTGAAGGTGTTAACGACAATGGTGCGGAAGCTGTTGGTCTTTACCGTACAGAGTTCCTCTATATGGATGCTCAAGACTTCCCAACGGAAGAAGATCAATACGAAGCTTACAAAGCAGTACTTGAAGGCATGAATGGTAAACCAGTCGTTGTTCGTACAATGGACATCGGTGGTGACAAAACATTGCCATACTTCGACTTGCCAGAAGAAATGAATCCATTCTTGGGTTGGCGTGCTTTACGTATCTCACTTTCTAATAGTGGTGATGCAATGTTCCGCACACAACTTCGTGCACTTCTCCGTGCATCAGTTCACGGTACACTCCGTATCATGTTCCCAATGGTTGCATTGGTTACAGAATTCCGTGCTGCTAAGAAAATCTACGACGAAGAAAAAGCTAAATTGATCGCCGAAGGTGTTCCAGTAGCTGAAGGTATCGAAGTAGGTATCATGATCGAAATCCCAGCAGCAGCAATGTTGGCTGACCAATTTGCGAAGGAAGTTGATTTCTTCTCAATTGGTACTAACGATTTGATCCAATACACAATGGCTGCAGACCGTATGAATGAACAAGTTTCATACCTTTACCAACCTTACAACCCATCTATCCTTCGCCTTATCAACAATGTTGTTAAAGCTGCGCATGCAGAAGGCAAATGGGCTGGTATGTGTGGTGAAATGGCCGGTGATCAAACTGCTGTTCCACTTCTCATGGGTATCGGACTTGATGAATTCTCAATGTCAGCAACATCTGTTCTCCAAACACGTTCATTGATGAAACGTTTGGACTCAACTAAGATGGAAGAACTTTCAAACAAAGCTCTTACTGAATGTGCAACAATGGAAGAAGTTGTCGCACTCGTTGAAGAATATACAAAATAAGAAAAACGCGAAGAAATTCGCGCTTTTTTTGTATTTTAATAATGATCAAAGTCCTTATTTTCGAATTTATTATTCTAATTAATAAGAAGAATAAAATAAAAAAGCCTTCAGAGGCTATTTTATTAGAAGGGGAGTCCTTTAGAGAACTTACCGAGTTTTTGTTCAGTAGTTTTTTCGATTTGAGTGAGAGCATCATTTACAGCATCTGCAACCAAATCTTGCAATGTTTCAGGATCTTCAGGGTCAATCACATCACTCTTGATTGTCAAGTTTGTTAATTTACGATCACCAGAAAATTCAGCGATTACTAAATCTTGTGCTGCTTTACCAAAAAAAGTAGTGTTGGCAATTTCTTCTTGTGAAGCTTGCATTTGTTTTTGCAATTTTTGTGCTTGCTTCATCATGTTTTGCATATTCATCATCGTGGTTTATTATCTCCTTGTTTCAAGACTTAAGTGCCTTGAGTATTGCAAATATATAGTTTCTTGATGTCATTATTATACCATTTTTGTGAATGATTTTGAAGCAGATGAGAAAACAAAAAAACGTCTAATTACTAGACGTTTAAATAATATGCGGAAGGCGGGACTTGAACCCGCACAGCCAAGATAGGCCACAGGATCCTTAATCCTGCGCGTCTGCCAATTCCGCCACTTCCGCGAATTGGTACTTTAATATAATACCATTTTAGGAAGGGGAATGCAAGAATAAACTGTAATAGGGTGTTTAGCACTGTAAAATAATCAATCGTTATAGTTTTTCAGAAATTTTTCAACAGATTGACGGTAAAGTTGAGGATTTGTCTCAAAGGCCTTGGCATGTGCAGCACCTTTAATCAAAAGCATTTCCTTTGGTGTTCCTGTCTTGACTGCTTGGTAGTTTTCCTTAAGCATTGACGTAGGCACATAAGTGTCTGAATCGCCGTGGATAAGGAGGATAGGGCGATTGTTTTGAGAGAGTGCTTGTGTCGCACTTGCTTCTTTTAAAAACCAACCTTGGCGCACTTTATTCATAGCGGATAAACTATAGACAAGGGGAAATGGCGGAATATTGTAGGTCGATTTGGCTTGATAGGTAATTTCCGACCAAACATCAGTATAGCCACAATCTTCGATAATACTGTTGACAGAGCTAGGTAATTCTGTCTCACTTGATGCCATCATAACAGTTGCAGCTCCCATAGAAAGTCCAAATAAAGTAATACGACTTTCAGGGTTTTCTTGTGTTAATTTTTTTGACCAGGCGATCACGTCTTTTTTATCGTAGTAACCATAAGTAATGAGCTGACCATCTGAGGCTCCAGCAGCACGATTGTCAGGCATAAGCACATTATAGCCTAAATCATGGAAGAGTTGTCCATATTGGCGCATCGCTTCTTTATTTTGGCGAAAACCGTGGACAACAATAACTGTTTTATTTGTCTTATGTTTCGCTGGGATATACCAAGCATTGAGCTTTAAGCCGCCATTTTCCATGGTAAGTGTTTTTTTATTCAACTTATCAAATTGTGTGACGAGAGGATAATTTTTACTTGAGGCTTGAACTTGGCCCACGGGAGCGTCATTACGGACATAGGCAACGGAGTAGAAATAATAAGTAATCCCCAAATCAACGAGCAGCAGTAGGCTTATGATGCTAATTGTCCATAAAGCGAAAATTTTCTTTTTACGTTTTTTCATCGCATTATTATACCAAATTTTTTAAAGAAAATAGGAATAATATTACCTAAGAGACATAATGCTTATACCAATAAATATAATTTTGTATGAAAAAACCTTCCCACAAGAGCCAACAAATGTGTGGGAAGGAAAAGGAGTAGTCGGGAATCAAAGGGGATTGATTCTTTGAGCCATTATGTTTAGGGAAGCGAAATGAAGATCACTTTATTGGCTCTTGGCTACATCTATCTTTTATTTACCTTTATTCTAACATGGTTTTGAGCTTATAAGTAATGATATGCAACAAAAATTAAAGCTAAAAAAGCGCTTTCTTGGAAAAAAGTGACTTTTCCTCTACTTTGTGTTAAAATAATGGAGATAATTTTTAGTATGGGAGAGAGTGGCTTGGCTATAAAAAAGACCTATCGTGTAAAACGCTCGAAAGACTTTGAACAAATATTTTTAGCGAAAAATAGCTTTGCCAATAAGAAATTTGTTGTATATAAACTCGATACTGAGCAACAGCATTTTCGTACAGGGATTTCAGTAAGTAAAAAGATTGGAAATGCGGTCACACGGAATCGTGTGAAGCGACTCATTAGACATGCAGTAGCAGAGTTTTCTTCTCATTTAGAAGACGAAGATTTTGTGATTATTGCACGTCCAGGAGTCGAAAAACTCAGTTTTGATGAAGTAAGAAAAAATCTCAAGCATGTATTGAAATTGTCTAAAATTTATAAAGATGGAGAAAAGAATTGAAAAAGAAAATAACTTTGCTTTCGATGGCAAGTGCTTCTTTACTCTTATTGGCTGCCTGTGGACGTTCTGAGGTCACACAACATTCAACAAACTTTTGGGAACAGATAGTTTATGGATTTGCTCAGGTTATTCGTTTCTTGTCATTTGGTGGTATGACAGCTGTTGGTATTATTTTATTTACCTTGATTATTCGTGCGGCACTTTTGCCTTTGATGAATATTCAAATCAAGTCTAGCCAAAAAATGCAGGAAATTCAGCCTGAAATTAAAAAAATACAAGCGCAATATCCAGGTAAAGACGTGGATTCGCGTCGTAAAGTTCAAGAAGAAACACAAGAACTTTACGCTAAAAACAAGGTGAATCCTTATGCAGGATGTTTACCACTCTTAGTGCAAATGCCAATATTATGGGCGTTGTACCAAGCTTTGACACGTGTAGATTTCTTAAAGCACGGAACTTTCCTCTGGTTTAATATCGGAGATAAAGATCCAACATTTATCTTGCCAATTTTGGCAGCACTCTTTACATTTGCTAGCTCATGGTTGACAATGAAATCAGCCCCTGAGAAAAATGCAATGACAAGTACGATGACATTTGCTATGCCAGTGATGATTTTTGTTTTTGCGATCAATGTCGCAAGCGGTGTTGCTCTTTACTGGGTAGTATCAAATGGTTTCCAAGTCTTACAAACTTTGCTTATTGCCAATCCCTTCAAAATAATCGCAGCGCGTGAAGCTAAAGCCCAAGCGGAAAAGGATAAAGTAAAAGCACGTGAGAAGGCATTAAAGAAGGCTTTGAAAAATAAAAAGTAAATCAGGAGATAGGAGTTTTAAATCATGACTATTTTTACTGGGAGAACAGTTGAAGAAGCAATAGAACGCGGCTTATATCGTTTAGGTGTAAAGCGTGAGAATGTGCATATTCATGTAAAACAAAAAGAAAAACGTGGTTTTTTAGGATTTGGTAAAAAACGAGCCCTCGTAGATATAGAAGAAATCAAAGAAGAAACCATTCGTAAAGCGGATCGATTAGCAGAACGTGGTGTGGAAGATATCAACCTTGGTGTGCCTAAAGCACAGTCTGCTATGGAAGCAACTCTTGAGTTAAGCCAAATTGTTAAAGCTGTACGTGCAGCTGAAAAAGAACAAGAAGGTCAATTAACTCCAGAAGAACGTGAAGTTATAATTGAAGAAGTTAAAGCAGACATTGCTCAAAGCAAAGATCCGCTTCCAGAAGTTGAGGTTCCTGAGAAGGTAAAAGAAAAAGCTAAGGCTGTACCGATGGAATTAACTGCTGAGGAAACAGAGTTTGCGGATAAAATTTCGACTTACTTAACAAATATTACCTCTGAAATGGGTATTGCGATCACTGTAAATGTAGCAAAAGAAGGAACTCTGATTGTTTTTAACTTAAATTCGAATCAAGATGCTTTACTCATTGGTAAACATGGGAAGATTTTGCAAAGTTTACAAACCTTGGCTAAAGCTTATGCTAACAGTATTTTAAGTACCCGTATAAATATTGCTGTCAATGTTGGGGATTATCATGAAAAGCGTAAAGCATATATTACCAGCTTGGCGCATCGTGCAGCAGAACGTGCTCGTTCTGGTGAAACTGTCTATATTAATGATTTACAGTCGAATGAACGCAAGATTGTGCATACAATTATTTCGAAAGAAGAAGGTGTTTCTAGCCATTCTGAAGGTAATGAATACAATCGTTATATCACCGTTACAAAAGAAATTTGACATTTGCGATGATTTGGTGTAGAATATTTTAGTATGCTTTAAGCACAGAAATGAAAGAAAGGAACACCGCAAGAACGGTGGAGCTACTTTCCCAAGTGAAGTAGCCCAGGGATTTAACAAATGAAACGTACTTACCAACCACATAAAAAACCTCGTAAGACTACTCACGGATTCCGTGCACGCATGGCAACTAAAAACGGACGTCGTGTACTTGCAGCTCGTCGTCGTAAAGGACGTGCTTCACTTACAGTTTAATTGTAAAAAAGGATTCTCACCCTCGGGTGGGTTTTTTCTTTTGGAAACATGATTCATAAAAAGGAACAAAAATAACTCTTGGAAAAGTAAAGCGTTTACTTTTATTGTGATATAATGAATTTATTGTAAAAGAAGAGGAGGTTTTGTTAATGAAAAAAATTCAAATTGCCGATATGCAAGCTTCACAAATTATCTTAGGCTGTATGCGTATCATAGAACCAGGAAAGAACCCTGTCAAAGTTATTGAAACAGCTTATGAAAATGGTATTAACTTTTTTGATCACGCGGATATTTATGGTGCTGGACAGTGTGAAACGGTTTTTGCCGAGGCTTTGGCGCAAACCTCTATTCGACGGGAAGACATTTATCTCCAATCGAAATGCGCTATCCGCCCAGGGGTTGCCTTTGATTTTTCAAAAGAACATATTATCAAGTCGGTAGAAGGCTCTTTACAACGGCTACAGACGGATTATCTCGATACCATGCTCTTGCACCGCCCCGATACGCTAATGGAGCCAGAAGAGGTCGCAGAGGCCTTCTACGAGCTCGAGAAATCTGGAAAGGTTCGCTATTTTGGAGTTTCCAATCAAAATCCGATGCAAGTGGAGTTACTTAAAACAGCAGTGAAGCAGCCGTTACTCTTTAATCAGCTTCAATTTGGCTTGAAGCATACTGAAATGGTTGATGCAGGTCTCAATGTGAATATTCCTAATCAAGCCAGTCATATGCAAGATGGTTCAGTACTAGAGTATTCCCGGATAAATAAGATGACGATTCAAGCTTGGTCTCCTTTCCAACATGGATATTTTGATGGTCCTTTTGTTGGTAATGATAAATTCCCAGAATTAAACAAAAAGCTTGAAGAATATGCTGAAAAATACAATCTTACCCCTTCAGGGATTGCTATAGCATGGATTAACCGCCATCCAGCGCGTATGCAAACAATAATTGGTACGATGACGGAACGACGGATCGAGGAAGTAACAAATGCCAGTGATCTGGTTCTCAGCCGTGAGGAGTGGTATGACTTGTATATGGAAGCTGGAAATATTCTCCCTTAAGCCGGTAAATTTATAGTTTAGCATTGAGTGATAAATGGTCGTCTAGAGGGCCATTTATTCTAGCTACTAGACGAAATAGATTGAATTAGTGTCAGAAATGATGTATAATTAAAGAGCATTATTAGAAAAAATTAATTAAAAGGATTTTTAAGCAGTTTGCTTGAACCTACCCCAAAGGAGGTACATATTATGAGTTTTACAGATGAAACAGTCCGCTTTGAATTTGATGATTCAAGTAAAAAAGAAATCGGCGAAACACTTGTAAATGTTTATCGTGCACTTGATGCTAAAGGTTACAATCCTATCAACCAAATGGTAGGTTATGTTTTGTCAGGAGATCCAGCTTATATTCCACGTCACGACGATGCACGTAACAAAATCCGTCGTTTTGACCGTGATGATATTGTTGAAGAACTGATTAAAGAATACTTAAAAGCACACGGTGTACAACTTTAATGTACAGTAGAATTTTAGGTTTGGATGTCGGTACGAAAACTGTTGGTGTAGCTGTGAGTGATTTATTGGGAATGACGGCTCAGCCTGTTGAAACAATAAAGATTGACAGTGAAGCTGGTGAATTTGGTTTTGAGCGCTTAGCAGAACTAATAACAGAATATAAACCTTCAAAAATTGTACTCGGTTTACCCAAACATATGAATAATGATGAAGGTATTCGTGCAGAGGCTTCAAGAAACTATGGTGAAAAAATTACTGAAACGTTTGATGTCGCTGTAGAATACCAAGATGAACGCTTGACGACAATGCAAGCAGAAAAAGTATTAATTGATGGTGGCGTCCGACGCAAGGACCGTAAAAAATCAATTGATAAACTCGCCGCTGTCTTGATATTACAAAATTATCTTGATGCGCACAAATTATTTTAGAAGTAGGAAGTATTATGTCAGAACATACACATGACCATGACCACGAAGACCGTTTTATCACTCTGATTGATGATAACGGTAATGAAAGCCTTTTTGAAATCTTGATCACTATTGATGGCCAAGAAGAATTTGGTAAAAATTACGTCCTCGTTATGCCTGTT
This sequence comes from Lactococcus sp. LG606, assembly GCF_017309645.1. Lineage (NCBI taxonomy): Bacteria > Bacillati > Bacillota > Bacilli > Lactobacillales > Streptococcaceae > Lactococcus > Lactococcus sp. LG606. The sequence continues at coordinate 1,816,365 of NZ_CP071301.1, forward strand.
GACGGTGCAGAAGATGATAATGGTGAAGTTGAAATCCAAGCTTATTCATTTACTCAAAATGAAGATGGCACTGAAGGTGATTTACAACCTATCGCTGAAGATTCAGATGCTGAATGGGATATGATTGAAGAAGTTTTTAATAACTTTATGGAAAATCAAGACGACGAAGTTTATTGATAAATCAAGAGGCAAAGCCTCTTTTTTTTTATTGCATCAATATTGAAATATTATAAATTATTACATAAAATTTTTAGCAAAAATTGAGTACTTCGAAGAAATTTGTTATAATTTAGTGATTACTCTTTGAAGGGAAATTAAATGAAAAAAAGATATGGTTCACGTTCACTTAGGCATGAACATAAAAAACAATTAGAACAATCAGAAGAAATCGAAGAATTCGAGGAGCTTGAGGTCAATGAAGACCTTGATATTCCTGCGGAAGAGACTGGGTTTTATTCGCGTCGTCATAAATCAGAAGCGAGTTTTGTACCAACTCGAGAAAAAACACCACGGCTTATGCCAGCTGACTGGTTATTTATTGGGCTCGTGTCCTTGGTGCTTAGTCTAAGCTTCTATGCTTTCCCTATCTTCAATCTTCAACCTACAGGTGTACAGTCGCAATACCTCTATTCGGGAATGGCAATGCAGGCAGGATTGGTCCCTTACAATGATTTTTGGGGTGCTGGCGGAATTGTCTTTTACCTAATTAACTGGCTCGGTCATTTTGGTCAAACAACTTGGCTGCTTTACCTTTTCCAAATGCTAGCTTTATTTATGAGCGGTGTGCAAGTTTATCGTTTAATTTCACAACGTACTCGTAGCCGTTTGGCAGCGCGAATTACCACAGGTTTCACCTTGGTTTCGATTGCAGGATTGGCTCAAGGTGGTACAGCGCCAACCTTAATCGCCTTGCCTTTTGCATTATGGGCATTACAGTTCTTGGATCGTTATCTACGTCAAGATGCACGTGACGAAGCTTTTATCTTCTTTGGTATGAGCGGAGCTCTTGTGTTTGTCATATCACCAATCATGACCATTTTGTGGCTTCTTTCTTGTCTCGCTTTGCTTGTCTTTAATATTCAGAATAAAAGAATTGGGCGGGGTATTTATCAACTTTTAGCAATTTTATTTGGTTTATTGTTGGTAGGTTATACTGTTGCTTTTTACTCCTTAAATGCTCAAGTACTGTATACATCCATCGAACAATCCATTATCATTCCGCTTACGACACTAGGCTTTACAGATAATTTCTGGATGTCACTTCTGAAAGCTCTCGTTTTTCTTTTGGTGTTTGGTCTTGCGTCCAATTTCGTACATGGCGTACGTAATATTAAAAGTTCGGGTCAAACATTTATCTGGCAACTTTTACTCTTATTGGGTTCAATTCTTGTGTTAGGATTTGTTGTTTTTTCTCAAGTATTCGAAAGTTCAAACTTGCTTGCCATCTTGCCGTTACTTTTATTATTCGTCAGCGATACTATACAAGATGCGGTGGATCAACGTCAGAATATCCTACAAGATTATATGAAGGCCAAGCTTTTTGCGCCAATTTTAGCTCTGCTCTTTGTGATAGGAGCTCCGATCGTTACCCAAACGATGCATCAACAAGTTTTCTCAGAAGAACAACAAGTTGCACAGTTTGTGAAAGCCGATACAACAAAAGAGGATAAAGTACTGGCTATAGCATCGGATAAAAACATTAACTTGCGATCACAGCGTGTGGGTGGCATAGATGACTTCCCTCGCCATTATCCAGTGAGATTCCATCAGAACTTTGATTTGCTCTTTGCTAATGCAGGCAACAAGTATGTCGTAGTGCAAAGTGGACAGGATCTTTCAGATTCAGTAAAAGAAACACTTAAAGATTCTTACAAAAAAGTGGAAGTTGGTAATATTAGTCAATTTTCTGTATATAAAAAGAAATAAGATATACATAATTGTATATCTTGTTTTATTATAATGAAAAAAGCGAATTTTCTGACTATTCCTGTTGTTTTTTGAATTTTTTTGTGTTATAATTCATTAAGAGTTTATTTAGAAAATAATATAATAGGAGAAAACCGTGGCTACTTTACTAGAAAAAACCCGCAAAATTACATCAGTTCTGCAAGATGGAGTAACTGATTTAAAGCAGGAGTTACCCTATGATAACATGACAGAGCGTTTAGCCAACGTTATTGACTGTAATGCTTGTATCATTGATACAAAAGGGAAACTTTTGGGCTATTCACTGCCATACGAAATTAACAACGATCGTGTTAATGAACTTTTCCATGTACAAAAACAATTGCCAGAAGATTATGCACGTGCGGCTATCCGTATCTACGACACTTTAGCAAATATCACAATTAACGAGCCTTTGTCAGTATTTCCTGCAGAACTTTTAGGTGAGTATCCTAATGGTTTGACAACATGTGCACCAATCTATGGTAGTGGTATGCGCTTGGGAACCTTCATCTTATGGCGTACAGACGGAAAATTCAGTGATGATGATCTTGTGCTTGCAGAGCTTGCAACAACAGTTATCGGTGTTCAACTTTCAAATCTTAAGCTTGAACAAATGGAAGAAAATATCCGTAAAGACACGATGGCTAACATGGCAGTCAATACACTTTCGTATTCAGAAATGAAGGCTGTGAAAGCAATTCTTGAAGAACTTGATGGTGAAGAAGGACATGTTATTGCTTCAGTCATTGCCGACAAGATTGGAATTACACGTTCAGTAATCGTTAATGCACTACGTAAGCTTGAATCTGCTGGTGTTATTGAAAGCCGTTCGTTGGGAATGAAAGGGACTTACCTCAAAGTTCTTAACCAAGGTTTATTCACAAAGCTTGAAGGTCGTAACTTCTAACCTTAAAAGTAATAAAAAAACTTCTCTTAGTGAGAGGTTTTTTACTTGTGGTAAAGGCAGTAGGCAGTAAAGCCTAGCTGTATCAGTTTTTAAAGATTTTTGCTATAATTGAGAATGAAAATCTTTAATAGTTAGGGAAAATAACATGAGCAAGATTACAAAAGAACAAGTGGAGCATGTGGCAACTTTGTCAAAGCTTAAATTTGAGAAAAATGAACTTGATGCTGTGACGGATAAACTCGATAAAATTATCGAAATGGTGGAGCAGTTAGAGGAAGTCAATACGGAAAATGTAGAATTTACGATGAGTGTTGCGGATAACTTAAACCGCATGCGTGAAGATATTGCTGTACCGGGTGATGACCGTGATGAATTAATGTGTAATGTACCAACGAAGCAAGATGGCTTTATTAAGGTTCCCGCAATGTTGGCTGATGGAGGAGATGCATAATGTCATTGAATAATAAAACAATTAAAGAGTTGCATGACCTCTTGGTGAAAAAGGAAATCTCTGCTGTTGACTTGACACAGGCGACATTGGATGATGTGCATGCACGTGAAGCAGCAATGGGCAGTTTTATTTCTGTATTAGATGAAGAAGCATTAGCGCAAGCAGCTGCTATTGATGCGCGTGGGATTGATGCAGCAAAACTTACAGACGGTATTCCCTTAGCAGTTAAAGACAATATTGTTACTAAAAATATTGAAACAACTGCAGCAAGTAAAATTCTTTCTGGTTTTATCCCACCTTATGATGCAACTGTCGTTGAAAAGCTTTATGACAATGGCATGGTTATTATTGGTAAAGCCAATATGGACGAATTCGCAATGGGGGGCTCAGGGGAAACTTCTTCTGTTAAGCCAACATACAATGCGTGGGATCAAACAAAAGTACCTGGTGGATCATCTTCAGGTTCAGCTAGTGCTGTTGCGAGTGGACAAGTACGCTTGTCATTAGGATCCGATACAGGTGGTTCGATTCGTCAACCAGCTTCGTTCAGTGGTATTGTGGGTCTGAAACCAACTTACGGACGTGTTTCTCGTTATGGTTTAATTGCTTTTTCTAGTTCACTTGATCAAATTGGTCCTTTTTCAGCTACTGTTGAAGAAAATGCACAACTTTTAAATGTTATCTCAGGTAGTGATGCTAAAGATGCTACAAGTTCAGAAGTAGCTGTGCCAGATTTTGGTTCAAAAATAGGTCAAGATATTAAAGGAATGAAGATTGCTTTGCCTAAAGAATACTTTGGGGAAGGCATTGATCCAGCAGTCAAAGAGCAAATTATGGCGGCGGCGAAACACTTAGAATCTTTAGGTGCTATTGTTGAAGAAGTGAGCTTGCCACATAGCAAGTATGGGGTAGCTGTTTACTACATCATCGCTTCTTCAGAAGCGAGCTCAAATCTCCAACGCTTCGATGGTATTCGTTATGGTTATCGTGCACAGGATATCGAAAACCTTGAAGATGTCTATGTGAAATCACGTTCAGAAGGCTTTGGCGATGAGGTCAAACGTCGTATTATGCTAGGTACATTTAGTCTTTCTGCAGGTGCCTACGATAAGCACTTTAAAAAGGCTGGTCAAGTGCGTACAATGATTATCGAAGACTTTAATAAAGTATTTGCGGATTATGATTTGATTCTTGGCCCAACAGCCCCAACGGTTGCTTTTGGCTTTGATGAAAAATCAAAAGATCCTGTTCAAATGTATCTTTCAGATATCTTAACAATTCCAGTCAACCTCGCGGGATTACCAGGAATTTCGATTCCGGCGGGTTATGTTGAAGGTCTACCTGTTGGGATGCAATTGATTGGTAAACGCTATGATGAGGAAACAATTTATCAAGTCGCAGCAGCGTTTGAAGCAACAACGGATCATCATAAGAAAAAACCAATTATCTTTACAGAAGGAGGGGCAAAATAAGATGAACTTTGAAACAGTCATTGGACTTGAAGTCCATGTTGAGTTAAATACAAACTCAAAAATTTACAGCCCAACTCCAGCTGAATTTGGCTCTGAACCAAATGTCAATACGAATGTTATTGACTGGGGAATGCCAGGGGTTTTGCCAACATTGAACAAAGGTGTTGTCGTTGCTGGGATGAAAGCTTCTCTTGCCATGAATATGTCGATTCAAAAGAGTATGCACTTTGATCGTAAAAATTATTTTTACCCTGATAATCCTAAAGCTTACCAAATTTCGCAGGCAGATGAACCTATTGGTTACAATGGTTCTATTGAAATTGAACTTGAAGACGGTACAAAATCGACTGTTCGTATTGAGCGTGCACATATTGAAGAAGATGCCGGTAAAAATACGCACGGAACAGATGGCTATTCTTATGTTGACTTGAACCGTCAAGGGGTACCATTGATTGAGATTGTTTCTGAGCCAGATATGCGAAGCGCTGATGAAGCTTATGCGTATTTGACCGCCTTACGTGAATTGATTCTCTATACAGGTATTTCTGATGTGAAGATGGAAGAAGGTTCCATGCGCTGTGATGCCAATATTTCATTGCGTCCTTATGGCCAAGAAGAGTTTGGTGTTAAAACAGAAGTGAAGAACATGAACTCTTTCAGTAATGTGAAGAAAGCCCTAGCCTTTGAAATTGATCGCCAAGCGAAAATTCTTCGTGCTGGTGGTGAAATTCGTCAAGAAACACGTCGTTTTGATGATAAAACAGGTGAAACAATCTTGATGCGTGTTAAAGAAGGTGCGTCTGATTATCGTTATTTCCCAGAACCAGATTTGCCACGTATTGAAATTTCCGAAGCTTGGATTGACGAAGTTCGTGCTGAACTTCCTGAGTTTGCAGCAGCACGCCGTGTACGTTATGTAGAGGAAATGGGCCTCAGTGAATACGATGCGCGCCAGTTGACAAGCTCAAAAGATGTCTCTGATTTCTTTGAAGCAGCTGTTAAATTAGGTGGTGATGCCAAATTGGTATCCAACTGGCTTCAAGGTGAAGTTGCTCAGTACTTGAACACAGCACATCTGGAACTTAAAGATATTCACTTAACTCCAGAAAATCTCACAGAAATGTTGCGTTTGATTGCAGATGGGACTATTTCATCGAAAATTGCGAAGAAAGTCTTCCTCGAATTAGCTAAAAACGGTGGTTCAGCAGAAGCTTTCGTTAAAAAGGCCGGCTTGGTTCAAATCTCTGACCCAGCTGTACTCTTGCCTATCATTCATGAAGTATTTGCTAAAAATGAACAATCTGTTGCTGACTATCGTGGCGGTAAGGAAAATGCAGCTAAGGCATTAGTTGGTCAGCTTATGAAAGCTACAAAAGGACAAGCCAATCCGACAGTAGCGCAAAAACTGCTCTATCAAGAATTAGATAAAGACTAATATAAAAAATCGTTCAATTTGGAACGATTTTTTCTTGTGCATTTTCGCGGTTAAAACGGCGCACCATTCGAATGGTTGTGGGGATCAGAATAGCGGTTGACCCCAACCAAGCAGCTGGATTGGATGAAATAATCACGGTGTAATTTAAGAGGTTAACTCCGACGATGGCCACTGCGGCCCGCATTACCAGTTCTGCCACGCCACAAATTGTTGGAATGCGCGCATTGCCCAAACCCTGTAATGTTGAGCGCGTAACGAAGAGGATAGCAAGTAGCCAGTAGAAACCACCATTCACAATATAGTAATGTCTAGCCATATCAATAACAGCTGTTTGGCTTGGTGAGATAAAAGCCGTCGTGAAGTAATAGTTCAAGCTTACCAAAAGAATGGCAAAGCCAATCGCCCAGGAAACTGCTATGAGGAGAGATTGGAAAAGCCCTTGATTTATTCGGCGGTATTGTTTTGCACCATAGTTTTGGGCTCCAAAGGTAGCCATAGCAAGTCCGATCGACATCATTGGCAACATCGCGATTTGGTCAATCTTAGATACAATAGCTTGAGTGGCGACAGCGTTTGTTCCCATAGTGTTAAGTGCTACTTGAAGTGTAATAGAACCAATAGCGATAATACTAGATTGAAATCCCATGGGAATACTCAGTCGTGCATGTGTACGTATTTCTTGGGTATCGTAAACAAGGAGTTTTCGATTAAGGTGTAACTCAGGCACTTTGCGTTTAATATGTAAAACCAGATAAAGCACAGAGATACATTGGGCCAAAATGGTGGCTGCACTTGCTCCCGCTAAGCCTAAATGGAGAACGAGGATTGCGAAATACTCAAAGCCGATGTTTAAAATACTGGCGACGATAAGTGCATAGAGCGGTGTCTTGGAATCACCTAAGGCGCGGAGCGCGTTCGAATAATAAGCATATAGTGTGGTCGCTGTAAGTCCACCTAACATAATACTTAAAAAAGTGTGTGCACCTTCGTAAATCTCAGCTGGAGTCTGCATAAGTTGTAGTAATTGACCCACAAATAGGACAGACAAGACACTGAGCAAGAGGGAGATAGCTATCGTAAAATACAGCCCTGTCACAAAGGACTTTTTGACAGCATGTGCATCTTTGGCACCAAAGCGTTGCGCAGTAATAATCGTGAGCCCTGCGGTCATTCCCTGAGCAAAACCAACGATTAAAAAGTTGATGGATCCCGTAGCCCCCACTGATGCAAGTGCATTTTTTCCTAGCGTTTGACCAACAATCAGTGTGTCTGCAGTATTATAGAGCACTTGAAAAAAGTTTCCCAAGAGCAGGGGAAGTGTGAAGGTAATTAAACCTTTGAGAATGTTTCCTTTTGTTAAATCTTTCATAATATTCCTAAATTCTTTGCTTTATACATTGTAAACTTTTTATATCTATAAAACAATAGCATAACTGCTTTTATTGTGGTGTTTAAACAAAAAGAAAAAGCACCGTAAAGGTGCTTTAATTACCAATTATTTAGTAACGTTGATTGCTTGAGGTCCACGTGGGCCTTCTTCAAGATCAAAGCTAACTTTTTGGCCTTCATCAAGAGTTTTGAAGCCATCAGTTTGAATAGCTGAGAAGTGTACGAATACATCGTTGCCTTCTTCAGTTGTAATGAAGCCAAAACCTTTAGTAGCGTTAAACCATTTTACAGTTCCTTGTGCCATTTGAATACATCCTTTCTTTAGTTTGGTAAATCTTATCTTCGGAAAGCGTGTAACAAAAAGCATAAACGTTAACTTGAAAAAAACTTACAGCTTTATGATACCATATAAAGTATGGAAAAGAAAGCGCTAATTCGAAAAGAAATGATAAATTTACTGAAAAGTTTTGATTTTGCTGACAAAAGCCGTCAAAGTCAGAAAATTATTGCAGAGCTGCTTGCCTCAGAACAATGGAAAAACGCTAAAACCGTGGCGCTCTATATGCCGCAAGAATTTGAATTTGATTTGCAACCCCTTTTTGAGCAGGCAGATAAACAAATAGTTATACCAAAAACCTTGGCTGATCGCCACATGATTTTTGTAAAATACGACAAAAATGACTTAGAACGTACAAAATTTGGTATACTAGAACCTAAGTCGAAAAACGAAGTTGTGCCTGATTTGATTTTGGTCCCCGGCTTGGCTTGGAATAAAGAAGGTTATCGGATTGGTTTTGGCGCGGGATATTATGACCGTTATCTGGCAAGCTTTTCTGGACAGACAGTTAGTCTATGTTATGATTTTCAGCACAGAAATTTTCATCCAGAACCTCATGATATAAGCATAGGAGAAATATTTACTTATGAACATTGATATGATAAAAAAAGACTTTATGAAGCATAAAGCGACTTATATTTTATCACTTTTAACAACGATGGTTTGGCTTTATCAATTTTTACGTTATGGTTTAGCTGCAACCTCGGCAATTAACCTTTTTAATACTGGTGCATTATTTCCACCAGCCATTTTAGCTGATCCAACTCAATTGTGGCGCCTTGTGACACCAATTTTTATTCATATTGGATGGACTCACTTTCTTATGAATACTCTGACGCTCTTTTTTATCGGACGTCAGGTTGAAGCTGTATTTGGTAGCCTTAATTTCAGTTTGATCTACATTCTTTCAGGAATTTTTGGTAATGCAGCAACCTTTATCTTTTCGCCCAATTCCTTATCTGCAGGAGCATCAACTTCGATTTTTGGTCTTTTTGCAGCTATTGCAGGAATTGGCTTCTTTACAGGCCATCCGATGCTAAAACAGATTGGTAAGACATTTACCATCTTGATTGCGATTAATCTTTTCTTCAATATGTTTAATCTTAGCTCGGTCAATATTTGGTCACATGTTGGAGGAGCAGTGGGCGGACTTCTTTTAGCTCCTGTTTTTCCACCTAAATATTTCAAGAATTCTGTACCAATGCAAAATCGGATTTTATCAGGAGTAACGGTTGTTGTCTTATTTATCGTTTTTCTGATTTTGCCCTTTATAAAATAAATAGATTAAAAATAAGCAATAAGGAGTAATTATGAAAACACGTGGATTTGAAATAGTAAGTAAATACAAAAATGAAAACCTAGAATTACCAATACGTGCGACCAAGCATGCGGCAGGCTATGACTTATCAGTGGCTGAAAACATTACCATTAAACCTGGTGAAATTAAACTGATCTCAACAGGCCTTAAGGCATATATGCAAGCAGGAGAAGTTCTGTATCTGTTTGATCGCTCGTCAAATCCGCGTAAAAAAGGTTTAGTGATGATTAACTCGGTAGGTGTCATTGACGGTGACTATTACAATAACCCAGGGAATGAGGGCGAGATATTTGCTCAAATGCAAAATATTACGGAATCAGAAGTGGTCTTGGAAAAAGGTGAGAGGATTGTCCAAGCGGTCTTTATGCCTTTCTTGGTTGCTGATGGGGATGCTGAAGTGACTAAATCTACACGAACTGGCGGCTTCGGATCAACAGGAAAATAGGAATGAAGCCTTGCTTTTGATTTGCAGGCGTAAGTATAAAAGTACAAAAACTACCGCTTTAGCGGTCTTTTTTGTGCTATAATGGTAAAATGAATTCATTGCGCATTATTCACTTGAACGATTTGCACTCGCATTTGGAAAGATTTCCAGTGATTGAGCGTTTTTTTGCGGAAAAATCAGTTGGACTTCCAGATGTCTTGCGATTTGACTTAGGGGATAATGTTGACCGGGTACATCCTTTAACTGAGGCAACAGAAGGACAGATTAATGTTGCTCTGATGAATAAGCTGAATTTGACAGCAGCGACCCTCGGCAATAATGAAGGTTTAGGATTAACTCATGATATGCTAAGCCGTTTATACAATCAAGCCGAATTTGATATATTGCTTTCAAATATCAGTAATATGCCTTTTGCTCAAGGTCCTAAATTTATAGAGAGCAGTTGGGGGATGCGTATTGGAATCATTGGCTTAACAGCTCCTTATCTAGCCTATTTACAAGCAGGTTGGGATATTGTTGATCCTTTAGTTTGCTTGGATCAGCTCTTGCCACTGGACTGTGATTTTACGATTCTTTTGAGTCATTTGGGTAAAACCGTTGATGAGAAAATCGCTAAAAATTACGATATTGATTTAATTATTGGAAGCCATACGCATCATCTTTTTGAACACGGAGCGGAATTACATGACACCTTACTTGCGGCTGCAGGAAGATACGGGGAGCATATCGGCGAAATCAATCTTACTTTTGATCAAAATAACAAAGTAATTGCTTCGGAAATTTCCACGATTGCTACCAACACGCTCAAAAAAGTAAAAAGTGATGCTTTACACATCAACTCGTGGGAGTTGAAAGGACGTAAAATGTTGCAAGGCAAGACTGTCGGAGAACTTCCCTATAGCCTGACCAATGTTTATCCTGATTATAATGCAAGTCATTTTATTGCAGAGTTACTTGCCCGATATGGCAAGGTGGGAGCCTGTGTTTTCAATACTGGGCTCTTGGTTACAGAAGCATTGCCAAACCAACTTACTTTAGATGATTTACACCAATTTTTGCCCCATTCCATGCGTTTAGTGCGGCTTACGATGACTGGTAAGGTACTGAAAGAAGTTTTACGTGAAATGCTTGATGTATCTGCAATGCTGTCTGGGCAAAATATTCGAGGTATGGGTTTTCGAGGGAAGCAATTTGGTCGGCTTATTTTTCAGGGAATAAATTTCAACAGAGGGAAATTTTATTATAGAAATACGGATGTGGTCGATGCTGAGTCTTATAGCATAGTCGTTCCTGATCAGTATCTCTTTGCTTGGTATTTTCCTTTATTGCGAAAACAAGAGAAAGCCGAAATACTTTTTCCGTATTTTCTACGAGAAATAGTAGCAAATGAATTAAAAAACGAGAAAATGAACAAAAAGAGAAAGGGAGAGGAAAGTGCCAAAAGAAGTTGACGAATCAAAATTAAATTATAATCGTTTCCCTGGTGAGCGGGTAACTGCTACAGATGACATTGTAAAAGTAGGTGGTAAGACTTTTCATCTGGTTTACAATTATCGTGAAGGGTTTGATGCTGAAAAGCTGGAGCAGCGATTTAGCGATATTTTCGATAAGTATGATTACATCGTGGGAGATTGGGGCTTTGAACAGCTCCGTTTAAAAGGCTTTTTTTCAGTAAGTAGAAAAAAAATGCAATCTGAAAATAAGATTGACCGATTAGAAGATTATATCAATGAATATTGCAATTATGGCTGTGCCTACTTTGTTTTACGTCGTGTACGCTCACAAGATGAAGCTTACACATCCGAACGTGTTTTTGAAGACAAGCCACGTCAACCTAAATTTGAAAAAGCACGACGTCGAAATAATCGCAATAAAAATCGAAGCTCTCAAGAAAAGCAAAAGAAAAATGAGAAAAAATCATTTGAAATTCGCGAGAAATCAGGTAAGAAGCCTGCTAAAATAAAACAAAATGAGAAAAATGAGAAAAATACAACCTCTAAATCTAATTTTGTAATACGCGAACGTGCAAAAAAATAAAATAGACAAATGTTAAAATTATGTCTAAAAAGTTATTGAATAATATACAAAAAAGTTCCTTCAAAAATTTTTTGGGGGAAAAATATCGGAGATATAATGGAAAAACAAACAATTTACGGCTTAACACGTGATCAACTTATTGATTGGGCGATTGAAAATGGTGAAAAAAAATTTCGAGCAACCCAAGTGTGGGATTGGCTTTACCGAAAACGTGTCCAAACTTTTGAAGAAATGACAAATCTCTCCAAGGATTTTATTGCAAAGTTGAACGCGCATTTTATTATGAATCCTCTGGAGCAAGTCGTCGTACAAGAGTCGGAAGATGGAACAGTTAAATATCTTTTTATGTTACCAGATAAAATGATGATTGAAACTGTATTGATGCGCCAATCTTATGGCTTATCTGTATGTGTGACTACTCAGGTAGGATGTAACATGGGCTGTACTTTTTGTGCCTCTGGTATTCTAAAAAAAGAGCGTGATGTGACAGCAGGAGAGATAGTCGCTCAGATTATGTTGGTCCAAAAATACTTCGATGAAAAAGGCCAAGATGAGCGTGTTTCTCATGTTGTAGTTATGGGTATCGGTGAACCATTTGACAACTATGTAAACTTGATGAACTTTTTACGAACAATTAATGATGATAATGGCCTTGCTATTGGGGCACGTCATATTACCGTGTCAACCTGCGGTTTCATGCCAGCAAAAATCAAAGAATTTGCAAATGAAAACTTGCAAGTGAACTTGGCTATTTCTTTACATGCACCAAACAATGAATTACGCACAAGTCTGATGCGTATCACACGTAGCGCACCACTTGAAAAACTTTTTGATGCGATAGATTATTATACTGAAACAACAAATCGTCGTGTAACCTATGAGTATATTATGCTTTCTGGAGAAAATGATACTCCGGAAATTGCACAAGAATTAGCTGATTTAATAAAACCCCGAAATAAACTTTCGTATGTCAATCTGATTCCCTATAATCCTGTCGCTGAGCATATCAAATATGAACGTTCAACACGAAATGATACTGCGAAATTTTACGATGTACTCAAGAAAAATGGTATCAACTGTGTTGTGCGCCAAGAGCATGGTACAGACATTGATGCCGCTTGCGGACAACTCAGAAGTAAACAAATTAGAAAAAACAAAGAAAAGTAATAAAAAAATAAAAGAAACCATCACAAAGGCTCAACCTTGGTACTGCTGGTTTCTTTTTGTATATTTATTATTTTTTATGAAATGAAAGCGCATTATTATAATGACGTTCAATTTGCATTCAAAAAAAGATTAGACTATAATAAAAGGTGTTGAAAGCGCTTTTACAATTTTAATATATAGTTTTATATAAAAGAAAGGATGCTTATCTCATGGAAAAAGCAATCAATGTCAATTCAGAAATCGGAAAACTTAAATCAGTTCTCCTTCATCGTCCAGGTGCTGAAGTCGAAAACATCACACCAGACACAATGCATCAACTCTTGTTTGATGATATCCCTTACTTGAAAATTGCTCAGAAGGAACACGATTTCTTTGCTCAAACATTGCGTGATAACGGAGCAGAAACAGTCTATATAGAAGATCTTGCCGCAGATGTTTTTCAAACTGAAAGTGTTAAAAAAGATTTCTTGGCTCGACTCTTGCATGAAGCAGGCTACCGCCCAGGACGTACACTTGAAGGTTTGACTGAGTACTTGACAAGCATGGATACAAAAGCAATGGTTGACAAGATTTATGCAGGTGTTCGTAAAAATGAATTGGACCTAAAACGTACAGTTCTTAGCGACATGGCCGGTTCTGATGCCGAAAACCATTTCTACCTTAATCCATTGCCAAATGCTTACTTCACTCGTGACCCACAAGCATCTATGGGTGTAGGGATGACTATTAACAAAATGACTTTCCCAGCACGTCAACCTGAATCATTGATCACAGAATATGTAATGGCAAATCACCCACGTTTTAAAGACACTCCAATTTGGCGTGATCGTAACCATACAACACGTATTGAAGGTGGTGATGAACTCGTATTAAACAAACACACTGTAGCTATTGGTGTTTCTGAACGTACTTCATCTAAAACAATTCAAGCTTTAGCAAAAGAATTGTTTGCAAACCCATTGTCAACCTTTGACACTGTACTTGCTGTTGAAATTCCGCATAATCACGCAATGATGCACTTGGATACTGTATTTACAATGATTAATCATGATCAGTTTACAGTCTTCCCAGGAATCTTTGATGGTTCTGGAAATATCAATGCATTCATCTTACGTCCAGGTAAAGATGGAGATGTGGAAATTGAACATTTGACAGATCTTAAAGTTGCCCTTAAGAAAGTGTTGGAACTCTCAGAACTTGATTTGATTGAATGTGGTAATGGAGATCCAATCGTTGCACCGCGTGAGCAATGGAATGATGGTTCAAATACATTGGCTATCGCTCCAGGTGAAATTGTTACTTATGACCGTAACTATGTCACAATCGAATTACTTAAAGAACATGGGATCAAAGTACATGAGATTCTTTCAAGCGAGTTGGCACGTGGTCGTGGTGGAGCACGTTGTATGTCTCAACCATTGTGGCGTGAAGATATTTAATCAAAGTTTTACCCTCTATTTGCTTGGTTTACAGCTCTGTCAACCTCGTTGACACTTTATTGCTTACAGCACAAGCAAATGTCCTTATTTCAAAAAACAAAAAATTATATTTAGGAGAAAATTAAATGCAAACACCAAAAATTAACTCAGTTTTCCAAGGCCGTTCATTTTTAGCAGAAAAAGATTTTACACCTGCAGAAATTCAATATCTTGTTGACTTTGCTATTCACTTAAAAGCATTGAAGAAAAATAACATCCCTCACCATTATCTTGAAGGAAAAAATATCGCCTTACTTTTTGCTAAAACTTCTACACGTACGCGTGCTGCATTTACAACAGCAGCTATCGACCTTGGTGCTCACCCAGAATATCTTGGTAAAGATGATATTCAACTTGGTATCAAAGAATCTACTGAAGATACAGCACGTGTTCTTGGCTCAATGTTTGATGCGATTGAACGTCGTGGTTTCTCACAAAAAGAAGTTGAAGATTTGGCAAAATACTCAGGAGTTCCTGTATGGAATGGTTTGACTGACGATTGGCATCCAACTCAAATGATTGCAGACTACATGACAATCAAAGAAGAATTTGGTTACCTTAAAGGTCTTAAACTTGCTTATGTCGGTGATGGTCGTAACAACATGGCTAACTCTCTTATCGTAACAGGTGCGATGCTTGGAGTGAGCGTAACTATCGTAGCGCCTGAATCACTTCAACCTTCTGAAGAAGTTATGGAAATTGCGCGTAAATTTGCAGCTGAGTCAGGTGCAAAACCAGAAACAACTGCAGATATTGAAGCAGGGGTTAAAGGTGCAAACATTATCTACTCAGACGTATGGGTATCAATGGGTGAATCAAACTGGGAAGAACGTGTGGAACTTCTCACTCCATACCGTATCACAATGGATATGATGAAATTGACTGGTACTCCAGATGAAGAACTTATCTTCATGCACTGCTTGCCAGCCTTCCACGATACTGAAACTGAATATGGTAAAGAAATTAAAGAAGAGTATGGCTTGACTGAAATGGAAGTTACTGACGAAGTGTTCCGTTCTAAATATGCACGTCAATTTGAAGAAGCTGAAAACCGTATGCACTCAATTAAAGCAATTATGGCAGCAACTTTGGGTAACCTCTTCATTCCAGATGTACCAAGTATCAAATAATAAATTTTGAATTTGATTTTTTCCGGATTTGACAGACTTTCCACTTCCTAATACCGGTGGGAAGTTTGCACAAATCTGGAAAAAATATTTTTGGTTCCCTCTATAACTCTTGTTTTGAAAAGGTCAGACCTCGTATATTTTCATAATTGGAGACTTTTTTAAAGCATATGACTTTATGAAAAAAATAGGAAGTAATATGGAAGTAGAAAATAAAAAAGGAATAGGGCTCATGGCCCTCGTAGCAATTATCGTATCCGGAGCTATTGGTGGTGGGGTATTTAACCTCTCGAACGACTTGGCAAATGGAGCCACACCAGGTGGTGTGGTCATTTCATGGCTCTTTATTGGTTTTGGTATTCTTATGCTCGTTTTGAGCTTAAATCACCTTGTTGTTAATAAACCAGAACTCTCCGGTGTTTCAGATTATGCCCGCGCAGGATTTGGTGATTTTGCCGGATTCTTATCAGGCTGGGGTTACTGGTTGTCCGCTTGGGCAGGTAACGTGGCTTTCGCTGTCTTGATGATGACATCTGTCAACTATTTCTTTCCTGGTGTTTTTGCTAATGAAGACGGTTCTTTGACCTTTTTATCAGTCATCGTTGTTTCAGTCGTTTCTTGGTCTTTAACTGCACTTGTTATTCGTGGGGTTGAAGGGGCAGCAGTAATTAATGCTATTGTACTCATTGCTAAATTAATTCCAATCGCAATTTTTGCCGTTGTTGCTATTGTTATGTTCAGAGCTGGAGTCTTTACAGAACATTTTTGGCAAAATGTCGTCATTAATACAGATGGAACAGCAGCATTTACTCAGATGACTGCCTCAGGATTAATCGGACAGATTCAAAGTTCCTTGATGGTTATGATTTGGGTCTTCGTTGGTATTGAAGGTGCGGCAATGATGGGCGACCGTGCTAAGAAAAAATCAGATGCTGGTAAAGCTTCAATTATTGGGTTATTCACTTTGCTGGTGATTTATATCTTGCTCTCGCTCTTACCTTATGGATATTTGGATCAAGCACAGCTTGCAAGTATGCCACAACCAGGTATGGTTGGTATCTTACGTGAGATGGTTGGCCCTTGGGGTGGTAATTTGATGGCTATCGGGTTGATTATTTCACTTCTCGGTGCTTGGTTATCGTGGACGATGCTTCCAGTTGAGTCAACTTCTCAATTGGCTTCACAAAAGCTCTTGCCTGCTTGGTTTGGAAAAGAAAATAAAGCTGGTGCACCTGTTAATTCATTGCTTTTGACTCAAGGTTTTGTACAACTCTTTATCATTATTACTTACTTTGCCTCAGATGCTTATAATGTTTTTGTTTATCTCTGTACTGCAGTAATTATGGTTTGCTACGCTCTCGTCGGTGCATATCTATTAAAAGTTGGTTTAGTCGAAAAATCAACTAAAAATATTTTAATCGGCTTCTTTGCCATGGCATTCCAAATTATTGCCCTTTACCTGAGTGGTTGGCAGTTTGTCTGGATGGCTTCCATTCTATATGTAGTTGGTTTTGTCCTCTATATCCGTGCAAAACGTGAAAACAACAGAACTATTTCAACAGGCGAATGGTTTGCTATCATTATCTTTACTCTTGCCGCTTTGCTCGCTCTTTATGGCTTGCTTGCTAATCAGTTTGGTTTGAGAGAGTTACTTGGTATTTAAAAAGAAAATTAAGAGTAAAATTTTTGAGCAATCAAAAGTTTTATTCTTTCAAGCGCAAAGTAAGCGCTTTAATAATATAAAATAGGAGAAAATAATTATGGTTAGACGTATTGTAGTTGCTCTTGGCGGTAACGCTATTTTGACAGATGATCCAACAGCTCAAGCACAACAAGAAGCGCTTGAAGTTACAGCGAGTCAATTGATCCCGCTCATTAAGGATAACGATGTAGAAATAGTTGTTACGCATGGTAACGGCCCTCAAGTTGGTAATTTACTTTTACAACAACTGGGATCAGACAGTGCCAAAAATCCTGCGATGCCTTTAGATACAGCCGTGGCTATGACTCAAGGACAAATTGGATACTGGATGACTCAAGCCTTTACTAAAGCTTTAATCAAAGAAGGCTTGGAACGAATTCCTGTAGCTTCTGTTGTCACACGTGTCGTGGTAGACAGTAATGATCCTGCATTTGAAAATCCAACAAAACCGATTGGCCCATTCTATGATGAAGCACAAATGAACAAAATGTTGGAACAATATCCAGATTGGAAATTTGTCGAAGATTCAGGTCGTGGGTATCGTCGTGTTGTTGCCAGTCCAAAACCAGAACGTATTGTAGAAGCAGAAGCCATCAAACCACTGTTAGATGCTGCAGTTTTAACTACTGTATCAGGCGGCGGCGGCATTCCTGTAGTTGAGCATGAAGACGGCACATACACAGGGGTGGAAGCTGTAATAGACAAGGACTTTTCAGCAGCTAAACTTGCAGAACTTGTGGATGGTGACGAGTTAGTTATTTTGACAGGCGTGGACAATGTTTTTGTCAATTACAACAAACCAGATCAAAAGAAATTGGAAAAAGTTACTTTGTCTGAAATTGGCGCCTACTTGGAAGACGGTCAATTTGCTGCAGGCTCTATGAAACCAAAAGTTGAAGCAGCTATGGCTTTTGTAGAACGTACTGGTCGTGCGGCAACAATTACTTCCCTTGAAAATCTTGAAGATTTCTTGGCAAATGGTTCAGGAACAACAATTGTTGCTGACTAAAATGTAAGAGGTCGTGTTTTGCGCGGCCTTTTTCTTATAAGAGGAGGCTGAATGAGAGACTTTAAAGAAGTAGAGAAGTTAATGGCTCAGCTCGAAATTCCCTATAAAATTGTCGAGCATCCGGGCAGTCATTCTACAGAAGAATCTGACCATTATATTGAAGGACATGAAGGTTGTAGGTCGAAGACTTTAGTTTTGGCTAATAAAAAATCCACGCAATTCTATATGGTTATTATGGATGATAGTAAGCGCGTTGAGATGAACAAACTGGGGGAGGTACTTGGAGTAAACTGACTTCATTTTGTATCAGAAGAACGCTTGGAAAGCATGTTGGGACTGCAGTCTGGGATTGTTTCTATTTATGGTCTGGTTGATAATAAAATGGATAATATGCATGTTTATTTTGACCGAGATATGCTTGAGGAGCATGACATTATGACGTTACACCCTAATGACAATACAAAGACAATCTTTTTTCCAATGGAAGATTGCTTTAAAATACTGGATGCACAATGCTATACTTATACTATAATTGATATTTAGGAGGGCACATATGAAGATAGATGGTTTTGGAGTAGAAGAATGGCTCAATGTATGGGAAAAAGAAGCAGTTTATGACATTGCTCAATCAACGATTTCATCCATGACTTTGCAAGAAATATTAAATCTGGAAGAAGACAAGGGCCAAAGCTTTATGTCTCACTTAATGCAGGAAAAATTTAACTACGGATGGATTGAAGGCTCTCCTGAATTTAAGCAAGAAGTAGCCAAGCTTTATACGAAAGTTCCCGCAGAAAATATTTTGGCGACAAATGGCGCAACGGGTGCCAATCATTTGGTCTTGTATGGATTGATCGAGCCGGGAGATCATGTGATTGCAGAGTATCCAAGTTACCAGCAGCTCTATGATATTCCACGTTCTTTAGGAGCCGAAATTGAGTTTTGGCAAATTTATGAATCGGAAAACTGGTATCCACGATTGGATGAACTCCGTCAGATGATTCGTCCAAACACGAAGATGATTTGTTTGAACAATGCCAATAATCCGACAGGTACAACCCTAAACCGTGCCTTTTTGGAAGAGGTCATTCAGCTGGCTCGAACAGTTGGTGCTTATGTCTTGGTCGACGAGGTTTACTTGCCTCTTGATGATGCGGAAGATTATGCGCCAATTGTTGACTTATATGAAAAAGGTATCTCGACGAACTCGCTTTCTAAAACATATTCTGTACCTGGTGTACGTTTAGGTTGGGTGGCGACTCAAGATGAAAAACTAGCAGATGAGTTTCGCAAATACCGCGATTATACAATGATTTGTTGTGGAGTCTTTGACGATGCCTTAGGAACTCTAGTCTTAAAACACCGTGATCAAGTACTGGCGCGGAATAAAGAAATCGTCACTAATAATTTGCAGATACTTCGGGAATGGGTGGAAAATGAGTCACTTGTATCAATGATATTTCCTAAAGCAGTATCGACAAGCTTTGTGAAATTTGAAACGCTCGATCCGGCCCAAACAGAAGAATTTTGCGTGGCCTTGCTTAAAAACAAAGGCGTTCTTTTAGTACCGGGCAATAGGTTTGACTTGCCAGGCTATGCACGTTTAGGCTATTGTACGGATGAAAAGACATTACGCGAGGGTTTGTCTGCTTTGTCTCAATTTTTGCGAGAATATAACAAATAGGATAATAGAGGGGATTTACCCCTTTTTTATATACTAAAAATATGCAAATTTGGTACAATAATGAGAGGAGGATATTCATGGATTTTGTAAAAATTAATAAAGAACGCCACGCTGTAAAAACATTTGACGGTAAAAAAATACCAACAGTAGATGTGAAACAGATTATTTCTGCTGCAAGTTTAGCACCTTCTGCACATAACATCCAACCTTGGCACTTTGTCATTGTTGAGAGCGAACAAAAACGTCAAGAACTTCTATCCGTTGTTCATGGAAAAAATGGTCAACAAGTGAAAGAAGCTGGAGCGGTCATTGCTATCTTTAGTGATACTAATCTTTCCGAACGCTCAAGTGAAATTGCACGTACCGGGGCTGGAGAAATGGATAGTGAACAACTGCAACGTTTCAATAGTCGCTATCCCCAAATGTTTGAAAATATGGACGAGATGATGGAAGCAAGCTATTTATCATTGAATATCGGTTTTGTGACGATGAATCTCATGTATGTCATCAAAAATAGAGGCTATGAAGGCAATATTATTCTTGGCTTTGAACGTACTGAGCGCGTGAATGAAATTCTCGAAGTCGATAAACGTTACCGTCCAGAGCTCTTGGTTGTATTGGGCTCATCAGAAGCAAAAGGTCAAGCAAGTTACCGCTTGCCACAACAAAATATTATTGAAATTCGATAATAAGTAATAAGAGAAAAAAGTGAGTCGTTTATATCGAAATTTAAGGTGGATTTTGCTAGAATAAGAGAGATATAAAAACGATAGATATAGGTAGTAAGGGGAAAAAGTGCTAGATTTTTGGCAGGACTATCCTGAAATTAAGGAAAAACTTATCGCAGTACAAACTATGATGACAGAACGTTTAGCGGTAAATAATACAGATATACGTGACGCATTACAAAAGTTTACGACGCGCGGAGGTAAAATGGTTCGGCCAGCGCTTTTTTTTCTATTTTCTGGCTTAGTTGACGAGGAGATAGAAGACGAAGAACGTTTGGTTAAAATAGCAGCCAGTTTGGAGTTGTTACACTCGGCAACACTGATTCATGATGATGTTATTGATGATTCCCCTTTACGTCGAGGCTTGCCGAGTGTTGAAGCACAATTTGGCAAGGATGTTGCAGTATACACGGGTGATTTTATTTATACGGTTTACTTCGAGTTGCTTTGTGAAACAATGGCTGCGACACCATTTTTGCCGCGTAATGCAAGATCGATGAAAAAGATTCTTCAAGGTGAACTTACACAGATGCAATCAGCTTTTAATGCAGACAACAGTATTAGACGCTATCTTAAAGCTATCAGTGGTAAAACTGCAGAGCTATTGAGTTTAGCTTGTTTAGAAGGTGTGTATTTCTCTGGTGGTGATAAGCAGATGCAACGGTCTGCACGAAAGATTGGTTTAGCGATTGGTCTTGCTTTTCAGATTTATGATGATGTACTTAATTTCACAGTCGGTTTGGAAGAAGCTGATAAGCCAATATTGACGGATTTTCGTCAAGGGATTTATACCTTACCCTTGTTGCTGGCAAAAGAAGAAGCGCCTGAGAAAGTCATGCCCTATCTGGAAGCGCCAGAAGGACTGAGTCGTCAAGAATGTATCGAATTTTCCGAATTGGTCACTGATCTAGGAGGCATTACAGGAAGTCTTTTCTTAGCAAAACATCTAACCAATCAAGCGTTACTTGAAATAGAAAAATTCCCAGAATCTCGTAACCGCGAAATTTTGATGGAAGTTACCCAAACCTTATTACAAAGAAATTATTAAAAAATGAACTTTAAAATATTTGCTGAGCTTATTGAGCTGAAAGCTAAAACAGCGAGCATTTTTCCTTTTATACTGGGAGTTGCTTATTCACTTTATCATTATCAAATAGCCAATTTTGGCCCATTAATCATCTACTTTGTGGCTATGTTCTGCTTTAACTGTTTTGTAGATATTTGGGACAACTACAATGATTACCATAAGGCTGTGGATACGGAAGATTACAAGAAAAATACCAATATCATTGGTCGGGAAAATCTATCACTTTCGCTGATAAAGGGCTTGTTACTCTTCTTCTTCTCTCTTTCCTTGATTTTAGGATTAATTGTAGCAGGACTTGTGGGCTGGCCGGTGTTTTGGTTAGGACTTTTTTGCTATTTCATTGGTATCTTTTACTCAGCTGGACCAAAACCCTTATCAAGTTTACCTGTAGGTGAGTTGGCCAGTGGTTTAACAATGGGCTACTTAATTTTTCTGATCTGTGTGTATATCAATACGAGTGCTGTTTTTGTTTGGGATTTTGCAACTTTGGCATCAACCTTCCTTGTTGCTTTACCAAGTACCTTGTTAATTTCTAACTTGATGCTGGCGAATAACACTTGTGATTTGGAAGAGGATGAAGGTAATCATCGATATACTATCGTGCATTACATCGGGAGAAAGAATGCTTTGCGCTGGTGGACATTAGCCATTATATTGGCCTATATCTCAATCGTTGGGGCAGTAGTTCTGGGACTAATCTCTCCACTCATGTTGCTCATGTTTATACTTTTGCCTTTCATTATCAAACAAGCGCGTCCTTACCTCCAAAGACAAGTAAAAAGTGAAACTTTTATTGCTTCAGTAAAAATATTAATGGTCTTCTCGCTATTGCAAGCGGGTCTCATGCTGCTTGCTTTAGTTCTCTGAGAATAAGAAAAACCTTCTCTTAAAGAAGGTTTTTCTTATTCACAACAGTCTTTTTTCGATGGGATTTCTAAGGCAGAGACCCCCTTAACAGGACAGGTCGTAGTTGTACAGTCATCGCAAGCTCCTTTGCTCCGCACTGTTTTGCGCAGTGAAAAGAAGGCTGCTATTAAAATAAGGGATAAAAGAACGATGCTAGCTAAGTTCAAGAGAAAGTTCCTCCTTGTTTGATGTGTATTTTGGTCGACGGAAGATAAGATAAAGGCCAAAAACCAAGAGAAGTACTGCAAGTAATGTACTAATGCTAAAGGATTGTGTAAGAAAGGCAGAGCCTAACTGATAAATGATAAAGCTCATGCTGTAAGCCACAGCGGTTTGAAAGCCCACAGCGCGTAAAGTCCATTTAACTTCACCCATTTCCTTATAAATTGTCGAAATAGCAGCAATACAGGGTGCACATAACAGGTTGAAGACAAGTAAAGAATAAGCGGCCAGTGGTGTGTAGCTATTTTGTAGAGCCGTCCAAATGGCTCGACCGTTATTTTCTACCTCTGCACCTTGGGCGTACAATTGGCTCATAGTTCCGACAATAGTTTCTTTGGCAATTAGTCCAGTCAAGGTAGCTACCGTGGCTTTCCACTCTCCAAAGCCTAGAGGAGCAAAAACAATACTCAGGTATCCTCCGAGCGTTGCTAATATTGATTGGCCGGGTTCAACTTGGTGCAAAGTGAAGCTATAGTTTGACAAGAACCAGAGTGCGACATTGAGCGCAAAAATGATTGTCCCAGCGCGCTTAATAAAACTCAAACCTCGATCAAACGCATATTTAAAGACTGTAGGAAAGTGAGGTATATGGTAAGTAGGCAATTCTAAGATGAAAGCAGAAGTATCTCCCGTGAACATTCTCGTTTTTTTCAAAATAATTCCTGAGAGGATAATCATGGCCATGCCTAAGAAGTATGCGCTAGGTGCAACCCAACTGGTGGAGTGAAAAAAGGCACCTGAAACTAAAGCAATAATCGGCAACTTTGCTGAACAGGGCATGAAGGTGGTCACCATGATGGTAATTTTTCTGTCCCTTTCTTGTTCAATTGTACGGGTAGCCATAATTCCCGGTACACCACAGCCAGAAGAAATCAACATGGGAATAAAGGATTTACCAGATAAGCCAAATCTTCTAAAGATACGATCCATCACAAATGCGACACGAGCCATATAGCCTGAATCTTCAAGAAAGCCTAACAGGAGGAATAGAACGAAGATTTGTGGAACAAAGCCTAGGATAGCCCCAATTCCAGTGAGGACACCATCAAGGAGTAGGGATTGGACCCAAGGAACAATCGCCAAGCTATCCATTACTTGGTGTAAAATATCTGGCAGAAAACTACCAAAAAAGTTATCATTGAGCCAATCGCTAGCGGGTGTACCAATGACCTGTATCGCTAAAAAGTAAACGAGCCACATGATAAGGATAAAAATAGGAAGGCCCAACCATTTATGGGTAACGATGCGGTCGATTTTATCTGTTAGATTAAGTTGTCCTTTATGTGTGCTTGTAACAACCAAACGAACAATTTGACCAATTAAATCATAGCGCTCGTTAACGATGATGGATGCACGATCGTCGCCCATAATTTTTTCGGTGATTGCTACGATTTCATCTAATTCTTGCTCTTGTGAGGCAGTGAGGGTGTTCGAGGCTAAACTGTCCCCTTCAAAAAGTTTAATTTGTTCAAAACGATTCTTTGCTTGGGGACAAATCGTTTGAATTTCTGCTAAGGCACTTTCAAGGCGGTGATCATAATCTAAAGGAGTCACTTCAAGAGGTTGGCAAGCTTTTCGAATAGCTTCGTCTAGGCCTTTCTTCTTTAAAGCACTAGTAAGTACGACAGGTAGCCCTAAACTGTAAGACAGTTTTTCGATATCAATCTGTTTACCTTGATATTCTAGCAAGTCGCTCATATTTAGAGCGATGACGATAGGAATATTAAACTCCATCAGTTGTAATGTGAGGTACAGTGAGCGTTCGAGATTTGTTGCATCAATAATATTGAGAAGGACATCTGGTGGTGTCTCTCTGAGATAATTTCGTGTGACTTGTTCTTCTAAAGTATAAGGTGAGAGAGAATAAGTTCCCGGTAAATCTTGAATAGCGATATTCTTGTCTTTTTTATAACGTCCTGTTTTACATCCAACTGTTACACCTGGCCAATTTCCTACCTGCTGATTACTGCCAGTTAATATATTGAAAATACTTGTTTTCCCACTATTTGGGTTTCCTAGCAAAGCGATTTTAGTCATCTTTATTTCCTTTTAATCTTGGACAACAATTTTTATTTTTTCAGCATCTTTCTTTCTTAAAGAAAGTGAGTAACCCCGCAGATGAAGCTCCATAGGATCTCCTAGTGGTGCAAGTTTATGCACCGCAATACTTGTTCCCCTCGTAATCCCCATATCCATAAGCCGGCGTTTTATTTCACTTTCTCCCTCGAGTAATCGGACCACGCCACTTTGACCGATATTCAAAGACGAGAGAGGTATAAGTTCCTCATTTGATTGTTCATCTTTAATCAAAATCGTGTTGAGGTAGAAACTGCTTAGCGCTAAACGTGTCTGACCAATCTTTAAAAGCGCATTTTCCCCGTCCATAGAAATTAAAACAACTTCCGTATCAGGGGCAAAACCAAGCTCTCGAAGTTTTCCAGCATGCTCGGATTTTAATATTTTATTTACATAATATATTTGGCCGATACGGGCAGTATTCAGTGTTTTCATGCATGCTCCTTCAATGGGATGTAAAAAGTATTTGACATTACAATAAGTATAACACGAATTACTTGTAATTTCGAGGAAATTTGTGTATGGGACGAAGTGAATAAAAAAAGAATGTTTCACGTGAAAACAAATACACAAAAAAACTAGCTTTGAGAGGCCAGTTTTTTGTGTTTTATTCTACAGAGAAAATGTATGGATAAACAGGTTGCTTACCGTCATGAATCTCTACTTCGAGTTCAGGGTAACGTTTTTCTAGTTCTTTGGCAATACGTTCGGCATTTGATTTTTTACCATCTTCACCAATATAAATTGCTGCAATTTCGCTGTCTTCATCAATCATTTTTTCAAAAGCAGCAAAGATAGCATCGTTCATTTTTTTGGTTGATGCGACAATTTTATTATTGACCATGCCAAGTGTATCTTTTTTATGGATATCAATACCATCAATATTGGTGTCACGAATAGCTTGTGTCACTGAACCAGATTGTACGTCTGCTAATGAAGCAGTCATATTTTCTTTGTTTTCTTCAATTGATTTTGTTGGGTCAAAGCTGAGCAAGGCAGTAAAACCTTGAGGAACAGTTGCTGTTTCAATCACTTCAACAGGGATATCTGAAACTTCAGCGGCAGATTTGGCAGCCATGAAGATATTTTTATTATTTGGAAGAATAATAACTTTTTCGGCATTGACAGCTTCAATAGCTTTGAGGATATCTTCTGTTGATGGGTTCATTGTTTGACCACCAGAAACCACATGCTGTACACCCATTTCACGGAAAATATCAGCAAGACCATCACCAGCAGCGATGGCAATCAAGCCCCAGTCAGATTTAGAAGTAGAAGTGCTGATGTTGTTTGTTTTTTCTTTTTCAGCAACGCCTTCGTTTTGGAGGCGCATGTTGTCAACTTTAACCTTAACCAGACGACCATATTTAAGCCCTTCTTGCATGACAAGACCAGGATCTTCAGTATGGACATGGACTTTAACGATTTCTTCGTCATCAACAACTAAAAGTGAATTACCGATACCTGCCAAGTAAGCTTGGAAATTATCGTGATCATAACTCTCACGGGCTGTTGGACCTTGGCCTAACTCGACCATAATCTCTGTACAGTAGCCGTATTTAATATCGCTTGTAGAAGCACCCGCAACACTTGTTTCAGACTCGTGTTCAAGGTTAATCATGCGGTCCATGGCACCTAAACCTTGCTCAGGATTTTCAGGGACGAATTCACCGTTGAGAGCCATCAAGAAGCCTTCGTAGATATAAACCAAACCTTGACCACCTGAATCGACAACGCCAACTTCTTTAAGGACTGGCAACATGTCTGGTGTTTTCGCTAAAGCGATTTTAGCTCCTTCAAGAGCAGCTTCCATAATAGCTGTTGCATCGTCAGTCTCATTAGTTTTACGATTTGCAAGTTCTGCAGCACCGCGTGAAACAGTTAAGATTGTACCTTCAACAGGTTTCATAACCGCTTTATAAGCGACTTCAACACCATTTTGCAAAGCGTTAGCTAAATGAATACCATCAAGTTCATCGTAGTCTTTGGCATATTGTCCAAAACCGCGGAAGATTTGACTAAGGATAACACCAGAGTTACCACGAGCGCCCATGAGCAAACCTTTGGAAAGGATTTGAGCAACTTGTCCAACAGTTTCGGCTGGTTTTTCAGCGACATCTTTGGCACCATTTGTGATTGTCATCCCCATGTTTGTTCCTGTATCTCCGTCTGGGACAGGAAAGACATTCAGAGAATTGACATATTCAGCTTGTTCGTTAAGGCGACTTGCTGCCGCCTGAATCATTTCTTGAAATTTACTTGCGTTAATATTTGACACTAGTCTTCGACCACCTTCACATTTTGTACATATACATTGACTTTAGCTGCTACAATGCCAAGTTGATTTTCCAGATTGAAACGGATACGTTCTTGGATGTTTTTGGCAACTTCGCTAATTTTAACACCATAGCTGACAACAACATAAACACCAATGATTGTTTGGTTATCGGTTGTCGTAACGACAACACCTTTAGAATAGTTTTCTTGTCCGAGGATATTACGGAAATTGTCTTTTACAGCATTTTTGCTTGTCATGCCGACAACGCCGAAAATTTCAGTAGTGCTTGCACCTACAACAGTAGCGATAACATCTGTTGCAATGTCAACATTACCATGTTGAGTATTAATAGTAACGGTCATTTTCATATGCGTGCTGTTGAATCATACAGCACTTTCCTCCATAATAATTTATGTATCACTTCATTTTATCATAATTTTGTAAAATAGAACAGTTGTTTTATTGGTTTTTTGGTCAATTTAGCCTTGTAAGTGCTTTAGGGGAGGGGGTCTTAAGTCGAAAGAGTTTTAGAAGATGAAAAAACCAAAGATCAACCGTTAATTATGACCTTTGGTTTTTAAAGTGTTGGAGAAAGAGAAGAAAATAAAAAAGACCAGTAAATAAGATTCACTAGCTTTCTTTATTTTATCCAATTATACACGCTCAACGCCTGCAGGCAATTTTTTCAATGCTTTAGCTGAAGCCCATACAGTTTTGAGTTCACCGTTTTCAAGAATTTGAACTTTTTGAAGATTAGGTTTAACTACACGTTTAGTTTGGTTCATAGCGTGTGAACGGTTATTACTTGATACAGTCTTACGACCAGTAAAATAACATTCTTTTGACATGGTTTGGTTCCTCCTTAAAAATTTTATGCTTTTTTTAAAGAGCATCTCTAAAAATTCAGATCTGAAACACAATTCTTACAGAAACCCTCAAAATAACATACCAAATTAGTATAACATTTTTTTATTAAAAAAATCAAGTTTTATTTCCAAATTTCACCAAAATTTTTATATAATAGGAGATATGGAAAATCTAATCGAGCAACTCACTGCCAAAAATAGCGAATATGTACATAACGTAACAAAGCAATTGATGCTTTTAGGAAAATCAGACGAGGAAATCAAAAAAATACTCGCTGAAATCTTGCCGAAAATCATCGAAGGACAAAAGGAAGGTATTCTGGCCCGCAAATTATTAGGGGCACCAATGGAATTTGCGACACAGTATAAACCTGAGGAAGATAAGGTAAAACGTCAGGAAACAGCGAAAAATGAATCACCCTTCTTGATGTGGCTAGATAGTGCTTTACTTTTCTTTGGTGTGATTTCAGTGGTTATGGGACTGATGGGTCTCTTCCAGCCACAAGCAAGTGTTTACGGTCTATTGACAACGCTGGCTTCTTCCGCTCTCGCTGGTTTGGTGATGTACTGGATGTATAAATATTTTTACAGTGCACAACGCCCACAGAAAAAAGGCAAAGGTTTTGCGATGTTAGCTGTTGCGATGGTGGCATGGGCAGGCGTTTCTGTCTTGGTCGCTCTCTTACCAAAATCCATCAATATTGTACTTGCTCCGTACATTACAATTATTCTCGGGGCAGCCGTGATGGGGATTCGCTTTCTTATTCAACGTAAATTCAATGTGCAGTCTTCGATGGCACGTCAAACAAAGTAAACTAATTAACCCCGTCCTCATTGTGACGGGGTTTTATTTCGAAAATGTAAGGTATTTGCTTCTCTAATAATGTTAGGATAGAATAAGAGTTAGGAGAGAGCTTATGTCATTTAAATATGAAGGTTTGTCACAAAAAGAAGTTGAAAATCGTTTAAAATCAGGTCAGGTCAATATCGCAAAGAATGAGAGCAGTAAAACATATGGCCAAATTTTTGCGAGTAATTTGCTGACTTTTTTTAACTTAATCAATATTTTCCTTTTTATTCTAGTGCTTTCAGTGGGCTCGCATCGAAATGCGCTTTTCATTATTGTTGTTGCAGTGAATGCAGGAATTGGTTTATATCAGGAAATTAAAGCACGTCGCTTGCTCGACAAGCTCTCTTTATTGAATACAAGTAAGGTCAAGACTTTTCGTCAAGGGAAACAGATTGAATTAAAACAAGAAGAGCTTGTGCTTGATGACATTATTCTTCTGGGACTTGGAGATCAAATTCCATGTGACTGCCAAATCATTGAAGGGCAAGTGGAAGTAAATGAAGCTTTGCTTACCGGAGAGGCTGACGCGCTGACTAAAAAAGCAGATGCAGAACTTTTTTCGGGTAGTTTTGTCACAAGCGGGACAGCTGTTGCACGGGTTGTTCATGTAGGAAAAGACAATTATATTCATCAATTAGCCCATGAAGCTCAAAAAATAAAGAAACAGAAACGAATGTTGCGTGACAGTTTAGCAAA
The DNA here is from genome assembly GCF_017309645.1 of Lactococcus sp. LG606. Taxonomy (NCBI): domain Bacteria; kingdom Bacillati; phylum Bacillota; class Bacilli; order Lactobacillales; family Streptococcaceae; genus Lactococcus; species Lactococcus sp. LG606. The sequence continues at coordinate 1,845,979 of NZ_CP071301.1, forward strand.
AGTTGTACGTATCGTAAGTTTCATTATGATACCCTTGGGAATTTTGCTTTACCTCAAGTTGTTTTATGTCATTGATACGGGCCACAAACAAGCCGTTCTAGGAACGGTTGCTGCCCTAGAGGGTATGTTCCCACAGGGGTTGATTTTATTGACCAGTATGGCTTTAACGTTGGGAGTTATCAACTTAGTGAAGCAAAAAGTTTTGGTTCAAGAGCTGCATACGATTGATGCGCTTGCACGAGTGGATGTGCTGTGCTTGGATAAGACAGGGACCATTACGACGGGTGAAATGAAAGTGGAAAAGATTGAGAGTCTGACTGAACATTCTGAGCCACACATTGTCCATGTCATGGGGAATCTTCTAGAAAACCTCCCAGATCAAAACGTCACTGCACAAGCCTTAAGGAAGTATTTTGCTTCATTAAAGGATTACAATGTTTCTCAAGTGTTGCCATTTTCTTCTGAAAGGAAATACAGCGCAGTTGAGTTTACAGAAGGGACCTTTTATTTAGGTGCTTGGCAGTTTTTGTTTCCAAAGGGAAATGCCGTGTTAGAACAGCACGCACAAAAGTATGCAGAAAAGGGTTATCGTGTGTTAGTCTTGGCCTGCTCAAAACAAGCACTTGATAGAGACCGACTTCCTGAAGCCCTAACTGCAGAAGCGCTCATTGTTATTTCTGATGTTTTGCGTGACGATGCTAAACAGACTCTGGCCTATTTTAAAAAGCAGGGTGTACGTTGTAAAATCATCTCAGGAGATGATCCTGTAACAGTATCGGCAATTGCGAAGGCTGTTTCCTTACCGGATGCCGAGCAGTATGTTGATGCCAGTCAACTAAAAACAGAGGCAGAACTGGAGTTTGCAGTAGAAAATTTTCAAATTTTTGGTCGTGTCTCCCCACAACAGAAAAAAATGATGGTGCAAATCCTGAAGAAGCAGGGGCACACAGTAGCGATGACTGGAGATGGTGTCAATGATATTTTGGCCTTTAAGGAAGCTGATTGTTCGATTGCCATGCGCGAAGGTAGTGAAGCAGCGAAACAAACCGCCAATCTTATTTTGATGGATAATAACTTCTCGGCGATGCCGTATATTGTTAATGAGGGGCGACGCGTAATTAATAACTTAACCCGTACAGGATCTTTATTAATGGTGCGGATGATGTTTTCGATAGCGTTAACTGTGTTGACTTTATTTGCGGGGAGTGTCTATCCTTTTGAACCAATCCAACTTACTGTTTTGACCGCGTTTTTTGTCGGAATTCCCTCTTTTTTCTTGAGTTTTGAATCAGACTTTTCAAAAGTTGAAGGCCGTTTTTTGCGGACGCTGTTTGAGCGTGCGTTTCCTGTGGGTTTTAGTATTGCTGTTGGTGCAATACTTATCGTTACAATAGGCGGAGTCTTCGGTATTACACATCCTGAACTTGCGATGATGACGGTTCTCTTTTCTGCATGGAACTACGTTTTGATGCAACGCAAGATATTTTGGCCTATTAAGCGCTATCGTTTATGGATTTTCACAATCACACAGCTTTCGTTTTTTGTAGCTTTAATTGTGGGTACGGATTTTCTTAATTTAGCATGGCCGAGTCCGCTTCACTTTACATTACTTATCCCATTTCTGATTGTTGCACCTCTTGCACAATATTTACTGACAAAGGGAGCCTTATTCATGTTTAAAAAATTATAATTGAAACATACTAAACAAAAGGTGCTAGAGCGTTGCTTCTAGTCCTTTTTGCTCCTACCTCGGGCAGAATTAGAATGAAATAAAAGTAAAAATATGCTATAATTATGCTGATTAACTATAATAAAATAGAAGAAATAAAGTGAGGTACCTCATGAAAGGGATTATTTTAGCAGGTGGATCAGGAACGCGTTTGTATCCACTGACTCGTGCAGCAAGTAAACAATTGATGCCCGTCTATGATAAACCAATGATTTATTATCCATTATCTACACTGATGTTGGCTGGGATTAAAGATATTTTGATCATCTCAACACCAGAAGATACACCGCGTTTCCAAGAACTCTTGCAAGATGGTTCTGAATTCGGACTAAATTTGCAGTATGCTGTTCAACCAAGTCCAGATGGTTTGGCTCAAGCTTTCATCATCGGCGAAGACTTTATTGGTGATGATTCGGTTGCCCTTATCTTGGGTGACAACATTTATCATGGCCCAGGAATGTCTAAGTTACTTCAAACTGCTGCAGCCAAAGAAAAAGGCGCAACTGTGTTCGGTTACCAAGTGCCAGACCCAGAGCGTTTTGGTGTTGTTGAGTTTGACGAAGACATGAACGCTGTTTCAATTGAAGAAAAACCTGAGGTACCAAAATCTGACTACGCAGTAACAGGGCTTTATTTCTACGATAATGATGTTGTAGAGATTGCTAAAAACATCAAACCTTCACCACGTGGAGAGTTGGAAATCACAGATGTGAATAAGGCCTATCTTGAACGTGGTGATCTCTCTGTCGAACTTATGGGGCGTGGCTTTGCATGGCTCGATACAGGAACACATGAAAGCTTGCTCGAGGCAGCGCAATATATTGAAACAGTTCAACGTATGCAAAACGTTATGGTTGCTAACCTTGAAGAAATTGCATGGCGTATGGGCTATATTTCTGAAGAAGCCGTACGTGAACTTGCACAACCGCTTAAGAAAAACGCATACGGTAAATATTTACTTAAATTGGTAGGTGATAAATAAATGACGGATAACTTTTTTGGAAAAGAACTTGCAGCACGCAAAATTGAAGCTATTCCAGGTATGTTAGAATTTGATATTCCGGTTCATGGTGATAATCGCGGCTGGTTTAAAGAAAACTTTCAAAAAGAAAAGATGCTTCCACTCGGTTTCCCAGAAAAATTCTTCGCAGAAGGAAAATTACAAAATAACGTTTCTTTCTCACGTAAAAATGTTTTGCGCGGTTTACACGCTGAACCATGGGACAAATATATTTCTGTAGCAGATGGTGGACGTGTTTTGGGCTCATGGGTAGATCTTCGTGAAGGCGAGAGCTTTGGTCATGTTTACCAAACAGTGATTGATGCCAGCAAGGGTATTTTTGTACCACGTGGCGTTGCCAATGGTTTCCAAGTTTTAAGTGATACTGTTTCTTACTCTTACTTAGTAAATGACTATTGGGCTTTGGAACTTAAACCAAAATACGCTTTCGTCAATTATGCAGATCCAACTTTAGGTATTGAGTGGGAAGATCTTGCACATGCTGAAGTGAGTGAAGCAGACAAAAATCACCCACTGCTTGCAGATGTAAAACCCCTAACCGCAGATTTACTCGGCTAAAATGAAGGCCAAACATCTACAAAGTAAAAGAATACTAGAGTTTTGGCAAGTGAATAAGGAAAATGAACAACCTGTGTGGGTAAAGAAGGCCTTTGCTTCAGGTGGATTTTCTTGGTTAAATGATAAAACATTACGTATTGTTAATACTGGTGGTTTGATCAAGATTAACGCTGCTCAAGATGAATTTCTGGTGTTTAATGGCAAATATTTAAAATTGTGTCAGCGCAGAAATTCAAACAAGACTATCGCTTGCAATAAAAAATATACTAGAGGAAAAACAATGACTGAATTTAAAAATATCGTAGTCACTGGTGGTGCTGGATTCATCGGTTCAAATTTCGTACACTACGTTTATAATAATCATCCAGATGTACATATTACCGTTTTAGATAAATTAACGTATGCGGGAAATCGTGCCAATATTGACATGATTCTTGGAGATCGTGTAGAGCTTGTCGTTGGTGATATTGCAGATCCAGAGATTGTGGATCAGGTTGCTTCCAAGGCAGATGCGATTGTGCACTATGCGGCAGAAAGCCACAACGACAACTCACTTAAATCACAAGATGAGTTTATCCAAACGAACTTTATTGGGACATATACGTTGATTCAAGCGGCACGAAAATATGATTTACGCTTCCATCATGTATCGACAGATGAAGTTTATGGTGATTTGCCTTACCGCGAAGATTTACCAGGACATGGCGAAGGCGAAGGTGAGAAATTCACTGATAAAACACCTTACAATCCATCAAGTCCTTACTCTTCGACTAAAGCAGCATCGGACTTAATTGTCCGTGCTTGGGTACGTTCATTTGGCTTGAAAGCGACAATTTCAAACTGTTCAAATAACTATGGACCTTACCAACACATCGAAAAATTTATCCCACGTCAAATTACAAACATTTTATCAGGGATTAAACCAAAACTTTATGGCGATGGTAAAAATGTGCGTGACTGGATCCATACAGAAGACCATTCTTCTGGCGTTTGGACAATTTTGACCAAAGGCCGTATGGGTGAAACTTATCTTATCGGAGCCGATGGCGAAAAAAATAATAAAGAAGTTTTAGAAGAAATCTTAACGGAGATGGGACAAGCACCTGACGCTTATGATCGTGTAACTGATCGTGCTGGCCATGATTTGCGCTATGCTATCGACAATACAAAACTTCGTACAGAACTTGGCTGGGAGCCTAAACACACAGACTTTGAGTCAGGCTTGAAGGCAACAATTGATTGGTATACTGAAAATCAAGACTGGTGGAAGGCAGAAAAAGCTGCTGTTGAAGCAAAATATGCTGAAAGCCAAAAAGTTCTCTAAGATAAAGGAATAAATATGATTTTAATTACTGGTGGAAATGGCCAACTTGGTACTGAGTTACGCCATCTTCTTGATGAACGGGATGTAAAATACTTTGCAGCAGATGTTAATGAACTTGATATTACGGACAAAACTGCTGTTGATGCTTTCTTTGACAAAAATAAACCAGAATTGGTTTATCACTGCGCTGCCTACACTGCTGTAGATAAAGCAGAAGATGAAGGTAAAGCTCTTAACGAAAAAATTAATGTTGATGGCACACGTCATGTAGCTGAGGCAGCTGCTCGTGTTGGAGCAACACTTGTTTATATTTCAACGGACTATGTTTTCAATGGTGATTTACCTGTTGGTCAAGAATGGGAAGTTGATGCGCCAAAAGGCCCTGTTTCAGAATATGGACGTACAAAATTACTCGGGGAGCAAGCAGTTGAAGCATCTGGTGTGAAATTTTATACGATTCGTACAGCATGGGTATTTGGTAGCTACGGACCAAATTTTGTTTTTACAATGCAAAATCTCGCCACTCGTTTTCCAGAAATCACCGTTGTTAATGATCAACACGGTCGTCCTACTTGGACCCGTACATTAGCAGAGTTTATGGTCTACTTGGTTGATCAACAAGCAGAAGCAGGTTATTATCACCTGACAAACGATGCTGCACCTGGAGAAGATGTAACATGGTTTGATTTTGCTAAAGAAATTTTGAAAGATACAGATACAGTTGTAAAACCTGTAGATTCAAGTAATTTCCCATCTGCCGCGAAACGACCATTTAATTCAACGATGAGTCTTGCTAAAGCGAAAGCTACAGGATTTAATATTCCAACATGGCAAGAAGCTCTTGCACAATTGTTGACTATTGGTGACTTAAGAGAAAATAAAGACAAAGTCAAAGGCGAAACAGCAAAATAAATATGGCATCGACAAGTTTTGGAGATGATAAAAAACAGCGAAATTCTGTCTTTAAGGCAGAATTCTCGCTTTGAGAGGTTAAAAGTTTGCGCTTGCAAACGTAGAAAAACATGAAAAAACACATTTTTATTATTGGTAGTCGTGGATTGCCAGCAAAGTATGGAGGGTTTGAGACTTTTGTAGAAGAGTTGGTTAAACACCAAAGTAATCAAAATATTAAATATCATGTGGCTTGTCAAAGCGAGAATTCAGATATAGAAGTTGTGGATGGTCATTTTGATTATCGAGGGGCTGATTGCTTTGTCATTAATGTGCCAAACATTGGACCAGCGCGTGTAATTGCATATGATGCTCTGGCAATTAATGCAGCCCTTAAGCAAATTAAAGAGGAACAAATTATTGAACCAGTCTTCTATATATTAGGAAATACAATAGGTGGCATTATTGGTCACTATGCTCATAAAATTCACAAGGTCGGCGGAAAGCTGCTTGTCAATCCAGATGGGCTTGAGTGGAAACGTACCAAGTGGCCGAAACCTGTGCGCCGCTATCTTAAGCATGCGGAGAAAAAAATGGTCCGTAGTGCGGATATGATTATTAGTGACAATCAAGGTATTCTTGATTATTTACGTGCAGAATATGGTCAGGTCAAGAGTGAAGTGATTGCTTACGGTACAGAGAAGTTCAATTCAAATTTGACAGAATCAGAAACTCTGGTAAAATATAAAACTAGTGATTATTATTTGATTGTAGGGCGATTTGTGCCTGAAAACAATTATGAATTACTCATTCGTCACTTTATGAAAAGTAAAACGAAGAGGGATTTAGTGATTATTACAAATCACGAAGGAAATCCTTATTATGAAGAACTCCGAGCTCAGACAAATTTTGACAGGGATCCTCGGATCAAATTTGTGGGCACAGTTTATGATCAAAATGAATTGCGTTTTATCCGCGAGCAGGCTTTTGCTTACCTGCATGGTCATGAGGTGGGCGGAACCAACCCAGGTCTTCTTGAAGCCATGTGGTCGACTCCAGTCAATGTCGTCCTTGGTGTGAATTTTAATCGGATGACTGCGGGAGATTCTGTCATTTATTTCGATAAGGAAAACCTTTCAAACGTGCTTTCAGAAGTTGAAAAAATAACAACTGATGCACGTCAAAATTTACAAAACAAAGCAAGACTAATTATTGAAGAAAAATACACATGGGAACACATTTGTGCCCAGTATGAAACCTTATTTACAAAAATAAGCGACTGAAACCGAAAGAGGCCTCTCAACATGCCCAAAGTTAATATTTTAATGTCGACTTACAACGGTGAAAAGTTTGTTGCTGAGCAAATTGAAAGCATTCAGAAACAAACATTTCAAGATTGGAACTTGATTATTCGAGATGATGGGTCCAAGGACGAAACCGTTAAAATAATCGAGCATTTTGCCAGTAAAGATCATCGAATTAAAGTAATCAAAGCCAAAAACGTTGGTGTAATTCAATCTTTTTATCAATTGGTAAAAGCTGATATTGCTGATTTTTATTTTTTTGCTGATCAGGATGATTACTGGCTACCAGAAAAATTGGAAATTATTCTGGTAGAAGCAGAAAAGCATGATAGTAATATCCCCACCATGTACTACACGGACCTTAAGATTGTTGATAAACAACTCAATATCTTATCGGAAAGTATGATTCGCAGTCAGTCCGATCATGCCAATACGGAACTGGTTCAAGAACTCACAGAAAACACTGTTACTGGTGGTGCGAGCATGATTAATCATGCTTTAGCACAAGAGTGGCAAACCACTGAGGATATTATCATGCATGACTGGTATTTAGCACTTCTAGCTACCGCAATAGGGAAATTGGTTTACATAGATCAACCAACGCACCTCTATCGCCAGCACGATGCGAATGTTCTGGGGGCAAGAACGTGGACGAAGCGGATGAAAAAATGGTTACGCCCCCATCTTTGGTTTGAAAAGTATTGGTGGCTTATCGAATCTAGTCAAAAGCAAGCACAAAAACTGCTGACAGAGAAACTGGATAAGTTATCATTGTCGAACAAGGTGCTTATCCAAGACTATGTTGATTTGCTCAACATGCCAAAGGAAAAGCGCCGCCAAACACTCAATCAGTACAAGTTACGAAAGAATAAAAGTTTCCATACTAAAATCTTCCGTACTCTGATTCTTACAAAATTTGCATATAAAGGAAAAAATAAATGAATTTCTTCAGCCGTAGAAATCAAATTCTACTTAAAGAACTGATTAAAACAGACTTCAAACTTAGATATCAAGGGAGTGCTATTGGTTATTTATGGTCAATCCTCAAGCCCGTAATGCTCTTCTTGATTATGTATCTCGTATTTGTACGTTTCATGCGTTTTGGTGAAGGAACACCTCACTTTGCTGTAGCACTGCTCTTAGGGATAACCATCTGGAATTTCTTCGGCGAGACAACAGGAATGGGAATGCTCTCGGTCGTAAGTCGAGGGGATATGCTTCGAAAAGTGAACTTTTCAAAATCAGTTATCGTTTTTTCAGTTGCTGTCAACGCTTTTATTAATTTGATGATTTCACTTGCAGTGGTGACTGTCTTTGCCTTCATCAATGGCGTTCAGATGTCATGGACAGTTATTTTTGTCGTTCCACTCTTATTAGAGCTTATTCTTTTTACTACAGGGATTTCCTTTATGCTCGCGACATTTTTTGTCTATTTTAGAGATTTGGGGCCTATTTGGGAAGTTGTCATGCAAGCTGGGTTTTATGGTACGCCGATTATTTATCCAATTACTCAGATTTCAACCAATCATCTTACCGTAGCAAAATTTCAAATGTTGAACCCAATGGCACAAATTATTCAAGATATGCGTTACGTGTTAACCTTTAGTAATAATACGAATCCGACCTTATGGCAACTTTGGGATAATTCATTCGTAATTGCTATCCCTTATGTTCTTTCCGTCCTTGTTTTTGGTTTAGGATTGTGGGTATTCAATAAAAATTCGAATAAATTTGCGGAAATTGTTTAAGGAGGAAAGAATGTCAGAAGTAGCAGTAAAAATAGATCATGTAAGTAAATACTTCCGCCTCCCAACTGAAGCAAGTACGAGTCTACGTACAACTTTGGTCAATCGCATGCGAGGCATTAAAGGATATAAGGAACAACATGTTCTCAAAGATATTGACTTTACCGTTGAAAAAGGTGACTTTTTTGGAATTGTTGGTCGTAACGGTTCAGGAAAATCAACACTTTTAAAGATTATCTCTCAAATATATACACCAGAAAAAGGAACAGTTACCGTTAATGGAAAACTGGTCAGTTTTATTGAGCTTGGCGTCGGCTTTAACCCAGAACTTACAGGTAAAGAAAATGTTTATCTTAATGGCGCAATGCTTGGCTTTTCTACCGAAGAGATCGATCAGATGTATGATGATATCGTGGAATTTTCTGAACTCCATGAATTTATGAATCAAAAGTTAAAGAACTACTCAAGTGGAATGCAAGTGAGATTGGCCTTTTCAGTCGCAATCAAGGCTAAAGGTGATGTACTTGTTCTTGACGAAGTACTTGCTGTGGGAGATGAAGCCTTTCAACGTAAATGTAACGATTATTTCTTAGAACGCAAAGCTTCAGGTAAAACAACGATTTTAGTTACTCACGATATGAATGCCGTGCAAAAATATTGTAATAAAGCTGTTTATATTAAAGAGGGCATTGTTGAAAAAGGTAATATTCAGGATATCACCAATAAATATTCTGAAGATAATCTTGCAAGAAATAACACTTCCGTTGGAGAAGAAGAAACTGTTGCCGCAAAGATTGCAATTGAACCAGTATCTCCTCTTTCGCTTTCAAAACCAGAAGATAAGTTTGTTGGAAAATTAAATGTACAACTTTTTGATGAAACATTGGATAAATCAGATTTATTTATTTCTTACAGCCTTCACGATGTAAAACGTGGTGGAATAATCTACGATAGTGGTTCAATGCCAATACACACAGTAGACACTATTGAAATCCCGATGGAGAATTTTCACAATACCGAATTCGGCTTAGTTGCAACAATCCGGATGAAACGGCGTGTAGCAGAGGATGGGTTCATTGAAACTGAGCTTCTGACTGCCTCGCCGTTACTTAGCTTTGTTTATCGTGATTCTTCAGACAAACGCACTTATGGACTTTTAAAAGAAATCAAATGATGCCAAAAAAGAAAATCAAACTGTATTCATGGAAAGCACCTGGAGGCAGGCCTAACTTTGGGGATGAACTTGGCCCGGAAATTATCCAAAACCTATTCTCTTACCTTGAAGTGGTTTATGAACCAGATATCAGAAAAGCAGATCTGCTCTCTGTTGGGAGCCTTTTACATATTTTACTTGATTTAGAGTATAATCGCCCAACGAAAAAGGTACATATTTGGGGCACTGGTACAATCTATCCACTTCAGGCAGAAGTGGGGTCAATCAAGGAAACATATCCTTTGCACAACTTTTCAGAGCTTAATTTTTCGAAACTAAAATTTCATGCAGTACGTGGAAAGCTTACGCAAGAAGATTTGAAGCTCCCACCCCTTCCACTAGGTGATCCAGGACTTCTTGTTAATAAAGTTTACCAAGAAAGCCCCAATAAAGAAGATAAAATAGGAATCATTCCTCATTTTGAGGAAGCAGACCACCCTTTTATTCAAAAATTGGCTGCAGATCCAAGATTTAAAATTATTGATGTATTGCGTGCACCGCAAGCAGTAATCACTGACATCACCTCTTGTAAACTTGTTTTTTCTTCCTCACTTCATGGATTAATCGTTGCTGACAGTTTCAAGATTCCTAATCTACATATGAATCTCTCAGACCGTCTGGTTGGGGGAGATTTCAAATTTGAAGATTATTATTCAGCAATAGGAAAAGAGCATAAGTTGGCAGACTTGGACTTGATGTTGAATCAAGATTACCAAGAACAACAAATTGCAGCATACTTCCCTATTCAAGGCCTTGAAGAAAAACAGCAAGCCTTATTAAAAGCCTTCCCCTATAGAAGAACAAACTATATTTATTCATTATTAGCTAAACTAAAAATCATTTCATAAGGAGAAAAAAATGAACACGACGGACAATAGAAAATTAAAACTCCCTGCAGAGAAATTCTTTATCATCGTTGTGCTCATTTTTGGTGCATTCTCAACATTTCTCACACCTCCGATGACGACTGGTGATGAAGGCTATCATCTTAGTTATGCTTATAATCAATTCTCGGCTAATCATCCAAAGGTTATGGCAACGCCGAACCTTCGAATTATAGAGAATGAGGCGATTGGTGGTTCTACAGGTAGTACAGCAAATATCAGTATTAAGGATACTATTTTCAAAAAAGTGGATTTAGAGAATGATGGTATTCGCTTCAATTTCACGAATAATGGAAATAGTTTTGTCCCCATTAATTTTATGCATCTCCCAGCGTCCATAGGTGTGTTAATCGCCCGTCTTATCTATCCAAGCATTGGTGTGATGGACTATGGTGGTAGACTTGCTAATCTCCTGTTTTTCGCTCTTTGCTTTTACTTTATTATCAAGAAAAGTAATCAGGGTAAGTGGTTGCTCGTGATGCTCTTTACTGTTCCTTACCTTATGAAGATTGCAAGTCCAAGTTACGATATCTTTAGTTTTATTGTCTTTGCAATGTTTACGCTCAACTTTTTAGAGTTAACACAAATCAAGAATTTTAAAGAGTTGAGTAAAAAGCAAAAAATTTATAGTTTAGCGACTATCTTGTTGCTCTTTTTAGCGAAGAAAAATTATGTTTTCTCTCTCTTTGCCCTTATTGGACTACCAATGGTCTATAAACCTGTTGTTACCACGATTAAGAAAATGAAGAAACACACAATAATTGTGTTATCTACATTAATTGTTGCCTTGGTTATCGCAGGACTTGTTCTTTTCAACGAAAAACTTGGCTTAATTCATTTTGGAAAAGTATTTTTTAATAACTATTTAAATTTTGCAACTATGGGCCCTAACGCACGAAGAATGTGGATGATTACTCCAATGAATCTTCCAGACTTTTTCAATATCATATGGATTTTATTATTCTGCTGGGTTGCTATGGGGGAGTTCAGACGTGTGTATCCTAAATGGACAGTATGGAGCTCAGGAATGACTTATTTTATTAACTGGATTGGTATTTTCGCAGGCTTCTATATTGGTCAGAGAGCGCTCTCGACCTTCGATGAACTCTCTGGTCGCTATCTCCAGCCCCTGATTATTTTCTTCCTTCCAGCATTACAAAACTTGGGCGCAAAGTATAATATCCAACTTTCAGAACGAACAGTCGCAAATATTGCAAAAGTCTCTACAATTACGATAATGGTTCTTTATTTATTTATCGTTTTCTATCGAGGATTTATTCTAAGAGTAAAACCGACAGGAGTTGTTTAAAAAGGAGTAAAAACCCCCATGAATGATAAGGTTTCTGTTGTAGTCACTTGCTACAATCATGAAAAATATATTGCAAAATGTATCAAAAGTATCTTTGAACAAACGTATCAAAATATTGAGCTTATTGTCTTTAACGATGGTTCTACAGATCGTTCGGGAGAGATTATCTCTTCGTTACTTCTAGAATCTCCTTTTAAAGAAACAAAATACTTTTCAGGCGCGAATCAAGGTGTAGTAAAAGTTAGAAATGCGGCCCTAGAACAAATAACAGGTGAGTACTTGTTGTTTGTGGATAGTGATAATTTTTTGAGCAAGGATTATGTTGAGATCCTGCTCAAAGAAGCCAAAAAACATGGCGATGCTGATATTGCTTACTGCCAGCTTTGGGATTTTGAAAAGAAGCGTAATATTTTACACGACAATCTCGACTTTATTTTAGAAGATGAGCTGGTACAAAATGTTATCGATATGTCTTCTTTGGTTAAAACAACAGCTATAAAAAGCGCAAAATTTGATGAAAATTTAAAAAGCTTAGAAGATTATGATTTTTGGCTTAATTTAATTCTTAAGAACGGAGCGAAAGCTTTTTTTGTAAGAGAAACGAAGTTAAACTACAGAGTTTTAGATGCTTCTCGAAGTCAAAGAGATGATCTCAATCGCTATTTCGAAGATTATCTTTATATTTTGAAGAAGTATAAGCCACTACTAGGAGACAAGTATGAACAGGCGATTAAGCAAAGTCTCATCTCAACTTCTCATAATTTTAGAGAGATGAATAGATTGGCAGAAGAGCGTCTTCTTTTAATACGTGATTTAGAGAAAGTATTGCATTATAATGAGCAACAACTTCAAGTTAAAGAGGAACAACTCCAAAATCTTATCCAGTCAAGAAGCTATAAATTAGGGAATCTTATTATACACAATACGAAGCGTACGCTCTTTGTCTTAAAAAGACCTAAGCTATTATTAAAAGCTCCTCGAAAAATTTACCGCAAATTATCTTTAAATTTTCATCCGCTTCTCGAAATGAGGAAAGCTCTGCTTCGTCCTTTACGCAATAAAGCGCGTTCGAAAAACAACTACCACAATCCGAAACGTGCACTTGTTTACGTAGTGTATGCAGATGGTAAAAAACTTCAAGAATACAAAATCATCTTCTTGGAAGCACTTGCTAAACTGTCCCACGAGATTATTATTGTGGTCAATGGTTCTCTCATTCCAGAAGATAAGACGATTTTGGAAACTTATGGTCGCGTAGACATTCGTCCCAACAAAGGCTACGACACAGCAGCGTTTAGACATGGTATTCTTGCTTTCGCAAATGAATCACTTTCACATTTTGATGAGCTGTTACTCGTCAATGATACCAATGTGGGTCCTTTTATTGATTTAGAAAAAATCTTTGAAAAAATGGCTTCACAAAAACTGGATTTTTGGGGAATGTCATATGGTGAACCTCAACCAGATATTACCGGTTATAATAAATATAAAACCATTCCGATTCATCTTCAGTCTTATTTCCTCGTCATTGAGAAAAGTATGTTCACTTACTCTGGCTTTATAAAGTACTGGGAAAATATGAATGACACGGATTCTAGAGATAAAGCTATTGGTAAACATGAAACAGTATTCACAAAGCATTTTGAATATTTAGGGTTTAAACACGGTGCAGTGAGCAACAATAATAGTGACAGTGCAATGTATATTCATCCATTGACAATGTTAAAAGATTTTGATGTTCCTCTTGTAAAATATACAGCATTTTCAAATTATAGTGATGATAAGTTTTTATGGCAAGGCATTTCCAGAAAAACACAAGTTCCAGAATTGATTGAATACATTAAAACCAATACAACTTACCCTGCCCATGTTATTGATAAGATGATGGAGGATATCAAAACTAGTGCGCCTAAGGAGCATATTTTAATTATTGATGGTGTGGAAAATGCTATCCCGCAATGTACACGCTATCGGGTTGAAAATAAAGCGGCACAGTTAAGGGAGCTTGGCTATGATGTGTTGACAGTCAATGCTTCGGCTTTTAAAATGAGTGATGCAGAGAATGCGAGCCATATTGTCATCTATCGTACCGGTTACTCGGAAGTACTCGAACAACTCTGTCATCTTGCAAAAAAATACAATAAGCCAGTCTATTATGACATTGATGATCTTGTTATTGATACCAAATATACTGATTTATTGGCTTATACGCAAGGACTTTCAGAGGTCGATAAGTATAATTATGACAGTAGTGTAAAATCTTATGGGAAAATGATGGCCTTATGCGACATTGTCGTTACAACCACACAAACCTTAAAAGAAGAGCTTGAAAATTATAGTTCTGAGGTGATAATTAACAGAAATCTTGCTAGTGAAGAATTGGTAAGATTAAGTCAAGAAACGCTCAAGGATTATACACAAGTTTCTTCGAAAATTAAGATAGGATATTTTTCTGGCTCAATCACACACAATGAAAATTTTGAGATGATTAAACCTGCAATCATGCAAATTCTAGAAAAATACCCACATGTAGAACTGCATTTGGTCGGCTATATTGACCTTCCACAGGACTTGAAAAAATACACAGAGCAAATCATAATGAATGACTATGTGGATTGGAAAGAGCTCCCTAGATTAATTAGCCAAATGGATATCAACTTAGCACCTTTGGTTGATAGTGTTTTCAATCGTGCAAAATCAGAGATTAAATGGCTCGAAGCAGCGCTTGTGAAAGTACCTACTGTAGCTAGTTATTTGGGATCATTTGAAGAAATGGTAAAAAATGATGAAACAGGAATCTTGGCCCAACCCGACGAATGGTATGAAAAACTGGAAACACTTATTGAAAATCCAAGCAAACGACAAACGATTGCAGAAAATGCCTATCATTTTGTTTTGGAGAATTGTACAATTAAAGAGCACACGGATGAATTTACAAAGAGCATAAGTATCTAAAAAATTTGTAGATATGACTTTAGGGAAGAATCATACTTTTCTAATTTGTCTTTTTTGACAGTGTGTCTTTGCTTATTGGCGAACAACAAGTATCACACTTTAAAGGATAAGGAAACAATAATGAAAAAATTTTTATTTGTCTCTCCGACAGGGACTCTTGACAATGGAGCTGAAATTTCAATTTTTTATCTGATGATGATGCTTGTACAACGCGGGAACACAGTGATTAATGTTGTGCCAGATTATCCAGGAGTAGATAAGACAGCCTATAAACATAAATTTGATAGCTCGGGTATCGAGACATATTTTCTTCCCGCAGGAAAATGGTGGTGGGAGGATGCTCCAGGTGGCCTTCCGGAAGATGAGAAGGTTCGTGCTTTCTATTATCGGGAAAATATCGCCCAAATTAGAAAACTCATTCAAGAAAATAATATTGATCTCGTGGTTACCAATACAGTCAATATGTTTCAAGGGGCTGTTGCCGCAGCCTGTGAATCAATACCACATTTCTGGTTAATTCACGAATTTCCCGAAAATGAATTTGCCTATTACAGAGATAAGATAGATTTTATTGAAGAGTATTCAGATGAAATTTATAGTGTAACTGGTCTTCTGAACCAGAATCTGAATACTCTATTTCAGAACAAAGAAATCAAAAATTTTATTCCTTACAGCGAAGTGGATATCTCACCTTTGAAAAAAGGAGAAAAAATCCGTTTTGTCTCTGTCGGTCGCTTGACAGAGCGCAAAAACCAAATGGAGCTTTTACAAGCTTATCATAAGTCTGGAAAGACAGATGTGGAGCTTCTTTTGGTTGGCGCTCAAGATGAGGATTATAAAACTAAGTGCTTGAGTTACATCAAGAAGCATAACCTGAAGAATGTGAAGTTAACTGGCCACCTTGAACAGCCTTGGGAAGTACTCACAGACAAAGATATCTTTGTGAGCTCCTCAGCTCTAGAAACCTTTGGTTTGGTCTATATCGAGGCTTTACTCAAAGGCTTGCCCGTAATAATCTCGGATAATCCAGGCTATGAATCTGCATATAACATCTTCCAAGAAGGTGAAAAATATCATCTCGGAAATATTGAAGAATTATCTGAAATATTATCAAGAAGTTTAACGGATTTTGAGGCAAAAAAGGAACACAGTATCAATAAAATTCCGGAAGTTCGGGAAAAATATTCTTTAGAATTTGTTTACAAAGAGTTTATTGAAAGTGCAGAGATGGTACAAGGTAATAGCAAAAAAACTCTACGACATATAGAAAATTTGGTCACTTTGAATACGGAACGTTCAAATCCACCGAGCTCGAAAATAAAAAGAATCGTTAAAAAGGTTCTTTTGAAAATTAAGAAATGATAACGATGAATATAACTATTTCTTTAGTAGCTTATGCACAAAAATTCACAGAAACTGAATCTTTCGAGTCACTCCTTAGGATGAGTGACATTATCAAAAACAAGCTTAATATCATTGTTTTTGATAATGGAAGTACGGACTATTCCGATGTCGCTCTACCTTCTGGTTTTCATTCACTCACCTATATCTATAATAAGGACAATGTGGAGCGTGGGACACGCATAGCATACGAGACTTCTCTCACTCACTCTAATGATGAATGGCTGATGCTACTCGATGATGATACCTCCCTTACAGAAGACTATCTGAGTCTTTTGCTTGCTGAATTAGGAAGTAAGATCAGAGACACAGAGATTGTTGCCTACTGTGCAAAAATATACGATGGTGTAACACAGATTTCCCCAACGGCAAGTGAAACGTTGGATATGCTCTTATTTCCAAAGGAAGCAGGAGTCTACAAACAAGATATATCAGGCATTTCTAGTACTTTAACGCTGAGAAAAGCTTTTATCGAAGATATAGGGGGCTTTTCTAAAGAGTTTCCCCTCGATTATTTAGATCACTGGCTGTTTTCTCAGATTATCTTTAACCAAAAAAAGGTGGAAGTCTTAAACTGTCAATTAAATCATCAACTCTCAGTGCAAGACTTGTCGAGTTTGTCAGAGGAGAGATTTTATAGCATTTTTAGCAGTGAATACAGGTTCTATAAAGCCTATAAGCCGGAGTTGTTCTGTCAACTTAATAAAAAATATGTTAAAATGGTTCTAAAAGGTTTTTTGAAAAGAGATTCTGGAATCAGATGGAAGAGCTTGATTAAAGTGATGTTAAAAGTAAAAACCAACAAACCCGAGGGTAAGAGAGGACTTGAATAAAGTTGATTAATGAAGCAAAAATTCTTCTAATCATTCCTGCGTATAACGAGGGAGAAGGCATTGCAGAGAACATACGAAAAGTAGAGCAGTATAGAGCAAGCTCTCCTTATAATTTAGATTATGTGGTCATTAATGATGGCTCTACAGATAATGAAGAAGAGGTTTTAAGAGAGAACAATATTAATCATGTTGAGCTTATTCAAAATCTAGGTATTGGTGGTGCTGTGCAAACAGGCTATATGTATGCAGATGAAAATGGTTATGACATTGCAGTGCAGTTTGATGGAGATGGGCAACATGATATTGAATCGCTTCCTCAACTTGTCGATCCAATTATAAATAACGAAGCAGATTTTACTGTTGGTTCTAGGTTCCTTGATGATAGTAATTCAGAATTCAAATCTTCAAGAACACGGCAAATTGGGATTAAAGTTCTTTCAGCTTTGATTCGTTTGACTTCAAATATTCGTATAATGGATGTTACTAGTGGCTACCGTGCAGGTAATCGTAAAGTTATCGAACAATTTGTGAAGAGATATCCACGTCAATATCCCGAGCCAGAAAGTTATATGCATCTTTTTGCGAAAAATATTCGGGTGAAAGAAGTTGGCGTGAGAATGTTTGAACGTACCACAGGAACATCCAGTATAAATCTTTTAAAAGGTGTGAACTATATGATTAGCGTTTCGCTCGCTGTCCTTGTATCATCGATGATTGGGAAGGAGAAAAATTAATGCCCATTCAATTACGCGTCTTAGCAATTATTTTCTCAATTATCTTTTTTATTTATGTTATTCAACTTATAAAAAAAGATAAAGCTGAGATACGCCATATGCTCAAATGGTTCATACTTGCAATAATTATTTTATTTGGTGCGCTTTTCCCTGAATTAGGAAGTAGCATTGCCCATTTTATGGGGATACAGACTTTAACATCTTTGGCTTTATTTATATTAGTGAGTTTGTTGCTTTTTATATCTTTGAAGTATCAAATGTCACTTATCTCCGCGGAAAAGCAGATTAAAAATTTAGTTCAAGAAACGTCGTTACTGAAGAAGAAAGTGGAAGAAGTAGAAAATAAGAATGATTCAAAACAATAATATCTTAATAACGGGAGGAGCAGGTTTTATTGGTTCCTCTCTAGCAAATAAGCTTATTCCCAATAACAAAGTTATGGTCATTGATGATCTCTCGATGGGAAGTTTCTCTAACCTAGATAATTCGATTAATTTAACAAAAATCGAGGGATCTGTAACGGATAAATCTTTGCTTGAAAACATTCTTGGGGAAAATGATTTTGATTATATTTTCCATTTAGCAGCAGTAGCATCTGTAGCAGATTCTGTCGCTCGTCCCTATGAAACTCATCAAGTTAACTTTGATAGTACGATGACGATTTTAGAAATACTTCGAAGAAATAAAAAGTCATTGAAACGTCTAATTTTTTCTTCAAGTGCTGCGGTCTATGGGGATGAACCAACTCTACCTAAACAAGAAGAAAGTGTGATTCGCCCTTTAACACCTTATGCAGTGGATAAGTTTGCTTCAGAGAAAATGGCGATGGTTTATAATAATTTATATAAAATTCCAGTCAGTGCGACACGATTTTTTAATGTTTATGGCCCAAACCAAAATCCTAGTTCCCCTTATTCGGGCTTTATTTCGATTTTAGTTGATCGTTTAAAAAGAAGAGCTCCCTTGACAATTTTTGGTGACGGTGAGCAGGCGCGCGACTTTGTTTATATTGATGATGTTCTTCAAGCGCTGATTCTGATTGCGACATCAGATAAGTCTTTAGGGGAAGTTTATAATGTTGGAACTGGGACAAAAACTACTCTGAATGATTTAATTCTCTTGGCTCAAAGAAATTTAAACAAAAAATTAGATGTGGAGTATGTAGAGCCCAGAGAAGGTGATATCAAGCTTTCGATTAGTAGTATTCAAAAGTTAAAAAAAATAGGATACAGTCCAAAATATAATCTCGAAAGTGGCATGAAGAAGTACTTAGATTATGAATTTCATAATTAAAAAGTGATTTTAAATCGGAGACACCCTAGTAGTTTAAAATCTTTTTGTTTCTTTTTTGCTCAAATTCTTAATAGATATTAATAATATCTATTATCTTTTTGGAACTATAATTATTTAATAAATCAAGAAAAAAGTAGAAAGATGAAGAAGTTTAAGAAATGTTCATATATATTATACTATTTGAAGTTTTTTCTTATTTAGGTAGATAGTATATTACCTGTATATTGAGCATTCCGATTCTATAATTTTTAGTTTTAATGATAGTTGGCAGATTCATTACTTAGGTATTTCGAAGTATTAAATGGTTCTAATTTTACGATAAAAATATATGTAAGTTTAATTTTGGGTTTTTGTGATTGAAAGAGACGTGATTAAGTACTTAAATTACGAATATTTTTATACATCAGAAAATTTGTTTTTTTAACAATAAAAGGAAAGGTTAGGCCTATTTTTTATGCCAAACACACAATTTGCACATACTTTTGTTATTTGTGCATATCAAGATTCACCATACTTAGAGAAATGTATTAAGTCATTATTATCACAGTCTTCGGTGAGAGAACAAAAATCAAAAATTATTCTCTACACCTCAACTCCCACGAGTTTAATGATTAAGACGGCTGAAAATTATAGTATTGAATATTTTGTAGGAACAGGTGGAAGTATTGGTGCCGATTGGAATGGTGCCTTATCTTTTGTACAGACAAAATATGCGACCATCGCTCACCAAGATGATACTTATGAGCCGGAGTATGGAACCAAGATTATTCAAGCTTTCCAAAAACAAGAAGATTTAAATATTGTTTTCTCTGATTACTATGAGATTGATGAAAATGATAATCTCAGAAAACGAAATATTAATTTAAAAATTAAAACTTTTGGCCTACGTCTACTTTCTCTATTTAAGAATAAGTCATATCAACGTAGAGTTTATTCTTTTGGTAACTTTATTTGCTGTCCTGCTGTCTCCTATAATATGGAACGTCTGAGTGATTTTAAGTTCAATGAAGAACTTCGAATGGCTTTAGATTGGGATGCTTGGGAGCGAATTATGCGTCGACCAGGTTATATCAAATATTTGCCAGAAAGGTTAATGGCTCATCGTATTCACAGTGATTCAGAAACAAGTGCAAATACTATTGACAAAAATAGAGAAAAAGAAGAGTATGATATGTTTCGTCGATACTGGGGTGAGAATATGACTCAGCTTCTTATGAAAATTTATGTGAATAATCAAAAAGGAAATATTTAGAAATGAAGAAAATAACTTTTGCTGTTGGAGATTTACGCATGGGTGGCTCTATGCGAGTACAAAGCGTAATTGCTAATAATTTGAATAGAAAAAAATTCGATATTACTTTTTTTTCTATGAGAAAAGTTGAAAGCTATTTTCATGTAGAACCAGAAATTATTTTTGCAAAAAATGCCATGACTCACAGCCAATTTCGAAGCATACTTATTAAAACTGGTATTCAAAAATATATTTTGAGGCAGCCTGTTGATATGACAGTCATACCAAATCCTAGTATGGTTAAGGATTTGGTGGACTATGTTAAAGAAAATAATATAGAAACGGTGGTTTTAGTTGAGCAGTGGGCTGTAGTAGCGCAAGAATTAAAAGAGCAACTACCAGATGTTAAATTGATTTCGTGGTTACATTTCAATGTTACAATGTATAAAACTTTTTTGTATGGGAAAAGTTATAGTAGATTAGTGAATAGTTATAAGTATTCTGATTTGATATGTGTCTTAACTGAGGAAGATAGATTAACTTTAAATGGTATGGGCCTTGAAAAAGTAAGGGTAATGCATAATCCATTAACAATTGAATCTCATACAGAGAAAGCTAATTTAAAAAGTAATAAAATTAGTTTTGTGGGAAGGATTGATTATCATACTAAAGGTTTGGACTATTTGCTAGATATTGCTGAAGAACTGGATGATAATTGGAGCATTCAAGTTGCAGGGAAAGGTCTGTTTTTTGAAGAAAAACGCTTTGCTTATGAAATAAAAAAGAGAAAGCTAAATAAAAAAATTCAATGGCATGGTGCTAAAAGTGGAAATGATTTAAAAAAACATTTTCAAGATAGTTCCATATTTATTAGTACAAGCCGCTTTGAAGGATTCCCACTGGTTTTTGCTGAGGCAATGAGTTTTGGCTTACCAGTTATAGCCATGAAAAATTCAGGTTCAGCTGAAGTTTTGAATAAAGGTGAGTATGGAGTTTTGGTGAAGCAAGGAGACGTTGCAGAGTTTGTAGTTAAGTTGAAACAATTTCAAAATTCACCAGATTTAAAAACCAAGTATGGGAAACTTTCGAAGGAAAGATCAGATATGTTTAGTGTAGAAAAGATTATATCTATTTGGGAAGAAATTCTTCAATAGTTAAATGTGTTCGGAAAAGGTCATGTTTTCGTTTAAATAGAATATAGAAGTTTAAGTGAAATTGTAAGAGAACACCTTATGATGAATAAATAAGTAGATATGTTTCATAATTGATTTTCTGAATTTTTAAAGTTAATATACAGAGAGTATGGCAGAAGATTAAGTTAGAAAAATAGTTAAGAGAGTAATAGGAGTTGAAGATGGCTGATAAGATAGATTTTGTGATTACTTATTTAGATGGAGCAGATCCAGAATGGATAAAAGAGAGAAATTATTATCGTGAAAAAATTCAAGGAGTTGTAACACAAGAAAATGGCGATAGCAGGTATAGAAATATGGACAACTTTCACTTTCTTTTACGCTCTATTGAGAAATTCGCTCCTTGGGTGAATAAGATTCATATTGTGACTTGGGGACATATTCCAGAATGGTTGAATACAGAAAATCCCAAAATTAATATTGTTAATCACCGAGATTTTATACCAGAAGAATACCTCCCAACTTTTAATACAAATCCAATTGAGTTGAATTTTGATAGAATTCCAGGTCTTGCGGAGCAATTTGTTAATTTTAACGATGATATGTTTTTGAATGCACCAACTCAACCTACTGATTTTTTTGAAAATGGTCTTCCAAAATTACAAATTATGCATGCTCCTTTTATGCCAACTCTGGCGCTGTTTGCCAATAATATTTTAGCTGTAAATAAGGTTGCTGATACAAAATGGTTGATAAATCCTAAGATGTTTTCATTGAAGAATGGGCTATTTGCTGCATTATCAAATCTGTATTTGTTACCAATTTTAAAATTTTACGGAAAATTTCTAGGTTTTAGAGCGGACCATCTTACTCTTCCACTGACAAAAACGATATATCGTGAATTTAGAGAGGCATTACCAGAATACTTTGATTTTGTGAGTAAGGGGAAATTTAGAAATTCACAAGATGTGAGAGGAATTTCTAACTGGGCGATTGCAGATTATGCACGTGCAACAAATCAATTCGAACCAATGAATTCTTTTAAATTTGGGAGCCTAGTTAATTTAGGAAAAGATGTTGATTTTGAAAAATTATTTAAATCAAAATATAAAGTACTTTGTCTAGAAGACGGAGATTTTGTAGCTGAAGAAGATTTTGATGATATTGTAAACAAAATGAATACTGCTTTTACAAATAAGTTACCTAATAAGAGTGGTTTTGAGAAATAAATATTAGATAGGATGGTACGTTGTAGTGTTTTTTATAAACATTTTCAACTAATAAAGAGATGAAATTTGTTAAGAATATGCTGTATAGTACAGTCTATCAGATGTTAAGCATAATTGTCCCCCTGATTACAACTCCTTATGTTTCTAGGGTTCTTGGAGCCACAGGGATAGGGATAAATGCTTATACTTACTCTATTGTGATGTATTTCGTGTTAGCGGGCGGGTTAGGTATTCAGTTGTATGGGAATCGAGAGATTGCCTATAATCAAAGAAATATTGAAGAAAAAAGTAAGGTCTTTTATGAATTGGTTATTTTAAAGTTTATAGCCATATTCATTGCTTCTATACCTTATTTGATTTTTTCAATGTATCAAGGAGACTTGAAGATTTATTTCATGCTTCAAGGTCTTGCATTATTAGGTTCAGCATTAGATATTTCTTGGTATTTCATGGGTGTAGAGAATTTTCGGATACTAGTTGTAAGAAATACGATTGCTCGTTTACTCCTCCTTATCTTAACATTTGTACTAGTTAAAACAGCAGATGATTTATGGATATATATTCTCTTAACCATGTTAGCTCCCCTGTTAGGTAATCTTACTGTTTGGCCGTTTTTAAAAAAAGAATTTGTTCCTGTAAAATTTAGAGAACTTAATATCCTAAGGCACTTAAAACCTACCCTACTACTCTTTTTACCACAAATAACGATGACGATTTATCTGTCCTTAAATAAAACAATGCTAGGAATTATGGATGGTGTTGTGAGTGCTGGCTATTATAGCCAGTCGGATATGATTATTCGTACAGCTTTTACTTTAGTTTCTAGCTTTGCTTCGGCTTTCTTGCCCCGCTTATCGAGTCTTTTTTCGGAAAAAAGACATTCTGAGATTAAAAGTTTAACTTTAAAGTCCTTTAATTTAAGTGCAACATTATCTATTTTAATCATGGCAGGGATTATGGGGGTTTCACAAACATTTGCGGTATTTTTCTTTGGGAAAGATTTTGAAGAAGTTGGCTCTTTGATGTTTGTTCAAAGTATAATGATCCTCTTTGTCGGGATAGCTGTAGTTGCTGGTAATCAATATTTATTAGCTTCAAATCGAACAAAAGAATACACGGTATCTGTTTCTATTGGCCTAGTGGTTAACGTTATTTTTAATTTTATTATGATTCCTCTTTTTGGAGTGATGGGCGCAGTAATAACAACCGTGTTAACTGAATTAGCTGTGGTTCTCTATCAGTTATGGTCAATACGCGATGTTTTTTCTTTGAGGGAAATACTGCATGGCTTTTGGAAGTATCTTCTTGCGGGCTTAGCGACCTTTTTTGTTGTATTTAATTTAGGCCAGTTGATGAATGTAAGTGTGATAAACTATATTATTCAAACGGTGCTCGGAACAAGTATGTATGCTCTAATTGTGTGGCTACTAAAAGCTCCAATTATTGCTGACATCAAGAGTATCATTCGTCTAAGAAAGAAAAATTAGAAATTTAAAATTAGTATTACTGAAGTAAATCACTAAATAGATATAGGATGAAAAGTATAGATGGAATATGTATCTAAAAATTTAAGGAAGTTATCGAAACAAAATTTGCCTGTTCATAAAATTTATATCGTGCTGGCATTGTTGTTTGGTATTATTTTTTCGATAGCTATGCCTATTTTTCATGAGCAAGATGGACAATATCATTTTGCAGCTTCGAGTGCTATGGTTGATCTTCCTGTAAACCTTTCCAATTATGGTGAATATGTTGTGGGATCAGGTATGGATAATCAAAAGCAATTTTATCAGAACGGGACTCACTTTCAACAATTCTATTTGCAAAAAGTTCAAATTATTCCACAAGAGGATGTTCCTCGAAAAATAAATGCTCTTAGTAGTAAATTTAACTATGATTATATGGGACACATTATTCCTGCATTGGGGGTTTGGGTAGGGTATCATATTTATCCCTCTCTTGGAGTAATGACAGTTGTTGCTCGCTTATTTAATCTTATAGTATGTGCTACGATGATGTTTTTCATTATTAAATGGGTAAAAAAAGGTAAACTTCTTTTTGCTTGTGTAATGTTGAGTCCGGTAGCAATTATTTCTTTTGCTAGCTTGTCTTATGATGCTATTAATTTTGTTTGGGTTGCATTTCTCATAGCTTATATGATAAATATGTCACTTAGATCTAAGTTAGTATTGAGGAAAGAGCTACCAATACTTGCAGTTTTAGGTGTGACCAGCGTTTTGTGGTTTAAAACAAATTTTCTTTTGTTGTTTGCCATGCCAGCCATTATCCTTGTTAATTATTTAATCTCTAATTATTATGGAGATGATGCTGTGCGTCAGAAGAGTAAATATAGAGTGATAGCAGTTGTTTCTTTTCTGACTTTTATAGTTGGAAGTGGTGCTTTCTATTATTGGACACATAGTAATGGAGGTGTGCGCTATGTTGTTTCAAGACTTTGGGCATCATTTGGTATTCTTAGTACTCCGACATCGAGTCAAGTTAGCCAAACACTCTTAGCCCAGACTAACAGAATGACAAATGGTATACCTTTTTGGATAGCAGGGGTTTGGTTCGCTTTATTAATATGTATTCTATTAGTTGAAGATAAGTATGTGAAATCAAAAGTGATTTCATTTGGAGCATTGGGAGTGTTTGGCATTTCTATTTTAGTTGTATATATGGCTTTTATTTCTTACAATAATGCGATATCAGGCCAAATTTATGGTGTACAAGGGAGGTACTTTACTCCTGTACTATTACTTCTTTCTCTTTTTATGGGAAATGAGGCATTTAAATTAAAAATAAAGCCGAAGAGAATAGTGGTTGTTCTTATGATAATTATTGTTATTATTTCAAATACACTGATTGTTACCAATACGTTGTCAAACATGCATGGATTATTTATTGATATGAGAGGATAAACAGATGACATTTTATAAAAATAAAAATTACATCAAAGTATTTTCTCTTTTGTTTGTAATGCTAATCAGCGTTTATTCAGTAAAGAGCACTTATGCCACAGAGGCAGATAATGGAGAGGTAACTTTCAATATCTCAGCCACCCAGCAAGGAGAACCAGCTGCATCTTCAAGTATTGCATATGAAAATATTCAAACAGCTTATGAAAATATAATGAAGGGGAATATTCCTAATGAACTAGAAAAAAGTGTTATTTGGAATACATCTTTGACCAATAAGGAAAATTTTATTAACTTAGGCGATGGATTAAGAGTGGGACAGGGAATAACGCATTCTTCTGAAGAAGCAAAAAAAATAATACAAATATTATTTCAGTCTAACTTTGATATTTTTCAATTTCTTAATGGTTCCTCCCATAAAACTATGAGTGATATAAAATCCCTCATAACTGATGAGAATGGAAAAGGTTCTGCACAAGCTGAAAGGGGACTTCTTGCGGTTATCAGTAATGCTATGATTATTAGTTTTGTAGACTTAGCTTCTAATAATCAAAATATATCTGTTGATTTGGATGGTACTAGCAGCGGTATCTCGTTAGAGTTTACAGGGATACCTGAAAATTCTCAGAACGCCTCTGGAGCTTACATTTTAGAGAACAATCAAAAGATTGGCTATAAAATAACAATCTCAAAAGATTTGCTTAAGGAAAGCGAGCAAGTATTTAGTATCCAAACTCCACCAAACGTAGTTATTGATAGCTCCTCAGTTCCACTGCAAAAAAAATCTTTATTACCTTCAGTGATACCAGAGGCTTATTATCAAGGGCTAACTGTGACTAGTGATAATTATGAGCTGCTCCAACAACAAGTATTTTCTATGACTTCTGAGAAGTTGAAGAGTACTTATACTAACGAAAATTACTATACATTACCTCGAAGTGATGAAGATATTACGATTACAGGGACACTATCAGTATCACCAAATGTACCAGAAGAAGTAAACTTCTTGTTTAATACATTACCACTTACTGCTCAGTTGAATTTACATAATTTTAACATGCAAGACGGTTCAAATGTTAAACAACCTTCAAGTTTTCAAATTACTGTTCAAGTAGGAGAAGGAGTTGGTGCGGCAAGTATAATATCTGCTCCTCTGAGTTCTGCAGGTATAAACTTCGTTATGATTGATGGTGAAAAAAATAAACTTATCAGTGGTGCTCAATATGTGTTGGGTAAAAAAGAAGCTGATAAATATTATATTTCCTCTGATAAAGGCTGGAAGGAAGTTGAACAAAGCAACCTTTCGCATCTTAATCTTGATGATTATATTCTACTGAGTGGTGGCAATATTTATAACTTAGATGATAATCAAGCGATACCAATGGCTGTTAATTCACAAAATTGGGATAGAGATTTTCAAGCAATCCAGTCTAGAAATCAATCACTTTTAGGTATAAGAGGTTTGGGACAAGGCAAACAATATTTTGTTATGCAAGTTAAAGCACCAGAGGGATATAGTAAAGTAGATCAACCTCATTATTTTACAGTACATAATAATAAAAATAACTTACAGTCACCTAGAAATTCCGATTCAATCGGCTTTGCTACAGAACAAGCTATGAAGCTTAATGGACAGATTCCTGGCTATATTGCCGGTACAAATGAGTTTAATGCCTTATCTGTTACTTCTGATATAGGTAATTTAAGTATAAATATAAAAAGTATCATTATTCCAATAATGTTGATTATATTATTTATTATCTTTATTGGAGTACTTCTTGTTTGGAAACTTTAATAAAAATAATGATTGATATGGAAGGCGGACCTTTATTAAGAGCTGCCTTTTTATTCCACTTATACTTATATTTTAAAAATGATGATATATTTTACAACAAAAACTCTGCGTGATTCACGCAGAGTTTTATTATTATTTAAAAGTGTTGTAGAAACGATTAAGGAATGCGGCCATCTCTCCACGTGTAACTGGAGCATCAGGTCGGAAAGTAGTTGGTGTGTAACCAGTGGTGATTCCTTTTGTTTTTAACCAATTGATATCATTTTTGAACATATTGTTGCTGATATCTGTAAATGGCGAAGTGTATGTTCCTGAGGCAGGGGCTTTCCCCATGGCTTTTGCAGTACGATGTAAGAAAGCAGCCATTTGTCCTCGTGTTACATTGCCGTTAGGATTATAGTGTGGCGCAGTACCATTTGAAATGTTTGCGGCAGTTAACCAAAGAATTTGATTTTTGTATTGGTTAACGTCAGTGTAAACATTGAATGGCGGGGTATAAGCTGGCGATCCAGCTAAACGGTGAAGAAATACGGCCATCTCACCACGAGTAACATAATAATCGGGTTTATAAGTAGTTGGTGTGTAACCAGTGGTGATTCCTACCTTATAATTCCAGTTGATATAGTTTTTATAAATAGATTGAGAGATATCCTTAAATGGGGAAGGATTTGGATTTTTCACGGGGAGATTAACAAACTTCACTGAGATTCTTGGTAAATCTCCACTGAAAATATTTGCATAGTCAATGCTTACATCCAATGGGCTACGTCTGCTGAAGTTTGTAAAGTACATTTGACTTGTATACTGCCATGAACCAAACTGAGTATTTTGAAGATTAGAAGCACTTGGTTTTCCATACAGATACTGAGCGATCCACATGTTTTTTGCCCCCAACTTACTTGGTTCCATTTGTCCAACACCATCCACTGCCCAAGCTTTTGAAGCATAGTGACGTGTACTTACAAAGCCTTGCTTTTTAAGTTGATCTGCAAAGTTTTGTGAGGCAACCGTCCAGTCCCAGTAAGGCATGGTTCCCACGCTATCTTTTGGAACATATTCGGCATCGTTAATCATGACAGTACTTGTTGAAAGACCGTACTGTTTAGCAACATTTGCAAAGAAATTAGCTTCTGCTCGTGCAGTATTGTTAACAGTCGCTTGAGCCGTTTTTCCTGATTCTGAGAAATGTGAAAAGTGGTAAACAGCAATAGTTAGTCCGGCATTTTTAGCCATTTGAATTTGGGCTTTAGCTGCTGGGTTAATGTAGGTTGTGCTCTCCGTCAGTTTAACAATCACTGTCTTAACACCTTGTGCTTTAAGTTGATTGAAATCACTTTGTGTCATCCAATCTTGCCACGAAGCAATGTCGACAGCATCTTTTCGTGGTAGACTTGTATCATTGGATACCAGGTCAGAGGGGGCATTTCTTAAACTGGCTTGGGCTGTCTCCGCATCGTCAGCAATAGCGCGACGAACCCTGCTGGAAACTTTTGGAGTCTCAGTATCCTCTTGGATTTCCTCCTTTACTGTTTGCCCATCTTCATCGACGGGCGCTAAGTTTCCTTGAGCATCAATAGGAGCGGTCATTGGATTTTCTTCGGTTTGTACTTCAGCGTAATACCCCATTGGGTGATTGTCCACAGGTACTTCAGCAGTATCTGCTTGTGCTGCATGAGCAGCAAGCGCGATGAAACATAAACCGGTAAATACGGCTGCTTTTCTTAAATTGATCATTATTTCCTCATTATTATTTCTTTATTTACACATCTTTTATTTTAACAAAAACCTTAACTCAATTAAAGCCTTTTGCGAAAAAATATTGACAAATATGGTGAAAAATCATTGAAATCCCTAAAAGATAGTGATAGAATAGTAAAAATATATATTTGGAGGATAGATTTAATGTCAAATTGGGAAACAAAGTTTTTGAAGAAGGGTTACACTTTTGATGATGTGTTATTGATTCCAGCGGAATCACATGTACTGCCAAACGAGGTAGACATGAGTACCAAACTAGCGAAGAACTTGACATTGAATATTCCGATGATATCTGCTGCAATGGATACTGTAACAGATAGTAAAATGGCTATTTCAATGGCACGTCAAGGTGGACTTGGTGTTATCCACAAAAATATGAGCATTGCTGAACAGGCTGAAGAAGTGCACAAAGTAAAACGCTCAGAATCTGGTGTTATTACTGATCCATTCTTCTTGACACCTGAGCATAAGATTGAAGAAGCGGAAAACTTGATGGCGACTTACCGTATTTCGGGTGTACCCATTGTTGAAACTTTGGAAAATCGCAAGCTTGTGGGTATCTTGACTAACCGTGACCTTCGTTTTGTTTCAAACTACAATCAAGAAATCAAGAATGTAATGACTTCTGAAAACTTGATTACAGCACCTGTGGGAACTTCATTGCGTGAAGCTGAAGAAGCACTTCAAAAACACAAGATTGAAAAATTACCATTGGTTGACGAGAGCGGTAAGCTTGCAGGTTTGATTACAATCAAAGATATTGAACGTGTGATTGAATTCCCTAACGCCGCAAAAGATAGTCAAGGTCGTCTTTTAGTAGCTGCGGCTGTTGGTGTAACCTCTGATACTTTTGATCGTGCTGAAGCTCTCTTTGCAGCTGGTGCCGATGCTATTGTCATTGACACTGCACATGGTCATTCGGCAGGTGTATTACGTAAAATCAAAGAAATTCGTGAACATTTCCCAGAACGTACATTGATTGCAGGGAATATTGCCACTGGTGAAGGTGCACGCGCACTCTTTGAAGCTGGTGTTGATGTTGTTAAAGTCGGAATTGGTCCAGGTTCAATCTGTACTACACGTGTTGTCGCAGGTGTTGGTGTGCCACAAATCACAGCTATTTATGATGCGGCAGCAGTTGCGCGTGAATACGGTAAAACAATCATCGCCGATGGAGGAATCAAATACTCTGGCGATATCGTTAAAGCTTTGGCAGCAGGAGGAGATGCAGTAATGCTTGGCTCAATGCTTGCCGGTACAGACGAATCACCAGGTGAATTCGAAATCTTCCAAGGGCGTAAATTTAAAACATACCGTGGTATGGGTTCACTTGCAGCAATGAAGAAAGGTTCAAGCGACCGTTACTTCCAAGGCTCTGTCAATGAAGCAAATAAATTGGTTCCTGAAGGTATCGAAGGTCGGGTTGCCTATAAAGGTACAGCGACCGATATCGTTTTCCAAATGGTTGGTGGCTTGAAGTCAGGTATGGGCTACACTGGAGCAGCTGATATCCTTGCTTTACATGAGTCAGCACAATTTATCGAAATGTCAGGTGCTGGTTTGAAAGAATCTCACCCACACGATGTTCAAATTACAAAAGAAGCTCCAAACTACTCCGTACAATAAGCGAAAAGGCAGAGACAATCTGCTTTTTTTATTTTATACATCTAGTTGACAAATATACAGCCTTTTGATAGAATGTTAGGAGTGCTCTTTAAGAGTAAATACGAAAATGAAATGGGGTGAAATCAATGTCAAAAACTATCGTTCGTAAAAATGAATCGCTTGACGACGCTCTCCGCCGTTTCAAACGTTCAGTAACAAAAGCTGGAACTCTTCAAGAGCTCCGCAAACGTGAACACTACGAAAAACCTTCTGTAAAAGCTAAACGTAAATCAGAAGCTGCACGTAAACGTAAAAAATTCTAATTGAAAATTTTGAACCTGCCTTTGGGCAGGTTTTTTTATTACTCTTGCCTCTATTATGCATTGAGAAAGGGTATCAAGTAAGCAACAAAGCTTATTATAAATTATCTGCTCATTTTTTCAAAAAAATTGTGATGACTTGCTAACTTTATCGTGTTAATAAGTAAGCTTAGCTAAGGAGGTCAATCATGATACAGGTTTTGGCAAAAAACCTTTTACAAAAAGCAGTAGATCAGATGGTGCACGATCTTTATTTAGTAGCATTAGAAGGAAAGTATTCTCTCTATTTTCGTACAACAACAGAAAGGAGGTTTGAAGGAGAACTCACCCTTGAGCAAGGGCAAGCACTGATTGCTCATATGAAATTTTTATCTGGTATGAATCTAGGAGAAAGTAGACGAGTACAGTTGGGGGCTTGCACTTATATCTTAGATAAAGGTGAGCAGCGCTTACGTTTATCTACTGTCGGTGATTTTCATGGTCAAGAAAGCTTGGTTATTCGACTCTTGCATCATCAGCAAAACCAACTTCATTTTTGGAATTCAGAGATCTTTAATACTATTATTGGGGGAAGAGGCCTTTACCTTTTTTCAGGTCCTGTAGGTTCAGGTAAGACCAGTCTTATGTACAAATTTGCAAGGGAGCATTTTAAAAATCAACAAGTTATTTGTATAGAAGATCCTGTGGAGTTAGTAGAAACTGAATTTTTACAGCTTCAAGTCAATAAAGTAATAGGGAATGATTATGATGCCTTGATTAAGCTTTCGCTGCGACACAGACCTGATTTACTTATTGTTGGTGAAATTAGGGATAGTCAAACGGCAAAAGCTGTTCTTCGTGCAAGTTTGACTGGGTATACAGTATTCTCTACTGTTCATGCACGCTCAATATCAGGTGTAATTGCACGCTTAAAAGAACTTGGATTAAGTGATTGGGAGCTACAATCCAGTCTTCAGCGGGTGATTTATCAACGATTAATTGCAGGAAAGGGATTGCTTGTTTGTGAAAAGGAAAAGTTTGAAGAATGGAAACCAGACGAATGGAATGACCAGATTGATCAGTTGGTTGCAGATGGATTTATCTCAGCTGTTGCAGCTGCGCGCGAAAAAATTGAGTTTAGCAAAGCAGATTAAGCTCATTCAACTCATGAATAATCTTTTCAAAAGTGGCTTTCACCTCTCTGAAATTATTGATTTTCTTGAACGATCGGGTCTTACGGAAGCATACTTTATTTCCAAAATGCGTGAAGGTTTACTTAATGGGAAAAGTTTCTCTGGTATTTTGGCGAAGCTAAATTTTTATGAGGATGTTGTGACTCAGCTCTCTTTGGCTGAGTCTCATGGGAATGTTGAGTATACTTTAGGATTGATTGAAGAAAAACTGATACGTGTTTTGAACATCCGCAAAAAGCTTATCCAAGTTGCCACTTATCCGATTGTTCTTCTGGCATTTCTAATCTTTATTATGCTTGGATTGAAAAATTATTTACTGCCCCAACTGGAAGAAAACAAAGGATTAGCAACTTATGCCATACAGAATCTTCCGACCCTCTTTTTAGGGTGGCTCTTCAGTTTGTTCGTTTTCTTTTATCTGTGCAGATACTATTGGAAGAAAAAAACTGCTTTAGAAGCGCTGAGGCTAATGGTCAAAATACCTTTTGTTGCCGTTTTGTCCAGCTTTATTTGACAGCTTATTTTGCAAGAGAATGGGGAAACTTAATTGCTCAAGCTGTCGATTTACGTCAGATTTGTTTTATTATGCAAGAACAAAAAAGTCGAATTTTCAAAGAATTCGGTTTTGAGCTTCTTCAAATATTAGATAGTGGTCAGAAGTTTGAAGATGCTCTTCGATTTTACCCCATATTTACCAAGGAGCTCTCATTAATTGTGGAATATGGTGAACTAAAGTCCAAGCTAGGGAAAGAGTTAATGATTTTTTCTGAAGAAAACTGGTCGCTCTTTTTTGAAAGGATGGAAAGAGCAATGCAACTTATCCAGCCTATCGTTTTCTTGCTCGTGGCGCTGTTGATTATTTTAATTTATGCGGCAATGCTACTTCCTATATATAGCAATATGGGAAACTTGATTTGAAAGAACATGGAGGAATGAATGAAAAAAAAGAGACTCAAAGCTTTTACTTTGATTGAAATGCTTGTCGTCTTACTTATTATCAGTGTGTTACTTTTATTGTTTGTCCCAAATTTGGCTAAAGAAAAGAAGAATATCCAAAATACGGGTCAAACAGCGGTTGTTAAGGTTGTCGAAGGTCAAGCCGAACTTTATCAACTTGATAAACAGGATAGTCCTAACTTAGGGAAGCTTGTCTCCGACGGTTTAATTACGCAAAAACAAGCCGATAGCTACAATGATTATTATACCAAGAACCCTAATGCAAAACGTAATGTATCGAATTAAAGCTTTGACCTTACTAGAGAGTTTACTAGTCCTTTTCCTTTGCTCTTCTGTTCTTTTTCTCTTTTCAGGTTCGGTCAAACAAAGTGTCAGGATAGCACGCGCAGAGATTTTTATTTTACAATTTGAGCGACTTTATAAGGATACCCAGCGTATGGCAGGATTAAAGGGACAGCAACAGACATTGAGTGCGAGTAATGGCACACTATACAGCCAAGAGGAAGTGCTGAAAGTTCCAGAGGAGGTTGAAATAAATGATTTTTCTATTACTTTTGATCAAAAATCAGGCAACTCGAGCCTACAAAAAATTACAATATTTCTTCCTTATCAGAAAAAAACCATCTCTTATCAATTGGAAATTGGAAGCGAGAAATATAAGAAAAAAATCACTTGAATCATATCTTCTATTAGAGAGCTTAATTGCTATGAGTTTGCTTGTCTTTTTCGTCACGGTTATTTTAGAACAAGTTATTCAGGTTAAGAAACAAACGGAGATGGAAAATAAGGATATCGAAGCCTTAAATGTCGCTCATATGGCAATAGATACGGGGAAAAAGCATTTGAAATTAAATGGTGTGGAGATTTCGATTGAGGAAACTACTTCGCAAATGACTATCCGTGAGTCGGGAAAGGTATTGATTGTTCTTGAAAAAAATTAAAGTTACAGCCTTTACTCTCCTGGAATCACTCCTTGCTTTACTCGTGTTAGTAGGTACTTTTTCCCTTTTTCTAGATATTACTAAAATTTTTCATGAAGAAGTAAAACGAGCAACAATAGATCACACCCAAGATTGGCAACTTTTTTGCAGTCTACTGAGAAGCGAACTTGAGGGAGCAAGCTTAGATAAGGTAGAAAATAACTATCTTTATGTACGCAAACATGTTAATCTAAGATTTGGGCTTTCCTCTAAAGGCGATTTTCGGAAAACTAATGCTAATGGGGGAGGTTATCAACCCATGATCCATCATATAAAAAATGCTAAAATTAGCCAGGAGGGAGGGCAGGTAAAAATTATATTGTCTTTTGAAAAAGGAGGAGACCGCATATTTCTTTACAAGTTCTCAGAAAAAGAAAGTTAAGAGCCAGTATTTTACTCTATACACTAGTCATCTCCCTTCTTTTCAGCTTGCTTTTACAGTATTATTTGCAAGGAGCTATTAATGCTAGAAAACAACGCTTATTGCAACGGAATCAACTCCAACTGCAGTTAAGAGAAAAGATCATACAGCGTGAAAAACATGACAAATGAAAAATAGTTAACTGGTAGTTAACCGGTTGACTTTGTTTTAAATTTGTATTATACTAGCTTTATGAAAAAATATACCCTTCTATTCCTTATCCCAGTCTTGCTATTATTGACAGCTTGTCAAAAAACAGCAAGTGAGAAACCACAAATTGTGACAACATTTGAGCCAATGTATGAGTTTACGAAAGCTGTCGTTGGTGATAAAGTTGACATTATTAATATCGTTCCTGCTAATCAAGAAGCACATGATTTTGAGCCAAGTGCAAAAGACATGACTACTTTGACAAATGCAGATGCTATTATTTATAATTCAAAATACCTTGAAAAATGGGCCCCTTCTGTAAAAAATAAAGGTGTTAAAATAGAAGCAAGTACACCCGTAGAAAAAATTGGTGATGACCCGCATACATGGGTAAGCCCTAAAGCAGCCTTACTTGAAGTCCGCTATATCGCAGATGAATTATCAAAAAAATTCCCTGAATATAAGGAAGATTTCACTAAAAATGCTGATGAGTATATTGGAAAGTTGAAAAAAATAGATCAAGACTTTGATCAATTGAAAAATGCTAAAAATAAAACGTTTATCACACAGCACGAAGCTTTTGGCTACCTGGGCCGTGATTATGGATTGACAACAATTGCCATTACAGGCCTTGATCCTGAAGCAGAACCTTCAAGTGCAACATTGATTAAACTGAAAAATGAGATGCAAAAAGCAAATTTAAATACTGTTTATTTTGAAGATAACTCTAGCAGTAAGCTAGCGGAGACTTTAGCCAAGGAAGCAGGAGCCAAGTTGTTGGTTATTAACCCTGTTGAGGGATTGACCGATGAACAAAAAAAATCAGGTGAAAGTTACCTGACAATTATGGAAGAAAACCTAAAATCACTGAAAGAAACAATTAAATAAGACTTAAGCTTATTTTAAGAAGCGTCCACTATAATAAAGACCTTCCTAAAAAAATCTTTTCATAAAACTCCTAAGGCCTACTTTTCGAAAGTAGGCTTTTTTTGCCTTGTTGAAAAGTCTGGCTAGATGCTTTAATTTCTATTAATTCCTCTGTGAAAGGATGAAGGAAATATATTTTTTCTGCGTGAAGCATCAAGCGCTGTTTTTTTAACGCTAAATTATAGAGGGGATCACCGACGATAGGATGCCTTTCACTGGAAAGGTGAACTCGTATTTGGTGCGTACGGCCGGTATCAAGAGTACACCTTACAAGGGAGTGGTTGTGTTCTTTTTCGAGTACAGTCACATGAGTAATGGCTCTTTTTCCATTTTTACTGGTGGCATATTTTTTTCGGTCGTGCCGATCTCTTCCAATATTTTTATTAAGAGTTAAGCTTTTTTCGTTAAAATAACCTTGTACAACTGCCAAATAAGAGCGATGGATTTTATTTTCCTCAAACATTTTACCCAGAATGGGCAGAATTAATTGGTTTTTGGCAAAGAGGACTGCTCCAGAGGTCTCCTTGTCCAAGCGATGAACGACATGTACGGGGCTCTTCAGGCGAGCTGTCACGTGATTTTGTAGGGCAATTTCCTCAGCAGTGTTGCCATGAGTTTTCATGCCTTCGGGTTTATTTACAATAACAAGGTGTTCATCTTCATACAGGATATCGGCAAGATGAGGGTTGCCTACGGGAACCTCCAGCTGCCTGAAATCGTCGTCATCAAAAATAAGAGTAACTTCGTCTTGGGGCTTTATAGAATCCTCCCAGTCTGCCAATGTGCCGTTAAGGAAGACATGTTTTTTGGTTCGTAAAAGGTGTCTTTGTTTGCGTGGAACGAGCCAAGTGTGCTCCAGTAAATGCGAAACACTTTGCTTTTTAATTTTTTTTGGTAAAATTAAACTAAATTTCATATAGAATATTGTAACACAAAGGCTTTTTTGTTAGAATAGGCAAAATATAGAATACAAAAGGATTTTTAAAAAATCATGTCAGAAAAAGATCAAAATTTTAGTCGTCGTGCTAAAAACAAGAAATCATCTAAAAAAATAGAAAATAATAATGAAGAAGAAAAAGAGCTGAAAGAAGCGGAAATTCCGCTTGAAGACCTTAAAGGCATAAAAAAATATTTAAGAATGATGGCGCCTTATACAGAAAAAATAAGGCAATTTTTACGTCCAGTAAAACGTTTCTGGAAAAAGTATAATTTAACTAAAATTACTATTATTGCTATTTTGGTTATGATTCTTGCTGTTGGTTCTTATTTGTTCTATTTGGCAAAAACGGCCAATGTATCCATCTTGCAAAAATCCATTGATGCGCAAACTCAAATTGTGGACAAAAATGGTGATGAAGCAGGATTACTTTATGGAAGTAAAGGAACAACAGTTAAGTTTGATGCCATAAGTGACAATATTAAAAATGCCGTAGTCGCCACCGAGGACCGTACTTTTTATAAGAACCATGGGGTTAATCTGAGTCGCTTTAGCTTAGCAGTTGTTACTTTGGGGCGTTTTGGTGGTGGATCTACCATCACGCAGCAGTTGGCCAAAAATGCCTACCTTACTCAGAAACAAACGATTGACCGTAAAGCCCGGGAATTTTTCCTCGCTTTAGAAATCAATAAACATTACAGTAAACAAGACATTCTTACAATGTATCTGAATAACGCTTATTTTGGGAATGGTGTTTGGGGGATTGAAGATGCCAGTAAAAAATACTTTGGAGTCTCAGCAAATGCAGTTACCGTAGATGAGGCCGCTACGCTTGCGGGGATGTTGAAGGGTCCAGAAATTTATAACCCACTTTACCAGGACGGAAAATATGCGACACCGCGACGAGATACGGTACTGCAGAACATGGTCAGTGCAGGCTATCTCACGCAGTCAGAAGCAGACAGTTATGCATCGGTCGATCTGGCCTCTCGGGTAAAAGACACTTATGTTTCTCAGTCAGAAGCTTACAAGTATCCAAGCTATTTCAATGCTGTGATTGCGGAAGCTGAACGCAAATATGGCCTTAGCTTGCAGGACATTATGAATGACGGTTATAAGATTTATACAACTTTGGATCAAAACAAGCAGGCAGGGATGCAGGTCACTTATGACAATGCCGCACTTTTCCCACAAGCTGCAGATGGCACGCACGCACAGTCAGGTTCGGTGGCAATCAATCCGAAAACTGGTGGCGTCGAGGCTCTTGTCGGCAATGTCACATCAGAAGACCATAACAGTTTCCTTGACTTTAACTATGCCACACAATCGAAACGTTCGACAGGTTCAGTTATCAAACCGTTAATCGCCTATCTGCCCGCAGTCCAAGAAGGTTGGCCAATCGATAAAGTATTGGAAGATAAACCAACAACTTATGGCAATTGGACACCGCAAAATTACAGTGGAGAGTACCTGGGTACTGTACCGATGTATCAAGCTTTAGCTAACTCCTACAATATTCCTGCTATTAATACTTATCGTGATATCACTCCAGAAAAAGGGAATGCTGTTGGGCGTGAATTTGGTTTGAATCTCAATAAAAAAGATGAAAACAACACTTTATCAACCGTTCTTGGTTCTGGTGTCGAAACAAATCCTTGGGAAATGGCTCAAGCTTTTGCAACTTTCGCGAATGAGGGTGTAATGAACAGCGCGCATTTGATTACTAAAATTGAAAATGCAGCTGGGGATACAATCGCAACAGCCAACGTGACACAAAAACGGATCATGACCAAAGAAGTAGCAGAGAAGATGAATTCCATGATGTTGGGTACATTTACCAACGGTTCAGCTTGGAATGCTGCACCGGCAAGCTATGCAATGGCAGGTAAAACAGGGACAAATAATACGACTGACCAATGGGTGGTTGGTTATACACCTGATATTGCGATTGCACTATGGATTGGTTTCCCGAATGAGACAAATGAGCAGCAACAACTAGAAGGTTCTTCTGAGGGGCAACCTTCAGTCATCTTCCGGAATATAGCCAGCTATTTGCTTCCTTATACAGATGGAACCGCCTTTACAGCTGAAAATGCCTATGCCATGCATAATATTGCACCAATAACTCCAGCTTGGACAGCTCTGCGTGATCAACAAGATGCAATTGTTTATCAAGAGCAAAGTGCACAAAACAGTTCAGGAAATATGCCACAAACAGAAGATTCTAGCAGTGATTCTTCTGAAAAAGGCAGCGGATTTGATTTCCAAAAAACAGTAGATGATGCTAAAAATGCTACCAAAGATGTTTGGGATAAAATTACTGGTTTTTTCGGTAGGTAAATTGTTCTAAAACAGCATGAAAAGTGATAAAATAAGGGTAGTGCATAGATGAGAAAAAGAGTCATGGCACGGCTCTTTTTCTTGCAAATATATGAAAAAAATTATTGAAATAAAAATATAAAAAGAGAATAATAAAAGTGAATCTTACTTTTTAGAAGGAGGACAGTTTTGGAAGCAAAAAAACGCTACGTAACAGGTTTTAATGGCTTACGTACCCTTGGGGTTCTTGCTGTCATTTTGTATCATCTTTATCCACAGAAAATCCAAGGGGGATTTTTAGGCGTTGTTCTCTTCTTTGTGTTGTCCGGCTACTTAGTCACGGATTCACTACTAAGAGAATATACTAAAACTAAAAAGATAAGACCACTTAAGTTTTTGGGGAAAAGAGCCAAGCGTATTTACCCCATGCTCTTGGCTGTTTTCTTGATTGTTTCGCCTTATTTGTTCTTCTTCCAACAAAATCAGATGAAGGGCCTCAGGTCAAACTTTCTCTCAAGTATTTTTATGGTGCAAAACTGGTGGCAAATTCAGCAGGGATCATCCTACTTTGCTGATGCTGCAGGAGAATCACCTTTTAAGCATATATATTATCTGGCGATTGAAGGACAATTCTTTATTTTCTGGCCGCTCATTATGATCTTTTTAGTGAAGGTCATTCGGAGTAAGAAGCACAGTTTCCTTCTGACAAACTTTTTAGCCATTCTCTCATTGATTCTGATGATTGCTCAGTATAAGGTGGGGCAAGATCCAACGCGTGTGTATTATGGCACAGATACCCGTATTTTTAGTCTCCTGATGGGGGCAAGTATGGCTTTCATTTGGCCAATGAACAAAATGCCTGCCAAGTTGAATAAAAAAGGACAAGCTTTTGGACGTAACCTTTTATGGGGCGTGCTTGCACTGACTTTAATCTTATATGTTTTTATGCCGGCGCAAAGTCCAGTGACTTACTATGGCGGCCTTTGGTTTGTCAGTCTCTTAACAATGTTATTAATCCTTTTGGTTGTTCATCCGGGCTTGAAAGCAAATAAAATATTTTCAAGTAAACTTTTTGATTATATTGGTTCACGTTCGTATGGGATTTATCTCTGGCAATTACCAGTCTTTGCTTTAGTTGCTGCTAAAGTCGTTAATCCGACAAGTTGGTACAACGTCATTTGGCAGTTGGCCTTGATTTTTGCCTTATCTGAGTTTTCATATCGCTTTATTGAACGTCCGCTCGTTGCTTATGATTACAGCAACTTATGGCCTTGGGTGATGACAAAAGTTGAGCAAATTAAGCAAGAAAAATGGCGCGCCTTACCCGTCCGCGTAATCCTAGTGTCCGTTTTAGTGCTTGTATCACTCATTATGATTCTTACTTCTCCAAAATCACCACATGATCAGCAAGTGTTAGAAGCTCGAATTATGGAGCAACAAAAAGCGCTTGAAGCTGCAAACTTAAAAGCTGCTAATGCCCGTGTCAGCACGCCACTAAAGACTATCGCTGAAAAATATGGCGTTGATCCAGTGGTTGCCGAAAGAGCAAGCAAGATGCAAATTTTTGCAGTTGGTGATTCTGTGATGGTTGCAGGGTCAACCACTCTACAGGAAGCCTTCCCAAGAATGACGATAAAAGCTGTTGTTGGTGAGCAAGTAGATGGTGGAGCGACCATTTTAGCAGAGAATAAAGAAGCAGTTGAAAAAGCAGATGCTGTCTTAATTGGTCTTGGAACTAATGGCACACTGACCGTTGGCAATACAAATTACGTGGAAAAAATTATGGAAGAAGTTGGTGATAAACCGGTCTTCTGGATTAATAATCAAATGCCACGTCCGTGGGAAAGCAATAACAATGAACAATTAGAAGCGATGGCTAAGAAGTATCCTAACTTGACAATCATCGATTGGCATGGCTTATCAGCAAATCAAAGTTCATGGTTCTATAGTGATGCTATCCATCCGAAGGACCAAGGGGCAATTAATTATACACGCCTTGTCTTAGAAAATATGACAAAAAAATAGAGAGATTTGTATTTTTCTCTTAGTTCTGCTAAAATAATAGCATGTTAAAAAAAGCAGGATTGGCCTGTACGGTGTGCGGTTCGAGAAACTATTCTCTTCAACTGTCCGGTACAGCAAAAGAAAAACGCATAGAAGTCAAGAAGTTTTGCTCACGTTGTGGCAAACATACTTTGCATAAGGAAACGAGATAAGTCAAATGTTTAAATTTATTGGAAGTGTTGTCAAAGAAATGAAGTTAACAACGTGGCCGACACGTAAG
The DNA here is from genome assembly GCF_017309645.1 of Lactococcus sp. LG606. Lineage (NCBI taxonomy): Bacteria > Bacillati > Bacillota > Bacilli > Lactobacillales > Streptococcaceae > Lactococcus > Lactococcus sp. LG606. Next base: position 1,887,309 of record NZ_CP071301.1, read on the forward strand.
CAGTCTGTCATTGATTTTTTCATGGTTATTGAATATACAGTTTTCTTCCTCATCTTTTTGATGATCTTTGACTGGGTAACACAAAATGGTATCACAAGTGCTGTACAGCATCTGCTTCCATTTGTACGTAATTAGTGATATAATGAAAGAAGAGGCGAAAGCCTTTTTCTTATACAATCCGTTCAGAATATGAACTCATAAATTTGAAACTAAAAAAATAAAAAACAATAAAGAGGTACTCCAATGGACGAAAGTACATTAACAAGTTTTGACCAAGGCTGGTTTGTTATCCAAACTTATTCTGGTTACGAGAAAAAAGTAAAAGAAGATTTACTTGAACGTGCAGAACTTTATAACATGGCAGATAAAATTCTTCGTGTTGAAATTCCGACAGAAACAGTTCGCTCAGAAGTGAACGGTAAGATGAAAGATGTTGAAGAAAATCTCTTCCCAGGTTATGTTTTGGTAGAAATGAACATGACAGATGAAGCTTGGTTTATCGTTCGTAATACACCGAACGTTACAGGTTTCGTTGGGTCACACGGTAACCGTTCAAAACCAACGCCACTTTTTGAAGAAGAAATTCAAGAAATCCTTATTGGTATGGGTAAAGTTGTACGTGAAATTGATTTTGATATCTTTGTGGGTAAACGTGTACGTATCATTGATGGCGCCTTCTCAGGATTTGAAGCACCAATCACAGAAGTCTTAGGCGACGATAAGATTAAAGTTATGGTCGATATGTTTGGTCGTGAAACACCAGTAGAGCTTGATCTGCACCAAATCGAAGAAGTTGAAGGATAAAAAATAAGAGCGTATCGTTAAGGGTGCGCTCTTATTTATTAGGGATATGAAATCTACAAAAGAAATATTAAAATTTGCGCTCCCAGCCGTAGTTGAGAATTTTCTGCAGATGCTGGTGGGGATTAGTGATACCTTTTTAGTCACCCGAATTGGACTCACAGCTGTAGCAGGTGTGTCACTAGCCAATAATATTATCACCGTTTATCAGGCCGTTTTCATAGCTTTAGGGACAATTTTATCAAGCTTCCTTGCACGTGAAATGTCAAAGAAAATGGTGAACGCAGGGGTAAAGCTCACTGCATTACTGGGAGGGACTATTGGGATTCTTACGGCTCTTTTTGCACAAGCTCTCGTGCGCTTTTTTGGCGGACGTGGGGATGTAGCGACTTTAGGTCAAGAGTACCTCCTTTTGGTTGGTGGGACAATTATTTTGCTGGCTTTAATGACCAGTTTTGGAGCCATTATCAGAGCAAATGGGGACAGCCGTACACCCATGTATGCGAGTCTCTTTGCCAATATTTTAAATATCGCTCTCTCAGCCCTTTTGATATTTGTTTTTCATATGGGAATTATGGGAGCTGCCTTAGGAGCAATCTTTTCGAGGGGCGTAGCGCTTCTGTATCTCTGGAAAAAACTCAAAGATAAGGATTTACAACCTACGAAAAACTTTTTCTCTGAAAAAATCAGTAGAGAACTGATCTTTTTAACAATTCCGGCCGCTGGTGAACGTTTGGCGATGCGTCTAGGAGATTTGGTAATCATGGTGCTGATTATTGCTCTTGGAAATCGGGTTTTTGCAGGAAATGCGATCGGCGAAAGTATTACTCAGTTTAACTATATGCCGGCATTCGGTTTAGCTACCGTAACAGTTATTTTGGTGGCTCAAGAGTTTGGACAACATAACTATGGAGCCATTCAGTCATATATTAAAAGAACCTACTGGCTAGCGACAGGGATGATGTTGAGTATTGGTTTGCTTCTTGTCTTAGTTTCTACATCATTAAGTAATCTTTTTACGACAGACACTGTCGCTATAGCTTCAAGTAACACAGTTATCCTCTTTTCTTTTTTGGCAACTTTTTTTGTCACTGGAACGACCACTTATACGGCGGCTTTTCAAGGAATAGGTAATGCAAAACTTCCTTTATATACAACAATTATAGGGATGCTTATTATACGTGTGGGTCTCGGCTATATTCTAAGTCAAACATTTACCTTGGGCTTAGAAGGCATCTGGTTTGCCGTGCTTGCAGATAATTTTTTCCGCTTTGTCTTTTTAAAATTCAATTTTGATAGGAAAGTTAGAACTTTTCTTACACACTAAAAACCTCTATTATAATAGAGGTTTTTAGTGTGTAATGTTATTTTGAAAGTTCTTTTTCTTTCAAAAGGTCACGGATTTCACGCAGAGTATCTAATTCATCGTTAGAAACAATTTCTTCTTGCTCTTCTTTCTTAGGGAAAAGCTTGTTGATGGCTTTTATGAGAATGAAGATGACAAAGGCTGTAATCAAGAAGTTTAAAACATCATTTAAGAAAGCCCCATAAGCAAAAGTTGCACCAGCAACCTTAACTGACATTTGTGTCAAAGCGCCATCTTGAACAAAAAGACCAATAAGTGGGTTGATAAGGTTATTTACCAAAGAAGTGACAATGGCCGTAAAAGCAGCACCAATGATAACCCCAACTGCCAAATCTAAGACATTACCACGTAAAATAAATTCTTTGAATTCTTTAATCATAAGTTCTCCTATATTAATTAATATGTATTTATTACTATTATATAGTATTTCTAAAGCCATGTGAATTATTCTGTCGCAAAATATTCACGTAAAGTAAGGGCTAGAAGTAAAAGAGAAGACATATGAGTGAGCTAAAAATAAATTAAATAAAAAGGTATTATGCCCTTGACAAGACAAAGTCGCTTTGGTAGAATAGATAGGTGCTGTAAAAATTACAGTATTAGCGACGAAGCGAGAGGTTGCGACACACCCGAAAGTATTGCCATACTTCAGTGTCGGTTTTCCCGCTGAGCTAGCCTATTAACAAATAGACGAAGGAGAAAAAATGGCAACTAAAAAAATCCGTATCCGCCTCAAAGCATACGAACACCGTATCCTTGACGCTGCTGCTGAAAAAATTGTAGAAACTGCAAAACGTACAAACGCAGAAGTAAGTGGTCCAATCCCACTTCCAACTGACCGTAGCGTCTACACAGTTATCCGCGCGACTCACAAATACAAAGACTCTCGCGAACAATTTGAAATGCGTACACACAAACGTTTGATCGACATCATCGAACCAACACAAAAAACTGTTGATTCATTGATGAAACTTGATCTTCCAAGTGGCGTAAACATCGAAATTAAATTATAAGAAAGGTAATTCTCATGTCAAAAGGAATCTTAGGGAAAAAAGTGGGAATGACTCAAATCTTCACAGACAACGGTGAATTAATCCCCGTAACTGTGATCGAAGCAACTCCGAACGTTGTGCTTCAAACTAAAACTGTCGATACAGACGGTTATGAAGCTGTTCAAGTTGGTTTCGATGACAAACGTGAAGTTTTGTCTAACAAACCTGCCAAAGGTCATGTAGCTAAAGCTAACACAGCTCCTAAGCGCTTCATTCGTGAATTCAAAGGAATCGAAGGCTTAGAAGTTGGATCAGAAATTAAAGTTGATACTTTCGAAGCTGGAGATGTCGTTGATGTTACCGGTACTTCTAAAGGTAAAGGTTTCCAAGGACCAATCAAACGTTGGGGTCAATCACGCGGGCCAATGGCTCACGGTTCACGTTACCACCGTCGTCCTGGTTCAATGGGTCCTGTTGCGGCTAACAAAGTTCCTAAAGGTAAACGCCTTGCGGGACGTATGGGTAACAAAAAAGTTACTGTACAAAACCTTGTTATCGCACAAGTACTTCCAGAACAAAACGTTATCCTTGTAAAAGGTAACGTACCTGGATCTAAAAAATCATTGATCGTTATTAAATCAGCGATCAAATCTAAATAATAAGGAAAGGAGATAGATTATAATGGCAAAAGTATCATTATTTAAACAAGACGGCACACAAGCTGGTGAAGTAACACTTAACGATGCAGTGTTTGGTATCGAACCAAACGAAACTGTAGTATTTGATGTCGTTCTTTCACAACGTGCTAGCCTCCGTCAAGGTACACACGCTCATAAAAACCGTTCACTCGTATCTGGTGGCGGTAAAAAACCATGGCGTCAAAAAGGAACTGGACGTGCCCGTCAAGGTTCAATCCGCTCACCACAATTCCGTGGTGGTGGTACTGTCTTCGGTCCTAACCCACGTAGCTATGCTTACAAACTTCCACAAAAAGTACGTCAGTTGGCTCTTAAATCAGCTTACTCACAAAAAGTTATCGACAACACACTCTTGGCTGTTGACGAGTTGAACTTCTCAGCACCAAAAACTAGCGAATTCGCTAAAGTTCTTGAAGCTCTTTCAATCGAACGTAAAGTGCTTGTTGTTCTTCCTAACGAAGGTAACGAATTCGCAGAACTCTCTGCTCGTAACCTTAAAAACGTGAAAGTATCAACTGCTAGCTCAGTAAGCGTACTTGATCTTGTAAACACTGACAAAGTTCTTGCTACTCAAGCAGCTCTGTCTCAAATTGAGGAGGTTCTTGCATAATGTCTCTTTATGACGTAATCCGTAAACCAATTATTACAGAAGCTTCTATGCAAGCAATGGATCAAAAGAAATACACTTTTGAAGTAGATGCTCGCGCACACAAACTCCTTATCAAACAAGCTGTTGAAGCAGCATTTGAAGGTGTTCAAGTTGCATCTGTAAACACAATCAGCGTTAAGCCTAAAGCTAAACGTGTTGGTCGTTACACAGGTTTCAAACCTGGCTACAAAAAAGCAATTATCACTTTGACTGAAGGTTCAAAATCTATTGATATCTTCGGCGAAGACGCAGAATAATAGAGGAGGAAAATCGTGGGAATTAAAGTTTACAAACCTACCACAAACGGTCGTCGTAACATGACTGGTAGCGATTTTGCAGAAATCACTACAAGTACTCCTGAAAAGAGCTTGCTTGTAAGTCTTAGCAAAAACGCTGGTCGTAACAACCTTGGCCGCATTACAGTACGTCACCACGGTGGCGGACACAAACGTAAATACCGTTTGATCGACTTCAAACGTACAACTGATAACGTAAAAGCTAAAGTTGCTACAATCGAATACGATCCAAACCGTTCAGCTAATATTGCCCTTATCGTATACGAAAATGGTATCAAATCATACATTCTTGCACCTAAAGGTCTTGAAGTTGGTATGACAGTTGTATCTGGTCCTGAATCAGATATCAAAGTTGGTAACGCATTGCCACTTGCTAACATTCCAGTTGGTACTTTGATCCACAACATCGAGATGAAACCTGGTAAAGGTGGACAACTCGTACGTTCAGCTGGTACATCTGCACAAGTACTTGGTACAGAAGGTAAATATACACTCGTTCGTCTTCAATCAGGCGAAATGCGTATGATTCTTTCATCTTGTCGTGCTACAGTTGGTACAGTTGGTAACGAACAACACAACTTGATCAACTATGGTAAAGCGGGTCGTACACGTTGGCGTGGTATCCGTCCAACAGTTCGTGGTTCTGTAATGAACCCGAATGATCACCCACACGGTGGTGGTGAAGGTAAACAACCTGTTGGTCGTAAATCACCAATGACTCCATGGGGCAAACCAGCTCTTGGTCTCAAAACACGTAATAAAAACGCACGTTCTAACAAACTTATTGTTAAACGTATCAACGATAAATAATTTTGCAGCATAAGGCAAGCTTTACTTTTGTTAAAAAAGTTAAGTTTGTATCTGTGCGTAAGATATTTTATTGAGATGCCTTCTCGGCGTCTTGCTAAAATTGATAAATCTTGTCAACTTTAGTAAGATGTCGAGAAGATATCTATATAAATCATCCGCCAACCTGGCCCTAGTAGCCAGCGTGGTATCAAATTTAAAGGAGAACTCAAAAACATGAGTCGTAGTCTTAAGAAGGGGCCTTTCGCTGACGAGCATTTGATGAAAAAAGTCGAAGCTCAAGAAAACGCCGAAAAGAAATCAGTGATCAAAACTTGGTCACGCCGTTCTACAATCTACCCTAACTTTGTAGGACTTACAATTGCTGTTTACGATGGTCGCAAACACGTTCCCGTTTATGTTCAAGAAGATATGGTTGGACACAAATTAGGTGAATTTGCACCAACTCGTACATACCGTGGTCACGCTGCTGACGACAAGAAAACTAGACGTTAATAGGAGGAGAACAAAATGGCAGAAATCACTTCAGCTAAAGCAACTGCAAAAACAGTTCGCGTTTCACCTCGTAAAACTCGTCTTGTTACAGACTTGATTCGTGGTAAACGTGTTGCGGATGCAATCGCAATCTTGAAATTCACACCGACTAAAGGTGCTGCAGAAGTTCTTAAAGTAATGAACTCAGCTATCGCTAATGCAGAAAATAACTTTGGTCTTGAAAAAGCTAACTTGGTAGTTAGCGAAACTTTCGTCAACGAAGGACCAACAATGAAACGTTTCCGTCCACGTGCGAAAGGTTCAGCTTCACCAATCAACAAACGTACTAGCCACATTACAGTAGTAGTGGCTGAGAAAGAATAAGGAGGTAAAATCGTGGGTCAAAAAATTCATCCAATTGGTATGCGTGTTGGCGTTATTCGCGACTGGGATGCCAAATGGTATGCTGAGAAAGAATATGCGGATTACCTTCACGAAGATTTGGCAATTCGCCAACTCGTTCAAACAAAACTTGCTGATGCTTCAGTTTCACTTATTGAAACTGAACGTGCTGTAAACAAAGTTATCGTTACTTTGCACACTGCAAAACCAGGTATGGTTATCGGTAAATCTGGTGCTAACGTTGATGCACTTCGTGCAGACCTCAACAAACTCACTGGTAAACAAGTTCACATCAACATCGTTGAGATCAAACGTCCTGACTTGGATGCTCACTTAGTTGGTGAAGGAATTGCTAAACAACTTGAAGCACGTATCGCTTTCCGTCGTGCTCAAAAACAAGCTATCCAACGTGCTATGCGTGCAGGAGCTAAAGGTATCAAAACTCAAGTATCTGGTCGTTTGAACGGTGCGGACATCGCCCGTGCAGAAGGATACTCTGAAGGTACAGTTCCACTCCACACATTGCGTGCGGATATCGACTATGCTTGGGAAGAAGCAGACACTACTTACGGTAAACTCGGCGTTAAAGTTTGGATCTACCGTGGTGAAGTTCTCCCAACTAAAAAATCTGTGAAAGGAGAAAATTAATCCATGTTAGTACCAAAACGTGTAAAACACCGTCGTGAATTCCGCGGTAAAATGCGTGGCGAAGCTAAAGGCGGTAAAGAAATCGCATTCGGTGAATTTGGTCTTCAAGCGACTACTTCTCACTGGATCACTAACCGTCAAATCGAAGCAGCCCGTATTGCTATGACTCGTTACATGAAACGTAACGGTCAAGTTTGGATTAAAATCTTCCCTCATAAATCTTACACAGCCAAAGCTATTGGTGTGCGTATGGGTTCAGGGAAAGGTGCTCCTGAAGGTTGGGTATCACCAGTTAAACGTGGTAAAATCATGTTTGAAATTGCTGGTGTAAGTGAAGAAGTAGCACGTGAAGCTTTGCGTCTTGCATCTCACAAACTTCCAGTCAAGACTAAATTTGTAAAACGAGGTGACGCAGAATGAAATTGAACGAAACAAAATCACTTCTCAAGGATCTCCGCGCTTTGTCAATCGACGAATTGGCTACACGCGAAGCTGAATTGAAAAAAGAATTGTTTGAACTTCGTTTCCAAGCTGCAGCTGGTCGTCTCGAAAACACAGCGAAACTTGACGAAGTGAAGAAAACAATTGCACGTGTTAAAACTGTGCAACGCGAATTGACTAAATAGATCGGGAGAAATACATAAATGGAACGTAATCAACGTAAAGTTTATCAAGGCCGCGTGGTTTCAGACAAAATGGATAAAACTATCACAGTTGTCGTAGAAACTAAACGTAACCACCCAGTCTATGGTAAACGCATTAACTACTCTAAAAAATACAAAGCTCATGACGAAAACAATACTGCCAAAACTGGTGATATCGTACGTATCATGGAAACTCGTCCTCTTTCAAAAGACAAACGTTTCCGCTTGATCGAAATCGTTGAAGAAGCTGTAATTATCTAAGCTAACTAGGAGGAAAAAAGCATGATTCAAACAGAAAGCCGTTTGAAAGTTGCAGATAACTCTGGTGCCAAAGAAATCTTGACTATCCGTGTACTCGGTGGTTCAAGCCGTAAATTCGCTGGTATTGGTGATGTTATCGTAGCTACAGTAAAATCAGCTGCCCCTGGTGGAGCTGTTAAAAAAGGTGAAGTTGTTAAAGCTGTTATCGTTCGTACTAAATCTGGTGCTAAACGTCCTGATGGATCTTACATCAAATTTGACGAAAATGCAGCAGTTATTATCCGTGACGATAAAACACCTAAAGGAACACGTATCTTTGGCCCAGTAGCTCGTGAACTTCGCGAAGCTGGTTACATGAAGATTGTTTCTTTGGCACCTGAGGTTCTCTAATATTTAGAGGATGTCGAAATAGCGGGAGAGTATCCCGCTATTGATGTCAAAATCAACAAAAGGAATTTTATTCCACATTTATAAATCCACTTCTATCATAGATAGAAATAGTCCCCTACATGTAGGGTGCCCAGAGGGCGTAAGAAAGGAATATCAAATGTTTGTAAAAACTGGAGATACTGTAAAAGTTATCGCAGGTAAAGACCGCGGTACAACAGGTAAAGTGATTAAAGCTTTGCCAAAAATGAACAAAGTCATCGTTGAAGGTGTTGCTATCATGAAGAAACACCAAAAACCAGACGCTGTTAATCCAAACGGCGCTATCCTTGAAATCGAAGCACCTATCCACGTTTCTAACGTACAAGTGCTCGACAAAAACGGTGTAGCTGGTCGTGTTGGTTATAAAGAAGTTGACGGCAAAAAAGTTCGTTTCAACAAAAAATCAGGCGAAGTCCTAGACTAAGACGGGAAGGAGAAAGAATATGACTAATCGTTTAAAAGAAAAATACTCTAACGAAGTAGTACCAGCATTGACTGAAAAATTCGGTTACACTTCAATTATGGCAGTGCCAAAAGTTGAAAAAATCGTGCTTAACATGGGTGTTGGGGATGCAGTAAGCAACTCTAAAAACCTTGACAAAGCCGTTGCTGAATTGGCTTTGATCTCTGGTCAAAAACCGTTGATTACTAAAGCTAAAAAATCAATCGCGGCTTTCCGTCTTCGTGAAGGTCAAGCTATCGGTGCGAAAGTAACTCTTCGTGGCGAACGCATGTACGAATTTTTGGATAAACTCGTAACTGTTTCTCTTCCACGTGTACGTGACTTCCACGGTGTATCAAACAAAGCGTTTGATGGACGCGGAAACTACACACTTGGTGTGAAAGAACAATTGATCTTCCCAGAAATCTCATACGATGATGTTGATAAAGTACGTGGTTTGGATGTTGTTATCGTAACAACTGCGAACACTGACGAAGAATCACATGAATTGCTTGCTAAACTTGGCATGCCGTTTGCTAAATAATAGGATAGGAGAATAACTAATGGCTAAGAAATCTATGGTTGTTAAAAACCAACGCCCTGCAAAATTCTCAACGCAAGCCTACACTCGTTGCGAACGCTGCGGACGCCCACATTCAGTTTACCGCAAATTTAAACTTTGCCGTATCTGTCTTCGTGAGTTGGCTTACAAAGGTCAACTTCCAGGCGTTAAGAAAGCATCTTGGTAATTTGAAATTGATATAAAAAGGGCATTTCAGAAGTTTAGCTTATTGCCCATGCAATCTCCACGGGGGATTGTGGTTCTAACAGAAAAAAACACTTTCTCATTTGAGGAAGTTTTTTTGTTTTCAAAAACATTTTTGTTACAATATTATTTCTTAATGAAATTAAAATAAGATATACTTAAATATAAGTGAAAAATAAATAAAAACATGAATGCAATCTGGAGATTTTGTGATGACCATCTACGACATTTTTTTCTTATTAGGCGGTTTGGGCCTTTTCTTATACGGTATGAGCTTGATGAGTGATGGTTTAAGCTTGATTGCCGGTTCTCAACTGAAAAAGATCTTACAGCGTTTGACACGTAATAAATGGTTCGGCGCTTTTTTAGGTTTTATCATCACCGCGGTCATTCAGAGTTCTACAGCGACAACAGTTATGGTTTTAGGATTTATTGATTCGTCATTGATGAATTTGAGCCAGGCTGCAGGAATTATTATGGGGGCCAATGCTGGAACGACCATAACAGGCATTTTATTTACATTTAATATTCAAGACATTGTTCCCTTTGTCATTTTTATAGGCACGATTGCCACGCTGTTTATGAAACGTAAGGCTTTCAATCACATGGGAATGATCTTGCTAGGGTTTGGACTCTTATTTTTAGGGCTAAATCTGATGAGTGTATCCATGGTTCCTTTAAGAGAAGCACCTCTCATGGCGGAACTGTTTACTCATACGCAAATGCCTCTTGTAGGTTTATTGGTTGGTTTTGCTGTTACTGCTTTAATTCAAAGTTCAACTGCTTCAGTAGGTATTTTGCTGACGATGGTTGCCGCTGGTATTGTGGTGGATTTACATCAAGCTATATTTATTCTGTATGGGTTTAATGTGGGGACTGTTGTGACCACTCTTCTTGCATCAATCCGTGGAAATAAAATAGCCAAGCAGGCTGCGATGGTCCATGTCTGGTTTAATATTATTGGAGCGCTCATCTTCACAGCTTTGACTATTTTACCTTTCGGCTTTGTCAGCCTCATTCAGAATACTTCTGAAAGTATTGCCCTGCAACTAGTTTATGCTCATATTATTTTTAATGTTGCAACACTTTTTATTTTGTTACCCCTTTCGAAATTTATTATTCAGTTGGCGGAAAAGTGTGTTAAAAATGCACCAGATGATACAGCGCACCTGAAACTAAAATTTATTGATCGAAGGTTACTCCGCACACCAGAGATTGAAGTTGAGCAGATCCTTAAAGAAATTCAAAGAACATTTGAACTTGTGCAAGAGGATTTTACCGAAGGAATGAATATTCAACGTGGAGAAAAAAATAGCACGAGTCTTATGAATGAAACTTTGATTAACTACTTGGTACAGGAGGTTAATCGGGCACTTGTCAATCTTAATACAGTTGAGTTAAAGGATAAATATGCTATTTCTGTCGGAAGGGCATATAAAACTATAAATTATTTGGCCCAGATTGAGGCATATACCAAAGATATCGTATTGACACTGAATGTTTACGATTACTCGGAGGAGGAAGAGGACAAGGAAAAAAATGAATTGGCCATTAAGCTAGTCATGGAGTCTATCGTACCATTAATAGAGAGGATGCTAGATCAAGTTTTTACATTCCTTAAAGATAAACAACATCAGGAAGAAGAAACAATACTGGATGAGATTAAAAAGTTAGAGCGAGAAATTCTTAATCTTACTCAAGTCAATAGAGATTTACTACGATCAGACTTTGAAGATATTCGAATTCTTAACAATTTACGAAAAATAAGTACAGATATCCTCCATATCGCAGAAGTATTGAATTATAAAGTGTAAAAAAAGCAGTACGAAAAGTACTGCTTTAAAATCAAGTTTTTAACAGATTGAAAAGAGAATTGTAATTGTTTTTTGTCATAAATTTTTTGAGTAAAGGGCCTCTAAGGACCAAAGAACTTTTCAAGGTGTCTTCAACATGATTGAGTGATTAACTACGGTCTTAGTATACTATAAAGTTAAGGATAGGTAAAATGAATCTTTTTGATAGTTATAATTATATATATTAATTAATTATTTGAAGTTTTGATTACATTTAATAATTCTTTGTATTAAATAGATTTATTTTACAAATTAAAAAGAAAGCTCTACAATGTTTATAGAAAAAGCACAGACATTATAAAGGAGAAAAAATGATTACTATCTACTATCGCAACTCTTGTTTATCCAGTAGAAAGGCGATAAATTGGCTGAATGAACATCATATTCCTTATCGAAAATGTACGATAGATTGTGTGAGCTGTGAAGACTTGTCATATATGCTTCGACTAACTGAAAATGGTATTGATGAAATTGTGAAGTCGACGAAGCGTTGCACAGAGGATTTGCACCGAAAAATTCTTCAGATCCAACAGATGCATTTTAATGAGGCAGTCGTTTATCTCAGCGAAAATGTTGAGGTGTTACAGACACCTTTGATTGTTGATCATAATAAATTTTTAGTGGGCTATCATTCTGAAAACATTCGGCAGTTTGCTCCACGCTATTATCGGATGAGCAGTATTTTTCTACATCAGTATAAACGCCAAATTTAATTAAATAAATTAATATCTATCATTAAATTAATTCATTTTACAAATGTCTAATTATGGCTTAATATAGAGATAGAGAAATAATACAGAAGGAAGTGTAAATATGCAAGTAACAAATAGAAAAGTAGTCGTTGTTGGAACAGGATTTGTCGGAACAAGCATTGCTTATTCGATGATTAATCAAGGAATTGTTAATGACCTTGTGCTGATTGATGTGAATCAGGAAAAAGCTGAGGGCGAAGCTTTGGACCTCCTTGACGGAATTGCTTGGGGACAAGAAAATGTAAATGTCAAATCTGGCGGTTATGAAGAATGTAAAGATGCAAACGTAGTTGTCATTACAGCAGGGATTAATCAAAAACCAGGGCAAACACGGTTAGAACTTGTAGATACAAATGCTAAAATAATGAAATCTATTGTGGATGAGGTAATGAAGTCTGGTTTTGATGGCGTCTTTGTTATTGCCTCTAACCCTGTAGATGTTCTGACTTACTGTGCCTGGAAAGCCTCAGGTCTACCAGCTTCTAGGGTTGTAGGAACGGGAACAACCTTAGATACGACACGTTTTCGTAAAGAACTCGCGACAAAACTTGAGATGGATCCTCGAAGTATCCACGGTTATATTATTGGTGAACATGGGGATTCAGAAGTTGCGGTATGGTCGCATACGACGGTTGGTGGTAAACCAATTCTTGAATTTATCGTGCAAAACAATCGCTTAGAAGTTGGCGATTTACAAACTTTATCAGACAAGGTGAAAAATGCCGCTTATGAAATTATTGACCGTAAAAAAGCGACTTATTATGGTATCGGAATGAGCACGGCTAGGATAGTAAAAGCCATTCTAAATAATGAACAAGCAGTTCTTCCTGTTTCATCATACCTAGAAGGTCAATATGGTGAAGAAGGTATCTTCACTGGTGTTCCATCCGTCGTAAATCAAACTGGCGTAAGAGAAATTATCGAATTAAATATTGATGCATACGAACGTAAAGCTTTTAAAAACTCCGTTAAACAGTTGCGTGAAGTGATTCAGTCACTAGAAAGTCAAGAATGAATCTGATTATAGGAAAAAATGGTTTGTTGGGGCGGGAACTTTGCTTACGGTTTGATAGAGAAAAAATTCCTTATCTGGCTACGGGGTCACACGAGCTAGATATCACCGATAAAGTTGCAGTCGATGCGTATTTTTCTCGTCATAAACCACAAATTATTTATCTTTGTGCAGGCTATACTGCAGTCGAAAAAGCAGAACAAGAAGAGCGACATTTAGCCGAGCAGGTCAATGCTGTCGGTACCGAAAATATTGCACAGGCAGCTGAGAATGTGGGGGCATTATTACTTTATGTCTCTACTGACTATGTCTTCAGCGGCAACTTAGAGCTTGGGAAAGAATGGGAAGTAGACGATGTTCCACACCCACAAACCCACTATGGTTATACAAAACTATTGGGTGAAAATGCTGTGCAGAAAAATACTACCAAACATTATATTATTCGTACAAGCTGGCTTTTTGGATGCTACGGTAATAATTTTGTCTCCACTATGAAAAATAAAGCCAAGAATAAAGATGATCAAGTAATTATGGTGGTCAATGATCAATTTGGTTGCCCAACTTGGACTAGAACATTAGCTGATTTTATGATTTACTTGGTACAGCATAAACCAAAATATGGTATTTATCATCTGTCCAACGCAAAAGTTGAAACCGAAAATATTTCTTGGTTTAAATTTGCAAAATATATTTTGCACCAAGAAGAAGTCAAGCTTTTACCCCTTGCTACAGTAGAGCTTGCATCAAATGTGAAACGCCCTTACAATTCCACATTGAGTATAAAGAAAACAGAAGCTATTGGTTTTTCAGTGCCAACCTGGCAAGAAGCTTTAAATACTATGCAGAGGTTAGAAAATGGAGAATAGATGATGGAAATTCTTATTATTTTGATCTTATTAAGTTTCCTTGTCTTTAAAATATTTTCTTTTTCCAAAACCTCGGTTCTTCAGGAAAAAACGGAAGAGAAAGAAGAATAACTCTTTAATCGAGATATCTTTATTAATGAGAAAACACAGCTATATTTTAGAAGCTGTGTTTTTTATCTTTCAAAAATTAAATGGAGGAAGAAACACCCGAGCCTATTGACACGAGAGAAATAATTTGATAAACTATATAAGTTCGGTCTTTTTAAAAAGACCTCATTAATTTGAAAGTGGGATTGAACAAACCCAAACTACAAATAAGGAGAAATTACATTATGGTAATGACAGACCCAATTGCAGACTTCCTCACACGTATCCGTAACGGAAACATGCGTCGTTTCGAAGTTGTTGAAGCACCTGCTTCAAAAATCAAACGTGAAATCGCAGAAATCCTCAAAGCTGAAGGTTATGTGAAAGACGTTGAGTACGTTGAAGATAACAAACAAGGTGTTATCCGTGTATTCTTGAAATACGGAAAAAACAACGAAAAAGTTATCACTAACTTGAAACGTATCTCTAAACCAGGTCTCCGTGTTTACGTTAAATCTGACGAAGTACCACGCGTACTTAACGGACTTGGTACAGCAATCATCTCAACTTCTGAAGGCGTTGTAACTGACAAAGCTGCACGTTCTAAGAACATCGGTGGTGAAGTTCTTGCTTACATCTGGTAATCCTTTACCCGTAAGCTGAAAGTATTATAATTGTGAAAACAGGTAGTAGAAATACTCTTGATAATTTAACAGAAAAGGTAAAAAAACATGTCACGTATTGGTAATAAAGTCGTTGTTTTGCCAGCTGGTGTAACAGTTGAACAAAATGGCGCAACAGTAACAGTTAAAGGCCCTAAAGGCGAATTGACTCGTACATTTGCAGAAGCAATCACAATGGAAATCAATGGTTCTGAAGTAACATTCAAACGTCCAGATGATTCTAAAGAAATGAAAACTATCCACGGAACAACTCGTGCAAACTTCAACAACATGGTTGTTGGTGTTAGCGAAGGTTTCCGTAAAGAACTCGAAATGATCGGGGTTGGTTACCGTGCACAACTTCAAGGTTCAAAACTTGTATTGGCTGTTGGTAAATCTCACCCAGACGAAATCGAAGCTCCAGCAGGAATCACTTTCGAAGTTCCAGATGCTACACACATCAACGTTTCAGGTTCAGATAAAGAAGTTGTTGGTCAAACAGCTGCTTACATCCGTAGCCGTCGTTCACCAGAACCTTATAAAGGTAAAGGTATTCGTTACGTTGGCGAATTCGTACGTCGTAAAGAAGGTAAAACTGGTAAATAATCTCTTTGAGATTATGATCCGTCATTTGGTGAATGTAAGTTTGCCAAAATTCTGTACAGACAGAAACTTCCCGCTTGCATTTTTTGCAAGAAAATCGATGGCAGAAACTATCGAAATATAAAATATTTAAAGAGGTAGAATTGTGATTTCTAAACCAGATAAAAACAAACTCCGTCAAAAACGCCACATTCGCGTTCGCGGAAAAATCTCAGGTACTGCTGAGACTCCACGTTTGAACGTTTTCCGTTCAAACACAAACATCTATGCACAAGTTATTGATGACGAAGCAGCTGTAACACTTGCATCTGCATCATCACTCAAATTGACTGGTACTAAAACAGAACAAGCTGCTGAAGTTGGTAAACTTGTTGCTGAAGCTGCTAAAGCTAAAGGCATCGAAGCAGTTGTATTTGACCGCGGTGGTTATCTCTATCACGGACGTATCCAAGCACTTGCAGAAGCTGCACGTGAAGCTGGATTGAAATTCTAAGGAAAGGGGTAATCATTAAAATGGCTAGAAACGAAGAAGTTAAAGAATTCGAAGAACGCGTTGTTGGAATCAACCGCGTTACTAAAGTTGTTAAAGGTGGACGTCGTCTCCGCTTTGCTGCACTTGTTGTAGTTGGTGACCGTAACGGTCGCGTAGGTTTCGGTACTGGTAAAGCTCAAGAAGTTCCAGAAGCAATCCGTAAAGCTATCGAAGCAGCTAAGAAAAACATCGTGACAGTTCCTATGGTAGGAACTACTGTACCTCACGAAGTACTTGGTGTATTCGGCGGTGGTAAAATCCTTATCAAACCAGCTGTAGAAGGTTCTGGAGTTGCCGCAGGTGGTGCCGTTCGTGCCGTCCTCGAACTCGCAGGTGTTGCTGACGTAACATCTAAATCATTAGGTTCAAACACAGCAATCAACGTTGTTCGCGCAACAGTTGAAGGTTTGCAACAATTGAAACGCGCTGAAGAAGTTGCGGAACTCCGCGGTAAATCAGTAAGCGATTTGGCATAAGGAGGATATCATGGCTCAAATCAAAATTACATTGGTAAAATCACCAATCGGCCGTATCCCTGCACAACGTAAAACTGTTGTTGCACTTGGCCTTGGTAAACTTGGTTCATCAGTTGTGAAAGAAGACAATGCAGCACTTCGCGGCATGGCTAACTCAATTTCACACTTGGTAACAATTGAAGAAGTTAAATAGTAATTAAAAAAGTTCAGATTATCTGGACTTTTTTTCTGAGGAAATTGTAAAAATTTTCAAGATGTCGAATTAAATAAGTAAAAATGTACATTAAATTTTAAGGTATAATTGTTTTTAAATGTGAAAGGAAGAGAAGAATGAACAAACGAATTTTTGCACTTGCGACAGTAGCACTTGCATCAGTAATTGTACTTGCAGGTTGCGGAGGACGCAATACAGAAAGATCGCAAGGAAAAACAGACCTTAATGCAGCCTTAGTTTTAGGTAATGATGGGGTTGATGATCGCTCATTTAACCAATCAGCTTGGGAAGGTCTTCAAGCTTGGGGTAAAGATAACGGGCTTTCAAAAGGAAAGGGAATTAACTACTTCCAATCTAACTCTCCAGCTGAATTCACTTCAAACTTTAATTCGGCCGTTTCAGGTGGTTATGATCTTGTGTTCAGCATTGGCTTTGTTTTGCACGAAGCAACTTCTCAAGCCGCACAAAACAATCCTGATACAAAATTTGCTGTTATCGATTCGGTCATCGAAGGTAAAGACAATGTGGTCTCTGCAACTTTTGCGGATCAACAGTCAGCTTACCTTGCAGGTGTAGCAGCAGCAAAAACAAGTAAAACAAATCATGTTGGTTTCATCGGTGGGATCAAGTCAGATGTTCTTGCCGCTTTTGAAACAGGCTTTACAGCGGGTGCCAAATCAGTATCACCAGATATCAAAGTTGATGTACAATATGCGCAGTCCTTCACAGATGCCGGCAAAGGTAAAACAATGGCTTCAGCAATGTACGCTAGTGGTGCAGATGTGATTTATCAAGCAGCAGGTAGTGTCGGAACAGGTTTGTTCACAGAAGCTAAGAATTTGAATGAAACAAGAAAAGAAGAAGATAAAGTATGGGTTGTTGGTGTTGACCAGGACCAAGAATATTTAGGTGGGTATACATCAAAAGATGGAAAAAAATCAAACTTTGTCCTTGTTTCAACAGTTAAAGAAGTTGGAAACGCAGTTAAAGATATTGCCAATAGAACAGAAAAAGGGAAATTCCCTGGTGGTGAAAACCTCAAGTATGATCTTTCTAACGGCGGTGTAACACTTGCTCGAGATAATGCTTCAGATGAAGCTTGGAAAGCAGTTGAAGCAGCAAAAGCTGATATTGTTTCAGGAAAAATTGAAGTTCCAGCAAAATAAACTAAAAAAGGGTATGAAAGACATACTCTTTTTTCTGTTTTAAAAAAAGAAAAGACTATGGAATGATTTGCTTTTTCAGAGTAAATTTAGTAAAATGGAAAAGGTTTAAAAGCCAAAAATTAGAAAAGTACAGGCGAGTTGAACTCCATCCTTCCTTAGAGTGGAGCGAGGCGGCAGCATTGTACAAAATAAGGAGAAAACATGAAACTTCATGAAATGAAAGCTGCTGAAGGCAGCCGTAAAGTTCGCAACCGTGTAGGTCGTGGTACTTCATCTGGTAACGGTAAAACATCTGGTCGTGGACAAAAAGGTCAAAAATCACGTTCAGGTGGTGGCGTACGTCCTGGTTTTGAAGGTGGACAAACAGAATTGTTCCGTCGTCTTCCAAAACGCGGATTTACTAACGTAAACCGTAAAGAATACGCAATCGTAAACCTTGACACTTTGAACCGTCTTGGTGATGGTGCTGAAGTTACAGCTGAAACTCTTGTAGCTGCTAAAATCATCAAAGATGTTAAATCTGGTATCAAAGTTCTTGCTAACGGCGAATTGACAGTTAAAAACCTTAAGGTTAACGTTGCTAAAGCATCTTCTGCTGCGAAAGCTGCTATTGAAGCTGCTGGTGGTTCTGTAGAACTTCTTGAAGCAAAATAATTCAATTGGCGGTTGATTTTCAACCGCTTATTTTATAGGGTTAATATTTAAGAAAGTTTAGAGGGAAATTATGTTTTTCAAAACTCTAAAGGAAGCTTTCAAAATAAAAGATGTAAGAGCACGGATTATCTTCACCATCTTTATTCTGTTTGTCTTTCGATTAGGTGCGCATATCACAGTACCGGGGATCAATGTTGAAAACTTGAATGCCCTGAGTGATTTACCGTTCTTGAACATGATGAACTTGGTGTCTGGTAATGCCATGCAAAACTATTCATTGTTTGCTATGGGGGTATCACCTTATATCACAGCATCAATTATCGTTCAACTTTTACAAATGGATATTTTGCCGAAGTTTGTAGAGTGGTCAAAACAAGGGGAAATCGGACGTCGTAAGCTTAATCAAGCGACACGCTATATTACTTTAGTTTTGGCTATGGCTCAATCTATCGGTATCACTGCAGGTTTCCAAGCTATGAGCTCGGCAAATATCGTACAAAATCCTAACTGGCAAACTTACCTAATGATTGGTGTCATTTTGACAACAGGATCAATGGTTGTTACATGGATGGGTGAACAAATCAATGAAAAAGGATTTGGTTCTGGTATTTCTGTTATCATCTTTGCGGGTATTGTTTCAGGTATTCCAAGTGCCATTCACGAAGTTTATACAGAGTGGTTTGTAAATGTTCGTCCGAGTCAAATTCCAATGTCGTGGGTAATGGTCGCTATTCTGGTTGTTGCTTCAGCATTGATTATTTACTTCACAACATTTGTACAACAAGCAGAACGTAAAGTTCCGATTCAATACACTAAGTTGACACAAGGGGCGCCTACAAGTTCATACTTGCCACTTCGTGTTAACCCAGCAGGCGTTATTCCAGTAATCTTTGCAGGTTCTATCACAACTGCTCCAGCAACGATTTTACAGTTCTTACAACGCGCTCAAGGTAACAATGTTGGCTGGCTGAATAGCTTACAATCAGCCCTTTCTTATAATACATGGACTGGGATGTTACTTTATGGCTTATTGATTGTTCTCTTTACCTTCTTCTACTCATTTGTACAAGTTAATCCAGAAAAGATGGCAGAAAATCTGCAAAAACAAGGTTCATATATCCCATCTGTTCGTCCAGGTAAAGGGACTGAAAAATATGTTTCAGGCTTACTTATGCGTCTGGCAACAGTCGGGGCACTTTTCCTTGGCTTTATTTCGATTCTTCCAATCGTTGCCCAAAATATTTGGGGATTGCCAAAAATCGTTGCCTTGGGAGGAACATCGCTCTTGATCTTGATTCAGGTTGCTATTCAAGCTGTTAAACAACTTGAAGGTTATCTCTACAAGAAAAACTACAAAGGATTTATGGATAATCCAATTGAAAGCTAAAAAAATCTTGCTTCGGCAAGGTTTTTCTTTATTTATCGTAAGAAATGCGGTAAAATATTAAGGTATAATTTATATTATGTTGTCTGTAAACTCATAAGCAAGAGTTGCAGCATCTATAGTAAAACTTGTAAGAAGAAAACGGGAGAAAAGAATGAACTTGTTAATCATGGGCTTGCCAGGCGCAGGTAAAGGTACACAGGCAGAATTTATCGTTAAAAATTACGGTGTGAATCACATCTCTACAGGAGATATGTTCCGTGCAGCGATGAAAAATGAAACTGAGATGGGCAAACTTGCTAAATCTTATATCGACAAAGGAGCATTGGTTCCAGATGAAGTAACAAACGGTATCGTCAAAGAACGTTTGGCACAAGATGACATCAAAGCTTCAGGATTCTTGCTTGATGGTTATCCACGTACATTTGACCAAGCAGAAGCTTTGGACAAAATGTTGGTAGAACTTGGCATTAAACTTGATGCAGTCATCAACATCGAAGTAAACCCAGATATCTTGGTCGAACGCTTAAGTGGACGTTATATCTGCCGTACATGTGGCGCAACATATCACAAACTATTCAAACCTACAAAAGTTGAAGGCACATGTGATGTATGTGGAGGACATGACCTTTATCAACGTGCCGATGATGTTCCAGAAACAGTTAAAAATCGCCTAGAAGTAAACATCAAGGAATCAGCACCAATCTTGAAACACTATACAGAACTTGGTTTAGTTAAATCAATCGATGGCGGACAAGCTATGGAGAAAGTAACCGAAGATATTCAAGCTGTTCTTGGCTAAAATAGAACAAAAAAAAACACTGAACATTATTTCAGTGTTTTTTGTTTGTCTATCTTCGGAAAAGACGTTTTAATAAAGAAACAATTAAGAAAAGTGCAACGAAGATTAAGGTAATTGCAGAACTTGCAGGCGCATTGAAGTAATAGGAGATGATCAATCCACTGTTCATACCAATAAAACCAATGATAACTGACCAGATTAGTACGGTCTTGAAGGATTTTCCAATAAGCATAGATACACTAGCGGGTAAAACCATGATTGCAGAAACCAGTAGGGCGCCACAGGCAGGAATCATCAAAGCAATCGCCAAACCAGTTACAATATTAAAAATCATTGACATAGCACGGACGGGAAGACCATCTACTAAAGCTGTATCTTCATCAAAAGTCATCACATAAAGTGGACGGAGAAAGAATATAAAGCCAGCCAGAACAATCAGAGCGATGATGTAAAGCATCACGACTTGCGGAGTAGCGATAGTTACAATTGAACCAAAAAGATATTGGTCAATGCTGATGCTGGTTTTACTCCCTGCCACATTAATAATAAACATGGCTAAAGCAAGTCCAGCGGACATTAAAATCGCAGTTGCGAGCTCAAGATAATTTTTATAGACGGTACGGAGAAATTCCATAAAGATAGCGGCAATAATAACGACAATTAAAGTTGTCCATGTCGGATTTAAACTAAAGAGGACTCCGAAAGCAACGCCTGCTAGAGAAACATGGGAGAGGGTGTCAGAGAGTAGAGACTGACGACGCAGAACAAGGAAAACCCCAAGAAGTGGTGCAAAAAGTGAAATGGCAGTTGTCGCTAGTAAAGCGTTGCGCATAAAGTCATACGAGAGGATTTCAAACATTAGCTTTTACCTCCTGTTTCATTTTTACATTAGGGTTGCCATGGACTTCAAAGCATTCAAATTTTCCGTTTTTGTCTCGGGCAAGGTGGATGTTTCGGTCCATATATTTTTTAACAGAGTCAGGATCGTGTGTAACCATGAGAACACTTTTACCATGCTCATGTGCAGCATGGGCCATGAGCTCATAAAAGGCTTCTGTGGTTACATCGTCCATCCCGACAGTTGGTTCATCCAGAACAAAGACATCAGGGTCAGAAGCAAATGTACGAGCAATGATGATACGTTGCTTTTGTCCACCGGAAAGCTCTCCAATTTTTTTATGACGAAAGTCCCACATGCCTACAGCATTAAGCGCAGCTTCTACGTGTTCTTCGTCATGTGCATTAAGCTTGCGGAACCAACCTTTACGGGGGTAACGTCCAGAACGAACAAATTCATGAACAGTTGAGGGGAAACCCGCATTGAAACTGGAAATTTGTTGCGGGACGTAGGCGATACGTAAACGGCGATTTTGTGTGTCATGGCGTGCAATGATAACTTTACCAGACTTAGGTTTCAAAATACCGAGCGTTATTTTGATTAGCGTTGACTTTGCTGCACCGTTTTCTCCAGTCAATGTTACAAATTCCCCTGGGTTAACCGAGTAACTCACCTCTTCTAAAACAGGATTATTGTCATAATAAAAGCTTACATTTTGAACATCAATATAAGGCATAATTTTTATTTACTTTCTAAACTACTTAAATTTTTCAGCGAGTTGATGAAGAAAGTCTTGGATTACTTTTTGTTCATCTTCTGTATATTTCTGTGTAAGTTGCTGATAACTGTCTAGCGTTGCCTCATGATGTGCAGCGTGTTCACGTGCAATGGGCAATGCTTTTTCTGTTAGATTCCATAAAACAACACGTTCATCGGTCTTACTTTTCGTGGGCGATATAAGTTCTAAATCTTGTAACTTTTTTAAAGCTTTAGTGATGGCAGCCGGAGAAACCGAAAGGGTTTCTGCCATCCGAGCATTGGTTGTTGGTTCTCCATTCAGGAGCATCAGGAGATGTTCTTGAGTAGAAGTTAATTTGATATCACTTTTACACTTTCCAAGAAGAATTTCGTGCTTGTTTTCAGCAAATTGCATGACTTGAGATAAGAATTGATCAATTTGTTTTTCTAAATTTATATGCATAATTCCTCTCCTTTCATTTACTGGTTAATAATAACATGGCTCTCATTAAATGTCAACCGGTTAATATTAAAGCAGAAAGAAAAATAAAGGAAAAAAATAAATAGAGGGCTTGTCATTTGTCAGTCAGTGTGCTATAATATATCAGTCCGACTTTTTAGATACACTTGTATCTTTCGGGGATTTTTAAGGAGGTACTTTTGCTTGGCAAAAGATGATGTTATCGAAATTGAAGGTAAAGTAGTAGATACTATGCCGAATGCGATGTTCACTGTTGAACTTGAAAATGGTCACAAAGTTTTGGCGACGATTTCTGGAAAAATTCGTAAGAATTATATCCGTATCCTGCCTGGCGACCGCGTGCAAGTGGAAATGTCACCATATGATTTGACACGTGGACGCATTACCTACCGTTTTAAATAACCTGGACATTCATTGAGTGCGAAAGCACAGTAACCATAGAAAGGAAGACACAATGAAAGTAAGACCATCAGTTAAACCAATCTGCGAATACTGTAAAGTAATTCGTCGTAACGGTCGTGTTATGGTAATTTGCCCTGTAAATCCAAAACATAAACAACGTCAGGGATAGAAAGGAACTATTAAATTATGGCTCGTTTTGCTGGAGTTGATATTCCAAACGAAAAACGTATCGTTATTTCATTGACATACGTTTACGGTGTTGGACTTCAAACTGCTAAAAAAGTGCTTGCTGCTGCAGGTGTTTCAGAAGATGTACGTACTAAAGATCTTACATCTGATCAAGAAGACGCAATTCGTCGTGAACTTGACGGCTTGAAACTCGAAGGAGATCTTCGTCGTGAAGTAAACCTCAACATCAAACGCTTAATGGAAATTGGTAGCTACCGTGGTATGCGTCACCGTCGTGGACTTCCTACACGTGGACAAAACACAAAAAACAACGCACGTACTCGTAAGGGTCCTGCTAAAGCTATCGCTGGTAAGAAAAAATAATCTAGAAAGGAGTTAAAATGGCAAAAATTACTCGTAAACGTCGTGTGAAAAAGAATATTGAAACTGGTATCGCCCACATTCAATCAACTTTTAACAACACTATCATTATGATTACTGACGTTCATGGTAACGCTCTTGCTTGGTCATCTGCAGGTTCACTTGGTTTCAAAGGTTCTAAAAAATCTACACCATTCGCTGCACAAATGGCATCTGAAGCTGCTGCTAAAGCTGCTCAAGAACAAGGGTTGAAAACAGTATCTGTTACAGTTAAAGGTCCTGGTTCAGGTCGTGAATCTGCAATCCGTGCACTCGCGGCTGCTGGTCTTAACGTAACTTCTATTAGTGATGTGACTCCTGTACCTCACAATGGTGCACGTCCTCCAAAACGTCGTCGTGTATAATCGTTAGTGAGTTGCAAAATCACTTTACTTTTCTTTTAGAGGAGACTATACATGATTGAGTTTGAAAAACCAAAAATTATTAAATTTGACGAAACAGAATTTTACGGTAAGTTTGTAGTAGAACCACTTGAACGTGGTTATGGTACAACTTTGGGTAATTCTTTGCGTCGCGTTCTCTTGTCTTCATTGCCTGGGTCTGCTGTTACTTCAATCCAAATTGAAGGTGTTCAACACGAATTCGCAACAATCCCTGGTGTACGTGAAGATGTGGTCCAAATCATCCTTGCTATTAAAGGACTTGCGATCAAATCTTACGTTGAAAATGAAAAACAAATTGAGCTTGACGTTACTGGACCTATGACAGTAACCGCAGGTGACATTTTGACAGATAGTGATATCGAAATTGTCAATAAAGACCATTATCTTTTCTCTATCGCAGAAGGTCATTCTATGCGTGCTGTGATGACAGTAAACAAAGGTTACGGATACGTTCCTGCTGACGAAAACAAAGTCGAAGGCGCACCTATCGGTACAATTGCTGTGGACTCAATTTACACACCAGTTAGCAAAGTTAACTATCAAGTAGAACCAGCTCGTGTAGGTGGTGATGCATCTTACGATAAGTTGACTTTGGAAATCACTACAAACGGCACAATCGTTGCTGATGATGCTTTGTCTCTCTCTGCGAAGATTTTGACAGATCACTTGAACTTGTTTGTTGACTTGTCAGAAACAGCTTCAGAATCTGAAACTCTCGTGGCTAAAGAAGAAGTTAAAACAGAACGTGTCCTCGATAAAATTATCGAAGAAATGGACTTCTCAGTTCGTGCTTACAATGGTTTGAAACGCGCTGGAATCAATACCGTAGCTGATATTGTGGAAATGAGTGAAGCTGACATGATTAAAGTCAAAAACCTCGGTCACAAATCAGTAGAAGAAGTCAAGGTTAAATTGACTGACTTGGGCTTGGAGCTCAAAAAACGAAAATAATACAGGAGGAAAAAAATGGGTTACCGTAAACTTGGACGCACATCTTCACAACGTAAAGCTATGCTTCGTGATTTGACAACTGATCTTATCATCAACGAAACTATCGTTACAACTGAAGCTCGTGCTAAAGAAATCCGTAAAACAGTTGAAAAGATGATCACTCTTGGTAAACGTGGTGACTTGCACGCTCGTCGTCAAGCAGCAGCTTACGTTCGTAACGAAATCGCTATTAAAGATTTCAACGAAGAAACTGAAACTTTCCCAACTGCACTTCAAAAATTGTTCGACGATATTGCTAAACGCTACGAAGGCCGTAACGGTGGTTACACTCGTATCTTGAAAGTTGAACCACGTCGTGGTGATGCTGCCCCTATGGCAATCATCGAGCTTGTTTAAGAGAGTTCGGATTTAAATATTATATAAGATTACTTATTGAGTGTTATGATGATGGCGCTGTGTTTGAGTTGACGTAAAAACGTCGAGTAGCACTGCTTAGTCTAGCTCTGTCTACCGAGATATTTATTTCGGTAGTTCACTCAATATGTTTTTTTTTTTTGCTTTTTTATAAAAATATAGGTCTCTTTTCAATAAAGAGGCTTTTTTAAGTGTGGGGATTAAAAGAATATAAAATTCTTTCCTTTGATATGATATAATCAAATCAAGGACTACGAACTTGGGAGAGGATATAGTGTCTGTTGTAGTGTGGAATAATTTTAAAAATAACGAAGACACTTTTTTGTTAAGGACGTATGAATAGGAATTTATGAGAAAAAGGAATAACATTTGTGGAAAAATATAAAAAATTACTCACGCTTAGCGCTCTCGTTTTATCGTCCACACAAGGAATATTGGTAAGTGCCAGTGAGCTTACAGCGACAAATGTGGACAGCAGTGTCCCAATAACGAGCAACGTGCAAGAAGAGGTCGAAGCTTCTAGTAGTTCAGAAGGAAGTTCTGAAAATAGTTCTACTGCTGATAGCTCTCTGGAAGATAGTATTTCTGAAAGTGACCATCAAAGTAATCCCCCTTCAGATAAGGAGACTGAAGAAATCGGGACAGCTCCAGGAAGCACAACTGAAAAACCAGAGAAAAATAACAGTGAGAAGGAAGTGGCCAAGGAGTCGGTTGCCCAAGAGTATTTTTCACGCAAAAATCTCCCCAGAGTTGGTGTTAGTCTTAAACAATTACCCGTAAAAAATTCAGGATCTCCTTTTAGAGATATCTCACAGTCAATGTTCAAAAATAACATCAACTGGATTTATGGTCGTGGTATTACTACAGGTTATACGCCAAGCACCTATAACCCTAATGCAAAAGTAACACGCGGAGAGATGGCTGTTTTTCTACACCGCTTAGCAGGAGCACCAGCATATAAAGCGCCTTTCAATGTTTATACAGACGTTAGTCAGTACAAAAACCAAATCCTTTGGTTGACAGCGACCACAGTATCTAATGGTACAGCCCCTCACTATAATCCTAATGGTAAGGTAACTCGTGGACAAATGGCGGCCTTTCTGCACAGGACGGCAAAAGCATCAGGAAAAGCTCCTGCTTCTGCAAAATATAATCCAAAGTTTTGGGATGTCCAAAATCATATGTTTAAAAATGATATAGGATGGCTAAGTTCAAAAGGGATAACGACAGGATATACAGCGACATCTTTTAAACCAGATGCGGATATCACACGTGGAGAGATGGCCGCATTTCTCTATCGCTTCTATAGTGTTGTAGTAAATAATCAGAAACTTCCGGCAGCACCACAACCTCATGCTAATCAACCAATATATTATTCTCAGCTGGATGCAAGATGGAAGAATAACAGATTGAATGGCTCCAATGTAGGAGTTTCAGGGTGTGTGCCTACAAGCTTGGCTATGATTCTACGGGGAAGCTATGGACAAAATGTTGACCCAGGAATTGTTGCTAAAAAAGCGGATACGATTAGTCACGAAAGCTTTGGACTCTCAGGGAAGGATTTGATCAATACTGCTAAAGCTTATGGACGTAGTGTAGAAGTTATCAGTAATATCAACCGAGCAGAAACTTTGCTCAGAGCAGGATATCCTCTCATATTTTATATTAATGTGGGTATTGGCCATGCCGTTGTCGTTTCCGACTATGACAACACTAATGGTCGAGTAAATATTAACGATCCTTATGGAAAACTATTCTATCCTTCAGGAAAAACAACTTTGCGTGAACTATGGGGACGTCCTAGTCAAGATGCTATGGATTGGAATGCAGGCCGTCCTGTATTTGCGATTAAGTAGGAGGAAACCATGAAAAAAATATCAGTAGTAGCTCTACTCCTTGTCAGTTTACTTGGTTTATCTGGATGTGGAAATCAGCAAACCAATAAACAACCGCAAAAGGATTCCAGTACAGTGGCAGGTAAAAGCAAAGAAAGTACAGTAAAATCTGATACAGCAACATCAAAAAATGATGCAAGTTTAGAGCAGTCTAAGTCAGAAAAAAACCAAGAATCAACAAGTAAGGATAATACCAGTACAGAGGCTTCTAAAGTGTCTCCAGATCCCCAAGCTCCAGAAGCAGACCATACGGTAAGAACTGAATCAGGCAGCACCACGGACTTAGGTCAAGCACGTATTGCACTTTATGAAGCAGGTATTGATTCCCATAGTATGACGGATGATGACATTTTAACTGTCTGGGAACGTTCAAAAGACAAGGAAGAATTTGTAAAAAATGTAAAAGAATATCTCAGACAATAGTGTTGTTTAGAGCTAAAAATAGGCTTTACAGAGCGTTTTAAGAAGTACTTTACAGTAAATACAATAAAAATGGTAGTGCTATTATAACTACCATTTTTATTGTATTGAATTATCATAAGGAAGAGGATTTGAGGGATTGAAAAATTCTTTGAGGAGAAAAGAAAACAGTCAGTGAAGTCTGTCTTTTGATATGTTATAATCAAATAATGGGTAAAATAAAAAGCCTTAAGAGGCTAAAATTTATTCATGCCACTGAATGGAATCGAACCATCGACCTCCACCTTACCATGGTGTTGCTCTACCGACTGAGCTACAGCGGCTATATTTGTGCTTTCGCCCAGTCAGAGAGCAACAGATGAGGATTTGCTCTGCAAACCCTTATCCACCGATTGGAAGCAGTGCTTCCAACTCTACCGACTGAGCTACAGTGGCTTATAGTTAAACCATAATTATTTTAACAAAAATACGAATAAAAGTCTATAAGAATAATAGAAATGAGGGCTTCAAAATAGCTAAAAAAAAATCAACCTTTCTTTGTCAAGAATGTGGCTATAAATCAGTAAAAAAACTCGGACGTTGTCCCAATTGTGGCGCTTGGGGCTCCTTTGTGGAAGAAGTAGAAGTCCAAGAGGTAAAAAATCAGAGAGTAAGTTTGACAGGTGAGCACTCTAAACCCATGAAGTTAGATCAGGTTGAACTTTTTGATACACCGCGCGTGGAAACCGATCTAGATGAGTTTAACCGAGTCCTTGGAGGCGGTGTCGTTCCAGGAAGTCTTGTCCTTATTGGGGGTGATCCAGGGATTGGTAAATCGACTCTACTGCTTCAAGTATCTACACAACTTGCTTCAAGAGGGCGTGTCCTTTATGTGAGTGGGGAGGAGTCAGCTCAACAAATTAAGCTACGTGCTGAGCGTTTGGGCGACATTGATACAGATTTTTATCTTTATGCTGAAACCAATATGCAAAGTATCCGAAATGAAGTGGAACGTCTACAGCCAGATTTTCTTATTGTAGATTCGATTCAAACTATCATGACGCCTGAAATTCAGAGTACCCAGGGTTCAGTTAGTCAAGTGCGTGAGGTGACAGGAGAATTAATGCAATTGGCCAAAACTAACGATATTGCGACTTTTATTGTCGGACATGTCACCAAGGAAGGGCAACTTGCAGGCCCACGTATGTTGGAACATATGGTTGATACCGTCTTGTATTTTGAAGGAGAACGCCAAAATACATTCCGAATTTTACGCGCGGTCAAAAACCGTTTTGGTTCAACAAATGAAATTGGAATTTTCGAAATGCAAGGCAGTGGTTTAGTGGAAGTAACCAACCCGAGTGAAGTCTTTCTGGAAGAACGTCTAGAGGGTTCTACCGGATCTGCTATCGTCTGTGCGTTAGAAGGTACTCGTCCGATATTGGTTGAAATTCAAGCTTTGACAACACCAACCATGTTTGGGAATGCCAAACGTACAACCTCCGGTTTAGACTTTAACCGTGTGAGTTTAATCATGGCAGTACTTGAAAAGCGTGCCGGTTTTCTTTTACAACAGCAAGATGCTTACTTGAAATCTGCAGGTGGGGTCAAGTTGGATGAACCAGCCATCGACTTGGCAGTCGCTGTGGCAATTGCTTCCAGCTATAAGGAAGAGCCAACAGATGCACGTGAATGCTTTATTGGCGAAATTGGCCTAACTGGAGAAATCCGACGTGTCACACGTATGGAGCAACGTCTCAATGAAGCAAGTAAATTAGGTTTCCAAAAAGTATATGCGCCTAAGAATAGCTTAGCAGGTGTAGATATTCCAGAAAATTTGCAAGTGATCGGCGTGACGACTTTATCTGAATGTTTGAAAAAAGTGTTTGGCTAAGAAAAAGCTTTGTGAGTCAAGATGTCATAATCGTAATGGGACAAACAAGTATCTTGTTATGATGTGTGATATAATTGACACAGAGCTTTTTAGTTATAAAAAATTGAGGCTATGTACAGAAAGGAAGTCTTATGCGTCGTTGGATAATTCATGTTCTCATGGGTATTGTGGGTGCTTCTTTAGGCATCACTACTCTCCCTTGGGTTTGGCACCTCTTTAGACAAGAGGGAAATGCTTTTAATCAGGAAATTGTAAATGGGTTAATTGGAGCAATTATTTTTGTTATTTTATCATTCTTTATGTCCAATTTGCTGATGCGAGCATTGAAAAAACTAGATCAAAAAATCACGAGAGTCAATCTTTCAAAAATGGTATTTAATTTTATTGGTGCTATTTTAGGTCTGACCGTAGGTGTGCTTTTAACGATTCCTCTCTCTTTACTCGGGGTACCAGTATTAAGCAACATTATTTCCTTTGTGCTGATCATTGGTCTGCTTTATCTTGGCTATACGGTCTTTGATAAGCGAGGAGATGAAATCTTTAAAATCGTTTTTCGTAAACGTAAAGAAGTCGCTGCAGTGGATAAGCCCGTGGTCAAAGAAGTCGTTACAGCTCAACATGCTATGATTTTGGATACAAGTTCGGTTATTGACGGACGTATTTTGGATGTATTAAAAACAGGTTTTATCAGTGATAAAGTAATTGTACCTAATTTTGTATTACTAGAGCTCCAGCTCATTTCAGATAGTGCTGATCCCTTGAAACGTGCAAAGGGTCGCCGTGGTTTGGATCTCGTAAATTCCTTAAAAGAATTTGACAATGTTGAAATTTCTAATAAAGACTATAAGGACATACGCGAGGTTGACACTAAACTGCTTCGCTATGCTAGCGAAATCGGTGCGAAGTTAGTCACAAATGATTTTAATCTCAACAAAGTAGCGGAGATCCAAGGCGTAATCGTCCTAAACATTAATGATCTTGCAAACGCCGTTAAGACACAACTGGTGGTTGGGGAGCAGATTGAAGTAACAATCATTCGTGAAGGTTCTGAACGTCAGCAAGGTGTAGCCTATCTACCAGATGGTACAATGATTGTCATTGAAGATACGGCCAAAATGATTGATAAAAAAGTGTTGGTTGAGGTTGCAAAAGTTCTGCAAACAAGTGCAGGACGTATGATTTTTGCTGAGCTTGTTCATCCAAAATAGTTAAACAAAAATAAGGAGAAACATGTACTTTAAGCGTTTTTTACAACTTTTTCTTATCTATGTACTAGCAGCACTTGTCCTTGTTGGTATTATTTCAACAAATTTTTTGCAAAATAAAAATCTGACTTTTATCCTAGCTTTACTTATCTCCTATGCAGTACTAACCTTGCCCTTGGTTCTTTTGACCGTGTTGAAAACCAATAAAAAAGCAACGAGTGTTGGTGCTCAAGGTCAAGGAGGTGAAGTACGACGTATATTGGGACTTCTTCCGGGTTACCTTGCTTTGAATTGTTTAACAAAAGATGGGGGATCAGCAACGACGATTATGAGTTTTATCCAATCAGTCCATGAAGAAAATATATTTTACATGGTAGCTGATAAGCATGCCCGTAAAGTACAAAGCATTAAGGAAAATCCTGAGGTCTCTTTCACTACATGGTTTGATAGTTTAGAGAAGGGGGAGCGGTTATCCTCAAATAACGTGTATGCCGAAGTCTTAGAAGAAGCGGCAGCAAAAGAATGTGTTAAACAGGAACCTAATCTACTGAAGGTGCATGAAAATGCGGCAAATATGGCCATTATCAAACTTACGGTTAAATCCTTGGTTCATGAAAACTTTAAAGAAGGTAGCCACATAATAGAATTTAATTGAAGTCTTTTTAGACTTCTTTTTTGTTACACAGATACAAAAAATACGTATAAGTTCATAGTTGCAATAAAACTTTAGAAATGTTATTCTAATTATGAAGGCGGTTACATTTTCGCTTTTGTCGTATTATGGTTTCAAACAAAAAAGGGGAAAAGCCCCGAAGCATATATCTATATGGAGGATAATTTGATGAAAATAGGTGTTCCAACAGAGATCAAAAAACACGAATATCGTGTAGGACTTGCACCAGAATTTGCTGCAGCTTATGTTGCCGCTGGACATGATGTCTATATTCAAAAAGGGGCAGGTGAAGGCTCATCATATTCCGATGAACTTTACACAGCAGTTGGCTGTAATATCTTACCAACTGCCGAGGATATTTATGAAACAGCGGATATGATTATAAAGGTCAAAGAACCGCTTGAGCCAGAATATTCATTGATGCGTGAGGGACAAATATTTTATACCTATTTCCATTTAGCAGCAGATAAAGCATTGACAGAAGCTGTTTTAGATAAGAAAATTGTCGCGATTGCCTATGAAACCATCCGCGACCGTAACGGTGCACTGCCAGCGCTTAAACCCATGTCTGAAATTGCAGGGCGTTTATCAGTCCAAGAAGGTGCGAAATACTTGGAACGTCCTTTTGGAGGACGTGGTGTTCTTCTTGGAGGAGTGACTGGCGTTCTTCCAGCAAATGTTTTGGTACTTGGTGGTGCAGGAGTTGTTGGTCGTAATGCTGTCGCTATGGCTGTTGGGCTTCATGCTAATGTTACTGCAGTCGATGTGAATTTAGATGCCTTAACTGAGCTTGATAAGCTCTATCAAGGGCGTGTAAACACGGTGTACAGCACTGATCATACGGTAAAAGATCTGATTTCTAAAGCAGACTTAGTGATTGGAGCTGCGCTTATCCCTGGTGCAGCTACACCACAGCTTATTCGCCGTGAACATTTACCATTGATGAAAAAAGGTGCAGTTATTGTCGATGTGGCAATTGATCAAGGAGGAACTTGTGAAAGTTCTCATGTGACTTATCATGACAACCCTGTTTTTGAAGAAGAAGGTGTTATCCACTATTGTGTTGGTAATATGCCTGGTGCTGTCCCTGTAACTTCGACAGCAGCTTTAAATAACGCAACTCTCGCAAATGGTTTAGCTATAGCAAACAAAGGTTATAAAGAAGCCTTGAGAGCTAACTCAGGTCTGAAAGAGGGACTAAATGCAGACCATGGTAAGTTGACATGTAAACCTGTTGCTGATTTCTATAATATGGTTTACACAGATATTGATGAAGTTATAAGTAATTAAATAAAAAAGCGCTGCCTGAGCAGCGTTTTTTTATAGAGGAAGAACCATGTTGTACCATGTTTCTCCTGCAAGTTGTGAGTCAGAAATTCCTTTTGAAACGAATCCATAACGTTCGTAGTAAGGAATGAGGCTTTCTACACAAGTCAAGCTGATGCCTTGACGGCTTTCCTCAGCTGCAGCTTCTTTCATCAAATCCAGTAATGAAGTAGCAATACCAAGTCCTTGGTATTCACTATCTACAGCGAGGCTAACGATAATTTGAAAGCGGTCAGTCGGAAGACTTGCTTCTGTTTTTTCAAACATATCGTCTGTCAGATAACATTTATCAGAAGTTGGGCCCACAAGAATGCCGACCACTTTACCTTCTTCATTTCGAGCGACGAAAAAACGCTCAGGAATGACTTGGATACGTTCTAACATTGAAGCGCGTGAGAGTACCTCATCCGCTGGGAAAGAAGTCTCTTCAATGTGCATCACATCATCAATGTCTGTGATTTTTGCTTTGTCATATGTAATTTTAGTCATATCTCTATTCTAACATGGTCCTCCTTGTCGAGTCAATGAAGCTTGTGTTTCTTTAATTACAGTATGATTTTATAATGACTCACTGTTAGAAACATTGCTCATAATATGATAAAATAAAAAGGATCGAAACTAACAGGAGAAAACTATGTCTAATAACATTCGTGTGCGCTATGCGCCATCACCAACTGGGCTTTTACATATCGGTAATGCCCGTACTGCACTTTTTAACTATCTTTTTGCGCGTCATTATGATGGAGATTTCATCATTCGTATCGAAGATACAGACCGCGAACGTCATGTGGAAGATGGGGAACGTTCTCAACTTGAAAACTTACGTTGGTTGGGGATTGACTGGGATGAAAGTCCTGAAACACATGAAAACTATCGCCAATCTGAACGGTTGGAACTTTACCAAAAATATATTAATCAACTTTTGAGTGAAGGAAAGGCTTATTACTCTTACAAAACGCCAGAAGAGCTTGAAGCTGATCATGAAGCACAAGAAGCAGCAGGTGTTGCACCTCATTATGTCAATGAATATGCTGGAATGTCAGAGGCTGAGAAAGAAGCTTACATCGCTGAACGCAAAGCTGCAGGAATTACACCGGTTGTTCGTATTTCTGTAAATGAAACAGCCATTTATAAATGGACAGATATGGTTAAGGGCGATATCGAATTTGAAGGTGGGAACATTGGCGGTGATTGGGTTATTCAAAAACGCGATGGTTACCCAACTTACAACTTTGCTGTAGTAGTGGACGACCATGACATGCAAATTTCACACGTTATTCGTGGTGATGACCACATTGCGAATACACCAAAACAGTTAATGGTTTATGAAGCTTTGGGCTGGGAAGCTCCTGTCTTTGGGCACATGACTTTAATCATTAACTCTGAAACAGGGAAAAAGTTGTCTAAACGTGATACCAATACGCTTCAATTTATCGAAGATTACCGTAAAAAAGGTTTCATGGCAGATGCTATTTTCAACTTTATCGCACTCTTAGGTTGGAACCCAGGCGGGGAACAAGAAAAATTCAGCCCGGAAGAACTTGTGAAACTTTTTGATGAAAAACGTTTGAGTAAATCTCCGGCAGCCTTTGACCAAAAGAAACTGGAATGGATGGACAACGAGTACATCAAGCATGCAGAGTTTGAACCTGTTTTTGAATTGACAAAACCTTTCCTTGAAGAAGCTGGACGCTTTGATGCGCGTGCTGAAGAACTGGTTAAGCTCTACAAACCACAAATGAAATATGCTGAAGAAATTCTGGAGTTAACAGACCTCTTCTTTGGTGAATTCCCAGAACTCACAGACGAAGCCCGTCAAATGATGGAATTGGAAACTTCACCAGTTGTGGTAGGCGCTTTCCGCGCGAAACTTGAAAACTTAGAAGATTTTACTGCTGAAAACATCTTCCCGCTTTTCAAAGAAACGCAAAAAGAAACAGGAGTTAAAGGAAAAAATCTTTGGATGCCAATTCGTATCGCTGCTTCTGGTAGCATGCACGGCCCAGAATTACCTGAAACAATCGCTCTTTTAGGCAAAGAAAAGGTCCTTGAACATATGGCACAGTTTTTATAAATAGCCGCAAATGATAAACGCACGAGTTATAGCTCGTGCGTTTTTTGTATGAATGAAATTAACCGTTTGTTTTTTTGCGGATATTTTAAAGACGAGATGAGCTGGTCATAAGGGGTGATTTCCACAGCTTGGTTGAGGAGTAAACGTCTATCAGCAACCAAGTTAGCCAGAGTCTGCATGATTTTTTGCCACTCTTCGGGACTGAGTTTAGCATTCCAATGCCGCAGATGAAAGATACCGATGTCAATAGGTAGTTCGGCTATTTTTCCCCAGTTGACCTGTTCGCCCGAAAGGAGCCCAAGAGCTTGAAACTTTCCACCCGATCGGACACAAGCAGCCAAATCTGTCCCATCCTGTCCACCGACACAATCAATGGCAGCTTCTACTTCGAGATTAACCAAGTCTGTACGTAATTCCTGAGCACCGCGCTCCTTTAGGAGCTGGTGCTTTTTACTGTCGCGTGTAATAGCGATAAAGTCAAAACCCAGTATTTGTGAAAGTTGGGCAAAGATTTGACCAATAGAAGAACCAGCAGCATTTACAGCAAGTTTTTGACTAGGTTTTAATGCAAGAACTTCTGTACATAGAAGCCAAGCTGTCAAAGGGTTGATGTAAAGCTGACTAGCGGAAATCAAATCAAGAGTATCAGGAACAAAAAATGCATGAGATATAGGGCATTTGACAAAAGTTTGCCAAGTCCCTTCCCCTTCCAAGGGTAAAACACGTTGACCGATAAGTTTGCGCGAAAGTGCGCAGCCAACATCTGCGACAAGACCAACCCCTTCATAGCCTGCAGTAGCAGGAAGGCTTATCCTGTGCGCATATGCACCGGTCATTGGGATTAAATCTGAAGGATTGACCGGGAGCATAAAGCATTTTTACAAGAAGTTCTTGGGGCTGTAAACTTGGTTGACACTTCTCTTTAAGCCTTAAGACTTGATGAGGCAAGCCATAGCTCTCGTAACTGAATGATGAGTACATGGCTTTATTATAGCAAACTTATAAATTTTAAGACACAGCTATAATTTTCCTTCAAAAATATATCTTAGTGTAAAGTTGCAAAAAGATTACGATAAAGTTTATTTGCTTCTTTTTAGTAATCAAAGAAAAAACTTTGACAAAAAGTAAACTTATGTTAAACTTAATGTGTATAATGTGTCTTTTAGGTTAAAAATGTGTACAAATTATCCTATAGGCGTTGAGAAAATATTAAGAAGGAGTAAAGTTGGATGAAGAGTAAAAGACTCTACAAAGTCGTACGCTTACTTATGATCGTCTCTCTTGTGGTTCAAGCCTTGCTACCAGCATTAGCTATCGCAGAAACCATCGACAAGGAAGAAAAAAACGGTCGCACGACTTTGAACAAGGCGCAGTGGGAAGATGAAAAGAATCTTCAAACTGTTATTGTAGAAGGAAAGGTTGAAAAGGGTACTGCGGAAGATAATCAACCTGAAACCATCGTTTTGAAAGGCGCGGACTTTGAGAACGTCACAACAGAAGAAAAAATCTCCGGCCTCACAGACGGTAGCTATAAGTTGGAAGACAATAAAGTGCTTTTAAACTTAACGGAGCAGAGCGAGGGAAATTTCTCTTTGAAACTTCACGTTGTGAAAGATTCTTTAGTCAATGGAAAAGAGATTGAAGTAACTCTAGGGGATCAAGTGCTCACTCTTCCGATTAAGCTTGAAGAAACAGATAAAGAAAAACCAACAGATGATGAGAAAACATCTGATAAGGAAGCCGAAACCAAACCTGAAAAGGAAACAAAGCCTGAACAAGAAAGCTCAACTTCTAAGAAGCAAGTTGGCAATATCGCAGATAAGGAGCGTGGTTTACCTTTTGCCATGACAGAGCTTCTGCCTAATGCAGCAGGTCTTCCTTGGGACATCGCTAAAGACAGTAAGATTTCAGACCCTGATACAGATAGCTTAGCAGACATGGGCTTCTCGGATGTTCCTAGCGCTCATGATGGACGTATCTGGACAGACAAAACAGTTCGTCACGACCTCGGCAGCTTGGACGATGATCAGTTTGAAGTAACACTCTCTGCTTTGGCACAAAGTGCACCGATACGTGCCGGTTATCAAATTCCTGCGGATACTGTCTTTACCATTGACGTTTCTGGAAGTATGACTCGTGTCGATCCTGGCGCAGGACGTTCACGTATCGCCCTTCTGGTTGATGCGCTTAATGAAGCTATTGGTATCTTGCAAGATGCTAACCCGCTCAATCGTGTAGCTGTAGTAGCTTATGGTGGCCGTACAGGTGGTTTTGCCCGTGTCGAAAATGTTTTTGCTCTCGGCAGATATAACCCTAACAGTAATGGTGCTTTCTTTACCATGACAGGGAACTCCCAAGTCAATGTTGTGGCAACTGCTGTAGCTGGTTCAGGTGGACAAACTCCAATCCCTTATCTTGTTTCACAGGGTTCAACGCCAACCCAGTGGGGAATTCGTGAAGCCAGTCGCATTCTGGAAAACGTAACTGACCAACAAGTTGAGGTTCCTGTGACAAACGATGCTGGGGAAGCAGAAGCTCCAGTAACAGTAACACGTCGTCCTAACCTTATCCTGATGACAGATGGTGAACCAACCATGGGTCGTCCTGACTTTGACTTTGATGCTTTAACTCCAGTAACTGTGGGTCCAAATGGTAATCAACTCGTAGCGAGCGACGGTGATTTCTATGGAGATGGTAGTTATGGTGAGCAAGGTCTAGCTGTAATGACAGCCTTGACAGCCGCCTATCGTGCCAAAACAGTCCTTAAACACTATTTTCCAACCGGAACAACACCAGAAGGCACTGCACTAACTCAACCTGCAGCAGATATCGGCTTCTTTAGTATCTCCTTAGGAAAACAAGATACAGAAGCCGGTCAAAACTTAATCAGTGCAACATTGAATCCTACGCCGGAAAATACAGACAAGGTCGGACCAAATGTTCGTCATCAGATGGGCTTGACTGGGACATCAGCAGGACCCACAGCTGCTACACCAACCTTAACAACGCTCTTTAATAACTTTGCTACGAATGGTGCAACAGGAAACTTCCAAGCGCAATTTAGACAAGCCTTTGGGACATATCAATGGAATAACACTAAGAGTACAGTTAATATCAGAAATAACGCTTCTGTAGAACTTTCAACAACGGACATTGCTTATGCAGATGAGTTTTTCAAAGCGGATGACTTACAGACCTTGCGCGATGCCTTTATCTCGATTACCAACAGTATTCAAGATACAGGGAACAGCGAAATCTTAGGCGGAAATGGGAACGGCACAAACTTGGGTGCAGGTACACTGGATTTCTCTGATGTCTTGGGCAAATACATGAGCTTTGACGGTCTGACTAATATCGAGTTCCCAGCACCAAATGGTGGAACATTTACTTATAATATTTCAGAGGTTGATGCACACCGTGAAGATTTTATTAAAACATTAACACAGCAAATCCGTCTTCCTGACGGCAACTTTATTGATGCTGCAACAGCAGGAGCGATACTTGATAATCGCCCAGATAATGTCATTACTTATTTTACAAATGACCAAGGGCGCTATATCGGTCTTACTGCTGACGGAGCAGCGACGAAGGCACAGGTTTACCCTGTCTGGGGCGAAATTGAAAACCAAGTCGACTCTGCAGTAAATAATGTGAGCGGTCTCCTCTTTACTGTTCATACGGCACTCATAGATCATACTTTTACCTCAGACTATGGTTCAGCAGAGCATAAGTCAGGTTATAGAGAACTCCAAGCCAAGGATCAGTTTGTGCATTGGAGCATTCCTGCGCATCTCATTCCTGAACGTACAGTTCAGCAGAACGAAGATGGAACAGTTAGTATTACAGGGAACACTTCACCTATACAGGCAAGATTCAATGTTGGTTTAGATGAAGCACGCGTAGAAGAAGCTTTACTTGCAGGAGAAGCCCTCCCAACAAACTTCTTCTCTAACTACTGGGATAATGACGCAAACAGCTCTTTTGCAACTTTTGAGCCGTCTACTGAAAATCCCTTTTATAACTTTGATGGTGCAAGAATTGTAGGAAAAACTGCCAATCCGACAAATACCAAAGCTCATGTCAGCCGACAACTGGTCGAAGCAGATCCAACAGCTCCAGCAGGACAAGATGGGCGTATTGTTACCAATCTCTTGGGAAATAACGGTACATTTGCTCTTGATTACTATGGACAAATCAGACTAGAAAAAGAATTTATTTTCCTTGATGAAAATGGTAACCGTGTCAACTCTGATGGAGCTATACCAGCTGGCGTTACACTCCGACCATTGACCTTTACAATCACAGGTCCAAATAATTTTGAGGAAACAGTGACTTTTGACCCAGATAAGTTTACACTAGAAAATGGCAAATGGCACTTTGACTTACCAGAATATCTGCCAGCAGGCGTTTACACCATCAAAGAAGCGGGCGGAGATGTTGAGCAGGCTGACCCAGGTTATACACATATGCCGGGAGAGTTTGACCAAACCGTAACCGTAATACCGGGTGGTGTAGCCACAGCAAGCTTTGTCAATGTTTATGTGCAACCCCAACTTAATACACCTTCCTTACGTATTATGAAATTCTTCCACGGCTTGCCAGCGGACACTTATCCAGAAGACTTTGAAATTCTTATCGAGTATCTTGGAGATGGAAACCCACAACCGGGCACCGGAGATGTATGGACTCTTAATACAACAACGGGGTATTATGAAACAAGAGTGAGCCGAGCAGATGCTATAGCAGGAAGATCCTTCATCGGTATCCATGAAGGGCAGTACAGAATCAGTGAGCTTAACGCGGATAATGTCAAAGATGCAGGCTATATCCTCTCCAACAGCACTTGGGCTTATCGTCAGCTTGGAGCAGGAAACCAAGATAACTTTGGCAGTGGTCAAGGATTGGAACCTGTAACGGTGACGATTGGAGCAGCAGAAGATGTGAGCTTTAGATTTGATAACTTTTACCAAAAACTAGGTTCATTGGATTTGAGTAAAACGTTTGAAAATATCCCGCTTGATCGCATTCCAGATGACTTCTATCTTACTGTGACTAACGACAATGGGGATGAAATTGGTCGCTTAACGAAAGCGCAGATTCTCAATGATGAAAAAATCATCCTTGCGTACCAACTACCACCGGGCCGTTACACCATTCAAGAACATAACTATGAGATTGAAAATTGGAGACTTGAAGCTGTAGCCTTTATCAACGGTGCAGCAGAAGTTGGAATGCCTGACCCAATCTGGCATTTCGATGTCCCGGGACTTATCGGAAATAGCGATGTTACCATTAATATCGTCAACAGATACGTGTTCACTGCGGAACCTATCGAACCACCGCTTCCTCCCGTTTATCCGCTCCAAATGACCAAGGTTGACCAATATGGCAATCATGTCGCTGGTGCAGAGTTTGATCTGGAAGTCTTCGATACCTCATTAAATGGAGGTGCAGGTGATTGGAGAATCCTTGTCAAAGGTCTTCAGTCAAATAGTGATGGTTTAGTACGTTATGTGGTCACTGAACCAGGACGCTATCGTTTCCATGAAACGCAAGCTCCTGGAGGCTACCAACTCCCAGATGATCCTTATAGCGAGGAGCGAGAAGTGGTAGATGGGAACACAGACACCATTTACTTCCCTAATATGGTCAACACACTCACCGCACGTATCCAACTTCATAAGACAGATGTGGAGGGTGAAGGCTTAGCAGGTGCTGTCTTCAAGGTTGAATATAGAGCGGCTGAAACGGATAACTGGTCAACTTATGCAGAAGGTATGACAACTGGAGCAGGTGGTTATCTCGGCCTTAATGTCGAAAACGATGGTTATTATCGCTTCATTGAAACGCAAGCACCAGATGGTTTTGTCTGAGATAGTACACCACGTGAAGTTCATGTTAATGCAGGAGAAACTGGAGATACCATCTTTAATGTTGATGGTGTGGTTAACCGTCCGTACGCAAGTATCCAGCTACGTAAGACAGATGTGGAAGGTCAAAATCTAGCAGGAGCTGTCTTCAAGGTTGAATTCAGTGAAAACAAAAATGGCCCTTGGGAAACTGTTGCAGAAAACTTAACTTCTGGCGACGATGGTCTTGTCAAGCTTGAAGATATCGAAAAAGATGGTTATTACCGCTTTATTGAGACAGTAGCGCCAGCTGGCTTTGTCTTAGACAGCGAACCACGTCAAGTCCATGTAACCGCAGGTGTAGGGGGACAAGTCCTCTTCTCTGCTGGCGATATGGCAAACCGACCAATCGCAAGTATTCAATTGCGTAAGATTGATGCAGAGGGTCAAAACCTCGCTGACGCTGTCTTCAAGGTTGAGTTCAGTGCAGACGGCAATGAACCTTGGGAAACCATTGCGGAAGCCTTAACTTCTGGTAATAATGGTCTTGTCAAACTTGATGTTGAAAAAGACGGCTACTATCGTTTTGTTGAAACGCAAGCGCCATCCGGCTTTGTCACCGATGGTAGCCCACGCCAAGTTTATGTTAATGTTGGCGAGACAGGGGAAACAAGCTTTGATGCTGGAACGATGATTAACCATGAGAAAGAAGCACCTATTTCACGTATCCAACTGCGCAAGACAGATGAAGCCGGTCAAAACCTAGCAGGCGCTATCTTCAAGGTTGAATTTAGTGAAAACGAAAATGGACCTTGGGAAACTTACGAGGAAGGTTTATCTTCTGGAACAGACGGTCTTGTTACGACGGTTGTCGAAAAAGAAGGCTACTACCGTTTTATCGAAACACAAGCACCAAATGGCTTTATCCTTGATAGCACTCCACGTCAAGTGAAAGAAAAAGTTACGATAGGAGATACAGGCGAAGCCCTCTTTGAGGCTGAAAATATGGTCAATATACGTAATGCTCGTATCCAACTTCGTAAGACAGATGAAGCCGGTCAAAATCTAGCAGGTGCCGTCTTCAAGGTTGAATACAGTGAAAACGTGAATGGTCCATGGGAAACTTACAGAGAAGATTTGGAATCTAAAGCAGATGGTCTTGTGAGTACTGATGTAGACAAAGCAGGTTTCTACCGCTTTATCGAAACAGAAGCACCAGACGGCTTTATCTTAGATAGTGAGCCACGTCAAGTGCCACAAGAGGTAACAATGGGAGGTGAAGAGCAAGCACTCTTTGATGCTGG
Organism: Lactococcus sp. LG606; assembly: GCF_017309645.1. Classification (NCBI taxonomy): domain Bacteria; kingdom Bacillati; phylum Bacillota; class Bacilli; order Lactobacillales; family Streptococcaceae; genus Lactococcus; species Lactococcus sp. LG606. Next base: position 1,929,482 of record NZ_CP071301.1, read on the forward strand.
AACGATGGAAAATAAACCAGTCGATCCAGAAACTCCAACACCCCCAACACATCACTATGCTATCCAACTTCTGAAAGTTAATGAACAAGATAATCCACTTCAAGGTGCTGTCTTTAAGGTAGAAACCGAAGATGGAGAAATTGTAGCACAAAATGTGAAGTCAAACGCGGACGGATTGGTAACAGTTACTGTACCAGGTCCAGGTAAATACCGCTTTGTCGAAATCCAAGCGCCATCCGGCTACAAGTTAGATAAGACACCGCAATATGTCACTATTGCAGAAGAAGATGGCTCGGGTGTCTTTGATGCCGGTAAGTTGGTTAATAAACCAAAACCACGTCTTCCGATTGTCGGAGATAACTTAGGGCTATGGCTCTTGACTTCTGGTCTAATCTTCCTTCTTGGTGCAGGTTTTGTATTATACAAGAAGAAAAAAATCAAAATTTAAGAAAGTCTTTGAAGTAAGGGATTTCTTAAAATAAAAAATACTCAAGCTCTTTAAACTTGAGTATTTTTCTTTTATTTGTTACTTACAGGGAGAATAATCTTAGACGAACCAAGGTCTACTTCATAAGTCATCTCACGATTATCTCGTACGGTATGTTCGAAGTCTGTACTGTAAAGCAAGAGACGGAGCTTGTCACCTTTTTCCAGCTGATGAAGCGTCGGCTGAAGTTTAAGGTTTACGGTCAGCCACTCGTTTTCCTCGACAGGACTGATTGTAAGCAAATCCTCACGGTTTTGCAGATTGAGGAAGCCTTTAGTCATAAGTTGATAAGGGCTATCCACCAGAGGAATCTCCATCAGATTTTCCAGCATAAAATTACGGCCACGGTCCAGAGCTTTCAAGTCCAGAGTTTGTGCGTTTTCTGAGAGGCGTTTCTTGTTACCAAAGTCAAGAAGTTGCGCAGAGAGAAGGGCTTTACTGTCATTGACTTTGATTTTGAGGTTCAGCTCGACTTGACCGTTCACCATCATGTCTTCTGCTACTTCTAAGTCAACCACAGCTGTTTGAGCTTTGCCTTCATACAAATCTTTTTTGAAAGTATGGAAATCTTTGCTGTAAGCCTTAAAAATCTCTTCATCGTAATGATTGTCAAATTTTAGGATAGAAGCTGCTGTTTTGCCAAGTGGCAATTTAACCGTTTCTGCACTGCCCCAGTCGGCTACCCCTGTCCAACTTTGGGCTTTGCCATTTTCTTGTAAAACAAGAGGAGGTAAGTTCAAAGTCAACTTGCGATCTAAGAGCTTAGCGGTGAAATAACTGTTGATGGTTTCGCTAAAGTCGATGGATTGCCAATTGTTCATATAAATATGAGCACCGCGGTGTAAGAAGGCGTGTTTAACCGTTTCTTTCGGCAGAGCTTGCCAAAAATGATAGGCTTGATCTGGTGTAACATTCCAGTCTTGTAAACCATGCACAATCAGAACATCTGCCTTGGTATTTTTTGCCTGTGGCAAATAGTTTCTATCGTGCCAATATTGGTTATAATCGCCGGTGGATCGCTCAAGAGACTCAAGCATTTGAGAAAGGTGAGCTTCATATTGCGTATTATGCGCAAGGAAGTCAGCACCTTGAAGATTACGCGAATAAGTCAATGCTGCTAAAACATCTAAATCTTCACCGGGATAGCCGCCTGGTGAGCGGACCAAGCCATTTTCACGGTAATAAGAGTACCAAGAGGTAATACCGGCTTCGGCTAAAATCACTTCTAGACCATCAATGCCGGTAGTTGCTGCACCATAAGCCATTGTACCCAAGTAGGATTTACCTGTCATCGCGACTTTGCCGTTGGCCCAATCTGCAGTCACTTCTTGTGTTCTCTTGCGAGAAGTAAAAGCACGCGCCCGACCATTGAGCCAGTCAATTGCAGCAGTCATACTATAAATTTGTTGGTAATCACCTGAAGTTTGGAAACCATCTGAATCTAAAGTTCCGACACCGGCAACATAAAGTGAAGCAAAACCACGCGCTAAGAAATAATCGTTCAGTGAATAAGTCCAACCGTGCGTGAACTTTTGAGTGGGTGTTTTAGGAGTAGCTTCTAGGGCAGGTTCTTTTTCGTAGTCTGGAAGAGTAGGAAGTTGTGTTGTAACCTTGATTTTTCCAGGCGCTTTTTCTTCTAAAGATACATTCATGTCGTGCAATTGTTTGTCATTGGCGATTTCATTTATCCCCAGATGGTAAGGACTTGCGGTCATGACTGCTGGCAATTGCCCCTCGAATACGGGACGAATAATCTGTACTTTAATCAAATCATTTTTTCCAGTACGATAAGTATCGACTTTAGATTCGACCCAGACTGTTTCCCGTATCAGATTTGCAGTATCAAAAGTAGCGAGCGATTTGTCATTGAAAAAATGGTAAGTATTGCTTAAAGGAAGCAAACCTTCAGATACCCAATGTTCAACCAATGTCATCCCGTTTTTGCGACGACTACAAAGAAGGAGGTAAAGTGCGCTGATGAGGTTTTCACTGTGGAGTGCTTCCTCATCGATCATCGGTAGATTTACAGATTTTGCAAAAGCTTCTGCTTGGTCCACTTGAAACTCAAAATTAGGTACAAATCCCAACAATTGCAAACTCACCGTCCAAAAGATATTCCATGTGAGTGCTTCATCTGAAGTTAGGAATTCTTGGAAAGAGGCTGTCGGTGTCGCTTGAATGCTTTCACTGTCGACAGGTGCAACCATTAAAAAGTTTTTAAGGATTTTCTTTTCTTCCCAAAAAACAGACCAAGTAAAGCCGAGATGATCCAGCTCAATAAGCTGTTCATCAAAGGTTTTTTCAACGATGGAAAAGTGATTAAATTTCATGCAATATCTTCCTTTCGATACACTATTATAGCCATTATATCAGAAAAGAGCCTTTGCTGCTTTGGCATATATCTTATGTGAAGAAGCAAAAATGGAAAAAGAAAAAAGCTTTACTTGAGCAGTAGATAAAAAGAGTGCTATAATGAAGGAGTAAAGAAGAACAAAACAGAGAGGAGAATAATTATGAAATTCAAATTCAGTGGGATTTCTTCATATGAGGAAAAAGCAACACCAAACTTTATGGGGGAAGCAAATTCGCACAGTATTATAAAAGAGTTCGACAGCATGGATCAAGCCATTCAGCATGTTGTGGATAATAATGGTTTTATGGTGACAGACAATGGCAAATTTGCCTTCCATGTCCGTACAATTACCCAAGTGGATGAATAAAATGTTAAAGGCATGCCAGAGTGCATGTTTTTTATTATCATTCTTTTTGCTTTAGCAAATTAGAATGATAATACGCAGGGAGCGAAGCGAGTTGTGAACAACCTTAAATTCTTTTTGCTTTTTAGTAAATTAGAATGATAATACACAGGGAGCGAAGCGAGCTAGAAAAATTCTGCCTCAGACAAAGAGTAACAAATGTTAGCGACAAAGTATGTACATTTTTTTAAAATAAGTAAGGAGAGTAGAAAAACTTTAATATAAAATTGAAGCCATTATTTTAATAAACAAGTTTAAATGGTGGTATAATAACTGTTGTATTAAAGGAGTAGATGAATAAAAAAGGAAGATGACAAAAGAATTTATAGAATATTTACTGCGATTACTGGAAGAAAAAGAAGTAAATGTTGTGACTCAAAGACGGCATAGCTACGTGATGTATCAGGGAATTGAGTCAGATTATGTGTATATACTTAAAGAAGGTGTAGCTAAAATCAGCAATATTATGAGGGATGGACGTGAGTTTAATATTGCTTATGTAACAGAACCGGATTTTGTTTCCTTGCTCGAAGAAAAGCAAGAAAATGGTATCTCAGCTCTTTTCAATGTACGGGTCGAATCAGAAGAAGCAAGTTTTTATCGCGTGCAACGTCAAGAATTTTGGAAATGGGTAATGAGTGATCTGACCTTGTTCCGCATCGTTGATGATTTTTATCAAAGAAGATTAGCCATGAACTTAGAACTCTTGCAAAAGATGACAATCAATGGAAAAAAAGGTGCAGTTTGCGCCTGTATCAATAGCTTAATCAACGAATTTGGGATAAAGAAAAGAAACGGTATTCTGATTGATTTTCCAGTAACAAATGAAGACATTGCCGGTTTTTGTGGCATATCAACACGCAATAGCGTAAATCGTATTATCCGAGATCTTAAAACGGAAGAAATTATTGATATTATTGATAACAGGATTATGGTTTACAACTCAGAATATTTTGAGGATTATATTAGCTAAAAAGACTGGATTCAGTCTTTTTTTCTTTATAAAATATTGTTATTTTTAATTTCAAATACAAGAGCAATCGCTTACATGAAGCCGTTTCTCCCCTTTTCTCTCGTCAAACAAATTTTCTGTTCAAGAATTCACATCTTTTTAGCCAAAATAAAAAAAACGTGCTATAATGTCTATGTATAACAAAAGAGTTTAACATTAGTTAATCTCGTTTTTATTTTGTCATTAATTTTTATTACTTGGAGGAATTCATGGACTATTCATGGACAGTGAAATATCTCACTGAATTTATTGGTACTGCCCTTTTGCTTATCTTGGGTAATGGTGCCGTAGCGAACGTTGAACTTAAAGGTACAAAAGCCTTTGGTCAATCTTGGTTGATTATCGCTTGGGGTTACGGACTTGGTGTAATGTTACCAGCCGTAGCTTTAGGTAATGTCACAGCTCAAATCAACCCAGCCTTTACACTTGGACTTGCAGCATCAGGATTTTTCCCTTGGGCACAAGTGCCATTCTATATTCTTGCTCAACTTCTTGGAGCGATGTTTGGTCAGTTGATCGTCGTAATGGTTTATCGCCCTTACTATCTCAAAACAGAAAATCCAAATGCTATTTTAGGAACTTTCTCAACAATCGATAACGTTGATGATGGCACAATCACTACACATACAGGTGCCTTGGTTAATGGTTTCTTGAACGAGTTTGTTGGATCATTCGTCCTCTTCTTTGGAGCGATGGGCTTAACAAAACTTTATCGTGGTGTTGAATCAATCAACTGGATGACAAACTACGCATCGCAACAAGGTGCAGATGTAACAAGTGCAGATGTTACTGGACAAATCGCAGCATCAGTATCAGGTGCAGCTTCATCAGCAGCAATCAGCCACGTTGTCCTTGGTTTCCTTGTGCTCGTATTGGTTGCTTCACTTGGAGGACCTACAGGTCCTGGTTTGAACCCAGCACGTGACCTTGGCCCACGTATCTTGCACTCACTTTTACCAAAATCTATTTTAGGTGAAAACAAAGGGGACAGTAAATGGTGGTATTCATGGGTACCTGTTACAGCACCTATCCTTGCAGCACTTGCCGCTGTCGCTTTGTTCAAAATCATGTATCTATAATCTTAATACGCCTAGGAAAATTCCAATAGGACTTTCCGTCAAACAGTTAGGGCTTTAGCCACAAATGTTAATAGCGGATTATGACCGATTAACCCTCATCTTTGGATGAGGGTTTTATTATTTTAAAAGTGGACATTAAAAATTTGTAAAGCTAACCGAAAATAAATTTGATAGAATAAATTCATAGTCAAAAAGCAAAGAAAGCGACTAGGAGAGTAAAAGCGAAAGTTAGCACAGGGAGCTTGCAGCTAGTGAGAGCAAGACTAATGGAAACTTTGAAAATGGCCTAGAAATCGCGTAACAGTGAGTTTACTTTCTAAATAAACTGTTAACGGAGTGGTTCTCGTTATTGAACACATTATTTTTGGGGCAGTCTTGCTTGTCACCAAAGATAATTAGCAAGACGTAAGACATCCTTTTTTGGTATTTTACGTGAAATTAGAATGGTACCACGATAATTCGTTTCTATTTATAGAGGCGGATTATTTTTTTGTTTTTGACTATACTGTTATTATTATTGTTAATAAAGGGGAGACTTATTATGAAAAAGAAAACAAGAAACAAAATTATTGCTGTGGTAGCGCTCGTCGTTGTCGTACTTATCGGCTACTTCTCATTCTTCAAGAAGGATGTTGCTGAAGATAAAACCGTTAAGGTCGGTATTATGTCAGGTTCAAAAGAGAGCACTGAGATTTGGGATTCGGTAGCGAAGACGGCAAAAGATGAATACGGTATCAATCTCAAATTTGTCCGCTTCACGGACTATAACCAACCCAATACAGCCTTGGTAAATGGTGATGTGGACATTAATGCATTCCAACATTACGCTTTCCTTAAAGAATGGAATGATGCCAATAATGCTGATTTACAACCCATTGGCGATATCTTAGTTTCACCAATTCGTCTTTACTCGAAGAAACATACAGATGTGAAGGAGATTCCTAATAAAGGAACAATTGCGGTACCTAATGATACCTCTAACGAAAGTCGAGCCCTTTACGTTTTAGAAAGTGCTGGCTTGATTAAGTTAGATACAAAGGCTGGAGCTTTGGCAACAGTTAAAGATATTACTGAAAATCCAAAAGATTTGACGATCAAAGAATTGGACGGGTCGCAAACAGCTTCAGCCCTGTCTTCAGTTGATGCAGCAGTTGTAAATAATGACTTTTCAGTTCCTGCAGGTTTGACAAACAAGGAAGTTATTGCAACAGAACCTTTAAATGAAAATTCAAAACAATGGATTAACATTATTGTGGCACGAAAAGACGATAAAGACAATCAACTTTACAAAGATGTCGTTAAAGCCTATCAAACCAAAGAAACAGAAGAATTATTTGCAAAATTGTACCCTGAAAAAGGAACAATTCCTGCTTGGAATTTGAAATTGAAATAATCATAAATAGTGGAGAAGAAGATGGCAATTATTGAACTAAATAATATCAGAGTTTCCTATGAGACCAAGAAAAATAAGGTGGATGCAGTCAAAGATACAACAATCCATATCGAAAAAGGCGATATTTTTGGAATTATCGGCTACTCAGGTGCTGGCAAGTCAACGATTGTCCGTACGATTAATCTTCTGCAAAAACCAAGTGCTGGTGAGGTGAAAGTCAATGGCAAGGTTCTTTTTAAAGTGGGAGCTGATGGTAAGGATCAAGCTAAAATTAAGACGGCAGAGCTCCGTAAAGAACGTCAAAAAATCGGAATGATTTTCCAACATTTCAACCTCCTTAATGAAAAAACGGTTTTTGAAAATATCGAATTTGCGCTTTTACATAGCCCTTTATCTGATAAACAGAAGGAAGAAAAAATTCGTGACTTGCTTAATCTTGTTAGTTTGTCAGAGTTTGAAGAAAAGTACCCAGCCCAATTATCAGGTGGACAAAAGCAACGTGTAGCGATTGCGCGTGCCTTGGCGAATGATCCCGAAATTTTGATTTCTGATGAAGGAACATCTGCTTTGGATCCAAAAACAACTAATCAAATTTTGGACTTGTTGAAGGATCTCCAAAAACGTTTGGGTCTCACTATCGTTTTAATTACTCATGAAATGCATGTTGTGAAAGAAATCGCCAATAAAGTTGCAGTTATGCAGAATGGTGAAGTGATTGAGCAAAATAATCTTTTAGAAATCTTTGCCCATCCTCAAGAGCAACTGACACAACAATTCATCGATACCACATCGAATGTCTCTCGTTTTATTCATTCATTGACTGAAAATGATACATTCAGTGACCTGGCAGATGATGAAGAACTGATCTATTTGTCCTATTATGGCAATCAATCAGGAGAACCAGCTATGTCGGAAATTACCCGCAAATTTGATGTTTCAACGAATATCTTCTATGGGAATGTTGAGGTTCTACAAAATACACGTTTTGGTTCTTTAGTCGTGTCTCTAAAAGGAACAGAAGAAAATCGTTTGGCTGCTAAAGAATATTTGGCAGGCCAAAATATTGAGTTTACAGTATTGAAAGCGCAGGTGAAATAAATGACAGCATGGTTTACAGAACATTTTCCAAATGTTGTAGCCTTAGGTTTACACGGAGATACAGGTTGGGTGACTTCAATCATAGAAACACTCTTTATGGTTTTTTGGTCAGGACTTTTTGGTGGGCTTCTTGGACTGGTATTTGGTGTCGCTCTTGTTGTGACTAACGAAGGAGGGATTACGCCTCATCGTGCACTTTACTCTTTTTTGGATAAGTTTACATCAATTTTCCGTGCAGTACCCTTTATCGTTTTACTTGCTATTATTGCTCCTGTCACTCAAAAAATTGTGGGTACACAGATTGGAACAACAGCAGCTTTGGTCCCTTTGACACTTGGTGTCTTTCCTTTTTATGCACGTCAAGTTCAAGTTGCTTTAGAAAGTGTAAATAAAGGGACGGTCGAAGCAGCACAGACTGTAGGCGCTAATTTCTGGGATATCGTCTTTACAGTTTATCTTCGTGAAGAACTTGGTAGTTTGATTCGGGTATCTACCGTTACGATTATTTCCTTGATTGGTTTAACAGCTATGGCGGGTGCGATTGGAGCAGGAGGATTAGGAAACACAGCCATCGCATATGGCTACAATCGCTTTTCTAATGATGTGACCTTCTTGGCAACCTTACTTATCCTGATTTTGGTTCTTTTGGTTCAGGTTATTGGCGATACATGGGCAAAGAGCGTGACCCATAAATGATGTAAACTGGGGGACAGTGCATGACGATTGATTTTAAAAGTGAAGTAGAAAAACGTAAAGAGGTCTTTTTGCAAGACTTAATTGCGTTACTAAAAATAAACTCTGAGCGAAATGATGAAGAGGCTAACGGAGAATTTCCTTTTGGTCCAGGACCGAGTCTTGCTATGCTGGAGTTTCTAAAGATTGCCCACAAAGATGGTTTCAAAACAGCAAATTTTGAGAATTATGTTGGAGAAGTACATTATGGTCAAGGAGAAGAAACATTGGGGATTTTTGTTCATGCTGATGTTGTTCCAGCAGGTCAAGGCTGGACAAACCCTCCTTACGAACCAACACTTAGAGAAGGACGGTTGTATGCTCGCGGTGTTCTAGATAATAAAGGACCTGCACTGGCCACCTATTATGCTTTGAAAATTTTGAAAGAGGCTGGTGTACCTTTCTATAAAAAAGTAAACTTTATTATTGGAACTGATGAAGAGAGTGGATGGAAGGATATGGCTTATTACCTTCCCAAAGTACAATTGCCAGATTTTGGCTTCTCACCAGATGCACGCTTTCCGGTAGTTAATGGTGAAAAAAGTAATCTTACCGAGTATCTGCACTTTGGACATAAAAATGACGGTGACTTTATTCTCCATGATTTTAGGAGTGGCATACAAGAAAATTGTGTGCCAGAAGAGGCTAAGACTTTGATTACGAGTCCTCTCGACTTGAAAGTCGATTTTGAAAAATACCTGGAGAAGAACAGGCTGGAAGGAAGATTTGCGAAAACAGGAGCAAAAACTTCCTTACAAATTAAAGGGAAATCAGCACACAGTTCCACACCAGAAATTGGAGAAAATGCTGCAACATATTTAGCCAAGTTCCTTGCTGCATATGATTTTGGAGCAGATGCACAAAAGTTTCTAGAAGTGGCTGGCCAGAAGCTTCACCAAGATTTTGAAGGAAAGAATATTGGAATTGCTTATGAAGATGAGGACATGGGTAAACTGTCGGTCAATCCTTCTGTCTTTCACTTTGCAGAGGATGGACAGGAAAATAAGATTGCACTCAATATCCGTCACCCGAAAGGTTTGACAGAGCAAGATATCCAAGAACGACTTAGTAAGCATTTGACTGCTTTTATCCAGAAAGTAAGCATTAGTGCGCTTATTAACTACCAACCGCACTATCTTTCACCAGAAGATCCGTTAGTGCAAGTGCTTTTGAGTACTTATCGCGAACACACGGGTGATGACAGTCCACCACAAACAGTAGGTGGTGGAACATATGGGCGATTAATGAAACGCGGTGTAGCTTATGGGGCTCTTTTCCCTGATTCTGCATTTACTATGCACCAAACAGATGAGCATATAAAGCTTGAAGAACTTTATAAAGCTATTGAAATCTACACAGATGCCATTTATCGTTTGGTTTGTGTAAAAGACGAGAAAAACGCTTAGGAATCAGTGACTTTTGGGAAAAAAATATTGCAAAAAGCCTCAAAAGATGATTAAATAGTAAAAGTAACACAGATTTAACAAAATCATCAGGAGGAAGCATGGAAAACAGAATTCGTGAATTTAGACAAGCTCAAAAACTTTCTCAGGAAGATTTGGCGCGCATCGCTCACGTGAGTCGACAAACCGTCAATGCTATCGAAAATGATAAATACGATCCCGAACTTCTGCTAGCTTTTAAATTAGCAGAGATTCTGGGAACTAAAGTCGACGACCTCTTTACTTTTCAGCTTAGTCATGTGAAGAAAAAAGAAGAAGATGTCTTCTGGTGTGAAAAATATCAATGTGTCCTTTGGAAACGTGCAGATGTCGAAAAAAGAGCAAACTAAGTTATAAAATAAAATAAAAAGCCTAGTCAATAGTGTATAATTGAACTATAGGCTTTTTTTAATGTTGCGGCGGGTTTCACCCTTAGTGCGAAACCAAAAAGGGAGAGTGAAAAGAGTTCCCGGGAATAGTATTTATTAATTAATGCTAAAGAAATATCAAGGAGTGCAAAAATGAACATCAAACAGCTTCGTTATGTTGTGGCTATCGCTAACAGTGGAACCTTTCGTGAGGCGAGTGAGCAGCTCTTTGTGAGTCAGCCATCTATGTCAATTGCGGTTAAGGATTTGGAGCAAGAGCTTAATTTCCAAATTTTTGAACGGACAAACACGGGAGCCAGCTTGACGATTGAAGGTGAACGTTTCTATGAGCAAGCGCAAGCGATTTTACGAGACTTTGAAGCTTTTGAGTCGAAATATGCAAAGCCGAAAGAAGCCGAACGACATTTTTCAGTTGCAAGCCAGCACTATGATTTTCTTGCTCCTGTAGGTGTTGAATTTTCAAAGAAAAATCCTGAAATCAAGAATTTTCGTGTCTTTGAATCAACGACTTATAATATTTTACAAGAAGTGGCTCAAGGGCATAGCGAGCTTGGTGTTGTGTACTTGAATAAGCATAATCGTTCTGGTATTCTCCGTATGCTGGATAAGCTGGAGCTAGATTATGAAGAGCTTTTTATTTCACAAACACATATTTATTTACGTAAAAATCATCCTTTGACACGTAAGAAAAGCATCAAAACAAGTGATTTGAAAGCTTTAGACCGTGTTCGCTTCACTCAAGAAAATGAACAATTTCTTTACTACTCGGAAGACCTTGTGGAAACTTTTGAAAATACTTTTATTTATAATGTGACCGACCGTGCAACCTTAAATGGTATCTTGGAGCGTACAGATGCCTATGCGACAGGTTTAGGATTTATTGATAAGGAAAGTGTACACAATGTCACGGTTATTCCAATGGATGGAGATAATGTAAACAGCTTGATTTTGGTTAAACAAAAAGGTCAACTTTTAACAGATGCAGCCAAGTCTTACAAGCGCAGTTTAGAAGTTTATTTTGAAAATTATAAGTTTTAGCCAGCCTAGAGTCTAGGCTAGAAAAAATATGAAAATTAGTGTAAAATAGAGCAGTATACAAATTTTGTAAAACATTTAACATAGGAGAACTCACATAATGGTAAAATTAGTTTTTGCACGTCACGGTGAATCAGAATGGAACTTGGCTAACCTTTTCACAGGTTGGGCTGACGTGGACCTTTCAGAAAACGGAACACAACAAGCAATTGATGCAGGTAAACTCATCAAAGCTGCAGGTATCGAATTTGATATCGCGTACACTTCTGTATTGAAACGTGCGATCAAAACTACAAACTATGCACTTGAATACTCTGACCAACTTTGGGTACCAGTTGTAAAAACTTGGCGCTTAAATGAACGTCACTACGGTGGTTTGACTGGCTTGAACAAAGCTGACGCTGCTGCAAAACACGGTGATGAGCAAGTTCACATCTGGCGTCGTTCATATGATGTATTGCCACCAGCAATGCCACGTGATGATGAGTACTCAGCACATGCTGACCGTCGTTATGCTAACCTTGAAGATAGCCTTATCCCTGATGCTGAAAACCTCAAAGTTACACTTGAACGTTCATTGCCATTCTGGGAAGATCAAATCGCTCCAGCATTGAAAGATGGTAAAAACGTATTCGTTGGTGCGCACGGTAACTCAATCCGCGCATTGGTAAAACATATCAAACAGCTTTCAGATGATGAAATCATGGATGTTGAAATCCCTAACTTCCCACCACTCGTGTTCGAATTTGATGATAATTTGAACCTTGTTAAGGAATACTACCTTGCACCAAAACAAGCATAAATAATACGATAAGACCTGCATCAAGCAGGTTTTTTCTTTTCTTTAAAAAATGTAAGGTAAAATACAGCTTATTGTGGTAAAATGTTTAGGTATAAATATGACGAGTTAAAATTAGGATAGGGTTCCATGTCTGAGAAAAGAAAAACACGAAACGAATTAAACGGAAAAAAAGATAAAACACGTAAGTTATTAAAAAACCCAACCATGTTGGCATCTGGGCGCGTTAAGCTTCTCTTTTTTGTCATCACGGTTCTCTTTTTAGTTTTGATTGGTAAGCTGTACCACATGCAAATCATGAATCAGAGCTTTTATGAAAGTAAACAAGCAGGGGGCGCAGGCTCGCTACAAATCGTTCAAGGCGCACCTCGTGGGAATATTTATGACGCGAAAGGTGTTCCTTTAGCGACAACAGAACCTGTTGAAGCGATCGAGTACACGCGCGGGCAAAATACGACAGCAGATGATATGCGTAAAATTGCAGACCGTCTTGCTGGCATCTTAACTTTAGACAATGATTTTAAACAAATTACCGAGCGAGATAAAAAGGATTATTTTTTGGCTGATGCCAACAACTTGGAGAAAATTGCTAAAAGTCTGACTAAGGAAGAAAAAACAGATGAGAAGGGGAATTCGCTTTCAGGTTCTGAAATTTATAATGTCCAACTCAGTAAGGTAACCGAGACGGATATTAACTTTAATGAGCAGCAAATGTTTGCAGTCAAGCTCTTTAAAGAAATGAATTCAACAACAATCTTTAATACAACGATTATTACAACAAGTAATCTTACAGCAGAACAGCAGGCTTATATTGGAGAACATGAGGGCGAACTGCAGGGGATTTCTGTAGGAACTAGCTGGAACCGCAAATATGCGGATACAGCGCTTAAGCCTATATTAGGTACGGTAACGACTCAGAAACAAGGGGTTCCAGAAGAATTGCTGGATGAGTATCTTAAAGAAGGTTTCCAACGCAATGACCGTGTCGGGACTGCCTTTTTAGAAAAGGGCTATGAAAAGTACTTGCAAGGGACACATACGATTAGTAACGTATTGACCGATAAGCAAGGCAATGTCACTGGAACGGAAGTGAAACAAAAAGGGAGCAAGGGAGATAATCTCAAACTTACGATCGATTTGAAATTCCAAGATGCTGTTGATAAGATTTTGGAAACCGAAATGAACAATATGATCGCGGATGGTTTTGGGACTTATTCTCAGGGCGCATATGCTGTTGTGTTGGACTCTAAGACGGGCGCGGTTTTAGCCTTATCGGGGCTTGAACGTGATGAAAAAACAGGGGCAATGCAAAGTAACACTAATGGTACTTTCCAATCTGCTTTTGTCCCTGGTTCGGTAATTAAGCCAGCAACGCTGACAGCAGGCTGGAATGCTAATGTTATTGCCGGTAATCAAATTCTCAATGATATGCCTATCCAGATAGCAGGGTCAAGTTTGATCGAATCATGGTTTACCAATGGCATCCTTCCAATTAATGCTGTTCAAGCCCTAGAATATTCTTCTAATACATATATGGTTCAAATAGCACTCAAGTTGCTAGGTCAACCTTACGTTCCTAACATGGCTGTTGATGGTACAGACCGTGTAGCTGCCTTCAAAAAGCTACGTGAAGCCTTTGCTTCCTATGGAATGGGAACCTCAACAGGCTTTGACATTCCTGGAGAAACACAAGGCTACATCAAAGATGCAAATAACATAACAGTTTCTGACTTGCTCATGGAATCTTTCGGTCAGTTTGATACCTATACACCACTTCAACTTGCAACATACGGTATGACCTTGGCAAATAATGGTGAGCGTTTAGCACCGCATATTGTGGATGGTATCTATGAAACCAACTCTGAAGGAGGCATGGGTAAACTCGTTAAAAATATCACGCCGAAAATCATGGACAAAGTAAATATCACTCCAGAAAACATGGATGTCCTACATAATGGTATGTATCAAGTCGTTCACGGAAATGACTTTGTAAATGGGCAAATCGGTGCTACAGGTTACTACATGCGCCCTTCACAAGGTGCTGAAGTTTCTATTTCTGCTAAAACAGGTACTGCCGAAGTAACATATGTGGCCCCAGATGGCACAAGTGTACCCGTAACAGTAAACAATGTTGTCGCTTATGCACCAACCGAAAACCCACAAATTTCTATCGGTGTTATGGTTCCGCAAACTACAGTTAAAGAAGGTGGTGTGACCTCGAAGATTGGTCAAAATATCACACGTGAGATTACTAACCTCTATAACTCTATGTATCATTTTAAATAAAATAAAAAACCAGCTCAATGAGAGTTGGTTTTAATTTAAGCTTTTTTGACTAAAAAGTAGCTATAACGAATCAAAACGTAAGTAACTGCGAAGAAGGCAATTACAAGTTCTATCATAGAGAGAGGAGTAAGTAAGGCTGTGAAGGCCGGATAACTTTGAGCCATAAGATGAACTGCAGTAGCAGAAATAACCAAAGGGAAGGTAAAGGCAGCGTAGCTTGGGTAAAAAGGTAGACGGAGCAAAGGAATAACGAGGACCACAGTTGCAAGATAAATCAACTGTGAAAGCAGGAATAAACCGAAAACAAAAAGATTTGACTTGCTTTCTGTCACAGTAAGGTAGGCTGCTAAACAGAGAGAACCTGGAGCTGTAAGGATGGTGATGAGTGGAAGCGTCGACTCATGCATTTTTTTGAAAATAAAGATACGATGTGTAATAATCGGGAGCAATATAAAGTAGAAGAGGAGCGCAGGCCAAAGTACGATACGGCCGATTTCTAGATTAAATACTGTTGCTGTATTGGGGATAACACCCAAGCCTACAAAGGTAATAAACCAGCTCGGATAGACATGGACCATTCCGACTTTTTGCGGCAAGATGTGAAGAGCAACAAAATAAGCCATCAAGAGAAAATGTAGGAAGATAGCAAGCAGCCAAATGAAGTAAACCAGACTTGAGTGAGGGAAAATCCTATTGAGAAAGACACAAATGACCATCCAAGCCATAGTGAAAGTTGGGGAAACTGAGCCAACGATAGGATCCTTAAGAGCTTCCAGCAGATGGCGCATCGTAAAAATAAGTTTCAACATGATCAAAAACATAAAAAAGAGACCAACAAGGTCAAAAGTATTTCCTAGAAAGGTGAATCCTTTGGAATAAAGTAGATTTCCCAAGGAGACCATACCTAAAATTAGACCGCAAATAGGGATAGGGATTTTTTTCAAAAAATTTAAAAACATTTGTTTCATCGAGAACTCCTAGTATTTACATGATTATTGAGTATGAACTGTAGTGAAGCTAACAGTTCAAGCACTGCTTTAAGTATAAAACACTTGATTTAATTTGTAAAATGAATTATTGTAATTATAGTAATAGAAAAAAGTAATAAAAAAATAAAGGAGATATAATGTTTTCACTGTTTGAAACCTTCATCGCCATATATGAAACGCGGAGTTTTACCAAAGCAGGGCAGTACTTGTTTATTTCCCAACCCACAGTGACGGTCAGGATAAAGAAATTAGAAGAAGAAGTGGGCAATTCGCTTTTCATTCGCGGAAAGAACCGCGAAGTCATTCCTACAGAAGCAGCAAAATTGCTGTATAAGAAAGCAGTTCAGTATGTTCAAGACTGGGAAAACTTACAATCTGAACTCAATCAGACGACACTTGCCAAGAAACCTTTTAAAATTGGGATATCACAGAGTGCAGCCATCGGAATTATGCCTTTGCTATACCCTAAACTTGTTCCTTACTTGGATCAGATTGATTTAAAAATATCTATGTATGATTCAGAAAAAGTTTTTAATAAGGTTGAAAATCATGATTTGCATTTTGGCATTATCGAAAAACCTTTGGCAAGTGAGCAGGTAGAAGCCTTTCCACTGTTTAAAGATGAATTAGTTCTTGCCGGTAACTTAGAGAGCGAAACTTTTTTTACAAGAGAAATTGGTTCGGGTGTAGGGCATTACATCAAGAAATATCTCCAAGAAGAAAGCTTTAAACCACGTTACTTGGTAAGAATGAACAATAATGACATGATTATTGCCCATATTCAAGCTGGCTTAGGTGTGTCTTTAATTTCAAAACGCTTTATTTCAGAAGGAATGCCTTATCAAAGTTTAGGCAACAAATATCAGCGGAGCTTTACCAGCATTACTTATGCAGAAGAAAAAGACCCTCTTATGCTAGAAATTGTGCAGCATATCAGAGAATCTATTGTGGGAGATGTCGCATTAACCAATCGCCAATAGTGTGGTAGACCTCTTCATATTCTGTCTCAAAGAGAATCTCATGACGTAATTCAGGAAAAAGCTGGAGTTTGAGGTGTTTAAATCCTGCTTTTTGGAGTTTCTGATAAACTTTTTGCGGTCCTTTACCCCAGTCGCCGACCGGATCAGCCGCACCGCTGATAATTAGAATTGGCAAGTCCGCGGGCATATTATACATCCAGTTTTTTTGATTGGCCCTATGGACTAGTGAGAAAAGTGTCGCAAAACCATTACGTGTAAACGTAAAGCCAAGTAGAGGATCATTTTCATAGGAAGAGACATTACTTTGATTTTTCGAAAGCCAGTTAAAATTCCCTTTTTCAGGGAATTTTTTGCTATAGCTACCAAAAGCAAGCTTATCTATCAAAGGAGCGACAACTTTTGGTTTTTTTTGACTTATTTTCTTAATGAAGGGCAGGAAGAAATTCAAATGGAGAGGACTTGTCCCCGTACCCATAAATATTACCCCCTGAATATCAACAGGATAATCTTGCAGAACGTTACGCAAAGCAAAAGAACCCATACTGTGTCCCATCATGAAATAAGGCAGTGTGGGGAGCTTTTTCTTTGCCCAAGTTTTGACTTGATAAATATCAGAGATGACATTCTGGGGACCAGCGGTACCAAAGTAACCGTAAAGTGGCTCTTTCTGCTGTACAGAATGCCCATGTCCTAAATGGTCATGACCGACCACTGCGAATCCCAAACTATTGAGGTAGAGGGCAAAAGCGTGGTAGCGTTCAATGTTTTCTGCCATACCATGAATGAGTTGGATTACCGCCTTTGGATGTTCCAGCGGCCAGTAAAGCAGATGTAGTTCAGTTTGCTCATCGCTAGATTGTAGGGTGTATTGTTCAACCATATCGGAAAGTCCTCTTTCAGTAAATCATTATCAGGATTGAAATTTATTATAACAAAAAAAAGGCTAAGCTGCTGCTGCTTTGAGAGTCATTGTTGCTCTTTGAAAGCACATTAGGCTTAAATGTACAGAAATTTAAGTTATGGTATAATACACAATATCTCACATTCACAGGGTAGAATAGTTCCACAGAATATGAGGATAATTCTCTGAGCGAAAGGTGTGGTATAATAGTTATGACTTTATCACACAGAAAGAAGAAAGGAACACATGGTCTATTATCCTGAACCAATCGCTAAACTTATAGAAAGCTTTAGCAAACTGCCCGGTATCGGGCAAAAAACAGCAACACGTCTAGCCTTTCACACGATTGGTATGGATGATCAAGATGTTAATGAATTTGCCCGAAACCTTATTTCGGCAAAACGTGATTTACGTTTTTGCTCGGTTTGCGGTAATCTGACAGAGAGTGATCCCTGTGCTATCTGTGAAGACCCTCTGCGTGATCGCACAACTATATTGGTTGTAGAGGAAAGTAAAGATGTCTTAGCAATGGAGAAAATCCGCGAATACAGAGGGCTGTATCATGTTTTGCACGGAACGATTAGTCCAATGAATGGTATCGGACCGGACGAAATTAACGTGAAAAGTCTCTTAACTCGTCTCATGGGAGACAGCGAAGTAGAAGAAGTTATTCTCGCGACAAATGCAACATCTGATGGTGAAGCAACGGCGATGTATCTTTCACGGATGATTAAACCCGCCGGAATCAAAGTGACCCGCTTAGCGCGTGGCCTTGCAGTTGGCTCAGATATTGAGTATGCGGATGAAGTTACCCTATCTAAAGCAGTTGAAAATCGTATGGAAATTTAAGTGGAGAAAATTATGTCAAAAGAAACATTGATTTTATTATATGGTGGTCGAAGTGCAGAACGAGAAGTTTCCGTTCTTTCAGCTGAAAGCGTAATGCGTGCAGTAAACTATGACAAGTTTAGAGTGAAGACTTACTTTATCAGTCAAGCTGGTGATTTTATCAAAACACAAGAATTCACTGAAACACCCGCAGAAAATGAAAAATTAATGACCAATGAGACGGTCAAGCCAGAACAAAAAGTTGCACCATCGGATATTTATGAAAAAGATGCAGTGGTTTTCCCTGTTTTACATGGGCCAATGGGCGAAGATGGCTCAATTCAAGGCTTCTTAGAAATTATGCGTCTAGCTTATGTTGGTCCCAATATTTTATCGGCCAGCAGTACAATGGATAAACTTTTAGCTAAGCATGTATTTAGTGCTGTAGGTGTACCGCAAGTTCCTTATGTTGCGGCATATGCTGATGAAAATCAAGAAAAAATTCATGCAGAAGTTCAAGAGAAACTGACTTTCCCTGTTTTTGTCAAGCCAGCCAATATGGGTTCAAGCGTTGGCATTTCTAAAGTCAGCAGCTTAGAAGAGCTAGAAGCAGGTCTTGCAGAAGCTTATAAATATGATAATCGTGTGGTGATTGAACAAGGGGTTAATGCACGAGAAATCGAATGTGCTGTTTTAGGGAATGGGGGCAAAGTGCGTTCAACACTGCCTGGCGAAGTCGTTAAAGACGTTGATTTTTATGACTACCGTTCAAAATACATCGATAATAAAATCGAAATGGCCATTCCAGCAGATATTCCAGCAGAAGTCGCACAGAAAATGCGTAACTATGCAGAGAAAGCTTATCAAGCAATGAATGGTGCTGGACTCTCACGTTGTGACTTTTTCTATGATGAACAAGGAGATATCTATCTCAATGAAATTAATGCCATTCCAGGATTCACACAATGGTCAATGTACCCATTGCTCTGGGAAAATATGGGACTTTCATACAGTGAGTTGATTGAAGAACTTGTTTCTCTGGCTCAAGAAGCCTTCGAAATTCGTGAAAGTCATCTCTTATAAAAATAGAACAACTTCAGGCCACGAACCTGAAGTTTTTATTATCATTCTTTCTGCTTTAGCAGAATAGAATGATAATACGCAAGGAGCAAAGCGAGTGGTGAACCCTTAACCATTCTTTCAGCTTTAGCAGAATAGAATGATAATACGCAAGGAGCGAAGCGAGTGGTGAACCCTTAGCTATTCTTTCTGCTTTAGCAGATTAGAATGGTAATACGCAAGAAGTGTATGGGCTGAGCACACTCTTTTTGACAAATTATGAGGCGCCCTATATAATGAGAGGAAAGAGGAGATACACATGGGAACAATTTACGACAGCAAGACCAAAAATAGATTGAAAAGAGCTGATGGTCAACTGCAAGGCGTGTTGCGCATGCTGGAAGAAGAAAAAGATTGTGATGCTGTAGTGACACAACTTAAAGCAGTACGTTCAAGTTTAGACAGTTTGATCGGTCTGATTGTAGCTGAAAATTTACAAAACTGCCTTCTACTATTAGAAGGTGACGATGAAAAAGAACGTGAGAAGAAAATAAGTCAAGCCATAAAAATGATTATTAAAAAGTAATTGTTTTTGAATATAAGGTTATAAGGCTACCGTTGACAACCGTACGCTGTCTTTTCATGGCGAATCGGTGCGTTATGAAAGGACTTTTGATATAATAAACTCATCATGAAACTAACACTACACGAAATAGCCCGCATTGTCGGCGCAACAAATAATTGGTCAGAACTGGCAGATACAGAAATTCATAATATTGAGTTTGACAGCCGCAAAATCCAAGAAGGTGATCTTTTCTTGCCACTTAAAGGTGCAAGAGATGGTCACGCATTTATTGAGACAGCCTTTGCACAAGGTGCTCTTGCGACATTCGCTGAACAAGAAGTAGCCCAGCCCCATTTACGTGTTGAGGATTGTCTAGAAGCTTTCCAAAAATTAGCCCAGTATTATCTAGAAAAAACAGCAGTAGAAGTTATCGCTGTGACGGGATCAAACGGGAAAACCACAACCAAAGATATGATTCAGGCTGTACTTTCGGAAAAATATAAAACCTATAAGACACAAGGCAATTATAATAACGAAATTGGAATGCCTTATACCATTCTTCATATGCCTGACGATACTGAAAAAATCGTATTGGAGATGGGCATGGATCGTCTGGGGGATATTGACCTTCTATCTAAAATAGCTAAGCCTAAAATTGCTCTTGTTACGCTTATTGGTGAATCACATTTGGAATTTTTCGGTACACGCGATAAAATTGCTGAAGGAAAGCTTGGAATTAAAGCGGGCTTGCGCCCAGATGGTGAACTTATTGTGCCTGCAGATAAGATTATTAATAAGTATTTACCAGCAGACACAAAAATTACCCGTTTTGGACCAGATGAGGATATTTTTGTTACACAGCTTATCGAACACAAGGATCAACTCAGTTTCACAACAAACTTCTTAGACGAAGAAATTACAATTCCGGTGCCGGGTAAATTTAATGCAACTAACGCAATGCTTGCGGCTTATGTGGGTAAGCTGCTTGACATTGATGAGACCAAAATCAAGCACGCCCTGTCTCATGTTGCCTTGACACGTAACCGTACAGAGTGGAAGAAGGCAAGTAATGGCGCAGATATTCTTAGTGATGTTTACAATGCTAACCCAACGGCAATGAAGCTTATCTTGGAAACCTTCCAAGCCATACCTAAAAATGAAAGTGGACGGAAACTCACTGTTCTTGCTGATATGCTCGAACTAGGTGATCAAGCTCCAGAACTTCACGCAGGAATTGCCGCAGCAATTGATTTCTCGAAAATGGATCACGTTTATCTCTATGGTGACTTGATGAAATATTTGCAAGCAGAATTACCAGAAGATAAAGTATCGTACTTTACCGACCTTAACCAATTGACGGAGACGCTCCAAAACACGCTTCAACCTCAAGATCAACTTTTACTCAAAGGATCTAACAGCATGAAATTAGGAACAATCGTTGAAGAGTTACAAAACTAAGCACGCAAGTGCTTTTTTATTATCATTCTTTCTGCATTAGCAGAATAGAATGATAATACGCGAGGAGAATTAGCCTCGCTTTTTTCTTTTTCTAAAGAAGTATTGTGCTAAGAGCAAAATTATATTGTGGAATTGTCAGATAATGTTCGGAAATGACGTATAAAAAAATTAAATGGCAAAAATTTAGAAAAAATATGTAGAAAAGTCTTTACAATTCAGATTGAATTAAGTATAATAGAGAACATAATAAATTTTCAGACAATAATAAACAAATGCAAATTGTCGGATAAGTCAAACAGAAAGAGGATGTTACATGGATAATTGGAAAAAAGTATCATTAGGAACACTTGCCCTGGCTTCGGTCGGGCTCTTGGCAGCATGTGGAAATGGCGGAGGTGGCTCTAAGACAGCTAACCCACAACTTTCCGTTCCGACAAATATTGCTACATTGGATTCGGGCTTGGCTACAGACACTTACTCAAACCTCTTCATCGGGAATACCCAAGAAGGATTGACACGTGTAGATGACAAAGGTGTGGCGCAAAACGCGATGGCATCAGATATTAAAGTCTCTGATGATGGCTTAACATATACCATCACTTTGCGTGATGACTTGAAATGGTCAAACGGCGATGAATTGACAGCAAAAGACTTCCTTTATTCATGGCAACGTGCTGTAAACCCTGCAACAGGTTCACAGTACGCTTACTTGCTTGGTAACATCAAGAACGCCAATGAAATTAACACAGGTAAGATTAAAGACCTCAATCAGTTGGGTGTAAAAGCTAATGGCGACCACGAGTTGGTGATTACTTTGACACAACCAACACCATACTTTAAATTCCTCTTGGCAAACAGCGTTTACTACCCTGTAAACAAATCAGCTGTTGAAGAATTTGGTAAACAATATGGAACTTCATCTGATAAAGTCGTTTACTCTGGACCATTCATCTTCAAAAAAGATGCTGGTTGGACAGGGACAAACAACAGTTATTCTCTTGTGAAAAACCCAGATTACTATGACAAAGACAATGTAAAATCAGACGAAATTGATTACACTGTTCAATCTAACCCGAATACAGCGGTTCAACTCTTCAAACAAGGAAAATTGGACCAAGCCAGCTTAGGTACGATGGACTTATACAATGCTAATAAAGGTTACAATGATGGTAAAGATCTTGTTGTCTTGAAAGAAGCAACTACAGCTTACCTTCAATATAACCAATCAGGCGGTGGTACGACAAGCCCAGAAGTCGCTAAAGCATTGCAAAATAAAAATATCCGTGATGCTTTGAATCTTGCGACTGACCGTAAGAGTATCGTTGATCAATTCATTCCAGCGGGTACAGTAGCACAAACATTCACACCAGCAGGTATGTCTGTCACAGCAGATGGTAAAGACTTTGCTGAATTTGCAAAACAAGATTACAACTTTGATGCTGCAAAAGCTAAAGAACTTTGGGAAAAAGGTCTGAAAGAAATTGGTGTGACATCACTGAACATTCAGTATACAACCGATGCAGATGCGCCAGTTTCAAAATCTGTTGCTGACTTCTTGCAAGCCTCACTTTCTAAAACATTGCCAGGCTTGACACTTACTCAAAAAATCGTACCTTTCCAACAACGTTTGAAAGATTCACAAAACCAAAACTTTGATATCGTTCTTTCACTCTGGGGTGGTGACTACGCTGAACCATCAACATTCTTGCAACTCTTTGCAGATGGCTCAGGTTATAACGATGGTAAATTTGTAAATCCTGCATATCAAGCAGCATGGACAAAAGCATCAACATTGCCAGTAGTCTTGGATGACAAAGCACGTGATGCAGCATATAAAGATGCTGAAGCAGCACTCTTTAATGAATCAAGCATCAACCCATTGTATTACCGTGCAACACCAGCGCTCCGTAACCAACACCTTAAAGGTTTGCAATTCAACTCAACAGGTTTGTCTTACGATCTCAAAGGTGTTTACATCGAAAAATAGTAGGCACTAACATCAAACGAATAAGTAGGGCTTATGAGGCCTACTTTTCGTGTTTTTATTAAGGAATTTTTATATGTTAGCTAAATATCTTGTAAAACGTATCTTATTGATGCTCTTAACATTATTTGTGGTTATTACAGCGACTTTCTTCCTGATGCAGGTAATGCCAGGAACACCCTTTAATAACCCCAAATTAACCCCAGAGCAAATTCAACAACTAAATGTTGCATATGGTTTAGATAAACCTCTTATTGTGCAGTACTTCATTTATCTCCAAAATGCTTTCACAGGTAACTTCGGTACATCATTTACCTTTGCCAACCAACCTGTAAGCACAATGATCGCACAACGTCTTCCGGTTTCAGCACAACTTGGTTTCCAAGCCTTGATTATCGGTGTCGTTGTCGGAACATTCTTTGGTGTTGTTGCTGCCCGCTTTAAAAATACATGGGTCGATGGACTTTTGAGTATCATTTCTACAGTCTTCTTCTCAGTACCTTCCTTCATCGTAGGTACTTTACTCCTCCTTTACTTTGGTTACACTTGGGAACTTCTTCCAGTATCAGGCTGGGGAACGTTTGCGCAGACTATCTTACCGTCGCTTGCGCTCTCCTTTGCTCCAATGTCACAGGTCATGAGTTTTGTCCGTGCACAGATGATTGAGTCGCTTTCATCAGACTATATCCTCTTGGCACGTGCCAAAGGTTTATCTGATCGTGAAGTCTTATGGAAACATGCGATCCGTAACTCATTGATTCCAATGCTGACACTTATTGGCCCAATGAGTGCCGGGCTCTTGACAGGTTCTGTCCTTATCGAGTCAATTTTCTCGATTCCTGGTATCGGTCAACAGTTTGTACAGTCGATTCCTTCAAAGGACTTCCCTGTCATCATGGGTACTACAGTTGTCTATGCCGTAATGTTGATGGCGATGATTTTGATCACCGATATTATTACAGCATTTGTTGATCCACGTGTACGTTTGGACTAGAAAGGAGGGGAGAAAATGGAAAATATTAACAGCAAATTTAAACTTGTAACAAACCGTGATTTTGAAGCGAGTGAAATGATCGCAAAACCTGCCCTCACTTTTTGGCAAGATGCATGGCGACGTTTTAAGAAAAATAAAGTAGCAATGGTAGCGATGGTTGTCGTTATCTTCACCCTGTTGTTCTCTGTGGTTTCAACATTTTTTGTCCCACAATCAGCAGCCAATAACTTTGATCCGAATGCGGTTCAAACCTATAAAAACTTACCTCCTAAGCTAGGAAATGTAAATATTCCTGGTTGGAACGGTAATTTTGCAGCACCAGGAAGCACAATCGCAGAAGACCTGTACCAAGTACAAAATGTACCAGAAGGTGAATCTTTTATCTTTGGTACAGACTCTTTAGGACGTTCGATTGCTAAACGTACAATCGTTGGTTTGCGTATTTCCTTGATTATCGCTTTTGCCTCTATCGTCTTTGACGTACTGATCGGGATTACCTATGGTTTAATCTCCGGTTGGATTGGCGGAAAAGTGGACACGGTCATGCAACGTATCATTGAGATTATCAGCTCTATTCCAAGTTTGGTTATTGTAACCATGTTCGGTCTCCTACTTGGGCAAGGTATTGTTTCAATCGTCCTTGCTATTGGTCTCTTTATCTGGACAGGTATCGCCCGACAGGTAAGGAATATGACCCTGTCTCTTAAGGAACGTGAGTTTGTTCTTGCTGCGAAGACCTTAGGGGCCAGCCCGTTCAAAATCATGGTTAAACACCTTATTCCAAACATGTTAGGTGTTATTATCGTACAAATTATGTTTGATATTCCATCGGTAATTTTCTTTGAAGCGGTTCTTTCGGCGATTAACTTGGGGGTTAAACCACCAACAGCATCGCTAGGTTCATTGATTTCAGATGGTATTCAAAGCTTGCAATTCTATCCATTCCAAGTTGCAGTACCTGCAGTAGTCTTGTCTCTCCTGTCACTCGCCTTCTTCCTCTTTGGTTACGGCTTACGTGACGCTTTCGATCCAAAATCAGGCCAAGACTAAGAAATGAGGAAGTAAAATGACTGAAAAAGAAGAAAAAGTACTTGAAGTAAAAAATCTGCATGTTCATTTCAAAACATATGCTGGGAAGGTCAAAGCCATCCGTGATGTTTCGTTTGATTTGAAAAAAGGGGAAACCTTAGCTATCGTTGGTGAATCAGGTTCTGGTAAATCTGTCACTACGAAAACGCTTATGGGCCTCAATGCAGCAAATGCCGAAATCCCTCAAGGAGAGATTCTCTTTAAAGGGCGTAATCTCTTAGACATCAAAGAAGAAGATTGGCAAAAGATTCGCGGTAATGAAATCTCGATGATTTTCCAAGATCCGATGACTTCGCTTGATCCAACCATGCGTATTGGTAACCAAATTGCTGAGCCATTGATCAAGCACAGAGGAATGAAGAAGAAAGAAGCTTTAGTAAAAGCTTTGGAATTGATGAAAGCTGTAGGGATTCCCCAAAGTGAGCAGCACATTAATGACTATCCACACCAATGGTCGGGAGGGATGCGCCAACGTGCAGTTATTGCGATCGCGCTTGCAGCTGATCCAGAAATTCTTATCGCAGATGAACCAACGACAGCTTTGGACGTTACTATTCAAGCGCAAATCATGCAAATGATGTCAGAGCTTCAACAGCGTATCGAATCATCAATTATCTTTATCACCCATGATTTGGGTGTAGTGGCTGGTTTTGCTGATCGTGTGGCCGTGATGTATGCAGGCGAGATTGTGGAGTATGGAACAGTAGAAGAAATCTTCTATAACCCACAACATCCTTATACATGGGGACTTCTCGATTCTATGCCAACGGTGGATACTGATGTTGAACGTTTGGTTTCCATTCCAGGGACACCTCCAGACTTGCTCAATCCCCCTAAAGGCGATGCTTTTGCCTTGCGTAACCAACACGCTCTCGAAATCGACTTTGAAGAAGAACCACCTTATTTTGAAGTGTCACCAACACATCAAGTAAAATCATGGCTCTTAGATGAACGCTCACCAAAAGTTCTGCCATCTGAAAATATCCAACAACGCTGGACCCGTTGGGAAAAAATGAAAATGAAGGGAAATGCTGAATAATGACTGAAGAAAGAAAAAAACTTGTCGAATTCAAAGGTGTTGACCTGGTTTTCAACAAAGGAAAAAAGAATGTTAATAAAGCCATTAATGACGTTTCCTTTCATATCTATGAGGGAGAAACCTTTGGCCTTGTAGGTGAATCTGGTTCAGGTAAAACAACAATCGGCCGTGCGATCATGAAGCTTTACGACATCAATAAAGGAGAAATCCACTTTAATGGCAATGATGTCAGCAAGATTAAAGGTGCTGAGCTGAAAAAATTCCGTGAAAAAGTACAAATGATTTTCCAAGACCCCCAAGCCTCATTGAATGGCAGAATGCGGGTCAAAGACATTATTGCTGAAGGTATTGATGTCAATGGGTTGGCTAAGAATAACGAAGACCGTACAGAAAAGGTCAAAGAACTTCTTAAACTCGTTGGTCTTAACCAAGACCACATGACACGTTATCCTCATGAATTCTCAGGAGGACAACGTCAACGTATCGGTATCGCCCGTGCCTTGGCGGTAAACCCTAAATTCATCGTGGCTGATGAGCCAATCTCAGCTTTGGATGTCTCTATTCAGGCACAGGTTGTTAACTTGATGCGTGATATTCAGGAAAAAGAAGGCTTGACTTATCTGTTCATCGCCCATGATTTATCTATGGTAAAATACATCTCTGACCGAATCGGAGTGATGCACTGGGGTAAAATTCTGGAAATCGGAACATCTGATCAGGTTTACAATAATGCATTACACCCTTATACGCAATCTTTGTTGAGTGCCATTCCTGCGCCGGATCCTATCTCAGAGCGTAGCCGTGTCCCACAAGCTTATGATCCAACAACAGAGTTGGATGGTCAGCCACGTGAATTGCGTGAGATTACGCCAGGACACTTTGTTCTTTCGACAGAAGAAGAAGCCGAAGAATACAGAAAAATTGCAATGGTATAAAAATAACTGCACCTTGAAAGGTGTAGTTTTTTTATCAACCCCAGAAAAGCATCTGGGGACTATTTTATTATTGAATTTACCTTAAATGGTATAAAATGAAGTTAAGGTAATTCACAGTATTTTTATAAATGAAAGAGGAAAGAGGAAGGATGATGAACTTTTTTACTGAAATTATAAGTAACCAAATTTTAATCACGGCCATCGTGGGATGGTTTGCTGCACAAATCATCAAAATTATTGTCGATATCTTTCGCTACCGTAAACTGGATTGGCGATTGCTTTTTGCGACAGGCGGTATGCCGAGCTCGCACAGTGCTTTAGTGGTTTCTATGACAACAGCGACAGGACTTTCGCAAGGTTTTGACTCCGCTGTATTTGCTGTTGCTACTGTTTTTGCATTCGTCGTGATGTATGATGCGCAAGGAATAAGGCGTCAAGCAGGGACACATGCTTATATTTTAAATATCATTATCAAAACAATCGAAAACCCTAAGATAAATGCAGAAAAAGCCTTGAAAGAACTTCTAGGTCATACACCTTTTCAAGTCTTGGGTGGAGCAATTTTAGGAATTATTGTGGCCCTTTTAATGAATTAAAGAGATAACAAACCTCCTAAAAGCCGTATAGCAATTGATAAAGAACAGTTTCCCTGTTTTTTTGCTATAATAATAAGGCATATATTTTGATAAGAATAGGTTAAAAAATGAATAGAGCAGAAGAAATAAAAAAACGCCGTACATTTGCCATCATCAGTCACCCGGATGCTGGTAAAACAACAATAACAGAACAACTCCTTAAATTTGGTGGAGCAATCCGTGAGGCCGGAACGGTCAAAGCACGTAAAACAGGAAATTTTGCAAAATCGGACTGGATGGACATTGAAAAAGAACGTGGGATTTCCGTGACTTCATCAGTTATGCAGTTTGATTATGCTGGCAAGCGCGTGAACATCTTGGATACACCAGGGCACGAGGACTTCTCTGAGGATACCTACCGTACTTTGATGGCCGTTGATGCTGCGGTCATGGTTATTGATAGCGCCAAAGGTATTGAGGCCCAAACCAAAAAACTTTTCCAAGTTGTAAAACGCCGTGGCATTCCTGTATTTACCTTTATTAATAAATTGGACCGTGATGGTCGTGAACCGCTAGACTTACTGAGCGAATTAGAAGATATTTTGGGTATCGCTTCTGTGCCTATGAACTGGCCAATCGGTATGGGGAAAAACTTCCAAGGGCTCTATGACTTTTATAACAAACGTATCGAAGTTTATCAACCTGAAAATGGCGAGCGCTTCATTGAGTTTGGGGAAAATGGTGAAATTGATGCCAGCCATCCCCTGACAAGTAATCCTTTCTATGCGCAAGCTATGGAAGATGCCGAGCTCTTACTTGATGCCGGGAATGAATTTGATGAAAAGGAAGTACTTGCTGGTCAGTTGACACCTGTCTTCTTTGGTTCGGCCTTGACAGACTTTGGGGTTGAAACCTTCTTGGATACTTTCTTAACTTATGCGCCAGAGCCAAATGGACATAAGACTGTTGAGGATGAAATTATCGATCCATTACGTGAAGAATTCTCAGGTTTTGTCTTTAAAATTCAAGCCAACATGGATATTCGTCACCGCGACCGTATTGCCTTTGTGCGGATTGTATCGGGTGAATTTGAGCGAGGAATGGGCGTAAAACTCCTTCGGACAGGGAAACAAGTCAAACTTTCAAATGTGACTCAGTTTATGGCAGAATCTCGTGAAAATGTCGAAAATGCGGTAGCAGGTGACATCATTGGGGTTTACGATACAGGAACTTACCAGGTTGGTGATACACTGACCACAGGTAAACTTAAAACACCTTTTGAACCACTACCAACTTTTACACCAGAACTCTTTATGCGCGTGACTGCTAAAAATGTCATGAAGCAAAAATCATTCCAAAAAGGGATTGAGCAGTTGGTGCAAGAAGGGGCGATACAGCTCTACAAGACTTATACGACTGGGGAAATCATGCTTGGTGCGGTAGGTCAACTGCAATTTGAAGTTTTCAAACACCGTATGGAGAATGAGTACAATTCAGAAATTATCATGACACCAATGGGCAGCAAAACAGTCCGCTGGATTAAACCCGAAGATTTAGATGAAAAAATGTCGTCAAGCCGTAATATCTTAGCACGAGATCGCTTCGATCATCCACTCTTCCTCTTTGAAAATGACTTTGCCATGCGTTGGTTTAAAGATAAATACCCTGATGTGGAGTTGATGGAGCAATTTTCTGTTTAATATTCTGACAAATTACTTGAAAAGTCCCTAAAGGACTTTTTTTATTTTTAAGATGAGTATTTCCCAAAATTGTATCAGAGGAGAAAGTTCAGTGTTAGTCTTTTTATAAGAAAAAGACTTGTATATCGGTGGTTTTTAAGTTGTTTAATATGCTATAATGAAACTTATGCAAAAGTATAGTAATATAATAAAAAAGAACAGAATATTGCAAATAATTTCGATAATTTTCTTATTTATAGGCTTATCCAGTGTAAACTTTGCTAATGTTTTACCTGAGGAGGTAACTTACTCAACACCAGTTAATTTTTTCCTTTTAGCCTATCGTATTGTTGGATTTTTCGGTCTTGCTTATCTGGCGCTTGTTTTTGTAAAGAATAAAGATATCTGGATGATGCAAGTCACGAGACGTTCGAGGAGAAAAAATAAGCTATTGGACTGGAAAAAGATCCTTGCCGTTCCTTGTATTTTAATTGCGTATTATCTTTTTCATCTTTCGATGATTCTGGTTGAGAATATAAATAATGCAGCTTTTAGCATAGATTATATTTCCTTAAATTTGAATCTTCTTGTCGAGCGGTACTTTCCATTAGCTTTTGTGATTCTTTTAGCTATCGGACTGGTCACACATATACCTGACAGTAAGAAATTACAAAAAGTCTCCAATATTGCGGCAGATATTAAAGTCGAGCATTTTTATATGGCTTTACTGACGAGTGTGGCTTTTCTTGATAATATGACACGACGCTTAGTTTGGAACACAGGCTTCGGACCGATAAATTCTGCAGGGAATCTACGCTTGGTTTATGTCGCAAATAATATCGTAGGACGTGATGACTTTTTACGTCTTTTCGGAAATTTTCTTTT
This sequence comes from Lactococcus sp. LG606, assembly GCF_017309645.1. Taxonomy (NCBI): domain Bacteria; kingdom Bacillati; phylum Bacillota; class Bacilli; order Lactobacillales; family Streptococcaceae; genus Lactococcus; species Lactococcus sp. LG606. Next base: position 1,959,950 of record NZ_CP071301.1, read on the forward strand.
TGCCTTTATAGTTATTTGTATTCTAAGCTATTTTATTGTTAAAGGGATTCAAGCGTTTAAAGCCAACAAAGTGAACTTTTCATTGGCTTTGACAAGCAGTTTACTTTTGGCTATGGTATTCAACTATTTTATCCAAGCATCAATGAAAGTTGAATCAGGACCTATGTTCTATGGTTACGTTGTTGCAGGGATGAGCCTCTTCCAAATCTTAGTTTTAACTTTGATTTTTATGGCTATCTATTTACTACTTAATCGTTACATGATTGCTACAGCAGTTATTATCCTTATCTTTGGAAGTTTCACTGTCGGAAATGCAATAAAATTTTCTGAACGACAAGAACCTGTCTATGTTTCAGAACTTTCATGGTTAATGAATCTTAAGTCTTTGCTCTCTTTCGTTGATTTAAAATTGGTAGCTGTAGCTGCGGCAATACTTTTAGTTCTTGCAGCTCTTGTCATTTTATTAAGCCGAAAATTTTTCAAGGGTAAGATAATGTCTTGGAAAGAAAGAGGATTGACAGCGGTTATTCTTATCGTTCTTGCTTTCCCTTTGGTTCAAAACTTCCGAAATTTTACTTCGCCAGATAAACAGATAAATGTGCCGGTATTAACACAATATATTAAAGTTTCAAATGGAGATATTTTATGGAAAGGCTCACCAAATATTGCGCGTGCCAAGTCCCTTTCCTATGTTTGGGTGAAGCAAATATTTGGTAAAGCGATGGATGAGCCAGAAGGTTACAGTCAAGCCAAAATACAAGAGATTGTTGAAAAGTATAGCGATGAAGCGGAGAAAATCAACAAAAATCGCTCCTCGCACATCACGGATCAAACGGTTATTTATCTTTTAAGTGAATCCTTATCAAATCCCAACCGTGTCCAAGGCGCAACTTTATCAGAAAATCCGTTGAAAAATATTGATGAAATTAAGGCAAATGCAACCGGTGGTTTGATGTATTCAAATGGATTTGCTGGTGGAACTGCCAATATGGAAGCACAAACTTTAAGTGGACTTCCGAAAGTTAATTTTTCAAGTAATATTTCTACGATTAATTCTGATGTTTTTCCAAGCATGCCGTTTATTCCTTCTATTTCGAATTACTTCCCAAATAAGATTGCGCTTCATCCAGAAAATGCAACCAATTATAATCGTAATTCAATCTATAGTAAACTTGGTTTCGATCATTTCTATGCGCTCTCGGGCACAGACAAAGCTGATTTATTAACTAACCAAGAAACACTCGATGGCAAGGTTTCAGATGCTCAAATTTATAGAGATGTTTTAGAGAAAATTGATCCCTCTAAATCACAATTCTTTAGTGTTTTGACCATGCAAAACCATATGCCATATACGAGCTATTCTGGCTCCTCTACTATCACAGCTTCAGGCGAAGGTTATTCCGAAGCGCAAAATAAACTTCTGGAGAATTATGTTCGTAAGATTTCTGATACAGATAATGCAACCAAAGAATTCTTGACAGAACTTGAGAAGATTGATAAAAAAATTACTCTGGTTTTCTATGGCGACCACTTGTCAAATGTCTTTCCTTCTGACTATGCTGGCTTCAAAGAGGATCCACTAAATGCTTATAAGACAGATTACTTTATCTGGACTAACAAAGGAAACACTACCAATAAACAAGTGGACTTAAGTTCAGCAACCTTTACGCCAGCTTTATTTGAAGCAACAGGCTCCAAAGTTTCACCTTACTATGCTCTCTTGTCAGATGTGATGTGGGAAGTTCCGGCAGCCTATAACTCGCCTCTATCTTCAACAGTAACCTTGACAGAAGAGCAAAGCAAACGTATGGAAGATTTGAAGTTGGTACAATATGACTTAACCTCTGGTAAACATTATTTGAAAGAAGATTCTCCTTTCTTCAAATTGGAAAAATAAAAAGTGCTTCAAGGAGTGCTTTTTTATTGGTTCTTTTGATGCTAAAAAAAATTTTAAAAAAAATAAAAAAGGTAAGCATTTACATCTTTAAAAGTATGATATAATAGTCAAGTTATATATTCAGGCGAGTTAAGACAAAGATTTTTTCGCCTGTAACTGAGCTTTCGAGCTTGGTCGTCATATTTGCCAGTGGCAAATTTAGAAAATTATAGGTGAAACAATTGAAATTCAACGAACTCGGCCTTTCAGAAGGCATTGTCGAGACGCTTACAGCTATCGGTTATGAGCAACCAACGCCAATCCAAGAGCAAACGATTCAACTCGCGCTCTCAGGACGTGACGTTCTTGGACAAGCTCAAACAGGTACTGGTAAAACAGCCGCTTTTGGCCTTCCAACAATCGAAAAAATTAATCCAGAAAATAAAGCGATTCAAGCTCTTGTAATCGCCCCAACACGTGAACTTGCAGTTCAAGGACAAGAAGAACTTTTCCGTTTTGGTAAATCTAAAGGGCTTAAAGTCCGCACTGTTTTTGGTGGTTCAAGCATCGAAAAACAAATCAAAGCTTTGCGTTCAGGTGCCCATATCGTTGTCGGCACACCGGGACGTATGGTTGACTTGCTTAAACGTAAAGCACTTGACCTTTCACACCTTGAAACATTGATTCTTGATGAAGCAGATGAAATGCTTAATATGGGTTTCCTTGATGATATTGAATTCATCATTGGTAAAACACCAGCAGAACGTCAAACTTTACTCTTCTCAGCAACTATGCCAAATGACATCAAAAAAATCGGTGTCAAATTCATGAAAAACCCAGAGCATATCAAAGTTGCAGCTAAAGAAATGACAGCTGACCGTATTGATCAATACTTTATCAAAACAAAAGAATTTGAAAAATTCGATGTTTTGACACGCTTGCTTGATGTGGAACGTCCAGAACTCGCTATTGTCTTTGGACGTACAAAACGTCGTGTGGATGAAATCACACGTGGTTTGAAATTACGTGGTTATCGTGCTGAAGGTATTCACGGTGACTTGGACCAAAACAAACGTTTACGCGTTTTACGCGATTTCAAAGGTGGCCACTTGGATATCTTGGTTGCTACTGACGTTGCAGCCCGTGGACTTGACATCTCAGGTGTAACCCACGTTTACAACTACGACATTACCCAAGACCAAGAAAGCTATGTTCACCGTATCGGTCGTACAGGTCGTGCCGGTAAGTCAGGTCGTTCTGTAACCTTTGTTAGTTACAATGAAATGGGTTATCTCCGTGCCATTGAAAAATTGACCAAGAAAGAAATGAAGGGCATGCGTCCACCAACAAAAGAAGATGCTTATCAAGCCAGTCTTTCTGTTGCCATGGATGAAATCAAACGTGACCTCCAAGACGGTAGCCTTAAAGGCAAGTTGACAAAATTTGATGCTGATGCAGAACAACTCATGGCAGAATACGATGTCAAAGAATTGGTTGCTATGCTTATCCAAAGCCGTGTGAAAGACCCTGACACAATGCCAGAAGTCCAAATCACAGCAGAACGCCCATTGCCATTTAATGGTGAAGGCAAAGGCTTCAAGGGCAAAGGTAAAGGCGGCAACAAAGGTGGCGGCCGTTATGGACGTGATCGTAACAACAACCGCGGTGGCCGTGGTGGCGATCGTGATGGCAAGGGCGGTTACCGTGGCAAAGGCGGCGACCGTGACCGCGACGACAAGAAACGCAACTGGCGTGATCGTGACGATAAAAAACGGGACTACTACAAAAAAGACCGTAAACCAAAAACACAAGGTAGCGAAAAACAAGCTGGCTTCGTAATGCGTAATCGCGGCGATAAATAAATAGAAAAAACGCTCAAAACGGCATTTGAATAGCTGTCTTGAGCGTTTTTTTTTTTAGAACGAATATGAAAAAAGGAAAAGTAAAGCAGTATTTGAGGATATGTCATGACAATGTTATAATAATGTCATAGCCAAGTGAGATTGATCCCTCGCTTGTCTTGTAAGTCTGTTTAACTGGAACAAATAGCGTGCCCTTCACACAATCCAAGACATGGGAGGTTAACACTATGAGGGAAAGGAAAGCATGGGATGCTTGTTATCTATGTTGCTCTTGCGATATCGATAGTTCTTAGGGCTTGGGGTCGTTTCAAAATTGACTCATCAATAGCTGATAGAATTAAAAAAACGTCTCGCAGGAGACGTTAAAGACAAGAGTTCCAAGACTTACGCTGGGAGCTACGGCAATAGCTCTCAGCTTTTATTTTAGTATATCAAAACGCGTAAATAAAGTCAATAAGAGTAGCTACAACTGTGGCAGAGAGAATATTCCCAACTCATAGGGAAGTATCCAAAAACAAAAACGCAAATTTATGAGAGCCAACAAAGGCTCTCATTTTTTTTCATAATCCTCACATATCTTTTTTATTTTCAATATTAATTTTATATAATTTTTATGTAACTAAAATGTAACTATATAAATATTAGAAATGTTATATATATATCTGTAACTCAAAATTTATATGAAGAGAGAAATCATACTTTGGCTAGAAAGGAGGAAAGGAATGGACAAGACACCCTACCCGCTCGATACGCTGAAAAGTTGGGATCTGAGTGGTGGCGGCAAGTTTACCTTGGATGCTCTTGAATTTTCACCGGACATCCAAGACCTTCTCGATGAAGTGGAACTCATCCTCTCAGCCAGCGAAGCACGGCTGAAGGATGCCCCATCAGAATCAGCCCCATCAGAATCAGCCCCATCAGAATCAGCCCCATCAGAATCAGCCCCATCAGAATCAGCCCCATCAGAATCAGCCCCATCAGAAATCTTGCGCAACAAAAGTCCGGCAGTTGTGCCCGACAGCAACGACATAGTTAAGGAGCAACCACCTACAGCTGTAGCTGTGGGAAAGGATGTGCTACATACTGATCCCCAAAAGCCTTACCATTGTTATACCGCCTTTCCTCAAGAGGCAAGGCGTTATCCGACACTGGTCGTCAGTCAGATGACGGTATCGCCGGCGGCGCGCTCGGAGTTTTATCATCGGCACAGTCCACAGCTGGCTTTTGAGGATTATGGCAGTAACCACCCAGCAAAGCCCAAATCAAAAGGCGCTAGCCTTGTGAGCAATGCTTTTTTCTACCTTATCATCATCGTGCTTTTGGTCTTTGTCGAATCACTCTTAATCTTGCAGGATGAAGCCAGTAAGCCCATCAATATAGGTGGTTTTTCGCCCATGACTGTATTGTCTAACTCTATGCGCAGCGTTTATCCACGAAATACCTTCCTCCTGACTCGACAGGTGGATGCTAATACACTGGATATCGGTGATGATATTACCTTTATCACCGAGTCCGATCGGGTGGTGACCCACCGTATCACAGGCATCGAGGAAAATCATCTGCGGACCCGTGAGCGAGGTTTCACGACTAAGGGGACGGACAACCAGCGTGAAGATGCCGATATGGTCCATGCCAGCAACATCATCGGGCAGGTTATCTTTTCCAGCTATCCGCTGGGGCGCGCCATTCACTTTATCCGAAACAATCTGATTGTTTCAGTTATCGTCATGTTAATTGCTACCTTGTTGCTCCATGAGATTATCAACTATATCCTTTTGGCATTGAAACAACGGAAGTTGAAAAAGAAAAAAGGGGGACGGCAAACGCGCGATGTGACAGAAAGCGAGGTGCGGACATATGAAACAGCGCACGAAGTTTTTTGAGAAATGGGCTTTGCAAAAGTGCACTCTAGCTGTCAAAGCCTGCCCAAAAGGCTTGCGCTTTCTGTGGCATTACAAGAAAAGGCATATCATTTTCGTCCTTCTTCTGACAACATTAAGTCTTAGCGTGAGTGGCACCTTTGCCTTTACCAACTTCGGACAACGTGTGCTGGGTATAACTTCTCATCAAGCACCGCCCGGTGCACGCTTGCATGATGACTTTGAGGGTTTTGGTCATCTGACCAATGGGTCAGGTAGAGTAAACAAAGATATCTATGTGGAGAACTTCTCCTCAAGAAAAATCTTGGCTCGAGTGCTTCTGAGCGAGTACATGGAGCGTGGACAGGGCGCGGGCGAGCTGACAGGCAATCAAGCGAGGCCACTGGAAGGTGCAGGTTTAGAGCAAGCCCAGCTTACTGATCACAGCTCTTGGGCGGTTGTTAAACCTGAGCGCGCGAGCAACTCTACGATGGCGGACTTTGTCACGCTCTATCTGGGCGATGACAATAGTCGTCCGAAAATCTTCATGCCGACCTTTAACCAAAACAATCACAGTGCCGAGTCCAATACCACAGGAGACGGGCGTGAAGGGCAGACAGGAGGATTCAACACTGACTTAGGGATACCGATGCCCGGCACGCACGATCAGTGGAGCGAGGGACAAAAGCATACGTCCGACTTACGCACTTGGGATAAGGCAGCAGAAGTAGAGGTGGTGATACCTGATGTGACCCACGTGGCACAGGCAACGGTCCAGTCCGACTTTGGCGGCTACATGACCATGCAAGAATGGCAGAGCACAGGTAAGCCGACTGGCAACTTCTGGGTGCATGATGATAACGGTTGGCTTTACTGGGCGACATGGTTGCCCCAGCGCACAGCGACCAGTCTTCTACTGGATGCTCTAGAGGTGGACTTTGACAACAAAGACACCTACTACGGGCTTTATGCCGAGTCCGACTTGGCAACATCCGAGGATGTGGGCGACTGGACAGGAGTTTCGCCCTCAGCGCAAACGCTCCTCGACAAAATCATCAACTAAAGAAAAAGACAACTAAAGGAGGATACTATCATACCGAAAAATACCGTCTCTATAAAGTTTCAACACTCAAAAAATAAAAAAAGAAAAGGAATTATGATTTTATGAAAGATAGAACCAAAAAACTCCTCAAGATTGGTGGCCTTGCTGCGGCGCTTGCCCTGATCGGCGGCACTTTCGCCTTTACCAACTTCGGACAGCGTGTCCTCAATATCACGGAAGACACCAACCGTCCAGACTATGGGGCGCGTGTCCATGACTATTTCCAAGATGATGAGGAGACATCCAACAAGGACGTTTTCGTCGAAAACTTCGGTACGGAACCTGTCTTCGTACGTGTCAAACTTACAGAGCTCTTTATGCGTAATGGTCTCCCTGTCGATGAGAACGGTGATGTAATCAATGCCGAATCAACCACAGACATTGACCCGGAAGACCCAGACACATGGCCAGTCTTCATCCCTGCTTATGACTCCTCTTTAACCCAGGGGGATGCAGAGCACTTTGCGGCGCTTGGTCACCGTACTATGCAAGATAACCCGTTGCATTTTATGGATAATTATTTCCACTTGCAGCTGGGACAGTCAACACCACGTGGTGACAATCGTCCGTGGTACATGCCAACCTTTAACTTCAATCCAAATAGCGATGAAACTGCGGCTGCCGGACGTGCACAGGATTTATCTTTAACTGTTCCTGGCATCACACATCCCGGTGACGGGACAGACGGTTATTGGTCTGGAGGAGACACAGCATTTGCCCTTCCAGCAATGATAGGTGCCCCGCATAATCACTCGGAAGAAGAGCACACAGCAGCACAAGTCTTGGAGCAAGAACGTGCACCAATTCCTTTTGAACAATGGGTTGGGCTTGATATGGAAGACCGCGTTGGGAACTTCTGGGTCTTTGACCGAACTACAGGCTGGGCTTACTGGGCAGACGCTTTAGGCGGAGCCACACCGGGGAGCGCTGCCGGCGGTCAGGCGACAAGCTTTTTGGTAGATAATAAAGTGCGATAACCTGGTCTTGAAAGCATCGATATGGACTGGACTTATAAACTCCATGTTATCGGAGGATTCGCAGCGGCTACAGAACAAGGTATTGATGATTTTGCAGCGATGGATGATCCTGATGGTGACAACCCTGCACTAACACATAATATGGGTACAATTCTTGGAGCTATCTATAATTACCATAATTTACAATCTTAATATTAAAAGAATCATAAAGATGATATGTCAGAAGTCATTTTAAATTAAAACATCACTAAAAAAAGGAGGACAGGTTTTGAGTAAATTCCAGCAGATTTTTCGCGGACTGGTAGCTAAACGCCCTGTCCTCTTTTCGTTGCTTTGCTTGCTGCTGCTTGCCACAGGGATAACAGGAACCTGGGCATGGAGCAGCGACAGACAGAGCGCCATCAATGACGGACAGGTTCAGACCGCCAAGCGCACCGTCCAGCTGCTTAAGCTGGAGCGGGATACAGAGGGCAACACGACCGATATCCCTGTCCCCGGCGCTGACTTTGCCCTCTATGAAATCATTCAGCAAGACCCTGAGGATTATGAGCAGGTCGTACTAGAGGACGAAGCGCTCTGGACCACCGATGCAGACGGGCGGATAAGTCTTGCCTTGCCACCGGGGCGGTATTTCTTCCGTGAAGGCCGTCTGCCTTACGGCTTTGCGCCCGATAAGGACCCGCAAGGACAGGAGCTAAGGCGCTACGACTTCACGGTCGAGCCCAGCACACCTAACGGCTCTACGGTCGTGACCGCCTACAACCGCCGGCTCTCAGGCGACCTCATCATCGAAAAGACACTGGAAAACGACGATGGACGTGAGCTTTCCGGGCTTCAGCGTGCGCAAATCTTTGAATTTCGTGTGTTCTTCTCTGATGGGGGAACGTACAGCTACCAGATCAATGGCGAGGGCGAGGAACATCAGCTGGCTTCAGGCAAAACCTTGAAGCTCCGCCACGGTCAGCGAGCTGTCTTTACCGCTCTACCTGTCGGACTGCACTACGAGGTTGAGGAAGTTAGGTTTCAGCATGGGCAAGCCCATAATACCTCGGGTAATATCAACCATGAAGCACCGTCTGTCGTAGCTTTTACCAACTTTGGTAAGACACGCACGCTTGATATTAAGAAAGAAGTGATAAACTTTGACGGCTCTGAGGTGACCGAAGAACAAAAGCTACTTGAGTTTGAATTTACCGTCCAACTTTCTGATGTGCCAGAAGATGCTAGCTTTCGCTATACCACAAACCGCTACCAAATCGACGATGATCCGGAGAATGACGACGACATTCGTGAAGGCAAGCTTGCGCATGGCGACACGATAAAGCTCCGTCATGGCGAGATTCTCATTATCCATGACTTGCCCATCGGCATATCCTATAAGGTCAGCGAGTCAGGCAGGGAAGACTTTGTCTCTGAGACAGAGTATGTCCGTGGAGAGATAGTGGCAGATACCGCGAGCAACCGCCATCTCTTCCGCAATATCTATCAGCCTGAGGGTCAGTTGCCAAGCTTTACAGCACTTGCCTTTACCAAGTTCCTCTACTCGGATGATCCTGCCGGCCTCAAAGAATACTTTGAGTTTGAGGTGATACTTGAACCTCATGAAGGGCGGACTTTCCAGTATAGGATTGTGGAAGGCGATAAAGAAGGGGACTTAATCGACTTCGTCTCAGGCGATATCATTCGCTTGCGCCACGGTCAGAAAGCCCTCTTTCAGGATTTACCACCGGGCTTGACCTACAGGTTGCGCGAAATTTCCACCGACTCTTATATTGAAGCCCTACAAGAAATCAAGGGGCACACGGTCAATGTGCCCAAGGAAGAGCAAGTCGATAAGGCGCATAAGACGGAAAAGACAGTAGAGATGGAAACTAATGATGATGCGGATGAGTCGGATGAGTCTGACGGCTCTGATGAAGTTCCTGCTGATAATAACGACTTGCATGTCGTGCGTTTCCCCAACTACCGTATCCCGTCCGAGCGTGCCAAGTTGATTTTGCAAAAGCTTGTCGAAGGTGTTGGTTATGACGCAGTCCATGAGTTTGTGTTTGACCTCTATATCAATGATGTGAAAGACCGGGAGATTCGCCTGCGCAGTGGTGAGAGTTCTGTACCTATCGAGCTGGAGCTGGGCGACCGTTGGCGAGTGGTCGAGCATGACAGCTTTGATGCGGGCTTCAGCCAGCAGAGCATTGAGTATGGCACAAGAAGCGTGGAGGATGAACATCGCAATCGTAATATCTATGTCCGCCAGACTAACCGCTATCTCCGCTCAAACATTTCCCTTTCAGGACAAAAGACTTGGGAAAAACCTGACAGTGTGCAAGTGCCTGAGCAAATCACAGTACAGCTCCTGCAAGATGATATGGTCGTCCGTCAGACCGATGTGACCGGTCCGGACTGGACTTACCGCTTCGAAAATTTGTCCAAGTTTGACGATGCGGGCGAGGAGATAGACTATCGTATTCGCGAAGTGCCAATCTCTGGCTGGCAAACCAAAACTAAGGCGGGGTCTATCGATCTGCATAACACATGGATACCGCCAGTTAAGGCGCAGTTAGAGATTGAAAAACGCCTGATAGGCGATCCTGCACCACAGGACGAACGCTTCAGATTTGTCATGAATCCGGGTGGGCAGACGGTGCATATCACCAATAGCGGGCGCGTTTCTTTTCCTCAGGTTTCTTTGGACCGAGCGGGAACTTTTGAGTTTATGGTCCATGAAAAATGTGGAAATACTTTGGGCTGGACCTATGACAATGCAGAGTATACCTGGCATGTACAAGTGGAGCAAGCTCTAGATGGCAAGCTGAGCTTAGGCAAGCAATGGCTGAGCAAAAACGGGCAAGCGTTTGAGGGATTACGGCCGGTCTTTACCAACCATTTTGACAAGCGCGCCTTGCTGGGTGAAAGCTTGGATATTCCTGTGAAAAAAGTTTGGGAACATAAGGAACTCACGCCTGACTTGCAACCGCAGTCCATCATTGTTCAGCTCTTTGCAGGTCAGGAGGAAGTCAGCCGGAAACAGCTCAGTCAAGCGAGCGACTGGCAGGCGGTTTTCCAAGATGTGCCACGCTTTGATGCAGAGGGCAAGGAGATTGTCTATCAGGTTAAAGAGCTGGCTGTCAATGGCTATGAGACAAAGATAAGCGGCAATGCACGGAAGGGTTTCACCATTCGCAACACTTATGTGGGCATGAAGCAACCGCCAAGCCAAGTGCCTCCAGCAGACAAACCACGAACCACGGAGCGCTTGCCAGATGTTGGCGATACGCTGGCAGTTGGTGCGGTACTTCTAGGACTTATCTTCCTACGGGTTGCTTACCAACTCTATAAGAGGAGCAACAGCTAAAAATAAAAAATGGAGCAAGTGAGGACTTGATCCGTTTTTTAATGGTGTGCCAAATATGGCTTACTGACTGCCAAGTTTTTAGAGCGGTAAAATTCCGTGGAGACAGGCTTTGCAGGGCTTCCCGAGGGGAATAGAAGCACAAGTGAGAAGGAGAAGCGCTCTTTTTAAGGCGCAACGTCTATGCTATAATGAAGCTGAGAGAGTTTTAAGCGGTTGGCTTAGTATAGAAAGAGGGGTGATGCCGATGATACAGGGCAATTCCCTATCAAACTAGAAAGGCTAGATTTTTTGAGTATTTCCGACAGCTTAAGCTTGATGCTCGCCTTTGCGGGCTTCATCCTGATGCTGCTCCATCTCATTATCGAGATAATAAAGAATACAAAAAAATAGACCGCTAACTTTTGGACAGTTCGGTCTATTTTTTGACTAACTAATGCCAACCGTCTTAAGCGGTCTCATTGGAGCTTGTTAGTAGCAAGCTCCTTTTCTTATTTTTATTATAACATTAGCCATACCTTATATCAAGAGAGTTGAAAACAAGTTTTAAAACATTAAGGGACGGGATGGGCATATCTGCCCCTAGCTAAAGCAGACAACTTAGGTTTAAGATTTCTCTATGCTAGAATGATAGGGGAGAAGTAAAAAGACGGTAGCCTGATTGGAGGTGATGCCATGGTTTTGGTAATCTCTCATAAAACATGAAAGGCGAAAGGTTTGTCAATATTTGAGACTTTAATGTTTGCTCTTGCATTTGCAACGCTGATGTTAAAAATCAACGATAGAAACAAAAAATAACTGTCATTATACTTTTAGCTGAGTATGACAGTTATTTAAACTAAATATTGGCTACCGTTCTTAAAACGGCTACAGGGGACTTGTTAGCGCAAGTCCTTTTCTTATTTTTATTATAGCATGAGCTATACTTAATATCAAGGCACTGAAAACTTTCTCTTTTCCCTCAAGAAAATATAGAAGAGGGAGAATATAAGTCTAAAATATGGTAGAATAGCACTATGACAAATAATACTTTTAAATCAGGATTTGTAGCCATTTTAGGCCGTCCCAATGTTGGAAAATCAACATTTCTAAATCATGTGATGGGCCAAAAGATAGCGATTATGAGCGACAAGCCGCAAACAACACGGAATAAAATTCAAGGAATTTATACGACAGATAAGGAACAAATTATCTTTATCGATACACCGGGTATCCATAAACCGCATAATGCCTTGGGCGATTTTATGGTGCAGTCTGCCTATTCTACGCTTCGTGAGTGTGATATGGTCCTTTTCATGGTTGCTGCTGACGAGCCGCGCTCAACGGGTGAAAACATGATTATTGAACGTCTGAAAACAGCAGATGTTCCTGTTATTTTGGTGGTCAACAAGATTGATAAAGTTCATCCAGATGCCCTTTTTGAAACTGTTTCAGACTATACTTCGCAAATGGACTTTGCAGAAGTTGTGCCAATTTCGGCACTTCAAGGCAACAACACAGAGCGTTTGCTGGAAACGTTGAGCAGCAAGCTTGAAGAAGGTCCTCAGTATTTCCCAGAAGACATGGTGACAGATCATCCGGAACGCTTCTTGGTTAGCGAAATGATTCGTGAAAAAATTCTTCTTTTGACACGTGAAGAAGTACCGCACAGCATTGCTGTAACGACAGATTCTATGAAACGTGATGAAGAAACAGGGAAAATTCATATTATGGCAACAATCATTGTCGAACGTAAGAGCCAAAAAGGAATAATCCTCGGTAAAGGCGGCGATATGATTCGTAAGATTGGAAAATTGGCCCGCCGTGATATTGAGTTGATGCTGGGTGATAAAGTTTATCTTGAAACATGGGTCAAGATTAAAAATGACTGGCGCGACCGTAAGATGGATTTATCTGACTTTGGTTACAAGAAAGAAGATTATATGTAAAAGTTGGCTCGTTTGAGCTGCTTTTTTATTTTTAGGATTTATTTTCCCCTTGGAATATAGTTTTCTCGTCTTCCAGATAAGAAAGATCTTGTGATTTCATAAAAGGAATATAGATGAGTATGCAAAGAATTAACTGTATCAGCTGTGCTACAATCCCTTGCCAGCCATTTGTTAAGAAACCTCCAAAAATAATAGGAAAACCTGAGGGAAGATTGACACCGTTTTGATAAGGAAGAAAGCCGATGATTGTTAATAGCCATGCGGAAAATACAGAGACAGCAGGTGTTAGCATGAGTGGAATGAGCATACGGACATTCATGATTTGGGGCAGTCCGAATTTTACTGGTTCAGATATTCCAAACATGGAGGGGATAAGCGCAAGCTTACCTACTGATTTAAGCTGTTCCGACTTACACTTGAAAATGGCGAGTAGGGCAACAGCAAAGCTTCGAGCACCGCGGTTGTTTAAAATAAAACCAGTAGTGAATAAAAAAGGAAGTGCTTGTCCGGCGCTGTAAGCTTCAAGGTTTGCCATCTGAGGTTGCTGGTAAACCATCATCAGGACAGGATACACAGCCAGTACGCCATGAATACCAAAGAACCAGATTAATTCGATAAAGGCAACGATAAACATAACTGCAAATATATTTGAGCCGAGAGAAAGAAGCGGTTTTTGCAGCAGTGTATTGATTAAATTAATCATATTACCTTGTGAGGTAAGCGAAACGAGGAGGAAGATTCCGCCCACTATAGCAGCCACCAGAACGCCAGGAACAATAGATTCAAAAGTTTTTTGAACCACTAAAGGTACGGATTCGGGCATCTTGATGGTTAATTTTTTATCAATGAAGAAAATGTAGAGTCGTGTTCCGACTAGTCCACCAATCATGGCAACGAATATTCCGGCAGAGCCAAGGTCTACAAGATTTAAAAATTGTGTCTTGTCCTCGACAGACAAGTTGCTTAGGATAAAGAAGGACATTAAGCCAACCAATGTCGCATTGAGCGGCTCGTGTTTGAGATTTGTTGCTAGTTTATAAGAAATCAATATAGCCACGTAAACAGCGACAATACTAATAGTCATAGCATTAATCTGCTCAAAAAACTTTGTCAAACCGATATTCTGGAAAAAGGGTTTGATTCCCCAAAAATCAATCGCATTGAGCAGTGAAGCAAGAGAACTAATCATCATAATGGGCATCATCCCCATCATTGCTTCAGAAATCGTCCGCATGTATAAATTAGTGGACATTTTTCCTGCGGTTGATGCAAGAACATGTTTGATTTTTTCAAATTTTTTTTGATTCATTTTCTTCATAACGTTACCCATTTTTAAAATTCCTCACGACTTTCTAAATATCTTTCTTTAAGATACTGAATTTGACTTTCTGTGATTGAAAGTTCTTTTTTTACGTAATTTTCAATGCTTTGATACTGCTCTTCGATGTAGTTTAGAGCTGTGCCAAGAAATCTTGTGTCTGCCTTTTTGAAATAACTCATCGCTTTCACCAGAGAAAGATTGCCTGTTTCTTCTCTAATTTTTTTTAGACTTTGCTGGTTTTTGTCTTTTTTATAGAGATTCGTTAAGAGGTAGTCTCTGAGAATGTCCTTTTTCTCGACACCAAGTAGACCTTGCAAAAGAGCGACACCATATCCTGTACGGTCTTTTCCCCCGCGGCAATGTTGAACGATTATTCCATTCTCAGGGCTTGTATAAATCTCTATCATGCTTTTATAAACTGCCTTACAGCAGGGATCAGTTACAAAAGTACGGTTTTGCTCAATCATTAAAAACTTAATCAAGTCAGGGGTTAATGTACTTTGGTCCTCCATCTCAATTTCCCCAAATTCTGCCGAAGCTAAGGCTGCGATATCAGCGACAGGAGTAAGATAAAAAGTTTGTTTTTGTCCAAAGTCTTTATTTTCGTTGCCTTGACGTTCTTCGGAGCTCCGATAGTCGATGACCGTTTTTATATGTAGTTGTTCCAGCTTTTGTTTATCTTTTTCTGTCAAATGACTGAATTCATCTGAACGGTACAAAAGTCCTTTTTTAAGTTTCCTCCCATCTCTTGTGTCATAGCCTCCAAAGTCTCGGAAGTTATAAAGCTGCTCCAAGTGAAGATTATCCATTCCTTCTTGCCCCTTTCTCTTTATACTTACAGTATAAAAAAATTTGAACACATAATATAGAGCATTTCTTAAGGTTGACAAGTTTTCCCAAACTTTTGGGATTTGTCTTAGATTTTTTTTGGAGGAGGAGTTCCGTAAGCAGTAAAACGAATTTTTTGTTAGACTATAGTAAATGTCGAAACAGTTAAAATGGGGAAATTCAGAAATAAGCTTGATTGGAGGAAAATGATATTGGCAAGGTTAGAAGAAATTATTGGACCCTATTTGAACGATTTGTCTGACAACGAAAAGCAGACTTATCAGGCTTTGCTTGAACATCGGGCGGATATTCCTAAGCTTAGTCTAACTCAGATGGCAGAACGCATCTATACATCCAAGTCTTCTCTTTTACGCTTTATTCAAAAATTAGGGTTTAAGGGAGTATCTGATTTTAAGTATTCGCTTGATTGGTCTTTGCCTCATGAGGAAAGGGAGGAGATTGATTGTGACTTTTCCCAGACTATGGTAAGTTTGGAAACAATGCTCACAAAAAATTTATTGATAGACTTTAAAAGTTTGATAAATGCTTCTTCAACTATTTATTTATGCGCTTCTTCGGAGAGCCAGTATATTTTGATGGAACTCTTTTCTTATTTATTATTAAAAAAAGGCTACCCCTCCTCGCGAATTCGTATTTCTTATGCTTCTGAACTTACAATTACTGTTTTTGAGCGACTTTCCAGCCAATCCTTGGTAATTTTCTTCTCAGCAAATGCCAAGTCATCAGCTATTCGCAATGCCTTGCATAATTTTAAAAAACGAGAAATTCCAACAATTTTAATTACTGAGCAGTCCAATGAATGGTTAGAAAAAGAGGTGAAATTGCTTCTGGCTATGGACTTTCTCTGTCATCTCTCAGAGATTTCCCGTTTTCGTCTGGGATTAAGCAGTCTTTTTATTAATTATCTTATTGAAAAATCTTTATAAGAAAAAATTTATGTTATATCGAAAAAACCAATATAATCTATTGATTTTAATAAGGAAATAGACTATAATATTGATAGGTTCAATATTTGATGGGTGGGAAGAGCTCCGGCTTTTGCATGAGTGTGCTGTACTCTCCATTTATTAGACCCAATAATTAGGATAGGATGCTGCAAACAGATGCCAGAGTTACCAGAAGTCGAAAATGTACGCCGAGGCTTGGAAAAGCTGGTGAGAAATAAAAAAATATTGGAGATTGAAAGTTCATATCCACGAATGGTTTTAACAGGATTCGAGGAGTTAAAAAAAGAACTTGAAGGTCAAGTCATCAAAGATATCCAGCGCCGTGGCAAGTACTTGCTTTTTGATTTTGGTCAGTGGACCTTGATTTCCCATTTACGTATGGAGGGGAAATACCGGGTAGAACCGCTGGAGTTTGTCAAGCAAAAGCACGATCATCTCTTTGTCAAGTTTTCAGATGCGACACTTGTTTATGCTGATGTCCGCAAGTTTGGCACCTGGGAATTATTGAAAAGTCAGGATGTTGAACGTTATTTCCTTTCGAAAAAGATTGGCCCAGAGCCAAGCTTTGAAACCTTTGATGAGAAGATTTTTGCTGAAAAACTAAAGAAATCGAAAAAGAAGATAAAACCTTATCTTTTAGACCAGACTTTAGTTGCTGGGCTAGGAAACATCTATGTTGATGAGGTACTTTGGCGCTCACAAGTGCATCCTGAAATGCTGGCTTCAGCCTTGAGCGATGTTCAAATTCACCGCATTCACGATTATACGATTGAAGTCCTCCAAACGGCAGTTGAACGTGGGGGATCCAGCATTCGGACGTATAAAAATGCGATGGGTAAAGAAGGAAGTATGCAGGAGTTACTTATGGTTTATGGCAAGCAAGGACAGCTTTGTCCACATTGCCAGCAAGCAGTGATTGAAAAGATAAAGGTCGCAGGACGCGGTTCACATTTTTGCCCATATTGTCAAAAAGTAGAGTGAAAACTTCAATTTTTTACGTACTAAAATATGCGGTGCAATCAGTTTCAAACAAAATTAAAAATGCTATAATATAAAGAGCAAGAGATTAACGGAGAAAATAATGGCTACAAAGAAAAAGAAAAAATTAGAAGATATCACAAAAAAATATGGTGCAGAACGTGAAAAAGCCTTAAAAGATGCGCTTGACCTTATCGAAAAAGATTTTGGTAAAGGTTCTTTGATGCGTTTGGGCGAAGCAGCGAGTCAAAAAGTTCAAGTCACAAGTTCAGGAAGTTTGGCTTTGGATATTGCACTTGGTGCCGGTGGTTATCCTAAAGGTCGTATCATCGAAATCTACGGTCCAGAAAGTTCTGGTAAGACTACGGTTGCGCTGCATGCGGTTGCTCAAGTGCAAGCTGAAGGTGGTATTGCTGCCTTTATCGATGCGGAGCACGCTTTGGATCCCGTCTATGCTGCAGCGATTGGTGTCGACATTGACCAACTTCTTTTGTCACAACCTGACTATGGTGAGCAAGGCTTGCAAATTGCTGAGAAATTGATTGAATCTGGTGCAGTGGACCTTGTTGTTGTCGACTCTGTTGCTGCTTTGACACCACGTGCCGAAATTGACGGTGAAATCGGAGATTCGACAGTTGGTTTGCAAGCACGTATGATGAGTCAAGCCATGCGTAAGCTTGCTGCAGGCATCAACAAAACAAAAACAACAGCGATCTTTATCAACCAATTGCGTGAAAAAGTCGGTGTTATGTTTGGTAGCCCAGAAACAACGCCTGGTGGTCGTGCTTTGAAATTTTATGCTTCTGTACGTTTAGACGTTCGTGGTAGCACAAAAATCGAAGAAGGCTCTGGTGACAACAAAACAGCCATTGGTAAGTTGACGAAGATTAAGGTTGTTAAAAACAAAGTTGCGCCACCATTTAAAGTTGCTTTAGTAGATATCATGTTTGGTGAAGGTATTTCTAAAACAGGTGAACTCTTAACAATTGCCGTTGAAGAAGGCATTGTGAAGAAAGCAGGTGCTTGGTTCTCTTATAATGACGAAAAGATCGGTCAAGGTGCGGAGAAAGCGAAAGCCTTCCTTAAAGATAATCCTGAAATTTTCAATGAAATCGACCGTAAAGTACGTCAAAATCACGGTTTGATTGAAAGTGATGAAGAAAATGAAAAAGAAGATGCTAAACCAGCAAAAGCAGATGAAAAAGTAAAGGTTGAAGCTGCTGGAGTAGAAGAAATCGAGCTTGAATTAGAATAAATAAAAAAACTTCTGTATTCAGAAGTTTTTTTATTTATAAGTCAACTGTTTTTTCTTTACGGAGATAAGAAATAATCCCGAAGACGACAATCCAGATTGCTGAACCAATCGCTGGTATACGTGTATCTTTGAAGAAGAAGAGGGAAATAAAGATTAAGCCAAATGCGACGATAGTCACTGGAACTAATACGTTCGGCATTGGAACCTTAAAGCCGTCTTCGAGATACTCACTTGATTTTCTATATTTTGTATAAGCAATCAAGGTCATGATATAAACAATCAAGAAGAGATTAGTCGCAACACTTGTGATAAAGACAAAGCCGTTAGACACACCAGGAATAAGTGAGATAAATGGGGCTAAGAAGATTAGTGCTGCTGTGAAGAAAAGGGCATTTGTTGGGATACCATTTTTCGAAAGTTTTGTGAAGGGCTGTAATGCTTTGTCTCCGTGTAATTTTGAAAGAGAGAAAAGATTACGTGTAGTTGAGAAAAGTGCTGAATTAAGCGCTGAAGCTGCAGAAGTCAAGACGACAAAGTTAATCACTGCTGCTGCCCACTTGAAACCAATAAGGTCAAAGACCATAACGAATGGAGACTGATCTGCAGGAATATCTGTCCAATGATAGATAGACATAATCGCAGTGAGTGCTCCGATATAGAAGATTAAAATACGAATCGGAATTTGATTAATTGCTTTTTTAAGTGTTGGACGTGGATCCAAGGTTTCAGCAGCAGTCATTCCGATAAATTCCATCGCAACAAAGGCAAACATTACCATTTGGAAGCTTCCGATGAAGTTTGTAATGCCATTAGGGAAGAAGGAGAAGTCCTTCGTCACATTGCTAAGGCTAACTGTTGTACCATCTGCTTGGAAGCCACTGAAGGCCATGATGATGGCAGTAACAATCAAACCAACGATAGCAACGATTTTTATCATCCCAAACCAAAACTCTGTTTCACCGAAGAATTTAGCATTGAGTGTGTTTAAAGCAGTTAATGCCAAGAGGATAACGGTTTCGGTAAGCCAGACAGGAACACTTGGTAACCAGAACTGGATGTAGACCCCGACAGCGGTTAACTCAGCCATAGCCATAAAGATAACAACAAGCCAATAAGACCATTGAATAAAATATCCGGCCTTGTTGCCTAGATAGTGACTGACGAAGTTAAGGAAAGAGTGTTGCTCAGGATCCATATAAAGCATTTCACCGATTGCACGGAGCAAGATGAACATCAAGGCACCAATAATGATATAAATCAAAAGAATGGAAGGCCCGGTCATACTGATAGATTGACCTGCTCCTAAGAAAAGACCTGTTCCGATAGTTCCTGCTATTGCAATAAGCTGGATGTGACGATTTTTCAGACCTCTCTGGGTCTGATTGTTTTCATTATTCATAAAAACCTTTCTGTAATTTTATGTACAATTATAGACATTATCAGTTAATTATATCTTTTTTGAATTAATTTGGCAAGATGATGTGCTACATGTTTAGAACAGACTTATAAAAAATGTCATTTATGGAAAATGAAAAAACAGAGAAAGTTTACGGAAGAGGGTTGAGAAAAAGCGGTAAAGTTGGTTTTCTGGTATAATAAGGTTATGTTAATCATAAATGAACAGTTGTTTGAAATTGATGATTTAATCGATGAAGTGGTTAAAGATTTTTTGGAATTACCCGAAGTCGCTACTTATCGTGCTTTAAAAAAGGCTTTTGAGGAAGATGAAGACTTACAATCTAAACTCCGACTTCTTACGGACAATCAGGAGTATATCGCTTTTAGGCCAGAACTGGCTCAGCTCCGAAAAGAAATCCTGCTTAATGAGAAGGTTTATCAGCTTCGCGTAGCTGAAAATGATTTGCAGGAGCTGTTATCCGAGCTAACAAAAGACATCAGTTCAGCAATTTCAGAACACATTTTTGTAGATGAAAATTTACCTTTGAAAGGAGGAAGCCGTCATGGACGCCATCATTGATAAAGAAATATTGACAAAGAAATCGGAAGATAAGACAGTTCGTCCGCTTGAAATGCAAGGGAGAATTGCACTTTTTGTCTATTGCAACTCTTACAAAGGGAACAGACAACTTAGTCACTATGGGGATCTTGGTTATACAAGCCGCAAAGCACATTATAGCTTGCTTTATGTGAATGAAGAAGATGTTTCCGAGACAATCAAGAAACTTAAAGCACTGAAATTTGTGAAACGAGTACGTCCAAGTCATCTGAAAGATCTCAACCAGAATTTCTCTGAAGCTTTTGCGGAGACAAATGAGGTGATTAAAGGACAACTTGAAGCTGCTTTAGGTAAATTGTAATGGAGACAAGACATTATAGACACAGCCTTTAAGGCTCTGTTCTACAAAAAAAACTGCCCTTAGGCAGTTTTTTCAATGTGACGAAGATAATTTTGAATAAGGGCTTGTGAGCAATTTTCGATGTGTAAACATTCAGTGTCGGTATAAATTAAAGTAGAGGGTACTTGGGTAAACTCATTTTTATAAAATTCCTGAGCATTCTTAATCATTTGTTTTTTAGCGAACTGACGATGAGTAATAAAGTCAGCGGTTGTGAGCTTTATTTCGCAGAGAATTTCATGGCGCATTTGATTGTTATAATCCAGTATGCTGAGGTTGTCCAGTCTCTCCTGTAAAGCTAAGATGAATTTTCGCCCATACTTTCGTCCGTGTAGATTTATCGTCAAGAAATCGGAAGAAATTTTTTGGAGGCGGTCAAAGCTCGCGTTGAGATTTTCAATATTTTTGGGAAGTTCACTGTTGTCACGTAATTCTTTAGCTGCAGCAAGTGTAGCTATTGGATAGAGGTACCAGCTGTGCGCATCAAATTCGGAAAATTGATTGAGAATAGGCGTGAAAAAATGATGAATATCATACATGAGAGTTATTGTTTTCCTTGTTAAAATCTTTAATATTATTGTTTATCAGTTGTGTATCCACGTTGTATAGTGTACCAAATTTTATATAGGAGACCAAATTATATGCAAAAAAGTGCTGAAACAGCACTTTTATTGTTTTTTCAGGTGGCGTAAACAGTCCAAGAAGCGTACAACTTTTGATTTTGAAAAACGAAATTCAATATGGTTTTTCTTCAAGAAAGTAAGGAAATCTTTTTTACCTTGTTCACTATCAGTCACTTCTAGCTCCAACTCATAATCAGTATGACCCAGATAGTCATTCTTATCCAGAGCAGCAAGCCCGATAGGGAGATGTTGTTCGTAGCGGATCGTAGTTAAACTCCCAATCAGAGTAATACTCTCCAAATCTACTCCGCGCTCAACTAAGATGTCGCAAATTTCACTCAGGTCAGTTTTACCGCAAGTGATACTTTTTTGTGCGAGCAGATATTGTGCTTCTTCAAGTGTAAGGTCGATATTATGTTCGATATTGCCTACTTGTTGAGGGACCTTGAGTGTCATTTCTGCTGAACGATCAAAGGTACGGATACGCAGAGCTAGCTTTTTCTTACGCAGTGTAAAATCTTGAGAATCAAGATAGTGATTTGTCTGTCGGACTGGAGTGACGTGTGAAAAAAGTGTTTTCAATCGGTCATACTCCGGCATAGAGAGCATCGTCTTATGCTCAATTTCTAAATTTGTTGACATTTTTATGTATAAAAAGATGCTCTGTTTAGATTACTCTTTACAAGATCTCCAAGAGAGGCATCCTCCCTTCTTATTAAAATGATGATTGATCTATTATCTAAAAGTATATCAAAAGCCTGTATCTAAGTAAAGCCAGAAAAGAAGAGGGAGCTCCTTTCTTACGGTCTACAGTGCTATTAAAACAGAATTTTGCTTCTTTTTCGTAGATGTAAATTAGTCAAGCTGTCTAGTGAATGGGGGCGATATATGGTATAATTGAGAAAGACCTGTAATAAAATACAAAGGAGAATTGACCGAGCGTCAATTTGGATAAACATATGACTGAAAGTACAACAACTGAATTTAACTGGGAAGAATTTCTTGATCCTTATGTCCAAACGGTTGGGGAACTGAAAATCAAACTTCGTGGTGTGCGTAAGCAATTTTTAAAGAAAAAACTTTACTCACCGATTGAGTTTGTCACGGGGCGCGTGAAGCGACGTGATTCGATTCGGAAGAAGGCAGCCATGCGAGGATACACCCAAGAAACAATCCGAGAAATGGAAGATATTGCTGGTGTTCGTGTCATGGTGCAGTTTGTTGATGACGTCTGGGATGTGTTAGAGCTTTTACGAAAACGTAAAGACTTAAAAATTATCGAAGAGCGGGATTATATTCATAACCAAAAAGCAAGTGGTTATCGTTCATATCACGTGGTTATTGAGTATTCGATTGATATGATTGAGGGTGCCCAAGTTGTGCTTGCCGAAATTCAAATTCGGACCTTGGCGATGAATTTTTGGGCAACGATCGAACATTCCTTAAGTTACAAATATGGTGGTGTGATCCCCGAGGAAGTTCGAGAACGCTTGACTGCTGCGGCGCATATGGCTGCGCAGTTGGATAAAGAAATGGGTGCGATTCGCGAAGATATTCAAGAAGCCCAATTGCTTTTCGATGACCCGCAAGCAAGACTGGACTACAAGAAAGAAAACGGAGAAGACAATGAGCTCTGGTAAAAAGATCTGGTTGGTAGGGAATTCAAGTGAAAAATCACAAAAGACGCTGTTAGAATTAACAGCGCTTTTGCAGTCCAAAAATTTCAGGTTTGAAAAGGAAAACCCAGAAATTGTTATTTCAGTCGGGGGAGATGGCACGCTCCTCAAAGCTATGCACATCTATGAGGACAAGCTGGATAAAATTCGCTTTGTCGGTGTTCATACGGGACATCTGGGCTTTTATACCGACTTTATGAATACAGATCTTGATAAGGTGGCGCTTGCCCTAGAGTCTGAAACTGCTGAGCATGCTGTTCATTATCCCCTTTTACGGATACGTGTGAAATTTCAAGATGGTTCAGAAATGCTGCACTACGCACTGAACGAATCAACGATTCGCCGAACGTCTAAGACTTTAGTTGCGGATATCAGGATTTCGGATTTTCTCTTTGAAAAATTTCGAGGCGATGGCTTATCTGTATCCACACCAACAGGTTCAACAGCTTATAATAAATCTATCGGCGGTGCTGTTTTACACCCTCGTGTGGAAGCTATGCAGATGGCCGAAATAGCTAGTCTTAATAATATTGTTTATCGGACATTAGGGGCACCAATGGTTGTTGCTAAGAAAGACAGTATCATTATCTGTCCAGAAGATGTTGAGGATTACAGTGTTACTGTTGACCAGCTGACTTTCAACTACGAAAAAATTGAAGCGATAGAGTACAGCATGGATGGTAAAACTATCGCTTTTGCAAATTGTGCCCATACAAGCTTTTGGGAACGCGTGAAAAATGCGTTTATCGGTGAAGTCGAATAGCGCTGCTCACACTTTTCATTTGTGTGTAGAGTGTTTCTTGACCTAATTATATTTACAGAGCGAGCAAATATGTTATAATAAAGTTCTGTTCTAGGCAAACTCCGACATATGTTGGAGTTTTTAGATGGAGAAAATTCAGCCATAGAGTTGGAGAACATTTCAGCAGTAAGGTACTCAATGTCAAGAGCAGGCTTAAAAGGAGAAGTTAAACAGTGGAATTTTCATTTACAAATACAATTGATGGAAGTACGGTAAAGGCCTTACTTAAACGTCATGGCGTTTCCAAACGCTTCCTTTCACATATCAAATTTGACGGTGGTGAAATTTTAGTGAATGGTATGGAGCGTAATGTTCTCTTTCCTTTACAAGTTGATGATGTTGTTACGATAATTACACCTATCGAGCAAGGTACCGATTTATTGATTCCTGAAGATATTGACCCAGAAGTTGTCTTTGAAGACGATCATTATTTGATTGTGAATAAACCTGCGGGACGGACTTCAATTACTGGACGTTTACATCCGACAGGAGCTATGTCTAATATTGTAAAGGGTTATATCGTACGAAAGAAATATGAGGACCAAACGGTACATATCATTACACGCTTGGACCGTGATACGAGTGGTTTGATGATCTTTGCTAAACATAGCTTGGCTCACTCTCTCATCGTGCATCCTAAATATAAGGACAGTGTGACCAAACGCTATTATGCCATTATCCATGCAGACGAGAACTTACCCAAAACAGGTGAAATTAATTTACCTATCGGTCGAGTGGAGACTTCAATCATTGAGCGGCGTGTGCATCCTGAAGGGAAGGAAGCCAGAACAAGTTATGAAGTTGTTGCAGAGAAAAATGGCTTGATGCAGTTAGATGTCGTTTTACATACCGGACGTACACACCAAATTCGTGTTCATTTTTCACATCTAGGGCATATTCTTGTTGGCGACGAACTTTATGGAGGTAATCATGACCTTATTGATCGCCAAGCGCTCCACTGTCATCATTTACAATTTGTCCATCCCTTTACAGACGAATTGATTGATATTGAATTAGAAATGCCTGAAGATATGCAAAAATTGATGCGTGAGTAAAAGCTATGTGCCATTATTGGCCACACAACAATTACGAGCTCAAAAGTATGCTATAAAGCCATTTTTCCTAAAAAAACAATAAAATAAAGCTGAATCTTGTAGGGACACAGCTTTTTCTTTTAGATTCATTTTGAGTTTGGACATGTTATAATAACGGAGTAGAAGTTAAAGGACGGTAGCCTAACTGGGAGGTGATGCTTATGACGTTTTGTAGGCTATAACCTCAAAATACAGAAAGGCGACATTTTTTGTCGGTTTATGAAGCTTTGTCACTCATGCTTGCTTTTGCAATGCTGGTGTTGACATTGAATAATAACAACAATAAAAAATAACTGTCCAACTTTAGCCGAGTAATGACAGTTACTTAAACAATAATATTTGGCTACCGTTCTTCATACGGCTACAAAGGGCTTGTTTGCGCAAGCCTTTTTACTTATTTTCATTATATCATCAACATCAGAGGATAGCAAGGCAGATGAAGTTGGGACTAGCGCTAAAAAATCTTCTGCCTACACAGAAGATTTTTTTATTTTTTAAAGTCCCAACCTTTGATAATTTTAACGCCGGTAATTTTTTCTGGATTTACAGGAGATGATTCTTCTTGTGGATTATTTGGGTTAGCTTCCACTTTGCCTGCAGCAATTTTATCAACAACATCCATGCCTGAAATCACTTGTCCAAAGACCGTATATTGTCCATCAAGGAAAGGTGAGCCACCTTTTTTATAAGCATCGATAATCTTTTGAGGATATTTGCTTGTACTTAAACCTTGCTCAGCTGCTTGTGGATTTTGGACAATAAAGAATTGCGAACTGCTTGTCTCGCCAGGACCACTGTTTGCTAAAGAAACTGCACCGCGAATATGATAAAGCTGATTAGAAATCTCAGTCGCAAATGGTTTGTTGTTATTTACTACGGATTTGCTTCCGGTTCCTTTATTACTTGGGTCACCCGTTTGAATCATGAAATCATTAATCACACGGAAGAATTCATTGTTTTTATAGTAACCTTGCTTGGCCAAAGTCAAGAAGTTTTCGACAGCCATTGGTGCCAGTTTAGGGAAGAGCTTAATATTGATGTTCCCAGCTGTTGTTTGAATTTGAACTTCAGCTTCATCCTTGCCCACTTCATTCGACAACTGAGGGAGTTCAACACTTTGCAAATCATTTTTTGCATCTGTCTTGCTGTCAGAACTGTTCGCAAAGTAAAGAAGACCACCAACAATAACAACGATGAGGACTAATAATCCTCCAAAGATAATATTCGTATTTTTTTTGTTTTCCATTCCTATATTTTAACATAAAAGTTTCGAAGACTAAACGACGACAAAAAGTTTATACTTGCAAATTTTAAAATAAAGGACTATACTAAATAAAAAATATCAGGAAGGAGAATCACATATGTTTAAGTTTGACCTACAATCTCAACATCATCATGCGCATAGATAAGAGTTGTGTCATACTTTGGTATAGATGCAACTTTAGAGTACGCTCGAAAGACATCTATGCCGGTGATTCTCAGAAAGACCGGATGGCTAGGCTATACGGTCTTTTCTTTTGGGCAAAATTATGCTGTAAATGAACGAAGAAGTATTAGAGAAAGAAAAAATATGAAAAATGAAAATCAAGTAAAGCGCAATTTAAAACAAAGACACATCACCATGATTGCGCTTGGTGGCACGATAGGAACAGGCTTGTTCCTAACCTCAGGAGCGACGATTAGTCAGGCTGGACCTTTCGGATCGGTATTGGCTTATATCTTTGTCGGGATTATGGTTTATTTTGTAATGACCTCTTTAGGAGAGATGGCCACTTATTTACCCACATCGGGCTCCTTTACAGATTATGGGGCACGTTTTGTGGATCCAGCCTTTGGCTTTGCTTTGGGCTGGAACTATTGGATAAACGGTGCGATTACGATTGCAGTTGATTTGACAACAGCAGGATTAATCACTCAATTTTGGTTGCCTCAGGTTCCTTCTTGGATATTCTCTGGTGTGGCTACAGTCCTTATTTTTGCAATTAATATCATGGCGGTACGCGCGTTTGGGGAAACAGAATATTGGCTCTCCATTATCAAGCTGATTACAATTATTTTCTTTTTGGTTGTTGGGGTGTTAACTATTATTGGAATTTTTGGAAATAATATTGATGTTGTTGGTAATCTCACAGCAGGTAACCACGGCTTTACTGGTGGAGTGACAGGATTTGTTGGTGTTTTACTTATCGCTGGCTTTTCTTTTCAAGGCACAGAACTTCTAGGAGTTACAGCAGGTGAATCAGAAAATCCTGAGAAAAGTATTCCTAAAGCGATGAATTCTATTTTTTGGCGCATTCTTCTTTTCTACATCTTTACGATTATTGTTATTGCAGCTATTATCAATTACCAAGATCCTCGCTTGCTTAACCCTGATTCGACAGCGGTTATGAGTCCTTTTACTATCGTTTTTAAGAATATTGGTTTGGCAGTAGCAGCGAGCTTAATGAATGCCGTGATTTTGACCTCGGTTATCTCGTCAGCAAACTCTGTCATGTATGCTTCAACACGTATCCTCTACTCTTTAGGTAAAAAAGAAGGCGCACCACGCCAGTTCTCCAAAATAGCCAAAAACGGTATTCCTATCAATGCTTTATTGGCAACGACAGCGGTGTGTGTGGTCGCATTTTTAACAGGAATTTTCGGCACACAAATTTATCTTTTGCTTGTGGACCTGTCAAGTTTGACTGGATTTATTGCATGGCTTGGGATATCGATTAGTCACATTCGTTTTCGTCGAGCCTTTTTGGCTCAAGGCGGTGATTTGAGCAGTTTGCCTTACCAAGCAAAATGGTTCCCCTTTGGACCAATCTTGTCCCTGATCATGACGGCCATGATTGTTGTTAATTTAGACCCAGCCATGCTTTTCAGCAGTCACTGGGGCGAAGGCTTAGCCATGTATGCCGCAATACCACTTTTCTTGGCTCTATACTTTGGCTATAAATGGAAGTACAATACAAAATTAGTGCCACTCAAAGCGGTAGATTTGAGCCGAGAGAAATGATAAAATGAAAGCATGAAGAAAATCAAATTCTACCTGCTTCCCTTCCTTCTATTATTTATTTTTATGACTTTGACGGCTTGCGGAGTAAACACGAAGAAAAATACATGGCAAAAGATTGAAGAAAGCAAGACGATTACTATCGGTTATGAGGCAGACTTTGCGCCCCTAACTTCAAAGCAAGAGAGTGGAAAACCTGAAGGTTTCAATATAGCTCTAGCAGAGGCAATCTTTGCTTCTTATAATATAAAGATTGACTGGAAAGCATTGGACTGGTCAGCCAAAGAAAAAGCCTTGAAAGAAGGAGAGGTTGATCTGATTTGGGGGCCTTATACAGCAAATAAGACAAGGGAAAAAACCATTTTATTTAGTGAACCTTATCACACGGGAAATTTAGTGTTGCTTGTTCCTAAAGAAGCAGAAATTTATAATATTGGCGATATGCATAATCAAGCAGTAGGCGGGCAAAAAGCTTCAGCAGCTTATGATTTGTTTAGCGATTATCCGCAGATTTTAAAAAATATTGTCAAAGAAAATCTGATGTTTCTCTATAACCAACCGAGCGATGCAATCGCTGCCTTGCAAGCAGGAAAAATTCAAGCTGCTCTTTTAGATAGGGACTATACTAAAACTTATCTTCGTAATCATCAGCTTGAAGGCTTATACAATATGCTGGATACTCCTTACCCACAAGTTGAATATGCTGTAGCAGCACGAAAGAATGATACTGAATTAATGGATAAAGTCAACCAAGGCTTGCAAGTCCTTCAGCATTCTAGTGAATTCAAGCTCTCTAAGCAGTGGTTTCTATCTTAAGGTGTTAAAATAAAAAGAGCGAAAGCTCTTTTTATTTATAGTGAAGAGGAATAAAGATGAAATTTATTGCAATAGTAGGAACCAATGCCAGCTTTTCTTACAATAGAAAGTTGCTTTGGTATATGAAGAAACATTTTATTAATGAAGCTGAGATTGAAGTTATTGAGATTGCAGGCTTACCCTTGTTTTCGGAAGACAGTATGGACTTGCCTGAGAGAGTTCGCGAAATCGCTGAAGCCATTGAAGCCGCAGATGGTTTGATTATCTCTACTCCGGAGTACGATCATGCCATCACTGCAGCCTTGAAGTCTTTGCTAGAATGGCTCTCTTGGGGAGCTTTGCAACCCATTATCAATACGCCAGTTATGATTGTAGGCGCTTCTCTAGGAAAGCAGGGTTCCGTTTTTGCACAGGAAAATCTTAGACAAATCCTCCAATCACCAGGATTGGAAGCCTTCGTCTTACCGGCTAATCAATTTTTATTGAGTCATGCTGCTGATGCTTTTGATATTTCAGGCAATCTAATAGATAGACAAACAATTTCTTGGTTGGAACATTGCTTCAGAAACTTTTGTCGTTACAGTGCGCATTTGCAACCTCTACGAACATTGATAGAAACGGATGCCGATACTGGAGCTTCAGAGTATGAGTGATTTTTTGTCTAAAAAATATCGAGGTTTAGGCACATTTATTGAGCTGAGTTTACTTGATGTGGAGAAGTCAAAAACTACAGAAAAAATTGAGCAAGGCTATAGAAAAATTGCTCATTATGAAGATTTATTTACAGTCAACAGGGCGTTCTCGGAGTTAATAGCAGTCAACCAAGCTGCGGGTGTAAAAGCAGTTGCCTTGTCGGAAGAACTCTATGCTTTAACGAAAAAAGCTGTACAGGTCAGTCAGGAGCATTTTGGTTTTAATGCAAGTATCGGACCCTTGGTTAGGCTTTGGCATATTGGTTTTGCTGATGCCCGTGTTCCTTCTGAGCAAGAAATTCAAAAAATGCTTGCTATGGTGAGTCCTGATGATATCGTTCTGGATGACCAGCAAAAGACCATTTTTCTCCCTCGAAAAGGAATGTCCTTAGACTTAGGAGGCATCGCCAAAGGTTATATTGCCGATAAAGTTGTAGAATTTTGGAAAGAAACAGGTTTTTCCACAGGCATTGTTAACCTTGGAGGGAATATTCGGTTTCTGGGCTTGCCCCTAAAAGGTTATTGGCGTGTCGGAATTCGTAATCCACTTACGCATGGGTCATCTTTGTTACTTCAAGTGCTTACCGCATCCACATCTGTCGTGACTTCTGGAATTGATCAGCGTTATTTAGAGCGCGACGGAAAGAGTTATCATCACATTCTCAATCCTGAAACAGGTTATCCTCATGTGAACAACTTAGCCAGCGTGACAATATTTTCTGAAAAGTCATTAGATGGGGAGATTGAGGCGAAGAGGCTGTTCTTTTCGGAAGAACCTGAAAAAGTCTTTGCGAAAAGACAACACGTGATTCAAGCTGCAGTGCTTATTACCAAAGATAAGGAAATAAAAATCCTTGGACTTAAGCCCAAGGATGTACGTTTGATGGATAAACATTTTAAGATTATAAACTGAGCATTGCTCAGTTTTTTCTTTATTCAGGTCGTGCAAAGGAGGCAATCATTTGCTCTGCGCATTTAAGCCCATCAATGGCGGCGGATACAATCCCGCCAGCAAATCCTGCTCCTTCACCAGATGGATAAATACCTTGTGTAGAAATAGATTGGAAACTTTCTTCATCACGATTGATTCGAACAGGAGAAGAAGAACGTGATTCAACACCGGTCATAATCGCATCGTTCATGGCAAAACCTTGAATTTTTTTGTCGAATCCAAGAAGAGCCTCCTTCATAGAAGAAGTAATATATTCAGGGAAGAGCTGGCTTAAGTCTGTTGGAGTGACACCCAAAGCATAAGAAGGTTTAACTTCACCGATATCAGTAGATGGACGATCTGCAAGAAAATCTCCAACTAATTGTGCAGGGGCTTGATAAGTTTTACCACCGAGGACAAATGCTTTTTCTTCAAGTTTTCGTTGGAATTCAACCCCAGCAAGAGGATGATCTTGGCCAAAATCTTCTGGGAAGACTTGGACCAGTAAACCACTATTGGCATTTTCTTCAGAACGGGCGTGCTCACTCATGCCGTTGGTTACCAAGCGACCTTCTTCTGATGCAGCAGGCACGACAAGTCCTCCAGGGCACATACAGAACGTATAAACACCTCGTCCAGAACTGGCCTTGTGTGTCAAACGATACTCTGCTGCTCCTAAACGAGGATGCTCAGCAAATTCTTTATACTGTGCTTGATTAATCAAGCTCTGAGGATGTTCGATGCGAACTCCAACAGCAAAAGGCTTGGCGGTCATGTTAATTCCCTTGTCGTACAGCTCAGCAAAGGTATCGCGTGCGCTATGTCCGATGGCTAAAACGGCATGATTGGAGAGGATTTCTTGACCATTTTTGAGAACAATCCCTTGAAGTTTATTTTTGTCGATGATAAATGAAGCGACTTGACTGTCAAAAAGAACTTCTCCGCCCAAAGAAATAATCTGCTCACGAATATTCTTGACAATATCGCGAAGTAAATCTGTTCCTACGTGCGGATGTGCTTTGTAGAGGATATCTTCAGGTGCACCGGCTTTTACAAATTCTTCTAAAACTTTGCGTCCGCGCAAGTCGCGTACACGGGAAGTAAGTTTTCCATCTGAGAAAGTACCTGCACCGCCTTCACCAAACTGGACGTTTGAAGCAGGATTGAGTTTTCCTTTCTTCCAGAAATCATCAATGGATTTCACACGTTCTTCAACTTTTTGGCCACGTTCTAAAACGATAGGACGATAACCCATTTGTGCTAAGAGCAAAGCAGAAAACATGCCAGCAGGACCAAAACCGATGACTAAAGGACGATGTTTCATGGCTTCTGTTCCGATTTGTGGCTCTTTATATTTCAAGTCTGGTGAGGGTGAAACATTTTTTATTTTTTTCTTGAGGAGCTTGGCTTCATTTTTGACTTGGGCATCAACTGTGTAGATAAAGTTGATTTCTCCCCGATGGCGCGCATCAATTGATTCCTTATAAATACGATAGTCAATCAAGTCGGACTCTTGAATTTTTAATTTTTTCAAAAGTAAGCTTTTAACTTTTTCCACAGGCTCATCAATTGAAGTTTTTATTTGAGATATTCTTAACATAGTTTGTTCTCTTATCTAGATAAAGTGTTGCAGATAAAAAATATCGCACACTTCTTGATTGTAAAAACCCAGCCCTGAGAACTGGATTTTTGCTTTTATTTCATTGTTGGGAAGAGCAAAACGTCACGGATGGAAGTTGTACCAGTGAAGAGCATGACTAAGCGGTCGATACCGATACCCAGACCACCAGTTGGTGGCATACCGTGTTCCAATGCTTCAACATAATCGTAATCTACACCAGTGGCTTCATCATCACCGAGTTCTTTCGCTTTAGCTTGGGCTTCGAAACGTTCGAGCTGATCGATTGGATCATTTAACTCTGAGAAGGCATTGGCATATTCTTTACCATTGATGAAGAGTTCGAAACGGTCAGTAAAACGTGGATCTTCAGCATTCATCTTCGCAAGAGGAGAGATTTCTTTTGGATGTCCAAAAACAAATGTTGGTTGGATCAATGTATCTTCTACGTATTTCTCAAAGAATTCATTGATGATGTGGCCAACGCTTGTGAAGTGGTTTTCCACATAAATATCATGTTCTTTCGCCAAAGCAGCAGCTTCTTCAAAATCCATTTCTTTCCAGAAATCCACGCCTGTTTGCTCTTTAATCGCATCAACCATGTGGATGCGAGCGAACTTACCACCCACATTGATTTCTTTACCATCGTATTCAACAACATCTTTGCCAAGGACAGAGTGTGCCACGTGTTGGAAAATTCCTTCAGTCAAATCCATGATATCGTCAAAATCAGCATAAGCTTCATAAGATTCCATAGT
This sequence comes from Lactococcus sp. LG606, assembly GCF_017309645.1. NCBI lineage: Bacteria > Bacillati > Bacillota > Bacilli > Lactobacillales > Streptococcaceae > Lactococcus > Lactococcus sp. LG606. The sequence goes on from NZ_CP071301.1 coordinate 1,992,618, forward strand.
TGTAAACTCAGGATTGTGCGTCATATCCATTCCTTCGTTACGGAAGACACGGCCAAGTTCATAAACTTTTTCCATACCACCGACGATTAAGCGTTTCAAGTGCAATTCTGTTGCAATACGCAGGGCCATGTCAATGTCTAATGAGTTATGGTGTGTATAGAATGGACGTGCTGCTGCACCACCGGCTTCGTTGTTCAAAACAGGAGTTTCAACTTCGAGATATCCGCGGCCATCCATATAACGACGGATCTCGCTAATAATTTTAGAACGTGTCACGAAACGATTGAAGCTTTCTTTGTTTGAAATCAAATCCAAGTAACGTTTACGGTAACGTGTTTCAGTATCTGTCAAGCCGTGGAATTTTTCTGGCAATGGACGGAGTGCTTTAGACAAGAAAGTCAACTTGCTTGCTTTAATAGAAAGCTCGCCCATATCTGTCTTCATGATTTGTCCTTCAACACCAAGGAAATCACCGAGGTCAGCCTGTTTGAAAATTTGATAGTTTTCTTCGCCAACTTCGTCTTTACGCACGTAAATCTGAATTTGTCCTTCGCGGTCTTGGATGTGCGCAAAACCAACTTTACCTTTACCACGTTTTGTCATCAGACGTCCCGCGATTGTTGCATGCAAGTCTTTTTCGTGTAATTCTTCTTTAGTATTTTCATCGTATTCCGCATGTAATTCTGCAGAGTTGTGTGTACGAGTAAATTTATGTCCGAATGGATCAATGCCTGATTCACGCAGTGTTTCCATTTTTTCACGACGGACTTTCATTTGGTCATTAAGTTCTTCGATAATTTCAGCCAAAATGTTTTTCTCCTATAAAAAAGTTTATATCAACCATATTTTAGCATAATTTTACGGCTTTTGACAGCTTATAATCATGTTTTTGAAAAATCTTATGAAAGAAAAGTTGAACTTTATTTTTAGAAAAATGAAATGACATCATTTACTCTCGTGAAATATTACATTTAACACAAAAAAAGAGAAATATTGGCGAAATATGGAGCTCAGGAAAGCTTATTTTAAAAGACTTTCAAGCACTTTGTCTTTCTGTTGCATTTGTTACTGAAACCAAACATAAAAATACTACTAAAATTAATAAAAAAATGCTACAATAGTTGAGTTATCTTGGAGAGGCCTCTTTATGCTAGGAAAGTCAAGCCTAGACTGAATTAAGCCGGATAAATCCAACTTAAAGATTTTATGATACAGGAGTTACGTTTTGAAAAAAGTCAAAGAGCTTTTAATTGGTAAATCTTTAAAGTCAACAGTAGGAGATTCACACCTGTTGACTAAATTACAGGCCTTAGCCATGTTATCGTCAGATGCCTTGTCATCAATTGCTTATGGACCTGAACAAATTCTTTTGGTATTGGTTGCAGTAGGTGCGGGCGCTTCATGGTATTCGATACCTATTGCCTTAATTATTTTGGTTTTACTGTTTGCGCTGATTGGAAGTTATACACAGGTTATTCATGCCTATCCATCAGGAGGCGGAGCTTATCTGGTTTCAACAGAAAATCTCGGTACAATTCCAGGATTAATATCCGGTGGATCGCTTTTGGTCGACTATATGTTGACGGTTGCTGTATCTACAGCTTCAGGAGCTGATGCTATAACCTCAGCTTTACCTGAACTTCATCAGTACAATTTAGAAATCGCAGTTGCTCTTGCTTTACTGCTTATGCTGATGAATCTCCGAGGTTTGCGAGAATCAGCAGCCTTCCTCATGATTCCTGTCTATACATTTATTGTGACGACAGTTGCCCTCTTAGGTGTCGGGGTATTCCGTATTGTATCTGGAAGTTTACCCTACCAAGCGCCAGCTCATATCGGTACAACCGTAGGAGGAGTTTCACTTATCCTCTTGCTCAAAGCCTTTTCAACAGGTTCATCATCTCTGACAGGGGTAGAAGCCATTTCGAATGCTGTACCATTCTTTAAACAGCCGAAAGAAAAAAATGCAGCTAAGACTTTGGTAATGATGGGGATTATTTTAGCAGTGTTCTTCAGTGGTGTTATCTTCTTTGCTTATTGGCTTGGGTTAACACCACGCGGTGATGTGACCATTATCGCCCAAATGGCGCAACAGATTTTTGGAGACAGTGTCTTTGGGCACGCATTCTTCTTTATCTTCCAAATTGCTACAGCTCTCATTTTGGCAGTAGCAGCTAATACAGGTTATTCCGCCTTTCCAATGCTTGCTTTTAATATGGCGAAGAAGAAATACATGCCTCACTTGTTTACTGCTCGTGGGACACGTTTGAGTTATTCGAATGGGATTATCAGTTTGGCTATTGGTGCGGTCATTCTCTTGTTTATCTTTGATGGACAAACAGATCGCCTTATCCCCCTCTATGCTATTGGTGTCTTTACACCATTTACGTTGGCTCAAATCGGTATGGTTGTCCATTGGCGCAAGAAGCTGGGCAGTAAGTTCCTCTTACGTTCTATCCCTAATATTATTGGGGCAATCATTTCTTTTGTCGTGGTGATGATTTTGCTCATTTTCCGCACAGCTGAAATTTGGCCATTCTTTATTGTTTTACCTATTTTGATTTTCTGCTTTATCCGTATCCACAGTCATTATATGAATGTGGCGGAACAATTGCGCTTGCGCAAAGAAACTGCAGAGCATAAGTTTGATGGTAATACAGTTATCGTCTTGGTCGGAAATGTAACAAATGTCGATGTTGGGGCGATTAACTATGCCCGGTCTGTAGGAGACTATCTTATTGCACTTCACGTGTCTACAAAAGAAGATACGGAAAAAGAAGCCGAAATCGAACGTGATTTCAATGAAACCTTCCCAGATATTAAGTTGACCGTTGTACATACCAGCTATCGTAGTATCATCACGCCAGCTGTTCGCTTTATTAATCTCGCTGCAAAACAAGCAAAAGCGCACAACTATACAACTACTGTTTTGATTCCGACTTTCATTCCGTCGAAACCATGGCAAAATATCTTCCACAATCAGACCGGTTTACGCCTCCGTTATTACCTGAACGCTCATGAAGATATCATCCTTTCAAGCTACAACTATCATTTGAAAAAATAAATAATATAAAGTGTTCAAGACAACAAAAAACTGTTGGCTGGAGCGCTTTTTTCTTTACCTTTTAATAAGCAAACAACATCATAGTAAGACGATAAATGAGATGAATGTTATATGTCAATGAATACACAAATTAATTTTTGTTTTTTGTTATAATAGTTGTCATGTTAAATAAGAAGATCATGCCAGGTTTAGGGCTCAGTTTTGTAGTTGCCGTAGTCAGTTACTTTTTTAATCTCTATGTTTTTAAAGGGATGGGTGCAGCCACGATTGCTATTTTATTGGGAATTATTTTGGGGAATGTTTACTTTAAACAACCAGTCCTCTTTGCAGGTACGGCTTGGTCAGAAAAGAAACTTCTTGAATTTTCAGTAATGTTTTTAGGAGCGACAGTTACCTTTCAAACGATACAAAAGCTAGGCTGGAGTGGTATAAGTTTTATTCTTCTACAAATGGTGCTTACAATTGTTTTTGTCATGTTTATTGGAAAGAAACTTGGATTTTCCTTGAAAGTTAATGCGCTAATGGCGTCAGGAAACGCCGTTTGTGGTTCTTCCGCCATTGCGGCAGTTGAGCCAGTCATTGGAGCAGAAGACAAAGACAAGCGAACAGCGATAACTATGGTTAACCTCATGGGGACAGTGTTAATGCTTCTATTACCCGTTTTAGGTACATGGTTCTTTGGAGCAAATGATTTCCTACGTGGTGCTTTGATTGGGGGAACCATTCAGTCTGTGGGACAGGTTGTCGCTTCAGCAACAATGGTGAATGCTGAAACAACAACAATGGCTACCTTGTTTAAAATCATGCGTATCATCATGCTTGTTTTTGTTGTCCTTTATTTTTCTTTCCAAACACGTCGCATAGAGAAAGCACCGACAGGGCAGGAAGGTCAGCTCAAGATCAAGCGCCAATCCTTTCTTCCTTGGTATGTATTAGGATTTATTATTCTGTGTAGTCTGGATACAGTCTTTCAATTTCCAAAAGTAATTACTGAAACGGCACGTTTTATCAGTAGTTGGTGCGAAATTATCGCTTTAGCCGCTATCGGTTTACGTCTTAATCTAGTAGAATTTGTCCGCGCGGGAAGAAAGTTAGCAATCTATGGCTTAGCTGTACTTGTTTTCCAAGTGGGGATTGCATTGGTTTTGATTCGTCTATTATTAACCTAGAAAAATAGCTAATGTGGTATAATAACCTGTACTGAAATTCTCTCAGGAATAAAAAGATAACCTTATATTAAGTAACAAAGGAAAATAAAATGACTATCGTATACGATGAAATTATGGTTCGCTATGGTGAACTTTCAACAAAAGGAAAAAATCGTGGCTTTTTTATCAATCGTTTGGCCAACAACATCAAAGAAGTTCTCGCTGATTTGACAGACTTGAAGATTACAGCGCAACGAGATCGCGCGCATATCCAGTTAAATGGTGCAGACTACGAAGAGGTTTCTCAACGTTTAACTAAAGTTTTTGGGATTCAAAATTTTTCAGCATCCATCAAAGTTGAAAAATCCATCGAAGGTCTAAAAGCAGCAGTTGTTGACTTGATGAAAGAAATTTACCATGAAGGAATGACTTTTAAAATTGCAACACGTCGGGCGGACCATAGCTTTGAACAAGATTCCACAGAGTTAAACATGACTTTAGGTGATGTTGTCTTTGACAATTTTGACTATGCCAAAGTACAAATGAAAAAGCCAGATATCACTCTCCGTGTTGAAATTCGTCTTGAAGGTGCTTATCTTAGTTTCGAAACACTTAAAGGTGCAGGAGGAATGCCTGTAGGAACAGCAGGCCGCGGTCACTTGATGCTTTCAGGTGGGATTGATTCTCCAGTTGCAGGTTACTTGGCTCTTAAACGAGGTGTAGAAATTGAGGCAGTTCACTTTGCTTCACCACCTTATACAAGCCCTGGTGCTTTGAAAAAAGCAAAAGATTTAACAGCAAAATTAACAGCGTTTGGCGGAACAATCACTTTTATTGAAGTTCCGTTTACTGAGATTCAAGAAGAAATCAAAGCCAAAGCGCCACAATCTTATTTGATGACTTTAACTCGCCGTTTTATGATGCGTGTAGTTGACCGCATTCGTGAAGATCGTGGGGGTAAAGTGATTATTAACGGTGAAAGTTTAGGGCAAGTCGCTTCGCAAACATTAGGTTCAATGTCTGTGATTAATGAAGTCACAAACACTCCTGTTATTCGCCCCGTAGTCACAATGGATAAGATCGAAATTATCGATATCGCCGAAAAGATTGATACCTTTAATCTTTCAATTCTACCATTTGAAGATTGCTGTACTGTATTTGCCCCTCCATCACCAAAAACAAATCCTAAACTAGAAAATGTTTTAGCCTATGAAAAACGTTTGGACGTTGAAGGTATGGTTGATCGTGCCGTTGAAGGTATTATGATTAGCCGCATCACGGGCGAAAACTGGGACAAAGCAGAAACCAATGAATTTGACGATTTACTTTGATTTTTGAAAACTGTATCATTAGATGCAGTTTTTAGTCTCTTTGTAGGTAAATAGAAAGGAAATAAATGAAAAATAGAACAAAAGTGCTGCTCACCATTGGTTTATTTACACTCATGTCAACTTTAGACGGCTCGATTGTAAATATTGCCTTACCAACAATGGCGCGTGAGCTAAATGTGTCAACTTCACAGATTACGTGGGTGGTCACAATTTATTTGATCGTTATCAGTGCAATCATCCTTATTTTTGGACGACTTGCGGATTTGATTGGGAAAACAACCGTAACAAGATGGGGCTGGACGATTTTTATTGTCGGTTCGTTATTGGCTGGGCTAAACATCGGCTTAGGCTTACCATTCCTACTCTTTGCACGTGTCGTACAAGCTATCGGAGCTTCCATGTTTATGGCAACAAGTTTTGGGATTGTGGCGCAGGTTTTTCCTGTTGAAAGTCGAGCGCGTGCGATGTCTATCACTTCCATGTTTGTATCTGTCGGCTCGATCGCAGGACCAGCTTTGGGCGGCTTAATTTTACAAGTTGCCTCTTGGAATTATATCTTTTGGATTAATGTTCCGATAGGGATATTGGCCTGGATTTTTGGAAGTCGGGCTTTACCAGAAGATGAAGGGCAAGGCTCTATAAAAGAAGTTGACTTGTCAGGTGGTTTACAAATGACTGCTGTGATCGTTCTTTTATTCATGGCTTTGAATTTTGGCCAAACTTTAGGATGGAATAATCCGCTCTTACTTCTCGGCGTGGCTCTTGGCTTTATACTTTTTGTTAGCTTTATTTTTACGGAGCACCGAAAGGAAAAACCTTTACTTGACTTGGGGATTTTTAAAAACAGACTCTTTTCTTTGAGTCTGCTGATGTCACTTTTAAACTTCACTGTTGCGATGTTTGCTAGCATCTTGCTTCCTTTCTATCTGCAAGATTATCGTGATTATGCGCCTGGTGCGGCTGGCTTTATCATGATGGCCTATCCAGCTGCCATGCTTATTGTGAGCCCAATAGCAGGTGCACTCGCAGATAAAATAGATAAGGAAGTAATTACCTTTGTGGGGATTTCAGGGATTGTTCTTTCTCAGATTGGTTATCTTTTGATTCGAGCAGATTCGCCACAATGGTGGGTGATTGCGATGCTCTTACTCCAAGGTGCCTCAATGGGGGCTTTCCAAAGTCCTAATAATGCTTTAATCATGGAGACAGTAGAACGTAAGTATTTAGGAATAGCAGGCTCTGTGAATTCTTTGATTCGGAACATGGCTTTTGTTTTAGGAACTTCTGTAGCAACCATTACTTTGTTCCTTTCCATGTCCAGTCAACTTGGTTATACGGTAAGAACTTATTTACCAGAACATCCAGATACCTTTTTACAGGGAATGCATATGGCTTTCGTATGCTCACTTGTCCTGACAAGTATTTCTTGGATCTTGGCGGGCGTTCGTCTTTTAGGGCGTAAAAAAATAAAAGAACACCTGAGCGAAGGATAAAGCTCGGTGTTTTTTATTTTCATTTATTTGTTGAAAGTTCATTGTTTGTTGTCTTTTGAACTTTTTTACGTCTCTTTTCAATAAAGTCGTAGAGTAAGGTGTGATGATTACTTGCAAGGGAATAATCCTCTAAAGTATTTACATTTTGACGTAAGACTTTTGCCTCGCCGATCGTTAACTCACCACGGGATTCATACTCAAAGATGGTTTTGCGTTCAAGATAGTAAGCACGCATCATCTCTTTCAGATTATTAGGCTGCGCACGATGTAAAATACCAGTAATATAGCCACCGCGGGCAACAAACTCTGCAGAGCGTAAACGTTCTGCTTGTAGGTAATGGATTAAACGCTCATCGTAAACTGATTCCAGATTGTCCAAAGCTTGAAGGACTAACTCCGTATTAGAAAAGTAAAGCTCGGTAATTTCACGATGTGCTGTAGCATTATCTGGTCGTGTTTTACGGAAACTGAAATCTAGACGGATAATTCTTGAGAAGAAAAAATGAAGCACACGGATGGAAATGGCCGAAGCGAACTGGATACTTGAAACCAAATTATGCGCAACGGATTGTTCCATCGAATGAAGGTATCGCTGATAAGTCCGATAGGTGTACATGGAAATCTCATTTTGTCTCAAGGCATTTTCCAGTCCCTCAGCTTCAAGACGGACGATAAGCAATTGCAATTCATTAAAGTCAATCGAAGTATTTGAACTTTCTTGCTCGATGATGAGTTTTTGAATGCGGTCTTGATAGCTGTCGATAGCAATATTATAACCAAGGCGCGCTTTTTCTTTTGTAACTTGTTTTAGATCATTTTCCAATTCTCGAACGACATCGGCTAAGATAGAAATTTTTACCATGTTGTCAACTTTGACAACTTTTTTGGCAGCGATTAAAGGTAAAACAAATAGTCCAGTTAAAAAACTGAGCGCGGTAACTGCCGCACAGAGAAAGATGATTAAGCTATGCGGGATATCTACTGTCCGTGGCAACAAAAGGACAGTGGCAATGCTGACGGTACCTTTGGAGCCAGCAAAAGTCAGTAACAAGATATCGTTCCAGTAAGCAGAAAAGCTTTGATTGCGACGCAGAGATACATAACGATAATAAACAGCCAACAAGGAAAAGCGAAGGGCAAAAAGACCAATGGTTAAAAGTAAAACCATGAATAAAAGAGAAGTCGTAGAGTAAAGTGGATCAGCAATGAGCGGAAAAACAAGCTGATGTAACTCTATCCCGAGGAAAAGGAAGACTGTTGAATTTAAAACAAAGGTCAGCAAATTCCAGATAGTATTTTTCACTTTTGTGACTTGGGCATCAAAAAGCGTGGTCCTTTTAAGACCGTTGGCTTGCATGACTCCAGCGACAACGACAGCGATGATTCCAGAAACTTCAAGCATATCAGCAATTAAAAATGCAGATAAAGGAAGCATAAGCTCCAAAATAAGGTAACCTGTAACATCTCGGGCATCGACATCCTCAAGAATTCTGAGAATAAAGGACTTCATCCAAACTAGAATGAAACCGACCAGTGCGCCCCCGATTGCAGAGACTACAAGGTCAGCAGAAGCATGAGTTAGGGAAAATTCGCCAGTGACCAGCGCAAGAACCGCAATCTGGAAGGAAATGATACCAGAAGCATCATTCAGCAGGCCTTCACCCGTAAGGATACTCATGACCCGCTTGGGGAAACTAAAGCGTTCAGATAAGGCAGCAACAGCGATTGCATCTGTTGGTGCTAATGAAGCCCCTAAGGCAAAACAAGCAGCCAAAGGTACAGATAAATAAAAGAAATGCGTTAAGTAGCCTAAACCAATAGTTGTAATGAAAACTAAGGGAAAGATAAGCATTAATATCGTTCGAGTATGTTTAAAGATATGTTTGACATCTGCCTCTTCACTCTCACGGAAAAGCAAAGGAGCAATGATGAAGCCCAAGAAGAATTCTGGGTCAACCTGCAAAAGTTTTGACGCACCTAAAAAGCCCAAACATAGCCCAATCACGACTTGAATCAGCGGGAGAGCCAACTTTGGGAAAACTTTATTGATGATATTTGAAATAACTAGAGCAAGAAGAAAAATGATGACATAAAAAATAGTATGGAGCACAAATTTTCCTTTCTTTTGTCTATTTTAGAGCAAGAAGCTGCATTAAAAGTACAGCATATTGGTTATAAGGCTAAAAGGTTACTTTATCTTTTTGAAAAGGTCCTTTTTTTGATTAATCTTCTGATCGATTTTGGCACAGCTCTTTTTACTTAAGAGAGCGCGACAGCGTTTGATCTCAAGCTCTGCTAATTGACGTTTAAGCTTCTCTTTTTTAGTGAAGTCTGATTCACCGCTGTCGATATATTCAAGCCTTTGCTGAAGAAGAGATTGTTTATACTTGATAGCCTCAATTTGATGTTTCAGCTTTGATATTTGTTCATAACTAGCATCTTGCTGATGGAAATCCTTAAGTTTTTGAGACAAGAAAAGTTTCTTCTCTTCGAGAAGATGAAGTGATTCAAGTATTTTGTGTCTTTTTTCCTCTTGTGAAACTGGAGTATAAATCTCACTTTTTTCAGAATCAGAGGTTTCTTCTGTAATTTCTTCTTTTTCTAAATACTGTTCACGTAAATCTCTCAGCATTTGTTCAAAATCTTTATCAGGCATGCTATTATCCTTATAATCTTGTTCTTAAACTCTATTATATCATGATTCAATTAGAAAAATAATGCGTTTGGATTAAAAAAGCAACAGAGAATTCCCTGTTGCTACTTAAATATTAGACTTTAACTTAATAAGTCAAGATGAAATTTTTCTTTTTACCACGGCGAACAACAGTAAGTTGATTGTCGATTTTATCTCCATCAGAGAAGGTGTAATCCAAATCTTGGATACGTTCACCATTGATGTAAATCGCACCGTTTGTTACATCTTCACGTGCTTGACGTTTTGAATTTTCGATTCCGGCAGAAATCAAGAGTTCAATAATATTGAGATTATCGTCTGCTTTCACTTGATATGTTGGTACATCTTTTAAGCCAGAAAGGATTGACTTGGCATCAAGATCTTTCAAATCACCGCCACCAAATAAAGTTTCCGTGATTTTTACAGCTTGCTCGTAAGCGGCTTGTCCATGAACAAGAGTTACAACTTCGCGTGCAAGTACTTTTTGTGCTAAGCGTTCGTGACGTGCAGCCTCAAATTTCTCACCGATTTCAGCAATTTCTTCAAGAGATAAGAAAGTGAAAATTTTGAGCATTTTTACAGCATCATCATCGTTAACATTCAGCCAAAATTGATACATTTCAAACGGAGACGTTTTATCTGCATCGAGCCAAATGGCATTTCCTTCAGATTTACCAAATTTTTTACCTGTTGAGTCTGTAATCAATGGAATAGTGATGACATGTCCAGTTTTTCCAGCCTTACGACGGAGCAGTTCTGTGCCGGCAGTCATATTGCCCCATTGGTCAGAACCACCGAGTTGTAATGTAATACCATGACGTTGGTTGAGCTCGTAGAAATCGTAACCTTGCATAATTTGGTAAGCAAACTCGGTGTAAGAGATACCTGATTCGATACGACTCTTCACTGAATCTTTACTCATCATGTAGTTAATCGTGTAATATTTACCGACATCACGAAGGAAATCAATAAAAGATAAATTTTCGAACCAATTGTAGTTGTTTTCCATCTGAGCTTTATTTTCGCCATTTTCAAAGTCAAGGAAACGTTCCAACTGAGCACGAATTTTATCAGCCCAAGCTACAACAGTATCTTTCGTTTGTAAGCCACGTTCGGCATCTTTAAAAGATGGATCGCCAACAAGTCCAGTAGCGCCCCCAACCAATGGATAAGGTTTGTGCCCAGCCATTTGTAGACGCTTCATTGTAAGAATTAAGACCAGATTACCAAGGTGTAAACTATCAGCAGTAGGATCGTAACCAACATAATAACTTACCATGCCCTCAGTTAAAGCTTCGCGAAGAGCTTTTTCATCAGTGGTTTGGAAAATCAGACCACGTTCTTTTAGTTCGTCAAAAATATTCATGTTACCTCCTAAATTTAGTTAATACTGACAGTTTTGTTATAGTTTCTCTCAGTAATTAGATTAACGTTCTCATTATATCAAAAAAAAAGGAAAAATAGGGGCGAAAAAAGAGCCTAAGTTTGGTATAATATGTATTATGAAAAAAGATCAAGAACAGTCGAAGGAACGTGCACAGGCACGTTTGCAGGCTAAAATGGAGAAAAAGCGTGCTAGCAAAACGCAGGAAAGTCGTAAAAATTCTCCGAAAAAGCCTCAAAAACCTAAAAAAGTTCAAGCAGATGTAGAAGAAGGGAAAACAACACTTCAGACTATTTTTTCAGTCGTGCGTGGAGTAGTTGTCATTTTTGGTGTGCTTTTTCTTTTAGTTGGTGTATTTGGCGCTGCGGCAGGTGTGGGATATTTTGCTCGCCTTGTTGAAAATACCAAAGTTCCAAGCAAGGAGCAACTTCTCGAGCAGGTTAATAATATTCACGGTGTTTCAGTCATGAAATACAGTAATGGTGAAAATATTTCTGATATTTCCAGTGATTTGGTAAGGATTAATGTAGCAAGCAACCAAATTTCAGAAAATGTGAAAAAAGCTCTGATTGCGACAGAAGATGAAACCTTTAAGACGAACAGTGGTGTTGTGCCCAAAGCAGTAATTCGAGGCGTTCTGGGTGCCGTAGGTGGCGGTACAAGCTCTGGTGGTTCAACGATTACGCAACAGTTGGTAAAACAGCAGTCTCTTGGAGACAGTGTCACTTTCCAACGCAAGGCCAGCGAGATTGTTTATGCACTGCAGCTTAATCAATATTTAAGTAAAGATGAAATTTTAACGGATTATCTCAATGTCTCACCATTTGGGCGAAATAATCAAGGGAAAAATATTGCGGGTGTCCAAGCCGCTGCCCAAGGGATTTTTGGTAAGTCTGCTAAAGATTTAACCGTGCCAGAAGCAGCTTTTATTGCTGGATTACCACAAAGTCCAATTGTTTACTCTCCTTATAATGTGGATGGTTCGCTCAAATCAAAAGAGCTACTCTCTTATGGCTTAGCTCGTCAACAAAATGTCCTGTTTAACATGTATCGTGCAGGATATTTGACTCAAAAAGATTACGAAAAATATAGTGCTGTGGATATCTCGCAAGCATTTCTGCCTTCACAACCACAAGATTCTGTAGCACATGGTTATCTTTATAATGTTGTGTACAGTGAAGCCCTTAATCACGTCTATGATTATCTGATTAAGAGGGACAAGGTTTCGGCAACAGAACAAGGAAATGATAGCACCAAGCAAAAATATCGTGAATTAGCCGCGCAAGCCTTACAAACTGGTGGTTATACTATCACAACAACAATTAATCGTGGTGTGTATGATGCCATGCAAAATGCTGTAGCGCAGTATGGCGGTATTTTACAGGACGGTACAGGTGAAGTTCAAGCCGGAAATGTACTCATGGATAATAAAACAGGAGCAGTACTTGGCTTTATTGGTGGTTTAGACTATGCAACCAATCAAAACAATCATGCCTTTGATACGAAGCGTAGTCCAGGTTCTTCGATTAAACCAATCTTAGCTTATGCACCAGCAATTGATTTGGGATTGATTGGGTCAGCAAGTATGCTGAGTAACTATCCAACAAGTTTCTCTGACGGTACTCCAATCTTGCACGTTGGCGAAACAGGAACCGGAATGGTAAGTCTTAATGAAGCTTTAGGCGTGTCATGGAATATCCCTGCGCATTGGACCTATCAAGCCATTCTTGATTCTGGCAATAGCGTGGAACCTTACATGAAGAAGATGGGCTATTATGTGCCAGACTACAGTGTGGAATCTCTTCCACTCGGTGGTGGTATTGAGCCAACTGTGGTGCAACATACCAATGGCTACCAAGCCTTAGCTAATGGCGGGGTTTATGAGCCACACTATGTTGTCCAAAGCATAAAAGACGACTCCGGTAAAGATATCTACGAACATAAGAGTCAAGCAGAGAGAGTCTTTTCACAAGCAACATCAACAATTACTGAGGATCTTTTACGTAATGTTTTGACCTATGATGTCAGTCGTCGTACAACAAACTTTTTACAAGATTTACAAGCCATTAATCCAACACTTGCAAGTAGCGTGGATTGGACAGGCAAGACAGGTACTTCCAATGATTATGTAGACGGTTGGCTCATGCTTTCAACGCCCAAAGTATCCCTTGGAGGTTGGATTGGTCATGATAATAATACGCCGATGGGCAGCAAGACAGCTGCGGTCAATAATGGTACATATATGGCAAACTTGGTCAATGCAATCGCAGCAGCGGATCCAAATGTGTTTGGTCCTGGTGAAAAGTTCCCAGAACCAAGTAAAGATCCAGATGTAATTCAGAGCACTGTTCTTAAGTCGACCGGTCAAAAACCAGGCACTGTAACCGGAGGGAATCTTAAAAATGTTAAAGTCTCCGGTGAAACAACCACAAGTTATTGGGCTAAAAACGGAGCACCTGTGACACAATTCAAGTTTGGAATTGGTGGTACAGAGGCGAATTATAATGACGCGTGGAACAGAATTTTAGGAACTAGAAAATAGTAAAAAAGAGAGGGTATTCGCTCTCTTTTTTTGCTCTGAGGTAGTTTCTGGGTGAGAGAACTATGTTATAATAAGGACATGAAGAAGCGCCTCTATAAAAACTATATTGACACACCTATTGGTCAAATGATAAGTATCAGTGATGCGCAGTTTCTTTATCGCTTAGGCTTTACAGAGCATAAGAATTTACAGGCGAAGATTGCAAGATTGAATGCTATTATATTGGAACATCCAACTCCGATTTCATGTCAACTTGAAGAAGAGTTGCAAGAGTATTTTGCAAGAAAAAGAAAAAGTTTTAAATTCCCTTTAGCTGTGCAAGGTACAGAGTTTCAGCAAAAAGTCTGGAAAAAAGTTGAAGATATTCCGTTTGGGCAAACAAGAACCTATAAAGAAATCGCACAAGGACTCGCGCATCCGCAAGCCAGTATTGCAGTAGGGGCAGCAAATGCAGCCAACCCCTTTGCAATCGTGATTCCATGTCATCGATTGAAAAAAAGCTCCGGGCAGCTGGCAGGTTATGCTGGAGGACTATGGCGTAAAGAATGGCTGTTGGATTTTGAGGAGAATAATACCTATGTTGAATGAGAATATTTCACTCTCTGTAGAGCGCAATGCTAAGGGGGAGATTACCTAGGTTTTTTTCGATGACCAACATGAAAAGACGACTTACGAAGCACTTAATAAGAACCAGAACTTTATATTGACCACAGGAACAGCATTTCAACGAGCTGTTTGGTTAGAACTTCCCAAAATTCCAGCGGGAACGACTATAAGTTATCAGGAAATGGCTGCGCGTGTCGGAAGTCCTAAAGCACAACAAGCTGTGGGGCAGGCATTAGCACGTAATCCTTTGCCTGTCATTTTACCATGTCATCGTGTCACGCGTAAAGATGGCAGCTTGGGCGGTTTTATGGGTCAAGAAGCAGCAGTAGATATTAAGCAAAAGATACTCAACTATGAAAAAAAGCTTGACATATAGTCAAAGCTTTTTAGCTTTAATCAGCTTTTCTCACGCTTTTAGGTATATAAGGTTGAGGTTTTTCTGAGTTTTTATAATGAAGATAAGTTGGATAAGTGAGGCAGATGACTGAAAGCCCCCAAAGTAAGCCGCCTAAAGTATCCGAAGGATAATGTACCCCAAGAAGTACACGTGAAAACATTGTTAAAAAAATTAACCCCACAGCGACAAAACCAACTAATGTTTTGCTCCATACAGAAGAGAGATAGTGTAAGAGTATAAAAAAGAGACAGCCAAAGAGTACTACAGCAAAAGTTGTATGTCCACTGGCAAAACTTTTTCCTGGCTCATCTGTAAAGGCGGCAACACGATGAATGTCAGGGCGATCACGGCCGATAACTAATTTAATCAAGGTATTTCCCCCCACAGCAATTCCGGCTACAAGAGCTAACCATATTGCTGAAACCTTATCTTTGATAAAAATAATAGCAGCAATAACAAGACCAATTATAGCGCCCATTGTGTCGCCTAGAAATTTAGCAATTACACTTGAAATTTGAACCAAAAATTCATTGTTTTGAAGATGCCAAGCAACTGTCTGTAAATGCGAATCAATGCTTGGAATAGGTGCGTGTGTATAAGAAAGTTTTACAATGGCAGTCAGTGTGATAAAACTTACCAGAGTAAGTAAACCAGTAGTATAGTATAGTTTTTTATTCATAAATTTCCCTAAAATTCATATTTGGTGCTTTATGATTTTACTTTTTCTTTCTGAAATAAAACTGAATGACTAAAAAAAGAGGCTCAGGACCCCTTTTTTTAACTTTTTTATTAGTAGTTTTTAATAGCTGCTACTTTTTCTTGGTTTAGACTCGTAACGATAGCCCGGATAAAGTTTTGCGCTTCTGTGAAATCATCCATGTTGAAGATGGTTTGGTGACTATGGATATAACGGGCACACACACCAATAGTTGTTGAAGGTACGCCTTCGTTTTGCAAGTGTGCTGCACCAGCATCAGTTCCACCTTTTGAGATATAAGCTTGTGTTTTGATACCATTAACTTCTGCTGTATTGAGGAGGAAGTCCTTCATACCAGGCAGCATGATATGACCTGGGTCGTAATAACGAAGAAGCGAGCCTTCGCCAAGACGACCATTGTCGTTTCCAAAAGTATCCGTTGCAGGAGAGCAGTCAACAGCAAAGAAAACTTCAGGTTTAAATTTAGTTGTTGAAACATGGGCACCGCGAAGGCCAACTTCTTCCTGAACATTTGCACCGATAATCAAGGTTACTGGCAATTCTTCGTCTTTAAGGTAGTCCAAAAGTTCTAAGACCATAAGACACCCGTAGCGATTATCCCAAGCTTTACTGATGACATTTTTACCATTAGCAGTTAAAATTGTTTCAGATTCAGGAACGATGACGTCACCTTGACGAATCCCAAATTCTAAAACTTCTTCTTTGCTCATAAAACCACCGTCAAAGATGATATCTTCCACTTGTGGCATAGCAGGTGCGCCCGCTGCTCCACGTAAAAGATGTGGTGGTAGGCCACCAGTCACAACAGGTATTTTTTTACCATCACGTGTGAATAGCGTAAAGCGTTGTGCACTAACAACTAAAGGATTCCAACCACCCAGAGTGACTACACGTAAAGTACCATCTGCCTTAATTGACGACACCATGAAGCCGACTTCATCCATGTGAGCTGCAACCATAACACGAGGCGCATTTTCTGTTTTACTTTCTTTAGTGACAAAGATTCCGCCCAGACCATCAGTTTCAGGTGTGTAGCCGAGGTCCACCATACGGGCACGAAGATAGTCACGCATTGGTGCTTCGTAACCACTTGTTGCTTGAATTTCAGTTATTTCTTTAATTTTGTTAAATAGAGTCATCTCGTCTCCTTTGATTTTTTATACTCCCTTATTGTAGCATTTAAAAGCCGTATATAATAGTATTGTCCTAATGCTATTTAATAACTATAATTTTTAAAGACGGATAAGTTTTAGGGGATTTATAGAAAAGCGGAACTGATCTGAGGGGAAACAGTAATTATAAGTACTAATATACTCAAATTTATGTTAAAATTTTTTATATGAAAAAATATTTGAAAGTTGGTTTAGGGCTGCTGGCTGGTGTAGCAGGTGCGCGAGTGCTCTATCAGAGTTATAAGCACGTTGAAGAAAATTTGCGGGCAGAGGTTATTCAAGCAGTACGTGAAGCTTTTGCTGACCAAGATATTCAAACAGTATGGATCTTTGAGGAGGCAGATCGCGGAGCTATTTATAAAGGTGGCGTGATTGTTGGAGCAAACCAAAACATCAATTTTGAAATTGATGGAGAAACCTTAGAAATTACAGAATTAGGAGAGGAGTATTTATGATTATTCCAAAAAATTATGAGGAACTAGCTGAAATTGTAAAATCAGAAGGTAAACATGTCTTGTTTTTCACTGCAGGATGGTGCCCAGACTGTACTTTTATCAAACCAAAAATGCCAGAATTAGAAGCTGAATTTTCAAACTTTAACTTTGTAGAAGTTGACCGTGACGAATTCATGGACTTGGCTATTGAATGGGGAATCATGGGTATTCCTAGCTTTGTGACACTTGAAAATGGTAAAGAAACAGGACGCTTAGTGAATAAGCTACGTAAAACTAAAGAAGAAGTTAGTGAATTTTTGAAGGGTGTAGATAAATAAAATGATTGCAACGTATAATAAAAATGTTGGTGATGTCCTCATGCTGATTGTGGCAAACAATGAGGGAGCAGAAGTAACTTACGAACGTAAGGCGGATGTTGCGCGTATCTTCCGTGAAGATACAGGACAAACAGTGGGCTGGAACATTTTCGATATAAAAAAAGACTGGCCAGATTTGGCTCAAGGACAGAATGATTTATCTGAGCATCAAGTAACGGAACTTAATGTAAAACTTAAGGCAGCTGGCTTTGACGAGCAGCTTACATATGATGGCCAACCTAAATTTGTAGTCGCTGAGATTTTAACGATGGAGGATCATACAGACAGCGATCATTTACATGTGTGCCAAGTAGAAGTTGGTCTAGATGCACCAGTTCAAATCGTTTGTGGTGCTCCTAATGCCGTTGTTGGTATGAAAACAGTAGCGGCTTTACCTGGTGCAATGATGCCTTCTGGTTCTTTAATCTGGTCAGGCGCTTTGCGTGGCGTACCTTCTTATGGCATGCTGTGCTCGGCACGAGAGCTTGACTTACCAAATGCACCACAAGTTCGTGGTATCATCGAATTGAATGCAGATTTAGAAGCTGGATCAGCTTTTGATGCAACAAGCATGTGGCAAGCCTAAATATAAAATAATAAAGACCTTAGTGAAAGCTGAGGTCTTTTTTCGTACAAAAAGTAAGGAGGTGTCAAAATGAATAAAACGTTACTTGTTGGCCGACTCGTTGCAGATCCAGAACTCACTAAAACATCTAATGGGAAAAGCCTATTGAGAATAAATCTTGCTGTCAAACGACGCTATAAAAATGCTTCAGGTGAAAAAAATACAGACTTTGTCGCTTTGGTCTTTTGGGAGAAACAGGCGGAACACTGTACATCCTATGCTAAAAAAGGCGCCCTACTTGCTGTGGAAGGGGAGATACGAACCAGAAATTATGTGGACAAGCAGGAACAAAAACGCTATGTGACAGAAGTGTTGGTAAAAACTTTTGACCTTTTGGAAAGTCGCGCGACAGTTGCCATGCGACAAGATTCTATAGAAAATAGTGCTCTTAATTTAAAAGAAGATGAATTACCGTTTTAAATTGAAAAAAGCGTTTTCTTTTGATAGGATGAGAACAGGAAAGTGAGGAGGGAAAAATGGTAAAGGCAAAAACGAAAAAAGAGTTGATTTCCTTTTCAGAAGAAAACTGGAAAAAGCTGTGTCATTTGGTTGACACACTACCTTTAGAAGCACAAACGGCAACTTTTGCCTTTGGCCAAGAGAAGGGAAAAGAGGCACATTGGGGGCGAGATAAGAATATCCGTGATGTGTATGCCCATCTTTATGAGTGGCAAGTACTTTTACAAAATTTTGTAAAAAGTAATGTTTCAGGAAACTTTCAAAGCTTTTTACCCACACCCTATACTTGGAAAAACTATGCGACAATGAATCAAGAAATCTGGGAAAAGCATCAAGCTACTCCTTATGAAGAAATAAAGGAAAAACTTGCTACAAGCCACCTAAGAACTATCCAGTTATTGCAACATTTTTCAGATGAAGAGCTTTATACGAAGCAATTTTATCCTTGGACTGGGACAACATCTTTAGCGCAGTATTTTCAGTCATCATTGGCTTCACATTACGAGTGGGCCTTGAAGAAACTCAGGCTTCATAAGAAAACGATTTAAAAAAATAAAAAAAGAAGTTTTTTTCTTGACTAATTTTGACCTTCGCGGTAAAATAAGATATATAAATTAGCACTCCAACTTAAAGAGTGCTAAAATAACATAAAATGGAGGAATAACATGTTGAAACCCTTAGCGGATCGCGTTGTATTGCGTATAAAAGAGGAAGAAGAAAAATCTTTAGGTGGGATCGTCTTGGCCTCAGCAGCACAAGAGAAACCACAAGTTGCAGAAGTTGTGGCAGTAGGCCCAGGTAAAACAACTCCTCATGGTACAGTTATTACACCAACAGTGCAAGTTGGTGATGCAGTTCTCTTTGAAAAGTTTGCCGGTACAAATGTAAAATTTGAAGGCGAAGATTTCTTGATTATCAAAGAATCTGAAATTCTTGCGATTGTTTAAGGAAAATAAAGACAGGAGATAATAAAAAAATGGCAAAAGATATTAAATTTTCATCAGATGCTCGTTCAGCAATGGTTCGTGGTATTGATATTTTAGCAGATACAGTAAAAACAACACTTGGTCCTAAAGGTCGCAATGTTGTTCTGGAAAAATCATATGGTAGTCCACTTATCACGAATGATGGTGTAACCATCGCAAAAGAAATTGAATTAGAAGATCACTTTGAAAATATGGGGGCAAAATTAGTCAGTGAAGTGGCCTCAAAAACAAATGATGTTGCGGGTGATGGTACTACAACAGCGACTGTTTTAACACAAGCGATTGTTCGTGAAGGTTTGAAGAACGTAACTGCTGGAGCTAATCCAGTGGGCATTCGTCGTGGTATTGAGTTGGCAACTGAAACAGCAGTAAAAGCACTCAAGGAATTATCTATTCCAGTATCTGGTAAAGAAGCTATTGCACAAGTTGCCTCTGTTTCTTCTCGTTCAGAAAAGGTTGGAGAGTATATCTCAAATGCCATGGAAAAAGTTGGTAACGATGGTGTTATTACTATTGAAGAATCAAAAGGTATGCAAACTGAACTTGAAGTTGTAGAAGGTATGCAGTTTGACCGTGGTTACTTGTCACAATATATGGTGACAGACAATGAAAAAATGGTGGCCAACCTTGATAACCCATATATCTTGATCACAGATAAGAAGATTTCAAATATTCAAGAAATCTTACCATTACTTGAACAAATTTTGAAAACAAATCGTCCTTTACTTATTGTGGCAGATGATGTTGATGGTGAGGCATTACCAACCCTCGTGTTGAACAAAATCCGTGGTACTTTCAATGTTGTAGCGGTTAAGGCTCCAGGCTTTGGTGACCGCCGCAAGGCCCAACTTGAAGATTTAGCAATCCTCACAGGTGGTACAGTAATTACGGAAGAGCTTGGTTTAGAACTTAAAGATGCAAGCTTAGATGCACTTGGTCAAGCCAATAAAGTAACTGTTGATAAAGAACATACGACAATCGTTGAAGGTGCCGGTTCAGCAGATGCTATTGCTACTCGTGTAGCAACAATTAAAGCTCAAGTTGAACAAACTACTTCAGAATTTGATCGTGAAAAACTTCAAGAACGTTTAGCTAAACTTTCTGGTGGAGTCGCTGTGATTAAAGTCGGTGCCGCTACAGAAACTGAACTTAAAGCGCAAAAACTTTTGATTGAAGACGCACTTAATGCAACACGCGCAGCCGTCGAAGAAGGTATCGTTGCTGGTGGAGGTACTGCCCTTGTTACAGTTATCTCTGCCCTTGACAGTCTTGAAGAAGAAGGGGACGTGCAAACAGGTATCACAATTGTACGTCGCGCATTAGAAGAACCAGTACGACAAATCGCGGCTAATGCAGGTTACGAAGGTTCAATCATTATTGATAAACTTAAATCAGCAGAAAAAGGTGTTGGTTTCAATGCCGCAACTGGTGAATGGGTTGAAATGATTGAGACAGGTATTGTGGATCCGGCTAAAGTAACACGTTCAGCCCTCCAAAATGCGGCCTCAGTAGCAGGACTTATCTTGACGACTGAAGCAGTCGTTGCTGATAAACCAGAACCAGCTGCACCAGCAGCTCCAGCTATGGATCCATCAATGATGGGTGGTATGATGTAACAATAAAAAGACACGAATTTGTGTCTTTTTTTATTGCTATAAATACTGTCTAAATATCATAGAGTTTACTTGCATGCTCATGGCTAGTGTCAATAATATGAACGTCACGTTTGGTATCAACATCATGTTGCGCCAGAAAACCGTCCATGGTCATATGTGCAAGCTCTTGAATATTGTTATTCAGGCTAAGGTGACCGAGGAAGATGCGTTTTGTTTTATTTCCTAAAACATTAAAAGCAGCTTCGGCACCATCTTCGTTAGATAAATGGCCTTGGTCGCTGAGAATACGTTGTTTTGTTTTCCAAGGGTAGCCCCCCATGCGGAGGATCTCAATATCGTGATTACTTTCCATAAGATAGCCGTCGGCATTTTCGATTGTACCACGCATACGGTCACTTACATAACCTGTATCTGTAAGTAATACGAAGGATTTATTATCTTTCATAAAACGATAAAATTGGGGCGCGATAGCATCATGACTCACACCAAAACTTTCGACATCGATATCGCCAAAAGTTTTAGTTTTGCCCATTTCAAAGACATGTTTTTGCTCACTCGCAATTTTTCCTAGTGAGTTTTTACTTTCCAGTTCTTGCCAGGTTAATTCATTGGCGTAAAGCTGAATACCGTGTTTTCGGGCAAGAACACCAATTCCTTTGATATGGTCGCTATGCTCATGAGTAATCAGGAGTGCATCGACATCTTTGATGTCTCGGTCAATCTCTCCTAATAAACTCTCGATTTTTTTTCCAGATAATCCAGCATCTACCAGAATTTTCTTTTCAGGTGTTTCCAAGTAAAAAGAATTTCCAGTACTTCCTGATGCTAAAATTGAATATTTAAATGCTGATTCAGTGCTCATTCAGCAAAATCCTCCCAGTCGTTATTTTCTTGATTAATTTCATCACTGTAAGGGAAAGACAGGGTGAAAGTTGAACCAGTTTTACCATCAGAAGTGACTACTATATCACCTTTGTGGAGTTTCATAATATCATAGGCAATAGATAAGCCTAAGCCTGTACCACCGATTTGGCTATTTCTTGAAGCATTGTCGACACGATAAAAACGGTCAAAAACTTTGGCTAAAGCAGGTTTTGGGATTCCCATACCTTGGTCGGCAATAGAAGTAAATGCTTTGTTGCTTTCACACCAGACGCTTACGGTAATTGTTCCGCCTTTTGGAGAATACTTAAAGGCATTATTGATGATATTGTCAATAACCTGCGAAAGCTTATCGGTATCGATTTCAAGCCAAATCTCTTGTTGAGGTATTTGACGAATAATCTTAAAGTTATTGTAATTTTTTTCGATAATTTGATCAAAACGATCCAGGATATAGTTGATAAAATCGACATAGTTGATAATTTCAGTATGAAGTTTAACTTTATCTTGGTCCATACGAGAGAGTTCTAAAAGCTCCCCAATCATCCGAATCATTCGGTCTGTTTCGTTAAGGGAAACATCCACGAAGTGACTAGCAACCTCGGGATCAGCTAGGGCCCCATCATTGAGCGCTTCTAAGTAAGCTTTGACAGAAGTCAAAGGGGTGCGCAACTCATGCGAGACATTGGACACAAAAAGTCGGCGATCTCTTTCTGTTTTTTCTTGTTCCGTTGTATCGTGAAGAACAGCAATAATCCCAGAAATGTACCCTGATTCGCTACGGAAGAGCATAAAGTTTACGCGGAGGATAACAGCTGCACCTTCACAATTGATGGCATTGAGTGTGAGTTCGGGCTCTTTTTGTAGTAAATCATGAAAAGAATATTTGTCGGAGATATTTAGAATATCAATCAAATCTTTACCAATGATTAACTCGTTTGACTGATCAAGAAGAGTCAGTGCTGCGTGATTAGTAAGATTAATCTTACCATGCCTATCTGTAGTGATGACACCATCGGCAAGGTAGGTTAAAATACTCTCCAGTTGGTTGCGCTGATTCTCTAAATGTTCTTGCCGATCTTCGATTTCATGTCCAAGTAATAACAATTTATTGTAAGCTACTGAGAGCTCATTATTTTCTTTAGAAATTTGGCGATTTTCATAGTTATCATGCAAAAAATCATCCACTTGATGAGATATTTTATTTGCCGTTTGCGCCAAGCGACTGAGATACCAAATAAGAAGACTTAAGGTGACCAGATAAAAGATGAAAAACTGTAAGAGTGCAGTAGTGTGTGTGAGGAAGTATGGACTATTTACTATCTCAAAAATGCCAAAAAGAAGTAGATGAATCACTACTCCTTTAAGTACTATTGAATTAAAAAATTTATTCATGAGGTTCGCTCATATAGTATCCAACGCCACGACGTGTAGATACGTATTGAGGGCGGCTTGGAGTATCTTCAACTTTTTCGCGAAGGCGACGAACAGTTACGTCAACAGTACGAACATCACCGAAGTAATCGTAGCCCCAAACAGTTTCAAGCAAAGTTTCACGTGTGATAACTTCACCCAGATGTTGTGCAAGATAATAGAGTAATTCAAATTCGCGGTGTGTCAAGTCAAGCTGTGTTTCATTTTTATATGCGGCATAATGTGTCGGATTGATACGTAAGTTACCAATTACCAATTCTTTTTTAGAATCTTTTGGTTGTTCAACAGGAACGTTTGTCATGCGGCGTAAGTTTGATTTAATACGAGCAAGTAGTTCACGGTTTGAAAATGGTTTTGTGATGTAATCATCTGCACCGAGTTCAAGGCCGATAACTTTATCAAACTCTGTATCTTTAGCAGAAACCATCAAAATAGGGACTTCAGAAGTTTTACGGATTTGACGTGTAACTTCAAGGCCATCAATTTTTGGAAGCATCAAATCAAGATAGATAAGATCGGGTTTTTCTGATTCAAAGAGTTCAAGAGCTTCTTCACCATCAAAAGCAGTGACTACTTCATACCCTTCTTTGACGAGATTAAATTTTACAATATCTGAAATTGGTTTTTCGTCGTCAACAACAAGAATTTTTTTCATGATAATCCTTTCGCTTAGATGTATATAATATTAATTGCTTTTCTCATTATACAATTATTACAGTAGTATAGCAAGGTAAAGCCTTCCATAATATAGAATTTTTACAAAAGTGAAATCATTTGTAAAATAAGAAACTTATATAGTAAACAATATTTATAAAAGAACATTTTTCCCATATTTTTTCTTTTTATTTTTGCTATAATATAAGATATGAATGGAATATTAATTAGTTTGGAAGGGCCAGATGGGGCCGGTAAAACAACCGTTTTACAAAATATTCTTCCCGAACTAGAAAAATCGTCTTATAAAGTCCTTCCGACACGTGAACCTGGAGGTGTACGTGTGGCAGAAGAGATTCGAAATATAATTTTAAGTACAGAAAATACAGAAATTGACAGTAAGACAGAGCTGATGCTGTTTGCTGCGGCACGTCGTCTACACATGCAAACCAAAATGCTTCCAGCGCTGGCTGCAGGCAAAATGGTAATTGTTGACCGTTTTATTGATTCATCGGTTGCTTATCAAGGTTACGGACGTGAACTTGGTGTTGAACCTGTAAACTGGCTTAATGAATTTGCAACAGATGGTCTTAAACCGGATTTGACATTATATTTCGATATTGATACAGATGTTGCACTTGAACGAATTATGAAAAATAGAGCAGATGAAGTCAATAGACTTGATCTCGAACGTGCTGAGATGCATCGTAAAGTCAGACAAGGTTACTTAGAAATTGTTAAGAATGAGCCTGAGCGCTTTGTCACGATTGATGCCAGTCAAGAACTTGACAAAGTTGTTGCAGACACGTTAACAGTCATCAAAAAGAAATTTTGTTTGTAATAAAATTTCAAACTAAGGAGTTTTCATGAAAATTGCAGATATTCAACCAGCACTTTTTGAACGCTTTAAGCATATCTTACGTGTGAATAAACTGAGCCATGCTTATCTCTTTAGTGGGGGGTTTGGTAGTTTGGATATGGCTATTTGGCTGAGTCAGGCTATTTTTTGTGAAAATTTACAGGACAATTTACCTTGTGAGAACTGTCGTCACTGTCGTTTAGTTGCTAGGGATGAATTTAGCGATTTACACATTATTCGTCCGGAAGGTCAAACTATAAAAACAGGACAAATTCGGGATTTGTCGGAAGTTTTTAGTCAGTCAGGATTTGAAGGCGCTCAGAAAGTGGTCATTATCACTGAAGCTGAAAAAATGCACAGCAATGCGGCAAATGCTTTACTTAAGTCCATTGAAGAACCTGATAATGCAACACATGTTTTTTTGCTCACAGAAAATGATAATCTCATGTTACCCACCATTAAATCACGGACACAAGTTTTTAGCTTCCCCAAAAATAGTGCCTACATGCAAGAAACGTTGGAACAAAATGGTGTCTTAAAAACACAGGCAGAATTACTGAGTCGGGTTTGTAACTCGGTAGAAGAAGCCCAGGATTTAAGTGGAGCCACTTGGTTTAATGATACATTGAAGAAACTCCAACAATTGCTGAAATTAGTTAAGACGGATCGACGGGAAGCATTTCTTTATCTAACAAATGTTGCAGAAAATATTGAGGATAAGGAGAAACAAACTTTAGTTTTTTCTCTGCTCTTGGAGCTTTTTAATCAAGAAAAGATGTCCAAATGGGTTCAAAAAACCTTTCAAGCAGAAAAAATGTGGAAAAGTAATGTACGCTTTGGATCTTGTTTGGAATATATAGTGCTGAAATAGGAAGAAGATAATATGATTTACGAAGTAGAGTTTACACATGGAGAACAAAATACCTTTGTAAGTGGTCATGAAACATTTGCACCAAGAACGCAAGTCATTATTCAAAACGAAAAAGGCAAGACTTATGGTCGAGTAATGAAGCAACTCCCACAAGATAAAAATGTTGATACATCCGGAGAAATTGTTCGTGCAGCAACAGAAGCAGATGAAGAGTTGATTTATACGACAGAGCAGCTCTCGCAACAAGCCTGCACGAAGATTCGCCAAATTGTTGCAGATTGTGGGATTGACATGAAGGTTACAAATGCAGCTTATAATTTAAACCAAAGTCAGCTTTTTGTGTCCTTTACATCGGAAAATAGAGTGGATTTTCGAGCTTTACTTAAAGAATTAGCTGCGACTTTTCGTACGCGAATTGAGCTTCGTCAGATTGGAGCGCGTGATGCTGCAAAAATGTATGGCGGTGTTGGTCCTTGTGGACGACCGCTTTGTTGTTCGGAGTTTATTTACGAATTTCCGAATGTCTCTATTAAGATGGCAAAAAATCAGTCGCTCTCTTTAAAACAAAGTAAACTGAATGGTCTTTGTGGTCGTTTAATGTGCTGTTTGTCTTATGAAGATGAGTTTTATAGGGAAGCACGTAAAAATTTTCCTGATTTTGGTGAACATATTACGACTGTAGATGGTGAGGGGAAAGTTATTGGTCTTAATATTTTGAATAACAAAATTAAGCTTCGCTTAGAGCATACAATAAAAGAGTTTGATATTTCAGAGGTAAATCTTTAAGAAGAATTGACATAGAGGTAAGTTATGGGGGAAATGATGATCGATAAAAATGAGATTTATGTGCAACTGGGGCTGTTGGAGGAAAGTTTGGCTTATACACTGGGCCAAATTTCAACGGTACGGGATGCACTGGATGAATCCTTAAAAGAAAATGCAACGATTCGCATGGAAAATGAAAAATTACGCGAACGTTTGGCGCATATTGAGAAAAAAGAAGAAAAAGCTAGCTCAAAGTCAAAAGATGAACCTAATCCAAACCTGATTCAAATATTTAATGAAGGCTTTCATGTGTGTCATTTACATTATGCAGAGCGTTTGCAAGATGGTGAAAATTGCTTGGACTGCTTGGAGCTTTTGTACAGATGATAAATATACAACGAAGCTTTAAAGATGAAAAAAGCGCAGGTAAGCTTTACTTAGTTCCAACACCTATCGGCAACATGCAGGATATGACACTACGTGCTTTGGAAACCCTAAGAACCGTGGATTTGGTAGCAAGTGAAGATACACGCAACACTCAAAAATTACTTAATCATTTTGAAATCAAGGTGGCTCAAGAGTCTTTTCATGAGCATAACTCCTTTGATAAAATTCCGAAGCTTTTAGATTTTCTTATGTCAGGAAAATCGCTAGCACAAGTCTCAGATGCAGGTATGCCTTCAATTTCTGATCCAGGTCATGATTTAGTTGTGGAAGCCATTAAGCGAAATATCGATGTAGTAGCCCTACCAGGCGCTTCAGCTGGAATAACAGGTCTTATCGCTTCTGGATTAGTCCCACAGCCTCATATTTTTTACGGCTTTTTACCTCGTAAAAAAGGTGAACAGAAGAAGTTTTTGGAAACTAAAATGACCTATCCTGAAACGCAGATTTTTTATGAGTCTCCTTATCGTGTCGCAGAAACTTTAGAAAATATGGCTCAGATCTATGGGGATCGAGACGTTACCTTAATACGCGAATTAACCAAAATTTATGAAGAATATCGTCGAGGTAAAATTTCAGAAGTTTTACTTTCTTTAAAAGAGCAACCGATTAAGGGAGAATGTTTGATTATCGTTGCTGGCTTCAATGGAGAAGTTGAGGATAATTCAGAGGATGAGACTACAGCATTAGAAGCAGTTCAACTTCTGGTCGCATCGGGAATAAAGCCTAACGTAGCCATCAAGCAAGTGGCGAAAGAGCGTGAGCTGGTGCGGCAGGATCTTTATGCACAGTATCATGATTTATAAAATAGAAAGAGCAACTTTAGGTTGTTTTTTTTTATATTATCAATATAGCACTTATTTATAAGCGTAGAAAAAAGGAAATTGTTTAGTTTATGTTAAAATCAAAACGTAAGTAAAAAGGAAGTGGAGATATAATGAAAAGAAATAAAGTTATAACCTTATTGGCTTTGAGTGCAGCTGGTGTTACTCTACTAACAGCGTGCTCGAATTCGAATAAAAGTACAACCACCGGTCAAGAAAAAACGACCACAGTCAATGTGGCAATCTCTGGATCATCAAATCCTTATGAGTATACGAAGGATGGGCAGCTGACAGGTTATGAATATGATATTCTCAAAAAAGCAGATGAAAATTTGCCTCAATATAAGTTTGACTTTAAAACATACGATGACAGTGCTATTCTTGCAGCTCTAGATGCAGGACGTGCAGATATCGGTGTGAATATTTATGGTAAAACAAAGGCGCGTGAGGAAAAGTATCTCTTTAGTTTCCCCACAACGCAAGGCATTAATGCGATTTTCTCTAATGATAAAGATAAAATCACAACCATTGAAGGGCTTGTAGGGAAGAAAACCGAGATTCCAACAGGGACCAACTATGGTGACATTATGGATCAGTGGAATAGTGCGCATCCTGATAAAAAAATTACCGTAGATTATTCAAAACGCGGGTTGGCAGAACGTTTACAAGCTCTTTCTGATGGACAAATGGACTTTATCTTTGCTTCAAAATCTGCTGCGGAAAATCTTGTTAAAGAACATGCTGTAACAGGTGTATCTGATACAGTACCTACAGATCTTGAAAAATATCCTGAATTCAAGACCTATACTTACTATATCCTTGACAATAGTCAAACACAACTTCAAAAAGATCTTAACCAAGAGATTAAAAAAATGGCTGAAGATGGATACTTGAAAGAACTTTCTCAAAAATATTTTGGGGGAGATCAGGTACCCGGAATGGAGCAATACAAATAAAAAGTGCTAGAAGCACTTTTTATTTGTATTTAACAATGTCCATCAACATTTTCATTAACCCAATGTTGCTCTTGTTCATCAAAGATTCTTAGATGAGGATTTTCATGGATAAAATCAAGTATCACTTTTCTGCTTAACCCACTATATTTAACTGCAGCATCGACAGTGACAATATCCATTTTTTCAATTGCTTTGCGTAGATTGTCCATGTTTTTATTATAACTTTTTTGACACAATACCAGAAGAGAAAGGACAGATTTATCCTATTTATCTAGATATTATGGGCAAAAAAATAATTGCTACTTGATTTTCACTCTCAAATTTTATAAAATTGTCAAGTACCTTTGCGTACTTTAATGGAGAATTTATAGTTATGACTACAAATAAAATGGGCACAGGAACCGCTCATTCCAAATTAATTTTGATTGGAGAGCATTCGGTTGTTTATGGGCAGCCTGCAATTGCGTTACCTGTTACTATTCTGAAGACAACCGTTACAATTTCTTCTATCAAATACGGACAATATATTGAAAATAATGAATCGCGGCGCAGATTGGATGTGTTAGGAGACGAATTTGAGGGGGTACGCCAACTCATCCTACGTCTTTTAGAAAAATTCCATTCCGTCAAACTTCCATTTTCTCTGGAAATTGATTCGAATATTCCTTTGGGACGGGGATTGGGAGCATCAGCAGCTCTAGCAACAGCAATCACACGTGCCTTTTATGATTTTTTTGATGCAGAGCTAACAGATGAAATGCTCTTATCTTTTGCTAACTTCTCGGAGAATATTACGCATGGCCGCTCATCAGGAATTGATGTCGCAACCGTTAATTCGGAGTTACCGCTTTGGTTTATTAAAGGTCAAACTGCCGAATCTTTTGATCTCAATCTATCGGGTTACCTGGTTATTGGAGATTCAGGTGTACATGGCTTTACTAGTCAAGCGATTAGCATAGTCAGGGAAAAATTATCAGAGAATAAGACCAAAGCACAAGGCCATATTGAAAAGTTAGGTCAACTCTCAAAAGCTTCAAAAGATTTTCTCATGACAAATAAATTAAAAGATTTGGGGCAAGTGATGAACCAAGCGCATGAAAATCTTTCTTCACTTGGAGTTTCACACCCGCGCTTAGATACCTTAGTGGACACAGCGCTGAGAAATGGTGCTCTGGGAGCCAAGCTTACAGGCTCAGGTCTAGGTGGGGTAATGGTCGCTCTAGCAGCTAATGAAAAAGATGCAATCCGCATTAGTCAAAAGCTTTTGAAAAATGGCGCCAAGAATACCTGGATTTACTCTGTTTAAAAATGAAGTATAAGGAAACCTTAAGTGTATAAGTCACTTAAGGTTTTTTGGTTTTACGAAGTCATCTTTGACTGCTTATTTTTAATGCATGCTGCTTTTATTTATTATTAGAAAGCATTATAATATAGGCAAAGCAAGGAAGGAGAAATCTTGATGAATTACAAAAATATTTTGGTTCCCATTGATGGTTCAGACAACTCTTACAAAGCACTCCAAGAGGCAATGGAAATCGCACGTTTAAACGATGTAGAACTCTCGGTCCTAACGGTCCAAGATGACGGAAAATTATATGGGCATGCCCTGCCGATTCTTAAGCACAATTATACAAAAGCTTCCGAGATGATCTTGCAAGAAGCAGTAACTATTGTAAAAGACAATGTCAAAGTTCAAACCTTTGTGGTAGTAGGTATTCCTAAGAAGCAAATTGTTGAATTTGCAACGGAGCAGAAGTGTGATCTCATTGTGATGGGGGCAACAGGTTCTAATTACTTTGAGCGTATGACTTTGGGTTCTACAACAGCCTATGTTGTAAACCATGCACCTTGCAATGTTACCGTTGTGAAGTAGGTAGTGTATGGAGCTTCTCTTTTCTTCTTTCAGGAAATATGTATAAAAGTAACCACCTTTTCAGGTGGTTTTTTGTGAGACCTTAACGATATGGAGGAATAAATTTCAAAAACGACAAATGGCTAAATTACGCCACCTTTGTTATAATAGGAGAGATTAATCGACAAGAGGAAAAAATATAAATGAATGAATTTACTGTTAGAGCACATACGAATATTGCCTTGATTAAATATTGGGGGAAGGCGGATGTGGCGCTGAATATTCCTACGACAAGTTCCTTATCAATGACTTTGGATCAATTTTATACAACGACATCTGTTGCTTTTACTGACCAGGATCAACTGATTTTAAATGGGGTGAACACCGATACTACTCGTGTGCATCAATTTTTAGAAATGCTTCGTGCAAAGCATGGTTCTTTTCCAGGTGTTTTAGTCACTTCTGAAAATCATGTGCCAACTGCTGCCGGACTGGCTTCCTCAGCCTCAAGCTTTGCCGCATTGACAGGTGCCATGTTTGGACTCCTCGAATTACCAGCCGATTTGACAGAAATGTCAAGAATTGCACGGCGTGGCTCTGGTTCAGCTTCGCGTTCAGTCTTTGGTAACTTTGCTGTTTGGAACAAGGGTGAAGACGACGTTTCCTCTTATGCTGAGAGCTTTTATGATGAGGATATCCACTTGTCCATGATTGTTGCTGAAATATCAAGTGCCCAAAAGAAAATGTCTTCAACACGGGGGATGCAACTTGCTCAAACTGCTCCGACCTACAGCGCTTGGGTAGAAAAGTCAGCACGTCAGCTTGAAGAAATGAAAAGTGCGATTCGTCAGGCAGATATTGAAAAGATCGGTTTACTCGCAGAAAATAATGCTTTGGGTATGCATGAACAGAATCGCCTCTGTGTGGAACCTTTTGATTACTTTACTGAAGATACTCAACGGATTATTGCCTTTACGCAAGAATGCTATAAAGCAGGACTCTTGGCTTTTGTTACCATCGATGCTGGGCCAAACGTTAAAATTATTACAGACAGAGCGACAGAGAAAGTACTTCTAACAAAACTACGGGAAAATTTTCCAAATATTATTTTTGATATTGCACATGCGGGGGGCGGACTTGAGTACTTATAAAATAGATGTGCCTGCAAAACTTTTTATTGCAGGAGAATATGCGGTTACTCGTCTAGGAGGTTTAGCTCTGGTAACGAGTCTTGAGAGTGATTTCCAAGTGGTTATTTCAGAAGTAGAGGGCCAAAGTCTTTTAGAAACGAATGTGGCAATGCCTGCTCATGCCTTCTCAGTAAAGGAAATTAAACCTGAGCACAGCGGGCCTTGGAATTTTGTCATGACGGCTATCAAGTATATGAGTAAAGAAGTTGAATTGACCCGGGAATTTCACTTGGAAATCAAGAGTGGGCTGGGTTTTGGCGAAAACAAGAAGGGTTATGGCTCATCAGCTTGTGTCGTTGTCGGCGTTGTGAATGCACTCAATCTTTTTTTTCAGCTCAATCTTCCCTTGAAAAAACGCTTTGAAATTGCGGCCCAAGCACATTATGATGTGCAAGGGAGCGGTTCTCGTGGCGATGTTGCTGCAATTATGTATGGTGGCAGTATTTTCTATGAAAATCATCAGCGAGTCCTTCCGCTAACGATTCCTTGGCAGCCTTATGTTGTCCAAACTGCTCAATCTGCGAAGACAGTAGAAAAATTGAAACATCAACTTTCTGAGGCATTTTATGTTAAAAGTGATGAACTTGTTATTGAAATAAGTACAGCTATTGATATGCAGGATTTCGCTCTTTTTAAAGAGAAACTCCTCGAAAATCAACTTTTACTTATTGAGCACCAAGCAAAAGGCTATATGACTGATCAACTGGCTTTAGCTCTGAATATTGTGAATAGCCAACCCGAATTTGCTGGAAAGATTTCAGGTGCGGGGTTTGGTGAAAATATTATTCTTTTTGCAGAGCGTGAAGACAAGATAGTCGAGTTAAGGAGCGCTCTTGAAGCAGAAGGAATGAAGCTTGAGAAAATAAGAATAGGAAAACAAAATGAGTAAAGAAATCCACGGACATCGGAAGGATGAACACTTATCACTTGGCTTAAAGTACTGGCGCGAAGGCCGAAATCGCTCAGAGTTTTCTGCTGCATTACGGGTTGTTCCCAATGGCTTGCCAGAAATTTCTACACAAGAAGTTGACTTATCGGTTACTCTTTTGGAACATAAGTTTGATTTTCCTTTTTACATAGAAGCGATGACTGGGGGATCTAAAAAAGGTGATAAGGTTAATTTAGAGTTAGCGGAGATTGCTGCCCACCATCATATATCAATGGCCGTCGGCTCGCAGTCGATTGCTTTGAAATATCCCGAATTGGCGGAAG
The DNA here is from genome assembly GCF_017309645.1 of Lactococcus sp. LG606. Classification (NCBI taxonomy): domain Bacteria; kingdom Bacillati; phylum Bacillota; class Bacilli; order Lactobacillales; family Streptococcaceae; genus Lactococcus; species Lactococcus sp. LG606. The sequence goes on from NZ_CP071301.1 coordinate 2,025,587, forward strand.
GTTTCCGTCAAGTGCGTCAACATAATCCAAAGGGTTTCATTTTTGCAAATATGGGAGCAGGACACTCTTTAGAAAATGCACAAAAGGCTGTCGAAATGCTCTCTGCTGATGCTTTAGAAATTCATATTAATACCGGACAAGAGTTAGTCATGAAGGATAGTGAAGGGGATCGTTCTTTTTACTGGCTTGAAAATATTAATCGTATCGCTGAAAATTTAGATGTTCCTGTTGTAGTCAAAGAAGTCGGCTTTGGTATGAGTCAAAAAATGTTTAAGCAGCTTAGCCAAACAGCCATCGCTGGCATTAATGTTGGCGGTAAAGGTGGCACAAATTTTGCATGGATTGAGAGTGGACGGGGGCACAGCACCTTAAACTTAAATGATTTTGGCTTTACAGGACCCGAGAGCCTCATTGAAGCTCAATTGGCGCAAAATACTAAACCTCTGATTGCTACGGGAGGTATTGCATCAGCTACAGATATCTTGCATGCTCAACTTTTGGGTGCGCCTTTAGCCAGCTCGGCTGGGCATGTTTTATCCATCCTACATACCCAAGGACCTCAAGCCTTGGATGAAATGTTTAGCCACTGGAAAGATGATTTAACAAAGCTCTATACTTTGGTTGGTGCACGGGAGTATGATGATTTAACAGGGGTTGAATTTATCTATGACCGAGATTTGAAGTATTTTCGTGAAGAACGAAAAGATAAGCAGATAATTTTGTAAACGGTTCTTATTTCTTTATAATAATAGTATATTAAAATTTAAGGAGAATACTATGGCTTATACACTTCCAGAATTACCTTATGCATACGACGCTTTGGAACCTTTCTTTGATGAAGAAACAATGCATTTGCACCATGATAAACATCACCAAACCTATGTAAATAATCTTAATGCAGCGATTGAAAAACACCCAGAATTCTTTGATAAAACTGTTGAAGAATTAGTGGCTTATTTGGACCGTTTGCCAGAAGATATCCGCGTTGCGGTACGTAACAACGGTGGCGGACATTTGAACCACACAATGTTCTGGGAATGGCTTGCTCCAAACGCAGGTGGTGCACCAACAGGTGACATCGCTGCAGCCATCGATGAAGCTTTTGGTTCATTTGACGACTTCAAAGCTGAGTTTAAAGCAGCTGCTACAGGACGTTTTGGTTCAGGTTGGGCTTGGTTAGTTCTCGATTACGGTAAACTTAAAGTTGTTTCTACAGCCAACCAAGATAACCCAATTTCTGATGGTCAAATTCCAGTACTTGGTCTTGACGTTTGGGAACATGCTTATTATTTGAAATATCGCAATGTTCGTCCAGATTACATCGAAGCTTTCTTTAGCTTGATTAACTGGGATAAAGTAAACGAACTTTACGATAAAGCTAAATAACATAAAAAAGAGCACCTTGGAGGTGCTTTTTTTGTTTTTCTGCTTTTTTCAATAAGAATTGGAATTAAAAAGGCGAACCCTGTTTTATAAATGCACTATTCATGCTATAATAGGAGCTATGAAATTTACAGAATTTAACTTTAAGAATTATATCAATGAAACGCTTGAGGCAATCAAGTTCGTTTCGCCAACCCCCGTTCAGGAAAAACTGATTCCTGTCGTATTATCAGGCCGTGATTTGGTAGGGGAATCAAAAACAGGTTCAGGAAAGACACATACTTTCTTGCTCCCTATTTTCCAACAATTGAACACAGAGCTTGATGAAGTCCAAGCCGTAATCACTGCACCATCTCGTGAACTTGCCACACAGATTTATCATGCAGCTCAAGAATTTGTCAAATTTAATGATGCAATCCGCGTGGTCAACTATGTGGGTGGAACAGATAAAGCGCGTCAAATTAAGAAACTTGAGTCTTCACAACCTCATATCGTGATTGGTACACCAGGGCGTATCCAAGATTTACTTAAATCGGGAGCTTTGATTATTCATACGGCATCCATTTTTGTTGTAGATGAAGCGGACATGACTTTGGATATGGGCTTCTTGACAGATGTGGATAAAATTGCAGCCAGCTTTGGTAAAAAAGTACAGATGCTGGTCTTCTCTGCAACTATTCCACAAAAGTTGCAGCCTTTCCTTAAAAAATATTTGAATAATCCTGTGATGGAAAAAATTGCGAATAAGACTGTGATTTCAGACACGATTGAAAACTGGCTGATCTCAACTAAAGGCGCATCACATAACCAAATTTTACTGCAACTTTCGAAGGCAACCAATCCTTATATGGCAATGATTTTTGCCAATACAAAGGGACGCGTTGATGATATTCATCATTTCTTAGTCAACAATGGTGTCAAAGCAGCGAAAATTCATGGTGATATCCCACCACGTGAACGGAAACGTATCATGGCAAGCATCAAGAACTTAGATTATCAGTTTGTTGTAGCAACGGATATTGCAGCACGTGGGATTGATATCGAAGGTGTAAGTCATGTTATCAATGATGAACTTCCTCGTGATCTTTCCTTCTTTGTACACCGTGTAGGACGCTCAGGACGTAATGGTTTGTCGGGAACGGCGATTACACTTTACAGTCCTTCTGATGATTCAGCCATTCGTGAAATTGAAAAAATGGGTGTAACATTCCAACCTAAAGCTGTGAAAAATGGTGAGATTGTTGATTCTTATGATCGTGATCGCCGTGAAAAACGTACAGCCAAGACTGGAGAGTTGTCTAACAAAATGCGCGGTCAGTTGGCTAAGAGTAAGAAAAAAGTCAAACCAGGCTATAAACGTGCCTTGAAATGGGCGATTGAAGAAGAAAATACGAAAAAACGTCGTGCAGAGCACAATAAAAATGCACGTAAGCAACGTGAAGCCCGCAAACAAAAATTCTAATGAAAAAATTCTTTCGAGTTTTAGGGTTAATCTTTGCTTTGGGAACGGCCTATGGCCTTTTCTGTTTCTTTTTGATACGGAGTGATGTCGCTCATCAAGGAGATACAGCACAAGATTTTAAGACGATACTAGTTTTAGGCAGTAAGATTGAGCCAGATGGTCAGCCTGCATCTACTACGAAGAGCCGTCTTGATACTGCTTTAACACTTGCTAAGAGCAATCCTCAAGCTAGAGTTATTGTCACAGGTTATCGAAGTTCCGCTTCTCCTGTATCTGAAGCTGAGGGAATGGCCACATACCTCAAAGCACATGGTTTAAACTCTAGCCGAATCATTGAAGAAAAGAAAGCGCGAAATACTGTCGAGAATTTCGCGCTTTCTCAAAAGTATGTGCAAGGGAAGACACTGCTTGTGACGAGCGACTTTCATCTTTATCGTAGCCTTTATTTGGCTTCCAAATTAGGCTATAAAAATGTGCAAGGTTATGCAGCGGAAAGTAAAACCCCTGCTTGGCAGACTATGAGCAATTACGCTAGAGAGTGTTTAGCTCTGGGTTACTATTTGATCAAATATACACTATTTTAAGCTAGATAAAGGAGTTTTTATGTTTCAACCTGAACAAATAAGCAAGCTTAATGAGCTCGAAACCTTGGTCCTTGATTTTATCATCAAATCTCCCGATAAGGTTCAAAAAGCAACGATTCGGAGCTTAGCTAGCCAGCTTCATGTTTCTACTACAACAATCGTAAGAATGAGTACAAAGTTGGGCTTTAATGGTTGGGCAGAATTAAAATTTTTTCTAAAAAATCAAAGCAAACCTAAAACGGCGGAAGAGCAGCATTATGACAATATGCTAGAATTTGATATGTTTTTACGCCGTATGAATTCTGAAAGTTATCAAAAGCGACTGACTGAAGCTGCCAAGATGATTGCTAAAGCAGATTATACCGTTTTTATGGGAATTGGGAACTCAGGTTCTTTAGCTGATTATGCATGTAAATACTTTGTGAATGCAGGTTTACGTGCCTTTGTTATTAATGATCCTTTCCAAGCTATCCAAATCAATGGCACAGGTAATGTCATTGCATTGATTTTATCGGCCTCAGGAGAAACGATTCAAATCATTAATAAGGAGTTGGAATTCAAACAAGAAGGCGCACAAATTATTTCATTGACAAATAATGAAGACAGTACAGTTGGCCGGCTGGCTGACTTGCAACTCTTTTACAATCTCACGCCGGAATGGTCTAAACTTTATCCGCTAGGAAATTTAACGACACAACTTCCTGTTGTTGCAGTTCTTGAAGTTCTGGCTCATAAAACGCTCCATTTTTTAGAGGAATAGTGTTCGATTTGTTCCAAAATGCGAAACATGTTTTAAAAAACTTGCAATTTTTGCAAGTTTTTTTGTATTTATTGCAAAAAATTAAGCCACAAATCCTTAATTTAAGCCATTTTCTCTTTGTTTCAATACAGGAAAGGTGTTTCATATTATTGTTTGAAAGCCTTTTCAGAAAACGCTATAATATTCTTGAGCTCAAAAGAATAAGGAGAAAAAAATGGCAGAAAAGGTTATTGCACTGGCATGTGCAGCAGGTATGTCAACATCATTGCTGGTAACGAAGATGCAACAAGCAGCAAAAGAAGCTGGAAAAGATTATGAAATTTTTGCTAAGTCAGTAGCAGAGATCGATAATATGTTAGCAGGCTCTGGTTTGAACAAACCAGATGTGCTCTTATTAGGTCCTCAAGTTTCTTATATGAAAGCAGAAGTCACTAAGAAAGCGAATGCCGCAGGAGTTCCTTGTGATGTGATTAAGATGCAAGACTATGGCATGATGAATGGCAAAAATGTAGTGGCAGCTGCAGATGCCCTAATGAATTAAAAATAAAATTTTTGGAGTAAAAATATGAATAAATTTATCAACGAGAAATTAATGCCTCCGATGATGAAATTTTTGAACACAAAAGCCGTTACAGCAATTAAAAACGGTATGTTGTATCCAATACCTTTCATTATTATTGGAGCAATCTTCCTCATCTTAGCAAACTTCCCTCAACAAAATGTTGCGGACTGGATTGCACAAATTGGTTGGGCCCCTATTTTTAATCAAGCCTATGCTGCTTCATTTGGTATTATGGCCCTCTTTGCAGCTTTTGGTATTGCTTATTCTTGGGTGAAGAGCGAAGGATATGAAGGCGCCTCTGCTGGTTTGACTTCTATTATTGTCATGGTTATGCTTCAACCAAGTACTATTTCAACGGTGACTAAAATTGCTGATGGTTCTGCTGTCGTGGGAGAGTATCAAGTAAGTGGTGTTATCGATGCAGCTTGGCTTGGTGGGAAAGGAATGATTCTCGCCATGCTTGCTGGTTTATTGGTCGGTTGGTCTTACTCATGGTTCATGAAAAAAGATATCCGTATCAAACTTCCTGAACAAGTGCCTGCAAATGTATCAGATTCCTTTGGTGCTCTAGTGCCAGCTTTCGTTATTACTTTTGTAGCAATGCTTATCTATGCCCTATCTGTATTGACAACGGATCAAACACCGATTGAATGGATTTATACTTTAATTCAAACACCTTTGCAACATGCTACAGACGGCCCACTTGGTGTCTTCTTAATTGCATTCTTACCTGTATTTATCTGGTGGTTTGGGGTACATGGTGCCACAGTTATTGGCGGTATCATGACACCGTTGCTCTTGGCTAACAATGCCGATAACCTCAAATTGTTCCAAGAGGGTAACTTATCACTTGATCATGGGGCACATATTGTTACGCAAGCCTTTATGGATCAGTTTATTACGGTTACAGGTTCAGGAATGACTTTCGGTTTCGTTATCTTTATGATTTACCGTGCGCGTTCTGTTCAAATGAAAACCATTGGTAAATTAACATTAGCACCAGCCTTCTTCAATATCAATGAGCCTGTACTCTTTGGTATGCCGATTGTCTTAAACCCAATCTTGGCTTTCCCATTCTTGATTGCTCCTCTCGTTTCAGGATTTGGAACTTATGCAGCTATTGCGCTGGGAATTATCCCACCGTTTAATGGTATCTTCGTCCCATGGACAACACCGCCAATCCTTTCAGGTTTGATTGTCGGAGGTTGGCAAGGTGCAGCATGGCAAGCCTTGATGATTTTTGTGACAGGTGCCATATACTGGCCATTTGCTAAAAAATATGATGCGATTCTTGTACAACAAGAAAAAGAAGCATATGAAGCAGAGCAAGCTGAACAAGCATAACTGTGAGATGAGATTAAGCATTGACTTAATCTCTCTTCTATAAATGTAAACTCATCAAGAGCTGGGAGAGTTTACATTTATAGAGGGGAACTGAGCGTCTAAAAAAGGGGAGGATGTTAAGAACTGAAGTATACGCAAGTTCAAACCTTGTAAAAGATTTAAAGTTAAATCAACAGAATTAGAGGAAAGAGAGAAGAAAAATGACTTTAAGAAAAGATTTCCTATGGGGCGGTGCAGTTGCTGCTCATCAACTTGAAGGCGGCTGGAATGCAGGAGGCAAAGGGGTTTCTGTGGCTGACGTTATGACTGCTGGAGCAAATGGTGTTGAGCGCCGGATTACAGATGGTGTCTTACCCGGTGAAAATTATCCAAACCATGAAGCCATTGACTTCTACCATCGCTATAAAGATGATGTCAGACTTTTTGCAGAGTTAGGTGTGAACTGTTTCCGTACATCCATTGCTTGGACACGTATTTTTCCAAATGGAGATGAAAGTGAGCCAAATGAGGAAGGTCTTCAATTTTACGATGATTTGTTTGATGAATGTTTGAAAAACGGTATTGAGCCAGTCATCACGCTTTCCCACTTTGAAATGCCTTATCACTTGGTTACCGAGTATGGTGGCTGGCGTAATCGCCGCTTGATTGACTTTTTTGTAAGATTTGCTGAAGTAGTAATGACCCGCTATAAAGATAAAGTTAAATACTGGATGACATTTAACGAGATAAATAATCAAGCAAATTTTGATCTGGATTTTGCACCCTTCACTAACTCTGGTTTGAAGTTCGTGGAAGGCGAGAACCGTGAAAAGATTATGTACCAAGCAGCCCACTATGAATTAGTTGCTTCTGCTAAAGTTGTAGATCTAGGACATAAGATTAACCCTGATTTCCAAATTGGTTGCATGATTGCGATGTGTCCTATTTATCCTGCAACATGTAAACCCGAAGATATGATGACAGCACAGGTTGCCATGCAACGGCGTTTATGGTTTACCGATGTCCATGCGCGTGGACACTATCCAAGCTATATGCTCAAATATTTTGAACGTAAAGCCTTTGATTTGGACATTACTTCAGAAGATATTGAAGATTTATCCAAAGGCGAAGTAGATTATATCGGCTTTAGTTATTATATGAGTTTTGCTATTAAAGATCAGGCTGAAAAGATTGATCCAAGTCTTAAGCTAAATTATATGCCAAGTACAGCTGAAAAAATGGAGAATCAAGAGAACCTGGGAGCGCCAACTTTTGATTATATTGAAAACCGAGATTTGGTAAAAAATCAATATGTCGAAGCATCAGAATGGGGTTGGCAAATTGATCCATTAGGTCTGCGTTATAGCATGAATTGGTTCAATGAGCGTTATGAAAAACCACTCTTTATTGTAGAAAATGGTTTTGGTGCTGTGGATAAAGTAGAAGAAGATGGTAGCATTCATGATCCATACCGTGTGGAATATCTAAAAGCACATATTGAAGCAATGAAAGATGCTGTCGAATACGATGGGGTAGACTTAATGGGTTATACACCATGGGGCTTTATTGATCTTGTTTCTGCAGGAACTGGAGAGATGAAAAAACGCTATGGTTTTATCTATGTAGATAAAGACAATGAAGGAAATGGCAGCTTGGAACGCTCGAAGAAAGATTCCTTTGAGTGGTACAGTCAAGTCATAGCCTCAAATGGAGAAAAATTATAATGGAACATACAAAACTAAAAGCTTTCCCCGATAACTTTTTATGGGGCTCGGCCTCGGCAGCTTATCAGGTTGAAGGTGCGCATGACGAAGACGGAAAAGGTCCATCAGTTTGGGATAATTTTGTCCGCATACCAGGAAAAACTTTTAAGGAGACAACAGGAGACATTGCTGTTGATCACTACCATCGCTACAAAGAAGATGTAGCACTTATGGCTGCAATGGGATTAAAATCCTATCGTTTTTCGATTGCTTGGACACGTATTTTTCCTGAAGGGCGGGGCGAAATTAATCAACAAGGCTTACAATTTTATATGGATTTGGTTGATGAATTGATTGCTAATCATATCGAACCTGTAGTTACGCTCTATCATTGGGATTTACCGCAAGCTCTTGAAGAAGAATATCAAGGTTGGGAAAGTCGCCAGATTATTGAGGATTTTGTGCATTATGCGCAAACACTATTTACAGCTTTTAAAGGAAAAGTGAAGTATTGGGTATCCTTGAATGAACAAAACATCTTTACACAACATGGTTGGATATTGGCAACACATCCACCAGGAAAAGTCGATATGAAGCTGTTTTATCAAGTCAATCACCATGCAAATTTGGCTAATGCAGCTGTAATCAATGCTTTTCATGAAATGGATATGCCCGGTCAAATCGGTCCTTCTTTTGCTTATACACCAAACTACGCGATCAATTCCAATCCCCTTAATGTCTTGGCAGCTGAAAACGCAGAGGAAATGTTTGCTCATTTTTGGATGGATGTCTATTGCTATGGCGAATATCCTATTGTGGCTTTGAATTATCTTAAAGAAAATGATCTGATGTTTGAAACCGAAGAGGGTGATTTTGAACTCTTAAAATCAGCCCGACCAGACTTTTTAGGGATTAATTATTATCAAACTGCTGCCAATGCTTGGAATCCGCGCGAAGGTGGAGTCACACTTGGTAAAATGAATACTACCGGAGTTAAGGGCTCAGGAGGCGACCAAGGCATTCCGGGCTTGTACAAACGTGTAACTAATCCTGCTGTTGAACGTACAAACTGGGATTGGGAAATTGATCCAATGGGATTGCGTATCGCCTTACGTCGAATTACCAGTCGCTACCGCATACCTGTGATGATTACAGAAAATGGTTTAGGAGAGTATGACAAGCTTGAGGCAGGGCAAATTCATGATGATTACCGCATTAGATATCTGGAAAGTCATGTTAAAGCTATAAAAGAAGCCTTAACCGATGGTGTTCAAGTGATTGGCTATCATACATGGTCTTACACTGACTTACTCAGTTGGTTGAACGGTTATCAGAAACGCTATGGCTTTGTCTATGTGGATCAGGACGAAAGTATGGAAGGTAGTCTCAAGCGAATACCCAAGGATTCTTACTATTGGTATCAAGCGCTCATTAAAGAGAATGGGGACAGTATCTAAAGTCATACTCTGTCATTATGAAAACACTTGCAAAAAATCAATGAAAGCGGTATACTTAAGACTATAAAAAGAAAAAGAAGGAAAAATAATTATGGCTGATAAAATAATCGCTTTAGCTTGCGCAGCAGGCATGTCAACATCACTTTTAGTTTCTAAAATGCAAAAAGCAGCAGCAGATAAAGGATTGGACTACGAAATTTTCGCAAAATCAACAGCAGACATCGATAACATGCTTGCTGCTACCCCTAAACCTGATGTCCTTCTCTTAGGACCTCAAGTAGGCTTCATGAAGGCAGAGGTACAAAAGAAAGCACAAGCTGCTGATGTACCAATGGATGTGATAAAAATGCAAGACTATGGTATGATGCGTGGCGATAAAGTCCTTGAAGCAGCAGAAGCTTTAATGAAGTAAAAGAACTCAAGACGACGAAATAAAAGGGGATGTAATGAACGAAGAAAGAATGGAAATTGTGATGGGAATCATCATGCATGGTGGAAATGCCAAAGGTTTAGCCTTTCAAGCAATCCAACAAGCAAAAGAAGGAGATTTTGAAGCAGCAGAAAAATCACTTCAGGAGTCGAACCAAGAGTTGCTCCAAGCCCATGATGTTCAAACAGATATGCTGACAAAAGAAGCACAAGGTATTCATACAGAAATCGATCTCTATATGGTACATGCGCAAGACCATCTGATGAACGCAATTACCTTCAAAGATTTGGCTACAGAAATTATTAGCCAGGAAAAACGTATTCAAGCTTTAGAAAAAGCGGCAAATTAATATCAATAACACTTTGAGAAAAAAGAAAAGTTCTAAGAGAAATTGCTTAGGGCTTTTTCTTAACCCTTGAGGGGTGAAATCTGAGAAGCTGTAAAAGTTCTTGCTTTTATCCTTAAATTTCGATATAATGGTTAATGTTGTGGCGGCATAGCCAAGTGGTAAGGCATGGCTCTGCAAAAGCTTGATCGTCGGTTCAAATCCGTCTGCCGCCTTTCGCAATAGATTGTATAATATAAAAAACTGCTGAATTCAGCAGTTTTTTTGTTTTTACCTGAAACAATTTAAAATTAGGGCTTACAATTATAAATGTGATCGGCGATAAAGCAAAACTTGGTCGCCATCTTCAAGCAGAAAAATTAGCTTTATAGAGGTCAGTTTACCAACCTGGAATAAATGAAAATTCGGTCATATAATTAAATCAGGCTTCAAAATGGCAAGTCCATAAGAGACTGTTGGTTCGATTCCAACTTGAAGTCATTCCTAAAAAATGCAGCTGTATGTTAGGTAGAACAATCGGTAAGTCGACGGGTTTATTAGAATTGTATAAAAAAAGGAGGAAAATAAACTGGGACAACAAGAAACAGCAAAACAAATCTGGGACTATCTTACGTCACGCGGATGGACAAAACAGTCAGTATCTGCTCTCCTAGGTAATATGCAGAGTGAGAGCGGTATTATTGCCGATCGCTGGGAAAGTGATAGAGTTGGTAATATGAATGGTGGTTATGGGCTTGTTCAATGGACACCAGCGACAAAATATATTGACTGGGCAAAATCAAAAGGTTTAGCTTATCAAGATGTTTTCTCTCAATGCAAGCGTATTGAGTGGGAAGTTGCAAACAATCAACAGTTTTATCACCCAAGTATGACTTTTGCACAATTTACTAAGAGTACGGCATCTCCTGAAACATTGGCGGATATTTTTATTCGATATTATGAACGGCCGTTAAATCCAAATTAACCTGCTCGAGGTACACAGGCACGTTATTGGTATAACCTTTTCCAAGGTTCAACTCCAAGTAATCGTAGAAAAGTAGTTGATTGGTTCAATACACATCGTAATCAAATTACCTACTCCATGACAGGCTCTCGTATTGGTACAGATGGAACAGCAGACTGCTCAGGTAGTATTGTTATAGCCCTTAAAGAAGCGACAGGAGTTGCTTATGATTATGTTTATAATACCGTAACCTTAGGTGGTTATCTCTCAAAATGTGGCTATACGAGAATTCTAACAGGAAATATGTCAGGTTCTAATCTGAATCAAATGCAGGATGAAGATATTATTCTACTATCTGCTGGAAATTCAATGGCAGAATCAGGAGGCGCAGGAGGCCATACAGGTGTAATTACTGGAGGTGGCAAAATTATTACCTCGACTTGCTATTATACTAATGGTCAAGCTAATACAGCAATACAAGATTTACCAATTAATAGTACATATTTAAGTAGCAACAGTTTTAAGTACTATGAAGTATGGCGCAAAGCCGGTGAATCAGAAACAGATGAAGGAGAAATTGAAATGTATTTAATCTATACAGTTGACACGAATAATTGGTATGTATCTAATGGGGTACAATGTAGATGGGTTAAGACCGAGCGTGCACTTAAAAATTACAAAGATGAATTTGGTAAACTTAATCTTCGAATAGATAATATGTACAGCACTGAATTATATAAAGAGTTTCCTAAAGATACGATTATTGTTAAATAAAGGAGGTAGGAAATGGCAGACTTATTGGCATTAGCATCAGCGAAGCTTGGTCAAACTGTAGATATGGATGGCATGTACGGTGGTCAATGTATGGACTTGATTGTCTATGTTGTTCAAACTGCATATGGTGTTCATATGGGCGGTAACGCTATTGATACAGGGAGTGCAAGTAATATTGCTGCTTTGCAAAATGCAGGAGTAAAAGTTCAACGTATTACAAATCGTAGCCAACTCCAACGAGGAGATATTGTTGTCTTTTCAGATGGAGGTTACGGTCACGTTGCAATCATCGAAGAGCCTACACACCCAACACTCATTCAACAAAACATTAACGGGCGACAATACGTAACACGTGACAGTTTTGCGTGGTCAGATTACTATGGCTTGTCGTTTGCATACGGATTACGTTTAGGAGATTCTACTCCAAATCCAGATCCACAACCAGAAGAAGGAGAAATTGATATGTTCATTATTAAAACAGTTGCACAAGGAAATTATAAACCATCTTATTTTATTACAGATGGTATTACAGTTCGCCACATCGGTACAGCTCGTATGCGTAAAGCTTACGAAGAAATGGGTGTAAAAACTCATGTCATGTATGAAGATGAAATTGTTCAAGAGTATAAATACTCACTACTTGTATATCAAAATAATAAAGTGAAACCTGTCGGATAATCACTTTAGCTATTAGTAGCTTTCATTTATTTATAACATATTTTTTATTTAAAGCTGTCAGAAATGACGACGTTTTTGTATTTAAAGGATAAAGCCATTGAAACAGTTTATATTAAGTAAATAACTAGACTTACTGGAGTAGAAATTCTAATAGTTACCATTTTAATACTTACTGTAGCTAAAACATCAATCATACTGGTCATTTAGATTGAAAGGCTTTATCTTAATATTTACAATGGTCTGTGTTTATTTATCTCAAAATAATTAGTTTTATTGTTGACAAAACTAATTAAAAGTTTTATAATCGATTTTGTTAGTTTGGTTAAAATAAAAACTAAGTAATTAAAGGAGATAAAAATGGAAAAAGAAATAAAAGCCAATAAAATAAAAAGTAAGGATTTTTTGAAACTCATTGCCAAGAGTAAACCAAAATACTCCTATTTTGCCATTGGGATGTTGTCAGGGATTGTGGGAGCGGTACTACAGCTCATTGTACCTCAAATGATACAGCCGCTTATTTCAGGATTTGCACAAGGGATTGATTATGGTCTTTTAGGAAATGTAGTTCTGGTTTACATCCTTTCGGCCTTACTTGGTGCAATTGGCGCCTCAGTGCTTGGATTTTTTGGAGAAAATGTAGTAAAAAGATTACGTTTAACAGTGTGGAATAAGATGGTTCACCTACCTGTAAAGTACTTTGATGAAGTCAAAACAGGAGAAATTGGAAGCCGCTTGGTCAACGATACAACACAAGTGAAAGATCTTTTAGCTAATACTGTACCTCAAACCTTAACAAGCCTTTTGCTTCTTGTGGGTTCAATTTTTATGATGTTTCGTATGGATTGGCAGATGACTGTAGCAATGGTGATAGCTGTTCCTATTGCGACATTGATTATTATGCCCTTGGCCACTTTTGGTCGAAAATTTGGAATCCAGCGTCAAGATGCTCTTGCAGGATTTTCTGGCACAGCAAGTGAAGTGCTTAGCGAAATTCGTTTGGTCAAATCTTCCAATGCGGAGGTACAAGCGACACATTCAGCTGAAAAAAACATCAATAAGCTTTATAAAATCGGGCTTCGTGAAGCAATTTTTGATGGTTCCATGCAACCAATTATGATGTTGTTAATGATGTCAACAATCTTTGGATTGCTGCTTTATGGAATTCATCGTGTTGCCGTAGGAGCAATGACGATGGCCACTTTGATGAGCTTCTTGATGTATCTTATGAACATGATTGGTTCTGTTCCTACTCTAGCACTTTTCTTTACCGCAAGTTCTAAAGCCTCAGGAGCCACAGCCCGTCTGAATGAAGTTTTAGAAGAAGAACAAGAGCAGTTAAGTCTTGGAGAAAATCTAGATATTGAAGGCCAAGTTTTACGTGCAGAAAATATTAGTTTTTCATATGATGATTCTGAAGAAATATTGAAAAATATTACTTTCGAAGCGAAACCAAATACTATTGTTGCCTTTGCAGGTCCTTCTGGAGGCGGAAAATCAACTATTTTCTCTATTTTGGAACGCTTCTACAAACCAACAGGAGGAAAACTAACAATGGGGAATCATGATATTGAAAACTTAGCCCTCAAAGATTGGCGTAGCCAAATTGGGTTTGTTTCACAAGATTCAGCGATTATGGCAGGAACAATTCGTGACAACTTGACTTATGGTTTAGACGGTACATACAGTGATGCACAATTATGGGAAGTGCTAGACTTAGCCTTTGCACGCGGTTTTGTCGAAAATATGCCCGACAAATTGGATACACAAGTAGGGGAACGTGGAGTGAAGATATCAGGTGGGCAACGTCAGCGTTTAGCTATTGCACGTGCCTTCTTGCGTAATCCGAAAATTCTCATGCTCGATGAAGCCACAGCTAGTCTAGATTCAGAGTCAGAAGCAATGGTTCAAAAGGCTTTGGATAGCCTGATGAAAGGTAGAACAACATTAGTCATTGCTCATCGTTTATCCACAATTGTTGATGCAGATAACATTTACTTTATTGAAAAGGGAGCAATTACAGGAGCAGGTAAACACAGTGATCTTGTAAAATCACACCCACTTTATGCACAGTATGTTCAAGAACAACTGACCGTTGCATCATAAATAAAAAAGCTGCTTGCAAGCAGCTTTTTTATTATAAAGAACTTAGTTCTTAGCACCATATACGGAGTCAGCATCTAAGAGTTTGTCTTGACGGTGCATTTGATAAAATTCTTCTAAACCGGGAGTAACACTTGGAGCAACAGCATCAAAGGCTTTAGCTTGCTGGATAGCTTGGGTCGTTGGTGGCTCAGTGAGCTGGGGCAGCTCTGGTAAGAGAGGTTCATGGGACATCGCTGTGCCTGAGTAACTAAATGGCGGCACATTTCTGCCTTGATTCATATATCTGATGGTGTTGTTCAAAAGATAGACACGCATATTGTTTTCTTGTTCAATAGGCGCAGCTGGCACATAATATTTTCCACTCATATCTGGGCTTCCGACCCATACAGCGGTTGAAACACCTGTAGAGGTAGCAGCCATCCAAGCATCAGGAGCACCTTGACTACGGGCCGGTTCTGTGGCAGTATCGGGGAAATTAGAGAGCCCGGACTTAGTGGCGAAAGCATTCGGCCATTGCGGCTGAGCAGCTAAAGGCTCGGAACCATTAGGTTGTGTAACATTTTGCATGAGATTAACAAGCGAACGAGCTGTTGAAGAACTCATGGCGCGTTGTGATTCAGGCTGAGTAAGTGGCAGTTCTTGACCATTTACCGTGACAGAAGCCACAGCAGTAGGGGTAACGCGAACGCCATCATTACCAATCGCAGAATATGCAGATGCAGACTGTAAAGGAGACAAATTATAGTCAATAGACATGGATTCTTGGTCATATTTGACAGAAGCAATACCAAGTGGCTGCATAATACTGTTTTTTTGCTCATTATTGGTCATGTTAAAGGTTTGCAGGGCTGCAGAGTTCAAAGAGTTACCAAGGGCAAAACCGACAGGAACAGGGCCATAATTATTCCCACCGTAATTCATCAGCGGTGTGCCATCAGCGTAAGTTGTAGCATTACCATTCAAGGTACTGTTTTCATTGATATAGCCATATTCAAGAGCGGGCGCATAATCGAGTAATGGTTTAATCGTTGAACCTGAAGAACGGGCAGAGGAAATTGGCAATTGTGGATTGTCCGAATTTGTATTTAAAGCTAAGATATGACCTGTTTGGGTATCAACCACAGATATTGCAGTTAAAGTACCTTCTGGCAGATTATTACGTGGAATATTTGAGACATCGGGTGCGGTATGATTTGCAACGCTCTCTAGATAATCCAAGTGTGCTTTCGTAGCATATGTTTTGACAACAACCTTAGCGTTTCTTGGTAAAGCAATCTGGCCAAGCTCTTTTTGTACTTGTGCAATATAGGCTTGATAAGCATGGGGAATGCCTTGTGTATAACTTGGCTTAAGTGCGAGTTCTTTTTTCACAGCTTCAGCGCTGTCTTTGTATTCTTGGTCAGAGATGATTTTGTTGGACTTCATCACCGAAAGAACAGTCAAGGCGCGTTGTTTCCCTGCGCCTTCAAAATCTTGAACATAGGTTGAAGGTGCTTGACCCAGCCCCGCTAAATAAGCAATTTGAGCAATATAGAGTGGTGTTTTCTCTGAGGTAATCATCGGTGTAGAGAAAAGATTGTTCCAAGCAGCACCAGGGCCAATGGTTTCAGGTGTCAAACGCAAGGTGTCGAGATAACTGGTGAGAATTTCTTCTCGAGAATAGCGTTCAGCAAGGCTATGCGCATCAATCAATTCGACGATTTTGCGGGACAATGATTTATCGGCAGTAAAACCACCATGCGCAAGATTTTTTGCTAATTGTTGATCAAGGGTTGAGCCACCACGTGCACCGTTTGCGAGATGTAATTTCGTAAGTACTTCTGATAAGACGGCATTAGTTACCCCTTTGATAGAATAACCTTTAGTTTTACGGGAATAGAAGTCACTATCCTCAACTGCGATTAAAGCTTTTGTGTAAAGTTCAGGAATATTTTTATCTTTGCCTGAGAGCTGTGCTGGAATGTACTTATAGATATTTGAGGAATCCTGAAGTGCTTCCCCATTAATATCCGTAATAGTAAAGGATTGGGAGATGGCTTGTGGGGAAGGCTTAAGCTCGATCGTATGTGCCTGATGTGATTCTTTATCCAGGAGATAGACTGCACCAACAGCACCAACAGCGCCTACAAACAAGAAGAGCAGAAAAAGAACGGCAAGGGTGCGGAGAATTATTTTTTTAGCCATTATTCATCTCCTTTCTTTTTAGCTTTAGTGTCCTCTTTTTTGGAGGCTTCTGTTTTTTCTTTGTCTTTTTTGGCAGAATCAGAAGAAGTTTTCTTTTCTTCAACTTTTTTCTGTGTTTGAACCGTAATTGTTTGACCTTTTAGAATACGAGTATACTGAGAGGGCTCAGGTTTTTGTTGAGTTACAATCGCTGTATCTTTGTCCTCATAGTTTGGCTCCACTTCAATTTTATAATCGATGCCTGCTTGTTTTCTTATGGCCGCAAGTGTTTGACCTTTGAGATTAGGCATTTCTATGCTTGAACTTTTTAACTGTTCTGATTTTTCGACTTTTTGTTGGAAATCTGTTAACTCTTTGATACGAGCTTCTACGGTTTCCTTCTGGCTGAGATAAGCATTTACCTTATTAAATACAGGGAGAAAGTCTGCCATGAGTGAATTATTGGTAGAAATTTTATCAAATTGAAGTTGTGTGATAGCTGTGTAATTATTGGTATAGTTTACAAACTGTGTAAAGTTACTAAGGAGAGAGTTTGCATCATTGAGGGCTTGAACCGAAGCAGAAATCGTCGATTTAGAAGCAGCATTATTATCTTCGATATAAGATTGAATGCTCTTCTCAGTCTGTTGTGCCAATTGGTTTGCATCTTGAATAAACTGAGGCAACTGATCAGCTTTTAAAGTTTCTGTTTCTGCTTGGAGCTGATCAATGGAACGATTAAGGCGGGCATTCTCATAAGTTTGAGCAAGTTGCGTCATTTGCTCATCGCTTGCGCCCAGCGCTTGTTGTAATTCGTCCTGATTTTGTGAAAACTGTTGTTCAGGAAGCACGCCATTGACAATACTGTTGACGTGTTTTTCGTTCTCCTCTAGCTTTTCCGCAAGTTCACTGGAAGCATTACTCAGGTAGACGTCAAGCGCATTATTTTTTAATTTTTTGATATAGTCGTTATCCTCAGGTAGGATATTCGTTGCTTCGACAATCTCTTTTTGGGACATTGACTGGAAAACAGGATAATCACGAAAAAGTATCTGTCGACCAAGAATACCAGCTGTTATGATGATGATACTGAGCAAGGCCGCCAGTATAATCACAATCTTATTAAAAATCTTTTTCTTCATTAAAAACCTCATAAAAATTAAGCTTAACATAAGCTATTGAACTTCTCCATTATAACAACTTTCTTACTCCGAGGAAACCGAAAAATATGATAAAATTATTAGTATGAATATCGAGTCAAAGATCAAAGATTTAACGGAGTTATTAAATAAGTACGCTCACGAATACTATACCTTGGATATGCCATCGGTTGAAGATGCGGAGTATGATCGCCTTTATCGTGAGTTAGAAACTCTAGAACACGATAACCCACATTTGATACGCGCTGATTCACCGACCCATCGTACAGGCGATGTTGTGCTATCAGGATTTGAAAAATATACTCATGAATACAATCTCTACAGCCTAGCAGATGCTTTTTCACGTGAAGAGCTGGAAGACTTTGATGAACGTGTACGTAAAATCATTCCAAAGCCTGAATACATTTGTGAGTTAAAAATTGATGGTCTCTCACTTTCTCTTAAATATACAGCAGGTAAACTTGTCGTAGCTGCGACACGTGGAGATGGCAGTGTAGGGGAAAACATTACAGAAAATGTTAAACGCATCAAAGACGTCCCACTGGTATTAAAAGAACCTATTGACATTGTGGTGCGAGGTGAAGCTTATTTGCCACGCAAAAATTTCGTCAAACTCAATAAGGAACGCGAACTTGAAGGTAAACCTTCCTTTGCCAACCCGCGTAATGCAGCAGCCGGAACTTTACGACAGTTAGATACGAAAGAGGTGACCAAGCGTGGCTTGGCAACCTTTCTTTATCAAGAAGCGAGTCCTGCGACAAATGACACTCAAGAAGAAGTTTTGGAGTACTTAGAAAAGCTTGGACTTGTCGTCAACAAAGAACGTGTTTTTGCGCGAAATATTGATGAAGTCTGGGCCTTCATTGAGCGCGTGGCTTCTCTTCGGGATGACTTAGACTATGATACTGATGGTGTTGTCATCAAAGTTAATAATCTAGCTGAACAAGAAGAGTTAGGCTTTACAGTCAAGGCACCACGTTGGGCCATCGCTTATAAATTTCCAGCTGAGCTGGCAGAAACGGAAATCCTGTCTGTGGATTGGACAGTAGGGCGTACAGGGGTCGTTACCCCAACAGCAAATATGGTTCCTGTGACCTTAGCGCAGACGACAGTATCACGCGCCACACTGCATAATGTTGACTACATTAAGGAGAAGGATATCCGTCTTAAAGACAAAGTCATGATCTATAAGGCAGGGGATATCATTCCAGCAGTTCAACGTGTTTTGTTTGAGAAACGTCCAGCAGATTCTGTAGAAATGGTAATCCCTCAATATTGTCCGGAATGTTCATCTGAACTTTTGCATTTTGAAGATGAAGTAGCCTTACGCTGTATCAATCCGCTTTGTCCAGCACAAAATCGTGAAAAACTTATTCACTTTGCCAGTCGTGGTGCAATGAATATTTCTGGTTTGGGGCAATCGATAGTTACGCAACTTTTCAAAAATAACTTAATCAAAGATGTGGCAGATATCTATAAGTTGCAGCTTGACGAATTAGTGGCACAGGATAAAATTCAAGAAAAGTCAGCAACCAAGTTATTAAATGCCATTGAAGCCTCAAAAGAAAACTCCGCAGAAAAGCTCCTTTTTGGCTTGGGTATTCGCCATGTAGGATCGAAAGCTGCCAAATTATTAATGGAGCGTTTTGGTAATCTTCGTACCTTGTCGCAAGCAAGCTTAGAAGAAATTGCTGAAATTCCAAGCTTAGGTTCAGTTATTGCCAAAGCTGTAACCAGCTACTTTGCCACAGAAGGTGCGCAAGTCTTGCTTCAAGAATTGGCAGAAGCGGGAGTCAACTTCGACTTTCTTGGTCTTAAGCCCAAGACAGACAGTGTGTTGTCAGGGAAAACCGTTGTTTTAACAGGGAAATTAATAGCTATGACACGAACAGAGGCAAAAGAAAAATTAGAAGCTTTAGGTGCAAATGTCTCAGGTTCAGTTTCTAAAAAGACAGATTTAGTTATAGCTGGAGCAGATGCTGGGTCAAAACTGGCTAAAGCACAGGATTTGGGCATTGAAGTTTGGTCAGAAGAGGAGTTGCTGAAATTATGAAAGCAAGATTGATTTACAACCCAAGTAGTGGGCAAGAAATCATTAAAAAAAATGTCGCGGATATTTTGGATAAGTTAGAAAGTTTCGGCTATGAAGCCTCTGCTTTTCAGACAACACCAGAACCACAGTCTGCCCAAAAAGAAGCTGCACGTGCTACTGAAGCAGGTTTTGATCTCATTGTAGCAGCTGGCGGTGATGGCACTATCAACGAAATAGTAAGTGGAATGTCTCCATTTGATAAAAGGCCGAAGTTAGCCATTATCCCCACAGGGACAACTAATGATTTTGCGCGTGCACTTAAAATCCCACGCAATAAGCCCTTAGCAGCTGTTGAAATGATTGGTAAAAATCAGACCTTGAATATTGATGTGGGTCAAGTGAATGATGCTGAGTATTTTATCAATATTGCTGCTGGTGGAAGCTTAACAGAGCTGACTTATAGTGTACCAAGTCGTTTGAAAACAGCTTTTGGCTACTTGGCTTATCTTGCCAAAGGTGTTGATTTACTGCCCCAAATTCGTAAACGCAAAGTCAAGGTTACGCATGATGATGGCGTGTTTGAAGGTGAGATTTCCATGTTTTTTGCGGCCTTAACCAACTCTGTTGGAGGATTTGAAAAAATCGCACCAGATGCCAAACTAGATGATGGTCTGTTTACTCTTATCTTGGTGAAGACAGATAATTTATTCGAGTTACTGGCTTTGATTTCCATGGTGATTAAAGGCAGTCACGTGGATGATGTCAATATTGAATACCTAAAATCAAGCCAAATCAAAGTCGAGCCCCTCACAGATAAAAAAATGATGATTAATGTGGATGGCGAGTATGGAGGCGATGCACCAGTAACTTTCAGAAATCTCCATGGGCACATCGAAATTTTTGTCAACCTCGATGAAATCAATAATGACCATTATTTGGGAGATGAGGAAGAAGAAGATCTCGAAGCTGTTGCTCAGAAATTTGCTGAGGAAGCCGAACAACTCAAAGAAGAAGTAAAATAAATGCTAGAACATCTCTAAAGTTCTAAAATCGTAAAAATACCTCTATTGGATAACAGCCAATAGAGGTATTTTTATAATGTGGATATTACTTTGAAATGAATAAGAAAAATATTACAATATAGTTAAATAAATGTAAAATAAATTACTTGAAGTTAACAAAAAACTTGAAGAAGGAGCACCTATGTTGTATAATCCTTTAGCAGAGCAGAGCAGAGCAGAGCAGAGCAGAGCAGAGCAGAGCAGAGCAGAATTTTCTGTGTTCTAAGTTTCCTATGTCTTAAGGGGGTGAGTCACAGATGAGCCCAGAAAAGAAACGTAAACTGCGGAATATTGCGCTCTTAGCCATTCTTGGTTTAATCGGAGGCACATTCGCCTTTACAGCATTCAACCAACAAGCCATCAATGACCGAGAATTCGAAAACCGTGCTGACGTTGGCGGACGTGTACATGACTATTTTGATGGTGATGAAAATAAAGATGTCTTTGTCGAAAACTTTGGTCAAAAACCTATCCTTGTAAGGCTTCAACTTTCTGAGTTCGGGGAGTTTCAAGAGCGTGGAAGTGATGTTTGGCAACCGATAATATCTGGAGAACGTGAAGATTTAGACAGCTGGACGACCTACATTCCAGAAGCAACCGATGTTTCACAGCGTAGAAATGACAGTCTTTCAGCTGCCTTTAATGAGCTATCTAACCTAACATTTGGTTATAGCCGTGGAGACGTCAGCCCACCATGGTACTTACCAACTTTTAATACAGCATATAATAGCCCTATCACCGCAGCAGCAGGACACGCCCGTGACCTGAGCTACCGAGGAGAGGATGGAGAACTCTATCAAAGAGCGACGCATCCCGGAGCCGGTACTGCTAATTTCTGGAGTCAAGGTGATACTTATACTAACACTGGCCAATGGCCGGGACAAACCATCACGCGTGAAACAGCGCAAAACCTGTATCAAGACCGGGCACCGATAACACTCCATCAGTGGAATGAACGTTACACTGCTTTTCGGGAGGGAAACTCTGATGGTGATGATTTACTTGGCAATTACTGGGTGATGGATGAAGCGAACGGATGGGCCTACTATGCACGAGCCCTTCAAGCAGGGGAAGCTACATCTTATCTCCTAGATGCCTCTCATATGACAGAGGTCGTCCATAACTTTCAAGGTTCTTATTATTATGGTGTGCATGTGAAGAGTGAGTTGATTGGTATGCCGCCACCTATGGAACAGGCGAATACTCTAAGCCCTGATATACCACGTTTTCAGGATGAACCAGCATACATTGGGTTTAGTGATGTATTAGGAGACTTCCTTCATCTTATCAGAGGGGGAGAAGTTTTGGATCCTGATGCAAACATTCCTGACTCTGAACTTGATAGCCTCTTACCCTCATTAAGACCAGGTAATCGCTTCACAACAGCGGGGGAGCAATTCCTCTATCTTGGAGAAGTAGGAGACCATGAACATATGATTATCCGTAATCGCACAATTAAAGGCCCTTCATGGAATGAGCAACCTACGGCATTAGCGAGTTGGTATGCAGGGCTAAATCTTGACTTTAAAGAACGTGTTCAGCCAGTAGTCATACCTGCACGAGATGATGTACCAGTGACTGTGGCTCCGAATTATATTGAATGGGGAGGGATTGAAGGTTGGGCTCCGCGTAATCTTGAGGGTCCGGTAGCCCAAGATTTGACGCGTGTTAATCCACAGGGAATACCGCAAGCCTTTGCCTTATCTATGGCGGATGTGCTATACTTTTCAGCACAGAGTCCAGGAGGGGGTGGAAATGTACCATTCCGAACTTGGCAAAATCGTGTAGCTGGTGATGGGGAGTGGTGGTTTACACGTACAGGTGCTGAAAATGTACCCCAATGGCACCCTTGGCATGAGCTTGGGCCTACGGCTTGGGGGATACATAGGGAGACCACCGAGGATGGCATTCCTTTGGGAGCCCTTTTGCCTGGCCCACGTGCCGAATCGGGGACTACCGGTGGTGTGCGCCCTGCTCTTATCGTTCAAGCTGGGGTTGTAAAAATGCGCTGAAAGATTAATAGTTTGAGCCTCATAACAAAGAAATAAAGCTGTGCATTTTGTACAGTTTTTTTGTGCATCTTAGATATTGTTTAAAGGAAGCGTTTGCATTAGAATGAAGATAGTTTAAATACAACAAGATGAAGGAGAAGCAATGACAACACTTAAATTAGACAAGGTTTATAAAAAATATCCGAATGCTACACAATATTCGGTGGAAGATTTTAATTTAGATGTCAAAGATAAAGAATTTATCGTCTTTGTTGGACCATCAGGTTGTGGGAAATCAACAACTTTGCGTATGATTGCAGGTCTAGAAGATATTACAGAAGGCGAATTTACTATCGATGGTAAACTGATGAATGACGTTGCACCTAAAGATCGTGATATAGCCATGGTTTTCCAAAACTATGCCCTATATCCTCATATGACGGTTTTTGACAATATGGCTTTTGGACTTAAACTGCGTAAGCATAAAAAAGATGATATCAAGCAACGTGTAGAAAATGCAGCGAAGATTCTTGGACTGACTGATCTACTTGATCGTAAACCTGCCGATATGTCTGGTGGACAACGTCAACGTGTAGCTATGGGACGTGCCATTGTACGTGATGCTAAAGTTTTCCTTATGGATGAGCCTTTGTCAAACTTGGATGCCAAGCTTCGTGTTTCTATGCGTACAGAAATCGCTAAAATTCACCGTCGCATTGGAGCTACAACCATTTATGTCACTCACGACCAAACTGAAGCGATGACTCTCGCAGATCGTATTGTCATTATGAGTTCAACACCGAACGCGGACAAATCAGGTACTGTCGGACGCATTGAGCAGATCGGCACACCTCAAGAACTTTATAATGAACCAGCGACAAAATTCGTTGCTGGCTTCATCGGTAGCCCAGCGATGAACTTCTTAAATCTCAAAATTGAAGGCAACAAACTCATCGGTGAAGGCATCAGCTTAACGCTTCCAGAAGGCCAACACAAGCTCCTTAAAGAAAAAGGTTATTCTTCAAAAGAAGTCATCATGGGGATACGTCCAGAAGATATCTCAGCCTCAATTCTTGCAGAGGAAGCTTATCCTGAAGCACAAATTGAAGCTGAAGTCACTGTCTCAGAACTTTTGGGTGCTGAAACAATGCTCTATCTGAAGGCAGGAGATGCAGAACTCGTGTCTCGTGTAGAAGCAAGAGACTTCCGTCAGCCTGGCGAAAAAATCACTGTCACACTTAATCTTAATAAAGCACATTTCTTTGATAAAGATACCGAAGTACGTATTAAGGAAGGTTAAATCAAATTTATTTACAAGAAGTAAAAGCTTAGAATGCCTAGAGATAGGCATTTTTCTTGTCAAATAAAAAAACGTTTTAGTTCTTGATAGTACGGATGAAAAATGCTATGATGAAAACAGTTTGTACGAGGAGAAAGATGAAAAAAATAACTATTAAAGATGTGGCAAAAGCTGCAGGTGTGTCCATTAGTGCTGTTTCTCGTGTCTTTAATGGCTACGAGGACATCAGTGAAGAAACTCAGAAAAAAGTTTTTGCTGCGGCTGAGAAACTAGAGTACACCCCTAATAGTGCAGCGCGACACTTATCCACCAAAAAAAAGAAAATCATTGCCCTCGTTTTGAATGAAATAAATGTAACACGCGGTGTTGCGATGCCTCTCGAAATATTAGGTGGAGTCATTGATAGTGTTGACCAAACCGATTATGAATTTATGTTTATTCCAACAGACCGTAAAAAGCAGGAAAAAAAGTCGCTCTTGCAGCTGGCTCGAGAATATGATCTTTCAGGAATCATCATCCAAGGCTTACGGACATCAGATCCTTATTATGAAGAATTGTCGGGCTTATCCTTGCCAATCGTAGGAATCGATCTGGCCCTGGATGATTTGAATATCGGATCGGTAGCTGTCGACAACTATGGGGCTTCGATTGAAGTGACAGAGCGCTTAATTCATGCGGGCTATAAGAAGATTCTTTTTGTAAATGGCTCTAAAGAAGCAGTCGTTTCGCAAACACGTGAAGCCGGATATCGAAAAGGCTTAGGGCAATGTGAGCCACATGTTCTTTATGCTGATTATCAAGAACAAAAAGCATTTGATTTAATTCGGGAATATCCTGATGTGGCACAATTTGACGCTATTTATGCAGCCAGTGATTTGATGGCAATTGGGATTATTAAAGCATTAATTCAACGCCAGATGATAAATGAGATTGCTGTTGTGGGTTTTGATGACATCACTTTGGCCTCATACATTACCCCAACTTTAAGTACGGTAAGACAGAATATTAGTGAAATTACAAAAAATGCCGTTTCGGATGTGATTGAGCAGATAGAAGAAGGACGCGTACGAAAACGACTGATTCCATATGAAATTATTGTGAGAGAAAGTGCACGATTTTAGTGAGTGCACTTTTTTGTGATATAAAATAAAAGTAAAAAAAATATCAGAAGCACTTGACAAATGATAACGATTACATTATACTATAACTAGCTAAAACGTTTTAGGAGATTGAAATGAAATTCTTACTAATGATTCAACGTCTTTTAGCCAGTATGATTGACCTCATCGTTGTCTATTTACCAGTCTTACTGATAAGCAGTAGCTTATTTCCAAGGCTGGGGAGTTTTAATCAACTTATAGCAGCTTTTCTCTTCATTGCTTACAATGCTCTAGCAGTGGCGAGTTTTGAGGGCAAAACCATTGGTAAATATTTTGCCAAGCTACGTGTAGAAGCTTTTTCAAAAAATTTAGCAGATGTCGCACAAAGGGAGGGAATTAAGATTTTATATTTAATACCACTCGCTGGTTGGTTCTTTATTGGTGTGAGTCTTGTCACCTATGGTTTAAGAGGTCAATTTTTGCACGACTGGCTCGGGAAAGGAAAGGTAATTATAGATGGTAGATAACTTATCCACTTGGTCTTTACTTTCACCCTTGGTCATGACAGTATTGGTAAGCTATGCTATTGCATGGTATTATCGTGAAAATTATGATCCGAAGTACTATTTAAGAGCTTATATAGTTTATACGATTGCGTTTTTAATAACGAGTCCGGTATGGCATATTCCTCTTATCCTGAGTTTAGGTATCATCCTTTTAGGAGCAGTCGTACTTATTTTCAGAAACCAACACTATTTTGATAAATAATTTTTTTAACTAAAACTAAAACGTTTTAGTGATAAGGAGTAATAAATAAATGAGCGCAAGAATGAGTTATGGAGATTGGACAATTAGTCAAGAAGGATTTGATGTCCGTTATCTTGGAAAAACAGAAAGTGTGATGAGCTTAGGGAACGGGTATATCGGCTCACGCGCGGCAGAAGAAGAATCTTATATCGGTCAAAGCAGAGATACATTTGTTTCAGGAACCTTCAACTATTTTGATGTAAATGAAGTCACTGAGTTGCCAAATGTCCCCGATGTTTGGGGCATGGATTTTCAAATTAATGGTCAGTCATTTTCTCCTTTGACAGGAAAAATTGAAACTTACAAAAAAACGCTTAACTTAAAAAGTGGACTCCTCACGCGAGAAGTGAGGTGGTCTAAAGACGATGTGTCCCTAAAAATGACTTTTAAACGTTTTATCTCCAAAAAACGGCGGCATATTATGGCTGCGCAAGTTCATATCGAAAATCTTGGTTCTCCTGTTTCCATTGGCATTAAAACAGGTATCAATGGCCAAGTCTCAAATGAGGGAAGTCAGCATTTTACGGAAGGTGAAAAGGGCCTCATTGATGGTAAGATTTTACAAATGTGTCCACAAACCACACACCGTAAACTGGATTTTGTTATTTCAGTTTGCCATGAGTTGAAAAAGGTTCAAGCCACATCCCGTCCGGAAATTGGGCGGCGCAGTTTCTCTATGAACTTTGATTTTAAACTTGCAGAAAATGAGCAGGTCACCTTAGAAAAGCGTGCTTCTGTTTATACCAGTATTGATAATGATATCAACGATTCCAGTATTCAAAACATGCGCCATGTGGCAGTAAGTGAACTTCAGGACTTGGAAAGTCAAAGTTTTGAAGAGCTGCTTGCTGAATCTACTCAGGCTTGGGCGGAGATCTGGCAAAAGCATCCTATAAAGATAAAATCTGAAGATCCACGTGACCAACTGGCGATTCGTTTTGCTAAATATCATTTACATAGCATGGTACCTGCCCACGATGAGAGAATGAATATCGGAGCTAAAGGCTTATCTGGCCAAGGTTATAAAGGCCATACCTTTTGGGATACAGAAGTTTTCATGTTGCCTTATTTTACTTTTACGCATCCAGAAATTGCCGAGAAATTGTTGACTTACCGTTATTTAGGATTAGCTGGTGCACACAAGAAGGCCATTGACAATGGCTATGAAGGTGCGCAGTATCCTTGGGAAGCCGCTTGGCCTACAGATGGTGAGGTGACACCGGTCTGGGGAGCAGCGGATATCGTAACAGGAAAGGCAATGAAAATCTTGTCTGGCTTTATTGAACAACATATCACCTCGGATGTAGCTTTTGGGGTAAAACAATATCTCGATGTCACAGGAAATCAAGCTTTCGCAAATGAAAAAGCTTATGAAATATTAGTAGATACTGCTAAATTCTGGGCTTCCAGATTAGAATTTGATACCTCTAGTGCTCAATATGTCATTACAAATGTTATGGGACCCGATGAATATAAAGAAGAAATTAACAATAATGCTTATACGAACTACACGGCACACTGGAACATTTCTTATGTTATTGATTTGATTGAACATTTGAAAGCTAAAAAACCAGAAGTGTACGCTAGATTAGATGAGAAATTTAACTTAGAGGCGCTACAGGCTGATCTTAAAGCGAAGGTTGATAAAATTTTCTTGCCTCAACCTACAAATGCTGGCATTATTCCGCAAGATGATAGCTATTTAAGCAAGCCTGAACTTGATTTGACCAAGTATAAATCAGCAGATGGCGTTGATGGCCTCTTCCATGACTATAATTTGCACCAAGTAAATGGTTTCCAAGTGACGAAACAAGCTGACGTATTGTTACTCATGCTGTTGTTTGAAGGATTGTTTGAAAAGGAATTAAAACTTAAAAACTTTGATTACTATGAGCCAAAAACGACACACGATAGCTCACTGTCGCTCTCGACGCACGCTATTTTATCTGCAGACTTAGGTAAGCTCGATCAATCCTATGACTTTTTTAAGCAAGCTATGAATATTGATATGGGAGAATACATGAAATCTTCTGATCCTGGCATTCATGCGGCATCTTTAGGAGGAATATGGCAAATGGTGGTATTTGGTTATGGTGGCGTACGTATGATTGAAGGTAAGCTCCGCATTGAACCCAATCTACCTCAAGCTTGGTCTCATTTATCGTATGGTTTCGACTACCAAGGACAAGCCATTTCTGTTGAAATTGGTAAAGGAAAAATGGTTCTGACAAAAGCAGAAGGTCCTGCTCTACAATTTATCCATAAAGATCAAATCATGAATCTTGAAGACACATTAACAATTACGCTATAAATTGGGCATTTCTGCCTCTAAAATAAAGGAGTTTTTCAAATGAAAAATTGGAAAAAAGTAACAATTTTCGGCACAGCAGCCTTGGCTGCTTTAACATTGGCGGCTTGTGGTCAGGGAACGTCCTCTGCAGAAGATGGTAAAAAGCTAACTATTGGTTATTGGAAAGGGTCTGATACCGAAAATGCAACCCTTGATAAAATGATTAAACAATTTGAAGAAGAAAATGATGTGGATGTTGTCCCTAAAGTTTATACAGATATCACCACACAGTTACCAACAGATCTGTCGGGCGGTACAGCACCGGATGTTTTCTATATTGACTCGGCGTTCTTTCCCTACTTACAGGAGCAAGGTGTGTTGAATGATCTGTCAGACGTTATTAATCAAGAGGATTTCTATCCAACGATTTCAAGTGCTTTTGAAGCAGATGGAAAGCCTTATGCTGCAGCAAAAGATGTTTCTACACTGGCAATTTATATTAATAAAGACATTTTTGAAAAAGCAAGGATTGATCAAGCCAGCATTCCAAAATCCTATGAAGAACTGGTCAAATGGGCACCTGAAGCTCAGGCTAAGATTGATGCAGCATATGGCAAAGGCAAGGTTTATCTGATTAACCAAAATGCTGATTTGGCACGTACATGGCCGTTCCAAATGGCAAGAGGAACGTCACCAATTACGGAGGAGGGTAAGTCTGATCTGGCTAATCCAGATTCGATAGCAGGTCTTAAAACGATTGTTGACTTGTTTAATGCGGGTGCAGCAGCAACACCACAACAGGTTGGTGCTGGCGATGAAGGTGCAGGCTTTGCGACAGGAAAATTTGCAATGACTCTGACCGGAAACTGGAATTATAAGGTTTATTTGGATGAATATAAAGACTTGAACTTTGATACCATCCCTAACCTGACATATCAAGGGAAGCCGATGACCATGCAATTTACTGTCGGGTGGGGCGAGTATAAGAATACTAAATCAAAAGACTTAGCAGATAAATGGATTAAGTTTGTAACCGGTAAGGAAGGAATGACAACATGGACAAATGGTGTGGGTACCTTAGCAACTCGTCCAGATGTAGCTGAAGGATCAGCATTCTTGAAAGAAAATCCGCGCTTGCAAGTTCATCAAGATTCGATTAAATTTGCGACATCATGGCAGTCCGGTACTAACTTAACAACCGTTCAGAATGCTTTTGGAAACTTTATACCAACAGCTTTTAAACAAGGTGCAACTGCAGATGATTTAAAAGCAGCAATGGAAAAAGCAGATAAAGAAGCCAACAGTAAAATTGGAAATTAATTAATATTTGGACAGTCAGTAAAAAATTTGAGAGTATCAGAGTTCTGGTACTTTCATAAGAGTTACTGACTGGAGGAAAAACTATGGAAAAACAAAAACGTACCAAGAGCCAGATTTCAGAAATGATTCAAGGCTATGGATTCATCACACCTGCATTGTTAATCATTTTAGTCTTCTTTGTTTTAGCGATTCTTTTCGCTGTATATTTATCCTTCAATGATGTTAATCTCATCATGCATACTTACGAGTGGAATGGATTTAGAAATTATCAAAATTTATTTCAAGACAAGCAGCTACTTCGTGCCTTGCAAAATACGGGTTTCTTTGCTCTTGTTGTTGTGCCTGTGCAAACGATTATCGCCTTAGTCATTGCTTACATTTTAGCTTCCAAGGGGATTAAAGCTAAGAAAATGTTTCGACTCATTTATTTCTTACCCACTTTGACTTCAAGTGCCGCTTTGACATTGATTTTCATGTTTGTCTTTAACCTTAATGGCCCAATCAATGGCTTTCTTGAAAGTATCCATTTGATTGATGGACCGATTAACTTTATCAATGATACAGACTGGACGTTGAAAGTAATTATGGTGATGAATATTTGGTCTACTGTGCCTTACTTTATGACCATCTACCTTGCTTCGTTGGTTGATTTACCAGATGCCATGTATGAAGCAGCTGAAATCGATGGGGCGAATGCTTTTCAAAAATTGCGTTATATCACGATTCCTTATTTGCGTCCGATTACAACCTTTGTTTTGCTCACAGGTATTATTGGGACATTCCAAATGTTTGACCAAGCCTATATCTTTTCTGGAGGAACGGGAGGACCTGAAAATTCAACCTTGACAGTCAGTCTCTTGATTTTCCAATATGCTTTTGGTCAACAAAATCAAATGGGGTATGCAGCGGTCATTGCGATTATGCTTGCGATAATCATCTTCGTAGTCTCACGCATTGCTGAAAAATTGAATGGAGGAAATGGGCATGAGAAAAACTAAAAAGCAAAAAGCCTTGAAAATCTTACTTTATACTATCCTGATCATCTATGCTTTTGTCACTTTCTATCCTTTCATGTGGGCAGTAGCAGCATCATTTAAACCCTTAGCCGAAATTACATCAGGAAATTTATCGCTCTGGTCTGATAACTTTACCTTGGAACAATACCGCTATCTCTTTGATCCTGTTTCAGGCTCTCTTTTCCCACAGTGGTTGATGAACTCTATTATTATTTCTGTCATTGGTACAACTGTGAATATTTTCTTAAATACAATGGCTGGTTATGCCTTAGCTCGTCTCCAGTTTCCTGGACGTCAACGCATTTATTATGGCATTTTAGCGATGATGATGGTTCCCACTCAGGTTCTTCTCATCCCCAACTATTTGATTATCCAAAACTTGGGCATGATGGATTCCTTTGCTGCATTGATTTTACCTATGGCAATCAACATTTCAAATATTTTTATGATGCGTCAATTTTTCTTAAATTTCCCTAAGGACGTTGAGGAAGCCGCACGTATTGATGGCTTATCACGGGTAGGAACCTTCTTTCGTATTGTGATGCCCTTGGCTAAACCATCCATTGCAACACAGGGTGTTTTCGTCTTCATGGGCTTTTGGAATAATTTCCTCTCGCCCATGCTTTATTTGAAAACACAGAGTAAATTTACGCTGACTGTAGGTCTTCAAATGTTGCAATCAGCTGACCAAGGAGGACAGATGTGGAACCGCGTGATGGCAGCTTCAATCCTCACGATCTTACCTATCATCGTTCTCTACATCATCTTTAACCGTTACTTCTTACAAGGTGTACGTATGGATGGAGAGAAATAAAAACGAGGATGAATAAATAATGAAAAATTTTGAATTACGACTTGAGGACATAGGCAACCATTCTTCAGGAAATATTGAAACTCTCTTTGCCCAAGCTAATGGTTTTATGGGGATACGTGCCAGTGAGCCAATAGCCAAAGCACAAGCTACGCCGGGTGTATTTGTAAATGGATTTTATGAAAAACATGAAATTATTTATGGAGAAAATGCTTATGGTTATGCGAAATATCATGAAACAATGATAAAACTGTTTGATTTACGACGAATCGATATCGAAATAGATGGTGAAGTGCTTGAAGTCTTAAAAAATCAAGAGCGCTGTCTAGATATGCAAACAGGTTTACTTCATGAAAAGTTTGTTTATGAAACAGTTTCAGGGAAACAAATTATGCTGAGTTTAGAATCCTTTGCAAGTCATGCAGATCGGCAAGTGTATGCCCAATACTGGACAATATCAGCACTGAATTTCTCTGGTCAAGCTAAGATTACGAGAAAGGCACGGTTAATTCAGCCGCAAGCTGAGAAAGCATTTGACCCACGGGCGCGTGAAGCCAGCACACAAATGCACCAAGAAGGAAATTGCTACCAAACTTTAAATAGTCAGTTGAAAATTTATGTTAAGTTCGATGCTTTTGAAGGGACAATTGATTTGAGAGAAGGTCAGGATGTTAGCCTGACACAGCTTTACCAAATATCGAAGGCCAATCATTTTGAGACACATTCTTATGAAGCATTGAAAAAGCAACAAATTGATATTTTTAAGGCCTTCTGGGAGAGTTCCGATATCGAAATCAACGGGGATGATGTGCTGCAAAAAGGTATTCGGGTAAATCTTTTTCATCTGTTCAACTCTGCTGGTCGAGATGGAAAGACGAACTTTGGAGCGAAAGGTCTGACAGGTGAGGGATACGAAGGACATTATTTCTGGGATACTGAAATGTACTTATTACCTTTCTTTATTCACACGCAGCCAGAACTGGCTAAGCAACTCCTAACCTATCGTATACATATTTTACCTGTCGCACAAGCGCGAGCAGCAGAGCTTGATTTTAAAGGTGCTTTATATCCTTGGCGGACAATTTCAGGCCAAGAAACCTCAGCCTACTTTCCAGCAGGCACAGGACAAGTTCATATCAATGCAGACATTGCACATGCTTTTAGACTTTATCATAAAGTCACAGGTGATGATGCCTTTATGGAAACAGCCAAATCAGTTATTTATGAAACGGCCAATTTTTGGTTATCTTACGGTTTCTTTTCAAAACGAGGTTTTGAGATTCACGAAGTCACTGGACCAGATGAGTATACAGCTTTGGTTAATAATAATTACTATACGAATAAAATGGCCCAACAAAACTTGAAATACGCTGCCGAACTTGCTCAGCAATTTGGTGATAAAGATGAGAAGTGTAAATTATGGGATGAAGCGGCTCAGAAAATGTATTTTGTACCTGTCAATGAAGCTGGTATTACGCCGCAAGATGAATCTTTCTTGACGAAAGAAGTCTGGCATTTTGAAGATACACCTTCAGAGAATTATCCCTTACTGCTTAATTATCATCCCATGAAAATTTATAAACATCAGGTTTTAAAGCAAGCGGATACTTTACTTGGGCATATGATTTTCGCCGATGAAACAAAGCGTGAACAAATGGGGCGGGACTTTGATTATTATGAACCAATGACCACCCATGACAGTAGCTTGTCACGTGCGGTTTATGGTGTTGTCGCGAGCCATTTAGGACGTCATGATTTAGCTTATGAATTCTTTAAAGATGCGGCTACAATGGACCTGACTGACCTGCAAGGGAATGCCAGCCATGGCATTCACGCGGCCAATATGGGAGGCTCTTGGCTAGGGTTAATTTACGGCTTTGCAGGTTTACATCTCACAGCTGATGGTTTTGCTGTCAAAAATAATCTCCCGAAGGAGATAAAAGGGCTTAGATTTAAGATTAAGTTCAAAGGACAAACTAAAATATTTGAAATTGGAGAAATTGAGCATGTTTAAAGCAGTTTTATTTGATCTTGACGGGGTGATTGCAGATACCGCAGAATACCATTATCAGGCGTGGCGAATTTTAGCAGAGGAACTAGGAATTGAGGGAGTCGATCGTACATTTAATGAGCAACTCAAAGGCGTTTCACGAGAGGATTCTTTGAGGAAAATATTATCTTTAGGAAACCGAGAAAATGATTTTTCTATGGAAGAATTTGCCACACTAACAAAACGGAAAAATGACAATTATTTACAGATGATTCAAAAAGTCAGTCCAGCAGACGTTTATCCAGGGATTTTAGAGTTGCTGCAAGAATTAAAGGACTGTGATATTAAAATTGCTTTGGCTTCAGCTTCTAAAAATGGTCCGATACTTTTGGAGCGTATGGCATTAACCCCTTATTTTGATTTTATAGCAAATCCAGAAAAGGTTGCAGCCTCAAAACCAGCACCAGATATTTTCCAAGCGGCAGCAGCAGGAGTTGGTATTTCTCCAGAAGAAGCCATTGGAATTGAAGATGCACAGGCAGGAATTACAGCTATTAAAGCTGCGGGAAGTTTACCTGTTGGAGTAGGGTGTGCGGAAGACTTGGGCTCCGACATTACTTTAGTGCCTCAGACGGACTGCCTAACTTTAAATTATTTGACAGAAATTTGGGAGAAAAATAAAGGTGCTTATTAAAAGTACCTTTTTATTATTATGTGTTGGCTTTTACCTATGAAAATGAGGCTAGGAAAGTTGTGGTTTACTTACAGTGAACACTCTTTTTGTCAAAAGTGTTTGACACTCATCACTCATGGAGCCTATAATTAAAAGTGCTAAAATAGAAGTAGTCAAAAATTTAAGCGTAAGAGCTCTTGGATTTTCAGGAATATTTCCACAGAAAAAACAAATGACACCGTTTTTTCTGATGAAAAACCAAATAAATGCTTTTACATAAGGACTTTATCATGAAAAAAACTATGGATGGGAATATGGCAGCCGCACATGTTGCGTATGCTTTCTCTGAAATTGCAATGATTTACCCCATTACGCCAAGTTCACCAATGGCTGATTATACAGATGCTTGGTCGATTTCGGGCCGCAAAAATATTTGGGGACAACCTGTTAAACTGAGCGAGATGCAATCAGAAGCAGGTGCTGCTGGAGCTTTGCATGGTGCCATAAAAGCTGGAGCTCTAGCAACAACATTTACCTCGTCTCAGGGGCTTTTACTGATGTTGCCCAATATGTATAAGATGGCAGGCGAACTTCTTCCTGGGGTTATCCACGTGGCAGCACGTGCTATTGCAACAGGTGCACTGAATATCTCAGGCGATCATTCGGATGTTATGGCAGCGCGTTCCACAGGTTTTGCCATGTTAGCAGCATCTAGCGTCCAAGAAGTTATGGACTTGTCAGCTGTATCCCACCTGACAACAATTGAAGCATCGGTGCCCTTTTTAAACTTCTTTGATGGTTTTCGCACCTCACATGAAATCCAAAAAATTGATGTTCTGGATTACGAAGACCTAGCAAAATTGATTAATCAAGAGAAATTAAGTGCTTTCCGTCAACGTGCGATGAATCCAGACCATCCAACTGTGTCAGGAACCAATCAGAATGCTGATATCTATTTCCAACAGCGTGAAACGGTCAATCCATATTATGAGGAACTTCCTCAACTCGTGCAAAAATACATGCGGGAAATAAATCACTTGCGTGGGACGGATTATGATCTGGTAGATTACTATGGAGCACCAGATGCCGAAGAAGTTATTGTAAGTATGGGATCTGTTGCCGGAACAGTTAAACAAACTGTTGATTACCTGAATCATCAAGGGCGCAAAGTGGGCTTTTTGAATATCCATCTTTACCGTCCATTTCCCTCAGAAAATTTTCTTGAAAAATTACCTAAAACGGTGACTTCACTTGCCGTACTTGACCGGACAAAAGAAGCAGGAAGTAATGCTGAGCCTCTTTTACTCGATATTAAAGATTTGCTGTTTGAGCAAAATATTTCTGTTATTGGTGGACGTTACGGTATAGGTGGTAAAGATACGCGACCAGAGCACATCGTGGCAGTTTTCGAGCAGCTGAAAAATAAATCTGTGAAGAAAAGCTTTACTATCGGTATAGATGATGATCAGACTCATCTTTCCTTACCGCTTGCAGGGAACTTGGATCTCACTTCAGCAGATACTTATCAAGCAAAATTTTGGGGCTTTGGTTCAGATGGGACCGTGGGTGCAAATAAAGCTGCTATCAAAATCATTGGTGACCATACGGACAAATATGTTCAAGGTGCCTTTGAGTACGATTCGAAAAAATCAGGTGGACTGACCGTAAGTCATTTGCGCTTTGGTGATAGTCCTATTCAGTCGGAGTATATGATTTCGCATCCTGACTTTGTAGCCTGCCATAATACAACTTATGTGCGCCAATATGATTTAACAAAAGGCTTGCGCCCTGGAGGGATTTTCCTCCTTAATACAAGCTGGACAGATGAACAACTTGATCGAAATTTACCTGCCCAGCTTAAAAAGTATATTGCGGAACATGCGATTCGTTTCTACACAATCGATGCTGCTAAGATTGCACAAACCACTGGTTTGGGGCGACGCATTAATACCATCATGCAAGTTGCTTTCTTTAAGTTGACCAACATTATGCCCTTTGATAAGGTCTATGCGATTCTTAAAGAGGATGCACAGAAGTATGCCCGTAAATCGCCAAAGATTGTAGAGCAAAATTTACAAGCTATGGAAGCAGCCCTGCATCATTTACATGAAGTAAAAGTACCTACCTCATGGGCTGACACAGAAGAAAAAGTTACCAAAGCCGCTCCGGCAGATACAGCACGTAAACGCTATGTTTTCAACTTTTTAGATAAGGTCAATGCCTTTGAAGGTGATCAATTAACTGTTCAGGATGTGGCTACCAATGTAGCAGCAGGAAGTAGTCCGCTAGGAATATCTGCTTTTGAAAAACGCGGCATTGCTTTGGAAGTTCCAGAATGGAACGGCGCTGCATGTACGCAATGTAATGAATGTTCTTTTGTCTGTCCACATGCTGCCATTCGTCCTTTCCTCGCAGATGAAGATGAATGGAATGTGGCGCCAGAAGGCTTCAGTGTGATGGATTACCGTGGCAAAGACGGTCTGAAGTACCGGATTCAAGTTTCCGTAGAGGATTGTACAGGCTGTGGACTCTGCGTGGAAGCTTGTCCGAAAAAAGGGCAAGCCCTAAAAATGGTACCTTATGAAAGTCAAAAAACTCAAGCCATCAACTGGGCTTTTGGGATGACACTTAAGCAAAAAGAAAATCCAGCACGCTCTGGTACAGTCGCTGCTACACAGTTTAACCAACCACTCTTTGAGTTTTCTGGTGCGTGTTCTGGCTGTGGGGAAACGCCTTATATCAAACTGCTTACACAGATGTTTGGTGATCGTATGATGATCTCCAATGCCACAGGATGTTCTTCTATTTATGGGGGGACACAGGCTGCCCCTTATGCCACAAATAATGTTGGTCAAGGTCCAGCATGGTCAAATTCGCTCTTTGAAGATAATGCTGAATACGGTTATGGTATGTGGTTTGCGAGTCAAACAAGACGGCAAAAACTTGCAGCACAGGTTAAGGTAGCCCTACCTGAAATGTCGGATACCTTAGCACAGTTAGCTGAGGATTGGCTGGAGCACCTGGAAGATTCTGAAGGTACAAGAGCACGTGCTGAAAAGTTCAAAGCCGTGCTCAAAGAGGAAAAAGAAAATTCAGCTCTGCTACAAGAAATATATAATGAAAAAGACCAATTTGTAAAACCTACACAGTGGATTTTTGGTGGCGATGGCTGGGCCTATGATATTGGATTTGGTGGTCTGGATCACGTTATTGCCAGCGGTGCAGATGTAAATATCCTCGTTATGGATAACGAAGTTTATGCCAATACAGGTGGACAGGTTTCCAAAGGTACACCGGCAAGTGCGATTGCGCAGTTTGCTTCTGGCGGAAAGGTTGCTGCGAAGAAAGATCTTGGCTTTATGGCTATGACTTACGGCAATGTTTATGTCGCTCAAATCGCAAGTGGTGCAAACATGATGCAAACAATCAAAGCCTTTGATGAAGCGGAAAAACATAAGGGCCCTTCTCTAATTATTGCCTATACACCATGTATTACACATGGAAACTATGAGGGAATGAGCAAGGTGCTTGATGAAGCAAAAGCTGCAGTAAACAGTGGATATTGGCAACTTTACCGCTACAATCCAGCACTTGAAGAAGTTGGAAAAAATCCTCTGACATTAGATTTTAAACGTCCAGATTTTGGACAAGTCAGAGAATTGTTGGTGAAACAGTCTCGCTTTGCCAATCTTATGAAGGTCAATGCAGAGCAAGCAGAATTGCTTTATGCAAAAGCTGCGGCAGATGCGAAGAAAAAATTCTTACGGTATGCCCGAATGTCAGGGGATTACGAAAAATTTATTGCTCGTGAAGCAAAAGCTTCGGATAAAAAAGCTGCGCAGCCAGTTCGTGAAAAAAGAGAAAGAAAAGAACGCCCAGTAGATCCTGAGCGTGAGGCAAGACGAGCTGCACGAAAAGCTGCACGTCAAGCAAAATAAAAAAGAGAAAAGCGGCAACTTAGTGTAGGTCGCTTTTTCTTTATGTGGGAGATAACATAAAGAAATGTATTTTTGGTATAATAGTAAAGAATAAGTCAGTGAGGAGGGCAGTATGTGAGTGATTTTAGTCAAATTTTTAATCTTGACTTCTGGCAAAAAATATTGGAGTTAAACCAATCGCCTT
Source organism: Lactococcus sp. LG606 (assembly GCF_017309645.1). Classification (NCBI taxonomy): domain Bacteria; kingdom Bacillati; phylum Bacillota; class Bacilli; order Lactobacillales; family Streptococcaceae; genus Lactococcus; species Lactococcus sp. LG606. Next base: position 2,063,931 of record NZ_CP071301.1, read on the forward strand.
GGCGTGTGTTCATTTCAATCATCGATATCGCTATTGTAAGCTTTTTTCTTTATTTAGCTATGCGTTTTGTACAAGGCACAAAGCTGGTCAGCTTAGTACGTGGTGTTATTATTTTTGTTCTCATAAGAATAGTTGCTGGTTTGATCGGTTTGACCACTTTAGAGTGGCTACTCAATCAAGTAATTACCTATGGTGCGATTGCCGGTGTTATTATCTTTCAACCAGAAATACGTAGAGCTTTGGAAGGATTAGGTCGGACGACCAATCGGTTATCCGGTGGACGCAACCGGTCTATCAATAGCTATATTGAGGCATATGAAAAATCTTTTGCCTATATGTCTGAGCGTAAAATTGGAGCACTCATTGCTATTGAGCGAACACAAACTCTGAGTGAATATGCTTCAACAGGGATAAGATTAGATGCAGATATCTCCAGTGAGTTAATCATCAATATCTTTATCCCGAATACGCCTTTACATGATGGGGCAGTGATTATTCAAGATGATAAAATTGCTGTAACCAGTGCCTACCTTCCTTTAACTGAGAAAACGGGAATATCCAAAGAGTTTGGGACACGACATCGTGCAGCTATTGGTTTATCAGAATCTTCAGATGCTTTAGTTCTTGTTGTTTCGGAAGAAACAGGAGGAATATCTATCGCTTATAATGGTGAGTTGTACGCGGATATTTCAAAAGAAGTGTTCCATGAAAAACTTATCGCTATTTTGGGACCAGAAGAAACAGGAGGCAAAAAATAATGAGAAATAATTTTTTCGCTTCAAAACTTTTTACAATCTTAGCTTCCATTTTCTTTGCAGTAATTTTATTCTTTAATGCAAGCTCTGCTGCGTTGAGAAATCAAGGTAACTCAACAACTGGAGAAGTTTATACGACAACTATTTCCAATGTACCAATTGAAATTAAGTATAATTCAGATGAATATTTTGCCAGTGGTTATAATAATACTGCTAATGTCTACCTGACAAGTTACAATCGCGTTCAGATTAATACAGAAGAAAACCCGGATTCTCGGAACTTTTATCTTGTGGTGGATTTATCCAATGCAAAAGAAGGAACAGTGACGATGCCCGTACGTATCCAACAACTTCCTAATGGCATAAATGCACAAATTGAACCTACAACCTTGACCGTTCGCTTAGAAAAGAAAGCCAGTGCTGAATTTAATGTAACACCCTTGATTGAACAAGCGCAGCTACCAGATGGTTTCAAAGTTAATGACATCAAGCTGAGTCAAGAAAAAGTCAAAGTAACAGCAGGGGAAACAAGCATCAAACAAATCCATGCCATCCAAGCGGCCTTACCAAGTGATGCATACTTAAATGATGATTACTCTGGTACGGTTACCTTGCATGCAGTTGATGCTGACGGAAAATTACTTCCCGCACAAATCAGTCCGGCGACAGTGCAAATGAAAGTGAGCGTAGAAAAGCCGTCAAAAACAGTCCCAGTTAATGTGAAGAAAACGGGAACACTTGACCAAAGTCTTTCAGACATGAAGACGTCTCTCTCTCAGAAGACAGTCACCATTTCAGGAGAACAAAGTGCTCTAGATAAGATTAATAGTGTTGATGCGACGGTAAACATATCTAATATTACGGAAAAAGAGACTGTAAATGTCGATATACAGGCAGATGGAGCAAGTGTGAAACCTAGTCAAGTAGAAGTAACAATGACTCCAGTAAAAAAATAAATAAGTAAAAAAAGAAAAGAGAAGAATAAAATGGGTAAATATTTTGGAACAGATGGCGTTCGTGGAGAGGCAAATGTAGAGTTAACGCCAGAAATGGCCTTTAAACTTGGGCGCTTTGGTGGCTATGTTCTTAGCCAACATGAAATCGGAACACCAAAAGTGTATGTAGCACGTGATCCACGTATTTCGGGTCAGATGCTTTCAACAAGCCTTATTTCAGGTCTGTTATCAGTAGGGATTGAGGTTTATGATTTGGGTGTTATTGCTACACCAGGAGTGGCTTATTTGGTCCGTAAAGAAGAAGCCTCTGCAGGGGTTATGATTTCTGCCAGCCATAATCCAGCCTTGGATAACGGAATTAAGTTCTTCGGAGCAGATGGTTTTAAACTTGACGATGATAAAGAGTTAGAAATCGAAGCTTTGATTGATGCTGAAGAAGATAAATTACCACGACCTTCTGCTGAAGGTTTGGGAATTTTACACGATTATAATGAAGCTGTACGTAAATATCAAGCATTTTTGAAAACAACAGCTGAAGGCGATTTTGAAGGTTACAAAATTGTACTCGATACAGCTAATGGTGCTTCATATACATCTGCGCGTGCTGTGTTTGCTGATTTAAATGCCGAACTCACAGTGATTGGTGAAAATCCAAATGGACTTAATATTAATGACGGTGTTGGTTCAACACACCCAGAGAAAACAGCAGATACGGTTGTAGAAACTGGAAGCGACATTGGTCTGGCTTTCGATGGTGATGCGGATCGTCTTATCGCAGTAGATGAAAATGGCAATATCGTTGATGGTGACAAAATTATGTTCATCGTTGGGAAGTATCTCCTTGAGCAAGGGAAATTAGCAAAAGATACCGTAGTTACAACTGTAATGTCTAATCTTGGTTTTCATTTAGCATTGGAAGAAGCAGGTATGAATTCCGTAGTAACGGCTGTAGGTGACCGCTATGTTGTGGAAGAAATGCGTAAAAATAGTTACAATTTTGGTGGTGAACAGTCAGGTCATATGGTCTTCTTGGACTACAATACGACCGGTGATGGACAACTCTCAGCTATCCAACTTGTAAAAGTCATGCGTGAAACAGGTAAAAAATTATCAGAACTAGCAGCTGAAGTCACAATTTATCCTCAAAAACTTGTAAATGTTCGTGTAGCAAATAACGCTGCTAAAGAAGGGGCAATGGATATTCCAGCTATACGTGAAGTTATTACGGCCATGGAAGAAAAAATGAACGGCAAAGGCCGCATCCTTGTCCGCCCAAGTGGAACAGAACCCCTTCTCCGTGTTATGGCTGAAGCACCAACAGATGAAGAAGTAAATGAAGTTGTTGACACAATAGTTGACGTAGTCAAAGAAGAAATTGGCGTAAAACTATAAAAGAAAAAGATTCGTAAGGAATCTTTTTTTGTTCCCAGACATACTGCATGAAAGAGGGAAGTAGTCAATGGCCAAAGACAAGACTCCTTTAGACTTTGCTAGAGTCACACAAGACTTAGCGAAAAACAATCATTTCCGCTTTCCGGGATTTAATTACTAAAGTTCACTTGTTGAGTTGTGCTATAATAAGGCTATGAAATTAAAAGTTAATGAAGAAAAGATGCTCACATTTGCAGAGCGTTTAGGTGGCCTTCTTCAAGCACAAGATATTGTTGTTTTGACAGGAGAACTTGGTGCAGGTAAAACAACCTTTGTGAAGGGTTTAGCTGTGGGCTTAGGAATTTCGCAGATGATCAAGAGCCCAACTTACACCATTGTACGAGAATACGAGGAAGGAAAGCTCCCTTTATATCATATGGATGTTTACCGTGCAGGAGATGATCCTGACAGCTTTGACCTTGACGATTATCTTTTTGGTGAAGGCGTTTCTGTTATTGAATGGGGCGAGCTACTGGGAGAAAGTCTACCTGAAGCCTACTTAGAAGTGAAATTTGATAAATACGCAGACGGCTTTGCAACGGATGCTGAACGTGTCTTAGAACTTCTTCCACATGGACAACGCTATGAGGCACTACTAGGAGAATTATGAGCACAGAGTTACTGATTCGTGAAGCAACTCCTGAAGATAGCATAAAGCTTATTGCTTTTCTTAATCAGGTAGGAAAAGAAAGTCATTTTTTGACTTTAGATGAGGCGGGGATTCTTATGTCGCCCACGCAGATGCAAGATTACTTGACACAGATTCTTACGAAGGACAACAACGCTTATTTTCTAGCCTTTATTGGTCAAGAAATTGCTGGCGTTCTACATATTACGGCAGATTTTCACTATCGCATACGCCATATTGGGGATATTTTTATTGCTGTAAGTTCACAATTTCAAGGTTATGGTATTGCTTCTTTTTTATTTGAGGATGCCCTTGAATGGATTGAGGAGATGGACGTGATAAAGCGACTTGAATTAACTGTTCAAAAACGCAACAAAGCAGCTATCCATTTATATGAAAAGTTTGGTTTTGAGCTTGAAACAGTCCAAAAATATGGCGCACGCGATGAACATGGACAATTGATAGATGTGTATCAAATGGTCAAATTTTTCTAAGTGAAATAAGAGTGATCAGATAGGAAAAAAGAAGCTTATCTGGTTGCTTTTTTCATTTCCTGTTGTTTATTTGTAGAAATTTGATATAATTTTACTATGAAACTTTGGAAAAAATCGCTGTTGATGATCGTTGGGATCATCGCCTTAACGGCTGGAGCAGCCACTGTCTATGTTTCGACAGTTTTAGATAGCACAACAAAAGCATTTTCGAAAACCTATGCGGAAGTTGGAAGCACAGATGCGGGAAAAATTATCAAAGCGACTGAGCCATTAACAATTTTACTCATGGGTGTCGATACTGGAGGAGCTGACCGCGGAGGATCAACCAGCTGGGATGGTAACTCTGACTCACAGATCGTTATGACCCTTAATCCCAAAACGAATACAACAACGATGGTTTCTCTTGAGCGAGATGTCATGTCAAACATTTTGGATAATAAAGGTAATACTGTTTCGACACAGAAGATGAATGCCGCTTATCCGATGGGGTATAATGCAGGAGGGCTGGAAACAGGTGTCCAATATGCCATGAAGACAATCGGAGAACAGGCTGGTATTAATGTTGATAACTTCCTCATGATTAACTTTGATGGCTTGGTCAACTTGGTCAATGATGTGGGCGGTATTGATATTGACAATACAACTGGGCAGACTCTTTATATCTCTGACACAGAGCCGGAGTACACTGCGAAAGTTCCACCAGGTAAACAACACATTAATGGAGACCAAGCGCTGGTTTATTCGCGTGATCGCCATCACTTACCTAATGGAGACTATGGTCGTGCAGCACACCAGCGTGAAGTTATTTCAGCAGTTGTGACGAAGCTCTTGGCATTGAACAATATCACTCAATATCAAAAATTCTTGGACGATATTAGTGAAGACATCAAAACAAATATTCCAATCAATGGCTCAACTTTAACTTCTTTATTAGGTTATAGAGATTGTTTCAATAAAGTAGTTTCGATTCAATATCAAGGGATTGATTATATGAATCCAGGAGATGGTGGTTCTTATCAGCTGTTATCTACAAATACGACTTTAGCCGTTCAAAACGCTTTACGAAACTCTCTGAAAAAAGAGACAGGCAATAGTTTAAGTAATAATTTAATTACATACGAAACATTAACTGGTAATATACCTGATGCCTATTTCATGCCTTCAGCAACAGTAACAGAAAATGGCAAGTCAACTGTTTATGGTATTGATGTCAATGGTTCTTTTGTAAATCTTGACAGCAGCAATTCTGCTACCTATGTTGCGACAGATGGTAGCGCAGCGACAAGTGATAAGCCAACTTCATCGGATAAAACAAAATCTTCTGAAGAAAGTCAGGCTGATGCAACTACCCCAGATCCTTATGGGGCTTCTGTAGACGATGGCGCAGCATATGGAACAACTGACCCAGGAATGGGAGGTGCGAGTGCAGATGGTACAACCACTTATGTTGATCCTTATACAGGACAATAATTGCTTCAATTAGAAAAATATGATAGACTAGACAAGTAGTGTAAAAATCTACTTGTCTATTTTGGTCCGATAGCTCAGCTGGATAGAGCATTCGCCTTCTAAGCGAACGGTCGAGGGTTCGAATCCCCCTCGGATCATGGTGCCAAACCTCGCTCCGCCTTCGTGGCGGGGCATTTTTTGTTCTAAAAGTAAAGCTTAAAAGATGGCTTTTTAAATTAAAAAAATAAAGCACTTCATGGGAAGTGCTTTATTTTATACTATATATCGAAAGGCGTACTCCGCATTAGTTCAAAGTTAGCACGCGTAATCCAACTTTAAAATCTTTTTAAAAATTTCGACGGCAGCATCATAATCCTCATAAGGCAAATTATAGGCTTCAAGAAATTGATAAGTATTGATTTGCTCAACAACATCAAAGTGTGAGATGTAGTCAATCACACATTCTTTGAGCGACATCGTGCTAAAATCTTTCGTTCGGCTGTCTGATTTGTTTAATGCGTGTATCACTTCCTCGTTCACTTTACAGAGTAGCGCAAAAGAAGTGTCACATGGACAACCAGAAATTTCGATAAATTTTTGGAAGAGTTCAAAATTTCCGCCTTCGGACACAAAGATATCCCAGAGGAAGAGGATAGCTTCTTTATTTGTTCGTTTCTCCTGAGGGCTGGTTGTATCACATTCTCCAAGACGATAGCGATCATTATTCTTAATGTGCATTAACTCATGGCACAACTTAAAGGCCTTGACCGTTTTCGGATTAAAAATAGTAATCTTTTTTCTGTTATGTGTGACAGCATCCAATGGAAAATAGTTGTCCCCGATAACTTCAATTCCATATTTTTCTATCTCAAGGATTATACGCTCTATTAGTTCCTGTTCGTTCATAGAGCCCCCATTTAGTCTTCAAGACGCTTACCTAAAATAAGTTTTAATGCCGTTTTTACTTCATCAGTAAGTGGTTTGCCATCAAAAGACACCCATTCGTCCCAGTCAACCTTACTCTCGTCTACTAAAGGAGCAAGGTCGATAGGTTCTTGATGATTGTTTTTTTCTTGGTGTCCAAGGAGATAATCAACACTGACATTAAAGTATTTGGCGACTGCTGTTACTTTATCAACACCAGGTGTTTGTTTACTCCAGCGGCGTATTGTTCCATTACCATAGCCCAGATGTTCTTCAATTTGTCTGATGGATACATGCTTTTGGGCCGCTAACTCTTTTATTTTTTCGTATAAATCCAAATTTATTAACCTTTCAGAATAGCTTTATCTGTTTGTAGCATATTAGTATATTTTTCGTTTGACATTTTATACCAATATGCTATAATGTTTCTTGTAAAGAAGATTTGCAACTTTTATAAAGAAGTCCTATAAGGTATGTGTGAGTGAGAATATACACACCAATCAATAGGTTTTTCATTCTACATTAATTGTAGCTTATTAGTATACAAAAGTCAAATTGAGATAGACAAAAGTTCTATAAAAGATGTGAGTTGAAAAAAGGTATAGAAAGGAAGAAGATATGACAATAATCCAGACAAAAGTTTCTAGGGCTAAAGAAAGAGTTAAAATATCGCAAAGGAAAAGCAAGCAGGAAGAATTAGTCTTTGAGGAGGAACTGCTCAAGCTAGAAATAGAGCGACGCAAGCATGAAAGTAAGGAGAAACGTAGAATGCGGCGTAAGATGCAAAGAGAAAAAATGCTTGCCAACTTGCATCAAAATGATTAAGGAGAAAGACGATGAAAAAGTTATATGCGGTTTATAGAGGAGAAGCATTTTTAGATTGTGGAACAGCCAGTGAACTTGCAGCGCGTTTTGATACTAATCTAGAAAATGTCTATTCAAAAGTTAGTAAAGAACGCAAAGCAAGAAGTAGGGGCCAGTCTTTTTCAGACAATACTTTGCATTGGTATAGCTTTGATGATGGTAATGATGAGAACATCTGGCTTTCTTAGCAAAAGGTTCCTTTGGGTGACTCCAAAACGTATGTGGGCATTTCTGGCTTCTATATTGACATATAGCATTGTTGTGTAAAAGAGCTTCTAACCTAAATAATGCAAGGTTGGTCGCATTAAAGGGTTTTCAAAATAGAGTAGAAAGTTTGCAGAATAAGGGAAACTCTAAATTAGGTTAGACAAATCTATACTTGATTTTGCTATAATATAAACATGACTAGATATATGGCAACGATTGCTTATGATGGCACAAATTTTGCAGGTTTTCAAACCCAAAATAATCAACGGACTGTACAAGAAGAGATTGAAAAAGTTTTGACAAAATTAAATTCTCACCAGACTGTGATATTGCATGGCTCAGGACGTACAGATTCGGGAGTGCATGCGCATGCTCAGCGTATTCATTTTGACTTAAAAGGGCAGCGAGATGAGGAACGTTTACGTTTCGCTTTGGACACGCAAACCCCATCAGATATTGCCTTTCGTGAAGTCATACAAGTTGAAGAGGATTTTCATGTTCGCTTTAACAAGCATGAAAAGATTTATGAGTATTTTCTGGAAAACAGTAAAGTTCGGAGTCCTTTTCACCGTTTGTATCGTGCACATTTTCGCTATCAACTTGATGAAGATTTGATGCGACAAGCTCTAGCAGATTTGGTTGGTACACATGACTTTACTGGCTTTACAGCAGCTGGTGCTACAGTTGAAGATAAGATACGAACGATAACTCAAGCTGAGCTTGTAAAACTAGACGATGAAAACTATAAATTTATTTTTCGGGGCAATGGGTTTCTTTATAAACAAGTTCGTAATATGATGGGAACTGTGATTAAAATAGGAAATGGGCGGATGCCTGTCTCGCAAATTAAAAAGATTTTAGAAAGTAAAAATCGCGACCTAGCAGGTCCGACTGCTGCCCCAGAAGGGCTCTATCTCAAGGAGGTAATTTATTTTGACTAAAAATATTGTTGCTGTACATGACATTTCTTGCGTAGGTCGTTGTTCCTCAACAGTGGCGCTTCCGATTATTAGTGCTTACGGCATAGAGTGTCGACTATTGCCCACAGCGCTTTTATCAACACATACAGGTGGTTTTACCAACTTTACTTATCTTGATCTTACAGATGAAATGCGCAACATTATTCAAGCCTGGCAAGAATTAAATCTCCATATGGATGGAATTTATAGTGGCTTTATGGCTTCTGCGGAACAAATTGACGTGCTCAAAGAATTGATTGGCATATATAAAGATGCGAATAATCTGGCTATAATTGATCCAGTCATGGCTGATCATGGGGAACTATATAGTGTTTTCGATATACACTTTGTAGAAAAAATGGGTGAACTTTTGCCTTATGCAGATGTTCTTTTGCCTAATATCACAGAAGCGTGCCTTTTAACAGGAACACCTTACCAAGAAGGTGTGCAGTCAGAAGCATTTATTGAAATGCTCATTGAAAAATTACAAGCACGTGGAGCAAAAAATGTTGTTTTGACGGGTGTTATGCTTGATGAAAAATATATTGGAGCCGCGGCTGCAAGAAGTACCGGACAGATTGACTATGTTTTGGCAGAAAAATTGCCAGGAGCTTATCATGGCACTGGAGATATCTTCGGTTCTGTTTTATCTGCAGAGTTAACTAATGGTAAAACTTTAGCCGCAGCAACGCGAGAAGCTGTTGACTTTGTAGTTAAATCAATAAAAAATACACCAAAGTCTGCTGACAAACGTTATGGAGTAGAATTCGAGCAAACTTTGAAAAGTAAAAGAAAGCAGGAGCAATGAAGTACTCAACTAAAAAATTAACCCTGTTGGCTTTGTTAGCTGCCTTGACATTTGTCTTAGGCTATTTCACAAAAATACCTATTCCTGGTGGTTATTTTACCTTGCTTGATGCGGGTATTTTCACGACAGCAATGCTTCTTGGAAAACGTGAAGGTCTAATTGTTGGTGCACTAGCAGGTTTTCTCAATGATTTTATTGCGGGATATGCGGCATACATGTTCTTTACTTTAGTCATTCATGGACTCCAAGGTTATTTAGGTGTTATAACAAAAAATAAAGCACTTAATTACGTGTTGGCTACTGTGGTTATGGTCGGCGGTTATTTTATAGCAGATATGTTTATTGTTGGAAGTTTAGCCGTGGCATTACCAGACATGGCAATCAATGCCGTGCAAACCAGTGTCGGTTTTGTCGTTGCTTTGCTTCTTACAGAAATTCTTAAGAAATCAGGTGCTCTTCATGGACTTAAAACAAATTAAAGAAGAAACAAAAACAATTATTGAAGATGTTATTGCAAAAACAGAGATAAAAGCTGGACAGATTTTTGTCTTGGGCCTATCTAGTTCCGAAGTCAATGGCGGTACAATTGGTAAGAACTCCTCAGCTGAGATCGGCGAAGTGATTGTCGGAACGATTTACGAAGCACTCAAGGCGCGGGATATTTATTTAGCTGTCCAGGCTTGTGAACACCTTAACCGTGCTTTACTTGTAGAGCAAGAATTGGCGGACAAAAAAGATTTGGAAATCGTTTCTGTTGTTCCACAGCTTCATGCAGGAGGGAGTGGACAAGTCGCAGCTTATAAGCTATTTAAGGCACCAGTAGAAGTTGAGCATATCACGGCATATGCTGGACTCGATATTGGCGATACAGCTATTGGAATGCACGTAAAGCATGTCCAAATCCCTGTGCGACCTCTCTTGAAAGAACTTGGCGGAGCGCATGTCACAGCTCTCAAATCACGTCCTAAGCTTATTGGTGGGGAACGTGCAAGTTATGAGTAAGTAAAAGTCTGGATAAGTACCTCACTGGAAATTTTGCATATCAGTTGGTAATAAGGACAAAGTGTGAGAAAATGTTTTTTAACAATAAAGAGGGAGGTGCAGATGACATTTAAAGTCGAAGTAGATGACCTCAGAGGGAAACCAGTTGCTCGCGAGTCCTACTGATATTCACTAATTTCTAAAAGGAGGATAGATGTTCTTATCCTCTTTTTTACTCCAGATAAAATCTAGGACCTTGACAAAAAAATCAAAATCATATAGAATAATATTCGGGCACCGCTTTTTGCGGTAAAGTCAGAAGCTCCCTTACAAAAGGGAGCTTATTTTTTTGTTTCGCTACCAACATTTGTGGCTAAAACCACTAATTGATGGATGGCAAGCTCTACGGAGCTTTGCCTAAGCGCCTCATTAGGAAAAATAAAAAAGCAACTATTTTTCCATTATATTTTCCCAGGCTTAATATAGAAAACAGAGGAGATTTCGCATTGGCAACTAAGTATATTTTCGTCACAGGTGGTGGTACATCATCAATGGGTAAGGGTATTGTTGCAGCGTCTTTGGGACGTTTGCTCAAAAATCGTGGCCTTAAAGTAACTGTACAAAAATTTGATCCGTATCTTAATATTGACCCAGGGACAATGAGTCCTTATCAACACGGTGAGGTTTTTGTTACAGACGATGGTGCTGAAACAGACCTTGACCTTGGACACTACGAGCGTTTTATTGATATCAATCTTAATAAATACTCAAATGTAACTTCAGGTAAAGTTTACTCTGAAATTTTACGCAAAGAGCGTAAAGGGGAGTACCTTGGAGCCACAGTTCAAATGGTACCTCACGTTACGGATACATTAAAAGAAAAAATTAAGCGTGCAGCAACTATGACTGATGCGGATGTTATCATCACTGAGGTGGGTGGTACAGTAGGTGATATGGAATCCCTTCCGTTTATTGAGGCTCTACGTCAAATGAAAGCCGAAGTTGGTTCAGATAATGTGATGTACATTCACACTGTGCCAATCCTCCACTTGCGTGCAGCTGGGGAGTTGAAAACAAAAATTGCACAAAATGCAACAAAAACATTACGTGAGTATGGTATCCAAGCGAATATGTTGGTGCTTCGTACAGAAGTTCCAATCACACGGGAAATGCGTGATAAAGTAGCTATGTACTGTGACGTTGATCCTGAAGCAGTTATCCAGTCTCTAGATGTGGAACATCTTTACCAAATTCCGTTAAACTTGCAAGAGCAAAACATGGATCAAATCGTTTGTGATCACTTGAAACTTGATGCACCTGCAGCTGATATGACAGAGTGGGCAGCAATGGTTGACCATGTGATGAACCTCAAGAAAAAAGTCAAGATTGCCTTGGTTGGGAAATACGTAGAATTACCAGATGCATATATCTCAGTGACAGAAGCATTGAAACATGCCGGATACCCAGCAGACAGCGATATCGAATTGGACTGGGTAAATGCCAATGACTTGGACGATAGCAATGCTGCTGCACGTTTGAAAGATGCACATGGTATTATCGTTCCTGGTGGGTTTGGTGAACGTGGATCAGAAGGTAAAATTTCGGCTATCCGTTATGCACGTGAAAACGACGTTCCAATGTTGGGGATCTGTCTGGGTATGCAAATGACATGCGTGGAGTTTGCGCGCAATGTTCTCGGCATGGAAGGGGCACATTCTTACGAATTAAACCCAGAAACACCATATCCAATTATCGATATCATGCGTGACCAAGTTGATGTTGAAGACATGGGAGGAACCTTGCGCTTAGGACTCTACCCATCAAAACTAAAAGCAAACACTAAAGCACGTGCGGCATATAACGATGCGGATGTCGTTCAACGTCGTCACCGTCACCGCTATGAATTTAATAATAAATATCGTGAACAATTTGAAGCGGCAGGCTTTACATTCTCTGGTGTTTCCCCAGACAACCGTTTGGTCGAAATCGTTGAGTTAACCGATAAGAAATTCTTCGTTGCTTGTCAATATCACCCAGAATTACAATCACGTCCAAACCGTCCAGAAGAGCTTTATCAAGCCTTTGTTAAAGCTGCAGTGGAAAACATGTAAAAATAAAAATCCCTACTTAAGTTGGGGATTTTTTTAGTGCTTACTTTTTAATATTTTTTCCTATCATAATTTGATATACTGGATGCAATATTGAGAGGAGAAGCCATGTCAGAGTATCAACGTATGATTTCAGGACAACTTTATAGAGCATCTAAGATTGAAAAAGAGTATGATCCACAACCAGAAAGAGTACTTGCCCAAAAGATAAATCAAACCAGCCTAATGGATCAAAAAGAAATTATTGCTTTAGAGAAACAATTGTTTGGGAGTACAGGAAAATCTATTTATGTGAATCCGCCACTTCAAGTCGATTATGGTTTTAACACACACATTGGTGAAAATTTTTATGCCAATGTGGATTGTATTTTTTTGGATGTTGCACCAATCACTATTGGAGACGATGTGATGTTTGGACCTCGCGTAAGCCTGATTACACCATTGCATCCTATCGATGCAGCTGTTCGGGTTCGAGGGCTTGAATATGCAAAACCAATCACTATTGGCGATCGTGTATGGCTCGGTGCAGGTGTTATTGTGAATCCAGGTGTTAGTATTGGCGAAGGAACGATTGTAGGGTCAGGAGCAGTAGTTACTAAAGATCTGCCCGCACATGTCATCGCTGTGGGAAATCCGGCACGTATTTTAAGAGAAATTAGTGAGACAGATCAAGAGTATTGGGAGCTACAAGAAAAGGATTATTATGACACAAAAAAAGCAGATTAAAAACCTGCTTTTTTTGATCGGTCTTTGAAAGAGAGATTAATGCTTTGGTTCCACAACTCCGACTTTACTAATGAGTAAAACAAAAAGTCCGAATACCAGTGAGACAACCAAAGTGCTAAACGGCTTGTCAGCTACCCCAGCGAGTGCGGTCATGATGTAACCTACAACTTCGCCGATAACGGCTGACCAGAAAAGAGTTACAAGTACTTTCATAATAATTCTTCTTTCGATTTTTCTTCAAAATAAAGTATAATACTATTAGAGCTAAAATTCAAGAATTATGCGAAAAAAGTATAAAAACAAAGGAGAAAGGAGCCAAATGTTTGCACAACTCAACACCAAAACAGAGTACAGTTTTTTAGATAGTGTTGTCCGAGTAGATGATTATCTGAATGTGGCAGAAAAAATGGGCTATAAACAGCTCGGCATTTGTGATGTCGGAAATTTACATGGTGCTTATCACTTTGCGATTGAAGCACAAAAGAGAAACATACAGCCCATTATTGGGGTTGAGCTTGTTTTTGAGCTGGACAGTTTACCTGTATCCTTTAGTTTTATTGCTAAAAATACTGAGGGTTATAAAAATCTTTTAAAAATCTCTTCCAGTCATAATTACGGTCGTCACCGTTTTTCTGATATTGAGAGTTTTTTAAATGATGTCGTTCTAGTGGTACCAGAGTCTTATGCGAATCTCTCAGCCCTTTCACAGATTCAAGCAGAAGTATATATTGGCATCTTGCCTACAGGTGCCGGAGGAACTTCGCTTCAGTTTCCGCACCTTCCTTTTCAGCCTGTGCGCTACTTATCACAGGTCGATAATGAAAGCCTTGAAGTTCTACATGCGATTCGTGATTTAATACCTTACAATCAAGAGTTGACTTTGTCAAATGACCAACTTTTGCAGAGACCAGAAATTTATGAAAAATTATATGCTAAGAATTATCCTCAAGCCTTAGATAATCTTGAAAACTTAGTTGCAAATATTGCATATGACTTTAGTGAGAAGTTAGGCTTGCCTCAGTTTGATAAACAAAGAAATGCAGCGGAGCTTCTTCGTGAAAGAGCAGAAGTCAATCTGCCTGCAGGAGAAGACTATCGTGCACGTCTCAATCATGAACTATCGGTCATCCATCAAATGGGTTTCGATGACTATTTCCTTATCGTTGCCGACTTATTACGCTATGCAAGTGAAAACGACATCTATTGTGGCATGGGGCGTGGCTCTGCTGCTGGTTCATTGGTGGCTTATACTTTAGGTATCACTCATGTTGATCCGGTGGCAAATAATCTCTTCTTTGAACGTTTCCTTAATCCTGAACGTGTAGCGATGCCCGATATCGATATTGATATGCCTGATACCAAACGGTCCGAGTTGCTTGCTTATATGAAGCGGCGTTATGGTAGCGACCATGTGGCGCAGATCGTGACTTTCTCGACCTTAGGTAAACGACAAGCTTTACGTGATGTCGGAAAGGCTTTTGGGATGAACGAAGCTGAGCTTTCTTCTCTCACACGCATGTTGAGACAGCGGTTTGGTTCGCTTCGTGATGAATATGAGGAAAATCCTAAACTTAAGGCTGAAATTTTACGCGACAGTCGATTGCAGAAAGTGTATGAGATAGCTACTCGTATTGAAGGCTTACCGCGTCAAACATCGACACACGCTTCGGGCGTGGTGTTAAGCCAAGAATCCTTGGTCAATTACGTGCCTCTAAAACCATCCGATGATTTGGCCTTGGCACAATATGAGGCACCGGATGTTGAAGCAATTGGCCTGTTGAAAATCGACTTTTTGGGTTTACGAAATTTAACGATAATTGAGCGATTATGTGAATTAGTACAAAAACGAAAAAATGTTCACATCGACCCTTTGCACATAGATTTAGAAGATGACAAAACGTTAGCACTTTTCCGGGCTGGAAATACTCTAGGTATTTTTCAATTTGAGAATCCACAGATGAGACGCTTTTTGCGTAATTTAGCTCCAACAAAGTTTGAGGATATTGTTGATGCGACATCTATTTTCCGTCCAGGCCCTTCACAGTTTATTCCCCAATTCGTTGCCCGCCGACATGGACAGGAAAAAGTAGAAGTCATTGACGAGACACTGACAGAAATATTAGCGCCAACCTATGGTATTATGATTTATCAGGAACAGATCATGCAAGTTGCACAACGCTTTGCTGGCTTCTCTTTGGGTAAGGCTGACTTGCTCCGCCGTGCAATCTCAAAGAAAAAAGGAAAAGAATTTGAAGAACTCCAAGCCGAATTTTTAACAGGAAGCTTAAAGTTGGGGCACACCGAAGCACAAGCGATGGAGATATATCGTCTGATTGAACGTTTTGCTAATTATGGTTTTAATCGTTCTCATGCCTATGCTTATGCTGCTCTAGCTTTTCAAATCGCTTATTTCAAGGCGAATTATCCCGATGAATTTTATGAGGTTCAGCTTCGAGACCGTAAAAGAGAGAGCATGATTCAAGACGCTTTGGATAATGATTTTCAAATGGAGCAACCTTCCATCAATCGGATGCCTTATCATGACAGAGTAGAAAATGGTAAAATCGCCTTGGGCTTAGCAAATGTACGGAGCATTCCACGAGATATGGCATTTTGGATTGTTGAACATAGGCCCTTTAGTGATTTAGCAGATTTGGTGAAAAGTTTACCTCAAAATTTCCAGAAAGAAGATTATTTGCTACCACTTGTACAGATTGGAGCTTTTGATGACCAAGACATGAACAGAGGGAAGCTGGCTCAAAACTTATCAACTCTCATTGATTATAGTCAAAATATTCAACTGGATCTCTTCGGTGCATCTGCCTTAAAATTCTCTTTTCAAGATGCAGAAGATTATCTGCAATCCGAGAAATACGAGTATGAAAAGCAGTTTTTAGGTGTAGGGATTACGCCACACCCCTTGCAAACTTTAGCACTTAAACTGAAAACAAATTTTACAGCACTGACTGATTTGCAAAAAAATAAGCGAGCGACTGTTTTAGTCGAGCTACTTGCTGTGCGTACCCATCGTACAAAGACAGGAGAGACAATGGCTTTCCTATCCACAACTGACAGTAAAGAAAATTTTGATATTACACTTTTCCCAGAAAATTATCGGCGGTTTATGGCAAATCTCGAAAAAGGAAAATTTTATTTAATTTCTGGCAAAGTTTCTGAAAGAAATGATGCTTTACAGATGCTAGCTGATCGTGTCATCGAAGTAGAAGAGACAGACCGTAAACTTTGGTTGAATCTTGAAGATGCAAGTCATAATACGCATATTTCTCGAATTTTACGGGAGTTTCCTGGAGGAATACAAGTCATTTTGCATTTTGCTGACACAAAAAAAACCACACAGACTCAAGTCTATGTGGAAGAAAATGATTTACTTTTGAACAAGTTGAAAACCTATGTCTTAAACGCTGTTTATAAATAGCGTTTTTTCTTATGATCCCACATAACCATAGATGGAGAACCACATCAGCATTGCAGCACCAAGAACAAAAAGATGCCAGACCACGTGAGCGAAAGGGAATTTATAACGGTATATAATTGCACCGACAGAGTAAATTACGCCTCCTCCAACGAGAAACCAGAAGCCATAGGCAGGCAGAAGCTGCCAGAGAGGGTAAATGGCAAAGAGGATGACCCATCCCATAACAATATAAAGGACAGTTGAACCTCTAGGCACGGTATTCCATCGTGGGAGGTAGATAGCTGTAACGACTATTCCCAAGATCGCACAAAGCCAAACAAGTGCTAACATTCCCCAGCCTAGCCAATTTCCTAATGTAACGAGGCAATAAGGGGTATAAGTTCCTGCGATGAGTAAAAAGATACCGCTATGATCAAAAACTTGAAAAACTTTTTGAGCGCGTGTAAAGTGTAGGCTGTGTGCCAAAGTTGAAAAGAGAAAAAGTAGTACAAGAGAGGCTCCATAAATTGAGAAAGCAACAATCTGTATCGGTGAATGATTGGCTACTCCTTTAAGTATGAGTAAAACAAGTCCTGTAATAGCAAGACCAGTTCCGACTCCGTGTGTGATGGCATTAAAGACCTGGTCGACAATTTGATAAGCGCGAGAAGCTGGCTTTTCCATTGATCTCCTTCTTTCCATAATAATTTCGCTTTCTAAAATCAAAATATTTATAAATTTGAAAAAGAGGATTAGCGAAATTGCAGTTCATTTGGTATAATATTAATATATATTAACATAGATTGTTTAGAAAAGAAATCGAAGTCTTTTTATTTTGATTTGGAGAAAATATGACAATTAAAATTGTGACAGATTCATCAATAACTATTGAACCAGAATTAGTAGAAGAACTTGATATTACTGTAGTTCCATTGTCGGTAACTATTGACGGGACAACTTACCTTGATTCAGACTTACCCTTGGACTCATTTATGGAAAAAATGAAGGCTTCTAAGGCATTGCCTAAAACAAGCCAACCTCCTGTAGGGGTCTTTGCAGAAAAATATGAAGAAATTGCCAGTGAAGAAGATGCGATTATTTCCATCCACATCACTGAAAGTTTAAGCGGTACAGTACAAGCAGCACGTCAAGGGGCAATGCTATCTGGCCGTGATGTAACAGTTCTTGATAGTGACTTTACGGACCAAGGTTTGAAATTCCAAGTAGTGGAAGCCGCACGATTGGCTAAAGAAGGTCTTGGAAAAGAAGAAATCTTGAAGAGAATTAATCACGTACGTGAAAATACAGAACTGTTTATTGGGATTTCGACGCTCGAAAACCTGGTTAAAGGCGGACGTATCAGTCGTACAACCGGAATCGTGGGAAGTCTCTTGCATGTACGTATCGTGATGGAACTAAAAAACCGTGAGCTAGGTGTAATGACACGAGGACGTGGGAATAAGACATTTACCAAATGGTTAGATGAAACGGTAGAACACATCGCAAACTCTGGACGTAAAATTCGTGAGATTGGCATTTCACATGTAGAAGGACTTGATTTTTCTAATAAAGCGAAGGAAGCTTTGCAAAAATTTGTTGAAAAACCAATTTCTATCCTCGATACTAACTCTACTATTGCTACTCATACAGGACCGGGTGCTTGGGCTGTAATGATTGATTATGAATAAAAAACTGAAAATTATTCTTGAACTTGCTGGCTTTTTGCTAGCAAGTTTACTTGTATTCTGTTTGCTTTCCTTGATGAGTACTCCAGCTGGCAACCGTTTAAAAGAAGAAGTACAGGATCAAGATAAAATCGTGAATTACGTGGCATTGGGAGACTCATTAACAGAAGGTGTTGGTGATGCAACAGGCCAAGGTGGCTTCGTCCCTCTTTTAGCAAAAGAGGTAGAAAACCAAACCACAGGAAAAGTAGAGTCACAAAACTTTGGTCATGCAGGTGATACAAGTACCCAAATCTATGAAAAAATGCAGGACAGAGAAATCCAAACTGCTATAAAAAATGCAGATTTTATCACTTTGACTGTTGGTGGGAATGATGTTATGAAAGTTATCCGAGATAATGCTGCTCGTCTTTCAAAACTTAAAGAAAAAGACTTTGAACAACCTGCGCGTAATTATCAAAATGAGCTGAAAAAAATCTTTGAGACTATTCGGATAAATAATCCTAAGGCTCATGTCTATGTTTTAGGGATTTATAATCCTTTCTATATGAATTTTCCTAATATAACAGCCTTGCAAACAATCATTAATAATTGGAATATCGCAACAGAGGAGACGGTAAAAGAAGAAAAAAATACGAGTTTTATTGCCATTAACGATTTGCTTTACAAAGGAATCGGAGGGGAGAAAGGGATTTCTGAAAGTCAGTCTCAAATCAATGATCTCCTTTATACAGCAGATAGTTTCCACCCCAACAATATTGGCTATCAAATCATGGCTGATGCAGTATTTAAAGAATATCAGGTGATCAATGAAAAATAAAAAAACAATCTGGAAATGGCTCTTTCTTGCTCTATTAGCAATTAATCTTGGAACTTTTGCTTTTATTTCGAGTCGCGTATTTAATGTGCGGGACCAACAATCTTTGAGACAAGTAAGTAAGCCTAAAGAGACGACAGAAGTCGCTAAAATAACGACTAATCGGGACCAGTTAAACCAGCTTATTAATACTTATCTGCAAGATTTTCAGACTTCAGACATGAGTTATAAATTCTATCTATCAAATAGTCAAGCTGTTTTAGAAGCTTCTTACCAACTTTTTGGCCAAAAAATTCCACTCTATATTTACTTTGAACCTTTGGCTTTAAATGATGGTTCTGTTGCACTTCAGGTGAAGAATGTTTCGGCAGGGACATTGAACTTACCAACAAGTGCTGTTCTTGCTTATGTGAAGTCAAGCATTAAGCTTCCAGCCTTTGTAGAAGTCTTACCGACGAAGGATCAAGTCATATTACATCTGCCACAACTTACTTTAGCAGATAATTTATATTTAAAAGCAAATCAGCTAGATTTAGTCAGTGGAAACTTTACTTTTAATTTGATGATTCAACCTTAAAATCAGCTAAAAACCGCAGAAAAACGCTGTTTAGGCTTGCAAAGGTTCACAACATTTGATAAAATGAAAAGTGCCTAATAAGAACAGGTAAAACAAAATATGGAGGACATTTTTAAAATGGCTAACAAACAAGATCTTATTGCTGAAGTTGCAGCAAAAGCTGGATTGACTAAAAAAGATGCTGAAAAAGCAGTTAACGCTTTCGGTGAATCAGTAACTGAATTCCTCGCAAAAGGAGAAAAAGTTCAACTTATCGGTTTCGGTACTTTCGAAACTCGTGAACGTGCAGCTCGCGAAGGACGCAACCCACAAACTGGTGCAGCTATCCAAATCGCAGCAACTACAGTTCCTGCATTTAAAGCTGGTAAAGCTTTGAAAGACGCTGTTAAATAATCTAGCGTAGAAATACTGATACCGTGGTTAACCATGGTATTTTTTATTGTCTTTGATTATAAAAATTTGTAGCTCTTGCATGTTTACTTACAGTAAAACAGAATGAAGATAACAGTTGAGTACATAATGATTTTCAAGCTGTAAAAAGCGAGAAAAAAGTGATAGAATGTAAGGATGAAAAAATGCTTCCGCTGCTTAAGCTAAGGAAGCTGCTAAATGTTATTCAGAAATGGGGAAACTAAAATCATTTACTTTGATAATTCAGCCACTACCGCTATAAATCCAGAAGTTTTACGCACATATACAGATGTAGCCACTAAAATCATGGGAAATCCCTCGAGCTTGCACAGTTTAGGAACAACTGCAACACGTCTTTTGGAGGCTTCACGCCGTCAAATCGCGGATCTACTTCATGTTAATGCAGAGGAAATTTACTTTACGAGTGGTGGAACAGAAGGCGATAACTGGGTCTTAAAAGGTGTGGCATATGAAAAAGAAAGATTTGGTAAGCACATCATTATCTCAGCCATAGAACATCCTGCAGTTAAAAATACTGCAGCATGGTTAGCTACGCAAGGATTTGAAATTGATGAAGCACCAGTTGATGAACGGGGATTTGTTAAAGTTTCAGAGCTTGAGGCATTAATCCGCGAAGATACAATTTTGGTATCTGTCATGGCCGTAAATAATGAGATAGGCTCTATTCAACCGATCAAAGAAATCGCTAAACTCTTGGAAAATCGTCCTACCATTTCTTTCCACATCGATGCTGTCCAAGCCATTGGTAAAATAGCTGTTGAGGACTTTATGTTGGAACGTGTGGACTTTGCAACATTTTCAGCGCACAAATTCCACGGGCCACGTGGTGTCGGTTTTCTTTATATTAAATCAGGGAAACGCTTAGCCCCTCTTTTACATGGCGGTGGTCAGGAAAATAACAAGCGTTCGACGACTGAAAATGTTGCTGGTATCGCTGCTACAGCTAAGGCCCTTCGTCTTGCACTATCTGATTTTGATCATAAAGTTGAGAAAATTCGTCAAATGAAAGCAATCATCTTTGAGGAACTCTCTAAGCAAGAAAAAATTATCCTTTTTTCAGAAATGGATGACTTTGCTCCCAATATATTGACCTTTGGAATTCGTGGAGTTAGAGGAGAAGTTGTTGTTCATGCTTTTGAAAAACATGAGATTTTCATCTCAACAACATCTGCATGTTCTTCGAAGAAAAATGCTGCTGCCGGCACACTCATGGCTATGCATGTCAAACCTGATCTTGCAACCAGCGCTGTACGTGTTAGTCTGGACCATACAAATAATATGTTAGAGATTGAAGCCTTTCTTACAATCTTCCGCAATATTTATCAAGAAATGCTTAAAGTAGCGAATTGATAAAAGAATAAAAGCCCCGATTAAGTGTCGGAGCTTTTTTATCTGTTGTTTAAGTAAAGACGTGGCTAAATTACAACTATTGATGTTTCTCTTAAGTTAAGAGTTTAAGAATTAAAAATCATAGAGTTCTGTAGAGAGGTAGCGCTCGCCATTGTCGGCAGACAAGGTCAATACTTTCTTTCCTTTACCTAATTTTTTCGCAACTTCAAGAGCAGCCCAAATTGCTGCACCACTTGAAATCCCTACAAGGAAGCCCTGGCTAAAACCAATTTCGCGAGCAGTAGTAAAAGCTTCTTCCACAGGGACATCAATTACTTCATCATAAGAAGAAGTGTCCAAAGCTTTAGGGATAAAAGGAACACCAATCCCTTGAAGTTTATGGGGCTGTGGTTGCCCGCCTGTTAAGACAGGAGAACTTGCAGGTTCTACCGCATAACTTTTGAGATTAGGATTTGCTTTTTTCAGTACATGGGAAACCCCAGAAATAGTTCCACCGGTTCCCGCACCAGCCACAAAAGCATCCAAACCTGTTTCACCAAAAACGTCCAGTATTTCTACAGCTGTTGTGGCTTCGTGAGCAGCTGGGTTAGCCGGGTTGTCAAATTGAAGTGGAAGGAACCATCCTTTTTCTTCTGCAAGATGCTCTGCTGTAGCAATAGCTTCATTCATTCCTCCAGCAGCTGGAGTTAAAATAAGTTCAGCACCGTAAGCTTGAATTAATTTACGGCGTTCAAGTGAGAAGGTTTCAGGCATGACAATCACAACTTTGTAGCCTAAAGCAGCTCCGACAAAAGCAAGTCCGATTCCAGTATTTCCAGAAGTTGGTTCAATAATAGTCCCACCTTCTTTTAGTAGTCCATCCCGCTCTGCTTGCCGAATCATATTGAGGGCAATACGGTCTTTTACTGATCCTCCAGGATTAAATGCCTCAAGTTTAACGTAAACCTCAGCACTGTCTTCAGGAAGATTGCGAAGCTTGATAATGGGTGTTTGCCCAATGAGTTCAGTAATGTTTTCATAAATTTTAGACATAGAGTTCTCCTTTTATCTTTGATGATCCTGCTTCTTATTATAAAACCTACTTTATCAGTTTTACATAAAAAAAGCGAATAAGCGCTATAAAAATATAATATCAAGGATTATATAGTTTTACATTAGATAATAAATAGTATATACTTAGAAATAATGAATATTTTATTTATGGAGTTTTTATAAGATGAATACAAAACACAAATTTTTATTTGGCGCAGCTGCTGTAGCCCTTACAAGTCTTGGGGCTGTGAAAGCACAAGCAATGTCAGTACAAGAGTTGGCTGAAGCAGCAACTCCAGTCGCAAACGAATATGGTCTTTACCCCTCTGTTATGATTGCCCAAGGTATTTTGGAAAGCAGTGCTGGACAAAGTGCACTAGCTGTAAATTATAATAATATTTTCGGTGTGAAATACACTTCAGGAAATCCAGTTTATTTGCCTACACAAGAATTTCTTGACGGACAAATGCATAATGTCGTGGAACCTTTCCAAGCTTATGCTTCAGTTGCAGAGGCTTGTGCTGCACAAGCACGTTTATTACGTGGCTCTTTCTTGTATTCAGGTGTTTGGCGTGAAAATACAAGCTCGTATCAAGATGCAACCGCTTGGTTGCAAGGACGCTATGCTACAGATCCAAATTATGCCTCAAAATTAAATGCTGTTATTGCGCAATATGGTTTAACAGCTTATGATGGCGGAGAAGTCGCTACAACTTCAACAACAAGCTATGTGACAACTACAACTTCTACAGATACAAGTTCATACGGTACACAAACTTATACTGTTCAAGAAGGTGATACAGTCTATGATATTGCAGCACACTATGGTGTATCAATGGATGCAATTCTTTCCCAAAATGGTCTCTCAGCTACAGAACACATCATGCAAGGCCAAGTTCTCCAGATACCAACAGCTGGGACTAGTGCAACGACGACAACTTCAACTACAAGTGCTTCAACGATGGCAACAAGCACCGTTTCTAGTTCTTATACTGTTCAATCAGGTGATACTTTAACGTCAATTGCCTCTGTTTATGGAAGAACAGCAGATGAACTTGCCGCAATGAACGGTATTACAGGAAATATCTATCCTGGCCAAACATTATCTGTATAATAAAAAACATCTCTATATTAATATAGAGATGTTTTTTTTTGAGGGAAATTTCTGGAAGCTTACTAAGCTGAATATAAAAAAGCCCATTGGGGCTTTTTATATTAGAAAAATGGATTATAAAGTTTTTCTTTTCCAATCGTTGTGCTTGGACCGTGCCCTGGATAAACCGTATAATCATCGGGAAGGCTAAAAAGTTCTGCCTCAATGGACTGTAGTAATTGTGTGTGATTCCCACTTGGAAGATCTGTTCTTCCAATCGCACCAGCAAAAAGTGCATCACCGGAAAAAATAAGCCTCTCTTCTTCGAAAACAAGACTAATTCCTCCAATAGAATGTCCGGGTGTGTGGCGCACGTGGAATTTTAGCCCAGAGAGATTATAAGGTGTATCACAGACATAATATTCATCTATATTAGTCTTACAAGTGACAGGAAAGGGGAGCATTAAAGCTGAAGCATTAAGCTCGGGGTTTTTGAGCCACTCTTTTTCATTTTCATGTAGATAAACTTGAGCATTAGGATAGGCTTGCTTGAGGGTATCAAGCCCCATGATATGGTCAAAATGTGCATGAGTCAAGAGAATAGCAGTTAAAGGCTTGTCAATCTCTTGAAGTTTTGCAATAATTTTTTCTGGTTGACTGCCAGGATCAATAAGTATACTAAAAGCAGAATTGCTCAGGATATAAGCATTTTCCTGAGCAATTTCACTAACGATTTTCTCGATTATCATAAATTAATTTCCTGTTACACTAAGGTCAGAACCTTGTTTTACGACATCGCTTGGCATTTGCCAGTCTGCAACAGATGTTGGATCAGGATATAAATCTGTCATCATTGCTTTGAAAACTTTAGCAGCGATATACATATTTTCGCCATAGACAGGTTGTAGTCTATTTTTATAACCGGTCCATACAGCCATAGAATATTGTGGTGTGTAACCAACAAAGTTTTCGTCTGGTGCCATTGAACCACCTTGGAGCTGAGCTTGCGTGATTCCAGCTGTTTCAAGAGCTTTAGGATATTCAGCATCATCGTAGTTGGAAGTTCCTGTTTTCCCTGCTTCAGGAAGGCCAGGAGTTTGTGCATAAAGACCTGTAGAAAGAGCAGGTATTGTGCCGTCATTTCCTTTGATAACATCTTTGAGGATATCAGTAATAAGATAAGCAGTTGAAGACTTCATCGCACGCGTGCGCTCTGGCTCATAAGTTTTTGTCGAGCCGTCAGGCATTACAATTTTCGAAACATAGTAAGGTTTTGTGTAGATACCATCGTTCGAAAAAGCAGCATAGGCAGCAGCCATACGTTCAGAACTTGCACCATATTGAGAATCACTACTTCTTGAGTTACTTGAAATCCCATTAGCGAAAGTCATAGTTCCTGGTTCAAAAATAGGGTTACCTTTGTCATCATATTTTCCTGTTTCTACAGGATACTTAAATCCGAGTTTGTTGGCAAAAGCAGTCGCATTGTCCAGTCCAACAGCATCCAAAGTTTTAATAGCCGGGATATTACGTGAAAGAGCTAAAGCCTGTCGTACGGAGATATTTCCTAGATACTGATTGTCCCAATTGTTCAGTTGAATATTTTGAGCATCGGGATAGAAGTAAGGACCAGAGTCGGAAATGGTTTGGGCAGTGCTTGTATAAATGCCATTTTCAAAGGCAGGTGCGTAGTCGATGAGTGGCTTCATCGTTGAGCCCCAGTCACGAGTAGATTCTGTTGCAGGATTTGAACCAAACACCGCAATTTCTTGCTTACGTCCACCGATTTGGGCAGCAACGCCACCTGTCTGTGTATCAATCAAAGTTGAAGCAACTTGAAGTTCGTCATCAGTGAATGGTACAGAATCATTGGTATTGACAATGTTGAATAGATTTTCCTGCGCTTTGCTGTCAAGCGTAGTATAAATCTTTAAGCCAGCATTTGGCGCATCTGTTCCTGTTTCTTGATTGGCTTGCTTGATGGCTTCGGTGATGAAGTCATTGGCATATTCAGGAATGTTTACACCGCTCTTCAAGTCTTGAAGACCGTCATCGATTGGTGTATTGATGGCTTCATCTCTTTGTTTCTCCGTGATTTTACCATTGCGGTACATCGCATTGATTACCAAATCGCGACGATATTTCGCAGCTTCTGGGTTTTTATAAGGATTATAAGTATTTGGTGCTTGTGGCATACCCGCAAGTAGGGCTAACTGTGCGATAGACAAGTCTGTTAACGGTTTATTATAGTAAGCTTGAGAAGCTGTCCCCATACCGTAATAACCATTCGCCATATTGACTTTATTGACATAAGCAGTAAAGATTTGCTCTTTTGACCATTTTTGGTCCAGCTGTAAGGCAAGCCAAGCTTCTTGAATTTTGACTTTCATGTTTTGGTCAGCTGAGTCAGTAGAGAAGAAAGACAGTTTAATCAACTGCATATCTAAGGTAGAACCACCTTGCATATGTCCACCACGTAAGTTATTGACTAAAGAACCAGCAATACGTATTGGGTCAACACCACGTGTATTGAAAAAGCGGCGGTCCTCAATCGAGGTTACAGCATTAACAAGCATGACAGGTATATTATCAGCCTGTACTAAATCACGTTGTTCCGCACCAAGAGTAGCAATTACTTTCTCATCCTTGTCATAAACGACCGTTGATGGGGGTGACTCTAATTTGCTCATATCTAATTTCGGCGCATCTTTTGCGTAATAAATAAAGAGCGCACCAGCAGCAACAAAAGTCAGAATAATTGTTGAAAAAATCAGAATTAAAGCCCATTTCAATGTTGAAATGAGAGATCTTTTAACTGCAGTGTTTTTATTTCGATTCATTTTTGATTTTTTTCGTTTGTTAGTAGGAATTTTAATTCACCTCGCAAAGTTGATTAACGATATCCAAGTAAGGGATTCTAGGAATCTGATTTGATGGGATTTGATAAGCATGTTGCTTAATATAATCAAGAGGAATAGACTTTAAGCCTTTTTTTTCTTGATAAAAACGAATCAAATTCTCAGATGGCAAGTAGTAAGTTTCGTCCAAAGAGGCAAAGTGTAAGAGCACAAAGGCAATGCCTTTTTGTTCAAGAACTTTGGACATATGGACGATTTGATGCTCATGAAAATTTTTCAGAGGAAAACTTGTCTTCTGTTGAGTTTCCTTAGCTTCAAAATCAATATATCTTCCCTGATAGACGCCAGAATAATCTGTAGTTGAAGCCTGTCTAAAGTAGGCTTCAGTAATTTTAGCACGGCTACGTTGGGGATAGTCAACCTTTACAATTTGGATAGGAGTGGGTTTTTTATGAATCACAGCGATATCATGTGCAAGATAGTAATCATTAGTCGCATTGATCTCTGCTTCAAAGTTCATACCACGTTTACCAAATTTTACTGCCGATTTAGATTTTACCATATTCGGAGTACTTTTCGCAGCGTTATGCACCACTTTTTTCTCTGTTTGTTTTCCTGAAAAATTTTTTCTTTGTTTATTTAATCCTTGAGGATATTTTAGCATGTGTGTTTTTCCATATATTAAATAATTACTTCTATTGTATAATGTAATTATAGCAAATTATTTGTCTTTTGGATTATTACAGTTAAAATGGTATCTTATTGTAGAGTTTGCGATTAGTTTCTTTACTTTCAAATTTTAATAACAGCAATAAAAATAGCTCTTTATTTTTGCTTAAGTCGTATAAAAAGTATAAACGAGGAGAAAAGATGTTTTTTGATAATCAAGAAAAGAAAAAATATAATGCCTTATATTGTGCAAGGAAGGACCCGTTATGAAGACATTGCTTATTACAGGTTACACAGCTTTTGATTTAGGGATTTTTGATGAGAAGGATATCAAAATTAAAATTATCAAAAAAGCCTTTAAAAGAAGATTGGAAGCGTATCTGGACAAAGGATTGAAATGGGTGATTTTCACGGGGAATTTAGGCTTTGAATATTGGGCATTACAAGTTTCTAAAGAATTACAAACAGAATACGAGTTCCATATTGCAAGTATTTTTCCCTTTGAAACGCAGGGAAAAAACTGGAACGAGGCGAATCAAGCAAAATTGCGTGAATTTAAAGATGTAGATTATGTTAAATATGCTTACGAAGATTACGAAAATCCAAGTCAATTTCGTCAGTATAACGATTTTTTGCTCGAAAATTCAGATGGTTCTTTAGTTTTATATGACGAAGAAAACGAAACTAAGCTCTATTTTATTACGGATAGGATGCAAAAGACATCAAATTATAATATGGAATTGATTAGATTTGAAGATTTACAAGAAATTTGTGATGATATGAACAATATGTAACATAGACACAAATTCTTACACAATAGTAAAAAAACGCACTTTTTTTAATCTATAATTTTTGGTATAATAAGTAACAAATAATAGCGCTGCTCAAGTTTAATAATTGGTTACAGCCTAGATAGAATGGGGAAAGAAAGTGGTTGATTTATACTTATCGCCTTCATGTACTAGTTGCCGTAAGGCACGTGCATGGTTGGACAAACACAGTGTCCCTTATACGGAGCACAACATTTTGACACAGCCGATGACAAATGATGACTTACGTAAAATTTTGTCAAAAACAGAAAACGGAACGGAAGATATTATTTCAATTCGGTCAAAAATATTTCAAAAGCTTGCTTTGGATCTTGATGAGTTGACCATTAACGAGTTGATTAATCTTGTAACAGAGTATCCAAACCTTTTACGTCGTCCGATTATCACAGATGATCGTTTGTTACAAATTGGTTTTAATGAAGACGAGATTCGTGCTTTCTTACCTCGTCATTATCGTCGTGCGGAAATGAAACGTGCCGTAAACGACTTCTAAATGAATAAGGGAGAGTGGAAATAATGAAAGCTAATTATCAATATCCACTTGATTTAAGTTGGAGTACTGCTGAAATGACTGCAGTGCTCTCTTTTTTCAATCAAGTGGAAAATTTTTATGAGAGTAAAGTGGACAAAGAAGAATTCTTGGAGGCTTATAAAACATTCAAGAAAATTGTACCTTCCAAGATGCAAGAAAAACAGCTGGGGCGAGAATTCGAAGAAAGCAGTGGTTATTCGCTTTATCGTGCCGTCAAGGAGGTACAAGCGAGTGAAAGACAATTTGTTCGCTTTGAAAAAGCTTAAACAAGCAAAAACTTGGGTGAGAGAAGCCGGTGCTTTTCTTCGTGATAATATTCATCAAACTTTGGAAGTTTCGCAAAAAAGTAATTTTAGTGATTTGGTGACAAATTTTGATCAGCGGGTTCAAGAAATTATCATTGAAGAAATTATGAAGAATTATCCTGAGGATAAAATTTTAGCCGAAGAAGCCGGACGAAATACAGCAGCTTTTGACCGTAGTCAAGACAATTTTTGGGTTTTGGATCCTATTGATGGTACGATAAATTTCGTGGTGCAGCAGGATAACTTTGCTGTGATGCTGGCTTATTATGAAAAAGGGCAGCCCCAATTTGGATTAATTCTTGATGTAATGGCGGACAAACTTTATTGGAATAACGCGCAAGAAGTATATTGCAACGATAGAAAACTTTCCTATAAACCGCAAGCATTTGAAAAAAGTCTGCTTTCAATCAATTCAATGATTTATCGTAAAAACTTATATAAACTAACGGACTTTAGTTTAACTACTTTAGGAGTAAGGATGTTAGGTAGCGCAGGAATGGCCTATGCGGACCTTCTTGAAGGAAAAACTGTCGCTTATTTTAGCCTTTTACAACCTTGGGATTATGCCGCAGGAGGTATTTTGACCGAAAAGCTCGGTTTTGTGACCAAAACCTTTGAGGGAGCAAAACCCAATCTTATAGACCGTCAGTACGTTTATAGCCTGCCTGCACATTTAGTTGAACAACTAATACAAAGGACAGACATAATCCTGTAAAGTTGACGAAAAGATTCATTGTGCTATAATTTAGGGTGTCTTTCAGAATAAAGAAATTATAGGAATGTATAAATGGATAAAATAATTGTCAAGGGTGGAAATACCCGCCTTAAAGGAACTGTAGAAATTGAAGGAGCAAAAAATGCTGTTTTGCCTTTGCTTGCAGCGACACTTTTGCCAAGCGAGGGAGAGATTATTCTTCGTAATGTTCCTATCTTGAGCGATGTTTACATGATGAACAATTTAGTGGATCATCTTGGAGTTGACTTAGAGTTTTCAGAAGAAAGCAAGACGGTTCACGCACAAGCAGCTTCTAAAGTAAAAACAAAAGCACCCTACGAATTTGTAAGCAAAATGCGTGCCTCTATCGTTGTAATGGGTCCAATTTTAGCTCGAAACGGGCATGCTCGTGTCTCAATGCCCGGAGGTTGCTCAATTGGTTCGCGTCCTATCGATCTCCACTTGCGTGGCTTTGAATTGATGGGGGCGGAAATTACTCAAGAAGCGGGTTACATTGAAGCTAAGGCTGAAAAGCTACGTGGTGCACATATCTATTTGGACTTCCCATCAGTAGGTGCCACACAAAACTTGATGATGGCTGCAACTCTAGCAGAAGGAACAACAACTTTAGAAAATGCAGCACGCGAGCCTGAAATTGTTGACCTTGCAAATTGGCTCAATAAGATGGGTGCAAATGTCAAAGGTGCTGGTACAGATACAATTATTATCAAAGGTGTTGAAAAAATGCATGGAGCTAACCACGCAGTTGTACAAGACCGTATCGAAGCTGGAACCTTCATGGTAGCAGCGGCAATGACACAAGGTGATGTGTTAATCAAAGATGCGGTTCGTGAGCACAACCGTCCCTTAATTTCTAAATTGATTGAGATGGGTGTGGAGTTTGTCCAAGAAGATGAAGGACTTCGTGTTCTAGGTCCTGAAATCTTAAAAGCAACAAATGTAAAAACTTTACCACATCCTGGTTTCCCAACAGACATGCAATCGCAAATGACTGCGGCTCAAGCTATCGCTAAGGGTGAATCAACAATGATTGAAACGGTTTTTGAAAATCGTTTCCAACATTTAGAAGAAATGCGTCGTATGGGCTTAACGGTCGATATTACACGTAACACAGCCATCATCCAAGGCACACGAAAATTACAAGGTGCACAAGTTAAATCAACAGATTTACGTGCAAGTGCAGCATTAATTTTGCTTGGTATGGTTGCGCAAGGTCAAACTACAGTACGTAAATTAAGTCACCTTGATCGTGGTTATTACCGCTTCCATGAAAAATTAAAATCACTTGGAGCAGATATTGAACGTGTTCCAGAACTTGAGGAAATTGATGATTAAAAAAACGATTAAAGTATTAGGCGTTCGCCTTTCATTAGTCTTTTTAGTTCTTGTACTTGTCCTTATAGCAGGTGCAGCGGGCTTGATGCTAGGCTATGGTGTGCTAGGCGGCGGACAAGCGTCCCGTGTTTTTAGTGGCGACCTATGGCAAGAAGTCATACAACGTTTAAATCCATAAAAGTTTGCTTTTGCAAGCTTTTTTTTTGACTTAAACTCAAAGAAAAGCGCGAAAAATAATTGTTCAAAAAGTTGAATTCACTCAGTTTTTATGCTATTCTAGAAAGGTATGAAATTTCTGAGCTCAAGGCTCATAAATAAGGAGAAATAATTAATGACTGCAAGTTTTGAAAAAACTGGTGTTAACACTGGTACACTCTCATTTTCAATCGACCAAGAAACAATCAAAAACGGTCTTGACAAAGCTTTCAATAAAGTAAAAGGTAATATCTCAGTGCCTGGTTTCCGTAAAGGTAAAATCAGCCGTCAAATGTTTAACCGCATGTATGGTGAAGAAGCTCTTTTCGAAGAAGCTTTGAATGCCGTATTGCCAACTGCTTATGATGCAGCTGTAAAAGAAGCAGGTATCGAACCTGTTGCTCAACCAAAAATTGATGTCACTAAAATGGAAAAAGGTTCTGACTGGGAATTGACAGCTGAAGTAACTGTTAAACCTGAAGTAGAACTTGGTGACTACAAAAACTTGGAAGTTTCAGTAGAAGCAACTAAAGATGTTGCTGATGAAGAAGTTGAAGCACGTTTGACACAAGAACAAAACAACCTTGCTGAATTAACTGTTAAAGAAGGTAAAGCTGAAAACGGAGATACAGTAGTTATCGACTTTGTTGGTTCTATCGATGGTGTTGAATTTGAAGGCGGAAAAGGTGCGAACCACAGTTTAGAACTTGGTTCAGGTCAATTTATTCCTGGTTTTGAAGAACAACTTGTTGGCACTTCAGCTGGCGAAGAAATCGATGTGAAAGTGACTTTCCCAGAAGACTACCAAGCTACAGATCTTGCAGGTAAAGAAGCAGTTTTCGCAACTAAAGTTAACGAAGTTAAAGCAAAAGAAGTTCCAGAACTTGATGATGAATTAGCAAAAGATATTGACGAAGAAGTTGAAACTTTGGATGAGCTCAAAGCTAAATTCCGTAAAGAACTTGAAGATGCTAAAGCTGAAGCTTATAACGATGCTGTTGAAACTGCAGCTATCGAAACAGCTGTAGCAAATGCTGAAATCAAAGAAATTCCTGAAGAAATGATTCACGAAGAAGTTCACCGCGCAATGAACGAATTCCTTGGTGGAATGCAACAACAAGGTATCTCTCCAGAAATGTACTTCCAAATCACAGGTACTACTGAAGAGCAATTGCACGAACAATACCAAGAAGATGCTGGTAAACGTGTGCGTACAAACCTTGTTATTGAAGCAATTGCTAAAGCAGAAAACTTCGAAACTACAGATGAAGAAGTTAAAGCTGAGATTGCTGACTTGGCTGCACAATATAACATGCCTGTTGAACAAGTTGAAAAACTTCTTCCAGTTGACATGCTCCAACACGATATCGCAATGAAGAAAGCTGTTGAAGCAATCACAGATTCAGTTAAAGTTAAATAATTGTTTTATATAAAAATAAAAACTCATAGCCTTTGGTGCTGTGAGTTTTTTTATTTTCTAAAAAAAAAATGAATAGGTTGTCAATCCAATTTTTTGACAGTAAGTTTAGATAATGGTTTAATGGTTTAAAAACATAAACCAATAAGGGGTAATAATGAAATTTGAGCATTTAAAACATGAACTAAGTGAAGTCAGCGACTTTTTAATTGCTTTAGGTGATGAAAAGAGACAAGCAATTATTATTAAGTTACTGGAGAAGAGTGATTGTAAAGGCATACAAGTTGGAGATTTAATCGAAGCAACAGGCTTATCGCGCCCCGCTATTTCACATCATTTGAAAATCTTAAGACAAGCAAAGATAGTCAATTATCGTTCAGAAGGAACAAGAAACTTTTACTATCTTGAACACGATACATCAGAAATTATGAAATTACAACATTTTCTGGATGAAGTAACAAGGATAATGAAAGGAAAGCAAGAAAAATGAATAAAGTTTTGATTGTCGAAACAAATATTAAGCGTTATAAGAATACCGATGAAGCGACAGGGCTTTGGCTGGGCGAGAGTGCAGAATTTGTTGATGAACTCCAAAAACATGGTATTGCTTATGACTTTGTTAGCCCAAATGGTGGCTATGTTCCACTTGACCCACGGAGTATGAAATATATGGATGAAGCCATTTGGAACATTTATGAGCGGCAAGACTTTGTCGAAAGAGCTTTAAAAAAGACTTTGAAACCTGAGGAAGTAATCTCGCAAGACTATCGTGCCATATATTTCACAGGTGGCCACGGTGTGATGTGGGATTTTCCAGATAATCCAGAAATAAAAGGTATCGCCCAAGCTATTTATGCGCATGGTGGTTATCTCACTTCCGTTTGTCATGGTATCGCCGGTTTACTTAATCTTAAGAACCAAGAAGGTCAATACATCATTTCAGGGAAAAAGATAACGGGTTTTACAACAGCTGAAGAAGTTCTTGCAGGCAAGAAAAAAATCGTTCCTTTTCTCAATGAAGAGGTAGCCAAAAGCCGTGGGGCAACATGGTGCAAAAAAAGATTCTATAAAGATTTTGCCCTCCAAGATGGGCAACTTATCACGGGACAAAATCCGTTTTCTGTAAGGTCAGTCGCTAAAATGCTTATAAAGGAGATTGCATAATGCAAACAATACTAGGAAGTAATGGACAGATTGGTCAAGAGCTGGCCAAGGAACTTTTTAAAAAATATACAAAAGACATCAGGCTTGTGAGCAGAAAACCTCGCAAAGTAAACCCAACAGATAGCTTGTTTTCGGCTGACTTACTGAAGGCTGAAGAAGCACGCGCAGCGATTGCTGGCAGTGCGATTGTTTATTTTACAGCCGGTTTACCGATGGATTCTGAGCTTTGGGAAGAACAATTTCCTCTGATGATGAAAAATATCATTGACGCATGTAAGCTGCACCAAAGTAAGTTGGTTTTCTTTGATAATACCTATATGTACCCTAAAAATGCGGAAATACAATATGAAGACACTAAATTTGAACCGAGGGGAAGAAAATCCACGGTACGTGCCCGATTAGCAGAAATGGTAATTGAGGAGATAGAGAACCATTCGCTCGAAGCTGTAATCTGCCGCGCGCCGGAGTTTTATGGCCCAGGTCAGACGCAGAGTATAACAAATACAATGGTCTTCAATGCAATTAAAGAGAATAGAAAAATAAAAATTCCCTTGAGTGCTACTCGTTTGAGAACCTTGATTTGGACACCCGATGCTAGCCGTGCAATGGCTCTCATAGGGAATGATGCGGATGCTTATGGTCAAACTTGGCATTTGCCATGCGCACCAAGCTTGATTTACCAAGACATCATTACACTTTCAGAAGAAATCACAGGAAAAAAACTTCAATACACAATAATTAAGATGTGGCAATTCAAATTGGCGGCCCTTTTCAGCCAAAAAGCGAAAGAATTGCAAGAGCTTCTTCCGCGTTATGCAGAGGACAATGTATTTAATTCAGACAATTTTAAAAAACATTTTCCAGAGTTTGAAGTAACAAGCTTTGAAGCAGGTGTAAAACAGGTGCTTTTAGAGAAATAGCCTTATGAAAAACTTCCTGATGGCTCGTCTTAATTCATTTGATATCCAGAAGGCAAAATGATAAACTTTTAAAGAAAGAGGAAAGGGATTAAGAAACATGAAAGAGATAAAAAATATTATTTTTGACTGGGACAATACACTCTTTCCTTTTAAAAAATATTGGGAAACAGCACACCGAAAAGTTTTTTTGGACTTGATTGATTTTCAGGATGAATTTTCTATAGATGATTTTATGGCAAAGTATCGTGAAGTGGATGAGCAACTCTGGCCTTTAGTTCACGAAGGGAAAATGACGATTGAGCAGCTGCGCGAAGAGCGTGTGCGCCAGGTCTTGGATTACTACGCAATTCACTATAAAGAAAACTTTGTGCGCCTGTTCTTTGACATTTTTTTGACAGCTTTACTTGAAGAGATAGAAGTTGATCAGAATTTATTGTCTAAAATGCAGGAGCTCTCCCAAAATTATAATATTGCTATTTTAAGCAATGGGGAGAGTGGAGAGCAAAGAGAAAAGATTAAACGTTTTGGCTTTGAAAATCTGTTTCCAGTTTATATTTCGGCCGAAACTGGCTTAACCAAACCTGATCAAGCAGCTTTTTATAATATTTTAGATAAGGAAGGCTTTGATCGTGAAGCAACACTTATGGTTGGAGATCTACTTGAACATGACATTCTTCCAGCACAAAAACTTGGTTTAGCCACTGCTTATATAGGACATGACGATAAGGAAATCGCAGATAAAACCTATGAAAGCATCGAAGATTTCCTTGAAGATTTTTTGAAATAAAGAAACTTGAAATTTCCTTTATTTTCCTGTAAAATGATAGAGTTATCAGTGCCGTCTGTAGTGTAATGGATATCACGCAAGATTCCGGTTCTTGCGATGGGGGTTCGATTCCCTCCAGACGGATAAATTTTTTATTTTGAGCGCTGTAAGACATTGTGAGAAGCACAATGTTTTTTACATTTTGATATTCTCTTTTCTGACTTAATGAACAGGTGGAAACGATGAGAGACAAGCATCAAAGTAGAAAATGTTTTTTATTTGATTCCAATAATGGATAGGAAAGAACATAATTAGAATATTGAGGAAGATATGGATATTCAATTTTTAGGGACGGGCGCGGGCCAGCCATCACGAACGCGAAAAACACAGGCTATCGCTTTGAAGTTACTCGATGAACGTAACGAAATATGGCTATTCGATTGTGGCGAAGCGACCCAACATCAAATTTTGGAAACGTCAATTAAACCAAGAAAAATCACCAAGATTTTTATTACACATTTGCATGGCGATCATATTTTTGGTCTACCGGGTTTTCTATCTAGTCGTTCTTTCCAAGGTTCAAGTAAAGATGAGGAACATACGGACTTGGAATTATATGGACCAAAAGGTCTGAAAGACTTTGTGATGACGGCTCTGCGCATGTCGGGTTCGCGTCTTGGATACAAGATTCACTTTCATGAAATTGAAACGCCTGGTAAGATATTTGAAGATCAAACCTTTGAAGTATATGCTGATACCTTAGATCATACAATTTTTTGTCTCGGCTACCGTGTAGTCGAAAAAGATCGTCCTGGAGAACTAGATGCTGCGGCTTTGAAAGCATCAGGTCTACCTTTCGGTCCCCTCTTTGGCAAAATAAAGAATGGTGAAACAGTAGAGCATGATGGGAAAGTTTTTCATCCAGAGGACTATATTGGCGCAGATAAGCAGGGGAAAGTTGTCACTATTCTTGGAGATACCCGACGTACACCAAGCGCTGTTCGTTTAGCGGTTGGGGCAGATCTTTTAGTTCATGAAGCAACTTATGAAGCAAAAGAAGCAAAAATGGCCCGCCGACACGGACATTCGACCTCAAAACAAGCAGCAGATGTTGCTCAGGAAGCAGGTGCAAAACGTTTGGTGCTCACGCATATTAGTGCACGCTATGTTGGCCCACTTGTAGCTCAGCTTGCGCAAGAAGCACGAGCTGTTCATCCTAATTCGTATGTGGCGAAAGATTTTTATGAAGAAAAAGTTGAGTAAAAAGAATATTGTAATTACAGGCGCTAGCGGTGATATAGCACAAGCACTTGTTCAGCGTTTAGAGGATCATAACCTTATCTTGATCAGTCGCTCGCTTCCTCAGCCAGACATGCCTGAAAAAGTAGATATCCTCATTAATAATGCAGGTTTTGGAGAGTTTACAGAGTTAAGTAACTTATCGGATGAGCAAATTGATGAAATGTTCAAGGTGAATACGTTAGATCTGATTAAACGGACGCGTGATTTGCAACCACAGTTGCAAGTAATTAATATTGCATCCATAGCAGGAAAATTACCTACAGCGAAATCGACCGTATATGCAGCTTCCAAAGCCGCTGTTCTCGCTTTTTCTGATGCTTTACGTTTAGAAAAACCCGATCTTATCGTGACAACAGTCAACACAGGGCCGGTCCGCACAAAATTTCACAAAGACAATATGGACTATTTGGAAAAAGTGGGCGAAAATGCGGTCAGTGCAGAATATGTTGCGGATAAGATTGAGCAGATTTTAGGGAAAAATAAAAGAGAATTGAACTTACCTGTCCAGCTGGCTTTCGTTGCGAAAGTCCGTGCGCTTTTTCCAAGTCTTGTAGATAATATAGGAAATAGGTTTTTTAATTATAAATAAATCTTCAAATAAGCAGTCGAAGTGGAGGAAACTTGATTAAATCAAAATATATATGGAAGTTAACTGAGTCAGACTTACCGGATGAGTTTCTTAAGTTAAGTAAAAAATATAAATTAGATACACTGGCAGCGCAAATTTTGTGGCAACGCGGCATAAGGGCAGAAGAGGAGATTCAAGCTTACTTGAATCCTGACCTTCAGCAATTACATGATCCGTTTTTGTTGCACGATATGGAAAAAGCCGTTCAAAGAATTTTGACTGCAATTGAAAATGGGCAAAATATCTTAATATACGGTGATTATGATGCGGATGGTATGACGGCAAGTTCCGTCATGAAATCAGCTTTAGATGAATTAGGAGCGGAAGTTCAGGTCTATCTTCCTAACCGCTTTACTGATGGTTACGGACCAAATCTTGATGTCTATAAATATTTCATTCAAAATGAAGACATTGATTTGATTATTACCGTGGATAATGGTGTGGCTGGTCATGAAGCCATCGCCTATGCACAAAGTCAAAATGTTGATGTTATCGTAACTGACCATCACAGCATGCCAGAAGTACTGCCAGAAGCTTTTGCAATTGTGCATCCTGAACACCCAGAATCAAACTATCCTTTTAAGTATTTGGCTGGAGTAGGAGTAGCTTTTAAAGTCGCAACAGCTCTTTTAGACTATATTCCTTCAGATATGCTTGATTTGGTGGCAATCGGAACAATTGCGGATATGGTTAGTCTTACTGATGAAAATCGTATCTTGGTGAGTCATGGACTAAAAGTATTAGCGAATACTGAGCGTGCAGGCTTGATGGAACTCATGCGTCTCTCAGGAACTGATTTTGAAAAGGTGAATGAGGAAACGATTGGTTTTCAAATTGCCCCTCGTTTGAATGCTCTGGGGCGCTTAGATGACCCAAACCCAGCGATTGAACTATTAACAGGCTGGGATGAAGAAGTGGCTGCTGAAATTGCGCAGATGATTGATGAAAAAAATAGCGAGCGTAAAGTAATTGTAGAAAATATCTTCAATCAAGCCCTCACAATGATAACGGACGAGCCCGTACAAATTCTGTATCATAAGGATTGGCATAAAGGTGTTTTAGGTATTGTTGCCGGACGTTTACTTGAGCAATTTCACAAACCTATCATTATGTTGGCAGAAGAAGAGGGGATTCTTCGAGGATCAGCACGTTCGATTGAAAACTTTAATATATTTGAAGCACTCAACGAACACCGTGAACTTTTTATGGCTTTTGGTGGCCACAAACAGGCTGCTGGGATGACTTTTGCCTTGGAGAATGTGGAAGCAATCAAGCAAGTGATGCTCGACTTTATTCAAGAAAACGATATCGATATGTCAGGAAAAAGTTCACTAGAAGTTCAGGGCAGTTTGCAGTTTGACGAGATTAGCTTAGAGACGATTAGGAGTTTAGAAAAGTTATCTCCTTATGGTATGGACAATCCGAAGCCTCATTTTCTCCTTACGGATTATCAGGTTGAGCAAGCACGTAGTATGGGAAAAGACAACAGTCATCTCAAACTTAAATTAGTACAAAATGGACAAGCTTTAGATGCGGTTTACTTTGGGCATGGAGCTGAAAGCCTAGAATTTGAACAAAGTGATACAGAACTTGTCGGTACCTTATCTAGCAATACTTGGAATGGTACAACAACTGTTCAGCTTATGGTGGCTGATGCTA
The DNA here is from genome assembly GCF_017309645.1 of Lactococcus sp. LG606. Classification (NCBI taxonomy): domain Bacteria; kingdom Bacillati; phylum Bacillota; class Bacilli; order Lactobacillales; family Streptococcaceae; genus Lactococcus; species Lactococcus sp. LG606. The sequence goes on from NZ_CP071301.1 coordinate 2,102,938, forward strand.
GAGTAAATGGTGTTGAGCTTCTGGATATTCGAAGTCGACAAGTTGAATTGCCTAAAAATACAATACGTTTTGTCCATAATGAAGTGAAAAATGGTACAATAGAAGAAGTGCTTATTATTGAGGAAGCCCCAACTGATAAGGAAGCCTTATCTGCTTTGGCGGAATTAATACATGAGCAGGAATTTGAATTGATTTATTTCAAAAATACAATCAAGAAAAATTATTATTTGACGGGAGCGGGGACGCGTGAGCAGTTTGCGCGCTTCTATAAAGCAATTTATCAGTATCCTGAGTTTGATATACGTTTTAAATTGAAAGACTTAGCAAATTATTTGAAGATACCCGATATTTTACTGATAAAGATGATTCAAATATTTGAAGAACTGAATTTTGTCACTATTGACAATGGCATGATGAGTGTGAATAAAGCCGCCGAAAAGCGTGATATTTCTGAAAGTAATATTTACCAAGAGCTTCAAGAAATTGTTGCTTTTCAAGAACTTTTCGCCTTATCCCCTGTCAAAGAAATTTATAAAAAATTAAAAGAGGAAGATGCACATGCAACTTAAAGATTACATTGCAACGATTGAAAATTACCCAACAGAAGGTATCGTTTTCCGCGATATCTCACCACTTATGGCTGATGGAAATGCCTACAACTATGCAGTTACTGAAATTGTGCAATATGCACGCGATAAAGAAATTGATGTAATTGTTGGCCCAGAAGCGCGTGGATTCATCGTTGGATGTCCTGTTGCTTTTGCACTTGGTGTTGGTTTTGCTCCTGTGCGTAAACCAGGAAAATTACCACGTGAAGTTATTTCAGCAGACTATGAAAAAGAGTATGGTACAGATACATTGACAATGCATGCTGACTCTATTAAGCCAGGACAACGTGTTCTGATTGTAGATGATCTCTTGGCAACAGGTGGAACAGTAAAAGCTACTATTGAGATGATTGAGCGTTTGGGTGGTATCGTTGTTGGGTGTGCCTTCTTTATTGAACTTGATGACCTTAAAGGGCGTGAAAAACTCGGTAACTATGATTATAAGGTATTGATGCATTATTAATTTCATCCTACCAAGCAAGACGGAAAACGACATATAATGAAACAGTTTAAATCCGTTTACATATTGACAATGAAGCGAATTTAATATAATATAGAAAAAGAAAATCTGAAAGAGAGCAAAAAAGTTTGAAAATTGAAGCATTAGAAGGACAAAATATCGAAGAACTTTCAATGATTGAAGTTGCTCATGCAATTTTGGAACAAAATGGTAAGGAAATGGCTTTTGCAGAAATCTTGAACGCCGTTCAAGACTACTTGAAAAAGTCGGACAATGAAATCAAAGCCACAATTGCACGTTTTTACACAGAAATGAATACAGATGGAAGCTTTATTCCATTAGGAAATAACATTTGGGCACTGCGCTCATGGTACGCGATCGACGAAATCGATGAGGAAGTAATTGCTCTTGATGAAATTGACGACGAAGAAGAAAAAACAACTAAAAAACGTACAAAAGTTAATGCATTCGGTATCGAAGATGAAGTGGATCCTGAAGATGAACACATCGACAAAGGAAACGATGCAGATGACATGACTTATGATGATGAGAATCCAGATGATGAAAAAGATGAGGTTCAAGCTTATGATGCTGAACTTGCTGAAGTTGAACTGGATAACGTGGATGAAGACGTTGAACTCGATGAAGAGGACGACGATGATGACGACAGCGACTCAGAAGAGAATTAAAATCTAAAAGAGTGAGGTCCCTGACCTCGCTTTTGTGAATATTACCCAACAAACTTACGCTTCACTGTTTAAAAAAAGAGGGTGGCGTGATAAGGAGGATTAACCTTGGTAGAAAAAGATACGGAGAAGTTTTCGAGAGAAAGTTTCAAAGATAAAATCTTGCGTGAACTTGAAGAAGGAAATCGAGCCAACACGGATGGGACTTTTGAAAACTATGCCCGTGAATCCAACAAAGAACTTTCTTCAACCCCGAGTAGACATACTCGGCGAGAACGTGCTGATTTTTCGGATATTCAACGTCCAACTCCATTTAAGTTGACAGAAGAACTGGAAAATCCAGAAGTAGAGGGACAAGCTAAAATTTCCGAAGATGTAGAATTTCCTGAAAAAGCTGTTTCTGATCAAGTGAAAACAGAAGCATCAGCACATGAAGAACGTCCAGACTTTGCAAGTGTTCGCGAGCAAATGCTCCAAGCGAGCCAAGGACAAAGTTATTCACGACTTAGACGCAAGACAAAAGAGTCTGATAAAGAAGTTGTTGATGAATATGAGCAACCTGAAGCACAAGCAAGTGATGCTGCAGAGCCTCTTGGCGAAGAGACGACTCACAGACAAAGAAGTCGTCGTGCAGCAGTAAAATCGGATGCGGAAGCTGAAGAAATGCAGCCCAAGTCGAAAGCGAAAAAATCCAAGAAGAAAGTTTCTTCTGGAAAGATTATTGCTGTTATCGTAGCTGTTTTAATTCTGGCTGCGGCAGGGACTGGTTTTTACGGTTATAATTTCATCAAAGAAGGTGTACAACCGCTCAATACTGCAAATACAACCAAACGCGCCATTAACATTCCAGCGGGAGCAAGCAGTAAACAAATCGGAGATATCTTACAACGAGAAGGTATTATCAAAAATGGTATGGTTTTCCAATACTATACTAAATTTAAAAATTTCAGTGGCTTTAAGAGCGGCTACTACAACTTGGCGCCTAGCATGAACTTGTCGGATATTGCAAGTCTTTTGGAGCAAGGAGGAACCGAACATCCTGTGGAACCAACTCTGGGCAAAATTTTGATTCCTGAAGGTTATACATTGGAACAAATTGCTCAAGCTGTTACAGTGAATTCTGCGGATAAAGATGAAAAAACACCTTTTACTAAAGATGAGTTTATGAAGACTGTACAGGATCAAGCGTTCATCGAAAAAATGAAAGAGAAGTTTCCAAAACTTCTTGCAAGCTTACCAAGTAAAGACAGTGGTGTGAAGTATCAACTTGAAGGTTACCTCTTCCCAGCAACTTATGAGTATACGAAAAAGACAACTGTTGAAAGCTTAATTGAGACCATGCTTTCAACAACTAATACACAGCTGGAACCTTTGTATGAACAAATACAAGCGAACGGACTTACGGTCAATGAAACCTTGAGTTTGGCTGCCATTGTCGAAAAAGAAGCGAATAGCGATGATGATCGCCGTAACGTTGCACAGGTCTTCTTTAACCGTAAAGATTTAGGGATGACGATGGATTCTAATACAGGAATCTTTTATGCTGAAGGTAAGCTAGGTAAGGATACGTCGCTTGATCAGCAAGCTGCAATTAATACACAATTAGACTCACCTTTCAATACTTATTTGTACCCAGGTTTTGGTCCTGGACCAATCGTGAGTCCAAGCTTGTCGTCAATCAAAGCAGTGCTTAACCCGACTGCGAATGATTATCTTTATTTCGTAGCAGACGTTGAAGGTAAGATTTACTTTGCGCAAACACTTGAAGAACAAAACATCAATGTTCAAAAGTATGTCAATGATGCGATTGCGTCGGGTAATTAATTAGAAATTTAAAAAGGATAAAAAATGGTAGAAAAAACTTTCCCCATGACCAAAGAAGGTCTGGAAAAATTAGAACAAGAATTAGATAACCTTAAATTGGTTAAACGCCCTGAAGTTATTGAACGCATCAAAATTGCACGTAGCTACGGTGACCTTTCAGAAAACTCAGAATACGAAGCAGCAAAAGATGAACAAGCCTTTATTGAAGGTCGTATCTCAACTGTGGAAACAATGATTCGTTATGCTGAAATCGTAGACAATGCTAATATTGACAAAAATGAAGTTGCTCTTGGTAAATCAGTTGTTTTCCAAGAAGTTGGAGATGACGAAGAAGAAGAGTACGAAATCGTCGGTACTGCTGAAGCTGATCCATTTTCAGGCAAAATTTCAAATGAATCTCCAATCGCTCAAGCCTTGATTGGCCGTAAAGTTGGCGATGTTGTGAAAATTCCGTTGCCTATGGGTGAAATCGAAGTTAAGATTGTTGATGTCAAATAAAATAAAAAAATCTGCTTTTAGCGGATTTTTTTATTTTAGAGACGTTTCAGCCACTATTTTTGGTAAAAAATTAAAATTTTCGATATAATAGTCAATAAAGGTCAAAGATTGGAGGTTCTATGTCTGCCCAAAATACTTCAGATATTATCGAAGCTTATTTGCGAAAACTGCTAGAAGAGGCACGTGAGATTGAGATTAAACGTGCAGATTTAGCCAGTCAATTTGACGTGGTTCCTTCGCAAATTAACTATGTGATTAAAACCCGTTTCACCCCATCTAAAGGCTTTGATGTTGAGTCAAAGCGTGGTGGTGGCGGCTATATTAAAATATTCAAATACCATTATTCGGCAAAGCATGAATTCTTGCTTGATTTAGCACAGAAGTTGCCTGCCAACTTGACCGAAAGTATGGCACAAGATGTCTTGCAACTTTTATTTGATGAAAACATTTTGACTGAACGAGAAGGAAATCTTCTCCTTTTGCTTTTAGCTGATAGTGATATTTCTAACAGTTGTCGAGCACAAATGATGATAAAAATACTACAGAGATTGGATCGTGATGATGAAATTTAATGAAAAGGACTTTACACCACAAGTCATAAAAGTGCTTGAGAAGTCTGTCGACTATGCGCACAAGTTTAACTACGCTTGGGTTGAAAGCTCGCACTTATTGGCTGCCTTGGCTGAGGTCCCGGCTTCATTGGCATTTACGCTACTTAATTCAGAAAAGATTGATTTGGAAGAAATGTTAATCGACATCGAAGATTTTTCAAGTCAAGTGAAGACAAAAAAATCAGAAATAAAGCTTAGTCCAAGAGTGGAAACGATTATTGAGCAAGCACGAGCACTGGCTCAAAATAATGATAAAAACCGCATCGGGACCGAGCATCTCTTATATATGCTGTTGGCAAATGAAGCCAGCTTTGCAGGACAACTTTTACGTGAGCAAGACATCAATATCGTTAACCTCCGCAAAAAGCTAGAGCAAAAAGCATATCTACGTGTACCAGAGCGCCGTAAAGCGGTGACACCAGCTTCGAAAAGAAACCTGTCGGGGAAAGTGTCCGAAACAACGACAACGCCTACTTTAGACACGGTATCAACAGATTTGACAAAAGCAGCCCGTGAAGGCAAGCTTGATCCCATGATTGGAAGAGAGCGTGAAGTTGAACGTCTTATCCACATTTTGAGCCGTCGAACAAAAAATAATCCCGTTCTTGTTGGTGAGCCAGGTGTTGGTAAGTCAGCGATTATTGAAGGTTTTGCGACACGTGTGGCTGCAGGAAATGTTCCTGTAGGTTTACGCGGCAGCCGCATTATGGCTTTAAATATGGCGATGGTCGTAGCGGGGACAAAATTCCGTGGTGAATTTGAAGATCGTTTGACGGCTATTGTTGATGAAGTGACACATGATAAAGATGTTATCGTCTTTATCGATGAACTCCATACCATTATTGGTGCTGGTGGCGGCATGGACTCGGTCAACGATGCCTCAAACATTTTAAAACCAGCATTAGCACGGGGCGAGTTCCAACTCATTGGTGCTACCACTTATCAAGAATATCAAAAATATATTGAAAAAGATGAAGCCCTAGAACGCCGTTTTGCCCGTGTCAATGTCGAAGAACCCTCAGAAGAGGAAACGGTTGCGATTTTACAAGGCTTGAAAGAAAAATTTGAGGCTTACCATACAGTCAAATTTGAAGAAGGGGCTTTGGAGCGTGCTGTCAGCTTGAGTAATCGCTATATGCCTAGTCGTCGTCTCCCAGACAAAGCTATTGATCTTCTTGATGAAGCAGCAGCCAAAGTTAAAATCACGAGTAAAACAAATTATACCAAGTTAGACGAGTTAAAAGCAGAATTAAAAGCGGAAGAACTGAGATTACAAAAAGCAGTTGTTGCTCTTGATATTGTTGAAGCGCAAGGGATTGAAAAAGATATTGAAAAATTAACGCACAAGATTGATAATTTTACAGTATCGGAAAATGATAATCCTTTGGTGGAGGAAAGCGATGTTTATGCTGTCGTTTCTAACCTTACAGGAATCCCACTCCAACAGATGACGAAGACAGAAAGTGAACGTCTGATTAACTTAGAAAAAGAGTTACATAAACGTGTGGTTGGACAGGAAGAAGCGATTTCTGCTGTTTCTCGTGCCATTAGACGTGCACGTTCAGGGATTGCCGATACGAGACGTCCTTTGGGCTCATTTATGTTCCTTGGTCCGACAGGAGTTGGGAAGACAGAGCTTGCTAAGGCTTTAGCGGAAAGTGTTTTTGGCAGTGAAGAAAATATGATTCGTGTAGACATGAGTGAATTTATGGAAAAATTCTCGACATCGCGTCTTATCGGAGCACCTCCTGGATATGTAGGTTACGATGAAGGTGGGCAATTGACAGAGCAAGTCCGTAATAAGCCTTATTCTGTTATTCTCCTTGATGAAGTCGAAAAGGCCCACCCTGATATTTTCAATATCATGTTACAAATTTTGGATGATGGTTTCGTTACAGATACCAAAGGACGTAAAGTTGATTTCAGAAATACGATCATCATTATGACATCTAACTTGGGTGCAACGGCTATTCGTGATGATAAAACGGTTGGTTTTGGGGCTAAATCAATTTCAACGGATTATCCAGCTATGAAAGCAAGAATCATGGAAGAGCTGAAGAAACAGTACCGTCCAGAATTTCTCAATCGTATCGATGAAACTATCGTTTTCCATTCACTGACAGAAAAAGAGATTGAACAAGTCGTGAAAATCATGAGTAAATCTCTTGTATCGCGTTTGAAAGATCAAAATATCAAAGTAAAATTTACACCTGCTGCTTTGAAAGTTATTGCTGATAAAGGATTTGATCCTGAATACGGTGCCCGCCCATTGCGTAAAGCTCTGCAACGTGAGGTTGAAGACACGCTCAGTGAACAATTGCTTGCCGGCGAAATTCATCCAGGGGATACGATTTCGATTGGTTCTTCTAATAAAAAGATTAGAATAAGTGTTATTGATTGACTTGTAAGCGATTATATATTATAATTAAATTAGAAATAAAGAAAGGACGGTTCTTAAACTTGACTGTCCAGCGCCTGCAAAACAGTGAAGGTTCAATACAAGAGCCGTTAAGGTAGACTCTATGATCAAATATAATATCCGTGGTGAAAATTTTGAGTTAACAGATTCAATCCGCTCGTATGTTGAAGATAAGGTTGGAAAACTTGAAAAATACTTTAACGATGGTCATGAAGTAACAGCCTATGTAAATCTTAAAGTTTACTCCGACAAACGTTACAAAGCAGAAGTTACAGTTCCTGCTAAAAATGTAACTTTGCGTGCAGAAGATACAGCAGCTGACATGTATGCAGCTATTGACTTTGTTGAAGAAAAACTAGAACGTCAAATTCGCAAGTATAAAACACGTGTAAACCGTAAATCTAAGATTAATGTTCCTACCGGACAAGCTTTCGGAGACGAGTTTGCACCACTTGATGAAGCTGAAGAAGTAAATGAAGATCAAGTAAAGATTGTTCGTACAAAACATGTTTCCTTGAAACCAATGGATGCTGAAGAAGCAGTCCTTCAAATGGACATGTTAGGACATGATTTCTATATCTTTACAGATGCAGATACAGACAGTACTAATGTCGTTTACCGCCGTGAAGATGGCAACATTGGTTTAATCGAAACCAAATAAGATTTAAGTACAGAAACTGTATCAAGAAAAAAGTCAAGCAAAAAAGCTTGGCTTTTTTTGTTATCTCTGTACTTCTGTGACATTTTGCATCTGTAATCGTTTACCGTAAATATAACAGTTTAACTTAAAATTCAAACTGTACTAGTAAAGAAAGTGCAAACATTCCCATATATCCCTTGAAATTAGTAAACTGTATGATATAATAAAAGCGTAATCTGAAACAGAAAGACCAAAGGAGATTTTCTACATGAAAACAGAAACTAAAGAAATCTTTGAGCAAGCCTGGGAAGGTTTCAAAGGATCAGACTGGCAAGATAAAGCAAGCGTTACGCGCTTTGTTCAAGCCAACTACAAACCTTATGATGGAGACGAAAGTTTCCTCGAAGGACCAACAGAACGTACGCTTAAAGTAAAAGATATTATCGAAACAACAAAAGCGCACTATGAAGAAGTAGGATTCCCATTCGATACTGATCGTGTGACTTCTATTCACAAAATTCCTGCTGGTTACATCGATCCTGAAAACAAAGATCTCGAATTAATCTACGGTATGCAAAACAGCGAACTTTTCCGTTTGAACTTCATGCCAAAAGGTGGTCTTCGTGTAGCAGAAAAAATCTTGACAGAACACGGACTCAGCGTTGATCCTGAATTGCACGAAGTGTTGGATACAACAATGACTTCTGTAAATGATGGTATCTTCCGTGCTTATACATCAGCTATCCGTAAAGCACGTCACGCACACACAGTAACTGGTTTGCCAGATGCTTATTCACGTGGACGTATCATCGGTGTTTACGCACGTCTTGCGCTTTATGGTGCAGACTACTTGATGAAAGAAAAAGCACGCGAATGGGATGCAATCACTGAAATCACAGAAGAAACTATCCGTCTTAAAGAAGAAATCAATATGCAATACCAAGCACTTGATCAAGTTGCTAAATTTGGTGATCTTTATGGACTTGACGTTCGTCGTCCAGCCTTGAACACTAAAGAAGCTATCCAATGGATCAACATTGCTTACATGGCTGTATGTCGTGTTATCAATGGTGCGGCTACATCACTTGGACGTGTGCCAATCGTTCTTGATATCTTTGCTGAACGTGACCTTGAACGTGGTACTTTCACTGAACAAGAAATTCAAGAATTCGTTGATGATTTCGTATTGAAACTTCGTACAATGAAATTCGCGCGTGCTGCTGCTTATGATGAACTTTACTCTGGTGACCCAACATTCATCACAACATCAATGGCAGGTATGGGTAATGACGGTCGTCACCGTGTTACAAAAATGGACTACCGTTTCCTTAACACATTGGATACAATCGGTAACGCTCCAGAACCAAACTTGACAGTACTTTGGTCTGATAAATTACCGCATGCCTTCAAACGTTATGCAATGTCAATGTCTCATAAACACTCTTCTATTCAATATGAAGGTGTAGAAACAATGGCTAAAGAAGGCTACGGCGAAATGTCTTGTATCTCATGTTGTGTATCACCACTTGACCCAGAAAATGAAAACGAACGTCACAACCTCCAATACTTCGGAGCGCGTGTTAACGTTCTGAAAGCGATGCTTACTGGTTTGAACGGTGGATATGACGATGTTCATAAAGACTACAAAGTGTTCGACATCGAACCTGTAACTGACGAAATTCTTGACTATGATACAGTTATGGAAAACTTTGACAAATCATTGACTTGGTTGACTGATACTTATGTGGATGCAATGAACATCATCCACTATATGACTGATAAATACAACTATGAAGCTGTACAAATGGCCTTCTTGCCAACACGTGTTCGTGCGAACATGGGCTTCGGTATCTGTGGTTTCGCCAATACAGTTGACTCACTTTCAGCAATCAAATATGCGAAAGTTAAAACAATTCGTGATGAAAACGGCTATATTTATGACTACGAAGTTGAAGGCGACTTCCCACGTTACGGTGAAGATGATGACCGTGTAGACGATATCGCTAAACTTTTGATGAAGATGTACTACGAAAAACTAGCTTCACACAAACTTTACAAAAATGCTGAAGCTACAGTTTCACTCTTGACAATCACTTCAAACGTGGCTTACTCTAAACAAACAGGTAACTCACCAGTTCATAAAGGTGTATTCCTCAATGAAGATGGTTCAGTGAACAAATCTAAAGTAGAATTCTTCTCACCGGGTGCTAACCCATCAAACAAAGCGCGCGGTGGATGGCTCCAAAACTTGAACTCTTTGGCGAAACTTGAATTTGCTCATGCAAATGACGGTATCTCATTGACAACTCAAGTTTCTCCACGTGCACTTGGTAAAACACGTGACGAACAAGTAGATAACTTGGTTCAAATCCTTGACGGTTACTTCGGACAAGGTGGACAACACGTTAACCTTAACGTTATGGACCTTAAAGATGTTTACAGCAAAATTATGGCTGGCGAAGACGTTATCGTACGTATTTCTGGTTACTGTGTAAACACTAAATACCTCACACCAGAACAAAAACAAGAATTGACTGAACGTGTGTTCCACGAAGTTCTTTCACAAGATGATGATGAAGTAATGCACACATCTAATATCTAATGAAATGTAGAAACAATCTCTCCTTTGGGAAGGTTGTTTTTTGCTTATTTATATAAATTAAGCAAATTCTGTTTTTTTTAACGATAATACTTACTTTCTGCAGTGGAAGAGGTAGTGAATGGACAATTACAACAGTCCGAAGCCCTTTCTGGACTGGAAAAATATCGTTTTTGCTTCATGGGGGCGTAATTACTGAATATCGTATCATGAGTTGTGCTATAATAAAGCTATGAAGAAAGTAATCGGTTTGACAGGTGGAATAGCTTCTGGGAAATCAACGGCGGTTGATTTTTTGCGTTCTCAGGGCTATCCGATCATTGATGCGGATCAAGTGGTTCGTGAATTACAAGCCCCAGGTGGCTCCTTATATCAGGCGATTCTACAAGAATTTGGCCCTGCCTACTTTGATGAGAAAGGACTTTTGGTTCGGCGAAAGTTGGGCGACTTAATTTTCTCAAATGATGAAGCGCGAGAAAAACTAGCATTGCTCCAAAATCATATTATTCGCCAAGAACTCTATAAGAGACGTGAAGCACTTTTGAAGGATGATAAGGTTCAAAAGGCCATAATTATGGATATTCCCTTACTCATCGAACAGGCTTATGATGGTTTTGATGAAATATGGTTAGTCGCTGTTCCAGAAAGCATCCAAATTGAGCGTATCATGAGTCGGGATAATATGACAAAAGAAGAGGCAGAAGCGCGTATCAAAGCTCAAATGCCTTTGTCAGAAAAGAAGAAGTATGCCACACGTATTATTGACAGTTCAGGAACAATTCCTGAAACTTATGAAAAAATCACAGAACTGTTAAAAGCAGTAGAAAAGAGGGATTAAAACGAGTAAATCAACAAAAAACAGAAAAGTTAATTGGAAACAAAATTTGTGGATCACATGGATTGGCTGTTTTATTGTGGGCTCATCTTTTTCACTGGTGATGCCATTTTTGCCCCTTTATATTCAAAGCCTAGGAGTGACAGGTTCTAATGTAGAGCTGTTTTCTGGTATTGCTTTTGCTTCGACAGCTTTGGTCTCAGGCTTAGTTGCTCCTATGTGGGGAAAATTAGCGGACAAATACGGCCGGAAACCCATGATGGTCAGAGCTTCTTTTGCCATGACCTTTACCATGTCTGCGATTGCTTTTTCTCATCATATGGGTGGCTATTGGTGGCTACTGCTCATGCGCAGTCTTATGGGCTTCTTTTCAGGATTTATTCCCAACTCGATAGCAATGATCGCTTCTCAAGCACCGAAAGAAAGTTCAGGTTATGCCCTGGGTGTCTTATCCACTGCAATGATTACGGGAACTTTGATTGGCCCTTCTATCGGTGGTTTATTGGCACAATGGTTTGGGATGGCGAATGTCTTCCTTATCGTTGGGAGTCTGCTAGCTCTTGCAACAATTCTAACTGTCTTTTTTGTCCATGAAAACTTTGAACCTGTAACGAAAGATAATATGTTATCTACAAAGGAAATTATCAATCGTGTAAGTAACAAGCATATCCTTTTTGGCTTACTTATTACCAGCTTCATTATCCAAGTCACCACACAATCAATAGAGCCATTTGTGACCCTTTACATCAAAACATTGACTACAAATACAAATAACTTAATGTTTATCTCAGGTCTTATTGTATCTGCAGTTGGCTTATCTGCAATGATGTCTTCTAGTACATTGGGTAAATTAGGAGACAAATATGGCGCACATCGGCTGATTTTAATCGGTTTAGCTTTTAGTTTCGCTATGTATTTACCGATGGCTTTTGTAGAAACCCCTCTTCAATTAGGAATCTTAAGATTTATGCTGGGGTTCGGCACGGGTGCTCTGATGCCTTCCGTCAATTCCCTTTTGGCTAAAATCACCCCTAAGGAAGGTGTGTCACGGATCTTCGCCTATAACCAAATGTTTTCTAACTTTGGTGTTGTTGTAGGTCCGATCGTTGGCTCAGCAATTGCAGGTTGGGTTTCCTATCGGATGGCGTTTATTGTGACAAGTCTTTTCGTAGTTGTTAATTTCTTTTGGTCCTTGGCTAATTTCCGGAAATATTTAAGAAAACGGAGCATCGTAGAATGAGAGTGAAAATAACTTTAGCTTGCACAAGTTGTAAGAGTAAAAATTATATTAGCAGTAAGAATAAAAGCAGCAACCCTGATAAAGTCGAAACGATGAAGTTTTGTCCAAAAGAGCGCATGGTTACATTACACCGAGAAGTTTAAGTGCTATGAAGTATTTTTCATTCTAGAAAAACCATTTATTTTTAAAATAATTGCACATCTGTAAAAATGAAACTGAAAAAATGGTATAATAAAAAATGTTAAAAAATAATAGAAATGAAATGATAACATAAAATGAATGATGGATTGAAGAAAGCAAACTTCCTGAACTATTCTATTTTGATTCCCTACCTGATAATGTCAGCTGTAGGTATCGTGATGGTTTTTTCAGCAACAGTCCCATATCAGCTGGCGAAGGGACTTTCACCTTATAAAATGGCAATCAACCAAGGCGCGTTCATGTTGCTGAGTTTTGTTGCTATTGCAGTGATTTATCGGATGAAACTCCGAGCTCTTAAGAGTAAAAAAATGATTGGCTGGGTTTTATTTCTTTTGATCTCAGCCATGATTTATTCGCGTGTCGGTCCAAATACTTCTGCAAATGGCGCACACGGCTGGATTCCCATCCCAGGTGTGGGAACGATTCAACCTGCTGAATATGCAAAATTTTTCGTTGTGTGGTATCTGGCTTCTGTCTTTTCCGAAAAGCAGGATGAAATATATGAAAAAGATATCGCAGCAATTTTCAAAGGGAAAACCATTTGGCAAAAACTATTTGGTGGATGGCGCTCTGCGATTCTCGTAATGTTAGGGATTTTGGTTATCATGCCAGACTTGGGTAATGCTTCTATTATGGCGATGATTACAGGAGTAATGATTGCTTCGAGTGGAATCTCTTGGCGTTGGTTTAGTGGCTATGGCAAGATAATTTTGGGAGCTATGGTTGCCTTTCTTGCCTACCTTTATGCCGTAGGTGGCGATGTTATCCCGGGACACTATGTCAATGCACGTTTTAAGGCAATGGTTAATCCTTTCGGAGGCTTGTCAACATATGGTCACCAAATGGCCAACTCCTATTACGCCGTAAGTAATGGCGGATGGTTTGGTCGTGGACTCGGAAACTCTATTGAGAAAAACGGTTTTCTACCTGAAGCGCACACGGACTTTATCTTCTCGATTGTCATTGAGGAGCTGGGTCTAATCGGAGGGATTCTTGTTCTCGGCGTATTGTTCTTTATGATTGTTCGTATCTTAATGGTCGGTATCCGTGCAAAAAGTGCGTTTAATTCGATGATCTGTATCGGTATTGGTTCTACCCTTTTGATTTCAGTATTTATCAATATTGGGGGAGCCTTTGGGATTATTCCGGAAACAGGGGTAACATTCCCATTCCTATCGCAAGGAGGATCATCATTCCTTGTGTTGTCTTTGGGGATTGCTTTCGTACTCAACATTTCGGCAGATGAAAAACGTAGAGAAGTCAGAGAGCTTTCAAGTACATATGCTAGAAATGTTTAATATTAAATGCTAAAGTTAAGAAAAAGCTAATCAAATTAGCTTTTTTTATAAAGTTTGTATGTTGTGAAAATTCATAATTTGGTTGCTGATGCTTTCTAATACTCAATGTCTCTATCCTGCTAAAGCAAGGAGAGCCAAACGCAAACTCTTATGAAGAGTTGCTAGAGTCTTACTACTTCCTTCGCAAAAAATGTTTTTACTGTGTCAGGTCGTAATACTCAATGCCTCTATCCTGCTAAAGCAAGGAGAGCCAAACGCAAACTCTTATGGAGATTTGCTAGAGTCTTACTACTTTCTCCGCAAAAAATGTTTTTACTGCGTCAAGTCGTAATACTCAATGCCTCTATCTTGCTAAAGCAAGAAGGGAATTGAATTATAAGGTATCGTCAACCATATTACACAACATATTTAGGGAATAAAGATAGGGGATTGTATGAAAAAACTGCTCGTTGCCAACCGTGGTGAAATTGCCATTCGTGTTTTTCGTGCCTGTAATGAATTGGGTTTGTCCACTGTAGCCATCTATGCAAAAGAAGATGAGTACTCAGTACACCGTTTCAAAGCAGACGAAGCATACTTAGTCGGACAAGGTAAAAAACCGATAGATGCTTACCTTGATGCGGATGATATTATTCGTATTGCTCTAGATGCAGGAGCGGATGCAATTCACCCGGGATATGGTTTGCTTTCTGAAAACTTAGAATTTGCGACTAAGGTCCGTGAAGCTGGCTTAGTTTTTGTAGGGCCAGATTTAAAACATTTGGATATTTTTGGCGATAAAATTAAAGCTAAGAAAGCAGCGGATTTAGCGCAAATTCAAGGTATTCCAGGAACGGATGGAGCTGTCGATTTGGATGGGGCTCTTGCCTTTGCTGAAACTTATGGTTACCCTGTTATGATAAAAGCAGCTCTCGGTGGCGGCGGACGTGGAATGCGTGTTGCTCGCAATGACGAAGAGATGCGTGATGGTTATGCGCGTGCCAAGTCTGAAGCACAAACAGCTTTTGGTTCAGCAGAAATTTACGTTGAAAAATATATTGAAAATCCAAAACATATCGAAGTACAGATTTTGGGAGATACACATGGCAATATTGTTCATCTTCATGAGCGAGATTGTTCTGTGCAACGCCGTAATCAAAAAGTCATCGAAATTGCACCAGCTGTAGGCTTAGAACCAGAATTTAGAAATGAAATCTGTCAAGCAGCTGTCCAACTTTGCCAAGCTGTGGGTTATGTTAATGCAGGGACAGTTGAGTTTTTAGTTAAAGATAACCAATTTTACTTTATTGAAGTTAACCCACGGGTCCAAGTAGAACATACGATTACGGAGATGATTACTGGTGTAGATATTGTTACAGCACAAATTCTTATTGCTCAAGGCCAGGATTTGCATCAAGATATCAAAATTCCTGCACAGGATGAAATTCCATGTCTAGGTGCAGCCATCCAGTGCCGTATCACGACTGAAGATCCCGAAAATAATTTCCTTCCAGATACAGGAAAAATTAACACATACCGCTCACCAGGCGGATTTGGTGTACGTCTTGATGTAGGTAATGCTTATGCAGGATATGAAGTGACGCCTTATTTCGATAGTCTTTTAGTCAAGGTTTGTACTCATGCGACAGATTTTGAAGAGGCGGTGCATAAGATGCAGCGTGTCTTGCGTGAATTCCGCATTCGTGGGGTAAAAACGAATATTCCGTTTTTGGAAAACGTTATTGAGGACGAGCAGTTTACCAGTGGTCAAGCAACGACAACCTTTATTGACAATACACCGCAACTCTTCAAGTTTTCTCGCAAACGTAATCGCGGTACAAAAATCTTGAAATATATTTCGAATATTACCGTGAATGGATTCCCAGGGATTGACAAAACAGAGAAGCGTTATTTTGAACCTGCTCGTCAACCTGAAATTGAGCTTCTCCAGAAAACAACAACAAAGAATATCCTTGATCAAGAAGGTGCTGCAGCCGTAGTAGACTTTGTTAAAGGTTCACATGAAGTTTTGCTCACAGATACAACTTTTCGTGATGCACACCAAAGTCTTTTAGCCACACGCTTGCGTCTACAAGATATGAAGGGGATTGCAACCTCTGTAGATCAAGGTCTTTCTGACCTATTCTCTGTAGAGATGTGGGGCGGGGCAACTTTCGATGTCGCCTACCGTTTCTTAAATGAATCACCTTGGTATCGCTTAAGAAAATTGCGTGAACAGATGCCCAATACACTTTTCCAAATGCTGTTCCGCGGCTCAAATGCAGTAGGTTATCAAAATTATCCTGATAATGTTATTCAGGAGTTTATTCAAAAAGCAGCAGCTGAGGGAATCGATGTTTTCCGTATTTTTGATAGTCTTAACTGGCTGCCGCAAATGGAAAAATCTATCCAAACTGTACGTGACACGGGTAAAATTGCTGAAGCAACGATTTGTTATACTGGCGATATCTTAGATAAAACACGTCAAAAATATGACTTGAAGTATTATAAAGACCTAGCTAAAGAATTGGAAGCTAGCGGTGCTCATATTCTTGCAATTAAGGATATGGCTGGTCTTCTGAAGCCACAAGCTGCCTATGTACTGATAACAGCACTGAAAGAAACAGTTGATTTGCCGATTCATTTGCATACACATGATACGGCAGGTAATGGTATTATTACCTATTCAGGTGCGATTAAGGCAGGTGTAGATATCGTCGATGTGGCGACCGCATCACTTGCTGGTGGCACATCGCAGCCTTCTATGCAGTCACTCTATTATGCCTTGGAGCATGGTGGACGTCATGCGGCTTTGAATATTGCTAACGCGGAACAAATTGACCATTATTGGGAAGATACGCGTCGTTATTATGCACCTTTTGAAGCTGGAATTACGAGCCCGCAAACAGAAGTTTACAGACATGAGATGCCAGGGGGGCAATATACCAATCTTAAAGCACAATCTGCTGCAGTTGGCTTAGATGCTCGTTTTGATGAAGTCAAAGCTATGTATAGCAAAGTGAACATGATATTTGGTGACATTATTAAAGTGACTCCAAGTTCGAAAGTTGTGGGCGACATGGCACTCTTTATGGTGCAAAATGATCTCACAGAAGAAGATGTTTATGCAAAAGGCGCAGAATTAAACTTCCCAGAGTCAGTTGTTTCCTTCTTCCAAGGAGATTTAGGTCAACCTGTAGGTGGTTTCCCAGAGAAACTTCAATCGCTGGTTCTCAAAGGTAAACAAGCATTAACAGATCGTCCTGGTCTTCACGCGCCAGCCGTTGACTTTGCACAAGTGGAAAAGGAACTCTCAGACATATTAGGTTACCCAGCTGAAGAACATGAGGTTTTAAGCTACATTATGTACCCACAAGTCTTCTTGGATTATCAAAAAATGCAAGATGCTTTTGGCTCAGTAACCTTGCTTGATACGGAAACCTTCCTCCATGGTATGCGTATGGGTGAGCAAATCGAGGTGCAGATTGAGAAAGGTAAAACTCTGATTATTCGTCTTGATGAGATTGGTGAGCCAGATGTTTTAGGAAATCGTGTGCTCTTCTTTAACCTTAATGGTCAAAGACGTGAAATTAGTGTAAATGATCAATCGATCAAAACACAAATTGTTGCGAAGCGTAAGGCTGACAGCACCGATCCACAACAAATTGGTGCAACTATGCCGGGATCTGTTTTGGATATCCTAGTGAAAAAAGGAGATCAGGTCAAAAAAGGACAAGCACTGATGGTTACAGAAGCAATGAAGATGGAGACGACCATCGAAGCACCGTTTGATGCTACGATTGAAGAAATTCATGCCGTAGCAGGAGAAGCGATTCAGACGAAAGATCTTCTTATCGAACTACGTGAGCAATAAAAGAAAAACGTTCAACTCTTAGGTTGAACGTTTTTTTGTTTTACTTTACTTTAAGCTGTTGGCTTCCATGATTTCGTCAATGAAACCATAATCCAATGTTTCTTGGGCTGTCATCCAGTTGTCACGTTCTGCATCAGCATGTACTTTTTCCATAGACTGACCAGAGTTTTCGGCCAAAATCTTTTCTAAAGTACGACGTGTTTTGAGCAAGTGTTCTGCTGCGATAGCCATATCGGTTTGTTGTGTACCACCACCAGTACCGCCCATAGGTTGGTGGATCATGTATTCAGCATGCGGCAACATGAAACGTTTGCCTTTTGTACCACTAGAAGCAATGATTGTACCCATAGATGCAGCAATACCCATAACAATTGTTTGAACGTCAGATTTGATGAAGTTCATAGTATCAACAATTGCAAGTCCAGCAGAAACAGAACCACCAGGTGTGTTAATGTAGAGGTAAATATCCTTTGTGCTGTCTTGGGCATCCAAGAAGAGGAGTTGTGCGATGATTGAGTTGGCCATACCATCCTCAACTTGGCCTGTCAACATGATGATACGGTCTTTCAGTAGACGGCTATAAATGTCATATGCGCGTTCACCACGGCTTGATTGCTCGATGACAGTAGGTACTAAATATCCCATAGATAAGTCTCCTTTTTCAATGTTTTATTCTATTATAAATCAAAGGTCAAAAAAGGTCAAAAAATAAGTACGATTAAAAAGGAGGAAATGAAGATATCTTTTCAAAAGTAAAATGTTTCAAAGAAAGGAACACTTTTATCTGTCGGAGTATATTATAATAGAGTCAAGGAGATAAAAAGATGAAAGTTGAACATATCGGAATTTGGGTAAGAGACTTAGGGAAGATGAGGAATTTTTATGAAACCTTTTTTTCTGCAAAGGCGGGTCAGCAATATCACAACTCTAAAACAGGCTTTACTTCATATTTTATGAGTTTTGAAGAAGGGGCACGTGTAGAGCTCATGCATCGTGCAGATATTGAAAAGATAATGCCTGAAGGTCTGGGTTTTGCTCATCTTGCTTTACAGGTGGGAGATGAAGCCGAGGTAGACAAGCGGGCTCAAGAATTTTTAGAACAAGGTTTTGAAGTTTTATCTGGACCACGGAGAACTGGCGATGGCTATTATGAAGCCGTTATTCTCGATCCTGAGGGAAATAAGATCGAAATAACAGCTTAGCTATATAAATTCTGGAGAAATGAGTTTTAAAACATTAGTCATTTTGTTATAATAATAGTATGAATTCAGAACTTATTATTTCTATGATTATTGCTATGATTGCGGGTGCTTGGCTTTTTATTGCGGGCATGTATATCTACAAACGTTTTGACGAAAATCGCTATAAGAAGCGCTTAGCCATTGAGAAACTCTTACGCGAAATTGAAGTCAGAAACACCTTGAATCAAAAAATTATCGAAATCTTGAACCGTCCGATTATTGGAGATGATGAAGAAATCGTTAATCCCCGTAGTGATGTAAAAGTGCCGTTTTACGACTATAATTTTTTGAAAAATTATACTTCAATGTATAATTTGTACATCCCCGCTTATTTCTTAAGTACTTTCTTTAAAAATCTATCCCACCATTTGGCTGTTTTCGAAGATGAACAAGATTTGAAAAATGGCGGCTATATTTTCAAAGAAGCACGTCCTATTTTTGAAAATTTTTCGGTCGAAATTACGGAAGATATTGAGAATAAGAAAAAAGAACTGGAAGAAGCAAAGAACATTTATCCATCTATGTTAAAACGCCAGTATTATAACATTTAAATACTTTTTTTAATCTGTCCAATAGGACAGTTTTTTTTAGAATAAAAAGGGAAAGGGTCTTTTTTTTGTCTGTCAATTGTGCTATAATAGCAAATGCTAATACCGCTAGGTATTATAAATAAGATCATGGATTGTTCCATATTAATATAAAGGAGAGAGGGATGCTTACTATTTATACGGCCCCATCTTGTACGAGTTGTAAAAAAGCTAAAACTTGGCTTACTTATCACAATATTCCATTTCAAGAACGTAA
This sequence comes from Lactococcus sp. LG606, assembly GCF_017309645.1. NCBI lineage: Bacteria > Bacillati > Bacillota > Bacilli > Lactobacillales > Streptococcaceae > Lactococcus > Lactococcus sp. LG606. The sequence continues at coordinate 2,122,755 of NZ_CP071301.1, forward strand.
CCTCATTGGCGACCCACTTTCAGCAGAAGAAATTAGTCGTATTCTTGAAAAGTGTGATGATGGTGTGGAAGGGCTTATTTCTAGCCGTAATCGCTTTGTGAAGACCTTAGGCGTTGATTTTGAAGACTTGTCGCTTTCAGCAGCCATCAAAATTATTTCAGAAAATCCGCAAATCATGCGCCGTCCAATCATTATGGATGAAAAACGTCTACATGTGGGATACAACGAAGAAGAAATCCGTGCTTTTTTACCGCGTACAGTACGTATTTTAGAAAATGGCGGCGCTCGTTTGCGCAATGCCATCTAAAAGCAAATGCAATTATTATAAACACCCCGAGCGGGTGTTTTTTGCTGCATGCTTTTAGTAAAGGAAAATTTTCTTTTTAAAATAGAGCGGTTTTTCTAAGATAAGATTTGCTTTATTTTGGGTTATAATAGAAGAATGGATATTTTTGACACGCACACACACCTCAATTCAGATGAATTTATTGGTAGAGAAAAGGAAATTATTACTCAGGCACATGAGCTAGGGGTTCATCGCATGAATATTGTCGGAGTGGATCGTAAAACAAATGATTGGGCGATAAAGCTTGCTACAGAACATGAAGAATGCTATGCTACGATTGGTTGGCATCCAGATGAATGTGGAAGCTTTGATCAAGCTGCAGAGCAGTATCTGCTGGAAAATTTGCAAAAAAATAAGGTGCTTGCAGTGGGCGAAATTGGCTTAGATTATCATTGGATGGTCGAATCAAAAGAACTGCAAGAACAAAGTTTTCGGCGCCAAATTCAAATTTCAAAAGAAGCAGATGTTCCTTTTGTGGTACACACACGTGATGCTTTAGCTGATACTTATGAAATTATAAAGTCTGAGGGCGTTGGCTCTCGTGGAGGAATCATGCACAGCTTTTCTGGTACCTATGAAGAGGCCCGACAGTTTCTGGAGCTTGGTCTAATGCTTTCTTTCTCAGGTGTTGTGACATTTAAAAAGGCTCTTGATGTCCAAGAAGCAGCTACAAAGCTTCCTTTAGATCGCATACTTGTGGAAACTGATGCCCCTTATCTTTCACCAATGCCTTATCGCGGTAAGGAAAATCAGCCAGGCTACACACGTTACACAGCAGAGAAAATTGCGGAACTTCGTGGACTTAGCTTGGAAGAAGTGGCTGAGCAAACCTATGCAAATGCACTGAAAGTTTTTGGTTTGACCTCATGAAAGAAAAAATCGAAAAAGTTATCGTCGTTGAAGGGCGAGATGACACAAGAAACCTGAAGCGCTTTTATGATCTGGATACCTATGAAACTGGTGGAAGTAGTATAGACGCGACTGATATCGAGCGGTTAAAGGTCCTCCAAGAGAAACGAGGGCTTGTTGTTTTTACTGATCCAGATTTTCAAGGGGAACGCATCCGTAAGATTATTATGCAAGCTATTCCTGAGGCGCAGCATGCCTTTTTGAAACGTGAAGAAGCACGACCTAAAGGTAAAGGTTCTCTCGGAGTAGAACATGCCAAGTATGAAGATTTGCAAAAAGCTTTGGGACACTTGACAGGAGGCGCGAATATCGAGCCGACTGTGGTTCAAGCAGATCTTATTAACTTTGGTCTTGTCCTCCGCTCTGATAGTCGCCAACGTCGGGAATATCTCTGTGAAGAACTCCGCATAGGTTATGCTAATGGCAAGCAAATCCTCAAAAGACTTAACATGTTTGGGATTGAGCTTCAACAAATAGAAGAAATAATGAAGGGCTATAAATGAAAAAAGCACTTGAAATAAAAAACTTAAGAAAAGTATATGATTCCGGTACGGAAGCCTTAAAAGGTATTGATTTAGCAGTTGAAGAAGGAGATTTTTATGCCTTGCTTGGTCCTAATGGGGCAGGGAAATCAACTACTATCGGTATTATTACTTCACTCGTGAATAAAACGTCTGGAACAGTTAAAGTCTTTGACTATGATATTGATAAAAATCTAGTGCAGGCTAAGCAACAACTCGGACTTGTGCCCCAAGAGTTTAACTTTAATCAGTTTGAAACGGTTCAACAAATCTTAGTCAATCAAGCCGGATACTATGGTGTTCCTCGTAAGGAAGCGCTCAAACGCTCAGAAAAGTATCTCACACAGTTGGAACTTTGGGAAAAGCGTAATGACCGTGCAGGACGTCTTTCTGGTGGGATGAAACGTCGTTTGATGATTGCGCGTGCCTTGATGCATGAGCCTAAGCTCTTGATTTTGGATGAGCCAACAGCGGGTGTTGATATTGATGTGCGCCGCTCAATGTGGGAATTTCTCGCACAACTCAATGCTTCAGGTACAACAATTATTCTGACGACACACTATTTGGAAGAAGCAGAAATGCTTTGCCGAAATATTGGAATTATCCAATCTGGACAAGTAATTGAAGATACAAGTATGAAAAACTTACTATCGAAATTACAGTCGGAAACATTTATTCTCGATATTAAAGCGGAAGGGCAAGCACCAGAGCTTATTGGATATGAGATGAAATTGGTGGATTCCCAGACCTTGGAGCTTAAGATTGAACGCAACCAGGGCATCAATGTTGCTTTTGAGCAACTAACTGCACAAGGTGTTCAGGTCCTCTCCATGCGCAATAAATCAAACCGTCTAGAAGAGCTTTTTGTTAAGCTTACTCATGAGGAGGGAAAAAATGTTTAAACTCTACTGGACTGCAGGAAAATCTCTTGCTATCAAGGAAGTCACACGTTTTATGCGTATTTGGGTGCAAACTCTTGTGCCACCAGTGATTACGACCACACTTTATTTTATTATCTTTGGTAAAATGATTGGTTCACGAATCGGTGATATGCATGGTTTTTCTTATATGCAATTTATCGTGCCCGGACTTATCATGATGTCTGTTATTACTAGCTCTTATGCGAACGTTTCTTCGAGTTTCTTTTCGCAAAAATTTCAAAAAAATATTGAAGAATTACTCGTCGCTCCAGTGCCTACACATGTGATTATTTTAGGCTTTGTGGCCGGCGGAAGTCTTCGAGGTATTTTCGTTGGGACGTTAGTGACTATCATTTCGTTGCTTTTTGTTCCTTTAGTTGTGAAGTCTTGGCTCGTAATTATTGTAACTCTGTTGTTGACGGCTTTCCTCTTTTCCTTGGCTGGGCTTCTTAATGGTGTCTTTGCGCGTTCTTTTGATGATGTTTCGATCGTGCCAACATTTGTCTTACAACCTTTGACTTATCTCGGTGGTGTCTTCTATGCTATCTCTATGTTACCCCCAATTTGGCAGGACATTTCGAAAGTCAACCCGATCGTATATATGATTTCAGGTTTCCGTTATGGCTTTTTAGGTGTGCAAGATGTTGCCCTGTGGATTAGCTTGCTTGTGCTACTTGGTTTTGTCATTGCTCTCTATGCCGTTTGCTATTACTTTATTGAACGTGGTCGTGGTTTGAGATCTTGAAAGTAAGATAAAGAAAGTTAGAATAAAAAAGCGAAAACCGATTGGTTTTCGCTTTTTTTATTCTTCTTCGAAAGGCTTTCGTCCTTGATGTAAAGTTATAGGAAGTTTATATGAGTTTTCGACTGTTTCTCCTTGGATTTTACGAATAACTAAGTCGACTAAAAGCTCCGCCAAATCTGTAATGGGTTGCTTCACTGTCGTCAAGTCTGGATGATATTCCCTGATAAACTCTGTGCCGTCAAAGCCAATGATACTTATATCTTTGTTCATTGCCGCCGCTAGATTTTTCACAAGAAGTGCTGTTAAGTCATCTGTGCAGAAAATCCCGTCAAAGTCAGATTTTTTTAAAATTCTCTTGATTTCTTCTTTTTTATTCAGAAAAGTTAAACTTGTTGGGATTTTAATCACATGAGGTTCTAAGTCATGCTTTTTCATCACAGAGAGATAGCCTTCGCGTCTGAGGCGCGTGGGCGAATTAGTATTGTCACTGCCGGTAAAAATAGCAATTTTTTTGTTCCCGTTTTTTATCAAAGTTTCTGTTGCTAAACGACCGCCTTGCAAATTATCTGAACTAACGATAGTAGTTTGTGCAGTGAGGATGCGGTCAAAAGATACGATAGGTGCGTGGATTGCAGTATAATCGTTAGTACTTAAATTATGACTTCCATAAATGATGCCATCCACTTGGTTAGAAAGAAGTAAAGTTAAATAATCTCTTTCTTTCCTTTCGTCGTGCTCAGTTGTTGCCAGCATGGCTTTATAACCTCTTCGAAAGAGCGCCTGTTCAATTTTTTCGATTAATTCTGCATAGAATACATTCTGGATATTAGGAAAAACGAGTCCAATTAATTTTAAAGATTTCCCTTGTAAAGAGCGGGCTGCAGCATTTGGGACATAATGTAAGTCACGCATTGCGGCCTCAACCTTAGCAATAGTTGTGTCGCTTAAGTACCCTTTGTTATTAATCACACGCGAAGCGGTTGTCAAACTTACACCCGCTTTTTTTGCAACATCTTCAAGTTTAACCACTAATTCAGTTCCCACATTTTAATATTTATCGGTTTTTCACTTTGTATAAAATACTGTTCTTTGTTAGGAAATACACGCCCCGATAAGACTTTCTCTCCATCATTAATAAAAATTTCAAAAATAGATTTATCTATAAATAGATTAACTTTTTCTATTTTAACATTTACTGTCCTTTTTTCATAATTTCTTTTAACCGTGAAACAATCATTTTCCTTGTCAATATGGATTTCCAGTGCACTTTCATGAGAAGCGTTTGCCATGATATTCAAATGGTGTGATTCTTCAGACTTGAGGTCAATTTCCATTTCAAAAACATTATGAGTCGAAATCAGCTCTTCTTTGAGTAAAAACTCTTTTTTCTTTTTGCGTAGAGTTTTCATTTCATCTACAGGAGTTTGATAAAGCTTTCCGTCTTTAACACTTAGTTTTTTGACCATAGACAAGGCGCCTTGCACGCCAAACTGATCTGTCGGATAAGTTGTATCTGGTAAACCTAACCAAGAAATAGCATAAGCAGAGCCGTCAGGAGCATTAAAAGCCTGTGTGGCATAACAGTCAAAGCCATAATCAAGATTTTCTATCCTATTGTCGCCCATTAACCGGACTTCTTTATCAACAGAAAAAGAATCGGCAATAAGATAGGTATTGGGGTAAATATTGCCATAAGAGCAGATTGATTGATCCAAGCCTTGGGGGCAGAAGATGAGGACCGGTGTGTTATTTATAAAGATAAGATTGGGACATTCGATCATATAGCCCATCTTTTCTGAAGTAAAATTCAAAAAACCTAAGTCTTCCCAAGCTGTTAATTGCTCATTTTTAGAGCGATAAATCTTTATTTTTCCTTCTTCGGCGACAGATTGTGCACCAATCAGCATATAGTGTTTCTTTTGGTGTTGAAAAATTTGTGGATCTCGAAAGTGATCAGTTGTTTCTGAGAAATTGGGATAGATTATAGGCTCTGGCAACTTTTCTAGCTGATTTTCTTTATCCAACTTAGCACCAAGTTGATAAGGTATGCGTGTCCAATCCTCTTTACGATGATTTCCTGTGTACATGATAAAAAGTGCATCATCAAGAGGAAAAGCAGAACCAGAAAAAGCACCAGCGTTTTCAAATTTCGTATCAGGGTAGAGAATGAGTCCTGATTTTTCAAAGTGCACCAAATCTGTAGAAGTCAAATGTACCCATGACTTCAAACCATGCACAGCGCCAAATGGAAAATGTTGGTAAAAGAGATGCCATTTACCATTAAAAAATGAAAAACCATTGGGGTCATTGAGAAGACCGGTTTCTGGCTCAATATGAAAAGTTGAGTGCCAAGGTGATTGAGCAACACGTTCGCGTAAGGACTTTAATTCATCCTCAGAATAGCTTTCATAAGCACGGTATCGTTCAGTGGTAGTCCATGTCATTTCTTGTGTTTCCTTATCGTCATATTTTATTTTTATGATAAACGTTTTTCATGTAAAAGTCAATTTATAAACTTGATTATTTTAAGTAATGTTTTATTTTATGTTAAACGCTTGACATATTTTTTGTAAAGTGATTAAATGTGTTATGTAAGCGACACCAAAATAAATTTTAGGAGAAAACTATGAACCACAAACAAGTTGCTGAACGGATTATTTCTGCTGTGGGAGAAGAGAATATTCAAGCAGCAGCACATTGCGCAACCCGCTTGCGCCTTGTACTGAAAGACAGCTCATTGATTCATCAAGAAGCCTTAGACAATGACCCAGATCTCAAAGGAACTTTTGAGACGGCGGGACAATATCAAATCATTGTGGGACCTGGTGATGTCAATAAAGTCTATGAGGAATTTGTCAAACTTACAGGAGTAAAAGAGGCGTCGACAGCTGATTTAAAAGAGATTGTAAACAGCCAAAGCAAACCAAATCCTGTGATGGCATTAGTCAAACTTCTTTCAGATATCTTTGTTCCTTTGATTCCCGCTCTTGTTGCAGGAGGTTTATTGATGGCACTCAATAACGCTCTTACCGCTGAGAATCTTTTTGCAGCAAAATCAGTTGTTGAAATGTTTCCAGCTTGGAAAGGATTTGCAGATATTGTCAATGCTATGAGTGCAGCACCATTTGCCTTTATGCCTGTTCTTATAGGATTTTCGGCTACCAAACGTTTCGGAGGAAATCCCTATCTTGGTGCTGTTATCGGGATGATAATGGTGATGCCATCGCTTGTCAATGGTTATGCGGTGGCCACAGCTATTGCAAACAATGAAATGACCTACTGGAATATATTTGGTTTAAATGTTGCTCAGGCAGGTTATCAAGGTCAAGTACTTCCTGTTATTGGGGTATCTTTTGTCCTTGCAAAGCTGGAAAACTTTTTCCATAAACATTTGAACAACGCAGTTGACTTCACTTTCACACCATTGCTTTCGGTAATTATTACAGGATTTCTCACTTTTACCATAATTGGTCCTGCACTTCGTTTTGTATCAAATGGTTTAACAGATGGCTTGGTTGGCCTTTATGACACCTTAGGTGCCTTAGGGATGTTCATATTTGGCGGCTTTTACTCACTGATTGTTTTGACAGGTTTACACCAAAGCTTTTCAGCAATTGAAACCATGCTTATCACTAACTATCAGCATTCGGGTATTGGTGGGGACTTTATTTTTCCGGTTGCAGCCGCAGCCAACATGGCACAAGCAGGTGCAACCTTCGCGATCTTCTTCCTGACAAAAAATATTAAAACAAAGGCGCTCGCAGCTCCAGCTGGTTTTTCCGCCCTTTTAGGGATAACTGAGCCTGCCCTCTTTGGGGTCAACCTAAAACTTAAATATCCATTCTTTATTGCACTTGGTGCTTCCGCTGTTGGTTCATTATTTATGGGGCTTTTCCATGTGCTGGGTGTAAGCTTAGGCTCTGCCGGTTTGATTGGGTTTATCTCCATTAAAGCAGGCTACAATCTGCAGTTTATGTTCGCTATTTTGATTAGCTTTATCCTTGCATTCATTGTTACTTTGATTTACGGACGACAAGTTGAAAACAAAAAAATTGAGAAGCCTCAGGTAGAGAATCCAATTTCTGAAATGCAAGATATAGAAAACTCTGAAAAGGAAGCAATTTTCGTACCAATCAATGGCACAGCTTTTCCACTCTCGCAGGTCAATGATCCTGTCTTCTCCACAGAAAAAATGGGCAAAGGTGTCGCTATCCAACCTGCAGATGATCATGTCTTTGCGCCAGCAGATGGAGAAATTGTGATTGCTTACGAAACGGGTCATGCCTATGGGATGAAAACCGAAAGTGGAGCAGAAATCTTGATTCACATTGGTATTGATACGGTCACGTTGAAGGGCAAAGGCTTTAGCCAAAATGTGAAGGCAGGCCAAAAAGTTAAAAAAGGAGACTTGCTTGGAACATTTAACAGAAAGACTATCAAGGAAGCTGGGTTGGAGGATATGGTAATGATGATGATTACAAATTCGTCTGATTATAACGATATTTTAGTGTTAAAGGAATATGCAGAAGTAGTAAAACAGGAAAAAATTCTTTCATTAATTTGAAGAAAGGGAGTAGAAGTTGACAATGTATTATGGATCTATAGAAGCTGGTGGGACAAAGTTTGTGCTCGCCGTTGCGGATGATCAGTTCGAGCTTGTAGATAAAATTAGAATATCTACCACAACACCCGAGGAAACAATTGCTGCTACAGTGGATTACTTTAAATCAAAAAATGTTGTGGCAATTGGCTTGGGATCATTTGGTCCCATTGATATTAATATCAAGAGTAAAACTTACGGCTATATTACATCAACACCGAAGGCAGGTTGGGCAAATACGGATTTGGTTGGGCTTTTAGAAGAGGCACTTCATGTTCCTATAGCTTTTACTACTGACGTAAATGCATCGGCTTATGGTGAAATGATGAATACTGCTCTTGAAAATCTAGTCTACTTTACTATTGGTACAGGGATTGGCGGTGGCGCTATTCAAGGCGGTCACTTTATTGGTGCTACAAGCCATGCTGAAATGGGCCATCAAATGGTTAAACGCCATCCAAACGATCTTTATTTTAAAGGTATTTGTCCGTTTCATGGTGATTGTTTGGAAGGACTGGCTTCAGGTCCAAGTCTTGAGGCCAGAACAGGGATTTCGGGTGAAGAACTTCCTGCAGACAGTCTTGAGTGGGAAATCTTGGCCTACTATATCGCGCAAGGCGTGCTTAATGCAACTTTAACATTAGCACCTGATGCTATTATACTAGGCGGTGGGATTATGGAGCAGCCCAATATGCTCGCACATGTTCAAAAAGAATTTGTGAAACTTCTGAATCATTACGTTGCTCTCCCATGTCCGATAGATGAATATTTGCGACTGCCGAGTGTTTCGGAAAATGGCTCCGCAACCCTTGGGAACTTTGCTTTAGGTAAAGCAGCCTTAGAGCTTGTGGAGTGAGATGTTGGGCTTTCTCTAAATAGTATTCGTGGCTCACAAGCTAAAGTTAAGGAGAAAAAGTATGTTTTGCTTAGCTTATTTGCATTTACGGCTATAAAAAGATAAAACGGAAATTCTTTGATTTCTGTTTTTTCTTTAAAAGCAGTTCGTCGGCTTTTCTGCTATAATAAAGCTATGACAACTTCAAATATAGATCGTATCTCAAATGTCATTCGCACACAGGATATTCTTCGTCGGCATGACTTTAACTTTAAGAAAAAATTTGGTCAAAACTTTTTGACGGACCATAATATTTTGACAAAAATTACGGCAACTGCTGAACTTTCAGAACAAGTAAACGTGATTGAGATTGGACCAGGTATTGGTTCACTCACGCAGTATTTACTTGAAGAGGCAGCAGAAGTAATGGCTTTTGAAATTGACAAAACTTTGATTCCAATTTTGGAAGAAACTTTGGCGCCGTATGATAACTTTCAACTTGTAAATGCTGATGTTTTGAAAGTTGATATGCGTGAGCACATCAAGAATTTCAAAAATCCTGACTTGCCTATAAAAGTCGTAGCAAATCTTCCTTATTACATTACAACACCAATTCTCATGCACTTGATTGAATCTAAGATTCCCTTTACTGAGTTTGTAGTGATGATGCAAAAAGAGGTTGCGGATCGTATTGCGGCTAAACCAAGCACAAAGGCTTACGGCTCGCTTTCGATAGCGGTGCAATATTATATGGAAGCACAAGTCGCTTTCACTGTGCCGCGCACAGTTTTTGTTCCAGCGCCTAATGTAGATTCAGCTATATTGAAGATGACACGCCGCGAGCAGCCTTTGGTTGCTGTGAAGGATGAAGATTTCTTCTTTAAAACCATGCACTCAACCTTTGTTCACCGTCGTAAAACCTTGATGAACAACTTACAATCTGCTTTTGGTAAGGATAAAAAACCAGAAATAACTGAACTTTTGGCCCAGGCGGATATTTCGCCTACCATTCGTGCCGAAGCACTTTCAATACCAGAATTCGCACGGTTAGCCAATGCTCTACTTCCTCTCAAAGAAGGAGAATAAATGGATAAGCTGTCAAAAATTTTTCAAGCCATAAAAGAAGATCCGCAAAATACTTTGTATACTGCACAAGGTATTGCCCCGCTCTACTCCGTACACCATGAAGCAAAAATCCTTATTGTAGGTCAAGCACCAGGAATTCGAGCACAGGAGAGCCGTCTTTTTTGGAACGATCCTTCTGGGGATCGTCTTCGTGAATGGCTAGGGATTTCTTATGAAGAATTTTACAGCTCATCTAAGCTCGCCATCTTGCCTATGGACTTTTACTTTCCAGGTAAAGGAAAATCTGGTGACTTACCACCCCGCAAAGGCTTTGCGGAAAAATGGCATCCTTTATTGATTAAAGAAATGCCGCAGTTGGAGCTTATTGTCCTCATTGGTTCTTACGCGATTCCTTACTATCTTAATGTGCCGAAGAAAACACGTATTACTGATGTTGTGCGTGATTTTGAGAATTATCTACCGGAATATTTTCCACTTGTGCATCCTTCACCACGTAATAATATTTGGTTGCGGAAAAATCCATGGTTTGAGGCACAGGTCTTGCCGGAGCTAAAAATAAGAGTAAAAAACCTCCTTGCTTGAAGCAAGGAGGTTTAGTTTTGTTTAAGGAAGAGTTAATATAATGCATATAAATAAAGGAAAGCGCTCTCCAACGGTGAATAGGTGAGCGCTTATTTTTTTATTTAATTTCAAAAAACATGGTAACATGCTCGATTCCAGCTTCTGTAAAGGTTTCGCCTTGCGCTTGAAAGTCGAATTTTTCATAGAGGCCTTTGGCGCTAAGTTGTGCATGCAAAGTTAAAAGAGTAATTCCTGCTTGATTGCAAAAATCAAGAAGACTTTGTAAGAGGACATTTGCATAACCTTTGCCACGTTCCTCTTTTAGAACGGCCATTCGTTGGACCACAGCGTGTTTCTTATCTTCGCTATCCACCAAAAGACGAACAGTCGCTAAGGCTTTACCATTTTCGTAACCTACAAAGTGCACGGAATGTGCCTCATCAATAGGACTGCCAACTTCTAAATCAAAAGGAACACCTTGCTCCTTTACAAAAACAGTGTTACGAATACGTAATGCATCACAGTATATTTCCGACATGGTGTCACGGGTTTGCTTGATTTGCATAAATTTCCTCCCGAAATCTTGAATTTGCGTAAAAATCTTATTTCAATTATAATATAAATAGCTTTAAAAAAAAAGAAAGGGCTTCGTTTGCCCTTATTAGTAGGATATTATGTTTAAAAACAGTAAATTATTTTTTTGGACAGTAGAAATTTTAGCAGCGACCCTGCTTATTTTTATGCTCATGCAACTGGAATTTCTCTTCCAACCGGTCAAAACTCTTTTGGCCCTGCTCTTTATTCCCTTCATCATCGCGGGTTTTCTTTACTACATCTTCAAACCTGTAGTGACTTATATGGAAACCCGTTGGAAAATTAAACGTTTCTTTGCGATTTTGATTGTTTTGATTACTTTGCTTGGACTTGTGGTTTGGAGTATTGCATCCATCATCCCTAATGTCGTTTCGCAGTTAAGTAGCTTGATTGATGCCAGTACGAAAGCATTTCCTGAGTTTCGTCATTGGATTGAATCTTTACAAAATGATCCACGTTTTGCTCACATTTACCGTCAGCTGGACATTAATGGCATGATTAGTAATATTAATTTATCTTATACTGATATTCTGAATAATTTGCTTAAAAATTTAACGGACAGTGTTGGAAGCATCGTAAGTATCATTTCCTCTGTGGTTATGGTTGCTATCTTAGTTCCTATCCTACTTTACTATATGCTAAAAGATGGTGAAAAATTGCTTCCTTCTTTAAAACGTACAATTTTTCGTGAAGATCCACTTGGTTTTGTTGAGCTCCTCGAGAAGATGAATGCGACAATTTCTCGTTATATTTCGGGCGTGGCTTTGGATTCGCTCTTGGTTTTCATCTTTGTCTTTGTAGGTTACATGTTGTTCGGTATTCCTTACGCCTTCTTGTTTGCCAGCTTTTCGGCTATTACCAACTTAATTCCTTATGCAGGACCCTATATCGGAGTTTTGCCGGTAATTTTTACTTTGGCATTTACTCAACCTTGGACAGCTGTACTCGCTGTCGCTTATGTTTTAATCCTGCAACAGATTGACGGGAACCTTGTTTATCCTAAAATCGTTGGGAATGCTGTACGCGTTCACCCTGTGACGGTTATGGTTTTGATGTTGGTTTCAGGAAGTTTATATGGGATTCTAGGTATGATTATTGCCGTACCTGTCTACTCATTAGTTAAAGAAATTGTGAAGTTCCTTGCTGGCTTATGGCATAATCATCGTGAGCAAGAAAAGAAAAAAATATTTCAAAACGATTAAACTATGATATAATAGTTTTCATATTACTAAAAAATAGGAGTAAAAATGGCACACCCTGACCCCGAGAGCACCTCGATAATTTTACAGATTTTATTACTTGTTTTTCTTACTGCTTTGAATGCATTCTTCTCAGCAAGTGAGATGGCACTCGTTTCTCTATCGCGATCGCGTGTAGAGCAAAAGGCGAGTGAAGGCGATGAGCAGTATCAATATTTGCTTAGTGTAATCGATAATCCGACACACTTCCTGTCCACCGTTCAAGTTGGGATTACCTTCTTGAATATCGTAGCGGGGGCAAGTTTGGCTGATACATTAGCTGCACAGCTGGCACCGTTGTTTGGTGATACAAGCTTTGCCCAAACCTTAAGTAAAATCATTATCTTGGTTATTTTGACTTTCTTTACGATTGTATTTGGTGAGCTTTTCCCTAAACGTATCGCTCAGGCTCTTAAAGAAAAAGCAGCTTTGAAAATGGTTCGTCCCTTGATGGCGATTGGTGTAGTTTTAAAACCTTTCATTTGGTTGTTGACCATTACGATTAATGGGCTGGCAAGAATTTTCCCAATCAAGTTTGACAGCAGTGATGATGACATGACACGTGATGAGATTGAGTATCTCGTGCACACGGATGAAACGGCCTTAGATGATTCTGAACGTGAAATGATTACAGGTGTTTTCAGTCTTGATGAACTTGTAGCACGTGAAATTATGGTTCCACGTACGGATGCCTTCATGATTGATATCAATGATGATCCGCGTGAAAATATTGAGAAAATGCTCAGCGAGTCATACTCTCGTGTGCCTGTTTATGATGATGATAAAGACAACATCTTAGGGATTATTCACACCAAACGTATCTTAGCTCGAGGCTTTGCTGACGGTTTTGATAACATTGATTTCCGTGAGATGTTGCAAGAACCACTCTTTGTTCCTGAAACAGTCTTTGTGGATGACTTGATGCTTCAGATGCGTAATACCCAAAATCAAATGGCTATTTTGCTGAATGAATATGGGGGCGTTGAAGGTATCGTCACACTTGAAGATTTGATTGAAGAAATCGTCGGAGAGATTGAAGACGAAACGGATATTGCAGAAGCAGAAGTTCATAAGATCGGTGAGAACATGTATGTGGTTCAAGGTAAAATGACCATCAATGACTTTAATGACGAGTTTGGCACACATTTGGTCAACAAGGATGTAGACACAATGGCCGGTTTCTTCCTTTCAGAAACAGGACAAATTCCAGAAAAAGGTCAACAAGTGATGTGTAAGATTGACAACTTAGAAGATCATTTCTCACTCACAAGTCTGGAAGTAGATGGAAATCGTATATTAAAACTTCGTGTGGAGTTCGATATAGAGCTTCCTGAATAAAAGTAAAAGATAGATTAAAATTAATCTATCTTTTTATTTTACTGTCCTGACTTTCTGAAAAAAACTATGATAAAATGTAAAAGAAATGAAGATATAGAACAGAGGAGGGAATATGAAAAGAAAAGAACATTTGGCTATTGTTATAGCTATTTTTATTGCAACATTTATGACATCTGTTGAGGTTACGATTGTGACCACAGCTATGCCAACCATTATTTCTCAGTTGAAAGGACTAGAACTCCAAAGCTGGGTATTTGCTATTTATTTACTTATTTCGGCTATTGCAACACCAATCTATGGAAAACTTGCGGATAATCTGGGGCGAAAAAATATTTTTATCTTTGGACTTGTCTCTTTTGTGATTGGTTCGATACTTTGTGGTATTGCCCCCAACATGCTGTTCCTCATTATTTTTCGAGCGATTCAAGGTATCGGTGCAGGAGCTGTGATGCCTTTAACCTTCACAATTATTGCTGATTTATTTGATTTTGAAGAGCGTGCAAAAATTATGGCGCTGAATAATACAGCTTGGGCGATTTCGGCTTTAGTAGGCCCGTTGCTTGGCGGATGGATTGTTGATACGTTGGGTTGGCACTGGGTTTTCTTCATTAATGTGCCCTTGGGATTGATCACACTTTTACTTACAATTTTTGGTTATAAGGATGTACATGAAAAAATAGCAAAACAACCGATGGACTGGTCAGGTATTGTCTCTCTATCTGTACTTTTAGTTTCATTATTACTGATGTTTCAAGAAATGTCAGCTTCCACAATCAATTGGCTATTAGAAGTTGTGCTCCTCTTCTTGATTGTTGCGGCCAGCATCATTTTTATTCGTACAGAGAAAAAAGCAGTCGATCCTTTATTTAATTTAGAAATGTTTAAAACAAGGACTTTCAGTATTCAGATTATTATTTCAATGCTTTTAAGTGGCTGCTTGATTGCTTTCAATATTTATTTTCCTATTTGGCTACAAGCCATTTACCGCGTTCCAGCCTTTGTTGCAGGTCTTGCATTAACACCTACATCATTGTTTTGGATGGTAACCAGTTTCTTTGTTGGTTTTCTTTTACGACGTTTTGCGCCGAAGAGACTTTATGCCGTTTTAGTGGGTATTCTTATCCTTGTCTACATTCCCTTGGTTCTTTCAAGTGTTGCTTTCCCAATTGAAGGTTTTTACATTATTTCAGCTTTCACAGGAAGTGTGATGGGGGTTATACTTTCAACAACGACACTTTTGGCACAAAAAATGGTTCCTGCTGAAATGGTTGGTCAAGCAAGTTCTCTCGTTGTGCTAGGGCGAACTTTGGGTCAAGCAATGATGACCGGGATATTGGGGCTAGCTTTTTCCTTAGGTATCAATGCGGGGCTCAGTAAATTTCCAGAAGTCAGCTTTAAGAATGTCAACGAATTTATTAGTACAGCTTCCAACGTAGTCGTTCCCGAGAAAATTCATGGTCAATTAGAACAAATCGTTCTTGGAGCTTTGCATAATGTTTTCTCCTTGGCCTTGCTTCTCTGCGTGATTACTTTTGTGGTTAACCTGTTTGATGATGGAAAATTAAGAGCCTAGAAAAGGATTTGATAATAAGAGAGATTTGAGGTATGATAAAAGCATATTGAAGAAGAGGAAAAGCTTATGACTGATACATATATTGAAGAAGCCAAAAAAGTAACCGGCCTGATTCACTCTACCGAATCCTTTGGATCTGTAGATGGTCCAGGAGTACGTTTCATTGTTTTTATGCAAGGTTGTCAAATGCGCTGCAAATATTGTCATAACCCAGATACTTGGGCGTTGAAAAACGAAAAAGCAACGACACGTACGGTAGAAGATGTGATGGACGAAGCACTTCGTTTCCGTGGTTTTTGGGGCGAAAAAGGAGGTATCACTGTATCTGGTGGGGAAGCCATGTTGCAAATTGACTTCGTCATCGCTCTTTTCCAATACGCTAAAAGCTTGGGAATCCATACCACATTAGACACTTCAGCACGGCCATTTAGAACGGATGAATATATCACCTCTCGTATTGATGAACTTCTTGAAGTCACAGATCTTGTCTTGCTGGACTTGAAAGAAATTGATTCAAAACGTCACAAGGCCTTGACGGGACACCCTAATGAAAATATTTTAGAATTTGCCCGCTACCTTTCTGACAAGGGGCAAGCCATGTGGATCCGTCACGTGCTTGTACCAGGTGAAACGGATATTGATGAAGATTTAGA
The DNA here is from genome assembly GCF_017309645.1 of Lactococcus sp. LG606. NCBI lineage: Bacteria > Bacillati > Bacillota > Bacilli > Lactobacillales > Streptococcaceae > Lactococcus > Lactococcus sp. LG606. Next base: position 2,138,674 of record NZ_CP071301.1, read on the forward strand.
AAAGCTAGGGGAATTTGTTAAAACCTTGGATAATGTTCTGAAATTTGAAATCTTACCTTATCATACGATGGGGGAATTCAAATGGCGCGAACTAGGCTGGAAATATCCACTTGCTGGTGTTAAACCGCCGACAAAAGAACGTGTGTCCAATGCAAAATCAATCATGGGTACAGAAACTTATCAAGAATATTTAGAGAGAATTAGATAAAACTTGAAGGCCGCATTTGGCTTTCAAGTTTTTTCAGTGCCAAGATTAAGGCAAGAACACTTCCAGTAATAGATTGAAAGCGTGCGTAAATCCTCTTTTTTTGATATAATGAAGCGAATATAAATATATAAATGAGGTAAAAGAAATGTCAGATAAAATTTTTGTCTTTGGTCATCAAAAACCAGATACAGACGCAATCGCATCATCTTATGGTTTCTCATATTTGAGCAACCATCGTCCAGTTGGCGCTTTGAATACAGAGTGTGTTGCATTAGGTACACCTAATGAAGAAACGCAATTTGCGTTGGACTATTTTGGTGTAGAAGCACCACGTGTTGTAACATCAGCAGCAGCTGAAGGCGTGGATACAGTTATCTTGACGGATCACAATGAGTTCCAACAATCAATCGCAGATATTGCTTCATTAAATATCTTTGGTGTGGTGGACCACCACCGTGTGGCTAACTTCAATACTGCTTCTCCTTTGTTCATGACAATTGAACCTGTTGGCTCAGCTTCTTCAATTGTTTACCGCAAATTCCTTGAAGCGGGTGTTGAGATTCCCCGTGAAGTAGCAGGTCTCTTGCTTTCAGGTTTGATTTCAGATACCTTGCTTTTGAAATCACCAACAACACATGCAACTGACCATAAAGTTGCAGAAGAATTGGCAAAAATTGCTGGTGTTGATCTCCAAGAATATGGTATGGCTATGCTTAAAGCTGGCACAAACTTGGACAACAAGTCAGCAGATGAACTCATTGATATTGATGCAAAAACATTTGAACTTAATGGCAGTCGTATCCGTATCGCTCAGGTAAATACAGTTGAAATTCAAGATGTACTTTCACGCTTACACGATGTCAAAGTAGCCATCAAGAAAGCAATGGAAGTTGAACATTATGATGACTTTGTCTTCATGATTACAGATATCGTAAATTCTAACTCAGAAATTGTCGAAATCGGTAGCCACAAAGATAAAGTTGAAGCAGCTTTCCACTTTACGTTAGAAGACGACCATGCTTTCTTAGCTGGTGCCGTTTCACGTAAAAAGCAAGTTGTACCACAACTTACTGAAGAGTTTAACAAATAATGCCTATTCGCGTTTTTAATGAAAATAGGCTGACTTGTCAGCCTTTTTTCTTAAAACTGATTAATTACCTGCACGTGCATGAAGATGTAACCTTACGCCAAATTCATAAAGTTTTTGAACAAGAGAAAAACTTAGATCGCCAGCTTGATAGCTTTATCGCTGCTGGTTTTATCTGGCGCAAGGATAAACGTTATGGCAATAATTTTAAAGTTTTTACTGATGCTGACTTTGATCTTTCTTCAAAAACAATGCCTGTAGCTGTTAATATCTATGAGGAACCATTTTTTGTGGCAGCTGGAAGTCAAGTGGAGCAGAGACTGGAGCAGTCTATTGTCCAGCAAAAACTTCAAAATAAAACCAATACAATCACGCTACATTTTTCAAGTCGGTATGATTTGACCACAGATAGCTTATTTAACTATTTTTACAAGGTGGCGCATCACTTACCGCTTACAATACTTGAACAAGAAGTATATCAGCTTATGGGCGATGTTGATCCAGAGTATGCTCTGAAATACATGACCAGTTTTTTGCTCAAATTTACGCGTAAAGATATTGTCAAAGCACGTCCAGATATTTTCATCAGAGCCTTAGAAAAATATGGCTACATCTCCGCAGTAGGTGAACGAGAGTTTACGTCAAATCTTGCGTTTGACGATACACTTCAACTTGAAGAAATTCATTATGATTCTCCTCAAGACTTCATCTCTGCCCAAATCCAACAAACAAAGGTATTAAAGAACTTCATTTCCATAGGAGGATAAAAATGAAATACGAAAAATTGTTACCCCGTTTCCTTGATTATGTTAAAGTAAACACACGTTCAGATGAAAATTCAACAACTGTACCATCTGTTCCTGCTCTTGTTGATTTTGCTCATAAAATGGCAGATGAGATGCGCGAAATTGGTATTCAAGATGTACACTATCTTGAATCAAACGGTTATGTTGTAGGGACTATCCCAGCAACTACAGACAAAAATGTCCGTAAAATCGGTCTGATTTCTCACATGGATACAGCAGACTTTAATGCAGAAGGTATCAATCCGCAAATTCTTGAAAACTATGATGGAGAGTCTGTGATTAAACTTGGTGATTCTGGTTTCAGTCTTGATCCAGCAGAATTCCCAAACTTGAAAAACTACAAAGGTCAAACTTTGATTCATACAGATGGTACAACACTTTTGGGGGCTGATGACAAGTCTGGTATTGCTGAAATCATGACTTTGGCTGATTATTTAATCAATATCAATCCTGATTTTGAACATGGTGAAATCCGTATTGGTTTTGGTCCAGACGAAGAAATCGGTACAGGGGCTGACCGTTTTGATGTTGAAGATTTCAATGTTGACTTTGCTTATACAGTTGACGGTGGACCCCTTGGTGAATTGGAATATGAAACATTCTCAGCTGCCGGTGCTGTTTTAGAGTTTCAAGGTAAAAATGTTCACCCAGGTACAGCCAAAAATACAATGGTTAACGCTTTGCAATTAGCAATGGATTACCATGCGCAATTGCCAGAATTTGATCGTCCCGAAAAAACAGAAGGTCGTGAAGGTTTCTTCCACCTTTTGAAATTAGACGGAACTGTCGAAGAAGCACGCGCACAATATATTATTCGTGACCATGCAGAAGATAAATTTAATGAGCGCAAAGCCTTGATGCAAGAAATTGCTGATAAAATGAATGCTGAACTTGGCTCTGAACGCGTAAAAGCCACAATCAAAGATCAATATTACAACATGGCTCAAGTTATTGAGAAAGACATGTCAATCATTGATTTAGCCGAAGAAGCAATGAAAAACTTGGATATCGAGCCAAAAATCGAACCTGTTCGCGGTGGGACAGATGGTTCTAAGATTTCATTTATGGGCTTGCCAACACCGAACATCTTTGCTGGTGGTGAAAACATGCACGGTCGTTTTGAGTTTGTAAGCTTACAAACTATGGAAAAAGCAGTAGATGTACTGCTCGAAATGCTTAAACTCAATAATAAAGTTGAAAAATAAAGCATAATAAGCTAAAATAGTTCTTAAGGTTGGGAGGAATAGCTTTCCAACAGTGATTTTTTCGAGAGAATTTACTTTTCTTAATTAAATAAACCAATAAACAAGTCGCCTTTGGGCGACCTGTTTTAGGTTTTTCTTAGAATTGTCGCACAATTATAACGAATTCTAGTTATGATTGTTCTATTCTATCTTTTATAAAAGACAATATAATTCACTGTTGAGAGTTCTGGTCAAACTTCCCACTCGCCTTTACTTATGGTAATTATACAAGTACTTTAAGTTACTTGATTTACAAATATTTTCAATCAGTCAATCTGATTATAAAAAAAGGAGGACATTTGATGTCTGATAAAGCAAAAGGGAAACTTTCTCTTGTCGGCTTATGCCTGATGATCTTCACATCAGTATATGGATTTAACAACATCCCACGTGCATTCTACATGATGGGTTATGCTGCAATTCCATGGTATATCGTGGGTGGATTATTCTTCTTCCTGCCCTTTGCCTTCATGGTAACTGAACTTGGTTCAGCTTTCAAAGAAGAAAAAGGTGGGATCTATTCTTGGATGGAGAAAGCAGTTGGTCCAACTTTCGCCTTCGTCGGAACATTTATGTGGTACGCTTCATATTTGGTATGGATGGTCAACGTTTCAAATGGTATCATGGTACCAATCACAAACATGATTTTTGGTAACTCGCTTCATGTGCCAGATCCATGGATTCTCTCAATCATTGCTATGATTTGGGTTGCTGCAATCACTTTCTTTGCACTTCGTGGTTTGGATGCAGTCAAAAAATTCGCTACACTTGGTGGTATTGCTGTTCTTTCATTGAATGCGATTCTCTTGATTTGCGCACTCTTAGTCCTTATTCTTAATGGACATCCAACAACGCCAATTACTGCTGAAGCTTTTGTAACCAGCCTTAATCCTAACTTCAATAACAGTTCTGCAATTGGCTTTATTGCCTTCATGGTATTTGCTATCTTTGCTTATGGTGGTGTTGAAGCAGTTGGTGGTTTGGTTGATGAAACAGACCAACCTGAGAAAAATTTCCCTCGTGGTGTTGTAACGTCAGCGCTTATCATTGCAATCGGTTATTCTGTAATGATTCTCTGTGTTGGTTTCTTCATGAATTACCAAACAGGCGGTGCATTTTACGAAGGCGTAAAAGCTGGAACAATTAACCTTGGTAATGCAGGTTATGTAACAATGCAATACCTTGGTGAAGCGCTTGGTGCTGCTTTTGGTATGAGTCATTCAGGTGCGGTAGTTATCGGTTCAATTCTTGCCCGTTACATGGGTCTTGCAATGTTGCTTTCATTAATGGGTGCTTTCTTTACATTGATCTACAGCCCAGTTAAACAAATTATTTCTGGTACACCAGATAAACTTTGGCCTGGTCGCTATGGACAACTTGATAAAGAATCAGGTATGCCAAAATTTGCGATGGTTATCCAATTCGTAATTGTCTTTGTTATCATCTTGCTGAACATGCTCATCAACCTTGGTGGTGGTGCAGAAGCAGCGGCGAAATTCTTTGCAATCTTGACAAACATGGCCAACGTTGCGATGACATTGCCTTACCTCTTTATCGTTATTGCCTATGCAAAATTCAAACTCAATGATAATATTGAAAAACCATTTACGCTTTATAAATCTAAAGGTGTAGCGATGGCGGCTGTAACGGTAACATTTCTTGTTGTTGCTTTTGCAAATGCCTTCACAGTAATCCAACCTATCACAGATTACTTTGCTTTGCCAGTTGCTGAACGCTCTGCAGTCCTTGGAGATACAATCCAAACAGTTGTATCAATGATTGCTGGTCCAGTTATCTTTGGTTTGGTAGCCTTCTTTATGATGAATCGCTACAAAAAACGTTACCCTGCAGAATATGCCTCATTAACAGAACTTTCTGAAGATGAATTACATAATGCTAAATAAAAAATAGCAGCTTAGGCTGCTTTTTTTTATTCCAAAACATAAAATGCCGATGAGGCAATTTTTAAATAAATTTTTCTGCTACGGCTCTATCACCAGGATAAGGTTCACGTTTATCATTGACTAACTGGAACTTGTCTGCACCCTTTCCAGCAATAATAACAGCATCATTTTGATCTGTCACACGTTGAATGGCTTGTTTTATTGCCTCTGCACGATCTGCTTCAAAATCACAGGAGCGTGAAACATAACTTGCAATTTCATCAGCAATGGCTTTAGGATCTTCGTGGTTAGAATCATCTTGAGTGAGAATGACTTCTAAGCGTTCGTGTGCTTCGATAACTTGGCCAAAATCCTTACGACGACTTTCACCTTTATTACCCGTAGCTCCTAAAACCAAGACGATTTTACCGTTATGATGAGGTTCAACAACAGACACTAAGTTTTGCAAACTAATACCGTTATGGGCGTAATCAACATAAATTCTTGCACCATTTTTTGTAGTTAACATCTCCATGCGTCCAGGTACTACGGCTTTTGCTAAGCCGTTTTTAATTTGTTCGATTGTGGCTCCTAGATGTTGGGTTGCTAAAGCTGTTGCTAAGGCGTTTTCTTGGTTAAATTTTCCAAGTAAACGAATGTCAAAATGGTCAGCTATTTTACCACTTGTTGTAAAATCGTGTGCATGAGATTCGATGATTTGATTGTCAGATTTTTCACCGTAAAAATCATGCGGGATTTTAAGATCTGCTAACTCTTGCTTAATGACATTAAAATGGGTCATTTCACTGTTGGCTACAAAGTAACCGGAATGATGTAAAAGTTGTCGCTTGCAGTAAAAATAATCTTCAAGTGTAGGATGTTCGACAGGTCCGATGTGATCGGGAGAGATATTAAGGAAGACACCAACATCGAAGTTAATAGCATAGACACGTTCAGTTTTATAAGCTTGTGAGCTTACTTCCATCACAAGGTGTGTCATTCCATTATCCGCAGCTTGGCGCATCATTTTGAGTAAGTCAAGACTTTCGGGTGTAGTTAACTCAGATTTGAAGAAATTTTTCCCATCAAGAGTTGTTTCTGCTGTAGAAAGTAAGGCTGTTTTTTGTCCGTTCATTTCATCTAAGATTGATTTAGCGAAGTAAGCAGAAGTTGTTTTTCCTTTTGTTCCGGTCAAAGCTAATATTTGGAGTTCATTTTGTGGATAATCATAAAATGATTGAGCTAAGAGACTCATTGCACGCTTCACATTTGAAACAATGATTGCAGGTATTTCCACTTCATAATCTATTTCAGAAATGTAGAAAGGTGCTGCTATGTTTTCTAGATATTCTGCTTTAAAATTTAGACCTTTCGCAAAAAATAGGGTTGATGCAGAAGTGTTTCGGCTATCATAGCTTAATTGATCGAAGGTGAAATCTTCTTCCCAGTTATAGTAATATTCCTTTTTAAAGACAATTTCGTGAAAGTTTTCGTCTTTTTTCAGAATTTCTAAAACATCTTGTATTTTGAGCATGGGTTTTTCTGCCTCCTTTATTTATACCATTTAACTCCGGAAGAGAGCTAAATTATAAGGCACTTCACTTAAATGTGGATAGGTGCTTTTTTCTTATTCGTAGGCTTAATTATACCATTTTCACTTATATTTTTGTAACTTGATAATCGCTTTATGTTTCGTGAACAAGAGAGGATAGTGCTATAGGAAGCGTTTATCTTGTTTTTACCACAGTCTCTAAGCTTTTAATTTCCTGTTCAAGTTTCAGAGCAATTTGATAGGATTCACATCGTTCAAAAATATATTGACATTTTTTCATTGTTTCTATAGCGCTCGTATCTCCAAAAACCACTTCAAAATGCGCTTTTTGATATATGAAATTTACTCTTTCAAAAAGATCGATTTCTGGAATATTTAAAGAAGCAATAAAATGAAGTAACTCTTCTGCTAAATATTTCTGTCTATTTTTAATAAAAATCTCGAGGAAGGTTATTCCAGTTTTTATTTGAGCTTTTTGGGTAAGAGGATGAATGTTTCTGCATCGTGCTATTTTGAGTATTTTATGGCTAAACTTTGATAAGGTACCTAAGTCTAGAAACATAGCTATGTCACTCAACAAATCAAATTCATATTCGCCCCATATTTTGATGTTAATTAAGTAGTGTTTAATGACAGTAAGACTTTTAGAAGAGAGGTGATAATGGGAATCTATCTGCTTCATGGTTGCCTCTAAGCGAAATTTATCCAAGTTTAATCTTTGAGTGGAAGATGAGCTTTGTATAAGTGATTTTTCATATTTTTGGATAATTTTTTGAAGATGGAGCGTATTACTGTTTAGATGAGCCATATCACGTTCTTCAAACCAGTCCAAAGGATTGAGTTGGGTATTAAGATGATGGAAAAATTCGTGAGGTGCTACATTTATATTATTCAAGAGATAGAGCAAAACAATGCAAGAAACATAACTGCGTCCGTTTTCAAAATTAGAAAGTTGAGAAGTGGAGATGCATTCCTTCGCCGCTTCCTTAAGGGCGAAATTTTTAGAAGTACGAAAATAACGATATATTTCTCCGATGGGCAGTGTTTTTTTCATAAAAGACTCCTATATTTTTAATATCTTTATGTTTTGAAACTGTGGTAAAAGAGCAAGAAAAAGCTTATTTATGGCAATTTTTCTATAAACTAGGTCGACAAAGAGCTGTCAATATATAGTAATTTAAGCCTAAGTTATAACTATTTTTAGCTGTAATGTTGTTATAGACTAACTATAAGCGATATAAATGGATAGGGTTAATCAAGTTCTTCAAGTATTATTCGTATCTTTGCTGAAAAATTCACACATAAAAAATCATAATCACAGGAAGGAAAATTTAATGAAAAGACAAACTAAAAAAGGGATAGTTGGTATGATTGCGCTCACTCTATTATTTTCGACAGTTGGACCATCTGTGACAGGGCTAGTACAAGCGAATGATATTCAAGCAAGTCAACAACAAAGTGAAAATTGGGATTCGCTTGAACAGATTACATTTGACGAGTCTGACTTGGCTTTTTTACAACAAAAAGAAAAAGAATTGATGGCAAGTCAAAACGTGCCATTATTGGTATCGCGTGCTTTTTCTATCCGAATGGTCGGAAGGAATTTGGAAGGCTTGTGGCATCGTTCAGCAGGGATGCGCAGGGCTTTAACTGCGGTAGGGTTTGGTTGGACACAAATTAAGGCTATCGCGCGTGGCGTATATGTCTATAGCTATAGAGTCATTGCGGCTAAAATAGCAACAGTTGCAGCTTGGAACTGGGCCGTTGGCGCTGTTATTGGTGTTTCAGCAGGAGCAGCCATCTATACAATGGGAAATTTCCGACTTTTTTATTAATCATCCTTATGAATAAAAATAACCAAACTTATATTTTTAGCGCTCTGGTTTTCCTTGGTGGTAGTTTTCTCATCTTTGTTTCAGAGGAAAGTGTATTCACGGATTTTGATTCACTTTTAGGGTTTCTTGCGGTAATTCAGAGCAGTTTCATTCTGAATTACATTGGTATCTTCATCTTCCAAAACGTGGCATTCATGGAAAGGACAGTGGAACTAAGTTATTACAAAAAACAACTGCCAAAAATTCAGGCTCTTTCTTACCTGATGGCTCTATCTTTTTTTACTGTAGCTTCGTCCATGAATTTAACTGTAGTCTTGGCAACGGTCTTCTTAATAATGATGAATACGGTAATCCGGGCTTATTTTATCAGTATGCGCATCTTAAAGTTAATGTATATCCAACGACAGATAAAGGAGTATTTTTTTAGAGGACTTCTGGGCTTAGCTTTTATCCTGCTTATAACTTATTTTAATTTTTATACCGTGACATTTTTTTCTGTGCTACTTTTATGTCAAACGTTCTGGAATTTCAAGTTAATTATATCTCACGGTTCTAGTAAATAAAGGAACTAAACTTATCCATCTAGAATTTGTAGTTCGAAATAGAACTTATTTTGTCCAAGGAGTGTTATAAACTTTTATTGTCAAAAATCCCTACTTCATGGTAAAATAGAAAAATGAATAGTACAGAAATGACTGATAATCTCAGCATGGAAGAAAAGCTCCAGCAAATGGATGCGGAAACCAAGCGTAAAGAGATTCGAGACAATAAAGCAGCACAGCAGGATACAATGATGCGCGGGACCTTGTGGTTTACTTTAGCGGATATTTTATCACGTCTTCTGGGTGCGATTTACATCATTCCGTGGTTTGCGTGGATGGGAGAACACAATAATGAAGCCAATGCCCTTTTTTCAATGGGGTATAATATTTATGCGCTCTTTCTCTTGATTTCAACTGCAGGGCTTCCTGTAGCTATTGCGCGTGAGGTAGCCCATTATAATGCGATGGGAGATGAAAATCTAAGCAATCGTTTAGTTCGTCATATCTTTATTTTTATGGTTGGGCTTGGTATTGTAGCAGCTGGTGTGATGTATATCGGTGCACCAGCATTAGCAGCTATGTCAGGTGGAGGAGAAAACCTAACAGAGGTGATGCGCTCGCTTTCGCTCGCCATTCTAATTTTCCCGGCCATGTCAGTCATTCGAGGATATTTCCAAGGGCTTAATGATATGAAGCCGATAGCTTTGAGCCAAATTTATGAACAGGTTGTCCGTGTAATTTGGATGTTAGTATTTACGTTTATGATTATGAAGCTTGGCTTCTCAGGTGGAGATTGGACACAAGCAGTTGTCCAATCCACAACAGCAGCCTTTATCGGTATGTTGGGCTCATGTGCTGTCTTGCTCTGGTATTTGATCAAAAACAATATGCTTGGCAAGATTATTAACCCAGGCCCAAGTATTACAAAAATTAGTGCTTGGCGCCTGCTTTCACAAACCATCTATCAAGCTATCCCGTTTGTCGTTATTGGCTCAGCTATTCAAATTTTTAAAATTGTGGACCAAGCGACCTTTGTTACGGTCATGCGGTGGGTATCTGACTATAGTGATACACAGCTTTTAGTTTTCTTCTCATACTTTTCTGCTAATACCGACAAGTTGACAATGATTCTCATTGGTGAAGCGATGACTTTAGGAGCTGTGGCTCTGCCACTTATTGCCTCTAACTTTGTTAAGAAGAATTATAAAGAAACAGCGCATTTGATTTCTTACGATTTTCAACTGTTTGTGGCCTTTATGTTGCCTGCGGTCCTAGGCATGACAATTTTAGCTGCACCAATCTATACACTGTTTTATGGTTCAGTAAATAGCTTGCAGCTTGCACTGTTTATCTGGGCTGTCCTCCAAAGCTTCTTGCTGGCTTTGTACACGATGGTTGCCCCAATCTTGCAAGCTTTGCACTATTCTAAAGTAGCGATGCGTTACTTCATTATTACTTTAGTGATCAAATTGATTTTGCAAGTGCCGTCAATTATGATTTTCCACTCTTATGGTCCGCTTGTGGCAACAACCATTGCTTTTGGATATGGCACATGGATTATTATTCGCAAGATTCATGAAGTTACGGGTTTCCGAGTTAAGAGTACTTTGAAAGGAATTATTGGAATCTCAATTATTACGGCTATTATGGCCGTTGTGACTCTGGTTCTTTATGGCTTGATTTCGTTGATTTTGATGCCACTTTCTCCAGGTCATTTCAAAGCCTTGCTCGTGGTAGCTGTGGCTGGTGGCGGTGGATTCTTCACCTACATTTATATTGCAGCCAAAGCTGGCTTACTTGAAAAATTAATGGGGAGCCGAGGCACAAGACTTCGTCAAAAACTTCATATTTAAAAAAATAAATAAAGCAAATTTCAGAATGCAGAGCTGTTCGGAAGTTTGCTTTTTCTTTTATGTTATAATATAAAAAACGTTTTCAGGAGGTTATAATGACACGAATACAAGATGATTTATTTGCAACAGTAAATGCCGAATGGCTTGAACAGGTACAGATACCAGCTGATAAACCTCGTATCTCTGCTTTTGACGAATTGATATTGGAAAATGAAAAAAACTTAACAGCCGATTTGCAGCACATGTCTGTGGAACTTCCAGAAGATAATCCTGAACTGCTAGAGGCTATAAAGTTTTACAATAAGGCAGGAGATTGGAAAAGTCGTAACAAAAACGATTTCTCTGCCGTTATTAGAGAGATGGATAAGGTAACAAATCTTAACTCATTCGAGGATTTTCGTACGCATTTACTTGATTTGATTTTTCATTCTCAAGCCCCATTACCTTTCTCAATCAGCGTTGATGCAGATATGAAAGATGCAGTGCACCACTCTCTGGGCTTCACTGGTCCTGGACTTATTTTGCCTGATACTACTTACTATGAGGAAAGTCATCCTCGTAAAGCTGAACTTTTGAGTTTTTGGCAGGAAAACTCCAAGGAAATATTAGAGCATTTTGGACAAAAAGATGCCCAAGAAATCGCGGCTAAAGCAGTGGCTTTTGATGGCCTTTTGGTGGAATCAGCAAATACTGCGGAAGAGTGGGCTAAATATGCGGAGCTTTATAATCCGGTTCCTTTTAAGGAGTTTGTAGGACATTTTAAAAATATAGCTTTTGACTCATTTATTAAGGGCTTGGTTAGCACTGAACCGGAGAAAATCGTTGTCTTTGAAAGTCGTTTTTATGACTCTTTTGACCATATCATCAACGAAGAAAATTGGCCTTTAATTAAAGCGTGGATGTTGGTGAAAATCGCGCGTAAGGCAACCGGCTTACTTTCAGATGAATTACGACTTTTAGGGTCTGCATATGGACGTTTTTTATCGAATGTATCAGAGGCAAGGAGTCAAGAAAAACATCAGCTCGATATAACGGAGAGTTATTTCAGTCAAGTGATTGGCCTTTATTACGGTCTAAAATATTTTGGAGAAGAAGCTAAATCAGACGTTAAGCACATGACTTCTGAGATGATTAAAGTTTATCAAGAACGCTTAGATAAAAATGAATGGCTCAGTCGTGCAACGATTGATAAGGCTATTGAAAAATTGAGTGCAATTACTGTGTTCATAGGCTACCCGGACAAACTTCCAGAAATATATAGTCGTTTTAAAGTTGGAAATGGGAGTCTCTACGAAGATGCCTGTCATTTTGATGAATTGCTCACTGCACGTCACTATGAAAAATTTAGTGAAGAAGTTGATAAGAGCTTGTGGCATATGCCGGCTCATATGGTTAATGCTTATTATAGTCCCGACAGCAATACGATTGTTTTTCCGGCAGCTATCTTACAGGCACCTTTTTACAGTCTTAAACAGTCAGCTAGTCAAAATTACGGTGGTATTGGTGCAGTAATTGCCCATGAAATTTCACATGCTTTTGACAATAATGGAGCACAGTTTGACAAGTATGGCAATCTCAATAAATGGTGGACAGACGAAGACTATGAAGCTTTTGAGAAGAAACAAGAAGAAATGATTGCAGCTTTTGATGGACGAGCAACTGAAGCTGGTCCAGCAAACGGCAAGTTGATTGTTTCGGAAAATATTGCCGACCAAGGAGGAATCACGGCAGCGATGACTGCTGCGCAAAAAGAAGAGGATGTTAATCTTACAGATTTCTTTAGCCAATGGGGGAAAATTTGGCGTATGAAAGCCAGCATGGAATTCCAGCAAATGCTTCTTTCAATGGATGTTCATGCCCCAGCGAAATTGCGCGCCAATATTCCACCGACAAACTTAGAAGAATTTTATCAGACTTTTGAGGTGCAAGAAAGCGACGGGATGTATCGCGCGCCTGAGCAACGTGTGAAAATATGGTAAAGGATTTTGAAGATCTTAAGCCGGAAACGCAGCGGATACTTAAGGAAATCAAAGCGGTACCCTATGGACAAGTGAGTTCATACAGAGATATTGCACTACGGGCAGGCCTTATAAATGGTGCGCGGCAAGTCGCCAGAGCGCTTCACGGTCTATCGGAAAGCCATCACTTACCTTGGTGGCGAATCATCAGATCTGATGGCACTATAGGGATGCACGGTGAAGGGCGTCTAGAACAAATTCGTTTGTTAAAATTAGAAGGTGTTGAAGTGACGGATAGAGGTAAAGTTAAGCTGAAAGAAAAGTAATTCAAGGGCATTTAGACCTTGTAAAGACAGTCGATAAATGATATAATATAGGGTAATGGTTTGTCGACAAATTCTGTGGGAAATATTGTCCCCACGGGTTTTGTAAGCAACGAAACGTCAAGTTTTCGTTGCTTTTTTGCCGTTTCTGAACTGTAAAAAATCTAAAAAGTAATGAAAAAGACAAACTACTGACTTTTCAGAATTTTTCATAAGAAACTTAAAAACGACAAATCTTGTATAACACATCCAGAAAAACTGGAAAAATAGAATGAGGAGAATCAACTTGGCAGGACATGACGTAAAATACGGTAAACACCGTACAAGACGCAGTTTTTCACGAATCAAAGAAGTAATTGGTTTGCCGAACTTGATCGAAGTTCAAACAGCAAGTTATCAAAACTTCCTTGACGAAGGTTTGGCTAACGTCTTCAAAGAAATGTTTCCAATTGACAACTTTGCGGGCACAATGGAGCTTGAATTTGTTGGATATGAAATGAAAGCCCCTAAATACACTGTGGATGAAGCCCGTGCTCACGATGCAAACTATTCTGCACCGATTCATGTGACTTTCCGCCTTGTAAATAAAGAAACAGGCGAATTGAAAACACAAGAAGTTTTCTTCGGTGATTTCCCACTTATGACTGAAATGGGTACATTCATCAACAACGGTTCTGAACGTTTGATCGTCAGCCAGTTGGTACGTAGCCCAGGTTCATACTTCCACCTTAAAACAGATAAAAATGGTTTGGAATCTTACGGTCATACAACTATTCCTAACCGTGGTGCGTGGTTTGAATTAGATACAGACGCTAAAGGTGTTGGTTATGTACGTATTGACCGTACACGTAAGTTAACATTTACAACAATGTTGCGTGCTCTTGGTTTTGGAAGTGACGATGAAATCCTTGAACTTATGGGACCAAGTGAACTCCTCAATACAACATTGGGCAAAGATGTTCACAAAAACCCATCAGACACACGTGTTGAAGAAGCACTTAAAGACATCTATGACCGCCTCCGTCCTGGTGAACCTAAAACAGCGGACAGCTCTCGTGGACTTTTAATTGCACGTTTCTTCGACCCACGTCGTTACGACTTTGCACCTGTAGGTCGTTATAAATTTAATAAAAAGCTTGCGCTTAAAAACCGTATTCTCGGTTTGACTTTGGCAGAGCCAATCGTTGATCCTGAAACAGGTGAAATTCTCGTTGAATCTGATACTCTTGTAACACGTGATGTTTTAGATTCTATCGAAAACCTTTTGGATAATGGTCTCAATACAACAGTTTATCAACCATCTGACGATGCTGTTATTCCTGAGCCAATTGAACTTCAAACATTGAAAGTTTACTCTCCAAAAGATCCAGAACGTGTCGTGACATTGATTTCTAATGGTCAAATTCCTGCAGAAAATCGTGTGTTGATGCCAGCAGATGTGATTGCTAACATTAACTACTGGTTAGGTCTTTCTGAAGGTATTGGTAAAGTAGACGATATCGACCACTTAGGAAACCGTCGTATCCGTTCTGTTGGTGAATTGCTTCAAAACCAAGTCCGTATCGGTCTTTCACGTATGGAACGTGTTATCCGTGAACGTATGTCATCTTCTGAAAATGAAAATATGACACCTCAAGGATTGATTAACATCCGTCCTGTAACTGCTGCAATCAAAGAATTCTTTGGTTCTTCACAGTTGTCACAATTTATGGACCAACACAATCCTTTGTCAGAGCTTTCACACAAACGTCGTTTCTCTGCCTTAGGTCCTGGTGGTATCTCACGTGACCGTGCTTCATATGAAGTACGTGACGTTCACTACACTCACTATGGCCGTATGTGTCCGATTGAAACACCTGAGGGTCCAAATATCGGGTTGATCAATAACTTGTCTTCTTATGCCAAAATCAATGAATATGGTTTCATTATGTCACCATACCGTCGTATTGATCGTGCAACGGGAACAGTTACGGATGAGGTAGAGTATTTAACAGCTGACGAAGAGGACAATTACACTGTTGCCCAAGCTAACTCACCGTTGACAGATGACAACAAATTTGTCAACGAAACAGTAATGGCCCGTCACGTTGGTAACAATATTGAAGTTGATGCTTCAACGGCAGACTATATGGACGTTTCTCCTAAACAGGTTATCGCCGTAGCAGCTGCTTGTATTCCTTTCTTGGAAAATGATGACTCTAACCGTGCCCTTATGGGTGCCAACATGCAACGTCAAGCCGTTCCATTGATTGATCCACATGCACCTTGGATTGGTACAGGTATGGAACATCAAACAGCACGTGATTCAGGTGCTGCTGTGATCGCTAAACATGATGGTACCGTTGAATATGTAGATGCTGACGAAATCCGTGTACGCCGTACCTCAGGTGAACTTGATATCTATAACATCATGAAGTACCGTCGTTCAAACTCAGGAACTTCATATAACCAACGTCCACTTGCTGAACTTGGTGATAAAGTTGAAGCGGGCGACATCATTGGTGATGGACCATCAATGGAAAATGGGGAAATGGCGCTTGGCCAAAACCCACTCGTTGCTTATATGACTTGGGAAGGTTATAACTTCGAGGATGCCATTATCATGTCTGAACGTTTGATTAAAGATGACGTTTATACATCTATTGCTATCGAAGAGTATGAATCAGAAACACGTGATACAAAGCTTGGCCCTGAAGAAATTACACGCGAAATTCCAAATATTGGTGATGAAGCCCTTAAAAACTTGGACGAAGACGGTATTATCCGTATTGGTGCTGAGGTTGAAGATGGAGACTTGCTCGTTGGTAAAGTAACACCAAAAGGTGAAACTGATCCTACACCTGAAGAACGTCTTCTTCGTGCTATCTTTGGTGAAAAAGCACGTGAAGTTCGTGATACATCACTCCGTGTTCCTCACGGTGGTGGCGGTATCGTTCACGATGTACGTGTATTCACACGTGAAAACGGTGATGAATTGCCATCAGGTGTGAACAAGTTGGTTCGTGTCTTCATCTCACAAAAACGTAAAATCCACGTTGGGGATAAGATGGCCGGACGTCACGGTAACAAAGGTGTCGTTTCAAATATCGTTCCTGTAGAGGATATGCCTTACTTGCCAGATGGTACACCAATCGATATCATGTTGAATCCATTGGGTGTCCCTTCTCGTATGAATATCGGACAAGTTATGGAACTTCACTTAGGTATGGCTGCACGTACATTGGGTATTCACATTGCATCACCGGTCTTCGATGGTGCAAGTGATGAAGATATCTGGAATACCGTTAAGGAAGCTGGAATGGCTGATGATGCCAAAACAGTACTTTATGATGGACGTACAGGTGAAGCTTTTGATAACCGTATCTCTGTCGGTGTCATGTACATGATCAAACTTCACCACATGGTTGATGATAAACTTCACGCACGTAGTGTTGGTCCTTACTCACTCGTTACACAACAACCGCTCGGTGGTAAAGCGCAGTTCGGTGGACAACGTTTCGGGGAAATGGAAGTTTGGGCCCTTGAAGCTTATGGTGCGGCAAATGTTCTCCAAGAAATTTTGACTTACAAGTCAGATGATGTTATTGGACGTACACGTGCTTATGAAGCTATCGTTAAGGGTGAACGTATTCCTAAACCAGGTCTTCCTGAATCATTCCGTGTCCTTGTAAAAGAATTGCAAGCACTTGGTATGGATCTTAAAGTCCTTGATGGTGAGAAAAATGTCCTTGACCTTCGTGAACTTGATGATGAAATCGAAGTTCGTCAAGAAAATATTGACATTACGCCAGAAATGCTTGAAGCTCAGGAGCAAATTGTTACTGAAGCAGTGGAAACTGAACAAGCATTGATTAGCGAAGCAAAAGAAGAAAAATAATTGTTCTTTTCTGTGAACAAGAAGTTTATTAGGAATAAGAAATAGCTTTTCGTAATAAATTTAAGATAAAAACCTTTTAAGGTAAACCGCTGTGCAAGTGTGCTAGGCGGTAATGTAGAACTGTATTTGGATGGATAACTTCTATTTTAAAAATAAGTTCTACATTGCTGCCTATCACATGAGCTTTGATCCGTTAGATTGAAGATTTTCGGGCAAGATTGTGTTTTAAAAGATACAGCTAGCGGTCTTCACAGAAATGTTTGTCAAGAGCCAAACATTCAACAGAAAAGAAATAAATACAAAGAAAGTGGAGAAAACATTGGTCGATGTAAATAAATTTGAGAGCATGCGAATTGGTATCGCATCTCCACAAAAAATTCGTTACTGGTCATTTGGTGAAGTCAAAAAACCAGAAACCATCAACTATCGTACGCAAAAACCTGAACGCGAAGGTCTCTTCGATGAGCGTATCTTTGGTCCACAAAAGGACTGGGAATGTGCTTGTGGTAAGCTTAAAGGCGTTTTCTACAAAAACCAAGTCTGCGAACTCTGTGGTGTTCAAGTAACGACAGCTAAATCACGTCGTGAACGTATGGGGCACATCGAGTTGGCAGCACCAACTTCACACATCTGGTATTTCAAAGGGATTCCATCACGTATGGGGCTTGCACTTGATATGAGCCCACGTGCTCTTGAAGAAGTTATTTACTTCGCAAGTTATGTCGTTATTGATCCTAAGGAAACAGATCTTGAAAAGAAACAACTTTTGACAGAGCGTGAATATCGTGAACAACTTTTGAAAAATGGTTTTGGTTCATTTGTTGCGAAAATGGGTGCTGAAGCTATCCAAGATTTGCTTAACGATGTTGATATTGATGCAGAAGTTGCTGAACTTAAAGAAGAATTGAAAAATGTTAGCGGACAACGTCGTGTGAAAATCATTCGTCGTTTAGACGTATTAATAGCCTTCAAAAAATCTGGTAACAAATTAGCTTGGATGGTGCTTAATGTGCTTCCAGTTATTCCACCAGATCTTCGTCCAATGGTTCAATTAGATGGTGGACGTTTTGCCACATCTGATTTGAATGACCTTTATCGTCGTGTTATCAACCGTAACAATCGTTTGAAACGTTTGATGGAGCTTAACGCCCCTAATATTATCGTCCAAAATGAAAAACGTATGTTGCAAGAAGCTGTTGATACATTGATTGACAACGGTCGTCGTGGTCGTCCAATCACAGGTGCCGGTAATCGTCCGCTTAAATCTCTTAGCCATATGCTGAAAGGTAAACAAGGGCGTTTCCGTCAAAACTTGTTGGGTAAACGTGTTGACTACTCAGGTCGTTCAGTTATTGCAGTTGGTCCAACACTTAAAATGTACCAATGTGGTGTCCCACGTGAAATGGCTATCGAACTCTTCAAACCATTCGTAATGTCCGAATTGGTTAAACGTGAAATGGCTGCTAACATCCGTGCTGCTAAACGTAAAGTTGAACGTCAAGATGCTGAAGTTTGGGATGTCCTTGAAGAAGTTGTTAAAGAACACCCTGTCCTTCTTAACCGCGCACCTACGCTTCACCGCTTAGGTATTCAAGCGTTCGAGCCAGTACTTATTGATGGACGTGCAATGCGTTTGCACCCATTGGCTTGTGAAGCCTACAATGCCGACTTTGACGGTGACCAAATGGCGATTCACGTGCCATTGTCAGAAGAAGCGCAAGCCGAAGCACGTTTGCTTATGCTTGCTGCTGAACACATCCTTAACCCTAAAGATGGTAAACCAGTCGTTACACCTTCTCAAGATATGGTCTTGGGTAACTACTACTTGACAATGGAAGCAAAAGGACGTGAAGGAGAAGGTATGATCTTCTCTAATCCTGAAGAAGTTGAAATTGCAATGCGTAACGGATATGTCCACTTGCATACACGTATCGGTATTGCAACACAATCAATGAATAAACCTTGGACAGAATTCCAAAAAGGTAAAATCTTGATTACAACTGTCGGTAAAGTAATGTTCAACTCAATCATGCCTGAAGGAAATGAAATTTATCCAGAAGGTATGCCTTACTTGAATGAAAATACCGATGAGAACATCACAACTCAAACAGATGATCGTTTCTTCATGGAACCTGGTGAAGATATCCATAAACGTTTAGCTGAAATTGATACAGTATTGCCATTCAAGAAAAAACACTTGGGTAATATTATCGCTGAAGTCTTCAAACGTTACCGTACAACAACAACTTCTGAGTTCCTTGACTTGCTCAAGAACTTAGGTTACCATCAATCAACATTGGCTGGTTTAACAGTTGGTATTGCGGATATCCCAGTGGTTCCTGAAAAAGCAGAAATCATTGGTGCAGCACACAAACGTGTAGAACAAATTACTAAACAATTCCGTCGTGGTTTGATTACTGATGATGAGCGCTACAATGCGGTTACTGATGTTTGGCGTGGTGCAAAAGATACACTTGAAAAACGCTTGATTGAAGAACAAGATTTGACTAACCCAATCGTTATGATGATGGACTCTGGTGCCCGTGGTAACATTTCCAACTTCTCGCAATTGGCCGGTATGCGTGGTTTGATGGCTGCTCCTAATGGTCGTATCATGGAATTGCCTATCATTTCTAACTTCCGTGAAGGTCTTTCTGTCTTGGAAATGTTCTTCTCAACTCACGGTGCGCGTAAAGGTATGACCGATACAGCCCTTAAGACTGCCGATTCTGGTTACCTTACACGTCGTTTGGTTGACGTCGCTCAAGATGTTATCATCCGTGAAGTGGATTGTGGTACAGACCGTGGACTCTTGATTTCTGATATTGCCACTGGCAAAGAAATGGTAGAACCGTTGGTTGAACGTCTCGAAGGACGTTACACACGTAAAACAGTTGTACATCCAGAAACTGGTGAAGTAATTATTGGCGATGATCAATTGATTACAGAAGATATCGCGAAGCAAATCGTTGCTGCAGGTATCAAAGAAGTTACAATCCGTTCAGTATTTACATGTAAAACACCACATGGTGTATGTAAACACTGTTACGGTAAAAACTTGGCAACAGGTGAAGCCGTTGAAGTTGGTGAAGCTGTTGGTACAATCGCCGCTCAATCAATCGGTGAACCTGGTACACAGTTGACAATGCGTACATTCCACACGGGTGGTGTTGCGTCAAGCTCAGATATCACTCAAGGTTTGCCTCGTGTACAAGAAATCTTTGAAGCACGTAACCCTAAAGGGGAAGCAATCATTACCGAAGTTACTGGTACGGTTGAATCTATTGTGGAAGATGCTGCGACACGTACACGTGAAATCACAGTCAAAGGTAAAACAGATACACGTTCATACACAGTATCAATGGCTGATGTGCTCATGGTTGAAGAAGGTGAATTTATCCACCGTGGTCACCAATTGATCCAAGGTTCAATTGAACCTAAGCACTTGCTCCAAGTACGTGATGCTTTATCTGTTGAAACTTACTTGCTCGGTGAAGTTCAAAAAACTTACCGTTCACAAGGGGTTGAAATCGGGGATAAACACATCGAGGTTATGGTTCGCCAAATGCTTCGTAAAGTCCGTGTAATGGATACTGGTGATGTGGATATCTTGCCTGGTGGACTTATGGATATTTCTGACTTTGAAAAAATCAATGAAGAAGCCCTCCTTTCTGGTAAAACACCAGCGACAGCACGACCTGTTCTTATGGGGATTACCAAAGCATCATTGGAAACAAATTCATTCTTGTCTGCTGCATCCTTCCAAGAAACAACACGTGTCTTGACCGATGCTGCAATCCATGGTAAAGAAGACCACTTACTTGGTCTTAAGGAAAATGTCATTATCGGTAAGATTATTCCTGCCGGTACAGGTATGTTCCGTTACCGTAATCTTGAGCCATTGTCAGATTTGTCAAATGCTCCTGAGGTCACTGTTTCAGAAACTGAAATTGAAGAAGTAAAATAAAATAAAAAATAGCGATGATTATATCGCTATTTTTTTGTAAAAGAAAAACGGAAGATGAACTCTTATTGAAAAGATAGTCTTCCGTTTTATTATTAACAAATAATCTTTCTTTTTTCAGAAGTTAGAGTCAAAGTGTCATTGGCTTGGATAGTAAAAGACTCTCCATCGATTTGAACGGGTTGAACGGACTGCGCTGTTACTGCAGCTGCTGTGGAAACACTATGATGGAAAAGGTTATTGTCTAAATGTTTTCCCTTAAGCAGACTAGGAATTAACGAAAATATTTTCGGGATACTATATCTGTCCAACTCAACCAAATGAATTTCCTGGCTGAGATTAGTCGCTTCAGGTGCAATTTGAATACCACCGCCAAAATAGGGATGCTTAGTAAAGGTCAAGAGAAAGGCATTATCAAACTTAAAAGCATTTTTCATGTTATAAACGCTAAGCTCAAACGGTTTTTTGCTAAATAAAACATGAAGGGCGGTCAGAAAGTAAGAAAGCCTTCCTAACTTGAGTGCATTAAGTATGCTTTTCATACGTCCACTGTTAGTTGCTTTGACAATGGCTGCATCTAAACCGATTCCTACATTATTGAGCGCGTAGCCAGAAAACGATTGCGATTTATAATGGATAACATAAAAGTCTTTGGTCTTATCTTGGCGAATATTTTCGAAGGCTTGGATAGGATCAAAAGAAAGCCCCAAACTGCGGGCAAAATCATTACCTGAACCAGAAGGAATGTAACCAAAGGACAGATTATCAGGTAAAGCATTGAGAGCCAAAGAAATGGTACCATCACCACCTAAGATGACAAGCCGGTCTTCTGCTGATTTCTCTTCCAAGATTTTTTGGATAAAAGCTGCTTCTTGCCCAGTATGTTCGGTCGCAAAGAGTTTGTAAGAGAGGCCCTCTTTTTCGAGATAGGGCAATAAAAGTTTCAATGAACGCTCCCCTTTGCGTGAACCGGCATTGGGATTGGCAAGAATGTAATAAATCATAGAACTATTTTATCAAAAAAATATATTTTAGAGGTAAATAACATAACAATTTCCAATGATACAAAAAATTTCGTAAGAGTAACAAAGTAAAAAAAGAAAGTTTTCGAGTGAATGGCAAAAAACGCGAACAGCCTTTTATATGTTATAATTAGAAGAAACAGTTAAATATAATTAAAAATATTTCTGCAATGAAAACTAAAAGTTATGGTTCTCATGCAGGTTAATGAAGAATAATAGGTTAAAAATATGCAATATGAAGAAATAAACGAAAAAACGATAAAGATTAGCCTAACCTTTCAAGATTTGGTTGATCATGATGTCAAACTCTCTGATTTTTTTACGAACCAGTCAATGGTTGAAAATCTTTTTTATGAATTAGTAGAAGAACTAGGACTTGAGGAAAGGTTCTCATCAGGACTTTTAACTTTCCAAATTCAACCTTTCCCTAAAGGGGTGAATATTATTGTTACTGAAGAAAATATTGATATTGATCCCAATAATCTCCCTGATGATCCCGAAGAATTTGAGCAGCTTATGACGGATTTCTTTGGACGTGTGGAAGATTTAAAACAAAATGGCGGAACAATGGCAGATACAAGTACAACTGAAACAAAAGAAACAAAAGTAGAAAATAAACCAGATCCAGATTTTGTCTTCTATTCTCTAGAATTTGAAAACATGTCTCAACTTTTGACAGCAGTAAAAAATGTTAAAATTGATGCAGAGGAATCTGAACTTTATAGCTATGAAGATAAGTTTTATTTGATTATTTTGGACAATCAAAAGTCAAAAGGAAAGACAGCAGTAAGTTCGATGCGTGCTCGAATGTTAGAATACGGACAGGAAACAATCAACAGTCGCGAAACACTACAAGAATACGGCGAGATACTAATCAATACACGTGCTTTGGAAGTTCTCTCAAAAATTTAAGATATGATAGATACCATAAAAGAAATCCCGATTAAGGGGATTCCCTTCACAGTAGAGTTCTTCATTGTGCTCTTCGTGACATTTGGAATGTCCTTGATTTTCACCCCATTAATGACCTTTGTTTCACGCCGAATTGGAGCTGTAGATAAGCCTAACAAGCGACGTGTCAATACTAAAATAATGCCCTCGGCAGGGGGACTAGCTATTTTTGCATCCTTTGCAATTGCGACACTTTTTATCCTCCCGATGATCGTTTACCCCCAACTTCCCCTAATGAGCCCCAAACAGTTGGCGGAAGGAATTAAGCCTCATTTTGTGACTTATATCAACTACATTGCACCTTTTATTGTAGCAGGTGGTATTGTTGTTCTGACGGGATTGATTGACGACATCAAAGAAATCTCCCCTAAGATGAAGATGGCTGGGTTGCTTCTCGCTGCTTCAATCACATGGTTTTTTACCCATGCACGCTTTGACAATCTTAAAATCCCTTTCGGTGGTCCTTTTCTTGAGTTCCCCGCTTGGTTATCCTTTATTTTTACCGTTTTTTGGATTGTGTCGATTACGAATGCGGTTAATCTGATCGATGGCCTAGATGGTTTAGCCAGTGGTGTCTCCGTGATTTCACTCTTTACCATGGGGATTGTGTCTTACTTCTTTTTACCAGGTTCAAGTATCTTCTTGCCTATCACCATTTTTACCTTGGTTGCTGCCATTATGGGCTTCTTCCCATATAACTATCATCCAGCGATTATCTATCTAGGAGATACTGGTGCACTGTTTTTGGGATTTATGATATCGGTTGTGTCCCTGCAAGGTTTAAAAAATGCAACGGCAGTAGCTGTTCTAACACCACTTTTGATTTTAGGTGTTCCATTAACAGATACAATTGTGGCAATGGTACGGCGAAAACTGAATAATCAAAGAATTTCTAGTGCGGATAAAATGCACCTGCACCACCGTTTGATGTACATTGGCTTCACTCATCGAGGCGCTGTATTAGTTATTTATGGCATAGCTGGAATTTTTGCCTTTATTTCCTTGATCCTACAAGTTTCCAGCCGGATCGGTGGTATATTCTTAATTATTGCTTTGCTGCTTGGACTGGGGCTGTTTATTGACTTGGTCGGTATACTTGGTAAAGACCGCCAACCTTTCCTCAATGTTTTGAGGTTCATTGGCAGTTCGGAGTATCGAGAGCAAGTTATAAGTAAGAAACATAAAAGAAAATATAAACACGACAAAACAGAACGGAAATGAGCTTTTCGTCTGTTTTTTTTGTTATAATGGAGGGTGAAGTGTAAAAGATATTTTACTTATGAATTGAAGGAGTTAGAATGGCAACTTTAGAAATTAAAAATCTTCATGTGAGCATTGAAGACAAAGAAATCCTTAAAGGTGTAAACCTTACTATTAATACCAATGAAGTACATGCAATCATGGGTCCAAACGGTACAGGGAAATCAACCTTGTCAGCAGCAATTATGGGAAATCCAAGTTACACAGTCACTGAAGGAGAAATTCTATTTGATGGTGAAAATGTCCTTGAATTAGAAGTCGATGAACGCGCTCGACTTGGATTATTCCTTGCGATGCAGTACCCTTCTGAAATTCCAGGGATTACAAACGCTGAATTTATGCGTGCAGCCATTAATGCTAAACGTGCAGAAGATGACAAAATTTCTGTTATGGATTTCATCAAAAAATTGGATAAAAATATGGAATTACTTAACATGAAAGAAGAGATGGCAGAGCGTTACCTCAATGAAGGCTTCTCTGGTGGGGAGAAGAAACGTAATGAAATCCTCCAACTCTTGATGTTAGAACCAACTTTTGCTATTTTGGATGAAATTGACTCTGGGCTTGATATCGATGCGCTTAAAGTAGTCTCAAAAGGGGTGAACGCTATGCGTGGCGATAGTTTTGGTGCCCTTATCATTACCCACTATCAACGTTTACTCGACTATATTACCCCAGATGTCGTTCACATCATGATGGAAGGCCGCGTTGTTATGACAGGCGGAGCCGAACTTGCGAAACGTCTTGAAAAAGAAGGATATGCTAAAATCTCTGAAGAATTAGGGATTGAATATAAGGAAGAAGCATAGGTTGAGGTCGTATGAGGTGTTAAGGGACAGAAAGTCATACATCACCAAATACATCATGGAGATACAATTAAATGAATGAAAAAATAAAAAATTTCTCGCTCATGCATGCTGAACCAAACTGGTTATCAGAGCTTCGTCAAACCGCCTTTGAGGCTATGACAGAGTTAGAGATGCCCAATATTGAGCGTGTGAAATTCAATCGTTGGGGCTTGGATAATACAGAAATAGGGGATTCTGAGCCAAGTGGAAACGTTCCAAGCTTTACAGAACTACCAAATCACCCACTTTTGGTACAAGTAGGCAGCCAAAATGTTATGGAGCAAATGCGTCCAGATTTGGCTGAAAAAGGTGTTGTTTTCACTGATTTTGCTTCAGCGATGGAAGAAATTCCTGAGATAGTCGAAAATTATTTCGGCAAAGCTGTGAGCTATACAGAAGATCGTTTAGCAGCAAGCAATGTTGCCAGTTTCAACTCTGGCGCGGTTCTTTATATTCCGGACAATGTTGAAATTGACATGCCTGTAGAAGCAAAGTTCTATCAGGATTCTGAGTCAGATTTGCCTTTCAATAAACACATCTTAATTATTGCTGGTCGTAACAGTAAGCTTGATTATTTGGAACGTTTGGAAAGTATCGGTGATGGCAACGTTAAGGTCACAGGTAATCTTTCTATCGAAGTTATTGCACTTGAAGGTGCGCAAGTGAAATTTGCGGCTATTGACCGTTTAGGAGAACATGTCACAGCTTATATCAGTCGTCGCGGGCATTTAGCAAATAATGCTACAATTGATTGGTCTATCGGAACAATGAATGATGGCAATGTTATTTGTGATTTTGACAGCGATTTAAAAGGTGATGGAAGCCACTCACAAATCAAAGTTGTTGGATTATCTATGGGTAAACAAATCCAAGGGATTGATACTCGTGTGACAAACTTTGGCCGTAATTCAGTAGGGCATATCTTGCAACATGGTGTTATTCTTGATCGAGGCACATTAACTTTTAATGGAATTGGTCAAATCATGCGCGGGGCTAAAGGGGCGGATGCGCAACAAGAAAGCCGAGTATTGATGCTTTCAGACCGTGCTCGTAGTGATGCCAATCCTATTTTGCTCATTGAGGAAAATGACGTAACTGCAGGACACGCAGCTTCTATTGGTCAGGTTGATCCTGAGGATATATACTACCTTATGAGTCGAGGCTTAGATGAAACAACAGCCAAACGTCTTGTTATTCGAGGTTTCCTCGGTGCAGTTGTAACTGAAATTCCAATTAAAGCCGTTCGTGATGAATTTATCTCAATTATCGAGAGAAAGTTGGCAATCTAATGATTGACTTAACAAAAGACTTTAAAATTCTTAATCAAAAAGTTAATGACGAACCATTGGTCTACTTGGACAATGCAGCCACCACCCAAAAGCCACAGCAGGTGTTGGATGTTTTGACAAACTATTATGAGCATGATAATGCCAATGTTCATCGCGGGGTTCATACGCTTGCAGAGCGTGCAACTGCAGATTATGAGGCAGCACGTGAAAAGGTTCGAAAGTTTATTCATGCTGCGTCTACGAAAGAAGTATTGTTCACTCGTGGAACAACAACGAGTTTAAACTGGGTCTCAAAATTTGCGGAGCAAACCTTAACAGCAGGTGATGAGATTATTATTTCCGTTGCGGAGCACCACTCAAACTTTGTCCCTTGGCAACAAGTTGCTGAAAAAACGGGAGCAATTCTAAAAATTGTCTATCTGAAAGACGGTGCTTTAGACGTTGATGACTTAAAAGAAAAACTGACGACCAGAACAAAATTTGTAAGCTTAACACATGCCTCAAATGTCCTAGGTTCAATCACTCCGATTAAGGAAATTGCAGAGCTAGTTCATCATCACGGTGCCTATTTTGTCGTTGATGGTGCGCAGTCTGTTCCGCATATGAAAATTAATGTCCAAGAGTTGGATGTAGATTTCTTTGCTTTTTCGGGGCATAAAATGTGTGGTCCAACAGGAATTGGTGTTCTTTATGGAAAAGAGACTTTGCTTAATCAAATGAATCCTATCGAATTTGGTGGGGAAATGATTGACTTCGTTTATGAAAGTCACTCGACATGGACGGAGTTGCCATGGAAGTTTGAAGCGGGCACACCAAATATTGCGGGAGCTATCGCACTCGGGGCAGCTATTGACTACCTTGAGGCAAAAGGAATGGACAATATTCATCGGTATGAGCAAGAGCTTGTAGCTTATGTGATGCCTAAACTAAAAGCGATTGAAGGTTTGGAAGTTTATGGTCCAGAAGCTGTTAAAGAGCGCAGTGGTGTGATTGCCTTTAATATCCGAGGACTTCATCCTCACGATTTGGCGACAGCTTTGGATATGGAAGGTGTGGCTGTACGCGCTGGGCATCATTGCGCACAGCCTTTGCTTAATTACCTTGGTCAAGCGTCAACAGCACGCGCAAGTTTTTATATTTATAATACAAAAGCAGACTGCGATAAACTGGTGGATGCTCTTTTGAAGACAAAAGAGTTTTTCGGCTTATAGTATTCAAAAAAACGGAGAAAAAGAATGGCACTTTCAAAATTAGATAATTTATACCGTGCAGTAATTCTTGATCACTCTTCTGCGCCACGTCATGCAGGTGAATTACAACAGGCTTGTGTTGTTGATTTAAATAATCCAACCTGTGGAGACGTCATTCGCTTGACTGTTGCGTTTACAGAAGATAAGATTAGCGATATTGCCTTTAGCGGGCACGGTTGTACAATTTCAACAGCATCTGCCTCAATGATGACGGAAGCTGTGATTGGCAAGACAAAAGCCGAAGCTTTGGAATTGGCAAATATTTTTTCAGAAATGGTGACAGGACACGTAGAAGAAGCGCAGGAGCGTTTAGGAGATGCACAATTCCTTGCAGGAGTGTCGAAATTTCCGCAGCGAGTAAAATGTTCAACGTTAGCCTGGAATGCCTTGAAAAAAGCGATTGAGACAGATGGTACCGCGACTGTATCTGAATCTCACTAAAATGCAAATAAAGAGAGGAAAATAATGACAGAAGAAGTTCCAGTATTAGAAGAATATAAATTTGGTTTTCATGATAATGCTGAATTAGTCATGTCTACAGGAACAGGTCTGACAGAAGATGTGATACGTACAATGTCGGCCGCAAAAGAAGAACCAGAATGGATGCTGGATTTCCGCCTCAAGTCCTTCGAAGCCTTCAAAAAATTAGATCTCCCAGAATGGGGGCCTGATTTATCAGACATTGATTTTGATGATGTGGTTTATTACCAAAAACCCACCGATAAACCTGCCCGTACTTGGGAAGAAGTTCCTGATGAAATTAAGGAAACCTTTGAAAAAATTGGTATCCCAGAAGCAGAGCGTGCTTACCTAGCAGGAGCATCAGCACAGTATGAGTCAGAAGTTGTTTATCACAACATGAAGGAAGAATTTGAAAAACTTGGTATCGTCTTTACCGATACCGATTCTGGTCTGAAAGAATATCCGGAGCTTTTCAAAAAATACTTTGCAAAGCTCGTGCCACCAACAGACAATAAATTAGCTGCTTTGAATTCAGCAGTTTGGTCTGGAGGAAGTTTCGTTTATGTGCCTAAAGGTGTAAAATGTGAAATTCCAATCCAAGCCTATTTCCGTATTAATAACGAAAAGTCTGGTCAGTTTGAACGTACTTTAATCATTGTTGATGAGGGGGCTTCTATCCAATATGTGGAAGGTTGTACTGCACCAACATATTCATCAGCCAGCTTACATGCTGCTGTTGTTGAAATCTTCTGTGAAGAAGGTGGATATATGCGTTATTCAACCATTCAAAACTGGTCAGATAATGTCTATAACTTGGTAACAAAACGAGCTAAAGCAGAGGCAAATGCAACTGTGGAATGGATTGATGGTAACTTAGGCTCACGTGTCTCTATGAAGTATCCAGCTGTCTATTTAGACGGTCCTGGCGCACGTGGTACAATGCTTTCAATCGCCTTTGCTAACGCAAATCAAGAGCAAGATACAGGTGCCAAAATGATTCATAATGCACCAAATACAAGTTCATCGATTATTTCTAAATCCATTTCTAAATCTGGTGGAGCTGTAAATTATCGTGGACAAGTAACCTTCAACAAAAACTCTGCACATTCTAAATCACATATTGAATGTGACACGATTATTATGGATGATATTTCAAAATCAGATACAATTCCATTTAATGAGATTCATAACTCACAAGTTGCCTTGGAACATGAAGCCAAAGTATCTAAAATCTCAGAAGAACAGTTATACTATTTGATGAGCCGTGGTTTAACAGAAAAAGAAGCCACAGATATGATTGTGATGGGCTTTATTGAACCCTTTACTAAAGAACTCCCAATGGAGTACGCAGTAGAACTCAACCGATTGATTTCTTACAGCATGGAGGGTTCAATCGGATAATTGTTTCTGGATGCCTTTATAGCTGGCTTTACGCTTGATATAATTTATTGGAAAAACACAAAGGGGCACGAAAGGGGCAAACAAATAAAAAGCGCCAAACATAGTGCTTCTAATGAATACAATATTAATAAAAAGTGCCCCTTACAAAATTAAAGGAGGCACTTTTTTATTTTAGTTCATTTAATTTTTTTACTATATCAACTTTGACAGATTTGGTAACATGTGAGTAAATACTTAGGGTAGTTTTATAATCTGTGTGTCCTACTCTTTCCATTGCAGCACTCAAAGGGATACCTAATTCTGCAAGTAGGGCAACATGTGAGTGACGAAAAATATGTGAAGTTAAATGTTTACTAATTTTTGCTTTTTCTGCAGCTCGCCGTATTACTACATTTAAAGTGTCTAAATCAATTGCCGAACCATTAACACTAAAGAATATGTAATTATTTTTATTGAAATCTTTCCCTTTGACTGATCTATTAAGTTCTAGCAACTCCAATTGTGATTCTATTATTTTAATAATATTATCTGGGATCGTTATTGTCCTGTAGGAAAAATCTGTCTTTGGAGTTGTTTTTATCTTCAATGCTCGATCATATGTTCCATTTATTGTTATTAGACCATTCTCTAAATCAATATCTTTAGTGGTTAAAGCAGCAGTTTCTCCATATCTTGCTCCAGTATAGGCCATAAATTCTACGAAATTTGCTAAATGATCTACTCTTGGAGTAATCCTAAGTATTTTTAATAATTGTTTTATTTCGCTTAATTCAAGGTAACTCTCTCTTTTTTCTTGGACTTCTTCAAATGATTTTACTTTTTTTGGAGATTTAACATAACTTGCTTCATTTTTATCAAGATACCCCATACGTACACCGAAATCAAGAATAGAATGGAATCGTTTTTTGAAACCATTATAGTAACTATAAGCATAGCCCTCATCCATCATTTCGTTAACTAACTTTTGAATTGTTCTACGTGTAATATTTCTTGCCGGGGTAGAATTCGGAATATTATCCTTTATTCTATTATCGTGAGCAATTAGACCACGCTTTGAAGAATCTTTAACTGTTGGGGACCAGTTCTTGAAATACTCTTCATATAGTTCCCAAAAAGTAATATTACTTACATCAGCATCTTTTACATGCTTATCAATCTTCTCTTGGAGAAGACGTTGTGCCTCCTTTTGTGCCCTTGAAGTGTTTTTGTCGAGTGTAATAGACACTTTCTTTAACTTTTCGGTTAAAGGGTCACGATATCTCTCGAAATATTTATATTTACCATTTTCTAAAGCTTCTACCCACATTTGATTTCTACTCCTTTTTTCTGTAAAATAGAGTACAAGAAAACTTCACGTTAATCGTGTTGTTTCTGTACTTACTTATTTAAATCCGTCCTAGCCGTCCAAAGTTAGGGACGGATTTTTTATTTATTTTTTGTTTCAAAAATACTATTGCAATTTTGGCAGAACCATTGCTTTTTACCTTTTTTTCCAGCAAACCCTGCAAGAGCCCCAACTCCACCAGTTAATACTGTGCCACCTACAGCTTTCCCAACCGAGAAGGCTTTTTTGTCTTGCTGCATGAACTGGACATTAGTGCTGTTGCATTTTGGGCATTTAATTGCATTGGTATTAGGTTTCGATATATTAGTGTTGTTTCCTTGAGTAGTAGGTTTATATTTTTGTGCTGAGTGATCATCAAATAATGTATCAAGAGTTACATTATTTTTGAAATATTCAACATCATATCCCCCCATACTTACACCAGCTTTATTAATACAACGTTCGCAAATATAAGACCCGTCTTTCAATTTAAAACGATTGCTAAAATTAATTTTATTGGAACAAGAAGCACATTTATTTCCACTAATATTTTTTACAACATCTTTTTTACTTCTTCCAGCAATTTCAGACATTTTCTCTGGGTCCTTTTTTGCGTCTGAATATTCTCTGAGTGATTTTGCTTTGAGTAGTTCTTTAAATCCCATAATTTTCTCCTTGTCAGTTTTGTGATGGTGCACATTATATACTTATAAATCAATTTCTACTTTGACGGCTTGACCGATTACAGCTGCTGGATTATCTTGTGTAGCAAATTGATCTTTAAATTCTTTGTTGATTGACACAAGTCTCAAGCAATCTATTTCATGATAAATTTTCTTTAAAGTTGCCTGACAATCATCTTGGAAAAGAACAGCTCCAATAGTACCGTCAGTCACATCAGGAACAGCTTCAATTAAAACATAAGCTCCATATGGAATCTTTGGCTCCATGCTATGTCCATCGACCATTAACCAATAATAATCACGAGCAGAAGATAAGAAGTGCGCAGGTACTGGTCTTGTACCGTCGAAGTTTTCTACTGCATCAAGAGGAAGTCCGGCCGCTATCCTACCAAGAATAGGAACATCTATCATGTCTTCATCAGATTCATATTCCATAGTGTTTGTAGGCATAACGAAATTCTCTAATATCTTTCTACTTATGTATGGTGGTAAATCATCAGGTATCCTATTAATTGGAATCACTTTAGATTCTTTTTTCTTTTCTTGGTTTTGCTCATCTAATTGATTGGTTGCAGTGTTTAAAACAACTTTTTGTCGTGGCTCTTCGAGCTGTGAACTGATTTTATTTATTTCGGATAGAGTAGAAGATGTTTCTGAATGCTTTTCTACTAAATCAGATTTATCTACTCCAAAATACCGAGACATTAACTCTATTTTATCAATCCTTGGGTATGTTTTTGCATTAACCCAGTCCAAAACAGTAGTATACTTAAAACCCATAATTTCGGAGAACTCTTTAACATTTAAGCTTTTTTTAGATAAATGCCGTTTTATGTTCTCAGACATTATTTCTTTGTTTCCTAAATCTTTTGTTTTCATATTCATATTATACGGTTAAACCATAAAAAAAGCAAGAAAACGCCATAATTATAAAATAAAACCCAAAAAAAGAAAGTTTTTTATTGACAAACACGGTTTAACCGTGTTATAATTAACTCATAAAGTCAAACAAGCGAACAATCATGGAGCATTTAGTACGGCAGACGGAACGGGCTCAAATGACGGTACACGACGTATCCACCGCGACGTAAGTAGCTGTTTGACAAATAAAAAAGCCCCAGTGGGCGGAAAGGATAAGATGAATGGTAAAAGAAGAAAAAGAACCCCAGTTTCGATTGTCTGACGAACCTGTAGCATCAGAAATCAAAGCTGGAGTGTTAGTTGCAACTAAAGAAAATCTAATTGAAGAATAAAGTAGTCTCAGCTGCAGTTGTCGGTACGCCATCTTTTAACAGAACAAATGAAAAAGTTGTCGAAGTCTTAGAAGTAACTACTGGAGTATTAATTGGGATTCCCAATGCAATTCCATATAAATTTTCTTGACCTGTATCAATTATTTTACGTTGTTCTGGAAAAGGTTGTGAGTCAAAAATTGGTTCTTTATCAGCAAGGACTTTGAAAGTATATTTATCTAAGTCATCGCTAAGTATAAGCTCAGAAACAAGAGTGAATTGTGGGTTTAAAGCTACGTTCCCACCATTGAGAAATACAATAGATATTGGTACACCATCTTCTTGACACGCATAGAAAAAGTTGATTTTATCCATATGAAGCTCCTTTCTAATATATTTGAATAAAAGCCGTTAAACAATCATTCAACTATATTATATCACGGAGTTATGATACGTGGCACTAGCCACAGGGAAGACTGGCGAAGAGGTTCGATTCCTCGACTTCCCATACTGCGAAAGCAGAAATTTAAAACACAGAAAGGAGCTAGTATGGCAGAGAAAACACCAGTAACTTATACATTGTTGCAATTACGAACAGGTAAACGTTGGACTCAAAAAGAAGCAGCTAAAAAGCTAGGCGTATCTGAATCTACATTATCAAAATGGGAGAATGCCGTTAGATTTCCAACAATGGATAAAGTTTGGGTAATAGAAGATATCTACGAAGTACCATTAAGTGGTATTAATTTTTTACCAGAAAACACGGTTAAACCGTATAAAAATAAACAAGATAGTTAGGAAGGTGAAGCATGAGACAATTACAAAATTTCACAAATGGAATCTTCAATCTTGACGTTAAAGTCGAGGGAGAACAAGTTCTATTTAGTGCAGAACAAGTCGCAAAATCGTTAGGTTTAACTCAAAAGCAAAATAAGAGTGGAAAGATTTACGAGAGCATTCGCTGGGAAACTATTAATAAATATCTTCCCCAACTTTCTGGGGAAATTGAAAAAGGCTCATTTATCAGTGAACCTATGGTTTATAAACTAGCATTCAAAGCGAACAATGCTGTATCTGAAAAATTCACAGATTGGCTGGCTGTTGAAGTCCTCCCAACCATCCGTAAGCATGGGGCATACATGACGGATGCAAAGGCTAAAGATATTCTTTCGGGCAATGGGTTAGCAGATTTGTTACTTCAAGCCGGTAATCAAATTAAGCAGCTAGAATCTGAAAAAGCACTCATGCAAGTTGAACTCGCTGAAGCAACTGAAAAGACACGATACCTTGATTTGATTCTAGATAGCCCAGATGAGTTGATTGTTAAGCAAATAGCTCAGGATTACGGAATGAGCGCTGTTAAGTTTAATCAGATTTTGAATAAACTAAGAATTCAATATAAGCAAAACAATCAGTGGCTTCTGTACTCGAAATATCAAGGAAAAGGCTATATCAGAAGTCGAACATTTAACTACATAGGAAATGACAATAAGCAACATACACGAATCAATACTTGTTGGACTCAAAAGGGTCGTGAGTTCTTGTATCGAAAGTTGAAAATGGCAGGACACCTTCCAGTAGTTGAACAAGATAATAAAGCAAGCTAGAGAGGAAAATCATATGCCATATGCAAAAATAACATACCTTCCAGTTGATAAGAATGAAGATGCCGAATGGTGTGACAAAGAACACCTCATGCAGAAGTGGGAAGGGTTAAGCAAACCAACACTTACTGCTTGGCTAAAAGAAATGCGAGAAAGGCCAGAATTCAAAAAAGGAGTTTTGAACCCTACGCACAAAATAGTCTTTATCAACAAGGAAGTTTTTCAAGAATTTGTTGAATGGAAAGAAGCCACTCGCTATAGGAATTATAAAAAATAGAAAAGGAGCAAAATATGAATCAATTAATTACAATCACACAAAATGAAAACAACGACTCAGTAGTAAGTGGTCGTGAGTTACATGACTTTTTAGAAGTAAAAACACCATATCATATTTGGTTTGAGCGAATGACTGAATATGGATTTACTGAAAACGTTGATTTTATAGGTTTTGAACAAAAAAGTTCAAAACTAGGGGGTCGTCCAAGTCAAGATCATGCTCTAAAACTGGAAATGGCCAAAGAAATTTCTATGATCCAGCGTACGGCAAAAGGCAAAGAAGCTCGCCAGTACTTTATCCAAGTTGAAAAAGAATACAAACAGCAACAACAAGTTCCACTCACATTGGACCAACAAATTGCAGCTATCGCAACTGGTTATGGAAGTGTTAAAGAAGAACTAGTAGAAGTTAAAGACCAAGTTGCTGATTTAACCAACCGTTTCGGACTTCCTTCAAATAAAGCGAAAGTTTTGCAGAAGAAAGTAGCAACTAAAGTTTATATGTTTACTGGTCGTAAAGCTTCAAATGCACATAAGAAAATCGGTAGTAAGGTTTTCCGTGAGTTCTACAAAGATTTGAATAATCGATTTGATGTTGTGAAATATAGTGATATTCCACTTAGTCGCTATGAAGAAGCATTAGAATATCTTGAAATGTGGCAACCAGCATTCAACACAACATTGGAAATTCGTTCGTTAAATGCACAAACAAGTTTTGAATTTTAATCAGCTTAAGAAATGGAGATAAAAATGCCAGAATATGACACTTTTTATACAACTGACGGGAAAGAAGTTTGTATAAACAATATAAATAAAACTTGGACAGTATATCGTCCAGAATTTACTTTTCCTAAGACTTTCTATAAATTAAGCGATTACCTTCGCTACATGACAAAATAAAAAAATCCTAGCAGAAACTAGGAGGAGAGGAAGGAATATGGATCGTAAAGAACTAGAAGGAAAAATTAATACGTTTGTTTCGGAAGTTATAAAAGAAGAGCGTACAAAAAATAGCCCTGAAATGGTATCGGCCATTGCAGAGCTATTGACAAGTTTAAATTCTATTTGCGACGAGAACTCTTAGTTTGAGATAAAGCACTGGCAGCAATAGATTTAGTACGGGCACTTGAACGACCGTCACGCAAAGCTTTAGAGGCTTTAGAAGCAACAGATTTAGAAGTTTGCTTTGTATTTGCCATGATATTCCCCTTTCTATTAATTTTTTGAATAAACCACCGGAGACGTGTTTCATTCATATAAAAATTATATCAAAAATTAAAAATGACCACAACATATAGTTGTGTAAAACATATTTAACACTACATATAGTAGAGGAGGAAATGTGAAAAATATTTTAAATAGAGAAATGAAAAAGAAAAACATTTCTCAAATGGAAATTGCAAATAAAGTTGGGGTAAAACAACAGTATATTTCAAAGATTGTTCTTGGAAAAATCAAAAGTCCTAGCTTTGATTTAATATGCAAAATAGCAGACGCTTTGGATGTCGATATTAATGAGTTTAGAGAAAAATAAAATCCCCCATAAATCATGAGAGGAGAGAGTATGTCAACAATACTAAGTATAGCGATACTTGTTGTCAATCTGATTAATTTAATTGTGATTGTGAGAATCAACAATGAATAAATTAAAAATAAAAAAACTCACTTTGCAGAGTGAGCTGAGTAGAAATTTTTGCAATGTTTCTACTCTTAGTATAACACAAGAGGAGAAAATAAAAAATGAGTTTATACGATTTAACCACCGATTGGCAACAAGTCTATGATATGGAAGACTTGGATGTCGAAACGTGGGTAGATACTTTAGAGAGTATCGAAGGAGAAATTAAAGACAAAGCCATAAATATTGGTTATGTTGTGAAAAACCTTGAAGCCGATGAAGTAGCTTTGGCTGCTGAAATCAAACGACTTCAAGACAAGAAAAAAGTAGTAGCTAAAAAGAAACAAAGTCTAAAAGACTACCTACAAAATAGTATGAATTCAGTTGGATTAAGAAAAATTCCGAGTGCAGTATTCAACATTAGAATTCAACCCAATCCAAAGTCATTAAAATTTGACGATGAAGATCGTTTCATGAAAAACGAATTTTATGATAACTACTTTATACCTCAGCCACCTAAGCTTGACAAGAAACAAATGCTTGAAGATTTGAAGAATGGAGCAGTTATTGAAGGAGTTGAGTTGCAACAATCAGAAAGTTTGAGGTTTTAACTATGGCATTAGAAATTAAAAAAGCGACTGAAATAAGTCGTACGCATGAATGGCGAGTTCTTCTTTATGGGAAGCCAGGTCTTGGGAAAACAAGTGCAATTAAAGGACTAACGGGTAAGGTGTTAGTTCTGGATTTAGACGGATCAAGTAGAGTTTTAGCTGGTTTGAAAGATGTCGATGTTATTTCTTTTAATCGAGAAAATCCTATCCAGTCAATGAAAGAGTTTCTTGACGAAGCTAGAGGGATTCTCAAAGGATACCAAACGTTAGTTATTGATAATATCACAGCTTTTGAAAAAGATTGGTTTGTGGCACGAGGACTTAAAAGTAAGAACGGTATTCGTAACGAAATTCAAGACTATGGAGATTATACGAATTATTTTTTACGGCTTATCACAATGATTTATTCCTTGCCTATCAATATCTATGTTACCGCTTGGGAAGACAAGCGAGATATAGACTTGGAAGACGGCACAAAATTAACGGAATATATCCCACAGGTTCGTAATCAAGTGTTAAATCAACTTTTAGGTCTCACTGACGTAGTAGGGCGGATTCAAGTAAATCCAGCAACTCACGGAAGAGGGGCAATACTTGAAGGGAGTGATGGAGTATATGCAAAAAATCGTCTTGATGATAGAACCGCTTGTAAAATAGAAGATTTATTTAAATTTGGGCAAATTGTAGAAAAAAATAAAGAAAATGGAGAACAAAAATAATGCAATACAACAGAAATGAAATGAGCAACTTAACAGGCCAAGGATTCGCTGCAGGAGTACACATCGCAACTATTGTCGATGTGAAAAATCAACAATCCAAAAATGGCGATCCAATGTTTAAATTCGATATTGAAGGTAACAACGGGGAAACGGCTAATAACTGGTTCTTGTTCGGAAAACCGTGGTCTGATAGCGGTTTGCAACGTATTCTTGCAAGTATCGAAGATAATAATCAACCTATTGCTCCAATGGATTATGGGCACAACGAACAGACACTTAAATTTCTCAAAGGAAAACGTGTGTTTATTCTTGTGAAAGAGCGTACAGGAACTTACATCGATAAAAATGGAGAAGAAAAAGCTGCTACAGGGACAGAGATTAAAAACTACTTGTGCCGCTCAGAATTCGCTTCAATGGGTGGGGGTCAACAGTCACAAGCAGCATCGCAAGCAGATTCATTCGGTGGATCACCAATGGAAATCAGCGACGATGAATTACCGTTTTAATTAAATAACAATAGGCTTTGTGCAGGAAGGACATGTAAGTCGCTGTATATAGTAAGATTCCCACGGGGCAAAACAGCAGAACCTATTGTTTATGGAGAATTAATATGAATAAAAAATTAAGACACCAAGACAGAGTATTAAATTATATAAAGGAATTTGGATCAATTACAAGTGCAGAGTGTTTTACAGAGCTTGGAATTATTGATTTGCCAAAGAAAATTTGTCTGTTGCAAGATGAAGGTTATGTTTTCAAAAAAGAACCTATCACGCAGAAAAATAGATATGGTGATTCCACTACTTACAAACGTTATTCATTAGAAATAGAGGATGATTAATGGCTGATAACAAAAAATATTATTACATGAGACTAAAGGAAAATTTCTTTGATTCTGATGAAATGATTATTTTAGAAAATATGGACAACAGGGACGGCATTATTTATAGCAACATTTTGCTTAAGCTGTACCTACGTAGCTTAAAGTATGAGGGGCGGTTGATGTTTAATGACCGTATCCCATTTAACCCGCAAATGCTATCGACTATTGTTAGACATCCAGTAGGAGTAGTGGAAAAGGCTCTTAAAGCTTTCATAGATCTTGGACTTGTAGAGATTATGGATAACGGAGCAATTTATATGCTAGATATTCAAAACTTTATAGGAAAAACTACAACTGAAGCGGATAGAATAAAAGCTTACCGCTCTAAAATTAATAAAGAGAAAGCACTTGGAACAACGAAAGTACAAAAGTCCGTACAAATGTACGACAAAAGTACACCAGAGACAGAGATAGAGTTAGAGAAAGAGTTAAAGATAGATATAGATATAGAGAACAGAGAAAAAGAGCCAAGTTCTCTTCTTGCTGAGTTTCTTAATTTATTTATCAATTTCTCAAGTAAAAACCTATCTAAAAAAGCAATAACACAAGTTGAGTTTTTGAAACTACCGTCATTCCAGCAAGAACAAGCAGTTATTGGGGCTAAAAACTATATTGAGTGGTACAAGAATGAAAATCCAGAAGATATAAAAGGTCAATACAGTGTGAATTCTGCAAATTTTTTATCAAATATGATGTTTATGGATTATCAAGAAGCTCCTAAAACTGTTCAGGGAACATTGGGAGGAATGATTTGACAGAACAATTTTACGATGATAATGAAAAATGGGCAGTTACTCATAAAGAAATGTCAGGAAACTTTATAGAAGGTGGGGAACTAGGAGTCTGTGAGACTCACGGTTGTGACATTATTGGTTCAAAGCGTCCTGTTATGTCTTATCCAAAAGATAGTAATGGGAAGGTAATTGGAGAGCCTTATCCTTATCTAGTAAGAGTTTGCCCAATGTGTAATGCTGAAGGTATCCATAATAAAACGGTTAAGTCAGTAAAAGATTATATATCTGAATTTAAAGCGAAAAAACACATCGATTTAAATAAAGACATCATTGTTAAATATGACTTTTCGGATGAATTAAGTGTAGTGAACACAGACAAAATGGTTGAGTGGATAGTGAAAAAAGTAGGCACTCAGAAAAAAGTTAAACATCTTAATGTGAGAAAGCATGTTGAACTAGCTAAAAATCGAGCTTCTGGAGATGAGGCACGTGATAAATACATGAAACAAGTTCATGAAATTGAGCAAGCTGATTTATTAATATTTGACTCTTTAGCTGATTTTGTAAACAAAGATGCTGAAAAAGCACTAAATGTATTATTTAGCGTAAAAGATGGCTGCTCAATTATGATTTTGACGATCCCTGAAAGTGATAATCGTTTAGAACAACTTCCGAGACGTCTTAAATTCAGATTTGATAACGCTCAGATAATGCAAATGTCTAGTATTGGAAAGGAGCGATAAAAATGTCGAGCCCAGGTAAAGAAGAAAGACAAATACAACAAAATTTATTCAGAGATGAACAAAAACAATTAACTAAAGCTTATGAGAATTCAAAAGAGGTACAGGAATTTAGAAAAGAGTTTCATGAGCGGATTGCGAGACTTGGAAAATGAAGTTTTCTTTCAACTTGCAGAAGATGCCAGTCACGCAACAACAAAAAGGTATTGGATACAGAAACGGAAAAATATCTTTTTATAACCGTAAAGGTACTGAAAACAAGGAGCTAGTTAACGCACTAAAGCGTAATGCTCCAAGTAAACCATATGATAAAGATGTGCCCTTACAGCTCACTGTGACATTTTGGAATGCGATTAAGCAGAAGAAAAAGTGGTGGCAATTCAAAACTACAAGGCCAGACTTGGATAATCTCATGAAAAATCTACAAGACTACATGACCAAGTTAGGTTATTACACAGATGATAGCCAGATAGTAGTTCTCATTGCAAAAAAATACTACCTAGACAAAAACCAGATAGATATAGAAATAGAGGAGGCAAGCGATGACGGCTTTTAACCCTATACCATTATTGAAGCTCTACAATATGGCCAAGAAAGCAAAGTATGACGGATACGGCCATAAGATTGTCTATATTGATGCTCGTAAGAAGTATAAGCAAGAGCTAGTCCAATATTACAAAGATATTCGGACGGTTTTCAATAGGGGACAGCAAATGACGTGGTTACAGCTCTATGATTTTCTGGATAGAAACTTGAAAGAGGTAGTTATCGTTCTGGAGTAGCCCTAATTTGTGAAAGTTACGGTTACATTGAGCGTTTAAACTATCAAGCGGATAATTTATCGCAAACAATACAAAACGGCTCAGAACGCAAAATAATAGCCTACAGGATAAAGGTAAATATGGCAAGTTACACAAGCAAATTATTTAAACGGCTGCTTTTGATCTCACGTCAGAGAACAAAAGACGGTTTCGGTAAACAAAAAGTTTTTATCGAAGGTAAAGATAAAGAAGCGCTCAGAGAGATATACAAGGCTATATACAAGCATTCAAATAACGGACAGTATATGACATGGGAAATGCTCAAATACACCTTAGAAAAGAAGCTAGAAGGCAATAAATACATATTCGATTGAGGAACAATATGAAAAAAATAGTTGTAAGACAGACAAAGTTAGCTGTCTTGGAAATTATTCAAGGCGGTAAAGTATTATTCAAAGGGAACACGAACGAGATAAAAGAACATTATGGCGTAGGACAAAATAAAATAAACCAGTGGCGAGGTAAAGGTTATGCAGTAGAAAAAGGTTCAATACCACGCCCGACGACTATATACGCAAAATGTATCGGTCATGTTTACGGATCTGTGTCGCAAGAAGTGAATGTTACTAACGCTTACCTCGAAGAAGCGGTGGGGAGGGATTGAACGCAAAAAAAGCCCAAGCTGACCAAGCTTGAGCGAAATACGATTTACAACGACTTATTATATTACTTTCGGTCAGTTATATTATATCATACTGAGCTAGGAACTCGCTAAACTCAACTGAAAGGAAAATGAAATGGATGAAGATGGATGCTTAGGCGGATGTTTATTACCGGTACTAGTCGTAATGATTATTATTTGGTTCGGGAGATATATGCTCCATTGGTGGTAAACAAAAAAGCCCGCTGGCAACGGGCTTAGGGATTTATACTTTCTATCTAAATTATACCATATAGGGAGGTAAAAATTTTGGCAGATAAGTTAGATAGGATTATTGGAGATTACGTAAATGGCAGACTTGAAGCCAGAATAAAATCAATTGAAAGCAGATATCTTTATAAGCAAAAAGTAGATAATCTAGGAATTCGCACAGCTTATTCTGGTGGATCTGAGCCAGAAAGTTATGTCTTAAATAAAGAAGCACTTGAAAATGATGAGGAATACATCAAACTCAAAGACCTGATGTACCAATTCAGCTTGTGGTACGAACCTTTAATTAAGGAGGAAAAAGAAATAATCAAGCTAAAACACTGTGGTTACGGTGGCTTTACATGGTACAGAGTAATGATGGAACTTGATAATGAAGGTATTGAGATTTCAGAAAAGAAAGCGAAGTTTATTTACTACCGATTCAGAAAAGATATAAACCCTCATATTGGCTATTTCATTTGAAAGCATGGGTCAAATTGGGATAAAAACGACACGAAAAAGGCACGAAATTGGAGTGTTGCTCCTCGTTTTTGCTGATATACTTGTATTATGAAGTAAAAGGCAAAAGCACAAATATCATAAGTATCGGTTTGAATTTGCTTCATAAGCTTGTTAGGGTTCGACTCCCTGACTTGCTATTTTATTACAGGTTGTCCAATGGGCAGCCTTTTATTGTTGGAAAGGAGATTAAATGCCAGTATTAGAAAATGCAAGACATGAAAAGTTCGTTCAATGCCTAATTTCTGGCATGAGTCAAAGACTTTCTTATCGTGAATCGTTCCCTAAAGCAAAAAGATGGAAAGACAATACAGTTGATAGTAGAGCAAGTGAATTAATAAAAGTCAGTGAGGTTTTGGGTAGGTATAAAGAACTTCAGGAGGAAGCTCAAGATGCTGCTATAATGACTCGTAAAG
The DNA here is from genome assembly GCF_017309645.1 of Lactococcus sp. LG606. Lineage (NCBI taxonomy): Bacteria > Bacillati > Bacillota > Bacilli > Lactobacillales > Streptococcaceae > Lactococcus > Lactococcus sp. LG606. Next base: position 2,181,319 of record NZ_CP071301.1, read on the forward strand.
AGCGAATGGTCACTCTATCAGAGATAGCTAAAAACGCTGAAAAAGAAGCTGACATGATTAAAGCAATTGATACTCTCAATAAAATGGATGGCGATTATACAAGCAAAGTTGAGTTATCTGGATCAGTCAAAACCAATCCTTTTGTAGACTTATCAACCGAAGAGCTTAGAAAGTTGGCGAGTCGTG